>NZ_CP049902.1 GCF_018448495.1 Psychrobacter sp. WY6
TTGGCATTCGATACGCTGTATGCCGAAGGGCAACGTCGTTATGTCGAGAGCTTATCGGCGTATGCGCGTCAATTCCTCTCACAGATGGAAAAACCTGACGTCGATAGTATCGAAGGCTTATCGCCAGCGATTGCTATCGAGCAGAAATCAACCAACCATAACCCGCGCTCTACCGTCGGGACGATTACTGAGATTTATGACTATCTTCGTCTACTCTATGCGCGCATTGGTACGCCCTTTTGCCCAGAGCATGGTGAACCAATGGTCGCGCAGTCGGTCACTGAAATGGTCGATCAAGTCATGGCCTTGCCAGATGATACTAAGATTATGATCTTGGCACCTGTGATTCGTGAGCGTAAAGGTGAGCATACCGTCTTGCTTGAGCAGCTGATTGGACAAGGTTTTGTCCGTGTGCGCGTCGACGGTGATGTCTATGATACCGATGAGCTACCGACGTTGGATAAGAAGAAAAACATACCATCGAAGTGGTGGTCGATCGCTTTAAAGTTCGTGATGACTTGGGCAACCGTGTTGCTGAGAGCTTAGAAACCGCTCTGCGTTTGGGTCAAGGGCTGGTGACGACGTACACTTTATGGATGGCAATCCAAAAGAAGGCGGCGATGACATCAAGTCATGTCAGCTAAGCACTCTTGCCCTGTCTGTGATCGTGCCGTACCTGAGCTTGAACCGCGTATGTTCAGTTTTAACAATCCATACGGTGCGTGCCCAAGCTGTGATGGTCTCGGTAAACGTCAGTACTTCTCTGCCGAAAAACTGATTACCCATCATGAAAAATCGCTCAATCAAGGGGCGATCAATGGTTGGGATAAGCGTCATGCCTACTATTTTGGTTTGCTATCGACCGTTTGTAATCATTTTAAAATTGACATGGATGCACCGTGGCAAGATCTGCCAAAAGAACAGCAAGACCTGATTATGCAAGGTTCTGGTAAAGAGAAGCTGACGTTTAATTTTACTGATGAGCGCGGTCGTAAAACCAATAAGACCGTGCCATTTGAAGGGGTGCTTCCATACTTAGAACGCCGTTATGCTAAGACGCAAAGTAATCTCGTCCGTGACGAGCTAGCGAAATACTTGGCTGATACCACTTGTAACGTCTGTGATGGCGCGCGTCTCAATGAAATCTCGCGCAATGTCCGTGTCGATGACCAAACCATCGCTCAAATCGTTAAGCTGTCTATCGGTGACGCTGCTGACTATTATAAAACGCTCAAGATTGGCGGTCATAAAGGTGAAGTCGCGGAAAAAATCTTTAAAGAGATTAACGAGCGCTTAAACTTCCTCGTCAGTGTCGGACTTGATTATCTATCACTCGCCCGCTCTGCTGAAACATTATCAGGCGGTGAGGCGCAGCGTATTCGCTTGGCTAGCCAAATTGGCGCAGGACTGATGGGCGTGATGTATGTGCTTGATGAGCCATCGATTGGTCTACATCAGCGCGACAATGACCGTCTGCTAAAAACTCTAACGCGCTTACGTGATTTGGGTAATACCGTACTGGTCGTTGAGCATGATGAAGATGCCATTCGCCAAGCAGATCACGTCATCGATATCGGTATTGGTGCAGGTGTACATGGCGGTCATATTATCGCTCAGGGTACGGTCGATGACATCATGGCCAATAAAGAATCGCTGACTGGGCAATATATGTCTGGTAAGAAGAGAATCGAGATTCCAAGCATTCGTCATAAAGCCAAGACGATGGATGTTGAAATCACAGGTAAGGCCAAAGCTCAAAAAGTTCCGATGACGATTGAGCTAAAAGGTGCCTCAGGTAATAACTTGCATGATGTAGATTTGACCATTCCCATTGGTATTATGACTTGTATCACGGGTGTCTCAGGTTCGGGCAAATCAACTTTGATCAACCGTACCCTTATGCCATTGGCAGCGACTCAGTTAAACAATGCCTCAACACTCATCGCGGATAAGCATGACAGCATTAGTGGTCTTGAGCATTTGGATAAAATGGTCGATATCGATCAAAGCCCAATTGGTCGTACGCCGCGCTCAAACCCAGCGACGTATACCGGTGTATTTACCCCTGTACGTGAGATGTTTGCTCAGACGCAAGAAGCGCGTGCCCGTGGTTACAAACCGGGTCGCTTTAGCTTTAACGTGAAAGGCGGACGCTGTGAGATGTGCCAAGGTGATGGTCTTATCAAGGTTGAAATGCATTTCTTACCGGATATGTATGTGCCGTGTGATACCTGTGAAGGCAAGCGCTATAACCGCGAGACGTTAGAGATTCACTATAAAGGCAAAAATATCGCTGATGTGCTCGATATGACCGTAGAAGATGCCACTGAATTCTTCTCAGCAATACCAGCGATTTATCGTCGCCTGCAAGCCTTGATGGATGTTGGTCTTAGCTATATTCGTTTAGGTCAGTCTGCACCGACGCTATCAGGCGGTGAAGCGCAACGTGTCAAACTGGCGCGTGAGCTGGCCAAACGCGATACGGGACAGACGCTCTATATCTTGGATGAGCCGACCACTGGTTTGCATTTCCATGATATCGATAAGCTGCTCAATATCCTACATGCCCTACGCGATAAAGGTAATACCATCGTGGTCATCGAGCATAACTTGGATGTCATCAAAACGGCAGATTGGGTGATTGACCTGGGCCCTGAAGGTGGTAAAGGTGGCGGCATGATCATCGCTGAAGGTACGCCTGAGCAAGTGGCGGAAGTCAAAGAATCATACACGGGTATATTCTTAAAGCCGATGCTAGAGCAAGGCATGAAAGAAGTCAGCTAATACAAGTTAGTGAATAATTGATAAAAGGCCACTCTTTAAGGGGTGGCCTTTTTGTTGGTGGTGATATATAAAATAGACTTTAAAAACTCTATTTTAAAAAGTATAAAATCTTGACATTTGTTGCTCAAAAATTACTGATAAGTTATAATCTTTATCTTATTTACCAACAATTTAAACAACTTTGTAGTACTTACCCTTGCAGAAATGTGCTGATGATATTACACATGAAGATAAAGTAGAAAAAAATGGCTTTAATTAACTGTCCTGAATGTTCTAAAAGAATTAGTGATCAAAGTACTGCTTGTCCTAGTTGTGGTTTCCCTACTCCTTCAGAACAGATAGATAACAATAATTTGCTAGCAAGCAGTCGTCAAAGACAAAAGAATAGTGGCTGTTCTGGCGCAACTATCTTCCTAATCATTATTATAGTTCTTATCGGCTTTTGGCTTGTAAGTGCTTATGATGGCTATAGAGAAAAAGCAAGACAATACAATGAAGAGCAGTCAGAACCTGATAAAGAATCACCACAAGTCCAAGAATCAGTATTTGATTCTCCATTAACACAGATACCAATGTTACTTTCTGGTTCAGGTGAAAATGGACGCTATTTCCTCATCTCTCACTTTGCATCTTATGGCATTGAAAATGTTAAGTATGCACGTAGAGGGAACGAGAGTGATGCTTATGGAGAAATGCAAATTGACTGCGCAAACGATAAGATAAGAAAAACCTCATCAGATAATCTTGAGGCCTTAATATCAGCAGACCTAGGGGATTGGTATACGCCAACACCGGATTGGACAGATCAAGATATTGTTAACTTCATATGTCCAACCAAAAGAGTGGTGTCAAAAAACATAGAACATCATGAAGTAGTTGAGAAAGTAGTAACGCTAGAAGCTCCAAAGAACGAAGTAGTTGAAAAGGTAACATTGGAGCAATTCAAGCCAGAGCCGGTGATATCAGTAGAAGCAAGACCGAGGGAAGTTTTATTATCAAATGCCCCTTCGGGTAGTGAGAAAGAATATGAAGTACGCGAAACACCAATAAAAACAAAAGAATCTTATAACGAAAAAGTAGTTCATAAAGCAGCGGACGATAAAAAAGAGAGGGATATAGCACGCAGAAAAAGTGATGATCGAGCAATATGTGAACAAGCTATAAAAGTAAACAGTGCTTACCTAGGGAAGGACGAGCCGGAATATAGTCAGTGGAAGGCAATTGAGCGTGCCAATTGTATGCAAGATAAACTATATGAGTGAAATTAGTGGATACAAATCGGTGTTATTTGTAAGTAATGTATCAAAATGAGCCTAAAAGGGAATTAGACAGAACAAACATAGTCAATTTTGACTATGAGAATAAGCCATCTGTTAGCTAAATACAGGAATAAATATGGCAATTATTAATTGTCCTGAATGCACACATAAAATTAGCGACCAAAGCGTGTCTTGTACTAATTGTGGATTCCCAACTTCTAAAATGAATTTTTTAATTAAATGTCCTGAATGCTCTGAGTCGATTAGTAATCAAAGTGCCTCTTGTAATAATTGCGGCTTTCCTATTGCTAAACCTGCACCGTTCAAAAATATTCAACCTTCATCTGAGGAACTTAAAGAGCTTAAACTTCTTAAGGAGCTCAAAGAAGTTGGGGAATCTGACGATTACGAATTTTTCAATCATACAAATATGTTTATCATTAGCTGCATCATCATTTACTTTCTAGCTAAAGAAGAGATTCACTATATTTTACAAAGTTTTTAGGTCTATTCTCAAATTGAAGAAAACAAAGCATAAGTAACAATTGATATTAAAACTATAACTCAAAAATTGTAAGAAACGGAAAATATATGTCCATTATTGATTGTCCTGAATGCACACACAAAATTAGCGACCAAAGCATCTCTTGTACTAACTGTGGGCTCCCAACTTCTAAAATGAAGTTTTTAATTAAATGCCCTGAATGCTCTGAGTCTATTAGTAATCAAAGCGCCTCTTGTACTAATTGTGGCTTTCCTATTGCTAAACCTGCACCGTTTAAAACTGTCCCACCTCCTCTGCCGACTCAAAACCATACTACTATCGTACGGGTAAACAGTAGTAGAAAAAGCAAAGTGGCAATATTGTTAGCTTTATTCTTAGGAGGTTTTGGGATACATAAATTTTATTTAAATCAGGTCTTTTGGGGTATCTTATATCTATTGTTCTGTTGGACATTTATACCAGCAGTAATTTCTCTTTTCGAAGTAATCATACTATTATTTATGAATGAGTCTGAGTTCAATAGACGTTTTGGTTAGCCAGCGTAGGCTAGCTGGATGTACAATACCCAATATCCAGACGTCAGATAAAGTCCAAACCAACCACTTTTCGATATTTCTTCGCAAAAAAAAGGCAAGTCGTTTGACTTACCTTTTTTGTTAGTATTTACTGATTTGATAGCATTTACTGAATTATTTACGTTTAATGGTTCTAGTCGTTACTCCAGTCGTTACTCCAGTCGTTGCCCCACTAGTTGCGTTAGCAGGTGCTTTAGCCGCCGCTTGATAAACTGGCGTAACCTCAGGTAAGAGTGCCTGAATTTTAGCGATACGCTGCCCAGAGTTTGGATGCGTAGACATCAAAGTAGCTATGGTGTTGCTACGACCATTGGCGGCTTCCATTTTTTGCCATACTGCAACGGCAGCTTCTGGATTGTAGCCTGCCTGCGCCATCAAGCGTAGACCACCCGCATCGGCTTGTGATTCTTGACTACGAGAAAACGGCTTATCAAGTCCGTAGTCACTAATCAAACCCAACGCATCATCACTCAAACCTGTTTTTGCCTGTAGTTCGGCACCACCTAACTGCAGCGCTAAGCCTGTCAGAATTTTTTGCCCAGCATCTTTTTTACTGTGCTCAGCTAACGCATGGGTCATTTCATGTCCCATGATCGCAGCGATCTCTGCATCCGTTAACTGTAACTTCTCTACAATACCGGTGTAAAAAGCCATTTTACCACCAGGCATTGCCCAAGCATTTAATTCAGGTGAACGTAGAACAGTGATCTGCCAATCAAAAGGGACGCCTGTCGTATTAGCGCGAACGGCGTAGGGCTTCATACGATTAAAGACTCTTTTCACTCGGATGGCGGTGGTAGACGTATTATCTACTGCGCCTTGACTATTAGCGCTAGAAACCACTTGAGAGTAATTTTTTGCCGCATCGGCATTCATGCTATTGGTATCGTACCCTGACATATCAGCTATCGTAGTACAGCCTACTAAAGTAGTAATCGTCGTAAGCAATAGAGCATTTTTTATGTTATGAAAACTGGTCATTAGACGTCCTAGTTGAGAGATGCAATTGAGTTAAATAACTAAGCTAAAGGCAATGAATTGATAGACTTAACATTCCACTATCGAAATTCATGTCTTGCCACACATTAATTGAGAGCACATATAATTGATAACGTAACTAAAATTCAATCAATATGTAATCTTAATGTAAGTAATGTGTCTGAATTATCGAGAAAGAGATTATCACTATAGAAAACAAAAGTCTATTACTTGTTTGATATCACAATTCCCAGCCAACCTTTATTTGACGCCTACAACTTTATTCCTTTAATTAAAATCGCCGCTCAGAGAGCATCCTGCAATAGATTCCACCTAAATAAACGCTCGAATCACATTTATCACTCGCGCATCTACCGTACGTTCTATTTTCTCTTTGTCGAAAAGTTTATAATTTATCGTAGCATCAAACATAATATCCGATAATGTCTGCGCGTCAGCTCCCAGACCCTTTATAATAGCGTATCAATACCAACCTGCGTGTCTCACCATGACCTCTATCAGCTATGTAAAGCAGCAACGCATTACTCGACTATGCGTGCGCTGCGGCTTACTCCTTATGCAGTATGGCGCTGAGTCTGCCGTGGTGGTGGACTTGTCCAAACGCTTGGGGCTTGCGTTGGGGATGAACAGCGTTGAATGTTCTCTGAATTTTAACGCCATCACCCTGACGACTATCTGTGACGAGCGCTGTATCACTACCACCAGAGACACGATCAATCAAAGTATCAATGTCAATTTATTGGTGCAAATCCAGCAAATCATCAATAAAACCGAAGCCACCGTCGATAGTACCGATTTGATTGACCGCACTACCCTTGCCTTTGATGAGTTAGATAAGACCGTATACCCAACGTGGCTGGTGGGCATATTTGTTGGTGCGTCTTGCGCAGCGTTTGCGTATCTGAATGGTGGCAGTTGGTCGATTACCGCCGTGACATTTATCGCGGGTATGGTGGCGATGTTCACCCGTATTTATCTGTCCAAGCATCACTTTAATCCCTTTATTACCGTCATTGTGACCGCTTTTATTGCCTCTTTGATTGGGGCGACGACTTACTATTTTGATATTGGTAATAATGCCGATATCGCGGTTGCCTCTAGCGTGTTGCTACTGGTGCCCAGCTTTCCTTTGATTAACTCGTTCTCAGATATCCTCAAAGGCTATGTCAATATTGGCGTTGGGCGTGCCGTTTTTACCTATATGCTCACCTTATCCGCGTGCGTTGGTATCGTGATGGCGCTGGTTTTACTTCGCATACAGCATTGGGGGTTTTGAGATGTGGTTCATTGAAACTGTTGTGCTGTCATGTATTATTACCCTTGGTTGGACGCTGATGTTCAGCGTACCCAAACGCTATATTCTGCCTTGTTTGCTGATGACTGCTTTTGGCTTCGGATTAAAGACTGCTCTCGTTTATCAGCATGTACATATCGTGGTTGCCAGCTTTTTTGGGGCGATGCTTGCCAGCTTTTTAGGCGTGTATTTTTCTAAGAAATATACCTTGCCACCCAAAGCACTTATCTCGCCTAGTGTCATTTGTATGATGCCCGGTATCGCCGCTTATAAAGCGATGGTTAGTATGGTACAGATTGGTTATTTTGGTTTTTCAGACGAGTTATTTAGCCAAATGATGGTGTACTTGTTTGAAGCGTTGTTTGTGACCTCAGGATTGGTACTGGGTTTCTATTCCAGGACTGTTATTTTATAGACGACGTGCCATTGTTTAAGTAAGTTTAGATAAGTGCAGTTGGGTTTAGATAGGATGATTAGATGTCAGGCTATTTTTGCCTAAATACTTTTATATTCTGATGCTAGCTGGTACATCCTCATAAGCAAAACCTTGTAAGATTAATAATGATACCCATCACAATAGAGTTCAAAACAACAGAATTAAAAAATAATAGACGGCAAAATTGCACCAATACGCATCAATACTTCCTGAATAAAGAGACTTAACCATGACAAAACATTATGACTATATCGCCATTGGCGGCGGTAGCAGTGGCATTGCTTCCATCAACCGTGCGGCGAGCTATGGCAAAAAATGCGCCATTATCGAAGCCAACCAACTGGGCGGTACTTGTGTGAACTTGGGATGCGTTCCCAAAAAGGTAATGTGGTATGGCGCGCAAATTGCCGAGGCGATTCATAAATGGGCCAGACTATGGCTTTGATGTGGATGTTAAAGGTTTTGACTTTCAAAAACTGGTGCAGAGCCGTCAACAATATATCGAAAATATTCATCGCTCTTATGACAATAACTTGGCCAAAAATGGCGTAGAAGTGATCAAAGGCTTTGCCAAATTTGTCGATACCAATACCGTAGAAGTAAATGGTGAGCTGATTACCGCTGACCATATTTTGATTGCCACCGGCGGTCACCCGATTCAGCCAGATATCAAGGGCGCAGAATACGGTATCGATTCTGACGGCTTTTTTGCGTTGAATCATTTGCCAAAACGCGTGGCAATTGTAGGAGCTGGATATATCGCTGTTGAAATCGCAGGTGTGTTGAACAGTTTGGGCGCTGAGGTGCATTTGTATGTACGCCAGCACTCACCGCTACGCTCATTTGACCACAGTGTGGTAGAGGCATTGCTCATAGAGATGGAGCAAGACGGTATTCAGTTGCATACCAATACCACGCTCACGGAAGTCAATAAAAATGAAGATGGCAGTCTGACTTTGTGTACCGAAAATGGCAGCTTAGACACAACAGATTGTTTGATTTGGGCGATTGGTCGTGCGCCATCGACAGACAATATCAACCTGCAAGTGACGGGTGTGGAAACGAACGAAATTGGCAAAATCAAAGTCGATAAATTCCAGAATACCAATGTTAAGAACATCTATGCGGTCGGCGATATTATCGAAAACAGTGTGGATTTGACGCCTGTGGCTATTGCCGCCGGTCGACGCTTATCCGAGCGCTTGTTTAACAACAAGCCTAATGAGCATTTGGACTATACGTTGATACCGACGGTGGTCTTTACCCATCCTGCTATTGGTACGATCGGCTTGTCTGAAATCGACGCGGTTGAACGCTATGGCAAGGATAATATCAAATGCTATACCTCAACATTTACCTCGATGTATAGCGCGGTGACCCAGCATCGTCAGAAATGTATGATGAAACTGGTGTGCTTGGGGGATGAGGAAAAAGTCATTGGTCTACACGGTCTTGGCTTTGGTGTCGATGAGATGATTCAGGGTTTTGCCGTCGCCATCAAAATGGGCGCGACTAAAGCGGACTTTGACAATACGGTTGCCATTCATCCAACTGGATCAGAAGAGTTTGTGACAATGCGTTAATTTGAGTAGGTAGTATTAATAGAAAGCCTATTCTATAAAACAACCCCATAAGTGGTAAACAACTTATGGGGTTGTTTTATATCAGTATATTTTTTTAACGTTAACCACTAAATTGATGTTACTTAATCAGACGAATATTAAAAGGCACTCTAAAATCTTTGCCAGAAGAGCACTTGATTGCCCCCATTACGCAAAACACTAAGTGCGAGAAGCCAAACAATACCAGCGCTAGCATTGGAATCATCGCTAAAGGCGCAAATATAAAGGCTAGAATAAAGCCAAGTATCATTGCCACAATCCATAAGCCAATATAGCCGATAAAGAAAGTGATCGACCAGTTCAGCGCCTCTTTAGCTTGTGTTTGCACATAAGCATCATCTTTTTTGACTAGCATAATAATGAGTGGTGGAATAAATCCAAAGAACAAACAGCCTAACCAGTTTAGGAGAGCTATGTTTGTAGAGTCCTGCTTGGTACTAGCAGCTTGCATATCTGTTCTATGGCTGCTTGCTTGAACATTATTAATATCGTTATGCTAGCGTCTTTATTGATACTTACGTGAGGTTGTTGCGTACTATTAGGCATATCTGGATATATTCCTTTATAAAATTATTTAAATATTAAGTTTTGGTTCTAATTACCTAATACCCATTCATCGTTCACTTGATAAACCTTGAAATTGGTCTTGTTAGTGCGGATCTCTCCCGCGATTGTCTGAGTGATATCAGCGGTGCACATATAAGTATTGTCGCCCTCGACAGTGTCACAGTTGATATTTTCGACGCGTTCAAGCTTTGGCATCATATCCTCCATCATGCCGCTCATCGCCTTTGCCATCTCATCATTGCCTGCGTTCGCCATCGCATCGTCCATCATACTATTGGCTTGCTCGTATTGTGCCTCGATTAACGCTTCAACTGTGCTTTCAGAAGGTGCATTAGAGCATGCGACAAATAGCGGTGTTAGTAATGCTATGACTGCCAATTTTTTCAGATTAGTCATCTCAATCTCAATGTATCTATAATGTTACTTCACTATACAGAATTACTTCTAGATACCCAACTTAATTTTAGAATACAAGTTTGGATTTATGATAAATACCTTTAATAATCTAATGAGATGAAGGAATTACGTGCGGTGTATACTGACAGTGCATTCACGATACTGCTATGATGTGGTATTCAAAACCGTTGCGAGATAACTGTGTGGCAGGTGTACTTTTTTATATACCGATTGGTCTGGGAATTATGACCTTGGCAGCAAGTTTGTTATTTTTGTTTGCCTATCTGATGTCTGATGACAATGCCACGCGCTTGCCAGCTTTTAACTGGTTCAAGCGCTTAATCATCGTGGCATTTATATTACTAAGTGTTGGGCTATTTATGACCTTTGGTCATTTTTGGGGTTAATAAAATCAGCCTTTAAACATTCAATATCTTTAATGAACCATTTTTTCTAACTCCAATAATTCTAAATCTTCACGCTTTGGCTCACCATTATTGCCGTCATTTGGAAATGGCATTTTATTACCATTTAGCTCATAACCTCGGCGCTGATAGTAAGCCAACAGCTCAGGACGATGACTCAAAATAGACATGGTCAAACGTGCAGTTTTTCTATCTGCTGCTTGCTCATCTGATTGTAGATGATGAGTAGCAAAGGTTTCTGCTGCTTGCAATATCACGTTGCCAATGCCATACCCCTGCAACTCTGGATCTACCGCAAACATACCGATGTAGGCTTTGTTGTTTGAGTCAGCATCGGTTTTGATATCGACAGCGATACAACCGAGTATCTCACCCGTTTCCTCTCCATCACGGTCGCCCGTTGTCGTTTTTGGATAGACAAAGTAATAGTGATTAGGGTCATTAATCACAGCAGCGAGCTCGGCTGACGTGGTTCGAATACCACCAATTAAATCCGCCTCATTGGTCCAACCTGCGGTCTCGCGATAACAGCGATTTAACAATTGCTCAAGTGCATAATATCATCGGCTTGCGCTTGTCGCAAAAACACGGACTCTCTATCCAAGTAATTTTTATCTATAGTGTTTTATTCATATTATAATTTTTCCTTTCCTTGTTTGTATTAAAAAAACTGACCCAAATCGATAGGTCAGCCTTAATAGTAATATGTATCCATCTTGAGTACTAGGGCGATAACGCCAGTGCTTGGTCGATAATATTAAATCCTGCCTTAAGCTGTGCACGCGTTGGCGCATAACCACGTCGGAGCAGTTCAGAAAAGGCAACCAATTCTTTATCATGCCCTAAAGTGCTAGCAGCACAGCACGTGTGTCTTCCCCATCATCATTAAAGTAGTATTCGATATAATCTAACGTATAGTGCATTAAGTATAAAAATGTTATAAGATAAAACATCTCAACAGATATACTCAATTATCATGACTTACTCACTAGATTATCGCAAACAAGTTCTTAAAAGCTTAGCAGATGGCATGACCTTTGCCGAGGCAGCCTCTTTTTATGACATTAGTCCAACCACTATTCAAAAGTGGAAGAAACGGCTGCATAGTAAGAGCACTCGCAATGTTACGCCATCAAAAATACCGGATGATGCACTACGCAAAGACGTTGAGCGTTACCCTGATGACTATCACTATGAGAGAGCAAGACGGTTCAACTGTACTGCCCCAGCCATTTGTGAGGCTTTAAAACGCCTAGGCATCAGTCAAAAAAAAGACCTTAGAGCATCCAAAAGCATGTCCAATAAAAAGAGCGGCGTATCAGAGTAAGCTTGATAACTTTAAACAGCAAGGTTATCCCATTGTGTATATGGACGAAAGCGGTTTTGAAAGCCAGACCATTCGTCCTCATGGTTATGCACCGATAGGCAAACCCTGTATCGACAGCTACAACTGGCAAGGTAAAAAGCGAACCAACGTCATTGGGGCTCTATATGAAAAGATGCTATTTGCACTGGATTACTTTGAACACAACATTAACAGCGGCATATTCTACGATTGGTGCAAACACACCCTAATCCCAAGCCTTAAAACCAAATGCGTGATTGTCATGGATAACGCTCGGTTTCATAAAAGTAGACGTATCCAAAAATTACTGAACAGGCATGGTCATCGTATCCTATGGCTGCCGCCGTACAGCCCAGACTTGAACCCTATTGAGAAAAATGGGCTCAAGTGAAGTTTCTACGCCAAGGGTGGATGGAAAATGACTTATCCAAATTTTTATGATGTTTGTCCTAGACATAACACTTTTGTTTTGAACTGACTATATCTGGTGAACCAAACAAGATGTTATGATCGGGTGTCGCGGCATGTCCACTATAGCGTAGGCTTTTGCCATATTGCATCGTCCAAAAGAAAGGGATACGCGCGGCGAGCGAGCTGACACTATCATCATTTAATATCGCAGCCGCAGTCACTAAGCCATGTTGCAAGGCCACGCGCCAATGTTCGATGCGCATGCGCCCCATTTGCCCAGAAGCTTTTGCAATATCACCCAATGCATAAACCCTTTCACGTAGCTGTAAATGCTCATCCACTTGTAAGCCATCTGGCGCGTTTACTTCTTCGAATAGTTCTATACGTGGTGCTACGCCAGTCCCTAAAATCACGATGTCTGCATCAACTTGCTCACCGTTCACCAGCGTGACACCGCCCACTTGTGAAAAGGTTTGGTTTTCTTCTTCATTCTCAGACGGATTAACAACCCTTTTGACCTCATCGATTTCATTGACCGTGGCATCAAAGACAAACTGAATGCCATTTTCTTCATGCAGCTTGATCAGCGCATTACTGACGGTTTCAGAGACGATATTTCCCATCACCCGATGATCTTGTCCGATGACCGTAATAGAAGCCGTTGTGCCTGCTTGTGCCAATGCGGAAGCGACCTCCATACCGATAAAGCCAGTACCGACAATCACTACACGCTGGTCATGACTGACCGCTTTTATCAATTTGGCATCATCCATACTGCGCAGCGTATAAACGCCATCAAGCTCAGCCCCTTTAAAGGGAGGAATCTTTGGCTCAGCGCCTGTTGCAATCACTAAAAAATCAGCGGTTTGTCTGTCACTATGACCATTTTTATCTTTAATGATAATGGTACGTTCATTGGGCGATACTTCGCTGACGGTCTGATTCAAGCGCAAATTAATATCGTGTTTGCTCGCCCAATCTGCACCCCCTAGTAGAAGCTTCTCTTCAGGCATATTGCCCACTAAAAACGCTTTGGACAATAATGGACGGTTATAAGGGGCTTTATCATCAGCACTAATCAAGGTGATTTTGCCGCCATAGCCAGTGTTACGAAGCTGATGCGCCGTCATAAAACCAGCCGCGCCGCCGCCCACGATGAGAGTATGCGTATCGATCAGCTTATCATTTGCAATCTGTTTGTCTATCTTCGCTGAGGTATTCACCGTCAAGCTGTCGCCGTTATCGGTCACTTCATATTGAGTCAAGCCTGCTGTCGCGACTGGCTCTAATAGCGTCCCATCGCGGCTATCAAAAGTCGCATGATGCCAAGGACAGACCACGCGATTGCCACAACGTAAGCCTGTGCCTAAATCTGCGCCTGCGTGCGGGCATTTGCCATCGAACGCCTGAAACTCATCGTCGTCGCGGGTGATTAAAATGATACTATCATCATCTTGCTTGTAAGATTTCATGCCGCCACTGGCAATATCGGCCATTAACAGTCACTGTGTGAATCGTTGCATTGGTCATAAGTCTTCCTTAACAGTTATAATGATTCCCTGAATCAAACGTGTTGAAAATAACCCTATCGCATCAGCCAGTTTCAACGAAAAACACCATTCTCGATACGTTTATTTAAATGCTTTTTTAAAACGCTATCCATTGATAGTAGCAAGACACATTCGCACACGCTGTTTTTTTGTATGTTTCCTGCGTTGCAAAACGTAATCGTTAACTGTTAATGCCTATGCTTACCTATTCTTTTTAAATCTTATCCTCAACATAAAAGACGACTTTATGACTTCTCGTGATGACATGACCGATATTAATGCTAGCCCTCAATCCGCTCTTGAAAACAATCAATTTGATAATGAGCAGTTTGATACGGCAAGTATCGATATTACCGCATCGACGGATACTGCGCAGTTACCGCAGCCTCTTCAACCACCTGTGCAGCAAGCAACCTATAAAGCTCACGCGACAGACTTTATCGTTAATGAGCTATTGCCGCTCGAATTCACCGGTGAAGGTGAGCATTTATGGCTGCATATCAAAAAATCAGGGATGAATACCGCTTATCTTGCCAAACTACTATCAGAGTGGGCAGAGATTCCTCTGCGTGATGTTGGTTATTCAGGTCTTAAGGATCGCCATGCATTGACAACCCAGTGGTTCAGCTTGCGAATTCCAAAAAAACAGCTGCCAGCTGCTGAGTTTGCACCAGTCGATATCGGAGCCAATGAATCGGTCACTATCCTCGACCAGCAATGGCACAACAAAAAGCTCAATCGCGGCACGCATCGCGCCAATCAATTCATTATTACCTTGCGTGATATCCAATTTGCTGATTTTGATACAGCATTGCCAGCACGTGAGCAATTATTGTCGGCGAAGCAAGATGTCGAACAGCATTTATCAAGCATCGCTATAAATGGCGTGCCCAATTATTTTGGCCCTCAGCGTTTTGGACGAGATGGCAATAATATTAGAGAAGCATTATCGCTGTTTGCGCGCCCACTACAGCAAAGTCGACCACAACCCAAAAAGAGCAAACGCAAGCACGCGCCACGTGAGCAGAATACGATGGAGCTGTCTGCCGCACGTAGCTTAATTTTCAATGAGATATTGGCAGTACGAGTGCGTGATGGCAGCTGGAATACTGGGCTGGCAGGCGAAGTGTTTAACTTAGAGGGTTCAGGATCAATATTTACTAGCGAAGCCATAGACGACACGTTGCGTTCACGCCTTGAGACGGGTGACATCCATCCCACTGCTGCATTATGGGGCAAGGATAATGATAAAGTCAGCGGCATGGCGGCAAGTACTGAGAAAAATGTGATTCAGCAAAATCCGCTACTGGCGCGCTTAGCCAATGGCTTAGAGCAGCGCGATGTAAAAGCACAGCGACGCGCGCTGCGCCTACCTATTGAAGCGCTGTCTTGGGAATGGCAGGATAAAGAATAAACAAACCTTGGTGCTCAGCTTTACATTAACGACAGGTAGCTTTGCCACCAGTGTCTTGGCAAGCTTAGTAAAACAATTAATATACTAAAACGTATTTGACCCTTCGACTATGGCAGCTAGCTATGTGCCATAGAGCGCCTCAATATTATTATTTTTTGCTGCCAACATCTCGTTGGCACTCACCACTTGATCACGGCCACGGCCTTTGGCTTCATACAAAGCCTTATCTGCCATACAAATTAAGCGCTGGCAAATATCGTGAGGTAGCTGCACTGCGGGAATTTTACGATTCACGCGTTTGCTACTATACGAGGGAATTCTCTGCGGTTTAGCAAGCGACTGCGAGGCATCCTTTTTATTCAGAGTTTCGCAGGCTTGTTTTATACAATTACGCTCACCATGGGTCAGTGTATATAGTCCCAAGCTGGCAGTCACACTAAAGGCTGTATCGTCATCGAGAATGATGACGTGTTTGGCGATAACGCGCCGTAATTGTTCAGCAATTATCATAGCTGTGTCGTGCTTCGTATCTGGCAACACAATCAAAAACTCCTCACCGCCATAGCGACTCACGATTGTTTCATCAGTTAAAGACTGCAAGAGCGTCTGCGCGACCTCCACCAATACTCGATCCCCGATCTCATGGCCGTAACTGTCATTGACCTCTTTAAACCAATCCAAATCCAATAAAATAACGCTGATATCTTGATGGTCTTCTACTGACTTCAGCACCTGCTTCATTTGCATCATCCCGTAACGGCGACTTTTGAGTTGAGTTAGCTCATCTTGATTGGCGTGCTGCAGAATTTCCTTTTTACTGTCATCCAATATTAGTAACAAAGTACGAAACATATAGATAATAAAAATAGCTTTTGGTAGCGCCATATAAATATGTGTAGAACGCCAAAAAAAAGCGGAAGATCGGCGCAATTGATCAACACTGTCCCAATTTAGTGTGCCATTTTGAAAAATAGAGGCAGAGATGGCATTTTCGATTGTCGTAATTTCACTATAATTGATATAACTATAATAAGTATCAAGAGGAATGACCGTGAGCGTCATTTGACGCAGGTTGGGTAAAGTAACGCCAAGATAAGGAATGAATGTGACTGCTAGAATGACGGCTGCGTGCCCTAAAAACGCTCTCCATACATAGCGCCGACGTATAAGCATCATCCCTAGTATCGCACCGCCGACTAAAGAGACGCCCGCGACCAAGCTACTATGTCCTAAAACTAAAATAACCATTGCAATATAAGCACTATAGACCGTAATTAATATGCCTTGCCACTTATACAAATTGCTATTGGCTTTTTTGACAGGTGAAAAACGACTGGTCATCCATAATAAAAACAAAGCTACCAGTGTCACGCCGAACCATAGTGGATAAAGCAGGGCTATATCAACATAGGTGTCATAAACATCACGGCGCCACCAAACAAATAAACCATAGCCAGTGTAAAGATACCTCCATCACCATAAATAAAGCCAGTAATGACGTTTTATCAGCAGCTTGCCACTCAAAAATTGCTTGAGATAGCTTGGTGTAGCCTAGATGAGATATCGATACAGCCATAGTAGGGCTACCGCAAATAGTGAAAGTTATTAAGTTGACATTAAAACCATTAAATAAAAATCAAAAGCCTGAATCAACAATAATAAATGGTATGACTTTTTACCTTATACCATTCCCAAAAACTTAAGTAGATAAGAATGCGAGTGTCGGTACTACATTTTGTAAACTAAATGGGAGTTAACCCCGAAAATTTCATTTTTAAATAAATCCCACTCATCTAGTGTGGTAATTTCTGTCGCAGTTATCAATCTATTTACTGCCTTCATGCGTCAATATATGACGCATGTTTTTTGGATAACCTGTCAATTGATGTTTCAGCTGAGTTAACATTCAAAACTGTATTCAGCAATGAATTTTCGGCTAAGAAAACATTGCAAAAGACTGCCAAACTCCCTGCTGATCAGGGTTCATTGTCGGTACATCACCCAAACGACGCCACGGCATATTGCTACCATGAAAGTCACTACCGATCGAGGCGACAAGATTATGCTGAGCGATACTGCGATCGACCATTCTGCGAGTACTAACCGGTTCGCTATTCGACGGCAGCTCACAAGCATCGCCACCAAGACCAGCAAACTCTTCAATCAGTTTACGGACTCGTGTTGCTGAAAGCTGATAACGCGTGGGATGCGCCAACACCGCCTTGCCACCACAAGCATGGATCAGCTCAATGCCATCAGCCATGCTCAGTGCATCAATCGCCACATAAGCAGGCTTATTATCTGCCAAATACTTATCAAAGGCTTTTTGTACCGTCTTGACTTCACCGCGCTCAAACAATACTTGACCAATATGCGCACGCCCGACCGCTTGTGGATTGCCGCCTGCTTTATCAAGTACGGCTTGCCACAGCTCATCATAGTTAATATCTAATAGCTCACTGAGCTTTTCAGTGATTCGTTGACCACGCGTGGCACGGCTATCCTGTAATTGCTGCAGTGTTGCATGCATTCTTTCGCGATCGGTAAAATCTAGCCCCAGCACATGGATGATTTTATTGGTTGATTTATTTTTGCCATATCCACCAATAAGTGTGTGCTCACAGCTTATCTCGACCCCATTGATCAGTTGCATATCGCAGGCAATGGCAGCCTCACGCGCCTCATCAATTCCTGCCAGCGTATCATGATCGGTCAATGCCAATACATTGACGCCGGCCGCATGGGCGCGCTGCACCACTTCCATTGGTGCATAAGTACCATCAGAGCAGGTGCTGTGACAATGTAAATCGAATTTCATAAGAGAAGCCTTAGCATTAAAAATTAAAAGTGTAGAAAATAAAAAAAATGAGCACATTGGCAATAAGCCGTTATATTTGGCAGTTGTCATGATTATGAGTCATAATCATCAGATATTGCTACGCAGGCCTGTGATATAGCATGATTATCGTGTTGATTGCTTTTTTTTGGCGCAGTAGACGTGTAAACTACCCCATACGTTTTTGTCGGACATCCCCTTTGCTATGAAAGCTTTATTAGACTTTATTCCCTTAATTGCCTTTTTTATTGCTGCTCGCTACAGTGGTATCCTAGCGGGGGCAGGTGCGTTGCTTATCGCCACCATCATCGTTTATGCCATTCATTTTATTCGCCAAAAAGGCACTTTTGATAAACAGCAATGGGTTGTCTTACTATTAACCATTTTGTTTTGTGGTGGTACTTTATTATTGCGTGATGATATCTATCTGCGTTGGAAGTCACCTATTATCAACGGTATCTTTGCACTAACGCTTTTAGTCAGTGCTGCGATTAATAAGCCACTGATGCAACTGGCGATGAAAGATGTTTTTTTGCTGACGATGAGTGGTTGGAAAAAACTCACTCTCGCTTGGGCACTATTCTTCGCCTTTATGGGCATACTGCATTATATCACAGCGTTTACGATGTCAGATGAGGCATGGATTAACTTTAAAACTTATGGCTGGATTCCGATTATGTTGGTATTCGTCATCGCCCAGTTTGCCGTATTAAAAAAGCACCTCAACCCTGCGCTCACCGATAAAACCGTCAAATAATACTCATTTTATAATAGAGCCAATGCTATCTCTAAATGCCAATAGCGACAATCATTAATCGCAATTAGCTCGGGCGCATTAAGCAAAACACTTTAAATTAATCATAATTTTTATTAATCGAGGAAGTCTCATGTCCTTATTTGCCATTATTGGTCATGACGTGGCCAATAGCAGCGCACAACGTCAGATTACCCGCGCTGAACATGTCGAACGCTTGCAAGCTTTAGATCATGACAATCGACTGATTATCGCTGGTCCAACACCCATCGAGCATGGCAAAGGTGAGATGTCAGGCAGCTTAATTATTGCTGACTTTGACTCTGCAGAAGCAGCGCAAGCATGGGCAAACGATGAGCCTTACTTACGTGATGGCGTGTACAGTCACGTAGATATCAAACCCTTTATCCATACATTGCCAAAAGCGGATGACAGCGCAAGCGCATCAGCTAAAGTAGCAAAATCGTGATTCAGTGCCTATCTTCGTTAAAAAGTCGCTCTTATCGGCGTAGCATTGTTAGTATGATTTTTATGGCTACTGTTTCAGCACAGGCTGCGCCGACGGTGACAGCTATCGATGTGGCTGATCCAACACTCACGACACCCGTGCCAGCTCAACCAATATCGACCGCTCAACCAACAAAAAACTCAGTGATGAATATCAGCGATACATTAGCGGCGCAATTACAACCATCTGATAAGGCGTTATCCGATGCCAATCAGCAGCTATTAAGCCGTAATGCACAGTTGCAGCGCGAGTTGAATGACTTGCAAACTCAAGTAAATGTTTTGGTCTACGAGAGCAAAGGTCAGCTTTTTTTATACGGTGCATTCACTGTCTTAATTAGCTTGTTGGTTGGTATTTTTGTTTCTTGGCTGGTGTTTGTCCGCCGTGAACGCTGGTAACTAGGGCGTGTCATCAATTAGCATAGATATTTCAGAATAAGCTATACTTAGATCGTATTTAGGAATTTGAGCTCAATGACTATGACAAGACGACATGCCCTACGTGATGACCAATGGGAGAGAATTAAAGACATTCTACCTGGTAAACCAAGTGACGTTGGTATTACTGCAAAGGATAACCGCTTGTTCGTAGAAGCGGTTCTGTACCGTTACAAGACCGGCATACCTTGGCGTGACCTACCTGAACGCTTTGGCGACTTCAGAGTGATTCATACTCGTTTTAGTCGCTGGTCAAAAAAAGGCGTATGGGAGCAGGTTTTTAATCAACTCTCTGAACAATCCGATGACGAATATGCCATGCTAGATGCCACGATTGTTAAAGCCCACCAGCACAGTGCTGGAAAAAAAGGGATCAAGCCATTGGACGCAGCAAAGGTGGACTGACGACTAAAATACATACTCGTACAGATGCGCTAGGCAATCCTACTGGCTTTTATCTAACAGGTGGCGCAGCTCATGACCTGTGTGGCTCAGATGAATTGCTTGATGTCAGTATTAGCCAAACGTGGCTTGCCGATAAAGCTTACGATGCTGATGCCCGCGTTATTGAACCGATTAAAGCAGTGCAAGGTAATGCAGTTATACCATCTAAGTGTCATCGGCTGCAGCCAAGAGACTTCGATAAAGAGCTTTATAAAGCACGGCACCTAATAGAGAACTTCTTTGCCAAGATTAAGCAGTATCGTGCGATTGCCACTCGCTATGACAAGTTAGCCTGTCATTTCTTAAGTGCGGTTCATCTAGTTTCTTGTGTCGTTTGGCTTAATTGATGACACGCCCTAGTACCACGCGCTTTTTATTGATTTATCTTATGTGACTGTCTATGTCTAAATCCACGTTCGAATCAAAAGATACTGATACATCGTCGACATCCTCTAAAAACACTCAGTCACTAAGCATTCACTCATCAAATATCACCCCTGCCAAGATTGATTGGCAGATGGATGATACGGGTAATAAAGTGCCTGTATCGGGTGAGTTTGGTGATGTTTACTTCTCAAATGCTGATGGTTTAGCGGAATCGCGTCATGTATTTTTGGCGCACAATCAATTGCCTGAACGACTGACCAATCTTGCGCCAAATCAATGCTTTACGATTGCTGAATTGGGCTTTGGTACTGGACTGAATTTTCTCGCTACGTGGCAGCTATGGCGACAGCTGCGGGATATACACCCTCAATTAGCAACTGCAAAACTGCATTTTATTAGCACTGAAAAGTTCCCGATACCTCGTACCGACCTTACCCAAATACTTGCCTTATGGGGACAGCGCGCGCCTGAATTGACAACACTGATTGAGCTATTATTAGCGGCCTATCCGTCTCTTATCGCGGGCTGTCATCGTTTGAGCTTTTTTGATGATAATTTGACCGTTGATATATGGTTGGGTGACGCAGCTGAGAGCTTAGCCAAACTATCAAGTAACTCTTCTAGCTCGCATGTACCTTATGTTGACGCTTGGTTTTTAGATGGTTTTGCGCCCTCTTGCAATAGTACCTTGTGGGCGGATAGTATTTTTGCACAAATGCAGCGTTTATCACGCCCCAATACAACTGCCGCCACCTATAGCTGTGCCGGTATCGTCAAACGTGCGCTGCAAGATTGTGGCTTTCAGATTAAAAAAGTGAAAGGCTTTGGTCGTAAGAACGAAATGCTAACGGCGATCATGCTGGATACCATAAATTTAACTGACAATAATAATGGCAACAATAGTAAAGACACCAATAGTAAAGACATCACCTTTTACAATAATGCTAGCACCGCCGCGCCCGACAACGATAGCCAATCTGCCAAACCCACTGACAACCTGCCCGCCCATAGCATTGTCATTGGCGCTGGCGTTTCGGGGCTATTAACGGCTTGGTCATTGGCCAATCGTGGTATTCAAGTCACCTTGTTAGATAAATCAGCACCCTTGGCAGGCGCATCAGGCAACCCTCGTGCTCTGCTCGCTCCCAAGATGACGCCCATTCATCATGTCGATGAACATTTGCATACCATAGGCTATCTCTATAGCAGCAGGCTATATCGATGCTTAAATGTAGACGCTAAAAAATCAGGATTAGTGCCAATACTTGAACCAACGGGCGCTCTTGATCTGCTTATGAAAGCCAATATTGGCACAGAGCAAATCGCTGATTATCCCGATGAGATGGCCACCACACTATCCCATGAGCAGGCGCAAACTGTCAGCGGGTTAAAAACACAAGATTTATCAGAGAATTTGTATTTACCGCAGTCTGGCTTGGTCAATCCGCAAGCATTAAAAGATACTATCCTAATGCATCCACTCATCCACTTTCAGCAAGTAGACGTTAAGAGTATTAGCGAAACAGAAGAAAGTGTTTGTATCGAAGGCAATAATCAGGATAAGCAGACGATATCCATTAGCGCTGATAATGTGGTCATTTGCGCAGCTTTTGAGAGTCATCAACTGGACAAGCGTATTTTTGATTGTCGTAAAATTCGTGGTCAGCTTTCTTGGTTTACGCCCACAACCGAGCAGCTCACCATATTGCCCAAAATACCGCTTAAATACAGCGGTTACTGTGCGTTATTTACCGCGCAAACAGGCGATGCACAATTGAACGATGTTGTAGAACAGCAATCTCAGTTTTTATTAGGCGCAAGCTTTATACGTAATGATACTGACATAGATATCCGCACAGAAGAGCATCAGATTAGCCGCGACAAACTAGTGACTGCCATTCCCGAGATGGACTCGATTATTCCAACAGATATTAGTTTGTGGCAAGGACGGGCGGGGATTCGCACGCAAACGCCTGATTATCATCCTATCGTTGGAGCGTTAGCAGACAGTAAACGAACTTGGGTCATGAGTGCCATGGGAGCTAAGGGGTATGCCATCGCACCAATATGTGCTGAAGCGCTAACAGATATGATGTTAGGAGCATTTCCCCCCTTATCAACAGCGATGCTTGCGCGCCTGTCGCCAAATCGTACGCGTTTACAAACACCGCTTACTTGAAATTTTTAGTCAAAGGTTTAATCACTGCCTTCCATTCTAGATTTAACCGCACCAAAAAGTGATTTTCCAGTGTCAGAGTCGCGGGACTCTTGATGACCAATTTTAGTACTACTTTGAGTGTCAGTCGTAATCATTGGTGCAGTTAAAGTGCAAATCTGTGCTTCGTCACGGGTGTTTTTTTGGATGGTCACTGCAGCAAATAAACTCATGGTAAATGCCATCATATAAAAGCCTTTTTCACTTAAGCTTAAACTTCCCGCATTCATCAAACCAATCGCGATTAGCGCAATGGACAATCCAAGAGCCGCCCAGCTGATTAGATAATACATATTGGTTGTTGGAATACCTTCACTACGATCACGAAGGGTTTTTTGCAAACTAATTGCTGAATAAAGACCTAGCGCCAGCACCGCTATATAATAGCCTTTTTCATTTAATAACATACTCTGTGCATTCCATAAGCCAAGTAAATACGCTAGGACCCCACCAACATCACCGCCCAAGAAGTCCCGACATAAGCAGTAGTTGGTTTATAAGCGGCTAGCTGACTCTTAGTAATCGTGTCATTATTCATCATCTTCCTTAATTAGAAATAGGCAAGCACTTAGTCGTAAAATATATAGTCGTAAAATACATAATAGCGAGATAAACAGTAGCGAGATACAACTTTTATCGACCGCTATTTTGCCTTAACATAACACAAGCATGTTATATTGTAATCTAAAAACTTTTTTTAATAAATAGCATTTTTTATGACAGAGTCCCGAAATGTCTTTTTTTACCTTACTCATTTTGCTTAGCCTAATTGTTATTGTGCCCATATTTTTTGTGATGAAAGAAAAGTCTAAGCACACACAGATTGCTTCTATACAGCGGCATCAAGAATACTTGGCTTCTGCGAATCTTGTCGCTACCCAGTCTAAAGCAGAGATGACTGTAAACAACGAGGTAAATCATGAGCGAGCTAACGGGCTCAGCATGATTAATTTTTCAGCTCGACATCCTTTTATCAAGCTACTTTATGACGAGCAAGTACCTAAGGCGTTTCGATCTGTGATGGATGATATTGGACAACAATATGAGTCTACCCATCATGAAGAAATCACTGAATCACAGCTATTTACCCTCAATAAACTCATCACCACACGTGTTCCAGAATTGATGGGCGACTACTTGAGCCTCGATCAACATTATGCCAAAACAGCCATTATCGATACCGACAAACAAAATACCAGCTATGACATGGTATTAGATCAATTAAATTCGATTTTAGACTTTTCTCAAAAGCTCAATATTCAAAGCCAAAGTGGCGTTGTAGACAAGCTACTTGCCAGCCGTCGATACTTAGATGACGTGTATAAAGAAAGCGGTATGGCGGCCGACAATCTAAAACTGAAATAATAATGCCTGTAGATAGTAAGCAAGAAATTGATAGTAATAGCAGATGACGGTCATATTTGACTTTGAGGGATAAATAATTCTACGTCGTTCACTATACTTTAAACAAAAACTCTGCCAATGGGTAGCCGTATGATTATGAAAATCGATGCTCTTACAATTGCAAAATCAAAACCCTTTTTTCAAGCGATTTCTGCTATTTTTTAAGTCTCTCACTATTGAGTGCTTGCCAAAAAACACCAGAGCCTGAGACAGATAACGAAACAATCTCTGAAGCGGCGGTACAAACCACACCCGTGACTACCAATATTAATGTTGATACGACCGCTGATAATGGTGATGATATCGCAAGTTCTGAAGTAAGCTCAGAACAAGATGTAAGCTTAACTGAGCTAGAGAATGACCTTGGTGCAACAGACTCGGCAGTAAACAATACTGCACCAAATCCAGAACAAGCCATTAAAGGCGCGCAAATTACTGATGTCCGTTATAAAAATGCGGCTGGTGAATCACTCTCGGTCGTTTTTGAAACCTCAGCAGCAGGCGTACTCAACGCTATCGTTAGCCTACCTAATAAACCAAAAATGACACTAAGTGCACCAGAAGGCCAAGGCAATAACCCAACTTATCGATCAAGCGATGGCGGTATCCAACTGGTCAGTCATGCTGGTGGTGGTACTATCGACCTTGTCCAAAATAACAAAATCACTAGCTTTGATGCAGTCAGTGCCGAAGCAGAAGTCATCACTGAGTAATTGATTAAAAAATACAGCTTAGCACCTTTAAAAATTTACATAAAAGAAATCTCTTAAGCATTAAAAAGGCGGCAAATATTTATGATATTTTCCGCCTTTTTTAATGCTATTAACTTTTCTCTAGCCAAATCCAGTTACCTTGCCAAACAGACTGACCAGCCAACTGATTACTGCCCACAGTCCCCAACCAACCACCACAACGATCAATCCCAATAGATCAGGAATGTGCAAATACAGCCATGCAATGATAGGATTGTGCCAAAAAGCGCCAAAACGGCTACGCTGTTTGTCTTCTAGCGATTGATGCAAAAACGGCCGATCCATGTGCATCGTTTCAGTAATGCCATATTCATCGTGCAGATGCTCATGCACGATGCCTAAAGTCTTACGACTGGGGCGAATAAAAATATCGAGCAGCGTGCCAATACCCGGTACGATACCAACGACCATATCAATGAGTGCCAGTCTGACCGCAGGCGTCATTTTATGCGCTGGCACACCCAGCTGACGCCCTAATACAAAAGCATAGCTGGTTAAAGCCAGTCCTGCTAAATCTCCTGCCAGCGGAATCGTCGAAAGCGCCGCATCTGCACCCATGCCTTGTTTGGTAAAAGGCACACGTACCAGCGAATCCATCGTATTAGCAAACTTAGCCAATTTACGCTCGGTGGCGATCACTTGTTCGCGTGTGAGCCCATGCTCAGCTAGCTTGGCTTGATAATCGATGACAGGTGCATTGGCATCAGAAGATTTTTTCGCTTTTGACTTTGAAAGCTTTTTGAAGTTATCCATTAAAAGTCGTCCATAGACAAGCGATTGCAATGAGAGCAAAGACGTAACGCCTACCCATATATTGGCTAAAAACGCCTGAAAACAGGCTCTTGCATTACGAGTAGCACAAGCGCTATTTTGCTTAGCAAACATCATCGCCACTAACGCCAAGCCAATACTGGCGTCAGGCCTAAGCTTGTCGGTGCAAAGTAATGCCAAATGACCGCGCCCATGATAAGCAAAACACAATGTATTGTAGCAGCGAGACATAATCACATCATAGCGACCAAATAATATCGCCGTTGATTTGACCCCGATTTTTAAATCATCTTCACGGTCAGCCATAGCATATTGGGTATCATAAGCCACGTCACACAATATAAGCGACAAATAACAGCCAACACCAAATATCAGGCGCGCCTTGTATCGCCACATACGCCATCGGTATCGCCCAACCAAACGCCGCTGCTAAAAATACTTGCGGCAAATGGGTAAAACGCTTCATAAATGGATAAATGAATGCCAATAACACTGCGCCAAGCGACCAGTAAAATACGGCTATCGGCAAAAAGAACAGCAAACTGGCGCTGAGTAATACCAATACTAAAAAAGCAGCGATTGCTTCTTTAGCAGACAGACGCCCATCAGCTAATGGACGTCCTTTGGTGCGGGTCACATGACCATCGACCTTACGATCGGCAAAATCATTGATCGCGCAACCTGCCGCCCGCATAAAAATTGCGCCAAGCGCAAAAATCACCAACATCTTAAGACTTGGTAGACCCGCACTTGCACCTTGCTGTTGCGCTTGACCCATCGCCGCCAGCATTACGCCCCATAGCGTTGGCCATAATATAGCTCAATACCTACTGGTTTATCAAAGCGCGTCAGCTGCAGGTAAGCTTGTAGTTTGTCGTTAAATGTCATGGCTTTTTATTATCATTAATAGAAGGTTTTTTTGTGCGTGTTTGCCTACTTTTTCGGCAGCTCTTATATGAAGTGCTATTACATTGAATTATTAATACATTGGCGAGCTACTGAATTTGCTGCCACAATTTGTTGGCCTCGATGAGCGACAGCTCAGGATATTGTTTGCGTAAGGCTTTAATGGCAGGGATTTTGTCTTTTTGTGCGGCTTGTTGACGCAAAAATGCCACATAATCTTCAGGACGACTGAACTCTTTTAAACGGGCTTCTAGCCTTAATATTCGGGTGCGCAACATGATATTTATTAATAATAATCCTGCACCCATGATCCAAATAATTAGCGTCGACATTCCCTGCTCCTAAATCCAATCACTCTTAATTTTACAAATATGGAGTTGCTAACTGCGCACTCTAAGCTCAATAACTGAGTTCAATAGCTAAGCACAGTCATTATCATAAAAAATGGCTATTAAACAAAATAACCATCAAAGCGTACGGCTTCGTTATGCCAGCTCTCACTTGGTTGTTGATGCGCAAGTAACGGCGCAAATTGTGGACGCTTAACGACCACGCGCCCCTGTGTGTTTGTGTTTTGTCCCTTTTGACGGACGACTGCTTGCGCACTTTGTAGCAACTGTTCTTCTTGTTCTAGCGTTGGGGGGCTAGCCAATTGGTGTAAGGCTTGCATGTGCTTGCCCACTTTAGCGCCTTTACCCGTTTTGCTATCTTGATAACTGTCTTCCGGAAACATCGGATCCAGATACACCACATCGACTGCTTTCATATCGATTTCTTTAGTATCATCTATCGCATCTGCTGCTAGAGTTGCAAAATAGCCAAGCGCATCGGTATTGATAATATAGAGACGACTCATCAGCTTTTGCCAATTTGCTAGCCCACTCATACGCTGCTGCTCTACTAACAATAACAATGCCATCAAGGGCTGTTGCTCGATCATAATGACCTGTGCGCCCGTACTGGCTAATATCAAACTGTCATGACCAAAGCCTGCTGTGGCATCGATAACCTGACTGTCAGATGTGATTTTGACTGCTTGTAATAATAACTCAGACTTACGCCCCGTGCTCACCACACGGCGTTGCAGCTTATCCCATTCTGGTGCAACGCTTAACCCATCGCTCAGCCATGATAGCTTATTTTTTTCATCCAACAACAAGATAGGTTGGGTAGCTGCCTGGCTTAACTGCTGGCGACGTTTTTGACTAAGCTTATCGGTAAACAGCTCAAGGTGTAAAATAATGGGCAGCTGATGTGCGATTATCAACGCTTGTATATCTGCAACCTGACTATGCTGCGACTCGCTGACATAGTATAGTTGGCAGTTCATAATGTTACTACTCTCTTTGAACCCTTGGCGTGAAGCGGTCATCTCTACTTTCCTATTCGCGGCTTATAGACCCAATCCTACAATCGGCTCTAGCCTGCCATTTGATAACCAAAACCCCAAGCCGCTATTAATACAATGATGCCAGTAATAATGCGTAACCATGCAAAGATTTTAAAATCACGACGACTGACCCATTCTACTAGCAAACGGATACAGAGTAAGGCGACGATAAATGACACCACCGTACCTATACCTAATACCAGCCAATCCTCGCTATTGGTCAATACATCATGATGCTTCAGCAAATCCAATATGCCGCGCCCACGATGACTGGAATACCCAAAAAGAAAGAAAATTCAGCGGAAGCTTTACGTGAAACGCCGAGCCATAGCGCGCCGATAATTGTCGCACCTGAGCGCGATGTTCCCGGTATCAATGCCAGACATTGCAGCAGACCAATCATCAACGCTGTTTTTAGACTGACGTCTTCTGCTTCTTTCGCAATAATCGTTTTAGGGCGATTTTCTACATAGAATATCAATAAGCCACCGATAATCAGCATAATTGCCACGACGATGGGATTGAATAAATATGATTTAATCTCATCAGCGAAGGTGAAGCCAACGATCATCACCGGAATAGTCGCCACAATCAAGCTAAGTCCTAGCTGGCGTGGATTACTCATGCTTTCAGCTTTGCCTGTCAGCAGACCCATCAGCGCTTGCCATAGTCTGTCCCAGTAATCATAAATGACCGCTAAGATAGCGCCAAGCTGCACCACTACCACAAATAAATCGACTTTTTCTTTGGTCCAAAAGCCCATCAAATCCGCTGATAAAATCAAGTAGCCAGTGCTAGAGATTGGTAAAAATTCAGTGATACCTTCAACGATACCCATGATAACAGCTTGAATTAATAAAATGATATCCACGATGGCTTTCCTAAATATGGATCTATTGGCTAATAGCGTTTTAGAGTATTTTTATATTTTGTATAGCGCTGATAATGGCTGGCATTAATATGACGGTTACGCCTTACCTTGTTCTTTAAGTGTTTTCCACGCTTGATTGCGCAGATACTTTGGTAACGCTTGCGAGGCTTCTGTGCCGCCTGTCGCCATAAATTGAGCAACACCAAGCTGCCCTATCACAGTAGCGTCAGGGTGAATATCTGCCTGAATGATCTGACCGTCGTGTAATGTTAATAACGGCGCACCATTGCCAGCAATGGGAATATTAAGCACGGTCTGGCTGTCATAATCGAGCAACTGCTCGGTATCTTCGCCATTTCCTTGATTAACCGCCTGCATAAGGTTGTCTATTAGCACATATTGCCCAAAATACACTTGCTGCATACGCGCATCAAGGGCGCTATACACTTCGGTCACACCATATTTTTGATACGCTGCTTGCGCAATCGCTTGTAAGCTTGAGACTCCGACACAAGGAATATCATGGGCGACAGACAATGCTTGTACTACTGCCGTATTAATCCGTATGCCACTAAAGGCACCAGGACCACGGTTAAATATCAAGGCTTGTAAATCAGCAAGGTTGAGCTTAGCCTCGGACAAAGCGGCGTCAATCATTGGCAGAATTTGCTGGGTTTGCTGGCGTTTACCCGTCTCCGTATGACTCGATAGCACTTGACCACTGACATCTAAAATCGCGATCGAACACTGATCAAACACGGTATCCATTGCTAAAAACATCATAACCTCGGCCTATTGACTTAGCATTATAAAACAGCGCCTATCATAGCATTTAGGATAGGCAAATTTTATTAATTTCTAAATTTTCATACTTAATCCATCAATATTTATGGGAACATGACAGACATAAAAAACCCCAAAGCGACTTGCACCTTGGGGTTTTCATTAAGAATTGAATACTATAGCAATCTAAGCATCTATCAATTAAAAACGGGTTTTAAACTTTTTTGGCGCTTGATTCTGCATTTCCTGCATTTGTTTTTGCATCTCTTCGGTGCTTGGCATGTTGTTTGGATCCAGACCCATCTGCTTAGCCATTTGTTGTGGATTTACATCCTTGACGCCTTGCTGACCGCCGCCACCAAATAAAGGACCGCCACCGCCGCCACCTGCAGCACCGCCACCCATTAGCCCTTGCATCGACTTCATCATTTTACTGATGCCTTCAGGCTTGGAGATCATTTTTTCATTTTTGCCATTTGCTTGTGTTGTTTGAGCAAACGATTGACGTCTTGAATCTCACGTCCAGAACCTGCAGCAATACGGCGCTTACGGCTTGGATTAATTTTATCGGGATTTTTGCGCTCAAATGGCGTCATCGAATTAATCAACGCTTCCATCTCACGTACTTTTTCTTCTGGCTTGGCATCCTCGACCGCTTTTTGCATATCCGAGCCGCCCATACCTGGCATCTTATCTAAGAAGCCTGCCATGCCTCCCATGCTTTTCATTTGTTGGAACTGGGTCAATAGATCCTCAAGGTCGAAATCACCGCCCTTTTGCATCTTTTTCGCCATTTTTTCGGCTTTATCACGGTCGATTTTTTGTTCAACTTCTTCGACCAAACTCAGTACGTCACCCATACCAAGAATACGTTGAGCGATACGTTCAGGATGGAACAGCTCTAACGCGTCTAATTTTTCACCGCGACCTAAAAACTTAATTGGTTTGCCAGTAATCGCACGTACAGAAAGTGCCGCACCACCGCGCGCATCACCATCAGTCTTAGTTAAAATCACACCCGTTAATGGCAGCGCATCATTAAAGGCTTTGGCAGTATTTGCCGCATCCTGACCCGTCATCGCATCGACGACAAATAACGTTTCAGACGGATTGACCGCTGCAGTTAACGCCTTAATTTCAGCCATCATAGTCTCATCGATAGCCAGACGACCAGCGGTATCAATAATCAAAATATCTTGGTACTGAATCTTTGCTTCTTCGATAGCACGCAGCGCAATATCAATCGGGTTTTCGTCGCTACTTGAATTAACAAACTTGGCATTCACTTGACCTGCCACTTGCTCAAGCTGAGCAATCGCCGCTGGACGATAGACGTCAGCGGATACCAGCATCACTTTTTTCTTATGGCGCTCTTGTAAAAACTTCGCCAATTTACCAGCCGTGGTGGTTTTACCCGCACCTTGCAAACCAGCCAATAGATAAACAACTGGTGGCTTACCCGTCATCTCAAGCTGCTGATTAGCACTGCCCATCATCTCAGTCAGCTCGTCATGGACGATTTTGACAAAGGCTTGCCCCGGTGCTAACTCTTTGAGTACTTCTGCACCAAGCGCTTGCTCTTTGACGCGCTTTACAAAGTCACGGGTGACGGGTAGCGCGACGTCGGCTTCTAGTAGCGCCATACGCACTTCACGCAGGGTATCTTTGATGTTGTCTTCGGTCAACTGCCCAGTACCGACGATATTGCGCAGGCTCGACGATAAGCGTTCTGTTAAGGTATCAAACATAAATAACTCTCGGTTAAAATAATTCTTGGTGAAAACAATATTTACTTAAAATAATGCTTACTTAAAATAATACTTAGTGAAACTGGCTTCAGCTCAAATAGCGGATAAATATTCTTAGGGAATACTGTAAAGTATTTAATCGTATCTTCATAAAAACAATGATAAAAAACAGTATATTATCAAAACTATAGCACCAAGACGACGCCAAAATTATAATGATTTTGCAAATACAGCATTACCAAAGCTTGGCGCGGCGCTTTATGACTTATAGACAATCGCTTTACAAGCTAGGCATATGAGCGCTTATTCAAGCAAACTTGGCCAAGCATTTATAAGGAATAAGCAAGTTGGTGCTCAATTGGCACCCATTTTATGATAAATTGGACGATTATTCTAATCATTCCGATAATACCACTTTAGCATTAAATTGAGCGGCTATTTTGCGCTCAGTATGAGATGAGGCATTATATCTGTGCACTTTGCATTCTTACTTGCTAGCCTAGCCTATATCTTAGTCAGCGCTTACCTTAGTTGGGCACTGACTCGGGATAAGCCTATCCATAAAGGCATCAGTTTGGGATTATTGATGGTCGGCATGCTCGCGCATGCGGCGCTACTTTATCCTTATGTTGTTACGCTTTACGGGCTAAACTTTAATCTTTTTAATATCATTAGTCTAATCAGCTTATTTTTTGTTCTTCTATTTTTTATTTTGTTTGTATCGCCCTATCGTCAGTCTGGGCATACTGGCAGCGCCAACAGCATTGGTAGGGTTAACAATTGGCTATATTGGCCGTGCGCCTTATCAACCCATTACAAATATCAGTATTGGGCTTGAAGCTCATATATTACTATCACTTGCCGCCTATTGTGTGCTGCTGATGGCAGCGGTGCAAGCGCTATTTTTACGCCTACAAATACGCGAACTCAAGCACCACTCTATTCATCGTTTTTGGGTGAATAAACTACCGTCACTACAAAGTATGGAGAGTCTATTATTCGATATGCTATTGGTCGGTTTTGTCCTACTAAGTATCGCATTGGGCATTGGCTTTATCTATGTAAAGGATTTGATGGCGCAGCATATTGTGCATAAGACCGTGTTTAGCCTGCTGTCTTGGTTATTGTTTGGGGCGCTACTGGTCGGTAACTGGCGTGCTGGATGGCGGGGCAAACGTGCCGCCAATATGACTATCTATGCTTTTATCCTATTAGCCATCGGCTTTGTGGGCAGCAAGTTTGTGTTAGAGATGCTGATATAAAATCAGCGCTGCAATAGCAATAGGTCCAGAAAAAAGCCGTGAGTATTAATGAATAATACTCACGGCTTTTTTTAACCTTCTGTTAACCAGCACTTCTCAATTTGAACTCGCTCTAATTAAATGCTAATTAAAAACCACGGTTTTATTACCCGCTACAATCACGCGGTTTTGTACATGCCAGTTCACAGCGCGTGCCAAGACATTACGCTCGATATCACGACCAATAGCGCGCAGCTCCGTCACACCTTGACGGTGAGTGACTCGGTGTACATCTTGCTCAATGATAGGGCCTTGATCAAGCTCAGCGGTGACATAATGCGCGGTCGCGCCGATGAGTTTCACACCTTTATCATAAGCCTGACGATAAGGATCAGCTCCCACAAATGCAGGCAAAAATGAATGATGAATATTAATGACTTGCATCGGCCATCGCTTGACAAAATCAGACGATAATATCTGCATATAACGCGCCAACACTAGCAAATCATTGCCTTCCATCAACTCATGAATTTGCTCTTCTGCCTCTGATTTATTGTCTTTGGTCACTGGCACATGATGGAAAGTAATACCGAAGTTCTCTACCGATTGGCGCAAGTCTTCGTGATTACTAACAACAGAGGTAATCTCGCAGTCAAGTAAACCTCGCTGATGCCGCCATAACAAATCCAACAATGCATGATCAAACTTTGATACTAAAATGCCAACTTTTGTCTTAATCGCATTATCATGTAAACGCCAAGCCATGTTATGGCGCTTGGCTACCGTATGCGCAAAACTGGCTTCAAAATTCTCAATAATCTCGCTTAATCCTGCTAAAGCAAACTCTAAACGCATAAAATATTGACCACCCTCATGAGCAGTTGAATACTGATCGAGAGTAATAATATTAGCACCATAGCGATGAATAAACTCAGATACCGCTTGCACAATACCGGCTTGATCGCGGCATTTAATCAATAGCGTGGCAGTATCGATTGCCGTCTTGTTAGACAGGTTACTAGATAGTTTATGAGATGAGTGTTTTACTGAAGTAATCGTTGCAGTGTCTGACATAGTGCGCCCAATCAAAAAATTAAACTTGCTACTGACTTTCAATACGGTCATTAGCATAGGAAACCGACTATTCTAATCGCTTTTACCTAACTTTGCTGACTGAGTTGGTTTTTTTTAGTTATTAAGATTCATAACGTAAAAACCCCCAACGCGAGGTTAGGGGTTCGTTCTAAAGCCTAAAGCAACTATCCAATAGTATAAGTATAGCTAGTTACATTGCCATTTGGTGAAGTGGCAGTAATCTTAACCTCATCCGTTGCCTGACAGTTTTTCAGCTTAAAGGTTGTAAAAGTACCCAAGTTATCACCCGGCATACCAGTTGCTAAGTTAGCAGGTACTTTAGTAACACCTGATAGGGTAGCCTCACAAGTATTATTTTTGCTTTCTACACTAATGTCGCCTATAGGTGGATTAGTAGTAAATACTTGTGAAGTTCCCGTACCGTTACTACCAATAGGAACTAAAAACTCTTCATTACCAACTTTTACAGTAACTCTTGATCTTGGATTAGCATCCAAAACCTCAATGAAAAATCCATTTGCGACACGTTCAATTGTAGCAGTTGGATTTGCAGAAGTTTGGTCAATTGCTGAACCAGTTATCGTTGTACCAGAAGGCATAGGATTTAAGTCGTAAAAACCACCGCTATTCACTCTAAATGATATGGATGTGTCACTACTAAAAATAGCTTGAGGTGTTCGAACTGTAAAATTACCACCTTGATCTAAACTTCCCACAGTGAAACGCGTATCGTTACCGTTAGACAGCAAAGTAACAGCTTGATAACGTACTACCGTATCTAAATCAGTGTTACAGCTATTTACTTTGTTGGGTGAAACGAACTCATTGATATACCTAGATTCGTACTGACGTTTTTTCAAATCAGACAATGATGGAAATTTTAAATTGATGTACTTATCAATATTATTTTCACATGCATTGCTTGCCCCAGTTGTCAGTGGATAAGTAAACTCACCAATCTGAAAATCTCCGCTTTCATTATCGTCACGGAATGTATCACCGATATTATGAACTAGTATATCAACACCTTCATCCCAAGCATTGTTTTCGTTCATATCGATGTAGTCTTTTTCACCTTCAGCAACTGCTAAAATACTTACGCGTCCATCACCTGGACGCGGGTTTTGCGTTGTAAAGGTGACATCACAGTTACCATCAACTGTGGCACAACTAGAGGTAACCTTGCCGCCTTCGGCAGTAAAGTTAATTACTGTGCCATCGGGCACTTTATTACCATTACGATCCACCATTCTTGCATTGATTTGAGTACTATCGCCATCATAAGACCAATCTAAAACGTTCTTCTCCCATGATAAAACTAAGGCCCGTCTGAGTGACTCGTGAGCTGGCTACTGTGTTTTTGACAAAGCATTTATTAATGGGTCATCTACTAAAGATACTTCAATCTCTACTGGCCCAGGCGTTGTACCAGGGAATATAGGCACAATAATCTGACCACTAGCATCAGTGGTTGCTACATAAGATTGCTGGTTTCTATTTGGTCCAAAAGTAAGACCAAGGGGTGATTTCTCTAAAGACACTCTGACTTGTTCATTTGCCAGGGTAGTAGATCCAGAGTACACCGTAAACTCAGCTTGTCCTGTAGAAGATGAGCCACTACCGCGAATACCTAGACTGATGTCATTAGAAGTATAGATAATTGATGTAGCTTCAGCAGAGGCAACAGTAACTGTCGTTGACTTAGTTTTATTACCTGTGCAGACATACTAACTGGACCACTACATAGTGTGGTATCTAAATTAATGGCTTTAAAAACTGCTTTAATCATCCCTTCACTATCAGAGGTAACTTGTTCTGGTATTTGACCACAGCTACTATTGAGGTTTACTAAAACACCACTTAGTACATCACCTGCTTCATTAGTAACTTTTAGACTGATAGGCGTTTGGCCTCCTGAAGCCAAGCTACTGGACCCAACTGTTATTTCTGACAAAGTAACATTTGTTGCCTGAACTGAGAAAGTTGTCTCCGTTGTAGCGGTTTTCTGCTTATAGGTTACATTCGCTGAGATAGTATATGCGCCTGAAACCTCTGCATTATTAGGTTTCAAAAATATTTGCGCTATACCTTCTGCATCTGTCAAAACTGCGCCTGATGTTGTTTGAGAAAGATTTATCCCTTCTGCATCAATATCGAAAACAACTTTCGCATTTATAATAGGGTTTTTAGCTTTATCAACAACCTTTATCTTGTAGTAGGCTCCTTCTAAGCTAATTGAGTTTATGATATTACTATCAGCATTAAAGAGTGCACCTTCTACAATATTGATTTCCCCAATAGCTTGTTCACCGTCACCTGTACCAGGCTGCTCTACACCCAAATCAGGCGCTGGCGCAATTGTATCTGTACCATCCGCCCCACATCCTGCTAATGTTAAAGCCAGTGATAACGCTGTCAATTGAAACAACTTAGAAGAAAGTGGGCGTGAACTATATGACATGTTTTGGACTCCGCGTCAGCAGTAATTTATTCGAGCAAATAAACAAAAATCATTACACAGAATCATAATAGATTGGTAATGATACATAGATTTACATTAATACCCGTTGTATTAACAGATTGTATTAAATATATAACAGCAACTTTACTGACTTTGTCATAACTTACAACTAAAAATTAATTTTTACTATTAAATAATCAACAACATAGCCAGTGAATTTCAGGGTATAATAGCCATCCTTTAGATCGACAATAATCATAAAAATATTTGAGTATTCATCACTTTTATGGTATAAATGTCGGCTTTAAAATTTTCTGAATTGGTACGCTTGTTATTTGCCTTTAGATAACAGCAATATCAACTCAACATTCATATAGTTTTGTTTGGTGCAAAGCTGCCGCTTGCTGTGTCCATGCCGCAAAAACGTGCAACTTGCCCAGACTGGTATGAGAAAAACTCATACCTCATAGATTAGGAGTTCGCCATGTCTCGAGTTTGCCAAGTGACTGGAAAGCGCCCTATGGTGGGTAATAATGTTTCGCACGCAAAAACAAAACCCGTCGTCGCTTTCTACCAAACCTTCATAACCATCGTTTTTGGGTAGAGTCTGAAAATCGTTTTGTACGTCTACGTGTGTCTACCAAAGGTATGCGCACTATTGACAAACTTGGTATCGATAAAGTGTTAGCAGATATGCGCGCACAAGGTCAAAAAGTATAAGTTAAGACTGGCAGCTTAATATCTCGATAATTTTCGTCGTTTAAGCTGCTTTTCTGCTACATCTTATGTAGCTACTTAATATTTTAGATCCGTACCTATCGTTTGAAGACCCCTCATTTACAGGAAAGCTATCATGAGAGATAAAATTAAATTAGTATCAACAGCTGGTACTGGGTATTACTACACACTACTAAAAACAAACGCACTATGCCTGGCAAATGGAAATGGAAAATGAGAAATTCGATCCAAAAATTCGCCAGCACGTGATGTTAAAGAAGCTAAAATCAAATAATTGCTATAATTTATAGAAATATTTTCATAAATACTTTCTATAAATAAGTTATTTGAAAAAAAGGGTATATCAATTGATATACCCTTTTTTATGCTACTTTTCATGATGATTATTTTAATTGACTACTAGCCAGCTTAACAGCAACTCATCACTAACTATAGTGCGTCGGCTCTTTGTCATAAACATGCGCATGCCATTGGCTCATCTGCTTTTGCATAATGACCTGAATCGCGGCATGAATCATATGCTGACCTATCGCTTGGGTGTCACTACCGAGCAGCTCTTTAAGCTTTTCAGAAAAATCAATGGTCATCAGCGGCGCTTCGTCTTGTTCCGCGTCACGTAACAATAAGCGACCATCTTCTGCCTCTACCAACTCAAGGGTAGTCTCTTTGGCAAATCCTGCAAATTGATCCGTACTTTCGTTATCTACTTCTATATCATTATCGATATCGTATGGCATGAATTGGTTCCTCATTGTCCCGTCTAATACTTGCAAGAAAAATCGCGCGTCGCAACATTATTGTTTTACAGTAATACGGGTAAAACTATCTTAGTCATACAATGGACGCTTTGGTCTTGAAATTCAAGGCTTGTCACATAAGTCTTATACATATAGGCTTTTTGGGTGTGCTATCACTGATAGTATTAGCGCCAGTAGCGTAATTTTGCCACAGTAAATAAGAAGGCAACAAACATACCGAGATAATACATGAGCTTTAACTCTAATGTCGGATCTCGATATTTAAACGGTAAGGCTACAGTGGCGGTGGCGGTCGGAAATATCAACAGCATAAGCAGCCAGTTTTCGATGACATTGAGCCAACCTTGTAAATCAGTACCGTTACGCAATGATGCTAGCCCTAGCAGCAAACAGGCGATAATTAAGCTGGTGAATAAGCCATTGGGTAGATCTTTTGGATAGATGATATTGGCAATCTTGGTCGGTATGATTCTCATGTAAAATTCCAGTCACGCTTGTAGCGCGTGACTTAATAATTAAAAATTGTGTAAAAACAGCCTATCATAAATACTGCAGTGCACTCTTTACCAAACAGCTTTATCTCTGCTCATAAGACTCTAACTGTAAGTACCCATTAACCAAAGCATCGATATACAAGAGGTTAAATAACCCAAGCTAATGGCATTCCAGCTCTCTATATGCATGCCTTTAACTTTGTTAAGTATCTTCGAACCTAGCCAAAAAAACAGGGGAATGCCCAACATAAATGCAGGCACAATGACCGCAGCATGACGTAATACTTCACCAGTATCATCACCGACCATTAGGCGAAAGCCGTAACCCGCCAGACTTAGAACCAAGGCAAATACAGCCAAGCCAATAGTAATACCCTTTGGCACCAAGCTGCGTTGCTGTGTCTCATTCTGAATTGGCTGCTCAGTGCTTTGCTCTGACTCAGGTGATTCTGACGAATTGATTGAGTTTTTTGTGTCCATATTTCACCTTTACGTAACTTGCCGTTATGCATCGTTATCCGTTATACAGCACATTTTGCTACTATTCTTTTATGACGAAAATGACTGATCAACGTATTTACCAATCACATAAGACTGAGGTTATTCGTTACCATTAGCCAAAGCCAGCTCAGCACGCATAGCATCAATAGCCACTTTATAGTCATCTTGGCTAAAGATCGCCGACCCTGCCACAAACATATCAGCACCCGCTTCGGCAATGGCTCGGATATTACTGGCTTTGATACCGCCATCTACTTCTAATCTGATATCACGACCACTGGTGATGATGCGCTGACGGACTTGGCGCACTTTTTCTAACGTCCCTTCAATAAATGACTGACCGCCAAAACCTGGGTTGACGCTCATCAATAAAATTTGATCTACCTTGTCCATCACATAGTCTAAATAATGTAATGGCGTTGCGGGATTCAATACTAAACCACATTCAGCACCGCCATCTTTGATCAGCTGTAAAGAGCGATCAATATGCCCACTGGCTTCTGGATGAAAAGTGATAACACTCGCACCTGCTTCCAAAAACTGCTCAATCATGCCGTCAACTGGTGAGACCATCAAATGCACATCGATTGGTGCATCAATCCCATAATCACGCAGCGCCTTACAAATCATACTACCAAAGGTGAGATTGGGTACATAATGGTTATCCATTACATCAAAATGAATCACATCAGCACCTGATTCCAACACCCTTTCAACTTCTTCACCTAGACGTGCAAAATCAGCTGAGAGTATTGATGGAGCGATAAGATAAGGTTTAGAAGGAATAATCATAGTTAAGCTACCTGATTCTGTTGAAATAAAATACGAATAAAATAAAAAGAAACTAAGGACTGGCTTAAAAAACTGAGCCTTTAAAGCAATAATATTAAGAACTCAAACCACTAGCGCTGCTTATACTGGGTTTTGCAATAAGCACGACCGACCTCGAAGCCTCGCTTAGCTTGATGTTTGGTCGCGCGATTACTGACACGCTGACGCCATAAGCGAAAAGATGACGGCTTTAGCGTTTGGCGCATCAGCTTAATCACGCCTGCTTCATTGAGACCATAGCTATGCTCTATCGCCGCAAACGGTGTTCTGTCCTCCCACGCCATTTCTATTACTCGTGAGACTTGCGCGTCATCTAGCACTTTATCACCCGACTCATTGACTACAGTTGCGATAAGCTCATCTGAACGTGTCTGTCTGTCATTTGATTCAGTACTAATATCAGCATGCTGATTATTTTTTAGAGCCGCGGTCATATCTGCTTGCATGGTCGCAAGCGATGACTGAACGGTTTGCTGCTTACAAGCCAAACCATCGACTACTAATGCTGTCAGATTATTTGCCATAAAACCTTACCTTTAAAGATGCTTAACCAACTTCTATTTTACATTAATCTATTTTATATCAATAAGTACGCTTGACTAAATAATCAGCGTAACTGTCTGTCAATTTATCGATCAGATCATCATTCTAATACTGGACTTAGCTCATTTGCGCCATACGCCAGTGATGTTCAATATGATCGTTAATCACCGTTTGAATAAAATAGTAGCTATGATCGTGACCTGCCTGATAACGCAAGGTTAAGGGCTGATTGGCTTTGTCACAAGCGCGTTGTAATTGGGTGGTTTGCAGTTGACCCTCTGCTAAAAAATTATCAGCCGCGCCTTGATCCACCAAGATACTTGCATACTGCTGCCCCGATTTTTCAATCATCTGCGCAGCATCTGCCTGCGCCCATCGTGATTTATCATCGCCGAAGTATTCTGTATAAGCAGCTTGCCCCCATGCCGACTCACTGGCCGCGCACACAGGCGATAAAGCTGAGACACTCACAAACTTGCCTGGAAACTTAAAGCCCAATAGTAATGCTCCGTGACCGCCCATCGAATGCCCTGTCACGCCAATACTGTCAATAGGAAATTCTGAGCGTAACAAGTCATATAACTCATCAACGATGTAGCTTTGCATATTAAAATGCTCTGACCAAGGTGCTTGCGTCGCATCGACGTAATAGCTGGCACCCTGACCGACAAAATAGCGGTCGTCGTTTGGCACATCGCTGTCATCACTACTTCGAGGTGATGTATCAGGCGCGATAAATATCATGCCAAGCTCGCTGCATTTTTGCTGAAAATGCGCTTTGTGGGTGACATTATCAGCATTGCAAGTGAGACCTGATAAATATAGAATCGCAGGACAACGGCGACCAGCAAGCGCTTCATCTGGCAGATAAATGCTAAAGGTCATCGGTGTTTTGGTCGATGATTGATGGCTATAGTAATGCTGCTCACCATCGAAACAGCGGTTGACGCTGATCTGCGTGATTTTTGAGTTGGTAGATAAACTGTGTTTATAAGAGTTGTTCATAAGCGACATCCTTTTTATCCAAAGTAAAGTACACGATGACTATAAAAAGCATTGGTAAAGTAATACTAGTACTTCTCCAAACTCACTTAGTACTCAATCATTATACCATTCACAAGAATTAAAGTAGTAAGGAAAGCGAGTGTCAGTATTACAGATTCTAGACTGAACGAGCTTAATACGGCTCATCGTAATTTTTTTGTGGGTTTGGGTTTTGGGTTTATGTTAGTTGTTAATTGGCAGTGATCGCAGTATTAGCCACTGGCTGACCAGAGGCACTATCCTCTACGATATTAATGGCGATAGAATCACTGTCAATAATGCTGGCAACTGGTGGTCGGGTTTTATCAAACAATACTTGTTCGAACGCTGGCAAAGCAGTCTCCATCAGACTACCAATCACCATCTGCGGCTCTGATGGTTCAAAACCCATCGCACTTTCACGCTCATTCACACGCAAACGGGCATCTTTAAAGGCAGATTCAAAACTGGTATTGCCACGTAGGCTTTCAGCAAAAAACGCTTGCCCAAAATAGGTCATCTCAGCTGTGTTGGTGCAGCCAAACGATGCTTTGTCAGCGGCTGATGCAGTAATCACTACCGTGGTTGGAGAGGCCAATTCATCGATAAATGAGCCTGAATAGCAAGCAGATACCACAATCACCCGCCAGCGAATACCTGAAGCGTCTAGCGCCTCCCGTAACCATGCGGCGTCTAGATTCTCCATTGCTAATGGTGGATTTGCTAATTGAATGATATTTTCGTTGCCGTGTGAAGACAAGGTTAGGAATAACACATCTTCATCGGCATTCATCTGCTGACCAATTTTCTTTAGTCCACGCAGAATGCTGGTTTTGGTAGCGATTGGCTCATCAAGCCAACTATAGGTATTGTTGATCAACGAGAGTGAATGTCCACTAGTGCCAAAACGCACATCGAACAGCTCACGCACTTTATGAATCTCAGAGCGAAAAAATCTTGACCAGAGAATCCTGCCACACCCATAAAATACCAGTCGGTTGCCCGAAGGCTGGGATCGATACTATTTAATGCTTGCTGTAACAAACGAGGCTGCTCGTATAATGCTGCTTCTGCTAAAACAGGCTCTACAGGAATCTGCTTAAATATAGGCTGATCCGCGACATTACGCTGCCAAATCGTCAACAGTGCGACTGCACCTACCAATACAATGACCCGCTCCCACCACGGTATGCGTAGACGACGAGAAAAAATCCATAATAACGCCAAGGTCTGCCATAAAAACAGCACCAAAAACAGTATGGGTAAAAGTGAATAGCTCCAATCTGGTAACCAACCATAACTGCCCAAAAACTGAACCAAACTTTGTAATAGTGCAGATAAGGTATCAGCCACTAGCCACAATACCACGGGCACAAACACCAACGTTTGATTGCCAGAACGCCGTGCCAAAATGATACCGCCCAATAAAATTATCATCGGCCAAATCAAGTAGCTGACCAACCCTTGCTCATTAAAGATACTGCCATTTTCCGCGGCTAACCAAGAAAACAGTACATTACTACCGAGTGCCAATAGTGCAAATACGGCAAATTGAATAAAGGTCGGTTTTACCCAAGAAAACGCGCGCGTCGACCCTACTAGCATCCACAAGGTTGCAATAATATTGGCAGCGAAATTGAGCGAAAAACGCTGAAGCGATACGGTTTTTAACGACGCAAGTGACAAAGACTTAAACCTCTAGCCAGTCGAGAAAAGAAAGTGAGTTGATGATGATTTTTGGTGTGCAGCTACCTACGAAATGTCATTAATTCACATTTTTTATAGCATATGGACATCAAGATTACATGCAATTCACAATGAGATGATTTTAAGAGACGAATAGCAAAGACTAAAAATATGACTAAACAGTTTAGCTCGCTAATATAACGCGATTGTAACGGATTGTCGGTCAAGAGGATAAGGCTGATTTGTAAAATTCGCTTAAATTTGGCTAAGAACATATAAAAAAGGAGGTCTTGAATCCAAGACCTCCTTTTTTCTCAATAATGACTGTATCAAAGACTCACTACTATCTCATCAAAAGCTCATTCACACGTTTTAGATAAGCGGCTGGATCATCTAACTGACCGCCATCTGCTAACAATGCTTGGTCAAAAATTACTTGCGCCAATTTATCAAAATCGACGTCAGATTGCTCGCTAGTCTCTAACTTTTTAATCAATGGATGATCAGGGTTGACCTCTAACGTTGGCTTGCTTTCTGGCACATCTTGACCCATTTGTTTAAGCATCTGAATCATTTGTGGTGATAGCTCACCTTCCCCAACGACCAAGCAGGCAGGACTATCAACCAAACGCGTCGATACTTTCACGTCTTTGGCACGTTCGCCTAACGCTGCTTTAAGTTTATCAACGACTGGCTTCATGGTTTCTTGCGCTTTTTCAGCTTCCGCCTTTTCAGCTTCGTCTTGCAAGTCGCCCAAATCAACCGCGCCTTTAGCGATGTTTTGTAGCGGTGTCTCATCAAATGAGGTCAAGAAGTTCATCGCCCATTCATCAACACGGCTGGTCATCAAAACAACTTCGATACCTTTCTTTTTAAACAGCTCTAACTGTGGGCTATTTTTAGCAGCCGCTAGATTATCAGCCGTTAAATAATAAATGGCTTTTTGACCCTCTTTCATACGCGCTTTATAGTCTTCAAAGCTGGTCGTCACACTATCCTGAGTACTGGTTGCATAACGCAGCAATTTGGCAATACGTTCTTGATTGCCCATGTCTTCACCAACACCTTCTTTGATAACATCACCAAATTCAGCGTAGAACTGCGCGAATTTTTCTTGCTTATCACTGTCTTCACTGTTGGCTAGACTGGCCAGCAACGTCAAAATACGACGCGCGTTACCATCGCGGATAGACTTCACATCACGCGACTCTTGTAATAGCTCGCGGCTGACGTTCAATGGCAAGTCGGCTGAATCAATGACCCCTTTGACGAAACGCAGGTACATTGGCAATAATTGCTCAGCTTCATCCATAATAAGACGCGCTTCACGTATAGCTTTAGACCATGCTGCTGCTCACGAGTGTACAAATCTACAGGGGCTTTTTTAGGGATATACAATAACTGCGTATACTGAACGCGACCTTCGACACGGTTATGCGTCCATGCTAGTGGCGCGTCCATGTCATAGGTGATATTTTTATAAAAATCGATATACTCTTCATCTTCAATCTCAGATGCCGTACGTGTCCATAGCGCGCTGGCTTTGTTGATAGTTTCCCATTCATCGGTCAATACCATCTCGCCACTAGCAGGTGCGTCGTCGTTCTCATTCTCTTTGACATCTTCTTGCCAAACTTCTTTACGCATCTGAATCGGTAAGCTGATATGGTCTGAGTATTTATTAACCAACTGCTTAATTTTGCCACGGTCTAAATAGCTGTCTTCACCCTCACTATATTGCTCTTTTAAATGCAAAGTAATGGCGGTGCCACGAGTTTCTTTCGTGATAGGCTCAACGGTAAAGCTACCTGTACCGTCTGATACCCAGCGCACGCCTTGATCCGCAGGCTCACCCGCTTTACGTGATTCGACGCTAATCGTATCGGCAACGATAAAACCTGAATAGAAGCCAACCCCAAACTGTCCGATTAATTGACCATCTTGCTTCTGTGATTCAGACAGCTTGTCTAAAAATGCTTTAGTACCGGACTTAGCAATTGTACCCAAGTTTTCGATGGCATCGGCTTCATTCATGCCAATACCATTATCGGTAAAGGTGATGGTTTTGGCGTCTTCGTCGACAGCAATGCGAATTTTTAGCTCGCCATCGTCTTCATAAAGGCTGTCATCATTGGTCGCTTCAAAGCGCAATTTATCACAGGCATCAGAGGCGTTTGAAACCAGCTCACGCACAAAGATATCAGAATTAGAGTAAAGCGAATGGGTGACTAGATGCAGCAGTTGCGCCACTTCCGCCTCAAAGGTATGTTTTTTTAATTCAGGGCTGCTTTCATTAGCGGCACTGTCATTAGCAGTGTCTTTATTAACATTAATATCATCAACATTTTTATTGTCTGCTGGGGTCTGTTCACTCATAAAAAACTCCTTTAATTTATGTCAAAAACGTATCATGAAATAGCAAGCATTCAACTTTCTCTACTCAGGTACAAATTAAGCAGTTCAATTTCGAATATCGCTAAGCTGTTTATACTAATAGGGGCGCAGCAGAATATTTCAAGCTAAAAAATACAATTCAACAAAAACACCGCCCTAGTTTCCTAAGGCGGTGTCATTATATCGATAATAGGTTTAGCAAATAGATTTAGTAATACGTTTTTAGGTAAAGCTATCAACTATAAGCAGCTAGGCAAATGCAGCGCTGGATCTGACTCACGAGCATTCATAGCATCTTCAACCGTTAAGCCTAGTGCTTTAGCAACGCCTGCGCCATAAGCAGCATCACACCAGTTACAGTTGCGAATGTGGCGATACTGAATAAAGTCCGGCACACCAGCCATATTATTCGCTGTGTTTTCGAAGAGCACTTGTTGTTGCTCAGCACTCATTAAAAAACAATGCGCGAGGTTGGCTAAAATAATCGCTATCGTCTTCACGGAAATCATAATGCGCCGCATAGCCGTCAATTTTTAATGGTGGTTCAGCATAATCAGGCTGCTCTTGCCACTGGCTAAAGCTGTTTGGCTCATAATGCGGGCGACTGCCATAGTTATCATCGACACGGCCTTGACCATCACGATGATTGCTCATCACAGGGCAACGCGGCTTATTTACCGGAATCTGTTGATGATTGACACCAACACGATAACGCTGAGCATCGGCATAGTTAACCAAGCGGTTTTGCAGCATTTTATCTGGTGAGACACTAATACCCGGTACCAAATTACTTGGGGCAAATGCGGCTTGTTCCACATCGACAAAGTAGTTGTCAGAGTTTTTTGTTTAATTCAAACTCACCCACTTCAATCAGTGGATAATCACCTTTTGGCCATACTTTGGTCAAGTCAAACGGATGATACGGAACGGTATCCGCCTCAGCTTCTGGCATGATTTGCACATACATTTTCCATTTCGGGAAATCACCATTTTCGATGGCATCGTACAAGTCTTTTTGATGACTCTCGCGATCAGAACCAACCACCTCTGCCGCTTCTGCATCGGTTAAGTTCTTGATGCCTTGTTGCGTGCGGAAATGGAATTTTACCCAAAAACGTTCTTTGGCTTCGTTCCAAAAACTATAGGTATGCGAGCCAAAACCATGCATATTTCTGTACGAGGCTGGCAGACCGCGATCACTCATAACGATAGTAACTTGATGTAAAGCTTCTGGTAATAAAGTCCAAAAGTCCCAGTTGTTGGTCGCCGAACGCATATTGGTACGTGGATCACGTTTGACGGCTTTGTTTAGGTCTGGGAATTTGCGCGGATCACGTAAGAAGAACACAGGTGTATTATTTCCCACCATATCCCAGTTACCTTCGGTGTAGAATTTCAAAGCAAAACCGCGAATGTCGCGCTCAGCATCAGCCGCGCCGCGCTCACCTGCGACGGTACTAAAGCGCGCAAACATCTCAGTCTGTTTACCCACTTCGCTAAAAATATCCGCACGGGTATATTTAGTGATGTCATTGGTCACGGTAAAAGTACCAAATGCGCCAGAGCCTTTGGCGTGCATACGGCGCTCTGGAATCACTTCACGGACGAAATTTCCTAACTTTTCATTGAGCCAAACATCTTGCGCCAATAATGGGCCGCGTTTGCCTGCGGTCATGCTGTTTTGATTGTCTGCTACTGGTGCGCCATTGCCCATGGTCAATTGGGTCGGTGCATAAGGACATTTTTTATCGCTCATATCATTGTTATATCGTTGTTCATAGTCATACTCCTGTGAATAGCAAATGGGTTAAAGTACAAAACCTATTCTGAATACGCTTCTATTAATAGTTCCAGAATAGTTGTCAGCTTGTTCGAAAAACGGTTGTTTTTTTCATAGTAATGTCTAATGACAGTCATGTTCTGTGGTTAGATACTATACAACCCATTACCATTGATTTGTATAATTAATTAATTACATGCTTTCGTTTTGTTTTTCAGAACCACTTAACTTGTTTTTTACTCATGCAAATACTTTATTCCTTAGGATGGTTGTTATTAACAACGATAAATATTACAGTGCAAGCACTCTCTATCAGCCTTGCTATCACTTTTTAAAGCGAATGACCATATCAAATAGAGCTTAATTAATACCACAGAGCAATTAGCGCGGCATCGGACGAATGGTCAAAATTTGCTCACTACGACCAAAAGGGCCATTGATGTCATGTAACACAGCGCTCGTTAAGCCAATGCCATCATTGCCATACTGCTGCACCGCTTCGATGCCAAGCCAGCGACCTTGCGGCGCGCGGTGCATATGAATTTGCAAATCCGTATTGGGAAACATCCATTCTAATTCTGACAAGCCAAGCCCAAGGCGCGGCACAACGCCATTGGCCGTGTCGACCATGCCCAATAGATGCACCAAGTCATCAGTTGGCTTGCCCTCGATCATATCCAAATCATTAGTAATCCAGACCATACCACGTCCTGGGCGACGCTGCGTATCATCAGCGACCAAGCGCACACTCTCAATAAACCCGCCCGGCCAGCCTTTCATGTCTTCCCAGATGGGCAATTCTTCGGGCTTATGTACCGCTTTTTGGTCTTCAATGCCTGCAATCTCGCTGGTATCTTGGGTCATTAGACGCCATGCCCGCGCAATAATCGCATCACGACCGCGACTACTCATGACTGCTTCAATCAGCTCAATGGTCTTGCCCGGACGAATACAACGCGTGGTAATGGTAAAGTCATCCAGTGGAATCAATCCTAAGATATCTAGACTGATACGAGCGATACGCATGTTTTCTTGCGGCGCATAACTGTTTAGCTCAGCCGTGAGCAATCCTGTCGCTGGCGCCATATGCTGTTCATGCTCATTCCAAGCGCCTTGGGCATGTTTGGTTGGCTGATAATGTGCGACGTTGACGCCGTCTTCTCGCTGTTCGAGTTTGATAAAGTTATAATAAGCTGACATGACTGTCCTATGATTTATTTGATAAGCTCTTGTTGTTTTAATTTAAGAACCTGTCGACTCTTAATGACAAAAAATAACGCAACGACCATCGCGGCAATTAATACGCCATAAAAAACATTCTTTTCTCGCATAAAATGCAGAATATTACTGCCTAACACGAATCCCACCACCACGATGACAAACAAATTCACTTTCAATTGATTGTTAACCTCACCGAGAGTGGCTTCTGCCAATACAAATCCTTTTTTTTGCTTTTTCATTTTGCGTTACCTACTATACGTTACCTATTAGATGTTTTGTACAAAGCCTTATCTACTTACCCACTTGGGTGACTGGGATACGCAAGGCTTTAGGCAGACTGAAAGTGACATTTTCTTCGATGCCTGATAGCTCACTCGGTAAATCACCACCCCAATCTTGCAACTGCTGTAGCACTTCTTGAATCAGTACTTCGGGTGCTGATGCGCCAGCAGTGACGCCGATACTCTGCACACCATCCAACCAGCTTTTATCCATCTCACTGGCATTGTCGATTAAATACGCACGGCAATTCATCCGCTCAGCCAGCTCACGCAGACGATTAGAGTTTGATGAATTGGGCGAGCCGACCACCAAGACCACCTCACAGCGACTGGCTAAGTCTTTTACCGCATCTTGGCGGTTTTGCGTGGCATAACAGATATCGTCTTTACGCGGACCTTGGATACTAGGGAATTTTTCACGCAGTGCATCGATGACGCGCGCGGTGTCATCCATCGACAAGGTTGTTTGGGTAACAAATGCCAAACGTTCAGCATTTTGTACGCTCAATGCTGCCACATCGGCTTCGTTTTCAACCAAATGAATGTGACCGCCGTGGCGACGGTTAAAGCGCCCCATCGTGCCTTCCACTTCAGGATGTCCAGCATGCCCAATCAATACCGCATCCATACCCTCTTGCGCAAATTTAGCGACTTCGATATGTACCTTAGTGACCAGCGGACAAGTGGCATCAAATACGGTCAAATCGCGGCGCTCAGCCTCATCTTCGACAGCTTTTGATACGCCATGAGCAGAAAAAATAACGATAGAGCCATCTGGCACTTCATGAAGCTCTTCCACAAAAACCGCACCGCGATTGGCCAAATCAGAGACGACAAATTTGTTATGTACCACCTCGTGACGGACATAAATGGGCGGTTCAAAACGTGTCAATGCTTCGTTCACAATCGCAATCGCGCGATCCACACCAGCACAAAATCCACGTGGATTGGCAAGATAAATTTGCATAAGAGGGCCTATCATTAGATAATTTATTATTAAAGCTTAAATACACAACATTACTGTCAAAAGCTTTAATAATAAATTTGGGATGAATTCATTACGCTACTTTAGCATAATTTACTTTTATTGCCTTTGAAAATAGCACGGTACTAGAGGCTGTTTTAACTAGAAGCACACACATATTCATACGTTCAAAGTATTTATCCATAGTGGCAGCGTTAACTGCACTTAATGCAGCAAAAATGTGATTTATACTGAGTCACCCTATGCCATCTTTACATCGCTTCGATGATAACGACTGATCAAAGGCGGCTTTAATTAAAATAAAAGCCACAAAAGCAGTTTATAATAGTGCATCGATGACAATGTCTATCGCCATACATGATGGCGATTTTTTTTTTACCAGTTTTGAATTGTTTACTAAAACAGCTTTGGCTCTTTTACTCGCACAGATTTGACTAGCACACACTCCATTAGGACACATTGTATGACAGGTTCATTATTTATTATTACTGCCGCCTCAGGTACGGGCAAAACCTCACTGGTAAAGCAGCTACTTGCCACGACTAACGACTTAACCGTCAGCGTATCACACACTACGCGCACGCCGCGTCCCGGCGAGATTGATGGTCATCATTATCATTTTACCGATGTCGAAAAATTTGTGATTGCCATCGGTGAAAACAAGTTTTTAGAACATGCTGAGGTCTTTGGTAATTACTATGGCACCTCGGAGCAAAGCGTGCGGACGCAGTTAGAAGCAGGCGTCGATGTTATTTTAGAGATTGATTGGCAGGGCGCACTACAAGTCAAAAAAATCTTTACTGACGCCATTATGATTTTTATTTTACCGCCAAGTATTGCCACTTTACGCGTCTATCGACGCGTGGGCAAGATACTATGGAGGTAATAGAGCAACGTCTGGCTGGCGCAGTGACTGAGATGGCGCAATATGTCCATTTTGATTTTGTGATTATTAATGACAATTTTGAGGTCGCTTTGACTGAGCTAAAAGCCATTATCGTGGCGGACAGGCAGACGCTTAAGCGTCAACAGCAGCGGTATCATCGCACCATCAGCAATTTACTTAGTAATAAAGTGGAAGAGTAAAGCAATAGCAAAATACTACTGTCAACTCAGTCGATGAGCGCTTATTAATAGATACGTTAATAGACACGCAAAAAGCAACTACGCGGCTGGGCAAAAAATGCTATAATGTCTCGCTATCCCCCTTTATATTTTGATATTATTTTTATTGAGTGGCGGGCAAGCTCCGTGACTAATAAAAACAACCGAGGTAGCTACATATGGCACGAGTGACGATTGAAGATTGTTTGGATAATGTTGATAATCGCTTTGAACTGATTTTGGTGGCAAGCAAACGCGCACGTCAATTGGCCAAAGGTATCGCAGAACCATTGGTTGATGTGGATAATGACAAGCCTACGGTATTGGCATTGCGTGAAATCGCTGCTGGTAAAATCACTCGCGATATCCTAAATCAGCCAGAGCACAACTTTGCCACCAGTTCATTAGATTTGGCACTGTCAGGCGATCATGGTTTTTAAGACACTGTATTATTAAGATACAGCATTGAAGATTTGTCGTATGAAGCCTATAAAGCTAACCACTGCCTTATAAGACAAATACATACAGTGATGACATATTGACGAGAGACCACAGCATAGGCTGTGGTTTTTTGGTTGTAATAACTGGTTGCTGTGATATTGCTTTGATATTGCTTTGACTGTTTTAGTCACCATTTATACCTGAAAACCTACCATTGAGTTAGAATTTCTAAATTTTTATAGCACCTGTTCGCTTAGCAGTTGACATTGAATGCGATTTACGATTAATTAGAGGATGGTCTACCTATTTTTATCTTTTTTCTCGATATTTTTTATATTTATAGTATTCCAGCATTCATTCAGTCACCATTTACCCGATAGATAGACAGTCAGGCAAACAGGTAATGGAAAATAGGATCGTTACTTTATGAGTCAAACCTTACCCAAACTCAGCCATCATTTAGTCGATGAGGCTCAATACAATTTACTGCGCTCAGTAGGTTACCTCACTGCTGCTGAACGCCGTGATATTATTGATGCCTGTGAGTTCGGTGATATTGCGCACATCAAAGATAAGCGTAAATCAGGAGAGCCTTATATCACCCACCCGATTGCGGTGGCCGAGATACTGGCAGGTTTTCGTTTGGATCGAGATACGATTATTGCAGCGATTTTGCATGATACGGTCGAAGACACCGAGGTGAGCGATGAGCAGATTGAGCAGCGCTATGGCAAAATAGTGGCGAGACTGGTCGACGGTGTGACTAAGCTAAAGTCGTCCTCACACAATAAACAGCAAAACAAAGCAGCCACCTTTCATAAAATTTTGACAGCCACCCTTGCCGACCCACGCGTATTGATTATTAAGCTTGCTGACCGCTTACATAATATGTCGACACTGGATGCAGTACGCCCAGAAAAACAACGCACCACAGCACAAGAAACGTTGGATTTTTATGTGCCTTTTGCGCGGCTAATGGGTCTTAATGATATTGCCGATTATATCGAGGTGCTCTGTTATCGTAATCTTGATTCTGACATGTACAACAAACTGTCTGACAAGCTACTACAGCACGGGCTTGGGCGTAACTTTCAAAGAGAGGCCATCCATCGCTACTTGAGTATTGTCCTCAATAATTTGGGGTTGAATGGTCTGGTTAAAGTTTTAGACAATCGCGTGGTCATCTACCGTCAGTTTTTCCGCAATCGCGGTGAAATCAATGCTCTACTCCGTCATTATGCCTTTGAGATTGTCCTCGATAATGTCGAAGCCTGTGACAAGCTGGCCTATTACTTAAAAAAATACCAGATTGATGACTCTCATATCGCTGATAATATTCGTCGTCCGCTACCGGGTGGCAATCAATCACTCACGCTTATCTATGAGCGCGATAACGATGTCGTCAAAGTGACGATTTTGACCAAGCAAATGCAAAGCGCAGCGCGGCTTGGTGTCATTGGTGCAGAGCATGCCTCAGACGTTAGCCAATCGGTTATCCAAGCCTCATTACGCAATATGAAAGACTTGGTCGATGAAGACAGCTTAGATGAAAATAGCCCAGACTTTTCAGCGGCAGTCTCTACCATTAATGAGCTGATGGATTACCTACACTCCAGTAAAATCATCTGCTATAGTCCAAAGGGTCGCGCTTATGAGCTACCACAAGGCGCAACCGCGCTAGACTTTGCTTACGCTGTCGGACCGATGGTCGGCAATGTAGCCGTTGGCGCCAATATCGATGGCAAAAAAGCCAAACTTGGCACAGTCGTTAAGAATGGGCAGCTGGTTGAAATAGAAGTCAATAGCCACTCAGAACCAAAAGCAGAATGGCTAGGATTTGTCGTGACCAATAAAGCGCGTGAAGAGATTTTGCGTTGGTTTAAAGACTTGTCTCCTGCTGATAAGCAACACCATGGTCAACAAGCCTTAGATCGGGCGCTAAAAACCTATCAAAAAAGTCTCGATGACTTAACCGATAGTGATTGGAAAAACCTCACTGAATGGCGTGGCTTGACCGAAAAATCCGAACTATTCGAGCAAATAAGCTCTGGTACGTTATTACCACAGCTGGTAGTAACTCGCTTGTTTAGCGATGAAGTCAATGATTTGCAAGCACAAGAACACAGCGATGATATGACCCAACCACAGCAGCTGATAGTCAATGCGTCTGGGGTTGAGCTTGATTTTGCCAATTGTTGTCATCCTATTTATGGTGACCCTATTGTCGGTCACTTGTCCCGTCACGGTCTGGTTGTTCATCGACACAAGTGCTTTTCACTTGACGATATTCGTAAAGACAATCCTTATCAGGTTATACAACTGCGCTGGCGTAATGACAAGGCCGTAAAACAAGGTGACGCTGGCGAGTATGACATAAAAAATACCGGAAAAATTCGCTTTCCAGCCTATTTAAAACTATCTATTGCCCTCAGCGACGAACAGATTACTGAAGTCATCTATCATTTACGCCAATTAAATATAGGGGTAGAAAAAGTAGATGTGCGTAGCAGTGACACCATCATCCATATCATCGTTCGCAGTCGCAATCATCTAGCACAAGGCATTCGCGAGCTACGCTCCTTGCTAGGTTTCCCAAACATCATCAGGCTGTATCAGCTGTAGTGCTGGTAACAAGGTGTAGTGCGCGTGATAAATTGCCACCAACACTCACTCAATAGAACATTGAATAATGGATTTAGAAAATTTTAGAAAGACCTGAAATAATGATAAACTGTGTTTTTTGATTTTTAGCAAATAAACGTAGAGCGTGTCATCATTTGTATGGTGAAAAACGAGATGTAAATGATGAATAATGCGCCCTTACCTACCAAACCAGAAAAAGATAAAAAGGATATAATATGACTCGTCAAACCATTCAAACTGATAAAGCACCTGCTGCCGTTGGTACTTATTCACAAGCCGTCAAAGTCGGTAACACCGTCTATATTTCAGGACAATTGGGTTTTGACCCTGATGCCATGGAATTAAAAGAAGGTTTTAAAGCACAGGCTGAGCAAGTGTTCGAAAACATCAAAGCCATCTGTGAAGCGGCTGGTGGCAGCTTAAATGACGTAGTTAAATTTAACGTGTCATTGACTGATTTGAGTGATTTTGCGGCACTAAACGACGTGTTTGTTGCCAATTTGAGCGAGCCATATCCTGCCCGTGCAGCCGTCCAAGTAGCGGCGTTACCTAAAGGCGGTGTGGTCGAGATTGAGTCAATTTTATATATTGAGTAACTTAAGCCATATCATCATGTAAATAGTAAGGCTTAATACATAGACGCACTTAATTCTCAAGTCATTACGCCAAAAAAGCCACTGCTAAAAAGTAAGGCCAGAGTAAGCCCAAATATCAATATTTGGGCTTATTGCTATTATTCTTATCAATATTACAATCTAGATATCTAAAAGCTGGTTATCTAAAGACCATTTATCTAAAAACTGTTTATCCAAAAACCATTTACCTGAAACTGGGAACGCATTCTATGTTGGTACAAGTTGCTCTACCCGTGCCCCTTTATCGGGGATTTGACTATAGCATACCAGCAGATATAAACGCCTTCTCAAGCCCTTCTTTACCTCATATTGGCTGCCGTGTCGAAGTATCCTTTGGTCGTCAAACTTTAATCGGTATCGTCGTCGCTCATATTCCAGAAGCAAATAGCAGCGTGCCACTTAATAAGCTAAAACCTATCAATAAATGCTTAGATGCTGAGCCTATTTGGACGCCAGTATGCTAAAGCTGGCACATTGGCTGGCGCGTTATTATCACTACCCGCTTGGTGACGTTTTAGCAGTCATGCTGCCAACGCTCGTTCGTCAAGGTAAGCCGCTGGATTTACTGATTACCCATTGGCGAATTTTGCCGCAGGTAAGCGACGATGACTTTCGTGCCAACGCCAAAAAACAAAAACAACTTTGATATGCTTAAGCTGCATGGCGAGCGCGGCGCGAGTGAAGATGTTTTATTACTAGAGGGCATGGAGAGGAGTTTTTTAAAGGCGCTCGAAGACAAAGGTTTAATCGAGCGCTATATTCAGACCAAACAAGCACCTGCGCCTGTTAAATTAGCAAAAATGCCCCTTGATCTCAATGACGAGCAACAACTCGCCGTTACCGCCATTATTGCGGCTCATGAAGCCAATCGCTACACGGGATTTTTATTAAATGGCATCACTGGTAGTGGCAAGACAGAAGTCTATCTGCAAGCGATGCAAGCCGTATTGGACGCTGGCAAGCAGGTATTGATTTTGGTACCAGAGATTGGATTGACACCGCAAACGCGTGCGCGTTTCGCCAGTCGCTTTGCCGCTCACTTGTCTTATTGCATTCTGGCATGAACAATATCGCTTACAAGGTTGGCAAGATTGCCGTACCGGTCATGCTCAAATCATTATTGGCACGCGCTCAGCAGTGCTCCCCTTTGCAGATTTGGGCTTAATTGTCGTTGATGAGCGCATGTTCTTATAAGCAGCAAGATACCTTGCGCTATCATGCCGCTGACGTCGCGCTGTATCGTGGACTACAAGCCAATATCCCTGTCGTATTGGGTACGGCGACGCCATCTCTTGAGCATCTAAAACTGGTCGATGACGGTAAGCTGGTGGAGTGCCAACTGCAAACTCGTCCCGGTAATGCGAAGCTTGCAACCATGCAGCTGATTGATGCGCGCCTGAAAAGTACTCATCAACAAACGACGGACGAAGGCGCGCGCTATGATACTGGGCTGACCGATTGCTGATTGGGGCAATACGGCAAACGCTAGAAGCGGGCGATCAAGTATTAATATTTTTAAACCGTCGCGGCTATGCGCCAGTTTTGCTATGCGAAGCTTGCGGTTGGCAAGCAGATTGTCCGCGCTGCGACGCGCATCTAACCGTTCATTACAATAGCCAGTCCCAACACAACGCTTATAGTAGCTCCTATTTAAAATGCCACCACTGCGACTGGCAAGCCTATATTCCGACAGTTTGCCCGGATTGTGGCAGTCAAAATTTGGATGCCAAAGGGATGGGCACGACGAGGCTCAGCGAAAACCTGCATGCGATTTTTGCCAATCCGCAAACCAGCAAAGAGCTATATCCCATTATCCAAATCGATCGCGATACCACCAGACGTAAAGACAGTTGGGAGAATATCTATCAGCGTATCAATCAAGGTAATCCTGCCATCTTGGTTGGCACGCAGATGGTCGCCAAAGGTCATCATTTCCCTAATGTTACGCTTGTCTGCTTACCAAACGCCGATCGTGGTTTCTTGTCCGCCGACTTTCGCTCGCCGGAACATACTGCGCAATTGATGATTCAGGTCGCAGGACGTGCCGGTCGCGGTGATAAATCTGGTCGTGTACTCATTCAAACGCTGCAACCAGACAATGAATTATTATTGAAACTGGTCAAAGATGGTATTTGTTTTTTGCTCGCGAGCTATTGCAAGAGCGTAAAATGATGGGTTTACCACCGCATAGCTATGCTGCCTTGATACGCTGTGAAGGCAAAACCCTTGCCGCCACGACGCAAGCCCTTAAAGATGCGATTGCCATTTTGCCAAATGGTCATAATCTCGCCGTACTAGGACCTATCGATGCACCAATGAGCAAAAGAATAGCCGTTACCACGTACAACTGCTACTTTTAGGCAAAGACAGACAGCAATTGCATCGGGTATTACAGCATTGGTGGCAGCCTGTACTTGCCCTTCCAAGCGCCAAATATCTGAAGCTGACCCTGGATATCGACCCTGTTGGTTGGTAGCCAACGTCTAACCATCACTCTTCAATTCGGATTATCACTTTATCGCTGTCCGCTACTAGGGCTTGTGCCCATTTAGAGGATAGTTGATTGAATTGAGGACACACCTAAAGAACGCTATTCGAAATAGTAACCAATGGTTTACTGCCTAGATACAGCAAGCATTATTAAATATGAAATTCTTTATATCTGGCTAGTCCGCGTACAGCAAGCCCAGCCTTATAAGCAATCAAATTTCCTCTTCTGTCATTCTGAGTGTTGTTATGAGTCAAAATAAATCAACGCTGAACAAGGCAATCATTCTCATCAGAATGATACTGTTAATGTGGCTAACCATCTGCATAAAGATGATGAGAGCAACTACACTCATGACAATCAAGCCTCTCACGATCACGATGAACACTTAGAGCAAACAACAGCCCCGCGAGATACCAAGGGCTATCAGCGTACTTTGCTGTTTAGCTTTATCATTATCACAGGCTATAGTTTATTGAAGCCATCGGTGGCTGGCTGACTGGCAGTTGGCGCTATTATCTGATGCAGGTCACATGCTCAGTGATGCAATCGCACTTGGCGCCACTCTGATGGCATTTAAAATTGGAGAAAAAGCAGCCACTCATCAAAGACGTTTGGTTATAAACGCTTTGAGATTTTAGTCGCAACAGTCAATGGTGCGACGCTGGTCATTATTGCGCTAATGATTTTTTATGAGGCGATTAAGCGCTTCAATTCACCGCCTGAAATTGCTACCCAAGGCATGCTTATCGTTGCTACTATCGGTTGGTCAATATTTTGGTCGCTTGGCTGATGCATCGAGGCAGTCGTGGTGGAGATGCACATGGACACAGTCATGCTGGTAGTCATAAAGGCAGTCTTGAAGACACTCAAGGAAAAAATGCGAGTAAAGCACCGGTCAATCTTAATATGCAAAGTGCTACCTGCATGTATTGAGTGACTTAATGGGTTCGGTTGCCGCTATTGTTGCCGCGCTTTTGATGATGAGCTTCGGCTGGGTTTGGGCGGATGCAGCGGCCTCGGTGATTGTCGCGATACTGATATTATTTAGTGGTTATCGCGTTGTGCGTGATTCCGTACATATTTTGATGGAAGGCACGCCAGAAGGCATATCCTTAGTGGATGTCGAAAAAAAACTGCTTACCCATCCACAAGTACAAGAAGTCCATGATTTGCATGTTTGGAGTATTACCAGTGGTCTAAATGCCTTATCTTGTCACGTCGTTGTCGATGGTGAGATGAGTATTCATGAATCCAGCATATTGATTGCCAATTTAGAACAAAGCTTGCTTGAACTCGGCATCCATCATGCGACCATTCAGGTAGAAAGCGCATCACATCCGCAAACTGAGACACATAGCGATGCGCTGGTCTGCGATCTCAGAACAACAAACAGAGGGTAATAATCATATTGGTCACAATCATTAAGCATGAGGCATTGAAAATCAGACTTTGAAAGTCAGACATTAAACATTGAAAAGACCATTTTTCATTCAAGTATCAATTTAAACGTCGCCTATGATTGGTGACATTTTATCAAGTGACGGCAATCATAACGCCATATGCACCACATTAGCCAAAGCGCTGTTATTAACTAAATACCTAACCCCAACGATAAGAATATGATTCGAATCCAAAAATCTCATACGTCAGTCCTGATGTGCGTTACATAATCAGATGTCAAATAACCAGCTGCCATATATGACGTAAGCGGCGACCAAGATCCAAATAACCGCGCCAGTCCTGCCCGAAAATCCTTAAAATTATTTTGCTAAAAGTCTTCAATAATCCGCGCAACTTACTATCAGTGGACGAATCATCATGCATGAATATAACTTCTTACGCGCCAACATAAACAGGCTTTATTTTAAATAAGTATATCACGCCGATTTTTAGCATTGTAATGGCACGTTAAAAATGATGGGAAATTTAGCCTCACCGCCATATTTTTCATATAAATTCTGTATACTTAAAGCTGAAACACCCAATTTACCACTAATGGATGATTTTCTGCCATGTCGAGACGCTCAGCTCCTTTTGTTGCTCCAAGCCACATTGATGACCCTATCTCAGCAGAGGGTAAAAAGCATGCCAAAGCATTGTTATCGACGCTGCAAGAAGACATTGCTAGCTTTCGAGATGAGCAGTTTCCGCCTGATATTTTGCGTCAAGTTCGTGACATGCCAATTTATGAAGGCAATATCGCCGAAGTCCAAGCCTATCAGCAGCGTTGGCATAATCTGCTTGAGCGCGCCATAGCGTTTTATCCTGCTGCCAATCTACCGCCCGATCATCTGCCGCTACCAGCCAGCCTTGGGATACCGCAATTTATCTATCATGTGCAAAGGCTACATTTGACCAAGACCCGTGCAAAGAATCCAAAAGCTTCGGTTCGGTCGGTGCGCTTACTTAAGTGTGGTGATTATAGTGCTGATGAAATTGCGCGTATGAGTGCCGTATTTGATAATGATGATGAGGCGCGTTTGGTGGCGCATCGTGAATTTATTGATTTGCGCGCCTATGTATTTTGCCGTGATAGCAATGGCGAGATGCTGGAGCCTGAACGCGTGCGTTTTTATCGAACGGGGCTTATCGTCCATGCGCTGCCCGATTTCAAAATCGTAGACAGTCGCCAGACCCCGCGTAAGCGTCGTAACGATGCTTATAACAATCCACTTGCCGATAATGGTGTGTGGAAGATTTATCGTAAAAAATAACGTATGCTAAGATTTTTTATTTTTGCCATGCCCGTATTGTACCGCTTATTTTATCATGACTGCTAAGGATTCCAGATGTTCGCTGCCGCCACCGGCTCACCAAATTTAATGTTACAAGCTACAATCTTCTTAGGAGCAGCCCTGCTCTTTGTACCCCTTGGTAAACGTTTTGGCATTGCGACGGTCTTAGGTTATCTCATTACAGGATTGATATTGGGGCCCAGTGGTCTAGACGTCGCAGGCGATGCTGAGAGCTTGTTGCACTTCTCTGAGTTTGGCGTGGTCATGCTGCTATTCATTATCGGACTTGAGCTGCAACCCTCACGATTATGGGCACTGCGGCGTTCGATATTTGTCCTCGGTGGTTTACAAGTCGGTCTGACTGGCACATTATTAATGGGGCTGTTACATCAAATTTTTGGCTTACAGCTCGATACTGCTTTTATCGTCGGTTTTGGCCTTGCCTTGTCGTCCACAGCTTTTGTACTACAAATACTGACTGAAAAACAGCAGCTTTCTAGCACCCACGGTCGTGAAGCGTTCACGATTTTATTATTCCAAGATATTGCAGTTATCCCTTTGTTAGCCGTCATTCCTTTCCTATCAGGGGTGCGCGAACAAAGTTATGATTTGATTTATTTTGGCAAAGTTTTTGCGGTTTTTGCTGGACTGATTTTTGCTAGTCGTTATGTCGTTTCCCTTCTTTAAGTTTGTAGCCTCTAGTGGTGCATCAGAACTGCTGACCGCCGTTGCGCTATTTATCGTGATGGGTGTGTCTATTTTGATGGGTCAAATTGGTTTATCCATGGCATTGGGTGCTTTTTTGACAGGGGTACTGCTCGCAGATTCTGAGTATCGCCATGAGCTAGAAGCCAGTATTGAGCCATTTAAAGGATTGCTACTTGGCTTGTTTTTTATGTCGGTCGGTATGCTGACTGATGTCAAACTTATCTTGGCAAAACCTATCTTTATCATCGGCTGTGCAATGGCATTGATGGCTATCAAATTTGGTGTCATTACCGCCATTGCAAAGATATCAGGCAATCGCTGGCCAACCAGTATAAGACTGGGTGTGACGCTCGCTCAAGGTGGTGAATTTGCTTTTGTTTTATTCAGTGTTGCTACTGCTCAAAATGTGTTGCGACCTGAGCTTGCCAACACTCTGAACCTTATCGTCACTATCTCCATGGCACTCACACCGTTGGCATTTTTGTTACTTGAGAAAATCGGTGAGCCGTTATTTGCCAAAAGCAAACCCAGCCGCGAATACGATGCCATCCCCGATCATGAACATCAAGTCATTATTGCTGGCTTTGGGCGCGTTGGTCAGATTATCGGTCGTGTACTACGCATGCACAACATCGAATTTACCGCCATTGAACGCTCAGCGAATCGCGTCGATTTCGTTCGTAAATTTGGTAACCAAGTCTATTACGGCGACCCAAAAAACCCTGAGATATTGCGCGCGGCTGGTATTAAAAAAGCCCGTGTGTTATTTTAGCCATCGATGATTTAGAGCGCTCTATCACCACGGCTCAATACTTACGTAAAAACTATCCAGACTTGGTCTTGGCACGGGCACGTGACCGTCAGCATTATTATCGATTGCGTGAGGTCGGTGTGCGTCATATTTGGCGTGAGACTTACCTATCCTTGGATATGTCGCGTGAGTCGCTACAACTGCTTGGCATCTCACCAGAAAAAGCGCGCGAGACGGTGCAAACCTTCCGCGATTACGACGCGACTTGATTGAACGTCAGCAAGCGATCTACTGATGAAGCCAGCATGATTGAATCCGCACAATCAGCGATGGCAGAGCTAGAAAGCTTGTTTGATGAAGACATTGATAAAGCCCGAAAAATGGACTTAACAGATTTTTATGACGCGCTAAAAGTAAAGCAACACCCGTTGATAAAAAGGACGATGTTGCAACTGACTCTAACACCTAAATATTTATATATTTTAAAGCGTGTTTGATGATTCACAAATAGTCGTGTCATGGTTAAATCATCAACATGCCTAATCGGCATACAGCTTGCTGGTGCCAGTTTCTTATTTAGTGAACTTGTACAGTTCCAACTATCGCTGTCTGGCACATGGTAAAAAACCAGTGTCTGCTGATTTAGATAGCGGATAGGGAACTGAACTTTGTATGGTCGCAATGACTGCACAATCCGTTTCTACTACGCCAGCGGCCTCTTTATCGATATCAATTCGTATCTGCTGAGTGCCTGTATCGATAGGAAATCCATTGGACTTGCCCTGTCTGTTGATAAATCAGTGCCACACGATTTTGTGCCGTTTTGGCTATATCATACGCATCGAACAGCACTTCATTGGCTTTTGGCTTGGCAATAATTGGCAGAAACTGTATCTTAATGACCATTAAAGCAAAAGCAAAAATACCAAACCCCAATCCTAACCCAAATAAACTGACCCCACCTTCTCGGCGCAGATGCACCTTTTGCGCTGCTTCATCACGCGGATAATCATAGCATCTGCAATCTCACGTCGCGCCATGCGGTAATTAATACGCATCCGTCCAACGCGCCACCATGAACGACCAAAATAACCAAATGATCGCGGCTATACCTATGCGTGTCGCCATCTGGTAAGCATCAGGATGAAGGACATTGCCAAAAATTCAAACGCAACCAATACCAGTGCCACTGAGCTGAATAAACGACCAGCCAGCCACGCTATAGACATCGCATCCATATAGCGTTTGCGATAGAGGAGCCAAGGAAACGTCACAAAAATGCTGCCCATGCCATTTTGGCGAAAGATAACCTTGTGCATCGAACTGCTCCAAAGCGTTTTAGATAATACTGGGCTACGGTGACCGATGAACCATTTATCAAGTTGTGTACGCTTAGCAGGAGTCAGCTGTTCTTGGTAAAAAGGGGGCGGCGAATCCGTCTCGATAAATAGCATAGATGACCCCTATTAACGATGAAGAAAAATTTAAATCCATTACTCACTTTATATGATAACGCCAAAACCGATGTGCAGAACAGTAAAACGACAGATAAATACCGCTAATTCAATGTAAAAGAGCGTCAAGGCAGCCGAATGGCAATCTATATGTGATACGTCAAACAAGGTCAACGCTTTCACTCTTTTATGCTGGATCAGCGATAACAATATTAAAAAAGGATTGTGCGTTCACAGCTGTATAGATTTAACTTATAATAAGCATACATCACCCATTTTATTAAGCCTTGTCAATCCTATGAGTCAACATCCTGATATTAATGATAACATCGATAGTACGAATACTACTGATGAGCAAAAAGTCCTCAGCACTAACACCGAAAGCAATACTGATATTGACATTGAAGCCAGTATTAGTAATGAGAGTAAGACTGAAGAAAGCAAACATCTACGTATCGTCAATACTTTTATGAAACGACGTACGCACATGAATAAAAATGCCGAACTGGCACTAACCGCGCCAGAATTTTCTGAGTACCTGGTCAATAACAGTTTCGGTGATGGCAATCTTGATGGTATTGACAATCTACGAACGCTATTCGCTGATAGCCCTAACGGTAGTGAAGCACCGCTTACTTTAGAGATCGGTTTTGGACTGGGTGATTCGTTCATTGAGATGGCGGCAGCAGAACCTAGCCGCAATTTCGTTGGTGTCGAAGTGCACGAGCCAGGCATCGGTAAATGCGCCTATATAGCAGGTACGCAAAATTTAAATAACGTCAAAATCATTAACGGTGACGCTATTCAACTGCTCAAGCAACTACCAGAAAACCATATTGATCGTATCCAGCTTTACTTCCCTGACCCATGGCAAAAAAAGCGCCATCACAAGCGCCGCTTCGTCAGCCCTGAACGTATGGCGATTGTGACTCGTAGTCTAAAGCAAGGCGGCTGGTTCCATACCGCAACCGACTGGGAGCATTATGCCTTTTGGATGGTTGAAGTTTTAGACGGTTTTACTGGTTTAACCAATCAAGCAGGCGCAGGTAACTTCACCGACCGCCCTGACTTTCGTCCAATGACCAAATTTGAGCGCCGCGGTATAAATAGTGGACATGGCGTTTGGGATTTAATCTATATCAAAGATTAGATTCGGCTCACTTATCTTCGGTGACTTCTGTATAGCGGCTAAATTATTTAGCCGCTTTTTTGTGCTTGCAAATTATCTAATGACAATATTATTTGATTTTTTTCAGCTACAACCCTTAATGGACAAGCTATAAGTATTTTTATTAAAAATAAAAAATTTTTTTAATACGTGAAACATAGTCTATTTTCATAGAATTTTTAAATTGATAATGCTACATATAGGGGTAAAAAATATATTCCAGCGCCACACTCACAGGTTACCTATCTACTCAAACATTGATAGTATAAGGGATTCATGAGTTCTCCCCATAAGCTGTGGATAACCCTGTGCATAAGTACGCACTTGACAACAATTTCCCTAGATAGCTCAAAGGATGAGGTAAAATCGTTCATTTTTTATACAATTTAAAAAACCTTTTAAATCAGTAAGTTAAATGGCATTTCATAATACTGTAATTTTTTTTAATATATTTTTAAATTAAATTAATCCTCACTGATGTTTCACAAAAGCTAAATTTAGACGCTTTATTTCTTGTGGACAACTTTTAATGCTATTGACAAAGGGCGACATTATCCTATCCAAAAATAGGATGTATTCAGCAACTAGATTACACAAGTTATCACTTATATACAATGCGACAGTTAGTGTCGTTTAGCATCATTGAATCCTCTATATGCTCCTTGGTTTTTGTTATAATCATCTTATCTAATCAACCGCACTTTAGAAAACAGTTAAGGCTTAACGAGCATAATTTTACCTACAAATTACATCTGTTGGCACTGATTATGAACTTAATTTTACTTTTATCGTTATTTGATTTTACTGTATAGTAGAGTGATATATCCTATATTACTGTCTACACCATCGGCACCCTAACCCATTCATCCTAGATAGACATTGAACGAACGCTGCCTATTATTTAGATAGCCATCAGCACTATTGAGCCGTTAACCTTCGTAGTTACAAACATTTTATTTATCATACCAAATTTATAGTTTTAACCAATGATTGAAGACAAGGAATCCAGTATGGACGACAATAAAGCCAAAGCCCTTAAAGCAGCACTCGGTCAAATCGAAAAGCAGTTTGGTAAGAATACCATCATGCATTTAGGTGACGACTCAGCTATTATGGATGTCGATGTAGTATCAACAGGTTCGTTGGGTCTGGATATTGCACTTGGCATTGGTGGTCTACCAAAAGGCCGTATCGTAGAGATTTATGGCCCAGAAAGCTCAGGTAAAACGACCATGACGCTACAAGCGATTGCAGAGTGTCAAAAACAGGGCGGTGTCTGTGCCTTTATTGATGCTGAGCATGCACTAGATCCAGTTTATGCGCGTAAGCTTGGCGTGAATACTGACGAGCTATTGCTTTCTCAGCCTGATAATGGTGAGCAAGCGCTTGAAATTACCGACATGCTTGTGCGTTCTGGGGCGGTTGATATGATTGTTATTGACTCAGTTGCTGCCTTGACGCCGCGCGCAGAGATTGAAGGCGAGATGGGCGACTCACATATGGGTTTGCAAGCACGGCTTATGAGCCAAGCCCTACGTAAAATCACTGGTAACGCCAAACGCTCTAACTGTATGGTGGTATTTATCAACCAGATTCGTATGAAGATTGGTGTTATGTTTGGTAGCCCTGAGACTACGACTGGTGGTAACGCGCTTAAGTTTTACGCCTCAGTTCGTATGGACATTCGCCGCATCGGTGCGGTCAAAAATGGTGATGAAATCATCGGTAACCAAACCCGTGTCAAAGTCATCAAAAACAAATGGCACCGCCTTTCCGCCAAGCAGAGTTTGAAATTACTTATGGTGAAGGTACCAACCACTTAGCCGAAGTGATTGACTTGGGTGTTGAAATTGGTGCAGTTGGCAAAGCAGGCTCTTGGTATAGCTATGGCGACGAAAAAATCGGTCAAGGTAAAGCCAATTCTGTACTGTTCTTAAAAGAAAACCCTGCGATTGCGCAAGAAATCGAAGCTAAAATTCGCGAGGAAAAGCTTGGATCAAAGAAAGAAGCCAAAGCCGAAGATAAAGCCAATGAAGCGTTGGTTTCTGAACCTGTACAATAACGGCGCAATTATTCACCGCTATTAATAATCATGACTTGTTATGAAAATTAAATTGTTATGAACATTAAAACCTTAGCTGAAATACTCGCTGAATCCGATGCCGATTCAGCGAGTAGTCCGACTATCAAATCAAAAAAACCGTCCAAATCTTCCAAACACTCTGAATCCTCCAAATTTTCTCAGCATTCCTATCAAGGCAATCCTAAAAAAAACAACTAAGACGCGCAAGCATTCAACTTACTATCATGAAGACCATTCATTATCTGACGATGCTGACTTTTCAGTAGAATCCGTTGAGGCTCACTCTTCTACCAATAAAAATCCTGCTAAAACTAAGAAACGTAAAAAGCGTTTTCACCCAGCGGCTAACTTTAGCCCTGAGCCTAGTGACGTGCCTGCTTATCAGCAACCAGAAGCGCAAAGTATCAAAGAGATGCTGGCTGAAGTTAAACAAAATATTCATGATGAACCAGACGATAGCACGGCTACTGATGATGAATTTAACAAAGAATCACAGTATACAACCGATGCTGCCATTACCAACACTTCTGCGCACAGCACAGTCGACAGTCAGATGGATAACCTACCTGCTGCTCTTAAAGCCTATTTGCGCACGCCTGAACAACGACAAGCAGAAATAGATGAGATCAAAGCCGAAAGCCGCTTGCGTTGGTTAGCTTTTTATTATTTATCGCGCCGTGAGTACGGCAAGGCTGAGCTTAAGCAAAAGCTTATTGATAAAGAGCAAGCCTTAGATAAAATTGATGCGCTACTCGATGAGTTTGAAGAAAAAGGCTACCAAAGTGATTATCGCACGACGCTCATGCTCATTCGTGAAAATATCCGTAAAGGTCGGGGACGCGGACGTATCAAGCAGGAGTTTTATCGTAAAAAAATTACCATGCCCAGTAATATCGATGAGTTAATCGATATGGCAAATGCAGAGTCAGAAGAGTTTAGGGAGTTTGTAGATGATAGTGCAGATAATCTGGTAGATGGTGTCGATTGGCTCAAACTGGCGGTCACAGCCCGCACTAAGAAGTACGGCGATGACATACCCACTGAACAAAAAGACAAAGCAAAGCAGCTACGGTTTTTGCAATATCGAGGCTTTCAGAGCGATATCTGTTTTGCCGCGCTCAATTATACATTAGACACATTAGATGAGCGCTTTTAACCCACCCTCACCTTTTTTTAAATACATCCATCTGTACATAAAACAATATGACTTGAGCGATCTATTAATAATAGCCGAGCACTTTCCACCAAATCAAACCAGCACCGATCCAAATAACTAAATTGACCACACTCATTATTGCGCCAATACTCCACCTCTCTTAACGTCACATAGCCAGAGTTAAAAATGACTGGCGCAGTACCAGTTGCATAATGCGTAAGCGTCATCATGATATTGCCCGCTGCGGCTAAGATAAGCGCATATAACATCGGCGGTGCGCCCAAGCTTAAACCCACCGCATAAAATGCTGCAAATAGTGCAGTAATGTGAGCCGTGGTACTAGCAAAGAAGTAATGGATATATAAGTATACTAGGGTCAAAATAGTCACAGCCCCTATCCAGCCAAGCCCAGTCGTGCCAATCATCGATTCGATATTGCCAGAGAACCAGCTTATCAGTCCAAGCTTATTAAGATAAGCGGCCATCATAATAAGGGCGCCAAACCAAATAATGGTATCCCATGCTGACTTCTCTTTTAAAATATCGTCCCAAGTCAGTACCCCAGTCAATATTAAGGTCGTCAAACCAATAAATGCTGTGGTGGTAGCATCAACGCTATATTGCTCACCTAACATCAATGCGGGAATATTCGCCCACAATAACAGCATCAGAGCAAATACCCCGAGCATGATTTTTTCTTGGCTACTTATTTTCCCATTTCTGCCAAATTTTCCTTGGCAAAACCTTTTGCATCGGGCGTGATTTTAACATCAGGTGGATAAATTATATAAATGACTAATGGCATCATAAGCAGACATAGCATGCCAGGTACAAACATCGCCACTGCCCATGTGGTCCATGACAGCTGAATATCACCGCCTGTGGCTTTATTCACCAAATCTACAACCAAAGGATTGGGCGCAGTAGCCGTGATAAACATCCCAGAAGTAATCGGGTTGGCATGATAGTTCACCATCGCCAAATAACGACCAATCTTATTTTGAGTGCCTTCTTCTGGCGTCGAATGAAAGCTTTGCGCGATAGACTTCATAATAGGATGAATAATACCGCCGCCACGCGCCGTATTGGAGGGCGTAATGGGTGCTATCATCAATTCAGCCGCAGTCAAAGAATAAGCCACGCCGATGGTTTTTTACCAAAAATAGAAATAAAATAATAGGCAATACGTCGACCCAAACCCGTTTTTATCAAGCCACGCGATATCATAACTGCAATACCAATTAGCCAAATCAACGGACTTGAGTAGCTTGATAATGCATCACTAATGGCTTGTGCTGGGCTATCACTAGTCACGCCTGTAAGTGCGACTAGGGTGACGGCAACGATAGCAATGGCACCAATGGGTAATACTTTGCCGATGATGGCGACAATAGTGGCGATGAATAACGCCAGCATGTGCCATGCTTCAGGGGTGACGCCAGTAGGCACAGGTATCACAAACCAAATGATCAAGCCGACCAAAATGGCAACCGCTGCTTGAATAGGCTTAAATGGCATGATTAACTATCCTTATAAATGCTTATACCATCACGCAGTCATATTATATAAAGGATCATCAAAGTAGCCACTGCGACAAAAGACTCAATGAATCATATGACCATCTTATAAGATTTATAGAATTATTTTTCTATTATTCACCATTTTTAACATATCTATTTAGAATAAAGAGTAAATATTCAGTAATAGAGTACCAATAGTAGGGTTAAACTAACAGCCATAAAAAAGAGCACGTTGGATAACGTACTCTTTTTTATAGATTAACTTTATGGCATTAACCGTTGCGACTTTCTTTAAAAATAAATTTATTTTAACGCACTAATCGCCTAGATAGCTGATTGATGATTTGATCAATCTCTTCATTGGCTTCAGATTCATTATCTAAATTGCCACTTGGTGTCAGCTGATTCATTACTTCTGGCAGCAACTCAGCAAGACCTTGACGGACTTCTACGTCATTAGCACCAGTATGTACTGCAACCTGCTGAATTTCACTTTCATCGAATAACTGACTGATCATTTGGATCAAGGTTGTCATTGTCTTGTTGGTTACTCATCCAAGAACGCGCTTGGTTTTATAACCCAACCTGTGATTTTTGATAATGCACCACTCAAGCCGCCATTGCGTTTGATCCAGCTTAGTACCATTGGCATAAGTGCAGCGATTAGCATACCTTTACCACCGAATCCAGATTTTCTCGTTTGACCACCCATGGCTTGACCACCCAATACGCTGCCTAATATGTCTCCAAGACCGCCGGCATTAGAATTGACGCCGCCACGTTGATTGCCACCAGTGAGTCCACCGCCTGTTAACCCACCGAGAATATCATCTAAGCCAAAACCATTGTCTGGCTGACGATCATACTGGCGTGGATTGTAGCCTCCAGTTTGACTACCACCGCCGAGCACGCTACCCAATATATCCCCAAGACCACCTGTACGACGTGGATCAATGCGTTGATTTACAGGATTACGCTGCGCATCTTCAGGATCCATCGCACGACGGGCCACCTGACTAACCAAATTCCCTAATAAGCTCATTCTCGATTCCTTTTTGTCATATTATTTATTATCTATAAACCGCTAAAAACTTCGCTGCTAATTTATATTAAGCAACAGCTTGATTTACTTATGCGATTCATAATTCTCTTGCAATATAACAAATCTCTTTCGCTATCCAGATAGGTGTTTTGTTATGACATGTAGGCGTTCGTAAATTCGTGGAAAAAACCGCTCATTGGGCGCTATAAAAAATACTACCTCAACTCGTATTTTCGGCGTTTATGTTAGGCATATTGAACATTCAACCATGGTACTAATAAGTACTATTTATAAGTATTCAATACAATCTAGCCAAAATATTCAACTCTCGCCATTGTTCAGGGCTCACTTGATCTCGAAAGATGGTCACTGATAAAGAGCGCTGATAAGGCTCTATAACATTGAATTCAAAGCTTATCGCCCATCGATATCCAGAGACAGCGATTAATTGTGCCTGCCATAGCTCATCACCGCGACCCGTACGGAGCAGTAGCTGCCAATGCTGCTCAACACGATGACTAAGTGGTGGTTGGCTAAGGTGCAGCAGTATGGGTCGTGATAATGTCAAATAAATAATCACCGCGGCCGAGCGGGTTTCGGGTGGTAACGATTAAAATAAGCACATATTGCCATAACAATAAAGAAGCGAGCATGCCAGTACAACCATGACGACGGTCAACCCACTATAAAGCAGCAAACGCAAAATAGCTGGCAGGCCAAATAGCCGTATCAATACGCAACGAATTTGCAAGGTCATATTTTATCACCAAAAAAAAACGGCAGACCATTATGTTACTTAGGCCTAGCTATACCAGCTCTAGACAAACATTTTTTATATCTAAATCAGTTTTTAAGTCAAATCTTTGGTTATGACGCCATGTCTTAATTTTATTGACTAACGCCCATATTTCTTCATTTTCTGGACGATTTTGATTGGTGAAATAATCCAACAAATCAGGGTCTTCATGAGTCAGCATTTCTGCAAACGTCTCTTGTTCAGCAGGCTCTGCCGTTAAGTAAATCTCTTTGACATAAAGGTCAATATAAAAGTCTAACTCTTTTAATCCGCGGCGTGCTTGATAGATAATGCGGCGCTGTTCATTGGTTGGTTCTGGCTGAATCGGGGTGGTCATAAAAGTACTCTCATTATTTTAAATTGGGATTAAGGATAATTATGCGCAGATAATTGACGCCATAAGGCGACTGCTTGCTGCATCATCGCCACATTATGCGTATAATGCCAGCGCCTTGCTGTAGGGCAAAGATACCAGCTGCCGTACCTACCACATCACGATCTACCGCGTTGGTAGTAGCAACGACTTCGAAGCCACTCTTGCTCAATACTTCCGCTAAAAAACGTTTGCGCGAAATGCCAAACATCATCGGTAAACCAAGCGCTTGTAGCCTGCCAAGCTGGCTTAATAGTGCACAATGATGCTCATAATTTTTAGCAAAACCAAAGCCTGGATCGATAATAATTTTCTCACGCTTAACACCGATTCCTGTTACTTCGTCATACGCGATAATAGCTCAGCCCTTACGTCACTAATGATGTCGTCATATTGTGCCAAATTATTCATCGTTGTTGGCTCACCGCGCATATGCATGAGCATGATGGGTATATCAAGCTCAGCCGCTAGTACTGCTGCACCCTCGCGTTTGAGTGCGCGTACATCATTCCAAATATCAGCACCAGCGTCAAAAGCCGCTTTCATAACCTCTGGATTACTGGTATCGGATAGCCAAATATCCTCCCCGCAATGCCGGCGGATGGCTCGAACCACTGGCGCAACACGCTGCAGCTCTTCAGACGTGCCCACAGCATTCGCATTGGGGCGAGTAGACTCACCGCCAATGTCGATAATAGTCGCGCCCTCTTCTATCTGCTGACAATGCGCAACAGCCTTATCTACCGCATTGAACTGTCCACCGTCTGAAAACGAATCGGGTGTGACATTAAGAATACCCATAATATGAGGCTGCGATAGATCTAGTGTTTTATCACGACTTGATATGCTGGTAAGGGCTGAAATAAGGACATAACCAAATTATCTCTCATTAAAACATTCTAATTATTGCAGACTGCTTGTTATGCGTTGTGCTTATGATACCAGTAAACTCTATTCTGTACTAAACCCTTCACGAAATATGGACAAAAAAAAAGCCCTTTATGATAAAGGGCTTTTTTGAATATGAATCAATTAATAACTACATCGCTGGTAACGGTGGCGGTGTTGAGTTGGTTGTTTTAATATCATTCTTCGATAAGTTGACTTCGTTGTGCTGATAGACTCTAGGTGGACGTGGGTCTTCACCTGCTAAGATATCTTGCAACTGATCTCGGTCAATCGTTTCCCACTTCATTAGGGCATCTACCATCGCATGCATTTTTTCTTGATTACCTTCAATCAATTCACGCGCGATATCATTGCTCCTCTAACATACGGCGAACTTCTTCATCGACCTTTTGTGCTGGCTTCTGAAATCGTACGACTGCTAGAGCCAAAATAGCCTTGCGAGCTGTCCTCATCTTCATAAACCATAATACCAAGCGCATCAGACATACCGTACTTCGTTACCATGGCGCGGGCCATCTTGGTTGCACGTTCGAAGTCGTTAGAAGCACCCGTCGACATTTGATTGATAAAGACTTCTTCAGCGATACGACCGCCGAATAAGATAGCAATATCGCTCAGCATTTTTGATTTATACATGCTGGTTTGGTCATGCTCTGGCAACTGCCAAGTAACCCCAAGCGCAAAACCACGCGGCATGATCGTTACTTTATGCACAGGATCGGTACCTGGTAGTAGCTCAGCGACTAAGGCGTGACCTGCTTCATGATAAGCGGTCGCACGGCGCTCCTCTTCACGAATGACCATTGATTTACGCTCAGGACCCATATAACTTGTCTTTTGCATCTTCAAAGTCATTCATATCAACGCTGGTCTTGTTGCGACGTGCTGCAAACAATGCCGCTTCGTTGACAAGGTTGGCCAGCTGCGCACCACTAAATCCAGGCGTACCGCGAGCCAGTGCATTGGCATCCACACCGATAGTATTCGGCAGCTTTCTCAAATGCACTTTAAGAATTTGCTCACGGCCTTTAATATCTGGCAATCCTACTTGTACCTGACGGTCAAAACGACCTGGACGCAATAGCGCTTTATCAAGCACATCCGCACGGTTGGTCGCGGCAATGACGATCACGCCTTCATTGCCTTCAAAACCATCCATTTCGACCAATAATTGGTTCAGTGTCTGCTCACGCTCATCATTACCGCCGCCCATACCAGAGCCACGATGACGACCGACCGCATCAATTTCATCAATAAAAATGATACAAGGCGCGCTCTTTTTAGCCTGTTCGAACATGTCACGTACACGTGATGCACCGACACCAACGAACATCTCAACGAAATCGGAACCTGAGATAGAGAAGAACGGTACTTTAGCTTCACCAGCAATGGCTCTTGCTAACAAGGTTTTACCGGTACCTGGAGGGCCAACCATTAAGATACCACGTGGAATCGTCGCACCAAGCTTGGTAAATTTATCAGGGTCGCGTAAAAACTCGACCACTTCGACCACTTCTTCTTTGGCCTCTTCACAACCAGCCACATCTTCAAAGTTCACCTTGATTTGGTCTTCAGTCAACATTTTGGCTTTGGATTTACCAAAGCTCATAGGGCCACCGCCTTTACCGCCAGCGCCACCTTGCATGTTACGCATGAAGAATAAAAACAGACCAATAATCAATAGAATTGGGAAACTGGCTATCAGTAATTGCATCAAGACGCTTTGGCGTTTTGGGGCAGTCCCTTGGACTTCGACTTGGTTCTCACGCAGCAATGGCATGAGCTCATCATCTGACACAGCTGGTCTAATGGTCTCAAATGATGAACCATTTTTCTTTTCGCCGGTGATTTGCTCGCCATCGATTTCAACGCTGGCTACTTGGTTTTCTGACACGGCGGTCACAAACTCAGAGTAGTTAAGGCTATCCGGCTCGGATGATTGGTCAAAGCCGCTAAACACCAGCACCAAAACGCCGATTACCACCAGCCACAATAAGGTATTTTTTACCATGTCGCTCACTAGTTATTCCCATCCCTTACTTATTGGTGTGTTTATTAAACACGTGACGTCTATAAACGTACCGCTCATTTTTTAGTAAATATATTCATAGCCAAAATTTATAAGTCAGACTCATACAACTCAAATGCTGCATGGGGACTGTTTTCACAAGTTATAAATATCAATGACCTATATATCTATCGTAGATGAGCACATCAGGCGCTTATTGTCAGACGACTTTGCCTAAAACATATGCTTGAAACAAAGTTAATATACCATGATATGTGGTGCTAACCTGCATAATTCAAGCAGGTTTCGCTATTATTCAGTTAACGATTGTAGCGAGTTCAATACGCTCATGAGACTATGTTATGGTGACACATTATCTCGCTTACAATGGCTGTGAATAACGACGTTATGATTATTTAATCGCTATCCAAAACATCTCTTTTGACCGTGGTCGTGACGCACCTGGTTTAATACTACGGATTTTACTAAAATCCTGCTGCATCTGCTTGCGTAATTCTTGTGCCTTCACCTTGAAACACTTTCATAATAAGTGCGCCACCTTCTGGTAAGGTTGCAAGCGCGAAGTCCACTGCCAGCTCGCATAAATACATCATACGTGGCTGATCGATTGCGCTGTTTCCTGCCGTATTTGGTGCCATATCGGACAGCACTACATCGACCTGCCTATCACCAACCTCTGCCATGATCGCATCAAACACTTCTGCTTCGCGAAAGTCGCCTTGAATAAAGGTCACATCAGGCAATGTATCCATCGGCAGAATATCAGAGGCAATCAAAATGCCTTTTTCGCCTACTAGCTGACCTGCCACTTGAGACCAACTGCCTGGAGCACTGCCCAAATCTACAACCGTCATGCCTTTTTTAATAATATTGGTCTTTTCATTAATTTCTAATAGTTTATAGGCGGCACGGGCACGATAGCCATCTTTTTGCGCTTTTTGCACATAATGATCGTCAATATGCTCTTTCATCCAAGCGCTACTACTCTTTGACAGTTTTTTATTTTCGATACGCGTGGCCAAAATACCTGCTCCTATTGCTTTGCAAAACATTCATACATATTACTGAAGTAGCTAAAAGATTTATGAAGCACTTTCGATATGGTTTAAATTCATTCGAATATGCTATCAATCAAGATTTTTATACATTTGCAGTCTTAAACTGACTAAATTCTATTGGTTAAAACACTGATTTATCAGACAGTAGCGTTTATAATGTGCCCAAACATTCAGTTTAACATTTTCATCACGTAAAATCGTGCAAAATCCTGCTGATCTCATGCAAGATGACCACAGATTATCTATAATGGTCGTCAACTGCTCTTAATAGCACTGTCTTTTATTTTTACCAACACCTAGGAATTCTATGCAACTCGATAACGCTACCATCAAACGCCTAAGAGGCATTGGTCACGACCTCAAACCTATCGTCATGATTGGCAACAAAGGTATTACCCCAACCATTACTGAAGAGATTGATCGCGCGCTATCAGATCATGAGCTCATCAAAGTAAAGCTGCCTGCTGGCACAAAAGAAGAGCGCGATGTCATCGGTGCGGAACTTGCCAAAGCGGCTAACGCGTCTTTGGTTCATTCTATTGGTCGTATGGCATTGTTACTACGTAAAAATCCAAACGCCAACCCAAAATTGTCTAATTTAGCACGTCATGCATAATAATATGTGATGACCAGCTGGTTTGAGTGATGGTATGGTATGCCATATCAACTCAAATCATAGCCACATGGCGACGATAAATGTAAAAGCCGCGATGCATCTTGCTCGCGGCTTTTATGTTGTCTGCTCGTTTTAGATTTACTTAGCGTGTAATATTAGCTCGCTTAGTCGGTACAATTTTTCTTATAGTTACTTCTATATTTTCATTGTCGGGTCTTAACTTATGAATCAATCATTCAATCTCTATGTGGCCACCGAAACCATAGTAAACGATGCGCAGCAACTGGGTGTAACAGTGGATGAGTTGCAGCGCATCTGTATAAAGGTGCGTGCTCAGATTATTCGACAGCCATCACTATACTTACAGCTAACCTATCAACTCACCCTGCCCAACCAACTGCTAGCAAAGCAGCTAAACTGGTCAGTGTGGCAGCAAGCGCAAGTAAGATTCGATGATTACTTGTGGGAAGAGACTTGCCTTGAGTGTTTTATCGCTGGTCGTCTGATAAATGATGAAAATCTAACAGATGCTCAAAAGGCAACGCCCTATATCGAGATTAATGCCAATCCAGACGTCGTTCGCGCTATATCAATTTGAAAGCTATCGTAATCCTGCGACCTTACCACCAACACCCTTACATGCAGCTGATGGACAAGCGCGCGCGTCTATTAATTGGATAAATAATGTAAAGCCAACATTAAGGTACGTGGAGAATTCTTCATTTAATGATCCATCACTAGCAAATAAACCTAATCATTATGAGCGCAGCTTTAATGTACCAGTAATCCAACGATCCAATAAGCAATACACCATCGCAAATACTGTGATTGAGCAAATACATCCTTGTGTTATTTTATGGTTTGGTGAGATTGCTTTATATTTTGCCCCAAACCACGCCTCCCCGCCTGACTTTCACAATCGTAGCCACTGGTCGAAATTTGAGCTTTAACTCTACTTTTAACTTAAGCATCACAACTCAAAGCGCAAAAAAAACCAGCAACGCTATAAAGGCATTACTGGATTTGGAGAAAACTTTTAACATAGGTTACATCTAGCTGGCTATTATTTGTCAGCCATCGCGAGGTAAATACCACGGTCTGATGCATCATCGACATATTGCGAATCACGCCATGTCGTATAGCTGTAAGTGCCACTGTATGGGCTAATGCTGTTTTGGCGGAAATCAGATACCCAATCGTTACCATCAAAGATCTGGATATGACCATGTGGACGGTTTGACGTACGATTATAGACAACGACGTCACCCACTTGTGGCTGCATATCATTACTGATCTTGGTAAAACCTGCTTGAGCAAGTGTGCCGCGAGAAGCATACTGATAAGCTGAAGGGTTAGGCGTAAATTCGTAACCTGCTGATTGTAGCGCTTTACGTACATAGCGAGCACAGTAGCCAGAGCTTCTAGATAACGCTACTCGCGATGCACTTGCCGCTGCGATAGCAGGAGCAGAATTGCGATCAGGAGCGCGGCTTGATTGCTGCTGACGCTGCTCATAAGACAAACGGCTGGTAAGCGAAGCAAGCTGGTATTCTTTTTGCTTGGCATGCGCACTTAAATTATCAATGGCTTGACTGATCTCATCATTGCTATATACATGAGCACCACTGTTAGTGCTATAGATATTGCGGCTAGAACCGTAGTTCGCAGAAGCAGAGATGTTAGTGATGGTATGACTCAAGGTATTATTTGGTTGAAAGGTTGTTTCGACAGCACCACTTGTCTGTGCTATACCCATTCCCAATACTGACAAAATTAATAAAGCTTGTTTCATAAATTTACTACCTATTGTTAATACAAGACCGCTCGTCATCCGTGACAAAGCATCAATTAGTTTAGAGGAGATGATCATTACAAAACATGATAAAATCCTTGTTAAAACAGCCCGCTATTTCTTCTGTAGTGACTAATGCTGGTATTATCTGTTAATACCCTATTCCGCTTAGTTCACTGTCTCGCAAATCGTTCAGTATCAATTGCCTTTAGCATGTCAATTATGAATATCGATTTTGTCACCTATTAGATGAGTCATCACGATGTCAAAAAAAACAGCCAATGGCTTGCCCAACTTATCGACCATCAAGCTTTTGCTGGTAGCGCACTACCCCGAACGCTTGCTGACAATATGCGGCTATACATAGAAGCGACCAACGAGGTAAAAGAGCTATTGGTAGATTGTCTACCTGAAGAAATTCTTAATACCTGTTGGGTCGTAGGCCTCACCTCCGAGCAATTAATACTCAGTGTGGGCTCAATGACTGCTGCCAATCATATTCGCTATTTGCAGAGCGCTTATTTGCAAGTCTTAACAGAGCAGTCAATTACATTTAAACAACTCAAGCAAATTCGCGTCGTCGTCGCTAAAAATTCAGCTGATAATCATTCATCTAAACAACTATCAGCAGCAGCATCAACTTTGTCAAAGTCTAGTAAAGCCAATGAAAATCAGGCTCTTAGCCAAAACACAAAGCGGACTATATCACAGGCCGCAGAGCATGTCACCACTGATGAAAATCTCAAAAAAGCACTTTTGCGTCTGGCAAATCATTGAAATTATTAATATTGCTATGTAAAGTTGTGTAAACAAAACCGTAAAAATCAGCTGATAACGCTGCGATTTTGTAATGACGCAAACAAAAAAAATCACCTGCTAGCTCCGTTCACATTATGAACGTCACCAACAGATGATTGAAAAACTATCCACAGCTTTGATATTCTCTACTCTAGAGCAGAATTGTTAAAATAATCTAAACAATACATTCAAAAAAACGAATATTATTAGAATGTAATTACTGCTGGATTATGTAATATTGCGTAAATGTTTCGATACTTCGTGTATATTCCTGTATTCATCCTTCAACAGTCAAACCTTCGAGAGGTAAATACTGAATTGGGCACGTTACATTGTCATCAAAAGTTACAATTTCAAAATTATTATGGTCAGATAGTATCTCACGTACCAATAAATTGTTTAACGCGTGACCAGATTTATAAGCATTAAAGCGACCCAAAATCGGATAGCCAATCAAATACAAATCACCTAAAGCATCCAAAATTTTATGGCGAACGAACTCATCATTAAAACGCAGACCTTCTTCGTTAAGAATATTTACCTCATCAATAACAATAGCATTATCCATACTGCCTCCTAACGCCAAATTATTCTGACGTAAGGCTTCTATATCTCGTAAAAACCCAAAAGTACGGGCTGAGCTCAATTGCTCAATGAAGTTTTGCGTCGAAAACTGCAACTGTGCATGCTGAAAATCTTTGTCGATAGCAGGATGATCAAAATCAATCTCAAAATTTAGCTCAAACCCTTCATAAGGACGCAGTTCTGCCCATTTATCCACTTTTACTCTTACAGGTCTGACGATTTTTATAAACTTCTTTAAAGCGTCTTGCTCGCAGAATCCTGCGTCAAGCAGCAACGCTACAAAAGGAGCGGCACTACCATCCATAATCGGTATCTCTGAGGCCGATACACGAATTAAAAGGTTATCCACGCCAAGTCCTGCAATGGCACTAAGCAAATGCTCGACCGTCCCCACACGTGTGCCACCAAACACTAGGTTTGACGACATCATAGTATCTTGTACTAAAAAAGCACTGGCTGGAATCGGCTGACTGCCTTCGATATCAGAACGCTCGAAAACAATACCCGTATCAATAGGTTGCGGATGAAACTCTAAGTCAACAGGCTGACCACTATGGAGACCAATACCTGTAACAGCAATCGCAGTTTTTATGGTTCTTTGGTTCATGGCTGTCTTCTCACATATTTTGTTACAATTGCCATAGTGTATCATTACCCGCCCCTAGTTCGCCATAGTTAAAACTCGCTAATTTCCTTATCTCCTTGATTGATAACACTTATCGTCAATAAATTTTGATGGTTCTCATGTCTTATTGATCACATTGCCTCTGTTAACACAGGGAAATAACAGCCAAATGTTACAATCATAAATTGTTTTATACGCCTATTTATTAATGATTATTTTCGCATTGAGAGGCGATTTTTATAAATAGAGCGCGCTCATAGCTGAATCAGTTTGCTAATATATCGACATTTTCTATACGCACAAAAAAGCCAGCAACTTAGTACTGGCTTTTTTTATTCCAAACATCTGAAAATATTATTTATTTTGTTGACGTTTTAGATAGTCTTGAATGCTATTAGTTTTGGTTTTCGCTTGCTCTTGAGGCGCGCTTGAGCGAGTAGCACTAGCCGTTTCTTGATACATCTGAGCTTGCGATTGCTTCTGGCTGTTTAAAGCACTGGTATGCACGTTGGGGTCAACAGGCTGAGTGCTATTGACAGAAGGAACTGGTGTCTCGACTACTTCTGGCTCTTGCCCAGCGTTTTCATCTAAAGTCAGACCCGTTGCAATAACAGTGACATGTAAGTCATCACCCATTTTTTCATCAATCACTGAACCATAGAAAATATGTGCATCGTCAATATCTGTAATTTCTTCGACAATAACACTGATTTTGCTCATCTCATCCAATGAGAGTGATTCAGAAGAAATTACGTTAACCAATAGACCTTTTGCATTTTCTAAACGCAAGTCATCAAGTAATGGTGATCTGATGGCTTTCTCAGTTGCTTGACGCGCACGATCATCGCCGCTAGCACGGCCGATACCCATCATCGCATGACCTTTGGCAGTCATAGCAGTGCGGATATCGTTAAAGTCGATATTGATCATACCTTCACTAGCGATAGTTTCAGCAATACCTTGAACCGCATGCAATAACACATCGTCCGCTTTTTTAAAGGCATCTTGCATAGAGATATTGCCATAGACACTCATCAACTTATCATTCGGAATCGTAATGATAGAATCAACAAAGTTAGTCAATTGCTCAATACCAGCTTTAGCAGCCTTGATACGTTTGCCACCTTCAAACTTAAATGGCGTAGTCACGACGGCAACTGTCAACACTTCCATTTCTTTAGCAATACGAGCAACCACAGGCGCTGCACCTGTGCCCGTACCACCGCCCATACCAGCAGTGATGAACACCATGTCTGAATGTTCGAGTAATGCACGGATGGCTTCTTCTTCGCTTTCTGCTGCTTCACGCCCAACTTCTGGGTTCGCCCCTGCGCCCAAACCGCGATTCGTTTTTGCGCCAAGTTGCAATTTATGCGGTGCAGTTAAACGATCAAGCGCTTGTTTATCCGTATTAGCACAGACGAACGTTACACCTCTAATCCCTTGTTGTACCATATGTTCAACCGCATTACCGCCACCACCACCAACACCGAATACAGTGAAGCTGCTTGGCCGTTATTTTGAGGCTGGTTATCATCTGGCATGGTGTATTTTGACATAAAAAGGTTTCTCCAGTTGCAGATAGCGTGATGGTCGATACTTGGTAACACACTTATATGGCGCGCTATCGACTTACTATATATAATTGTATTTAAATAAAACAGGGCAATGGCTTAGATAATTGTGCTAGCCAAAATATGCCAGTATGGTATAGGGTGTTGCTTTTCGTATTCTTGCCTATTATATAGCTGCATACTCTTATACTGCTTAATATAAGTATGTTTTGCTAACAGATTATAATATCTTTTTGAGTACACTAGCAAAACGCTGCCCTGCACTTTGAAAAACACCAGTGACTCGATTTTTTTGAATCGCTTCAGGCTCGCTTTTTTCACTACGGCGAAACTGCTCGCTTTGACTATATAATAGTGTACCAAATGCCGTTTGATAAGCACGATCATTTACTTGACTGTTTAGCTGCTTAAATGACTCATCATTATCAAAATGATTATGAGCACTAATAGCAGGATGAGTGTTGGTTAATACTACGGGCATTTTGAGCAATTTTTTGGTAAAGGGTATCATACCTTTAATCGCCGTACCGCCACCTGTGAGTACGATACCTTTGTCGATATAGCCGATGAGATCAGCCTCATGTAATTGACGAGCAACTTCCGTAAATATCTGCACATAGCGCGCTTCAATAATACGGGCTAGATTATAGATACCAATATTAATCTCGTCACCTGTTCCTTGTGGTTTAAAGATAAAGAATGAGCTAGGATCGACACTATTGACATCGACAGTACCATGGGTCTTTTTCAGCTTTTCAGCTTCAATCATGGAGATACCAAAATCAGCTGAGATATCCATCGTTACTTCGTGGCTACCTGTCGCGATACAATGGGTAAATATCAGCTTGTTTTCTTTATAAACGCAAATACTGGTCGTACTAGCACCAATATCTACCAAACAAACCCCTTGCTGGCGCTCGTCACTCATCAAACTATATTCAGCACTCGTCACTGCATCAAATACAATGTGATCAATACCAACATCACAGCTTTGCAGTAATTTTTGGATATTCTGACGACTAGCAACGGGCATCATCATCATGTGATACATCACAGTAATATTATGCGCCATCATTTCGATCGCATCATCCACCATGAAATCTTGATCATCAACATAGATGCCCTGCTGACAGCAATGCATTAAATAATAGTCTGATGATAGATCGCGTGACTTGGCATTAGACAACGCCTGCACCATATCTTTGGCACGTACCGCCTCATCTTCTACACGTACCTCGCCTGCACTATTTTTGCTCGATAATTCCGGTGTTGCTAGGGTCAACCACACACTGTGCACGCGGCAATTGGCAGTATCTTCTGCTTCTTGAATGGCTTGCTTAATAGCACCTTGTAGACGTTCACGGTGTTTTATTTGACCTTGGTAAAAATCGCTATTTTTGACTTGTCCCACGCCCAGAATACGGATGTCTTTTGCAGAGACAACGTTACCAATGACGACATAGACTGCCGTGGCACTTAGATGGACAACAACCAGATTTTCAGTATTTTTCATGGTACCAGACAAATTATCGCTAAACAGGAGACCAAATGACGTCTCCATTAGATCATTAAAAAAAGCGTTATCAACACGCTATGATGTTGTATATCCTGTGCTACAAACTATCAAAATAGCTCAAACTAAAATGCTAACCAGTTTTTGTTTATGCTATCTATCTATCGTTATTCTGCTTCATCGATTTTTGGCTGTGCCATATCCCAAGCAATGGTAAAACCATTTTTATAGCGCAAATCTACAGACTGTATTTCGCCTCGACGCTCACTTAACTGATTGCCGAGCAGCTGACTTAAACTCAGCAGCTTTTGCGCAGTATTCTCGTTATCAACAATCACACGCAGTCCATTGTCAAAACGAATCAGCCAAGTCATTCTTGGTGACAGGATAATATCTTCGACTTGCATACCAAGTGGCGTATACCAGTCGTTAACTTGCTGCATCTGCTGCATGATAACTGGGGCTTGCGTTATCTCACCTTGTAAGGTGGCGAAGCGTTCTTGCGTCAGATCTTTACTATCAGCAGGGACAAAAACTGCACCTTTTGCATCCACTAAACGCTCTGTACCAAAATTAGCAACCGCCTGCTTAGGTAATGCGGTAACGACTATGCCCCGTTGCCAATCACGAGAAATACTGACCTGATCAACCCAAGCCAGACCCGTCGTAATATCTCTTAATGCTTGCAAATCAGAGGTAAAAAAGCTGCTTACCTTTTGTTGATTCATAACCTGTTGCAATGCGCGATACTGGGTAACTGTCAAACCCTGATTATTCACATGGATAGAAGCTGGCGGTGCATCACGCAACGCTTTTCCACCCATTATCAATATCAGTACGAGCAACCCTAGTACCAATACCATAAAAAAATATTTGAGCGAAGTCGGTACTTGGAACTTAGAGTTTGGGCGACGGGTTTTATCACTCATCAAGTCAGTTACCTCGTTGACAGTTTGAGCCATAACGACCTTTGTCCCTATATTTGCATAAAACTGATCATGCTATTTATAAATGTAACTCTGCATATTTTTGCAGAAGCCTATTAAGTTGACATATTATCAAAATATTTTACTAAAACGATTTATAGGATGACATTATGCTCATTTAAACGTAACATTTTTCTTAATTTATGAATAACTTATGGGCTAAATTCATAGAAAACAGAAATATCACTAAAACAGACCTATAATTACAATATTAACGTATTTTATGGTTAAACAATAGCTTAACCCCTACTAGTGACAACGAATTTACACAAGTTTACATGACGCTGTGGTATAGCAGCTCTAGTGATACATTAACCCGTTCTAGTCTAGTAGTATTCTCAGGCTATCTAGTCTAGTAGTATTCTCAGGCTATAAGAAAAATTTAACTCTAATGATTCATAAGTTTTATCACTGGTTTATTAAGACAGCTTATTAATGACAACTGCCTTAATAAATATCAATAGCATTATGAACAATACTAAAAATGAGCAATGTTAAAAAGTAGCATTGCTAAATCACTGTTTAAGCAATAACTGCTATACCAGTCACTCTAATGTCTGCGCTAAAATATGCCAGCACAATGCATCAAAGTCCATGCCTCGAGCCTTGGCTGCCATCGGAACCAAGCTATGGCTGGTCATGCCTGGCACTGTATTGATTTCAAGCAACCAGAAGTTGCCTGCTTCATCTTGCATAGCATCGATGCGTCCCCAGCCTTTAGCATCAACGGCACGGAACGCTGCAAGGCTCAGATCTTGTAAATGCTTTTCGTCAGCAGCGCTCAGACCACAGGGAATGTAGTAGCTGGTATCATTACGATTGTACTTGGCTTCAAAATCGTAGAAGTTGGTAATATCAGCAGGTTCAAGACGAATGACTGGATAAGCTTCATCGTCGATAATGACGATTGTAAACTCGCGACCAGTAATCCAGCGCTCAGCCATAACTGCATCACCGCACTGTACCGCCGTTGCATAAGCCGCTGGCAACTCGTCAAGATTGTTGACCTTAGTCATACCAATACTCGAGCCTTCATGAACGGGCTTAATAATAAGTGGTAGACCTAGCATGTTGACCACTTGCTGCCAGTCAGTCTCAGCTGTTAACAATGAAAATGGCGCGGTTGCTAACCCACAACCCTGCCACAATTGCTTGGTACGAACCTTATCCATACCCAGCGCTGATGCCAGAATGCCTGAACCCGTCTGCGGAATATCAAACCATTGCAGCACACCTTGCAACAAACCATCCTCGCCGCCGCGACCATGCAACACATTGAACACGCGGTCATACTGGCGTAGCTCTGTGATATCTTGATGCTTAGGGTCGAAATGAGTGGCATCAACGCCTTGGTTTTGTAGCGCCTGCAATACGGCAGCACCACTGTCTAATGACACGCTGCGTTCATTGCTACTGCCGCCGTAGACAACCGCCACTTTACCAAACTGTCTGGCATCTTTTGCATCACTGGTCGTCGTGTTTAGAGTGGCATCATTGCTCTCTAAATTATCTGCATTTTGAGTGCTGGTATTTTCTTTAGTATCAGTCGTCATGAAGATCGTTCCTAGAATTTTTTAGCTTACTTAATGTAAAGGTTATTGGCAGCCAAGTCGACAGCGATCTGCCCTACATTACCTGCACCTTGAGTAATGAGCATGTCATTGGCTTTTAATAAACGCTGCATGACAGGAGCTAAATTGTCCTTGTCAATAATCGTCGGTTCAACTTCACCGCGCAACCGAATACTACGTGCCAATGACTTGGTATCAGCGCCAGTAATTGGGCTTTCACCTGCTGAATATACGTCTAATAATAATAATTCATCAACGCTGGAGAGTACTTCAACAAAATCATCAAAGCAATCTCGGGTACGACTATAACGGTGCGGCTGAAACATCATTACCAAACGACGTTCAGGGAAACTTTGACGCGCCGCTTTAATGGTGGCATCGACTTCTTTTGGGTGATGGCCATAATCGTCAATCAATAAAACATTACCCTCATCAAGGCTGACAGAAGCATGCTCAAAACGGCGACCAACGCCTTCAAATTTTTGCAGAGCGCGTTTGATCGCTTCGTCATCGACCCCTTCATCAGTCGCCATGGTAATAGCAGCAAGTGCGTTATAAACGTTGTGAGTACCAGGAATGTTGAGGGTCAAACGTAAAGGTTCACGGTCACGGCGCAGTACCGTGAAGTGAGTTTTCGTGCCTTCCGTAACCAAATCAACACCTTGCACATCATTAAAAGGCTCAAGTCCAAAGGTCAGTACGGGACGACCAATATCATCAATCATGGCATACAATTCTGGATCATCACCGCAGACCACCGCCAAACCGTAGAATGGCATGTTTTGTAAAAACTGAATATAAGCGGCTTTTAATTTATCAAAACTATTCTCATACGTTTCCATATGGTCTTGATCGATATTGGTGACAATCGCGGCCATCGGATGTAACGATAAAAACGACGCATCAGACTCATCGGCTTCTGCCACCAAGAAACGACTGCTACCCAGCGCAGCATTTTTACCAGATGCATTCAGCTTACCGCCGATCACGTAGGTAGGATCGAGTTGCCCTTCTGCCATCATGGTCAACAAACTGGTCGTGGTGGTTTTGCCATGAGCGCCAGCAACAGCGATACCGTGACGATAACGCATCAACTCGCCCAGCATATCGGCACGGCGTACCACTGGCAAACGTGCTTCTAATGCCGCTTACTTCAGGGTTTCTGCGATCAATCGCTGACGATACAACGATGACATCAGCATTAGCGATGTTCTTAGAATCATGACCGATCGCAATATCAATACCAATCTGTGCCAAACGTTTGGTTACTAAGCTCTCAGCAATATCAGAACCACTTACTTGATATCCTTGATTGTTCATCACCTCCGCGATGCCGCACATCCCCGAGCCACCAATACCGACAAAATGCAAATGCTGAATACGACGCATTTCTGGTATTTCAATCAAACGCTTAGGTAGAGCTTTCGCAGGGTTAGACATAGGGCTTCTCTTTATTAAAGGCTAATACAATTTGTATCAAAATAATGGCAATAAAAACAGTCAGTTATAATAATATAGGCTTCAGCGTTTGCCAAATAATATCAGCAACTTGCTTGCTCGCACTTCGATTGGCAAGGGCATGGCCTTTTTTGGCCATCGCTAGGCACTTCTCTCGATTAAGGGCAGCAAGCTCATTGCTCAAACGCTGCGCTGTCAACTCAGACTGCGGTAACAAAATCGCCGCATCGTGTGAGGTTAAAGTGCGGGCATTAGCAGTCTGATGGTCATCTACCGCATGCGGCAGCGGTACAAAAATTGCGGCAATACCAACGTTCTGGATTTCCGTAACCGTCAATGCGCCTGCTCGGCAAACAATAACATCTGCCCAATTATAAGCGGCAGCCATATCGTCGATAAAAGGCTGTACCACAAATTTGTGCATACTCAAGTCCTGCTCATCGTAAGCCGCTTGTGTGGCAGCCTCATTGTTACGCCCGCATTGGTGACGCACTTCAAAAGGCTGATTGAGCAATGCCAGCGCTTTTGGCACAGTGTCGTTTAAGGCTTGTGCACCAAGTGAGCCACCCACCACCAACAATTTGAGCGGTGAGTTGTCATTAACATCATAACGCACCGTCGGTTCAGAGACACCAGTGATGGCATTGCGTACTGGGTTACCCACCGTTTCAAGCTTAGCATCCTGTGCACTATTGGCAAAGGTATCCTCAAATGCTTGCAGCACCTTGGTTGCAATCTTGGATAGGTAGCGATTACTCATGCCTGCAATGGCATTTTGTTCATGGATAATCAGAGGCGTATTGGTCAGACGTGCGGCGATGCCGCCAGGTGCAGTCACATAACCACCGAAACCGACAACTATGTCAATTTGATTACTACGAATCACCTTTATAACTGCCATCGTCGCTGACAATAAAGTCACTGGCAACTTCAATAAACGCCCGATTCCTTTACCGCGTAAACCCTGCATCTCAATCGCATGAAAAGGATAACCAGTCGGTGCAACCAAGCCGTTTTCCATACCATTTGGCGTTCCTAGCCAATGAATAACCGCACCACGCTGAGTCAATTCCTCAGCCACTGCCAGCGCTGGGAACACATGCCCACCAGTACCCGCGGCCATCATTAATATATGCGGTGCTTTCATGAACGCCTGCCTATCTTTTCTTTATTTATATGAAGGACTTATTATCCTATGATCATCTTAGTCATCAGCCAATAATGACCCTATAAAATCTCGCATAGTATAGTGTAAATCGTTGGCTGATATATAGCACTTTATGCACTGTCAATAACAAAAATCCAAGCCGCGAGCAATCACGACTTGGCTTTTATAAATACTATCGAAAAATCATAAAAGCATCGTTTATAAATGACGTTTTATCGTCTTTTTATGCGCTATGAAAAGATGCTGTTTATCAATCTATCTTAGCACAGTGTTTTTTAAGTATTGTGCGCATAGCTTAGTGATAAATCACTCTATCCTTACAGCGTTGCGCAAACTGCTACTTTATTCTCAATGGCGATGATAAAATCGGTCGCAATATCTGTACCGCATTGATCATCAATCTCACGTACACACGTTGGGCTGGTGACATTAATCTCGGTAATACGACCGCCGATTAAATCGAGCCCGACGAACATGAGACCTTTTTCTTTAACAATCGGGGCGACGACTTCTGCCACTTGACGTTCGACATCGGTGAGCGGCATCGCAACACCGCTACCACCCGCCGCAAGATTACCACGGGTTTCGCCTTTGGTGGGAATACGCGCCAAGCTATAATCGACCACTTCTCCATCGACGATCAACACGCGCTTATCACCTTCCTTAATCTCTGGCAAATAGCGCTGCGCCATAATCGGCAAGGTTTCAAGCTCGGTTAAAATCTCAAGCGTGACGCCGATATTTGGACTAGCTGCTGTCAAACGGAAAATCCCCGTACCGCCCATACCATCTAATGGCTTAACAATGACGTCTTGCTGCTCAGCGATAAACTTGCGAATATGCGCCTGTTTACTGGTCACAATCGTTGGGCTCATATAATCGCTAAACCACGTGGCAAAGAGCTTTTCATTACAATCACGTATCGCTTGTGGGTCATTGACCACTAGTACACCTGCCGCTTTGGCATGATCAAGCATATAAGTGGCATAAATAAAACGCATGTCAAACGGCGGATCTTTACGCATCAACACCACGTCATAGTCGCTGATTGGCACTGTCACTTTATCCTCTAGTGTATAAAAATTTTCAGGATCGCGCTTGACCGTCACTGGCTGCGTATCAACCATCAGCTGACCACGATCCAACCATAAATCATGAATCTGACAGTAACCAAGGCTGTGACCACGGTCTTGCGCTGACCACATCATCGCAAGGCTAGTGTCTTTTTTATAATTAACTTGCTCGATAGGATCCATAATAACGAGTATGTTTAACGATTTTTTTTGATTTTCTTGGCTCATGATAAGGCTCACTTACGTTATATTATTAATATAGAACAGCTTCGAACTCAGTGCCCAACTATACGCCGTACTGCGCACGATAATGTTGCATCTTGGCAAGTTGGGTCGCGTCTTTATGCTGACCGCTTTGTACGCCATGGTCATCTGCCAAATAACTGATTAAATCATCGATATCGACGAGCGCGCGCACTGGTACATCTAATGTCGACGCCAACTCTTGAATAGCAGAATGCTCAGCCTGACCTTTTTCTTTACGGTCAAGGGCAACGATAATACCAGCAACGCTAGCGCCCGCTTGCTCTAAAATCTCAACCACTTCGCGCATCGCCGTACCAGCGGTAATGACATCATCGAGTACCCAGACTGCTTTACCACTAACGTCAGCGCCTACTAAGTTGCCACCTTCGCCATGGGTTTTGGCTTCTTTACGGTTATAGCCCCACTTAGCATTAATACCATGATGAATCCATAAGGCTTGCGCGGTTGCTGCCACAAAAGGAATACCTTTATACGCTGCCCCAAATATCACCAGCTCCTGCTCATCTGTACCGTTATGACTAGCAGTCATTTGCTCAGCCAAGGCATCAGCATAACCACACGCGAGCAACGACAACATCTCACCCGATGCCAGCAAGCCTGCATTAAAAAAATACGGACTGATGCGACCAGACTTGAGGACAAACTCGCCAAATTTGAGAACTTGATTGTCTAAAGCCAGTTGGATAAATTGGTGTGAGGAGAAAGAAGGGTGTTGCGCATTAGGCATTGAGGCATTAAGCATGGAAGCGTTCCTATTGACAAAAAGAAGAGCAAAAAATTGGCGTTATTGTACGCATTATTGATCAGCTTGACCAACCATTGATGTCGTAATCCTGCATGTTAGGATAACGAATCAATAGGCCACTGCGCGATGAGAGATTAAAATAACACTGACCGTCATCGCTCACTTGTATCTCCCAACCTAAATGATACGCGGCAACAATAACATGTCCTGTGAAAATGCGTATTTGACGGTAGGCATGACGCTGCGATGGCTCACAAATGATTTGACTCAGCAGATAACTGCGTATGTGCTGACAGATTTGCGCGGCGCTATAGCGGTGATTGATACTTTTGCGTGTCTCGCACTGCCTCAATGCATGAACAGCAACGCTACACGCCATAATGTCAGTAGCCAAACTGCCCTCACCTGTCTCAAATTGTTGCGGCTGCAACACCACCTGCCAATCTTCGGCGTAAACACTGTTGAGCAACTCATCTGGGTTATAACGTTTGGTCAATGCACGGAAAGAAGCCTGTTTGTTTTTAGCATTACTACTAACGCTCGTATCGGTACTTACAGAAGAGCCATTCAGTGCAAAACCGTAACGATGCAGTTTTGGATAAGCACGAAGCGCCTGCTGAATATCAGCCATGTCGAGCAAAGTCATACCATTTAATGATGATAATAATGGTTGCGCGTGTGATTGTGATAAAAGCTGTCTGGAAACTCGACAAGCTCTGCTGCTCGCATTAATGACAGATGCTCGCCCAATACTTCTGAAGCAATCAGCGACCATTTTGACAAGCTGTGTTCTTTAGGCTGATAAAAACGCGCAGAGCGACCATAAAGTCGTTGCAATTGACCATTTAAGCGCCTAGCAGGCTCTGGAATATCGCTCAAGGGTCTGGCAGGATCAAGTGCCAAGCGACTCGGGTCAAAATTAGGATGTACAATCGCAGGTTGGGTACTATCTGGCAAAATAGACGACTGCTCAGCATTGCCTTCTGAAATTGTACCGCCTGCTGCTGTAAGATCAGCACTGGGTAAATGAGTGTCAGAAGTAGAAGGCTGGGTCATGAAATCTCCATAAGCTATAAAATATAAAAATAATTCTAATTAAATCAAACTGGCATATTACTCTTAATGTTGTTCTTGATGGCGCAAAATATCACGGTAACCGACTTGCCAATCAGGATATGCCAACCAAGCTAATGGAATATTACTGTGCAAGCGTTTTCCCGTAACCGCTACTTTTTTATCGTCAAGAGCAGGAGGCGTTTCATTTATCTGCTGACTTAACCAAACGCCCAACTCAAAAGTCGTGACTGGCGCATAATCAGTAGCAATATAAAGGGGCTTGGGCGCATCGATAGTCAGTACGTTAGCGATGATAGCGACCAAATCGCGATCCATAATCCGATTGCTCCAATGCGCGGCTGCCACTGCTTTTTTGTGGTTCGCGGGCTTTGCGCAGACGCATGAGACGCACGCGTCCATAAATACCGCTTGGACGAATAATAATGGCTTTATCATCAAAGCCTTGTTGCAGGACTTGTTCTGCTTGCAATATCACCTGCGATGCTTCACGCTCTGGCGTCACAGGTGCAGTATTGTCATCAATCCATTCGCCATTATCTTGCCCATAAACACCCGTTGATGAAATAAAAACAATGCGTGAAAGGTTGGTGAGTTTGTCCGCAAGCGTTGCCAAATGTTGGCTAATTGCTAAGTAGCTATTATGATAGCCACTGGTCGAATAATCATCGGGGGTAACGATAATTGCTATCGCCGTAAAATCTTGCAGCTGCTCAGCCGTCAGAGTCAATGCATCGGCTTGCATAAATTCAGCGTTATCATCCAAAGAGTAATGATGGCGCTCACCACGAGCCAAACCTGTGACATTTAAGCCGTCCTGTGCCAGCTGGTTGCTGACTGGCAAACCAATATCACCTTGACCAATAATCAATAAATTTTGCGTACTCATCATTTATCCTTTATTCGAACGACATTTCTAATGACTGCCCATACATCTTTTCAATAATCTATACATCTTTTCAATAATCTATACATCTTTTCAGTAATAAGTGTTAAAAATAGCGTCTGTACGACAGCTGTACGTCTTCATTGGCATCAACACGATCTTGCCATTCGTAGTTGGCATTAATGCGTAATGCTTGTTTTTTATCGATATCATACTGCAGCCCTAATGTCGATATCGGCTGCCAATAATGACCACGGGCATTAGACTCATCGCTGCTGCCATGATACCAATATGGCAGTTGCAATTCAGCCTGAGCACGTAACTGATTGTTAATCTGATAACGACAGCCTGCATTGACGCCAGCACCAACGCGAAAGCCTTTATTGATACCGCGCCCTGCTTGCGCTGTGCCGGACAAAAAGGTATAACATAGCTGCGGCGGCATCTCGCCTGCACCTGTGCGAGGCGTACCAAATGCCCATGACCAACCTGATTCATAGCCCAAGCTCCCAACTAAATGATCGCGACCGTCTTGCTGGGAGCCATCATTCACACGCGTCGCCTCGATGCTAGCGCCCCACGTTTTGCCTTTTTTGGCAGAATTGACCGGATTAAATGAGCGCCCACGAATCAATGTCACATTTTGCAAAACCACACTGTTTGTCTGATTGGCTGTGTCATTATCGGTGTCGTACAGGCGCAAAGTCGCAGATGCGCCTTCTAAGTCGAAAAACTGTGGGAATCCTGAGGGACGATCGAGAATATCATGATAGCCCGCTCGTAAGCCCAAATCGATATAGTTATTATCACCGCGCTGCCCTAGTCCCATATGAGCCAGTTGCAGCGGATGTCTGTCTATTGGATTGTTATCTGATACCGCTATAGTAGGCTGCAATAACGTCTGTCCATCAGCTGACATGCTCGACACCGCATTGAGTTGGGCAGATTTAATCTCATTGATCGTCTGCTTGGCGCTGTTGTGATAGCCGAATTGCTCGCGCTGCTCTTTGACCTTATTCAACTGCGCTTGGCGTAAAGTACTATCAGCAGGGGTATAGTTGGTGCTGGCAAGTAAGCCCTCATCATCAAGCAACTGCACGACATCTGAGGGAATAACCGCATAAGGCAGCTGACTCAATAAATGCTGCTGCGGGCGTACCACGTCAATTAAGCGTAAAATCTCAGACGCACAGTTATCTGTGGTGAAGTAATACGGCAATTTTAAATCTTTGGTTTCCCAAACGTGCAACATAATCTGCTGCACTTCCGCTGGAGTCAAATCCAATTGATACGTCCATGCATCACGCTCGTCTTCTTGCAGATATTTCGCCAGCTTCTCTGGATAAGGGTCAATTTCAATGAGATTGTCATAACCGCCAGTCATTGATTTGATGGCATACACCACAAAATTGTCTTTTGGATTACCACCAACCGTATAATTCAGCGCAACCGCGTGATGAATCTGGCTCGGATCAGCCACGCTCGCTTTTGAGTCGATACGTAATAAAGTATGAGCAAAGGCTGAAATAGGATTGTCCAAATACTCTTGGGCAAACATGATGGATAGCTGCTCAGGGGCAATCTTCTGCATCCATTCATTCAATTTGGGACAGTCAACTTGTAGCGCCGTTTTATCAATGTTTAATGTATCGGTCAACCATTGTGAACGCGCTGGAAAACGACATAATACCGAACTATTGGCAGTATTTTTTTTGACAATACGATTATTCGTTGTCGCTACCTCATTAGCGAGGGCGACGAGTAACACATCAAGCTCGGCAGCTGAATCATGCTGTCCATTCTCACTTAAAAAAAGTCAGCCTCATCAACCATGCTGGTGTCTTTTTTCTTACCAATCAAATCTTTTGATCATCAAAAAATATAATAAACGTCGCCATGTCGTATCTTGGGCTAAATTTTGTGTTGCTGCTTGCTCACGCCACTTGGCTAATAATTGCTCAGCGTTGCTTTTTCTAGCCCTTGGGTATTTTCTGGAGCGTCATTATCTGGCGTATTATTAGCAATTGCAGTAGCTTGCGGCGTAGACGCTAATACCCCTGTCGTACTAATGATGCTGGTGTTGGCAAAAAAGCTTGCGTTTGTGCAGAGAGTAGCAATCCTGCAATAGCAAGTGGTAAACGCGCTCGTTGACTCATAGTAGTTAGGGTACAATCTACAGATAAAAAATTAGGCTTTAGAGACATAGGGTAAACCTCGCACGTTATTATTCATACGCCGATAGCGTGATTGATGGCTGGTTGATAATGCCGATTGGACCGTCCACTAAAATAACCTCAAAAGCCATATACGAGCTAGATCATTGAAATATCTTAGTCAAAGTGGCTGTTATCAAAGTTGTTACTATCAAAACTACTGTTATCAAGGTAGCTACTGTCAGAATGGCTATTAATTGATAGAAATGGCTAGCAACCAGCGGTCAATGCCCACTTATTAATATCATGATAAAAGAGAATATTATGTCCATAACACCAATAACGATTAACGATGGCAGATTATCTGCAGCCACATACCTTGCATCACCAAACTGCAATCTGCGACCAACAGATATGGGTATTGATACTATTGTTATTCATAATATCAGCCTACCGCCGAACGAGTTCGGAGCATCTGATGCTGACGGCATCCATTACGTTAAAGCATTATTTACCAATCAGCTAGACTGGGCGGCGCATCCCTATTTTCAAACGATTAAAGGCGCGGAGGTTTCGGCTCACTTATTCATCGAGCGTGATGGCACGATTACTCAGTTTGTCAATTTTAATGAGCGCGCGTGGCATGCTGGACGCTCTAGCTATTTGGGTCGCCCTGAATGTAATGATTATAGCATCGGTATTGAGCTTGAAGGGTCTGATTTTGTGTCCTTCACCGCCGCACAATATGAGGTACTTGCAAAAGTGGTCTGTGCCATTTATGCCGCCTATCCCAAAACTCGTCGTCATCTAACAGGTCATAGCGATATTGCCCCTGGTCGCAAAACGGATCCCGGTGATTATTTTGAATGGGCAAGATTGCGTGAGATGGTCGCCGCTCTATTAAAATAAAAAGACTCACTCAACTTTAATAATTATTGACCATTGACTGGAGATATTATGACTTGGATTGAAGTGGTCGATTCAGCAGTGAAAATAGGTTTGGGCGCATTGATAGCAGGCGTTATTGCTTTTCTATTATCTTCAACACAACATCGTAATGAGCTTAAAAAAGCTAAAATAGAACGCGAGTTTGAGATGTTAAAAGAAGTTGCAGAAAAAGTAGAGAATTTTAATAATATTGCTTTAAGGTATTGGTCACTTTCTTCTGATTGGCGTAGAAGATTACTACTAGATAGTACGATCTTACCATCTAGCAACCTATTAGATTCTCAAATGATTTATACGATAGCTTTAGCGAACTGACCAAAGCAGAATCATTACTACTACTATTCGGTTATGACGAAGCTTCCGTCTCATTGAGATCATATGGTGAAACAGTTATATCCTTTAGAAAGAGAGTATCGTCTTTAGATATATTTTTGATGAAAGTGATGCAGCTAGCTACAGAGAATCTATGATTGATAAGCGGGCTGAGCTATTTAAGATATTAAACAAAATTTATAAAATGATTTAATGTAAGAAACCTCAGTTTTCCAAATGTCATATTCCACATCCAATCCATTTATCTCGATTATGAAAATGCTATAATTCGTCAGCTTTTTGATAGCAGCAACTTAGTAGACAACCATCAGTAAACAACCTTCATTAAACAAATTAGCACAATAGGTTCTCATGGCAAAAAGTCGGTTATTTCGTTCAACCATGGTGGTCAGTAGTATGACCATGCTATCTCGTATCTTAGGTCTGGTACGCGATGTCGTATTGTTAGGCGTCTTTGGCGCTGGTGGTCTGATGGATGCCTTTTTGGTCGCCTTCAAAATTCCAAACTTTTTGCGGCGTCTGTTTGCAGAAGTGCTTTAGTCAAGCCTTCGTCCCTGTGCTATCTGAATACAAAGAAAAATATAGTTTGCAGCAGGTACAAATCTTAGTCAGTCGTACTTCAGGCGCTCTGTTGTTAATTTTGTCTATGCTTACCGTTGTTGTTATTTTAATGGCACCTTGGGTCGTGACTTTATTCGCGCCTGGTTTTGCGGATCAACCAGGTAAGTTTGCTATTACCGCTGAATTGCTGCGTCTGACCTTTCCTTATTTGCTATTTATTTCTATGACCGCCTTTGCCAGTGGCATTTTACAAAGCTACGGACGCTTTGCTGCGCCTGCTTTTGCACCCGTGTTATTGAACTTATGTATGATTGGTGGCGCGCTAATTTTTGCCCCTATGTTCGATGTTCCTATCATGGCGCTAGGCTATGCGGTCGCTATCGCAGGATTGTTGCAATTCTTACTACAGCTGCCTCAGCTATGGCAACAAAAGCTGCTGGTCGCACCCAAGGTCGACTTTCAGCATGAAGGCGTTCGCCGTATTTTAAAACTCATGCTGCCTGCCATCTTTGGCGTCTCTGTCACTCAGATTAATCTGCTGCTCAATACCATTTTTGCGTCATTGATGATTGGCGGCTCGGTTTCTTGGCTGTATGCCGCAGAGCGTATGAGTGAGCTACCATTAGGCTTGATTGGCGTGGCAATCGGTACAGTCATTTTGCCAAGCTTATCAAAAAGTGAGGCGCAAAAAGACGATGTTAGCTTTAAAAAGACCATCGATTGGGCGGCACGCTTAATCATTTTAGTCGGTGTTCCGGCATCAGCAGCGTTGTTTATACTTGCCGATGTACTGATGCAAGCGCTGTTTTTGCGCGGTGAGTTTACCTTACGCGATGCGCAGATGAGTTCGCTCGCATTACGTAGTATGGCTGGTGGTATTTTAGGCTTTATGCTTATTAAAATCTTTGCCCCTGCTTTTTTTGCCCGTCAAGATACCAGAACACCTGTAAAAATCGGTATCATTTCTGTCTTTGCCAACATGGTTTTTAGTGTCATTTTCATCGGTATATTTTATTTCTTAGAGATTCCGCTACATGGCGGCTTGGCATTAGCAACCACGGGCGCGGCCTTTGTGAACGCCGGCTTATTATATTACTTCTTACATAAACGTGATATTTTCCGCTTTGGCAGCCATTGGAAGAAACTATTCACCCAGTTTGCGATTGCGACCAGCGCTATGATTGGCGTACTTTATGTCATGCTGTCTTACTTCCCTAGCGATGATGCTCAATGGCGACGTATCGCCGCTTTGCTCATTATGTGTGCCGTGGGAGCACTGGTTTATGGCGTGGTATTACTAGCCACTGGTTTCCGTCCGCGCCAGCTAAAGCATGGTTAAGCAGCTTCACTTACGAAACCAAAACAAGCTTAGTAAGAGAATGGATAGTGAATGATGCGGATAGTTGCCATAATTAACCATTAACGAATAAATGAAATCTGAGGGCTAATAATGATAACCGAACGAGTAACCTTGCTACGCTTACCAACTATCCTGACTGCTGGTGTCCTTAGCACTGGACTGCTTTTAAGTGCTTGTAGCGATAACGATAAGACAGCTAATAGTGCCGAAGATACGGCAGCCATCGCTGAAGGCAGTGCTGATGAAAGCATTGATGCTGAAAATAGCGCTGCTAATCAAACGTCAGCAGTGGATGCGAATAGCACAGTTGACAGCAAGCAGATGGCTGACAGCGGTAAAGCTGAAACGGCGATTGATAGTGATAATATCAACCCAGTCACCTCTGCAACCAAGCAAAAAAGCCTCGTAACCAATCCCACCCAAGCTGGTACGCCGGAAGATACTGTAAAGCAAGCACTAGATAGCTTGTATTATGGCGAGGTAAAAGAAGCCGCTAAATATTATAAAGTAGATATGGCAAACTTCGAAGAAGAGCTGGCTAAAACCCAGTATGCCTTTCAGCAAACGGTTGATGGCGTCACTATTACCGATACTAAATACAGTGATGATAAAACCCGTGCCACCATCATTGGGGAGCTGATGTTAAAAGGACAAAGTGCGCCTGCACCGTTGACTTATGAGCTGCAAAAAATTGAAGGTCAATGGAAGATCTTGGGTTAAGCTATTTTAGCTTACTTATCTGAAGCATCATCCGATGTCACCGCTTTACCCAGCATCACAACATCAGCGATAAAGCCTTGCATATCACACACTTTTGGCATATATCCCATTGCTCAAAACCAAGCTTACGGAACAATCCTAAGCTTGGCTGATTGTGCGCAAAAATAAGCGCGATTACATTATGAATGCCTAGGCTTGGCGCTTGTGTCAACATCCAGCATGTCAATAAACTGCCCAATCCTTGACCGTGAAAATCCTGATGCAAGTAGATACTAATCTCAGTGCTGATATGATAAGCCGGTCGTGCATATAAATCGCTAAAGCTACCCCATGCAACGATTGTTGCTGTCTCTGTTTTCGCTGAATTTTGCGTGGTCTTATGCATCGCTTTTACGACATAAATAGGACGCGTCGGACTAGTTATATGCTCATCAAACCAATCTGCACGCTCTTCACAAGTCACTGGGGTGAGATTGGCAGTGGCTTGTTTACCTGCAATAGTCTGATTGTAAATCGCCAAAATCTCTGACAAGTCGTCTCTACTTGCACGCTGCACGACAAACTCATCAGTGAGATAGTGTTCTAACAAAACAGCTGGTACAGCATTTAAGGCAGCAGCGGACATAAGTTCTCCGTAGTTATTAATTAATAGTCTATGAGTGATAATTGTTGCAAGATGATCCATCTATACAGAGGGTCATTACAAAAGCATGTGGACAAACATCACGGTATTTTAAGATGACAGAGCGGATAGCGCCATACTTTTATTGTCAGTAGACTATAGGATGTTAGTGTGCTCATTTTACTTTATAATGGCTGATTTTAAACACATTGATTTTGGTACGGGTGTGTTTTTTATCTGGTTTTATCTATCATAGCTGAAAATTTATGAACACCTATTTTCTTGAGCAACTGATTGCCTCGCCAAGTAATTTGACTGCAAATACTAGTCCAGTAGATTTAGCGCCCTGTGTGCTCACTATCGGTAACTTCGATGGTGTCCATCTTGGTCATCAAGCGATGCTTGAACAAGTCCGTGATATTGCCCATGCACAAAATCTTGGTTGCTGTCATGATATTTGAGCCACAGCCTCGTGAATTTTTTGCGCCAGCCACTGCGCCTGCTCGCCTCACCAATCTCGCTGAAAAACAAGCTTTGTTAGCAGAATATGGCGTTGAGACCTTGATTGTGGCAGGATTTGATGCAGAGTTTCGCTCGCTATCCGCCCAAGCATTTGCGGATCTCTTAGCCCTGCGCTTAAATGTCAAAGCGTTGGTGTTGGGTGATGATTTCAAATTTGGTCATGACCGTACTGGCGACAGTCAGTTTTTGCGGAATTATGGCTTAGATGTAACCAACCTACATACCGTCATCGATGATAGTGGTAAAGCGGCACGTATCAGCTCTACTCGCGTTCGAGACTTACTATTGGCTGGTGATATTGACGCTGCTAATGCGCTACTTGGTCGCGATTATGCGATTACAGGAATGGTCGTTGGTGGCGATAAAATAGGTCGCACCATGGACTTTCCTACTGCGAATATTGACCTACAGCGTTTAAAACCTGCCCTGCATGGTATCTTTGCTGTTGATGTCGTCAGCCTCGACGAGGATGGGCAAGTGATTGCTGATGGCTTATCGGCACTTGCTATAGATGGCAAATCAGGTATCTCAGGATTACGTTCCAATAGCCTCTTTGGGACAGCCAATATCGGCACTAGACCCTCTGTCGATAAACAACATGATTGGCGTTTGGAAGTTCATTTTCCAGAATTAAATGCCGATTTATATGGATTAACTTTACAGGTCCGATTTTTGCATTATTTACATGGTGAACGACATTATGATGGCTTAGAAGCATTAAAAACAGGCATCCATAATGATGTCAAAGCATTAATTGAGTGGCGAGAGCAGCAGCCCAGTTAGATAGCTAATATGCTTAAATGCGGGCATCGATATTTATAATTTATAAAAAAAACCCACAGCGTTTATAACGTTTGTGGGTTTCTATTTAATAATTCGTTTTTTAATAGTTCTTTTTTCTAAGCATCTGGATGCATACGTACGTTTAAGTCATCGATGACCTCTACCCATTCCGCATCTTTTTCCCACTCTTCTTGTAGAAAAGCACGCTGATTGTCTGTCCAAATGCTCGCTTCTATCAACTTCTCTTCTTTATCCAACTGATTATTTTCAATAAAACTATCAATCGCTGCATCAGAGCTATCAAGTCCCAACTGTGCAAATAATTCATTCATATTGTATTCTGGTTCACCCAACATACTTTTCTCCTTAAATGATACGAGTGTCATTGTGTATTATCTAAATTGACATATTTATTGTAGCAAGCTTTATTTTAATAGCTGTTAATCAACGTGTATCTAACGTTATCAATTGTATTAATAGGCATGCAAGACACACAAAAAAGCCCTCTACATTAGAGGGCTTTTTTAGAACAATTTCTATATAACAGCTTTATGACATTATCACATTGGCTGCTTATGGTAGTAAATGAGCTACCGCATCACGTTCTTCGCTAAGCTCTTGCTCAGTCGCTGCCATTTTCTCTTTAGAGAAATCTGATGACACATCAACGCCATCTACGATAGACCAGTCGCCGTTAGTGCATGTGCATGGGAATGAGTAGATTAAGCCTTTTGCGATACCGTATTCGCCGTTTGAATAAACGCCCATTGATACCCAATCATTCTCATCAGTACCCAATGCCCACGTACGTACGTGTGCAATGGCCGCGTTGGCAGCAGAAGCGGCAGATGATGCACCGCGTGCTTTAATGATTGCAGCGCCACGTTGTTGTACTTCTGGGATATAAGTCGCTTCGTACCATTCGCGATCAACCAAATCTAACGCAGGCTTACCGTTGACAGTAGCAGCAGTCAGATCAGGATACTGCGTTGATGAATGGTTGCCCCAGATGATCATTTTTTTCACGTCATTTACTGTGCTGTCAGTTTTGCCAGCCAACTGTGCCATGGCACGGTTATGATCTAGACGAGTCATCGCAGTGAAGTTACGTGGATCAAGATCTGGTGCATTACGCTGAGCGATAAGGGCGTTGGTGGGCAGGGTTACCGACAACCAATACTTTTACGTCACGGCTTGCAACGTCATTCAATGCTTTACCTTGTGCTGAGAAAATCGCAGCGTTGGCTTCTAGCAAATCTTTACGTTCCATACCTGGACCACGAGGACGTGAACCGACTAGCAGAGCATAGTCAACATCTTTGAATGCAACCGTCGCATCATCAGTCTGCACAATACCTGCTAATAAAGGGAATGCACAATCTTCTAATTCCATGACCACACCCTTTAGGGCGTCAAGTGCTGGAGCGATTTCAAGCAATTGCAAAATAACTGGCTGATCTTTACCTAGCATCTCGCCAGATGCAATACGAAATAACATAGCATAGCTGATATTACCAGCGGCACCAGTGACGGCAACACGTAAAGGCTGTTTCATTGACATTGAATACTCCCTAATTATAGATTAGATAATTCATGATTCTGATTGATGGTTCTAATGGATGACTATCGTTGTAAATAGCGACTTGCCTACTGAATATAGCAGTCATAAACCGAGAGCTAGTGTAGCACTTCGTTCAGCAAATCGTCTAGAGACAATAAGACGCCGACCACCGATTATATTGTTACATTTTATACGGGAGGATTTTTATACCTACTGTAAACCTATATGGATACAGCGCTAGAAAGTAATAAAAGGCAGCTGATAACAGCATTGAGAAGCGTTACATACAGTGATATAACACTTAAGATAAGCGAATATTATTAGGGCGTGTCCTCAATTCAAACAATAAGCATTTAAATAGGCTAAAAAAACTATTTTCCACCCGAAATGACGAACTTACTGCCACAATTATTCACAACATTATGACATGTGCCAAATTCGCTCCCTTCATAACAAATATGGATATCCGTCAATGTTGATTGACGACGACTGCCCGCTTGGCAAATCAAATCAATACTGTTTGAGGACATACCACTATTAAGCTGGGTCATTTGACTGATAAATCGAGATTTAGAAACTGTATAGCTATTACCCGTATTAAGCTCGTTAGGCAGCTTTAATGCGCCAGCATAATTGGTAATCTGGCGGAAATAACTACTGGCACTAAGCGGACTACACGCCCCATAACGCTGCCAAGCTTGGCTACGCACTGTCGTATCAGGCATGATACGGTTGACGACTTTTAACTGTAACGGTGTCAGACGTGGCTCACTACCACGTCCGCAGCGCTCACCATATCCCATATCTAAACCTGATACTGTCAACGAATAACCTTCCAAGCATTGACGCATACGGGCACGCGTCGGCTGTATGCTACACAGTGCTGGCGTCATCTCAATCATCAACACACGCTGTCCGCTCTTAACAGCGCTCGCGGCATGTACCGGCATCATCATAATGCCTTGCAACATCACTAATGCACCGATACTTAGCGTCGTATTTAGTTTATCCATAGATGTATTGGTTATCGAGCTTGATTGGTTTAAATCTGGCGTCAGAGTAGATAGCGAGAGCATCTGCTGAATAGATGACTGATGCCTAACTTTTAATAACAGGGGCAGATTAAAAATTTTTTGATCATAGGGGCTGAAGGCATCTAGCAATGATAAAAACATGGGCTATCGTTTAGCTCATAGCGTTCGACGTATGAACACTGATAAAACTAAGAATAGAGCTAACAAAAATGTGTGCGTCGATTGATAAGCACTTATTATAAGCATGTATAAAAGACACTAATTGATGCAATGGTAGCAAAACGTTTTTTTTAATCTATAGCAGAAACGTAAACATAAGCTAATGATAGCATCAATAGTACAAAAATATCGCAACGTTAGCATGTCATCATCAGCGAGGTTGGGCGTCGAATTAGGCATCGCGTCAAGACAAAACTAGTTTTGATTGCACGATCAAAAGTGACATAAAAAAACCATTAATGATTGCTCACGAATGGTTTTTTTGGTTTATACATTAGCATTTTAGAACGCGGCAGGTATCGTGCCCATGCGCTGGCTAATAGGCTGACTACGACCTAATAGACTGCTATAAATGGTGGCATTTTCCATCACGTGCTTGACGTAATTACGGGTTTCAGGAAAGGCAATCGACTCGACGTACTGGTCGGCTGCGAGCGAACCATATACTGGTTGCCAACGCTTGGCATTGTTCGGACCCGCATTATAACCAGCCGTTGCCAACACAGGTTGACGGTTTAGCTTACCGAAAATATCACCCATATACCACGTGCCATAACGAATATTGGTATCGCCACTATTGGCACGGCTGGCGCTATAGGTCTCACCTAAATTTCGAGCAATATATTTTGCTGTGTCAGGCATCACCTGCATCAAACCACTGGCACCAACGTTTGAGCGTGCTGATGCAACAAAGCGACTTTCTTGACGCATGATGCCATAAGCCCAAGCAGGATCGATACCAGCAGACTGACTATAACGTACGACTGCATCTTGATGCGGCATCGGATGTGATAACGCTAAGCTGTCTACTCTATCAGTATTATCGACGGCATAAATTGCTCGGTCGAGCCAGCCCATATCATAGGCTTGACGAGCAGCGGCAATAATCAAGTTATCATCACGCTTGTCGCGCGCCTGCTTTACCGCCCAGTTCCATTCACGATTGGCATAGGCACGGCTGGCGTCAGCATTATATAGAGCAAAAGCACGCGCAAAGTTGGCATCTTGCATAACCCGTGCGCGATCAGCAGTACTGACATTTGGTAAGTTATTACCACCCAAACGACTGGCATCAAAACGCTGACCCACTTTATCCTTTGCCATTAAGCCATAATAGTCATTATTTTTTGCCAAGTTTTGATACATTTTTTTAGCAGTATTACGCTTGTTAGCATCGCTTGATTGCTCGTAAGCGCGAGCCAGCCAATATTGCCACTGATCACTTTTTTGGGTTTCAGCCTCCATTTTTGAGATGGCTTCGACCACATCATCCCAGCGGCTAAAGCGAATCGCTGCCATGGCATAATCTTCGGCTTCTTCAAAATTAAAATCTTCGTCTAGGCTATTGCGGAACCAATCAACCGCCTCAGCATTAAAACCATCATCCGTATTATGATTCATACGTTGCACCCCAAGGATGCGATACGCATAGCGACGAGTCTCCGCATTCAACAATTTAACTGAACGCTGATTGTCTTGCTTAACATCAAAATCTAACTGTAATGCAGCTTCACGGTAAGACTTGTCAGCAACGCGTCCCATGGCATATAGATATAAGTATTGATTGTTTTGACTGGCAGGTTCTCGACTAAAACGGCTAAAAAAAGCAGACGGATTCAGTTGAATCTCACTCAATGCTGAATAAGCAATGGGCGTTCCTAAACGTGATGACAATGCCATAATGTCACCCGTTTTGCCTTTGCGTAACATACGCTTGAGACGCGCCGCGCGATCCTGATTGCTAATCAGCGCGTTATTATTCATCTCCATCGCGAGCTGGTCACACAAGGCGGGCTGCTTTTTGGTCGTCAACCAAACTTCAGATTTGGCTGCCATAGCCCGCATAGTATCGCCGCCATTATTGAACCCAAGCGCAACCGCACAGCGCTCACTGGCATCCGCATTGGTAATCAAATTCGCAACTTGGCGTACTGAGGCGTAATCATTGGAGCCTGCTTTAGTCTCAGCAAAATCCGCCACCAGCTTTTCTGCCATCACCGTATTTGGATATTGACGCACAAACTGTGACACTGCCGCCGAACTTTGCGAATTAAGATCCAAATTCATCCGCCAATAAGTGGGATACATAGCAAACAAACCGCCGCTCATTGCTTGCTCATTGTATAAAGCACTGACATCACCGCGTTCTGCCGCAATTGCCGCTGCTGTAAATGAGCTCGCACCATTGTCCGACTGATAGCCACTGTTTTGTTGATAGCTGCCTTCTTGCTGATAACTGTCCTCTTCGCCCCACGTCAGCTCAGCACAAGCCACCTGTGACAATCCTAGCGCACTCATTGCTGTCGCCAAACTTAACGCACTGACTCGTAGCGTCCTTGCTTTCATTCGTTTTGCATCTTCATTTTGCTTAATAGATTCTCTATCCTTGATGCTATGAGCAACCTGCGGCTTTGTCATACTGACTCTCTTTGTAATGTGTCCAAATGATTTGGCTAAATAATATATTTAGCATAACAATGCCAAAACGGCGTAAATCGCGATTTAATCAATCGCGCTAATATGGTCGCATTCATCATACTATACTCGTTGCACTTTCAACCATCACCTTTACCTTTTGTTAATAAATACGATAGCACGGTGTAACATAGAAGTGATAGCAAGCCATAATTTTTGCCAAACGCGTTACTAGTAGCAGTAAATAATTGATACTGTTATAAATAATTTATCATAACGACCAACAATTGACGCTGCTAATTTTTCACATTGTCATAGGGTTGTGATAAAATACGCCACCTGCTAATCACCTATCACGCTATATTTTTAGTCAATCATGGACTTATCCTTATGAGTGTTACTGTATTTAATCCCCGCATCGATGACACTGCTGTCGCTGAAACAACCGCTACTGCGCCTGCTGTCACTGCACTCAAAGAATCAAGTTCAGCCCAAGCACCTGTCAAATCAGCGACTAAGAAAGTCTTTGTCACCACACAGGGCTGTCAGATGAACGTCTATGATTCTGGCAAAATGCTGGATGTGCTCGGTGATTCCCACGGTATGGAAGTCACACACGATATCGATGAAGCTGATGTATTACTCATGAATACCTGCTCTATCCGCGAAAAAGCGCAAGAAAAGGTGTTTTCAGAATTGGGTCGCTGGCGCAAATTAAAAGAAAAGCGCCCTGATCTTGTGATCGGTGTTGGCGGCTGTGTTGCCTCACAAGAAGGCGATAACATTCAAAAGCGCGCGCCTTACGTCGATATGGTATTTGGCCCGCAAACATTGCATCGTCTGCCAGAGCTATATGATCAATCAAATGAACAACGTGAAATCGCGCCTAAAAACCGTATCGGTACGATTGATGTGTCATTCCCGAGTATCGAAAAGTTTGATTTTTTACCTGAGCCAAGAGTAGAAGGATTTAAAGCCTTTGTCTCTATCATGGAAGGTTGCTCAAAATATTGCTCATTTTGCGTGGTTCCTTATACCCGCGGTGAAGAATTGTCTCGCCCACTCGATGACGTATTGGCTGAGATTGATAGCTTAGCAGCGCAAGGTGTGCGTGAAATCAATCTATTGGGGCAAAACGTCAACGGCTATCGCGGTGAAAAAGACGACGGCAGCATTTGCCGTTTCGCTGAGCTGTTACATTATGTCTCGCATGTTGATGGTGTCGAGCGTATTCGCTATACGACCAGCCATCCGCTAGAGTTCACTGATGACATCATTGATGCCTATGCACAATTGCCAGAGCTGGTTTCTCACTTGCATCTGCCTGTTCAAAGTGGCTCAAACGCTATCTTGGCAGCGATGAAGCGCAATCACACAATTGATGTCTATATCAATCAGATTAATAAGCTTAAAGCCGTTCGTCCTGATATTCACTTATCTAGCGACTTTATCATTGGCTTCCCTGGCGAGACGGATCAAGATTTCCAAGATACTTTAAATCTAGCCAAAGAATTGAACTTCGATCACTCTTACAGCTTTATCTACTCTAAACGTCCAGGCACGCCAGCGGCTGAGTTACCAGATGATGTGAGTTTCAAAACTAAAAAAGAGCGCTTGGCAGAATTCCAAAAAGTCATCATTGATTCAACGCTAGCGAAAACGCATGAGATGGTCGGCACCACGACACGTGTGTTGGTGGAACAAGTTGCAAACCGTCATCCTGATTGCTTAATCGGTACGGCAGATAACACCCGTACGGTTATGTTCCCTCATGATGTCGAAAAAATGGATGAGATGTTGGGTAAACTCGTGAGCGTACGTATTACTGATTTCGTCAGTCCGCACATGGTAAAAGGCGAGCTAATCGAAGTGCTTGCTTAACACTTTATAAAATATACTCGTAGTGTGCTTTCTAAGCCCTCTTTACCCAATAGTTTAAAACAAGAAAAGCCGTTCACTATCATAGCGAACGGCTTTTTTTGTTTAAATTTAAAATTAAGATGAACGATTGCTATTCCGATAACCAGTCCGTTTGACGCAATTGCTGCTTGGTCTCACGGCGACGTTTTTTTCGGACGATATCGATATCCTCCTTTTCGTGAATACCACCTTTTCTTAATAGTGGGTCCAATGCCAAATAGTTGCGCGGCTTGATTGTGCCTAGTGAGTGCTGGGCACCTGTCAAATTTTGACGTTCTAACTGCGCTTGCTGTTCTAACTGCCGCTCAATCTGTTTGGCCTTTTTTAAGGTTTGTTTTAAGCTCATATTGTTGCCTATATTTTAATACTTTTGATATACCAATGCCGAAAATTATCTTAGCGAGGAAAATGAGCGAAAATTGTACATTCAGTACATTAAGCAAATTTGACGACGCTAAGATGATTTTCAGGCTTGGTATTAGCCTTTAATACACATGACTTGCTTAAGCGTATGCACCACTTCTACCAAATCAGCTTGATTCGCCATTACTTCATCAATGTCTTTATAAGCACCGGGTATTTCATCGATGACGCCTTTATCTTTGCGACATTCGACACCATCTGTCTGCGCTTTTAACTCATCAATAGTGAACGCTCGCATGGCTTTACCACGGCTCATCTGTCGTCCTGCCCCGTGCGAGCAAGAGCAAAACGATTCCTCTGCGCCTAGACCGCGCACAATAAAAGACTTTGCGCCCATAGAGCCTGGGATAATGCCGAGCTCACCTGCATAAGCACTGATCGCACCTTTACGAGTGACATAGACTTGCTCACCGAAATGCACCTCTTCATTGACATAATTATGATGGCAATTGATGGCTTCTTTGGTGAGCTGAAATCTTGGTAAGCCTGCTTGTGGTGACTGCAATGACTTAATCACCAAACGCATCATCTCACGACGATTTTCTAACGCGTAATCCTGTGCCCAGCCTACCGCTTCGACATAATCGGTAAAACTATCAGACCCTTGGGCAAAATAAGACAAATCTCGATCTGGTACATGACCAAAGCGTGACTGGCGCTCTTTTTTGGCAAGGTTAATAAAATACTGTCCGATACAATTACCAATACCTCGACTGCCCGAATGCAGCATTACCCAAACATCGTTGTTTTCATCCAAACACAGTTCAATGAAATGATTGCCACCGCCCAACGTACCAAGCTGTTTTGCCCACGTACGCTCAAACCCTTTGAGCATTTTTAGCAAACCCGGATGCTTGTCCGTGATTGGTTTTAGGCGTTTACCCAATGGGTCAAGGGTCGAGTTTTTGGCTTGAATTTGCTTATGCATATTGAAACCGACTGGCACTTGCTGCTCTACTATCAAGCGTAATGATTTTAGACTATCAGGCAAATCACTTGCAGTAATAGACAAACGCACCGCATTCATACCGCAACCAATATCGACACCGACCGTAGCAGGAATAATAGCGGACTTGGTCGGAATCACACTACCAACGGTCGCGCCTTTGCCGACATGGACATCAGGCATGACAGCAATATGTGAGTGTACAAACTCTAGCTGCGCCATATTTCGTAACTGTTGTATCGCACCTTGTTCAACATCGGTGGTGTATATTTTGACAGGGACACCATGTTTACTATTTTTATTTAATACTAATTGAACGCTCATTATTTATTTTTCCATTTTTTATTTTTAAGACTATAGTCAGTTCAAAACAAAAGTGTTATGTCTAGGACAAACATCATAAAATAATTTGGATAAGTCATTTTCCATCCACCCTTGGCGTAGAAACTTCACTTGAGCCCATTTTTCTCAATAGGGTTCAAGTCTGGGCTGTACGGCGGCAGCCATAGGATACGATGACCATGCCTGTTCAGTAATTTTTGGATACGTCTACTTTTATGAAACCGAGCGTTATCCATGACAATCACGCATTTGGTTTTAAGGCTTGGGATTAGGGTGTGTTTGCACCAATCGTAGAATATGCCGCTGTTAATGTTGTGTTCAAAGTAATCCAGTGCAAATAGCATCTTTTCATATAGAGCCCCAATGACGTTGGTTCGCTTTTTACCTTGCCAGTTGTAGCTGTCGATACAGGGTTTGCCTATCGGTGCATAACCATGAGGACGAATGGTCTGGCTTTCAAAACCGCTTTCGTCCATATACACAATGGGATAACCTTGCTGTTTAAAGTTATCAAGCTTACTCTGATACGCCGCTCTTTTTATTGGACATGCTTTTGGATGCTCTAAGGTCTTTTTTTGACTGATGCCTAGGCGTTTTAAAGCCTCACAAATGGCTGGGGCAGTACAGTTGAACCGTCTTGCTCTCTCATAGTGATAGTCATCAGGGTAACGCTCAACGTCTTTGCGTAGTGCATCATCCGGTATTTTTGATGGCGTAACATTGCGAGTGCTCTTACTATGCAGCCGTTTCTTCCACTTTTGAATAGTGGTTGGACTAATGTCATAAAAAGAGGCTGCCTCGGCAAAGGTCATGCCATCTGCTAAGCTTTTAAGAACTTGTTTGCGATAATCTAGTGAGTAAGTCATGATAATTGAGTATATCTGTTGAGATGTTTTATCTTATAACATTTTTATACTTAATGCACTATACATAGATATTTTTATCTTGTCAATTTTTAGGCATTACTCTCTTATCTCGATTAAACATAATTTTTAATAAGAAATTATTAATAACCAAAATTTACAGACAATAAAATACCGTATCTTTATTAATTAAAAATCAATAAAAATTCATAGCTATTTTATTATGGACGTTTTAAAAAATTGTATCGCAAAAAAATGACCGTATAAAGATTATGCATACAGACAGTAGCTAAGTATCAAGCTTGTCTTGCTGGTCATTCATAACGGTAAAAAGGAATGTTAGATAAAACAATAAGCAGCACAATGCTAGGTATAGTCAAGTAACCATACAGCATAGACAACTCAAAAGAAGGGAAGCAAGAGTAGATACAGTAGGCTGTTTATAAATACCAAATCTTCAGGTATTTATAAATAACTGTTCTATAGGCTTAGCCAAACCTTTTCGAGGTTATCATTGCACTCATGTTCGTGATACATTCAATCTTTAAAAACGTCTTGATAGTTTTATGGGACACGATGATTCCTCCGTAGGTTATGGCGATTGTCATGGTGACAACAGCAAATTAATGATGATGATTTATATTTTATAAAATACCTATAAATCAGTGCGTTTATAATAATGGTTTAAAAATAAATGTCAACAACTTATTCAAACTTATATAAATATTTTTATAATGAATAATTTTATAAAAACCATTCATTAAACTCATACTTTAAAATATCGACCATTTTTTACATCATAAGATCTTTAATAACATCAGCCAGTAAAGCAGCAGCAATTAGTATAAAGATAATACCACAACCACGATTGAGCCATGCTAAGCGATTGCCCACATCGAGCCAACTTGCCAGCTTTGTACCACCTAAGGTATAAACAATTTGCCAAATCGTCTCGCTCATAAACAGCCCTATCGTTAATAAGACATATTGTGGCCATAGGGGTGCGCTAAAATTGATAAATTTGGGGAAGAAAGCGGCAAAAAATAAAATGGCTTTAGGATTAGACAACGATACCCAAACACCTGTACGAAACAAGGTCGCGTTACTTGGCGAGACTCTAACTGCCGCACTAGAGAGCGAGCGCGGCTTGGGTGCCCCATCCAGCGCTGACGGCATCGTACTAGGATAGTCAGCTGCTACCTCCTCGCTCATCTCGCGGGCATCTTGCATTAAGCTACCTTTACCTGCTTCACGCCATGAGCTGATACCCAAATAGATTAAATACACCGCTCCAACTGCTTTGATAATCGTTAGCAACCAAGGAGACTGGCGGCTAATCACGTCGAGTCCAAGCAGTGTCGATAGCAAGAGAAACAAACCAAGGCTTAGTCCTGCCAGCGTCCACAACGTCCGCTTAACGCCATAATTCATGCCATACTGAAACGCAAGCAGCATGTTCGGCCCTGGAGTTGCTGAAACAAAAAATGTACTTGCAAAGAATACTGCAAACAGATGCCAAGACATCGACCAACCCCTACTTTATCGTTTATAAAAAATTTATCTTAACAGTGCTAAACTGCTAAAAAATAAACACCGCCATAAGGACGGTGAATTTTATACTGATTCGTCACTTGCCGCTAACGGGAAGAAACCGTTACTGATGTAATCCATTAATTAACCATACAGCTGTCTAATAGCTTCTGTAAAAAACCATCACAGCGCGTAATTTCACTCAGCTTAACGTATTCATCAGCTTTATGTGCCTGCTCAATACTGCCAGGACCGCAGATGATCGTTGGGATACCACTATTAGTAAACTGACCGCCCTCAGTTGCATAAGCCACTTTATGACGCTCGTTATCTCCAGTCAGTGCGGCTATTAACGATTGCAATTCAGCGCTGTCGCTATCAGTCATTGCCGGTACACTTTCTTCTTGCATCAACTCAATACCAGTTTTGGCGCACGTGCTTGCATTTGAGCATTCAATTCTGCCACTTTTGCTTGAATCGGCGCAACAATATCCTCTTGCGTCATATGCGGCAGATTGCGATAGTCAAAGGTAAACTCGCATAAATTAGGCACAATATTGGTCGCGGTACCACCTTGAATCGTGCCTACAGACAATGTGGAATAAGGCACATCGAACAGAGGGTCATTATCGTCGCGATGGCTGATTTCTTCCGCTAAAGTATCGACATAACCAATCAAACGACTGGCATAGCTGATGGCATTAACACCTTGGGCAGTCAATGATGAATGCGCAGACTTACCATGAACGCGGCAACGATAAACGGCAATGCCCTTATGTGCCACAACCATTGTCATATTGGTTGGCTCACCGACGATACAATAATCAGGAGTAATACCACGCGATTTTAGGTCTGCCAAAATTAATGGCGCACCCAAGCAGCCCACCTCTTCATCGAATGACAGTGCCAAGTGCAGCGGGCGACGCAATTGACCTGCATTGGACAACTGCACAGCGCGTGGTAATAACGTCAATGCACAAGCGATAAAACCTTTCATATCACACGCACCGCGTCCGTATAGCTTATCGCCACGTATCGTCGCAGTGAATGGATCTGACGCCCAGTCTTGCCCATCAACTGGCACCACATCGGTATGACCAGACAGTACCAGACCGTGATTTACGTCATCAGAGTTTTTGCCTGCTGGCACAGTGACAAATAGATTGGCTTTGTTTTTGGCTTCATTAAAAGTCAAATCCACTGTTAGACCTAAGTGCTCACAGTATGCTTTCACATCTTCAATCAATACTAAGTTTGAATGGCGACTAACCGTATCAAAGCCAATCAAGCGCGTTAGCCAATCGATGCTGTCTTTAGGATAATTGCTATCCAGTACAACTTGGTCAATGTCGTCAATATGAGTTGATACAGTCATAACACATCCTTATTACGATATAATACCGATTTTAGAAATACGGTTAGCGATGTTAAATTTTCCAAGCCTACTAGATGTAGTACTCGCACTCATTTTTCGCTACTGTAATTTCTGGAATGGTAAAAATAGAAAGCGTTAGCGCCTTTGAAATGCGCGCTGTTGCAGCGCCTTTACTTCTGCATCTAATCCAGCAATCGGACCTTGTACTGATACATTTGGTGCTACTTCTTGAATACTTAATGAATTAATTGGTGATGTTGATGTCACGCCCATCTCCTCCATCCATTCATCCAACTGTTTTGATGAGCTGACATAAACGATACGACCAAGCCCTGCCCACGCATGCGCGGCCGAACACATGGCACAATGCTCGCCTGAGGTATAAACCACCGCTTTTGTACGTGCGTCAGTAGTCATATTCTCTGCGGCCCATTTTGCAACGGCAATTTCAGGATGATAAGTAGCATCGACCGTATTGGCACGATTGCGATCTTCATGCAGCACATGACCGTCGCCGTCGACCAATACGCTACCAAATGGCTCATCGCCCGCCTCTAAAGCTTCAGTAGCCAGCTCAATAGAGCGGCGTAAATGAATCATATCATTGTCAGTTATCATCTCCATCTCCTTTTATCACTTCATACTAGGACGTGTTGAATATCAACTCATATCAAAGCATTTACGATAGCGTCTTTATTATGAAGGACGGTTTTGATTCATCGCATCAACGACTGGCGGCATTGGCTTTGGTAACTTGCCTTCTGCCTGCAGCTCTTTGGTGGTTTTGGCATCGATAGCCAGTCCAGCAATCAGGGCAATATCTTTAACAGGTTTACGCGTGCGGGTGGCAAAGCTCACTGGCACCATGCGCGCAAACTCATAAATATGCAGATAAGACTCTTCGCCACCTTCAAAGTTTTCATCATCTTCTAAGCGAATACCACCGATTTTAGCCAAATCAGACAGCATCTCATTTTCGTCACCACTGAGACCACAGTCGGTAATCCCAAAACCCGTCATAAAACCATTTGCCCACTGTTTCAATGCCATCACGCGCTCGTACAAATCATGTTCATCATCTGGTACTAATGGCGTGTAAGAATAAGCATCGTCTTTGTCTTTAAGCTGAAAAACAGTGTCTTCCGCTTCTTCTGTTAACAGTGTCAATGCCTCATCAGGTAACGGCGCAAAACTGAGCTCCTCAAATACCTTAGCCCATACTTGCTCATCAGGCGCATTACAGGCAGTCATAAGCCCTGTCATCAAGCCATGCACTTCGCTGATAGACACGTCAGTCCAGTCATCAAAAGCAGTCAGCCATGTATTCCAGCCAGATATATTGTCATTCATAATAGAGGTCCTAGTGATTGATTATTGCTTAAAAAATATTGCTTAAAAAATAAAACAGACGGATAAAATAGGTGTGAGACATCGCTTGATATTATCAATCAAACCATGGCTAATAAAAATAAACAAACAACGTCTAATATAGGTAATTACTTTGTTGATATAGATATTATGCGGTCACCTATGGCATTATTAAACGCAGAGAACAAAATTCATTCACGCTTACTTGTTAAGGATAAAAACTGACTATGTATGATCAACTTAGAATATTAGAAAAAATGATACTCGATATAAAAAAACAGTATCAGCTTGTCAGTGCTGAACTTAGCAGCCTCAAACAGCATCCTGTTAGCGACCCTCAAGAGCTTGCAGCATTAACGACCAAGCTCAACACTAGCCATAGCGAACGCGATAGTGCCAAAAAACAATTGAACGATCTCGACAAGCGCTACCAAAGCCTAGCTGAAGCGCATCATATGATAGGCGAAGAGCAAGATAAATTGCAAAAACAGGTTAGCCAATTGCAACAACAAAAGCCAGTTACAGCAACAAAATAATGAATTAAAGCAGCAATATAGCGATATTAAACAGCAAAACAGTGAGCTGCAGAAAAAGAATCAATTGGCAGCTGAGCGTACACAAGTTGTATTAAAACGCTTAACCCACATTGATCAAGTAGAAGGCTGATCAGTGATGGCAATGAGCGATCATTACTACTTGCTAATGAAACCGACAAAATCAAAACGGTAATATCTTATATTACTCATTTTACTGACCAAACATTGTAGGATTTATCATGACCGATGACCACAAAAACTCTGTAGAAAAACAGCCGCAAAATGGCCAACAGCAAAATATTTCTTCTAAACCACAACCAGTCGCTGCAACTGGTTCAAGTACGTCGAGTGCTACTGTGAAAACCACTATCCCTGAACCACAAATCAAAAAGGTTGATATTGCAATTGCGGGTGTCACTTATCCTATATATTGCCCAGTACACGAACAAGAAGAGCTGCTCTCAGCTGTCTCGTATATCAATAACCATGCGCTAGATCTCAAACGAGATGCGCCAAGCCTCAGTCAAGAAAGCATCTTGGTACTGTGCTGCTTGAATTTGTATGAAAAAATACACACCAATCAAAGAAGCGATGAAGATCGACTACAGCAAGACAAACAATCTGAAGCGCTATTAAATAAAATTATGAAAGACGCACAGTCTGTTTTATAAGCGCATATTACGCGACGAAACGATAAGCGCTTCGCTCTGATGAGCCAAGCGCTTTTTTATGCCCAAGCCATAATCTAATTATTTATACGTCAGGGTTATAAACCTTACCTGCATGAAAATCTGCTTGATGCTCATAATTGCAAAAAAACAATGCTTGGTTTTCGCCAATAGCACTCTCACTATTTGCAGCCAAGTTGGGCTTGGTTTCAAGGACGCCGCGGTATTCAGCCAAGCTGTTGCCACAAAAATTGCACTGACGCGGTGTAATCACATCCCCTTTTTTTGGCATCATGCTTTTGGGCGCACGCGGGTACATAAATTTATAAAACCCCCACATTACTATCCAAATAACGATGATGATAATGATAACAGCAAACACGGCAGTGCTCCTTTAAATATGAGTAAGCGCTATGAATGATAAAAGCCGTTTGGCGGATTATTCAATACGTCTAGACAGTATAACTTAACCAGCAATACTGACAATAGTGCTATGCTTTAGCGAGTTAATTGTCCATCCATTTATCATGATAATTTATCAATAAATGCCATGATATGGCGTAAAAAACTGGCCATAGCGGGCCAGTTTTTTATTAAATAGAAAATAAAGTGAGCGATCTATATTAGTGAAACTATAGCTGCAACTCACTGATATCAGCGACGGTTAAAAACAATGCACGTACTTGCTTAAGCAGCGCTAAGCGGTTGTTTTTAAGGGCGGCGTCTTCACTGTTGACCATCACATTATCAAAGAATTGCGTCAGCGGCTCATCTAAGCTAGCAAGTGTTTGCAATACTTGCGTGTAACCCGCTTGCTCTAGCAGCGGTTTAACCGCCGTCTGCGCTTGTATTACACTTGCGTATAAACCTTGCTCGGCAGGCTCAGATAATAACGCTTCATCGACAGTATCAGCGACACTCACTTCTGACTTGGCTAATATATTGGCGACACGCTTGTTTGAATCAGCAAGCATCGAGGCTTGTGACAATTCGCTAAAGGCTTGTACCGCGCGAATACGCTGATCAAAATCAAGCGGCATATGCGGGTTAATCGCTTGCACTGCCTGAATGGTATCGACGCTCACTCCCTGCTCGGTATACATCGCACGATAGCGCGAGTTTAAGAATGCCATGACCTGAGTAAACGTATCACCCATTTTTTCAATCTTGCTGCCTTCAGCGTCACTATAGCCTTTGATTGCTTGTTCAACGAGCGCAACCAGATTAATTGGCAATTGCTTTTCAATCAAAATACGCAAGATACCGATGGCTGAGCGACGTAAGCTGAACGGATCTTTTGACCCTGTCGGCGCTTGGTCAATGGCAAAAATACCAACAAGCGTATCTAAACGGTCAGCTAATGCTAAGCAAATGCCAATTGGCGTCTGTGGTAATACGTCACCGCTGAACTTTGGCAAATACTGCTCTTCTAAACTTGCCGCGACTGCTTCAGGCTCATTATTCAGACGCGCATAATAAGTGCCTGCAATACCTTGTAATTCAGGATATTCACCGACCAATGAGCTTGCCAAATCAGCTTTTGACAAAATACCCGCACGCACCGTTTCATCGATATCAATCTGCTGACCCTGCTGTTGCATCAAGGCGGCAATAAAGGCGGCAAGCTTGGCAATACGCTCAGATTTTTCCCAAATCGTACCCAGCTTATCTTGGAAGACGCGAGTTTTCAAGCTTTCTGTCAACGCAAATAATGGCTGTTTTTGATCTTGTAAGAAGAAAAACTCGGCATCGGCCAAACGCGGACGCACGACTTTCTCATTACCTTCGATAATTTGATTGGGGTCTTTTGACTCAATGTTGGTAATAAAAATAAAGTAAGGCTGCAACTTGCCTGCTTTATCAGTTAAGCAAAAATACTTTTGATCCGCTTGCATGGTCGAGATAAGCGCTTCTTGCGGCACTTGTAAAAAACGCGGCTCAAAGCTTGCTCGCAGTGCAATCGGGAAATCAACCAATGCGGTGACTTCATCCAACAAATCTTGCGGCACGATAGCATCAGCATTGACTTCATCAGCCAATGCTTTGACTTGGTTTTTGATCAGCATTTGACGCTTATCAAAATCAGCCACGACTTTTAAACCGCCTAGTAATTCTTCGTAGTCATTGGCGTGCGCAATCTCATGATAATTAGGACTATGGAAGCGATGACCACGAGTTTGTGTTCCCGTCTGATAGCCTTGGATAGTAGCGTCAATGACAGTACTATCTTGCATCAATACCACCCATTGTACTGGACGCACAAATTCATTGCGACTGGCCCCTGAACGCATACGCTTAGCAATCGGTAGATTGTCGAGTGCAGTCTGAAAAATGGCAGCTAACAGTTCAGTAGTTGCTTGACCATGAATGACTTGCTCATAACCGACATAATCACCTTTGTCGGTGTTAATCGTTATCAACTCGCTGGCCTCAATACCTAAGCCCTTGGCAAAACCCATTGCCGCGCGTGTTGGATTACCTTCCGCATCAAACGCGGCTTTAATCGCAGGGCCGCGTTTTTGCTCACTGCGATCCGGCTGCTTATCGCTAATACCCTGAATCTGAAGTGCCAAACGACGCGGGGCAGCAAAGGCTTTGATACTATCGAAGCTGATTTCTGCTTCATTTAATTGTTCGGTGACACTCGCTTGTAGCGCATCACGTAGAGGTTTTAGGCTTTTTGGAGGTAGCTCTTCACACCCCAGTTCAAATAGAATAGTACTCATGGGATGCTCCTATTTATTGTTATTAGTAGATTGGTTGTTATCAATAGCTTGATTACTTTCTGTATTCTCAGCGGCTTCTTCTTTTGGCAAATACTTATCGAGCGCCGCTTGACGATGCACCTCATCTGCCAATGGAAAACCCAATTTTGCGCGTGCTTCAACGTAACCAATGGCAACCTTACGGGCAAGCGTACGCACACGTAGGATAAAACGCTGACGTTCGGTCACTGAAATCGCACCACGAGCGTCGAGTAAATTAAAAGCATGTGAGGCTTTTAGTACCATCTCATAAGCAGGTAATGACAAACTTTCGGCAACCAATTTATCTGCTTGCTGCTCATAAAAATCAAACATCTGACCCATCATTGGCACATCAGCGTGCTCAAAGTTGTAAGTCGACTGCTCAACTTCGTTTTGATGGAAGACATCGCCATAAGTGACGCGGCCAAACTCACCATCTGCCCAAACCAAATCATAAACGCTATCGACGCCTTGCACATACATTGCCAAGCGCTCAAGTCCATAAGTGATTTCACCAGTCACCGGAAAGCACTCAAGACCGCCTACTTGCTGGAAATACGTAAACTGGGTCACTTCCATACCGTTGAGCCAAATCTCCCAGCCTAATCCCCACGCACCCAGCGTTGGCGACTCCCAGTTATCTTCAACAAAACGCACATCGTGCACCAATGGATCAATACCAATGGCTCTTAGCGAGTCCAAATACAGCTCTTGGATATTGGGTGGATTTGGCTTAAGCACCACTTGAAACTGATAATAATGCTGCAAGCGGTTGGGGTTGTCACCGTAGCGACCATCAGTTGGACGACGTGATGGCTGCACATAAGCAGCATTCCAACGCTCAGGACCTAACGAGCGTAAAAATGTCGCGGTGTGAAAAGTACCCGCGCCGACTTCCATATCATAAGGCTGCAAGATAACACAGCCCTTATCTGCCCAATAATTCTGTAGGGTTAGGATTAAATCCTGAAACGTCATCGGTTGAGGGTCTGTATTTTCTATCATCGGAGTTGTCGCTTGGGATGTCATAGTTTGGGTTTTCATAGTAAAGCCACTGTGGAATGGATATTTATAAATAAAGTTTTGATAGCACTCGTATAGCCTATTCGGCAACGACTCTATTTGCCTGCTCACCTTACTAAAAATTGACTATTTTATCTATATTTACATCAATTAAATTTATGCTGCAGACCTAAACCAGTCGTTATAAGGCTCATTTATAATCAAACTGCTGCAATATAGGAGGCTCAAAAGTAGCAGATAAAAAAATACCCAAATGCGCGAGCATCTGGGCAGGAGGAAAGGTATGTCTTTGGTATCCTGATGAGTCAGGCTTTTTGTTTTTTAGTCGAACTGCTATTCTCTTTTTTTGGTAAAAATCTATCTGAGACAATCTCGATAGTGATGCTATTAAAACGGTACTACTATTAAGCTATTAAAAAGATAAGAGCAAATATAAAAAAATCTTATTGGTAAGACGCACTAGTCGCTTTTGGCATGATTATCCATAAAATTATATAAATTAAGATGCCAGGTACTGCTGCACTTAAAGATGAGATAATCACGAATAATACTCTCACCCAATTTGGTGACCAACCAACGTATTCGGCAATGCCGCCCATCACACCTGCTATCATGCGATTGTTCTGTGAGCGATGTAGTTTTGCTAGTTTAGCCAAATCAAATACCTCTCTATCATTTCTATTGTTATTTAAAACTCTGCTTTTTACTTTTTTTCTTCTATTTTTATGCTTTTTTCCGAGTCTAGTTAGGAAGTTGCTTAGCCTTCTTAACTTATGAATAAGTATAGCAACTATTTAATATTCATCTGTTGAACGTATAGACGTACTTTGTGAGTTTATGCTAACCAAGCTTGCCCTAATCTGTCATAAAACCTCATAAACTGCTGATTTTAAATAGTTATTTCAAAATGTTTCACGATTAGCTTTATTACTGCCATATTACACATGTTGTTACAAATCCAATATTTAGCCATTTTCAGCACATAGATATTGTGTAGATGGAACTTCAGAAATGGTGAGATAGTCAAACAATCACAGTTAAATTAATAACTTGGTCATATTTTTATCAGAAAAAAGTCATATAAAAAAACACCCTTTTACAATAACCTACCTGTAAATCGCCTTAAACCTTTATAACATGCTGGTAAATAACAGATATTCCAGCAGTCTATCGATAAAATTAGTGCGATGAAGCATGACTAAAAATTAAGGAAAGCTATGTACGAGTCAGGATTGATGATTGGACATTTTGAGCCACTACATTTAGGTCAAATGCGCAGTATATTGGCTGCGGCAGGACAAGCGAAAACCTTGCATATTATCATTATGGCGCATCCAGCACCGCATCCAGATTTTGACATTACTTTGCAAGACAAAGCACGTTGGCTACAGATGGCGTGTGCTGATTTACCATTTATCCAAATTCATACCACTCATGAGATTGAGCTACCGCTACATGATAGCTTCGTTGATGTGACAATCGACATTCCTGCCAGCAATGCCAAACTACAACGTTTGACGACAGCGCTCGACTTACCAGCAGATACAGCCTTGTTTGTCGCAGAAAACCACCCATTGGCGCAGAGTGATGTCTATGAGCGATTATCGATACCAGTCGTCACGACCCCGTTACAGCCTGAGTTTGATTCTTATGCCATCGCTCGTAATCCAGTCGCGCATTGGTCAGCTATTCATCCCCAAGCGCGCGGCGACTATACCAAAACGGTGGCGATTGTTGGCGGCGAAAGTTCGGGTAAGACCACATTGGTGCATAAACTGGCCAATTATTATGGCGCCAGCTTTGCTTTAGAGATGGGACGCTTATATGTCGGTACAGATTTGGGTGGTAGTGAAGTCGGTCTACAATACAATGACTATGGTCCGATTGCCCTTCAGCATGCTCAAGCTATAAGAGATGCGGCGGCTAATGCGACCGCTTCTGTCACCATCGTTGATACCGATTTTGTGACCACTCAAGCATTTGTGAAGAATATGAAGGTCGCAGCCATACTTTTGTGGCGGCTTGTATCGATGAGTTTCGCTTAGATCATACCATTATGCTGGATAACAATACGCCGTGGATTGATGATGGCATGCGCTCATTGGGCACGCCTGAGGCGCGTGGACGCTTTGAGCAACGTCTCGTCGATATTTTTGCTCGTCATGATATCACCACACATGGTTGATCAGCCAGATTACGATGCGCGCTATCAGCAAGCGCTGCTACTTATCGATCAGTATGTTTATGGCAGATAGAGGAGATGGTAAAAATAGCGATGGCAAGAATAGCGATAATACAAAAATAATATGATACTAAAAATAAAATAAGAACTCATTGTAGTTTTAATACTTTAAGGAAAAAGGCTTTATGCGTATTCAGCTATTAGATAATATTACTGGAAAGTGGGCGATGCAATGGATTGTCACTTGGTTCATTTGCGGGGTGATAGCATTATCCGCAGGTTTTGGCTCACGACAGAACACACCACACTTGATATGTTTTATTTGGGCGTGTCTTTCGTTGGTTTGGTCTGTGTGGTTTCGCTATCATTTCGCAAAAACGTCATGGGCAACGGGTTGGGAATGGCAGCGACTGCGGGAGAAGTCGTCGTGCAGGCGACGTCTGGTGCAGTCGGTTTGATGCTCGCGCCGCTCTTTAATTTTTTCACCCATGTCTACGGTATTTTTTATTGGTCAAAACATACCGATCCTGATGGCGACATGATACCAAAGGCGGCGAGCAAAGCGGTTTGGTTGATTACCGCTGCCTTTATTATTATTGGTCTCGCACTTTTTCCCACGGTAAATGATTTACTCGCCAGCTATGGCTATGCAGTGGTTGAAGATGATATAGTAAATTCCTAGGATTTATCTCCTTCTTTTGGATCAACGTCATTGCTTTTGTCCTCTCCATTACTGCACAAGCCGCGATGATTTTGCGCTATTCATTTAACTGGTGGTTATGGATTATCGTTAACTTTGTCTGGCTCATCGTCAATCTAATGTCGGGCAATTACATTTTTGCCATTCAAACCATGATATATCAAATAAACGCCTTTATTGGTTTGTATGAATGGCAGCGCAGTGAACAAGGTTAACGGTTATCTTGTGTGACGCATAAGCGCTGATATCTCAAAAGAATAAAACCAAAGATCTCGCAGATATTGGCAAACATGTTGATAGCGCTATAGGTTTTGACTGTGGCGTCTATCAGATAATGTGGTGGACTGGCTCAATTAGTGCTACAACTGATAGGAGAGATTTTTCAATTCATCTAACACGGAGGTTAGTATGTCTCGTACTCAGCAAAAACGCCTATCTAAACGCACACTTGAGCAATGGCTTAGTGAATATTCTGTCAGTCATCAAAACCTAGTCAATAAAAAATCCATTGGCTATGCGTTCCTACTATATTTGTCAGCCTGTTAGGCATGGGCATGTCGCTATCAGTTTGGTTTACCTTGGTACTCAGCGCGTTGGTATTGTTATTTTATATGCGTCTGTCCACGCCGTTGTTCTTGGCGATGGGAATGTTTATTCTTATTTGTTTGTCAGTAATGGCATTATTACCATGGGGCTTTAAGGTTTGGGCAGCTATTTTTGTGGTTGCTTGGATTGGACAGTTCATCGGTCATAAAATTGAAGGCAAAAAACCCTCATTTTTTGAAGACTTACAATTTTTATTAATTGGTCCAGCATGGGTAGCTAATAGCTTGATGGGTCGTAAAAAAAGCCAAGCCTAACTATTTATCCTTGATAGTATCTTTAAGATTAGTATCTTTAAGCTCGGTATCGTTAGAATTAGTACCTAAAAAACCACTATCTAAAACTGATATCTTGACTCAAAAAAGCACCGCTCAACAATCCGTTAAGTGGTGCTTTGTATGTTAAGCTATCAAAGAACAAATTATGAAAAATAAGCTATCAAAAAAATTTATTGACTGTAATTAATTACTCTAACTTTCAGAACAATAACACTGTAAATATAGCGTCAAATAGCCACAGCAGAACCTTTTACTTCAAAATAGAGCCATTCATTTTAGAATAGAACCAACAGCACAAATTCAGCCTATTCGCCCGATAGTTAATACGCGACAAGCTTTTACGCAATATACTGTAGAAATTCTTCATTACGCGCCATCACCGACAGATACAGCACTGGCTGTCCCGTCCTAAACGTTGAGTTGGATTTTTCTGATCGACACATTGACTTGATCGAAGAAGGATATGAGTTGGTCGAGTATTAAGAGCTGCAAGATTCCAGCGACCAAGCAAAACGGCTGGCGCTGACTCGTTATTCGCTCTGTGCCAATCCCGATTATCTGAGCAGAATGGGATTACTTGAGACGCTAGCAGATTTGAGAAATCATGAGTTTTTACAATATGGTCTGGGCAAAAGAAGCAACCTATAGCTGACCGATAAATAAGGCAGAAGGCACAACCACACGACTCATGCCAAAATTAATGCCGCTAATGCTGAGTTTTTGGTAGATATGGCCGTCAAAGGTCAGGGCATTACCTTTATACAAGGTCAATATCTGAATACAGTGTCGATATTTGCTCACGCAAATAATATCACATGTCTATCACAGTCGAATTATCGCTTATAGCCTTACCGAATCCAGCAATCTTAGTTACTTATGCGCCTTACTCAGTGATAGCAGAAATGACACCAATCAGTTTTTTGGTCTTATATCTTGCTTCTGCTAGTACCATCTTATTCTGCGCTACCACGGTCAATACACACGGCTTACCGATATAGTCAGTTTTGACAAATAGCATATTCCCAGCAGTGGCTTCGACAATAGTGATGTCGCACTTGCCCTGCTTCATTTGACTCGCGGATGAATCGCTCAGCGCTGATAGCGTGCTACTCATCGCCGCAAACTTGTCCGTTTGATTGCTCAATTCACTGATCGAAAAGCAACTAATGGGAAAGCCATCTGTGGTGCATAAGCTAACCAATATGACTTCTCTATTGGCATCACACAATGCTTTCATGTGGCTTAACAACGCTATTTTTGCTGGTGATTTTTCGTCTAATTTTTCTTTTAACATAGTCATATCTGGCATTAGTCTTGATTATTAAGGGTATTAAATAATGACAACAGAGACACGGCGGACTCTCTGTTTCTAGGATCTGTATGGAGCACAGGTGCCACCACGTTATGCTGCATCAACATCACTCTTATTTCTTGTCCCAGTGCTGAAAGGCTATCTTTGTCAGCATCCTCGCAATGAGTGATACCAATGATACACGTGGTCTGATTTTTTTCTGGCGCAAAAAAGTGTAACAGCTTATCTAAATTGGCATAATCGGGTGTCTCGCCATATCTAATCAAAATGAGCAATCCCCATAGCGACTGATTGACGAACTCCCATAAAAAAGAAAAACGCTCTTGACCTGGCACACCGTAAATACCTAGCGCCATATCGTCAGACAGAGTGATGCGCCCATAATCGATGCCGACCGTCGTGTACTCTTTACCGATATCGATACTAGATTTTGCTTCTGTTTCGATGGGGCTTATCTCGCTTAGGGTTTTGACCAACCGAGTTTTTCCAGCACCTACTTCACCAATGATTGCTAGCTTCTGATAATTCAATTTTTTACCTCATTCCTAAGAATTTTTTGATCGCACCATAAAATTTGTTAGGCTTTTTCTCATTTACGGTTTGCTCATGTATCGGTGCTGCCTCTGTGACACTCAATAAACCTAAACGATCAAACTCTCTGATAATCTGTGTGACTTGATGATGGCTGCCAAAATCACCACTGTCCGCTAGTGCATTAAACGAATAAGGCTTTTTAGTCAATTTGATACACAGGTTCATAATCATTTGCGGCTGGCTTTCATTGTTGAGATCAGGCCATGCCAGCAATCTTAAATCCTTACCTTCATAATACTTTTCAAGCACCGTATCAGATTTTTTTATATCAATAAACGGTTGAATACGTCTTTGTTGAGACTCATTAAAGCTGTTTAACACAGCGCTATTATTCTCAATGAACGCATTAAAAAAGTTATCTTGATCCACAAAGTCAAACACGCTCACAGCCCAATTATTAAAGCTGCGTTTGATCACGCGCACATCCAAAAACACCCAAAGATCTTCATGTCTAGGATCAGAAGCTATCTTACTCATTAACTTGTCTACTTCCAGATAAGGGCCTTCTAGCACTTGCAGATACTGACCTTCACGGTAAGAGATGATACCCGTAATTTGCGATTTTGGATTGTGCTTACGAGAGACGCTAACGATGTCTGATAATCCAGTAGGCATTCGAATAGTGCGATCACTGATAGGCACTCTACTGACGTCTACATACCGTAGCGGTGGTCATTATATTCCATATATTAGACTCGATGACGCTTACCCCTAACCACTCATGAACAAAAAACGACCGTTGGGTAGGAAAAAATAAAAACATCGAATAGTCATGCGGATTTAAAGTTTAAAACCCCAACTCTTGACACTAAAATGCCATTGATCGTTGAATCACTCCAAGCAAAAAAACAAGGAAAAACGATGCCCGATTTACTTATAAAAAATGCCCAATTACCCAATCATAAAAACTTGGTCAATATCAGTATAAGCGGCGCTTATATTGAGAGCATTGACGATATTTCGGAAAAAACTGAACATGATGATGCGCCAAGAGCAATTTACGATGCTAAAGGTTACTTTGTCTGTGCAGGATTCTATGAGAGCCACATTCACCTTGATAAAGCCTGCATCCTTGATCGCTGTACTATAGAGCAAGGTGATTTAAACGAGGCTGTTGAAGAAACAGGTAAGGCTAAAAAGGATTTTACGGAAGTAGATGTGTTTAATCGTGCTTCACGAGTGATTGAGATGGCGATTAAAAAAGGCACCGTTGGTCTGCGCACCTTTGTTGAAACAGATTCAAAAACAGAGATGCGTGCCTTTAATGCCATCAAAAAAGCCCGCGATACCTATGCATTTGCCATCGATATAGAGATTTGCGCCTTTGCGCAATCAGGATTGACCAATGACCTGCATACTTATGAGCTACTAAAACTGGCATTGTCGCAAGGCGCTGATTTGGTTGGCGGATGTCCATACAAAGATGAGAATCCTCACAAGCATATTGAAATGGTATTTGACTTGGCTGAGCAGTTTGACGTCGATGTTGATTTTCATCTGGATTTTGATCTGGATCCACAAGGCTCGAGCATTCCAAAATTGGTTGAAGAAACCATCAAGCGCCATTATCAAGGTCGCGTGTCTATTGGTCATGTGACTAAATTATCGGCGATGGACAAAGACAAACGTATGGAAATGGCTGCGTTACTGAAATTCGCTGACATTACCTTGACGGTGTTACCAGCCACCGACATATTTTTGAATGGGCGTGATTATGATGCGCTCATTCCTAGAGGTATGGTCAACGCCAATGAGCTATTAGCAATGGGCATCAATACGACTATTTCTAGTAATAATATTTTAAATGCTTTCACGCCTTACGGTGATGCCTCACTGATTAGAATGGCAAATATGTATGCCAATATCACTCAATTAGCAAAAGATGAGCAGATAGCGGAGGTATTCGATATGATTAGCAAAAATGCAGCGAAACTTTTGTCACAGCAAACGGAGATTAAAGTAGGAGCACTGGCTACCCTAGTCATATTAGAAGCGAAAGACGCGGTAGAAGCGATTAGAATCAATTCGCAAGCCATCGCAGGCTTTAAGCATGGCAAGCAAAATTTTTGCAATGAGGTCGCTCATATTTGCTTTGAATAACTTGAGTTACTTGAATACTCTTTAATTGAGCACATTCAGTCAATTGAAAGATATATCCTATCAATGCGCCAGCATCTTTATCATAAAACATAGGCTTAAAATGATAAAAGCGTCACCCAACTATACGTTGAATGACGCTTTTCATAACGGTTTTTTTACTATTTACTATAGCTTTAACATCATGGTTTAAATACTTTCATATGCAGATAAGCTTAGTCTAAGGTTTGCACACCGCCGCCATTCACAAATATGGTTTGACCACTGACCCACTCAGATAGCGGTGCGGCAAAATACAGCATAGCACCAGCGATATCATCAGCTTCACCCAAACGTTGAATCGGCGTATGCTCTAGCATTTTCTTTTCGATTTCTGGTGTTAGTACGGTTTTTAACGCATCAGTACGCGTGGCACCAGGGCCAACCGCATTGACGCGTACCTCAGGGCCAAAATCATGTGCCAAGTTCGCCACCATATGATTGACAGCCGCTTTTGATCCCGCATAACCACTCATGTTCGGGCTTTTATTGATACTCGACATCGAAGTGGTAAATACAATCGAGCCATAACCCGACGCTTTCATATGTGACACACATAATTGCGACAAGCGCCAGCCACTAAAAACATTCAACTCAAAATCACGGCGAATATCATCGACCGATGCTGTGGCTGGGTTTTCACGACCGCCGCCACCGCCACCCGCATTATTGATTAAAATATTGACAGTGCCAAATTCAGCGACTACCTTGTCTACCATAGCGACCAAATCTTCATCTTTCAAGATATTACATTCGACTGCCAAGCCTTTGACACCATACACTTCGATATCCTTGACCGCAGCCTTTGCATCTTCTAGTTTTAAATCAGCGATAGCGATATTTGCCCCAGCTTGTGCTAGACGTAACGCCGTTGCTTTACCAATACCATTTGCACCACCCGTCACAATTGCGGTTTTTCCTGACAGATCAAACAATTCATTAAATGCTCTATGTTTGAATTCTTGCATAATTATTCCTTATTATCATCATGTTTATAGATGGATTATTTGTTGTTATATTCGTTTAAACGATCTATATAATTATGCATGATTGAACTGAGCCTAATGTGTCAAATTGACCACCTTTTGTAACTTAGTTTTGACGCTACAACTTTTAGTAATCTATGTCGTGAATTCCGTCGATAGTAACTTAGAATGTCATCGAAATATTCTCAAGAAACAATGACAACCCTTAAAATTAGGACAAAAAAAAGCCTCACGATAAAGTGAGGCTTTGATGCTTTTTCAAGCCATATTTGGAGCGGGAAAAGAGATTCGAACTCTCGACCCCAACCTTGGCAAGGTTATGCTCTACCACTGAGCTATTCCCGCTGATTATCGAATTGTAGTGTTGTTAACAACAACTCCGTCTCGATAGGCTGGCTATTCTATCAGATATTCTAACCCTGTCAACCTCATTTTTAACGTTTATTTCCAATATTATGTCTTTAACTCGCTATTTATTGATGTAATTATCATAAATAATTGATTTAGCGATAATTATTTATTTAAAATAATATCAGTTATTTTTCAGAATAATGTTAGAAATCTAAAGCTCTGTCCTTGTAGGTAGTATCTCATTGCCTATGAGACTATTTTTTGACTGAGATTTATGCCGCCTATCAAGTTAATAGCGAAAAATAGATTTGTTGGTGTCAACGTCCCTCTCACTTACAATCCTACGTTGTATTGTTACTTTTCCTGCATTGGTTTTGCCTTAGTAACATTATTATACTTATGCCTAATGACAGTTCGGGTAAAATTTTACTGTTGAGGTCACGTAGCAAGCATAGGTAGAACATCAATAAAAAATTGCCTTATTTGCTGCTTTAACTCTTTATTCCACAAAAAATTTAATACGAGTCATTTGAACGATAATCACTTTAACGACAACCGCTTTATTATTAATAGCCGCTTTGTTTTATTTTATTTTTTATCATTTACAGCGAGGATGTTTATTATGAAAAAATTACTGACCAGCACCGTAATGGCCGCTTCATTGTCGGCACTAGCCCTGACAGGCTGTACCAGCACCACCAGTACTGGGGCCGTTGGCGTTGACCGTCAGCAGCTATTACTGGTTTCTAGTGAGCAGGTTTTGCAGCTGTCTGCACAGAGTTATGCCAAAACGTTGCAAGAAGCAAAAGCGCGCGGCGTGTTAGATACCAATAAGGCTCAGCTTAATCGCTTAAAGAACATTGCTAATCGTTTGGTCGGTCAGGTCGGCGTCTACCGTCCAGATGCGGCGAAATGGCAATGGGAAGTGCATACGATTAAATCTAATGAGCTGAATGCCTTTGTGGTGCCGGGTGGCAAAATCATGTTTTACTCGGGTATCATTGACCGCCTGAATCTCACCGATGACGAGATTGCGGCTATTATGGGTCATGAGATGTCACATGCGCTGCGTGAGCACTCACGTGAACGCCTCTCACGCCAATATGCTACACAGACTGGTATCGGCGTGGCTGCTAGCATCTTTGGACTGTCACAAGGTCAAGCTGAGCTTGCCAACGTCGCTGGTGATTTGGGACTGAGCCGTCCGCATAGTCGCACACAAGAAGCTGAAGCCGATCAAATTGGTTTAGAGTTAATGGCACGTGCTGGCTATAATCCGCAAGCAGCGGTTACCTTATGGCAAAAAATGCAAAGCGCTAGCCAAGGTGAGCCACCGCAGTTCTTAAGCACTCATCCGACCAGCAGCAATCGTATTGCTCAATTGCAATCATTGATGCCTAAAGTGATGCCGCTTTATCAAAAAGCGCGTCGCTAACGAGATTGTTAGATTTCATGCTTTGAGTAAATGGCTGTTACTTATAAAAGCAGAGTACACATTATAGATTGTGCTCTGCTTTTTTATGCTGGTAGCTAACAGGTACCGCTACTTGCCATGACTGGCTATTATTTATCGTCATTAAGACAGTATGTTAAAAACAATATCTTTCATTGCTATATTTTTTAGAAACAGAATAGCTCAAAAGTGTAATCACTTACAGGCACACGCCACTTAATAGCAGGCTTTACCGCTAATAGCGTCTGCTATAATGGGTATTATTTGCAATTCACAAATTGCTAAGTATGATACCGCCAAGTACTATTAGGCAAAATATATGGAAAGATCATTATGAGTAAAACACCGACCGCTGATGCCCTCAATGCTGAGCTACAAGCGTTGCAGCTGCAACATATAGAATTGTTGAATGAGTCAATGAATCATTCTGGTTATTTTGATGGTAAAGAAAGCCATTTTAAGCTTACGATTGTTAGTGATGCTTTTGAAGGCAAAAGATTGGTCGCACGGCATCAGCTTGTATATGGACTGGCAAACTCCTTATTAACCTCGCAAGGCGGTCAAATCCATGCTTTAGCGATTCATGCTTACACCCCAATAGAATGGCAAGGTCAAAGCCCTGATAGTCCGTTATGTGCTGGACAAAACAAGGGCTAATAAGGAACTATTGCGAAGGTAGTATTTTCCATACCATAATTACATGTAACCAGTAAGCGCTGAAACTGCACCTTTAAAGGAAATAATATCTCATGAAACATCTACATATGCTCATGGCTGTATTGCTCATTGCCCTGTTTTTATATCAGAGCTATTTGGTATTAAGCTCAAACAAGCAAGCGCCACGCGTGGTCAAAATCTCTTCGCACATTCTCTATGCCCTCATTATTGTGTCAGGGGCAGTCATGCTAATGCAGCTGATGAGTGCCAATGCACCCATACAATGGGTATTTGCAAAAGTAATCTTACTCGTTGCAGCTATCAGTGCCAGTATCAAAGCGTTTAATAATAACGCCACATCTAGCCAAGGAAAGACCGGTATTCTTATTGCTGGAGCGGCATATGTGGGCATTGTGGTACTTGCCTTTGCTAAACCCGGCAACTTATTTTAATAAACATATAACATTTTGATTGCACAAATACTTATATTACTAGCATTGAAAATATTTAATAATTGCTATATTTTCAATATCTTAATCCCATTATTTTTGCTATCTTACATAAATACAATCGCCTTAACCTAGCCTAATGGAGCCACTATGAAAACTCTTACTGCAGCGACACTACTGGCGACAGCTGGCATTTTTGGTCTCTCAGGCTGTGCCTCGACGGGTAATGTCACGCCACAATATGTGCCGCCAAGCACGTATCAAAGTTACGATTGCCAAGCCCTTAGTCAAGAATATACCCGCGTCAATCGCTATGTCGACGCGGCGCGCAACGAGCAATCAACTTTATCCGCCTCAGGTGTCGGGGTTGGGGTTTCTGCAGGGCGTTGGGGCATCTCCCCTAATATTAGCTTTGGCGTGGGCAAAAGCAACAATACCAAGGCGCGCGATGCAAAATTATCACGGCTCTATGGCGAGCGTGATGCCATCATTCAATCCGCCCGCATTCAGCGTTGTAGCTTTGCCAATGGTGTTAAGATTTATGGCGAGTAATGTGTGATAGGTTATGTTTGATAGATTATATTTAATAAGTTAAGTTTGATAAGTGAGGTTTAACCGCTCAACTCTTTGATGACTTTAGATAGTGTTTGTTATAAAAAAGCCAGCATGCAATAAGCACACTGGCTTTTTTATAATCATAATTCGTTAAAACTCAAGAATGTAAGCTTTGTACCCACTGAACAATTTGATCGCTAGGTAACGCACCTGACTGCCGTGCTATCTCTCTACCATTTTTAAAAGCCACCATGGTTGGCAAACTGCGAATATTATAAGGTGCCGCCGCTTGCTCATATTTATCGGTTTGTATTTTGGCAAACACTACTTGTGGCAGTTGAGCCGCTGCGGCTTTGAACTGCGGTGCCATCATTAGACACGGCTGACACCAACTCACCCAAAAATCAACGATGGTCAAAACCTCATTTTTTGAATGACTTTACGAACCGTTTGGGCGTTTAGTTCATGAGGGCTACCCGTTAATAACGGCTGACCACATTTGCCACAATTTGGCGCAGCACTAAGTTTGGCCGCTGGTATGCGGTTGGTTGCCTGACAATGTGGGCAGACCAGATGAGAGTTTTGCTCACTCATTATAAGACTCCTATACAAGTAGCATGGGTGTTGGTCGATCAAAGTATCCAATACCCATGCTTGATTATGTATTTATGACAATAAATCTAGCGATTTTTTAACGCTTGCAGGTATTCATCCCAAGCATTTTATACAAAGGACAAAATCGGAAGAGTCCTGTGAGTAAAGGCACTAAGCCAATCACGCCCCACCAGCTTTGAAAATACAAACCCAAGCCGATAATCACAACACCCGCGATGATACGTAGTAAACGCTCTGTACTGCCGATATTAATTTCCATGGTTCAATCCTTAAGTGTGAAGGCTTAATGGTAAAGGAGTAATATAGCCATGTGTTTACGGTAAAGACTAGCATTATGATGGCTTATACTCGTATTGTGCTTACGTAACGTTAGGCATGTTTATAATATTTGCTTATTCTGATGTCTGCTTATCCTGATATCTGTCTTATTGTCCAAGTACATTAATCGGTACTTTGAGATAACGGGTACCATTGTCTTCTGGCTCTGGGAAATGACCTGCATCGATGTTTACTTGTACCGATGGAATAATTAGACGCGGCATGTCAAGAGTGGCATCGCGGCGCTCACGCATTTGCACAAACTCTGCTTCATTGATGCCATCTTTGACATGGATATTGCCCAGTTTTTGTGCAGCGACAGTCGTGGTTGGACAGTGCTGGCGACCCTTGCTTGGATAATCATGGCACAGATATATTATCGTATCTTCAGGGAGCGCAAGGAGCTTCTTGACTGAGTGGTACAGCGTCTTGGCATCCCCACCTGGAAAGTCACAGCGAGCCGTCCCGACATCAGGAGCAAATAAAGTATCACCAACAAAGACTACGGTCTTTTCATCATCAGTAGCAATATAGGCCATATCTGCGGGCGTATGACCTGGTACATACATGACCGTAATAGTAATATTGCCAAGCGCCAAAGTATCGCCCTCATCCGTTAGAATATCGAACTGGCTGGCATCGGTGCGAAAACTGGTATCAAAGTTGAATATTTGCTTAAATATTTTTTGCACTTCGGTGATATGTTGACCGATTACCAACTGCCCACCGAGTGTATCTTTGACATGTATCGCGGCGGATATATGGTCAGCATGCGCATGAGTCTCTATGATGTAAACCAGCTCCCAACCATGCTCGCGGACGAACCCAATCACCTCATCGACGCTAGTAGTACTCGTGCGCCCTGACTTAGCATCAAAATCCAACACAGGATCGATGATGGCACAGACTTGTTGTTGAACGTCCGCGAGTACGTGAGTATAAGTTTCTGTGTCGCTATGTAAGAATGAATGAACTTGCATGGCTACCTCTTTGCTTTTAGATGAATATTTTATTTTTTGATAAATTGTTCAGTATAATATGCACCAGCTTCTACTTATCGTATTGACCGCCACATATTTATCAACGATGCATACCAATATAGCAACGATTTAACATTTTATCAATTTATATAATGTAAATAATGATAACTTGCTATCCGTGGCAATATCATTGATAATTAATCTTATCTTAGCTATTAATCCTAAATTTTTTATTATGTCTTATATAAGGAGCTTGCTCTGACTACTTCTACTTCAGCATTGAGCACCTCGACTACCAGCATTGATGATGCGTCATCTAGCGTAGCAGACTTTGCCCCTAAAGACCTTGCTGAGCAAATGCAGCAAGCGTCCATGCAAGCCAGCCAACTATTAAAGTCGCTTTCACATCCGGATCGCTTATTACTCTTATGTCAGTTGACTCAAGGAGAATATTGCGTCAGCGAGCTCGAAAGCTTAGTCGGTGTTGGTCAGCCAAGCTTGTCACAGCAGCTTGGTATTCTACGCAAAGATGCGCTGGTGACGACCCGCCGCGAGGGTAAGCAAATCTATTATAGTATTGCCAGTGACGATGCCTTGGCGGTGTTACATTTATTGTATGAACGCTTTTGTGCCAAAACTGACAGCTAGCTTATTGGCTTGAGTTTTGAGCATCACTTGTCAACCTAATTTTTCAGCATTACCTTGTGAATTTAGCGCTTAGCTGTAATTAAATTTTCTTCTATTAAATTTTTTCTACTATAGTCGGTTCACTATAGTTTAGATACAAGGAAGGCAAGCGAAAGTACTACAAATAGTAGACTAAGCGAGCCTGACACCGTATCTGATTTATATAGCATTGACTATATATTGTGATGACATATTGCTATGCCTTCTATCGCCGCTCGTCTGATTCCTGCTTGGTTGCGTCAATACCAGCTGTCTGCCTTGCCAACTGACGTTGTTGCTGGGTTGGTGGTTGGGGTGCTCGTCATTCCACAAAGCTTAGGTTATGCGGTATTGGCAGGATTGCCACCCGTCTATGGACTCTACGCGGCCATCGTTCCCGTGTTGGTCTATGCATGGATAGGCTCGAGTAATGTGCAAGCAGTAGGGCCTGTCGCTATTACTGCGATTATGACAGCCAGCAGCCTGCATCCTTATGCTACAGAGGGCTCTCAGCAGTATATATTGATGGCAAGTTTGCTGTCATTGATGGTTGGTACGATGTTATGGCTAGCAGGGCGGCTCAAGCTTGGCTGGATTATGCAGTTTATCAGTCGCGGCGTTTCAGCAGGCTTTATCAGTGGTGCAGCCGTATTGATTTTTGTCAGTCAGCTTAAATATCTGACTGCGATTCCTATTGCGGGAAATAACTTAATCGGTTATCTATCAAGCATGCAAATGTATGCACGCCAGCTACATCCACTAACCTTAGTTATTGGCGTCATTGCCTTTGCACTGTTGGTGGCCAATCGCTACGGTAGCAAATGGCTATGGAAATCCTGGTTATCAGTGTCTTATGCCAAATGGGCTGAGCGACTATTTCCGCTTATTTTGCTCGGTATTGCGATTGTTTTGAGCATCAGCTTACACTGGACCACGAACGGCGTGGCCACGATTGGTAGTATTCCACAAGGCTTACCAACCTTTACCCTGCCCTATGTACCAGACTTCGGTGAAGCGCTTAATTTATTGCCTAGCGCAGGTTTGATGGCATTGATTATCTTTGTCTCTAGCAGCTCCGTCGCCAGCAACTATGCACGCCTGCGCGGTGAGACTTTTAACGCCAATAGTGAGCTGACTGGACTGGGGCTTGCTAATATGGCGGGCGGTTTCTTTCAAAGCTTTACCGTCGCTGGCGGCTTTTCGCGCACCGCTATCAATGCCGACTCAGGGGCCAAAACACCAGTTGCAAGTTTAGTAACTGTGCTGGTCATGATTGCTGCTTTAATCGCTTTTGGCAATGTACTCGCACCACTGCCCTACGCTTTATTGGGTGCAACCATCATGGCATCGATCATCGGTCTCATTGATATAGCAACCTTGAAATCGGCATGGCAACGCGACCGCCTAGATGCGGCCAGCTTTTTGGCGGCATTCATCGGCGTATTGATATTTGGATTAAATACTGGCTTGGTGATTGGTTTGATGGTGTCGTTTGCTAGCCTCATTTGGCAATCGAGTAAACCGCACGTCGCCGTTGTTGGTCAGCTAGCTGGCACAGGGCATTTTCGCAATAAAACCGTCACGATGTGGTGACCTTTAGCAATTTATTGATGCTGCGTATCGATGAGAGCTTATTTTTTGGCAATAGTGAATCTGTCCATCGCAGGGTCATACAAGCCACTCAGCAATATCCAGAAGCGCATGAGATTATTCTTATTATGTCAGCGGTCAATCACATTGACTTGACCGGACAAGAGATGCTTATCAGTCTTAATCAAGAGCTGTTGAACCAAAATAAACATTTAAACTTTAGCTTTATTAAAGGGCCAGTAATGGACATCATCGAGCATACTCCGGTCATTACCACCCTCTCAGGTCAAGTTTATTTAAGCACGATGGATGCGGTAAATGCGCTAAAAGATATCTAATCGGTCTGTGAGACATATGTTGCTCAATCAAGCATAATTATTATTATGCTGTGACAAAATATATAGATAAAAGCTGTGTTATGCTAAATTGGTATAAGCCCTTAAAAAATACAGCCTTTAGAAGAGATACCTAAAGTACAGCCTTTATAAAATGGCGCTTAGCTACAATACGATACCTCCAAACGTCTTTTAATATACGCGACCGAAGCTACTTATGACCGATAATTTAACTATTTATAAGCAAATTTATCCAAGCCAATGCACCAAGATTGCTGAGCTTGGCTACCGCTCCGTGCTCAATATTCGTCCTGATGCCGAGACAGAAACGCAGCCCAATAGCGGCGACTTTACCAGTGCCACGGCAAAAGCCAACCTTACTTATCATCATTTACCGTTTGATGATGAGCGCTTGAGCATGGCGACTGTCGAGCAGTTTGCGGCGTTTTATCGCTCGATGCCTAAACCAATATTGATGTTTTGCGGGACAGGTGCACGTGCTAAATTGTTGTATCAAAGCGCATTGATGCAAGGTTTGTTATAACCGTTACTATAAAAAATCGATAACGCTTACATACGGTCTCTTTAGAAAGTTGCCTATTAAGATTAGTCTAAGATTCTGTATTTTACGCCACACACTTTATTTAATATGAAAAATAAAAAGGAGCTCTTATGAGCCATCAAATTAGTATTACCGGACAAATCACCCCTGATCAAGTACCTATGATTGCTGAAAATGGTTTTAAAACCATTATTAACAACCGTCCAGACGGTGAAGAGCCGAACCAACCGACCAGCGCTGAGATTGAAGCTGCTGCTAAAAAAGCAGGTCTTGCTTATAAAGAAGTGTCTTTCGCTGGTAGTGAGCTTAATCAAAACCATGTCGAAGAATTTGCTGATTTCTTTAATCAAGCTGAACAGCCAATGCTGATCTTTTGCCGTACTGGCAACCGCTCAACAGGTATCTACGAAGCAGCCAAGCGTATGGATTTATTAGACGATTGATAGTGATTTAAATATAATCGCTACTGCTGAAAAAACGCCCGTCCAAATTTTGAATGGGCGTTTTTTATTGGAATTACTAAACTATAGACTGGTTAATTTTTAATATTGAGCACATAATAAAATACTACTTATACAGCTCAATAGGACTTTTTATGCAAAAACCGCTACTCATCATCGGCAATAAAAACTATTCGTCATGGTCATTGCGAGCTTGGCTACTACTCAAAGCTTTTAATATTGACTTCGACGAGCAACTGATTGAGCTGTTTCATCCATCCGCGACAGCCATTCTCAATGAGCATGCGCCAACAGGCAAAGTGCCAGTTCTGGTTTATGGTCAAGGTGATGAAAAAGTCACGGTATGGGATACTTTAGCGATTGCCATTCATGCCAATGACTATCTGACAGAATTAGATCTTTGGACAGGATTGAGTAAGTCTGATACTGATGTTAAGAGTGATACTAGCACCAGAATAAATAGCGCTTATTGCCAAAGCATCATCGCTGAGATGCACTCAGGCTTAACAGGCATTCGTAGTGAGATGCCAATGAATATTCGAGCGACGGCGAAGATACAACCAAGTAATGCATGCTTAAATGATATCTCTCGGATAGAAGAGATTTTTGCGGATTGTTTAAAAAATCGCTCAACAGACAGTTATCTATTTGGTCATTTCACTGCCGCTGATGCTTTTTTCGCACCAGTTATTCTACGTTTGCAAACGTATGCCGATGCCTCTGATATAGTGTTGAAATCAACGACCCAACAGTATTGTGAGACGATGTTAAACAATCCTCATCTACAGGCTTGGCGAGAGGCAGCACTTGAAGAAACTCGCGTAATTAAAGAAGATGAAGCAGGTGAGATACTTTCGGTGGTTGGGGTGTTGGCTGACCAAAAGTGAATCATTGAAAACGAGCTTAATAATTATCTTTTAAAGGATATTCATTAGGCTCTATATAGCCTTTGTTTTTTTGATAATTAATACGATAAGTAGCGTTATGATATTTCTTGCCTTTCACAAATCCATTGAGTGTTATTTCTAAAGGATAAAACCCATTAACGGTTTTATGACTATCGATAGTAAAGGTAGTTTTGGTATTATCGCACTCTGACATATCGTCTTCGCATTTCCCAGCATTTTCGTTATTAAAATTAATACCTATCCAACTCTGTGTAATACCGCTGCCACTAGGTGTCAATATGACAAGACTATCACTGTAATAACCTTGATGCGTATCACCATGCTCATTTATAAAGCCCCACGTATTTGTCGCAAACTGTTCTAAATCCCAACCACTTAAACCAAGACCATTACTGCCTGCATTCATATAAGGATTGGCCGACTCAACTTGCCAGCCTTCACCTTTAGGCTTTAAAACAAACATACCGACTAAACCACTGTCAAAGCGAGTGTCGGTATACTCCAACGCTTCACCATCCTCGTTAAAACTAGCGTTACCTTTCATCACTATATATAAACGTTTACCTTTATCCGTCTCTATGACCTTTTGCCTATCAATATCGATGCAATAGCCCGTCATATAAGCCTCTCTAGTTAAACCATTGACGGAACCAGAAGGAGCAATCGCGCCATGACACCCTAATGCTTCATTATAAAGCGGATAGTACGGCTTGAGGATATCCATCACACTATCAGCAGCAGAGGTATTGGTGGCAAATCCTAATAGTCCAAAACTAAGATATAACCTTAACATGAGTATTGATCCATATAATTTGGCGTGCATCATACCTACCTCAATTGGCTCATTAAATGACTCTGATGATATCACTATAGGGGATAATCTTTGGGCTTTTGATACCCTTTTTTCGGCTCGTATTTTATTTTATAGACCTGATTGTTATAGGTCTTTTTTTCTGAACCGTTATAGTTATACTTATGACCACTGATTGTAATCTCTAGCGGGTAAAAACCATTTATCAGCGTCGTTTTATCGATATTGAGCTTGGCTTTCAATAATGTGCAATATTCTACCTTTCTATCTTTACTACAGCCAGATGGTGCTATAGGATTGTTTTCTGTAGTTGCTTTCGCAGCTATATGACTATATATCACTTTTTTTGACTTAGGGTCTGGTGTCATTAATACGTATTCAGAAAAAGATTGAATGTAGTGCGAATCACTATGAATATTAATAAATCCCCAAATATCAGGGGCAACTTGTATCAGCTTCCAGTCTTTTAGTCCTGCACCAGAAGCGCCTGCATTCATCACTGGATTAACGTATTCCACCTCCCAACCGGAACCTTGTGGCTTTAAAACGAACATACCCACTAGACCAGTATCAGCGTGAGAACTATATGCCGCAGCACCATTTTCATGAAAAGCGACGTCACCAATGACTGATATGTATAACCGTTTACCTTGCTTGGTTCGTACCTCCAGTTGTCTATCAATCTCAATGCAATATCCGCTTTGATGCGGTGTTTCTTCGCCAGATGATGAACCATTATTAGCAATGATACCTCGACACTGCTTAGCCTCATTATAGATAGGAGTATTCATTGAGAATCTCATTGACGCTTTTTGCTGATGCAACATTTGATAAGCTCATAAGCGTAATCGCACCAACAGCGCTTAAAGTTATTTTTGCTACTTTAGATTTTGCCATGCTTTATCTTTCCCTAAACGCTTAACAGTTATTTTTTGCGACAGCTACAGCGTGATGTACATTACGATATAAACAATAAAGTCGACACTTAAAAACTGACATCTTTCATTGGATAATCATTAGGTACTTGATACCCTAATCGGGGCTGATACTTAATAAGATAGACTTGATTTTATATACCTTATCATCTTCAAAACCGTTTAGCGTAATCTCTAATGGATAAAAACCATTAATTATCGTCTTCTTATCAACGCCTAGCTTAGCCTTTAAAAGTGTACAAGTACTGGCATCAGGGTTGCTACAGCCTCCTGCTGACCCAGATCCTCCATTAGAATGTTCATACTTGGCTTCTACCCAGCTTCTTCTAATATTACTCTTGTCTGGCGTAAGTAACACAAAAGCCGAGCCTGAATGAACCCAATGCGAGTCACTATGAATATTAATAAATCCCCACTTATCAGGGGCAACTTGTATCAGCTTCCAGTCTTTTAGAGCTTTACCAGAGCTGCCTGCATTCATCGCTGGATTGGCAGATTCTACTTCCCAGCCTGAACCTTGTGGCTTTAGAACAAACATGCCTACTAGACCAGAAAAGACGTGTGCTCCATACGCTTCGCTACCATCTTCATTAAAACCGATGTCGCCAGTTACCGATACATACAATCTTGTACCCTGCTTGGCTTGTACCTTTAATTGTCTATCAACTTTAATACAGTAACCGTTTTGATAAAGTGTGCCTTCGCCATCTGATGAACCGTTATTAGCTATAATACCTCGACACTGCTTTGTCTCATTATAGATAGGATATTCATTCAGAATCTCATTGACCGTTTGACCTGAATAAGCATTGGTTACACTAAATATAAACGATATAAAAACCAGACATTTAACCCAATGATTATTTTGCGAACTGCATATTTATTTTTCACTATTAAGGTTCTCATAAAATATTAACGAACATAAGTTAATTTATAAATTTTTACAAGTAGTATATCAGCACCCATAAAAAAACCACCTCAAAAGAGGTAGCTTGTTAGACTAAATTTAGCGTGAAATAACTTACTGCATAACCAAGTACTCGAACGCTGACAGTGCAGCTTTACTACCCTCACCCATCGCAATATTAATCTGCTTAAATGGCACAGTCGTGACGTCACCACAAGCAAAGATACCTTTGCGATCAGTACGGCAGCGCTCATCAATCTCAATCTCGCCAAAACGGTTCAAATCGACAAAGCCTTTAACAAACGCAGAGTTCGGTACTAGACCAATCTGTACAAACACCCCTGCCAAGTCACGCTCATGAGTATCACCTGTGCTGCGATCTTGATAAACGATCGAAGTCACTTTGCCATCAGTCGCTTTAATTTCTTGCGTCGCTGCGCCAGTGATAAATTCGATATTGGCTTTCTCTTTGGCTTTGTTAATCAATACCTGATCCGCTTTTAAATCATCCGCGAACTCAAGCACGGTTACATGCTTCACGATACCAGCAAGATCTAATGCCGCTTCGATACCAGAGTTACCACCACCGACGACAGCAATGTCTTTACCCTTAAAGAATGGGCCGTCACAGTGAGCACAGAAAGCCACGCCTTTACCGATGTTTTCTTCTTCACCTGGAACACCAAGCTTACGCCACTGAGCACCCGTCGCTAAGATAATACTGCGTGTCTCAAACGTCTCACCCGTGTTTAGATGAATGCGATAGTTTTCATCTTCTGTCTCACTGATTTCTTTGACGCTGACGTGCTCTTTTAAAGTAATATCGTATTCGCACAAATGCTTTTCAAAGTTCGCTGATAGCTCAGTACCCGTGGTTAAAGGCACAGAAATCAAGTTTTCGATATCCTGCGTGTCTTTCACCTGTCCGCCGATACGATCAGCAACCATCGTCACTTTTAAGCCTTTACGAGCGGTATAAATCGCAGCGGCAACACCAGCTGGACCTGCACCAATAATCGTCACATCTTGCTGCTCTAACTGCTCAGCATCGTCATCAGCTTCTGCTAACAAGTCAGGAAACTGCTCTTGCAACTTTCCAATCAATTTGGCCGTGTCGATGAGACCATTGGCAAACGGTTTACCATTTAAGAATACTGCTGGTACACCTTGGATGTTATTGGCATCAACCTGCTCTTGGAATAGAGCACCATCAATCATCTCGTTGCTAATGCCATCGTTCAATAGTGCAAACTGGTTGAGCGCTTGTACCACTTCTGGGCAACTGTGGCAAGATAGCGACACGTAAGTTTGAAACTGTAGTGGCTTATTAAAACGCTTAATCAGCTTTTGAATACTTTCATCCAATTTTAGCGTATGACCACCCGCTTGCAAAATAGCCAAAATCAGCGAGGTAAACTCATGACCACCGGGGATGCCACTAAAAACAATACCCGTATCAGTCAATTCACCATCGACATGACTGACCACTTTAAAGCTAATTGGACTTGGTAAGCTATCATCAGCTGCTGTTGCATCAAAATTGATTTTATCTGTGGTGCCAGCGATTTTAGTCAAAAAATCAATTAACTCAGCACGCTTACTATGTTCGCCACTACCCAATACGAAGGTAATTGGACGAGTCATTTTTTCACTGTAACTTTTGATGGCATCTAATAAACTTTTATCTATCATGTTTGTTCCTCATCATTACTGGATATGTAACGGCAACTGTCATGTTGCTCGTTCAAATATAGACTATTTGGTATTAATAATTTTATCTAAAATATTATAGGCCATAAGTTTATGCCCTTTGATGTCTCTATTATCATAGGTTCTGAGGGTCTCGGCAAGCTGAGAAACTCAAACCTTATGTTTTATAAAACCAATCATTAATTATAATTAATAATTAAATATTAATCTATATGTGGATTATTCTCATGGTAACAGTGCTGTTTTTTCGCTACAATCAAATGAGGCTAATAGGAAAAACTCTTATTTCCCTCGTTGCAGATTGTCTTTTATGCAAGTTTATCAAAGAAGCTTTCTGCTACTATTAGGTCTTATCCATATTGAGCTAAATAGTGTTTTGGCTTAATAAAATCAAGTCTCAGAATCATAGCAATTCATCAAAACAATCTTACGACCATGCGCGGATGCTTACTGCAAACTTGCGCTTCATAACAAGGATGACAACATGAGAAAGACTGATACATGGCAAGATAACAAAGACATTATTGCTGAGCTTAAGCTAAAAGACAGTCATTTTGCGACGATCTTTGATGAGCATACCCAGCTAGATCAGCAGATTAATCAGTTGGATAAAAACTTGGTGACACACACCAGTCGCGATGAAGAAATTGAACTGATGAAACGACGAAAACTGCATTTAAAAGATGAGATTTATAAGATAATTGATAAAAATAAACTACAATCTCATGCTTAGCGCTTCACTTATTATCACGATGCATGAATAAAAACACTTATTGATAAATAACATAAAAGACCCCATCAACTTATGCTGATGGGGTCTTTATTTATAATGCTGATTTAACTCAAAGTAGGATATACAGCACTACAAATATCTAAAGTATTGAGCCAGTTCGTTAAATCAAGAGTTAGATTTTACCAACAAGATCAAGACTTGGTTTTAATGTTTCTTGACCAGCTTCCCAAGCGGCAGGGCAAACTTCGCCATCGTTTTCACGAACATATTGAGCTGCTTTCACTTTACGTAGCATGTCTTTTGCACTACGGCCAATACCACCAGCATGAATCTCAGCAACTTGAATCAAGCCGTCTGGATCAACTAGGAATGTACCGCGTTCAGCCAAACCTGCTTCTTCGATCATGACGTTAAAGCCACGAGTGATACGGCCAGTAGGATCGCCGATCATTGGGTATTGTACTTTACCGATAGCTTCTGAAGAATCATGCCATGCTTTATGCGTGAAATGAGTATCAGTAGATACTGAGTATACTTCTACGCCCAAACCTTTAAGCTCGTCGTAATGAGCCGCCATGTCTTCAAGTTCAGTTGGGCAAACGAAGGTAAAGTCAGCTGGGTAGAATAAAAAGATTGCCCAGTTGCCTTTTACATCTTCTGAAGTGATGGTTTTGAATTCACCATTAACGTACGCATCAGCTGAAAATTCTGGGATTTCTTGATTGATAATAGACGCCATGATTGGCTCCTTTATAGTTGATTGATAGTTAAGTTAATTGAAATTTCTTGGTATGATTGTTTCTATTAAGCCTTTACTGCTTTGGGCTACCTGACAAACTATACGCGAATTCTATCGTTAATCCAGTTAAAAGTTTTTAATGTGATGTTTTTTTTATTAAACTTGTTAAACTATTCTCTCTAATTTTTCATCAGTGCATTATGCGTAAGCCACTATAAAGCATGCGTCAGTCACTATACAGCCGTTAGGTTACGTTAAGATGACATCGAGTTTGGATATCGAATTGGTACACCAAATGAATCAGCCTAATATATCACGTTAAAAACCCATTAATAGAGAGGTTTTATGATTACTTTACGTCAACTTGAGTTTGCTTTAGCAGTGGCCAAGCACCGTCACTTCAAACGTGCAGCAGAAGACTGTAATATCTCACAATCGGCACTGAGTTTGGGGATTGCCGAGTTAGAAAAGCAACTGGATACGCAGATTTTTGAGCGTAACAATAAGCAAGTATTGATTACCCCTATTGGTGAAGACATTTTAACGCGGGCGCAACGAGTTTTTTCTGAAGTCAATGATTTGACCACACGCGCCCATAGCCATCAATCGCCGCTGGCGTATCCGATGACTGTCGGTATCATTCCAACGATTGCGCCTTATCTGCTGCCAAAAGTCTTACCTGCCCTGCGAGCCAATTATCCAGAATTTCGTATGACCATCGTTGAGCAACAAACGGAGCGTTTACTAGAGCAAGTGCGTTACGGTCATATTGATACGGCTATTATTGCGCTGCCTTATGCAGTCGATGGTTTGCACAGCTTTGAGTTTTGGAGCGAGGATTTCTTTGCCGTATTCCCAAAAGATGATGTGCATGCCAAGCTTGAAACCATCAACGCTGATGAGCTGGCTACCGCCAATCTTATGCTGCTCGGCGAAGGGCATTGCTTGACCGATCAAACCCTGTCTGTCTGTCATTTTGATCGTGCACAGATGAAATCAAGCTTTTCAGATGCCAGTCTAAACACCCTTATACAGATGGCACTTGCCAATATGGGGACGACATTGGTGCCAGAAATGGCGCTCGACCAGCTGCATCTGCAGAACCAAAATGCCGTCGCGATACCACTCGCTGAGAAAGGACCGCATCGTCATATTGCCTTTGTCACCCGTTTGAACTACGCCCGCGTTGATGATGTCAATTTATTGGGTAAAGTGTTTAAGCAAGCCTTTGAAGATGCTGCTAATAAAGAATAATCCGTTGATTGTAAATTGCCAACAGTCATCAAGCGAAGGTTAACGATGGACGGTTTGTCAAAAATAGATACGGCGCTTGAAGAGATTTTCACGCGCCATTTATCCGCTATAAGTAGCTATATTACGCCAGAAAACGCAAGCATACTTTGGCAAGATATCGCCATGCGTTATAACGAGCCACAGCGTGCTTATCATAGCTTGCAGCATATTCAGCAGTTGTTTGGACAGTTCGATCAGGTTAAGAATAACTTGCATGAGCCGCATATCATTGCGTTAGCACTGTTGTATGATGATATATGAACCGACGCGTTCAGATAACGAGCTAAAGTGCAGAATATGCAGTAGAGTCATTAACTGGTTATTTAAGTGGGAGCAATGCCAACATATCTATACGCTGATTATGATGACGGCTAGTCATCAAATTGACAAATGGTCAAACAAAGTTAAAGAGAGAGAAGAATACAGCGATGCCGCTTATTTACTAGATATGGACTTAAGTATTTTAGGGTCATCTTGGTCGGTGTATGAACACTATTCTCACGCTGTACGCCAAGAGTATGCGCATGTCTCAGATGACGATTATCGCGTCGGACGCATGGCAGTGTTAAAAGAATTACTGGCACATCCAACGCTTTATCTGACAGATTATTACTATGAACGTTTAGAGAAGCAGGCTAGAAAAAATATTGAGCACGAAATTACGCTTTTACACGCATCTTAATAAACAGCTCACTGCCCTGCCGTGCAGGATGTGAATTATAGCTTGGCTCCATGATTTCAATATCAAAACGCTGCTCAAAACGCCGCTGATATTCAGCTATTGTACCGCCGAACGGTGGCTCTTCTCGTCCAAAGTCTTTATCAAAGAGCAAACCAATCAGCTTACCATTCGGTTTCAGTAACGCTGCCATCTGCTGCACATACTCATCACGGCGTGATGGATTTATCGCACAAAAAAAACGTCTGCTCAAGCACCCAATCAAACTGATACTGCTCAGGCGATAACTCAAAAAAGTCGGCACAGATTAAATGCTCAACTGGAAAGTTAGGATAACGCTCAGCAAATGCTGCAATCGGCGCGGAGGCAAAATCTACCAAGGTGACATTGGTAAACCCTTGCTCATGTAGATAACCTACCTCGTAAGCATTGCCCGCACCCGGCACCAGAATCGCTTGCTCTTTGGCAGATTCGGGCAGTTGGTCAATATAGGCTTTGAGCGGTGGCGATACCTGTCCCATATCCCAACCGATACTGTCTTGCTCATAACGCTGCTGCCAAAATTCCGCTTGATTGACGTTTTCCATATGACATCCCTGTAGACAAACTTATTATTTAAACGACACGATTTATATCGTTATGTCTTATCATATCAGGCTTATTAGAGCGTGTCTCATTTTAAAGATGGTTATGAAAATGAGGACATGCCTTACGATTATGGATATTATTTAAATGAATCGTTTAATCTAATTTTCCCGTCTTCCCTGCCAGCATATCGTGCCAATGCTGATAATCAGGCATTGCAGTTGCCACCATTTGCCAAAAGGCACGGCTATGATTGGCATGGTGCAAATGACACAGCTCATGGACGATGACGTATTCGGTGCACGCAATAGGATAAGCAGGCAGATACACAGACAACCAAATTCGGCGCGCACGCGTGTTACAACTGCCCCAGCGCGTATGCATTTTTTTTAGGCGTATCTCATTGGCTGTCGCACCGACAATCGGTTGCCACTTTGCAAATAATGCAGGTATCGCTTCAGAAAGATGTTGCCGATAATAGGCAAGTTTTTCATCATGGTTTAAAGTGAACGGTTGCTCTTTACCCCACAATAGCAAAGTACTATCAGCAGTTAAAGCTTGCGCTAAAGGAAGTTGTTCGTTTATACTGCTCTAATACTTGTGGGTGGTTTGCTATCGCCCATGACACGCGCTTCATCACAGCCTGCGCAGCTTGGGCTGGGCTAATAAATAGTGGTACAGATACTAGTAACTGATGTGGCTTTAAGCGGAAATTGATATTTTTAACCCGCTTTTTGCTGATATGTAGCTCAATACCTGCTTGCGCCAAACAATGTTTAGCGCTGTCTAATAAAAACGAATGATTTGCTGGCGGTACATTCATGCTCAGAGCGCTTGCAAGTGATTATCAAACGACATCATATGATATTTACTGTTGATAAAAATACGCTCACCTTGATCTATAGTAGCAAGTTCAGCAGCTGCCAAGCTATTAACAGTTAAAGCCGCTAACTGACCTTGACCATCACTAACGATAAAACCTGATTGCTCATTATTATCTTCTGCTTTTTCAGTATTATTATTAGACAATACTGCTGCACCTGCACAATCTGGCAGGCTAACATCATCAATCAATGTACGAGTATTTAAATCGTAAATCGCTGCACAACCGCCAATTGGTGTTGTCACGCAGAGTAGGTTACGCGCACTATCGACCGCTACACTGGCGATATACTGATGAAAGCGCTGCCATTGATCATTGGGCATAATAAGCGCTTTAAAATCAGTATCACCGCGCTTATGGGTCAATAATAACGGTACATTAATATGCTTTTCGCCTTGGAATTGAATGCCTATCATCACCGTCCCATCGTCATGCATGGCTAGGTGACGCACGCTCATTTGATTGTGCTCAGGCATAATCTGCTCAAGTAAAGCGCCAGTATGACGATTAACGTAAACCAATGAAGGACGCATGCTGTCTAAATTGAGCTCTTCACGCGACGCTTGCTCGGTTTTGATACCGCCGTTAGCGATGACTAATGTCTCGCTATCAGGATGCATAATCAGCTCATGCGGACCGATACCATGCGAGTCATACTCTGCTATTTTTTTATAATTATCGTAAGCATCGTAGATACCGATTTTACCATCCAAACTTATGGTGTCATTCTCGGTCACATACAGCAATTCACCGTCTAGGCTATAACAAGCGTGTCCGTAAAAATGACGGTTGTTTGCAGCGTTAATGGCGAATTTTACTTGTCCTGTCGCATTATCAAGCACCCAGAATTTTTCGCTCGGACGGCGCCCCATCACCACGACGTCACGACTGCTATGATTCTTCATCGTACTATCTTGATCACTAAGCACAGGCTGAACGACAATATCATGGACACGTTCAGGCATGGTCGTTTGCCAAACGATTTGTCGATCAGCATCAATACCGACCACACCAAAATCATTGTCAGCACGCTGATCATCATTTGCTAAGGCGCTATTTTTTGGCATAGACGCCACGCCGCTAACCCAACAAATGGGTCGCGTCAATACGGTGGTGGTATGTGCCGCGCTAAAGTCAGCGACACTATGATGGTTGGTATTATTCTTATCATCTAGCGATAAATGATAAGCGTGTTGCCATGCAGTAGCGGCTTGCTGACAAGCGTAACTAAACCGTGCTAGCTGGGGTGTTGGTGTAGAGGTTAACGACTGCAACTGCGAACGTATGCCTACGACATAATCCTGCAAGCGGGCATCAGCCTGACGCTGCTTGCGATAACGATGATGAATACCGACAAGCGCTACGGTACCCATTATAGTAGAAAGCATCGTCAATGCTGATGTTGCCAACAGCTCATTATTAGACTTCTTATCTTCTGGCTGCGGCTGTGATTTTTTTGCTGTCTTAGTATCGATAGAGTGCATTTTTTAATCGCCATCAGTACTGTTAAAGCCCACACGGATACCCAGCGTCGGAATCAATTGGCGCTTAATAATACGTGTAATAGTCGTGAGGTGATCAAACAGCTCTTGTTGAGTGGCTTTATCGGCGGTCCCTAAGTCTTCTGGCATTTGCGCTAATAATGTAGTGGCATCAGCAAGCGCGGTCGATAAGTTATCCGCGACTTCATTTTCATTATTGCTGCCCAAAATAGCGGTCAAAACGGGATCCGTCAGTACTTCATTCAATGTCGCCAATTTAGCATTGATAATGGCACGGCTTTGCTCTGCGGTAGCGGCTGGCAAATGACCTTTTACCTTTCCTGTTAAGCCTAACGGTTGATCGATGGCATTAGACTTCATGGTCTCAACCAACGAGAGTAAAGAATTAAACCATTGATTCAATCCTTGATCGCTGTCAGCCGTTTTATCAATAGCTAATAGATTAGTGGCATTTTGCTGCCAGTTTTTCTCAATATCTTTTAGGCGCGTGCTCAAAGCACTGCTTGCACTAATCACATAAGCACATTGAGCAGCATCCAGACTGTCATTGGCATATAACGCTTCTTCTAGTCCTGGCACCCCTTGCACGATGGCGCTCTCGTTAGCCAATTGCTCGGCGGTGAGCTTAGGATTGGCAGCGATTAGCGATCGGCAACGCCACTGTGTACCAGACCGCGCTCATCAGGATAGTAATTGATATATAAATTACTCATGCTGGCGGTCGCTGGGCCAAAGTTAATCATCTCAGCGCCTGCCCATGCTTGTGCGAGCACTAGCCATTGATCGCGCAGTGCTTGCAGCTCATCACCGCTGACTGGTGCTTGCTGACAATGCTTTTGTGCCAAATCATGCAATAAATCACTCTGTTTTGCGGCATCCGCATAGGCTGGAATGACAATGTCATTTGCCACATGGGTCAAATAGGTCTTTTCAGTCTCAGCACTAATATCAACAGCGGTAATTTTATCTCCACTACTATCTTTTTCTGCTGCGCTGGTAGATGCCGCACTGTCTTGCGCAACTTTTTGGCTATCTACTTCTGGCGATTTATTGTCATCAGCCGGTTTAACACAGCTGATCAGCAAGCCTGCGCTTAAGGCCGATAAGGCCATCGCTAAAGCATGGTTTATTTTCATAAATTTCTCAATATTATTATCAATAATGGTTTAAATTCTACTCTTTACAAGCTCTAGTCTCTAGTCTCTAGTGTTTGATTGGGCGGATAACCTTATCAACACTTACTTATTTTCTCAGTTATTACTCAGTCATTTAGCATAGGTAAATGACATTATCTCTATAATGACTGTAAGAACGCATTCAATTCAGAACGACCTTGTTTGTCGAGTTTGAGTACTTTTTGCTGTTGCTTTTGGGCTTCACCGCCGTGCCATAGCACCGCTTCCATCAACGTACGGGCGCGACCATCATGCAAAAATGTCGCTTGTGGATCGACCGTTTGTGCCAGACCAATGCCCCATAAAGCAGGCGTACGCCATTCATAAGAATTGGCTAAAAACTCGACTTGGATATTTTTTGCGGGCAATTTCCCAGCAATCGTGCGATCGGCAAGATCATTACCCATATCATGTAATAGCAAATCCGTATAAGGATAAATCACTTGTCCATGCTGCTCAAGATGGTCATCGTCGGTTTTTGGCAACTGATATCTTGGCGTATGGCAACTTTGACAACCCATATCATAAAAGCGTTTTTTACCTGCTAATACTAGCGTATCGTCAGCATCACGCCGATGCGGTACTGCCAAATTGCGCGTATAAAACTCCACAAACTTAGCCACTTCATCGTTGACTTCGACGGGCGGCTTACCATTGCCTTGCTCATCAGCCCCAGTCGTCGCATTCATACAAGCCGTCTGTGTCGGCATACAGGATTCATGAGGACGTATATTTGAGGTCAAGCCCATGTCTTCATTAAAAGCACTTTGGTTTTGAGTAATCAGCTTGGTTTGCCCTGCTTTCCAGCCAAAGCGTCCAAGAGCATGCTTGCCAGTCTGTGGATCCATGACCCAATTGAACTTGCCACTGATATCGCCATTCGTACTGTTTTTATTATCAACCGCTTGTTTTTTAATCGCTTCATCCGGTATTTGCTCAAGTAATCCAAGCCCAATCATCGGTAAAGCCACTCGCGGCGACACCATCAAATCATCATCAAATGCCCCATAACCCGGTTTGGTTAAATTAAAGGTGGGCGCACGCAATGTTTCGATATGACCATCTGCAAAAGTAACGGGCTTGTCTGTCCATTGCACCGCGATTCTGGCTTCAGCAGGCACACCTTGGATACCTCGATCTTGTAACTGACCACCATACATAGGGTGAACGACTTTTTCGATAAGTGAGTTTTGCAGTTGCTGACGCTGCTCATCGGTGGTCGCTGGCATCGCAAGGCGAATAAGCAAACTATCGGCATCGTCATCACTGGTCATAGGTGCATGACCGCGACCGTCCTTGACATGGCACGACTGACAGGCAGCAACATTGAACAATGCGCCCAAACCATCGCGGCTGTCGGTACTGGCAGGGGCAATCACCCACGGTTGCCGAAAGAATGCATTACCAATAAAAAAATGCCCTTTTCGTGATGCCGTCAAGTTTGATGAAGGTTTAGAGTAACTCTCAGCGCTGCTAATACTGATTCCTGTATCACCACCTTGCTTGACCTCTTGCGGATCAAAGCTTGCCAATTGCTGCATTGATAAGCCAGCGAGCGTTTCGATGGTTTGGAGGCGTTCAGGTGTTAGCGTTGGGTTGTCACCATTATTAATGGCAGATTTTTCGTTTTCAGAAATATCATCAGACACACTGTCCGTCGGCTGACAAGCACTAAGGGATAGCACACACAGAATACCAAGCGTTGGCTTTAACAGGGTGGTTTTGCTGACAAAAGACGCATAAAAAGAGGTAGGGGTTTTGGCTTTAAAGATATTTGTGGCGTTCATCGTGGTGTTCATAAAGAGTACCTTAGTTCTAATCTAGAACCATTAAAATCGCATGCTATAAAGTGTTTCACTTCTAGTCGTCGATAAGGTACAGCAATGTAATGACGTACTGACCTATCAGGCTATTTTAATATGGTAAAAAAAACACGCCGCCAACGGTAGTCGACAACGTGTGTATTATACCTAAATTATTTTTCCATGAAAATAATTCTCATTAGCTTATAACGACTTGTCAGGCATTATCGATCAATGCTATGTCGGTCAATACTATGTCAATCACTGCTATGTCAATCACTGCTATGCTTGCTGTTAAGCCAGTAAATTCGTGATCGGTTAAAACTGCGAACCTGCGTCAGCATCTAAATTGTCAATACCGACCGCTTTTGCCGCATTTTCGATACCAGCTGTCAGCTCTTGTAAGCTAGTGATACTATTTTCAATCCAGCTACGACGGGTATTTTGCTCTTCAGCTGAAATACCTTGTTTGCTTACTTGACCAGCGGTGGCAATCATTTGATCAACTTTGATGCCTTCTTTTTCACCTTTTTCAACAATCACATTAAAGGCGGCTTCTACCTTGGCAAAGTCAGTCGCCAATTTATCAGCCGCTTCTTTGTTGTTCGTATCGACTAGATAGTTTTTAACACCATAACCACCAACGCTCTTACCAGCGACTGTCTTATAGTTGCCGTTAAAGACATTTTGAATACCACGGGCATTATTGGCATAGCTTAGATGGGTCAAATCACTGAAGCATTCGTGCTCATCTTCGGTAGAGCCCGTTACAAACGCAACCTGTATACGCTCAGAAGCAAGCTCACCCAATGCTAGGCTGCCCATCTGATACATGATCTGGCGTAGACCATTATCGTATTTGCGAGCCATCAGGTCGCTACGTAAGGTATTCTCACTCTCAGGCTGCCACTCGGCTTCCATTGCAGTCAAATCATCAACCAGTAATTGAGTCGCTGCTTTTAAGAACGCGCCACGACGCTCACATATACCAGCATCTGCATTGACCGTCTCACCGCTGGTACATTGACCTGCTTCAGTTACATAATCAGTCACTGGACGATTGCCTGCACCCTCGCCAACGCCGTTGGTATCTTGTCCCCACAGCATAAACTCAATCGCATGGTAGCCGGTCGTCACATTGGCTTCACTGCCACCTATCTCATTCATTTCTGCTAATAGCTCAGGAGTGATAGTACTGGTATCTTGTTTGATACTACCGACCGTAATGCTATCGCTATTGATGATTGTCTTGGCTATTGTATTCACCTTCATAGCCATCACTAACGTAATCAATCAGCGCCTCATCAAGTGGCCAAGCATTTACCTGCCCTTCCCAACCATCGATACTACCGAGTGCTCGTTTGTCATTGGCTGTCACAAAGCCTTCATCAAAACGGAAAATCTCAGTTTGCGAATACGGCTGGCGCGCGGCTTTATACGCCGCTTTTGCCGCATCAAGGTTTGCTTGGGTTGGTGTTGTCACATATGTCTCTACTGCCGTTTGCAGGGCTTTAGCAGTATCTAGCGAATCTTTATACGCCGCATGCGCCATGTTGGCATAGCTGATCATAAGTCTATCGGTATAAGCTTGATCAACCGCTGATAGTTTCGTCGTATCTGCAGCGGTTGTGTCTTGCACTGCTGTTTGCGTATTGGCGGTAGAGTCCGTGTCTTCCTTGGCTTGCTTGGTACAACCCGACACCATTAACAACCCTGCAAGCGCAGCAGCTAAAGTAGTTGGTAAAATCTTACGGCTCGTTACTGTGGTAATCGTCATACATATCCTCAAAAAGTATCGCAAAAGAAAAATGGGCTTTGAATAAAGAGCATTAGGGCATATCCTCATTTTAAATAATGCTGATAAAAATGACAGTCAAATGAGAAAACAGCGCCCATAATATCAAGATATTGACCAGAAATTTGACAATATTAGACAAAATTTAGCTATTTTTAGTCCATCTATAAGGCCATCAAATGAACTGACAACCTACCCTAGTATCGCCACAATAACAAAGCTTTATAAATTATAGTGTTATTGATAATCATTATCAATATTTAATTAATATTAATATAACCATTTAGCTAACGATTGTTTTACAAATAAAAGCATCAAAAATATTTTAATATTGATTTAAAACTAACGGAATCCTGATACCTAAAATCATTTTGAATTTAAAATCTAAATATCAGGCATAAAAAAGGCCAGTTTATCACTGACCTTTTTCAACACTATAGTGACAGCTAGACCATCGTATGAATTAACGTACGTTGTTTGGCGCATTGATGGTTAATTCAACACGGCGGTTTTGCTGACGACCATACTCGGTGCTGTTATCAGCAACTGGACGAGACTCACCATAAGCGACGACATTGATACGGCTAGAAGCCACACCGCGTGCGCTTAAATAGTTCGCTACTGCGTAAGCACGATCGCGTGATAGTTTCATGTTATAAGCATCAGAACCTTTGCTATCAGTATGACCAGCAACCGTTATCGTGTTTTGGTTATACTCATTTAGCGTTGATGCAAGCTTATCAAGCGTTGGTCTAAATGATGGGTTTAAAGACGCATCATCAAATGAGAACGTGATGTTGCCTGGCATTACTAGGTCAATATTACCGTTCGCATTTGGCGTAACGGTTACACCTGTACCAGCCATTTGCTGCTCAAGCTGCTTGGCTTGACGCTCCATGTAGTAACCAACACCAGCACCCAAAGCTGCGCCAATCGCGGCATCACGACCTGTGTTATCACCACCTGTTGCTTTTGAAATTGCGCCGCCGCCTAAAGCACCTGCCAATGTACCAATGGCAGTTTTGTTCAAGCGTTGTTGTCCAGTGTTTGGATCAGTAGCACAACCGCTAAGAGCTAGACCTGACGCTACTGCTGCAATCATTAATGTATTACGCATATTTCCTCTTAAGTTTAAAAAATTATAGACAAACAAAGTGTGCTTTTTATAAATATTTTCTGTTAATTCCATCTACATGCTTAATATACACTCGTCATTATTATGGCAATTACAATCTAATCATGTGTAATATTTTGTCACACCTGTGTATGAGAAGTGCAGAATGATTTAATGAGACTTTCACAGTGATTGGATACGTTTGTGTTCTCACTGTTAACTACCCATTAGCGCAAGGTGTTATCACAAGTCACGTTTACACTCGTACACTCTGAACCGTTTCTGCTAAAATTGTGCAATAAGCTGGCAATGAATCTTCAATAACTAATAAGACTGATGACCGAAAAGGATTTAGCATGCGATTGACATCTACTATTCGAAAAATACACGAACGCACCCTAAATTAGGCAAAGCGTTTCACTTGCGACAGCGACTGGGGTTATTGCAGCCAACAGCTTCGGTGGTAGTATTCCCTTATGGTTAATGGGTGTCGGCAAAGTCATCACTGGTGCTCCTATCGCAGACAAAGCGGTCATCAAAATCGCGACTTATTGGATCAGTAGCAACAGTGCCTTGATCGATGACATGTTGCCACGTAAAGATTGGCGCATCAGCTTACCCGATGACGTTCACATTAATGGCAAATATTTGCTGGTCAGCAACCATCAGTCTTGGGTCGATACCAGTATCGTGCAGTACATTAGTGAAAAACGCTTGCCATTGACACGGTTTTTCACCAAATTTGAACTGATTTACATTCCGATTGTGGGTCAAGCCTTTTACTTTTTAGACTTCCCAATGATGCGTCGGCATTCTAAAGAAGCCGTCGCTAAAAATCCTGCTCTACAAGGCAAAGACATCGAAGAAGCCAAACGCGCCTGTGCCCTGTTAAAAGACAAACCTTTTACTTTGTTAAATTACTTAGAAGGCACGCGTTTCACCAAAGCCAAACATGCAAAGCAACAGTCTCCTATATGCATTTATTGAAGCCACGGGCAGGCGGCCTATCTTTAGCCATTAACGCGCTAGGCGAAGACATCGATGGCATGCTAGATATGACCATCGTTTATCCTGATGGTGTGCCAAGTTATAGTGATTTGTGGAAAGGCAACATCAAGCGTTTGGGCGTCGATGTGCGTTATATTGAGATGCCTGATGCATTTAACGATATTAAAAATGGTGGTTACGAAAATGATGACGCGGTAAAATCTCAAATGTTTGATTGGGTAGAGCAAATTTGGCAGCAAAAAGATCAGCGTATTACCGATATGTTGGCTGAGTTTGAAACAAACCCTAAAGCTCCGAGCGCTTAGAGACATCGTTAACAGAGCAACGGCATACAACAGTAAATTACTTTAAGTCGTTTTAAAACTACGATTGAGCGCTGTTGTTTAAAATGCCGATTCGTAAATGCTGACTGTAAACCCCAACTCATAAATGATAATGCGTAATTATAATGAAAGATGGGTTGTTTTTTGGCTCTATTCATTGATAATGTGAATAGTCATGAGCCCATGACTTTTTGACCGTTAGTGACTTGATAGCCCTGTACTATTTGAGCCGCTTATTTTTCGTGCTATTTATCATTTATAAGGTTTGACTGTGCCCGCTTCCTCTTCTACTAGCCTGCCTCTAGACTCAGCGCCTGTATCCAATCAGCCGCCTAATAATACGCTGCCACCGCCAAACCGACCAACGCCAAATCGCTTAAAACTCACTTACGATATCGTGATGATTATTGCCATCAGTATCGATCTATTATTGATTAGTATTGATGCTATCTTGATGAGTAGCTTTAGTAGCAATGCCGCAGGATGGCTCAGTATTAGCGATGCTCTCAACTGGTATCAAAATACCTTACATGAGCCTTTACGTACCGCTGGTGGATTTTTTACCCTATTTTTGATCTTTGAGCTACTGCTACGTTGGGCGATTGCGATTAAACAAAACGTCTACTATCGCTGGTTTTTTTTCCTTTTGTACATTGGTATGAAGTATTGGGGTGCTTTCCGCAGCTGCGTGCCTTACGTTTATTCCGAGCGGTCATCATTGGGCGACGCTTATACCAACTTGGTTACCAAGTGCTGCCGCAGCCATGGATTAATCGGATTAGGTTTTATATCGACTTACTGTTAGAAGAGCTGTCCGACCGCGTCATATTGACGACTATCCAAAACTTTCGGCAGCAACTGACCGATCCTAAAACGCATAAATCCTTTATTGAATCAACGATAGCTCGTAATCGTAACGAGATTGAGGCAGCAGTGCTGTCGATACTGCGCACAGAGCTAGCACCAAAACTACAGGAGTTGACGGCAGCATCAGGTGGCGGCAGTATATTAGCCAGCGAGATGGGCAATGCTATTGAAGAGGGTTTAGCTAATACGCCTGAGCTGCGTCGCTACCTACGCATGATACCGATTGCCGGTAGCTTGATTGAATCACAGTTGCAACACGTCGGGCACAATATAGGCGAAAACGTCGTTTACGCACTCAATAAACGCCTTCTAGACCCTGAACGCCTCGATTCATTGATGGTAGCGATTGCCAACGGCATTGCCAGTATCGATACGGATAATACTGCGTTAGATACCTTGATTTCGAGTATCATCGATGACAGTTTGACAGAATTTGAAGCGCAGGTAAAAGTGCAGCAGTGGAAGCATCAAGAGATGCTTCATCTATAATTCATACTGCTAATAGCACGCCCTGCCTACAAAACATTAGGCTTGGCAAGCAAATGAATGGTATGACTCGATAATAAAAACAACACCGTGGATACAGCGACAGAATTATCTCTTGAGGATTTATATATGACAGTTTCAGATAATGACAGCCAAGGCTCGAGCGCCGCACCAGCATTGGCATTTTATGGCAAGATGCTGACTTTTTCACGTTTGCAATTTAGCACAGATGATTTAAGTGCGATAGACGCCCAGCTTGCCGCAACGCTTAGTAATAAATCTAGCAATATCCCTATCCTTATCGATAGCGAGGTTGAACAAGATCTCTCAGCATTGGTAGAGCTTTTATGGTTGGGGCTTACAACCTATTGGCGTCGTGACTGGCACACTAGATGCGCAAGCCCGTGAACAGCGATTGGCCATCTTCCCTGCTGATGGCAAACGTATTGAGCGTATACCTAGCAAGAAAGCTGCAGCTCAAGTAAGCAAAGCTCCCGATGATAAGCATACAGAATCAGCCAGCATCAATTCAACCAGTAACAATTCAGACAGCACCAATGATACTGCAGCCATCAGCGAGTCAAACACAAAACAACGATAGCAACCACCACAGCAGAGACATTGGTGAGCGCTGAGCATATTACCAGCCTAATTTACGATCAAATGCTACGTTCAGGACAAAGCCTGAATCACGTGGGCGGTGATTTGATTTTGACCAATAGTGTCAATAGCGGGGCGGAAGCGATTACCGATAACAGCTTGCACGTTTACGGTCGTGCCCAAGGACGCTTGGTTGCTGGTGCTACCGGTGACAAAGATGCTCGTATTTTTTGTCAAGTTTTTAATCCTTCTTTGGTGTCAGTGGCGGGAACTTATTGCTTACGAGACAACTTACCTGAGCACGTGATTGACAAATCTGTACAAGTAAGATTTGTAGAAGGTGAAGGCTTAGTATTTACGGTAATGGATGACGCTTAAATTCTTTTACCGTTAAGAACGATAAATTCATTCATGATTTTTATAAATGTAGACAGGCTAAGCCGATTTTCATCATACATGACGCTTATTAAAAAACGTTTATTAGAAAATCTCAACAGTAGACGTTTAGACAGCGCACTTAATATTATAGTAAGTTATTTAACAAAAGTGTTCTATGATGAATCGCTAGCTCTGCCACTATCTACACTACTCGTCAGCGTCTATTTATTATTCACAATAGGCAATATTGACCAGAAAATTCTAGGTAGCACCGCTTTGTGATCCATATATAAGCTGTTTTTCTGCTTTACTATGGACGTGCTATAAATTTTTGTTTATTTATGCTAGGCTACCTTCGCAGGTAGTGTATATATAGCATGTGAATAATGTGCAATTGCGCTATTTTTTTATATAAAAGATATCCCATTGATTCATAGGAGTGTGCCATTGTGGCGAAGATAGTTGTAATCACTTCAGGTAAAGGCGGTGTGGGCAAAACCACGACAAGTGCCTCTTTTGCCGCAGGTTTAGCATTGCGTGGCTATAAGACAGTCGTTATCGATTTTGATGTGGGTCTACGTAATCTAGACTTAATCATGGGTTGTGAAAACCGAATTGTTTATGATTTTGTTGATGTCATCACTGGTAGCGCACGCTTGTCGCAAGCACTGGTCAAAGACAAACAGCTTGAAAACTTGTATATCCTACCCGCCAGTCAAACGCGTGATAAAGACGCCCTGACAGACGAAGGGGTGGCAGAGGTTATGTCTGAGCTGTCTAAACAGTTCGACTATATTATCTGTGATTCACCAGCTGGTATTGAGCGCGGTGCACAACTCGCCATGTATCATGCTGATGAAGCGATCATCGTCACCAACCCTGAGATTTCTTCAGTGCGTGACTCAGACCGTATTATCGGTATCTTGCAAAGCCAGACCAAAAAGGTTGAAGAAAACCAAGGCTCTGTACGTGAGCATTTGATTATTACTCGTTATAATGCTGAGCGTGCAGCAGCCAACGAGATGATGGACATTGATACCATTTCAAATGATATCCTAAAAGTTCCGTTACTTGGGGTTGTTCCTGAAAGTCACTCAGTGCTTGAAGCATCTAACCATGGTGAGCCAGTTATTCATTATACCGATTCAGTTGCTGGTCAATGTTATGATGACATCGTCGCCCGCTTCTTAGGTGAAGAACGCCCACTACGTCATATTGACGTGAAGAAAAAGAGTCTATTACAGCGCTGGTTTGGAGGTCAATGATGACGAAGAAAAAAGGATTTTGGAGTAGCCTATTTGGTACTGACGACAGTGGTAGCGCAGGTAGCGCTAATATGGCTACTGAGCGTCTTAAGGTTATCGTTGCGAGCGAAAATCGCTTAAAAACCGCTTAACAGCTGATCGTATCGAAAAAATGAAACGTGAGATTTTAGAAGTGGTCAACAAATATGTCAATGGCGTACAGATTGATGATGTGAATATCAATCATCGTTCTGAGGACAGCCTAGACGTATTAGAGATGAATATCAGTCTACCTGAACACAAAAAATAAGCGCTGTCTTAGAAAAACAAAAAAGCCCTAAGTATCATCACTTAGGGCTTTTTTATATTGCATGAAATAGTAGGTTTACCTATAGCAGCCTACGATTATTTTGATACCATTATTTTATACGCGCTATCAAATTGTCTTTTTTGACAAACTGATGATATAGAGCAGCACCGATATGAATAAGTGTAAAGGCAATAATGGTCGGCCAAATAATATCAGTATGCAGGTCATTATAAAAGCGTGCCAACCCTCTATCTGGTGTGACAAATACAGGGATTTGAAACAAGCCAAAAAATCGACGGGGCGTCCACCATAAACGGACATCAGCAAACCAGCTATTGGCATTGCAATTAATAAAGCATATAAGCCAAAATGCGACAGTTTAGAGGCTAATAACTGCCACTTTGGCATCGGTACAGGTGGCGGCGCCTTAATAAATACACGATTAAGCACCCGTGCTATCATCCAACATAACAAACTAATACCAAACGCTTTATGCAACCCAATATAAAGATTGTTATCCAAATTATCGTACAACAGAATCATTATCCACGTAACCAACAGTAAAACTGCACTGATCCAGTGAAATATCCGGCTGCTGACTGGCCACTTTGACACATTTGAATTGGTACTATTCATGAGCTGTCCTATTACCCTCATCACTAATTATCTATCATCAATGTTATAGACAAAACAACCACTCATTCAACGATTAGCAATCATCAAAGTAATTGGATAACCCTATTTCTCTGATAGTAGAAATAAACCCCGATATAAGCGAGATGCTATCTGTCTAAATCGACCAATTGATGCGCAATTTTGTCTAAGTCGGGCACCAAATAAGCCTTATCATCAATCATAACCGTTTGGAAAAGATAGGATAGCATAACGTTTTCATCAAAAGGTAGGGCTGTTTTGTCGCTGTCTATATTATCGGCATGCTTAGGGCTGTTAAATTGCTCAGGAACGTCAATATCTTTGACCTCAGAAATACGCACTTGTCGCTGGTGCAGCTCGCCTGCCGTTTGTAAAGCTAAACGATGATCGGTAGTATTGCCCTCTAATACAATCATGGTATCTGGCATTTGATCCTGTGGTAGCAGATGACATACCACTACCTTTTGCTGCTGCCATTCATAGGTTGCCGTGCGCTCATTATAATCATCCACACTCAAAATCAGGCTGCTTGGAATAAGCCAGTCAGGTTGGTCAAATGCTGGCACAATAGTGACATCAAGCATACCGTTATTCGTGGTCAGTAAACTCACTGCCTCAAACGAATGTTTCAAAATTTGTTTCATACATCGCTCACAATCAGTTAATGCAAAGAGGCTACTACTAATCTTTCATCAATATAATCTGTTAGTTTTTGTGCTAAATCCGCTGGACTGCCAATAAAACCACAATACCCTGAATCAATAATCGCCTGAGGTTGACTTGGGCAAGCGCTTAAGCTGGGATCTTGTACCCACAATTGACTGTTATTCTCTTGAATAAGATCCAGATACTGCGAACCATCATTACCCATGCCAGAAAATATAATATTGATAAGCTCGCTACCATAAACGTCGCTGGTGTTTTTGAGAATCTGACCAATCGCGGGCTTATACTCACCCTCCCAAGCTTGCTCTAGCAATATGACTCGACCGGTAGAGTCACAAACAATTTGTTTATCAATAGGAGCTATAAGACACTGTCCTGCTCTTAAACGCTGCGAAGAAGTAATCACCTGACAATGCCAGTCATTATGGCGATTCAGGATGCGTGGCAGTGTGCCAATCATCGTTTTATTAAAATGGTGCGCCAGCAAAATACACACCGGTAGCGTCGCCGACAAGTTATCCAAAAATTCTTTTATAGCACTAGGCCCACCCATAGAAGCACCCAAAAATACTACGTAGCGCCAGTCTGCATCAGCATTATCAGGTTTGTGCACGGGTGCATCCATTAAAACGGGTAATGCCAACATATGTGCCAGCTTACGCTTTAATTTGCGCTGCCATTTGGCATATTGCGGCGCTTCATTTAAGTAAGGTGCTTGACTAAAACCCACCAACACCGCAGCAGGCTTAGATGCCGTGGTCGCGGCTACCACACTGTCGTCGTAATCACTATCTATTAGCCAGATGTCAATCGAGGTATCAGAGCGCCCCTGTTTTTCTTGCAGTTGCGCCCGTGACATACAGCCAACAAGGCTAAAACCACAACTGCGTATAGTCAGTTCAAAACAAAAGTGTTATGTCTAGGACAAACATCATAAAATAATTTGGATAAGTCATTTTCCATCCACCCTTGGCGTAGAAACTTCACTTGAGCCCATTTTTTCTCAATAGGGTTCAAGTCTGGGCTGTACGGCGGCAGCCATAGGATACGATGACCATGCCTGTTCAGTAATTTTTGGATACGTCTACTTTTATGAAACCGAGCGTTATCCATGACAATCACGCATTTGGTTTTAAGGCTTGGGATTAGGGTGTGTTTGCACCAATCGTAGAATATGCCGCTGTTAATGTTGTGTTCAAAGTAATCCAGTGCAAATAGCATCTTTTCATATAGAGCCCCAATGACGTTGGTTCGCTTTTTACCTTGCCAGTTGTAGCTGTCGATACAGGGTTTGCCTATCGGTGCATAACCATGAGGACGAATGGTCTGGCTTTCAAAACCGCTTTCGTCCATATACACAATGGGATAACCTTGCTGTTTAAAGTTATCAAGCTTACTCTGATACGCCGCTCTTTTTATTGGACATGCTTTTGGATGCTCTAAGGTCTTTTTTTTGACTGATGCCTAGGCGTTTTAAAGCCTCACAAATGGCTGGGGCAGTACAGTTGAACCGTCTTGCTCTCTCATAGTGATAGTCATCAGGGTAACGCTCAACGTCTTTGCGTAGTGCATCATCCGGTATTTTTGATGGCGTAACATTGCGAGTGCTCTTACTATGCAGCCGTTTCTTCCACTTTTGAATAGTGGTTGGACTAATGTCATAAAAAGAGGCTGCCTCGGCAAAGGTCATGCCATCTGCTAAGCTTTTAAGAACTTGTTTGCGATAATCTAGTGAGTAAGTCATGATAATTGAGTATATCTGTTGAGATGTTTTATCTTATAACATTTTTATACTTAATGCACTATACAGTATCTGAAAAGGCCATACGCTGATGATGGTCTTCTGCCACTACCATCACCTTAATATCGTCCTTGTTTTTTCCTCTTAGCGCCAAGACACGTGCATTATCCTTCATAAGTTACGCTGACCTTTTGACCCAGTATGTGCTGGATTTTATTAAGTAGCTCTTGTTCTTGGAATGGCTTACCCATGTAATCGTTCACGCCAATCTCTAGTGCACGCTCACGATGCTTTTCACCTGTACGTGATGTGATCATGATGATTGGGATATGTTGTAAGCGCTTGCTGTGTCTCACTTGAGTAGCCACCTCGAAACCATCCATGCGTGGCATCTCAATGTCGAGCAATATCATGTCTGGTATCATGTCTTGTAATATCTCAATTGCATCGATACCATCTTTTGCCACGGCCACAGTAAACCCTTGGCGCTCTAAGAAACGTGACGTCACTTTACGTACGGTAACAGAGTCATCAACCACTAAAATAGTAGACTTAAACTCTAAACGACTCCGTTTAGCATCAGCAGATTGCGAGATATTTTTGACCAACTGCGCATTACGCATCAAAGCAATCAGGTCTAAGATAAGCATTACTGAACCATCGCCCATGATAGTCGCTGCTGAAATACCTGGTAGATTCGATAACTGTTGTCCTAGAGGTTTGACCACGACTTCAATACGTGACCCTGCAATCTGATCAACCTGTAATGCAATATTTTGTCCGCTACGATTCTTAATGATAATAAGTGGCAAACTGGTATTGGTATTAACGACCAGCTCATTCAGCTCATTGCCTGACAAAATCTCATTTAAATAACGCACTCGATAATCAACATCTTCAAAGTTCAACGTTGCATCGCCTGACTGATAATAGTCATAAAGCTTTTCTGGATTAATTCGTACCACACGCTCAATCTGTACTAAAGGTATCGCATAATAGCGATCCGCGGCACGCACAACCAATGCATCAGATACCGCAACCGTCAGTGGTAAGCGCATCGTAAAGCGTGAGCCTTTACCCAGCTCTGAGACAACCGATACAGCACCACCTAATTGACGAATCTCGCTGATGACCACATCCATGCCCACGCCACGTCCAGAAATCTGCGTCACTTGCTTACTGGTACTCAATCCAGCATGGAAAATATACTGCATGATATCAAGATCTGTTAGGCTGTTATCATTGGCATCAATCAAGCCTTGAGAAATGGCTTTGTTACGAACGGCTTCTACATCGATGCCGCGACCGTCATCTATTAACTGAATGACAATCTCACTACCTTCTCGATTTACCTCAAGAGTAATGCGACCACTACGCTCTTTACCTGCTTTTAAACGCGTTGAGGTATTTTCGATACCATGATCGACGGCGTTACGGAGCATATGTTCAAGCGGTGAAGTGATGCGCTCTAGAATGGTTCTATCCATCTCATCATCGGCATTGATGATCGTTAATTCGACAGATTTATTCAGCTCATTGGCAGTTTGTCGTACGATACGCTCAAGACGTGGCGTTAAGCGCGTAAACGGCACCATACGTGAATTCATAAGCCCATCTTGCAACTCGGTCTGTGTACGAGACAGCTGTAATAAAAGGCTTTCACTGTCTCGTGTTTTTTCTAATAAAGTATGATTAATATCAATCAAATCTGAGGCTGACTCTGTCAAAGATTTGGATAACTGATTTAAAGAAGAATATTGATCCATCTCTAGAGGGTCAAACCCTTCATGATTAATCAGCTCATCGTCTATCTGCGACAAGATCTGCGCCTCAAGCTCGATTTCCATTCGACGTAACTGATCAGCCAAGCGCTGTACCGTAATACCCATATCTTCGATACTATTGGTCAAGCTACTCATGCCCATATCGATACGAGCACGGTTGATGGCTGACTCACCAGACAGGTTAATCATATGCTCGATCAAACCACCTGAGATACGAATCATCTCATTATTATTGGCACTCTGATCTTCCTCACCCGTACTGCTGAGCATAGAGGGCATCTCGCTAATATCTTTTGCCAGATACTGTGAGTCTTGCTGTTCTCTAGCAATAAAGAGCGCTTCATGCTGCGATTGTAGGGATTCTTTAGGAATTTGCTTTAAGCTGTCAGGATTTTTACTAAATTGCTGCAATGCCTCAATCAATAGCGCAGGCGTCGGTGGATTGACATGTTGTATAAGGATAGATATTGCATCAGCAAGCCAGTCATGACTGGCAACCAGCAACTCCAATACTTTTTTGGTAGCAGGACGACGATTATCTACAAAATCTGTATAAACCGATTCCATTTCATGTGCCAGATCAGCGATACCAGCTGCGGTGACCATTCGTGCGCCACCTTTGATGGTATGCAAATCACGCTGCAATGCCTGTAATGCTGTCGTATTATTGGTATCTGTTAAGAACAGTTGCAGATACTTATTACGATTGGTAAGCTCTTCAGCTTCTTCTAAAAACACCGACAATATATCAGGATCTGGCAAACCATTCGCCCATGACTGTTTAATCATCATGTCTAGGCTCAAGGTATCAGATACGTCAGCGCTGAGGTGAGCGTTGTTAGCCACCCTATTTTGTGCTTCAGGTTCGAAGTGGGTTTTCGGTATAGGTATGATTAGCTCTACCGTTTCTGGCAAGGCTTGGGCTTTTACAAACTGTTGTATGACTGCTCTATCAGCGCTGAAGCAAAAAATGATTTTTTATGATTTACGATATGCAGTACTTGCAACGACATTGTGTCTTGCACTATTTGCATTATTTCAAGCCATTGTGGTGTCGGTATTCTTCTATTCTCTACAAATGCTTCATAGACACTTTCAGCTTCATGGGTCAGATCACCAATACTACGAATACCTGCCATTCGCGCACCACCTTTGATAGTGTGCAGATGGCGCTGTAAAACTTTTAGCGCATTTATATTGCTGATATCAGCACGCCACTTATTAAAACTCTCATCCAGCGCGGCATCGAGCTCTTGAGCTTCTTCTAAAAATATCTCTAATAGCTCAGCATCAGTATCAATAGATTCAAGCTGTAGCTCAGGTGCTGCAACGGCTCTCACGACAAAGACACTCTCATCACCATTGCTATCATCGTCTTGGTAAATACGTTGTAGATCTTCAATAACTTGTTGGTCAATCTTCAATGACGTGCTACCAGCCAATGCGTCGAACAAACCAACCAATTGAGCATGACCAGCGTGTAAAACCGACTGGGTATCGATATTTCTTACCGTATCAATATTATCACTCAAATAGGCATAAGCGTGACCCAACTCATTGAGAATAGAGGTGAATTTTGGAAACGCTTCTGCTTTATTGGCTAAGTAAGCTATTTGCGATATTTGCTGCGATATATAGCCCTGAACATGTGCTGTCTCAGAGTGATTAAGTGCGTCATCTAATTCCCACTCAGCATCCAATAGTTCATCAATATTTATCTAACAACTGCTCTATCGTTGGTTTGTTATCAGCCGTGACCTTATCATCGCTAATGACGTATTGATCACCAAGCATGGCTTGCAATGAGGCTATGTCTTGCTGACTTTGTGCATCTTCGATCGATATATTTTGCGGCTGAACGTTTTGCTTGTAGTTGTTCAAATAACCGTCCATTAGCGTAGCAGACTTCGCCAATGCTTCTAGATGTTGAGCATTCATCGCAGTATCTTGCTGCTGTAGTAGCTCTAAGCTATGCTCTATCGTTGCGCTAACCTCGCTGATCGCTGCTAAAGCGCTAGAACCTGAAGCCCCTCGCAAGGTATGGAATGCGCGTACAATCTCATCCGTCACTTCAATATAAGACTGATCTTGATGCTCATCAACGAATTGGTCAATATCTTGCAACAGTCCTTCTGCTTCGTCGATAAAAATCTCACAAAACATTTTTTCTTCTTCGCTTTGCGGTGCTAAATAAATAGGCGCTTCTGCTATCATTTCATTGACAGAATTAATCGTCTGCAGCGTGGTATCTATCTCTGTATTAAGATTATCTTGGGTCGGGCTATGCTCATCAATAGCAGGCGACAGTACTGACGCTTGGATGGTCTCATCCTCAGAACTATTTGATGCTTGCTCATACAAGGCAGAATAGCTAAATTCGTCCCCTTGCTGTTTGCTATAAGCATTGGCGCATGCGATCCATAAAGGCACCATCGCTGGATAATTTTGGCTGTCATTTTCAAATACTGTTAGCATCGTAGGATAGGCAGCTAGCACATCAGCAATAAGCTGACGCATATCTGCTGAGACAGTCACACTATGATCCAAAATGCGATTAAGCATATTTTCTATAGCCCAAGCCAGCTCAGCCGTATAATTTGCACCGACCATACGACCGGAACCTTTTAAGGTATGGAACCCACGACGAATATCCACCAATCCGCTTAAGTCAGCTGGCAATAATCGCCAATCTTCATATAAAGGTACAATCTCAGCCAATACTTCATCAGCTTCTTCTAAGAATATCTCTTTAATATCAGGATCGGCATCATGAGCATCTGCCGCTAGCTGCTCAGTTTCTTGCATAAAGGGTTTGAGTATCGCTGGAATATCAATAGCAGATAAGGAAGCAACAGCAGTGCTCTTTGTACTATCAGCAGTTGTCTCGTTTGACTCATTGCTCATGTCGAGAGCACTTAGCAATTCAGCATCATCATCAAATGGTTGAGATAGTGCTGAGTCTGAATCAGCAGTGACAGCATCTAATATGGTCAGCCCAGCATTGATAGGTTGCTGTGTCATGAGGTTATGGCTTTGTAGAATAGTGACAGCAGGATCAAAGCTTGGAGATTGTTGTGCTTCAAAATCTACCACTAATGCTGGTAGCCGTTTTGCCGTATCCATCACCAGATTTACGACGTCATCTGTGACAGGCAGCGTCTTATCTAACAGACGATTGAGCAGATTTTCGATTGACCATGCCATTTCGCTGATGCTAAAAGCCCCAACCATACGTCCTGAGCCTTTTAAGGTATGGAACCCTCTACGCACCTCAGTGAGTGGGGTTAAATCCTTTGAATCTTGCTGCCAAATAGGTAAAAAGTCTTCTAAATCAGCAATGACTTCCGTCACCTCTTCGATAAAGATGTCACGAATCTCTGCGTCCATCTCAAAATTATCAGGCTTAACTTGCTCACGAGCACGCGTTAATGCGTCACTCTCCGTACTATCACCATCAGCCGTATCTTGCCCTACCACACGCTCATGATCTACATCAGTCAAAGCTTGGTTAGCAACATCATTTTGACTATTAGCAGGAGCAATCTCGCCACTATCATCGTAACGCAATACGTTGGTCGCTACGGATTTTTGGGTAAGGAAAGTGTCGCTAATCGTCTCTGGCGATGCAATATAATGAGTAAGAAGTTGGGCGGCCGTCGCAGTATACTCATTTGCCCGCATTAATAGCTGCTGGTCAAAAACCTGCTGTGCAAGGTAGTCAAGCAACAATTCAATAGACGTTAGCCCTTCAGCCAATGCCTGAGTCACATCCCAACTGAGTACGTCAATCTCATGAATGGTCAATTGTGTAAATATGCTTGCCATATCATTCATGGTTTGACGAATTGATGGCAATCCCATGTCGGCAAAAGCATCACCAATATCGGTAAAATCAGCAGCAATGGGCAGTAAGTCAATGTCTTGACGCTGTACATATTCATGGAAGCTTTGTTTGACATCTTCTACCGCGATGCGCAGCTCACGTAAACTTCCACCAACAGAAGCTGTCGCAGGACTTGTTTCCGACTGCGTTTCAATACCTTCAAACGTTGCAGACAATGTCGTAAAAGAAGCAGCATCCCCTATCTTGAGAGATATCGTCTGTTCAGTATGATAGATAGCGTTATATAGCTCTTGAAGCTGACGCTCAATCTGCCATTGTTCTTGCGCAAATCCTGTTTCTGATGATAGAGCCTGCTCTATGTCTGTAGCAATTGCATGTATTTGCGACACGTAATAAGTCCAACCTCGACCTTCGAGTTGACTTTGTATTTTCTGTAAAGGAATGAGAAGCGTGTCTGGCTTATCCAAAGTAAAGATAAGTGTCTCAAGCTCACTGAGTATACGTGGTAAAAAACGTGATCCCGTTGACGACGTTTGCGACAAATCATTTAGGAGTGACTGAGTGCGCTTGCTACTTTGAGCAAGGCATTTAGTTCGACATACCCTTATGATTAAGCTTCGAATAACGCTTGATGACAACTGAGCTTGCTGAGTGCGAGACTCTATTACTTGATCCAGCTGACTTAGCAATGACGCATAATGCTCAGGTAATGGGGTATCATTATGAGCAAGGTCATTTAGCCACAGTTCCGTTAAGTACCAAAGGCGTTGTAAGTCATCATGTTGAGTGGTCTGCCATAAGTATTGGCTAACTCTTTCTAGTGTAGTCAATAAGGACGGCTGATTGGTATTGGCACTCAATAACGCTTGTACTTGCTGTCGCCAAACCAGTAATAATTGTTGATAGTGATAATCAGCTAAATGCGTCGCCGTTCTATTCGCCGGCATCATCACTTCGATGCTATTAATACCATCGATAATATGATCATCGATAGCATGATTATTTAGATTCTTATGCTGAGTATTCGCCAAGCTGACCGAGATATCTGGCGCTACCCCCAGTTTCGATAGTGCTTGAGTAAGCTCGTCAGCAGCATTATCAATTAAAATGGTGTTTTGATTACCCATACCTGCGTATTGATTCAACTCACGCTGTAGTAAGCGATGAGAAAACTGACCAATGCGGCGGTCGTTAGCAGAAATACTATCGCGACTGCTAACGTCTGCCAGCAAGCTCAGTTTATTGGCAAGACCTGCTAATAAATTAAGGCGAATCATCGTTAGCGCGCCGCCAACCTGATGATAATGTTGCACCATCTGATCGTAATCAGTGCTATCAGCGTCTAACTGCCAGCCATCAGATATCTGTGATAATTGCTGATTAAACAGTGGTAATAACCACTCAAGCGTCACTATGTCATTGGGCTGGTTTTTCATAGGGTTATCCTAACTTGTCTAGGCACTAATTTAGACATTAATTTTTTGCCACACATTAACCTGTGGGTGCGCAATACGGCGCATATTTGAAGGACGCCAAAACAACGCCTCACCTGGAGCCAATATAATATATCCACCTAACGCACACTGCTCTGATAGCCTTGCCAAAATATCACGCTGATCAAACTTGCGAAAATATAGCAGCATATTTTGACAGATAATGACATGCTGAAGGTGCGAAGTGGGTGGTTTTTGCTCAATAATATTGTGTAAAGCGAAGCTAACATAGCGTCGTAACGTTGGCGCAATCTGCCAGTCGGTCTGAGTGCCAGTCATCGCCTTTTTTGCGGTAGACACCTTATAAAAATGCGATTGGCTGATATCACACTTAGCTCGCAATGGCTGAACGAACTGCTGGCACAGGTCTGGAATTAACGACTGCTGCCGCTTATCATACTGCCCTAGTCGTGCTTTCGTAATGGCTTGTTGGCTAACATCTGTACCCAATATCGTATAATTAATCAATTGTTCAGAAGCCAAGCTCATTGCCAATGACCATGTTTCTTGTCCACTGGCACAACCAACACTCCAAATGCGAAATAAATCATTAGCATCATTGTTGTGACCACGATCAGTACTATTGGCAGTAAGCTGCTGGCGCTGATGCTGTAATGCACACTTTGTGACAAAATCGATAGAAGGCATATGACGAAAAAAACGACTTTCGTGAATCAGTACTTTATCCAATAACTGTTGGCGTACTTCATCGTTTTTTGGTAGTTGACACCACAGCTTTTCAACTGTCAATCCATGTGATAATGCCGTATGTTCAATCGCATTTATCAACCATTGCAGCTGGACATTGGGTAGAACGAAACCAATCTCTTGTTCTATATATCGCTGCCACTGCTGCACATCAAAACTGTCTGCCTGCAGCAAACCCTTAATCAACGAGGGCTTGACTGCTTTGATAGAGTTGCTATCTGGTTGAGTAAAATTATTCACGTCACCTGCTATAGTCACTGCTGCAAATCATCGTATCTGCACAGTATATTATTAACACATTAATTTAAAAACGGTCAGTGGTCTAACACCTACTTGACGTTAACACTTGTCATTACACACTTGCTGATAACGCTTCTTCGGTATCCAACATCTCGTTTTCTAGTAGCTCATCATCGTTCGATACTTTAAAACCAGTGACTGACTCTTGCAATGCTGCAGCCATTTCGCTCAGCTCACCAATAGAGCGCGCGGTTGCCATTGTGCCAGAAGAGGTCTGTGAGGTAATATCTTGAATAATATTCATCGTATGAGAGATGTGACCAGCAGATTCTGCCTGCTGCAAAGCGGCGTTTGAGATGTTTTGAATCAAGTCAGCCAAGGTATTAGAAACGCTCTGCACTTCTTCTAGCGCTTCACCAGCATCTTTTGCCAAACGTGCACCGCGCACAACTTCAGAGGTCGTCGATTCCATTGACATAACTGCTTCGTTGGTATCTGCCTGAATGGTTTTTACCAAGGTTTCAATCTGCTTGGTAGCGTTAGCTGAACGCTCAGCAAGACGTTGGACTTCATCAGCAACGACCGCAAAGCCTCGACCAGCCTCACCTGCCATCGATGCCTGAATAGCAGCATTCAATGCCAAAACGTTGGTCTGGTCAGCAATATCATTAATCAAACCAACGATATCACCAATTTCTTGCGAAGACTCACCCAGACGTTTAATACGTTTTGAGGTCTCTTGAATCTGATCACGAATCACGTTCATACCTTCAATAGAGCGCTGTACAACTTCCGCTCCATTATGAGAGATGGCTACTGAGCGCTGAGCAACAGTCGCTGATTCTGAAGCGTTGTTCGAAACTTGGTCAATCGATACTGTCATCTCATTAATAGCCGCTGATACACCAGCAATTTCTTGTGCTTGGTGCTCAGATGCTTCAGCAAGTTCGACTGCATTCATCTGTGTTTGGTCTGAAGACTGCGAAACGCGGTCAGCCGTGTTGTTAATAACCAAAACCAATTGACGTAATTGGTCAATCGCAAAGTTCACTGAGTCAGCAATTGCCCCAGTAAAATCTTCTGATACGGTGGCATTAACCGTCAAATCACCTTCTGCTAAATCACCCAATTCATCAAGTAGACGTAGAATAGCAATCTGGTTACGTTCGTTTTCTTCTTGAATTTGACGCGCTCGCTCAGATTCCGCTTCTGCTTCCTGACGACGACGCAAGGTTTCTTTTTCAATGAGTAGACGCTCTGATCCCCCACGCTGCTTCAGTAACTGATACAGAGCAAAGAGGATGCCTAATACCCCTACGACAAATATAATCGCTGGTAAAGTAACGGATTGATTAAAATCAGCCAAGTACTGACTTACTGACGATAACGAATTGACCAGCCAAATCAGGCAGGCCACACTTATTAGCACAAAAAACCCTAACAATAACTTCCACTTGCTATTAGCGTCCTTGCCATCTGTTGTATTGGTCGTACCAGCTACAGGTTTCTTTATAACATCACTCATCGTACGTATTCCTTTCAAACAATCATCAAAGTCTCATCGTGACTGACTTTGACAATCTTATTGCTATAAAACAACAGTGATTAGCAAAGCCTGTATGAATACTGACACCCAACTGTATCATGTCATTCGCTATTATTTCGTCATCGTTATAGCAGCCAGATAGCTGTTATCGACTGCTATATTGCAGCATCGGTATACTGCAGGTCTTGTGCGAGCAGGCTTGGCATAAAAACATACCAATCTTGCTCATTTTTAAAGAACTTACCGTGATTATAAGGAGCAAAGGGCGAATTAGGCTCTATAGCTTCTGCACGGTATTGATCATGCGTAAATTGTTCAATCCCAATAACTTGATCCACTAACAGTCCTGAAAAGAGATTGTCATGTTCAATGACAATGACTTTGCGTTGGCTCATTTGCGTTAAACGACTAGGAACCTGTAGAAACTGAGACAAATCAGTGATTGGCAATAGGCGTCCGCGAATATTGGCGATGCCTAGCATCCAAGGCTTCACTAGAGGCAAGCTGGTATACTCTGGCATGGCCAATACTTCTGATACTTGACCCATCGGTGCAACTAACCGCTGTCCGCCAATCTCGAATACCACACCTTGCCAGTCATACTCTTGTCCACCGCGGCGTCCACTTTTGCGCGCGCGTGCCAAGTCTGCTAAACGCAGAAGCTCAATAAACCCTCTGGAAGCCACAATCTACTCCATTACTTTACGAATGATATTAACCAATCCATTTTCGTCAACGGGCTTAGCCATATACTCTTTAGCGCCTTGGCGTTTTCCCCAAACTCGATCGGTTTCCTGATTTTTGGTACTGATCATAATCACTGGAATATGCGCGGTGGTTTTACCTCGAGTAATTTTACGAGTGGCCTGAAAACCGTTCATCTCAGGCATAACCACGTCCATTAAAATGACATCTGGTAAGTGATCAATCGCCATCTGGCAACCTTGCTCACCATTTATGGCCTCTAATACTTTAAAATTATGTCTGGCAAGCATGTCGCGAAATTTCGCCATCTCAGATGGTGAGTCGTCAATGACTAAAACTGTAGTCATAGGAATTTCCTTTATTTTCGAAAGTATCCATAAGGATATGTTGTTATATTATTGAGACAATCCGACTGAAAGTAGCACGCCAACCATGAATGGCAGGGCCACTCTCTTAACAGTTTCGATTAAATATTAAGCAATTATTAGTAATATTTTATCAATACTAAATCTCTTAACCGTAATGCCTAGCCTAATTTATCTGATTCTATAAAGCATAGCAATGCATAAATGATACCAACTTGTAAGACGATATTTAACGATATATCTACAAGCGGACTTATTTATATTAGCGGTACTGATTAATTGCCTCGAACAGCTCATCTTTACTAAATGGCTTGGTCAGATACTCATCTGAACCCACGATACGACCACGCGCTTTGTCAAATAAGCCATCTTTAGACGACAACATAATCACAGGTTTGCTGGCATAATCAGGGTTATTTTTTATTAGCGCACAAGTCTGATAGCCATCCAAACGCGGCATCATGATGTCGACAAAAATAATATCTGGATTGTTATCGACAATTTTTGCTAAAGCATCAAAACCATCAATGGCGGTCACAACTTCGCAACCCGCTTTTTGTAATAAAGTCTCTGCGGTACGGCGAATGGTTTTTGAATCATCAATTACCATTACTTTTAAACCATCAAAATTATTTTCCATTATCAGTGTCCTATAAACGACTATTTATTCTTAATACCATCCATCAATGCAAAAATTTAACGGTTATTTCAACTTGTCATATCATCCATTATTGGACTGATATGAGACGCTAAATTTGCATTACCATATGTTATGACAGTCGACATATCATCTGCCAGTATCTGCCTGTCAAACAGAGCGTCAACATGGGCTACTATACGCACTTTCTAATTAATAAGCTTACTAAATTGCGCCAAATCTATGGCTTTTTAGACAACTTATTTTGCTTTTATTATCGTCCACTGCAACCGTATTTGGCTTCAAACAAGGTAAAGTACCTTTTATTACTGATGACCATGACCATGACGATGACGATAAAAGAGGTAAGCCCGAAGCAGAAGAACCATCAACCTTATGATATTTCTGCATTATATAGAAACGCTTGGCACATTGCTGAATAATTTTCTTTTGTGATAAAAATGTATCATTGTATTTTGTTATGTTGTTTTAGCACAGTTATCGACTAATTTCCAGTTATGAGTGAGCCAATATCCGAACTGGTCAGTAATATAAAAATATGTTCAGACTTACCATCCCTCCTACCTTAGCTAATGACTGGATTTAGTAGCCTTAATGTCAGTGGTTTATTAAGTTTTCCGCACTTATTTCACCCAGTGGCAATTCACTATATAATAAAACGATGACTACTATGGTGACTGCTATGACGGCTTCTAAATTTTTAAAAAATAGCACCTATCTACTGAGTGCTTTTCTTCTTGCTGCCTGTCAGCCATCACCGCCTACCAATGAGCCTGTGACTGCAGAAAATAGTGAGACTGTAGATACCCCTATTGTCATTACCGACGATAGTGTGACCATGACGCCAGATCATATATTGAGCATAAAACCTTCACGTTATCAGCCCAGTCTTGGTTTACAAGGTAAGATCGAACCTATCAAACAGACTAAGCTTGTCGCTGCATACCCCATTAACGTCGAAGAAATACTGGTTACTGAGGGTCAATGGGTAGAAAAAGATATGCCGCTGCTTATTGTTCGACGCGTGCAATCAGAAAGCAAAACAGCAGATGCATCTAACCCGGTCAAGAAACAATCTTCGGCATCGAACAGCGTTGCCCCAAATTCTGAAATGACGAACGATGCGGTTGATGTAAAGCAAACACACTCAAAAAAACGGACGCTAGCTCAAAACCCAATCAACCTACAGCAGAAAATGGTGCAACAACCACTAAAAACGACCCAATTGCTAATAAAGAAGAGGCAGCAGCAAACGCCACAGTGGGCGCTCCTAAAAACGCAGTCGGCAATCCTAAAAACAATGAAAACCAGCGCTAATAGCACGGCGAGCTCAAAACCGCAGCAGAATCAGTATAACTTGATCACTGTGCGTGCCAGTTTTTCTGGTCGTGTAAAAAACTTATATGCCAAAGCAGGTCAAAAACTAGAGGCGCGCACGCCTTTATTACAGATTAGCGATGAAACTAAATTACACTTTATCGCGACCCTACCTATTCAAGCAGAACCGCAACTTTCAGTTGGTCAGACTGTCAATTTTACAGCTGAAGGTATGTCGGAACAGTTCACAGGACAAGTCAGTAAACTGACCGCGACCAGCCAGCCGAAAAAGCTGTTGGTCTATGTTAACGTCATTGACAATGAAGCAAGTCGAGACAAGTTGTTGCCAGATATGAAAGTCACGGGGCGGGTTAATTATGGTCAAATAGATGTGGGCACCATCGTACCTAAGCGCGCGTTGCACGATGTTGACTTGACAGAATTGCAAACGTCACCATATAAGCCTCTGTCACCGTTAACTGCTAACGTGTGGATTATTGGACAAGATCAGCGCCTGACACGCCAGCCTATTGAAGTAGTCGAATATGACCCTATCACAAAGCAGTATTTAATTGCTGGTATTAGCAACGATAGTTTGATTTGTTTGGCTGATTTACCGGCTGATGCTAAAGGTAAAAAGTCAATGTCTCATAGCTATGCATGCCGACAGTTACATTGTGTAGAAACATTAACAAAGCCTCTCTTGTTTTGTAACTGCTTAATTAGGCAATATGGCCGTACGATATATAGCATTAAGCGAGTATTCTGAATCATTGGTATTAAATGACTCAATATCTTGAAAGTTTGAGAAATCTTAGAAAGTTTGAGAACCTAGAGGCTTAATCGTTTAAATGTTTAAGATCCTAAAATCAGCGATGTATTTATCGTGATACAAAATATCAAAACAGATGAAACGTTTGGCCAACCATAACAACAACTAGAGGATAACCCATGAGCAAGCAGATTTTATTAATCGAAGATGATCCTGATCTAGCTGAGTTAATCAGCGATTACCTGACCATGAATTATTATGACGTCCATCATGCAGGACTTGGTCAAGAAGGGCTTGATTTATTGGATGCCAAAGAGCGTGACATTGATTTGGTCGTGCTTGACTTAATGCTACCTGATATGGATGGTATGCAAGTTTGTCAAAAAATTCGCGGCAATAAAAACAACATGACCAATAAAGTGCCCATTATCATGTTGACAGCGAAAGGCGATACCACCGATCGCGTGCTAGGTCTTGAGATGGGTGCTGACGATTATATATCTAAGCCTTTTGAGCCACGTGAGCTTCTCGCTCGAATCCGAGCTGTTATTCGCCGTCATGAGCAGCCCAATCAAGCAGATAGCCAGTCTGATAGCTTGACCTTTGGTCGTTTGAGTGTCTTTCCTGACAGCCATGAAGTGACCATCGATGACGAGCCTGTCCGTTTAACGACGCATCAGTTTCAATTATTGCATTACTTTGCCACCCATTCTGGTAAAGTATTGAATCGCGAGCAACTGTGGCAAGCCATGCCCAATGATGACAGCTCAGATAATATCGATCGCGCCATTGATGTTCATATCTCGCGCCTGCGTGCTTTAATTGAAGACAACCCACGCCAGCCAAAACGTATTATTACGGTACGCGGTGTTGGTTATCAATTTGCCACTGATCAGGTTTGATCGCAAAAGTGGCAAATTAATCGATAAAAACCATACTTTTGATTTGTTTATGCAAATTAGAAGTATGAGTCGATATAAACGGCTGATAGTAGAGATGGTTTAATGCAGCAGTTGGGATTTCGTTCGGTATTTGCCAAATTATTTGCCAGTGTCATGCTGGCACTTATTTTATTTGCAGTGGCGATGGTGCTGTTGACGCAACTTGTACACGATAAAGATGCAAGTATTCGATCAGAAGTATTAGCCACCCAGATTTTAGGACAAATAGACCCCTTCTTGCATGAGCTGAATATCTCTGTTAGCGAGGACAATCGCTTGCAAGCGCGCTTTATGCTAGCAGTGGTCAAAAAGAGCTTTGATATCTTTGATGAGTCATTGCAGGCAAAGATGGGCTTGTATGACAGCGAAGGTCGATTGCTAATGCAAACGGATAACAGCGATTTGCCGTTGGAGTTGCCCGCACCGCCCTCTTTATTTTCACGCGTTTTTCCCTCTCTCGCAGACACCTCCCCTACCAAGCAAGCTCAGGTTTATAGCAGCACCGGCTATACGTTTTGTATGAATCACGCTTACCGCCTAAAAAACCAGTACTCTCCTCTGCGCTGAATTTATTTACTGGCACACTACTACTGTTACTGATTATGGCAGGTGTCCTATGGTGGATTGCTCGTACCATCACTTGGCGCATCAATCAGATGAGCCAGCAGATGGCGCAACTGGTGATGGTGATTTTTACCGTACGAGTGAATGCTCGTGGTAACGATGAGATCGCCTCACTAGCGCGTGGATTTAACCAAGCAGCACAAAAAATCGAACACCTTATCGATGCCAATAACCTGCTCTTAGCACATGCTTCTCATGAGCTACGTACCCCCATTACTCGTATCCGCTTACAGATTGAGATGATGGATATGCTCGCAGGGGCGCTACCATCTGATACCAAAGCAAAGTTTGATAAACGTGCGCAAGCGATTAACCGCGATTTGTCAGGACTCAATGATTTGGTAGAGAGTATCTTATTGGTGAGTCGTTTAGACGCCGGTCATGCCTTGCAGCAAGTTGAAAGTTTAGATTTATACGATCTGGTGAATCAAGAACGGCAACATTATCCTGAAGCGACGCTCATTGGTGAACATATTGTGATCGATGGTCAATCATCGATGTTGACCCATTTGATTCGCAACTTGTTAACCAATGCCATGTTACACGGCAAGCCGCCCGTGACGGTACTATTGTATGGCGTGCAAACTATTGATGAAGCAGATACCATACCTGATTATCTGCTACAAACGATACTCTACAGTAGCTTTGCCGATTATAATAGCTCTGATTTTGACTCTTATCACCAACCAATCGAGGTTAATGAAGACGATACGCACAATCATATTGCGCATAGTCATACACATTCAAACGATTCTTCTCATATTACTGGTAAAGTTAAACCCGAAGCAACAGATGCTATTATCCTGTTGCCAGCACCACCGATATATAGAAACGGAGAAAATATTGCGGTTGAGCATGACCTCAATTCCGATGCCGATGCTGATGCCGATGTAAATATAGAGACCAAAATCGATAAGGCTGATATTAATAATATCAACGGAGACATTGACTCTATTGAAACCTGTGCAACCTTAACAGAGTCTACTGATGCGAATAGTGTTCAAACTGACTCAAGCACTTCAACAAACTCAGTCAACAGTAACGATACCGTTGGAAGCACCAGTGCATCCTCATTGATTGCTAATTATCATAACTTTACCAATGATTTGACTGACAAAATTAAAAAGATGGTTTGGAAAGCAGTTCCTGACACTGAAGAGTCGTCTGCAGTTATCAATGACGCTAAGAGTACTGCCTTGAATGATACAGTTCCTAAATCCAAAGGTGCCGTAATAAATAAAGGTGGCACTACGCGCGACAAGGGTGATGCTCAAAATAACACTCAAAATCCTACAGAAGTACTCAGTACACCGCGCAAAGAAGGCTTATTTGCCAAACATCTAAAAAAAGCCAAGACCGATCCTGTACGCCCATTACCGAAATATGCAGTATTGGCAGTGATTGATGAAGGCACGGGTATTCCAGAAGACAAACGTGAAGAAGTATTTAGCCCATTTGTGCGGTTGCAACAAAAAAATAAAGGCTCTGGACTAGGCTTATCACTAGTATCACAAATCGTTACCGCACATCAAGGGCGCATCATTACTGATACGTTGAATGGACATACCAGGTTTTTAGTTGTCATACCAGTCAAGCGACCCACATTATCACCAGCATGACTAAGACGTGCCTTCAGTCCAATCTATTAACCTTTAAATGGCTAAAAATGCTAAATTTTGCCAGACATCGTCAAATAGCGTATCAATATCTCGATATTATTTGCGCTACTTTCCCTGTTTGACGGCAATTTATCTCATTTTATCACCATTTTTAAAATAAGGACACGACCTAGTCAGCGATACTATAGTCGATTCAATTTAAAAGTAGTACAAGGCAACCGAGTATAGATGTATATTTAATACTTCAAGCGAGGTTAACGCAGTAATATTTTTATGGTGGAATGACTATATAATGTGCTATGAACAGACACTTCATTTTACTCGATCGTCGCGACTCACATTCTACAACCCCCCTCTTACTAATAGCTATTAATCATAAGCCTGTCACGGATGTTCATATCCAAAGTGCTCGATAATATGCTATATTAGCGCCCCTTATTATAGGGTTATTAACGGTTGTTTCTTAATTGGCTTCTTACATTGTTAAAGAGGCCCGACAGCGCGTTTGTGACTATTAAAAAAATTATTGAATTTTGAGCCCTCCATGAATGACATGATTGTCTTAAACAATGTGACCAAGAGTTTTTTAAGCGACCGATCAATCAAAGACAAAGATGGCAAACCACATTGGTTTACTGCCGTTGAACCGACCTCGTTATCTGTCCAGCAAGGCGAAATCTTTGGCCTAATGGGATACTCGGGTGCAGGTAAGTCTACTCTGCTACGCCTAATCAAATGCTTGAGCGTCCAGATGCTGGTCAAGTCATCGTCGATGGCACTGACTTGACCACTTTGTCTGCCAGTGAATTGCGTATCGCTCGGCATAATATTGGTATGATTTTTCAGCAATTTAATCTGATGTCGAATCGTACTGTTTTTGACAACGTGGCCTTTAATTTAACTGTTTCAGGATATCCGAGCCGCGACATTCATAAACGAGTGATGGATTGCCTAGAGATTGTTGATCTCACAGACCGCGCTGGTCACTACCCTGCGCAGCTGTCAGGCGGACAAAAACAGCGTGTCGGTATTGCCCGAGCGATTGCCCCCAGTCCTAAAGTATTATTGGCTGATGAACCAACCAGTGCGCTTGATCCTGCGACGACCCGCAGCTTGTTGACTTGTCTACGTGATATCAACGAACAACTTGGCGTCACCATTGTGATTGTGACTCATGAGATGAGTGTCATCCGTAGGCTGTGTGATCGCGCCGCATTACTGCATCAAGGTCAACTCTTGGAAGTTGCAGATGTGAGAGACGGTCTGATTCAGGCGACCACCCCGATTGGCAAAGGCTTAGTGCACGAAGACTAATGAGGCAGGAGAAATAAATATGTTAACTGGTAGTGAATTGTCCGCCTCGATAGACAAGCTGTTTGCCCTGCGCAAAGAGATTGTGAACGCGTTTATTGATACATTTATTATGCTTGGCATCTCAACGACGGTGGCCATTGTCATAGGTGGGTTGTTTGGCGTATTTTTGTTTTTATCCAGTGATCGACAGTTTTTGCAAAACAAAACATTGTATGGTCTGCTTGGTGGTATCACCAACTTTATGCGCGCTTTCCCATTTGTCATTTTGATGATTGCCATGAGCCCATTTACTAAGGCTATCGTTGGCACGGGTATTGGACCGATTGCGGCCTCATTGGTACTCGCCATTGCAGGTTCGTTTTATTTTGCCCGTTTGGTCGAGCAAAACTTACGTGAAGTGCCACGCGGTATCATTGAGGCGACCGAGTCTATGGGCGCACGTCCTTTGACCATTATTAAAGTCTTACTCAATGAAGCACGCTCAGGACTGGTATTGTCCGTGACGATTCTCTGTATCAGCCTGCTCTCTTATTCAGCAGCGGCAGGTATGATTGGCGGCGGTGGTCTGGGGGATTTAGCCATTCGTTATGGCTACTATCGTTATCAAACGGAGGTGATGATTTTTATCGTTATTGTCCTATCAATAATGGTCGTCTCCATTCAAGCATCGGGTAATTGGTTGGCTAACCGGTTGGATAAACGATAGAAAAAAGACTTAGACAAAGTCAGTTAACGCTAATATGAAATAATACTGGGTTTAATGCCGATTCATCCTAAGCAAAATGCTTGACTTTGTTACTGAGACCCTTTAATTTTGATACTAACTTAACAGTCGTTAACTTAGCAGCATTACTATCCCTAATGTTGCTTTTTTAATGGCCAGCGTTTGCCCTCCATCCCATCCCTCTTATTAAGGAAGTTCCATGAAATTAACAGATATCAGCCGTCAGTTAGCGACTGCATTTGCTGCCGTTGGCGTATCAAGCCTAGTCTTGGTTGGTTGCAACAACTCATCAGCACCGGAAGCGACTAAAGAGCCTGTTACGGAAGGCTCAACAGCAGAAACTGCCGCTAGCGATATCGATCCTGAGCATACCAAAATCGTCATCGGTACCACCGAAGGTGACTTCGCCGATATGGTGCGCAACCAAGTGAAAAGCTCACTGGAAGCGCAAGGTTACGAAGTTGAGCTGATTGCTTTTACTGACTATGTACGCCCAAACCTTGCCTTGGCTGAAGGTGATTTGGACATCAACATCTTCCAGCATAAGCCTTATCTTGATACCTTCAAAAAAGAAAACAATCTTGATCTGGTAGAAGTTTTCCAAGTACCTACTGCCCCACTTGGCATTTACTCAGGTAAAAAGACCACGCTTGATGATGTCTATAAAGGCATGAGAGTCTCTGCACCAAATGATCCAAGTAACTTTGCTCGTGCGCTGGTAATGATGGATGATCTTGGCTGGATCACGCTAAAAGACAATATTGATCCGCTAACGGCATCAAAAACTGACATCGCTGATAACAGCAAATACGACATTGAAATCATTGAGTTAGAAGCCGCTCAATTGCCACGTGCTCGTGATGAAGTCGACTTTGCCGTCATCAATGGCAACTATGCCACGGATGCTGGTATCAAGCTGACTGAAGCGCTATTTCAAGAGCCTAGCTTTGCTTATGTCAACTGGTCAGCCATTAAATCAGCAGATGCTGGCAAAAAATGGGTCGAAGATGTGACCAATGCATATAACTCAGAAGCCTTTAAAAAGTATGCTCATGAAACTTTCCCTGGTTATAAGTACCCAAAAATCTGGGGCTCTGATCACAGTGCGCACACGGATACCGCAACAAAACCTGCACCTGTAGAAGCTGCTACTCAATAAGCTCTTAAACCAAAAGCACTTAAATCCAAAACACTTAAATATCGTCTTCGTCCCGCTTGTAAACGCCCATTGCTAGATAGTGATGGGCGTTTTTTATGGGCTCGATTTTACGATTTTTATTTTTTAACCGCGCGCTGCTGTCTATCAGTTACTAAAAATGACGTTACAGCCTGTTTGTCCTTTGTAGGAAAGCGTCACGTGCCCTTTTACTTGCTGACAATTTTTTCTATAGTGGGTAAGTTAAATAGAGAGGGTGATCAGAATATTGATGATTTGATGCTCTATCAATAAATACATAAATAACAAGGATAATAAGATGCGTGCTAAAACTTATAATATTCGTACCGCTGGACAAGCAAATATTCCTGTACTAGGGCTTGGAACATGGCAATCGACTGGTCAAGATTGTGTTGATGTCATCAGTCAAGCGTTGAAAATGGGTTACGAGCACATCGATACCGCTCAAGCTTATGGCAATGAAAAAGAAGTGGGTCAAGGTATCAAACAATCAGGGGTATCTCGGGATAAGTTCTTTTTGACCACAAAGATTTTTCCTGATGACATGAAGTTTGAGCCTGAGAAATTGATTGCAGCCGCCAAACGCTCTTTAGCAGACTTAGATACTGATTATGTTGATTTGCTACTATTGCACTGGCCGGATGACCGTGTTCCTTTATCTGAAACCATTCCTGCCTTGTGTGAGCTACAGAAACAAGGTTTGACGCGCCATATCGGCGTCTCTAACTTTAATATTGCTAGTATCATTGAAGCTGAGAAATATGCTGATGTACCGATTGTGGTCAATCAGGTTGAGTTTCATCCTTTCATCAAGCAAAAAACCTTGCAGACTTTTTTGAACAATCACCACATTCTACTCGAAGCTTATTCACCACTTGCACGCGGTGATGTATTCGATAATGAGATTATTAAAGAAATCGCTGACAAACATAATGTCACGCCAGCACAGATATCATTGGCTTGGATTCTGTCAGACAAGCATCGTATCGCTATTCCGAAAACGTCTAACCCTGATCATTTGCAAGGCAACTTAGACGCTATAAAAGTACAATTAAGTGCGGGTGATATTGAGAAAATCAGCAGCTTAGCGCGTGCTGATGGGCGCAAAATTAAGCATCCAGATTACTCGCCTGAATGGGACGACTAAGTTCTTATAAGAAACTATCGAAACTTATTAGTACCAAATTCATGTAAAAAAAGAGCCGCTAATATATTATTAGCGGCTCTTTTACTATGATATGGACTATATAATTACTGCTGTAAGGTATCCGTCTCATGCACCTTTTCAGCAGGATTATATTGCTCAGAAGGAGGCACTACACCGCTACGGTTGTTTTCTTTCATCGATTTGGCCACTTCTGGCGGCATGTAATTTTCATCATGCTTAGCCAAGACTTCTCCAGCGACAAAGTATCACCCTGCATCTTACCTGTCGCGACGACACCTGAGTTTTCAGCAAATAAATCTGGCAAAATACCTTGATAAGTCACAGGTACGGTCGATTGAAAGTCCGTAATGGCAAACTCAACGTTTAGTGGATTGTCTTCTGCGCGCTGGACACTACCCGCAACGACCATACCGCCTGCTCGAATACGCTTATCTTGTGGTGCTTCACCTTGTGCAATCGCGGTAGCATCAAAGTATAATCGGTCTGTTGCCCAATGGCATAAAGAACCAATACCACGGCTATCGCCGCCCCTGCAAGCGTAAACATAACCCACATCAGTTTTTTGCGACGAACTGCGTTCATACCACTACCTCATTGATGAGTCACTGTTTTATAAACTATAGTCAATGCCATAAATATATAAAACAGAAAAATTTGAAGAAACTACCATTAGAAAAACGTTCTAAAAATGTCTTTCTAATCGTACTCTTCTAATGGCTATATGGTAGCATTTTTCGGACAAATCAATAAGCCCTATAACTTCTGTGGCAGTCACCTCTTTATCAAGTGCTAAGTTACAGATTGAGTGGCTAAAAATTAACGGCTAACGCTAGATAGGACGAGCCTACTAGCTAATGGGACTGCTTAGTGACAGGCATGGTTGTTTTAGCCGTACGCTGTGCTTGCCGCGCTTGCTGAATGGTCAACTGTTTGATTAAAGCCTGTCGTTGTCTACGACTATAAATAACAAACGCCAGCATCATGCCAACGGTAATTGCCCAGCACGACCAAACGAACACGCCATGCTTACCCATGGCAAGAAACTCAGATACGCTATAAAAGTAAGGCTGCATAATATTTTCCTAGCCGTGATTTTTTTGGCGACAGTCATTACCGTCATTTAGCTTGCCCGCGAATGTATTCTTTGACCCATGCTTTGCCTTGATCACGATACAAGATAAGCGTATTGGTACGATAAATCGCTAATGTTGCCACTAATAAATAACTACCAATAATCATCAGTAATAATGGCATCCACATATCTGCTGACATCTTAGGCGCGGCGGTCAAAGTAAAGGTCGAGCCTTGATGCAAGGTGTTCCACCACTGTACCGAGTACTTGATAATGGGTAGATTTACTGCGCCAACAATAGACAAAATGGCGGCGGCTTTACCACGATTGGCAGTATGCTCAAACGCGGCAAATAACGCCATCACGCCCGCATACAGAAACGCCAAGATGAGCATAGAGGTCAAACGTGCATCCCAAACCCAGTAAGTACCCCAAGTGGGTTTCGCCCAAATAGAGCCCGTGATTAAGCTAATCACACAGAGCAAGAATCCTAGCGGAGCAAGCGCCTGTGCCACTAAGCTAGCCGTTTTTATTTTCCAAACCAAAAAAATGACCCCGAGCACTGCTAAGGCAAAATAAATGGAAATAGCGATACTGGCAGCGGGTACGTGGATAAAGATAATGCGGTAGCTATTACCTTGTAGGTAATCAGGCGGCGCAAAAGCGAGACCCCAGACACTACCGATCAATAGGCAAATACTGGCTAATATCGCCAGCCACTTGACCCAAGGCGAAAAAATGCGAAAAAACTGCTTGGTACCCACAGTGGTCAAAAAGCCCTGCCAGATGCGCTGCCACAGGCTAGGAGATGAGACGTTATTCAGGTTGGGCATGGGAATAAACCTATTGGCACAGCGTATTGGTTGTAACCGATATAGCGCATCATAGGCGCGACTACCTGCTAACCTGCTGGCGTTAAACACTGGATAGAATCTACAAGTGATTGTTTGCTTAGTTAACTGACTATTATAGCAAAATTGCCAGTTTTCAACATGCTGTTAATACAAAGGTTTTTTATAGCGTTTTTTATTACAAACTCTCAATACAGAGAGTTGTACACAACTTATGTCGTTTTTAATTCAGCCACGCTATTTTTAACGTCATGGCAATCACCCATGGCATCACCAAAACCGAGATAATACTACCTGCTAATAATAAAGCCAGTATCGGTAAGCCATTGAGACCAGTGGCAAATAAATCAACCGCTCCTGTGGCAAAAATCAACACTGGTAACTGCATCGGTAAGGCAATTAAAGGCACTAGCCCGCACCATTCTTTAATGACAGCGTCAAACTACTCGCGACCGCTGACAGCATCAAGAGCATCGGACTGCCCGTCACAATAGAAGCCATCAATATCCACGCCTCAAACCAACTAAGCTGAAACAAAGGCACGGCAAGTAAACTAAGCGCTGCCACAATACCACTACTAAAAATCCAATGGATAACCAAACGAATCAACACCCATAAAGGCAATGACGCTTTGGCAACGACCAATTGCGCCAGCGTGCCATTATCAAGGGCAGGCTTAAACAAACCATCGACACCATCACCAGTGACAACAGAGCGGCAATCCACACCGCCGACACGCCAAGGCGTTGCAATAGCGCAGGCTCGCTACCCACTGCTAGCGGAAATAAGGTGATAATAACCAAGAACAGCACTAGCGGATAAAGCCACTGCACGGCGCCTTGCTGTTTGACTTGCCACTCGCGCCGCCATAACTGCATAAAGCTAATACCGCGCACCGCAGCTAAGTCAGTATTTGAGCTTTATTCACTGTGTACTGAACCGTCTATTTCTATCATTTATTTGCTCTTCTACGGATGCTTGGAACACTTATACTGAGAGTATGCAAACTAGTATTCAAACCATATAATCGGACAAATCGAGTACTTGATTGGCAACACCAACGGCCTGATGACTGGTCATTAATATAGCGCCGCCAGTATTGGCAAAATCGCGCAATCTGTCTTCCATTCGCGCTACCATATCGACATCAAGGGCAGTAAAAGGCTCATCAAGTAGCCATAATGGTGTCACCTCAGGGGTCAATAAATATAACCGTGCAAGGGTAATGCGGCGGGTTTGCCCAGCAGATAAATGGCTTGAGCTAATCGTCTCAAAGCCTTGTAATCCTACCCAAGTGAGGGCATCATCAATATCAGTAACGCTTGGGCTAATCCCATATAAATTTAGCAGAAAGGTCAGGTTTTGCGCGACCGTTAGATTTGGATGTATACCCAACTGGTGCGACACATACAAAGGCTGAATAGGTAAATTCGCTACTCCTTGATAATAAACCTCACCGCTTAACACTGGCAATAACCCAGCCAGCTGCATCAGTAAAGTGGTCTTACCAGTACCGTTAGCACCAATTAAATGGCAAATGCTACCAGCTGCCAGATTGAGTACAACCCCTTCGCATAGAGGGATTTCGCCGCGCTGAACGGTCAGTTCATCAAGCGCAAGTAAGGCGGTATTCAGAGCTGTCATCAAAACCTCTCATTATTTATTAAGCGGCAATCAATATTCATCACAAACACAGATGACGTTCATGGCATAATACTTTATGCTTACCCCAACCACACAGTATAACAAATTGTCGATTATTATGACCTCAAAACCTATGCAGACTTCAAAAGATAACCAAAATTTAGATATGCCAGCGCTAACCATAGATGGCTTAATCGAGGCACAAGTTGCCTTTATGCAGCAATGGTTACGCATGCAAGCTGAACCGCTGTCTATGCAGGCATGGCAATGGTTTGCTGCACAGCCATTGAATAAATATGTCAGCGCCGATGATTTGCAACAGCTGATTAATGACTGGCTACTCAATCAACCGATGACGGATGTGATACGTAAAGATATTCGCGATATCCTGCATACGATTATTTATCATCCAGTCAATGATAACGTGCCGTTGTCTGAGCTGGTGGATGATACTCAAGTTGAAACCCTTGCCAACTATCTCGGTAGCCACGATCAGCAACGCAATATCTTGATTCATACATTGGTCGGCAACGAGACTTTTGCCGATTTGCTAACCCAAACGCTATATCATGCCATTAATGACTTTATGGAAACCACGCTGGATAAAGCAGGTGCTGCTGGTAAACTGATGAAATTTGGGCGCAGCTCTTTTGAAAAGGCAACCAATAGAAACCTTGACGAAAAACTGCAGGCGTATTTGCATCGTAATATTAAAGATTTAGCACGCCGCGCAGAAGCCAATGCGCAAGAGCATTTATCAAATGACGAAGTCGCGCGATTATTAATTACTGGTTGGGCGCGAATCAAAGACCAGCCTGTCAGTCATCTACAGACTTATCTGCGTGATGAACCTGACAACAGCAGCATCGATCATATCGAAGCCAGCATTCAGCAAAGCTATAACCGCCTGCGCCAGTCGCCTTACTTACACAGCCTTGTGGCAGCGAGCATCGATACTTGGTATGGCAATCATCAGTCAGATACTATTGCGACGGTAGTTTCGAGTCTTCATATTGATGAGCAGGCCATGACTCAATTAAGTACAGCGCTATTACCTGTGGTGCACGATGCCATTGAAAGCGAGTGGTTAACGGCACATACTCGTGAAATGTTACAAGCGTTTTATGAGCAACCGAATATCAAAAAGGCTTAGCATTTAATGCCTAGTCGTTTACTGTCTTGATGTATTTGTCTCAATTTTCCATCTCATTCATTTATTTGACAGCACCATACTTATGAGTCAACGTAACACACTCAGCTTGTGGCAAAAACTCAAACAGTTACTGACTGGTTCAGCAGCGCAGGCTAATGAAGTTGAAATTGATGTGACGCAAACAGAGCCTCATGACGCTCATGATAATACCGAAATCAATTCCGAATCTGATGTCAAAAACACAAGCGAATATTCAGAAACTGACGCCTTTAACTCGAGTGCCAGTCAACACGAAGCTAGCGACACGCCCATTATCGATTTTCTGAAACAGTACTTTAATGATAAGCAGTGGCACTATACTCACTATCGACCCAAAAGCAGTGGCAACAAAAACAATGACCGTCAGCAATCACATCACTTATCGCTTAGAATGCGCAATAAAAGTCTCGATTGCGGCTATTTGTTTCGCGTGCAAGAAAACAACAAGCTGCTGGCAGTCTATGGAATTTTGCCATTTTTAATACCAGAGAGTCATCAAAGTGCGGCGATGCTACTGATTACTCAAATAAATTATGACTTGTTAATCGGCAATCTAGAAATGGATGTCAATGATGGCGAGATACGCTACAAACACGCTATCGATGTCGAAGCGGTAGGCATCGGTAATGATGTTATTGAGCATTTATTACAAAGTGTCATCGCGATGACCACGGTCGCGAATGAGATATTTAGTGATTTGATCGATAATCAAAACCCTGCGGAAGACTTACCGACATTGCTGACCGAGCTACGTCAACAATCAGATTCTAGAACCTTCTTTTTGCCAACGCAATTTGTGCAGTAATGAACTGACTATCATAGCTATCCGTAGCTTTTACAATGTCTCATCAGCACACTGTTAAAGCGCTTAAACCTATTTATTCTTAACATACTTTTCAAAAAAGACATCCTCTAACACTATGCTAAAAATTGCTTACTCTGATATTTTTCGATATTCTGTGCCGGAAAAACACCGCTTTCCCATGCAAAAATACACCATGATTCCTGAGCGGCTATTGGCTGAAGGCACTATCAGTACCGACAACTTTTTTGCTCCTGCACGTTTGAGCGAAGATGAGATTTTGACCACGCATACTGCGGACTACTGGTATCAGCTGAAAACCCAAACGCTACCACGAAAGGAAGCGCGAGCCATTGGTTTTGAAATGACACCTGAGCTGGTAAAGCGTGGGCGTTATATTGCTCATGCCACTTATGAATGTGCATTATATGCGCAGCAATATGGCGCGGCGATGAATGTCGCAGGTGGCACGCATCATGCGTTTGCTGATCATGGCGAAGGGTTTTGCGTGTTTAATGATGTTTGTATCGCGAGTAATTTACTATTAAATCGTGGACAGGCGCAAAAGATTTTGGTGGTCGATTTAGACGTCCATCAGGGCAATGGCAATGCCAGTATTATGGCAGGTGAGCCGCGCGTTTTTGTGTTTAGCATGCATGGCGCAAAGAACTATCCATTTCGAAAGCAAGTATCAGATTTGGATATTGAGCTAGACAATGATACTGGCGATGTGGAATATTTGCAGTTACTAGAGGCGACATTACCACGTTTGATTAGCGACGTTGCGCCCGATATGATATTTTATCAATCCGCTGTCGATGTGCTGGCAACTGATAAATTAGGAAAGTTAGGGCTGACGATAGAGGGTTGTAAAGCGCGTGATGAATATGTGTTACGCCAATCAAAAGCCGCTAAAATTCCTATCGCTATCGTGATGGGTGGTGGCTATTCAGAAGATATCGACGATGTGGTTGAGGCGCACTGTAATACCTTTCGTTTGGCGCAACAGATATTTTTTAATGAAATAACAAAATAACGCGCGCATAAAATAGCATCTAAACAGCCAAATGCCTCGCGAGCTATCTTATAAAAATGCCATAACTCCCTGCCAGCCGACACGAATACCAAGCACGGTAAGTATCAATAAAATAAGCTGACGAAAGCGTGCTTGTGGTAAATAACGACGTAAGCGGATACCAACTAAAAGCGCAGCAATCGATAGTACACTAAGCAGAATAATCAGCTGCCACTCAACACTGCTGAGCGCCATAATAGGCTCGCGTAATACAATTATTTGAGCAATTTTACCCAGAAAATAGCACATATTTCCGACTTTAGCGATGGTATTTTTATCATCGCTGGCAGACAGTAGATACATCATCAATATGGTCGACATGGCATTGGTCGAGCCACCAATCACCCCCGCACTAAAACCAACGATGATTAACACAGGCTTGGTAGCAGGTAGACGGAGTTGCTTACCAAGCAAGCTGCTTATGACGTAAAAACCAATAACCGCTGCCAATAGTAATAAAATATATGCGCTATCGACCCATAGTAAGAGCTTCGCGCCTAGAATACTACCGAGTAAGCTGGTCAATGCCAGTAACCAATAGCGCCTGCCGTAATAGATGAAATTTTGCCAGATTGTGCGCCCGCCACCCGCGAGCCAAGTCATGGCATTAAGCAATAATGACGGAAAAATAACCAACACAATAGCATGTGGTAACGGGTAGATACTAGCAAGCGCAGTGGTCGTCACCAACGTCACACCCAGCCCACTGATACCGTGTAGCAACGATGCCAGTGCAAAGATTACCATCAATAACAACGTCTGGGTGCTATCACCATCCATCATATTAGCCATAAACATTAAGACCTAATGTCTGGATTAATGGTGACATAACTAGGCATTGTGACCATTGTGGCGTTGCCATATTGTCTCACCAATGATGCCAGCCAACTGCTCGGCAATTTTATTTTTGCTCGCCTTCTCAAGTGTGACGCTATCGTGCTCATAACGCTCTGAGAAAAATACCTGCATGGCATTGTCATCGCTGGCAAAACCAATGTCTGCTCGTGAAACATCATTACACGCGATCAAATCTAAATCTTTAGACACCAGTTTGCCACGAGCATAGCGCTCGATATCTTGCGTTTCTGCTGCAAAACCAACGACAAACAGCACTGGATGCGCAAGCGAAATCGTCGCTAGAATATCAGGGTTTTTGACTAAACTCAGCGTCATCGCATCTTGGGTTTTTTTAATTTTTTGCGGGGCAGCTTCTTCAGTACGATAATCAGCGACAGCAGCCGTGGCGATAAAGATATCCGCCATTACATTTTGATTCTCGCTATGAGCATGCTCCTTATCATCAATCTCATGGCTGTGGTTATGACTGTGGCTATGATCATCGCCGCAATCACACTCGCCATGATGTTCATGTTGATGGCTATGGTCGTGTTCGTGATCGTGAGAATGGTCGTGCTCATCTTCAGGCACATACTGTAGCGCACTGTGCGTACCATCCACGCACTGCTGCGCCGCCATCAGCATCTCTTTAGCCGACAACACATCAATGCGCGTGACATTCAGCGGTGTCGGCAGTGCCACTTTGCCACCCGCAATCAAAATAACGTCTGCACCAGCAGCCACGCAAGCACGTGCTAATGCAAATCCCATCTTGCCAGTAGAGTGATTGGACAAGTAGCGCACCGGATCGATAGCTTCTACCGTCGGTCCTGCAGTAATCACCACTCGTTTACCTGCCAATAATTGCGGCGTGGTTTGCATGGCGTTAAATAATAACACTTCTGCCAATAGCTGCTCAGGTTCAGGCAAACGCCCTGCTCCTACATCACCGCAGGCTTGCTCACCGCTAGCAGGTTGAATAATCTGATAATTCATATCGCGCAGGGTTTGGACATTGAGATTGACCGCAGGATGCGCCCACATCTGCTGATTCATGGCTGGTGCAATGATGACTGGTGCCGCCGTTGCAAGGCATACAGTTGTCAATAAATCATCAGCCATGCCCATCGCGAGACGCGCAAGCGTATTGGCAGAGGCTGGCGCAATGATGATTAAATCTGCCCATTTCGCCAATTCGATATGCCCCATCCCCGCTTCTGCTTTTTCATCGAGTAATGAGATATGTACCTCATTACCAGTCAAAGCTTGCAGGGTCAGTGGCGTAATAAAAGCTTGTGCCCCTGTGGTCATAATGACACGCACATCAAAGCCTGCCTTGATTAATAGGCGGGCAAAGATAGCAGATTTATAAGCGGCGATACCGCCAGTGATAGCAAGCACAATATTGGACATAAGCATGGCATCAATAAAAAGTTGAAAGATAAAATTGCGCTTATAGTAACAATTATGAGATAAGTTGGGTAAGAATTTCCGTATTTACTCAATATATCTGGCAGCAATCCATTCTCAAGGAGTGACAATGGCGATTAAAGACTGGCATGAAGATGATAGACCACGTGAAAAACTACTAAAATTTGGGGCAGCGCATTTATCTGATGCCGAGATATTAGCGATATTTCTGCGCACAGGTACGCAGTCACAGTCAGCTATCGAGCTGGCGCGTCATTTGATCGAACAATTTGGTAGCTTGGCAGAATTATTGGCAGCGCCGCAAGAGACTGTACTGGCTTGTCATGGTATTGGTCCTGCCAAATACGCGCAGATATTGGCCTCACTTGAGATGGGCACGCGTTATTTGGACAGTCAGCTTAAAACTGGTCACGCACTTGGGCGCTCGCAAATGGTCAAAGACTATATCAGCACTCAGCTGCGCGGGGAGCATCGCGAAGTCTTTGCGGTACTTTGCTTAGACAATGCGTTAAATCTCATTAATTTTGAGATACTGTTTACTGGCGGCATCTCCTCTTGCTCCGTCTGTATCAAACACGTTCTGCGTCATGCCTTGAGTCACGCCGCCAGCCAACTCATCGTCGCGCACAATCATCCACATACCGATGCGACCCCTTCAACGTCAGACAACTTATTAACTTACGAGCTAAAGAAAGCCTGCGATTTAATCGATTTATCCTTGGTAGACCACATCATTGTTGGACGCAATGAGACACTATCTTATGCCGAAAGCGGCTTAGCGCCTTTTGGATAATTAATTACGACTGTTATTTTTACCTATATGAGAAAATCTTGATACATATAATCGACACAGCGTAGCATTTTAGCTATTGATAGTTATCGGCAACTGTTTCATATTGATGGCTAAATTTGTCTTTTATTTGTCTGTCACTGGTTAGACAGTTATCAAAGCCACTTTTGTAAAATGCTCGACAAATTAAAATTTATCATAAAACATGCTACAAAATCCATAACGGCTCATTGGTTTAATTTGATCACCAGACCCTTAAACATCAGAAAAAATAACAACAAGATTTATTCAAATACTTTAATACACACACATTTTTTGCGCTTTTGGTTTAGCGTTATAAAAGGAGACAGTCATGGCAATTGGCTTATTTATTTTGGCAATCATTATTCAATTAGCCATGGTTTTGGCCATCTTTTTATTGTCCCTATCACGAGTCACAGGCAGTATCGTTGCCCTAGTTGCCGTCCTTGTCACCGCCTTTATCAGTCCTTGGTCGCTCATTTTGGGCATACCAATCGCTTTACTTTGCATCGTTTTGCTCGTCGCCCCTATTCGTCAGTCACTGATTACCAGACCTGTTTACAAGACTTTGGGCGGGGCAATGCCGAGCATGAGCGATACCGAGCGAGAAGCGCTTGATGCGGGTACCAGCTGGTGGGAAAAAGAGCTGTTTATGGGCAATCCCGACTGGGACACTTTTGCTCAATATCCCTATCCAGAGCTGTCGGCAGAAGAGCAAAGCTTTATTGATAATGAAGTAGAAGTACTATGCGCCATGCTTGATGAATGGAAAATTCAGCATGAAGACAAAGAGCTGTCGCCTGAAGCGTGGCAATTTATCAAAGCCAATGGATTTTTAGGCTTAATCATTCCAAAAGAGTTTGGCGGTTTAGATTTTAGCTCTTATGCACAAAGCCGTATCATGAGTAAAATCGCTTCACGCTCGCCGACCGCTGCGGTTACCTGTATGGTGCCAAACTCGCTCGGCCCTGGTGAGCTGTTGATGCATTATGGTACGGACGAACAAAAACAGCGTTGGCTACCCGGTCTTGCCAAAGGTGACGAGGTGCCTTGCTTTGGTTTGACGGGCCCAGAAGCGGGTTCCGATGCTGGTGCGATTCCAGATACAGGGGTGGTTTGTTATGGTACGCATGAGGGCGAGCAAGTGCTCGGTTTGCGTATGAACTTTTCTAAGCGCTGGATTACCCTTGCACCTATCGCCACGGTCGTGGGTTTAGCATTCAAGATGCACGATCCTGAAGGTTTGCTTGGCAATCCTGATAAGACCGATTACGGTATCACTTGTGCGCTCGTTCCTGCCAGCCATGAAGGCGTTATCATAGGACCACGCCATAATCCAATTGGCTCGCCATTTATGAATGGTACAGTCGATGGTAAAGACGTCTTTATTCCACTAGATTACATCATTGGCGGCGTCGAAAATGCGGGTCGCGGTTGGCGTATGCTGATGGAGTGCTTGGGCGTTGGTCGCGGCATCTCTTTACCAGCTTTATCAACCTCAGCCAGTGAAATGACGTATCTGTCTGTCGGTGCTTTTGCCAAAGTACGCGAACAGTTTAAAATCTCTGTGGGTAAATTTGAAGGGGTGCAGGACGCGACCAGCCGTATGGCCAGCAACACTTATATGTTAGAGGCGTTCCGTCATCTGGTTACTTGTGGCCTAAATCAAGGCGGCACACCCTCGGTTATGACGGCAATGGCAAAATACTATGCGACTGAAACCATGCGCAGTGTGGTCAATGACGGTATGGATGTGGTTGGTGGTCGCGCGGTACAGATGGGTCCACGTAACTTTTTGGCCACACCTTATCAGGCAATTCCAGTATCTATCACGGTTGAAGGCGCAAATATCTTGACGCGCTCACTCATGATATTTGGTCAAGGCGCGATGCGTTGCCATCCTTATCTATTTGATGAGCTGCAATTGCTGCAAAGCGAAAATAAAGAAAGCGCACTCAAACAGTTCGACACACTGTTTTTTAAACATTTGGGTTATACCTTTAATCGCGGCGCAAAGGCATTTGTCGCAGGTTATGTCGGTGGCAGTAATCATGCCCAAGCTTTGCGGACAGCTTTACTCGTCCCTACTACAAACACATCAACCGCCTGAGCGCAAGCTTTGCCTTAACGGCTGACATGGCATTAGGGTTGCTCGCTGGTGACTTAAAACGTAAAGAGATGCTGTCTGGACGCTTAGCTGATATTCATAGCCATTTATTCATTAGCACTGCTATTTTGCAGTTTTATGAGCATGGTACTAAATCAGCTTCCGAACGCTTGCATGCTGAGGTTGCCTTACAAAATAGCTTATATACCATTCAAGAAGCTTTTGAAGCCTTTTTTGCAAACTTCCCTAATCGTATGGCGGCCAGTTTGGTCAGTTTTGTGACTTTTCCCAGCGGCTCTATCTTTACACCGCCAAGCGATGAGCTCAAACGCAAGCTGGGCGATGCTTTTATGGATGACTTTGAAGCCAATCCGTTCCGTGATTATCTTAAAACCATGGTCTATTATAATACTGAAGCCGATGATGTCACTGGACGTATGGAACACGCTTATCAAACGTTACTTAGCATCGAGCCATTATGGCAGAGGTTTAAAAAGGCTGAACACAAGGACAGTTTTGAAGGGCTTACTTTTGAGGATCATGTGGTATATGCCAGCCAAAACGGCGATATTACCGAAGAAGAAGCTGAAGTTCTTATTCAGTATAACGCCATACGCTTTGACTCATTATTGACCGATGTGTTCGATAAACATTTATTGCATGCCCAAGAGCGCACCAATCCACACAGCCTTGATAATGCCGTACAGCAATTAACGGACTATGCACAATTGAAAAATGACGCGCAAGCCAGAAATGGCATTGCGACAAACATGACAGCTGAAAATGATGTCGACTCTAATGATTTGGGTACGCCCGTCAGTACAGACAAACCAACTGGCGATGCCAACCCCAATCATGGTTATGAGAATAACGGTGATGTAGAAATGGTCAAAGAGCAAGATACCATTGAGGAGGTACGTGCACAGACCGACTTTGATGAGTCTGAGCCTGAGGTAGAAGCACTAGATCATCGCCACCGTGATGCAGAGTCACACTTAAGTGAACGCATGAGTAACAACCATCGTCTAAATCAACATAATGCTGACGACCTAGAGCGTTCTGAAATATCTGAAGATGCAGAAAATGTGAAGGATAATATAGACAAACCTGCCGCTACTGATCCTAAATGGCAGGATGGTCTACGCCGTGATGAAAGTGACAAAGTCTAAAATCAAAAGCTTTGATAATTCTTGAAATGACAAGCTTTGAAACAATAGGCTTTGAAATAGCAAGCTTTGAAATAGCAAGGCACAAAAGAATCAGGCTTAAAATATTTAAAAAACAATAGGTGTTAAGGCTGCTAGAAGCCTTGCACGATACATTCTGATCATTCACTTAGAAAAGACTGCCCCATTTGAGCAGTCTTTTTTTAGTTATAAATCGCCATTTTTAACCATTAAGGCGTATTTGATGATTCAACCATGGCAATGACAGAGACTGCTTTTTAGGCAGCTCAACATTAAAAATAGTCAGTTTAGTCATTCTAAGCGTCTACTGTTAACAATGAAATGGTAAAAAAAAGCCCTGTCTCCCTCTATTAATATTGGAAATAATACTAAATTCTCCCAGCTCCATATAAAAATATGTTATAAAACTAATTAAGGCATGAGCATTACCGTCATTTTATGCTTTGTCTGAAACAGTTTTGGCGATCAGCAGTATCTATTTTTGAATGTTCAACACGCGCTAATATTGGTCAATATGCCTTGTCATTTACCTACTTTACTCGCGAAAAATTCGGCGCAGACAACTTAACTATTGATTTATATTACCTTAGTCATAAAAAAACGTTGCAGTATCCTTAACAATTATTTTATATTGTGCCCCGAAAACGTGACACTAAGTGGAAGTTGAAAGAATTTAATAGACGTAGCAAGAGCGGTGATAATAATGGCAACAATCACATTGATGTGAGCAGCCTATCTATTCGCTCTGGGGCACGTACACAAGGTATAAGTTATGTGGAAAAATATGGGATGACCGGCAAGATTATTGTCGCTTGGTACTCGGTATCATACTGGGATTGTTTATAAACTATTCAGGACTGAACGCTGAAGGCGGTTTCATTCATACGTACATTACCAATGGCTTCCTCGCCATTGTCGGCAAGCTATTTGTCAACTCGTTAAAAATGCTAGTCGTGCCTTTGGTGTTGATCTCACTGATTTGCGGTGTTTGCGGTATTGGGGATATTCGTTTGCTTGGTCGCATCGGCACCAAGACATTTCTTATTTATATGATGACAACAGCTCTGGCTATCGCAACAGCGATTGGGCTTGGCGTGCTATTTGGTATCGGTAAAGGCATGAATATCGAAACCGAAGCGGCATTTGAAGCAGCTTCAGCACCACCACTGCTAGATGTGTTCTCTAATATTATCCCATCAAACCCATCAGCGCGATGGCAAATGGTGATATGTTATCGATTATTTTTGCTATTTTGATCGGTGTTAGTATCTTGATGGTGGGTAAACCTGCCAAAGGCTTAGTGCAGAGCTTAGAATTAATCAATGAAGTCATCTTAAAAATGGTGACCATCATTATGAATCTTGCACCTTATGGTGTATTTGCGCTATTGACCAAAGCAATGGCAGCTGGGTTTAGACTTGATTTGGTCACTGCTCGGTTATGTGGCGGTATGGTCGGCTCATTGGCATTCCATTTCTTTGTCACTATGATGATTGTACTCAAAGTCTCTTCAGGCTTATCCAAAAACCTTTTTGGCAAAAATGCGCGAAGTTCAGATTTTTGCTTTTAGTACGTCAAGCTCGAACGCGACGATTCCTATTACCTTGCGTACGGTAACCAAGCGCATGGGTGTCAATAACTCAGTTGCTTCATTTACTGTTCCATTTGGTGCGACCATCAACATGGATGGTACCGCCATCATGCAGGGCACGGCGACCATTTTCATTGCCAATATTTATGGTATTGACTTGGGCGTGACTGAGTATCTAACTGTCATTCTAATGTCCGTTTTGGCTTCCGTCGGTACCGCTGGTGTACCGGGTGTTGGTCTGATTATGCTATCAATGGTATTTGCCCAAGTCGGTCTACCTATCGAAGGCATCGGTCTTATCTTAGGTGTGGATCGTATCCTTGATATGTTACGTACCGCAGTGAACGTCGGTGGCGATGCTGCTGTGACGGCTATTGTGGCAAAATCAGAAGGCAAAATGGATTTGGCTATTTATAACGATCCTAACGCTGGCGCAAAAGACGTGTTTGATGGTCACATTGATGAAGACAATGAGCGTGAATTCTCTGAAGTCTTTAGTGATGGGATCATGGGCAGTGAGTACGATGATATCGATCGTCGCCGCTAGGCACTCGCATTGAATAGATTTTGATAATTTATTCACGATACAAAAAACCTCAGTCATATTGGCTGAGGTTTTTTTCTTTGCTAAATACATTTACTTGATGAACAACAATCAACCAAAAACGTATTTGGTTACCATCGCCAAGCATACCACTACAATCATCGGACGAATCAGCTTACTACCGCCCTTGACCACCATATGAGAGCCAAAATACGCGCCTATCGTTTGTCCCACCATCATGGCAAGCCCTACTTTCCACAAGACATTACCGCCCAAAATAAAGAATATTAACGAGCCAATATTGGTCGATAGATTCAATACCTTTGCTGCACCTGTTGCTTCGATAATTTGCCGACCGCGCAACGCCACGTTGCCGAGCGCAAAAAACATCCCTGTGCCTGGTCCAATATAACCATCATAAAAACCAATTAATGGTGCAACCACTTTTTGCCATTTGCCTTCTGAGATACGCGGCGCAGCTTCTACTTCGCCAAGTCGAGGCGCAAACAAGGTATAAATCCCGATAGCCGCAATCAAAAACGGAATCAGTGTCTCAAGCAGATCTGGCGGCGACATCTGTACAGCGATAGTGCCAAGAACAGAACCGATAAAAGCGCCAACAATAGCTACTTTGATACGTTGCGGTTTGACCACCCCTTTTCTAATCATCGTAATAGAGGCTGCTAGCGCACCTGAAGCGGCTTGTAGCTTATTGGTACCGAGCGTTAGCACTGGTGGGATATTGGCGAGTAACATGGCGGGGATGGTCAATAAACCGCCACCACCAGCGATAGCATCAATAAAGCCTGCCAACGCTGCCACAGCGGTAAGCATTAATATAACCTCTAACGAAAGCGATAAGTCCATGACGCTGACCTGTAAATTTTATGATGGAAAATGAGGAAGTCCTAAAAACTGGCTTTAAGAACAGGAAATAAAATATTAGTAGCAATGTTGCTATCAACTTTGCTATTCATTAGCTGATAGTACTGCTGATATGTATTAAAGCTGTGACAGAACATCACAAAATGCCAATCATTATAAAGATAAAACGCTAAAAAAAGCCAAAAACGTAAAAAAGTCTGCTAGATTTGTCTAACGGCTTAATAAGTATCTAAAATAAGCAGCGATTGATTAAAAGTATGTAACGACTTATAAGGCTTTTGTCTGCTCTATCGACTTTATAATATCGCTATTATTAATGTGACAGGCGGCACTTATAACTTTTGGTTGACGTATTTTGTTGTCTATATCAATAAGAGTATGAGAAACTGTTGCTGTCTATCATGTCTTTATGAGTCGTGTCATAGATATTTGAGGTTATTGGATTAATTTGTAATTCGTGTTTAGCAAATGAGGATGATATGGCAATACGCAGGATTAAAGCATTTTTTGAATTTGAGGCAGCGGGCGGTATCGTCCTAGCATTGGCTGCCATTGCTGCAATGATTATTGCCAACTCCCCTCTTAATGTGTGGTATGAGGGCTTTATTCACGCACCCGTTGCCATTCAAATCGGTGAGTTCGCTATCGCTAAAGACGCTCATCACTGGATCAATGACGGTTTAATGGCGATTTCTTTTTTTTAGTGGGACTTGAGCTAAAGCGTGAAGTGTTGATCGGTGAGCTGTCTAATGTTAAGCAAATCATCTTGCCAGCTGGTGCGGCGCTCGGTGGCATGATTATGCCAGCGATTGTCTATCTACTTTTTAACTATAACGAGCCTGAGTTTTGGAAAGGATGGGCGATTCCAGCCGCGACTGATATTGCTTTTGCCCTAGGTATTTTGAGCTTATTAGGCAACCGCGTCCCCAACTCTTTAAAAGTATTTTTAGTATCAATTGCTATTTTTGATGATATTGGCGCCATTTTAATCATCGCTTTATTTTATACCAGTGATTTGTCATTAGAGTCATTGGCAGTGGCAGGTCTATGTCTACCTTTCTTATACCTTCTTAATCGTCGCAACGTCACCAGCATCACGCCTTATCTGCTGATCGGTGTGATCATGTGGATTGCGGTACTCAAGTCCGGCATCCATGCCACCTTGGCTGGCGTGGTCTTAGCACTATTTATTCCTATGTTTGACCGTACTGATCCTGAGCACTCACCACTAGAAGAGCTAGAGCACGATTTACATAACACCGTTGCCTTCGGTATCTTGCCATTATTCGCATTTGCTAACTCAGGCATATCTCTCAAAGGTGCAGGCTTCGCTGAGCTGTTCCATTCAGTACCGCTTGGTATTGCGGCCGGTCTATTCATCGGTAAGCAACTGGGTGTGATGATCATGTGCTGGTTAATCTTTAAGCTTGGTATCTCAACCATGCCAAGAGGCATGAACTATAAGCAGATTTACGGTGCAGCCTTACTCTGTGGTGTTGGTTTTACCATGAGTCTGTTCATTGGCGGTCTGGCATTTGCTGGTGAAACAGCCTTATTTGATGAGCGCTTAGGTATTATTATGGGCTCAATCGTCTCTGGTATCGCAGGTTACCTCATGCTCAAAGTCAGCTTGAAAGACAATGTAAGCGGCACCTCAGTCGATCTGACTCGCCCTCATTAATAAGAAGATAAGCCACCTAAAGGCGATTTAGCTTATCGGTGGCTTATGATTTTATAGTTCACGTACTTTGGCAGCCGAGCATGGTTCATTAAAAGTATTTTTCATTAGCCATATCAGCACTTGCATCAATAGCCATAGAAGAGAGAATCATGCGACAGTTTGTACTGCGGCCTTCGTTAAGCTTGGCGCTCCTTGGTAGCATTGTTTTACTATCAAGCTGTGCCACGCTCTCTAAGCAGGAGTGCCTCGTTGGTGACTGGCAGGCTATTGGCTACAATGATGGCGTGGCAGGTTACCCATCAGACCGCCTTGCATCACATGCCAAAGCCTGTGCCAAGGCCAGTGTTGCCCCCAACTATCTGGCATGGGAGCGCGGTCGCCAGCTGGGTCTTAAGCAATACTGCACGACCAGTAATGCTTACAATGTCGGTCGGCGCGGACGTCAGCTCAATAATGTTTGCCCCTTAACCTTGGCGAACACACTGCAAACTGCTAATCAAAAAGGCTTAGACTATTATGCATTAGACAGTCAGTTAGACAAAGACAAGCGCCTCATAGAAACCTACCAAGAAGAGTTTGATAAGCTAGAAAGTGGGGCGATGTTAAACTTTGCTAATGAAAAAGAAGCACGCGCGCGTCTACTATCATTAGCCGACGAGCTGCGTAAAGCCAAGCACCGTATGAACACCACGCAAAGACAATTAGAAGCTCTAAACCAGTCAAATAGCTATTAATACTATTGGCCTTGTGAAATAATCTAATAGGAAAATATTTGGTAAGAAGGCATTTGGTAAGAAGGCATTTGATAAATATGGATTCAATCAACATAACTGATAAACAGACGGCTGCTACTTTGAATCACCAACAACCCTTAATAAAACCTTATCAGCGTCACGGACGGACGACCGCGATTGATGACCATAGCGACTTGCAAGTATTAAAGCGCATCAAGCGTTATTTATTGCCAAAAGACTTCGTTATCTCGCAAGATTTATTAAATGAAATAGTCGCGGGCTACGATATTGGCGATTCACTGGCAGATACGTTGGCCGCTGACGGCATTCGTTTTGCAAAGCCCCTACAGCAATTTATTATCAGCGACAGCAGCAATAGCAATAAATTCGATGCTAATCTCACAAACAACTCTGCATTTAACGCCTTGGCTGAACAATTTAGCCACCATCCCGATTGGTTCGATCCCAAGCTTGCCCAAATCGGTGCGGTTGCCTATCGACGCTATCCGCTGATGCTGATTTGGCTACTACGTAATGTCGCCCTGATGGCAGGCTACAGCATTCCCGCCCTCTCCCTGCCGCTCATTCAGACAGGCGCATTGATGCACGATGCCCTGCCGCGCCTGATGCGTACGTATGCCTATATCCTAGCCGTCTCTGAACATCCCCCATTACATAAGTCGAATACAAACGCCCATAATCAACGTCAGTCTATCGAGCAAGTATTGGCGATTGGCTCAGAAGGTTGGCGGCAATCAATCAAGGTGCGGCAAATTCATACCCTAGTACGGCAAAACTTGCTCAAAGGTAAAGGCAATGCTGCTAAAGGCGTCATACCAAATGCCGACCAACATCACAAGCCAGATGGCAGCTGGAATACTGATTATTGGGGTCTTCCTATCAATCAAACCGATATGATTGCTACTCATTTGCAGTTTTCATTGTTGATTATGCGCGGGTTACGGCTACTTGGCGCACGCATCAGCACTGAAGAAGCGGCAGGTATTCTGCATCTATGGAATCTTGCCAGTTATTGGATGGGGGTTGACTTAGAGCGCCTGCCAAAAGATGAAACCGCCTGTTGGGAATGGCTTTATACCTATTTATCAATTCAGCAACTTGATTTTAAAATGGGGCAACCATTAGCCAAAGCCTTGCATGATTTGCCGCGTCAGCTGATGGGCGAAGACAATCGACGGGGGCGTTTCGTTGAGATGGTCAATGCTAGCGTGACTCGTACTTTGGTCGGCGATGATATCGGCGATGGGCTGGATTTGCCAAAATCAAAAATCCGCTTTGGTGTCTTATCATCGGTGCCGATTCTCTTTGCGCTCGATACGGCACGCCAACACAATCAAAGTGTGGCTGAAAAATTAGAAGCCTTCCGCGCCAAACGCCAAGATAATATGAACTGGTGGCTTAAAAAAAACGACGATTATTATAAGTAAGCAATTATAAATAAAGCATAGTAGCTAAAATAAAACGAATAACGTTTAGACGTCAGCCGTTAGCCGTTAGCCGCCTTACGGATTAATTACGCGTATTTTGGATACGATAATACCACTCAAGCTGCCGATCAAAGCCTGTTTCTAGCAGACTGGCAATGACTCGTCCTGTCAGACCCCAAACCGTTTCACCATCCACTTGCCAGCTAGGCGTGAGAATAGTCGCGATCTTATCTTGCATTGCATATTCTACCGCATACTCGACAGTAGGCTGAGTCAGCAAGGTTTCAAAATCTGCCCAAAAAATGCGCGAGATTTCGCCAAGCTCAGGTACCAATAGTAAATCTGGCGCAATCAGCGCCACAATAGGACGCACACTCATACCACTTTTAGAGGTTTGAATGGGCAATTGACCAATTAGCTGGACTTTATTAGGTGGTAGTGCCGTCTCTTCACAGGCTTCACGCAAAGCGGTGACGACATTATTACCGTCGCCTGCGTCATGTTTACCACCAACGCAAGAGACCTCGCCAGCATGGCTGTTCATGTGCGCAGCGCGGCGTGTCAGTAGCAGCTTTGGATGGCGTTCATGGGTAATGGCAACCAATACCGAGGCATCGGCAATGGGTGTTTGATACAAGCTATCTAGAATGCGAGTGCTACGAGAAGTGCTAGCATCATACAGCGCAGGACTGGTAACGGCATTTAAGGTCTCATGCTGCACCCGTTCCGCCAGCGTTCTAATAGTGGGATAACGAATAAAGTCCGGCACAGCGACTGAAAACTCATCAAAACGTAGCGACTGCGGGGGAAGTAACATGATTATTGCCCTATATTTTTATTAGAATTAAGCATCGGATGGTGGAGCTTATCTCTCGCAATGTGTACAACGCTTGCGCCAGAGTTATTGCTACGCGTATCGCATCTACTACATGTTGGTTTCCATTCATTCATCGTTATGCTTGGCGACGTAAAGTGGCATTTTTTAATATCCCCTACTCTGATAGATGCGCGCGCTTTGCTGGTTACCCTTACTTAGAGCAACACCAGTCGCGGAAGCCATTACTCTTGTTGTTGGTAAAGCTATCATTCAATAGTTAGCGTGAGTCTAGCCTAGCGCAATCTTATCGTGACTGCATATACTTTATGTGACTGTCCTGCTTTGCCTGCTGATGCATTCATTAATAGCAACCGTAGCCGTAAGCAGTTGCGCAAACCTGTGTGCTTGTTATTATCACTGCCAGTGTGATGAGAATTTGTGTTATCTTAGGATTAACAGCTATGATCACATAACATCTGATAAGCTAAAGTCATACTATTTTAAAATAAGAATCATAATTTTTCAAAGAACGACAATCCTTTTTCTCATTTCTATTTATCATGTAGATTTATCATTAAATAAGGCAGTTGATATGCGCTATTGTTTACAATGCGGTCATGAAGCGGAACGCAAAATACCAGCCACGGATAATATCCCACGCTTGGTATGCCCCAATTGCCACTATATTCACTATGAAAATCCAAAAGTGATTTGTGGCTCACTCGTTGTGCATAAGCATCGGGTACTGCTATGTCGCCGCGCGATCGAGCCACAGTATGGCTTATGGACACTGCCAGCTGGCTTTATGGAAAATGGCGAAACCATGGCAGAAGGGGCCGCTCGTGAAAGTTTTGAAGAAGCAGAAGCGGTCGTCATCAATCCGCATTTATATTGCTTATATGATATTCCTGATATCGGGCAAATCTATAGCATCTATATCACTGAGCTAAAAGACGGTGCTTATGGCATCGGCTCTGAAAGTCTTGATTGTGCGTTATTTACTGAAGAAGATATTCCATGGGACAAACTTGCCTTTGAAGCGGTACGTCGTACCCTAAAAAGTTACTTTGCTGACCGCAAGCAATACGATAACCATGAAAATTTCCCTATTCATCAGGATATCATCGGTAAAGACCAAGCGATCAAGCGCTACTAACCCTAAGCATATAAAGAATAGAGTTATAAACATAACGTTAAAAAATAACCTTATAAAAAAATCAATTGCTTTACAAAAGTGGTTGGTAAAAACCATTGATAAGTCTTATGCTAAGTTTTGAATATAGCCACTTATCAATGGTTTTTTATTGTCTGAAGTTAATCGTTTAAGCCGACTTGCGAGAATATTATGCTGACTTTATTGCAACGCTCTTTACCTCTATTACCGCTGACCATCGCCATGACTCTAACCAGTATAAGTATCACCAGCCATGCGGAAGATGCACGGTTAACCGCCAAACAATCCGACCCACAAACGCTTGGCTGGATGCAAGGTTTTCCGCCGCCTGCCGATAAACTGATTACTCAACCTTCCTCTAATTTTTTTAGTTTTCCCAAGCTGCGTTGGACGGTCTGTCATATCCGTGAGTTGATGCCTACCACTGACGTCAGTCGCGGTATCGGCGCGCCTTCCAAGCTCAGCTATGAGTTAGATAAAAATATCGATGCCATCACCTTTATGCCTACTAACAGTAAGCGCCTAATGACGTGGAAGCAATCACTGGATGCCAATTATACTGACGGCATTATGGTCATGCATCATGGCAAGGTGGTATACGAGCGCCAAAACGGCTGCCTCAATGAGCTGGGCAATCATGCGGCGATGTCGATGACCAAATCAATGACTGGGCTGTTAGCAGAGATCCTCGTGACCGAAGGTAAGCTTGACGATAAAGCTTTGGTGGCGTCTATCATTCCAGAGCTCAAAAACAGTGGTTTTGGTGATGCAACCGTACGCCAAGTCATGGACATGACCACAGCGCTCGATTATAGCGAAGACTATGCCGATCCTAATGCCGATATCTGGAAGTATTCAGAAGCGGCAAGCCCATTACCAAAACCGAAAGATTATAACGGACCCAATGGTTACTTTGAGTACCTGCAAACAGTTAAGAAGAACGGCGAACATGGGGAAGCTTTCAACTATCGAACCATTAATAGCGATGCCCTAGGCTGGATTATTTCGCGTACGACTGGTAAAGCGGTGAATGAATTACTCTCGGAACGCATATGGCAAAAAATCGGTGCTGAACAAAGCGCCTATATGACGGTCGATGCTAAAGGTACGCCGTTTGCTGGCGGCGGTCTTAGTGCAGGCTTGCATGATATGGCACGCATTGGTAGCTTGATGCTCAATAAAGGCGAAATTAATGGTGAGCGCTTATTCCCAGCTGCGGTCGTTGATAATATCGAAGCGGGTGGCGATAAAGAGGCTTTTGCGAAAGCCGATTATAAGCAGCTGACTAACGGCAGCTACACAAGCATGTGGTGGTTATTTAATAACCCCACGCCCATCTATGCAGCACGCGGCGTCCACGGTCAAACTGTCTATGTGGATCCAGCAGCTGATATGGTCATCGTTCGTTTTGCGTCATATCCGGATGCCAGTAACGGCAAAATAGACCCGACTTCTTTACCTGCCTATAAAGCAGTCGCCAATTACTTAATCAAAAAGTAAGCCTGTAAAAAACACTATCAAGCAATAAAACCGCCGCTTCCATTTTTAGTGAAAGCGGCGGTTTTTTATATAACGATTAAATCAGCAGACTTGAAGAAGATTAGCTTTTAATTTTATAAATGCTAAAGCCTAACTCTTGCACTGCCGCTTCTTTATCATAAGGCGCGAGTACTGCACGTACGTGCTTTTGTCCTTGTAGGTATTGCTTAGCAACGCGCTGTAAGTCAGCCACGGTCACAGCCAATATTGACGCGCGCATTTTACGCTGCCACTCTACACCGCGATGATGTAAGTCAGCAAAGCAGGCTTTAACCGCCTCCCCTGCTGGAGAGCCTGGCTTATCCATTCCTGAGATAATACCTAAGATGGCCTCTTCTAACTGCTCGTCTGTTTGCGGCTCATTCAATAGCCATTCGATACTGGCATCAAAATGGGCAAAAGTTTCAGCACACTGCGGGTCACGGTAGCTAAAGAACTTAAAGGCACAGGCATTGGCATCGTAGCCCGCACCGCCGCCATAAGCACCGCCGCGCTCACGAATAGCGCTATGCAGATAACCATTGCGTAGATAAGGCGCGAGTACCATGAGAGCTGCTGTATCAGGATGATCAGCCGCTGGTACGGTATAAGCGCTGGCATTATGATAGACGTTGGTTGGGACTAGCCACGCTAAGTCTTCAACATCGAGCGCCACATCACTTTCTAGCGCTTCGACCGCGTCTTTATCACCATTTAACGCCGTATCAAGTTGCAATTCAGCAAACTCGCTTGGGATATTGTCTTCAATACTCGCATCAGTATTTTTTAACTGCGCTGCAATCTTTGGCGCTTGACTGTCTTTCCAGCTATCAACAATTAAATTGCTTAAGCGTTCAGTTTGCTCGGCTTCGCAAATAATAACCGCGTGCTTAGGCAAACTAATTAGACGTTGATGTAAGTCCATCAAGCTGTTTGCTAATTTATCCCACTGTGCGTCGTCGGTACTGGCATGAGTTAAGAAGTCTTTTAGCGCGTTCAATGCTGGCAGACCACTGCGCACGTACTCTAACTGCGCTTGACGACTCATACCACGGCTGGCGGTTTGCATGGCATAGGAATGCCCTGAACCAGCAAGGTTTGATTGCCAGCCTGCTTGACGCTGCTGCAAGATTTCTTTGATACGATCATGCTCACTAAAGATACTGTGTTCCATCACTTCTTTGAGCAAATCAATCGCTTCAGGTTTACGATTCAGCGCGCGCGTTGCCACCACAAAGTAGCTGCTAATCGCTTGGCTGTCATCGACATTGGTACGCTGACTAATACGCGCCGTCACCCCTGATGAATGCGCCGCTTGCTTGGCCTGCATTTCGTGAGCGCTGAGCGAATCTGTACCTAGCTCTGATAATAAGCTTAAATAGATAGGCAACAGCGGATGATTAATGACTTCATTAACGGGTAGCTCGCTTGTATCCTCATTACCAATCGCATCAGTCAACGGTACAATTATTTGATAATAATATAAGCCGTTAGTGCCCGCTTCATATTCAAATAAGGTGCTGTCTTTGCCACTTAAATTAATCTGCTTTTGCGTGTTGTTTAAAGCTGATATCGGTCGGTACGTCTTCTAAACCCACTTTTGGCAATAAGCTTAAATCATCAGGCGCGGCTTGGCGCGCTGCCAAATCTAACGCTTGTTGTTTTAAGATAGCTTTATCATCAGCGGTCAAATCCATTTCGATGGTATCAAGACGAGTCTGCTCAGCTGCCGCCAAACGGGCGGATTTTTCACTATCAGGCGTCATGGTCACACGCACACGATGCTGATTATCAAGCAAATGCTGCTTGATTAAATTCGGTAACCATTGCGCATCTTTTACTTGCTCACGTAGCCACTGCAAATGCTCATCAACTTCCCAGACATCAATAGGATTACCATCATGAATGGCAGTGCTAAAACCTTCTAGCATGAGATTTAGACCATAAGGCATGCTATCGCCGCCGATATGGCGCTGATCAATCTCGATTTGGTGCAGAATCGTCTCAATGGTTTCATCATCAATTGGTTGGCTCGCGACCTCTTTAAGCAAATCAATAATGCCCTGCTCTACCGCTTCGGCGTGTTCAGGGTTAGAACCACGTAGTCCCGTATAAAAGACCATTTCATAATGACTGTCATCCAAACCTAGTAGCGGACTTGGCGCTTTACCAAGTGGATGGCTGTCCAAAAAGCACGTAGCGGCGAACCAGCATGCTCAACCAGCACGCCTTCTAATAAACGCAATGCCAAACGCTGCTTTGGATCAGTAATCGATGGTAATAACCATGCAATCACGTGATGAGTTTGGTCAGGACCTGCTTCGTCAGCGGTATAAGTATCAACGGCGCTAATCGGTGCAGACAGGCGTTTTTCAGGACGCGAGACATGTTTTTTGCCCGCTTCAAACTGAATCAAGGCATCTTCATGGATTTTAGCTTGGGTTTCAGCGACTGGAATATTACCAAAGCTCATAATCACACTGTTTGACGGATGATAATGGCTCTGATGAAATTCAACTAGCTCAGTATGCGTCAAGTCTGGGATATCGGCTGGATCGCCACCCGAATTATAGTGATACGTCGTCGTTGGGAATAAATGATGGGCGACCGTATGATACAACTGGTCAATCTCGCCACCATTGCGCCTTTCATTTCATTAAAGACGATGCCTTTAAATTGCGGCTTATCATTTTCGTCTAATTCTACACGAATACCTTCTTGAGCAAAATCCAGCGGATGAATATTGGGGAAAATGAGGCATCCAGATAAACGGCTAGCAAATTAAAGTAGTCGTTTTTATTTTGCGTCGCATACGGATACGCCGTCCAATCGGCAGCGGTCATCGCATTCATAAAGGTATTAAGCGAACGCTTAATCATTGAGAAAAAATGGGTCACGAACGGGGAACTTTCAGAGCCACATAAAGCCACGCTCTATGCGCCTCACCTTTTGATCCATTGGCTGAGTTCGAAAGCCAACCAAAAAGGCATTTTCGTCACTCGGAGTGCCAAGTGGTAATGCATCGCGCCTGTTTTAACGTGTTGGCTTATCAATACGTCCATCGACAATGCATCGATATGGCGGTGCTCAATCAGCTCAAAGGCAGGATGCAAAGTTAGATCAGTAGTAGATAATGTGTCGGTCATAATTTTCCTTATGGATTGCTCTAATTTTATTTAGAATAATATGCGATTAATGACTAAATATAGCCAGTGGCGATAAAATAAAATCGGAGTAAACAATAGATAAATAGTGTATTTAGTACTTATCGTAGGGTGTTTTTTATATGATATTTATATAAAATATTGTGCGTATTATTGTGATTAACCTATGAGTAATATTCAAATTTAATGGCATGTACCCGTGCATCATTTTAAATGACAGCAATGCGCCGGTATAAATTAAAGAATTTGCCTAACGGAATTAGATGGGGTTCGCACCTCCATAAGTCAAGATACCGTAGTAATAAAGATGACCAATATGGCAGAATGTCGGATTTTCACAAAGCGAACTCAAAGCGTACTTAACAGCAGCCATCAGTAGTGCTATAGTTAAAATCATCTGTCACAAGGAGCCGCTCATGAGTTACGAACATATTTTATTGGTCACCGACTTAATGTCCGATGCTGATGTGGTCGCCCAAAAGGCCAAACGTATCGTCGAGAATCGTCCTAATGCTAAGTTATCGGTATTACATATCGTCAAAGATACTATGGTTGGCTTTGGCTATGAGCTGGTGCCAGCCTCCAGCTTATACGATGAAATTGACGATGAACGCTGTCAAGAAGCGCGCGCTAAATTGGCACAGTTTTTAGACCGTAATGACCTACATGCGGTGAATTCTGAAGTGACCACTGCCATCTCTAACAGTGAAGGTATCGTCAACTATTGTCACAAGCATGATGTTGATTTGTTGGTCATCGGTCGTCATGAACGCCATGGTATCGCCGCTTGGCTCAGTGGCGCGACGGCAGATAATATCTTGCCTAACGTCCCATGCGATAGCTTGGTCGTAAGACTGGATAAACCCGTTAATAAGTAGTTTAAGAAAAGACTTAACGTCGTTTCCAAGTTAGTTAAAACTATTAAAAAAGCTCATTAAAAAAAGCGCATTGTATAACTTTGCGCTTTTTTATTATTTATTAAAATATTAGATATTCTCGCTAATACCTCTATATTTATCACTAAAATTAATCTGCTGTCAAAATATCAATAAAACTTTGCCAAATCGGGCTTTGATGGCGGGCTTTATGCCACACTAGCCACCAAGTCCGCGACAAATCGATGCCTGCGACTTTCACCTGTACCAGCGCTCCTGCTGTCAGCTCTGCCTGAATGACATGCTGTGATAAACAGCCAAGACCAATATCTGCACTCACCATATGCTTAATAGCTTCCGACTGCTGAATCGCCATCACAATTTCCGCATCAGGCAAATGCTTGAGTAGCTGCTCATCGATAATTTGCCGTGTACCTGACCCTGCCTCTCGTACCAATAGCGGCAGTTTTGCCAGTTGTGCAATGCTAAGCTCGTAGCAATTATCCGCATCGTTATACGCGGCCATGCCTGTCAACCATTTGCTATCGCGCTTGGTAAAGATCATCAAGGTATCTGTCCGCCACGCACGCTGCTCGATCGCCTTCATATCTGTGGGGCGCGGCATACCCTCTACGAGCGCAATATCAATATTTAACTGCTCAACTTCGCTGACCACTTCTTGAGTATTGGCGATATACATATCGATATGGGCATCGGGTAGCGTCGCATATAGCTTGGCAAGCAGCGGCGGCAGCACATAATTGCCGATCGTGGTACTGGCACCGATATGAATCTGCCCTGCTTGATGCTTATGATAATGCTCTAGAGTTAAGGCCTGCCCCAAAATGGCTTGTGCCTGTATATAAATAGGATGGGCGTTGGGGTGCTGATTGAGCCTACGTCCGACGCGCTCAAACAGTGGCATTTGCAGCCTTGCTTCTAATTCTGTCAGCGCACTACTGACCGCCGACTGCGATAAATGCAGCGCTTCACTGGCACGGCTAGTACTACCCGTTTGATAAATACTGACAAACACCGATAATTGCTTGAGGGTAATCTTTGGTAATACCTGCATGGCTTTTTTCATAATTTCTCTGATACCCCATCTTATTGATACAATCTAAAAAGCACCTGTTACTTTAAAAGCCCTTTATTATCTAAAAAACCATCTTTTTAGCCCAAAGACTTTTATTAACCTAAAAAATCGATAGTTTTTATCTAATTAATCTGTTTTTATAGATTGGTCTGCCTTATAATGTCTATTCATAAGCTTATGCTTATTTCGATTAGATAATACATAATAGGACAGTCAGTCATGTACGCCTTGACCCAATCAGTAAATAACTATTTCCCGCGCCGCCATTTAGCAGGGCTTATCGTCGTGCTGATTGGCAGCTTATTTTGTTTATGGCTCAATACTAGTGTCAACACATGGACCAATGGACGTATCGTTGGCTTGTCTTCTCTCACTTTAGCCATTCTCATTGGTATGGTATTGGGCAATACGGTCTATCCTAACCTTGCTGAGCGCTTAAGTGTCGGCGTGGCATTTGCCAAAGGTCAAATATTGCGCCTCGCCATCATGTTTTATGGCTTTAAGCTGACCTTAACGCAAGTATCAAGTGTCGGACTGTCTGCGGTGATGAGCGATGCGTTGGTATTGACATCGACCTTTTTACTCACCTATTGGATAGGTACCCGATGGTTAAAAGTCGATAAACAAACGACGCTATTAATTGGGTCAGGCGCAAGTATTTGCGGTGCCGCCGCAGTGATTGCCGCAGAGCCAGTGGTCAAAGCGGAAGCACACAAAGTCACTATCGCCGTGGCGACAGTGGTGGTCTTTGGTACGGTTGCGATGTTGCTCTATCCGTTTTTATACCATCTTGGTTGGTTGCAACCTTGGCTAAATGCTCAGCAGTACGGGATTTATACGGGTTCCACCATTCATGAAGTGGCGCAAGTCGTCGTCGCTGGTAACGCCGTCAGTCCCGAAGTGGGTGACACAGCGGTTGTCACCAAGATGATACGCGTCATGATGCTTGCTCCTTTTTTACTTATTTTATCGTTTGCCTTAACCAAAGGTAGCAGCGACAATGGCAAAAAACCATCGTTTATGAATCGCGTTCAACAAGTCAAAGTGCCTTGGTTTGCCTTCATATTCATTGCCATCGTCTTACTGCACACTTGGGTGCTGATGAGCGCAAGCTTTGAGCGTAGTATGGTGATGCTAGACGACGTGCTGCTTACCATGGCGATGTTTGCGCTTGGTCTAACCACGCATTTGGGCGCTATTAAACAAGCTGGCGTTAAACCTCTTATCTTGGGGGCGATTATGTTTGCTTGGCTGATCGTTGGCGGTGGATTGATTAATATTGGCATAAGCTTACTTGGCTAAAGTAAACTACCAAACATCCTTGCCGTTCGTTATCATTCTTGCCATGAGTTATATAGATCAAAAAAGCCGATGACTATGCTAGTCATCGGCTTTTTTGGTTTATCGTCTGATTTAAAAGCCACTCAACATAAAGCGCACGTTACGTTATAGATATTAAGCTTTTAATTGCAAATAGCTTATCTTAAATCGTAGACGAAAAAAACGAACCCGAAGGTTCGCTTTTTTTTCATCTTGCTCTAAGTGTCTATAAAGACAAATTAGATAGCAACGATGTTATGGGCTTGTGGGCCTTTTTGACCTTGAGTTACAGTGAACTCAACTTCTTGGCCTTCAGCTAAAGTTTTGAAGCCTGAACCAGTGATTTCGCTGTAATGAGCAAAAACGTCTGCGCCAGTTTCTGGAGCGATAAAACCAAAGCCTTTAGCTTCGTTGAACCACTTAACTGTACCTTTTTGAACGTCTGACATAATATAATCCTACTTTTAAATTTATTAATGGCCTAGTGACCGATAACGCTTGCAAATAGCTACTGAACGATAAATATTAAAACGAAGGATTATAACTAATACTACGAGGTAATGATTTGGTGCAGAACTGCTCTTAAGCTTGGACGTATTATAGGGGGAACATCCTGATTTCGCAAGTCTTATCTTAGCTTTCATGTAACCAAAGCCCATTTATTACGATTTTTGACCTGAAAATCAATGTATTTTAGGCATTTGGCAAACGGAACAAATAGACCGCTACCCCAGTACAGACCGGCTACCAGCCATGCCATCCATATCATATCGGCGGGAATATTAAAAAATAACATCGTTGTTGAAATAGTCATCATTATTGTCGCTAACCACTTGGCATAGAGTGGCACGGCATGATTATTTTCCCAATCGCGGACAAATTTCCCAAAGTATTTATGATTAATCAACCAAAAATGAAAGCGTCGCGAACTACGTGCCCAGCAACCTGCTGCCAGTAATATAAAAGGCGCAGTCGGCATGACTGGCAGCAATACACCGATAATCCCTAATACAAAAAATAGCCAGCCCAGTATGACAAACGTCCAACGCACCGTTGGGCTGTTATGCTGATTGGTTTTGGGTCGATAGTAAAAGGCTTTTTGTGTTGGCTCATAAAAATACTGTCATTGAATGATATGGAGTGGCTAATATTCGATAAAGGTTAGACAGCTAGATTTTTAAACCAGATAATCATTTATAGAACTGCCTACCTATATAGGTAGCTAAGCATGCAATATCACTCAAAACGGTACAAGGCTATTTTTACGAGGTTTTTGCTATCAATAGGTATGTTTGGTTAGTGGTTGGGTAAGTGAGCTCACCACCTTTGACTGAATTTTTAGCAATAAAAAACCGCTCATAGCTGGATTATGAACGGTTTTATCGTTAAAGATACTATCCTGATTTAGTTATTTCGCTATCAATCCTATCTGGCGTGCCTCTTTTAGCCAGCTTGGAAACTCTTCTAGCATGTTTTCATACAAGGCTTCTTCGCTAATGTCATCCAAATCATCGAGTTCAAAAAAGTCGCAATTATCAATCACGCGCCCTTCCATGTCGTCTAGTTTTTTTAGGATGCCATAACCACGACCACCTAAGCCCAAGAACTGCCAAAATATCGGTAGTTTCGCGGCTTCCGTCATGACTCTGGTGATACCGCGATTGTCATTCACCCCGCCATCACTGATAAATAAAACATAGACAGGTACATCCAACCCATCATTTTGATAAAACTCCGTCACGGCTTTCATGACTTCTGCTTCGTTATTGATGCGCGGGCCAAGTGCCCATTTGCGCCAGCCGCCATGAGCGTTGTCAATGAAGCCGTCATAGTTGCTCAGTCCAATCTCACCCAAATACTGCGGATCTCGGGCAAACGCCCAGCAGTCTAGCGCTTGGTCGTCATCGAAGCTGACTGCCAATGGTAATAGACGATTGACCACCTCTTGCACGCGGCCTTGTTTATATTGTCTGTTCATTGAGCCTGAGGCATCTAACACCAACGCTACTTTTGCGGTTAATTGCTGCAATTGACGTTTCTCAAGCGATATCGTGGCTTTTTTGGCCAGATTGACGAGCTTTGGGGCTTTGTCTAGCATGACCTTTTCTAGCGATGGTTTTGCTTGCACTGGCGTGGCGGTCGGCTCGAGTACTTGCGGACTACTCTCTTCTACATCGCCACCGAAATGCTGCACGATGGCGGCAAGTCCACCATTAAAGCCTTGCGCGACGTTAGATACTCGCCAAACGCCACTCTTACGGTAAAGCTGCATCAGCATACTGGCTTGCTGCTGGGCAAAGTCTACTGCTTGATACGCTGCCTGCGCTTTTTGTAATTGCTGCCAAATGCCAATCTCTAACGATTGAATTTGATTGAGCGGCGTGTCGGCTGATAATACAAAAAACAAGCTGTCTATATTAGTCGCCAGTTTGGATAAATTAACTTCAAACTCGGCTTGGATGCCTTTATTCGCCGTTGGCTGCGACTCATAATGGGTGAGCTTGATTTGCCCACAAGGTGAGGTTGGCTGATTGTAAAACACCATGTAATCATCATTGATCAGCTTGCCCGCTGCGTCTAAGGCAAAGCAGCTGATGTCCATCTCTATCGGACTTTGACGAGTGAACTTAGCGTGATTGGTGCGGTGTCATTAATAGCAAGATTGCTTAAAGGCGCGCGTTGTCCGACGGTGAGATGGTTCATGGTGTTCCTTCGATCTATTTGAAAATTTAGCTCAAGTTGGATGCATAATCATTCAATCTATTGAAGTATCTTTTTAGAATAATTATGAATTCAGATACATCTATATAGAAATTCGGAAAAGCCTTTCTCAAGTTAGTTAAATTTGTAATTTCAACGAATAAGACTTGGATTTGATCTGTATAATTCAGCTCTTCTTCTAACCTGATATAAAGATTATTAACAGTTTTAGATGCTGCTTTGGGATAAGTTCTCACACACTTTCTTTCTTAATGTAGTCAATAAATATAATTGCATAATCATTCTTAGAAGTTTCATTTAGCTTATAGCTAATGTCTGAAGTCATATTATTAAGAAGCACTAGTAGTTCTGTTATTTTTAACTCCAACATTATTTCTTTGAGCCGTATAGAACCTCTGATTACCTCTTCTGCATCACCTATAGTAAGGTGTTTACGGCCACTTTCAAATTTCTCAAACCATGAAAATATATAAGAAGACTCTTTAAAAAAACTCTTCCAGTCTTTTTCGCCATCGCCGCCTTTGAAGTTTACTCCCATATAAGTTCCTATAGTCTCTACCACAGTAGACCATGCATGCTGTGACTTCGTCCTAACTTGTAACTCAAATAACCTTTTGTACTCTATGCCCCTATGTTTATTTTTTATCTCGAAAGTTATATGGTAGCTTCTATACCCATCTTCTTTTGGTTTTTTTATATAATTAAACTCTCTAACGATAGAAATATTTCTACCTAATATTTTACCGTCTTGTAATAACTTAACTACCTTTGCTAATTCTTTCAGATCATTGACTACAAGCCTTACACCTACAATATCCTGCATTTTGGTGAGTCTCATACCTTCACTTTTGACTAATTTTTGTTTTATTGACACTAGCCTTTTTAGTCGTTGCCCTGTGTAGCAATTCTTAAGATCAAGGTTTTTGACGATTCTTTCTAGTAGTTTTGAAGCTATATCTAATGCATAAATGTTGTGCGAGCGCCATTCTCTTATTACTTCGTGAGCCTGTCCGCTATTAAAATCTTCAGATATAAGCTGATATACGTTTTGTAGTATGTGTTTGACTTCATTCGAAGGTACTCACTATCTAATATAAATCTTGTTATATGAAAAAAATATAGAAGAATATATTTGTCATTAATTTTGGAAAACATTTTATATCAACTTTGTTTTAAATGACAAAGTAGTAGAGACATACAGTGTGACAAATCATAGCACACAGATATTTATTAATGGTATAGATATGAACTCTTAAGTAACTAACTAACCAGTAGATAATAAAAAACGCCATCACAATTGTGATGGCGTTTTTTATTCATACAGATATGACTATGCCAATTACAACGCTTTCAACTGCTCCATCTGCGCCGTCATCGCGGTCAACTGCCCTTCTAGCTCAGCCAGTTTCGCCTTCTCTCTTCTAACACTTCCGCAGGTGCTTTGCTAACAAAACCTTCATTACCTAGCTTACGCAAGATACTTTCAGCTTGCTTAAAAAAACCACTTAAACCCAACTAAAACTATCACAGTTACAACCAGTCCCAACCAACCAAATCCCTTTGTTCCTTGTACTGGTATCGTCGCATTTATTTCAGGAAATAGAATAGCGCCATACGATACTAGAGGTAATATCATCAGCAAGGTATCAATATGACGATTCGGTGAAAAGTATGGAGGATTTAAAAATAGATAAACAAGCACATATACCACCATAAATATAGTGGCGAAAATGGCATGCTTATCTAATGACTCATGACGATTCCAATAGAAAAATAGAATCGCCATGATCAAGAATGCAAGTATTAAAGTTATGGCCATTATAATGATTGCTTAGACTACAACGCTTTCAACTGCTCCATCTGCGCCGTCATTGCGGTCAACTGCCCTTCTAGCTCAGCCAGTTTTGCTTTCTCAGCATCGACCACTTCCGCAGGTGCTTTACTGACGAAGCCTTCATTGCCTAGCTTGCGTGCGATGCCTTCGGCTTGACCTTTCAACTTATCATATGACTTACCTAAACGTGCTAGCTCAGCCGTTGGATCAATCAGCCCTTTCATCGGTACAAGTACCCGTAGCTGCCCGACCATACTTGATGATGATAGTGGCACCTCATCGCCTTCTTTGACGATCTCTAGGCTCTCAACTTTAGCAAGCGCTTTGAACTGGTTTTTGATACGTGACAGACGCGCGTCTTCATCGCTAGAGATATTTTGTAGTAGCACTGGCAGACGTACGGCATTACCCAATTTCATCTCACCACGGATGTTACGGACGCTAGCGATGAGCTCTTGTAGCCACGCCATATCCGCCTCGACCTGCTCACTGATTTGTGCATCATCCGTTTTTGGATAGTCAGCGACTACGATGCTGTCAGTGTTTTTGCGATTCAGTAGCGGTGCAACCGTCTGCCAAATTTGCTCGGTCAGATACGGCATGATTGGATGGCTAAAGCGTAACGCCGTCTCTAGCACATGCAGCAATATAACGGATTTGCGCTTTGCGTTCGTCAGACACCGAGTCATCATTTAGACTGGCTTTGGCAAGCTCAACATACCAATCACAGTACTCATTCCAGATAAACTCATAGATATCTTGGCTGACCATATCGAGACGATACTGAGCGAAATGCTGATGGATATCGGCAACGGTAGAGTTCAGACGACTCATGATCCATTTTTCTGGTAATTCCCAAACGTCAGGGTTTGCCGCTTGGTCGATAGGCTTGGCAGAACCTTCGCTATCGACACAGTTCATGAGTACAAAACGGCTGGCGTTCCAGATTTTATTACAGAAGTTACGATAGCCTTCGACACGCTTTAGATCAAAGTTGATATCGCGACCGGTACTGGCAAGCGAGGTAAAGGTAAAACGTAGCGCATCCGTACCAAAGGCTGGGATGCCTTCTGGGAATTCTTTACGCGTTTGCTTTTCGATTTTAGCCGCGTCTTTCGGATTCATCATATTGCTGGTGCGTTTTTCTACCAGCGCTTCCAGATCAATACCGTCGATGAGGTCAATCGGATCTAAGACGTTACCTTTCGATTTTGACATTTTTTGACCATTGCCATCACGTACCAGACCATGCACATAGACGGTCTTAAACGGTACTTGCGGCGTGCCGTCTTCGTTTTTCACGAAGTGCATGGTCATCATGATCATGCGCGCCACCCAAAAGAAAATAATGTCAAAACCTGTCACCAACACGCTGGTCGGGTGGAAGGTGTCCATCACGCGTGGGTCGGCGTTGACGTCTGCCCAGTCAAGCGTACTGAACGTCCATAGACCAGAGCTGAACCACGTATCGAGTACGTCATCATCTTGGCGCAAGATCACGTCATCGCTGAGACTGTATTTACTACGCACTTCCGCTTCGTCACGGGCAACATAAACTTCACCAGTCTCATCGTCATACCATGCAGGGATACGATGTCCCCACCAGAGCTGACGGCTGATGCACCAGTCTTGTAGATCGGTCATCCACGACATATACATGTTTTTGTACTGTGCAGGGACAAACTCGATGCTGCCGTCTTCTACCGCATCAATCGCAGGCTTAGCCAATTCTTTAACCGCGACATACCACTGATCGGTCAACCACGGCTCAACGATCGTACCACCACGCTCAGCACGCGGCGCTTTGAGTGCGTAGTCCTCGATGTCTTCTAGCCAGCCTTGATCACCTGCTTGCTCAACAAGGAACTTACGTGCGGCAAAACGCTCAAGTCCTGCATACTCACTTGGCGTGGTTTCCAACTCTGGCTCACGTGTTTGCAGATCAGGATACACTTCCATCGCTGCTAAGATATTGGCGCGCTCATCAAGGATATTAATCAATGGTAAGCTATGACGACGACCCAATTCATAATCGTTGAAATCGTGCGCTGGGGTGATTTTTACACAGCCCGTACCGAAGTCTTTTTCGACATAATCATCAGCGACGATAGGCACGACACGACCCGTAATTGGCAAGGTAATGGTTTTGCCAACCAAATGCGCATAACGCTCATCGCTAGGATTGACTGCAACAGCGGTATCACCCAGCAAAGTCTCAGGACGCGTAGTCGCTACCACCAGATAGTTTTTACCATCTTGAGTGGTCAGATCTTTATCCGTGAAATAATAGCGGAAATGCCACAAGCTGCCTTTTTCGTCATGGTTTTCTACTTCTAAATCAGACAATGCAGTTTGGAACTTTGGATCCCAGTTGACCAAACGCTTACCACGATATATCAAACCATCATCGAATAGGCGTACGAACACTTCTTTTACCGCGTTAGACAGACCATCATCCATGGTAAAACGCTCACGCGACCAATCGACCGAGCTGCCCAAACGGCGAATTTGGCTGGTGATATTGCCGCCCGACTCTTCTTTCCATTCCCATACTTTATCGATGAAGTCTTCGCGCGTCATGTCACGACGTTTGATGCCTTGTGCTTCCAAACGACGTTCAACAACCATTTGGGTCGCGATACCTGCATGGTCCGTACCTGGTTGCCAAAGCGTATTATCACCATCCATACGGTGATAACGCGTGAGCGCATCCATAATGGCATTGTTAAAGCCATGACCCATGTGCAGCGAGCCAGTGACATTCGGTGGTGGCAAGGCGATAGAGAACGACTCTTCTTTATCAAAGGTCGGCTTAAAATAGCCGCTTTCTTCCCAGCCTTGATACATGCCTGCTTCGACTTCCGCAGGATTATAGGCATTCTCTAACTGGCTTAAGGCCGCTTGAATAGATGTGGTAAGGTTGTGGTTACTCATAATGGCATTATCTTTTATTGATTGAATGTGATTAAAGCGAATATAAAATCATGAAAATAATGAATAGAGTGATTTTAACGCAGATGGCCAGATTTTGTTAGATGCTAAGGCAATTTATCAGACTTGCAGAGTGGCATTGCCCCATTAATAAGCGCAAAAGCCCATAAACGTCACCAATCGAATGAGATTCCAACAAAATAAGTGCTAGTGATGTTATAAAATATGGGTCATGCTATGAGGTATATTCTATAACATCACTAGCATATAAATGGCGTCTTTATCCTAAAATCATGATCTTATAAACAGCGAGCCGACCGTGTCCAAAGATACCGAGCACACCTATAACAATAGCAGCCACTCTCAAGCTGATGAAATAGACGCTAATGAAAGAGACGATAAGCGCTTGATTGATGATAAGCGCTTGATTGATGATAGCGTTTATCAACCATCTCTTACTGAAGATAAAGACATTAGCAAGACTGCGATTCCAGATGATACCGAGGCGACAGAAAGTTTAGAAGACGAAGATTTCTCTGAAGATATGAGCGAAGCAGATAAGGAAACCATCAAAAAAGTCGCCAATGATGACAACTTGAGTCAAGCAAAGAGCTATGCCAGTATCTTGGTTGAGCAAGTGATGGATGCCAAAGAAACCTTTGAGCGCTCACTTGGCTCGCTATTTACCAGTGCCTTTACCGCTGGGCTTGAGATTGGCATTAGCTTCTTTATGATTTTATCGGCTTTTGCGCTGTTGAGTGGTGTGCTACCAAGCCAATACGCAATCGTGCTCGCCTCCCTACTTTACCCAATTGGCTTTATCATCGTCGTCATTGGTCAGTCGCTATTATTCACCGAACAAACCTCATTATTAAGCCTACCTGTGCTTAACAAGATTGAACCGCTACACAAATTGCTACGCCTTTGGGGTATTGTCATCGCTGGCAACATCGTTGGCGGCTGTCTGTTTGCCGCATTGATGATAGGTTTGGGTTTAAATATGCAGCTGTTTAGCGTGAGCGACATCGACACTTATGCCGAACACATTTTAGGATTTAGGTGGTGGGTCATATTTGGTAGCGCCATCTTAGCAGGTTGGATGATGGGCGTCACTGCGTGGCTTGTGACCTCAGCACGCGACACCCTTAGCCGCATCGTTTTGGTAGCGCTTATTACTGGCAGTATTGGTTTTTTAGGACTGCACCACAGTATCGTGGGCAACATTGAGATTTTTTCTGCCTTGCTATACGGCAATACCGTCAGCTTGGGGCGTTATTTACTGTTTTTAGTAGTGATATTGGTGGGCAATACCGTCGGCGGCGTGGTGTTTGTGGCAGTACTCAAAAACCGTACGTTCTTATTTCAAATTGAAAAAGTGAAAGAACAAACGGCTAGTGAACAAGCGGAAGCTAGAAGCAGTATAAATACCCACCGACCTTGATTGGTATTGGTTAATGCTAAATGCTATAAATAGATAATTCGCCTATTACCCATAACAAGGTTCAATATTTAAACCTGTTATGGGTTTTCAGCATCTACAGCATACGCGCTGCCAACACGCTATTTTCTATTTCAGATTTTCTCAGCTTATCGTGTTGAGCGCTAAATATACGCACCAAAATCCCCGCGCTTAAGAACATCACCAAGGTATAAATGGCTGGCATCATCGACATGTCGTAGTTAGATAATAACGTCAATGCCATAAATATCGACAAGGTACTGTTTTGTAGACCGACTTCTAGCGTCACCGAGGTTCTTTGCGCCCAGTTGAGACCGAACCATTTACTACTATAATAACCGAGCGCCATGGTTGAGAGATTTAATAATACCGATACGGGACCCGTAGCGATAAAGGCGTCGACAATGATATCGCGTTGCACATAGCCCAAAAATAGCACTAAAAACGTTAAAAATATCACCCCAAATCGAGACACATAAACTTGTGAGCGATCGGCAACGGTTGGTGCATAGCGTTTAATCAGCATACCGACACTAATAGGCACTATCGTCAGCACCACCAAAGTCAGCATCGTTTTTACTACTGGTAACTCAAACTCACTACCGCTGCCCATAAAATAAATCAATGAAAAGCTCAGCACAATGGGAATGGTAAAGACGGTAATCACGCTCGCAATCGCGGTCATCGTCACCGACAGCGCCACATCGCCTTTGGCTAAATAGGTAAATAAGTTTGAGGTAGTGCCACCCGGACACAGTACGAGGAGCATAACCCCGACGGCATACTCTGGGCGTAATGGCATGATATTGGCTAACGCAAAGCCAATGATAGGTAACAGTATCAACTGATTGGTCAAGCCAATGCCGACTGCTTTTGGATATTTTAAAACCCGTTTAAAATCGTTGGTGACGAGGGTCAGCCCCATGCCCATCATGATTAAAAACAGACAAATAGGAATGATAACTGAATTGACTAACGTGACTATGGCAAGACCTTCCATAACTACATCCTTGTAGATAAGAGCTGTTTATAGGTTCATTTTATAGATGAATTTTATAGACCGAGTATGCTGATTAAATGACGCTTGATTAGCAATCCTTGCTAAGGCGTATCCTCATAATCAATAGCCGTTAAACACCGACAATCAATTAAAAAAACAGCAAAAAATAAGACAGGGTAAAAGCAAGTATATAGGGGTAAAGCCAGCCTTATTTGCTTTATTCAACGACTCATCAGTCAAATATGGTGTTTGGGTTTACAGAACGATGAAATATCATTGAACAACAACCTTCAATCACCACCACCTGAATCACCGCTACTTGAGTCGCTGCTGCTTGAATCACTACCATCGCTATCGTCAAGATTATCCTGATCCCAAGAAGAATCCAAAGAAACTGGCGAATTGTCGCGGCTTCCAAACCAACTAGCGACTTTTATGACAATATAAAGGATTATAAATCCAGCGATAATCTGTAGAAGAAGCATGGTTTATTCTTTATAAATAACAGGTGAGGTAAGTAAGAGACGGTATAGATGAGGGACAATCAAAACGCATGACTGACATTCAATCGTAGATATTGATTACATTAATTCTGAGTGATTCATTGCGCTTTAGAGTTACTCACGGCTGTTCACTGCAGTGCCATAAGCGATGGCTTCAACCATGCTGCCCAATTGATTGATATTGCTAACTTCTAGACGTAAGCCATAGATATGGTTATAGCCTTTGGCTTGTGCTTCGGTACGCATACGTACAAGAGCCTCGCGGCGGGCACGGTCGAGTAAGGTCTCGTAAGTGGTCAAGTTTTTACCAAAAATGCTCAATACCCGAGCGATAATCATTTTGAAATAATCTTGGGCAATAACCACACTACCAAGTACCAGCTCGCCCTCAGTATGGGCAACAAGTTTTGGCACATAAAAGCGCTCGCTTGAGACCATAATATGGCTTAATTCCTGCTCTGCAATGCTTAACTGCGCGAGATGTTGGCGCTCATGACGCGACCCAAAAAACCAACCAGCAGCGAATAGTAAAATAAACGGTGCGTAATTGATAAGCATTTGGGTAAGGGAATTATTCATGGCACGCTCTTGTCATAAACTTATCATAAAAAAACATCGATGCTTTAAGATTTGGTTAGCTAACCAAAAGGTTTGAAACGTGGCAAGTCATCGGTCGCTGTCGGTGCAGAATTTTGTAGATTTGGCTGTTGACCAGACTGATGATGAGAGTCACTTGGTGGGGTTTGATAGACTTGCTGCGGCATCGGTATGGCTTTGACAGCGGTGCCATAGACAAACAATTCAGAAGCTCCCTGCGCGATGCTAGAGGTCGAAAAACGCAACCCCACAACCGCATCTGCACCCAAAGCTTCTGCTTTGACAATCATCCGATCGATCGCCTCTTGGCGTGACTCTTCTAACAGCTCGGTATAAGCCGTTAACTCACCACCAACGATATTTTTTAGTCCAGCAAACAAGTCTTTGCCGACATGTTTTGAGCGCACGGTACTGCCGTACACCACATCTAAACGCTCGGTGATTTGGTAGTTGGGCAAATGCTCAAGATTGGAGAGTTGCACAGTCATAATACGACCTTATCGGTGACGTTATATAGACAGCGTCAACTTGGATATAGACCAAACCACGCTGTCCCTATATTGATAAAAAAAAGCTAATCGTTGGTATGGAACAACAAAAATAACTCGGTCAAATTGCCTTCGATGCTATTGGCCATTTGTGCCAGCTTGTCTTCATCTTTACGCATCTCTGCAAGCTCCGGATCTTCATCATCGATACCGCTTAGCAAAATCATTGGTAAAGTCAAGACAGCCACATCTTCAGCCGTCTCTTCATCTTCAAACCAATCGCTGGCTTCATCGCCATACATCGCATCGACAAAGCCAATTGACCAAGCAACGATATCTGATTCATCTGAAAAATCAACAGCCACTTCTTCATCACCCGCATCTTCGCCAAACGGTAGCTCAATAGGCGTCTCGTTTTTTAGCTCAGCGATAATAGAATCGCGCCAGCGCTGGATACCGTCGATGACGTTTTCTGGGATTTCACTAACATGGCCTTCAAACAGTGCATCCAGCCAATTCGGTAATGGACGCCCAATAACTGTCGCTGTCAAAAAACCATGCGCGGCGACACTATCAAGCACAAATGGGCTCTCTTGATTGTCCAAATAGTCTAATAATTCATCGAAGCTTAGTTGGTTACTCATGATGTAATTGTCCTTGAAAGATAGAGTGCGGCTGTCGCCATAAACGATCGGTTAAGTGCAGAATAGTGGATAATGTGAAGGTAAAAATGGTTTCGGTAAAGCACCCAAACCATCTTTATAAAATAAGAATAACTGCATAGAGCGGGTGGCTAGCAACCGTCAAAAAATAACGATCGCGATATCATTAGCATTACACTGTCAGCTAATATGCCGTTATTAAAGGCTTTAGTCGGCTTAAATGACTGAGCACTTTCACATTAGGCTATGACTTAAGTTTAAAAACTAAAGATCGTCATCATCCCAATCATCGCCATCTTCATCGAAATTGTCTATATCGTCTAGATCATCCTTTAGCTCTTTGGCCAAACGCTTTTCTTCTAGCAGATTATCGATCAGTCGACGCTTCTCAAGACTACTTAAGCGCGTACGCACGCTCGTCTCGGCCTCTTCCACCATCTTTGCATCATCATCGTCGACAAAATCATCATCAAAATCGTCGTCAATATCAGCATCACTCATGACAAGCTCCTATCATTTTAGCAAGGGTATTAAGAATACATTAATATATATATGCCTTATAAAGTCTCTACTTCACGTTGTCAATGCTTTTTATTATTACTGCCTTATTTTTAGGCTGTTTAAAGATAACGACAGAGACAATATCTCAGACAATTGTATAGTAATAAGCGAATATAAGCAGCATTAAATAGCCGACTCATCTGCGCTTTCAATCATCAATACCGCATTGCGCACATCTGCTAAGCGTTGAATCATCGAATCGTTGCCACCATCGAACACCGCACATTCACGCTCATAAACCGTGGTTGGCCGCATGATACTCTGCACCTGCACATGGTGGCTGATTTGCTTGAGACCTGCATTGGGTAACAAAATCAGCATTTGCTCTTTTTTGCCGACGCTGTGTAATAATTGCGTCATTGCTTGCGCCTGTGCATCATCGCTGACCCCTGCTTTAGCAGGTAGTGCAAAGCGACTTAGCTCAATGTGCTTGTCATGGATGATTTTGTTGAGCATTAAATATAGCTTGCCAAGCATCACACCTGCTAACGCCACTTTGGCATGGCTATTGTCCGCCTTTAACAACACGCTAGCACCCGTGTCATCGAAACGTGGCTCGTTCATCGCGCTGACACCCAACAACAATGGCTGCTTGAGTAACTCGGTCACCGCTTGATTCAATAGCTGCGTACATAATGCCAAATAAGGTAAACGCTGAGCCGGTGCCAGACGCTCAAGCATATTGAACTCGTCATGGAATACAATCTGCACTCTCACACTGTCAAATGAGCGGGTGGCAGACAACCGAGAGGCGCTACCAGATTTAGGAGCACGGCTTATCTCATCTTGGGCAGCACCATTTGCTGCATCATGCTCCGCTCGCTCTTCAGTCGTACTATCGATAGGCTGACTATCAGAGCCAGTGGTATCAGTCGCCGCTTGATTCTGTTGCGCTCTTAAATACTGGTTTACTTCACTATGTACATCCAATTTATGTGCATTGGCTGGCTGACCGTCCGTCGCAATCTCTACAGAATGCTCCGATGTTTCTTTATCCATATCCGTGGCACGGCGTTCAAACTCCCGATCATAACTGCGCTGATCGATTTGCATATACTGCTCACGATGCAAATCTTGAATATCGCGGCTAAGCGCGTTAATTTGCTCTTTGGTTGGACGGGCAAGGTAACCATAAACCAGCCAAAGCAACAAATGCAGCAGCATCGTACCGATGACGAACGGCCATTGCATAGCGATAATCTCGCCTTTGCTAATATCTTTTAACGTCAACGACACACTGCCAATCACCGAATCGCCATTGGTGGCAATCTGCCGAATGGTATCACCTTGCTGCATGGGCGCATTGCCAACAGGCACCAAGATGTCGTCGTTATTGTCTTTAATCAATATGCGCGTCACGTCTTGCTCGCTGGTATAGCGATTGGCAATGACACTCAAGCTGACACGGTCTTTATTTTCTAAAGACAACCTTGCTTCATCAATCAGCTGGGCGACCATCTGCTCGCCTTTTAACGCACGACTTTTGCTCAGCTGTTGATCGGTACTGATGACCAATAACAACGTCTGCAAACAAAAACTAACCAGAAGAATAATGGCAAACAACCCTTGCCGCGGCGCTAAATACGTCATGATATGGTAAACTTTTTTGGATAAGAGAAATTAAAAAACAAGGCTATCCCTCATTTTTTGGCGAATTTAAAAAAACTATAATAGTGCGCATCTTAATAAGTATGTATTGAACTTAAGTACCATAACCCGACACGTCTGTTGTTGCCTAAAATAACATTTACAACAAGATTTGGTTACTTAAAAACTGCTGTCTCAAATACGAATACTCAGGATAATCTACGGCACATTTGGTAAGCGGCGACTGAGAGTCATTGTTGTGGATATCATCATGAATACAGTCCGCTTATCTTATCTACTATATCACCATAATAAGTCTTATAGCGTTAGTTGATTTATAAATTTATCATAATAATCACATTCAATTTCAAATGATTTTTCAACGATTGCTGCCATCTTTAATCGACGGTGATACTTTGCGCGTCATCTATAGGCGCTGCCGAGTAAAGCTGCTATTATTCCCAATCTTATATGAGCATACAAGGGACCATTGAGCCATGCCACACAATACATCTTACTCGTTACCAAAAGACAGCAAAGCATGGCAACAAGCCGTTGACTCTATTGCGTCACTGTTACCCGATAACACGAACTTACAAGATTTTGATGCGCTACAGTCCCTGCCAGTTTTTGCTCTTATTGTTGTGCTACCGACCAAAATATCGACGCTTGATATCCACCAGTATGTGCAATCGTGGGTCGACGAACAGCCAAGCTGGCATTTGGTCACCGTCGCTGAAGATACTGATGCCAGTTTTGTCAATATTACCGTTTCTGATACAGAGCCAACAGCAGCAAATGCACAGCGCTTGCCTTTTACCCAAGCACAAGTATTCCGCTATTTGTTGGTTCCAGTCACTGATACGCTCATGCATCCTGGCAAAAAGACCGCAGCAGCTCACATCATTGATGATCAGCTGACCACGCGCTTGCGTCATGACTTGACCGAAGGTTATAACGATAGCCATCAAGCGAGCAGTACTGAACGCTTGGATATTGTCGATTGCCATATTTTATCAGTCGGTCATATGCTACGTACCCACAAGCTTGCCTGCTTTGATATGGATTCCACCTTAATCGAGCAAGAAGTCATCGTTGAGTTGGCAAAAACAGCGGGCATCGGTGAAGAAGTCGAAGCCATTACGGAAGCGGCAATGCGCGGTGAGATGGATTTTGATGAGTCTTTTGCTCAGCGTGTGGCGTTACTAAAAGGCATCTCGACCGATGTATTAGATGATATCTGCAGCCGCCTAACGCTATCAATGGGCGCTCGCACTACCATCAGTGCACTAAAGGCTTTGGGCTACCATACCGTACTGGTATCAGGCGGCTTTACCTACTTTGCCCGCTACATCGCTGAGCAATTGGGCGTTGACGAAGTTCACGCCAACGCCCTAGATATCGACGAAGGGGAAGTCACTGGTCACGTACAGCTGCCCATCGTCAATGGTGCCAAAAAAGCGGCTATCGTTGAGCATACTGCTGAACGTTTAGGCATCGAGATGTCACAAGTGGTCTGTATCGGTGACGGTGCCAATGATTTACCGATGATGGCCATTGCAGACCTAGGCGTCGCCTATCACGCCAAGCCCATTGTGCAAGCACGTGCTGATGCCGCCATCAATGTCACAGGGCTTGAAGGCATATTTTATGCCCTTGGTTATCCAGCACTTGCGCCCACGGAGTAACAACTACACTCGCAACACCATACCATGGAGCTAGGTTAGTGTTTTTAACATTAATCTGGCTTTTATGTCTTATTACATTGCGACATTGCAACAGTCAATTTTCGTATCACTGTCCTAGCATACTTAGCGGCATCGCATTAACTTTCACTGTGTTTTCAAAAAAAAAGGATTGTCCATGACGGCATCACCATCACCGCGGCAAAATGAGCCGTCAGCGCCACAACCACTGGATAAGAGCAGCACTGCTGCATCCTCCGATAGTCCAAAGCAACTATTTGGGGTTTATATCCGAGGAATGGCCATGGGGGCAGCGGATATCGTACCGGGTGTCTCTGGCGGCACCATTGCGCTGATTGCTGGTATTTATGAGCGCTTGATTAACGCCCTGAGTAGCATCGGCCCCAATCTCTGGCAGATATTCCGACAGGAAGGCGGAATCAAAGGTTTGGTTGCGGTGTGGCGACAAGTTGATGCCACTTTTTTGTTATTTTTGTTATTGGGAATCGCCACCAGTTTTGCTACTTTAGCCGGTATTATTAAACACCTATTAGATAATCAACCGTTATTTATTTGGTCGTTCTTTTTTGGACTGGTTGTCGCAACAGTATTTATATTATTGAGTGAGATTCAGCGTTGGAATATAGGGCGGGCAGCACTATTCGTGACTGGTCTTGTTGCCGCTGTGGTCATTAGCAGCTTACCATTGCTCACGACCACACCAAGCTTGCCTTATTTGTTTTTTGCAGGGGCAGTCGCTATTTGTGCCATGATACTGCCAGGTATATCTGGGTCTTTTATCTTATTACTATTAGGTGCTTATGACGCAGTATTAGAAGCCGTACATAGCCTTAACTTTACGATAATCTTCACGGTCATTGCGGGTATGGCAACGGGATTGTTATTATTTACTCGCGCACTTAAATGGTTATTGTCTCGCTACTATCAGGCAACTTTGGCCTTGCTCACAGGTTTTATCGCAGGCTCGCTTGTGAAAGTATGGCCATGGAAAGTAGATGCGTTAGGCGCGCTTGATAGTGACGCGATCAACAACGTGATGCCATGGCAATATCCTACTGGTCCACATTGGCTAACCACTGTAGGACTGATGCTGCTAGGCGCGATTTTAGTCTCACTATTGTCTTGGTGGGGCACTCGTAGCAATCGCGCTTAACCTTACCTTAAACCTGCATCAGTCTCTTTTTAAAACCCAAAAACCCTCCTATCACTCTTAATAATAAGCGCCCATCCTTGCGGCGCTTATGCTTAAACCTTGCCATACAAAACCATCAAAATGTGCTAAAAAACCAAACGTCAACGGTTGTCGCAAAGTCGCTTGTCCCCTCTTTAGCTTTGTTCCCCAAACTTTCATAATGACCCTATTGGAATTCACCTTATGAATAGCGAGATGAATGATGTTACTGACTATATTTTCGGTTATTGGTATAGAAACGTGGAGCACGGCGGCACTGCTTGGTTATAGCTTGCTGGCAGGCTTGATTTTGGCGCTTGCCTTATCCTCACAGCGCTGGCTGCTCTGGTATCTATTTGGTGGTATGGCATATTGGCTAGCGGTTGAGGCGATTCAAAGCATTGTGGCGGGTCGTCCTATGCTATCAGAGCTGTCAGAATGGCACAGCTATATCATCGCCATGGGTATCAGTTGGTTGCCTTTAGCGGGCTGGGTGCTGTATCGGGCACTACGTTACGAGGATGTCAGTCAATCCGTTCAGCAGCAGCGTCAATTGCAAGCGGCACGCTATATCGAGCACACGCCTGTTTATGATGACGACTACCAACCGCGCTTCCACTGATAGAGTCGCGCTTATATCAACGAGCGACGCTATTAGATTGGCTCATTATCTACTTACGGTACTTTTATTTGCCTTTTATATAGCCTGTATTACATTATCTTTATTCGACTGTATCTCGTCCAGAAATTACGATTAACCTGCCGTCAAATTCGCTCAATCTAGCATAGGTAGTGCGAGCATTCATTTTCGTTGCTATTCTGTTTTCTACTGTCATTTTTATAAATATTAACAACTTGTTTTAATCAAGATGACGTCATTGGATGTTACAAGATACTTAACGCTCTCTACGTAACTCCTAAAGAATAGCAACCTCTCTATCGTTTATAATCTAGTTATATATTTGTCACAAAAATTGTTATAAAGTACGCATTATTTTGCGTCTCATTCTTTAGGAGTTCGATTATGTTTACTGTTCCTGTATTAGATATTAAATCTGATCCGTTAGATGTGCTATTGGCTGTGATTGGCTATCGTTTGTCCATGCTTGCTGATAGTGATAACGAAGATGTGAAAGCAATATTTGCTGATCGCAATGTTACGATTGAGCTTGCCAGCACTGAAGCGGATATCGCCCGTTATTTTGTCTTTGATAATGGTAGCTTCAGCCAATACAGTGGTCATGCTAAAAAAGCAGACCTCACCATCAATTTCAAAGATTCGATGACAGGTGTTAAGCTTTTGACCAAAGGCAATCTTCCTGCCTTTATGACTGCTGTACAAGAAGGTAACCTCAGCATCGAAGGCGATTACAGCCTAATGATGTGGTTCAATAAACTTGCTAAGCATATCGTGCCAGCTATTCCAGAAGAATGTAAACCTTATATCCAAAAAGCCAAGCCTTATGCTTATAAAGCACAAAAACTTGCCAACCATTGGATTGGGGTTGCTAAGCACAAACTTGGTAAATCATAACGTAAATAGATCGACGTAAATAAAGAAAACAGATCACGATTATTTAGCGCTCAGTTACTTTACTCTTTCGCAGTGTTCTGATTTTCTAAAAAGGTTGCGGTATACTATATCGCAGCCTTTTTTATTATCTAAAATTTCATGGCTTTACAAACAACTCTTTTAACCACTATTCTCTTCAAAATGATTGTTTCAAAAACTATTATAAAAGGAATTATATGATGGCAGGATTACTTAACATCTCAGAGCCTAATGCCAGTAGCCCCACTGACATATTCAATAATAAAAATAACAGCCACAGCGGCTTGGACAATGACTTTTTAAACAACTTAACAACGGATGCCACCGCCAGCCAAAAAATGACCCGTAAGCATAGCCGCGAAGAAATCGCCGAACTGTTTGATTTGCCATTGATGGATTTGTTGTTGCAAGCGCAAACGATACATCGGGCGCACTTCACTGCCAATGAAGTACAAATTAGTACTTTGTTGTCGATCAAAACAGGTAACTGCCCCGAAGATTGTGGCTATTGCTCACAATCCGGTCACCACCGCGACACGACTAAATTACAAGCAGAGAAACGCATAGAAGTCGATAAAGTCATTGCTGCGGCCAAACGTGCCAAAGCCAGTGGCTCGTCACGCTTTTGTATGGGTGCGGCATGGAAACATCCAAGCGCCAAAGACATGCCCTATGTGGTTGAGCTGATCAAAGAAGTGAAGGCCTTAGGGCTTGAGACCTGTATGACCCTTGGTATGCTAGATACCAATCAAGCGACGCAACTGGCGGATGCTGGACTCGATTATTACAATCATAACCTAGATACCTCACGTCGTTATTATGAGCAAGTCGTCAGCACGCGAAGCTATGACGAGCGCTTAGATACCATAGACAACGTGCGTAACTCAGGCATCAATGTCTGTAGTGGCAATATCGTCGGTATGGGTGAAAGCCGTGACGACCGTATCGATTGGGTACATGAGCTGCTAAAAATGCCCAAAGCGCCAGAGTCAATTCCCGTCAACTTGCTTGTGCCCATTAAAGGCACACCAATTGGCGACAAAGTATTGGCAGAAGGTCAACTGTCAGTGATTGAATGGATTCGTACTATTGCCGTGGCACGTATCTGCTGCCCGACCAGCTATGTGCGTCTGTCTGCTGGCCGCGAAAGCCTATCCGACTCTGAACAAGCCTTGGCCTTTATGGCAGGTGCCAACTCATTCTTTTATGGCGATAAACTGCTGACTACTGGCAATGCAAGCCAATCAGGCGATGACAGACTCATGCGTGAGCTTGGTCTAACAAAGCAATTTGCCGCGCCAAGAGCGCCCAAAGTATTGCCTGTGATGGATGCGATGAGTGGTCATCAATCGCAAGTGATGATGGCAGAGTAGCGTTTTTTATCGCTACCATTATTGGATAATCTGCGCTAAGCTTGCCGACATTATTGATGATAAAATATTAAATCGTAAGAGAGAATGTGATGGCAGATTATTTCAATTGGATTAAAGCGGCGCATATTATATCGATGGTCTGCTGGTTTGCGGCGATATTTTATTTGCCACGCTTGTTTGTCTATCATGCGATGAGTGACGACAGCATCAGCCATGAACGCTTTGCTATTATGGAGCGCAAGCTCTATCGCGGTATTATGACGCCATCGATGATAGCCACATGGGTCTTCGGTCTATGGATGTTGGGGCTAGGCTGGGAGGTGTATAAAACCCAAGGCTGGTTACACGTCAAGCTCTTATTAGTGGTGCTACTCTCTGGCTATCACGGTGCTTGTGACTTTTATCGTAAAAAGCTAATGGATAATCCGCATTATAAGACGCATAAATTTTGGCGCTGGTTTAACGAAGTACCAGTGTTTGCATTGGTCATTATCGTCATCTTAGTAGTAGTAAAGCCCTTCTAAAATCCAGTAAATATGCTCATAACTGATTTTTAAATCTGAATACCTCTAAACTCAAAGCGTCCGTTACTTATTAAAGTAACGGGCGCTTTTTTTAGGACATCATAAATATGACACCTTAAACACTAGGGCGCATGATTTGATAGACATTACTCAAATCATAAACACGGTAACGCGCAGGTTCGCGGCGGTTTTCGCCCGCATAGCTGAGGATCAGTGCTTGCTTTGCACGCTCATCAACCCAGCCGACAAACAGTCCACTATGCTCGACGCCATTATAGCCATGATTGATATAATAGAGCCAATCCCCAACTTCAATCTCGCCACTATTGGCATACGGACCTTGACCATAAGTACCTTTATGAATGGTATCGCGTGTCACCCCGGCGCGTTTAAACACGGCATTGAGATAGTCCCAGCAGCCACCTTGAATGATCGCGCGCTCATTCAGCGCCATCTTGCGTGCTGTACTAACTACTTCACGTGCGGCCAAACTACTCTGCATCTCCGCACTGCTCAGTAACGGTAAATACTCGCTATCGACATTATCATAATTACCCGATAAAAAAGCGGGCATCACTGCTGGTGCTTGACGCGCTACTTCAGGATAACGATAGGATGTCTGAATCACTGGTGGAGCACTGGCAGAATTTGAGCGATAAGTTCCTGCACGTTGAATGGTAGAACGCGTGCTGACTTTCGCAGAGGGCACGGCTGAGTATGAAGGTGTATAGCGAGCACTAAAATCAGATTGCACAGATTTTTGGGCGATCAGCGCACTCATACTATCGGCATGGGCCTGACCTACTAAGCCAACGGTAAACAATAAAAGACTGCACGACGCGGTAACCGACGGCGATATAGATAATGACACAGGCAAACGCGACATGACCAACTCCTTGTCAATAAAATATAAATGACAACATAAACCATAATAATAGGATGTTCTAATCTTACTTATAAACCATTTAGACATGAAGCTGCAAGCATTATTCGGCTTAAATAGCCGATAAAAGGTATAAAAATGCCGACTAATGGTTAGATAAGAAGAGCACGTAGAAAAACGATGGAGAGCTGGCGCTAAATAAAAAGGAAATAGAATAAGCAGTGTTTAGATTAAATACTGCGTAGATAGAGTACTGAGCAGATAAAATATTATCTGAGATAGAAGATTGCTGAAATAAAATACTGCTCAGAGAAAGCCACTTAGGTTTTTTATAGCCCAATCCAGTAGATAATCGGCTAAGAAATAAGCTCGTTACTCATTTTGATATTCACATGGCGCTTGCCCAATGCTTGACCTTGCAAAATAGCTTTGGCAGCGGTTGCCTCTTGGATACTATCAAAGCCGCTAATATGGTATTTGCGTATATCATCACAATCAACAATCTGTAATTGCTCACCAATAAGCATGATTTTATCACCGTCGGTTAACTGAATATGCTGACGCTTACCTTGATTGTCATGCACCAGCTCACCCGCACGCAGCCACAAGATGCCGCTACTGATAACGCCAGCCATGGCTTTTTTATGTTGTTGGCGTTTTCGATTAAAGATAAAGCTACCAATAATCAGTAGCGCCAATGCCCCTATAGCCAAGCGCTCAGGCAGCAGACTCATTGCCAAAGCAACCGCCACTGCTCCTATTAATAATGCTGAGCCAAACCAAAACATGCCATCATCAGTCGTTTTTGGCTGATCTTGTAGCGTGATTTTGGCACCATCGTCGGTCAGCTTGAGCATGCATGACTACCTGTTACAGAGTAATAAGAAAGTAAAAGTTTACTGAAAATACGATGAGCAAGTAGTCATCAATAGGACTACCAACCCAAGGCTGTTTTTTGCATGGCAATCAGCTCAGCGATGCCTTTTTCGGCAAGGATCAGCATATCATCGGCTTGAGCGCGGGTAAATGGCTTTTCTTCCGCCGTTCCTTGTAGCTCAATAAATTCGCCTTTTTGGGTCATAACCACATTCAAATCAGTATCACAGCTGGCATCTTCTTCGTAGTTTAAATCTAGATACGCTTTGCCGTCTTTCATACCAACAGAGACCGCAGCGACCAAACCAATCAGTGGATCTGCCTTGAGTTTTTTGCTTTTTTGGATACTCTCTAATGCATCGATAAGCGCAATAGCAGCCCCTGTCACACTAGCAGTACGAGTACCGCCATCGGCTTGCAAAACATCACAATCAAGATAAATGGTATTTTCACCCAGCTTACTCAAGTCAATCATCGCTCGTAAGCTACGACCAATCAAACGCTGGATTTCTTGGGTACGACCTGATTGTTTACCACGTGCCGCTTCACGTTGGTTACGAGTATTCGTCGCGCGTGGCAACATACCATATTCAGCAGTGATCCAGCCTTTGCCTTTACCTTTAAGCCAACGCGGTACGCCAGATTCAACACTAGCGGTACACAATACTTTGGTATCACCAAAGCTGACTAACACTGACCCTTCGGCATGCTTAGTATAATGGCGCTCAAAGCTGATCGAGCGAAGTTGGTCAAGCTCACGATTGTCAATACGCATAAAAATCCCTAGTACAATGTTTTAAAGGCGGTGTCATAAAATGAGGTGTCTGTCATTACGTGGCCAACCTTCATTTATCTAGCAAACTATTAACAAGCTAAAATAAATAATAATTGGATGCCATAGCAGACGTAAATATTGAGATATCCTAACGTGGCAGCGGCGCAATAGCAAGATTCGTTCGAGCTATTGCGCCGCTACTTGAGCCAGTCATTGGCTTAACAAAGAAATAGCACCAACTTTATTCTAACCCTTCCATCTTACGCAATTCTTTACGCAGGATTTTACCCACGTTTGATTTTGGTAATTCATCGACGAACTGTATGTGACGCGGACGCTTGTAGCCAGTCAGTTGCTTTTTGCCAAAATCAAGCAACTCTTGCTCGGTCACATCGCCTTTTTTGACCACAAACAACTTGGGCTCTTCACCGCGGTCATCGTTTGGAATACCGATAGCGCCGCATTCTACCACAGCTGGATGCTCGCTCATGGCTTCTTCAATTTCGTTCGGATAAACGTTAAAACCAGAGACTAAAATCATGTCTTTTTTGCGATCAACGATTTTGATAAAGCCTTTTTCGTCCATGATGCCGATATCGCCAGTTTTCAGAAAGCCATTGGCAGTAAACGTTTCAGCCGTTTCTTCTGGACGATTTTGATAACCTATCATTACCTGCGGGCCTTTGACACAAATCTCGCCGCGATCACCCAATGCGACTTCATTTTCATCATCATCGATTAGTATTATATCGGTGCTAGAGGCAGGAATACCAATTTTACCCGTGAATTCAGCAATGGTCATCGGGTTAAAAGCAGCCACTGGTGAGGTTTCTGACAAACCATAACCTTCCACGATAGGCAGACCAGTGATTTTATGCCACTCTTTTGCCACGCTTGGCAAGACAGACATACCGCCACCGATAGACGCTTTTAGGTTAGAGAAATCTAAGTCTGCAAAGCCGTCTTTGTGTACTAGACCGTTGAACAAAGTATTCACCGCAGGGATAAAGGCGGGTTTGTATTTGGCCATCTCTTTAATCAGACCATCAAGATCACGAGGGTTTGGGATAAGCAAGCCTGCATAACCTCGGTACATGCCATACATGCCGCAGACCATAAATGAGAATACATGATATAGCGGCAGTGCCGTCAGGATGACATCACTAGCATCAACATCATCATCAAAGGCACTGTCCATCAATGCACTAATCTGTAGCATGTTGGCAACTAAGTTACCGTGCGACAGCATTGCACCTTTGGCAACCCCTGTCGTACCGCCAGTATATTGCAATAATGCCACGTCGCTTAAATTCAAATCAGGGCGTTTATATTTGCTGGCTGATACTGCATTTAAAGCGTGCTTAAAACTCACGCTGTTTGGCAGACTATAAGCCGGAATCATTTTTTTGACATGGCGCGCAACGAGGTTAACGACGGCTCCTTTCACTGTTCCTAGCATATCGCCAATCTTACAAACGATGACATGCTCAACCTGACCTTTGTCTTCTGCCTCTTGATAGGTGTTCGCAAAGTTCTCTACAATGAATAGGGCTTTGGTGCCACTATCATGCAGCTGATGCGATAACTCTCGGCTGGTATATAAAGGGTTGACGTTGACCAACACCATACCGGCACGGATGATCCCCAAAGCAACCACTGGATATTGCAGGAGGTTGGGCATCATCACCCCAACTTTATCACCTGTTACCAATCCTAATGATTGTAAGTAACTGGCAATTTGGCGACTGTATAAATCCAATTCCTTAAAGCTAATCGATGCACCCATACAAATATAAGCCGTTTTTTTCCCATAACGGCTAAAGTTACGCTCAAACACATCAAGTAAAGAGGTATTGTCATCAGGCATATCGATAGTCGCATCAATGCCATAACGCTCATAAGTTTTCAACCATGGGCTGTCACTATCTATCGTCGGCATAGTAGGAAATACGCTGTCTTTATTGTTCATTGCAGCGTTATCGTTTGTGGTCTCTTTATTGATACTGTCGGTCATAATTTTCCCTAAATGTTACCGTTAAAAACGTAGAATAATCTAATGAAAACACCATTATTTTTTGTGATTGATCAATGACAGCAGAAGCTTGTGAATAAAAAACGTGGTAACAAAAAAGGTTTGTCATTCACAAGCTTTGTCAATCAAAGCGCAACGTTAAGTCCTTGATAAATAGCATAATAACTCAGCACTACCGAATTAAAAACCCCTTTATCCCTGATAGTTTTATCAGAGATATAGCGCAAAACTAACGTCATCTCGTCGATAAATAGACAAATATGTCGGTAAGCACTATAGCAGTTTTGCTAAAAATTCTCTATCTCTACCTGACTGGGTCATAGCGACAAAAAAAGCAATAAATACAAAAAATGATAAGGCAGCATACCAGCAACCTTACCATTTTTGGATCACGACACCCAGTATCACAACCACCACTATCACGACAACTTAGCATCCTGATAGTTTCTTTCAGATTTAGTTCGTAGCGTTAGTTGGTAGCTTTAGTTTTTATCATTAGTATCGTGGTGACTTATCATGATGACTTTACGAGTGCCTAACAAACAGTAGCAGACACTCATAAAAATACTCTGGCACTGAAGGCTAGCTTATTAACCGTGGTTCTGTTCTTCCAGCACGCGCAAATCTTTGTGCAAAATCTTACCGACATTTGACTTTGGTAGCTCATCGATGAACTCAACATAACGAGGACGCTTATAACCAGTTAAATTCTCTTTGCTATAAGCAAGCACTTCTTCTTTAGTCAAACTGTCATCACTACGCACGACATAAATCTTTGGCACTTCGCCGCTCTTTTCATCTTCGATACCGATGACACCGCACTCTAAAATCTTTGGATGACCTGACATCACATCTTCGACTTCGTTTGGATAGACGTTAAAGCCTGATACCAAAATCATATTCTTTTTACGATCAACGATTTTAAAGTAGCCTTCTTCATCCATCACGCCGATATCACCCGTACGGAAATAACCGTCAGACGTCATGACTTCAGCAGTAGCATCATCACGTTTCCAGTAGCCTTTCATAACCTGTGGACCACGAACACAAATCTCGCCACGCTCACCCAGTGCGACCTCATTGCCTTCTTCATCCAAGATAGCCATGTCTGTCGCTGGCATCGGCAGACCAATATTGCCTGAGAATTCGCCCGTACCTTCTGGGTTTGCTGACGCCACAGGAGACGTCTCTGACAGACCATAGCCTTGTACGATCACATTACCAGTAATTTTTTGCCATTTGTCAGCGGTGTCTTTTAATACTGCCATGCCACCGCCCATCGACATCTCAAGTTTGCTATGATCTAAGGCTTTAAATGGATCGCTATTTGCTAAAGCATTAAACAGCGTATTGACCGCTGGGAAAAACGCTGGTGGATAATCTTTGTAAGCTTTGATTAAGCTTGCGCCGTCACGTGGGTTTGGTACCAGTAGCCCGATACAGCCGCGATATAAGCCAAACATACCGCAAACGGTAAACGAGAAGATATGATATAGCGGCAAGGCGGTCATGATAACTGGCTGCTCATCCATACCTTCAAACTTATCAAAAGCATCGCCAAGATAGGTATCACATTGAATCAGGTTGGCGACTAAATTACCATGCGTGAGCATTGCACCTTTAGCAACACCGGTCGTACCACCGGTATATTGCAAAACGGCAATGTCATCAAGGCAGATATTATCTGGACGTTTGTAATTTTTGGCTGAGAAGCGATTCAGTGCTGTTTTAAAGTTGGTGCTGGTTTTAAGGTTATAGTCAGGTACAAGCTTCTTCACGTGACGCACGACCATATTAACGATAAAGCCTTTCAATGGACTCATCAAATCACCCATTGACGTCACGATGACATGGTCAACCAAGTCCTTACCAATGTCTTCATACGTTTTGGCGAAGTTTTCTAAAATAAATAATGCTTTGGTATCAGAGTCTGTTAGTTGATGCTCAAGCTCTTTTGAGGTGTAAAGCGGGTTAACGTTAACCAAGGTCATGCCAGCACGCAGCACACCCAATACGGCAACCGGTAGCTGCAAAATATTGGCATCATGACGCCGACTTTATCGCCTTTTTTTAACCCAAGTGATTGCAAGTAGGCAGCAATTTGTTTGCTATAACGATCTAAATCTTCGTAGGAGAGTTTTGCATCCATACAGACAAACGCTGTCTTGCCAGCGTGCTTCGTAAAATTCTGCTCAAATATATCGATTAAAGAAGTATTAGCGGCTGGCATATCAATGTCGTATTGAATACCAAGCTTTTCGTAAGTTTTGACCCATACTTTATCGTTACGACGAATTAGGTTACTGTGATTTTCCATAATCTTTTCTCTCCTAGTAATAGTACGCTACCGTCAACCCATACGAATCACAGTGTGATAAAAATATAAAAACTCAGAGCGCAGGCTTGTCATCGTAATAGCAAGCTTGGCTGTGAGGCAATCATATGGTGATGAGCAAACAATATAGCGGTAAATAGCCCTCTGTTCATTAACATACACACTTTATACAGACTACTCAATATAAAAGATTGCTACTTGAGTTCGCAAACTGTCTTGACGGTCAATAATGTCATAGTTATCAAAACCTTAATAACAATAAGCGATAATTTTTCAGCGATTTATTAGCGAACATTTATTCATTAATACTCTTTATAGTGTTTTATCGTTAACTATTTTTTACCTTTACTATCAAGGGCAGTAGCAAGCTCTGCTAAGGTCACAAAGTTACGCTGTGTAATCTCTTTATCGTTATTTAGCACGTCACGACCTGTCGTCTATTCTGACTTATGCCTTTTTAATTTTGCCAATATCCTTTACGATAGCGCTATCCTATTTGTACGCTTGCACCGATTATTTATACCTATTAAAACTGATAAGTGAACCCTATTTTATGTCCGATGTTATTGATCATACGATTGACCCTATTATTCCCAATGAACCGATGGATACTCGCTCAGTCGCAGAGTTCACTGAGCAGGCCTATCTCAACTATGCGATGTACGTCATCATGGATCGGGCGCTGCCAAATATCGCCGATGGCCTAAAGCCTGTCCAGCGCCGCATTGTTTACGCCATGAGTGAGCTGGGGCTAAAATCTACTGCCAAAGCTAAAAAGTCTGCGCGTACCGTCGGTGACGTCTTAGGTAAATACCATCCGCATGGCGATAGTGCTTGTTATGAGGCCATGGTGCTCATGGCGCAGCCGTTCAGCTATCGCTATCCGCTCATTACGGGTCAAGGTAACTGGGGTAGTCCTGATGATCCCAAATCCTTTGCCGCCATGCGTTATACCGAAGCCAAAATGTCGGCTTATGCCAATACGTTGCTGGCAGAACTCGGACAAGGTACAGTCGATTGGCAGGATAACTTTGATGGCACGATGCAAGAGCCAACTACCCTACCTGCCCCCGCCTACCTAACATACTATTAAACGGCACAACAGGTATCGCGGTCGGTATGGCAACCGATATTCCACCGCATAATCTTAATGAGGTGGTGCGTGCAGCGATTCGCTTGCTTAAAAATCCAGAGTTGTCCGTTAAGCAGCTCACGCAATCAATACCAGCGCCTGATTTGCCAACTCCAGCTGAAATCATCACCAGCAAAAAAGATTTGCAAGCGATGTATGAGACTGGACGCGGTAGCTATAAAATGCGTGCAACCTTCCATGTTGACCCTAAAGAGAAAAATCTCGTCATCATTGACGCGCTGCCTTACCAAGTCTCAGGCAACAAGATTCAAGAGCAAATCGCCAAGTTAATGACGGACAAAAAGCTGCCTTGGATTACCGATATCCATGATGAGTCAGATCACGAAAATGCCTGCCGTATCGTGCTTGAGCTCAAATCAACCCGGGTCGATGTCGCTCGCGTCATGAGCCATCTGTTTGCCAGTACGGATCTAGAAAGCAATTATCGCGTCAATATGAATATGATTGGCCTAAATGGTAAACCACAGGTCAAAAATCTAAAAGAAATCCTTGATGAATGGCTAATCTGTCGCCGTTCAGTGGTCACCCGTCGCTTACAATATCGCCTCGATAAAATCGATAAACGCTTACATATCTTGGCGGGCTTGTTGATTGCTTATCTCAATATTGATGAAGTCATTCGCATCATTCGTGAAGAGGACGATCCAAAATTATCGTTAATGCAAGATTACGACCTCACTGAGATTCAAGCCAATGCTATTTTGGATATTCGTCTGCGTCAGCTAGCAAAGTTAGAGGAAATTGAGCTGCGCCGCGAGCAAGATGAGCTGGCTGCCGAACGCGCGATCATTCAAGAGTATTTGGACAATCCAGACAGTCTGACCAATCTGATGATTGAAGAACTCACAGCTGATATGAAAGAACATGGCAATGAGCGCGTATCACCACTAGCAGAGCGCGAAGAAGCGCAAGCATTAAAAGAATCTGACCTTGTACCGAGCGAACCAATCACTGCCATCCTATCAAAGGCAGGTTGGATTCGTGCTGCCAAAGGTCATGACGTCGATGCCGCTGGCATGAGTTATCGTTCAGGTGACAGCTATCAAGCGCACGTCCGTGGCAAATCCAATGAGAAAATCTACGTGCTCGATAGCACTGGACGCAGCTATAGTATTGACGCGCACAATCTCGCATCGGCTCGTGGTCAAGGCGATCCTCTGACCAGTGTGTTAAAACCACCAGCAGGTGCTAGCTTTGAGCAGCTATTAACCGGTGCTGACAACCAGCCACATCCTCGCTAGCTCCGCAGGTTATGGCTTTATCAACACCATCGGTAATCTCGATAGTAATCAAAAAGCAGGTAAGAACATCATTAACTTAGCGGCTGATAGTCGCTTGCTCCCTGTTGCGCGTATCGATGCGCCAGTAGAAACGACCGCTAATGCTGACGGTGAGAATAGCAATACACGTGTAGCACCTGACCATATCGCCGTCGTGACCAATGCTGGATATTTACTGATATTTGCCCTCGATGATTTGCCTGAACAGGCACGCGGTAAAGGCAATAAACTTATCAAGTTAAAAGAAGGCGAAGAAGTGCTTACAATCACGCCACTCAGTCAGCAAGACAGCCTAATCATTACTGCTGGCAAACGTCATGTGACGCTAAAACCAAATGATTTGGCTAACTATACGGGTGTGCGCGGCAATCGTGGTGGTCAGTTGCCAAGGGGCTTTCAGAACGTGACTAGTGTTGAGGTTGGTAAGTAATGAAAAAATCAACTTCACTATTGCTTATATTGCTGCTCTCACAACCAAGCTTCGCTGAATGGCAATTGATAAATGAAAATGATCCAACTGACCCTGTTGAAATCTATATCAATCCGCATCAGACTGAGCATTTAGGCGATTCGCAACATGAAATACCTATGAAGACAAGTACTTGGCCTCAAAGTCATTTCTCTGATTACCCCATTGCGCTTTATGAGCCTTACATAACTGCTTCATATATTATTGACTGTAGAGAACAAACTATCACTACGCACTCTCAAAGGCTGTTTGCAAAGACAGAGCCTTTAGGGTCTTTTGTAGATATATTTGACATGTTTGAGCTGGGGGCAGATGATCGTTCTACTCGCCCTCTTGAGTTTACTGATGCAGTAGATAAGCGTTTATATGAGCGACTTTGTCAAAGTAATTAAGAAACAACAGTGATTGACGTAGGGTGCGTTCCACGCATTAATGAGATTAGTAACGCTAAAAATCGCACACTAGGCGCGACCTACGACTTTAATTATTAGTGATTTTATGAAAATTTTAGCGATAGCAACATCATTTTTATTTTTATTCTGCGCAATAGTAGTAATTTTGGTGACTCCAACTTTTGGAGAATTGTATAAAAGTTTTGGTGTTGATATACCAGTCTTCACTAAGGTCGTGTTAAGTACTCATAAATACTGGTTAGGGTTAGCCTTGATCCCAATACCCTTGGTTTATTTGTTGGAACCGTCAAAAAGATGGCAAGCTACCACTCAATATTTTCTCTTAGCTTTGGCTATTCTTCTTATTCCTTTGACCATTATTGCTCTTTATCTACCTATTTTTGAAATGGGTAGCGTCGTTGGTTAAATTGCATTAGTAAATATAAATGATGCCTTTATCATATAGAGTTGACGGCCTGGCGTAGGCTGAACTTCAGGTTTCCATTACATAAATAAAACCCGAAAGGTGCATGGAAGGCACGCTTTAACTTTCGAAAGCCGACACGCTATATACAGCTACGACTACCACCGCATTGACCATATGCTGCTGCGAAAGCTGCATATGTAAGACCAACACCTAAAGCTTGAATAGGTAGAGTGACGATATCTACTGCCATGGCAACTGGTAGTAGAACCGCGCTAAACTTATTAGCGTTACTGCCTGTCTCCCACTTATAATTCAACTGGATATTTAAGGGCTGCTTGAGCTTATAATTGACGTCATTAATGTTTTGTACTGCAGAAGCTACCGTCAGCTCAACGTTTACTGCACGCTGACAAATTAAATTTTGTTGCTCAGTAACAATGGCTGTCTTACATTCAAATCCAAAACTTTCTAACTTTGATTGCTCGCTAATCTTTAGGGCACTAATCGGCTTAGCATATAGCAAGCCAACAGTTGTAGGTACGTTTTTAATTTGATTTGATTCATCATTTTCTACATCTAGAATAAGCTCATTGGAACCAGCTTGAGTTTTTTGTTGAATATTACGATTGGTATATGAAGATTGAGTGTCGATGTATAACGAGCCTAAATCCACTTGAGCGAAAATTCTTTTAAACAGATCAGATTGTGTATTAGCAGAGACTACAGGCTCTACCAAAAAACTATAATTTTTACCAGCTAGAATCATAGCATCTTCGTATCCTTGTATAGGTTTATTAGGATATCCCACTGCAATGACGCTCTCAGATAAAACGTTTTTTGTGTGCTCCGTTGTATTATCGTTTTTGGCATAATCTGTAAGACCGATAGTCGCACAACTATTTAATACGATTGATGAACCTAAAAGCGTTACTAGCAATAAAGACAATTTTTTCATATGTATAATCCGTTTAAGTTATTCAAATAGCGAACGCCTCAGATGATAATACACAACATATGTAGAATTACAACGCTCAACCTTTACGATCTATAAATATAAGATATGAAAACAACTAAAAAGCCGCCTACACACTGTATAGACGGCTTTTTTACGCTAGTTATAGAGAACTTATCTAAAAATTGCTGGATTTGGTATCTTTAAAAACTGCTGTCAAAAAGCTTTTAATCTGAGCACTTGTCATTAGATAGGGATTATAGTCAAAACCTGCTGAGAAGCTTTTTAGGGCATATTCTTCGTCTTCAGCGCTTGATGTTAGATGTTTCACTAAAAACCCATTCCATTGACGCGACTCTATTTCCTCTATATTAACAATATTGGGAAAAATGGTTGAATGCTCGTCAAGTATTTTTTCTAAGGCAATATTGATAGCGGGCCTTGTTCCTTGAAAACTTTGAACGAAATAACCTTCACTAATGACTAAAGCTGAAGCTATATTGTTTTCTTCAAAATACCTTCGCCAATACTCAAGTGCGCGAGTTAGCTCGATTCCTGAATCTAGGTCGACATTTTTGGCGATATATATCATGTTGATAAGAATATGCTCGCCATTTATTTTTTTGCTTTCTGGAGTATGGCTTGTCGCTATAGTCATGAGAAACCTTATTTATAAAAACCTGATCTAATTTAAGATAAAGTATAATCAATAAAATTTTTTTCTTAGTGGTTTTTTGTCATCTAGCATCATTGTATTTCTAGAAATAACCATTGGAATTTTAATGAAATAGGATGCTGACATTTCTCGGAGTACAATTGTACTATAAAACTTGGCACAATGACTGCGATATCATTAGTCTAATAATTAACAAGCCTAATCTATATTTTCCTATAGCACGGTCTCAACCCTAACATACGACTGACCCACGCTTACTCATGTCTCAGTCGTTGCAAACATCACTTACTCTTACTAAAAATCCGTCTATACACACGGTATAGACGGATTTTTTATGCTCATTAAAACGACTAAGGCATCAATACCGACCCATCTCAACCGTTGTCTCAGCAAGCACACTATCGCCTTGCCATGCCTGCACATCTACCGTATACAGATGGTTTTTGCCACCTGAACAAGGTGGTTTATATGCCCCTCCCGCTTCCCCTGCACGGCTACGATATTCCGCGACCATCTCAATCCCAACTGGCACTTCATAAGTATGCCCAAACACACGTGGAATCTCAGCACTCGTAGCACCTTCTGGTCGGTTAAACTCTACAATGCCATGTCCACCATGTTGCATACGTTTATTGCTCACATCGTTATAAACGAAGACCAAGCTCTCCGCGCCCATCGGTATGTTTGAGACCGTCATGCTCGGCGTGGCTGGATTTTTGCCATCATAGTTTAGACACTGCTGCCCTTCAGGTATTTTTTTGCCATTCCAAGCAGCATCGTTAAACTTAACATCCATTGCAAAGGCATTGGCAGATAGTGCCAATGTTGCTAAAGCCGTCAAAGTGGTGACTGATTTTAAGGTAAAAATTTTCATACTAGCTCCTTTAGGTAGCGGATACACTGATAAAAATCGTTCATCATTTTGTTAACTGATATTGATCGTTAATCTTAACCTTATAATAAATAGCCACTCTTAAGTTAATTATATCGTTTAGAGTTTTTGTTAACCTTTCCAATAAGCGCAAATCAATCACAATGCCAGCAAAGCTAATACCGCAGCAGTAGCCAAATTTGCATCATCGCAGGTTACTTTATAGGTATTTATCTCTTTGGGTGTGTTGTAGTAGTATCTAAATCATTGGTATTGAAACGACTAAAAAACAATAGGATCATCATGTTTATCGAAGACAAAATCGCCACAGAAAGTATGACTATCAAGACTCCGACACCCAAGATCATCTTTTTGACATCGATGATATAGTCAGTTCAAAACAAAAGTGTTATGTCTAGGACAAACATCATAAAATAATTTGGATAAGTCATTTTCCATCCACCCTTGGCGTAGAAACTTCACTTGAGCCCATTTTTTCTCAATAGGGTTCAAGTCTGGGCTGTACGGCGGCAGCCATAGGATACGATGACCATGCCTGTTCAGTAATTTTTGGATACGTCTACTTTTATGAAACCGAGCGTTATCCATGACAATCACGCATTTGGTTTTAAGGCTTGGGATTAGGGTGTGTTTGCACCAATCGTAGAATATGCCGCTGTTAATGTTGTGTTCAAAGTAATCCAGTGCAAATAGCATCTTTTCATATAGAGCCCCAATGACGTTGGTTCGCTTTTTACCTTGCCAGTTGTAGCTGTCGATACAGGGTTTGCCTATCGGTGCATAACCATGAGGACGAATGGTCTGGCTTTCAAAACCGCTTTCGTCCATATACACAATGGGATAACCTTGCTGTTTAAAGTTATCAAGCTTACTCTGATACGCCGCTCTTTTTATTGGACATGCTTTTGGATGCTCTAAGGTCTTTTTTTTGACTGATGCCTAGGCGTTTTAAAGCCTCACAAATGGCTGGGGCAGTACAGTTGAACCGTCTTGCTCTCTCATAGTGATAGTCATCAGGGTAACGCTCAACGTCTTTGCGTAGTGCATCATCCGGTATTTTTGATGGCGTAACATTGCGAGTGCTCTTACTATGCAGCCGTTTCTTCCACTTTTGAATAGTGGTTGGACTAATGTCATAAAAAGAGGCTGCCTCGGCAAAGGTCATGCCATCTGCTAAGCTTTTAAGAACTTGTTTGCGATAATCTAGTGAGTAAGTCATGATAATTGAGTATATCTGTTGAGATGTTTTATCTTATAACATTTTTATACTTAATGCACTATACCTTGAGCCGCAATGGCATCATTGCCGAACACAACAAAACAACACTTGAGGAGCTTGCAGGTACTGATATTAAGCTGGTGATTTCAACGGGACGCTCCAAAGCCATATTGCCAGCAGATATTTTAGCCTTGCTCGAAGCTGATGTCTTAGATGCGATTATTTGTATGAATGGACAGTATAGTTTTGATAAAAAGGGTCGGATTAGCCACTATCCGTTGTCCGCTGAGCAAACGGATACCATCGTGCGTCTGTGCCAACAGAGCGAGTTGATTCATAAGTTTGACTCTGCCACCCATATCGCTTGGTCAGGTGAAAATGAGCGCTTGCGCGAGTTTAATGCCATCACGCCAAACTCTATCGTTGACCCTGAATACCATAAAGGGAATACCGTCTATCAATGCTCAGTATTTTTTAACAATCAACAAGAGAAAATGCAGGACGTCGATTTTGCCCAGTACGATTTAAAGCTCGTCCATTGGCATCATATCGGCGCAGATATCTTACCGATAGAGGCATCCAAGGCGCGAGGCATTAAAGACGTCTGTCAATATTATGGGGTAGATGCCAGTGAGTGTATGGCGTTTGGTGATGGAATGAATGATTTAGAGATGTTTGACTTGGTCGGCTATGCAGTAGCAATGGGCGATGCAAAGCAAGAATTGATTGCACGTGCAGACTTTGTTACGGGTACGATTGAGGAGCGCGGTATTCAGTCGGTGCTTGAGCAGTTTCATATTGCGTCTTAGTAATCAGACTTTGCAAATTGCTATTTATCTAGGACGTGTTCTCACTTTTAAAATAAGGACACGTCCTAGCAAAATCTAACCACGCTTCGTCATTAAACTATAAATCCAACTACCGATTTTATAAAATCCAACAACAATCAAAATAAGCACCACCGCTGCCAGCACATAGGCCAACCAAACAGGCACATTACTCAACCAGCCAATCGTAAATGCCAAACCCATGTACGTCTCAACCGGCCAATTAACGATAGGTGTCGGCGAGCCAGCGTTAAACATGGTCATAAAGGCAATGATGCCAAGCACAGCAGTAATCAGTCCAGCGCGTTTACGATTATTCATCTTTTGCCTCTTTTAATTCGAACCATTTAATTAACATTCGATTGTTTTTATTTTATCGGTAACCTTTGTATCTTATAAAAACCACGTTGTAAACTCATGGCTTAAGGGTAAAGCAGCTCTCATCATAGCATGATTATTTACGCTTATTATCTTACTCAAAGACAGCAGTAAACCTCATATTTGTGATTTTATAGATTCTTCAGCCATTCATCAGCGCCACTTTTAACAATATTATGAATAACGAACTTCTTTCTTGCCCTTTAAATTCTTAACAATCATAGCCATAATAGTTTCACAACTGGCTCGATACCTTATATTCAGCACTTAGTATTTAGCCCTTAGCTTCCATTATCTATCATTTAACTTTTTACTCATTTGCATCATTCTTATTTAGGAGAGATATTTTGACTCATTTATCATCGCCCCACAACATTACTCGTAGCGCTCGTATACTACCAAAAGTACTATTAGCCGTGGCTGTTGGGCTAGCACTTGCTAGCTGTAGTAAGTCAGACAATACGGCGGCTGATGGTACAGCGGCGAGTGCTGAAACGCTCAATCTGTATAACTGGTCAGAGTATATGCCGCAAGAGATTCTCGATGGCTTTACTGAGGAGACAGGCATTCGGGTCAATTACACTACCTTTGATTCTAACGAAGCTATGTATGCCAAGCTCAAACTACTCGACGATTCTAGCCAATATGACTTAGCGATTCCGTCGACCTATTATGTCGAAAAAATGGCCAAAGAAGGGCTGCTGCAAGAGCTCGATAAATCCAAATTAAGCAATTTTAAGAATCTTGATACGTCTTTTACCAATACCAAGGTTGATCCAGAAAACAAATATTCGATTCCTTATATGTGGGGCAGCACCGGTCTTGCCATTAATGGTGACAAGGTCGATCCTGCAACCGTAAATAGCTGGAACGATTTATGGCGTCCTGAGTATAAAGGGCAAGTGATGCTGATGAACGATATGCGCGAAGTGTTTGGCATGGCGCTATTGACCCTTGGGCATTCAGGTAATAGTAAAAATCCTGACGAAATCAAAGCCGCTTATGAGAAGCTCACGACCTTGATGCCAAATGTGAAGACCTTTAACTCGGATGCCTCGCGCATGCCTTATATGGAAGGCGAAACCACGGTTGGTATGAGCTGGAATGGCGAGGCAATTATCGCCAACAACGAAGGCTTGACCAGCTTGGTTTATAAATATCCAACTGAAGGCGCTATCTTGTGGATGGATAATTTTGTCATTCCGAAAAATGCCAAACAAGTCGATGCAGCCCACAAGTTTATTGATTACTTACTGCGTCCTGAGAACTCTAAAATCGTCAGCGAAGAGATTGGTTATGCGTCGCCTAATATGGCTGCGCGTGAGATGATGCCAGAAGAAGTGAGAAACAATCCAACCATCTATCCGAGCAAAGACGTACTGGCAAAAGCGGAATTCCAAGAAGATGTGGGCGATGAAGCATTGCAAGTCTATCAGCAGTATTGGGATAAGCTAAAAACTGGTCGTTAATATAGAAGGCTAGAAGAACACACCCTAAAATATTGTTTAAATAAAAACGCTGACTTGGGAGAGTCAGCGTTTTTTATTTATTCTTTATTGGCTGTTATTTAGCTTTTATAGTCGGTTCAATATAATTTGGATACAAGGAAGGCGAGCGAAAGTACTACCAATAGTAGACTAAGCGAGCCTGACACCGTATCTGATTTATATAGGATTGACTATATTTATAAGTGCAAATCAGTTTCACTGCCTTTGTGCTCGATACGGCGCTGCTCGCGGCGCTGATAGCGCAGACCAGAGGCGGCAAACCATTTTGGCTTAGTCGTTTGCAATAAATCACTGAGCCGCTGCAATTGCACTTGCAGCGTTTGGGTCAGCCAAAAATAGCCCTGCCACTTAAAGCCTAAATTTTCTACACTTGGATATTCTGATACGGCGATGCGTGTAATGGGTTGGAATACTTCGTCATTTGGGCTACGTAATACCGCCGCCATATGCTGCATCGCTTGCGTCAATTCATGCTGATAATGAATAAGCAAAATATGGTTTTCATCATCAATCTCAATATTAGCCAAACGCGGTGCGGCACTTAACAGTAAATCAATCGTACCAATAATATTACGATGGGTACGCTGAATAGTCTCTAGTGTTTCCTTTTCAATACCCGATTCGCTAGCTGTCGCTGCGATATGCGGACGCACGGCAAGCAAACGCTTATTAATCTTTTGTAATGCTTTCACCAAGGACTTATTGACCGGTGTATCTGGTATAGAACTGTTCGATGGATAAATAATACTGGCCGAACTAGTCGCCTTACTATATTTAAACGGCTTGGGCACTAAGACATCCGCATCAATATGATTGCCAACCCCTGCATACAAATTGCTGCACGTCTCAAGATTACTGGCCAATAAAAATCGCCACATCAACGTCGATTTAAGCGGTAAAATTAACGTCGCGGCCACCGCTACTCCTGCACCAAGCAAAATATTGAACGCGCGATATAAGCCATCTTGGGCAATATTGCTGTGGTCAGGACTCGACACAATCATCAGCATGGTAATACCTGTCAGCAGACCGATATAGCCCAATTGCTTGACCGCCACATAACCGATGATGCCACTGATAATGCCAATCAGCCCATAATATAACCACAGCCAGCCACCGATATCTTTAATCAGCCATAAGAAGCTAAGCCCGACCACCACCCCAAGCAAAGTACCCAATATCCGCTCTTTAGCCTTGGTATAAATCGCCCCTTGATATTGCAACAAACCCAGAATCACAAACACGGTAATGGTCGTCCACTCACCATGCGGCAAGTGCGTAAACTCATTTAACAAGAGCGCAATAAGTACAGCCAGACCCAAACGTATGGCATGCAAAACATCTGCATGCTGATAACGGGCATAAGGCTCTACAAACGGGGCGGTAAATCGTTGCCAAAAAGTCGGTTTCACGCAGGATATCTCTTATAAGTGAAGGAAGAAAAAATCGGTTAAATTCTAGCTACTGGCTTAACCACTGATAAAGCGCTGATAAAGTCATGACCAAAAAATAACGCCTTTTACCTATTAAAAGATAAAAGACGCTGAAGGTCAAAACATGCTAGCACATAACGACAAAAAAACACCCTAACAACATCGCATTTGGCTATTGGTAATGCTGAAAGGTGCTGACAAATACTTGCCAGCATCTCCTATATTTACAAGTGTAAATCGGACTCGCCCCCCTGCTCTTTCATTCTACGCTGCTCACGCCTTTGATAGCGCAGACCAGAAGCAGCATACCACTGCGGTTTGGTCGTTTGTAGCAGATCACTTAACTGTTGCAGTTGTGCTTGCAACGTTTGCGTCAACCAAAAATATCCTTGCCACTCAAACGTTGCATACTGTACGCTAGGATATTCTGATAGCGCAATACGCGTAATAGGTCGAAAAGTCTGATCGCTTGGACTGCGTAGTACTGCCGCGATATGCTGCATGGCTTGGGTGAGCTCGTGTTGATAGTGAATCAGTAGCGTATGATTATCATCGTCGATATCGATATTCGCTAAACGCGGTGCTGCACTGAGCAATAAATCGATGGTACCGATGATATTGCGATGGGTACGCTGAATGGTTTCTATCGTCTCTTTATGAATGCCGGACTCGCTTGCTGTTGCAGCGATATGTGGACGTACTGCGAGTAGTCGCTTGTTTATTTGCTGCAGCGATTTTATCAACGCTTTATTAACAGGCATATCTGCAGTAGCGCTACTTTGAGGATAAGACAGGCTAGCTGAGCTTGTCGCTCTAGTATAGACAAGCGACTTGGGAGCCTCTAATTCAGCCTCGATATGATGTCCGACACCAGCATAAAGAGTACTACAGGCTTCTAAATTATTTGCCAATAAAAATCGCCACATCAACGTCGACTTTAGAGGTAAGACCACTGTCACCATGACCGCAATACCCGTACCGATTAAGATATTGAGTGCACGATAGACACCATCTTGCGCCATATTAACTTGATTCAAATTAGAGACGATCATCAGCATAGTAATGCCAGTGAGTAATCCAGTATACCCTAGCCGCCTGACCGAAAAATAACCAATAATCCCACTGACGATACCAATAAGCAGGTATTCTATCCCTAACCAAGCACCCGTCCCTTTATTGAACCATAAGATTGCAAATGCCACCACAATACCCAAAACCGTCCCTAGTACTCGCTCTTTGGCTTTGGTATAAATAGCGCCTTGATACTGTAGCAATCCCAAAATGATAAAGACGGTGATCGTCGTCCATTCCCCATGTGGAAAACGGCTTATTTGATTGGCTAACAGCGCAAGCACGATGGCTGCACCGATACGTATGGCGTGCAAGATATCAGCGTGCTGATAGCGCGCATAAGGTTCAATGAATGGTGCAGTAAATCGTTGCCAAATTTTTGGTTTCACGCACAGGTACTCTTATTAATTGAAGAATATATAGTCAATGAAAAGTAATATCGAACCATCATGTACTGATATCAAAAAAACGTCTCTTACCTGTTAAAAGGCAAAAGACGTTTGAGATCTAAATAGAGCTATCAATAATTGGATGTAAACCAAACCCATTATACCTCTAAGAAGTCCAAAATACCTTCAGCAGCTTCACGACCTTCCCAAATCGCGGTCACGACCAAATCAGAACCGCGTACCATATCACCACCAGCAAATATCTTGGGGTTTTTGGTTTGGAATTTAAAGGTTTGCTTTTCCGCTGCCAGCACGCGACCAGAGCTGTCCATTGCCACTTGCTGAGACTCAAACCAGTCAGCAGGGCTAGGACGGAAGCCAAAGGCCATAATCACAGCATCACATGGGATAATTTCTTCTGAATTAGGAATCGGCTCAGGACGCTGACGACCACGGTTGTCTGGCGCACCCAAGTGAGTCGTGACGACTTTCACGCCACTTTACCATTCAAACCAATGATTTCTGTCGGTTGACGATTGAATAGAAACTCAACGCCTTCCTCGCGAGCATTGACCACTTCGCGGCGCGAACCTGGCATGTTCTCTTCGTCACGGCGATAGGCACAAACTACTTGCTCAGCCCCTTGGCGAATACTGGTACGGTTACAATCCATCGCAGTATCGCCACCACCTAGCACCACCACTCTTTTGCCTTTAAAGTCGATATATTCTTCAGGATTTTTTTCCCAATCGTTGCAGCGATTGACGTTGGCAATCAGGTAATCTAGCGCATCATGAACACCGACAAGCTCTTCACCAGCAAAGCCGCCACGCATATAAGTGTAGGTACCCATGCCCATAAATACCGCATCGTACTCGCTTAACAGTTCATCAATACTAATATCAGTACCGATTTCTGTCTCAAGACGAAATTCCATGCCCATGCCTTCAAAGATGACACGGCGGTTACGCATGACGTCCTTTTCCATTTTAAATTCTGGAATACCAAAGGTCAGTAAACCACCAATTTCAGGACGCTTATCAAACACAACTGGTTTCACGCCGTTTCTAACCAGTATATCCGCACAGCCCAAACCTGCTGGCCCCGCACCGATGATCGCGACTTTTTTATCTGTCCAAACCACATCAGACATATCCGGACGCCAGCCAAGTGCAAAGGCGGTATCGTTGATGTACTTTTCGACATTACCAATGGTTACAGCGCCAAAGCCATCATTTAAGGTACAAGCGCCTTCACATAAGCGATCTTGTGGACAGACGCGGCCGCAGACCTCAGGCAACGTATTGGTGCGGTGACACAATTCAGCCGCTTGAAATATCTGCCCTTCGGTGGCCAATTTGAGCCAGTTAGGAATGTAGTTATGTACAGGGCACTTCCATTCACAATAAGGGTTACCACACTCCAGACATCGGTGCGACTGCTGCGCAACGGCTTCACTCTCAAACGGTTTATAAATTTCAACAAATTCCGTTGAGCGCGTGGCGATGTCTTTTTTGGTCGGCTCAAGCCTTGGTACATCTAAAAACTGAAAACTATTTTCTAAGCGTTTTGCCATGGTATTGTCTCTTTAATATGAGGCTTTTTATATCAAGCTTTTTTAAAGTGGGCGGTGACAGTCAACGATGTCTCATTTATCGCAAAATTAAGAGATTTATATCGTGACCGTCACTTACCTGCTGAAAACCTCTGAGTTAAAAGGTTTTTAAAAGCGGAACATTGGATAATCCAAGCAAAGCTACTGTGGGTCAGCCATGGTGGTCTTGAGAAGGCTCGCAATGTTTGCCGCTTTAGGCTTCACCAAATAAAACTTACGAACATAGTGCTCAAAGTCAGCCAATATCGTCTGACCCCACGCGCTGCCTGTTTTATTAACATGCGCTTCAATCACTTGCTGCAAATGGATACGATGCTCTTCGGTTTGCTCACTTGAGATACGGTTAAGATCGATCAGCTCATGGTTACAACGGTCAAAGAAGTCCCCTTCCATATCAAGCACATAAGCGAAGCCACCTGTCATACCTGCCCCAAAGTTGAGACCCGTACGCCCAAGAATAGTGACAATACCGCCTGTCATATATTCACAGCAATGATCGCCTGTGCCTTCGATGACTGCGTGCGCGCCAGAGTTACGCACCCCAAAGCGTTCGCCAGCAGTACCAGCTGCATATAGTTTGCCGCCCGTTGCGCCATATAAGCAGGTATTACCAATGATGGCGGTCTCTTGCGCCGTAAAGCTTGAGTCTTTTGGTGGATAAATAACAATCTCACCGCCAGCCATGCCTTTGCCGACATAATCATTGGCATCGCCTTCTAGCTCAATATTTAGACCACCTGCATTCCAGACGCCTAAACTCTGCCCAGCAGTGCCAGTCAGATGCAGTTTAATTGGCATATCACTCATGCCAAGGTTGCCCCATACTTGCGCAATCTCACCAGAGATACGCGCGCCAATAGAGCGATCACAGTTACCGACATAATAGCTATAATCGCCGCCATTACCTTGACGAATATTGAGCAGCATATCACTAATCATCTGTTCAGCGAGTAAGCCTTTATCAAACGGCTCATTACGCTCAACCTGACAGGTTTGGGCTTTACCACTACTGGCCGGATGGCTAAATAATAATGGCGTTAAATCCAAATGACGCTGTTTATCCGTGTTGCCTTCTAATACTTCAAGCAAGTACGTACGACCAACTCTTCCATACTACGCACACCAAGGCGGCAAGCCATTCACGCGTTTCAGTTGCTACAAATTTAAAGAAGTTAATCAACATCTCCGCTTCGCCAATGAAATGCTCATCACGTAGCTTAGCTTTTTGCGTCGCAACCCCAGTCGGGCAATTATTCAGATGGCAAATGCGTAGGTATTTACAACCAACAGCAATCATCGGCGTGGTACCAAGCCAAAGCTTTCTGCCCCAAGGATAGCGGCTTTTACCACATCAAGTCCTGTCTTTAGACCACCATCAGTTTGAATACGAACTTTATGACGCAAGCCATTTACTCGTAGTGATTGGTGGGTCTCAGCCAGTCCTAGCTCCCATGGTGAGCCTGCATGATGGATAGACGATAGCGGAGAGGCTGCGGTGCCGCCATCATAGCCTGAAATCGTAATCAAATCGGCATAAGCTTTTGCCACGCCAGTCGCGATAGTACCAACGCCTGGACGTGAGACTAACTTGACCGATACTAGCGCATCTGGATTGACTTGCTTTAAATCAAAAATCAGCTGCGCCAAATCTTCGATAGAATAGATATCATGATGCGGTGGCGGTGAAATCAACGTCACACGGTACAGAATAACGTAAGCGTGCAATCAAAGCATTGACCTTGCCACCCGGCAACTGACCTCCCTCACCCGGCTTGGCACCCTGTGCAACCTTGATTTGCATCACTTCTGCTGAACGCAAATACGCTGGGGTGACGCCAAAACGACCCGAGGCAATTTGCTTAATTTTCGAGTTACGCAGCGTGCCATAACGTACTGGATCTTCGCCGCCCTCACCAGAGTTTGAACGTCCACCGATGGTATTCATCGCCATGGCAATCGCTTCATGGGCTTCGGGTGACAATGCCCCCAACGACATGCCCGCCGAGTCAAAGCGCGTCAGAATGGATGAGATATCCTCTACGTCATTCACATCTATAGAGTTATCTGTTTTTAATTGCAATAAATCACGCAAGGTCGCCACAGGACGGCTATTAACCAAATCAGCATAATTACGATAATTGTCGTAATCACCCGTGCGTACAGCTGTATGCAGGCTATTAATCACGTCTGGGTTAAAGGCATGATATTCTTTGTTGAAGACAAACTTCAGTAAGCCACCTTGATCGAGTGGCGCGCGGCGCTTGAAAGCATTCGCCGCTAGCTGTGCTTGATCGGCAGCTAAGTCAGCAAAGGTCGCACCTTTAATACGACTCTGTACGCCTTTGAAACACAGGCTTACCACCTCTTCAGAGAGACCCACTGCTTCAAATAACTGCGCGCCGCGATAAGAGACAATGGTCGAGATGCCCATTTTTGATAAGATTTTTAGCAAGCCTTTATCCAAGCCTTTACGGAAATTAACCCGCGCTTGAATCGGATCACCAAGCAGCTCACCAGTCGCTACTAAGTCATCAATAACATCATAAGCCAAGTAAGGATAAACGCAGGTCGCACCAAAACCAATCAATACTGCCACTTGATGCGAATCACGTGCCAGACCAGTCTCAATGATTAAATTAGCATCAGTACGAATACCTTGACCAATCAAATAATGATGCACCGCACCCGTTACCATGATGGCGTTGGCTGGTACTTTATCAGCATCGATGTCTTTATCAGACAACACAATCAAAGTGTGACCAGCTCGGATGCTGTTAGCCACTTGCTCGCAGATAGCCGTGATGGCTTCTGATAGCTCAAGGATGCGATCATAGTTTAAATCAATACGCGCCATTTTAAAGGCTGGATCGCCCAAGGTCTCGAGCTGCTGCATCTTGCTGGCTGACAGTACAGGCGACGATAAGATAATACGGTGTGCATCTCGCGCTGATGGCGCAAACACGTTAGTTTCAGCACCGAGGCAGGTCTGCAATGACATCACGATAGATTCACGCAATGGATCAATCGGTGGATTGGTCACCTGTGCGAACTGCTGGCGGAAAAAGTCACCGACATGGCGGATTTGCTGCGACAGCACTGCCATAGGCGTATCATCACCCATTGAACCGACAGGTTCTTGACCATTTTCGGCGTTGGGGCGGATAATTTCAGTACGCTCTTCATTGGTGATGTGATACATTTTTTGCAGTGTTTTTAGCTCATTACCACGGCATGTTTGCGCTGCTAACTCTTCTTCTAAACGCTCATCATCACGGATACGGGTTGCTTCTTCACGCAGCCATTTACGGTACGGATGGGCTTTTTTCAGTAACGTCGCAATCGCTTTAGTATCTAAAATTTGACCCGTTAAAGTATCAATAACGAGCATTTGACCAGGGCCAACGCGTCCTTTTGCCAATACATCTTTTGGCGAGTAATCCCACACACCAACTTCAGAGGCAACGGTGATATAGCCGTTCTTGGTCGTCACCCAGCGCGATGGGCGTAGACCATTACGATCAAGCATACAGACCGCATAGCGTCCATCTTGAATCACCAAACCTGCTGGACCATCCCACGCTTCCATGTGCTGCGAATAGAACTCATAAAAGGCGCGCAAATCCATATCCATGCTATCGACATTCTGCCAAGCAGGTGGCACGAGAATCGACATTGCATGGAATAGATTCATACCACCTGACATGAGGACTTCAAGCATATTATCTAAGCTTGATGAGTCAGAGCCCGTACTGTTCACTAGTGGCGTCAACTCATTCAAATTGGGCAGTTTGTCTGATTTTAGTTTTGGTGTCCGTGCCTCAGACCAGTTGCGATTGCCTGTGATGGTGTTCAACTCGCCATTGTGGGCAAGATAACGAAACGGCTGCGCCAAGGGCCAACGCGGTAAGGTATTGGTGGAGAACGTTGATGAAATACCACGATATGCGATGCCAAACGCGCATCTTGTAAATCCAAGAAAAATGCTGGCAAGTCTGATGGCATCACCAAACCTTTATAGATAATCGTCTGACAGCTCAATGAGCACACATAAAACAGCTCATCATCAGCCAAGCGCTGCTCTGCTTTTTTGCGTGCGACAAACAGTTTACGGTTAAAGTCATCCGCTGCCAAATCATCGGGTGCGTTGACAAACACTTGCTAAAATCAGGTAAAGTCTCACGGCCAATGTCACCGACGATGCTCAAGTCAAGCGGCACATCACGCCAGCCAGCAACCTCTAATCCTTGGGCGACAATCTCATCGCTAAGCACTTGCTGGCTATCACGAGCTTTTGTCTCATCTAAATTGACAAAGATCATACCAACGGCAAAGTTGTCAGTAATCGCGAACCCTTGCTCAGCAGCAATACCTCTAAAAAACTCAACAGGCGTCGCCAGTAGTAGACCACAACCATCACCCGTTCTACCATCAGCAGCAACACCGCCGCGATGGGTCATACAGCTTAGACTATGAATAGCAGTTTTTACCAAATCATGGCTGGCTTGTCCCTCAATATGAGCGATCAAACCAAAACCACAGTTATCAGAAAAGTCATCTGGCGTGGCCAGGTGGGTTTGCGAGGAAATCATTGACATGGCTAGTCCTTTTAGGTGAACGGGCAATTTATGCATCCAATGCAGATCATAAACTGAAGACCGTAAGCAGAACGGGCTAATAATTAATATTCGTATATCCGAATTAATAAATGGTGTGACGCTCATAGACATCATACTTTGCGACTAAGGTAAAAGCTCTGGCACTCCCAGTCCTTGAATGATGTTTCAATAGATCATTAACATATTAAAGATAGTAAACGGTCGCCCTTGGCAATGACATACAGCCCTGTATACCCGTTACCTAATCATCAATAACGCAATGTCGCTATCTTGTGTGTCACTTGTTATCACACCATGCCTAGCAATCCAGACTGATTGACTACGCATGTAATAACCGTGCATTTGATTAATTTTGAATATCTGACGCTCTGTAATCAAGCGCTTCATTCACTCTAAAGAGAGCGATAATAAGAGAGGTTGCGCCACTTGCGATAGCTTAATTATAGATAGCAAGTGACAACGCTTGAGACAAAAAAATTTAGTAACGTATCTTTTAAATGATAGAAGTTTACCAATTCATTGTTAAAAAACAATTTTTACGATAACTATACAGAACGTCGCCCACAGTTATATTAGTTAATGACGGACAAAAAATCTAGTCTTTTCTATCGATTCACCCACCATATTTTGTAAGAGAACTTATTACTATTGGTTATAGGATGATTAAATGTTCTATGCAAATTTTGATACATAGTATCTGTGACAAGGCTTAGTTGAGAGACTTAATTAAGATCAACTTCTTTTGGAAATGTATTTTTAGCACTAATTATATGCTTTGTGATGCCCCACAAAAAAACCCACTAACCAGCTTGTCAGTGGGTTTTTGTCAATCATAGTAGTAACGAGGTTATCATAACTATCAACGATATGGTCACAGGACAAACATACTCTAATTGCTTTTGTCTTCTATCAATGTTTTTATGCTGTCGTTATTGGTCTTAGGAGGATTGGTATTCTTGCTAGTAGCGTTTGCGCCAGAATTTGTACTACTGGTACTACTTGGCGGCTTCGGTGTTGCGACTACTGGGGGTTTTTTAGTGGTATTTTCAGTGCCTGATGTCGCTGGTTTTTATTTTTCTCTGGTTCAGACTTAGTTCCACTACCTTCGTTTTTGGGCGTAGTGACAGAGGAGACTTCCTCTTCATTGCCAACAATACGCTCTTCAGTGACCGATAAAGTATCGGAGGTATCCGCTGACTGACGGATACTTTCATTGTCGCTGTTACTGGCAGTTTCTTGACTGCTACGACCAGCATTGTCCCCATTATCCGTTTCTGGCAGTGGCTGGCGCACTGGCACTTCGCGCTTAGTCGGCTTTAGATCAACAGAACGTGTGCGTCTGGTGCTCAAATCTTTAACTGGATCAGGGCGTTCATAATTATCGATGATACCGACATAACGATTGATCTCTTCTGGCAACACACGCACATTGGCTGGCAACTTAAAGTCTATCAGTTTTGCCGCGCCAACCGCTTCTTGTGGACTACTCATGAGCCCATAAGTTAACATATAGCGAACTTGATTTTCATCATCAAGATAACGGAAATAAGCAAATTTATTACGGTCTGCGCGGCCTTCTAAATAACTGACAATCACATCGTTTTCGGCGACATTCATCACCTGCACTGTCCATTTGCCTTTATTCGCCAACAAATAACGTTTGTCTTTAAACTCAGCAGGATAATTGCGCAAATCACGTACCGTCGTATCAAAACTAATGGGCTGCACGTCGGTATCAAGCTCGTGTAACGACTCGATTTTTAAGGGCTGCTCAAGCTCAGCACTCAATGGTTGCGGTGCTGATATGGGGGCATTTTCAATTTTGGCACCCATCGCTGGCGTTTGACTAAACATCCAAATCAGAGCCGTAACCACACCCAGCAGCAAGGTCATTATCAGCCAAATCAACGCTTGACGGCGATATGACTGGCTAGCGGTACGCGGCGTCGATCTTGAAGCTGCCATGGGAGTATCCTTGGTGAAAATAAAGTTGACCGCATTCAAGAGATGCGCAGTAAGTAGAATGGCGGCGAGCCAGTCTGCTTTAAACCGTTGCGTTCAGTGAGTATTCACGAGCACTAAAGCTTTAAGACATTATACGCGGTGTTGTGATAATACCTCGTACAAAAGCTCTTCATCGAAATCACTGGTCAATACGGCCTGACCTAGTGATTTTAACAAAATCAGGCGGATTTGTCCGTGTTTCACTTTTTATCATGTCCCATCAAACTTAGCGCCGTTTGTGTATCAATGCGTGGCGGGGTGATAGGCAAATTTGCTAAGTTTAAAATACGCTTAATACGAGCAATGTCTTCGACCGTTAACCAACCCATTCTCTGTGATAACTCTGCGGCTTGTACCATGCCAGCAGCGACTGCCTCACCGTGTAGCCAATTACCATAGCCTTCATGTGTTTCAATGACATGACCAAAAGTATGACCGAAATTTAACAATGCTCGCACGCCTGACTCTCTTTCATCTTGCGCGACGATATCGGCTTTATACTGACAGCAGCGTTTTACGGCATCACCAAGTACCGCTAAATTCAAATCCATCATCGCTGGCAGATTGACTTCCAGCCAATCTAAGAACGTGACATCCATAATGAGTGCATATTTAATGACTCTCAGCCAACCCGGCTGACAACTCGCGCGCTGGCAAAGTCTTGAGCGTACTCATATCAGCAAGTACCATTGTGGCTGCCAAAAAGCGCCCAATATTTTTGCCTTGAGGATGATGATGCCGTCTTACCACCAACGCTCGAATCCACTTGTGACAGTAGCGTGGTTGGAATTGGATAAATTTACACCACGCATAAAGCTTGCTGCAGCAAAGCCCGTCATATCACCAATAACGCCACCACCTAGAGCAATAAGCGTAACGTCACGATTAAAATGCTCGGCCATCAATACATCGTAAATTTGATTGATACTGCTCTGATGCTTATATTGCTCACCATCTGGCAATACGCAAACACGCACAGTGAACTGCTCTGTTAACTCTTTTTCTAAAGCGTTTAGGTATAAAGGCGCAACAGTATCATTAGTGACAATCAATACTTGGCGACCACGAATATAAGGTGTGATCAGCTTTGCCATACTGTTGTGATTTATCGCTGTTTTCTCAGTAATGACGATTGGATAGTCATGGCTTTGCGTATGAACCGTTAAACCGTCATGAAACAGTGGCGTTGCCATTAAGCACTCCCTAAACATTTTGAATGAGATAAAAGTAGCTGAGCTTAACTAGGGCGCGTCCTGATTTTTATCACCATTTTTAAATGAGGACACGCCTTGATAAAGTTTATCATTATGGTTAATTTTCTTTATCTTCTGGTGCTATAGCAGTCGAGTCAGTAAATGACTCTAGTTGCTGTAAGAGCTGATTGACCATATGACGGGGATAAGTATGACCAGTTGGCATAATAATATGAGCGACTTGGCGATATAAGGGATCACGAGTGCTATATAAATCTTGCAAGATTTTTCTAGGATTTGGCTGCTGTAACAGTGGTCGTGATTTGTCTTTAGCCGTGCGAGCCATTTGCACATCAACTGGCGCATTCAAATAAACCACGATGCCGCGCTGATGCAAAAACGCTCTGTTTTCAGCACACATCACAGCGCCACCACCAGTCGCTAAGACGATTTGGTCTTTTTGAGTCAACTCATCGATGGCGCGCGTTTCACGCTCACGGAAGCCCGCCTCGCCTTCTTTAGCGAATATCCAAGCTATGTCAGCCCCTGTCTGCGATTCAATGTACCAATCGCTGTCTACAAAGGTGCGCCCCAACTGCTTAGCCAGCAATTTACCGATGGTTGTCTTCCCTGCTCCCATCGGCCCTACTAAAAATACCGACGGCAATTCCTCCACCATAATACTTACTCAGCTAAATTAGCTATGATACAACGTCATTGATATTCTGGCTAGTAATGAGCGTTGATTATTGTTAGTAAAATTCAATCAATATGAAAATTTTCCCATAAAAAAAGCAAGCGTTGATGCTTGCTTCTTTTGAGCGAAAACCAATCAATAAATGATTAATCTATGCGGCTAATACCATCATTGATCAATTTTGGCGTGATAAATATCAATAACTCTTCTTTCGAATTACTACGCACGTCTTTACGGAAAGCGCGACCAATATAAGGCAGATCTCCTAAGAAAGGTACTTTATCGACACCATTGCTGGTACGATTCTTAAAGACACCACCCAACACAACCGTTTGACCATCTTCAACAATAACATTGGTCGAAATAGAGTCTTCAGCAATAGCAACCTGATTGTTAATAATGGTCGGCGTACCGTTAGTGATTAACAATTGCAAGCCGATTTTACCATCTGGGGTGATATTTGGTGTGGCCTCTAAACTCAATGCTGCTTCTTTAAAGCTAGTGTAGTTGCTCCACTGGCAGACGCTTCTTGATAAGGAATCTGCGTCCCTGAAGAGACTTTCGCCGTTTGCTTGTCTGCTGTCAGAATCTTCGGCGTAGAAATCACTTCACCGCGATTATCCGCTTGCAGTGCTGACAATTCAAGATCAAGCATCACATCTGACATGCTCAGCAAGCCAAAGGCAATACTACCAGCAGGGTTGGCAACCCCTAAATCGACGTTTAAGTTATCAGGACGAGTAATATCGTATGAAGGATAAGAAACTGTTTGACCATTTACCGTCGTCGTTTCTACATCAAAGTCTTTTAAATCCCATAGCGTTTGATTACTACCACCGACCAATAAATTACGGTTGTTAGCAGCACCATTTGACAAGATACCCCAACGAACCCCAATCTCTTTACTAAAGCTATCAGTGGCACTCACAATACGCGCTTCAATCATGACCTGACGGACTGGAATATCAATTTTACCAATCAATTTATGGATATTTTCGATACTGTCAGCCACATCTTTAATAATTAAAGTATTGGTACGTTCATCTACCGTTACCGTTCCACGATTAGACAATAAGGTATTGTTATCAGCAGCATTTGCATTGCTGCCACCTGATGAGCCACTGCCTTGAGAAATAAGTGTCAAAACATCTGGCGCTTTTGCATAGCTAAGACGAATATATTCTGTGCGTAATGGCGCAAAAGACTCAACTGCTTGCTGTGCTTCAAGCTCACGTGCTTCTTGCTCAGCAAGCTCGGTGGAAGGCGCAACCAAAATGACATTGCCATTCTCACGCTTACCAAGATTCTTACTCTTTAGAATAATATCTAGCGCTTGATCCCATGGGACATTAATCAGGCGTAAGGTGATTGCCCGCGACTGAATCACTAGCCACAATATTCATTTCTGTGAACTGCGCTAGGATATCTAAGACACTACGAATCTCAACGTCTTGAAACTCCATAGATAGCGCTTCACCGCTATAGACTTTTTCTTCAAGTGTTGGCTCACGTAGTAGCTCAGGTTTTCTGATATTAATATTCAGCTGATTGCCTGATTGATAAGCCTGATACTCATAATCTTCTTTGACATTAATAGTAATTACACCATTTTGACCTTGGTTTTTAGTATCAATACTATCAACCAGACCACTATTAATATTCAAACGGCGCAATAAATTTCTTGGCACGGTGCTACCCGTTAAGCGTACCACTAACTTGTTGCCTTGACGTTGCACATCAACGGGAATGGCTTCATTGGTAAGTGCGATGCTAACGTTGCCACCACCATCATTTCCTGCGGCAAAATTGACGGCACTCAACCATCATAGCTATATTGCTTACTCACTTGCGATGCAGCAAGTTGTGGGCTTAATAACGGGTTAACTCTGACCACCATGGTATCAGCAGGTACTTGGTTTTTAACCACAGTTTTACTGGCTATATTGACTGCCGGTGCACTACTGGTTTCTACAATCGGTGTAACGACTGCTGTCGTCGTGATCGCATTATTGTCATTGAGTACGTCTTGGATAGGATCATTGGTCATTACTGGACGGTTAGGATCGGTAATGGTTAATAGTAAATCGTTACCCTCAATCGATGTCGTATAGTTACCTGCCTGTTTTAGCTCAACAATCAGGCGCGTGGTACTGTCACTATTTAAAGTCGTGACCTTATCAATCATACCAATATTGTATTCATTAAAGCGACTAGCAAGTCCATTCTGCACTTTTTCAAAATCTAGTACCAAACGGCTAGGGTTATCAAGCTGATAGGCGGCAGGTAACACTGGTAAACCGTCAAATCCCAAACGCATTTGTGTCACCGCTGGCGCAGTTTGTACCACAGAAACTTCGTTAATGCGCTGTGCGGCATGGGCACTATTACTCACTGCTACCATGCTGATTGCCAATGCTGAAATGGCAAAAGCAGAAGATACGCGGTTACTCATCATCGTTACCTTGTTATTGCGTACTGTCATTATTTATTCCTCAAAAAATCTGCCGACTTAGCTTATGGGTGAAACCAACGACTGGGGTTTTTCAACAAACCCAGCGCGGCTGTCTGGCACAATTTCAATCAAGTTAATCTGGGTCGGCGTGATTTCAACAATACGGCCGTCATTTAGTCCAAGATAATCACCTACTTTCACACTCGCGACTGAACCATCAGGGCGTTGTACCAACGCATATCGCTGACCTTCAGGTGAAATTACGACACCACGAAAAATCAGTTGCGATAGCTCATATTGCTCAAGAGGTTCTTTCACTCTGGTAATGTCAGGACGCACACCATCGATGGAAGTGATAGGACCTTGGACATTGACTAAACTCGGTGGTAAGAATGGACTGCGCTGTGCGCTGGCACTATAAACAAAGTCTTCTACTAGCTCAGCTTTGGGCGGTGGTTCAATAGGTTGAGCTGGCTGATTACGGATATCGGTCATTGATTGCTCTGCCATACCAATGCGATCCGCACACCCTGTCATGGACAATACAGCCATGCTTAAAACCAATAGCGTAGGCAGTTTTTGAATATTCATTAGTTGCCTCCTGCATTATCAGTGGTCGCAGCGTCAGTGACAGCAACCGTTTCATCACCCTCAGGGTCAGCTTCTTTTGAACGATAGGTTTTGGTTTGTAATACCAAATTAAGCTCCGGTAAAACATCCAATGTCGGCTGCGGATTGCTGACCTCAAAATCATGCATAGTAATGATTCGTGGTAAGGCGGCAAGACCACTAATAAAGCTACCAAACTGATGATATTCGCCCAAAGCAGCAATGCGGATAGGTTGCTCAATAAAAAATTCGTTTTCAATCTCAGGCTCTACTGAAATGTCTTGAAAACGTATATTGCTGCCGACACCCGTCATGTTAATGCCCTCAACCAGCTCTGATACACGCGTATCTTTTGGTAACTGATCGAGTAAGGTATTGAACTCAGCTTCCATTTGGACAACTTGCTCTTGGTAAGCTTTTAAATGACGCGCGCGTGATTCTTTTTCACGATAGCTATCAAGTAACGTTTGTTGCTGGCTCTCAGCAGCATTGATCTCATCGATTTTACTACTAATCGGTAAAGCCCACGCCAACGCTGCGATGAGCGTGATGATAAGCCCTATTACCGTTACCTTTACAGGTAATGGCCAGCTGCCGTAGTTTTCAGAGTCTAACGACTCAAAACTGCGGCGAAACTCCTGTAAATCAAACTGTTGCTTTGGTTTCAGGGCTGTTTTTTTGGTTTTAATCAGGCTTTTTTTACGGTTAAGCTTCATAACTCACCTCCAGGTACAGTGGTACCGTCAGCACCTTCTACAGGAACGGCTGTTTCCGACTGTACTTTGGTCGTGATCACAAACTGTACATAACTGTCTTCAGGATAAATAGGACGCGGCTGTTCGCCAGCGGTGACCGTATTATTAAGCACTGGTGCAGATTCATAAGCACTGATATTTTGTTGGATATTACTAACGGCTGAATCACCCATCCATTTACTATCATCAAGATTACGAATCAAACTTGATACAATATTTGGATTATCAGCTCGACCTGTCAGCGTCAAAACATCGCCTTCACGTTTGAGGTTATTCAAATAGAGTGCCGGCGGGATAGCTTTAGCAAGATCATCCCATAAACGAACGGGCACAGGACGTCGACCCTGCAAGTCTTGAATGACTTGCATACGTGAAATAATATCCTCACGGCGCTGCTCCAGACTATCAATTTCAGTCAAAGCCGTATCTAAAAGAGCATTTTCTTTTTCAATCAATGCGTTTGCATCAAGTTGTTCATCAAGCTCGTTGTTAAAGTAGCTCCATGAAGCAAATGCAGCCAATAAAGTGAGCAAAGTCACTGCCACTACTAACGTGAGAAATTCTTTATTGCGACGCTCGCGCTCTTCTTGGCGCCAAGGTAATAGGTTAATACGAGCCATTAGTCGAAGCTCCTTAACGCAAGACCGCATGCAGCCATTAAACTTGGTGCATCAATGGCCAGTTGCTCATTATCGATATTTGGTGCAATAGTCATATTGGTAAAAGGGTTGGCAATGAGCTATGCTGAAGAAACCGTATAAGTAAACTTGGTAAACTAAGCACAATAACAGGAGTTTACCATGACCAAGAAATTAAGAACTTACAGTAACGAATTTAAAGCTGAAGCCGTCAAGAAGATAGCGGATAACAACGGCAATATTTCAGCGACCGCAAAGCAACTTGGCATCGCCATGCAAACGCTATCCAACTGGCAGAACAAAGCTAATCAAGGCAAGCTTGTAGGAACAAAGCAGTATGACCCTGAACTTATGAGTGCGCTTGAAGAGGTAAAACGCCTAAAGCGACAGCTTAAAGTTGCCGAAGAGGAGCGCGAGATCTTAAAAAAGGCGACGGCGTACTTCGCGAAAAACAGTCAGTAAAGTACGCCTTTATCAAAGACAACCAGCAAATCTTTAGCATCAGTAGGATGTGCCGCGTACTTAGCGTTAAACCATCGAGCTACTACGACTGGCTGAGTCGTGATATCAGCTGTCAGCAGGTACACCGTAATCAGTGCGAGCTACTAGTTAAAGCCGCTCATAGTGAAACTCATGAGCGCTATGGTGTTGAGCGTCTGCATGCAACGCTCACCGAGCAAGGGTATGATATTAGTCTATACATGGTCAGAAGCATCAAAGAAGAACATGGCATCAAATGCCGTCGTCACAGGCGCTTCAAGGTCACCACTGACTCAAATCACAAAAAACTGGTCTATGACAACGTATTAAATCAGCATTTTGATATGCAAAGACCGAATCAAGCGTGGGTCAGCGACATTACCTATATCTGGACAAATGAGGGCTGGTTGTATTTAGCGGGAGTCAAAGACTTATACACCAAAGAGCTGGTCGGCTATGCTATCAATAAGCGAATGACCGCAGATCTAGTATGCAAAGCATTGAACATGGCCATCAGGAATAAACGTCCAAGCAAAGGGCTAATCGTTCACTCTGACAGAGGCAGTCAGTACTGTAGCCACGCGTACCATAAGATCATCAAGCAGCATCAATTTACAGGCTCAATGAGCGCTAAAGGTAATTGCTTCGACAATGCTCCAATAGAAAGCTTCTGGGGCACTTTAAAGAACGAGCTGGTATATCATCAGGATTATAAGACTAGGTTTGCAGCGATCAACGATATTATTAGATACATCGAGCTGTACTACAACCAAACGAGAATTCAAAAGGGTTTGGGCTATAAATCACCAAGACAGATGTGGTTTGATTATTATCGTCAGGCTGCGTAACTAAAATCTCCCAAGTTTATGTATACGGATTTGACGGCAGGGGTCAGCAATACTGACAGTCACCCCAAGTTTTTGCTGTGCCATGCCAGCAAGACCAGAAATAGAGCTACTACCACCAGCAAGGACCACATGATCGATACTACTGTATTGGCTTGAAGAAAAATAAAATTGCAATGAGCGAGTAATTTGTTGAATAGCATTTTCGATAAAAGGCGTCAGCACATCAAGATAGTAGTCATCTGGTAAGGTACGCTCACGCTTACTAACAGCCGCTTCTTCAGCAGATAGTCCATAACGGTTTTGTATCGCTTCTGTTAACTGAACACCACCAAATAATTGTTCACGGCTATAGATAAACTCACCGTTCTTAGCAACATATAAAGTCGTTTGATTGTGACCAATATCTATCAAAGCAACTAACTCAGGGGCATTTGGTAAGTTATTTACCATGAGTCCAAAAGCACGCTCTATCGCATGGGATTCAATATCCATGACCTTCGTTTGAAGACCACCAAAGGTTAAGGCATCAACTCTTTGGTCAACATTCTCCGAGCGTGATGCGGCAAGTAAGACTTGCACCATGTCATCACTTGCTAAAGAAGGCCCTAAAACTTCAAAGTCTAGGTTGACGTCTTCTAATGGATAAGGTATGTATTGATCAGCATCTAAACGTATCTGCGCTTCACGCTCAACGTCGCTTAGCGCAGCATCCATATCAATAATTTTAGTGATTACTGCTGACCCTGACACGGCAGTTGCAGCACTACTACCAGCGACATGACAACGTTTAGCTAAGTTAGCAATAATATGACCAACCGCTTCAGTATCTACAAGAAGTTTATCGACGACTATACCTTCTGGCAGTCTTTCAATACCATAAGATTTTAGATGAAACATGCCCTGTTGGCGCTGTATGTCAACCAACTTTACTGAAGTGGCACAGATATCCACACCAATTAAATTCTGACTTTTGGAAGTAAATAGCCTCACAAACTCTATACCTTATATTAAGTGTACAATCTGATAGTTATTTGTAATAATTCAGTACAATACTTTACTTAACAGATAGATTCAAGCATTTAAACAGGTTATTAAGGTCAACTTACACATTTATTATGACCTGCTGATTTTGTTCAAGGTATAATGTTTTATCTGTTGCAAATTTTAATTGATAAGTCTTCTTATGACCAAAAAAAATGCTACCGCCCGTCTCATTCACTTTTTGGTGGGGCTTGTTATTGCCTGCTTGGCATTGGCAGTTATCTTAGCACTTGCTGTGCCCATTGGTTTTTATGGGATGGCAATGTATTTATCGCCTACCCTACCTAGCATTCAAGAGATTAAAACAGCAAATTTAGAGATGCCATTACAGATATATAGTAGTGATGACAAACTCATTGGCCAATATGGTAACCGTTTATCTTTACCCGTTACTTTTGAAGATATTCCTGAAAATTTGACTCATGCTTTTTTAGCAGCAGAAGATGCGTCCTTTTTTCAGCACAGCGGTATTAGTATTAAAGGTCTTGGTCGCGCAGTGACAAGAGTGACTGACGACGACAGCCAAACGGGCGGCTCTACCATTACTATGCAGGTTGCCAAAAACTACTTCTTAAGTCCAGAGCGCACCTTAAATCGCAAATTGGTCGAGCTATTTTTAGCACGTAAAATAGAAGATGAGCTCAGTAAAAATGATATCTTGACGCTTTATGTCAACAAAATCTATCTAGGTGAAGGCGCTTATGGTATCCGCGCCGCGGCCAAAAAATACTATAGTAAATCCTTAGAAAACCTCACTATTGCTGAAACAGCAATGTTGGCAGGTCTGCCCAAAGCCCCTTCTAAATACAATCCTGTTGCCAATCCCAGTCGCGCGCTGACTCGCCGCAACTGGATCATTGGACGCATGCACGAGTTAGGCTATATCAGCAAAGCACAACGCGACGAAGCGATCAGCTCACCAGTAGGCATTAACCTCTATAAAGAGAAGCTCGACGTCAATATGCCGTATTTGGCAGAAATGACACGCTCTACATTGGTCAATCGCTATGGTGAGCAAGTGATGCATAGTGGATGGCGGGTACGCCTTACGGTTGATAGCAAAGCACAGACAGATGCGGAAGCGGCGGTACTGACCGGTTTGGTGGCTTACGAACATCGTCATGGTTGGCGCGGGGCTGAAGCAAATGATGAACCGCTAGAAAATTTCCGCCGCTATAGTAATATGACTCCCGCCAAAGTCACCAAGGTTAATGCTCGCAGTTTTGAGGCGACAATGCCCTCTGGTGAAAATGTGACCGTTGGTTGGTCTGGGATGAGCTGGGCACGCAAGTATATTTCTGCCAATCGTATCGGTTACTTTCCTGACAACGCCCGCCAAATTGTCAATAAAAACGATATCATTCGTTTGATACCGACCGCGAATGGTAATTGGCAGCTGGGACAAATTCCCAAACTACAAGGAAGTCTGGTCTCCTTGAATCCAGAAACTGGCGCTGTTAAGGCATTGGTCGGTGGCTTTGACTTTAATCACAGTAAATTCAATCGTGCTCTACAAGGCTGGCGTCAACCAGGCTCAACCATTAAACCGCTTGTCTATACCGCTGCTCTAGAAAAAGGCTATCGCCCAGATAGCATTGTTTCGGATCGACCGATTCAAGTGGGTGACTGGAAACCGAAAAATTCTGATCAACGTTTTTTAGGCGAAATCACTTTACGCCGTGGACTGTATTTATCTCGTAACTTAGTCTCTATTCGTCTCTTACAAGCCATTGGTATCTCTGATACGCGCGACCTATTAGATGAATTCGGACTTGATAAAGAAAAGCTACCGACGACTTTGTCGTTAGCGTTAGGTGCAGGACAAGCAACACCGTTACAAATGGCAACAGCCTATGCTACGTTCGCGAATGGTGGTCACCGTGTACAGCCGTATTTTATCGAACAAATTTATAATTATAATAATAACCTCCTCTTTCAGGCAAACCCACGCCAAGCGTGTGCCACCTGCTTCAATGAAAAACTTGAAGACCTCAATAGAAATCTCCTCGAAGATTATAAGAAGTCAATTGAAAATGAAGACAGTGCTATCGATGATGAAGTGACGGTTAAAGAACAAAATTTAGAGAACAATGATGATATTGATAACATTGAACAAAGCGGTAAAGCGCTAAATCTAAAGGTTTATGATGCTAGTCCACAGGCCGATCGCTTAAAAGCACCAGCGGTTCAATATGCAGTGGCTAAGCAAGCACCTAGAATCTTACAACCCAGAGTCGCTTTTGAGATGGCAGATATCTTACGTGACGTCGTACAGCGTGGTACGGCAGTACGAGCCAAGGCTTTAGGTCGTGATGATATTGGTGGCAAGACCGGTACCACCAATGAAGCAAAAGACGCTTGGTTTGCAGGTTTTCATCCTACCAATGCAACTGTCGTGTGGATGGGTTTTGATCAACCATCAACCATGGGTCGTCGCGAATATGGTGGTGTGGCAGCTCTACCCGTTTGGATGGATTTTATGAAAGCCCAACTTAAAGACACGCCTCATCAATGGGTGTCTATCAATAACCGCGCCAAATCGAAAAAACAAAAGCAAAAAATTATAGAAATGACTGATGATGGTATTCTGGCCGATGATGAAGATACGGATAGCAGCGAATCAGAAAAACCAGTTAAGACGCAGACTCAACAGCGTAAATCACCACCAGCTGAACCTGTTGAAGCACAAACTAGCTCTCAAGCAGCCAAACCTAGTAACAGCCGTAGTAATGATAGTGTGCCGCAAAACCCTTTATCGGTAACACCCGTTGAGCGTATGCCACCGATACCAGAGTAGACAACCATTAATAATATAAACTTATGACTTAAAAAAGGCTTATTTAGCACTCGCTAAATAAGCCTTTTTTATACTTAATATTTTGATCAATACCACTCTATTAAAGGACAGTCATCAGTCAACTAGGACATGTCTTCATTTTAAAAATGGTGATAAAAATGAGATAAAATTTTAATAACTATTTTTAGAACTCAACCATACCAGCACGTAGTTGCTCAATCAGCTCTAAAAACTGCTGACGCCACTCTCGTATCGTCGCCTCATCTGGCAGCCATTGATTCGACAAGGTCACAACGTTAACAATAAGATCAGGTGAGGCAGTATTGCTTGGTGTTTGATCTACGATAGCATCTGGCGGTACGGCGTACAGACAACGCTGATACGCACGCTCTATATTGGCCAAAAAACCCTGCTGCTGTAACTGCTGTAATCGCTGAATCTCAGGCGATACTTGGGTACGCTCGCTCAATGCTTGCTCAATATCTGACAATGTTGGTGCGCTCATGTTTAAACTATAAAAATAACCTAGCTCTTGGGTAAATGCGAGAAAGGCACCGTACAGATGAAAAATAGCAGTTTCACAATGGGCTTGATAGTGCTGTTTATCATCGGTACTTCCCGCCGCTTGGCAGGATAAACGACAGAAATACAGTTTTTGATTGGTTCGATCTGCTTGATATTTGGCAACGCGGGTTTTACCTGCCATTTGCGACTTATCCTTATATGAAATGTAAATTAGGGCATATTTTCCAGTGTACTATTTTTTTAGATAACAGTACCATGCATTTCTCACTTTATTGCACACACAAAAAAGCCAGCAACTTAGGCTGGCTTTTTATCAAATTAACAATAAATCAAAGACGCTTAATACTATTAATTATCCTGATTAAGCTCTTGTGCAAAGGCTTCATCAAAGCTTGCAAAGTCTTTACTATCCGTGCTCGCTGACATATCAAATGCTGCATTGTCAAACCCTGCTTTAAGATCTTTATCTAGCAGTTTTTGCTCCGCTTTCTCTTTGCGTGCTTTATGATAAGCAAGACCAGTACCAGCAGGAATCAAGCGACCAACAACGACGTTTTCTTTCAGACCACGTAGCTCATCCACTTTACCAGTCACGGCAGCCGCAGTTAGTACACGGTCGTCTCCTGGAACGATGCTGCTGAGATAAAGCTTTCTGTTGCCAGACTTGCTTTGGTGATACCTAGTAATTGACGCTCGAACTGTACTGGGAATTTATCTTCCGCTTCCAGCTTCGCATTCAATGCTTTGATATCAGAGTACTCTGCTTGATCGCCTTTGAAGTGGTTTGAATCGCCGCCATCGGTAATCTCAACTTTACGCAGCATCTGACGAATAATCACTTCGATGTGCTTATCGTTGATTTTTACACCCTGCAAGCGATAAACGTCCTGTACTTCGTTAACGATGTAATCAGCAAGTGCAGTCTGACCTTTCAAACGTAAGATATCATGTGGATTCTGTGGACCATCAGCGATCACTTCACCACGTGCTACCGTTTCGTTTTCAAAGACGTTAATTTGACGCCATTTCGGGATCAGCTCTTCATGAATCTCACCATCTTCATTGGTGATAATGAAGCGATTTTTACCTTTGGTCTCTTTACCAAAGCTAACCACACCTGTCATTTCTGCCATGATGGCGTGATCTTTTGGACGACGTGCTTCGAACAAGTCAGCAACACGTGGTAGACCACCGGTAATATCTTTAGTACCTGAAGAGGCTTGTGGTACACGACCCAAAATCGAACCGGCTGCTACTTTTTCACCATCGCTGACGCGAATGATGGTTTCAGCTGGTAAGAAGTAAACCACTTCTTTACCTTCGTCAGTGTTCAAGATAATCGCAGGACGTAAGTCTTTTGCTGAACTTGAACGGTCACGAGTAGCAAGAATCTCAAATGAGCTCATACCCGTCGCATCATCAACTTTTACGGTAGCAGTTAAGCCATCAGTAATCTCACTGAAGCGTGCAGTACCAGCAAATTCTGTGATAATAGGATGCGTGTGCGGATCCCATTTAGCGATGGTTTGACCAGCATCAACCTGATCTTCGTGTTTCACAAGCACGCTAGAACCATAAGGCACTTTATAGCGCTCACGCTCACGACCAAGCTCATCGGTCAAGGCGATTTCAGCTGAACGCGATACGATGACTAAGTGACCATCGGTATGTTGAACCGTTTTCATGTTTTCGAAATGCGCTTGACCAGCACTACGAACTGAGATGCTGTTATCCACTGATGCTGAGCTTGCTGCCCCGCCCACGTGGAATGTACGCATCGTTAACTGAGTACCTGGTTCACCGATAGACTGTGCCGCCATAACACCGACTGACTCGCCAATGTTCACTTTATGACCACGAGCCAAATCACGACCATAACACTGTGAACAAACACCATGCTCAACATTACAAGTAATAACTGAGCGTACCCAGATATCATCAATCGCATTGTTATCAAGCACGTTTACCCAATGCTCATCGATCAAAGTACCTGCTGGAATCAATACCTTATCAGCATCATCGTTATAAGTCACATCACGAGCCGTCACACGACCTAGCACTAGCTCACCTAACTTCTCAATGATTTCACCACCTTGAATATGTGGTTTCATGAGCAAGCCTTGCTCAGTACCACAGTCATCACTGGTAATAACCAAATCTTGTGCCACATCAACCAAACGACGCGTCAAGTAACCTGAGTTAGCGGTTTTCAGTGCCGTATCCGCAAGACCTTTACGTGCACCATGCGTTGAAATAAAGTACTGAAGTACTGTCAAGCCTTCACGGAAGTTTGCTTTAATTGGCGTTTCGATGATTGAACCATCTGGCTTAGCCATCAAACCACGCATACCAGCCAACTGACGAATCTGAGCCGCACTACCACGAGCACCAGAATCTGACATGATAAAGATAGAGTTAAATGACTTCTGCTCTTCTTCCTCACCTTTGGCGTTCATGATTTTATCAGTGGCTAAGTTGTCCATCATCGCTTTAGCGACTTTGTCATTGGTACGTGACCAGATATCAACCACTTTGTTATAGCGCTCACCAGCGGTCACAAAACCTTGCTCGAATTGATCTTCGATTTCGCGAACTTCGCCTTCTGCTACTTCGATAATTTGCTTTTTCAGTGGTGGAATGACCATGTCATCAATACCGATAGACACACCAGACAATGTCGCTTGGGCAAAACCAAGATACATCAATTGGTCAGCAAACATGACACTTTCTTTAACGCCAACTTTACGGTAGCAAGAGTTAATCAAACGAGAAATATTTTTCTTCGTCATCTCTTGGTTACATTCATCAAAAGACATACCTTTAGGCATGATGTTCCAGATCAATAAACGACCTGCAACCGTTTCTTTTAAGCTGATTTCTTTAGTCTCATTGCCATCTTCATCAATATGCGTCTCGGTGACACGCACTTTGATCTTAGCGTTTACATGCAAATCGTTTGAACCAATCGCACGCAATGCTTCATTAACGGTGGCAAAAATCATGCCCTCGCCTTTGGCATTGATAGACGAGCGACTGATGTAGTACAAGCCCAATACAACATCTTGCGACGGTACGATGATTGGATCACCGTTGGCAGGCGACAAGATGTTATTGGTAGACATCATTAGCGCACGTGATTCAAGCTGTGCTTCTAGCGTCAATGGCACGTGAACGGCCATTTGGTCACCATCAAAATCGGCGTTAAACGCGGTACAAACGAGCGGATGCAATTGGATTGCTTTACCTTCGATTAGTACTGGCTCAAATGCTTGCAAGCCCAAACGGTGAAGCGTTGGTGCACGGTTAAGAAGCACTGGATGCTCACGGATAACCATGGCCAGCATATCCCACACTTGCGGCTCTTCACGCTCTACCATCTTTTTGGCAGCTTTAATCGTGGTCGCTAAACCATGAGACAATAATTTGTTATACGTAAATGGTTTGAATAATTCAAGTGCCATTTTCTTTGGTAAACCGCACTGATGTAGACGTAGCGTTGGACCAACAACGATCACCGAACGACCAGAGTAATCGACACGTTTACCAAGTAAGTTTTGACGGAAACGACCTTGCTTACCTTTGATCATATCTGCCAAAGACTTCAATGGACGCTTGTTACTACCAGTGATCGCACGACCGCGACGACCGTTATCAAGCAAGGCATCAACTGATTCTTGCAACATACGCTTTTCGTTACGTACGATGATATCAGGGGCACTCAGCTCAAGCAGACGCTTTAGACGGTTATTACGGTTGATCACGCGGCGATACAAATCGTTTAGATCTGAAGTCGCAAAACGACCGCCTTCTAGTGGTACTAGCGGACGCAAATCTGGTGGTAGTACTGGCAAGATGTTCATCACCATCCACTCAGGCTTGTTATTAGAGTCACGGAAGGCTTCTAATAATTTAAGACGCTTAGACATCTTTTTAAGCTTGGTTTCAGAACCCGTTTGCGGAATCGCTTCGCGCAAATCATCGATTTCAAGATCTAAATCGATATCTTTCAATAGGTCTTGAACCGCTTCAGCACCCATTTTAGCAGTGAACTCATCGCCAAATTCTTCAAGGGCTTTATAATAGTCTTCATCATCAAGCAGCTGATACTTCTCTAGAGAAGTCAAACCTGGCTCAGTAACAATATAGCTTTCAAAATATAGAACGCGCTCGATATCACGTAGCGTCATGTCTAGTAATAGACCGATACGGCTTGGTAATGATTTTAAGAACCAAATGTGTGCCACTGGGCTGGCTAAGTCAATATGACCCATACGATCACGACGTACTTTCGCAGTCGTTACTTCTACGCCACATTTTTCACAGATAACGCCTTGGAACTTACGGCGCTTATATTTACCACATAAACATTCAAAGTCTTTTACTGGACCAAAGATTTTGGCACAAAATAGACCATCACGTTCAGGCTTAAACGTACGATAGTTAATAGTTTCAGGCTTTTTTACTTCACCATGCGACCATGACTTAATGACGTCAGGTGAGGCTAAAGTAATTTGAATGCTATCAAACTCTTGATTACCGTTGCCGGTAGGGCTTTGCATGATATCGAGTAAATCTTTCAAGTTGCTTCTCCGTTATCTTTATAATCATCTGATAGCGTATTATTGACGCAAATAAGATGAATGAAGGCAATGAGGGTTGAGACAAATCACTAAAAGCAGCAGCGATGCGCATACTGCTTTTAGGTTGACCACTAAGGATAATAATTGACTGAGACCATGTTAAATATAATCTCAATCAGCCGTGCTTAATGGGTTTGTTTTAACTCAATATTAATACCCAATGATTTGATTCTTTGGTCAGTACGTTAAACGATTCAGGCATACCTGGATCCATATACTGCTCACCATCAACGATGTTTTTGTACATACGCGTACGGCCTTCAACGTCATCCGACTTCACAGTCAGCATCTCTTGTAGCGTATAAGTCGCGCCGTAAGCTTCTAGTGCCCAGACTTCCATCTCACCGAAGCGCTGACCACCAAACTGAGCTTTACCGCCGAGTGGCTGCTGCGTCACTAGTGAGTAAGAACCGGTTGAACGCGCATGCATTTTGTCGTCAACCAAATGGTTAAGTTTGAGCATATACATATAACCAACGGTTACTTTGCGGTCAAACTTCTGACCAGTACGACCATCATACAACGTCTGTTGACCATCGCGATCCATACCAGCAAGCTCTAACAGATCCTTAACTTGGCTTTCTCTTGCGCCGTCAAATACTGCTGTGCCCATTGGTACACCAGCGCGCAAGTTATCTGCTAGCGCCATGATGTCATCATCACTCAAGCTATCAAGATCAACTTGCTCACCGCCGACTTGGTTATAGATTTTGTCTAAGAAGTCACGTAAATCTTTGATCGCTGCTTGCGATTTGAGCATACCATCGATCTTCTCGCCCAAGCCTTTCGCTGCCATACCCAAATGCGTTTCTAGAACCTGACCGATGTTCATACGAGATGGTACACCAAGCGGGTTCAAGACGATGTCAACGGTATTACCATTCTCATCATAAGGCATGTCTTCAACTGGCATAATGCGCGATACCACACCTTTGTTACCATGACGACCCGCCATTTTATCACCAGGCTGAATACGACGCTTAACCGCTAGATATACCTTAACGATTTTTTGTACGCCATGTTGTAAGTCATCACCAGCGGTTAATTTGCGTTTTTTCTCAGCAAACTTCACATCGATGTCTTTTTGCTTATCAACCAAATACTCAGCGATTTGCGTGAGACGCTCAGAGATTTCTTCTTCAACAGGCTGAATATCAAGCAAAGTCTCAAGGCTCATATCTTTCATATCGGCCAATGCCATCACTGTACCGGCTTTTAGACCAGAACCACCGCTGACTTTTTGACCATCTAACAGATTACCGATACGACCACGAGCCGCTTCTTCAAAGATACGTAGCTCTTCTTTTAAATCTTTACGATAGCTATCAAGCTGTGATTTTTCAATGGCACGTGCGCGCGCATCTTTTTCAACGCCGTCACGAGTAAAGACTTGAACGTCAATAACCGTGCCTTTACTTGATGTTGGTACACGTAGTGACGTGTCTTTAACATCGGCCGCTTTTTCACCAAAGATAGCCCGGAGCAATTTCTCTTCTGGCGTTAGTTGCGTTTCACCTTTTGGCGTCACTTTACCAACTAGAATATCACCAGCATCCACTTCAGCACCGATATAAACGATACCTGCCTCATCAAGGCTTGATAGAGCGGCTTCACCAACGTTTGGAATATCCGCAGTGATCTCTTCAGTACCTAGCTTGGTATCACGTGCCACACAAGTCAATTCTTGGATATGAATAGTAGTAAAACGATCTTCTTTAACTACTTTTTCAGATAGCAAGATTGAATCTTCGAAGTTGTAACCATTCCACGGCATAAATGCGATGCGAATGTTCTGACCCAATGCAAGCTCACCAAGATCCGTTGACGGACCATCAGCCAAGATATCGCCTACAGCAATAGCATCGCCTTGGTTAACGATAATACGTTGGTTGATACAAGTATTTTGGTTAGAACGCGTGTATTTAACGAGGTTATAGATATCAATACCAGCTTCACCAGCAATCATCTCATCTTCATTCACACGAACCACAACACGTGAGGCATCAACGTCTTCGATCACACCGCCACGCTTAGCAATAACACAAACGCCAGAGTCACGAGCAACGTGACGCTCCATGCCCGTACCTACTAACGGCTTGTCAGCACGTAGCGTAGGAACTGCCTGACGCTGCATGTTCGAACCCATCAAGGCACGGTTAGCATCATCATGCTCTAGGAATGGAATTAGACCTGCTGCTACCGATACAACCTGACTTGGCGACACATCCATATGCGTCACTTTTTCTGGCGGCATACGCACGAATTCACCATAGCTACGCACACTGACCATTTCATCAGATAACGCGCCTTCTGCGGTTACTGGTGAGTCAGCCTGTGCAATGACCGTACCTACTTCTTCAATCGCTGATAGATACTCAATGACATCCGTTACTTTACCATCAACCACACGGCGATAAGGCGTTTCTAAGAAGCCAAAGCTGTTGGTTTTAGCAAAAGTTGCCAATGAGTTGATAAGACCAATGTTTGGACCTTCAGGAGTCTCAATCGGGCATACGCGGCCATAATGGGTATCATGTACGTCACGTACTTCAAAGCCTGCACGTTCACGGGTCAGACCACCGGGTCCTAGAGCTGAGACACGGCGTTTATGGGTAACTTCAGACAATGGATTGTTCTGATCCATAAACTGCGATAACTGGCTTGAACCAAAGAATTCTTTCACCGCAGCCGCAACAGGCTTCGAGTTAATCAAATCTTGTGGTGACAAGTTATCAGATTCCGCTGAGCTCAGACGCTCTTTGACCGCACGCTCTACACGTACTAGACCAACACGGAATTGGTTTTCTGCCATTTCGCCTACAGAACGAATACGACGGTTACCTAAATGGTCGATATCATCGACTTCGCCGCGACCATTACGAATCTCAATCAATTCTTTTAGGACATTAACGATATCGGCATTGGTCAATACACTACGAGCGCGTTGGATGTCTGGATCATCAGTATTATCAAACTCTAACCCTAAACGACGGTTAAATTTCATACGACCGACATTTGATAAGTCATAACGATCCGCGTTGAAGAACATGCTGTCAAATAGTTTTTCAGCGGTCTCAACCGTTGGTGGCTCACCTGGACGCATGACTTTATAAATTTCAATCAAGGCTTCTTCGCGGCTTGAGGTGCTATCTGCACGTAGCGTATCGGCAATATAACTGCCTTGATCGATATCGTTGGTGAACAAAATGCTGAACTCTTTGATAGACTCGCTGGCTTCAAATGCACTTAATTTAACCAATAACTCATGGTCAATTAGAGTATTCGCTTTAGCGATAACTTCGTCATTCACCACGATATCTTCAGCTAAAATACGCTCATAGAGATACTCATCAGGTATCGCAATCTTCGTCATACCTGCTTCTTCAAGCTGACGAATACGGCGTGCATTAATACGCTTGCCCTGCTCTACGATGACATCACCTTCTGGTGATACGATATCGAACTGAGCCATCTCACCGCGCAAGCGATCAGCAACCAGATCAATCTCGAACTGCTCTTCACCTTTATAAACGGCTACTTTATCAAAGAACAAATCTAAGATTTCAGACGTTGTCAAACCAAGCGCACGTAGAATAATTGAAGCCAATAGCTTACGACGACGGTCAATACGAGCAAAAACTAAGTCTTTGGCGTCAAATTCAAAATCTAACCATGAACCACGGTAAGGGATAATACGGGCGTTATAAAGCACTTTACCACTTGAATGCGACTTACCTTTATCATGATCAAAGAACACACCAGGTGAACGATGTAGCTGAGATACGATAACACGCTCAGTACCATTGATAATAAAAGTACCGTTAGCCGTCATCAACGGCATTTCGCCCATATAGACGCTTTGCTCACGGATATCTTTAATAGCCGCTTTGCTGTCTTTGTCTTTGCTATCTTTGTCTTTGATGATCAGACGGATTTTGACGCGCATCGGCGCAGCAAATGTTGAGCCACGCAAGATACACTCACGCTCATCAAATTCAGGCGTGCCTAAATAATATTCAACGAATTGTAGCTCTGCATTACCAGAGTGACTCTCAATTGGGAAAATAGAGGAATACGCAGCTTGCAAACCAGTATTCTCACGAGCTTTTGGCTTTTTGTGCTCTTGCAAAAATTGCTCGTAAGAATCTACTTGAATAGACAGTAAATAGGGAATGTCCATCACAGTGGGCAATTCAGCAAAACTTTTGCGAATACGCTTTTTTTCAGTATAAGAATATGCCATCGAGAGTCCTTACAGTAAACGTGGAAACAAATTAAAAGCGTGGCCAGCGTGCATAAATACGATACAAACTTGGCGACGTAAACGATAATATAAAACAGGTAATCGTGTTCAGTTGATATCTTTTGTCAATTACTACTTCTGCTATCAGTGCTTACTTAGCACCCTTACTTTCATTTTATGATCGGTATCTAAGTCAGTCTATATGACCACTCAGACGACCAAATTCAATATCACATCATCTAAAACATATTACTTTTTAGGCAAAACTTACTCATAGAGGTAAGAAAAAATGACTCGTTCAAGGGTATTTCTAAGTTATCTGCTATCAAAACTGATTGTATTTAGTCATTTTTCTTTCAAAAAACCGGCTCTTTCAAAACCAACAATTCTATCAAAACTAATATCGTCGCTGATATGTACCGTCTATAAGCCTAACTACTGACAGTAATACTCTGCGAAACGGACAACCTAAACTTAATAGCTTTTCAGAATTAATAATCTAAGGGGTAACTATAACTTTTAGAATCAGTATAAACTATAGTGTTAATGGGAAAGCATGCAGACACAAAAAAATGCCAAACTCTGGACGTTAGCTTAAATTAACTGATTTCAAAAACTGGCATGTGTGCTTGCATGTATATCGTCTGTCCTTTTGATGGGTATCCACCGTGATGTTGCATACGACTGTTGGCAGACACAAAAGGTCAAGCTACGAATTATAGTAAAAAAAAGCTGGCAATGCAAGGCATTACCAGCTTTTTTTGTACAACACTAAGATAAGCGAAGCTTATTTTAGTTCAACAGTTGCACCAGCTTCTTCAAGTTTCTTTTTCAACTCTTCAGCTTCAGCTTTGTTAACGCCTTCTTTGATTGGAGCTGGAGCGCTTTCAACCAAATCTTTCGCTTCTTTCAAGCCAAGACCAGTAGCTTCACGTACGGCTTTAATTACGCCAACTTTCTTCTCGCCAAAGCTGGCAAGAACTACGTCAAACTCGTCTTTTTCTTCAGCAGCAGCAGCAGCAGGGCCAGCAGCAGCAGGTGCAGCAGCAACAGCAGCTGTTACGCCGAATTTTTCTTCCATAGCGCTGATTAATTCAACGATATCCATTACTGACATTTCAGCGATTGCGTTTAACACGTCATCTTTAGATAGTGCCATGAGAACTCTCCGTTATCTGATAAAAATTAATTGATTTTAAAATCGCTTGGATTGCTTGCCAAATTTTCAAATAGTGTTGGCAGTAAAGTGCAATCGGCGATGTCAAAGTTACGTTAAAACAAGCAATTATGCCGCTTCTTTTGCGTCTTTGATTGCTGCTACCGTGCGAACAAGCTTACTAGGAACAGCGTTCATAGTTTGAACAAGCTTGGTAACTGGTGCATTCATAGTAGCCATCAAGATAGAGATTGCTTCGTCGCGAGTTGGTAGCTTCGATACGCGCTCTAGCTCTTCTGGACCATAAACAACACCACCAACTGATACCAATTTGGTCTCTAAAGCTTTGTGATCTTTACTGAACTCGAAAACAACTCGAGCAGCAGATCCCAAATCTTCCATAGAGAAAGCCAAAAGTAATGGACCAGTCATACGGTCTGACATGCTCTCAAACTTAGTGCCTTCAAACGCACGTTTTGCTAGGGTATTTTTTACCACTTTCAAAACGACGCCTTTTTCACGGGCTTGTTCGCGCAGCTTAGTAAGCTTTGCAACACCAATACCATGATATTCGGCAGCTACTGCTGAGTAAGCATTAGCAGCAACTTCAGACACTTCAGCCACAACTTGTTGTTTTTGCTCTAGCGTTAATGCCATAAGTTGACTCCTTTAATCTTATCAATCAGCTGAATATTTAATCATTTAAACCTAAGCTTTTAAGCATTGGCATTCAATAATTAAACGAATCGCTTAGACTGACTTGATACGACACGTTATCAGCATATTTATTAATAATAAATTTACTCATAACGACTGATTACGGCACCGTTATCAGAATGACATCAAGTGATAGATTGAACTATCGGCTCTTATCAACAACTGGGTGGGTCACCGTCTGCGTAGGACAATTGAGATTTTCATCTTTCGTCGATTAACAAAAGCAGCTCGTTGTTATTACTAATGATCCGAAAACAATTAATAAAAACGTAAAACTGCTTTCTACCTACGGTCTTAGACAGCATAGCGTTTGCTACGCTGACCTAATTCTTTAAAATATTTTTGCAGCCTTTATTTAAAATCGTCAAATAAAGGCACATATCTAATTATTTTGCTGTGCGATATGGAACTGGATCAATACTTAGACCAGGACCCATCGTGCTAGACAAGGTAATTTTCTTAATGAAAGTACCTTTAGAAGTAGCAGGCTTAGCACGTCTTAAATCTGCAATCAGTGCTTCAGCATTCTGGATTACTTGCTCAGCAGTAAAACCAACTTGACCGATAGTCGTGTGGATGATACCTGCTTTGTCTACACGATACTGTGCTTGACCGGCTTTAGCGTTAGTAACCGCTTCAGCAACGTTAGGCGTAACCGTACCGACTTTAGGGTTAGGCATTAGACCACGTGGACCTAGGATAGTACCTAGTTGACCAACAACACGCATTGCATCAGGAGCAGCAATAACGATATCAAAGTCCATGTTACCAGCTTTGATTGATTCTGCTAGGTCTTCAAAACCAACGATATCTGCACCAGCTTCTTTGGCGGCTTCAGCAGCACCTTGAGCAAATACAGCAACGCGTTTGGTTTTACCAGTACCAGCAGGTAAGTTAGTAGCGCCACGAACCACTTGATCAGATTTACGCGGGTCAACACCCAAGTTAATCGCAATATCAATTGACTCTTTGAATTTAAGAGGTGGTAAATCGTTTAGGATTTGAACCGCTTCTTCAACTGTATACTGCTTTTCATGTACGATACGGCTTTGAATTTCTTTTTGACGTTTGGTTAGCTTGCTCATTTACACACCCTCCACGGTAATACCCATTGAACGTGCAGTACCAGCGATGGTACGAACAGCAGCATCAAGATCAGCAGCAGTTAAATCTGCATCTTTGGTCTTAACGATGTCTTCTAGTTGTGCACGGTCAACTTTACCGACTTTAGCGGTATTTGGTGTACCAGAACCTTTAGCGATACCAGCAGCCTTACGTAGTAAGTATGCAGCTGGTGGTGACTTCATGATGAAAGTAAAAGACTTATCGCTATATACAGTGATCTCAGTAGGAATCGGTAGACCCGGCTCTTGATTTGAGGTCGCAGCGTTAAATTCTTTACAGAACGCCATGATGTTCACGCCTTTTTGACCCAATGCTGGACCAATCGGTGGTGAAGGATTTGCTTTGCCTGCAGGGACTTGTAGTTTGATGTAACCATCAATCTTCTTAGCCATGATTTTCTCCTAAATGGGTAATAGCGCCAAATCAATGTGGTATAAACCTTATTGACTAACAGCTCCCCGGTTAATGAACTTTTTTGCTGATTTAGTCTAGCTTTTCAACTTTACTAAATTCAAGCTCGACCTGAGTCGGTCGATTAAATACGTTTACGGTTAAATGTAGTTTAGACTTCTCGTAATCCACTTTTTCTACCAACCCTTTAAAGTCAGTAAATGGACCATCGATAACCAACAGCTCTTCGCCCGGCTCAAATAAAGTCTTAGGACGTGGGTCGGTTTCAGTCTGATTCAAACGGTTTAAAATACGATCCGCTTCTACTTGCGTAATTGGCGCTGGTGTTTCAGGTGTGCCACCGATGAAACCCATAATACGTGGGCACTCTTTAACAATGTGCCAAGTATTGTCGTTCATTTCCATCTGGATCAATACATAACCTGGAAAGAACTTACGCTCACTCTTACGCTTTTTGCCGTCTTTCATTTCAACGACTTCTTCAGTAGGAACCAATACGTCACCGAATGATTCAGCGAAGTCACTACGATTAATACGATCAGTTAATGAACGCTGTACTTGCTTTTCATATCCTGAAAACGCTTGGACAATATACCAACGCATATCACGCTCCTGATCATTATAAGTAAATTTTGGGGTAAGACTCACTAATACGTGCGACTAACCAATAAAGATGCCAACGAACCAATTGAAAAAGTTATCTAATAACCAAACCAGAAAACCAACAATGGCAATCATGACAATGACCTGCCAGGTATATTGAAACGTTTCATCCTTACCTGGCCATGTCACTCGGCGCAATTCAACAGCAGCGTCTTTTAATAATATTTTAAAAGCGCGGCCTTGATGCGTTAATGCCAAGCATACTAAGGCGAATACAATAAGGGCAATGATAATACCAATACGTACCCAGATATCATTGGCAGGTTGCCAATAGCCAGGTAAATACTGATTAACTAACGTCGCCCCGATTAATACTGCTGCGGCAAGTAGCCACAGTACCACATCTTTTATTGAGCCTGTCTTAGCCACTTCAACAGCAGTTGTTTGATTGCCCGCTGAGATGTGCTTACCTTTAGACAGCATTCCACCAGCACCCGCCTTGGCATCAGATAACTTAGTCTCGAGGTTATCTTGATCATTGCTCATAAAGAACTCGCTTCGGAGATGGTGAGGTATAACAAAGATGTGATAAGAAGATGGCAGGCGATGTAGGACTCGAACCTACAACCCTCGGTTTTGGAGACCGATGCTCTACCAATTGAGCCAATCGCCTATGGGTGTAAAGGACAGCATTATACAATATTTGATATAAAATGCAAGCCTTTAGCGGTAAAATTATCACTTTACCTAGTTTTACTCTTATTTGAATGTGCTATTGAATCATCATTACTTTAACAAAATGAAGATACAAGCGACTAATAAGAAGCAGCGTTAATATAGCAAGCTCCGCTAAGAATTACAATAGATGGGAAAGTAAATTATAAACGTTATAGATATAACTGGCTAATCATGTTGGCTAAGATAACAAAAGGTTTGATCATACTACCGAAGAATAACCATATTTCCCGATCATTTTATCTAAAAAAAGCCACCCTTAAACAAGGATGGCTTTTTATGACTAACTTACAAGCTCATTACTGAGACTGATAGATTAGTTTAGTACGTTAGCAACAACACCAGCGCCTACCGTACGGCCGCCTTCACGAATAGCGAAGCGAAGACCTTTGTCCATAGCGATTGGGTGGATAAGCTCTACGCCCATCTCAACGTTATCACCAGGCATAACCATTTCAGTACCGTCTTGTAATTGGATTGCACCAGTTACGTCAGTAGTACGGAAGTAGAACTGTGGGCGATAGCCGTTTAGGAATGGTGTATGACGACCACCCTCTTCTTTTGACAGTACATATACTTCAGCGTCAAACTTGGTGTGAGGAGTGATTGAACCTGGCTTAGCTAGTACTTGGCCACGTTGTACGTCTTCACGCTTAGTACCACGTAGTAGTACGCCACAGTTTTCGCCTGCACGACCTTCGTCAAGCAGTTTACGGAACATCTCTACACCAGTACAGGTGGTTTTTTGAGTGTCACGGATACCGACGATTTCGATTTCGTCGCCTACGCGTACGATACCAGATTCAACACGACCTGTTACTACAGTACCACGGCCTGAGATTGAGAATACGTCTTCGATTGGCATTAGGAATGCTTTATCAACGTCACGCTCTGGCTCTGGGATGTAGGTGTCAAGAACGTTAAGAAGTTCTACAACCGCTGGTTGGCCGTATTTTTCTTGTGAGCCTTTTAGGGCTTCAGTGGCTGAACCATGGATGATTGGGGTATCATCACCTGGGAAGTCGTAGTCATTAAGAAGTTCACGAACTTCCATTTCTACGAGTTCTAGCAGTTCTTCGTCATCAACAACATCACATTTGTTCATGAATACGATGATGTACGGTACGCCAACCTGACGTGAAAGCAGGATGTGCTCACGGGTTTGTGGCATTGGGCCGTCAGTTGCTGATACGACTAGGATTGCGCCGTCCATTTGAGCGGCACCAGTGATCATGTTTTTAACATAATCGGCGTGACCTGGGCAATCGACGTGAGCGTAGTGACGTGCTGGGGTGTCATATTCTACGTGTGAGGTGTTGATGGTGATGCCACGTGCTTTTTCTTCTGGTGCTGAGTCAATAGACGCGTAGTCTTTGGCTTCGCCACCAGAGGTGATTGCTGCTACAGTTGCGATGGCAGCTGTTAGGGTTGTTTTACCGTGGTCAACGTGTCCGATTGTACCGACGTTGACGTGTGGCTTTACGCGTTCAAACTTGGCCTTTGCCATGGGTATTTCCTCTTTTTTTGGGGTCAAATGCTAAGCTCGTATAAATACGATAACAAAGACGATCTTGACCACATTAAGATAATTGTTAAAAGGGTACACATACTAATGTGCAGATATTATAAGAAAATCACCGCCAATAACAAGTCTTTTAACCAATTATTGGCGTATTCTTCTATGACAACATAGAGATAATAGCTACATTGTCATATTTAATAGACGATTACTTACTCGTCATCATCTTTATTGTTGAATTTAGAGATGATGTCAGCAGCAACTGATTTTGGAATCTCAGCGTACTTTTGGAATTCCATTGAATAAGTAGCACGGCCTTGTGACATTGAGCGCATTTGTGTGGCATAACCAAACATTTCTGCTAATGGCACTTCGGCACGGATCTGCTTAGTACCGCCAGGTAGGTCTTCCATACCCTGTACCAAACCACGACGACGGTTAAGATCGCCCATGATATCGCCCATATAATCTTCAGGCGTTTCAACTTCAACTTTCATGATTGGCTCAAGTAGCGCTGGATCTGCTGCCATGAAGCCTTTTCTGAATGCCATAGAACCAGCCATCTTAAATGATAGCTCATCCGAATCGACGTCATGATAAGAACCGTCATACAAGGTCGCTTTTACGCCAACCACTGGATAACCAGCAAGTACGCCATTTTTCATGCGTTCTCGGATACCTTTATCAACAGCACCATGGAATTCTTTCGGTACAGTACCACCAACAACTTCTTCAGCGAATTCATATTCAGTATCGCCTGCTGGATCAAGTGGCTCAAGACGTAACCAAACGTGACCGAATTTACCACGACCACCAGTCTGACGTACGAATTTGCCTTCTTGCTCAACCGTGTTACGAATCGTTTCACGATAAGCAACCTGCGGCGCACCGATGTTCGCTTCAACGTTAAACTCACGCTTCATACGATCAACAAGAATCTCTAGATGCAGCTCACCCATACCACTGATGATCGTCTGACCAGACTCTTCGTCAGTATGTACACGGAACGATGGATCTTCTTTCGCCAAACGACCTAAAGCGATTGACATTCTTTCTTGGTCAGCTTTGGTCTTAGGTTCAACCGCTAAGCTGATAACTGGATCTGGGAATTCCATGCGCTCAAGCGTGATAACATTTTGCTCATCACATAGCGTATCACCAGTCGTTACGTCTTTCATGCCGACCAATGCAGCGATATCACCAGTACGGATTTCTTGCAACTCTTCTTGAGAGTTAGCCATCATCTGTACAATACGACCAACGCGCTCACGCTTCATTTTGACTGGGTTATAAACACTGCTGCCTTGCGTTAAAACACCTGAATAAACACGAACGAAGGTTAAGTTACCAACGAATTTGTCATTCATGATTTTAAATGCTAAAGCTGAGAATGGCGCTTCATCTGAAGCTTCACGAGTGCCTTCAGTTTCATCTTTGTCATCAAGGATACCTTTAATAGCAGGTACATCCATTGGTGCTGGAAGATACTGAATAACCGCATCCAACATCTTTTGTACACCTTTGTTCTTAAAGGCAGTACCACAAAGTAATGGAATGATTTGGTTATCAATAGTCAATTGACGAATAGCAACGTTGATCTGCTCTACAGACAACTCGCCATTTTCTAGATACTCATTCATCAATTCTTCTGTTGCTTCAGCCGCATTTTCTACAAGAATCTCACGATACTCTTCTGCTTTTTCTTGTAATTCAGCTGGGATTTCGCGCTCTTCAAACTCCATACCTTGAGATGCTTCATCCCAATAAAGAGCTTTCATCGTAACTAGATCGATAACGCCTTCGAAATCATCTTCTTTACCAATTGGAATAACCAATGGCACAGGATTACCGCCTAGACGAGTTTTGATCTGCTCAATAACACGATAGAAATCAGCGCCAACGCGATCCATTTTGTTTACAAATGCAAGACGTGGAACTTTATATTTATTTGCCTGACGCCATACGGTCTCAGACTGTGGCTGAACGCCGCCTACTGCACAGTAAACCATGCAAGCGCCATCAAGTACACGCATAGAACGTTCAACTTCGATCGTGAAGTCAACGTGACCTGGGGTGTCAATGATGTTGATACGATGTTCGTCAAACTGTTTTGCCATACCTGACCAAAAACAAGTCGTCGCTGCTGAGGTAATAGTAATACCGCGCTCTTGTTCTTGCTCCATCCAGTCCATAGTGGCTGCGCCATCATGTACTTCACCAAGTTTGTGACTAACACCGGTATAAAATAAAACACGCTCAGTAGTGGTTGTCTTACCAGCATCGATGTGCGCTGAGATACCAATGTTGCGATAGCGTTTTAGGGGAGTTTTACGAGCCATAGTGTTTTCCTAGGAAAAGTCGTGTATATAATAATGTATTGTGTCTCTACCTCATACTCTATGACAAAGCGGTCAGCTTCATATTACTTACTGATTATTAAGCCTAATACGGACAAAAAAAGCAAATACTAAGAATAGTGCGGCATCAGATTTGGGATGCTCTCTTGTGACAAGCATACTTAATTAAGAGAGACATCTTGATAGATGTCCGCCATCTCGTTGTTGATAGTCAAAAACTACTTACAACAAGATAAACGATGGCGGCAATCAATAGAATAAATAACAATGTAAGATTAGCTGACTTCAGCCAGCTAATCTAAAGCTACTACTAATAAACAGTAGCTTAGAAGCGGTAATGAGAGAACGCTTTGTTAGCATCTGCCATGCGGTGAACTTCGTCACGCTTTTTCATAGCAGCGCCTTTGCCATCAGCAGCATCATTCAATTCGCCAGCCAAACGCAAAGCCATTGATTTTTCAGAACGCTTAGCAGCAGCTTCAGCTAACCAACGCATAGCCAAGGCAGTACGACGGGAGGGGCGTACTTCCATTGGTACTTGGTAGGTTGCACCACCAACGCGGCGAGCTTTCACTTCTACCATTGGGCGTACATTTTCTAAAACTTCTTCGAAGAAAGATACTGGATCTTCGATTTTACGTTTTTCGCTTACTGTTTCAAGTGCACCGTAAACGATACGCTCAGCAGTAGATTTTTTACCATGACTCATTACATGGTTGATGAATTTTGCAACAGTTTGGCTACCAAACTTAGGATCCGGTAGGATCTCACGGGTAGCAACGACGCGACGTCTTGGCATAATAAATATCCTTTTCTTCAGGAGTGTCTGACATTCACAATCTCGCACCAATTAATATTGGATGGCGTTATATCGAGTTGTCAGTCAGCCTTACTGCACGGCGGTATGTTTTAACAGTGAATTACTAATTTAATAATACTGTCAACACCAGACCCATGCACAGTTAATGTTTGGTATAAAAAAGCTTAGCTAATAACGATTAGTTATTAAACTTTAGGCTTCTTAGCACCATATTTAGAGCGACCTTGCTTACGGTCTTTAACGCCTGCGCAATCTAATGCACCACGAACGGTGTGATAACGTACACCTGGTAGATCTTTTACACGACCACCACGGATAAGAACAACACTGTGCTCTTGTAGGTTATGACCTTCGCCGCCGATATAGCTTGATACTTCATAACCTGAAGTCAAACGTACACGACATACTTTACGCATGGCCGAGTTAGGTTTTTTAGGGGTAGTAGTATATACGCGAGTACATACACCACGACGTTGTGGGCACGCTTCCAACGCAGGAACTTTTGACTTTTCCTTGATGGTTTTGCGACCTTTACGAATCAATTGGTTAGTTGTTGCCATGAGGCATCCTTCTCCCGTTTGGTATAAAACAAAAAATGGGGAAACGCACCATCCATCTGACTTTAACGACAGATTTTGGTACACCCATTTTTAGGACAGTGTATTATAAAGAGTTGTTGCTGCTATTTCAACCACTTATGCGTGATTGCACTTTACAACATTTGATAGATATGCATTCACCCTACTACTATAACACTTTATCTATTTTTAGTTAAAAATCAGCTAAAAAGTAGATTGTCATACAGTATATCGAAAGTAGCGTCACGAACGATTTAAATAAGATGTTTGACTATAAATAAATAGCAATTTATAAGTACTAAATGGCGATATTATCTTGTTTTTCAAGAGAAAGACACTATCGCCAAAATTAGTAGTAGATATCCAGCTCATAATCCTTCTATGATATAAGCTAGCTTAAGACAGAAGGTACTTAAGTCTGATTATTTAGACGCCCTTATTTGCTTTTCTTGTTAGCCGTCTTGTTTGATTTGCTGTCAGAGGATTTGTTCTGACTGCCTTGCTTGTCATTGTTGTCATTGTCGTTTTTCTGCGTTTCTTTCACGATCTTTTCATCAGCTTCTTGATGGTTGTTTTTTTCTTCAGCAGTGTCTTTCTTGCTATCGGTATCCTTGCTTGACTCTTTCTCAACATCTTGCTGCTTGTCATTGTCAGCTGTTTTGTTTACCTTAGCTTCATTACCGCTATCATCAGTGATTGCACGATTGGCAAGTTTGGCTTCTGGGGCAAAAGTCGCTTGAGCCACGCCAATCACTTCATCAATGAGCTGGCTGTTGTAGCGCATACCAACGATAACAGCGGTAACTGGTAAGAATTTGCGTATCCATGTTAAATTGATTTTATCCAAGTCTATACCGACCTGACTGGCAATACTGTCAACTTGTTCTGCATAAAAGTTGACGTTTTTATCCTTTAGACCTAGGTTTTTTAGCTCATTATGTAGACCACTGCTTTGGGCATTATCCAATAAACCTTTGCCGATACCAATACCTGCTAGCAGCTTGTTTTTCTTGCATCTTACTAAGGTCAGCATTTGCTAGCAACTCATAAGCCATCTTGACGCCTTGCTTACCTGTAAGGGGTTTATTGTAGACAGCACCCAACTGATAGACGGTACGTAACGATACCAATAAAAGCCAAAGTGTATCAGCCAGTAAACCAGGAAGCCCAGCCAAACCTGTTAAGCCCCCTATCGTTGCCAATGCACGGTTTTGATTGGCGATATCAGTGGCTAATGCATAACGCTCTTCATCATCTAAGCTTGCGATATTGGCGAAACGATGCTCATTAGGTAAATCAATCTGACTCCAGTTAGAAGCAAGGTTTGCCACTTGTGCAAAAGCGCCATCGACCGTCGACTGAAAAAAACTGTTTGGCACTACTTTTTTGGCATATTTACCATAAGTGGCAAAACGTGGCCCTAACAATTGCTGAGTGGCTTTCAACGTTTGCTCACGGAATAAATCCTGCTGATAGTCTTCATCGCCTAAGTTAACTGCTTTGTATTGACGCGGTTTTCCCGTCTTAGCATTCATGCTATCAATCATAGCGCCCATGCGCTCTAGATTATTGCGAGTAAAAGAGCCAACGGTAGTGATACCTTTAGAGAGAGTGCTACGCTTCGCCATCGTGATGTCCTTAATGTGATGAGTTTTTGTTTTATTGTAAGCGATTTATAATAATAGATGTGCCATTCTAGTCAATCACTATAATCGATGTCAGTGCGAACAATGTTATCGCAATCACAAATTTTGTATCCAAAAGTATCACTTGATGTATGATTGATAACATCTTATAAGTGTCTTCAAGCAAATAGTCTTTTTAGATTGCTTTAGACAGCAAGCGCGATTTTGTCGTTATTTTGCACTTGTACAAAGATTTTGAACGCTCGATAAGTTATCATGTGCCATAACTCACAGTACACTTGTACTTCTATTTATAAGTAGTTATTACTTATAAATAATCAGTTACCAAGCATATAGTCTTACTATAATCATCACAATGATTGTAAAATGAGACTTTAACGCTCAACATACCCTAATATTAAATAATAGAAATACATACTTAAAAACGATTATTAAAAATAATTGTGAAAAATCGTTACTCATAAGGAATAGAATATGCGCCGCGTTGTTATCACTGGAGCAGGGATCGTCTCTTGTATCGGACATGATTTAGCCACGGTCACTGCCGCTTTAAAGCAAGGGCAGTCTGGCATTACATTTAATGAGGCTTATGCTGAGCATGGGTTTAAATCACACGTTAGCGGCAGTATCGACCAGTCGACGCTTGATACCAGTGGTATCGATCGTAAGTTGAAGCGGTTTTTTAGTGATGCCAGTCTATACGCTTATGTCAGTGCTTTAAACGCCATTAAGCAGTCTGGTTTGTCGCTTGAAACCATCAATAATAATCCACGCGTGGGCGTGGTCGCAAGCTCTGGCGGCGCATCGACAGAGAATATTGTCAATGCTATAGATGCCATGCGGGATAAAGGTCTGCGCGGCGTCGGCGCGATGGCTGTGCCAAAAACGATGGGCAGTTCAGTATCAGCGGCATTGGCAACAGGTTTAAAAATCCAAGGTGTCTCCTATTCTTTAACCTCTGCTTGTGCCACCTCAACCCATTGCATCGGTCATGCGGCTGAACTTATTCAGTTAGGCAAAGCAGATGTGATACTCGCGGGTGGTAGTGAAGCGGAACATTGGACACAGTCTTGTATGTTTGATGCCATGGGTGCAGTCAGTACTCAGTATAATGAGACACCGCAGCGCGCCTCAAGAGCTTATGATAAAGATCGTGATGGCTTTGTGATTGCTGCTGGTGGTGCGATGGTCGTGGTTGAAAGTCTAGAGCATGCCCAAGCACATGGTGCCAATATACTGGCTGAAATCGTCGGTTATGGTGCCAGCTCTGATGGCGCTGAAATGGTTGCGCCAAGTGGTGAAGGTGCCGTGCGCTGTATGCAGCAAGCACTGGCCGAAGCTGGTTTGCAAACTGTCGACTATATAAACAGCCACGGTACTAGTACGCCACTTGGTGACATCACTGAGCTTAAAGCCATTGCTAAAGCATTTGGCGATGATATCAGTCAAGTACCTGCGATCAGCTCTACTAAATCTATGACAGGTCATAGCCTTGGTGCCGTTGGTGCGCAAGAGCTAATTTATTGCTTATTGATGCTACAAGAAGGCTTCATTGCGCCCAGTATCAATGTTGATAATTTAGACCCTGCGGCTGAAGGCTTTGATATTGTCACCGAAATGCGTGAAGCCAAGCTTGAGACACTAATGAGCAACAGCTTTGCTTTGGCTTTGGCGGTACTAATGCCACATTAATCATTAAAAAGTTTGACGCCTAACTATGCTCGCAGCACATCCTCTCAAAACTGAGCAGACAATTTCTGACCCATCGCCAGCTACTAAACCTAGCTGGCGTTTTGGTGACCTATCGGCTGCAGAACTTATGCCGCTGCTACAGCAGTATTTGATCGCACAAGACACTAAGGCAAACTGGCAATTAATTTGGCTCAACAATGATGGTCAACCAGTGATTGGCTTATTGCCAAAAGTAAGCTGGTCTGTTTATGATTATGCTGAAAAAACGTCAAATTCTAACGAACAAGCAGCCCTTTATCAAGTCACAAAAACCTGCCGTGACGTCGTTCACAATGATATCACTAGCACTCATATGAGTTATAGCGACTGGCAAGATGAATTAATCAGTTATAGTCAAACTTATGATACTGATAATGAAAACTCAGAATCAGTAAGCGATTTAAATGAAAAACCAAGTTATCATCATGGTCTGATAGGTTTTATTGGTTATGATATTGCGGCTCATGAGCTAAGCCCGGCCGCCAAAATTGAGCGAGCAGCACAGCCTTGTGCCGTATTAGGGCATTATGATATTTACCTAGCACCTGATGGAAATCATGGCAACACAGGTTGGGAATTAACGATAAATGCAATTGCTAACGACTCTGAAAACGACTTTAATAATCAGCAAAAAAATAAAATAATCACGGCACTTGTCTCTTATTTAGATATAGTAGATAAAAAGCTGGCTGATAACTGTCTCAATAAAACGCAACTGACAGCATCACCACTGCCTGCTCCTTTAGTATTAAAATCACGATGGCGCAAACAAGACTATCAACAAGCATTCAATCAAACCCAAAAATATCTACAGCAAGGCGACTGTTATCAAATCAACCTAACCCAAGAATGGCAAGGTTTTTTTGATCATAATCCTAGTGATAATACCACCTTGCCGATGCTGATTGATTTGCCTGCTTTACATCGTAATACCCAAGCACCTTTTGCTGGATACTTAGCGGTTAATCCCTTTAACCGTGAAATCAAAAAATACGTCCCAGCATCCGTTTGAATTATTGAGCTGCTCGCCTGAGTTGTTCTTTACATTTACCAAAGATATCGATACTGGCAAGCACCATATCATCACTAAGCCCATCAAAGGGACCATGCCGCGCAGCACCAATATTCAACAAGACCATGCTTATAAACAGCAACTGACTGATAGTGAAAAGGATCGCGCCGAAAATGTGATGATTGTCGATTTATTGCGTAATGACTTGGGTAAATATGCCAAGATAGGCAGCGTAAAAGTGCCGCAGTTATTCGCGATTGAGAGTTTTAGCAATGTGCACCATATGGTCAGCACCATTACCGCAGAATTACAGACGGACACTCACCCACTCGCCGTTTTGTTTGGTAGTTTGCCTGCTGGCTCGATTACTGGCACCCCAAAAAAGCGGGCGGTTGAAATTATATCTGAGCTAGAAACTGCACCGCGCGGTGCTTATTGTGGCACATTGGGCTATATGAACTTTGATGGCAGTGGTCAATGGAATGTGCTCATTCGTACGCTGCAAGCTAACACTTCATCACATAATGAATTGGATAAAAAAAGACATATTAGCTTATGGGCAGGCGGTGGTATCACTGTCGCCTCTGATTGCGATGCTGAATACCAAGAATGTTTGGATAAAGTCGGTAATCTATTAAGCGTTTTAACTCAAGAAAATATCCACAAATACCCTTAAGATTGTTCTAAAAACGTGACTAGAGAAATTCGTCAAAAAGCCTGCGCAACATGATGTTGGCAGGCTTTTTATCAATACAAGCATCGTGATTCAATTATCAAGATTTAAATCGCGAACCAGATATTAATCAGCAATTATTTCAGCCTCTTTCTGCAACGTCTGTAAAGCATCTATCAAGCGGCTGTTTTGCTCTGCTGTACCGGTAGTGATACGCAAATACTCATTGATGCGTGGCTTGTCAAAATGACGGACGATGATACCTTGCTCACGTAACGCATTCGCTACCGCATTGGCATTACCGTCTTTAGGGCGGGCAAAAACAAAGTTGGCATGCGATGGCAACACATCAAAACCTAACGCTGTCAGCTCTGCTGTGAGAGATTGGCGTAAGTCGATGACTTGCTGGCAGGTCTGAGTAAAATACTCGACATCCAATACACTGGCAGTCGCCCCTACTTGCGCCAGCTTATCCAGTGGATAGCTATTAAAGCTGTTTTTCATACGGGTTAAGGCTTCAATCAATGAGGCATTACCAAAAGCCATACCAACGCGTAATCCAGCAAGCGAACGTGACTTTGAAAAGGTTTGGGTCACAAGAATGTTGTCAAACTCATTGATTAAGCTTACTGCTGAAATTTCTGCATCTGAGCTACCGTCAGCTGCCCGCGCAAAATCAATATAAGCTTCATCAATTACAATCACTGAGTTTGAGTGCTCACTAGCCAGCTTGCGAATATCAGCAAGCGATAATAGCAGTCCAGTTGGGGCATTTGGATTGGCAATGATGATGCCGCTACAAGGCTGGCGATAGGCGTCAGGATCAATACTAAAATCTTCTTCCAAGGCAATTTGTACCAGCTCGATACCAAAGGTCTGCGCATAGACTGGATAGAAACTATAGCTGATATCAGGTGCTAAAACAGGTCGCTCTTTTAGGAAAAAGCTGGCAAATACTAGCGCCAATACTTCATCAGAACCATTGCCAACAAACACTTGGTTGATATCAATATTATAGAGTTGTGCCAATGCGGCACGCAAATCATCAGACTCAGGCGCTGGATATAAACGCAGATCATCCGCTTGCTGCTCTAGGACTTTTGCGATTGCCTCGCCTACTTTTGGTGACGGCGGAAATGGGTTTTCATTGGTATTTAATTTGCATAAATTTTCATGCTGAGGCTGCTCACCAGGAACGTAAGGTGACAAATTACGCGCTTTAGATGACCAAAGTCTGGTGTCTATCTTTAACTCACTCATAAGTTATCCTACTATTAGCCACATAAATTATTAAATATAAATCTCAAAAGTACAATTCAAAAGTAATCATTAAGCCACGTTACTGATAACGATAACGGGCTGAGCGCGCATGGGCTTCTAAGTCCTCACGTTGCGCTAAAATATCTGCGGTCTCAGCCAATGGCTTACTACCGGATTCAGTACAATAAATAATAGAGGATTTCTTTTGGAAATCATAAACACCAAGCGGTGAAGAGAAACGCGCGGTGCCAGAGGTTGGCAACACGTGATTGGGTCCTGCACAGTAGTCACCAATCGCCTCAGGCGTGTGACGTCCCATGAAAATAGCACCTGCATGACGAATATCGTTGAGTAGCGCATCAGGATGATTAACTGACAATTCTAAATGTTCAGGGGCAACCCGATTAATCACCGCCATACCTTCAACGCGGTCTTTGACTAAAATAAGTGCGCCACGATTTTTTAGAGAATCGCGGGCGATATCGGCTTTTGGCAACTCTGCCAGCGCTTTTTCAATTTCAGCCGCTACGTCTGCAAGCTGCTTACTACTTGTCGTGACAAAGATGGCTTGAGCAATGCGGTCATGCTCAGCTTGTGACAATAAATCCATCGCCAGCCAATCAGCACGGTCTTGCGCCTCGCCCTCTGCATAGACCAATACTTCAGAGGGACCAGCGATCATATCAATCCCAACTTGACCAAATACCGCCCGCTTGGCGGCAGCAACATATTTATTACCAGGGCCAGTGATTTTATCCACCGCTGGAATCGTTTCGGTACCATATGCCAAGGCCGCAACCGCTTGCGCACCGCCGATGGTAAAGACACGGTCGACTTGTGCCAAATGCGCAGCTGCCAATACCAATGGATTGAGCACGCCTTTTGGCGCTGGCACCACCATGATGACCTCTTTAACACCAGCCACTTTGGCAGGAATGGCATTCATCAATACAGAAGATGGATAAGAGGCCAAGCCGCCGGGCACATAAATACCAACGCGATCAAGCGGCGTCACTTTTTGACCCAAGCGATTACCAAGCTCATCTTCATACTGCCAAGTCTCTTGTACTTGGCGCTCATGAAAAGTCTGCACACGCGTTGCTGCGGTGGTCAATGCGGATTTCACTGTATCATCAAGATTCGCAAACGCTTCAGCAAGCGCCTCTTTAGACAGCTCTAGCTCTTGCATCGTCGTCGCCGGATGCTGATCGAATTGCTGGGTTAACGCCAGTACGACGCGATCGCCATCATGCCGAACTTGCGCGATGATATCATCAACGGTCTTAAGTAAATCGGCATCATTGACAGTTTCAAAGGCAAGTAACTCTGTCAACTGACTGTCAAAATCGGCATCTTGGGTACTTAGTTGGCGCATGACTTAATCCTATATCTGAGCATAAAAGACTGCTGAAAATTAGCGATGTAAAAATGAGGGGTATTGAGTATTAATAATAATTGTGATGGCTGATATACCAGTTTCTATATATTTAGTTTGTTCAGATTATACTAATCTCATACTTTCTGGCAAGCAAATACAACAAAACCAGTTTAGCACGCTATATCTATCTTATAGCGCTAAACTGGTTTAAAAATTTGTATGACAATGCTTGAGATTACCAATGATTAGTACCATTTGATAAGACATTGATTCATTGGGAATTAATTTATGAAGCGCTGGCAATACTGTTTTTAAAGCTATCTAAAATCGGCTCAAGTAACGCAAATTTACGCTTGTAGCTCACTTGATTGACGATAAGGCGTGAGGACACATCGCAAATATGGTCGCGTGCTTCAAGACCGTTGGCGCGCAACGTATTACCTGTATCAACCACATCGACGATCAAATCACCCAATCCGACCAACGGCGCAAGCTCCATAGAGCCATACAGTTTAATCACATCCACTTGCTGACCTTGGCTGGCAAAGTAAGCGCGGGCAACATTGACGTATTTGGTCGCAATACGTAGGCGACGATTGGGTAGCGGCGCATCTTTCACGCCAGCTGTCATCAACTTACACTGAGCAATTTGCAAATCAAGTAACTCATAGACATGGTTGGCACCATGCTCAAGCAACACATCTTTACCCGCCACCCCAAAGTCAGCCGCGCCATGCTCAACGTAGGTTGGCACATCACTGGCACGCAAAATTAATACACGCACATTGGGGTTTGAGGTTGGAAAAATAAGTTTGCGTGAGGCTTCAGGATCTTCTAATAACTCAACACCAGCTGCGCGTAGCAGTGGCATGGTCTCTTCTAGAATACGACCTTTTGATAAGGCCAGTGTTAAGCCTGAAAACTCATCATTTACTTCATTTAATAAACCATCATTTGGTAGGCTATTGCTTGCTTCAGTCATAATGACATCATGTCCATGTGCAGTTAACACCCCGCTGAAGGGGGCTTTTAGTGGTAGGTTACTAATAGTGCTAGATTACTAAGCTATTCATATCAACGCCAATCGTATCAATCATTGAGGTCATGGATTTGATAAGTAAATCGATACTAGTCATTAGTATTGATACGTTCGATATTGACCCCAAGCGCACGCAGCTTTTCTTCGACATGCTCATAACCACGATCGATATGATAAATGCGGTCGATTAAACTTTCACCTTCAGCAGTTGCCGCTGCCATCACCAATGACATAGACGCACGTAAATCAGTCGCCATCACAGGGGCCGCGGTGAAGTTTTCGACGCCTTTTACTACGGCCGTATGACCATCTACTTGGATAGAAGCGCCTAGACGATTAAGCTCAGGGACATGCATGTAGCGGTTTTCAAAAATGTTTTCGATAAAGGTACTCGTACCATCCGCCAGACACGCAATAGCCATGACCTGCGCTTGCATATCGGTTGGGAAACCTGGATGCGGCTGAGTACGGATATCAACCGCTTTAGGGCGACCTTTCATCTGCGCACGAATCCAACCATCACCAGTGGTAATAATGGCACCCATGTCTTCGAATTTTTCTAACACAGGTGTTAATAATAGCGCAGAGGTGTTTTTAGTCAACACATCGCCACGCGTCATGAGTGCACCAGCAAGGTAAGAGCCTGTTTCGATACGGTCTGGTACGACTGAATACTCACAGCCATGTAAGCGCTCGACACCTTCGATAGTCATGATCGAAGTACCGATACCGCTGATTTTAGCACCCATCGCGACCAACATATTGGCCAAATCAACGACTTCTGGCTCAAGGGCACAGTTACCTAAGACAGTCGTACCTTTGGCAAGTGCGGCTGCCATAATGACGTTTTCAGTACCGCCCACGGTAATCATATCAAAAGAGTAGTTACAGCCAATCAGCTTACCGCCCTTTGGCGCTTGTGCTTTTACGTAGCCATTTTCGACACTAATTTCAGCACCCATCGCTTCAAAGGCTTTTAGGTGTTGGTCAACAGGACGTGAACCAATGGCACAGCCGCCAGGCAATGACACTTCTGCCTCACCAAAACGTGCTAGCAATGGTCCAAGCACTAAAATCGATGCGCGCATGGTTTTTACTAAATCATACGGTGCATAGAAATTATCGATATTCTTGGTATCGCAGGTGACAGTATCGTCCTGCTTTTGGATTTTGATACCCATACCACCGATCAATTCAATCAACGTCCGCACATCTTGTAACGATGGCACATTGTGCAATGTCGTTGGCGTCTCAGCCAATATCATAGCGGCAAGTAACGGCAAAGCAGCATTTTTGGCGCCTGAGATAGTAACTTCCCCTGCGATACGACTACTACCAGTGATTAAAAATTGATCCATAGAAGTGACAACCTAACGATGAGTATTAAAATAGTGAAAATCAGACCAATCACACCCAGCCAATATAATAGCCAGTCTAACAAGCCCAATCATATATATAACGGTCTAGCCTTTGGATTGAACGTCCCATTCAGCAGGCGTCAGCGCTTGAATATTGAGCGCATGAATATCGCCACTGGCGATCTTATCATTGACTAATGCATAAATCGCCTGCTGACGTTGCACGGCACGCTTACCTTCAAAACTGGCATCAACCACGCGTACATCAAACTTATTACCTTGATTGGCAGCTTGAATAAAAGCGTCTGGGAAGTGAGTCTGTAAAAATGCAATCAAATCGTCAGCGTTCATGCTCATAGAATATTCTGCCTTAAAGTGTCAGATAGGGTATAGATTTAAAGTGACGACATTATAACAAGAGTTTAAGCATCTTACAGTACTGTCTTACGCAACTGCACCTAACTTCTGATTGCCATCCATTATTTGAGCATTTTATCCAAGTACGTCAGTACTTGCGCGCGTACATCATTGACCCAACGTAGCGGCGGTGCCATCGCACCAATACTGGTCGCATGACTGGCACCTTTTATTTCACCATTTTCTACGGTGACGCCCGCCTCTTGCAACGCTTTGGTCATTTTAATCGTATTGGTCGCGTACACCACTTTGTCTTTTTCGGCAGTCAACAATAAATACGGGGGCTGCTCGCCTTTGATTTGACGGTCTGGCATAACGTCGTCTGGCGTAGCATCAGCAGCAAAGGCGGTGGCGCTATCAAATTTACGGAAGTCATAACTATAAGGACCAGCAATACCCACGACCGCGGTAATATCCTTTGGCTTAATACCATAAGGCGCTAAAAAATCTTCATTGGCGACCGCTGCAACCGCGTTAAATGCACCAGCAGAATGTCCAATTACCGCCAAGCGTTTAGGATCAGCATGTAAGCTCGGAGCATTATTGATACTCCAAGCAATCGCTTGCGCCGTATCTTTGACATAATCAGGGTACACATGCTCAGGCGCTTTACGATAATTAATCACGGCGGTGACATAACCTGCTTGCGCCAAACTCTGACCGACAAAGGCATACTGTTCTTTATTACCACTCTCCCACGAGCCACCGTGGACAAAAACCACCATCGGATAGCTATCATTAATCGCACCATCATTGATAGCGCTTTGGGCTTTCATCGCTTGTGCTAATGGCTTGGGATAATAAATATCCAAATCTTGATCGGGCTCATCACCATAGAGAATGTTTTTGCTGACGCCAACGCCGCCACTAGCAGTAATGCCATTGACGATAGCGAGTGGCGATAGGGCTTGCGCATTCTGGGTGGCTAGCGCAACGCTACCCAGTGCTAAGGCGGCGACACCTGTGAATTTTAGAATGCCTACTTTGCTAGCAGTATTATTAGTCATGCTTTCATTATTTTTTTTGACGGCTTTTATTATATTCTAAGTGCTTGTTTGCATCCTTCATTGCCAGTATCCCTATTATATTTATACATGAGTCAAAAGTAACAGCACTGCGATAGTCCTTTTATAAAATAAGCACTAGGGCGTGTCTTCAATTCACTCAATAGTCATCTAAATGGGCTAAAAATGGATAAATATTGCCAAACATCGTCAAATAGCTGGTTAATATCCCGATATTATCTACGCTATTTTTCTTGTTTGACGGCAATTTATCTCATTTTTATCGCCATTTTTGAAATGAAGACACGCCCTAGTACTGTCTTGTCTATTCTTCGCTTTTTATATCTTACTGGCTGGCTCAGAAGTTCTCGTGTTTTTCCTGTTAACAGTGTTTAGGTTTCTTGTCATTAAACACGGTTTAAACTGACGGGGCAAATAGCTTACGCTACAAGCTATTTAGCCACTGTTTTTTTGTTTTATTAATAAATAACAGCTGTGTTTTAGAACACTTTTTACGGATCTTGATACAGGTCTATATATGGGCTTGATGATGGTTGCTCAACGGTTGTGCCATCTTCGGTCACGACGATAGGAGTCGATGTAGCAACGGACGCTGGCGCTTCAGAATTATTAACGCTAGCAGCAGCTACCCCGTCCACAACGACTGGTACTGAAGCAGGATTTACCAAGTTATTTTCAGACATAATGTCGTCTTTACTTATCTTTACGCCCCTGTCATCAACGACGGTCGTCAGCAGCACCAGCTCAGTCACACCAACGGTGCTATTGGCGATATCGATTAGGTGACTCTGCTGAGTCGGTGTCATACGTCCCATGATATAAACCACACCATCATTGGTCACTGCTTTGATCTGTGAGGCTTTGACGCCATCACTCGCGGCGACTTTTGCCAGCAGTTTTGAGGTGATATAGCCATCATGAACCGTCGAGCTATAGCCTTTAGACGCGCTGACGTTTAGCTCATTATAGACATGACGCACATCTGGCATAGAGCTGACGACTTTTTCGACTTCTAGTTTGATGGCTTCAGTGGGTACTTCACCTGTCAATAACACTTCACTATTAAAGCTATCAATACCCATACGGCTGGTTTGTTGCAGGTCTTCTTTTAACCCATAAACATTGATTTTAACGGTATGTTCGATACTGCGATCCAGTAGTCGCTGCGGAATGGTACGCTCTGTCATCGGCACACCATACGTACCTTCTGTACTATTGGTCAAATAATTGGTGGTACAGCCCGTAGTAACGATGCTGGTCATTAGCATAACGCCTATCGCGGTGCGGCGTGATGAGCCAAAAATAGCAGTGCGCAAATGCATCCGTGTCATGATTTACCTCTTAGAACATGAGTGTGACGATCGTATAAAGTCAATTGATTGAGCCAGTTTTAATCTAATAACATTTGTTTTGACAACTGTTAATTCAGTTAATAACAACTTAGCTACTTTACTTAATTTTTACTATCAGCGGTTAGGTTTTTGGTAACGCTCACTCGATGATAAGTACTTACTACCTTCTAGTTGGGTAGCTTTTGCATCCTAATATCACGTATCTGCTATAAAAGCACCTTTGAGCCATTGTGGTTGATTTGCTATGTTTTGACCACTAGTCTTAATATGAGTACCTACCGTATCATAAGCGATGACATCGAACCGGCAGTCATAATCCTCATACTCAGGATGCTGTTGCAAAAAATATTGCGCCGTTCTAATCACTTTACGTTGTTTGCTTGCCGTCACGCTCAGTGCAGCACCACCAAAACCTGAACGCTGCCGTTGACGCACTTCGATAAATACCAATGTTGACCATGCTGAACCTGTCTCCAGCATAATCAAATCCAGCTCACCCACTTTGGGCTGCTGCCAATTTTGGGCAATCAAAATCAATCCTTGCGATTGTAAAAACTCACACGCCTGCTGCTCAAACAGACTGCCTTGACGCTGCCTTGGTGAAGTGAGGTTCAAAGGTTTATGACTGCACATAAGGTCGATGGGTCTCGTTAACATTTCAGAATTATCATAGCACATCATGCTAAACTAGCCACTTTCGCGTGCAGATGCTGGTATGGTGTTTTATGCTTTGCTTAAGTTCTATTTTTAACCAGTTTTGTCAGTCAGCGCGCCACATTATATTTTAATTCCCGCTTTTAATACTCCGAGGTTTTCATGTCTAGCCCTACCGCGATGCCAGCTTGTCTATATATCGTTGCCACGCCGATTGGCAATATGAGCGATATGACGCCGCATGCCATCGATGTTTTAAAACAAGTCGCCATCATTGCCTGTGAAGACACCCGTACCTCAGGTAAGCTATTGTCGCATTTTGGCATTGATACCAAAGGCAGTAAAGCCGACGACGAAAAAGAGTCAGAAGCTCCTAACACTAAAAATAATACCGATAATAACGTGACAGACGCTGATACCGCGACCAAGCAAAAAGGTCATAACAAGCTTTGGGCATACCATGAGCACAATAGTGCCATTCAAACACCCAAAATTATCGAGATGATCGAGCAAGGACATTCGGTTGCTTTGATAAGTGATGCTGGTACGCCACTCATCAGTGATCCAGGTTATCAACTGGTACAGGCCGCTCATGCCGCAGGCGTTAGAGTCTCTCCTATCATTGGTGCCTCTGCTGCCATTGCTGCACTGTCAGTCGCAGGACTGCCCTCAGACCGCTTTAGCTTTATTGGGTTTTTACCCGCCAAAACCCACGGTCGCCAAAAGCAATTAGCAGCATTAAACTCACGTACCGAAACGCTGATATTTTATGAAGCACCGCACCGTATTATCGCCAGTTTAGAAGACATGGCGACTATATTTGGCGCAGATCGTGAAGTCACTTTTTGCCGTGAATTGACTAAGACCTTTGAGACTGTCCATAAAAGCACTCTTGGGGATTTGGTGGAATTTGTCAAAGCTGATGACAATCAACAGCGCGGTGAGATAGTCGTGGTCGTCGCTGGCGTGAATGTGGTGCAGGATGCGGATGACATCAGTATTCATGATAAATTATTGCAGCGCTTGCTTGAGGACTTATCGGTTAAAAAAGCCGCTGCATTGGGCGCTGATATCACTGGCGTCAAAAAGAATGCGCTATATCAGCGCTTACTTGAGCTACAAGCTGAATAATTTTTGGATATTAATATTAAAGACAGTTATAAAACCATTGAGGAGAAGTGAGCGATGTACAATGTAATGGCGATAGGCAACGCATTGGTTGACCATGAATATGTGCTGTCAGATGCGGCGCTAGAAGAGACTGACTTGACCAAAGGCAATATGACGCTGGCAGGTATCGACGAGCAACAGCAATTGTTGGCGTATTTTAAACTGGCAGAAATTGCACCATCAAAGCAGGCTGGTGGTGGCTCAGCGGCTAATACGATGTATACCTTTGCCAGTTTAGGCGGCAAGCCATTTTATGCCTGCCGCGTTGGTGACGATCAACAAGGCGAGTTTTACCTCAAAGACTTACATGAAGCAGGCGTTGCAACTTCAGAGAAATCTATCCATGCAGGCGGAGTAACGGGTTCATGTGTGGTCGCAGTGACTGAAGATGGCGAGCGCACCATGCAAACTTATCTCGGCACTTCAAGCGAAATCACCGCAGAAAATGTCGATTTTGATGCGCTGACAAGCTGACTGGTTATATATAGAAGGCTACTTGGCCATGACTGAGAGTATTCAGCCTGCCATGACTCAGTTGCGTCATCAAGCAGGGATTCATTCTGCAAAAATTGCCGTAAGTTTGCTGATCCTGCCGTGGTGAAGTTTGCCAAAGACGGTTTACTCAATATGCTGGGCAATAAAGTGGCAGTGATATTCTGTAATAGTGAGGAAGCCAAACTCTTTACGGACAAAAAAACAAGTCAAGGCAGCCGCACGCGCACTGCTTGAGTATTGCCAGACAGCAGTGGTCACTGATGGTGCCAATGGTGCAACAATCGCTCATAAAGCTGATGATAAATCAGAGATTGAGATTTATGAAGTTGCTACACCAATCGTTACTAATGTCATTGATACCAACGGTGCCGGTGATAATTACGCAGGAGCATTTTTATACGCGTTGTCGCAGCACTATAGCTTGCCTGAATGTGGTCGTCTTGCCAGCGAAGTGGCGGCGCAGGTGATTCAACAGTTTGGACCACGATTAGCCTCACAAGATTATAGAGATATTGCGAAGCGTGTACTATCTGCTTAGCTTATAAAAACCTGTCATTGCCGATAATAAAAAAGCCCATATCAATTGATATGGGCTTTTTTATTATTAATCATGAGACAAGTTATTCAGTTCACATTGCTCAGCTCACATGGCTCAGTTCAATAAAAAGCGTTTAACACTAAGCCGAGGCTAATGCTTGCGCAAGATCCGCTTTGATATCTTCGATGTGCTCGATACCAATTGATAGACGTACCATATCAGTGCTTACACCTGCATTTTCGAGCTCTTGCTCATTGAGCTGGCGATGGGTGGTCGTCGCTGGATGACAGGCTAGTGATTTGGCATCACCGATATTGACCAAACGAGTAATCAGCTGCAGCGCATCGATAAAGCGAGCACCAGCTTCCAAGCCACCTTTTACTCCAAAGGTCAAAATAGCAGAAGGCGTGCCTTTCATGTATTTTTTGGCAAGCTCATGCTCAGGATGATCTGGCAAACCCGCATACTTTACCCAAGCAACCTTGTCATGGTCACGCAGATATTCCGCAACGGCTTGCGCGTTCTGTACATGGCGCTCCATACGTAGACTCAATGTCTCCATACCCTGCAAAATACCAAAAGCATGAGGGGCTAAGTGCCGCGCCAGTATTACGCAGCGGTGCACACGAGCACGAGCGATAAAGGCTGCTGCACCGACATCTTTGACAAAGTTCACACCGTGATAACTATGATCTGGCGTGTTCAATAAGGGAAAACGCTCAGGATAGTCGCCCATGCGAATTTACCACTATCGACAATCGCCCCACAATTGAGGTACCTGGTACCTGTACCACTCATATATTTGGTCAATGATGAATCACGATATCCGCACCAAACTCAAAAGGACGACATAACGCAGGCGTGGCAACCGTACTATCAATCACCACTGGCACACCATATTCATGTGCGATATCACTCAGCGCTTGAATATCAACGATGTTACCTAATGGATTACCGATACTTTCTGCAAAGACCATCTTAGTCTTATCATCGATCAAATCACGAATCGCCTCAGGATTTTTGTGATCAAAGAAGCGGACTTCGATACCTTGACGCGGCAATGCATGGGCAAACAAATTATAAGTACCGCCGTACAAGGTCGACACAGCAACGATATTATCGCCCGCTTCACAGATGGTTTGAATCGCATAAGTAATGGCTGCCATGCCAGATGCTACTGCAAGGGCACCGATACCGCCTTCGAGTGCCGCGACGCGTTCCTCCAACACGGCATTGGTCGGGTTCATAATACGGGTATAAATATTGCCTGCAACTTTTAGATCAAACAAATCAGCACCATGCTGAGTGTTATCAAAGGCGTACGAGCTGGTGTGATAAATCGGCACTGCGACCGCTTTGGTCGTTGGCTCAACGCTATAACCGGCGTGAATCGCCAAGGTCTCAAGACGTTGAGGCGTCTCTGATTTTTGGGCTGTTTGCTGGGCTGCTTGTTCGTCACTCATCATATATTCCTTTATTTCGATAAAAGTTATTAATCAATAAATGACTAATCAACAAATTATTAATCAACAATATGTCACTGAAAATTCAGCTAAAAAACAATCTCCCAAATCATAGCAATAAAAAAAGCCAAGTTCATCAAAACTTGGCTTTTTAATTAAAATAACTCTTCAGATATTACTTAACGCTTTGGCTTTTACTGAGATTTCTATTTATAGTAAGCGTTTTCGGTACGGGTATGATCGGTCTCATCAATCACTTGCGTCAACTCTGGTATTTGCTGCTTAAGTTGCACTTCAACGCCTTGACGTAAGGTCATGTCAACGGCTGAACAGCCTTGGCAACCACCACCAAACTTCAATACCGCAGTCAGACCAACGCCTTCTTCATCAATCAATTCAAGCAGCTGTACATCACCGCCGTGAGCGGCCAAACTTGGGTTAATCTCAGACTGCAAGACATAATTAATACGCTCTTCAACACTGGCATCGGCACCAACTTTTGGCACTTTTGAGTTTGGCGCGCGGAAGGTCAGCTGACCACCAAAACGGTCTTTATTATAATCAATCACCGCATCTTCTAAATAAGGAACAGACGCCGCTTCGATAAAGGCAGAAAAACTGTCATACGTAAAACGCAGGTCCGCACTATCCTCTTCGCCCGGTTGGTTATAAGCCATACAGCACTCTGCACGCGGCGTACCTGGATGCTCAACGAAAATACGCACGCCGATACCATCGGTATCCTGCTTGGATAACAAATCTGCTAAGTAGCTTTGGGCTGACTCAGTAATAGTATTGCTTTTTGCTACAGTTTGCTCAGTATCTAGCGCTGATTCATAGTCTGCTGACTGGTCTAGTTGGCTCTCAGCTTGGTTGTGCTCACTCATAATATGTCCTATGCGTTATGACACAAACGCTATATCTGTTATGGCTACTGTGTCGTGAATTTAAAATTAGGTAGCGGGTATAAGTTATGCGGGTTATCAATCATTACGGTCTGTTGTCTTAAAATATTGACTGCCGTTGTTATAACATTTTGCTCAATTTATAGCAGCTATTATAACGTACTCAGCCGACAATTCCGACTGCGCTACTGTGAATTAAACCAAAATGCTCACAAATGACTGCTATCGGTTTTATCAATGCTTTATTAACAATGACGAAATAGACACGACAAATAGCACTTATCTAATGATTGATATATCCCCTACTATATAAAGACAGCAACCGTGATTATCAAGCACCTAGAACACTAACTAACCACCTACTTTCTTCCGAATGCTACGGCATGTCTAACACTGTGTGAGACCATACAACCAAAGCACTTATCATGCTTGCTATTTTCTAGCGCTAGTTTTAGATCTATTTACAAGGTAAAGTGTGTTGTCCTAAATACCTTTTTATAGGTTTACTTATTGATTATTATATTAGGCATTCTTGTTGCCCTTATTATAGTCGTCGCGCTTTTAGTACCGGAGGGTGTTGACTATACCAAAGCTGTAAAAGAAATTATGTCTCGCCATATCAAAATTCATGTAGCGTTGGTATTTTTTCGTAATCCATTACTCCAGTTGATATTCTTTTATATTGACTATAGAGATCGCTTAGATATCGAAGAAAAGAGGATGTTCAAGCGTTATTTTATAACGCAATTTTTTAGCATCTTTATATTTATTACTATAATTTTCATTGTTAAACATTACATTTAAGCTAGCAGAAATTTCATATTTTAGTTGAATCAATCTTATGATGACACAAACACTGAATCTAGTAACGACCAAAGACGACGAACAAGTAGCCGTTTGGAAGATTGTGGATAATACAAAAGGCGAAACAAAGAGCGATACCCCTACCACCAATACACTTGCCATAAAAGCACAAAACATATTTTTGACGCACGGCACGTTTTCCGACAAACAAACCTGTTTGAAAATCGCTGAGTATCTAGCCCGCCTCGGTCATCATTGCTACATCATGGAATGGCGCGGTCATGGCGCAAGCTCAATACCCAAAGAAAAATTCAATTTCGAAACGGTTGCAACCTATGACTATGAAGCGACTTTTCGCTACCTTTTTGAGGATTTAAAACTCGACAATCTACATTGCGTCACCCATAGCGGCGGCGGGGTTGGCTTAACGATGTTTTTGATCCAGCATCCCTGCTATATCGATAAGATTAATAGCGCTAGCATGTTTGCCTGCCAAGCTTATGGCGCTGCAATAAATCCGATAAATCATACTAAAATTCTTATAGCAAAATTATTCACGCGGCTGGTTGGCTATATCCCTGCTAAAAAAATCAAGCTAGGGCCTTTTAATGAAAGCTATCATATGATGAGCCAGTGGTACGACTGGAATCTACAAAAAAACTTTAACAGCAGTTTTCTTAAGCAACGTACATTTAAGACAGCCAGCATGGATACATTCGCCGCTGATGATGCACCTTTAGACTACCGGCAACAGATGCCAAAAATCACGATACCTATCTATGCTATCAGCGCAAAAGGCGACAATTTCATCTCCCCTACTCGTGGTTGTCAGCTATTTTTTGAACCCTTTAAAAACCCTGCCAATATTTTTCGAGAATACTCGCTCAGCCATGGAGATTTGGACGATTATACACACAGCCGCATTATGATCAGTCGTAACGCGCCGCTCACGAAATTTGGCCAACAGTTACCGCGTGGGTTGAGCAGCATGCCCGTTAAAATAGCGGTGCGGTTGTAGCCTAACTACAACATGGTACGGACTATAACCAAAAACCGCACACCTCTAAACATCTTTATACTTGTCAGCGAGTGATAGGCTGTGTCAGTATTGGCGTCATTACTTTTTACTCAATAAATTTTAACCAATGAAATATCCGTAGTAGGAAAGTGGCGTATATGAGCGAATCATCAGAGCAAAGTTCAGCTAAAGACAATAAACACTATCGTTATTTGATTTTTATCGGGCGTTTCCAGCCCTTCCATCGTGGACATAAAGCGGTCATCGACGAAGCATTGAAGCGTGCTGATAATGTCATTATGTTGATCGGCTCTGCTAACTTACCGCGTAGTTTACGCAATCCCTTTAGTGTCGCTGAGCGTGCTGCCATGATTAAAGGCGCATATTCAGCAGCAGAAGCAGCACGTATTCACTGCGTTGCTCTAGATGATGCACTCTACAACGACACACGCTGGCTACAGTACGTGCAAGCAGGCGTGAAGTCTGTTACTGGTGATTTGCAAACTGATATCGGCTTGATTGGTCATTCCAAAGACAGCTCCTCGTATTATTTATCGCTATTCCCCAACTGGGCGTCCGTCTCAGTACCGAGCTATCACAACCTATCCGCTACCCCGATTCGCGATAGCTATCTAATGGGTGCGACCCCGACTCCTGAACGCACGCCTGAGTCGACGCGCAAGGTTCTAAATGATTTCAAAAAGACAGACGAATATCAAAATCTGCACGAAGAAGCCGACTTTATTGATAAATATAAAAGACAGTGGGAATCAGCGCCTTATCCACCAACCTTTATGACAGCAGATGCTCTGATTGTCCAGTCAGGACATATTCTATTGGTTGAGCGCCGCAGCATGCCAGGGCGCGGACTGTGGGCATTACCAGGCGGATTTTTAAATCCAAAAGAGACCTTATTCGATGCCTGTATCCGTGAGCTACGTGAGGAGACTCGCCTAAAAGTCCCTGAGCCAGTATTGCGCGGCTCTTGTCATAGTCAGCATACCTTTGACGATCCCTATCGCTCAGCACGTGGTCGGACGATTACCCAAGCCTTTTATTTTCAACTTAAAAATGACCCAAAAGGCTTGCCAAAAGTAAAAGGCGGCGACGATGCAGCCACGGCTTTTTGGTTACCACTCGCTGAGCTTGACGCTACCATGATGTTTGAAGACCATTATGCAATTATTACTAAAATGGTCGGTTTGTAGGATTTTATCAGGCGATTATCCGATTTTTCATTAACACTTTTCCACGCCCAAGCTGATAGACAGCAAGGGCTAACCGCCGTAACTGTTCTTTCATTAACGCAGCTACGGCATCTCAAAGCAGAGGAGTTCTGTGATGTATACCAGCAATTTAAACAATTTAATTCTAAATAGCGACAGCTACAAAACCTCACATTGGGTGCAATACCCAAAAGGTAGTGAGTATCTGTCCAGCTACATTGAGGCGCGTAAAGGTGACTACGATGTGGTGTTCTTTGGCTTGCAAGCCTTTATTAAAGAATATCTAAGCACGCCAATCACTCATCAAGACATTGATGAAGCCGAAATGGTCATTCAAGCACATGGTTTGACCTTTAACCGTGCTGGCTGGGAGCGTTTGGTTGATAAACATGGTGGTTATTTACCACTGCGTATCGAAGCCATACCTGAGGGTAGCATCGTACCCGTTTCCAACGTCGTCTGCCAAGTTATCAACACCGATCCTGAATTTTATTGGCTGCCAAGCTATATCGAAACGGCGCTACTCCGTGCCATTTGGTATCCATCAACCGTCGCTAGTGTCTCGCATTATTGCAAAGGCATTATTCGTCAGGCGTTAGAAAAATCAGCAGACAATACCGAATCACTCACTCACTTTTCGTTTGCATGATTTCGGCTCGCGCGGAGCATCTAGTCAAGAGTCTGTCGCGCTCGGCAGCTTAGCGCATTTGGTGAACTTTGCTGGTACCGATTCGATGACAGCGTTGGTGGCTGCCAGCCGCTGGTATCACATGCATAAAGACATGCCCGCGTTTTCTATTCCTGCCGCTGAGCATAGCACCATGACCGCGTGGGGTCGTGATGGCGAAACCGCTGCTTTTGCCAATATGATTGAGCAGTTTGGCGGCGTAGGTAAAAGCTTCTCAGTGGTCTCTGACAGCTACGACTTATGGAACGCCATCGATAATATCTGGGGCGGCAGCTTAAAAATGATGTGAAAAATATGGGCGGGACTTTGGTTATCCGACCCGATAGTGGTGAGCCTGCCAAAGTGGTTCGCGAAGCCTTAGAGCGCTTGGCAGTAAAATTTGGAACAACGATTAATAGTAAAGGCTATAAAGTGCTGCCTGATTATGTACGTGTCATCCAAGGGGATGGCATCAGCCCACAAAGCTTAACTAAGATCATTGAGGTGATCATGAAAGCAGGCTTTAGCGCAGAGAATGTGACCTTTGGTATGGGCGGTGGTCTATTACAGCAAGTCAACCGCGACACCATGAGCTGGGCGATGAAAGCCAGCGCTATCTCTATCGATGGCACATGGACAGATATCTATAAAGACCCAATTACCAGCCGCTCAAAACGCTCAAAGAAGGGACGTTTGGCGCTGGTCAAAAACAGCAATGGACAGTTAAAAACCATCAAGGCTGAAGACCTATCTGCAGACGCAGATAACCTACTGCGTGATATTTATGTCGATGGTAAATTATTAATTGAAGACAATCTCACCACTATTCGGGAGCGTGCAGGATGGTAGCAATATGATAAATAGCAATAAAATCGCCTCGGTGGCAAGAGATGTACTGCTTGCTCCTATTTATCTTTATCAAGGGCGCAAAATTAAGCATGATACGGTACGTCTACCTGAGCCAAGTGGTGAAAGGCACGGGCAAGTTCAATTAAATGACGCGATTGAGTCGCCAAAAGATGCGCACAAGCGAACATTAAACCTAATGGTTGTTGGCGATTCGGCGGCGGCTGGCGTCGGTAGTGAGACGCAGCAAGAAGCGCTTGTCGGTAACTTAATTCCTGTTTTGACGCAGCAGTCTGCTATCCAAAATCAGTTTGATATACTGAACTGGTCATTGCAAGCGACGACGGGGCATACCAGCTTTGATATCTTGCGTAGGCTTTATGTTCTACCCGCGCCTAGCCAGCCTGTTGATGTGATGGTGCTGAGTGTCGGCGTTAACGACACCACCTCTAAAGTCTCGGTGGATAAATGGCAACAGCAAATTGAAAATATCATTGCTATCGCTCAGCGTAAATTTGGCGTGCGAGAGTTGATTTTTTTAAGCCTGCCGCCGATGGCACAAATGCCTGCGATACCTGCCCCGCTAAGTAACTTTGTGGGTGCTAAAGCCTCTATCCTTGATAAGATATTGCAGCAAGTTTGCGCCGCTCATGATAGTGTCACCTACATGGCCACTGACTTTCCACGAATGATAGCAGAGCATTCGAACGGTACTCCAATCGATATCAAAGTGATGTTTGCCAGTGACGGTTTTCATCCTAGCAGCCTCATGTATGGCTATTGGGCGCAGCAATTGTCAGAGTTGATTATAGAGTTACTGAACCCTTCCGATGCTGAGTTGACTGATTAAAAACCATTGAGGCGTTACTTCTAAAAATTTAAAAAAAAACCGCTGAATAGTCAGCGGTTCTTTATGTTCTTAATACTATAGCTGTGCATGTTTGAGAAAACACATGCTCAAAATAATATCACGCAATACGTGTGAATTATTCTGCAGCGTCAGTATCAGCAGCTTTCTTACGGCCACCAAATGCACCAAAGCGTTTGTTGAAGCTAGCAACACGGCCTTCAGTAGAAGTTTTGCGTTGTTCGCCAGTATAGAATGGATGCGACGCACTTGAGATATCAAGTGGGTAGTATGGATATTCTGACCCTTCGTATTCACGAGTGGTTTTGGTTTTAACGGTTGAACGAGTCAAGAAAAACACGTCAGCGTTAGTGTCATGGAATAAAACTTCTTGGTAATTAGGATGGATATCTTTACGCATAATAAACTCTCTATGTCCGATGTATGTATAGCACTCTTGAACACCATCTTAGACGATGTGTCAAACAAGTCATGACATACGTAACTGAGGCACTAAGGGACATTGATAAGTATGGCAGCTGCGTCACTGGCTTATTCCAGCACCCAACACCATTCCTCTGCTCACTTAGCCTTTCCCCAGCGGGAAAATCAAACCGCGATTTTAACGGTTTTTACCGCTAGACGCAAGCAGCAGTTGTGAGTGATATATGTGATAAGTTGTCACCAAAATCTCTATTTTGTTGAGAGGTATACGGTATGTTAGTATAATATTAAATTAGTTTAAATAATCAATAAATATCTTAAGTTTAGATTTAGTTAATAATTATTTTCGATATTAATCATTTGTTAATGATGATGGATACTGTCTGATGTCGCCTCGTTAATCAAGCACCCACTATTTATAAACACTCAATAAGGACAATATAATGATAAATACTGTTATGAAGAATAGCGCAAAAGCCTTGCTTATCAGCTCAGCACTGGCACTCACCACTGTTGCAGGTGCGGCATTACCTAATCAATGGCAATTAGACAACTCGCACACCCGTGTGGGATTTTCTGTCAATCACTTAGGATTTTCGACCACCATGGGTCATTTTAACGACGTCAAAGGGGTCGTTAATTACGATGTTAAAGCACCCAGTAAAACCAATATGAGCTTCACCATTGCAACCGATAGCATTGACACCAATTGGGATGCACGTGATGAGCATTTAAAAAAGGCTGAATTTTTTAACGTCGCCAAATATCCAACCATGACCTTTAAATCAACCAGCGTAAAATTTATAAATCCGCAACAAGCCAAGGTCACAGGTGACTTTACTATGCTAGGTCAAACCAAACCATTAACTTTGGATGTGACTTTGAATAAAATCGCCAACAGCCCTCTTACCAAAGAGCCCGTTATTGGCTTCCGTGCAACGGGTAATATTGATCGCGCAGCCTATGGTATGACAGCTTTCGCAGATGGTATTACCACCGATGTCCCGATCCAAATCGATGGTGAGTTGATAGAGAAAAAAGCGCAAACCAACAAAAAATCTAAATAAGTCTAATTTTTAGCCAAGCACAAATCGCTACCTCCTCTACATACTCAAAAAAGCAGCCATTATGATGGCTGCTTTTTTGACAATAATGAATCAACTCACTCGACATTTATATATATTCAATAAATCGCATAAATACTTTCCATTTGCTTGTTAACCTCAGTTTTTATTGTTATATTCATATATACGGATTTACGAATATAAAACATAACGCTGAGGGAGCAGAAAGATGGATACAGTACAGGTAGACTTTGCCGAGATAAATAAAGACTGGGATAACAACATCGCTGATTATCACTTTGATATTTATCACTTATCTGGTTGGATTGCTGCGTCAGCTATTGTAGATAAAGGCACTCCTCAAGGAGTGATTGCCACTTATAACAATAAAAAGATCTTTTTGCCTCTCATTATAAGAGAAATCGACTCAGAGCATTGGGATGCCACTTCTACTTATGGTTACGGCGGTCCTGTCATGGATAAGTCTCTCACTGATGCCGAATTAGACATAATATTGGCAGAAGTAAGGCGTTTTCTCTTAGCAAAAGGCTGTGTGTCTTTATTCATGCGACTGCATCCAATCATCAATAAAGAGTGGCTACCAACGGTCGGCAAAGCACTCACTCATGGATTGACATTGATGTCTGACTTGAGTAAATCCGAAGAAGAACACTGGAGCGAGACTCAAAATCGTCATCGTAGAGGCATTAAAAAAGCCTTAAAAATGGATGTCGTGACAAAAATTGAGCGTTTAACCAGAGAGAATGCAGTGATGTTTTCCAATATATACAAAGAAACGATGGCGCAGGTGAAGGCAGATCAGTACTACTTCTTTGATGATGATTACTTTTTTAATCTGCTCGAAAATCTACAAGACAGAATACTACTGATAACTGCCTATCAGGACAATAAAGCCATTGGCTCCTCTATCTACACAATCTGCAAAGAATCGGGCATTATGCAATTTCATCTCGGAGGCACGCTCAACGCCTATACCCATCTACAACCTTCCAAACTTATTACCCATGTGGCTCGTGATTGGGGCCGAACCAATCATTATAAATTACTACATCTTGGCGGCGGCGTAGGCTCTAATCTAGATTCTTTATACGAGTATAAAAAAGGGTTTAGCTCACAAGAGTTATTATTCAAAACTTATAGACTCGTCGTTAATCCAGCAAAATACGCAGCATTAGTCGCTGATAGCTGGTTCACCGAAAATGATTTACGCTCCGACTTTTTCCCTTTATATAGAAAAGAGCCTACTAAAGAAACTATCTTGGAGACTGAACAAGCTGAATCTTTGGCAGATATTTGATCGCGTTATTTTACGATTCTAATCATTCAAGCCAATAAAAAAGCAGCCGTTACGATGGCTGCTTTTTTGATGCTAATTGTCTTTCATTTCGGTAGACAATGGGCTTACTTTACTTGGTTTTGACGATATGCCAAACGCCCAGTTTATTGTCGCCATCTTTATCGCCCGCCTTTGTATCATTAGCATAGAAATATAACGGTTTACCATTTACCGCCCATTGATACTTGCCATCTTCGCGTTGAAATGCTGCAAACTGCCCTGAAGCTTTGGCATTACTCGGTGCCATAAATGCTGGCCAAGCAATTAGACAGGCACTCCCACACTCTGATTTATTCATCCCATCTTTGTCAAAGGTATATAAGGTCATGTGATTGCTTGCATCGACTAACATGCCGTTTTTACTCGCGACTGGCGCGGTATTTTTATTGGTGGCTTGTACATCATGCATGCCAGAATCATCATTGCCGAATACATTGTTTAACGTAGTACAACCAGTAAGCGTTAAAACACCAGTGAGAGCCGATAATATAAGCATACGTTTCATAATAACTTCCTTGTCATTTTGATTGTGATTATGATTGTCATCATAAATTTCTATTTGGGTTTTTCTCATCGTCAGACCATTTAAACGGCAAAAAACCTATCGCTGACTTCAAGCAGTTTTAATATAGCATATGCAACAGCGCAGTCGTTTCTATCCCTATATAAATTTACAAAAGCTTATGTATTTACAAACTGGATAAACTGGCATAGCCATTGCTATCAAGCGCCATAGCCATTCATTGACAAAACTCACCTATCTACTTACGTATTTGCCGTCATATTGGCTGTCATTTTTCGTAGAATACCCTATATACATTAAGAATTACTACACAATGACAAATATGACCCTTGCGGCTTCATATGCATATTGAACTTGACGTCCTTTGCACGCATATCAATAGTTATAAACGGCTTAGAACAACATCCATTAGGACAAATTTTTTAAAATAAGATTTTAGAATAAACTATTTAACAAATACACCGAGCATGACCTGCTGTAACTGCTATTAAGGATATAACAACGACAATGACTCACTCTTTCATTAAAAACCCAGTGAAAAACCAAGCGCACTCTGCCAAACGCGTCGGTATTCTTGGTGGTGGTACGGCAGGAGCAACCATTGCTATCCGCCTTGCGGCATTGGGGCTTGAAACTTATGTATTTGAAAAAAACAAATCGCTGATTGATGGTCCACCGATGTGTCACTTGCATGCTGGCGGCAATCTATACCGCGAAATTCCTGATGAAGATTGTGTGGCTCTCCTCAAACAATGTATCGATATATTGCGCCTTTATCCTTATACCATCGATGTTCGCCCAACAGTATTTGCCGTACCAACTCGCGATGAAGGCTTGCCAGAAGATTTGCTACCACGTCTTGATATCTTGACTGATGCGTATCGTAAGCTTATCGCCAAAGATGCTAATAACAAAGTGTTGGGCGAACCTGAAAACTATTATCAGCTTTATAGTCATGAACAACTCATTGCGCTGTCTGAACGTGAACAAGTCACCGTGCCGCGGTCAGTTGATGAATGGATGATACCAGTCGCTAAGTATTTGGACTTAAATAAAGTCAAGTTTCCACTGATTGTCGTGCAAGAGTACGGCTGGAATATTTTTCGCTTGGCGGCCTCTGCGCAATTGGCATTAGCAGATTATGAGCATGCACACGTCTTTACCGATACACAGGTTAAGCAAGTCATGCCTGTTGATTGTGAAAATTGCTCAAATGCTGACCACCACGTCACTAAATGGCGTATTGATTATCAGCAAGCTGCCAGCTCTAAAACTCAGCTTGCAACCGAATCTGAGACCAAAAATACAACCGAATCTATCGAAGTGGATTATTTAATCAACGCGTGCGGTTTTCGTACTGGCGTCATCGATGATATGGTCGGGGTCAAAGTCACGCGTATGGTCGAGTTTAAATCGTCTTATATTACCCACTGGGATGATACTGGCGGACAGATACCGGAGATTATCGTTTATGGCAGTCGCGGCACACCAGAAGGCATGGCTCAACTCACGCCTTATCCCGGTGGTTATTTTCAAATACATGGCATGAGCAAATTTATCACGCTATTCAATGATGGCTTGGTCGCCTCTAGCAAAGACAGCGCCCAACCTAAGCTGCCGCCGCAGTATGTGCACTATATCGAAGATGGCTGGGATAAGGCACCGTTACAAGCGCGTAGTCAGCAAGCGATTGATTATGTGGCGGAATTTGTACCGACCTTCCATAGCGCACGTACGGTCGGTAACGCGCTATATGGTGGGCAGCAAATTCCCGGTGAGGACGATACGCTGCGAGTGGCTGATGTAAGCTTGTACTCTAATATTCGCTATGCTCGAGCGGAAAACGTCAAAGCATCCTCGACTTTGATTGCTGCCGATCAAATCGTTGATGAATTGACTGAACTTGGCTTAATCGATCATGACACGCCAGCCAACCGCAATCGTTATGCTCATAATTGGGCGTATTTGACAAAACACGATAGCACAGCGATTGATGAAGTCGCGCGTACACTGGCTGAGCAACGAGGCTTTCCATTAGCTATGGCTGATGTGAATCACGGTATTGATGAGACAACTTTAAAGGGTTTCAACACGGCTAATGATGCAGGTGCTACTGAGATAAAAAAGCGTTCTATTAAAAATTGAACAAAAAAAGGAGAGAATGGCTAACGATCAGCCCTTCTCTCCTTTTTTATAGATAAAAACATTTATATATAAAAGCAATTACAGATAAAAGCATTTATATATAAGAATATGCACTCTTAATTACCAGCCATTTTTTCGGTATCGACTGCATCGTCTATTTTTACGACTGTTTTTAATAGGTCAATGGCTTCATTAATCGTGTTACATACCACCAAACGCTCCAGATCTTCTTGCTTCATAAAACCTTGGTCAGCCGTATATTTTAAGTGCTCGATCATACGATCATAGAAACCATTGATATTCAAAATAATCATCGGTTTTTCATGTTGATAGAGCTGACGCCACGTGGCGATTTCCATAATTTCCTCTAAAGTACCAAGCCCACCCGGCAAGGTAATAAAAGCATCTGCATACTCCGCCATCACGGTTTTGCGGGTGTGCATGGTATCTGTCAAATGCAGGCGAGTCAGCTGCTCATGAGCAATCTCATGTTTGAGCATAAACGTTGGAATCACACCGACCGCTTGCGCGCCGCCTTGAATCACCTCATCTGCAACGGCACCCATCAGCCCGATGCTCGCGCCGCCGTAGACCAAACCCATGCCATTGTCAGCAAGCGCACTACCCAACTCGCGGGCTGCCTGCTCGTAGACTTCATTATTGCCCAAACGCGAACCACAATAAACCGCTACCAACGGCATCGTTAACGTTGATTTATCCACTGCTTTTTCAATATTGGTAATGTCTTGACTGGTAATGACTTCATAAGTGTCATTGTTAATTTTCATTTGCATATAGCTTCCTTAATTTTTATATCGATTGTTTTTGTTAAATACTCGTTAAAACCCTAATGGATAATCCCACCCAAGATAAATAGCATAGAACTTGAAAGTCACAATTGAACGCCTTGCTTGCCAGCATTTATCTTAACATAAGCGATGCTATCAGGTGGCTATCAGCTAATTTAAGCGGTTTATCACTACGTAATGACTACATTTTAAGAGCAGATTATTGATAAATAATTGCAAATAAATAGCCACTCCACACCGCATAGAACCCTAACAATATGAAGGTTAAAGCATGGAAAATAAACAGTGTCAGACGGATATTTATTCACTGAGTATCATGACTGAGCGTAATCAGGCATTGGCAGCGACTGTCTATCGTCCTAAAAATAAGGTAAAAAAAGCGGTTATGCTCGCGCCAGCAACGGGTATCAAGCGCCAGTTTTATCACAATTTTGCCACTCACTTAGCAGAAAATGGCTTTGGTGTACTAACCTTTGACAATGAAGGCATCGGTGAATCGCTGTCGTCTGCATTGGCTAAATGCGATGCATCGCTGATTAGCTGGGGTCGCCATGATATGCCAGCCGCCCTTGATGCGTTGCAAGATGAGTTTTCCGACGCCACTTATCATTTAATTGGTCATAGTGCAGGCGGTCAGCTGATTGGTTTGATGCCAAATTATAGTGCGCTCGCTTCAGTGTTCAATGTCGCCTGCTCATCAGGTCGTATTAAAAATATGAGCATGCCCTATAAACTCAAGGCGATGGGTTTTATGGATGCCTTTATTCCACTCGCCAACTTGACGTTAGGGTACACGCCGTCAGATAAATTGGTATGGGCGAACCGCTACCACGGGGCGTGTCTCGGCAGTGGCGCGAATGGTGTAATGGCGCAGGCTATATCAAAACAGCCTTTGGCAAAAGTATACAAACGCACTTTTATGATGACATTACTATGCCATCATTATGGCTGGGGTTTAGTGATGATGACATTGCCAATAGCAAAAATATGGATGATATGATTCGTGTTTTTACTAAAATGCCAGTCGAAAAACAGTTTTTAGATCCTAAAGACTTTGGTCTAAACAGCATCGGTCATATGCGCTATTTTAGTAGCAGAACCAACGCTAAAGCCCCACAGCTGTGGCAAATAGCGGTTGATTGGCTAGCTAAGAAGTAATAAGTTCGGTTTAGTTAACCTATTCAAATGCAATTCTATTTAGTCTTGCGTATTTTTTGCTGCCTGTTCTGCTTTGACACGCTTGGTTAAGGCAGAATAAAGCGACGGCTGCATATTATGGATATTACCTAGCATCCATTTTACGTAGCTGATGGGCACGTCTTTAATCAGCGTACCTTTATGTTTGCCAAAGGGCATTTGCTCACTGGATTGGCTTTATTGGCGATAGCATGGACAGCAGCAAAATCCATCGGTGCAATGGCTAGGCGCTCACAACACGCCTGATAAAGCAAATAACACATACGCGCATCGCCCAGCGCATCATGAGCGGCAATCGTCATCCTACTTGCTTGCTTTTGCCTAATAATTGCTCGATACATTTGGACTGACCATAAGCACTCCACTCTGGAAAAGCCACACGCGCCAGCCGAACCGTACATATCAACTTAGTAGACGGACTGCCAATAACCCGCCAATCAAAGCGGACGTTATGACCAATCAAATACTGCGGCAACTCAAACGCCTCTAAATCAAAGCGCTCAAGACCAGCGACATCCTCATCAGTAATACCATGAATTCTAATGACAACTGGTGATATCGAACGACCACTATTAAAGTACTTCATCCACTCAAAGCCCGTCATCGCATTAATAGTCGCCACTTGAATCGGACGCGGATCACGACCTTGGTCGGTTTCGGTATCGATAATCAGCGCAGTATCAGTCATAAAAGTTCAGCCATGGATAACAATAATAGATAACAACATTGGTATTTTATGTAACGTTTTAAAAATACGTAAACTTTAAAAGAAACGTTATGTTTATGGGGATAAAAACTAGAGATAACAATGGCATACAAAGAATAGATAACTTCATATAATATCAATTGAAGTCCATTTAAAAAACTGAAGAGAGATAGATGCCAGCAGATGACAGTAATCCACAATTAAAGCCAAAGAAAAAGCCAACCTTTTTAAATCGTGTACTCAGTGTGCTTATTAAAGCGGCTGTATTGTTGATGCTATTATTTGTATTTGATAGGCTCTTACCCAGTATCAGCCAACAAACTCAGTCATTTGTGATGGCAAAATGGCAACAGCTCAGTTTATTACAGCAGGAACTACCGACGGAAAACAGCTTACCCAGTCCACTTCCAGAGCAACATCTAACAGATACATGGGGCGCTGCACGCAGTCAAGGTCGCAGTCATGAAGGTATCGATATCTTTGCCGCACGAGGCACACCAATACGAGCCACGACACAAGGCATCGTCAAAGTTGGTGAAAATACGTTAGGCGGTCGTGTGTGGTGGTGGTTGGACCAGGCAGCGCAGGGCATTATTATGCGCATTTAGAAGATTATGCAGATATTAGTCCAAACGACTGGGTTAATGCCGGCGATATCGGCTACGTCGGCGACAGTGGCAATGCAAAAGGTACGCCGCCCATGTACATTAGGTATTTATATCAGCGGCAGTGCAGTGAACCCTACCCACTTTTACAAAAGATTAGGGTATCGCAGCTGATCTAATATGGGCAGCTGGAAATACCATACTGAACGTCGAGCCCAGCCCTTCTACTGATTCAATTTGTAAATTAGCCTCATGCTGATATAAAACGTGTTTAACGATTGCCAAACCTAGCCCTGTGCCGCCAGTCGCCCGACTACGACCTTTATCATACGATAAAAACGCTCTGTCAACCGTGCGATATGCTCAGGTGCAATACCAATACCGTTGTCTTCGACGGCAAATCGGCAACCTTCGGACGTTTTTGTCCAACTAATGGCGATATTACCGCCCTTGGGCGTGTATTTGATGGCATTAATCACCAGATTAGAAAGCGCGCTATTTAGATACATCTCTGAGCCATACAGTCCGTCATAAGTGTCTATTTGCAAGTGAATGGTATGCCCATATTCTTGATTGTACGCTTGCGCATCATCATAAACATGGGTCAGCAGCTTGGTCATATCATATAGCTGAGCTCATGGGTTTCTTCGATTTCGATGCGAGATAACAGCAATAAGTCATTTACAATTCTATTCATACGCGCAGTCTGTTGGCTCATCAGCTCAAACCCGCGCTTCCAATGCGGCGGCATATCTGGCTGATCCGAAAAATTTTCTAGATAACCCATCATGACGGTCAACGGTGTGCGTAACTCATGCGAGACATTCGCCACAAAATCGCGGCGCATCTCTTCTAAATGATGCAAGCGCGTCACATCATAAATGATGAGCAGCTTCTCATCGCCAAAAGGCGTGAGCTCACACTTTAGATAACGCTTGGGCGCGCGCCACGAGACAATGTGCACACCATCCTGAGCACCATCGATAGGGTTGGTCGTCGCCTGATAATACTGACGAAATTCAGGCGCACTAATAAAGTCAAAAATGCACTTACCTTTATCTGACAACTGTAACAACATTAAATCTTCGGCGGCCTGATTCCACCATTCGAGCCCATCATCGTCATTGAGCAAAACCACCGCATCACGCAATGCGCGTAGTGCGCTTCTAATTTTTTTGAGTTGATCTGTTGTATTCTGCTGAGTTGCTAGCAGTGACTTATTTTGTTGGTCGCCTTGAGCCGATATTAGGGTGTTCATCCATCATCCTTATCACTATTCGCCGTTTTTCACTGTGCTACGATTAACATACTGCTTTTATAGCGAATAAAAACCGTCCGTTAAATTGGTTCAATAAAGCTAGAAAATCGATAGCCTGTCCCGCGTACTGTCTGTATCAACGTATCACATTGATGTGGTCGTAGTAATGTCCGCAAACGTTTGATATGCACATCAATGGTTCTATCTTCGATATATACATTACCACCCCATACTTGGTCTAGCAGCTGCGTCCGCGTATAGGCACGCTCTGGATGACTCATAAAAAATGCCAGTAATCGATATTCCGTAGGTCCGACATCAACCACTTTACCAGCCGCTGTCACCCGCTGACTTTTGGGATCAAGGCTCAGATTGCCGATTTCGATAGGTTTATCACTACTGAGCGCGTTACTACGCCGCAATACTGCTTTGATTCTGGATATTAACTCACGTGTCGAAAAAGGCTTGGTCATATAATCATCAGCACCAGCATCGAGGCCATGCACCTTGCTGTCCTCTTCACTTTTAGCCGTTAGCATAATGACTGGTATCTCAGCGAGTAGCTCATCGTTTTTGAGCAATCGACAAAAATCAATGCCACTTTTATCGCCGGGCAGCATCCAATCTAGCAAAATCAGCGCAGGGCGGTGATCGACCACTTGTTGGTGCGCCTCAGATACATCCGCTGCCTGCAGACTATCAAATCCCGCCATCTCTAGCGTCATGACGATCATTTCACGAATCGCAGGTTCATCTTCAACAATCAAAATTTGCTCATTATACATACGGCATTCTCAGTGTTAGAGGACAACATTTAGCTGACAAAAAAGGCGATAAATGCTCGCCTGCTACTCCCTATTAAACGGGGTAATTATGACAGTTTAATGACATTCAACTTTTAAGCACTTCATAGGTCTCGTGACGGCTAATGCTTAGTTTACTCAATTTATTTCTAACAAGAAATTCAATGGCCCGTCATTGATGCTCGACACTTGCATATTAGCGCCAAACTGACCAGTTGCCACGTTTGGATGTTGCGTGTTGGCGTAGGCGACCAATTGCGCAAACAACGCTTGCGCCGCATCAGGTGCCATCGCACCACCAAAGTCAGGGCGACGACCCTTGTCTGTTTTGCCATTAGCGTAAACTGTGATACCAATAATAGTCCGCCACCAACTTGCTGGACATTTTTATCCAGTTTGCCGTACTTGGCAGGATCATCATCATTGTCAAAAATACGATAGGTGAGGATTTTATCCACCATTCGCTGTGCGCTTGTTAGGTCGTCATCAGGCCCCAAACCAATATAAGCCAATATGCCTTGCTCAATCGTACCAACACATTGCGCATCGACGGTAACACTAGCACGGCGTACGCGCTGTATAAGTGCTTTCATTTACGGATTCCTTACCAATTATGCCCATACAATAATACGCCGTCCATGATAAAATACGGCCATTCTCTTGCTTATTAATTATTACATCACACCCTATTTTGGTAGCCTCATTATGAATGTATTCACTACTTTACAACAGCTTCTCCCGCAGCAGCAACTGAGTAAAGTTGCTGGGCGCCTAGCCGCTAGCCGCCATCCTTATGTTAAACGCACGTTTATCCGTAGCTTTGCTAAAGCCTATAACGTCAGCTTGGACGAGTATGAGCGCCAAAGTCTCAACGCCTATGAGAGCTTTAATGATTTTTTTACTCGTGAGCTAAAAGAAGACGCGCGCCCTATCGACATGACGCCTCATGGTATCGTCAGTCCTGCCGATGGCATTATCTCGCAGTTGGGTCAAATTGACGACCATAAATTGCTCCAAGCAAAAGGGCGCTATTATGACGTTGGTCAACTGCTTGCTGACAGTGAAGATGGACGCTATTTTGCGGATGGGAGTTTTGCGACGGTTTATCTTGCGCCCAGTAACTATCACCGTGTACATATGCCCTTCGCCGGTACTCTGACCAAAACCCGTTATGTACCGGGCACGCTGTTTTCGGTCAACAATACTACGGCGGCGAACGTGCCGGACTTATTTGCGCGTAATGAACGCTTGGTTTGTCTGTTTGATACAGTATATGGTAAAGCAGCGGTGGTGATGGTTGGGGCGATGATTGTCGCTGGTATCGAAACGGTGGCGACTGGTAAAATTGCCCGCACTGATGATATTCAAGAAGCTGAGCACAATATGAGCTTTGAAAAAGGCGATGAGCTGGGTCGCTTTTATTTAGGCTCAACCGCAATTGTCATTCTACCAAAAGGCGCAAAAGCAGATTGGCAAGACAGTATGAAAGCCGATAGTGTGGTAAAAATGGGACAGCTATTGGGTGTCGCTAACACTCCATAGGCAAGCGATTTAATGACTCAAAAAAGCTCAGTTCAGCATCCTAATTTATGCTGAACTGAGCTTTTTATTGTGGGTAATTATCTTATCGCAACGTACTAGCTTAATAATAAAAGTAGTTAATAAAAAAAGTAGTTAATAACGAAAGTGCTTGAGAATAGGATAAGCAAATAAGATGTTTTCTTCTTGCGTACCGCGTCCGATATTGTGAACAATCAGCGGTGTACCATCCGCAGCGACTTTATCGGAGACGATACCCGTGTGCGGCAAATTGCCATTCGGTAGCCGCCACGTCACCACATCCCCTGCTTGAAAACTGGCTTTATCAGTCGTCGATAATGTCTTTGCGTGACGCGCAAAAAACACTTCAAGATTGGGCACTCGGCGATGGTCGATATTCTTATCGGTTGATTTGAGCCCCCAAGTCTTTGGATAAGCCGACCAATTTGACTTCATATCATGGTTGACTAATTGCTGTAGATCTATATTTTGCAAGCGATAAGCACGGACGATAACATCGGTACAGACGCCAGTTTCTATCGGTACATCACCACGCGGAAAATCCAACTTGCGGTAAGCAGGATCATAGCTGGTGGTAATACCGATCTGTTTTTTAGCATCGTGCGCCAGTTTATCACCATTACTAATAGGTGCGGCGGCCTGAGTTAGTTGCGCCAAAGTTAATAGGCTAACAAAGACGAGCGATTTAGCGAAAACCTTATAAGTACCAGTAATTCTCATTTAACAATCTCTCTATATAAGTACTTAACCGCTCATTTAGTTAATTCTAAATGCTTTAATATTTAAAGAATACAAATATTTGCAAACATGTAAACGGCAAAATGATGGCTTTGCTTAAGCATCAACCAACCATCCTTGCTGGGTCGCATAGTCGATATTTTTTGATAGCCAATCATGAATGGGAGGAAAGCTGCCTTTGATAAAAGCAAGTGCTGCAGTCACTTGCGAGCACGTGACGTTAGCATCAATCCACGTTTTTCCATTGGTATTTAAATTCAATAAAAAAGGCAATAAGCGATCAACCACTTTAAGCAGCTGGGTTTCTTTACTACTACCCGTCTCCTGTTCTTCCCAAATCTCATTTAAATCCATGATGCCATTGCCACGCTCAGCTTGCAATCGAGCAATGCCCGCACGTTCTTCAATGTGCGCCTCGCTACGACTGTTTGCGAATAAAAATGTATCGCCAGCGTCAATCTCACCCAAGTCATGTACCAATGCCATCTTGAGTAGTTTTTCATGATTGACATCTAGCTCGAACTGTTCAGCGATAGACCAGCACGCCATGGCTAAATGCCATGAATGTTCGGCAGAGTTTTCTTTGCGTGTGGTATGCGTCACATAACTACGACGATTGATACGTTTAAGCGCATCAAGCTCTAATAAGAAATGAGTAACATGATCTATATCAATGTTTGAGGCAAGCGTTGAGTTGGTTAATAAAAGGGGTTTGGTTGATGGCATAAATTTTCTCTTAATTTTTCTACGATATATAGCGCTTCATTTTACCTTTACGCATAAGTATATTATACATTTTATGAGCGCTATAAAAGAGCATACCAACCTATAGCTAATTAACACCACTATAAAAAAGAAAATAGCGCTTATGTGAGTAAGCGCTATAGTCAAAGTATTTTTAAATCGCTACAGTGCTGCTGGGATAAAATTTTCGCAGCCTCTGTGAATACAGCAAGCAAGTAAAATTTGTACCAGTAGCACCATAATACAATCGTATCGGTTTTATGTTTCTTTGACTATATCGGTTCTATTTTGAGTAAAATAACTATTTAATCAAGTTACTAATGGTTTTAAAAGCAGGGTCTTGACTACTTCGGCATAACTCAAACAGAATGGTTTCAACCGTGGTAATCACGCCACCAGCACGGCGAATACGGCGAATTGCTTGCTTTTTATCATATGGAAAACGCGAACCGACCGCATCACCAATGATGACGGGCTGCATACCATTATCTAGCAAATCAAGCGCTGTTTGTAGTACGCAGACATGTGTCTCTACGCCAAGCCAAAACAAAACAATACTTCGATTTTGCTGCGCTAAATAATGCCACGAATCATCATTATCACAAGCGCTAAAAGTGACCTTTTCAAAGCTTTTGGCGTTATCGCCTTCTAACACCTCGCGTATTTCAGGTAGCGTATCGCCGAGCCCTTTTTTATACTGTTCATTGAGCATGATAGGAATATTCAGTGCTTGCAGACCCTTAATAAGCGTCACTGTTTTTTTGACGATGTTTTCATGGTCATAAATATGCGGTGTTAAGCGTTCTTGAACATCGATTATCATCGCTTGGGTATTTTCGCGAGCGATTCGATAGGTACGATCGGTAATCATAGTAGACATGGCACACTCCTTGTACGGCTGACTTTATTGTTAAAGGCTATGTTAATTTTATCATTGATATTGTCTTTATTAGCCTTACTCTTATTTAGTCATAGTTTGCTGAGGGCGTCAATGGAGATAGTCTCTAATAATGATTAATAACAATTCATCACGTTTGATTCATACTGCTTGATATAGTTTCTTAATGAAGAGTAGCCAATAACTATATATGGCGTCTAGCATTCCTTAATAACGACTGTTTTTGAGTCATGACTATGACCACACCGAAAACAATACCAAAACACAAGGTTAAAAGATAATACACCATATAACTGAGCGTGTTTATAAATGCAAAGAACATGCTGGTTAAAGTAATGATTAATATCGCAGCGATAGTACCGCCGAATAGCTCTCGATATTTTTTATTAAAAATCTTAAAGGCCACCAACGGTATCGCGATACCAAACAAGCCAAATGTAGCACCCCAGACACCTGCCATGTCCATATCAAAATATAGTACCCCTAAAACATTAGCGAAAATACCACATATAAAAAAGGCCATCGAAAAACGTAAAGAACCCAATACTTTTTCCAAAATATAACCTGTCGCAAAAAGCATCCCCAGACTCATTACTAAATGCATAATTCCTACATGTACGAAAAGCGATGTCACTACCCGCCAATACTTACCAGCTTGCAGCGCGTTCATCGTCAACCCACCTACACTATTTACCTGTCTAGATAAAGGGTCAATGATATCCATACCCATGAATACGGTCAGTATAAATGTACCTATACAGGTCAGTATTAACACCAAGGTCACAGGTCGCTCTTTATTACTTCTAAACCAAACTACTAGGCTTTTTGATACATCACTTACTGGTGCACGTTTTTTTACAGGCTTTTGTTTTTGATATGTTTTTGTGTACCTTTCTTTTCTTGATTATCAAACTCTGCTGCGAGAACGAGCAACAAGCACAGCACCATACCAATAAAAAATGAACCAAACCCCCAAACAAAATCACGATCTAAGCTATCAGCAAGTAATCCCGTTTCTGGCTTCAATATTAAGGGTGGCAAATTAGATTGCCTATTAGCCGTAGAAACCGTGTGTAAGTAACCACTTCTCTGATTTGATGATTTAAGTTTCTCAAAGTAGCTGATAGTAGAGAGGTCTTTGGCTTCGTACTGATGGCGCGAGTCGTTAATAAACGCTGAGTATTGATGGTCTTTAATACTTTGGTCTGCACGATTATCGTATTTCGTGTGGTAGTACCTAGCCAAATATTATCAGCGGCGGTAAATGGCGTGGCAATGTAATAATCAATATGCAGTTTTGAGTCAAAATATCGTCCACTGACTACTTGTGTTTCTATATAAGAAACGCTCTTTAATTTGAGTGGCTCAAAATTATCCACTCTGAAGTACTTTTGTTTTGGATAGTAACGAATATCACTCAGGCTATCTACTTCAATGACCTCGTAAGCTGCTTTGGACAAATAGTTTTGGCTGAGAACGAGCGGTATCACTAATGCTAAAACCATCGTTATAAAAAAGTAGCCTGAACTACTACGCTTAACCCACTTTAAGGTCAAAAGCTCGTACCTCGGCCACATACAAATACTAACGACTGAAACAGATAAAAGGAGCGGAATACCAAAATCCCAGTAGCCTTCCTTTAAAGGTAGAACATCTAGATAAATATCAAGCAACCAGCGTAAAGCCCCAAAAAGCAGAATGGACAAGATACTAAGACCTAAATATGGCAAGAATACTTGCTTTAGTCTTAGCTTGATCGATTCTTTAGCGCTTAGGCTTTGTATTTGCTTCTGTTTATCCCTTTTGCTTACTCTTTTTTGTTTCTGCTTCTATTTTTCCTTATACCTATACTGGCTTTGCTTATTATTATCCATGCCCTATCACCACAAATCTAGCGTACCTTAAACTGTTGAAATGCTTTTTTATCAATCGTTGCTTTTAAGACTAATAGTAAGCAAATAAACATGCCAATGATAAAAAACCTAAAGAATTTTGCTAACTCTTTATATGCTTTTTCGTTAAGTGTGCCCAACTGAGATACAAGTATTATTGGGTCATTAATATGTTGCTGACCTGACAATCTAATCGCTTCTAAATAACCATGCTTAGTATCTGAGTTTTGCAATTTTTCAAAATAATCAGCAGTAGATATCTCTTCATTTGCATATTGTTGTCTAGAAATCTTTTTAAAATTTTCTATTTGTTGAACTTTCTCTTTTTCTTCAAGATCATTATCAATAACCTTAGTAAAAGCCTGTCCCCACCAGATATCTTTATCTCCATAAAAAGGAGTAGCAAAATATAAGTATATTTTTAACTCTTGTCTAGATTTCCCCATCTCCCTAGTATTGAAGTAAGAAACAACCCCTTGTTTCTCAACACTTTTATTATCAAATTGGAAGTATTTTTGTTTTGGATATAATTTAATATCACTTATATTACTTATATCAATAATGTCATATGCTGCTTCATATAAGTAAGCTTGACTGATTGATATAGGCGGAAATAAAGCAAGTATCATCACCAAGTAAAATACATTAGCGCTATTATCATCAAATAATTCAAATCGTAGCAGTCTAATCCTTGATCGCATTATGACAAGCACTAAAATAACACTGATAATTATTGGGATAATTAAGTTCCAGACCGTATCTTTTAGAGGCCATATCCCTAGACAGATGTCCAACATCCATCTTATGATGTTGTAGAATAAAATGGCGCCAATAATAAAACCTAAAAAAGGAAGAAAGATATAGCGCATTTTTAACTTAAACACCTCTAAATCTAAGCGCTTCTTATCTGACGATTTATGATGTGCCATTTATACTCTACCTTTCATTACTATGACTTAAACCAAAAAAAAGCGCCTCCAACATTAAGTTAGAGGCGCTCATCTTACAAGATATTAAAACATATTAATCAACAATATTAGCTTAGCTAAAACTTAAACACGCTCAATAATAGTCGCGATACCTTGACCAAGACCGATACACATGGTCGCTAGACCGATTTCAGTATCCGACTGCCATAGCGTTAAGCAAAGTAACCGTGATACGAGCACCTGAACAGCCCAGTGGATGACCTAATGCAATCGCGCCACCATTAATGTTGACGATGTCTTGCTTATCCGTCAAATTCAATGCTTTAGTACTGATAGACTTGCGCTGCGAATGCTCGTTTAGCTCGATGGTTTGCATATCATCGAGGCTCATGCCAGCACGCTTAAGTGCTTTGCGTCGCAGGTACTGGACCATAACCCATGATAGCAGCATCACAACCAGCGACTGCCATGCTACGAATACGAGCACGTGGCTTTAGACCTAGCTCTTTAGCTTTTTGCGCGCTCATCACTAACATTGCTGATGCACCATCAGATAGTGCAGATGAGGTAGCAGCAGTTACTGTACCGCCTACTGGATCAAAGGCTGGACGTAGCTTTTGCATTTGCTCCATCGTCGCATCAGGGCGAATCACTTCATCGACAGTACATAGTTGCAAGCGACCCGCTTCGTCATGACCTTCGATACCGATGATTTCATTGTCAAAACGACCTTCGGTGGTCGCAGCCCATGCACGGCGATGCGACTCAAGACCAAAGGCATCTTGCTCTTCACGAGTGATATTGTTCATGCGACCAAGCATTTCAGCGGTCAAGCCCATCATGTTTGAGGCTTTAGCATAATGCTTTGACGCTTCAGGGTTAAGATCAACGCCATGCATCATGCCGACGTGACCCATATGCTCAACACCACCGATGATGAAAACATCACCTTGACCGGTCATGATTTGGGCAGCAGCAGTATGTAGCGCCTGCATAGATGAGCCGCACAGACGGTTAACGGTTTGACCGCCAGCAGTCTTTGGAATACCAGCAAGCAAGCCGATGTTACGACCGATGTTTAAGCCTTGCTCTAGTGTCTGATTGACACAACCCCAGATAATGTCTTCGACGTCACGTGTGTCAAAGTCGTTACGCTCAACCAATGCACGTACCAATTCGGCAGACATGCTATCAGCGCGGACATGGCGGAACATACCGTTTTTGGTTTTACCCATCGCTGAGCGTACGCCATCTACGATGACCACGTCTTTTGGACTTAAGATTGTCATACTATCTTCCTTTTCAATTTTTATTGTCAGTGTAGTCAGCCCATTTCAATGCTATTACTTCGTCAATCTCACTTGAAGTACAATACGTACCTCTGCGCTCGATTTCCTTGTACTAGCATTAAATGAAGCCAACTATAATCGTACGTGTGCTATTAAAGATTTGTTATTAAAAAATAGTGCCATTAAATATAAATAGATTAATAGCTCTCACCCTCAAACAGCACACGTACGGCACTTCATCCTAGTAATGACTACCCATTACGCGGTGGCGTAAAAGGTCTCGCCTGCTGCTGCCATGTCGCGAATCTTTTGCGGCGCTTCATAGGCTTTGCCAAGGTATGCGTATTTTTCACACAGTGCCAAGTAGTTATCTAGACCCATTTGGTCGATATAACGGCAAGGTCCACCGCGGAATGGCGGGAAGCCAACGCCCATAATCATCGCCATATCGGCTTCTGATGGCGTGCTAACGATGTTGTCTTCTAGGCAACGGACGGTCTCATTACAGAAAGCCAGCATAGTGCGGTCAATAATCGCTTGATCTTCAAATTCTTGCTTTTCGCTATCTGTGGTGGTTTTTAGTAGCTCATAAGTGGCTTCATCGGCAACTTTCTTTGGCTTGCCGCGTTTGTCCATTTCATACTTATAGAAACCAACGCCGTTTTTCTGACCTAAGCGTTTGTTTTCGTATAAAAGCTCAATCGCGCCTTTATAATCAGGCTTCATGCGGTCAGGGAAACCTTCTGCCATGACTTCTGCGCCATGTACGCCCGTATCTAAACCAACCACGTCGATTAGATAAGCAGGACCCATCGGCCAGCCGAATTTTTCCATGACTTTATCGACATGAGCAAAATCAGCACCTTGCTTAAGAAGTAAGTCAAAGGCGCCAAAGTATGGGAATAGCACACGGTTGACTAAGAAACCTGGGCAATCGTTAACGACAACAGGCACTTTGCCCATTTTAGACGCTAGCGCAACGGTAGTCGCAATCGCTTCTTCAGAGGATTTCTTACCGCGGATAACTTCAACCAATGGCATACGGTGTACAGGGTTAAAGAAATGCATACCAACGAAGTTTTCTGGACGCTCAAGTGCTTCAGCCAAGAAAGTAATAGAGATGGTCGAAGTGTTTGACGCTAAGATACAATCGTCTTTTACTAAGCCTTCAACTTCTTTTAATACCGCACGCTTCACATTTGGATTTTCTACCACTGCTTCGATAACGATATCAGTTTCAGCAAAATCACTATAGTTCAAAGTAGGACGGATACGGCTTAAGGTTTCACCCATTTTTGCTGGGGTCATTTTGCCGCGATCTACCATTTTACCGAGTAACTTGCTGGCTTCGCCCATACCAAGGTCTAATTGCTCAGACTTGATGTCTTTCATAATGATTGGCAAGCCTTTACTGGCTGCCTGATAAGCGATACCGCCGCCCATGATACCAGCGCCTAGTACAGCTGCTTCATTGATCTCATGTGCTTTTTTGCTGTGCTGTTTGGCTAATTTTTTAACCAACTGATCGCTTAAGAATAAACCGACCAAGCTTTCTGCTTGTGGGGTTTTCGCCGCTTTTGCAAAACCAGCCGCTTCTACTTCGATTGCTTTATCACGTGGTAAGTTAACGTGTTTTTCCATCGCAGCGATAGCAAGTGCTGGCGCAGGATATTGCTTAGGATTGGCTTTGGCAAAGATCATACCTTTAGCGCTGTTAAACGCCATCGCTTGCTCAAGCTGATTCAATTTAACTGGATTCAGCTTCTCTTCGCGCTTCGCTTTCCAATCAAGCTCACCTGAGATACATTTTTTGACTAGGTCAATGGCAGCATCTTGCAAATCATCAGCAGCAACAGTCGCATCAACCAAGCCCAGTTTTAGCGCATCAAGTGGTTTCTTTGGTGTACCAGTCGCAATCAGCTCAAGCGCATTGTCGATACCAATCACACGCGTCGTACGAACCGTACCACCAAAACCTGGGAAGATACCCAGTTGGGTTTCTGGTAGACCTATGATGGCTTTGTCGCTCATGACGCGATATTCACAAACCAAGGTCATCTCACAACCACCGCCAAGTGCCGCGCCATTGATGGCCGCTACTTTCGGGAAAGGCAGGTCTTCAAAGCGGTTAAAGGCGTCATTGATACCTACGACCCAATCTTTAATCTCGCTTTCTGGCTTTTTAAAAGAGCCAACGAATTCTGTGATATCAGCACCAGCGATAAAGACGCCTTTACCTGAGGTCACGATTAAACCTTTGACGTCGTCGGCTTTTTCTAAAGCAGTAACCGCTTCACCAAATTGCTTATTGGTTTCAGCATCAAACTTGTTCACGCTCTCATTTTCGGCGTTGTACTGCATGTTGGCGATGCCATCCTCTAGCATTGTCACCGTGATGCGATTTCCTTGGTATACCATTTGAAACTCCTTGCTATATAACGAAAGCTACGTTTTAAAATTAAAAGTTTTAAAATTAAAGGTCATAGCCAGTTATTGTTAGTAAAACGAGTAATAACACTGCCAATATACTGTGTTATAAAGTCAGTAGAGTAAGCAGTGAAGATGTCTTTATTATCCAGCGCTCATGGTTATATTCATTTTTTATGCTTAACATTACCGCGTTAGCACAAGTGAATACGGCGCTTCATTTATATATTGTGACCAGTACTGATATTGAACATACTAACATTAAAAATATGGACTGAGAGTTGAGCAAATTTTTCGCTGAAATAAGCACGCAAACCTCTAGCCCTAAATTATCAGATCATTTTTACGCCAATTAGTGTAGGGGATTATGCCCCTAACTGTCACAAGCTAATACCATACTCACAAGTCACTCTTAAATCAGCAGCAGCCCTTTACCTGACTAGTAATGTGCTTTAAGTGACGGTTTGTATACTGAAATTGTATACTAAAAATTCGTCTTTTAAAGATTATAATGACAGATGCTTATCCTCACACGCCGTCACACGCTTAACGTGATTCTTTATCAAAACATATCCACTAACTAAGTTAAATCACCAATACGTAACGAGGGCTTGTTGCATTATTTCGGAGTGCTTAATACAATTTTTAACAGTAAGCTGCAAAAATATGGCATTGATGATGCTCACCCCATAAGCTATATAATCTATCATGCTACACTAGCGATATTTTTATTATTCACCTGATAAATGGTTGGGTTATGACTGTTTCTTCTACGCCAAGCTTTATACCTGAAAGCCTTATGCCTTCAAGACTTGTATCTTTTACTAGCTTTAATAACAACACCGAGCAATTTCATAGCGCCGTGCGCGCGCAACTTGCACAAGATATCGACGTGCTGTTTGCGTATGCCAAACTGCCAAGCCCGCTGCTTGATGCCTGTCGTTATGTGATGACTGGTCAAGGTAAATTGGTGCGTCCACTATTGGTTGCCAGTGCCTTTGACAGTGTTAATCACACTAATATTAATGATAATACAAACGATGCTGATAAAAACCCTGATAAAGAAGCTAAGCAAATTCAGCAAAATAGCGATTTGGAGTCGCTATTAGAAAACGACTCCGATTATGATATGGCGCGCCGTGCGGCATTGGCGGTGGAGCTGCTGCATACCTATTCATTGGTACATGATGACTTGCCATGTATGGACGATGATGACTTGCGCCGTGGTCAGCCAACGGCTCATATCGTCTTTGAAGAATCGACCGCCCTACTCGCTGGCGACGTATTGCAAACATTAGCCTTTGAAGTATTGACCGCGGAGTTGCCCACTTTTGTACCCTTTGATTCAGCTATCGCCAGCCAGCTCATCGCAATATTTGCGCCACGTGCACGGCGTATGGTTTCTGGTCAAATGCTTGACTTGAACGCTGAGGCTAGTGCTAATATTTCACAAAGCGATCTAGAAGCTATCCACCGTGATAAAACAGGTGCATTGATTGAAGCCGCTATGCTTATGGGCGGTATCTGTGCTGGTTCGACCGCTCCACAGCGTATGGCATTACAGGAATGCGCCCAGCATATTGGTCTCGCCTTTCAGGTTCAAGACGATATTTTAGACGTCACCACCAGCACCGATACCCTTGGCAAACCTGCTGGCAGCGATGAAAAATTAGACAAATCTACCTATGTGAAATTGATGGGTGTCGAAGACGCGACCAGCTATGCGCAATCGCTATTTAATGATGGACGCGCGGCAATCATTCGTGAACTGAGTCATCATAAACCAAGCAGTAGCGAGCTTGGTAATGACGCAAACAATGATGCTTTACTGGCATTAATAGAATGGCTATGGGCACGTAAAAAATAGCCAAAAATTTAATCACTAAAGAACGGTAATGAGTGGTCAACATGGACAGTAACCCTATCCCGCGTATTTATCTCGGTACTGGTGGCTATAGCGATACCGACTTGTGCGGTACGCTGTATCCAACGGGCACAAAGAAAACGGACTTCTTACGCGAGTACGCCAAGCAATACGGCGCGGTCGAGATTAATAGCACTTTTTACGCGCCCATCGGACAAAAAGCCTTTGCCGGTATGGTCAATAAGGCCTACGTGCAAGCAGACAGTGAATTGAAGTTCGCGGTCAAGCTCCATCAAGACTTTACTCATGCGCGCAAGGGCACAGCCGAACACGCGCAAGCATTTATTACTGCTCTAACTCCACTTATCGAAGCCAACGCTCTCGCGCCATTACTACTGCAATTCCCACACGGCTTTGATCGTACCCGCGAGCATCGTCTATATCTGGCAAACCTTGTCAGTTGGTTTCAAGATTATCCACTAGCCGTTGAGTTTCGTCATAATGGTTGGCATACCCCGCAAGTGGTCGATAGTTTTGTCAAACAAGGTCTGATTTGGTGTAGCGTTGATTATCCCAAAGTCAGTGGTTTACCGCCGTCACGGCTGATATTTACCGAGCGCACGGGCTATCTGCGCATGCATGGTAATAACCTAAACTGGTGGGATGCGATGAGCGCTGCTGACCGCCATGATTATCGCTATAGCGAGGCGGAAATGCAGGACTGGGCGCAAGCGATTGCCAATCAGCGTCAGCATTTTGATACGCTATATATCTTCTTTCAAAATACCGTCAACGCCCATGCCTATTACAATATTGCGATGCTTAGAGAGGCGTTGGGTAAGTTTGGGTTTGAAGTGCTGTAATTTTTGAGCAGCGTAATACACTGATATATAAAATAGGTGTAGCATGGGTGAAATTAAATTAAATATACAGTTTTAATTTAATACACTATTTACTATGAAAGTTAGCGTCTAAAACCACTATTACAAATTTGAAATCGGAGGGGAAATGTCAATTTCTACAATTAGTAGCAATCTTATAAGAACCCAAAAAGAGCTAGCTGATGCTACCCATAAAATTAGTTTAGAAACCAAGAAAGAAACAGCTTGTTCAAATAGAATCAACTCTATACAGAAATCTATAACCAAGAATACCGCTGAGAGTGCGCTTAAAACAAAACATGGAGAAATTCAGCGGAAATTAAATGAAATATCGAAAATTCAAACTAAAAAAGCTGCCTTAGTTAAGGTAGAAGCAGCAAAAAATGCCAAGATATAGTCAGTTCACAATAAATAAATACAGCCCAATCCTGAAATAGCTTAGGCAGATTATTCTCCATCCACCCTTGGCGTAGAAACTTAGCTTGAGCCCATTTCTTTTCAATGGGGTTTAGATCAGGACTGTAGGGTGGCAGCCATAGAACACGATGACCGTGCCTGTTCAGTAGTTTTTGAATACGCTTGCTCTTATGAAAGCGGGCATTATCCATAACGATCACGCATTTAGTCTTGAGACTTGGAATTAGCGTGAACTTGCACCAGTCAAAATATATGGCTGTTGATATTTTGTTCAAAGTAATCAAGCGCAAACAGCATCTTTTTATACAAAGCACCGATGACATTAGTGCGCTTTTTTGCTTGCCAGTTGAAGCTGTCGATACAGGGTTTGCCTATCGGTGAGTATCCGTAAGGTCTTATAGTTTCAGCCTCAAAGCCGCTTTCATCCATATACACAATGGGATAGCCTTGCTGTGTAAAGCTATCAAGCTTACTCTGATACGACGCTCTTTTTATCAGGCAGGCTTTTGGATGCTCTAAGGTCTTTTTTTGACTGATACCTAGGCGTTTTAAAGCATTGTGCATGCCGGTCTTACTACAGTTGAATCGCCTAGCTCGCTCATATAAATAGTCATCTGGATGTTGTTCAACGTCTTTTAAGAGTGCTTCATTCGGTATTTTAGTCGGTGGTTTATTCCGGGTTTGTTTGATACTTGAATCTTTGAGCCAGCGCTGTAATGCGGTTTTGCTAATATTATAAAAAGTACAAGCCTGACGGATACTCATGTCTTTGTTTTTGACACTTTTAATCACTTGTGCTCGAAAATCTGCTGAATAGGTCATTTGTTATTCTGCCATTTCGCTTGTTTTAAAACGATTGTATCTTATTTAAAAAGAACTGACTATACTAAAACTCAAACAAGACTTAGCAAAAGAAGAAGAAAAAGAGCGTAAGAAATTATTAGCATTAGAAAAGCAACAGCGAAAAGAACAAATAGCTTTTCAAACTAAGTTGCAAGATGAAATTCAAAGAACTTCTCGAACGCAACATATAGTAGTAGGCGAATACATAATGGATAAATCATTACAAGTAGTCGAATACGATTTATTTATTTCACATGCTTCTGAGGATAAGGAAGAATTTGTACGACCGTTAGCCGAAACATTAGAAAATTTAGGTGTGAAGGTTTGGTATGATGAGTTTACTTTAAGAGTTGGTGATAGCTTAAGAAAAAATATAGACCATGGTCTCATAAACTCTAGATTTGGTACAGTCATCTTATCTTCATCTTTTTGTTCGAAAAATTGGACTCAATATGAGTTAGATTCAATGGTAGCTAGAGAAATGGATGGCCACAAAATGATTCTTCCTATCTGGCATAAAGTAACAAAGAATGAAGTGATGAGTTTTAGCCCAGCTTTAGCAGATAAGGTTGCACTGAATACCTCAATGAGTAGTATTGAAGAAATTGCAGATAAGTTGGCAGAAGTAATATTATCAGAATGAATCAAACAAAAAAAAGGACGCCTCTCAGCGTCCTTTTTTATTAATCAAATGCTTAGTGGTTAAAGATTACTCTTCAACACCAGCATCTTGACCTTTATATTCGCATTTGCGTAGTCCCAGTTCACTAGCTTGTCTAGGAACGTGTCAACATAATCAGGACGACGGTTACGATAATCGATATAGTACGCATGTTCCCATACATCACAAGTCATACCGCGATTTGATCATGTGCAAGGGGGTATCAGCGTTAGCCGTTTGGCGATAGACAGTTTGCCACCGACTTTATCAGCGACTAGCCATGCCCAACCTGAACCGAACTGAGTCAATGCTGCATTTTTGAACTCTTCACGGAACTTGTCGTAGCTACCGAAATCTTCTTCGATTTTGCCTTTTAGATCACCAGTAGGTTCGCCGCCGCCATTGGTTGGCGTCATGCAATTCCAATAGAACGTGTGGTTCCATACTTGGGCTGCTTGGTTGAACATACCTTGCTTGCTGTCATCTTTAGCAGTTGCTACGATGATTTCTGGCAATGTTTTGTCTAGACTAGAACCTGGTAGCAATTCGTTGAGCTTAGTCACGTAGGCATTATGATGCTTGTCGTGATGATACTCTAGCGTCTCGGCACTGATATGTGGCTCTAGTGCGTCTTTTGCGTATGGTAGCTCTGGTAAAGTAATGTTTGACATAGTTATTTTATCCTTGCTGTTTTTAGCCGTCATTTGATAAAAACTCATTATAGAAACTGAATTTTACGCTATTTTTACATCATAAAGAACACGATAAAATGGCGGACTAAATTGGCTGAGTTTATTGTTTGAAATGAATGTTATTGCTTAATACCGTTTATTGTTTAACACAGTATCACGTATTATTATGAATCCAAAATTAACTTACTTTTGTTACTGTTTGCTCAAAAGCCAAGTGCTTGACTTCATAAGCATTTATTCTTAATATTCACAAGCCATAAGATATCATTCACGGTAGCTTGGCGGCTATTATAGCAACAGTGGCGACAAATATCAGTTACCAAATGTTATGGATAACACTGTTAGTATAGCCTTTGGTTGTCTATAGACTAAGCGCAGAATGCCTTAGCATGCCAATCGTGCTAGGCACTTAGCTGACTGATAAACTGATGAAATTGGCATTAAGATACCGATATAATTTAAAAACCGATCATACTTTCAACAATGATACTTTCACTAACCATATTCTTAATAATGACATAACGGAATAACCCTATGAGCACCACGAATACCTCACGCTCCTCTACCCAATCGACCCCTGATAATCAATGGGTGCTCGCCAGTAATAATAAAGGCAAACTGGCTGAGTTTAAAAGGCTGTTTGCCGAGGCAGATTTGGATGTGACGATCATCCCGCAAGGTCAGCTCAATATTGACGATGCGATAGAAGATGGGTTGAGCTTTGTAGAAAACGCCATTATCAAAGCACGTCATGCCAGTCGAATTAGTGGTCTACCTGCGATTGCAGATGATTCAGGACTATGTGTGCCAGTATTAGGTAATGCACCCGGCATCTATTCTGCTCGCTATGCTGGTGAGCATGGCAATGATGGCAAAAACAACGCCAAACTCATCGCTGATTTGCAACCTATTCGTACTGAGCACGCTAACGAGCCTATTAAAGGATTATTTGTTTGCGTACTGGCGATGGTGCGCCATGCTGATGATCCGCTACCGATTATCGCGCAAGGTCTGTGGCAGGGTGAGATATTAGAGACAGCGCATGGTGACGGCGGTTTTGGTTATGATCCGCTGTTTTGGTTGCCAGAGTTGCAAGCTAGCGCCGCGAGCTTAAGTGCTGCTGATAAAAATAGCATTAGTCATCGGGGGCAAGCGATTCAGCAATTATTGACGCAGTTGCCGTTGTAGATAACCCTTAAATCTTATAGTGGATTCAATTTATTCCTTTAGCTATTAATGCTAATACAAGAAAGTCTAGCGCAGAGGTAAAAATCGTAGTTTAAGCGAGATTGACGATGTAGCAGATTCAAAGTGAATGGACGATAAAGAGATAATTTTTACTTTAATAAACAGATAGATTATACTGTTCTACTTTTAAAATTTTGTTGAAAGCCGTTATTTGTCTGTATAATTCACCAAAAAGCGTTATTATGCGGTGCATTAACGGTTTATGATTGATATCTGATAGCGCCTATTACTAAGATAACCGTTTCACATTTTAGTATCAGTCAGCGCCAGTGGTGACCAAAGGCGATTGCTCAAGGTACTGACTTTGACATTGCGCGCTATCGCTATCCCCTATTTATTCCAACGGCAACCCATGATACACGCCCGTAATTTGAGGCACGGTTTGTCTATTACCATTTAACCCTAAGTACTATTTAATCAAACGTACTATTTAATCCTAAAGGTGTAATTAACATGGCTACAGATTTACAAGTCACAACCAACAAGCTATCTAATAAAGAAACCCAATTGACAGTTAAAGTACCTGTCGAAAAAATTCAAAACAAAGTCGAAGGTCGTATTCGCCAAGTTGCGAAAACTGCCAAGATTGACGGTTTCCGTAAAGGTAACGTCCCTATGTCACATTCCGTTCACAGTACGGTGCTGGCATTCAACAAGAAGTTATCAACGATGTGATCCGTGATACCGTTTTTGAAGCGATCAAATCTGAAGACATCCGCGCAGTTGGCATGCCTAACATCGACGACGTAAAACTTGAAGATGATTTCTTGGTTTATCAAGCCACTGTTGAAATCTTCCCAGAAGTAGACGTACAAGGTATCGATGAGATCGAAGTTGAGCGTCACACTGCACAAGTTAGTGAAGAAGACGTTGACACTATGATCGAAAACCTACAAAAGCAACGTGAAGAATTCGTTGAGAAAAAAGGTAAAGCGGACAAAGGCAATCAAGTAACTTTTGACTTTGAAGGCTCTATCGATGGCGAAAAATTCGAAGGCGGTTCTGCTGAAGACTTCAAACTGGTTATCGGTAGCAACCAGATGATTCCTGGTTTTGAAGCGGGTATCAAAGGCATGAAAGCTGGCGAAGAGAAAGTTATCGACGTCACTTTCCCAGAAGATTACCAAGCTGAAAACTTAGCTGGTAAAAAAGCTCAGTTCAAAATCAATGTAAAATTGGTTGAAAAATCTAAGCTACCAGAAATCAACGAAGAGTTCCTTGAGCTATTCGGTGTGAAAGAAGGCGGCGTTGAGAAGTTGAAAGAAGACGTTCGCAAAAACATGGAACGCGAAATCAAAAACGCGGCTCGTAGCCAAGTTAAGCAAGCGACTTTTGACGCATTGCTAGAAAAGAACGAGTTTGACGTACCAAACGCTATGCTAGAGCAAGAAATCGAGCGTCAACGCAACATGATGATGCAACGTTTTTCTCAGCAGTTCGGTGCCAATGCTGATAGCTTCGATAAAGACATGCTACCAAATGAGCTATTTGAAGAGCAAGCGCTACGTGCTGCCCGTCTTGGCATCATCGTTGCTCGTGTTATCGATACCAAAGGCTTAGAAGTCGATCAAGAACGCGTTGAAAGTTTCATCAAAGAAGCCGCTGAAAACTACGAAGATCCAAGCGAAGTCATCGAATACTACACCAATGACAAGCAGCAGCGCGCGAACATTGAGTCTGTAGTACTAGAAGACCAAGTAGTTGATTATTTAATCGAGCAAGGTAAAGTAACTGACAAAGAAGTTAGCTACCAAGACTTGCTAGCTGCACAGCAACAACAGCAGCAAGGCATGTAATTTAGTGAGATAACTTAGCAATTTGCCATTCAATGGCAAATTGCTAATCTCAATCTAAACATGCTCTAACATAATGCTCTAACGCAATGCTCTAACATATGTGTTAGGGCATTTTTATTGGGGATTTATATGCTATCTTTATGGACAGTTTATAACCAAGCCCCTTGATAAATGGTTACAGACGCCTTATTAATAGTGAGTCAATCATTTTATTAATAGCACTCATGTTATAAATAGAAAATTATTTTTCACATGAAAAAGTTACTATTGCCTCAATAAAAAAGTTACCATTAGCTCAATTATTTAGCGATATCTGGCGCTTATTATTTCAGCCAGCGAATATTATTAAAAAGCGGCAACATCTAGCATGATGAGCAGCCCTACAAGCGTAGCCGCTCGCTAGCTTCAATCCCTTTATTTTATGTACTTATAAACAGGACATCTTTATGACAGATTATGATCGCATCACTGCCAACCCACATTTTGATATGCTGATGAGTGCGCACAATGACGCACAAGGCATGCAATATACCCAAAGCGCCCCTCAAGCTGCGCATGCAGCATTAGTGCCAATGGTCGTTGAACAATCCTCTCGCGGTGAACGCTCGTTTGATATTTTCTCGCGTCTATTGCGTGAGCGCGTTATCTTTTGACTGGTCAAGTCGAAGACCATATGGCCAATCTGATTGTTGCACAGTTGCTATTTTAGAAGCAGAAAACCCAGATAAAGATATTCACTTGTATATCAATTCACCAGGCGGCTCAGTGAGTGCAGGCTTGGCAATCTTTGATACCATGAACTTCATCAAACCTGAAGTGTCAACCATCTGTATGGGCGGTGCTTATAGCATGGGCTCGTTCTTGCTCGCGGCTGGTCAAAAAGGCAAACGTTACTCTCTTGCCAATGCTCGTGTCATGATTCATCAGCCTTCAGGCGGCGCGCAAGGTCAAGCAACCGATATCGAAATTAATGCGCGTGAAATTCTAAAAACGCGTGCCCGTTTAAATGAGATTTTGGCAGAACGTACTGGTCAACCATTAGAGAAAATTGAAAAAGACGTTGAGCGTGACTTTTGGTTAGATGCGAAAGAAGCCAAAGAATACGGTCTGGTTGATGAAGTATTAGAGCGCCGCCCTACTTCTTTATAATTACCGCATAAGAGCAAAAGCTTTGATGGGCATCAAAAGCCTGAGCGTTATACGTTTTGGCTTTGATGTAAAAATCAAAATATTTGTAAGTTTTAAATTTTAGGAGCGCCTTTTATGGCAGAAGATAACACCCCGCATTGCTCGTTTTGCGGCAAAGCCAAAAGCGATGTACAGCAGCTGATTGCCGCTGACGATGCCAATATCTGTAATGAATGTATTGAGCTATGTACCGATTTAATCGCTGACAGCGCCGAAGATGGCGATGATGACAGCGACATTGATACGTCTTGGGTCAATAAAAAGCTACCAACGCCAAAAGAGCTGCGTGCTAAGCTTGACGAATACGTCATTGGACAAGACGCTGCTAAAAAAGCACTAGCCGTTGCCGTCTATAACCATTATAAGCGCCTAAAAGTTAGCCAAACCTTAGCCAATGACAGCAAGAAAGCGAAGATTGGCGCTGACGATGCCATGGTTGAATTGGCGAAAAGTAACATTTTGCTGATTGGCCCAACGGGTTCTGGTAAGACCTTACTGGCGCAAACCTTGGCGCGTTTACTGGATGTGCCTTTTGCGATGGCCGATGCGACGACCTTGACCGAGGCCGGTTATGTCGGCGAAGATGTCGAAAATATCGTGCAAAAACTTTTGCAAGCATCAGATTATGACGTGAGCAAAGCGGAACAAGGCATCATCTATATCGATGAGATTGATAAAATCAGTAAGAAAGGCGACAACCCGTCTATCACCCGTGATGTGTCAGGCGAAGGCGTACAGCAAGCGTTGCTAAAGCTTATCGAAGGTACGGTTGCTGCCATTCCGCCGCACGGTGGGCGCAAACATCCACAGCAAGAGCTGATCCAAGTTGATACGAGTAACATCTTAATCATCGTCGGCGGGGCGTTTGCCGGTCTTGATGCGGTTATTCAGCAGCGTACAGAAAAAGGCGGTATCGGCTTTAATGCGGATGTCAGCTCAAAAGATGATAGCAAACGCAGTTCAGAATTACTGCAACAAGTAGAGCCTGAAGATTTGATCAAATTTGGTCTCATTCCTGAGCTCATCGGTCGTCTTCCTGTTCTCGCTGCGCTCACAGAGCTGGACGAGGACGCATTGGTTCAGATATTGACAGAACCAAAAAATGCCTTGGTTAAGCAATATAAGTATCTATTCGATATGGAAGGCGCTGACATTAGCTTTACCAAAGAAGCGCTCGATGCGATTGCCAAAAAAGCCATGGCGCGTAAGACTGGTGCTCGCGGACTGCGCTCTATCGTTGAAAATGCGCTCCTTGAGACTATGTACGAGTTGCCTTCTATGAAGAATGCCAAGACTGTCATCGTCGACGAGCAAGTGATTAATGAAGGTAAAACACCTGAAATAATCTTTTCTACCGACGACTCAGAGCAAATAGCGATAGATGCTTAGCCGTTGTTATCAGCTTTATTAAAACTGTCATTGAAGTAAAGGCGTCTAGCATATCTTATGCTAGACGTTTTTTTATGGCTGCTCACTTATGATTTTTTTATGACAGCCAATGTATGGATAAAGTGACAGCGGCGTCTATCAATCGTTCATAGCTAAAGTCACAAAGCATGCTAAGGTAAATGTGCTACCAACACCTATCACTGATGAAACAAAGGACTGTTTATCATGCTTAATAATGTTACTTCTATCGCAACCTCATTACGCCAACACTTGCCTTTTCATACCACGACAGACCAAGATATTGCCCCTTATTATCGTAATCATGTCGCGGCTATTACGGGTGCTGGCTCTGGTATGGGGCGCGAGTTGGCTATTCATTTGGCAAAGATGGGCTGCCACGTGGCGCTCTATGATATCAACGCGGCGCAACTGGCACAGACCAAAGAATTGCTCGTCGGTTATGATATCAAAGCGACATGACAGTACTTGATGTCTCAGACAATAAAGCGTGGAAGCGTGGGCAGATCGGTATGGCAGACCATGGCAAAGTGAACTTCATCTTTAATAATGCAGGCGTGGCGCTATATTCGACCGTAGAAGGCAGTAGCAGTAGTTAGCGAGCTTGAATGGGTGATGGACATCAATTTTTGGGGTGTGGTCTATGGCACCAAGGCATTTTTGCCATTGATTAAGAACAGTGTCAAACAAAGCGAATCGACGAATGGCAGCAAAAAAAACAGATCGCGCCAATTTAACGAGCATGGTCACATCATTAATATCTCAAGCCTGTTTGGCTTGACTGCGCAGCCGTCACAATCTGCGTATAACGCCAGTAAATTTGCTGTACGCGGCTTTACTGAAAGCTTACGTCAAGAGCTAGATATTCAGCGCTGCGGTGTGTCAGCGACCTGCATTCATCCCGGCGGGATTAAAACCAATATTGCCAATAGTGCCCGTGGTAATGACAGTATCAATGATATTGGCATACGTACTGGCCCCAAAGCCATTCAGAGCTTTAATAAATTCCTGAAATTTGATGCAAGCAATGCCGCTTGGATTATTTTGCAGGCTGCCGCGACCAATCAACCGCGCTGTCTTATTGGCAATGATGCCAAAATAATCGACGCGGTACAGCGTGTCTTTCCAGCGACATACAGTCAAATATTGAACGATGTCCATAAGCTCTCTCGTAAGCTCAAACCACGCCGCCATAAAAAACCAAGCACGCCAAAATAATATATTCTAAGAGTATTTGCCCACAAAAAGCGCTTAAATATTGATAATATTTAAGCGCTTTTTTGATCGATAGAATCTCAATACTGTCTTTCAATATCGTTCTTCATACGGTATGAAATTAATTCATATCTCTCTAAAGCCAAAACACTTTATCTATTTATATACTTTAATTATTTAATATTTGATACAATTATGTTTCTAGCAACTTACAGATTGATGACTCATTCAGATTTTTTGCACAAAAATTAAGATTACTTCTGTCATTTTGACAGCTAAATTATCATAAAAATATATTATTACATATTATTTTTGATAATAAGGATATTCCAATGAAAATACTTTTAAGGGTCAAACCCTCTTCCTCCGTTTTACTGGCTGCTATCTTTGCTATTGGTGCGGTTAGCCTGTCAGGCTGTAGTGAATCAGATACCAAGGCTGTCGACCGTGTCGAAGAAGCTGAAGCATTGGCCCGAGTTAAGTCACTTGAGGCACGTGCCGCAGAAATTAAAGACGAGATGGCTGCAAATCCAAGCGCCAAACTGACCGTTAGCATGCCAGATGAGTCCACTATTCCAGATGATGAGTTCGGCGCAGCAGTACGTCGCGGCTTACAAATCGCCAATCATACTTATAAAGAAATGCCTGACAATGTCGGCAACCAGTTGAATTGTACCAGCTGTCACTTGGGTAACGGCTCAGAGGCTTACGCGGCGCCTTGGAATGGTATGCCGGGCATTTATCCTATTTATCGGTCACGTGCTGGTCGCGTTAATTCAATACAAGAGCGCATCAATGGCTGTTTTGAACGCTCAATGAATGGCAAAGCACTTGATCTAGGTTCAGATGATAAGAATGCGATGGTGTCTTATATGAGCTGGCTATCACAGGGTTTGCCTTATGGTGTCTCGCCTGAAGGTCGCGGTTTTGTTAAGGTAGACAAAACTTTAGAGCCAAATACGGACAATGGTAAAAAGCTGTTTGCTGAAAAATGTAGGGTTTGCCATGGTGAAAACGGCGAAGGTCAATATAACGACGATGGCACTTATATCTATCCAGCAGTAGCTGGAGACAAGTCCTTCAACGATGGCGCAGGTATGGCGCGAACTTATACAGCAGCGGCCTTTATCAAGGGCAAAATGCCGTTTGGTCAAGGTAACTCGCTTAGTGACCAAGAAGCGGTCGATATTGCCGCTTACTTTACCCATCTGCCGCGACCTATCAAAGCCAACAAAGACAAAGACTGGCCAAATGGTGATGCCCCTAAAGATGTACGCCGCTAATTAAAACAAGCTCATAATTTATATAGTAAAAAAGCCCAGCTATTTAAGTAGCTGGGCTTTTTTACTATTGATAGTTAGGACAATTTGCGTCCTTTATCTTTAATTTAAGGCAATTTCATATCACCATCAACCAGCCAGCCCACGCGGCGCATCACATGAGCGACCACCCCTGCAATTAGGGCAGGTAATACAAACATCAACAGGATAATCGCTGTCCATAATTGACCCGTACTCATGATGTCTTGTGACGCTTCAATCACTCCAAATACGCCGACCAATCCAGCGGTACCCATACCCGCACCCGTTGCCGTACATGCCAGTCCAAAACCTACTGTCGCAATAGGACCAACGATGGCGCTGGCAATCACAGCAGGCAACAACCCAGCGGTTTTTTTAACACATTAGGAATCTGTAGCATACTGGTGCCCAGACCTTGAGATATTACGCCACTGACGCCGTTGTCTTTAAAGCTTGCAACGGCAAAGCCAATCATGTGTGCCGCACAGCCTACTACTGCTGCCCCGCCTGATACGCCGCCAAGCCCAATTGCGATACAAATAGCAGCGCTGGACGTTGGCAATGTCAATAAAATACCCACTACCACTGCAATCACAATACCCATTAACAGAGGCTGTAACTCAGTGGCCGCTTGAATACCTTGACCAATGGCAGCGACCGCAGCGACGATAGGTGGATTCAATAGGGCGCAAACTGCTAATGCTACCGCGCATACCAATAAAGGAACCAATAGAATATCGAGCTTGGTTTTGCCAGCGACCCAAGTACCAGCACGATAAGCAAATACCGAGGTCAAATACGCCCCTATCGGATTCCCCGGTAAGGCGGCAAAGGTCGCAGGTCCACCTACTTGGGGCGTAAATAACGTCCCTGCCATTAATGCTTCAGAGTGTGCGCCAAGCATACCCGCCACCAAGCAGCTGAGCATGACGAGCGTCGGTGCTTTAAGGTAATAGGCGATACCTACTCCGATACCCGCACCCATTAGTACTGAGGCAAGCTTGCCCACCGCAACCAATGCGGGCAAATCTAACCAGCCACCGATTTGCGAGATGATTAGACCAGCAATCAACGTGACAAATAGCCCTAAAGCCATGCCAGTAAACGCATCAATAAAATACTTTTGGAAAAATGCTTTAATGAAGCTGGTAGGCGGTGTTGCTAAATGAGAGACAGTCATAGCCACGCTCTTTATAAAATTTTTGATGAAAGGTAATAAACCAACAGAAAAATAACTTTGCTAAAAATCAGAGATAAAAAAAACGTCATTGCGACGCTTTTTTTATTATTCATAAAGAACTATAACTGTTATTAAACAGCGCAACTTAACGACGCTGTTCAACGATGATGGAATCAATACCGTTATTCTGTAGGCGCTGCTGAGCAGTGGTTACTGCTTGGCGGTTATTCATCGGGCGAGAAATAACTTGATAGATTGGCAAACCATTACCCGTCGTATTCTTGACCACGCGAGCGTCTACACCTGCCATCAACACTTGAGCACGGCGGCGATCTGCTTCATCCGCATCACCGAAGCTGTTGATCTGCAAAATATAAGTTGCCGCAGGTTTTGCAGCCTGAACGCTAGCAGTACCTGCGCCTGCATTATTGGTGGACGTATTATTGCTACTAGCAGGCGTCGATCCATCATAGGTCGCGTCTTCTTCAACGATCACAATGTCATCGCCGCTATTACTGGTAGCAGCGTTATTGCCACGACTGGGCGCAATAACCGTGTTTTCAGAGATACCAAAGTTACCAGTATCATCATTGCGACTGGCTGAGCCATCCTCAGGTTGAGTCACCACCACATCAGGCTCAAAGGCACTGATATCCCCTATGCGATCATTGCCTGTCTCAGCAATATCTTCATCAGGAATAGTCGCCATCTCTTGATTGGGCAAAATATCATAGAACTCATAATCACCATTATCAGTATCAGTGTCGACACGTGGCTGCACCTGACGATCAGGATCATTACCAGCGGTGCTGTCAGCGGGACTGAAATCAAATAATGGTGACAAGTATATAAATACCCCTATCATAAGGGTCAATACCGCCCCGACAAACATCCACAATAAGCCTGATACGCTACTTGTTTTGCGTTTTTCAGTCGCACCTTTAGGTTTTTTGGCTAGCATGGATCTGTTTCTCCCTACTGAATCTAACTATCATCAAATTATGGCTGGCAGTCATCTATACTCATACTACATGTTAGAAAGTTACTATATACTAGAAAAAAACTACATGCTAGATGGTGCCGACAACCCTAACAAACTAAGACCATTGGCCAATACTTGACGTACGGCTTTAGACAAACGCAAACGGGCTTGCATCAATTCCATCTCATCCGAGCTTGGTGTCTCACCTGAGGTCAAACTCACTGGCAAAATGCGATTACTGTCATACCAACCATGAAATAGCGCTGCCAACTCTTTAAGATAGTTGGTCAAGACATGTGGCTCATAACCCGTCGCGGCGCGTAATAATGTCGCTGGATATCCTGCTAATAATTTAATCAGCTCGTCTTCGTTTGGTGCACTAAGTAAGTTTTGGTGTTCTAAACCAATCGCATCATCTACCACAAGACCACTGTTTTGTAGTTTTTCTAATACTCGGCAAACACGAGCATGCGCGTATTGAATGTAATACACTTGATTGTCTTTGCTTTGTGATTTAGCCAGCTCCAAATCAAAATCAATATGCACTTCAGGCTTACGGGCGACATAATAAAAACGCGCGGCGTCGTTACCAACTTCGGTACGTAAATCACGCAGGGTGACAAATTGACCTGAACGCGAGGACATTTGCACTTTTTCACTACCACGCCATAGTGCAACAAATTGCACAAGCACCACATCTAAACGATCAGCATCAATACCAAGCGCCAATAAAGCAGCTTTTACGCGTGGCACATAACCATGGTGATCGGCACCCCAAACATTGACCACTTTATCAAAACCGCGATCAAATTTGTTTTTGTGATAGGCAATATCAGAAGCAAAATAAGTAGATTGACCATTGGCACGGCGCACAACACGGTCTTTTTCATCACCAAAATCGGTTGATTTAAACCAAATATTACCGTCTTTTTCGTATAGATAGCCTTTTTCATCTAAGGTTTGCAAGACTGGCTCAATATCGCTATCAATAGACCGTTCGCTAAACCAGCACTCGTAGCGCACACCAAAGTCATTTAAGTCATCTTTGATATCGGCTAAAATACTGCTCAATGCCGCATTTAAAAACAGCTCATAACCTTCACCAAGCAAGGCTTTACTGTTGGCAATCAAGCCATCAATATGCGCTTCTTTGTCACCTGATAGCAGTGTTTTTTCGCCGTCCGCATTGATCTCAAACTCAGCATCTGCTGGCACATCTTTAGCGATTGCTGCAAAGCTATGAACGTAATGATCACCGTGTTGCGCTTTTAACGTTTGGGCGATGTCACTGACATAATCACCTTGATAACCATTGACTGGGAAGATTATTTGCTCGCCATTGGTTTCCAGATAACGCAAATAGGTACTGGTCGCCAAGATGTCCATCTGCCGACCCGCATCGTTGACATAATACTCACGCGTGACGTCATAACCAATCGCTTCAAGCAGGTTTGCCACGCTCATACCGAACGCTGCACCGCGACCATGCCCAACGTGCAAACTTGACGTTGGATTGGCAGAGACAAACTCAACCTGAATTTTTTGCCCGTCAAACTGATCGCTTAAACCAAAGCGATCTTGCAAGGCAAAGATATCATCTAATACCGCAAATTTGGCTTCCGCATTTAAGAACACGTTAATAAAGCCTGGACCTGCAATTTCTACTTGGCGAATGTCTTGGTTTTCAGGCAGCGCATTGACGATTTTTTCGGCAAGCTGTCGTGGATTGACCTTGGCAGCTTTGGCCGCTGTCAGCGCGATATTACTGGCGAAATCACCATGGCTTAAGTCTTTAGTACGGGTGATTTGGCTATTATTTTGCCAATCGCTTGGTAACGTGCCATCTGCTTGTAGGGTTTGAATCGCATCGTTAAATAGTGATGCAAGTGTATCAATTTGGGCTTGTGACATAAGGATTTGAACTCAGTTAAATACAACAAAAACGGTATAAAAATGTGGCGAATGCGAGCAGCCAATAACTGCCTATTATAATAGCGACCGACATTGCAGGGGATAAAATAATACAAAAAAGATAAGTAACCTGTAAATATAACAATCTTTGCCCTGCATTGCACTATGTGCACCAAAATTAGCACTAAAATCTTACGGTTATGACAGTTAACACTGATAATTTAGGTGACTAGGGCGTGTCCTCATTGTAAAAATGGTGATAAAAAGGAGATAAATTGCCGTTAAATAAGGAAAGTAGCGCAAATAATATCGAGATATTGATAAGCTATTTGACGATGTTTGGCAAAATTTAGCCATTTTTAGCCATTTTTATCCCATTTAGAGGATAATCGATTGAATTGGAGACACGCCCTAACAGGCGTTGTCTGTGCTTTCATTCACGATAAGTCAGATTGAAATGCTTTAAATAGATCAGGATTTAGCGCTGTTACCGATCAGTCAGCCCTGCAAATTGTAGCGTTACTGTTGTCTCATACTTAGCAGCAGTTTATACCTGCTCGCTTCCGCGTTATAATAACGGTTTGTATTGCTGCCTGCTTTTTTCTGACTTATTTTATGGATTACTGCTTATATCATGAATGGTGATACTTCATTTTGAAGGCAATTATTATCAAAAGATCCATAAAATAATATAAATAAAGGCGGCGTTACTACTTTATAGGATTATGCCATGTTTGCTATTGCTGCCAGTACGGTTACCAGTTGGGGATTGTATGTTTTACTACCCATATTCATCGCCTTCTTATTTTTTATTATGTGGGATATCTCTAAAGAATCTCAAGCTGGGCGCGCGGGTACATTTTGGATTTTCTTAGCACTAGGCGCAGGGTTTGTGGGATTCTTACTCAAGCTATTGTTGGAAGTCGCTTTTAAAAGGTGGTTGATATAATTTTTATAAACTGGGCCGTGTCCTCACTGTCAATGATAGGTAATAAATAACTCACCTATCACTGATAAATAGACAGTTAAATGATCAATTAAAAAATGCATGGCTCATAACGGCTTCACTTTATAGTGTGTCAATCATTCCTATCAAAATATCACTCACTGAGCCTTGCTATCATTTTTTACGACTTCACTCACGTAAGTTGGTAAATCCCACGCACCACCAGCAAAACCGCGACACATTCCTGAGCTGGAATCTTCTGATTTGGCAAATGTTTGACCATTCCAAACCCATATCGCATGATTCCAGCAATCACCAATCCCTCGATCTTTATGTGTTGCCCAAATCTCGCCATCAGAATAGTCATTGCCTGCCGTAGTGATCAGTTTTGGCTTGCTTGGTTTGTCATGATTAATAAGCCAATAACCCGAACTCTCATTATAGGCGCCTTGCCAGCACAGATGGCTAGCAAGCGTATGGAGGGCATCTACGGGTGTAAACGTCCAATTCAGTCTATCAGAACCATACTCTTGCATTCGTTGGTACGCGTCGGTCTTTGGATTAATCAGCTCACAGTCTCCCATATCATCTTCAGAGCCTATAAGCTCCTTGGCATCAATATCGATCCACTTATTTATATTCGCTTGAAAATAGGCCCACTTTGACGAATCCAGTTGCTTATTGTCAGCATAGGCATATGCTTTTTTAATCACAGGTTTCGCTTTAGCAGATTTGGGTATTTGCTTACTAGCGTGATTTTTACTTACCAATGCTATTGGCGTGCCCACTCTGCCTTGTACCTCATCAAGTTTTAGCAGCACGGCACTCATGCCTTTGTCACTAACAGACCAATTTTTACCACCTGCTTTTATCTACTATCTTAGTATTTTGACGCGCATGGTTAATAAAGTGTTGCGTTTGCTTGGCGGTTAAATCGTACGCTGAACCATCAGCATCTGGTTGTAGCATGCCTTGGTTTTTGCCATTTAACCACAGTTCAGCACTATGGTAGGTTTTGTCTGAGGTTTCTGATAAAAACTGGATTTGGGCAATCGGCAAGGCTTTTTTGGGTATGACGGTTAATAAAATAGAAGCTGGCGTATCGAACATACTCTCATCTGCATAACCTGCTGCGCGACAAGTCAATGTATTATCACAAACCACTTGCCAATCGTCCTGCACAAAGCCCCACCCTTCAAATGGCGTACCATAGGCAGCATGAGCTGATATGGACGTCAATGGCAGCAAGCCCTTCATAGCGCTGAGCAAAATCGTTAATTTTTTCACTGTCCATATTCCTTATGAGTGATACAGTACGCACGCGCTACTTTTTGGCAATCAAAGTCGCACGCATCGGCGCAGGATAGCCTTCAAGCGTTTGCTAGCATCATTAGGATCTAAGAAGTCGGCCAGCGAATGATAAGTCATCCATTCCGTTTTACGCTGCTCATCGATAGAAGTCGTTGCCACACATCGACACAACGTACCTCTGAGAATCCTGCTTTTTCTAGCCAGCCTGTCAATGCCGCGACTGATGGTAAAAAATACACGTTATTCATCTGGGCATAGCGGTCGTGTGGCACCAGTACGGTATTGGCATCACCTTCGATAACCAAGGTTTCAAGCACCAACTCACCGCCTTTGACCAACTGCCCTTTAAGATGTTGTAAATGCTCAAACGGCGATTGGCGATGATAGAGCACCCCCATGCTAAATACGGTATCAAACAGCTGACTGTGCTCGGGCAAGGCTTCAAGTGGTACGGGGATATAATGCGTTTTATAGCTATCAGCAGCCCCGACAAAATGACGAATCGCCATAAACTGATGATAAAATAAGCAAGACGGATCAATGATAATGACTGTATCCGCGCCAGCGCCAGCCATACGCCAGCCGTGATAGCCAGAGCCACCGCCCACATCTAATACGCGACGACCTTTTAAATTACCCAAATGCGGTGCGACTCGCTGCCACTTCCAATCACTGTGCCATTCGGTATCAATCAATATTGGCGCGGCTTGTTGGTCTTCATTCTGACCACTATCAATTTGATTTTCGAGCTGACCACCAATTTGAAAAGGCCCTTTGCGCCACGGCATCAGCTGTTTTAATAATGCCATTGTTTGTTTGCGCTGAGACTCACTAAGATTTGCCTCAATCGTCAGGACATCACTGTTCAGATCGACATGATTGACCGTCAAATTCGGCAAGCGTGCTACCGATGCTTGATAAGCAGGTGCATGCGCGTAGTTGGCTTTGTCTTTGATATCATTTAACCATGTTGGCAAGCGCGTAAGCCATTCATAAGCACTCGGCTGCTGCTGTGCTAACTCCAACAAAGTTAAATATAATTCGCGTTCAGCGTGAGTAATAGTGTCGTTAAGCATAAGATTTCAGTTCGAGTTGATTTATATTTAAATGAATAAAATTAAGAAAAGGTTAAAATAAAAGAAAATGCACCTCAATATATGAATTCTTCAGAGGTGGTGAAATATGCGTGGCATAGGTTATCTATCTTTAATAACTCAGTTTACGTTTTGTTGTTACCTAATCTTAAGGTTTAAACTTATATATTATTCAAATGCCATTATATTTGCCGTTTCTAAAATTTGAGCTACAGCTCTATCTCTATATGGAACTTCTTCCATATAGCTGACATATCTCATGTATGAATTCCATTTTTTTGCTGATCTTCTGATATAGCATAGTTAACCTTATTTTCATTGAAGTCGGTAGTCAGAGAAGCCATGATAAATTCGCATACTTCAGGTATTTCACGACCGCCCTCTTCAAGGTAAGGTAATTTTTTTACACCCAAGAAATCACCGAGCAAATCAGCATCAACAACGCCTTTTCTAATCTCTCTTAAAATATCAGGTCTAAAGCAAACTAGCATAACACCAACTAATCTCAACAACGAATAACCAATATATTCGTCAGGAATAAAACGATTCGAATTGGATAGTACTTGTACAACTTCTATATGTAGAACTAATGTCTCTATCTCTCTGAGAGAAAGACCTTGATGACCAATGAATTTTGCAATAAATTTTTTCAAAAGGGTATTTGATAGCAGGCTACTAGATAAGAAACCTTTTTCTCCTATCAGCTGGTAAAAGTAAGCATTAGCAGCTAAAACGGGATTTGTCATGTGTCGTTGAGAATGCGGTGACAACTCAAACCTAAATTTTATAAATTTATCCAAGTAGCGTTGTGCATCAACTGCCTGACCATAGCAATGGTTTATAGAAGCTCTCAACTGCTGAGTATTAGTAACAAGTACGAAGCTAACACCTTCAACATCAAAAGTATGCTTGATTATCTCAAGCATATCGACTGCGAAGTTTGGTCTACAGCGATCAAGTTCATCTATAAATATAATAATAGGGTCTTGAGATGCAATGGCAGTAAGAGCGGTTTGTAATGTTTTTAAACTCTTTTCTGCCTCCACATGATCTTTGAGTATCAACTCTGCTGTTTTATCTATTGAATCATCAGCTGCTTTTTGAATTACTTCATTAAAATCATTTGCAACGTCAGCAAAATCTTGTCTCAGAAGATGAGAAACACCAGCTTTAGCAACTGTTTTTTAGGGTGTACCGTACAGCTGGCAATACTCTGTTTATAAAAGCTTTTCTACGTGGCCCTTCAGGTAAGATTTTAATAATTTCTGCTAATACAGTCATCAAAGGCTCATCAACATGATCAGCTTTGAAAGCGTCAATATAAATTATATTGTGTGTATCATCTTCCTTCATCAGATTGATAAGTTTATGACAAAACTCAGTTTTACCTGTACCCCAACTGCCGTCGATGACCATTGGCGAAATATCTATATTAGATTTTAGGAGCTTAATAGCTTTTTCAGCGATACTTTTACGTTGAAATTCGTCACGCCCACCTTGTCCATCGAATGTTTTTGCCGTAATGTCCATATCCATTTTATCGTTCCTTCTTAATTTCAATCTAGCTCAGAAAAAATATACGATGCTGTAAAGCGCATCTAGCACACTGAGAAAATGAATGCCTATTTCAACTAATGTGTGAAACGCAGGTAATAGCAGATGGAAGGATCAATTCTCACTATGTATTCAAACAACCCTACTTAAACGCCACAATAGAGACGAAGTTTAAAAACTGAAACCACGTCAGATGACGCTGAAAACCAACTTGTGCCAAGCGCGCATGATGCTCGTCTAACGTATCAGTAATTAATACGTTTTCTAACGCATTACGCTTGCCGCTGATTTCCATCTCGCTATAACCATTGGCGCGTTTAAAATCATAATAACGCTCAACCAACCACGCATCATATTGCTCATCAAAAGCATGGGTTTTTTCAGTCAATACCAATATGCCGCCTTCGCTTAATGCTGCATAAATTTTCTCTAATACTGCGAATCTATCGGCAGCGGGCAAAAACTGTAGCGTTAAATTTAAAATCACCATATCGCAGGGTTCAAGTTCCACATCGCGAATATCAGCGGTAATCACTTCGATGTCATGCTCAGGATAATTTTCACTCAGTAGCGTGGTCGCTTCGGTCGTCATCGCTGGTGAGATATCAATCGCCTTAATCTGCAAATCTTGCGGCTCAAACTCGCCTGCCAACGTCATGCTTGCTGCACCAGTGAACAGCCCAAATCATAAATGCGACTGACGCGCTGACCACTATCGCTCTGTTGACGATACTTACAATGACGTCGGGCAAATATGGGCAGCATCGCCAGCACCTGACCATAACCGGGCACACTGCGACGAATCATATCAGGGAAACAAGCCACCACTTGCTCATCAAATGAAAAGCGCGCCGCTTTATCGAGTGGTGTAGTAAACGGTTTGTCAAATAGGGTGTCGTGTTTAACAATAGCAGGCTTAGATTGACTCATGGTGTGACTCATTTTGTGATAATAGAACTTAAATTAGGAAATAATTAATGGTCTTGCTTGTCATTACTAGCTGAAAGCGGCACGACGTAGCAAAAGCCCATTATAACATTACTGTTTGTTACTTATCGCGGTCAGATGCCCTGCTAAGCTAAATACGTATTGCTAAGTAAGTAACACTTGGCTCATATTTTATATTTATAAAAACAGGAAAAATTATGCAAACCATTATTTTGGGTGGCGGCTGTTTTTGGTGCACCGAATCGGTATTTTTATCCGTAAAAGGTGTGCAATCTGTCGTTTCAGGCTACATGGGCGGTGACGCTGTTTCTGCCAACTACGAAGCGGTTTGTGGTGGCAATACAGGGCACGTTGAAGTCATTAAAGTCGAGTTCGATGACTCTATCGTCCCGTTAGAAGTGATACTTGATGTTTTCTTTGCCACCCATGATCCCACCACAATGGATCGTCAAGGCAATGACGTCGGCAGCCAGTACCGCAGCGTGGTTTTTTATACCGAAGAAAATCAGAAACCAACGATTGACCGCACTATCAACAAACTGCGCGATATGGGCGTCAATGTGGTCACCGAAGTACATCCAGCTGTTGAGTTTTATCAAGCAGAAGAGACTCATCAGGATTTCTTTAATAAGAATCCAGGACAAGGGTATTGCAACTTTGCCATACCGCCGAAGCTTGCCAAATTGCGTAAAGAGTTTAGTCAATATATGGTGAGCTAAACCACAAAATAAAGATATTTTTTATTTAGAATAAAAAATATCTTAGCATTTCATTATAGCCAAACGCTTATTGTATGAGCGTTTGGCTTTTTAACATCTTTAGCATTCTCACTCAAACCGTTATGATAGAAACAACTTAAATATAACCCTCAACGAATAAAGGCGAAGGTATGAACGCTGAATTTTGGCACAGCCGCTGGCAAAGAAACGTATTGGCTTTAATCAGTCTGCAGTGAACCCATTATTAATAAATTACTTTAAGCAGTTAAACTTGCCAGCTGGTAGCCGTGTCTTTGTCCCTCTTTGCGGTAAATCGATTGATATGGCTTGGCTGGCAGCGCAAGGCTACGACGTCGTAGGCGTTGAATTGGTGGAAATAGCTGTACAAGAATTCTTTACTGAGCAGAATATCTCCCCTACTGTGCACCAGCATGCAGACAATCCAGCCATTAAATACTATCAAGGTCAGTTGTCAGGACAAACCATTACCCTATGGGTTGCTGATATTTTTGCACTAACGACTGAGGATATCGGATCTGTAAATGCCGGATATGACAAAGCCGCATTGATTGCGCTACCGGCTGATATGCGTGTGCAATATAGTGCGCAAATGTACCAGCTCAGTGCTAATGCACCACAATTTATCATCACTCTCGCTTATGACCAAAGCAAAAAAGCGGGACCGCCGTTCTCTATCAGTAGCGAGCAAATACAGCAATATTATGGCGATAACTATCATATCAACGAACTGACGAGTGAACCTACTTCTATAGGATCGGTACCTGAGCTAACAGCCTCGGAGCATGTTTGGTTGTTGAAATGAGTGGTTAATAAAGCCGTTTGCGTAGCGATTAATCAGTACTAAATTATGATGGAGAAATTGAATGAAAATATTAGTTGGGCTGATAAGTTTAATCTCTATTTTGCTAGTCACACTCGCAGGTCCGCTTTACAAATTTGGCTTAGTCGATTTAGCGACTGCGTTTGCAGGGTTTAAGTTTGGTGTATTTGCTGGTATCGCAGCATTGGTACTATTAGGCATACAGCTTTTATTTAAACGAGACACGGCTAGCATTGGTAGCGCATTAACATCGGCAATGCTTGCTATCACTGCCATTGCTATTCCACTAAGCATGATGAATAGCGCCAAAAACGTACCGCCCATTCACGATATTTCAACTGACCTAGTGAATCCACCTGAATTTGTGGCCATTGCCCCACTGCGCGCTGATGCACCAAACCCAGTTGAGTATGCAGGTGTAGAGACTGCAACGCAGCAGCGCGCCGCCTACCCTGAATTACAAACATTACGCTATAGCCAGTCAAAATCTCAGTTGATTGAGGCAACCAAACAAGCCATCGATAATTTAGGTTGGGAGCTTGTCAATATCGATGCTGACAAAGGCGTCATTGAAGCGACAGATACGACTGCTTGGTTCGGTTTTAAAGATGATGTTGTCGTGCGTATCACGGATAACAGTAGTGAACGTCTAGTAGATATTCGTAGCAAGTCACGGGTTGGTGGGAGCGATTTGGGCAAAAATGCGGTGCGTATTCATAAGTTGATTGAAGAGTTGGATGGGGTTTTGGGGGAGTAGTTGGGTTTTGAATGAAGTAGAAATGATTAATTGAATTTTTTTAGCACTTTATCCATTTTAGCCTATCTACCTTAAACCCTCTCCTAACCTCACGCCACCGTCAATTTATAGTAACAGCTTACTTCTACCTTTTCTTTACCAATGAGATTGGTTACTCTAAGTCCATACTGCACCAATCCGCTTTGCTTTCTCTTTTAATAACTATTTCAACGTTTATAGGATATTTTCATGCGTTTGACTCCAGTTTCTACTTTAACGTTACTTAGCCTTGCTGTTGGGCTGAGTTTTGCTAGCACTGCTCAAGCAGCCAAACCACCAGCGCCAGACTTATCTAATGCCGAGTTTCAACAATGCTTAGACGGTTTGAAAAACTCTAGCAAATTTCGAGGCGTCGATAGTTCTACTTTTAATAACTATCGCCCTAGCCAGCCTGATCCTAGCGTGATTCAGTCATTGAATTATCAGCCAGAGTTTCAAAAAGACGTTTGGGATTATTTATCTTCATTGGTCGATAAAGAGCGTGTAGAAGATGGCATCCGCGCCAAGCGTCAATGGGCGGATACGCTACGTCAAATTGAATCACGCTATGGCGTCAAAGCCGAGCACGTACTAGGTGTATGGGGCGTTGAGTCAAACTTTGGGCAGACATTGGGCAAAAAACCTTTGTTTGAGTCTTTAGCGACGCTGTCTTGTTTTGATCGCCGTCAGAGCTACTTCCAAGGTGAATACGCTAATGCGCTAAAAATCGTCCAAAACGGTGATATCGCGCCAAGTGATATGACCGGCTCATGGGCAGGCGCTTTTGGGCAAACGCAATTTATGCCAAGTACCTTTTTAGAGCTGGCAGTCGATTTTGATGGCGATGGTCGCCGTGATTTGGTCAATAGTGTGCCTGACGCGCTCGCCTCTACCGCCAACTTCTTGGACAATCGTGGCTATCGCACGGGCGAGCCTTGGGGCTACGAAGTCAAGCTGCCCAGTGGATTTTGGGCTGCGTCTGACCGTAAAAACAAGAAGTCTATCAGCCACTGGCGCAATCAAGGTATCACGCTCGCCAATGGCAGTCCATTGCCAAACGACTTGAGTAGCGCCGGGTTATTATTACCCGCTGGCAAAGATGGTCCTGCATTCTTGGTCGGTAAAAACTTCGATACGTTTTATTCTTATAATGCGTCAGAAAATTATGCATTAGCAATCGCCCATTTATCAGACTTAATCACCAAAGAGGACAGCAGCAAAACTGACTTTGTCACGGCATGGCCTACCGATGACCCTGGTATCAGTCGCCAGCAAGCTAAAGATATCCAGCAGGCGTTATTGAACGCGGGTTACGATATTGGTGGTGTTGATGGCATTATTGGCGACAATACCCGTATCGCGATTCAGCAATACCAATCTAGTCGTGGTATCTTGCCAGCGGATGGACGCGCAGGACAGAAATTCTACCGCGCAATCATTAGAGATGCTGGAAACACAGCCCCGAAAAGCACGCAATACGGCAATCAATACGGGCAGCCGTCGAATAGCCAGCCTTTAAACCCTGCCTCTGCTGATCGCATGGGACAGCTGATTCAGCAGCAAACGAGTACTCCTAATGCTTACTCGACGCAGCCTTCTGCACAATCACCGACCTCTGGTAACACACGCTATCGCCGTGTCATCGGTAGCGACGGTGTGGTGAAGCTCGTTCGTGTTGACGAAGGTTCTTAGTATTCCACGGATGTAGCTTAGGTTAAGCACATACTAGACTAAGCACGCCCTAGATTAAGCACATAAAAAAAGCCACGTTAATAATAACGTGGCTTTTTTCATAGGGTTTACTTTTTAGTCAATTTTTAACTTAAACGATCGGTGGTGGGTTCGGTTTACCATTGTCACCATCCCAGTTCTCACGTGCTTTTTCATCTAGATCCGCAGGCGTTTTTGGTTCCCACTTGCCGTTTTCTTTCCAAGTAGCATCGCCCCAATCAGCATCTTCTTCTTTTCTGTCCAAGTCTTTGTAAGCTTGGCTAGGGTCGATACCGCGACGTTTCATGTCCGCTACTTGCTCGTCTAAGGTATGAAACTGCTCGGCAGCATGCATAGATTCTTCTAAGCCATCAAGCTCTTTTTTTAATGCATCGTTTTTAGCGTTACTCATCAGTTGCTCTCCTTAGTCAGTATTATTATGCGATTTATATACATTCGACTTATATGTATACAATATATACGTCAGTAATTTTAATATAAATAATGTATTTATTATCAATCTCTGATTAGTCTCAATATTACCAGTCTTAAATGGATTCACAACCGTTGACGCGTATGCTTTGTATTACAAAACGTAGTCACAGCCACACGTGTACTCTTTACAGCAGATAGGCTATGACTATTTTGAAATAAGGAAGGCAGGAATATTATTAGTGCAGAGTGCGAATCATTGGGAGTTATGATGGACTTCGTTCAAGAGATTTTTTGCATGAAAGGTCAACTTCCAAAGTTCTTGCGAGACGCGAGTGCCATAGGTTGTGAGCTGTATCCAGTTTGCACCCACTAGCTGACGTTGTAGCTGGTTCAAATCATCTTGAGAAATTTGGCAGCGCGAGACCGCATGGACATTCGGCATCTCTTTTTTGATGTCTTGCTCAGCTTTTGACGCTATCAAGCGGTTCATAGCATTTTGCAAGCCATAGCTCGAAAAGGTCGCTGGTATTTTCATCAAGGCGATCAATATCTCTTGCCATGTTAAGGTCATGGGTCTGGTAACATCGGTCAGGTTGCCACCTGCATAAGCTTGAGCACTATATTGAATATCAAAAGCTTCTAACAATACAATTGGCTTACTCACATCATCAGAGACGAATTCATCAGCAGGTGGGCTATTTTCCTTTAGCGTTTTGTCAGTAGACAATAGATCTGCAAACCGTTCCGCTACTGTTTGTTTGCTAAATTTGATCATCTCTTCATTAGCTCTCAGCCATCCACCAACGACCTGATGATTGGTCACTGCGTTATAGTAAGCTTGTACAAGTAATGGCTCAATATCCGTTTCTGTATCATAATAATATATCGTATTGTCCTGCCGAGTTACCGACTTAATAAATTCTTGCAGTTGACGACTGATACTCGCATCTGGATGATGATTTTTGACTAAAATGAGTAACGGTTTGAGTTTGGCTTTGGCATTCAAATAGCTCAAATGCATTTGGCTAACGCCATTCCTTTGCACGGTGCCGTAACTGTCTCCAATGAGCATCAGTGCATAATCGCAGGAGTCAATACATTGTCGACCATATAGCGATGCTTTTGGCAATTGGCTCGACACATCATAGGTCAAGAAAGCCCGCGACTGAAAAAATATCGCCAAGCTGTCCAAGACCAACAATTGATCATTGTCAGCGCATATGATGTGAATATGATAGCGACGGTCTGGCACAATCACCTCTAAGCTTAGGTCATGACATAGAATAATATGATATAAAATAGAGCACAAATATCTTGTTTTGCACAGCCTAGCATAATCTTATAAAAATAAGCTCAATTTATTTTTATTATATCAACATTATGGTTACGGGTTTGATATAAACACCTTTAGCTGCGCCTATTCAGAATAGTATTGCAAGATGGCATCTTTGCCAAGCAAACGCGCTATTAAAGTACCCAGTTTATCGTCAAACTTAGTCGCATAAAAAATCAATGGCGGTCGAATGACAACTTTTGTTTTGTCAGTTATTTCTAAACAATGATCATCTGAGGTATTGTCAACCAATGCAGACAGCTGATTTGCAGCCAATAGCTGCTTAACTCGCTCAGCAATCGCTTGTCCAGAATCAACGACCTGCATCGCCAATCGCTGCTGAGCAATCTCATCTAACAAAAACGTTTTGAAAAATGGATAGTGCGTACAGCCTAGTACCAATTGATCAACGCCATCATGAGCAAATAATGTGAGCTGCTGGCGTAATCTTAAAGCAGTATCGTCCTGCTCTGGCATTCCCGCCTCGACCCAAGGTACCAATTGCGGATCAAAATATTTGGTCACTACCGTATTGTTGGGTTTAGCAAAGTGATCGATGACCTCATTAAGCAATGTGCCATTCAAGGTAGCCTTAGTCGCTAAAACGACCACGCGACCAGTTTTGCTCGCCGATATGGCTGGCTTTAGCGCCGGGACTAATCCGACGATAGGCAGCTGCGGATAACGCCGTCTGGCTGTTTCCAAAGCATAAGCTGAGGCGCTATTACAAGCAATAACAATGAGCTTGCAGCCCTGCTCATACAACCAATCAACGGCTGTTAAAGTCAACGCTTCAATATCGGCGCTATCACGATTACCATAAGGCACATTTAAGGTGTCTGCATAATAGACATAATGCTCGGCAGGCAACTGCTGTGCCAAATGTAGATAAACTGACAGTCCACCGACACCAGAGTCAAACAATCCGATTGGCGCATTGCGCTTTTTATTATTTATAACTGTGCCAATATTCGTTTTATGGATGTCAGCTTTAGTATTAGTTGCACTTTCAACATGCTCAACATGTTTACCATCAAAGCTATCTGAGCGCATTTTCACCCTATTTAAGCTATCACTTGCAGCAATATCCATCACTACTCTACTGCCATTTTTATACATATTGTCATCTTTATGCTGTTTGCTGTTTGCTGTTTGCTGTTTGCTGTTTGCTGTTTAGCATACTACAGTAATTATCTGGTAATTTATCGCTATCTAAGCCGTAAATCATTTGACGGATACATAGCTTTGAGCCCTTGCGTTAACTGGCTGGCATCGACAGCTCATAGGATTTTCCGCCACTTTGTAACGTCAGTATCGTCTCACCATTTTGCTCTGTCAACTCACCAATTTCGGTCAAGTGATAAAAAGTATTACGCCCAATAAGTGCGTCCAAACCATTTCTAACGGGCATATAAGGACGTACCTGCATATCCATTGCTGTCTGCTGATCAATCGTATCATTGTCTGTAGGATTATACGCCTTTAATGTGATGGTGTGCTCATCATCTAAACGCACCACATCGCCAGTCGTCGTGGTAAATTCTAGCCAACGGTTATTGCCTTCGTTGACGATACCGACGTCATTGATTAACAAAGGGGCATCTTCAACTTGGATACGGATTTTCTGTACTGGCGTCTTCAAAAAATATTCAATGATGCCATTATTGTCTTCTTTCCATAAAATAGTCGCAAATAAACTCACCAATGACTCTCTGGTCATTTGTCCGCCTTCATGCCACCACTCGCCATTTGCCTTTATGACCAGATCCATATCGGCCACATCTTTTGGGTGCCATTTATCCAATGGTGGGATGGCACGTCCTTCACGTTTGCCTACGGTAGACTTTAGATACTGACTGAGCGAATCCATATTACTTAGCTCAGATGGCACGTCTTTTGGCGGTTTAGCTGCCGATTCATCAATTTGAATTATGTCTTCATTATTGTTATTCATCGTATAATCCTTTACTTAGCATTCAAAGTTTGGCAAATCTATTATTACTATAAATTTTAGTTTCGGGTATGATGAAAACATATCATCTTAGCACCCTCATTAGTTCAATCTTACCTTAACATCGATACTCATAAATGCGTATCGTGTTTGTAGGACTTTTCTTTTATAATGAGTAACGATTTTTTATTGAAATGGTCAAGTGGGTGTTGTGTTAATGACACATTTTACGTGATGTGTTGATATCCTTATATACATGGATCTCAACAGTAACATGGTCAATTGATGTCGCAAAGACAGTTTTTATCGGGCAGCCATATGTCTGAGTAATGTTAGCGCCGCAAGTCTATTATTCAATGGTTAAGCTAATGATGCCCTGAGATAAGCCACTAAAAGTTTAGGAGTAGGTATGCAAGAGCAAGACAATCAAAAGCCAGTCATTGATAGTGACACTGTGAATACTGACCCATCAGTAGCGACAGAGACGGCAAATCTAGATAAAGCAGAGTCAGCCGTTGTGACCCAAGAAGCGCCAGCTGAAAAAGTCGCTATCGACAAAGCGCCAGAGCCAGTAGTAGAAGCTGTCGCGGCAGAGCCTGAGATTGAACGTGAATCCATGGAATTTGACGTTATCATCGTCGGTGGTGGACCTGCTGGGCTATCTGCTGCTATCCGCCTGCGTCAACTCGCTATCGCTGCTGGTAATGATGAGTTTATGGTTTGTGTGGTCGAAAAAGGTTCTGAGTTTGGTGCGCATACCTTATCAGGTGCTGTCATCGAACCACGCGCTTTGAACGAGCTGATACCAGACTGGAAAGAAAAAGGCGCGCCGCTTAATGTGCCAGCGACCGAAGATCGCTTTTATTATCTAAACTCAGCCACGCGCTCTACTAAAGTACCTGACTCGTTGATTCCAGGACCGATGCACAACAATGGCAACTATATTGTTTCATTGGGCAATGTGGTGCGCTGGTTGGCGGTACAAGCTGAAGAGCTTGAAGTCATGATGTTCCCAGGCTTCCCTGCAGATGATATTTTATATAACGACGACGGTTCTGTACGTGGTGTCTTAACGGGCGATATGGGTGTGGCTGCCAATGGCGAAGCCAAGCCTAGCTTTGAGCCAGGTTATGAGTTACTTGCTAAATACACTATTTTTGCCGAAGGCAGCCGTGGTCATTTAGGCAAACGCTTAATCAGCCGTTTTGATCTTGATAAAGACTCAGATCCTCAGCATTATGGTATCGGTCTAAAAGAGCTGTGGGACGTAGCCCCTGAGAAACACGAGCAAGGCGTGGTCATGCACGGTCTTGGCTGGCCCTTGACCGAAACAGGCTCTACTGGTGGCTGGTGGTTGTACTTCGATGAAAACAACCAAGTAAGCTTTGGTCTTGTCGCTGACTTGTCTTACCACAACCCATATATGTCGCCATTCGATGAGATGCAGCGCCTAAAGACCCATCCCGTCATCAAAAACGTATTGGAAGGCGGCAAGCGTATCTCTTATGGCGCACGTGCTTTGACCAAAGGTGGCTTAAACTCTTTACCGAAATTCACTTTCCCAGGTGGTGTATTGGTCGGTGATGATGCTGGATTCTTGAACCCTGCTAAAATCAAAGGCACACACACATCGATGAAGTCAGGCATGCTAGCCGCCGAAGCCATCTTTGAGGCACTACAGGCCGATCGTCAGCATGATGAAGTGATTGCTTATACCACCATGTATAAAGAGTCATGGTTGTATCAAGACAACTATGAGTCACGCAACTTCTCGCCTGCAATACATCGCATGGGTCTGTTTATGGGCGGTGCTTTTACCTTTATCGAGCACAACTTATTAAAAGGTAAAATGCCGATTACCTTACATGACAGCCTGCCAGATTATGATCAGTTAGAGCGTGCCAATCATGCTTTTCAGCCAACCTACCTCAAGCCTGATGGCAAACTGGTATTTGACAAGCTGTCATCGGTATTTATCTCTAATACTAACCATGCAGAAGACCAGCCGGTACATTTGAAATTGACTGATCCAACGGTACCTGTTTCAATTAACTTACCGCTATATGCTGAGCCTGCTCGTTTATATTGCCCAGCTGGTGTGTATGAAATAGTGAAAGATGCAGAAGGAGCTAAGTTTGTGATCAATGCGCAAAACTGTGTGCATTGTAAAACTTGTGACATCAAAGATCCTTCACAGAATATCACTTGGGTAACGCCAGAAGGTGGCGGTGGCCCTAACTATCCTAATATGTAAATATAAACAATGTTAGAATTAATCACTAATACTAAAAACCGCCCTTATGAATTCATAAGGGCGGTTTTTTTAACTTCGACACATGAGACAAGTTTATCTTTAATCAGGTGAGATTAATCCGTCCATGCATCACGATTGGCTTCGTTTTTAAGCTTCACAAAGTCATCAGGATTAAACTTGATTTGATCGCCAGTTTTACCTTCTTTAATCTGACGCTCGTAATCACGCAATATGCGCAGTGCTACGGGTGACAAGATTAAAATAGCCACTAAGTTAACGAGTGCCATTAGACCCATTGATAAGTCAGCGAAGTTCCATATGGCAGGAAGACTCGCAATAGCACCCACAAATACCATGCCAAGTACCATAAAGCGGAATATCATGATCATGACTTTGGCATTTTTGGCACCAGAGATGAATTCAAGATTTGACTCACCATAGCTATAATTGGCAATGATAGAGGTGAAAGAGAAGAAGAAAATAGCAATCGCAACGAAGATAACACCCATATCACCCACATATTGCGACAGTGCCAACTGCGTCAGCTGAATACCTTCTTGCTCAACACTAGGATCGACCACACCGGACAAAATAATAATTGACGCCGTTGCCGTACAAATGACAAGGGTATCCATAAACACACCCAGCATTTGCATAAATCCTTGCACCGCTGGATGATCGGGGTGACTCTTCGCCGTTGCCGCCGCATTAGGCGCTGAACCCATACCCGCTTCATTTGAAAACAGACCGCGCTTGATACCGTTAATCATTGCCTGAGCAATACCATAACCAATCACCCCGCCTGCTGCTTGCTCAAAACCAAATGCTGATTTAACAATTAACACAATCGCCGCTGGGAATTGACTAAAATTCGTCACGATAATGAACAAGGCCAATAAGATATAGAGAATCGCCATAACGGGTACGATTTTACCCGCAATACGAGCAACCGAGCGCAAACCACCGAATACCACTGGCGCAACTAATACGACCAATACCAAACCTGTCATCCACGTTGGAACCCCAAATGCTTCGTTGGTCGCTTGTGCGATGGTATTTGACTGCACGCCATTAAAGGCTAAGCCGAACGCTACTAATAAGCATAATGAGAAAAATATCGCTAGCCAGCGCTGACCGAGACCTTTTTCGATATAATAAGCCGGTCCACCGCGGTAAACATTGTCATTGTGCGGCACTTTATAGGCTTGTGCTAATGTTGATTCGATAAAACTGGTCGACATACCGACGATCGCAGTCATCACATCCAAAACACGGCACCCGGACCGCCAAGGTAAATCGCGATTGCAACCCCTGCTAAATTACCTGTACCGACCCGCGCTGCCAATGAGGTCATCAGCGCCTCAAATGAGCTGATACCGCCATCTTTACGCCCTTGATTGGACACGCGCAATAGCTGCCACATATGCCCAAAGTGGCGAAACTGAATAAAACGTGTGGCAATGGTAAAATACAAACCTGCACCAATCAGTACGAACATCAGTAATCCATACCAAGGGTTACTTGCAATCAACCAATCATTGTTGCCCCAAATAATACTGACACCATAATTGACGATGCTATTAACCAACCTGCTATCCCTTCACCATACCTGCTATCCTCTCACTTACATTTTATACTGCTAGTATTTTATGGATTGATGTGATTAATGATATTTAAAAATGCTTACTAATCCCTCTGCCTACTCATGAAACAGTAAATATCTGATCAATATACTGGCAAAGTAAATCACTAACATCCTGTCGCTACATTTTAACTGACTAGAGATTATTTAACTATTTCAAACCTCTATTATAAAATTAAATAACTACGAACTTTTGTAAGGTATTTAGATAAAAGTCAAAAAAATATTTTTTATATGAAATACTAAAGAAAACTTTGAGACTAGGTCAACAAATAGATTTTAAAACGTATTCATATAAACACCATTCCAAAAAATAGTCACTGCCATAATATTTATTGAGTAAAGTATTGGCTATATTATAGAATGAATGACTTTTATTGCTAATAATGCTCTAATACCTCTATAAAACTAAATCCTTATATAAATAGGGTTTTAGCACAACACCTGAGCAACGGCCTTTTTTTTAGCTGCTCTCTCTAACATAAGTTGACCATGGTTTCCATAAAGCAAACATTTAGTTACATAAAGTAAATAAAATTTATTTATTGTTAATTAAGTCAATATTGTATATATTCCCAATAAGTTCATAAATATTTCTTGCAATACTTATTGGCATGAATAATAAGTTGAAATTTAAGACAATATCATCAGGGATGATGAGCATAATAAGACAGAGGACTGTCAATCAATACGACCCTCCTCCATAAATCCTCATCTCTATATACTATAAATCCAGTCATTCTATAGCCCATAATTCTTGTTAGATGTTTAGGTTATAGTCGACCCACAGCCATATTTTACAATGTAAATTTTTAGCAAAATCGAACCACAGAAAAGTATTTTTCGTAGTGCTTTGATTAATAGAAATCTGCTTTTTTTTCGATAATATTGGGTTACTTACTACTGGTTGGTCATTCTGCTTTATCAGCCTATAAACTGATTTTAGGATTCGTTTATAGACAACGTATCGAACTGTCTTCCATCATGTGATACATGCTAAAGCAAAATAACTTGTCAGGCTCAAATCAGTAATCTTGTTTTTATGTTAGGCAAAAGGAGTTGTCCTATGGAAAACCACAACGATCCATCCGGTTATTGGCGTGCCAATGTCCGTCTCATTTTAGGTAGCCTATTTATTTGGGCGCTATGCTCATACGGGTTTGGGATTTTGTTACGTCCTCTCTTAGCAGGTATTAAAATCGGTGGTACCGACTTGGGCTTTTGGTTTGCTCAGCAAGGATCCATTGGGGTATTTATCGTTTTAATTTTCTTCTACGCTTGGCGTATGAATAAGTTAGATAAACAATACGGCGTAGACGAGGAATAGCCCCATGAGTCAATTTACGATTAATATTATTTTTGTAGGTCTATCTTTCGCTCTATACTTCGGTATTGCAATTTGGGCACGTGCTGGCACAACGAGTGAATTCTACGTAGCAGGCGGCGGTGTTCACCCTGTCGTCAACGGTATGGCAACGGCTGCTGACTGGATGAGTGCTGCGTCATTTATTTCGATGGCAGGTATTCTTGCCGCTGGCGGTTATGGCGCATCAACTTATTTGATGGGTTGGACAGGTGGTTATGTACTACTGGCAATGCTCCTAGCACCTTATTTACGTAAATTTGGTAAGTTTACGGTACCTGACTTCATCGGTGACCGTTTTTATTCAAAAACGGCAGCAATGATTGCCGTAATTTGTTTGATTATCGCGTCAACGACTTATGTTATTGGTCAGATGACGGGTGCTGGTGTCGCTTTCTCACGCTTCTTGGAAGTTGAAAACACTACTGGTCTACTGATTGCTGCGGTTGTTGTCTTCTTCTACGCTGTACTTGGTGGTATGAAAGGGATTACTTATACGCAGGTAGCGCAGTATGTGGTTCTAATGATTGCATATACCATTCCTGCTGTTTTCATCTCACTTGAGTTAACAGGCAATCCAATTCCAGGTTTGGGCTTGTTTTCAAACCATGTGGAAGCAGGCGTTCCTATCTTAACCAAGCTAGATCAGGTGGTTACTGATTTGGGTTTCACGGCTTATACCGCTGACGTTCCTAACAAGCTAAACATGGTGCTATTTACCTTATCGCTCATGATTGGTACAGCAGGTCTACCACACGTTATCATCCGATTCTTCACCGTCCCTAAAGTCGCTGATGCGCGTTGGACTGCTGGTTGGACGTTGGTATTTATCTCGCTACTATACTTCACTGCTCCTGCCGTAGGTGCAATGGCACGTTTAAACCTGATTGATACGATTTATCCACAAGGGGTGGCAGAAGCACCTATAAACTATGATCAACGTCCAGACTGGATGAAGACATGGGAAGATACCGGCCTTATTAAATATAATGATCTTAATAATGATGGTCGTATCCAAATGTACAACGACAGTGGACTTGGTGCCGCTGAGCTTGCCTTGAGTGCTGCACAAGCGGATGGTGGCGATGTAGCCGCTGCCACTGCAGCTGTAGAGACTGCACGTGTCGCACAGGATCTAGAACTTGATGGACGCTTTACCGCAGCAGGCTGGAAGGGTAATGAGCTGGATGTCAATGCCGATATCTTAGTATTAGCTAACCCAGAAATTGCGAATCTTCCACCATGGGTTATTGGTCTTATCGCCGCAGGTGGTTTGGCAGCAGCGCTTTCAACAGCAGGCCTACTACTCGCTATTTCGTCAGCGATCAGTCATGACTTGATTAAACGAAACCTTAATCCAAACATTACTGATAAAGGCGAATTAAGAGTTGCGCGTATTACGATGGGTGTTGCGATTGTAGTTGCTACTTGGTTAGGAATAAATCCACCAGGGTTTGCCGCACAGGTAGTCGCATTAGCATTCGGTATCGCTGGTGCATCGCTCTTCCCTGCACTGATGATGGGTATTTTCTCTAAACGGATCAATAATGTTGGTGCCATCGCTGGTATGCTAACAGGTCTGATTAGTATCCTTGTTTATATCTTTGTCTTTAAAGGTTGGTTCTTCATTAGCGGTACAGCGAACTTCCCTGATACGGCAGAGTATTGGTTGTTTGGTATCTCACCACTATCATTTGGTGCGATTGGGGCGTTGCTTAACTTTATCGTAGCGTTTGCTGTCTCTTATGCTACTGCTCCCCCACCATTACACATTCAAGAGTTGGTTGAAAGTGTCCGCTCTCCACGTGGCGCAGGCGGTGCAGTCGACCACTAAGTGTATAAATGAGAATATATCTTCAGTTACTATATATCACTCACAGGCAGTAGCTGCTTGTGAGTGATTTTTTTATCTCTTATTGATTATAAAAAATGTTAGATTTTGCTTTATTGAATATACTTTATTAACTATGCTTAGGGCGTGTCCTCAATTAAATCGATTACCCTCTAAATGGGCTAAAAATGGCTAAATTTTACCAAACATCGTCAAATAGCTTATCAATATCTCGATATTATTTGCGCTACTTTCCTTGTTTGACGGCAATTTATCTCATTTTTATTACCATTTTTAAAATGAGGACACGCCCTAGTTAAAAGCGCTCAACTAAAAGTGCTTAACGCATTAAGGAAGATTTTATGCTTTTTGAGTTTATCGCTACCATTGCTGCCGCATTTGGCATGGCTGGTCTGGCACTCATTATAACTCACCTCAGTAAACTGGCTGGCAAACGCGCACCAAAGTGGCTTATTCCTTTGTTTGCTGCGATTGGTATGTTTGCCTTTCAAATACACCAAGTATAACTGGTATGGTCAGCAAGTGAGCAAGTTACCAGCAGGCGTGCAAGTCGTCAAAGTAGCAAAAAGCACCGAGTGGTTTCGCCCATGGTCTTATATCAAACCGCAAATATTACGTTTTATCGCTGCCGATACCGCCAACGCTAGCGTGCAGGTAGACAATCCAGATGTATATTTGGTTAATTTATATCTGTTTGAAAGACGCAGAAGTGTGCAGAAAGTACCACAAGTTATAGACTGTCGTATTCCTGCGCGTGCCGATTATGTCATACCCGAAAAAGACAGTAAGCTAACGATTGATGAACATGTCAAGCAAACAACAGCATGGCGAGAGTTGGCAACCGATGACCCGTTGTTCATTAGTATCTGTACTGATAAAAGCTAACCTCCTCATAAATATGCAAATAAAACCCTGCTAAAACATCTGATTACTAAGGGATTTAAGACAGCTTATATTATAGTCATGTATTCAGTTGCGCTGAGAAGTTGCGGTATAAGTATGCTTAGAATTAGCGCCTAACAGCAATCCAGCGCATAGACCACCGAAGTGCGCCGCAAACGAAATACCTTGTTGCGGCATCAATCCTTGCTTGATGGTCAACCAATAGCCAGTACCCATGACAATACAGGCAATCAAATAACCCCAACGCCGCGCAAATACAGCACCACCTATCATATAGCCGAGCATCGCGAAGCATAGCCCTGATGCGCCAACATGAATTGACAATGGCGAGCCAATGATCCAAGTGACCAATCCAGACGCGATAATGAGCTTAATCACTGTTCGATAAGCATTCTTCTCAAACAATCCAAACAAAAATAAAATCTGTAACAACGTCAAAGTGTTACCAAGCAAATGTGAAAAATTGCCATGCATCGTCCATGACGCAAATACTCCAATCATGCTGCCCACATCCAAGGCACGAGGCACAATCCCAAAGATATTCCACATGCCAAATAATGCCACTTCATTTAAAAAAAACATGCCCCACATCGGTATTAATACAAAAGCATATAAGCCTATAACCTGCTTTATTCGTATCATAATCAAGCTAAGCAGTTGCTGCCAATTCATATAATGCCCTATTCTTTTAATCCATGTTTTTAGCGATATTTTAATGACTCAGCGTAGCAGTGGAGCGTGTTACAGGTGTAAAATCTAACAATGCAGCCTCTTTGCCAGTCATCAAATAACTGTCACTATGTAATAACGACGTCGAGTGATAAGGCACTAAAGCGGTGGGCACAAAACGACGAGCGGCATCGATATGTTTGATAGAATCATCAAAAAAGATATGAGGTGCAAACGTTCTAAGTACCGCTGTTTTTTCTAAACCTCCTAAGAAAAACGCCATATCAACATTGACGCCCCACTCTCGCAATGTCTTAATCGCACGCAGATCAGCAGGTGCGTTGCGAGCTGTCACCAATGCAATCTTTATTGGAGAATACTTGAGACCAGCAGGTAGACGTTCCTGTAAATTTGATAGTTTAATCAACAATTCAGCATAAGGGCCTTTTTCAATGGGTAAATCACGCATCTGTATTTCGCGATCGTGAAAAGCACGCAGTCCTTTTTGCTTGTACAGTAGCTCACCTGAATCATCAAACAGCACCGCATCACCATCAAAAGCAATACGTAGCTGATCGGTATCTAACTCATAAGTATTGACAGGGGTTGCGTCGAGTATCGCACAAGCGCAGATATTGGCATCAGCCACTTGCTGGGCATCTTCGCGATTGGTCGTCAAAAATAGATCGACATTGAAGTCTTTAATATAAGGAGCCACAGGACTGCCTGAAATAAATGCCGAGCGTGAGATAGTCAGCTCATGTTCAAGAATTGCATTGAGGACTTGAATGCCCGTATCTGGACTACTCTTTGAAACAATGACCACTTCCACCAAAGGTGTCTCAACCTGTAAATCTTGCATGCCATCATTGCAATAATTATTCAGATTTAATAGAGCTTTAATTAATGGATAACCAGCACCAATACTGAGAGCATCGTTCTCACGCTTGGTCATATAGTCTCGAAATTCTTTTATGGCGCTTGCAGGTCTCTGCTCTAGCAGCTCTAGCAAATAATTTTCTGATTCTGTTAAATTAAAAAGTGCCGTTGCAGAAATCGCGACGATGAGCGTATTACTAAAATCGACTGCCATGATTTTCTCTACTTATAAAGTTATCTATCGGAAATGCCAACCAGTTTACTACATTCACAAGCCCTTAGAATGATAAGAAAAGTTATCCACGTATAATGTCATTTAGTATAAAAACTACTTTTTAAGTAATCAAAATGACCGCTCAGAAAGTGTCTCATAATGTGACTTTATGTGGAATAATTTAACCATAGAATTATTACGCCGATTTTTTCTTTTATCATAAAAAAGCCATATTGTTATGAAAACAATATGGCCCTATTAATAAACAATACAAATGAACGACGCAGCTATGATTTTCTAAGCTTCCTTTTATCAATAGCGCTTACGTTAGCAGCACTAAAGATATTGCTGGAAAGGCGACCAAAATAACCAGTCGAATCAGATCAGAGACAATGAACGGTGCGACCCCGCGAAACATATCAGACAGCTTAATATGCGGTGCCATTGCCTTAATCACAAAGATATTCATCCCCATCGGCGGCGTAATCAGTCCAAGCTCTACTGTCAATACAGCGATGATACCAAACCATACGGGATCAAACCCTAACGCCACAATGATTGGATATACCACTGGAATAGTAATGACCAGCATCGCCAAAGCATCCATGAACAACCCTAAGAGGAAGTACATGATTAAGATACAGATCAGTACAATCATTGGGCTAACTGCTAATGTACCAATCCAAGTCGCTAGCGTATAAGACAAGCGTGAGACGGAGATAAAGTAACCCAAGGCTTCTGCACCCAGCAGCATAAAGAATACCACCGCTGATAATGCAAGCGTTTCAATCAAAGATTGCTTTAGACCTTTTATACGCATACCTTTGGCAAAAGCATAGGCCCAAGAAACAAACGCACCGACTGCTGCTCCTTCTGTCGGAGTAAATAACCCAAAGAAAATACCAGCGATAATCACAATGAAAATAAAGCTAAATGGTATGAGTCCCGTCAATGACAGCAGCTTGGCTTTCCAAGAAGTAGGCTCACCGCGACGCGCTAAATGCGGCTTCCAGCGTACCATAATCATAACAGTGATTGAATACATCACCATGCCCAAAATCCCAGGCAAGAAACCAGCGATGAACATGTCACCGACTGACTGCTGGGTTAAGATGGCATAAACCAGTAGCGCAATGCTAGGCGGAATCATAATACCTAACGTGCCACCCGCTGCTAAAATACCACAGGCAAAACCTGGTTGATAACCATACTTCTCCATTTGTGGCAGCGCAACCTTGGTCATAGTGGATGCTGTGGCTAAGGATGAGCCTGAGATAGAAGCAAAAATACCAGACGATCCTATGCCAGCGATACCCAAACTGCCCCTCACTCCCCCAAAAATAGTTCGGGTAGCTTCAAACAATTTCCCTGCCATCCCTGAATGGGTAGCAAAGACTCCCATTAAAATAAATAAGGGAATCGCACTAAAGTCATATTTGGCTAACACATCTACCGGAATATCTTTAAGCATTTGTAATGCACCACTGGGTGCCGTCACTGCGCCAAAACCAACCAATCCAACACCTAACATGGCAAGCGCCACTGGAACTCGCAGGACAACAAGCAGGATCATGACGATTAAGCCAATGGCTCCAATAATTTCTGGACTCATGCGCCTGTCTCCTCGGCGTCAAAGAACTCGCCCGTTTTAAAGATATGATGGATTCGATTAATGAGCGAATGGCGAGTAAGAGACTTAAAAATGCACTAAATGCATAGATGGGCATCATTGATAATCGAAGGTCTTGAGTGACTTTGCCGTATGCTATGGCATCAACAGCACTCTCATAAAGCCCCCAAGCAAAAACGATACCGATGATAAAAAAGCCCATCATAAAGACGCCCATCATATAGCCTTTAACGGCTTGCGGCATTTTTTGGGTAAAGACATCAACGATGATTTGTGAGCGTTCGACGAAAGCGCCAAAGGCAGCAAGTAAAGCAAAGAGCATGAAGTAAGAAACGATCTCTACACTGCCTTTAACAGTAAAGCCAAACTCACCACCAGTCAGCTTGAAATATAACGAGCAGTCACATCGAGCATCGTTATGAGGACAATAATAATAAGACTGACACCACCAATAAACTGGCATAATCTAGAGATTAAAATGCTGATTTTTACTAAAAATGCCATGTGACACCTCCAATGGGTTATACCACTTTACAAGCGGCACTGGCAGCTTTTGCTTTCTCATAGACACTATCAGCATCTAAACCCAAAGCATTGACATCACTTAGATATTTTTTAGTACCCTTTTCAAGTGGTCCTTTCCAATCAGGATCATTCAATGGATCAGGAATTTCAACGATCTCATCGCCTTTAGCTTTAGCAGCTTGAATGGCCATTTGATCATGCTTATCAAACACTTCACCAACTTTATTCGCCAATGCCATTCCTGAGTTTTTATCCAACACTTGCTTTAAATCATCAGGTAAGTTGTTATATTTATCCTTATTCATAGTAACCATCAGCGCCGAACTATAAAAAGGAATGTTGGTATGATATTTGGTGATTTCGTCAATTTGAACGCTGTTACGGCCTCCCATGGAAAGCTCAACCCTCGACGACGCCGCGCTGTAGCGAGGTATACATATCATTAGCAGGCAATCCTACTGGTGACGCCCCAGCACTCTCGATAATGTCACCCGCGACCGCAGAAGGGCGGCGGATGCGCATGCCTTTCATGTCTTCAGGAGTCCGAATCAACTTATCCGTAGTATGCAGTGAGCCAGGCCCAGCACCATACATAAATAGCAAATGAGAATCTTCGTATTCACTAGCAAGCGTGCCATCCTCATAAAGAGTCTGAAGCATACAACCCATTTGAGTCGCTGAGTTTGATAAACCAGGAAGTTCAGTGATTTGAGTTAAAGGAAAACGACCACTGGTATAACCATGTGCTTGTGAGCCGATATCTATCGTACCTTAGCAGCAGATTCGTACGTAACATCTGCTTTGGCAAGACCCGCGGAAGGATACAACTCTACTTTTAAGCGACCATTAGAATCTGTTTCAATTTGCTTTGCCCAAGGTTCAAAAACCTCTGTGCTGATAGAAGAGGTTGCTGGCCAAAAGTGAGAGAAGCGTAAAACGGTCGTTTCTTGAGAGGTTGCTGATGAGCCATCAGTCGTGTTAGAAGATTGGTTAGAGCAGCCTAAAAGACTAACAGCCGCTAAGGCACCAATTGAAAAAAGAGGAGCTAGCTTCATTATCAATTCCTTTTGATAATCGTGAGGAGTAATACATCACTGGTAAATAATCCAATCTATACCAGATGTAATAACTTACAAGTTTCAAATATATCTTTTACATACCTGTAATAAAAATCTAGTTTAAAATTAGCAGCTATAATATAAGTCAAATCATTTTGATGGCAGGACTAGAAAATATATTCATAAAATTGCATAGCATTTAAACAAAAAAATCGTCAATTCAAATAGAAAATACACTTATAGAGTGTGAATTATAAAAGTAAGTTAGATTAAGTGTAAAATTATACTTAATGTCCCAACCCCTAGACAAAGAAAACCCCCCAACGAATTAACGTTGGGGGGTTTTACTTTGAATAGAGAGCTGACGATGACCTACTCTCACATGGGCGAACCCACACTACCATTGGCGCAATGATGTTTCACTTCTGAGTTCGGGAAGGGATCAGGTGGTGCCATCATGCTATTGTCGTCAGCAAAGGGGGTTAGATATGAGTCTGTTATTTTTATTGTTTGACTATAAGTGTTTAGTTTATGGTCGATCAACTTGTAACCTAACTGAATCAAGGTTAAAGGTGATATCGAAATATTCTCTCGTTTCTATAAGCTTTCGCTTATACAAGATAGATTAATTAGAGCTTTCATACAAACCACTTGGGTGTTGTATGGTCAAGCCAAACGAGCAATTAGTACAGGTTAGCTACATGCATCGCTGCACTTCCACACCCTGCCTATCAACGTCGTAGTCTTCAACGGCTCTTTAGGGAAATCTAATCTTGAGGTGGGCTTCCCGCTTAGATGCTTTCAGCGGTTATCCCATCCGAACGTAGCTACCGGGCAATGCCACTGGCGTGACAACCCGAACACCAGAGGTTCGTCCACTCTGGTCCTCTCGTACTAGGAGCAGATCCTCTCAAATTTCCAACGCCCACGGTAGATAGGGACCGAACTGTCTCACGACGTTCTAAACCCAGCTCGCGTACCTCTTTAAATGGCGAACAGCCATACCCTTAGGACCTGCTTCAGCCCTAGGATGAGATGAGCCGACATCGAGGTGCCAAACACCGCCGTCGATATGAACTCTTGGGCGGTATCAGCCTGTTATCCCCAGAGTACCTTTTATCCGTTGAGCGATGGCCCTTCCATACAGAACCACCGGATCACTAAGACCTACTTTCGTACCTGCTCGACTTGTGGGTCTCGCAGTTAAGCGCGCTTTTGCCTTTATACTCTACGACCGATTTCCGACCGGTCTGAGCGCACCTTCGTACTCCTCCGTTACTCTTTAGGAGGAGACCGCCCCAGTCAAACTACCCACCATACATTGTCCTCGGTATTGTTATACCTGAGTTAGAACCCCAACATGACCAGGGTGGTATTTCAAGATTGGCTCCACCGAGACTAGCGTCTCGGCTTCAAAGCCTCCCACCTATCCTGCACAAGTCAGGTCAAAGTTCAATGTAAAGCTGTAGTAAAGGTTCACGGGGTCTTTCCGTCTAGCCGCGGGTACACAGCATCTTCACTGCGATTTCGATTTCACTGAGTCTCTGCTGGAGACAGCGCTGCCATCATTATGTCATTCGTGCAGGTCGGAACTTACCCGACAAGGAATTTCGCTACCTTAGGACCGTTATAGTTACGGCCGCCGTTTACTGGGGCTTCGATCAAGAGCTTCGCTTACGCTAACCCCATCAATTAACCTTCCAGCACCGGGCAGACATCACACCCTATACGTCCACTTTCGTGTTTGCAGAGTGCTGTGTTTTTAATAAACAGTTGCAGCAGCCTGGTATCTGCGACTGCCAACAGCTCAAGGAGCGTGTCCTATCACCATCAGCAGCGTACCTTCTCCCGAAGTTACGGTACCATTTTGCCTAGTTCCTTCAGCAGAGTTCTCTCAAGCGCCTTGGTATTCTCTACCTGATCACCTGTGTCGGTTTAGGGTACGATTCGTTTATAACTATTGCTTAGAAGCTTTTCCTGGAAGCATGGTATTTGCCACTTCACTGTACAAGTACAGCTTGCTATCAGATCTCAGCCATATAACAACCCGGATTTACCTAAGTTGTAAGCCTACATCCTTTCACCTGGACAACCAACGCCAGGCTGACATAACCTTCTCCGTCCCTCCATCGCATTATAAACAAGTATCGGAATATTAACCGATTTCCCATCGACTACGCCTTTCGGCCTCGCCTTAGGGGTCGACTCACCCAGCCCCGATTAACGTTGGACTGGAACCCTTGATCTTCCGGCGTGCGAGCTTTTCACTCGCATTATCGTTACTCACGTCAGCATTCGCTCTTGTGATACCTCCAGCATGCCTTACGACACACCTTCACAGGCTTACACAACGCTCCCCTACCACTTGAAAACAAATTCAAATCCGCAGCTTCGGCTCCTAGTTTGAGCCCCGTTACATCTTCCGCGCGGGCCGACTCGACTAGTGAGCTATTACGCTTTCTTTAAAGGATGGCTGCTTCTAAGCCAACCTCCTAGCTGTCTATGCCTTCCCACCTCGTTTCCCACTTAACTAGGAATTTGGGGCCTTAGCTGGCGGTCTGGGTTGTTTCCCTCTCCACAATGGACGTTAGCACCCACTGTGTGTCTCCCGGATATCACTCATCGGTATTCGGAGTTTGCATCGGTTTGGTAAGTCGGTATGACCCCCTAGCCGAAACAGTGCTCTACCCCCAATGGTGTTCGTCCGAGGCGCTACCTAAATAGCTTTCGGGGAGAACCAGCTATCACCGAGTTTGATTAGCCTTTCACCCCTATCCACAAGTCATCCCCTGGCTTTTCAACGACAGTGGGTTCGGTCCTCCGGTGCCTGTTACGGCACTTTCAACCTGCTCATGGATAGATCACTCGGTTTCGGGTCTATACCCTGCAACTAAACGCCCTATTAAGACTCGGTTTCCCTACGGCTCCCCTAAACGGTTAACCTTGCTACAGAATATAAGTCGCTGACCCATTATACAAAAGGTACGCGGTCACCCTAATAAATTAAGGCTCCCACTGCTTGTACGCACACGGTTTCAGGTTCTATTTCACTCCCCTCACAGGGGTTCTTTTCGCCTTTCCCTCACGGTACTGGTTCACTATCGGTCAGTCAGGAGTATTTAGCCTTGGAGGATGGTCCCCCCATCTTCAAACAGGATTTCTCGTGCCCCGCTCTACTTAATATGTTAACGCTAATGTTTCGAATACAGGACTATCACCTACTACGGTCAGCTTTCCCACGCTGTTCTTCTACATTAGCATTAATCGGCTTCTCCCCGTTCGCTCGCCGCTACTAGGGGAATCTCATTTGATGTCTATTCCTAAGGGTACTGAGATGTTTCACTTCCCCTCGTTCGCTTCTTGTACAAGTACAAGATACCTACCTTATGGTAGGTGGGTTTCCCCATTCAGAAATCTCCGGATCACAGGATATTGCCGCCTCCCCGAAGCTTATCGCAGGCTGTCACGTCTTTCATCGCCTCTGACTGCCAAGGCATCCACCATGTGCGCTTCATTACTTGACCATACAACCCCAAGTAGTCTTTCGACTGCTAAGTGTTATAAAGTCTAATTATGATAACGATATCACCTATGTTTATACGCTTGATTCAGTTCTCTTTACTTTTTTTAATCACTCACCCCTGGGATAACAACTGATGTCGTTAAGAGGTGAGTGATTAAGGTTAGGAAGTGCGCGTGAACACGCTCTTCCTAACCCAGACTCATATCTATGTTTTTAAATAGTCTCTATGCTCTCGTCGAGTCACAGATTCTGTATAAAACAGAAAGAAGTAATCGTGTCTTTATTCAAAGATAAATCACTTGTTTCTATTTATACTATTAGCACTTAAAGCTTATTCGTCTATAGTGGTGGAGCCAAACGGAGTCGAACCGTTGACCTCCTGCGTGCAAGGCAGGCGCTCTACCAACTGAGCTATGGCCCCATTATAAAATGGTGGGTCTAAGTGGACTTGAACCACTGACCCCCGCGTTATCAACACGGTGCTCTAACCAGCTGAGCTACAGACCCAATTACGCTTGTTAAAACGTAAGCTTAAACTAAAGAACAACTTGTTGTGAATTCTTGCTGACCGAATGCCATCTATAAGGAGGTGATCCAGCCGCAGGTTCCCCTACGGCTACCTTGTTACGACTTCACCCCAGTCATCAACCACACCGTGGTGAACGCTCCCCCGAAGGTTAAGCTATCCACTTCTGGTGCAATCAACTCCCATGGTGTGACGGGCGGTGTGTACAAGGCCCGGGAACGTATTCACCGCGGCATTCTGATCCGCGATTACTAGCGATTCCTACTTCATGGAGTCGAGTTGCAGACTCCAATCTGGACTACGATAGGCTTTTTGAGATTCGCATCACATCGCTGTGTAGCTGCCCTCTGTACCTACCATTGTAGCACGTGTGTAGCCCTGGTCGTAAGGGCCATGATGACTTGACGTCGTCCCCGCCTTCCTCCAGTTTGTCACTGGCAGTATCCTTAGAGTTCCCGGCTTAACCCGCTGGTAACTAAGGACAAGGGTTGCGCTCGTTGCGGGACTTAACCCAACATCTCACGACACGAGCTGACGACAGCCATGCAGCACCTGTATTCTAATTCCCGAAGGCACTCCCGCATCTCTGCAGGATTCTAGATATGTCAAGACCAGGTAAGGTTCTTCGCGTTGCATCGAATTAAACCACATGCTCCACCGCTTGTGCGGGCCCCCGTCAATTCATTTGAGTTTTAACCTTGCGGCCGTACTCCCCAGGCGGTCTACTTATTGCGTTAGCTGCGTCACTAAGTCCTCAAGGGACCCAACGACTAGTAGACATCGTTTACGGCGTGGACTACCAGGGTATCTAATCCTGTTTGCTACCCACGCTTTCGAGCCTCAGTGTCAGTATTATGCCAGAAGGCTGCCTTCGCCATCGGTATTCCTCCAGATCTCTACGCATTTCACCGCTACACCTGGAATTCTACCTTCCTCTCACATACTCTAGCTCTACAGTTTCAGATGCAGTTCCCAGGTTAAGCCCGGGGATTTCACATCTGACTTATAGAGCCACCTACGCTCCCTTTACGCCCAGTAATTCCGATTAACGCTTGCACCCTCTGTATTACCGCGGCTGCTGGCACAGAGTTAGCCGGTGCTTATTCTGCAGCTAATGTCATCGTCCGTGGGTATTAACCACGGAGTCTTCTTCACTGCTTAAAGTGCTTTACAACCAAAAGGCCTTCTTCACACACGCGGCATGGCTGGATCAGGGTTTCCCCCATTGTCCAATATTCCCCACTGCTGCCTCCCGTAGGAGTCCGGGCCGTGTCTCAGTCCCGGTGTGGCTGATCATCCTCTCAGACCAGCTACAGATCGTCGCCATGGTAGGCCTTTACCCCACCATCTAGCTAATCCGACTTAGGCTCATCTAATAGCGAGAGCAGTAAACTGCCCCCTTTCTCCCGTAGGTCGTATGCGGTATTAATACGAGTTTCCCCGTGCTATCCCCCACTACTAGGTAGATTCCTAAGTATTACTCACCCGTCCGCCGCTCGACGCCTGATAGCAAGCTATCATCGTTTCCGCTCGACTTGCATGTGTTAAGCCTGCCGCCAGCGTTCAATCTGAGCCATGATCAAACTCTTCAGTTTAATCTTGCTATGAAGCTCTTTAAAGAAGCTTCTAAACTTGGCTCATCTAATCTGGCAAAATCGCTAAAAATTATGTTCGTAATGAATTAACTTTGAGTTTTTCTGCTGTCTTAAATGATAATTTTTATAGTTAGAATGAACTCCGAAAAGGAGTTAAAACCAACTTTATTTTTTAGCATTCTGAATCAGCAAAAATCCACACAAGTTGTTCTTTAGTTATGCTTTTAAATAGTGCTCAATCACTGTCGTCCAGTAACTGATATATAGGGTATCTCTCTTGCTGTTTAGTCTCAATCCCTTACGGGTTAAGCTATCTAGCGAGCCGACTATCTTATCATAATGATTTGATTTGTCAAGCTTTTTTATGTTTTGTTTCTTCAAGTGAATTGGGTTATTTATATGTATCTTACATATAAGCTTCCAGCTCGTCTTGATGAGGGCGTATTATAGAGGGTTTGAATGTTTAGTCAAGGGCTATTTTAGCTTAATTTAAATAAACTTGGTGATTAAACTAAATTAGCAGGATGGCGACACTACTTTTGCTTTAACTGGATGGCAGTGTATGGGTTCTTGAGGCTGGGTCAAGGTGGTTTATTTACTATTTTGAAGATTATCTAAATTTGTCGTCAATACCTTCTATTTATCAGGCGGTTAGGGTTAAAGATAGTTTTACCCTTACCAACAACAGCCCTTGATCTTAGTTAGCGCTTCTTATATAGAAGCGCTTTTACAGCTTGCCTATCTTTTTGAAGAAGTCTTTATAAGCAGCAATTTTCTTATCTATCGCTAAAGGATATGCACGTGAAGTCGAAGGTAACCTATATAAGGTTAAATCATTAACATCCGCTTTTTGACTTTGGTTACTTTGCCATTGGTAAGGATAGTCCATACTTTGATTGGTCTTAGGATACTTAGACTTGGCAGGTGGCTCGGCTAATAAACCAAGCAGCACTTCTGTTGCCTTACCGCCCGTGGTAAACAAGGTTTCAACCTTTGGCACTTTTGGCAATATACTATCTAGGTCAACGGGTGTGACAACCGTTAAGTTTTTATCTGAAGCATTACCAGTCTTGCGAATCGCTTGCTTGACGGTCGGACAGGAGGCGATACCGCGCTCAAACATAAAGGCGCGAATACGCTCAGGATCGAAGCGTTTTTCTTTACCTACCCGAAAGTAATCCACATCGTCAAAAAATACACTGCCATAAATACGCCACATGTCATTGTAAAAGTTTGGATAGTGAAATGGCATTGCCCATTTATCAGCGGTCGGTGGAAAAGTGCCCATCATCATTACCGTAGCATTAGATGGTAAAACGGGAGCGAACGGATGCGTTTCTACCTCTGTTGCTTGGGCTTCAGATAATATTAAGCTGTTATCGGTTTTATGCGTATTATTATGGGTGTGATATGGTTGTGTAGTCATAAGATTCTTCATCAGAAAAGCGGTTTTTTTGCTATCATAGCAAGCCTAAACACTGCTTCATTTTTAGGGCGCGATTATAGTCAAACATAGTCGGCTTAAATAAGATCAATCCTGCTATAAATATATTTAGCTTACTTTATTATCAAAGTAGCAAGCTTACTATTTGTGAGACAGATATAAGGTTGAAGTGCAGTAAGTGTTTGTATCTTTTATACTAATGGCAACCGCAGTAACTGCGCAAGCATCAGACCAAAAACCAAGAGAAACCTTATGAGCGACTTAAAAATCACCGTCATTGATCACCCGCTAGTCCGTCATAAACTCAGCCTTATGCGCGAAAAAGACTGTAGCACTTATAAGTTTCGCACGTTAACCAAAGAGCTTGCACGCTTGATGGCGTATGAAGCAAGCCGTGATTTTGAAATTGAAACCTTCCCAATGCAAGGCTGGTGTGGTGAAATCACAGGTGAGCAAATCATCGGTAAGACGGCGACGATTGTACCGATTTTACGTGCGGGTATTGGTATGCTTGAAGGGGTGCTCGATTTGATTCCTACAGCAAAAATCTCTGTCGTCGCTTGCGTGCAACGTGATGAAGAAACCTTACAACCTGTGCCGTTCTTTGAAAAATTTGTCAGCCATATGGACAAACGCCCAGCCCTTATCATTGACCCAATGTTAGCCACTGGTGGCTCAATGGTTGCGACCATCGAAATGCTAAAGAAAAATGGCTGTACCAATATTAAAGCATTGGTATTGGTTGCGGCCCCTGAAGGCGTACGTGTGGTCAATGAAGCGCATCCTGATGTGACCATTTATACCGCCGCATTAGATAGCCATTTAGATGAACATGGCTATATCATCCAGGTTTAGGCGATGCGGGCGATAAAATCTTTGGTAAGCAATTATTCAACAAGAGAAAAAAACAAATGAATCAAAACTAGCCGTCGTCGTAACACCCATGACACATGTGCAAAATCATGATAATGATAAGGATGAACGTATTGATTACAGGAGCAAGCGCAGGTTTTGGTAAAGCGCTGGCCGAGCGTTTGGTTGCAAATGGTCATCGCGTGATTGGTTGTGCCAGACGTTTAGAAAAACTCATACTCTAGCAGACTTGGGGCGAAACATTTTTACTGTGGTCATGGATGTGAGTGACACGGCTACTATCCCGCAAATCATTGCTGATTTGCCTGATAAATTTAAGCAAATCGATGTCTTAGTAAATAACGCTGGATTGGCACTCGGTACAGAGCCTGCGCAAAATGCCAGTCTTGATGATTGGATGCGTATGACCGATACCAATATTAAAGGTCTAATGGCGCTGACCCATGCAGTGTTGCCAGCGATGGTGGCGCGCGATAGCGGTTATATTATCAACGTTGGTTCAATTGCGGGCAGTTGGCCTTACTTCGGCGGGGTAACGTCTATGGCGCGACCAAAGCCTTTGTCAAACAGTTTAGCTTAAATCTGCGCGCGGATCTCATCGGTACGCAAGTGCGAGTGACCAACCTTGAACCGGGTAATGTCGCGGGTACTGAGTTTTCAAACGTGCGTTACCACGGCGATGACGATAAAGCTGCCAAGGTTTACGACGGCTTTAAAACCATGACCGGCGATGATATTGGCAATATTTTATTATGGCTGATTGAATCGCCTGCTCATATTAACGTCAATCGTTTAGAAGTGATGCCAGTTGCGCAAACTTATAACGGGCTGACGATTGCTAAGCAAGATTCTTAAAATTTTAGCTGACCGTTTGGCTCACTAACGTAATTCATAAGAGCGAAGCAATATAGATTCCTTTATATTGCTTCTTTTTTTGCTACTAACATTCTCTTCATTGACCAAGCGCAATTCTTGAAAGTCTAAAATCAATACCTCATTGCGCAAGCGCTCGCTAGTACGTTTATTATGGCGTATCGGAAAACCCAATACGTGTTTACCTTTCACCACTATCTGATTGATAATGGTAATTGGATTATTCATCCTAACTTTCCTACTCAGCTTTTGCGCATTAATCACGGCAGTGGCGGGATTAACAGTTGTGGTTAAAGTCTTTGTCTGGCGCACGCTTTTTGGCAAATCTCCTGCAAAAAATAAGATTTGCTCTAGTGGTAAATACTGCGCGTGACGCATCAATTCCTGACGAAACAGCGAAGGCATATCAATGTTGAAACTGTCTTCTGTTTGCTGAGAAAACGCCGTAAAATTACGCTGTAAATAACGCCCAAATACGCTGCTATTAATCCAGTCTTGATAAGTATCATTAGCTAGTAATTGCCTAGTGAAAGTATTGGCATCTGGCGTGATATCTGCTGTCAGCATTGCCATCAATAGCGCCTGCGGATTGAGCAAGGTTTGCTGCTGCCAGATTTGCGGATATAGGCTGCTATCAAGCAATGGTAACGTCAGCTTGCCCATAGACTGATATCCTTATATTTTACTTGCTGACGTTTGATTCGATTGGTCAAAGTCTATGATAAGTCACTACTTTTACCGCTTAACTGCTTTTATGCTATGGTTAATTATCTACTTTAATATAGCAGTCTTTTAGAAATGAGATAAAGACTTTTGCTACGATACATTTTGGCTAAATCGACTTTGTAAAACCGCTTAATGAAAACAAGGTACATTGCCTTATGAAGAAAAAATTGATTAACTTGCCTACTAACTACCAGCTGAAAACGATTAATATCACTTTAACTGACGGTACGCTGCTACCAGTGTCAGTCATAGGCAGCGGCAAGCCTGTAATATTACTGCATGCTTATGGTATGGACGCGCGTGAGTTTTTGCCATTTATTTTTCCTTTGCTTGGCAAATATGCATTTTACCTGCCGCATCTACGAGGATTTGGTGCCGCAAAAGATATTAAGCTGACACAGTTTGATTTTGTGCGTCAGTATGCCGATGATATCAGCATTGTGATTGAGCAAGTTTGCTTGACACGCAATATAGAATCGTTGCCAGTTGCCGCTATTTCGATGGGTGCACAAGTAATGTGGGCGTATTTTGAGCGTTATGGCAGCGCGAAAGTTAGCCGTTATTTGAATATTGACCAAAGTCCTGCTATCCATAATCAGCCTGATTGGCAAGGTGGCTTGTTTGGTGCGCGGCAGCAAGAAGTATTCGATATCTTTCACGAAGTAATTGAGAAAACTTTACCTTATGCTGAAATGAAAAGCTTTACCCACCTACCGTTTGCTCTAAAACGCCGTGCAACGGATGTCGAACGACTGTTCTCTCTATTATCTGTTAATCGAACGCGCTCGAAAGCGTTTATACAAGTGATGACTTATAAAAATGACCCCAAACTTGCGCTTTATGATCATAGTATTTGGCATCATAAAATGCGCTGCTTACAAGCCTATTTGACATTACCCTATGACTTTCGCGGTGCGATAGAGCGGGTCACTATTCCAGTGGTCAACCTCATCGGTGGTCGCTCCAAACTTTACGATGCTAAGTGGCAGCAACAAGTTACCCAAATGCTACCCAATGCTCGCGAAGTTGTTTTGCCGCGCTCAGGTCATGCGATACCAATGGATGAGCCAATTGGGTTTTATAAAGTATTAAAAGGATTTTTGCAGGATTAGTTGTTCATTTATATAAAAAAAGCGACTCCAAAAGTCGCTTTTTATTTGAGTAATAAATTTTAAGCATTAATCCGCTAATGCTTTGATCAGCTCAAATCGCGGCACGTGCTTACCCTCAACTTCAACCGTTTCAGAAAACATAGATAACGGTCGCACCCATACGCCATACTCACCGTATAGGCAACGATAAACGACTAATTCTTCTTGGGTTCCGAATGCTGAGCAGTGTGCAACACTTGATACAGGCTGCCTTTATAATGGCGGTAAATACCTTGAGGGACACTTTGAAGTTGTTGAGTCATAATTTTATTACTTGTATCAATTATTATAAAAGCTTAGTGAGCCTCATTAAGTTTTTTCGTCAGCGCTAATTTTACTCGTAGCCACTCAGATTTTATTAAGCTATACATCACTGTATCTGAAATAACGCCATCGCGGCAGACTCGGTTGCCTCGAATCACCCCATCTTTTTTAGCACCTAAACGCTCAATGGCTCGTTGTGAGCGATGATTGCCATATCCGTGCGCCAGCCTACGGTTTGATAGTCTAAAGTCTCAAATATATGGGTTAGCAGCATGAGCTTACAAGTCGTATTAACATGCGTGCGCCAATACGATTTGGCATACCATGTATAGCCAATCTCTAAGCGTTTGCAAAGGGTAAAATATCGTGGAAACTCGTTGTACCAATCGCTTTACCATTTGATTCATCAATAACGACAAATGCTTGTCTATCGGGCATTGAATCTGCGGTATTAATATAGTCAATAACCTTGTCTGGCTCAGGTACTGACGTCTCATTTATTTTCCATAGTTCACCATCTTGGCAAGCTTCGACTAAGTCAGTTGCATGACTTAGCGTCAACGGCTTAAGGGTAATGCCATTACTTGATAACGTAGGAAGGGCTAACATCTACTTCTCCTTAAGCCATAATGAACTTAGAAACTTTGGCTACCTAACTCAATTCTTTAACTACCCTACCGTCACTTTCGCATAAGCCTTTTTACCCGCTTGGATAACGACAGTTTGCCCAGCAGTTAGGCTAAAGCCTGCATCGACCACTTCGCCATCTACTTTTACCGCCACGCTTAATCATATCTTTAGCTGATGAGCTATTTTAGCCAATCCAGCTTGGTTGAGTACTTGAGTAATAAATAGCGCCTCAGCACCTTCCAAATCTAACGTCACTTCTGGCAAATCAACAGGCAGTTCACCATCAGCAAGCACGTTACCTGCTGACTTGTGCGCAATGGCAGCAGCATCGGCATCGTGAAAACGCTCGATTAATTCTTCAGCAAGGATACGTTTGATTTCCTGTGGATTGCGACCATTTTCCATCTCTTTCATTAACGCTTCGACTTCTTCCATCGGCTTAAAGCTTAAAAACTCGAAGTAGCGACGGATTAAAGTATCTGGCATGGACAGTAGTTTTTGGTACATGGTGCCCGGTGCATCATAAATACCGACATAGTTTTCAGGGATTTAGACATTTTATTAACACCGTCTAGCCCTTCTAAGATTGGCACGGTGATACACACTTGTGGCTCTTGACCGTAGCGACCTTGCAGGGTGCGTCCCATTAGGATGTTAAAAGTTTGGTCAGTACCACCAAGCTCGACGTCCGCTTTTAGCGCGATAGAGTCATAACCTTGCACCAATGGGTAGAGAAACTCATGGATAGCAATTGGCGTTTGCGCGGCATAGCGTTTAGAGAAATCATCACGCTCAAGCATACGTGAGACGGTCAATTGGCTAGAAAGCTGAATCATGTCACCCGCCGACATATCCTTGAACCATTCGGAGTTAAAGACAATCTTGGTTTTTTCTTTATCCAAAATTTTAAAAACTTGTTCCGCATAAGTCTGTGCGTTGACTTTGATTTGCTCATCGGTCAATGGCGGACGGGTGCTGTTCTTACCAGACGGGTCACCAATCTTGGCAGTATAATCACCGATTAAGAAATAAATCTCATGACCCAAGTCTTGAAAATGTTTTTAAGCACGGTATGACCTAAATGCAGGTCAGGTGCAGTAGGATCAAAGCCTGCTTGATACGTAGCGGACGATTGAGTTTCAGCTTTTTAACCAAATCTTCTTCAGATAAGATTTCTTGGGTGCCGCGTTGGATCAAGGCAAGCTGTTCTTCTAGGGTGTAGGTTTGCGTGGTCATGATGCTCTCTTTATTGTCTTTATTAAAAGGGTAACGCGTTTGGGCTATTTAGAATCTCATAGCCAGTAAAAGATGTTAGAATTTGAGAGATATACTAGCGTTTTTTAAGGTAAATTGCCATGACCAAGCCCGTATCGATTGACGATATTCAGAATACTCCTGACACAGATTTAAGTTTAGAGATGAGCTTAGATAGCCGTCTAGATAATATTGACGATTTAAACTATGCCACCTTGACCGATGCACTCGAGCAAACCGTGTTTGAAAACTTCGATGATGGCTTATATATCGGCATGATGTCTGGCACCAGCTTAGACGGGATGGATGCGGTTCTTTGTCAGTTTAGTAGTGATAGTAGTGCTGAAAAAGATACACAGCAACCGATGCGACTGTTAGCAACTCATAGCCAAGAGTTTCCGCCGCGTTTGCGTGAAGTATTATTGGCTTTATGTCAGCCTAATGGTGTTCAAGAATTAATACCTGCAGAGGGTGAACCAAACAGCGAATTAGACTGGTTCGGTTGGGCAAGTAAAGAATACGCTGAATTTGCCAGCGAGGTGGTCAATAATTTATTGCAGCAATCGAATACTGATGTAGAGTCAGTGTTGGCAATCGGCTGTCACGGTCAAACGGTACGCCATCGTCCGCAACTGGGCTTTAGCTTGCAATTGGTCGATGCCAACATCATTGCTGAGCGTACTGGCATTAGCGTCGTCAGCGATTTTCGCCGCCGTGATATGGCAGTTGGCGGTCAAGGAGCGCCTTTGGTTCCAGCTTTTCATCAAGCGTTATTTGCCACGCCTGATAGCACGCGCGTGTTATTAAATTTAGGCGGTATTGCCAATATCACAGTCTTGCCAGCAAACGATAGCCCTGTGATTGGTTATGATACGGGTCCTGCCAATTTATTGTTGGATGCGTGGACGGCATTGCATACTGATAAAGATTATGATGCTGGCGGCACTTGGGCGCAGTCTGGACAAGTGGTTGAGCCGCTACTTAATCAGCTAATAGAACATCCATTTTTTGCGCGAACGTATCCAAAAAGCACTGGGCGTGAAGATTTTAACTTAGCATGGCTACAGGATGAGCTGCAAAAGTTCGATCAGGCATCTGCCCATATTCGCTATTCGTCAGCGGATGTGCAGGCGACGCTTACTGAACTGACAGCGATGAGTGCCAGTATGCAAATTAACATGTTTATTAATGCTCATGAAAATAGCTCGGTTTACGTCTGTGGTGGCGGTGCATTAAACGATTATTTGATGACTCGCTTGCAAGCGCATCTGCCCCATTGCACGGTAGAGACCACCGCAAGCTTAGGACTGAATCCAGCGTGGGTCGAAGCCGTCGCCTTTGCATGCTCGCACGGCAAACACTAATAGGTGAAACGGGTAATTTGCCAGCCGTGACTGGTGCGAGTAAAGGCGTGGTTTTGGGTCAGGTTTGTTTCGCCTGACTGGTCAAATTTTAGTTTACACACGTGCACTTATGTGTTTATAATGAATTCTGAAATACCCTCCTCTTAGGACTTGTAAGTATAGGATATATCGCATGAGCCAACACAGCAGTTCACTTACTGATCAAGCTACCAATGATGCTAGCGCAACAGCGGAGCATCAACCGCGTCAGAAACTACCGCACTATGAGCGTAGCGATGACTTGCGCGTCGTAATTACGGGTATGGGTGCGTTGACACCTTTGGGACTCGACGTCGATAGCTCATGGACTAAACTGCTCAATGGTGATAGCGGCATCGCGCCAATTACACATTTTGATGCTACTGGCTATCGCGCTCAAATTGCTGGCGTGGTCAAGGATTTCGATGCCAAGCAATATATGAATGCCAAAGACGCGCGACGCTATGATGAATTTATTCATTATGGTATTGCCGCCTCTAGTATGGCATTACAGAACGCTGGTTTTATCGATGAAGTAAGTGCTGCTGACGCACCTGTGCAAAATGTCGATCAAGAGCGATTCGGCATTATTTTAGGCTCAGGTATTGGTGGTATCCAAACCATTGAAAACAGTCGCGATACGCTACGAGAAAAAGGTGCTATGAAAGTTTCGCCCTTTATCATTCCTGGCTCTATTGTGAATATGGCAGCAGGCTTAGTCGCGATTAAACATACCTTAAAAGGTCCCAACCTTGCGACATCGACGGCTTGTACCACCGCTACCCATGCAATGGGTCTCGCTGCACGTTTGATTGCTTATGGTGACGCCGATGTCATGCTAGCAGGCGGTAGTGAAAAAGGCTCAAGCCCACTTGGCATATCAGGTTTTGGTGCCATGCATGCCCTCTCAACTCGCAATGACGAACCAACCAAAGCCTCGCGTCCCTTTGACAAAGACCGTGATGGTTTTGTGCTCGGTGATGGCGCGGGTATGGTGGTACTAGAAAGCCTCGCTCATGCCAAAGCACGCGGTGCAACCATACTCGCTGAACTGGTCGGCTTTGGGATGAGTGATGATGCCAGTCACATCACAGCACCGCCTGAAGATGGCAGCGGTGCGGCGCGAGCGATGCGTAATGCCCTAAATGATGCAGGCATTGAGCCATCGAGTGTTGGTTATGTCAACGCTCATGGCACCAGCACCCCTGCGGGTGATGTCGCTGAATCGATTGCTATTGAAACCGTTTTTGCCCCAGTCAAAGACCGCATTTTGGTTAGCTCAACCAAATCGATGACGGGTCATTTGCTTGGTGCCGCGGGTGCTGTTGAAGCCATATTTACCGTCCTTGCCCTACAGCATCAGCATGTGCCACCCACCATTAATTTGGACAATGTGGAAGACAACTGTAACCTCGACTATGTCGCCAACCAATCGCGCAAAGTTGAAAACCTACAGTATGCCGTATCCAATAGCTTTGGCTTTGGTGGTACCAATGGCTCGTTAGTATTTGCGCGCTGGCCCGTGAATCATTAAGGTATAAAACTCACCATTTCGGTCGTTGTAACCTTGGTGTCAGATTTGCTACGTTTGTCCACTTGCAGCCCCTTATCGTATTTGCGTATGATAAGGGGTAATTTTTGGAACATTTATGGACGATACCATGTCAAGCTACTCATTTTCCCATCAGTTTTACCAGCGCTGGACGTGTGCGCCTGAGCCTATTCGCGCAGCAATTACCCAAGAGCTAAAAGACATCACCACCTTACTGCAAAACGATACCCCATTTGAAAGCTTTGTCTTTAATACTCATGATTTGGATACCCACATCGATGAGCTATACGAAAACCATGAAGCGGAGCAAGCCATCGCTAAAGCCATTACTGACAAAAAAGCCGAAGAGCAAGCGACTGCTGAAAAACAGCAGCGAGAAGAACAACAAAAAGTAAAAGCGGCAGAGGATGCCAGATTAAAGAAAGTGCTAGATTAAAAGAGGCAGCCAAACTTCGTGAAGCAGCAGATACCGCGCAAAAAGAACAACAGAAAATTGAGCAAATAGCCGCTGATAAAACGACCGCTATAAACACCAATGATGCCAGCGATTCAGAATCGCTCAGCATTGATAACACGGTTGAGAAAAACCAAAATGTTGAAAAATCGGCTGCGACGCAATCTAGTTCTGAGAACAAAACCATCAGTGAACATGCTAATGTCGCTCATGACAAGCATATTAATGACGACCACAGCATAAAAGCGGTCAATGACAAAGCCAGCGCCGCCATTAAACTGGCATTGAAAGATGCGAAACTGAGTACTACACATCAAGAAATGATCCGTGAGTTGGAAATGCAAATTGATGATTATCTCAGTGAGCAAATGATGCTGATGTCTGAGAATTTAAAATCTTGGTTACGTGCTGAAGTGACTCAAAATGTAAGCGAAGATGAAGCAGGAACTGACAAAGAGTCTAAAAAAAGCTAAATGCTGCGTCCTACGCATCACCCTTTAGCAATAAATCCTTAGTAACAAATTCCTAGTACTAAAAAACCCCCGTAAACTTTACGGGGGTTTTTTCATTTTAGCTTCGTCGATATGAGCGTTTACTTTAGATAGCCTTAGTCCGCTCAGTCAGCCATTCAAGTGCCGCACCTTCAACGCGGTCTTTTAGCTCTGCATAGACTTGGCTATGATAATTATTCAACCAATCAATTTCGATTTGAGTTAATAATGACGACTCAATTAAACGGGTATCAATTGGGCAATAAGTGACGGTCTCAAAATTAAGAAAATCGCCGAATTCCGTTTCTATAGGCTGGGCAACACGTTTATTAACCATCAGGTTCTCAATACGAATACCGTATTTGCCTTCACGGTATAGACCTGGCTCATTACTTGAGATCATGCCCTCTTTCATCGCACGCTCTTTCGGCATGCTGGCACTATAAGCAATCACTTGTGGGCCTTCATGGACGTTCAAGAAATAACCAACGCCATGACCAGTACCGTGACCATAATCCATCTGTGCCTGCCATAATGGTGCACGGCATATCGCATCGATGAGTGGTGGTGAAGCGATACCATCAGGGAAATGTGCTTTTGCTAAGGCAATATGGGCTTTGAGTACGGTGGTAAAGTCACGTTTGTGTTCGCTACTTACCTGTCCAATACCGACCACACGGGTGATATCAGTGGTGCCGTTTTGATACTGAGCGCCTGAATCAATGAGCAATAAACCACCCTCACCTTCATTGACATCTAGGTAGCTAAATTTTTCTGGCGTTGCGCGATAATGTGGCAGCGCACCATTTTCATTAAAGCCTGCGATAGTCGGGAAACTTGGCGATACATAATGTGGCTGCTGACTGCGCACTTCGATGAGCATACTATCAACGTCCAGCTCGCTTAAACGCTCACCGTCTGCTAAACGCTGCTCAAATGCGGCAAAAAACTCACTTAATGCCGCGCCATCTTGACGCATGGCTTCACGCACATGGTCGATATCAGCGTCAGATTTAACCGATTTTAGCAACGTACTTGGCGCCATTTGCTCAATAAAACCTATGCCATCGCCCATTTTAGATAACGTACCTACTGCCACTTTACTTGGGTCTAATAGCAATAAGTCATCAGCAGTCAATGTGCCCAACGCATCTTGCACAGCATCATAATCAGCAAGGGTGATACCGCTGTCTTTTAAGCTTTGTGCTATCTCGCTACTGACTTTATTATTATCGATAAACAATGTCGCGTCATGTTCGCTAATGAGCATATGTGCCAAAAACACAGGGTTATAGTCAACATCAGCGCCGCGTAAATTGGTCAACCAAGCAATATCGTCTAAGCTTGAAAGCAAGTGATGGGTTGCGCCTGCCTCAGCCATACCTGCGCGTACAGCGGCAAGTTTTTGAGGTAGCAGTCTGCGCGACAAACTGCGCATCGTGTTGATATAGACTGGCAGTAGGTAGCGCTGGACGATCGCTCCATATTTCTGTCAATACGTCACGCTCAGTGATTAAGGTAATGTCATTGGCATCAAAGGCATTTAACAATCTATCTTGCTCAGAGATAGACAATACATTGCCGTCGACTGCCACGCTATCCCCCTCAGCCAAATGCTCGGCGAGCCAATCAATATGATTTGGCTGACCCGGTGCAAGCTTCTCTAAGCTAATACCAGTACCTTCTTGGTCAGCGGCGTGTACCCAATAGCGGCTGTCCGTCCATAATCCAGCAAAATCAGCGGTAACAACGAGCGTCCCGACTGAGCCTGTGAATCCTGATAACCATAAGCGCGCTTGCCAATATTCTGGCAGATACTCAGATAAATGCGGATCAGCAGACGGTACGATAATCGCGGTCAGATCTTGTGCTATCAACGCCTGACGTAGGCTGTCGATACGATCGTGGATGCTTTGTTTATTCATAAAAGGTGTCCTTATTGATTTTAAAAAATAAGATTTGGAAAAATCATATTGTGAGGCGACTATGGATAGTCGTCTTATTTGAGCGAGTAAACTGTTTTAGGCGTTTGCTATTTATCATTCATTGAATGCTCAGCATCTAAACCTACATAAGCAGCTCAATGTCTTAAAAATTAAAATATTGTCAATGACCAGATAAATGAGGCTAGCTATTTTTAGGAGCATTACAGCAGAGCATTATTAGATGTTTGGGCGGAAAGCGTACTTTCAATAGCGTGGGGGCAATAACTTACTAAGTGTCACCATAAAACGTGCTACCGATCATGGTAACACGTCTCGCCATCTAACATTTTTGCTGGTATTGCTATTGATCCTAAATCCGTTAACCGTGTGTCTGAATTAGCTCAGCTTATCTGCACGCTCGCTTTTTTGCAGCATATTATTGATCGGTTTGGCTAATGCCAATAAGACAACGGCTGTGACCACCAAAAAGATCGTCATCATCGTAAATAAGCCCGGCAACCCTTCGATCTTATCCGCTGATACTTGACCACCAAAGAACGCAGCAACCAAATTACCTAAAGCAAGAGAAGCAAAGAAAAGCCCCATCATCTGACCTTGCATGCCTTTTGGCGCAAGCTTAGTCATTGCAGACAGACCAACAGGACTGAGCGCCAACTCACCAAGGGTCAGCAATAATAAACTACCCACTAACCATAAAGGTGAAGCCAATCCACCATCGCTAGTCAAAATGCTTTTTGAGGCAAATATCATCAAGGCAAAGCCTGCAGCGGCAAACAACATACCAAGCGCAAACTTTACCATACTATTTGGCTCAAGGCCTCGATTGGCAAGCTTGACCCAGACAATGCTAATGATCGGCGCTAATATTAAAATAAACAAAGGATTAAGCGATTGAAACCAAATACTAGGCACTTCAAAGCCTAAAACATTCAGGTCTGTATAGCGGTCGGCGAACAGGTTAAAAGACGTTGGCTGCTGCTCAAAGCTTGACCAAAATAGCGTCGAGCCGATGATTAAGATAAAACAAATTAACAAACGCAGCTTGTCAGTTTTATCCAATCGCGGTGAAATAAACATGACAGCAAAGTATAATATGACGACTGCGGCAATGAGGTAAGTCATATACTGAGCAACCATTTCAGGGTTAAATGGCATAATACCAGTCGACACTAAGACAGTAATGGCAGCAAGTAGCGCGAGAAACCCGCCAACCCAGCGACCTACATTTTTGAAACGTCCAGTCGTTTGTTCCCATTCAGGCGTAATGTTTTTGGCACGAGCATAACGATTTAAGGTTTTTTTAGCTGAAAAACGATAAATCAATAGTGAAGCTAACATGCCAAGACCACCGACACCAAAGCCTACATGCCACATACCTTTTTCTTTAAATACGCCAACGATAAGGGCAGCCAGTAGCGCACCAATATTGATACCCATATAAAATAGAGTAAAGCCGCTATCACGGCGTGCATCGCCTTTGGGATACAACGTTCCGACCATCACGGAGATACAGGTTTTAAATAAGCCTGAACCGAGAACGATACACATCAAACCCACAAAAAACAGCGTCATCCCAAACATAGCCGATAGTGCGATACACAAATGACCAAGGGCGATAAAATACTACCCCACCAGAGTGCACGCTCTTGACCGAGCCAATTATCAGCCAACCAGCCACCCGGTACTGCCGCTAAATATAACGAACCAGCAAAAATACCATAGATAGCAGAAGCTGTAACTTCATCGAAACCAAAACCGCCACTACCGACGGTCGCTACCATAAATAATACTAATAGTGGACGGATACTATAATAAGAGAATCGCTCCCACATTTCTGTGAAAAACAATGGACGTAGCGGCTTAGGGTGCCCCATAAATCCATTATCTAGTGCTGCCAATTCAGCAGCACTAACCTCTGACTTTGATTCTGTACTCATAACTTTATTCCTTTAAAGACCACTGTATTAACGACCAAATATATAATTATCCCGACAAGCGGTCATATAGGCGCATCATTGTTTCACTTGGATATAATCAAGTAAAGAAATAATTGGTCAATAATTACACAAATACCCACAAAAAAGCCCGCTATCATTGGCTGAAAGCGGACTTTTATTTTTAGCATCAATGTCAGTGATGACGACGCTGTTGTGCTTATGGTATTACAATAATACTTAGGTTTTAAGCAAAAACACTTAGGCTTTAAGCAAAAATACTTGGACTTTAAGCGAAGCGGTTTGTCGATCCGTACTTTAAAAAAGTAGCATCGACTTACGTATATTACTGTGCGGCTACCGCTTCATCAGTGGTATCACCCGCTTCCAAATCACCGTCTGCTTGCTCAGCCGTTAGATCAGCATCTGCAACCGCAGTTTGACTGACTGTACCAGAAGCAGTTGCAGTACCAGCTTCTGCAGTAACCACAGCGCTATCAGTATCGGTCGCTGGGGTAACGCTTGCGTCTGCAGCAGTATCAGTCGCTGTAGCATCCGCGGCTACAGGTGCTGTTTCAGCTGGCGCAGTGTCTTCAGCAGCAATCGCTTCTGCTTCATCAGCCGCCGCTGAGGTTTCGGTTGTCTCAGCAGTAATGTGCTCGCCTGCTGGACGCAAAAATCCAGAAATACCAATAAGTAAGACGATACCTAAAAATAAGGCAACACCGCCTAAAGCAAATAAGAACTCTTTCTTAGGGTTGTTTTCGACAATATGTTCTGACATACCTTATCCACCTTGCACAAAATATTTAAAATATTGGTCTATTATATCGCAATTCGTACCGATTTGTTAAAACCCTTAAGTATTTAAAGGATTTATTATCAACAAACTTTGCCACTCGCTTTTGTGGTTAATTCTCATAACTCATTCGAGCGATTCATTATCACTGGTAATAATAGCCAATTATTTTAGCGACTTACCCAAACGCGGTTGCGGCATCCCACGCTTACCAAAGTAGCTCAAGACAAGTAACAGCGTAATGATAAAGAGAATCGGATAATTACCGAAGCTCATAAAAGGTGTATACCAACCCGCGCCTGAATATCACCGCGCAATACTGTGCGCTCAAACTGCGGTGCACGCTCGACGATACGACCTTTATGATCGATGATAGCGGTCACGCCCGTATTGGTTGCGCGCATAAACCAACGCCCATTCTCTAGCGCGCGCATCTGCACCATTTGCAGATGTTGCAATGGACCTGCCGACGTACCAAACCAAGCATCGTTTGAGATGGTCAATAAGAAGTCCGTGCCAATCGCGTTTTTACGGGTGGTATCAGGGTAAGCCACTTCATAACATACTGCTGAGCCCAAATTATGACCACGTACACGCAGCGGTGATTGGTTGTCACTACCACGACTATAGCTCATGATTTCTTGACTACCAGCAAGATTTGGCAAGATATCTAACATGCCTTCGAAGGGAATATATTCACCAAATGGTACCAGACGCTGCTTTTTATACATCCCCTCAGCGTCACTACCTAGCGCAACCACGCTATTATAAAATGGCGGATATTTATCCGTTTTTGGGTCAAAGTTTTCTAAATCTCGATAAGGAATACCTGTTACCCATGTGGTATCTGTTTCTTGGCCATTTTAACCATTTCACTGATAAAGCCAATCGCTTCATCTTGAAACATAGGAATCGAGGATTCTGGCCATAAGACGATATCGCGATCCCACTCAGTACTTGTCAGAGTTGCATAAATTTTCAGGGTTTCTATTTGATATTCGGTGAGCCATTTTAAATCTTGTGGAATATTACCTTGGATTAAGGACACGGACAAATCAGGTGTGCCTTTTGGTTTCGTCCATTGCGGATTAATCAACCATAACGCGCTGCTAATGACCAACAATGCTATCGACGGAATCATATAGCCGCCACGGCGACGCAATAGCTCAACCAAACTGGCTGCCAATAATACCGCCACAAAAGACACTGCAAAGACGCCAGCAACTGGTGCTAATGACGATAACCAATACTGCTCCGTAAAGGCATAACCGACAAACAACCACGGGAATCCAGTGAACAGCCACGTTTTCAGCCACTCTTGGAGTATCCATAGCGCCGCAAACGACAATGGCTGACGACCGACCATACGGTTGAAAACCAACGCCAAAAAGCCATGGAATAACCCCATGCCTAACCCCATCAGCGCAATCATAATCAGCGCAAGCCACGCTGGCGTATCGCCATAAACATGAATAGAGGTGTATAACCAAAATGCACCAACGCACCAAAGTCCCGTACCATAAGCCTGACCGATAAGAAAAGCACGTTTACCGCTCATATCAGGCATCAATAATGCATATAAAATAGCAGGCGAAACCAATGCTAGTGGCCAAATGCCATAAGGCGCCAGTGCAAATATAAACACCGCACCTGCCAACAACGCAATCAATACCGTCAGCGCTATAGGCAAACCCTTTGGCTTATCAGGGTTCAGGCGTTTTTGTAAATCAACAGTAGACAGGCGCATAGCAGTTATCCAAAACCATATTTTTCAAAATTTTAAGCGTCAACATTCAGATGAAAACCAAGCTGAAGCAGACCGTATTGTGTTTTGTACAGTATCTAAAAGTTAAACCCGCCCATGATACCAGTCTCAACCCATTAATAGGTAACATTGCGTAGCAAATACCCAATAGCAAACACAAAAAAACACGACCGCAATCGTGTTTTTTTGAGTATATCAAACAATGTTTAGGTCGCTATCGACACATCAATGACTGCCTATCAATATTTGCTGATCAGGATTGATTTTGGTGAGCTCAAGATTTTGGATAAAACGCCCTTCAACATCAGTAATAGTGATTTTCCAATCATCTATCACCACGCTTTCACCTTCCAAATCACCCACATAACCAAGCGCCTGCATGACTAGACCACCCATGGTATCGACATCCGTATCATCAAAATGACTGCCAAGCTCATCATTACAGTCTTCAATCACGGTAGACGCTTGCACACGCCACGTATTTGGTTTTTCAGGATCAGCGACGATGTTATTGATATCACTGTCTTCATCGAAGTCATCATGCTCATCGACGATGTCACCCACAATCTCTTCAAGCAAGTCTTCCATGGTAACGACACCGCCAAAGTTGCCGAATTCATCGACGACAATCGCCATATGTACTTGGGTACGCTGCAATGAGCGTAACAAGGTATCAGAACGTGCCGTCTCACTAATATATAGCGGCTGACGTACCAAATCTCTCAAACGTTTGCTATCGATTTTATCTTCTTGATCGCGCACCATATGCACAAGAATAGGAATCAAATCTTTTGCCAATAAAATGCCAATGACGGCATCATCATCTTGACTGTCAAAGACAGGATAGCGCGAATGGGTGGTCTCAAGGATGATATCCATCACCTCAGCGAGACTGGTGCTTCGTGTAGCCCAACCACTTGCGGACGCGGAGTCATGATTTCGCGCACTTGTGTCGCAGGCAGATCCAGCACGCCTTCTAACATATCGACGGTATCAGGCTCTAAGAACTGGCGCGAGTCTTGTACCAGACGAATCAATTCGTCACGGGTTTCGGGGGCGGTCGATAGCCAGCGTTTTAAGCCGCGCATCGACCAACTACTCGGGCTGGGAGTGTCGTCAGACATGGTGATGTGATTTAACCTCTTTAGTTAATAACAATTAAAATAATACGTAAAAACAATAATACGTAATAACAGACGTAGATGGGGATGAATACAGCAAATAAAACAGATCTTTGATTATTAAATTATAAATGGAGCAGATCAAAGTAGCTTCACTTTAGCGCAAGGCTCACCGACATTCAACGATAAATTCACTCAAATTGTATTGTCAGTACGTTATAAACTTTGCTATGGTCAAAGCCTTCACACACCAAAGCACACCCTATGTCGCTACGTTCCTTTTTCTCTCGCCTGCTCACGCCGCACTCACATAGCCATCGTTCAGATAACGGCTTGGACACGCTTGAGTCAAATAATCATGGTTCGGATAGACACGGCTTAAAAAATAACACTGCGAATGGTCGCCAACCGACACCTACATGGCGATATTATTTTGTACAGTTTTTCATCATTATTACCTTGCTACTGTCAGCCGTCTGGTTATTGCTGGCGATTTGGTATCAGTTTGGGGCAGGCTCTGCCATCACTTGGTTAGCCGCAATTTTCATTGTTGGTGTACTGACAGCCTTACTGAGCGTTCGCTATTGGCCGAAAATAGCTCAGCGCTTTGATCATAAACAACACAGCAGTAAACCATGGAGCAACGAAGCAACCATAAATAGTAAGTCAGCAAATAAATGGTTAACCGCTTTATATGGCGCTATTTGGTTGGTAGGCGTTGGCTGGTTTTTTTCTATTGAACCCCAACAAGAGCGCGACTGGATGGCTGAGGTAAGTGAAAGAGTCACTTACGAGCGCGATGCAATCAACCCTAATTTAGTGACCCTAACCAATGTACGCAACTTTGATTGGCATACCGACACGGAGGCGACCGAACGCTGGGACACACGTACCATTGATATGTCCAAACTATCTGGCGTCGATGTCACCAATTCTTACTGGATGGGTCCACTGATTGCCCATACTTTGGTCAGTTTTCGTTTTGAAGATGATAGACCGCTTGCTTTCTCATTTGAGATTCGTAAAGAAGAAGGCGAGTCGTTTTCGGCATTAGCAGGGTTTTTTAGACGCTATGAGCTGAGCCTGATTGCCGCAGAAGAGCGCGATATTATTTATACCCGAACGAATGCGCGTGGCGAGCAAGTTTATCTATTTCCCGTTAGTAACTTGCAGCAGCACGAGGTCAAGTCACTATTTGAATCTTACTTAACCGCTGCCGATGAATTGAATACCAAGCCTGCTTGGTATAACACATTACTCAGTAATTGCACCAATATCATTTTTTATATGGCGCGTATCGTCAGTGGTGATCGCCTGCCGTGGGATTATCGTATTTGGGTCTCTGGCTGGCTGCCAAATTATCTATATGATGTCGGTATGCTTGACGCTAATCCAGAAAATACTGGACAGCCTTGGTCAATGGATACATGGTACGAGCGTACCCATATCAACTCAAAGGTTAAAGGATTTGATAATCAAATCAATCTAGAGTCTGGCGTTAATAGCAACGAAAACAGCCGCGAGTTCTCTGAGCAAATTCGTCAGGATATTCCTATCCCGCCATTGGCTGACACGCAAGAAGATGCTGAGGCAAAAGCCAAATCTGCAGCTCAGGCTTCTTATTAAAATCAAGTCGCATTGTACGTTTACCCTGCAATAATACCAACGTCACTGATGTCACTGATTTCAGTAACTCTCAATATTATCAAGGCTTAACCCAGCTGACCACCCTCCTCCATCGCTTCATCAGACAGACCAGTTTCAGAAACACAGCGCCCTGCCACGCCAACATTGGCAGCACGCATTTGTTGCTGCGTTACCACTGCATCTTGGGACAATAACAAATGCCAATTTGGCAAATTTTGTCCTTTATACAAACGCTTATAGGCGCAGTGCGAAGGCAACCACATCATCTGCGGCAGATTGTCCATGGTCAGCTGAATACAGTCTGGCACATGCTCTTGACGCGTGTCATAGTGCTGACAATAACCCGTCGTACAGTCCATTAGCTGGCAAGTCACATCGGTATACTCGACCAACTCTTCATCCACATCGCCATTCTCATCTTCGTCAATATACTTAATCAAACAGCAGCTGCCACAGCCATCACACAACGCTTCCCATTCGCTATGATTGAGTTCTGACAGTGCAAAGCGCGACCAAAAATTCGGACGCAAGGTATCATTGAGCTTACTGTCATGGTCGCTGTTGCTTTCATTACCACTGTCAGGAAATAAGCTCACAGCTGATTTTTCCGTGACTTTTTGCGGCAAAGTTGCGTCAGAGTCGAGATGGGCTGCACAGTTGTCTAACAAGTTTAGTGTCATAAAGGTGCCGTAGCATTTTGATAAAGAGCGTTACAGTATTATAGCTGTTTTTGCCTAGGTTGAGCGTTAAGGTAGTAAAAGTAAGAAAAACGATGTCGCAAAAACACAGACAAATAACCTTTATAACGTACAACTCCTCACATAAAAAAGGATAATAATATGTCAATTAAGACTTTTGAATTAATCAGTACCACCGAAAACGGTGTCCAGCTTATCAGCTATGTGGCATTGCCAGAAAATGCATCTGACGACCATCCTGTTGCGGGAATTTTAGTAGCGCCAGAATGGTGGGGTATCGTTGATCACCCAAAATCAGTGGTCGAGCGCTTGGCAGAAGCAGGTTATGCTGCCGTCGCAATGGACGTCTACGGTGAAGGCAAGCTGACCACCGATGCTGCACAAGCGAATATGTGGATGGAGCAAGTATTAGAAGATCAAGATATGCTGATGGCGCGCTGCCGTTTAATCCTTAATGACTTTAGCGACCAGTTAGCCGTTGATGGTGACAATCTAGCAGCGATTGGCTTTTGCTTCGGCGGTAAGGTCGTGCTTGATATGGCTCGCGAAGGCATGCCATTAAAAGCGGTTGCCACTTTCCATGGCAACCCAACACCAAAACAGCCAGCGGATAAAAACTTCACCGCTAACGTATTGGTTGCTCACGGTCGCGATGATTCAATGGTATCCATGGAAGCAATAGAAGGTCTAAAATCAGAACTAGATGCTGCTGGTGTTGACTATATTATCGATGTTTATGACAACGCTAAGCATGGCTTTACCAACCCACATGCCGATGAGCGCGCTGCTAAAAATGTTGATCTTGGCTACAACGAATCTGCTGCCAAGCAAAGCTGGGAAAACATGCTTGAATTTATGGAAAATAACTTAGGTAAATAACTTAGGTAAATAACTTAGGTAAATAATCTTTGGATCAGGCATATCAATAGCTGTTTTCAGGTTATTAACACATTATTTATTAACCCCTATCTATTAACCCACTATATAGCAGAGTGCGCCCGGCATAGCAGAGTGCGCCCGGCGCACTCTGCTTTTTTATCGTAAACAAATCCATATTGGTCATTACACACTTACAAAGGCTTACTATTAGTAAGGATTTAAGACGCTAACATGGTTATTGTACAGTCGTGATTTATAAAATCGGTCACACCACTTGCTGATAGCTCTTTAATCACTCACTAATAATAAGGTAAACCATGAAAACCATCCAACAACTATTCGACTTTCATCATAAAACCATCATTATCAGTGGTGCAGCAGGCGCTATTGGTAGCGAGGCGGCACGGTTTTTAAGCTCATTAGGAGGCAACATTGTCCTCGCTGATTTAAATGAAGATAAAGTGAAGAAAATTGCCGCTGATATCGAAAAAGAAACAGGCAATGCAACCTTAGGTATGAAAACTGACTTTACTGATGAGACGCAAATTGCAGCCTTGGTCGATGCAACTATTGCAAAATTCGGCAAGATTTCTGCAGTAGTCAACAACGTCGGTTGGGGTGCAAATACGCCCTTATGGGAATCTACCACCGAAAAAATGGTCAATGCGTATAAGCTCAACACCTTGGGATCTTATCATTTGACTCGTTTATGTATGCCGTATTTAAAACAAGAAGAAAACGCCTCTGTGGTATTTTCTGGATCCATGGTTGGTAATACACCATCGCCAGAATTTATCGAATACAGCACAGCTAAAGCGGGCTTGCTAAATATGGTAAAAAGTATGGCGGTCGCATCAGGTCCTGAAGTGCGCTTTAACTCACTAATCATCGGTACAGTAGATAATGGTGCTTCCTCTGAAGAAGCCGGTTATACCCAAGAAATGATCGATAATGTGGTCAAAGGTATCGTCCTAAAACGACGTGGCGTGCCAGCAGATATCGCTCAAGCGATGGCGTTTTTGTTAAGTGATGCAGCGTCTTGGATTACTGGTGCCGAACTGACAGTCAATGGCGGCGGTGTTTATAAAAGCAAAATGCCCACCTCATAAACTCAGCCATCACTTTAATCATAAATTTATAAACGATACATACTAGGGCGTGTTGAGCATTCGACCATACTGGGTAGGATTTTATCTACTCAGTATTTTTTATGCATAAACCTATTCGCTTAGACTTGGAACATAAACCATGACAACAACATTAAACGCAAAATTGCTAAAAGGCGCTATGCTTACTGGCGTAATCAATGCCTTCATTAACGGCGGCATACAATACTTCTTCTTAAAAACATACTCATCAATCGCAATATCTGTTGACTCTATTACCAATAATGAAGACACGGTGCTCGGTACCTCCGTTACCTTATCGATTACGTTAGCCATGATTTTGACTATGGTGGCTTATTTTGGTATCAAAGAAAAAAAAGTAGCCTTCTTCCCAACCGCTTTTTGGTTGACGATAAAGCATGGATTTTTCACCTTTGGGGTATTGACCTCTCTTGCTGTACTATGGCAAAAATACGCAGGTACGGTCGAAGTATCTTTGATTTCAGCTTTAATTATTATCGGTGTTTGCAGGTATCGTCTCAGGTATGGTGAATTATCTAACCCTGCGTGAATGTACATTATCAGAAAGACAAATAATTATATGCCGCTTAAACATCTTAGTTTATAAAGCATCAAGGTCAGCTCCATGATCGTGAACGAATAATCTTGGGCTAGCCCGTTTTTTTGATGAGCGCTTTGCTTGTGTTTGCTTTGAAATCGAGTCATCATCAAGCCATCAAATATTGAGTAACGGTGTGGTAGCGCTATGTCTGATATCAGCGGGTTTGTATGGCTTGTTTGTCTAGTAGTGATTATCGTTTTTTACCATAAACTAAAGCGACGCGTTGATCAGCTTCAACAAGACATCACGCAACTGCAAGATGAGTTACAAGCGCAGCAACACCGTGTCAGCTCTATGAATAATAACGCCAATAATGACGTTGATGTTCATACTGAACCAATGGCTCAAACGATAGCTGAGACTCACTCGCCCCAACCTATTATCGAGGAGCTATTTGACTCAGCACCTCCTTTACCTACTGCTACGATTAACCCGAAACCAATCCCTTCTCCAAAAAAACCATCGCCCATAGAGCCGGATGAGCGCTCACTACCTATCGTCACTTCACTCATTCACTCCATCAAAAACTGGTTTTTTGGCGGTAATCTAGTCGTACGCGTTGGCGTGATCGTCTTACTTATCGGTGTGGTGCTACTACTTCGCTTGTTAAGCGACTATATCGAAGTGTCGATAGCATCCAAGCTTTTAGCGATAGGCATCCTCGGTTTAGGTCTGGCAGCATTAGGTCTAAAATTGGCAAAAAATCGCTTTGCTTATGGCATCACCCTACAAGGCGCAGGCTTAGCGATTGCGTATTTAACGACCTTTTTTGCCTATAGCGTTTACCAAGTCTTGCCTAGTTTACCGAGTTTTATTGGGCTTGGGCTATTATCTGCGATTACCATTGCACTCGCCGTGCGTCAAAACGCTTTTCCGCTGGCGTTGTTGGCATTATCGGGTGGTTTTTTTGCGCCTATTTTGACCAGTGAAGACACGGGCAGTTTGGTGATATTGTTTAGTTACTATCTGCTATTGAACGTGACGATTGCGATTATCGCGCATTACCGCCCATGGAAAATACTGAATTTATTCGGTGTCACTGTGACCTTTGGGTTAGCTTACTACTGGGGCATCAGTGAAAATTTGAGCACAGTCATTGAGGCGCAGCGCTGGTCTTTAGTCCTACTGGTCACCTTACATTTACTGCTATATCTGTTTGTCGTCATTCGCTACGCCCAACAAATCATTGTCTACAATACCCTTAATGAAACAGACATCATCCAGACAGATAGCGCAGACAACGTAAAACATCTAGATAGCGTTCACGTAAGAAATAACAGCTATGTATTTCCTATTGATACTGGCTTACTATTTTCAGTGCCGATATTAGCCTTTGGTTTATTTGCGGCATTATTAGATGACATTTCTAACGCCTTAACCATCGCGAGTGCTATTTTAGCCACTGTTTATTTAGGACTTGGCTGGTTGTTTATACAACGTAGCCAGCGTTATGCCTTAATCACCGAAGGTATGCTGGCTTTAGGATTTGGTTTTTTGGCGCTGGTAATACCTTTAGCATTAGATGCTGAATGGATTGCTTTTGGCTGGTCAGTACAAGGACTGGCACTGGTATGGTTTGGACGGCGCTCATTGCGAGCGTGGTCAGTGCTATTCGGTCTTTTATTGCAGCTAATCAGTATCGGCATGCTGATGGTAAAAGTCGTCTTCGCCATTCAAGATTATCCGACATTGGCATTAACCATTTCGGCTATGACTTATCTAGCCACTGTATTTATTTTACGCACGAACAACTCGCCAGCTATGCTAAATGAGTTTGAACGAAGACTTAAATGATAGCTTAGATAATCATTCAACATATTCTCAAGAGCAAAACGCCACGCCAGATGCGATAGCAACCTATACCAACGCGTTAGGTATTAGCACTCATGCCGCCCAGCAATGGCTAACCTCAATCAATAGCCAAAGCACCGTGTTTAATCTTGTTTGGCACAGCCCTGTATTCATGCGGTTTTTGACCTTTACTGCTATGGCTTGGATGATACAAGTATTGTTGCTTGATGTTAATCAATGGTTTGCCAGTTGGACACTGGCAACGACGACCATGATTGCACTCGCAGCACTGGTCAGCCTTGCCATTTATTGGACAATCAATCGTTATCACTCGTGGATAGAAATCAGACAGCTTAGCCACGGCTTATCGATCGTCTTTTATCTCATGCTCGTCATACAATTGCCGCAAAAATTCGAGTTTCATTTAATATGGCAGACAGCAGATTGGCTACTATTTACTAGTTTAATCGTTGGTTGGTTGATTATCGGACAATCGTGGTTAAAGACGTGGTACGACCATTCCGAGCTGTCACGCTATGATGGCACGAGCTGGCTGGTAGCTAGCATTTTAATCATTGCTGCCGCCGCCCACTATGGACTCGCAGATTCCGCTGGCGTGATGGCTGTCTTGATGCCAGCCATTTTAATATTGGCTGGGCTATGCTTCAGCTATCGTAATTCCGATTATCGTCAGCAAAATAAGCGCACGAATCAGGTATTAAAACAAAGCCCACTATACTGGTTTGATTGGCAACAAGCGCTATTAAGCTGCGCGGCTATCTTTGCGCCCATTGCTTTAAGTTGGGTCATCATTACCAACTGGTTATATGATGGTGTAATTTGGGGTATGTCCTACTTCCCACTACTGAATTTATACGACATTACCTCATGGCTGACGCTATCGGTTGGCTTTAGTCTGTATTACATCAGCCAACGTCGCCACAATGAAACCGTTATCGATTCGAGTGTAGCTGCCAAATCTAAGCGCGTATTCACCACTGAGAATTTGCTAATCATATTGGGACTAATCAGTTTTTGGTTAATCTCCAGCATGTTGGTCAGAACGCTACACGCCTTTATTGGTACGCCACTTTGGGATGACCATCAAGGCGGCGCATGGCAGAGCGAGCAAGTACAAACAGGACTGACGATTTTATGGACGCTCTTGGCATTGGTTGCCACCATCATAGCGAGTCGCTACTGGCAACGCGCGCTTTGGTTTATGGGTATTGGGCTATTGGGTGTCGTCGTCCTTAAACTAGTCTTAGTCGATTTGTCACAAACCGAAGCGATTTGGCGAGTGATATCTTTCCTTGGCGCAGGCAGTTTAATACTATTAATTGGTTATCTTGCACCGTTACCCCCTGCCCGCGATGAAATAGAAAATCCAGCTCAAGAGTAACAGCGCATCTGGTTGGGCGAAATTGTAGCGTGAGCAAGGTGGTTCTGTAGTAAACTGGACACCATGAAAAGTAAATGACGATCGTCTTACTTTGCGCATTTTTTATAAAAGGTTATGAAAGCAGATGGATAGAGAGCAAGTATTCAGTGGTTCCCTGGGCACATGAACAAAGCCCGTAACGAAATCAAAGAAATCATGCCGCAGATGGATTTGGTCATCGAGGTCATCGATGCGCGTATCCCATATAGTAGTGAAAACCCAATGGTCGCGGCATTGCGCGGCGAAAAGCCCGTCATCAAAATCCTGAACAAAGCCGACCTTGCTGATCCTGAATTGACCCAAGCGTGGATGGACTATCTTGAGCAGCAAAGCGGTGTGAAAGCCATTGCTTGCGATACTGATAAAGCCAATGATGTCAAACGTATCATCGCCATCTGTAAACAACTTGTGCCCAATAAAGTGGGCACGGGTCGCCAAATCAAAGCCATGATTATGGGAATTCCAAACGTTGGTAAATCAACATTGATTAATACCTTGGCTGGACGTGCTGTCGCAAGAACTGGCGATGAGCCAGCGGTCACCAAGTCGCAGCAATTGATTAAACTTGACGATGACATCATGCTCTATGACACGCCCGGTATGCTATGGCCAAAAGTCGAAAACGAAAACTCTGGCTATCGTCTGGCAGCGACGGGCGGTATTCGTGATACGGCTTTTGACTTCGCTGATGTTGCGAGCTATACCGCTGAATACTTGATGCAAGCCTATCCTGAGCTACTAAAAACCCGCTATAAAATAGAAGCACTACCAAAGACTGATTGGGAGTTTTTTGAAGTCGCTGGACGCAATCGCGGCTGTGTACGTTCGGGCAATCAAGTCGATACCTACCGCATGTCTGAGATTTTGATCAACGAGTTACGTAGCGCTAAGCTTGGGCGCATTACGCTTGAGACGCCAGCCATGTCTGAAGCTGAAGAACTCGTCGTCGCCGAGCAACGCTTAGCAGCAGAAGAGAAAAGAATCGCTAAAGAAGAAGAAAAACGCTTACGTCGTTTGAAAACGCGGAAGAATCGAAAGTAGGTTACCGGAACATAATCCTACTATAGTTTGATATTGATAATATGCGTACTTATTTACTCTAAAACTTCTAAGGTACATCTTGGACTATGAGAAATAAAAAGACTAAATGGCTAATTTATACAGTACTTGTAGGTTTAATTCCCATTCTGGCAAGATTTATGGTTTGGTTTGTAACTAAAGAAGGTAGTCTCGATCTATTATCAGCCTCTGATTTTGTTGCTTTCGGATTAGTTTTGCACATCTCTAATATCAACGAAATAGAACACTACGAAGGACAACGAGAACAGTGGAAAACTGTCCAAAATGGTATTTCGATTACATTTATAGCTTTTTATAGCATTTTATTAGCTTTGAATCTAGTTGGAGCAGATGTTATTGATATTAAAGCTATAACATTTTGTGCTATTGGTTTATCAGTAGTTTCATTTGTTATCAGCTACTCAGTATATGATGCAGTTTCAAGAATACCTATTACTTCTGTTGAGAATAAAATATGACTACTATAATTATAGTTGCGACTATTATCTTAGCTTTGATAGGTATACTTATAGCTGTTTGGTCAATAGTAGATACTAGAAGAAACACTATGATGACTATATAAAAGGAAAAGAAGTGATTAAAAATATTATATATCTTGATGAAGACAAAATGTATTCGCTATCTTCACAGCTTTTTGAGGGAGTAACTGAATACGTTTTGAATGAGAAGAACTTAGAAAAATCAGAATCAGAACAACAAAAAGGTTCTATGAATAGCGGTAGAATAGTTGGCGATATCTTAAAAAACAGTGAAAGAACACAGAAAAGAAGTTTTTAAATGACTACTCATATACTCTTTTTGAAAAAAAGCTTATTGAAGAAAATAAAGTACTGACAGTTTCATACGAAAGCTCTAGTTTAGAGAAACTGATAAAAGAAAAATCATTTATAAAAGTCACAGCAAAGGCAACATTCAACGATATAGATTCAATAATAAGTACTCTTAATAACTTTAACCGAATGGGTAAAGCACTAACATATGTTACTAATTACGAAAATATTAAGTTAGTTAAAGCGGAACTCTCGAGAGTTCAAAAAGGAAAAGATGAAAGAGATAAAATTAGCGTGCTGAACGCTGAAATTAAGAGAATTAGTGATATAGATAAACTATCAATCGAGCAAGGCTTAAATTTTGATAAACAGTTACTTGATGATTTAGGTTTTCTTTTAGAATATGGTTTAGGAGGTCAACTTGAAGTACAAATGAATCTTTCCAATCATATAGCTTCAGCTAATCTTAATCGAAAGTTTCTTAGAGAACCAGAAGACTTAGTAATTCGTAAATATTCAAGACAGACTGAAGTTCAATTTACTTTATTCGGTATAATTACACAATATGAAAAAGAACAAACTAGCCCTCCTGAAGCAGCGCATGACTATGAAACTTTGAAAGAAGCTATAATGAACATGGTTTCTCATATAACTAATTTAGAATCCGCATTCACTGGCAGGCTTAGCAATGAAATAATTATCGATCCCATCGCAATGTATACTGAACTATAAAGATTAATCTTTGAATTAGGATCCTAAAAACTATTTTTTAGAGCTCATACAAAAAAGCCCCTAAGGGCTTTTTTATGTCTACTGCTAGCGATATCGAAGTTTTTCGATGATATCTAAATCATTTAGCGATATCTAAGCCATCAACTACTTCTGTTTAGGCATGACTTTTTCGATAGCTTTCAACGCACAAGCTTCGTCTTGTACTGCACCGCCTGCGCCGCCCGCTGCAATAGCGCCAATCACATCATTGCCAAACTTTAACGGCACACCACCGCCGATCAGCAGTAAATCATTTACCGTATTCAGGTTATTTGAGTCTGGATTAGCGCGAGCATTATCCGCCAAAGTGCGTGAAGGCGTCTTGGTAGATAATGCCGTAAATGCCTTGCGAACAGCAGCATCAGTATTGTGCGGACCAACGTTATCATCACGCTGTAGCGCGATTAAATTACCAGCACGATCAACAACTGCGACAACGGCAGATTTGCCCTCTGCGTGACAGGCTGCCATGGTGGCATCGATTAATTCATTGGCCAACTCTAAAGAAACATTGGGCTGTTGTAATACTAGATTTGGTTTGGCGGCCAAAACGTTGGCTGAACAGCCAATGACTGCTAGCGCCAATATTGCTTTAGATAAGTAGTTCGAGATTAACTTCATAAAGAGTCCTAAATATTACTCATACATGTGAGCGTTTGTTTGAAATGATGCTTAGTGAGCTTTAATAAGCGTATTTGATGAAACCAGACAACGAGTTATCGTTAACTCAAAGGTGCTCTTGCGACTCTAGCGAGAATGAGAGTCATAATCTTGCAAAAAGCACAACAATGATAAGTTAATTTTTCTACAAAATTCAATTAATTTTGTAAGATTTACTTTATAAATTTGCAACTCTACATTAAGTTTTCTGTTACATACTCTATTTTTTAACACTCACACTCAAAAGACGCTTACATCGTGGTAATCTCGAGCAGCGCACAACAGCGATATCAACTCATTTCTCTCAAAAATCGGTTATAATTCATACACTAATATGCCAAAAATTGATGATATGACTCAGCTTACCCCCACTGCAAACCTTACAACGATAGAAAATAATTTTACTCAACTCGGTACTTCTCTCGATTCGTTCGCCCCGCGCCTACTCGATTGGTTCGCCGAAAACGGTCGCCATGACCTACCTTGGCAGCAGCACCAAACCGACGCGCCCAATCCTTATGTCGTCTGGCTATCCGAAGTCATGCTACAGCAGACGCAAGTAACGACAGTGCTGCCCTACTTTGCCCGTTTTATGGCATCGTTTCCGACCGTGCAAGATTTAGCCGCCGCAGAATGGGATACGGTTGCGGAGCATTGGGCAGGACTTGGCTATTATGCGCGCGCGCGTAATTTGCATAAAGGCGCGAAACAACTGGTCGAAGTCATTGATGAGACGGGCGACTTTCCGCAGACGCTAGCAGGGTGGGAAGCCATCTCTGGCGTTGGGCCATCGACCGCTGGCGCGATTATGGCGATGGGCTTACATCGTTATGGCGTCATCTGTGATGGTAATGTCAAACGTGTCTTGACGCGTTGGGCAGCGATTGACGGTGATATTACCAAGTCTGCCACCACCAAAGAGCTATGGGCATTGGCAGAGCGTTTAACGCCTGTCGATGACTCAGGATTGTTCGCGCAAGCGATGATGGATATGGGCGCGACATTATGCACGCGTAGCAAACCTGCCTGCCTATTATGTCCCCTTCAAGAGGACTGCTTGGCACATGCAGAGGGGCGCGAAACAGATTATCCAGTCAAAGCAAAAAAGCAACCCAAGCCCAGCAAGTTTAGCAATGCGTTATTGATTGAAGACATTGATGGCAAAATACTGTGGCTACAACGCCCTGATAATGGCATTTGGGGCGGACTGTGGAGTTTACCTTTACAGTTTGTTGAAAAAACCGCAGGCAAAGTGAATACTAAAACTGCCGCAGAAAAAAACTGAAATTGACGATACATTATTAAAAGTGACCAGTAATGAAAAAGTATATGAAGCAGAATTTACCACTGCCGAGCAAATTATCAACGAGTGGTTAGATAAGCATAAATTGGCAGCAAAAGCAGTCAGCAATACATTGCTCGATGACGCCCCTATTAAACATTCACTGACCCATTTTCATTGGTATTTGACCCCGCGTAAATTAACGATTGACGCTAAGCAAATAAACGAGCTGAATGAGAAATTGTCAGCGGCTGAAATAGCATTTAAATGGTTGACACAACAAAAAGCGCAAGACAGTTTAGGACTGCCTCGCGCTATGGAAAAAATCATCGAGCGTTAAAATCAGTTTTATTAACTAATATTCTATATTTAACTATTTATTGAAGGTAATTTATGAACAAACCTAAAAAAATTCAAGATAATCCTTCAATTGCCAAAATAACAAATCAAATGGAAAGTATAGAGACTCTATATAAGATATCTCCAATTCTAAAATATTTTTTCCGAAGATAAGTAAGGCTTTTGATAGTTTCCCTGAAATTAAAAATCAAGCCAAAATCTTTGAAGTACCTGATAAATTTAACAAGCGATTTTCAGAATTGGGTTGGGTTGCTTATGAATCAATGAGCTTAGAAATTATGAAGGAAGCTATTGCTAAATATGATACTGAAGGTGTAAAAGTCGCTGAGCAGTTTCTTACTGATTCATATGATGCCGATTGTCTAAAATGGGGAGTACTTAGGTTACAAGGTAATCAAGAATTTCGACGTCGTATCCGACTTATTGAACTTGCAAAAGAAGATTACTTAGCAAAACGCTATCATGCCTGTATTCCTCTACTACTTAGCTTGCTTGATGGTATTGTGAATGACATTTCAAAGCATGTTGGTTTTTTCGCCGACTCAGCAAACATGACGGTATGGGATTCTATGGCTGCACATGAGACAGGGTTGCAAGTAGTAGCATCTCTATTCACTAAAAGTAGAAATAAAACTAGTGAAGAAGCTCTTACTATTCCTTATAGACATGGGATCCTCCACGGTAGAGAGTTAGCTTTTGATAATAAATTAGTAGCAGCAAAAGTTTGGGCAGCACTTTTTGCGACTAGAGATTGGGCAGATGCATTAATAAGTGCTAAAAGTTCTGATTCAATAGAAGAAAAAGGTTGGCAAGAAGTTTTAAGTGATTTTTCAGACACCCAGCGACAAAAGAAGCTAATAGAAAGCTGGAAACCACGTTCAAAGAAAATGTTACTTATCTGCCTTATATAGGCAAAGCAGAGGAATTGCCTTTAAATACTCCAGAGCGAGCAGCAGTAGCAGAATTTATAGAGAACTGGATAACTAGAAGGTATGGGCTATTAGCAGAATCACTTGTATATTTTGTCGATAAATCTAAAGGGAGAAAAGCAGGATTAGCTAAAGAAGACTTTGGAAGACATATACCTTTAGCATATAAAATAGTATCAATTGAAGACAAGGCTGCAGCTATCACTTTAGTAACGGTGGAACTAGAATTCGAAAGCGGTGACCAAAAGATTATCAAAGAAATTAGCGTGTCTACTAATTATCAAGACAACGAAAATAATATACTAGTAAGAACAGAAGATAATGGTCATTGGAAAATCATGCAAAACTCTTTCACTAATATTCTGTATGCTTCTCTTTTTAAAGAAATTTAAAACTAATGTCTATCCCAAAATTGAAAAAAGCGACTTAACATCATGCTAAGTCGCTTTTTTTATTTAACGCTCTTTATAACTATCATTAGCGCTAAGACTTTGGCACACGTAAACGCATCAGACCTTCTTGCTGTACCGTAGCAACCAGCTTACCATCTTGCCAAAACTGCCCATGGTTTAAGCCCTTGGCATTAGACGTGGTATCACTCCACATGTCGTATAGCATCCAACCGTTTAAATAAAAATTACGAAAATGCATCGAGTGATCGATACTGGCCGCTTGCAAGCCGCTGGTCATAAAGCTAACACCATGTGACATCAGCCCTGTACCAACCAGATAAAAATCGGACGAAAATGCCAATAGCGCTTGTTGAATCGCAACAGGTTGATTGCCCAATTCGCGGATACGCAACCAGTTCGCCTGCTTCGGTTTCATTGGCTCTGGATGAATCGGATCACGCGGTTTAAGGGTTTAATTTCGACATGGCGACGCCGCATAAAACGGGCTTTGAGTGCGTCTGGGACTTTTCCCATACTCTTCTTTTAAATCTTGCTCAGCCAGTAAATCCTCTGGTGGCGGATAGACGGGCATGTCTTCTTGATACTCTAAACCCTCTTCCATCGGCGAAAACGAGGCTATCATTGAAAATATACTTGCTCAATGGGCGCTTACCACGCACTTCTTTATACTGAATCGCCGTCACTTCACGCGCAGACAGACTACGACCGTCACGCAAGCGGCGCACCTGATAAATCACTGGCTGCGTGATATCACCACCGCGCAAAAAATAGCCGTGCAGTGAATGACAGGGTTTGTCTTTGTCCAGTGTATGCGCCGCTGCCATGATGGCTTGGGCGAGCACTTGTCCACCAAAAATACGACTGCCAACATAGTCATGGCTCTTACCCTCAAAGACATCGGGGGTCACTTCAATAAGCGCTACAGTAGCTAGCAGCTCATCAATCAATTGCGAATAATCGGACATGACGGTATGTTTCCTTATTTTTATCAAAAACGCTAAGCATCTGAAAATACGCACCCAACGATATCAATATCATATCGCGAAAGACAAAAGATACTTTGCATTTGAATGTAAAATAATATGAAATCACTTGCTAAAAATGCACAAGAGATTTAACACGAAAATTTTAGCGCAAAAAACACGGTCATAGCAGCGCTATCACCAGCATTTATTATATAGTTGTTTCAGCTTAAAAGAAGTACAAAGCCATCGAGTACAAAGGTATATGTGATACTTCACACGAGATGCGCTCACCCTTTTATAGCGAATGGGCTATAAATCGAAAAGATAAACATCTTACCCAATATCGATGGCTTTGACTAGAGAGCGACGCTCACTTGGCAATATCATGTTGATATTTTTGCTTAACATGCCTTAAGGCGCGCTCTAGGGCGTGTCCTCATTTTAAAAATGGTCATAAAAATGAGATAAATTGTCGTCAAACAAGGAAAGTAGCGCAAATAATATCGAGATATTGATAAGCTATTTGACGATGTTTGGCAAAATTTAGCCATTTTTAGCCTTTTTTAGCCCATTTAGAAGATAATCGATTGAATTGAGGACACGCCCTAATATAAACGATATTAATCATAAAAAACGAGATGCTATTAAACATCTCGTTCTTTTGATCATTTACATTTATGGCTTCACTGCCACTAACACACGGATGGAGTCTGGGACTAATAACAGACTACCTAGTGCTTGCTCACCTTGGGCTTTTAGCTGCTCCAAGCGCTCAATTTCGGCAGGGCGTACGTTAGGATTAATCGTTTGTAGATGCTTAAGACGCTTGATTTCACGTGACCACTGCTGGCTAAAACGGGCACTGGCTTGTTCACCAATCTCAGCAAGCTGCTGACGGGCAATCTCTTCCGCTTCATAATAACGCTGCTCCACATCACCGCGTACTTTAATGACTTGGCGAGCACGGTTTTTATCCAGACGCTCAATATGCGGCATAATCATCTCCGCACTGATACGCGAGGACAAATCACTGCCTTGCTCACTGATAAATACACGGATATTTTGCGTGGTCAGCGTCGCGGGTAAATTGAGTAACCTTGGCGCAATGGCTTCAACGCGGAAATTCACTTCGAGCAGCACCATACCTTGTGGTACAGCAGAACTTTTTAGCATCGCCACCGTGGTATTACCAAAGGTGCTGGTACTCGCCAACTCATAAATCGCGCGCATCAATGGATGTTCGTGAGTGATAAATTCGATATCTTCACGCTGTAGTGCTTGCTCACGCTCGAATGTCAACGTCATACCGTCTTCGTCACCGAGTGGCAGACCATCGATATAATCACTAATTTCAGTGCTGTCAATCGGAGCAATCACCCACGAGCCATCGCGCTGGATATTGTGATCGATATTGGCTGAGGCAAAAAAGCGCTCAATAAACTGCGGCAATAGATTATGACTATCAAAATCGCGCATGGCGTCAGCGATACGTTTGGCAACACGTGGGCGACACGAGTTGTATTCTAATAGGCGATCACGACCCGCTTGTAGCTGTGCCTCTAACCCCAATCGCGTCTGTTTCGCTTCTTCGATGATATCTTGTAGTATCGCACGGTTCTCGTCAGTATCCGCGCCTTCAAGCATGGGCTTTAGCTCTTGGATATACTGCTCTTGCACGCTCTGCGCCGTTGGAGAGATTTGATTAAACATATTCAACGCGTCGTGATACCATTTATACAGACGCTCTTGTGCTGTGCCTTGTACATAAGGCACATGGAGCATAATTTGCTGCGTTTGTCCGATACGATCTAGGCGACCAATACGCTGCTCTAAGGTATCTGGATTGGCTGGCAAATCCCACAATATCAGCTGGCTGGCAAACTGGAAGTTACGACCTTCCGAACCAATCTCCGAGCACAACAATATCTGAGCGCCTTCGCTATCGGCAAAAAACGCCGCTGCTTGGTCACGCTCAAGTAAGGTCATCTGCTCAGTAAAGATAGCGGTTTTAATACCAGCATGTAAGCGTAATACCGCCTCCAAGCTCTCAACCGTCGCGCCACTACGGGCAATCAACAGCACTTTTTGTGCTTAAGCTCGCCGCGCAAAATATCAATCAACCAAGGCACGCGTGGGTCATCTTCTAGCCAGCCGCCATCAGGTTGGTTTTCTTCGCCCCATAGCTGCTCACGCAATTTACCATTGGTTTGATAGCTGTCTTTCCATGCGGCAGGTAATGCCAATGGGTACGGCTGGCTGCTACGACCATAGAACCCTTTCACACTTTCACGGGTATTACGGAATAGAACGACCTGTACCATGACGATCTAATAGCTCGTTGAGCGCATAAGTACGCAATTTTTCGTCATCATTAATCGTTGCCAACTCATCAAGACTGATGTCTAACAAGCTGCTTAAAGCGGCAATTTGACTGTCGCTTAATGGCTTATCTTCTATCAATACACCAGCGACAGCAGCCGTTTCAGCAAAGGCTTCTTGACTATCAATAAACTCATCCAAATCATCAAAGCGATCCGGATCGAGCAAACGCAAACGAGCAAAGTGACTTTGTGCCCCAAGCTGCTCTGGCGTCGCTGTCAATAGCATGACCCCTGGCGTTTCTTCAGCAAAATCAGCAATCAAGTCATATTTATCATTGCCGCCTTGCGCCTCATCCCAATGCAGGTGATGCGCCTCATCAACCACCAATAAATCAAACCCTGCATCCATCGCTTGGTCGTACAAATCAGGGTGATCGAGTAATAAATCCATACCCGCAATGATACATTGCTCAGTGGCAAAGACGTTTTGCTCAGGATCGTGTTCTTTAATGGCTGCTGCACGTACCAAATCAAATAAGGCAAAATTTAGATTAAAACGACGACGCAGCTCAATCATCCACTGATATTGCAAACTATCTGGTACAAGAATGAGTACACGCTCAGCTTTGAATGTCAACAACTGTTGATTAATAATCAAACCCGCTTCGATGGTTTTGCCCAAACCAACTTCGTCAGCAAGCAACACACACGCGGTGCGATACGTTTGCCAACTTCATGAGCGATATAGAGCTGATGCTCAATGATATCGACACGCGCACCCATCAAGCCTTTAAGCGGATGACCCGCTAGCGCCGACTGCATACGCAAGATATCTTGACGCAGCTCATACCAATCACCACGCTCAATCCGACCAGCCCAGACGCTCAAGCGGCTTAGCAAGCGTAATATTGGCAGCAAGACGGGTTTCCATAATGCCTCGTTCATGCTCATCGACACTGTATTTGAGTACACCCATCACTTCTTCGACCGCGGTTACGGTATAGCTTTTACCCGCTTGATCAGAAATACTATCGCCGACTTTAAACACCACGCGTGATAATGGCGCGGAGTTTTTGGCGTAGACGCGCGTCTCTTCACTTTGTGGAAATAGAATGTGCACACATCGGTCATCTACATCGATGACCACACCCAAGCCCAGCTCGGACTCCGTATCAGATAAATAACGTTGACCAACGGCAAATTCAGTATTGTGCAATGAAGCGATAGAGATAGTCATAGGGCGATGTCTTTTGTACTCAGATAATAGGAAAAAATAGATAGCTCATAATGAGAGTTGCTAGCGTGAATCACTAGCGCGATGTCATTACTTAATAGTCTGAGAGGTCGCCGGCCATACCGGCAGCGTCAGCTCATTAGCTAGGTCGCAAGATAAAGCCGACCATTATATAACGTTAGCAGCTAGATGAGTGCGCTAAGTTGACTTTTCAAGAGCAGATTATTGCAAGATTATATCAACGCCAACCATAAGTTGGTCATATAAAACAATAAGATAACGACTCGCAAGTAAAGAAAAAATATTGTCATTATAAAATTGATTCTGTATTGTTAAGAAATGCAATAAAACATTTCTTCTTTCTTACCTGACTTATTCAAACTCACGTCTACCCATACTCTTTTGCCGCCTAGTATTCATGATTAATTATCCTTCAGGGTTTACGGGCACAGTATGGCCTTTTATAGTCCTTTAAGTTATAAAACTATCAATAGTTAAGTCGGTTAAGTTATGAGAGTAAAGTTATAGTTTTAATTTTTTGCCATATGTACAGACCATTTTAATTAAGATTACGCATTACCACCTAATTGATTGCCACCAATACCTAGCATTGGCACTCTTCTTCGTGGTCACTATTATCCAAGGACTATCACCATCATGAGTGCCTCCAAAAAAGTTGGCTTTTTTAATCAAGTCAGTACCCAAGTAACCACTATTTTATTTATTGCTTTTGCGGTCGTACTGGCGGTCGTCGTTTATGTTGTTGATAAAGAGGGCTATGAGAAAATTCGCCTTGAATCTGCAAAATTGGTGGCTGAACGTGGCAATACCGCGGTAAATAGTATTTCAGCCGATATCAATCGGGTAATGCGTAGTGCCTTGCTACTACAGCAAAGCGCGCAAACCTTGCCCACAGAAGAGGCGATTTTACAAACCAGTACTGCCAATGCCTTTGATAAGCGTGATTATAACTTACTGGGTAGTGGTGGCATTTGGCCTGAAAAAGGTGCACTTGGGGCAAATACCGCGACCCATCCATTTTTGATGGTGCGTCAAAACGGTGATTATCAAGCGGTGTTGAGCGATCCAAATCCTACCAATCCTTATTATCAAGAAGATTGGTTTAGCGTCTTAAAGTTGCTCAAACCTGAGAGCTGTATTTGGAACCATGTACGCGCCAGCCAAACCAAAGGCGAGCTTGCGATGAGCTGCGGTGTGGCAATCGAGCGTGACAATCAGTTTTGGGGTGCCAGTACGGTTAACTTTACGCTGAATCAGCTACAAGAGAACATCGTCAAGTTAAGCGAAAGCTCAGGCTCAGGCTACATTCTACTCTTGGATAATAGTGACAAGGTGATCGCCTCCTCTAACCCTGAACGCTTAAGCTATATTGATGAGAAAACGGGTACGCCGCTTGATATCAAACAAGTCATCAACTCAGACCCTGCTTGGCAACCCGTGCTTGATTTCTTAGATGTCCAACGTAATGAGATCATCGAACAAGTCGCCGCCAGCGTCTCACCACAAGTTCAGCAGGTACTGACCACGCTTGATAAAGCTGAAACTGGTACGGCAAAAGGTTATTATCTTGTTAACTACGCTGCTTACCTAAATAATGGTAAAAACAAGCAAAACGCCATGGACAGCCGCTTATTACAGAGCTTTGAGCTGGCAAAAACAGTTACTATAACGGCAGTCAAGCCTATGTGTTTGAGATTCCTGAGACTTATTGGAAGCTGATCGTTGTCCAACCTGATGCTGAAATTAACGCCATTGCAGATAATCTCAGTGAAAACTTGGTTAACTGGATTGCATTAGCGCTACTTATCACAGCGGGCGTCATTTACTTCATGCTGACTTTCTTAGCATTCAAACCCTTGAAAGAAACCACTGATAAAATCTCTGAAGCGGAAAACTTAATTAATAATAAGCAATACAATAAGCTGAGCGAGGTTAAATTCGCAGAAGGTCGCAACGAGATTGGACTGGTGAACGGCTCTATTAATGACCTACTAGGCCGAATCCAGTCTAACGAAGGTAAGCTTGCCAACATTAACCAACAGCTAGAGATTAAAGTCGAAGAACGTACTGCTGAGCTACAAGAAACGCTAAAAGAGCTGAAAAATTCGCAGTTGCAATTGATTCGTTCAGAAAAAATGGCAACGTTGGGACAAATGGTGGCAGGCGTTGCTCATGAAGTGAACACACCTTTATCATACGTGCAAAATAACCTTGAAATTATTGGCCAGTTAACTGAGCAATACGAAGAGCTGATTGAATTGGTACAAGGATTAAAAAGCGTTAAAACTGACGCGGCGGCTGATGGAAAAATTGACAAGCTATTGGCGGATATTATCCGTGCTTCTGATGAAATCCAAGAAGATGACCTATCAGCTGAATTAAAAGAGCTGATTAAAGATTCGTTATTTGGCGTCGAGCAAATCACTGAAATGGTACTAAATCTACGTAACTTTGCCCGTCTTGATGAGTCAAAAGTGAAAACCATCGATGTGCGCGAATGTATCGAAGCCTCGCTTAAAATCGCTGGCAACTCCATTAGACATCAAGAGATTGTGACTGATTTTGCGCCCACGCCTGAAGTGAAATGCTCACCGTCGCAAATTAACCAAGTCTTGGTCAATCTACTGAACAATGCCGCGCAAGCTATGGGAGAAAAACCTGATGGCAAAATCGAAGTGCGCACCCGTGCCGATGATCACAATGTTTATATTGATGTGATCGACAACGGTAAAGGTATGAGTCCAGAAGTTCTCAATCAAATCTTTGAGCCGTTCTTTACGACCAAAGGCGCAGGCGAAGGCACAGGTCTTGGTATGGCAATCAGCCAGCAAATTATGGAGCAACATAATGGCGATATCAAAGTCGTATCGACCGAAGGCGTTGGCACCACATTTACGTTAATACTGCCGATTAATAATAACTTAACAGAGCAAAACCTAGTCGCGTAAGCGCTGGGTCAGCTGTCCTGTTATGTAGAACATATTTAGATATTTAACGACTATTATTCATCATCATAAGGATATCATCATGAATGAATTAGAAAATGACTTAACCACAGTTGAAAGCAGCGCTGAGTCAAAGCCGAAGTTGGCATTTATCGACGATGAACAACGCATTTTACGGTCTATGAAACTGCTGTTTCGTAAGACCCATGACGTGTTTATCACCACCGACCCGACTGAGTATATTGACTATATCAAGACAACCATGTACACGTGGCGGTCAGTGACCAGCGGATGCCTGAGCGAGTTGGTGTGGATATCTTACGTGAAGTAAAAGATGTCTCACCGTCTACCATGCGTATTTTATTGACGGGCTATGCCGATTTAAACGCCATTATTGGCTCTATTAACGATGGTGAGATTTATCGTTATTTGACTAAGCCTTGTAAATCTGAAGAGCTGATCACCGTGGTCGGACGCGCTACCGAAGTCGCCTTGACCTATAATCCAGACGAAGATGCCGATCAATTCGACAGTTCAGGTAATAAGCAAACGCTGCTAGTGATCGATGAAACCAATGAGTTGATTGAGCAAATACGTAAGCAATTTTCTCACAGTTATAAAGTACTGCACGCTGAGAGTTTAGAGGAAGCGTACGATTATTTGGCGAATGAAGATATCGGTGTTTGTATCACCGATATCAATGTCAGCGGCGAGAATATCGCGCCGATTATCTTTACTTTAAAACAAGATGCACCGCATTTGGTGGTTTTGGTACAGACTGAGTTTCAAGATGCTGGCTTGCTGATTGATTTGATTAATAAAGGTCAGGTCTATCGCTGCTTGCCGAAACCGATGCGCGCCAGCCTGCTTGAGATTAGCGTCAACCGTGCGTTTCAGCATCATACGAAACTCAAAGCCAGCCCTGATTTGGTCAAACGCTATGAAGTCGAGCATGACCCTGAAAACGACGTGCGTATTGATTTAAGCAGTCGCGTACGTAGCCTTATTGGTAAACTGCGTAAGCGTTTCTCTTTATAAGTACATAAGACTAAATAAGCACAAAAGACTACTGTCTCAATCAACAAAACCTCTATTTCAATATTGAAGTAGAGGTTTTTTGCTTTGGACTTTTTAACGACCTTTTTGACTAAAATCACCAACGTGCTACATTAAGTCGATCATTATTAAAATCATTTAAAAATAACTATTTAATAAGGAATAACCATGCGCGCGGTTTTTTTAGATAAAGGCACTTTTTCTGATGGCATCGACTTGCCAGCCCCAGCAGGCATCAGCGACTACCTCACTTATGATGATACCCCAAAAGATGCTGCTGTTATTGTAGAGCGCTGCAAAGACGCCGACATCATTATTACCAATAAAGTGCAAATCAGCGCTGAAGTGATAAGTAAATTGCCCAAGCTCAAGCTCATTCAACTGACCGCTACTGGTATGAACAACGTCGATCAAGACGCTTGTGTTGAGCACCATGTGGCGCTTTATAATGTCGCAGGTTATGCAGTCAAAAGTGTGCCCGAACATACCTTTATGCTCATGCTCAACGCCATGCGCGCAGGTATTTATTATCATCAAAAAGTCGCTGATGGCACATGGCAAGCAAACGGTAATTTTTGCCTACTGGATATTCCGCTAATAGATTTGGAAGATAAAACGCTAGGTATCATTGGCGTTGGCACTATTGGCAAACGTGTGACCGATATTGCGCGCGCTTTTGGAATGACAGTATTGTGGGCGGAGCAGCAAGGACGCGCACCGCGCAATGACGACTATACCGCGTTTGACGACGTACTGGCACAGTCTGATGTACTGAGCTTGCATTGCCCATTAAACAAGAAAACTCAGCACCTAATTAATGCAGATACTTTAGCAAAAATGGTCAAACAGCCGCTCATCGTCAATGTCGCTCGTGGTGGCATCGTGGATAGCCAAGCGCTGACTGATGCCATTAACAATGAGCAAATCATCGGCTACGCCAGCGATGTGTTTGAACAAGAGCCCATCACTGCTGACGACCCTTTATTAACCATTGCCAAGCATCCCCGCGTTATATTTAGCCCGCATAATGCGTGGGGCAGCAAAGTGCACAAGAAACCTTGTGGCAGATCTTAAGCAATCAAGTTACTGATTTTATTAATGGCCATTAAAAAACATTGAGCAAATGACTGTAACCAAGCGACCTTAACGACTAAAACGTAACCAATCATCTTTTATTTTGCGATGTTTGAGCATAATGCGGTCGCTTAGATAGTTGTTTGTCACCCGCCAAGGATATATATCGCCTTGCTTGGGTAGCTCATGTTGAGCGCGCTTGACATATCCTGAGGATAGCGCGCCCATCACCGTATCTTTCTGTGTAAGCGCTTTGGCATCTTTAGTCTGTGCTTGTGGCAATACCACTTGATAGCGATGCTGATGCATATAGCCCAGCAGTCGCATCACATACTGACAGGCCAAATCAATCTTTAGCGTCCATGAGGCATTGGTATAGCCAAACAGTGCCATCATATTTGGTATATCTTCAATCATGACCGCTTTATAAGTCATGCGCGAACCAATATCTATCGCCTGCCCGTCAATATATACTTTGGCACCGCCGAGCATTTGTAGCTTTAGTCCTGTCGCTGTGACGATGATATCAGCATCGAGAGAGTTACCCGATTCGAGCATGATGCCCGTCTTGGTAAAATGACTGATTTGATCGGTGACGACGCTGGCGCGTTTGCCATGCAATGCTTTGAATAAATCACTGTCTGGCACCGCACATATCCGCTGATCCCAAGGATTATAGTCCGGTACAAAATGCGCCACATCGATACCGCTACCTTTTAGCTCTGTTTTGACACCGCGTTTTAATAACGCTTTCATAAGCTTGGGTGCCAATATAGCCGCTCGATAAGTACCTTGCTGAATCAATACATTACGAGTACGCAGCAGCGTATAAGCTTGCTCTTTTGACAATGGTGAAAATTTACCTGCTAGCCAATCAAGCGTATAATCATCGCCCGGTACACTTGCCACATACGTGGGAGAACGCTGTAGCATAGTGACGTGACGCGCGCATTGCCCACCAGTTTCATCCACCAAAGCTGGCAGCAATGTCATCGCTGTAGCACCACTACCGATAATGACTACCTTCTTATCGTCATAATCCACATTTTGCCAATGCTGCGGATGAATGATTTCACCTTGAAAATCTGCTTCTTTATTAAAAGAAGGACGATAACCTTGTTCATAATCATAGTAACCCGTGGCGCCAACGACGAACTTTGCCGTTACCGTAAACACCTCACCGCTGGCATGATTTTTTACCGTCGCCGTCCATTGTTGATGGCTACTTGACCACGATAGCTGCTTTACCTCGTGTTGATAGCGAATATGTTCGCTGATACCACACTCACGCGCCGTATCAGCAATATAGCTTTTAATATCACCGCCTTTTGCCAAAATCCTATGATTTAGCCATGGTCTGAAACTGTAGCCAAACGTCAAGGCATCAGAGTCAGAGCGGATGCCTGGATAGGTGAATAAATCCCATGTACCACCCAAATCTGCTCGTTTTTAACACCAAAAACCGCTGTGCACTTTTCTGCTGTTGCTTTGATGATTTGCGTTTCTGCTTACCTGGATTTTTATGACCAAACAGTCCTTTGTGTTTTTGCTGCTGCAATCGGCACGCCATACCAATACCGGCAATTCCTGCACCAATAATCAGTACTTCATAATTCACTGGTGTGTCTGAGAGTGCCGATTGAGCTTTGAAGCGTTTCTTAACTGCCTGTTTGGCTGCCGTCATATCAAGCATAATACGTTCCTTGTTTTTGCATGATGGGTTTAAAAAATTTGGCATAAATTCATTTAAAAAGGGCTTGGGCTTTCCCAATCCATCCACGCACCAAGCGTAGGATGCTTGAGACGCAATTGCTGGGCATGGAGATTAAGCCTTGGCGCAATCGCTAAAGCCGTGCCTTCTGCATAAATAGGATCGCCAATCATCACATGACCAACATGCACCATATGGACGCGCAGCTGATGACTACGACCCGTGACCGGCTTTAGCATTACGCGCGTGACTGTCTGACCGTTGCATTGCTCATGGCTGATGACTTCATATAAAGTTAAGGCATGCTTTGACCAGCTAGGATCGACGATATGGCGCGGTTTCGTCTCCGGCTCATAGCGCACTGGTATAGATATCTCACCCGTTGCGCCGACACGCTCCCACTCTCCAAAGACGCGTGCCTGATATTTTTTTTGTGGCAAACGTTCAATGAATTGCTTACTAATATGGGTTTGTGCGGCAGCATTTTTGGCAAAAATGAGCAACCCTGAGGTATCCATATCCAGACGATGAATCAGCTTGACTGCGGGATTGGCACGCTCAAGTCTCGCCAGCAAACTGACCTTGAGCGTTTTGCCATCGACACTCAACAGACCTACAGGCTTATCAACCACCCAAATATCATCATCTTCGTAGACAGTAATCTGTTGCGCAAAGGCTTGAAAAAACTCAAGCGGATAGGCGTTTTCTTGAGCATTGAGGGCGTTGACTTCTTCAGCAGTAAAAGGCATAAAAATGGGCACTTATATAAATGGGCTTGAATGATTAATGAGCTTGCATATGAAAGCTGTCTTAAGTGGTAGATATTAGAGTATAGATATAGTGTTATAAACCGCTTATTTTTGAGTAAAAAACACAGACAGTATTATCAAGTGACAGATAAAACCATGCCTGTGTCGTTATGTGTCGATTTATTGTGCTAATCGTAATTGTTAAACAATTTAACCAGCCTGCATCTGTTAACCCCGAACAAACATGTTAATATAATGGCACATTTTAACCACTTCTAAACGCTTCTTTGGTCACTCATCATTCTATTATGCAAAAAATATATTGGTTGATGGATGGCGATAGAAATAATAAAACAAGAGAGATAAATTATGTCAGACCTTATTTTACATACTACCGATGCCGACTTTGACAAAGACGTATTGCAATCAGATGTGCCAGTATTGGTAGACTTCTGGGCAGCATGGTGTGGTCCTTGTAAAGCAATCGCCCCTATTTTAGAAGATCTAGCCACTGAGTACCAAGGCAAAGTTAAAATCGTCAAAGTTGATGTGGATAGCAACCCACAAGCAGCCAGCCGTTTTGGTATCCGTAATATCCCAACACTATTTGTCTTTAAAGATGGCGAAAAAATTGACTCAGTGATGGGTCTACAGCCAAAAGCTGAATTGGCAAAAGTGTTAGACAAGCATCTCTAAGTCGAGACTTGCTCGTTTTGCATAAGCATTCTAAAGAGACAGCAACACCGGTCGAAAAAGTCATTATCTAACGTAGATAGTGGCTTTTTTGCTTGTTTTTTATGCAAAAAACTCAATTAGACGACTTTTTTGGCAAAATTTATTGACAATGCTATTGTGAAGACCGTATAGTCTGCTGACAACAGAAAACTAACGGTTTTCCTAACTGTCTTATCGCTATTCTCCTCGTGTTTATCAACAAAAACACAATCGTCGTTATAAACACCATTGCTGAACGAAATGACTAAACACAATTACTGATATTGAGTTTTTGACGCAGACTCTTATGTAGACTTCTTTATCCTTATTTCTTATTACCTTGCATAAACGATTGCAATTCGTATATAAGCTGACACGTAATATCCAAACTACATAAATCCAGCTCTGTGCACGCACCCTCTATCACCATACTATCGTTGTTTTAATCACTGTCGTGACTTGTGCTGCTAATGGCATCTCTCATCTGATCAATTGCTAATGACCTATCTATGAATCTTACTGAATTAAAGAAAAAATCAATCGCTGAGCTATTGGCTATCGCCAAAGAAATGGGTCTTGATAATATGGCGCGTAGCCGTAAACAAGACATCATCTTTGCTATCCTAAAAACCCATGCGCGGAACGGTGAAGCCATTTATGGTGACGGCGTACTTGAGGTTCTTCCGGATGGTTTTGGCTTTTTGCGCTCATCAGAAGGCTCATACTTAGCCGGTCCTGATGACATTTATGTCAGCCCTAGCCAAATTCGCCGCTTTAGTCTGAAGACGGGTGATAGTATCGCTGGTACGATTCGTCCACCGAAAGATTCTGAACGTTATTTTGCGTTATTGAAAGTTGGTGAAATAAACTTTGATACCCCAGATCGCTCACGCCATAAGCTTATCTTTGAAAACCTGACACCTCTATTCCCAACTGAGCATTTAAAACTCGAGCTTGGTAACGGCACTACTGAGGATCTGACGGGTCGTATCATCGACCTAATCGCGCCGATTGGTAAAGGTCAGCGTTCTATCATCGTCGCACCGCCAAAAGCGGGTAAAACGATGCTGCTACAAACCATTGCTCAGTCGATTACTCGTAATAACCCTGAATGCTACTTAATCGTCCTATTGATTGATGAGCGTCCAGAAGAAGTCACCGAAATGGTACGTACGGTACGCGGTGAAGTGGTTGCCTCTACCTTTGATGAGCCGCCACAGCGTCATGTACAAGTCGCTGAAATGGTTATTGAAAAAGCCAAACGTTTGGTCGAGCACAAACAAGACGTGGTTATTTTACTGGATTCGATTACTCGTTTGGCGCGTGCTTACAACACAGTTATTCCGTCGTCAGGTAAAGTGTTAACCGGTGGTCTAGACGCCAATGCGTTAGAGCGCCCAAAACGCTTCTTCGGTGCTGCTCGTAATGTTGAAGAAGGCGGCAGTTTGACCATTATTGCCAGTGCGCTTATCGATACGGGTAGTAAAATGGACAGCGTTATCTTTGAAGAGTTCAAAGGTACTGGTAACCAAGAGTTACGCTTGAGCGCGATCTGGCTGAAAAACGTGTCTTCCCTGCGATTAATATCAAAAAATCTGGTACACGCCGTGAAGAGCGTCTGCTTGATGAAGATAAACTGCGCAAGGTTTGGATTTTACGCAAGCTATTACAGCCGATGGATGGTGTACAAGCCACTGAGTTCTTACTAGACCGCTTAAAAGAAGCGAAAACTAATGACGAATTCTTTGAGCAGATGAAACGTAAATCACAGAACTAATGATAGATCCGTGCTGCCTTCCCATACTCAATAAATAAGCAACTTAAGTAGAAAAGACCGCACTCGTGCGGTCTTTTCGTTTTGTATTCATTTTTTATATTTCAGGCATGTCCTGAATATAAAAAATGGCAATAGAAATGAGAACATACCTTAACACCTAACGATTAAACGCCAAAAGTGCTATTTTCAAAAACAGTTAGCTTACTATCAATATAAATACAATAACCCTAAGCAAAACCCCTACCAACGATACAGTGGAGAAACATCCTTTACAGGCTATTTGCAAAGCTTAGCGCTTTTACTACGCCTAGAAATTATTATATGGGTTAGTATAGGAGCCAGTATAGATATACTCTGCTATCACGTGTTAATAGCGGTATAATTTTCGAGATATTTAACATCCTTGATGTAATCCTTACTAATGCAGACCTTTGTATGTCTTGCGGTAGCACAATAGATTATTCTAAGATACTTGCCCAAATATTTTAATACAGCTTACTATCGGTATTAAAATTAGTGGTAATAAAAAATCGTATTTTGATTTTGATAAACTAACTTGATAACCTAACAGGTGATACTATGAAATTTGCTAAAACTATCGCAATGACTGCCCTTACTAGCTCTGCCCTTATCATGGGTGGCTGTGCAACTAATGGATACAATAGTGGCTTGAGCAATACCGCTAAAGGTGCTGCTGCCGGCGCTGCTGCTGGTGCACTTATTAGAAGTGGCGGCGATAGCAAAGACATCGCTCGTGGCGCACTTGGTGGTGCTGCAGTAGGTGGCGCTGGTGCTTATATTCTTAACAACAGCAGATAATCGCTAAATGATTATTTGGTGCTATCAAGACCGTTTTTAAGCATTTCAACTGTGTGTATTTTAAATCTATTGAATATGTCTAAATTGAATATGTCTAAAACGCTCTAAAATACAAAAAGCCTGCAATCGATGTTGCAGGCTTTTTGTTGGATCGCCTTTTTAGGCGATAGTTAATACGCTAAAATATCATAGCGATACTGACTATAATGCCCCGCTAAAAGTATCACAAGACTGCACGTTGCCACTTTCCAAACCACGAGTGAACCACTGAACACGCTGCTGACTGGTACCATGAGTGAAATTATCAGGTACGACTGCTCCACCGCTAGCACGCGCTAAACGATCATCACCGATTTGACCAGCGGCATTGATGGCCTCATCGATATCACCTGCCTCCAAAAACTGTACACGCTCTTGGTTACGTTGTGCCCAAACTCCAGCAAAACAATCAGCTTGCAGTTCTTGTAGTACGGATAGCTTATTGGCTTGTGCACGAGTGACTTGACGGCTGGCTTCATTAACTTGCTGGCTGATGCCTAACAAAGTCTGTACGTGGTGACCAACTTCATGCGCAATAACATAAGCTTGCGCAAAATCACCCGCTTTACCTTGATTATCTTGGTCGCCAGAGCCTTGCTTATCACCCGTTATACCGAGATTTTGGCGCATTTCTACAAAGAAAGATTTGTCTAGATAGACAGTCTGATCGCCTGGGCAATAAAATGGGCCCGTCGCGGAGCTAGCACTGCCGCAGGCTGAGCTAACTTGACCATTGAAGAGAATCAATGATGGCTCCTGATAGGTGCTGCCTGCTTCTTTGAATATCTGATGCCAAACTTCTTCAGTATCAGCCAATACTACTTTGACAAACTGCGTATCTCGATCGTTACTTGTCGCAGGCTCGGTAGAGGCACTGCTATTGCCACCGCCTGCTACTACTTGACCCGTCTGTAAAGCGGTCATTGGATTTACCCCAAATACCAGCCATAAAATGCCAGCAATAATAATACCACCGATACCACCGCCTATCATTTTGCCACCACCACTGCTGGTGCGCACATTGGAACTGCCGCGTCTACCTTGCCATTTCATTGTTTCATTCCTCAAATATACGATATATATTGCTACTCGTATTGATGATTTTTTATAGTGTAATTTTGACTCAATTCTTTATTTTCTGATCAAATCCGATTTCTGATACGTAAGTAGTGACAAAGTATTTTTGATAAACGCTACTTTACTAGGCTCTTGATATTGCACTAATCAAGACATTTAATGACTATTAAACCCTAATAGATACAATAGATGCTTAAAAAGCATAGTGGAAATCAAGACATCGAAAAAGTCATCAAAATAGGCTGATGTCATTGATTATACGTCTATTAATTTGGCTCGTTGTATTAAAAATTATAATGAATAAGTGATGTAAAACACTATTTACAATTTTATTGTTACTTAATTGTACAGCCTATTTCTATTTATATAGAAATCCTATAGAATGCGTGAAAGCTGAGTAGCTGTAACTAAGACTAGTTGAATTCTGAGAAATCTCAGCTTTCAACCTTTTTTGCTGCTACTGATCATTTCATTTTCCCGGAGAAAACCTTATGAACTTAAAATTACTTGCTCTAGCTGGTATCATGACTGCAACTATGGGCCTTACTGCCTGTGACAGCAACAAAGAAAACGCCGCTGAAGATTTATCTGACGCACAAGAAGAAGTGCAAGATGCATCAGAAGAGCTAAACGAAGCTGCTGCTGAAGGCGAAGTAACTGCTGATGCTGACGCTGCTGTTGCTGAAGCTGAAGCTGACATCGCTGATGCTCAAGTTGCTACTGCTACTGACGAAATCGATGCTGAAGTACCTGTAGACGGTACTACTACTAGCGTTGACGTAGCTAGCGAAACTCCAGCTGTAGACGCAGCTGACGAAGTTGTAGTTATTGAAGAACCAGCTCAGTAATTTTACGTTTATATGATAGAAATACTGTAGTAAAAAAAAGAGAGCCTAAGCTCTCTTTTTTTGTGCGTGTCATTTACCATCGTTCATGGTTATAATAGCTAAATATGATAGTTAATGATCTCTGATCAAATGTAGATCAACCATCTCACATTAATAATAAGCGTAACTTTAACAACCATCATGAAGTCATGATATATTTATATGTTCAGTTTTATACGATTGACAGTTACTGCTACTCGTCAAAGAGACGCTCATCAACTTGTTGACGGAATTTTTGCCCTGTTTTGAAAGTCACCACGCGGCGTGCTGATACGGCGACTGGCTCTCCTGTCTTAGGGTTGCGACCTGGACGGCTATTTTATCTTTAAGCTCGAAGTTGCCAAAGCCTGAAAGCTTGACCTCTTTGCCATCAATTAAACTCTCTGACAATTCATCAAAGAAATTCTCTACCAAACAGCGGCCTTCTTGGCGTGTTAGGTCAAGATGACTCATCAAATGCTCAATCATGTCAGATTTGGTTAAGGTGCTCACAGTACGACTCCTATGCTATGTCGTGATGTCGAATATCATGGTTTAGCGGTATGAGGGTTAATGCTAGTTATTATAAAGGTTTTCTAACCTCTTTTTAACAAAGACTGCTTTAAAATCCTTTATTAATAACCACTTAACTATTTTTATGGATAAAAATTTTATAAAATCATAATTCTTATAAATAGCAATGCCCTATAGCCTCTTTAAGAGTGAGGCTACAGAGCATGTCTATGATAAGAGTTATATGTTAGCTGTCACGCAACTTTGCAGCATGTTGCTCAGTTAGTGCTTGTACCACTTTGTCAGTCGCGGTTTTAATGGCGTCATCAGATAGCGTTTGTGCATTGTCTTGCCATATTAGCGCAAAAGCTAATGAGCGCTGACCAGCTGGCACGTTGTCGCCTTGATACACATCAAACAGCCACAGATCAGCCAATAGCTCACCAGCTGCCGTGCGTATCGTCGACTCTAATGTCTGTAAGCTGATCTCACTATCTACTAAAATGGCAATATCACGGCGTACTTGTGGAAATTTGCTCGGGGTGCTGATGGTATGCTGCTCACGGGCAAGGGTCAGTAATGGCGCAAGTGATAATTGAGCAACCCACGTAGCTGGCAAATCTAACTGCTTAGCCGTGTTAGGATGCAACTGACCCAACCAACCGACATATTCATCATCAATATAGAGCTTAGCACTTTGACCCGGATGCAAGAAAGCAAGCTCACTGCGCTCATAGCGAATACGGGCGCTATCCATTTGTGCAGGTAATAACTGCTCAATATCATGCTTAAGATCATAAAAGTCTAACGCACGGTTTTGATACGCTTGCTCGTCCCAGACATCGCCAACTGCTACTAACGCAATACTTGGCGTTTGTACCAATTCACTAATACTTTGACCAACAAAGCTAAGCCCTGTTTCAAAGAAACGCACGCGCGGCTGCTGACGATTGAGATTGTACTGCACGCAAGGTAATAAGCTTGATAACAAAGTACGGCGCATCACGGCTAAGTCACTAGAGATAGGATTGGCCAGTGCCAACACTTCTCCTAAAGCTTTATCATCGAGCAAGGCTTCTATTTTTGCGTCACTAAAGCTAAAGCTAATGGCTTCCATATAGCCATTATCGACCAGCGCGAGCTTCATCTCGTGTGTCAAGTCTGCGGTATCGTCATAATCCATGCTGACTTGCAAATGCGGCAACACGCTTGGAATATTGTCATAGCCATAGATACGCGCAATTTCTTCGATGAGGTCTTCTTTAATACTCATGTCAAAGCGATACGATGGCGGCGTGCAAATCAGGCTATCGGCTTGCTGCACTATCTCAAAGCCCAATTGGGTTAAGATACGAACCATGACTGCTGGCTCAATCTCAATACCGATGACATCACGAACTTTAGCAATTGGTAAAGTGATCGGTGCGCGAGCTGGTAAATGCTCACTGCTTTCTGCTTTTACTATTTGTCCGGCTTGCCCACCAGTAACGCTAGTAATCAAATCAACAGCGCGTGCCAGTGCTAGCTCTGGTAACGCAAAGTCTACCCCACGCTCAAAACGTTGTGAGGCATCGGTATGTAACCCAAAACGGCGTGCGCGCGCGGCAATAGCTAGCTGACCAAAGAAAGCGCTTTCTACAACAATATTGGTTGTGCTATCAGTCACACTACTACGCTGACCGCCCATGATTCCGGCAAGTGCCAATGCGCCTTTATCATCAGCGATGAGCAATTCATCACCGGTTAAGGTAATGGTTTGCTCATTCAATAAAGTAATCGTTTCTTCAGGCTGTGCCAAACGCACAACGATATCGCCCTCGATAGTATCAGCATCAAACGCATGTAGCGGCTGACCCAATTCCATCAATACATAGTTGGTCACATCAACCAAAAAGTTGTGCGAGCGTAGTCCTGACTGCACTAGTGCATCTTGCATCCACTTTGGTGTATCGATGCTACGATCAATATTGCTGATTAATTGTAGTAAATAGCGTGGGCACGCTTCAATTGCACTAACCGTTACCACTGGCGTAGCAGTACCAGCAGCGTTTTCAGTAACTACCACATTGGTAGGAATCTCAGGCAGCTGCATTGGCAAATCATTGATAACTGATATTTCGCGTGCAATACCGCGTACACTAAAGCAGTCACCGCGATTTGGCGTGATAGAGATATCTAATATCTGATTGTCTAAACCTAAATACTCACGAATATCCATACCAATCGGTGCATCAGCTGGCAATTCAAGCAGACCATCGATGCTATCGATTAAATCAATTTCAGACGCGCCGCATAGCATACCGTTAGAGTCGACACCACGTAGGTTACCGTTTTTAATTTCAAAACCTGCACCATTATCAGAAGGCAAAATGGCACCAACGGTCGCAACCGGTGCTTTCATACCAACGGTAACATTAGGTGCACCGCAGACAATTTGTAATGGCTCAGCGGCACCAATATTCACCTGCGTAACGCGCAGTTTATCGGCATCTAGATGTTGCTCGACGCTGATGACTTCACCGACAACCACACCACTGAAGGTACGGGCAACCGCATAGCGATCATCAATCTCAAGTCCTGCCATCGTGAGTTGTTCGGCCAATTGCTCACTGCTATTGTTGGGGTTTACCCATTGACGTAGCCACTGTTCGCTAATTTTCATAAATATCTCAGATCAGAATTTTATAATAAAGGTTTTGGAGTAAAGGTAGAGGTATTATTAAATAATAAAATCTAGCCAAACTGCTTTAAAAAGCGTACGTCATTTTGGAAAATAAACGCAAATCATCGATGCCGTAATATAACATCGCGAAGCGCTCAATCCCCATTCCAAAAGCAAAGCCAGTATATTTTTCGGCATCAATACCGCAGTTGGTCAGTACTTGTGGGTGTACCATACCGCAGCCCATAACCTCAAGCCATTTACCATTGTCATCGAGAATATCCACTTCAGCTGACGGCTCGGTAAAGGGGAAAAATGACGGACGGAAACGTACAGTCAGCTCTTTGGCAAAAAATGCTTCCAAGAACTCACTAATCAGACCCTTTAGCTCAGCAAAAGTGCTCGACTCAGTGACCATTAAACCTTCTAGCTGATGGAACATCGGCGAATGCGTTTGATCCGAGTCATTGCGATAAACGCGACCTGGGCAAATAATACGAATAGGCGGTTCATTCTTTTCCATGGTGCGAATCTGCACGGGGCTGGTATGCGTACGCAGTAGATAATGCGCATCAAAATAGAAGGTATCGTGCATCGCGCGTGCTGGATGATGCGACGGAATATTGAGCGCTTCAAAGTTATAGTAATCGCTTTCGACTTCAGGACCAGTAGCAACGTTAAAACCCGCTTGTATAAAATACTGCTGCATACGCTGGGTAATCATGGTCACTGGATGCAAATGACCTTTTTGACCACCGCGAGCAGGCAAGGTGATATCAATACTTTCGCTTGCAAGCTTGGCATTTAGTGCAGCCACTTCTAACTGCTGCTGCTGCGCTGTCAACGCATCTTGAATACGGCTACGAACTTGATGTAACCAGCCGCCGTAGGTTTTTTTATCGTCGCTGCTGAGTTTACCCATCTGCTTTGACCAGCCAGTTAATGGGCTCTTTTTGCCGGTCAATTGCACACGCAAATCTTGCAACGCACGCACATCGGTTACTTGTAGAACCAAGGCTTCAGCGGTACTGGCCAACTCATTTAGCTGAGCTTCATTAAGCTCGCTTAGCTCTGTGGACAAGGTCGGTAGCGCCGACAAATCGGTGGTAGCAGCAGGGGTAGTCATAAGATGCATTCTTCCTGATTTAAACGGACTATTAATAATAGTGATTGGTAATTGTAGGGATTTGACCAAATATTGCAAACCATTTACCCAGTCATTCAAAAATAATACCAGTGATATGAATGGCTTGAATATTTAGACGATGATAAAAGCTATCTCAAAAAAGCATATTTAGCGTTGGTGCTAAAACAAGGCTGTGACATGAAGTATTAAGATAATGTGATATAAAAAAAGCCACCGACCAGCGGTAGCTTTTATTAATATCATACTATTAATCAATATTATCCCTATCCATATAGATAACTACTTGTAAATTCTGACTAAACAAGCAGCAACCCTAAAGGAAGGTTAATATTTATGCTAATGCCGCTTTTGCTTTTTCGACCAACGCTGTGAAAGTCGCTGCATCATGCATAGCGATGTCAGCAAGTACGCGACGATCGACAGTGATGTTAGCCAATTTCATGCCATTGATAAAGCGGCTGTAGCTTAAGCCGTTTAAGCGTGCACCAGCATTGATACGTGCAATCCAAAGACGACGGAAGGTACGTTTTTTGTTGCGACGGTCACGATAAGCATATTGACCAGCTTTGGTCACTGCTTGTACCGCTACGCGGTAAACACGTGAACGGGCACCGTAGTAGCCTTTTGCGCGTTTTAGGATTTTTTTGTGACGACGATTCGCCTGTACACCACGTTTTACACGGGCCATAAATTACTCCAAGATTTCTTTAATCATTATTAAACGAATCACGATGTCATCGAATAGTAGACATCGCTATCAGATTGCAAAGTCAGATATTTTTAATCCAGTCGCCATAAATTAAACAGCGCTTAATTAAAGATAAATGACGATAGCCTACTAGATGTATGGGCACATGCGACGAACTGCTGCTTCGTCAGACTTGTCCACCATCTTTAGACCGCGCAACTGGCGAATACGCTTAGCTGATTTCTTGGTCAAGATATGGCTTTTGTTTGCTTGCTTACGCTTGAAGCCGTTCGCTGTTTTTTTGAAGCGTTTAGCTGCACCGCTTCTGGTTTTCATCTTAACTTTCATGATGATTTGCCTCTTTGTCTTTGATAGAACCTGGTCGTCAAATAGTTAATAACGAATAGTGGCTGTAAAAACACCCACTAAACCTCTGTTTGCCTCGAGGTGGGAGGCGGTATTTTAGCAGATAATGCACTGTTTTGCCAAGGAAACTTTTACGCCTCGCCTAGGGCGTGTCCTCAATCTGAACGAAAGCAAATAAATGGACTAAAAACGGTTAAATTCTGCCAAGCTACGTTAAACAGCTGGTTCATTTCTCGATATTATTTGCGCTACTTTCTTTGTTTGACGGCAATTTATATCATTCTTATCATTATTTTTAAAATGAGAACACGCCTTAGTAGGTATGACAGTGGATAATGAGTATGAGCCCATTTATAAAGATTTTAGTCAAAACACTCATAAAACTGCGGATTTACCGCCAAATAGATTGAATGTCAGCTTAAGCTGTGCTTAAGTAGAGACTGAACCTTAGTATAAGCTGAGCGTTAATAATACAAAGTTATTTATCACACTTATCGAGCGCCTATCGTACGATGATGACGCTACCAACCTACACCATGATTAGCAGCACTCATAGCCTGCAATCAATCTAGGAGATAACGTGTCAAAACAAGAATTAGACTTTGATAACGACATATTTGTCTTTGAAACAGTGATGCGTGTGCGTCATATTGAGCTTGATATGGCTCAGTACCTGACGCTCGAATCATTGACGGCATTGCTATGTGAGGCGCGGCAGAGATTTTTTTACTCTAAAGGTATTAAAGAGATCGATGCAGATTATCACGGTTTAATTATCGATGAGTTACAGCTAAGTATTGTCAGTCGCATACGGGCGCGTGAAGAGCTATTATTTGAAGTAGGCGTTGAGCCGTTATACGATAAGGGTGGCACTATAGTGATAAAAATCACCCGTATGCATAATGGAGAAACAGTAGCCAAGGCGCGGCAGCATTTTGTCAATTATGACTTTCGCCTCAATAAGTCGATTGCGCTTGATAAAATTATGAAAGCGCTGTACCCACATCTCTACAGGATTTGATATTGAGGACATGCCCTAACACCAACCGCTTTTTTATTCAGACCATAAATAGAATCCGTTACGATTCACTTATTCCCCTTTGATTTCTATATAAATAAGAAGACAGATATATTATGACTTTACCTGCTTGGCTGGCTGCCATAAAATTTAATGATGGTTTGATTCCTGCAATTGCTCAAGATCATAAGTCTGGGCGTATTTTGATGATGGCTTGGATGAATGCCGAAGCACTACAGTTAACCGCGCAAACGCAGACAGCGGTTTATTTTTCACGCTCACGTGCAAAATTGTGGCATAAGGGCGAGTCATCGGGTCATACTCAGACCGTACATGATATTCGCTTGGACTGTGATGCAGACGTGATTGTCCTTAGTGTCACTCAGGCTGGCGGTATCGCTTGCCATACTGGTCGCGAGTCTTGCTTCTATCAGCGTTTAGATTTGTCGGGTCAAACGCCTGAATGGCAAACCGTCGATAAGGTATTAAAAGACCCTGCTGATATTTATCATTCAAGCGATGCAGGAAAAGCCACTCCTAAAACTAACGAGACGCAGGCTCACGATGTAATCCCTTCAGATGCCAATCACAGTCACCATGACAACGACACTACCAATCGCTCTATTTTGCAGCAGCTTGACGGTGTATTGGCAGAGCGTAAACAAGCAGATGCTGATAGCTCGTACGTGGCAAGCTTATACGCAAAGGGTTTAAATAAAATTCTAGAAAAAGTTGGCGAAGAGAGTACTGAAAGTATCATTGCCGCCAAAGATTTTGCCAATTGCGACGAAAATAGCAATAAAGCGCAATATGATGACGCTCGTCACGAGCTCATCTATGAGGTGGCCGATGTCTGGTTTCATACCTTGGTTGGACTGGCGTGGTTCGATATTGAGTCGGATGCAGTATTAAATGAGCTAGGTCGACGTTTTGGTCTATCAGGTATCGATGAAAAGGCGGCGCGATAGTTTCTATAAGCTTGACCATTGCCCTGTTTGATTATTGTTGATTTCACCTTTTTGTCACAAGTGCAGGTTATAATATAGCTCTGTTTTACTTCGCATTGTATGTCGAGGCTGTTTATTGAGTATAACGATATTCGATACACCCAAAGTAGGCATACAAAGACTGAAAATCAAGACACAAGGATACATTTATGGGTAGTTTTTCTATTACGCATTGGCTGATTTTATTGGTGGTAGTGGTGGTCGTATTTGGCACCTCGAAGCTTAGAAATGCTGGCAAAGATTTGGGCGGCGCAGTCAAAGGCTTCAAAGAAGCGGTCAAAGACGAAAATACTGAGCATGCTAAAAAGCATGTGGTGCTCGATCATGATGGCAATGCACACACTGAAGAGCGCCCAACAACCACCAAGGTTGATGACACGCATAATGTATAGCCTCTAGACAGTGACCTTTTAGACAGTGACATCGGAACATTATGTTTGATATCGGCTTTTCTGAACTACTCCTCTTTGGTGTTATCGCCCTAATCGTCTTGGGCCCAGAAAAACTGCCACAGGCAGCGCGTACCGCTGGGCAGTGGTATGCCAAAATTCGCCGCACGGTATCCACCCTGCAATCTGAAATCGAAGCTGAGCTTGATTTGGCAGAGACCCGCCAGCTTATGCAAAAAGAGTTGGCCAAAATTCGCCAGACTGAAGCAGATATGAGGCGTGAGATGGCGGAGATGCGCGGCAGTATGCAAGAGTTTGAATCCTCGCAAAACCAGCATTTAAAAGCATCGCGTGATTCAGGCGATGACAATACGCCTAGACAAAGTAGTCAAGCCAGTAGTGAGAATGATGATAATCGACCAGTGCAGCCAAAAGCGTTTGACTACGCCTATGACAGTAATAACAGGCTGAGAAACCGGAAAGCTCTGAGCAGTCATCGGCACAAGGCGATAACGACAGTCTAAAAACTGACTGTAGTGATAACGCCAATCCAGTGTCTCAAACCATTACAACTAGACCGTGGGAAAATATGTGGTTTCGTCTTGGTGCTTATGATAAAGCGCGTCGTTTGCCGCAACCGCCCTACTTACCAAATTATAAAGCCGATATCTTACTAAACAGCCATATAGACAGTCCTTTACCTAAACAGGCTTCTGTTAATGAGCAGGAGAGTCATTAGTGGGCTTATTTAAACGTAAAAAAAGCCGTCAAGAAAAAGTCGCGGATTCAGATATCGAGACCTCAACAGCTACCATTGATGGTAATGTCGATAGCAATACTGAAGACTCTGGCGATATCTTAAGCTCACTTGGCGATATGCCGATTACCGAGCATTTGATTGAGCTGCGTAGACATCTCATAAAGATATGCGTCGCGGTACTGGTAATATTTTTAGCATTGGTCGGATTTTCACGCGAGCTTTATGATTTTTTGTCCAACCCATTGGTTGCCCAGTTGCCTGTCAACGCAACGATGATCGCGACGGATATCACTTCCAACTTTATGGCACCGATACGCCTGACTGTTTTTGTCGCTGCATTCTTTGCAATGCCCTACATTTTATCAAATCTGGTCGTTTGTCGCACCCGGTTTATATAAAAAAGAGAAAAAAATCGCCATTCCCGTTTTGATGTCCTCTATATTTTTATTTTATGCGGGGTGGCTTTCTCTTATTTTATTGTACTCAAAGGAGTTCTCAAATTCTTTATTATGTTCGCGCCGCAGAACGTGTTGCCGATGACCGACATCGACAGTTATTTAAGTTTTGCACTCAAACTCTTTATGGTCTTTGGTTTAACCTTTGAGATTCCAGTCGTCACCTTGCTATTGATATTGACGGGCGTCGTCTCCATTCAGAGCCTAGAAGATAAACGCCGTTATATTATTGTCGGCTGTTTCGCCGTTGCTGCGGTTGTTACACCGCCTGATGGGGTGTCGATGTTGATGCTCGCCATTCCGATGTGGTTGTTGTTTGAGCTAGGATTATTTTTAGCAAAAGTATTAATTAAAGAAGAACACAGTCCTGCCTTAGCAAGCGATACAGGGTTAAGTAAAGAATAACATCACTTGTCAGGTACTTATTCCAAAAACAGCCAACGCGTTAATCTGTTACTATAACCTGCTTATTTCTACCTTTATTTTCTATGAGTTTTTGTATTATTGTCATATGCGCTTGCAAGCATTTTGCAAGTGCACATGATGAGTCAGCCATTGTCTATGCAGTGGCTTTTTTTACCCCCGTCATTTTTGATCCGTTTTACTCTTTTAGGTAATTTTTTATGTCTGCATCTATGCCAGCTTATATGAGCGATCCCACTGATGAGCAGCTGAGCGCGCTCAACATGGCGATGGATCACAAGTCATTTAAAGTGGTGGCTTATGCGGGTGCTGGTAAGACGACGACCTTAAAACTGATTGGTGAGCGTTTGCGTGGACGTGGCTTATATTTAGCTTTTAACAAGACGATTGCCAATGATGCTCGCTCAAAGTTTCCACCGCATGTGGAATGTCGCACCTTTCATTCGCTTGCTTATCGGCATGTCGCCCGCGATATCACTGCTAAGCTGTCGTTGCCGCGTTTTTCACCCAAGCGTTTGGGTGATGATTGGGTTTGCAGCCCGTCCAAGTACGTCGGCAAATGGATGGTATAAACAAATATATTACTCTCACCCCAGCCCGACTATCGCGATTCGTCAGTGATGCTGTCAGCAATTTTTGTAGTACCCATGCCAGTTATCCTGCCCCTAGACATATATTGTTTCCCAGCTGGCTCGATGATTCTGATGCCGAGCAGCTGCGTGAAATGCTCTACCCTGCTGTTGAGCAGCGCTGGTTACAGTCAATTGATGCACGCCATCCTGCTGGTATCGGGCATGATATTTATCTTAAATTGTGGGCATTATCGAAGCCTAGTATTCCCGCTGATTTTATTTTGTTTGATGAAGCCCAAATGCCGATCCCTTGATGATGGGAATTTTGACCCAGCAGCCACGGCAAGTGATTTATGTGGGTGACGCTCATCAGCAGATTTATGAATGGCGCGGCGCAGTCAATGCGATGAAAAAACTACCCTTACCACAAACCTTATTGACCCAGTCATTTCGTTTTGGCGAACCAATTGCTGAGATTGCCAATACTTTGCTCAAAGCATTGCAAGAAGACGTCCCATTAAAAGGCAATCCTAATAAGCAATCTTCTACTGATAAGGGTATGGTACATAGTAAAAAAGATGCCATCCTTTGCCGCACTAATGCCGCCGCAATGTCGCAATTATTAACTGGATTAAAATTGGGACACCGCGTGGCGCTACAAGCCGATACCGATCGTATGCTTAAATTTTGTCAGGCAGCCGAAAATTTAAAGAATGGTAAATCGGCGTACGGTGTACCTGAACTGGCATATTTTTATAATTGGGGCGATGTACAAGAGTATTCTGAAACCAATGAAGGCAGTGATCTAAAAACACTGGTGAAATTGGTCGATGATCATGGCACCAATGTCCTGAGCCAAGCGGTCAATAGTCTCACCAGTATCGAAAATGCTGACTATGTTATCTCCACTGCCCATAAGGCGAAAGGGCTCGAATGGGGAAAGGTACAGCTGGACGATGATTTCTATTATGATGTGACGACCAATGCGGTAAAGATAAGCCCTGAAGAGTTGCGTTTACTCTACGTCGCTTGCACACGTGCCCAGAGCAATTTGGACATCCATAATATTAAAGACTTGATATCAGGTTTGCAGACAGGTAAGAAGGTCATTTTTGGGTCTTGAATTCGATCAATACTATCCGTTATCGTTCAACTAGATGTTTATTCTAAAGATCATCTAGTTGGACGTTATCATATAACAACTATTTCCCAACTTGGTTAAATGCCTGTACGTAATCGCCTAAAATACCCGCACGCTTTAGCATACTGAGAGCATTTACAGATGCATAACGCTCATGCTCCTCTGTAATTAAACACCATGAGCATACTTCATTATCATCGTCTATCATCGGTTCTTTGCATGAGCTGCAACAGAACGGCGCTTTTACAATTTCATTTCCATCATAATATATGTTTCAGAACTATCGTTTGTCAAATAAGGCGTTGATGTTGTTTTCCCTACATTTACTTGCATAAAAGGAATATTATACTTTTTTGATAATTCGATACCCTGCTGTAAAAAATTAGGCTTTATTCTCGGACCTGCAATTATTTTACTGATACAGTCTAATGGTATATACAAAATCATGTTTCCATATATATTTTCAATATCACTGTCAAACTATCAATCTTCTTTCTAGTTCATAATTCCAACATGAGCTCTTCGTGAAATAAGCAGCATAATACGCAGCTTGTCTTAGAAACATAAGATGCCTCGGCTTTCCTATCTGATAAGCCATTTGAAGACTACTTTCTATTTCTGACCTTGCTTCATCTTGATACGCGACATCATCTAAGCCTTTATGATCTATATGATTAGATAGCTTATCTTCATCAATCTCTATTACAAAACCTGTTCCATTGTTAGCATAATGTGCCCACATTGGTGTCACAATAGGAGATTTTGAAAAGCAAGTTGTAGGATACTGACCTATCTCATTGACTACTTCTTTGTAAAAAGCAAGTACATCAGGGGTTTGATGAAAACTGATTGTTAAAAAAAGTTCATAAGGATCATTATAATCTCTGGGGTAAGAGCATTTTAAGCTACAGAAACCATTTTTTGCAAAAGCCATATTGAGAATTTCTGCTCCCATATATTTATAAAGTTTTTTCCCCATCCTCATAAGATCCTTTAATAAGTGGTAGTGTCCCGAAAAATATTTTGGCGTTAAAATCTAAGAATAAATTATACTCATTTTATTACGGTTATAAGGCTTTAATCATGTTGGAAACTGTTCGGAGGTTTTCTCAGTATAATTTTTAATACAGCCTCTCATAGCTTATTGACAACAATACAATCCAACATAGATAAGTTATCATACTCTCCTATTATTTATCATGATTCTTTAGCAGTGAACCACAAGCAATGAATACTAATCAGCAACTTCAAATACGTCAAAATACCATCCGTCAGTTATTCGCCAATCCCGTCCGCCTGCTCGCTCCAATGGAAGGTTTGACCGACCCATTAATGCGGCAAATCCTCACGCAAATTGCATCGGACTTGGGTCGCCCTTATGATTGGTCGGTTAGCGAATTTATCCGTGTGACTCAGCACGTATTGCCAGCGCATGTATTTTATAAGTACGTTCCAGAACTGCGTCATGATGCTAAAACTGCCTCTGGCACGCCTATTCATGTCCAGTTGCTCGGTAGTGAAGCGCAACTTATGGCAGAAAATGCTGCTTATGCTGCTGAGCTTGGTGCGCCGGTGATTGATATCAACTTTGGTTGCCCTGCCAAGACGGTCAATAGCCACCGTGGTGGCTCGGTATTATTGGATGAACCCGAAACCCTGTATCAGATTATCAGCGCGGTGCGGCAAGCTGTTCCCGTTCATATTCCAGTCTCAGCTAAAATTCGTTTAGGTTATACCGATACCAGCCGCATGGATGATATCAAAGCTGCGATTAGCGACAGTGGTGCTGATTGGCTAACCATTCACGCACGAACCAAAACCCAAGGCTATAAACCACCAGCCTATTGGGACAAAATCCAGAGCTTTAACACGCTAGATATTCCAGTCATTGCCAACGGTGAAATATGGAATGCAGAGCACGCGCAAAACTGTATGACGCAAGCTGGTACAAAACATTTGATGTTAGGTCGCGGCGCGGTTACCCGTCCAGATTTGGTTGCTCGTGTTGATTGCGGTTCAGATGATGCCCTGCTAAGTGCGGCAACGTTGTCGTGGGAAGCGATGGTCACCCATCAGATAAGATTTTTGGAAGGTCAGGCTAAAACTGAAGTTATCTTGGTTGGTCGTTACAAGCAGTGGTTAGCAATGCTCATCAAAGGCTATAGCGAAGCAAAAGTTTTATGGGACAGTATTAAAAGAGAAAAAAATAAAGCAGCTATCATTAGTGCACTGCAAGCCAGTGTGCGCCAATAATAGCTGCTTTTATCTTAAAGCCAATCTGTTTTAAAACTAAGCTGTCTAACGACTAATATTAAATACTCACTCTAATCGCTAAATAGAATAGCATCAAACAACAGGCAATCGATAACACCCAAAGTATGGAGCGAAACGTCGCCAAATTAGTAATATAAGCCACGCAAAAACCGATACGAATCAGCACGTACAACCAAGCCAGTATATTGATAATCGATTGTGGTACAAAGAATAACATCGCCGTTAAAACAGCCGCCAAAAATATTGGCAAAGTTTCATAGCTGTTTTGCTGGGCAGCGTTAGCACGTGCGGCCGCGCCCGTCGTACCTTGTAAAAAATCACGTGGATGGGCATTGTCAGCCAAATTAAAGCCGCCAATAGCTTTCGCTGTCAATGCCATGGCAAGCGGTAGTAAACTTGCTATGACCATCGCCCAAATGGCGGACGCTGCGGTATCAGAGACTAATTCCAGAAGTGCATTCATTAGTACTTGCCCCTACCCTGCAATCACTTCGAAATCATGGGTGACGTTCACCCCACCTTGTACCAACATTCTACTGGCTGAGCAGTATTTTTCTGCGGACAGTTTTATGGCCTTCTCTACTTGGCTTTCTTTGACATCTTGACCTGTCACCACAAAATGCATGTGAATGTCAGTATAGACAGCTGGTACAGTTTCAGCACGCTGAGCGGTAAGCTCACAACGTACGTCTGTCACCTCTTGGCGCGATTTTTGTAAAATCGCTACCACATCATAGCTAGCACAACCACCAAGCCCCAATAGAATCAGCTCCATCGGACTTGCGCCTTTTTCTTTATCGGCATCGATCTGTACATTATGCCCTGATGGTGACACGCCCATAAATGCTTTGTTTTCTTGCCACGTTACACTTGCTTTTGACTCTGACATCTTGACCATTCCTTATTTTAATTAGCTCGTTGCCCGATTTTTATTTTCTGGCAATATGTTTTACTTGGCTAGTGTAGCATAAGCCAATGGCACATTTTATCGAGCCCTTATCATCCAAAATCATTATCATTATGAATGGCTCACCTATTTGTCTTTTGCAGCCTTATTTTTAATTAAACCTTTTTACTAAAATTTTCTTAGCAGTGAATTCACATTCATACACCGCCTACTGTTTATTATTCAAACCTACCCTCTTATAGTTCGAACCTATCTTTGCAGTAAGATTCCCCAAAAAACATTACAAAAGTTTAATTATAACTGGTTGATTTTAAACAGTTAAGCTCGTGAAACATTTTATAGCAAAATACTGTTACACATTTTGCTTGTTTCTTGGTTTAATAACGGTAATGAATCTTATTTTGACCTAATATCGACAACCATCACCTTATAATAATTATGATTGCTGTCACGGTTCTAGCTCAAAATAAGCTATTTTAAATAAATTAAAAAGGTTTAATCATGATAGATGCAGACGGCTTTCGCGCCAATGTCGGCATCATCTTGGCAAATACACAAGGGCAGGTTCTGTGGGCAAAACGTATTGGTCACAACGCTTGGCAGTTCCCACAAGGCGGTATCGACCGTGGGGAGACGCCGATGGATGCGATGTATCGCGAGCTCTGGGAAGAGGTCGGCCTGCATCCGCGTCATGTAGACTTATTGGCAGTGACGCAAGATTGGTTGCGTTATCGTCTGCCAAAACGCTATGTGCGGCATGGACAGCACCCTTTATGTATTGGGCAAAAACAGAAATGGTTTTTGCTACGCTTAGATGAGACGAACACTCAACATATCCGCTTTGATGAGGGCAAACCAGAATTTGATCATTGGCAATGGGTCAGTTACTGGTATCCACTTGGACAAGTGATTCATTTTAAACGAGGCGTTTATCGCCGTGCCTTGCAAGAGCTAGTGCCTGAGCTACCTCTAAGGCAAGAGCTGATTATTCCTGAACAAGACAATCACTTGTTGATAGGATGAACTGACATTTTGATTAAAAGTAACACGTAATAGAAGAGCCTGTATCCTTTAGATGCAGGCTCTTCTATTATATAGCGATTATATCTTGCGGAATAATTATGGCTTGATAGCAATTTTTAGTACGCCGTCACGCTGATGCATGAACAAGTCATAGGCCTCTACAATATCATCCAAGGCGTAGGTATGCGTCACCATCTCTGATAAATCTACTCGACCCGACTCGATGACATTCATCAATCGGCGCATACGCTCTTTACCTCCTGGGCAGAGAGCCGTTCTTATCGTATGATCACCAAGACCAGAGGCGAAATGAGCCATTGGAATGACTAAATCTTCAGAATACACACCCAAACTTGAGAGTGTACCGCCTGGTTTTAATATTTTGAGACATTGCTCAAACGTAGACTGTAAACCTAACGCCTCGATACTGCTATCCACCCCACGACCACCAGTGATTTTCATGATCTCATCCACCACGTCAACTTCTGTGAAGTTTAGAGTAATATCTGCTCCCAGTTTCTTTGCCATGGCCAAACGTTCATTATTGCCATCGACAGCGATAATCAGTGACGCGCCTTTAATCCTTGCTCCAGCAGTAGCGCATAAACCGATAGGGCCTTGTGCAAATATAGCAACCACATCACCAATCTGAATATTGGCGTTTTCTGCGCCTTTGAAGCCTGTCGACATAATGTCAGGGCACATCAGCACTTGCTCATCCGTCAGTCCATCTGGCACTGGACATAGATTGGCCTGCGCATCTGGCACTAGCACATACTCTGCTTGCGTACCGTCAATGTGATTACCAAAACGCCAGCCGCCTGTGGCTTTATAACCGTGACAAGAACATCGACCATCTGCATCAAGATAGCCACCGTCTTGTGACGGGAAACCATCTTGACTGGCATAGGAGGTAAACGTTGGGCAAATGGCGCCAGCAACGACTCGCTGCCCTTCTTCATAGCCCATGACTGCGCTACCAAGCTTTTCAATGATACCTACTGGCTCGTGACCAATGGTTAAGCCTTTTGCAACGGCATACTCACCTTTAAAGATATGGATATCAGTACCACAAATGGTCGTGGTGGTAATTTTTATCAAGGCATCATTAGGGCCTACATCAGGGATTTTTTTATCTACAATTTCAATTTTACCTGGTTCAATAAATATCAGTGACTTCATCATGCTCATTTCACACTCCTTGTTTTATAAACATTTACTCAACTGGTATAAACTTTAGTTACATCTATATTTATCTTACGCCATATACTTAGTAATTTAAAGTGAAATCCATTCTTTAATAAAGGGATTGGTGATTTTCTCTTGTTCGATATTAAAACTGTAGTATCAAACTTCTCATGAAAATTGTACGTGAGCCTCATTAAGAGTAGATGAAAAAGCTAATAGATGAAAAATCTATAGGCTACTTATGACTATCATGTCGACATTCTTTATAACTGTCATGCTGACACTCTCGGCTTACTAATCTAGCAATATCATCCACTGCGGAAGCTGCCAACTGAGAATGACATTTCAGGGTTAAAATGCTTTGGGTACGTGTCGCATAAGTTGGCAAATTATTTTGCGTATGATTAAAAGTGACAGGCTCTATATAAATAGAAGACAGAATCTGCTCAATCTCAACAGCCACTCCAGTCTCCGGCAGCTTATCCACTGGCGCTTGCGTATTGTCAGACAATACCGCAAAGGCAGCTTCTTGCCAGTACTCAGGTTCGCTATTCTCAGCGATTAGTGGCAATACTTCTTGGCGCAGCCTGCCTCGCAGCTTTTCAGTTTTAAACCAGCTGTCCTCAGGCTGACCATTGGAGATGACATGCAGTCCTGCATATAGTGGCATAGGAGCATGACCACGATTATTGACAATAACGGCTTGTGTCATATCACCAATAATGAGATTGAACCCAGCATAGTTTTGCAAACTAATCTGCCGTGCAAACTCCATCGGGCTTATATCACTGGTTAAGAAATCCGTGACTAGCGCCCCGCGTGAGCACTCATCAGAGCTTGCCTGCACGCCATCGCGAAAATTTAATACCGCAGCCCAACGTCCGTTTTGCTGATAATATTCTTGAGGCGCTTGATGACTGTATTGATGATTGGCTTGATGGGTCTGTTGATGAATACCCAGCCAAGTACCGCCACTTTGTACATCACGTCCTGCAAAAATAGGCTTATTTCCCATTGATGAGCAGCTCTGTCGGACGCTGCAAAAACTCATCGCGATTGGACAATAGCACCAAGGCAAGCTCATCAAACAGTTGCCAAGCAATGGCGACAATACACATAAGACTCCTAATTTTACTAAAAATATGCTTAGCAAACAGCCAAGCTTGATTTAAGTTTGGACTTAGTTCACTGACAAATTAGTTCACTGATAAGTTTTTGCTAGCAGGATAACTAATCTGAGAGGTCGACTGTATGACTTTTGATTGTTTACTTTGTAAATCGAACTCCCACGCAAACCATGCCTTTATTGTTCCAGTCACGCTCAGTCACTGGCGGTGTATGAGTGATGGTTACTTTAAGACTGTCGTCGCGGCTAATTGGCTCACTGCCTAATACTTGTAAATGCATAGGTCGGTTGTGCTGATTGGTAAATTGATACGCTTGTGTTTTAGTTAAGGTTTGCGTGCGATTGAAAGCGCCTTTATCACCCTGCTTATCTTCATCAGCTATCTGCTTTACGATAGTATTAGGGTCAATACCAAAACCGATACCTTGCTCTTTGAGCGCTTGATAACTATAGCGCGCCTGCCCGACATAATTATCATCACGGTATAGCTGTAGCGAACCATCTACCCAAGCTGGTGTCAAGAACGGTGCAGATGCATACCAATAGCCAGCTGCCTCCACACTCGGCGTACTACGAATCCATAGCTTGCTGCTGCCCGACTGCTCATCAATGACCGTCCGTACGCGCCTGCCATCGCTTGGAATACTAATACGCTGCGGCAAGCGGTATTCGGTAATGCCGTTTTTATTCTGACTGCTAACGGTAAAGCTTGGCAGCGGCGCCATGTTAGGTGTCGAGGCACCGCCATAGCTGTCTCTTGCAGATACCACAACAGGCATGTTTTCCGCCATAGGTGGTACAGATATAGTCCGGTTTTCTCTATCTTCTTCATATAAAGAAAAACGCTCAACTCGTGGCAATTGGCTGGTCGTGTTTTGATTGGGATTGACAGAGCTTAGCGTCAAAGGGACATTGAGCCAGTTTTCTCCTGTCTGCTGGGCAATAACCGCAGAGGCAATGATATTTAATTGCTTGGTTTCAGTATTCAGCCTTGCTTGATACGTTGGCTCCCAACCCGCGCCGCGTACTTGATAGTGCAGTTTCACACTGCTTGGTACTCGACTGGCAGTACGTACACTCACTTGAGTCACACTATTTTGAGTGGAAGTCGCGCTGCCTGCCATTAGTTGGTTGAGCGCATCTTGCGCACGGGCTTGGCGCTGCTGAATTTCTAGTATCCGTTTATTGATACTGACCGCTTGGGTTTCCAGATCGCGCGCATTATTGGCAAGCGTGCCATCTGTACTGATTTGCGTGACCTTGGTTAAATTCTGCAAGTAAGCTTTAGCTAAGCGTGCCGCTTCTAACTCAGCATTAATAACTGCCAAATTATCTTGCTGTGTTTGCACTCTCGCCTCACCTTGATACTGACACTGTGCTGCTTGCTCATCGCTTAAAGTCTCGATACTGACTTCACCAATATTGATGCCATTTGCTGCTTGTACGCTCACACTGTTTATCGATATAAGGGGACAGACAAGAAAAAACCAGTGTCTGCTCACCGCTACCATTGATTGGTAACGCACGAGTCACACTAGCTAAGCCCTGATAAATGGTCACTTGCTCAATACTACTGTTCGCTGCCTGAGCAGGAGTCAAAGCTAAAGCCGCTAAGCCAAATAAACCCAGTGGCGTCAACTGTTTTTAGAGGGTAAAAATTTAGGTAATATTGCTACTTTTGATAACTTAGCTTGCATAATCATTCCTTAAAAATACGGTTAATCCATTAATACGGTGCATTAGCGCAAGCGCGCAGTATCTAACGCTTCATTAAATATAATGATGCAATATTTATGATGGCATTTATTTTCAGCAGCTTTTTTATATCTTAGCGGTTTTCTGGCTTTCTTTCTAGATGTTACCCGTAGCAGATAAGTTGTTACCATGAGATGAGCCTCACCGTAATTTGGTATGCCTCACTGGCTATTTTTGCTATTATGAGCAGCATTCTATTACCAAATTATGATGCCCTTATGATGATACATCCTCAGTACGATCCTGTAGCGCTGTCTTTGGGTCCAGTAGAAGTGCACTGGTATGGCCTAATGTATTTATTAGCATTTGCCGCCGCCTTTGGTCTGGCTTGGTATCGCAGCACCAAACGTGACAATTGGAACACTGACATGGTGTCCGACTTGGTGTTTTTTGGCGCACTTGGCGTCATTTTGGGCGGTCGTGTCGGCTATGTATTGTTTTATCAATTCGGTGAATTTTTACAAAACCCCGCTTACCTTTTCAAAGTCTGGGAAGGCGGTATGTCTTTCCATGGCGGCATGATTGGTGTCTTACTGGGCATGTTATATTTTGCCCGTAAGTATAAAAAGACCCCGTTTCAGGTGCTAGATTTTATCGTTCCTTGTGTGCCAACAGGCTTATTATTTGGTCGTATTGGCAATTATATCAATGGTGAGCTATGGGGCCGTGTCTCTAACGGTGGCTACAACTGGCTGACCTACTTCCCGCAAGCGGCTGCTACTGATATGCAGCAATTGCAAACCAACCCTGAGCTACAAGAGTTAATGCTTGAAGTAAATGGGCAGTATTTGCTACCTCGCCACCCCTCACAGCTGTATGAGGCACTTGCTGAAGGGTTATTATTATTCCTATTCCTATGGTGGTATTCATCAAAACCGCGCCCACGTATGGCAGCATCGGCAGTATTTTTATTGGGCTATGGCATCAGCCGCTTCATCATTGAGTTTTTCCGCCAACCCGATGCGGACCAAGGATTTGTATTACTAGGTTGGATGACCAAAGGGCAAATACTCAGCGCTCCCATGATTATTATTGGTTTCATTATGCTGGTATACGCTTACAAACGCGGTATCTATGACTGGGGTAAGCAGTCGGCTTATTAAGCACTAATTCACATCCAGTAGCCTGTTAAAAAACAATACAACTATGCGTTTTAATAGCGTAGAAGAGCAATCTTATGACCATGAGCAACTCCATTATTAGTAACAACAAGCAGCGTAAAAATGAGCAAGCCTATCTAGATTTGCTGCATCTTGTCCTCACTGAAGGCACTGAAAAAGGCGATCGTACTGGCACTGGTACGCTGAGCCACTTTGGCGCGCAGCTACGTTTTAATTTAGCCGACGGTTTTCCATTATTAACCACCAAAAAAGTCCACTTTAAATCTATCGTCTATGAGCTATTTTGGTTTTTAAGTGGCAGTACGCATGTTGATTATCTACAAGCCAATGGCGTACGTATTTGGAATGAGTGGTCTACGGCTGAACAGACAGCGCGCTTTAACCGCCCTGCTGGTGATTTAGGCCCTGTCTATGGTCATCAGTGGCGCAATTATGGCGCAAGCCAGCGTGAAGATGGGAGCTACAATAACGATGGTGTCGATCAAATCGCCCAAGTCATTGAGCAAATAAAAACCAATCCCAATTCAAGACGTTTGATTGTGTCTGGTTGGAATCCCTGTGAAGCAGATCAAGTTGCGCTGCCGCCTTGTCATACGCTATTTCAGTTCTTTGTGGCGGATAATAAACTGTCATGCCAGCTCTATCAGCGTTCAGCAGATTTATTCCTAGGTGTGCCATTTAATATTGCCAGTTATGCCTTGCTGACCCATATGGTCGCGCAAGTATGCGGATTAGAAGTGGGCGAATTTATCTGGACGGGTGGCGATTGTCATATTTATCAAAACCACCGCGAGCAAGTTGAATTACAGTTGACGCGTGAGCTTTATAAGCTACCAACGCTGACGCTTAATCCTGATGTGAAAGATATTTTTGCTTTCAAATACGAAGACATTAGCGTTGATGGTTACGAGTCGCATCCTGCGATTAAGGCAAAGGTTGCAGTCTAGCCTTTGTCTGATTGAAAGTTTTAAATAAATGCAGCAAATGCAAGTAGCATGTTAAAGACAATAAAAAGGATACGTTATGAGTTATGCCCACACCGAAGTTGCCCAAATCGCAGCTATCAGTAGCAACCGCTGTATCGGCAAAGATAATGAGCTACCGTGGCATATCTCAGCAGATTTACAGCATTTTAAAAGCATGACGACCAAACAAAATGACGGTGCGATTCAAGGTATCGTCATTATGGGTCGTAAGACGTTTGAATCAATGGGCAGCAAGCCTTTGCCAAAACGCGTGAGCTTCATCATCAGCACCCAGCTAGATTATGCCGAACAAAAAGGTTTGGTCGATAAAAGCAATGCTTACGTGGTGCATAATTTAGATGATGCATTAACGCAAGCAGCAAGTCTGGCACATGGTGCGCATCTGGATACCATTTGGGTGATTGGCGGCGAGCGGTGTTTAGCGATGCGTTGATGTATACCGATCGCATTGAGCTGACCCACGTCGATACTGAGATTACGGATGGCGACGCTTTTTATCCTGAGTTGCCAAGTGAATTTGAAGTGGCAGAAGAGTCTGAGCAAATGCATGATGAAAAAAGTGCACTAGATTTTAAATTTGTGACTTATAAAATAAAAGCAGACTAGGTCAGCTGGTTATGAAACTACTACCCTTTATCTTTACTGGCATATTACTATCGGGCTGTCAGAGTCTAGCGATAAGAGAGCCTGTTATTAAGCCTGCTGAAATATTGCGTCAACCTCAGTTCACAGTTCCACACAGAGCAGCTAGACGTTTGAAAGCTGGTGAGGAATATGAAGTTGTCCTGAGCATGTTGATTGATAAATCTGGTCAAATTAGTTCCATTTCTGTTACTGAGTCATCAGGCGTCGTGTCATTAGACCGAAGTGCTCTACGTGATGCTAGAAAAATGATATTCAAAGCCGGTACTAAGGATAATGAGTTTATTACAACAAAAGTTACTGTACCCATTACCTATGTAATACCTTAGAAACTGTTTACCCTACTACTAAAAATTTAGATAGATAGATAGATAGATAGATAGATAGGTAGGTAGAATGTAAACGCCTACTCGTGCAATACTTTATAAACTGTTTTTGCAAGTACTGGCCCAATCCCTTGCACGCCTGCCAATTCCTGCTGCGATGCACCGAGCAATTGCTGCAGTCCGCCAAAGTGATTAAGCAGGTCACGGCGGCGCTTTTCACCCAGCCCCGGTATGACTTCTAACACTGACGATGAACGGCGCTTATCACGCTTCTTACGATGCGCCGTAATCGCAAAACGATGCGCCTCATCGCGAATATGCATCAATAAATGCAGCGCCTTGCTATCCATCGGCAAATCAAGTGGCTCATGATCGATAAAATGTAGCACTTCAAGCCCAGCCTTACGTCCTTCGCCTTTTGCCACGCTAATCAGCAAAGTATCACCAAGAATACCCAGCTCGGTTAGCACTTCTTTAGCGATGCCAAGCTGACCTTTACCCCCATCAATCAGCAACAAATCAGGCAATGGTTGCTTTTTATAGCGCCGTGTCAGCACTTGTTTCATTGCGGCATAATCATCACCACCGACAATGTCATGAATGGCATATTGACGATAATCACGGCGACGCGAGCCACCTTGGTCAAAGACTACGCAGCTACCAATGGTCGCCTCGCCCATGGTATGGGAGATATCAAAACACTCTATGCGATCAATGGTTCTATCAGTGACGTCCGCTAAGACATCTTTTAAGGCACCAAAGCGCGCATGCAACTCCAAATAGTCGCCCAGCTTGGTTTTTAGGGCGTTATTGGTATTGAGTTTGGCTAAATCTAACCATTCGGCACGGTGTTCACGTACATTAGTTTTGATCACGACTTTACTGCCAAAATGGCTCGCCAGTGCTTCACTGACCGCCACCTGATCCGGTAATTCATGACTCAACATGATTTCGGATGGTAAGTCATCCGTTACTTGAAAATAAAATGAAGTAATAAAGGCAGATAAATTATCAGCAAGTGGCTCGCTGCTATCGACATCAGGGAAGTAGTTTTTACCACCCAGTACACGACCACCACGTACGGTCAGTACGTTGACGCATGTCATGCCTGCCTGACTAGCGATAGCAATTACATCCGCCTCACCTTGTACAGTATAAACAGCTTGCTTAGCTTGTACTTCACGCAGCATAGACAGCTGATCGCGATAAAACACTGCCTTTTCAAAATCTAATTCTTCAGCAGAAGCTTCCATTTTTTCAATCAAAGCGCTATGAATATCGCTAGAGTCGCCTTTTAGGAAACGAATAGTATTATTGACATCTTCCATATATTCTTCAGGCGATACCAAGCCCACGCAGGGTGCACGGCAGCGTTTAATCTGATATTCAAGGCACGGACGCTTACGTTGCTTAAAAAAGGTATTGGTACATTGGCGCATTTGAAACATTTTCTGCATCAGCACCAGTGTCTCTTTGGCGGCATGAGCAGAGGGAAAGGACCGAAAAAGCGCCCTTTCTGGTGATTGCCTTTACCGCGACCATAAGCCAATCGCGGGTAAGGCTTATCCGCTGAAATAAATACATAAAGATAAGATTTGTCATCACGCAATAGCACGTTATAAGGCGGACGATACTCTTTAATCAAGTTTTGCTCGAGCAATAACGCTTCAGTCTCACTACGGGTAATAATGGTTTCAATATTATGTATCCGTGCCACTAGCGCCCGTGTTTTTGGATGGTCAATGGTTTTAGCAAAGTAGCTGTTCACACGGCTCTTGAGTGACTTGGCTTTACCGACATATAAGATATCACCGTTTTTTCCCAGCATCTTATACACGCCTGGCAAATTTGGTAGGCGCTGGATTAAATGCTTAAGACGGGCTTTCTTGTCATCGACAGGACTCGATTCTGAGACATTGACCATAGAATTTTTTGCTCTTAAAAGTCTTGTAATACTGCTAGTTATGGGGCGGGAGTCATTGTTTTACAAGCCAATTATTATCATAGCATCACCCATAAAAAAGCCAGCACCGATGCTGACTTTTATAGGTAAGCAAGATGCCATTAATGGCGGAAGTTAGCCATCAATGCCGGAATACCCGGTAGCATACCAACGATAGCCATCACGCCAGTCAATACCACAAACATAATACCCGGTATGATCCAGCGGCTCATTTTAGTTAAATTAGCACTGCGTTCTTTCGAGCCAATCAAGCCTAAGTTATCAAGCAACAACGTGAGTGACCAACCAAAGGCAGGATTTACAAGCGCTGAAGCAAACACCACAATCGCAGCAGACTGCGTGGTTTTACCTTCACGAGTCATTTCCATACCAGCTTCAAGCAGTGGAATAAACACACCAACGATTAAGGCCACACACATCACTGGCTGCCAAATAGCCAAATCCATTGGATAGCCCCAAACCCCTGCGATAATACAAAACAATGCCGTCAATAAGGCACCAGCAGGAATCGGACGTTTGGCAATCGCTGCTGGGACAATATAGGTGCCCCACGATGACGCAAAGTTAGCACCGCCCAATACAGAGCCGACGACCTGACGAAACGAAGCGCTGGTCATTGTGTCATCGATATCCATGAGTACCTTTTCAGTACGTTTAGGATAGCTGATTTTTTGAAAGACCTGATGGCCTAAAAAATCTGGTGACCACATAGCAACGGCCAAAATAGCAAACGGCAGTACGACAATGAAGCTTTCAACCGTCGGTAATCCTAGCATCCAACCAGTATTTTCACCCCACCAATACATCGGGTTCATGTTTGGTAAGCCTGGTGCAGTTTTGAACTCAAAGGGTGCACCCAATGCAAATGCAAGTCCGCCACCTAGTACACAGCTTAGCGGAACCGCAAGCCAGCGTTTTTGCCAATGCTCAAGTAATGCATATAGCAGGATAGTGGCCAAAATTGAAAAAGGCAATATGCGACATGCCAATACCTTCTGCCCATGCAAAGAGGTTTTTGACCTGTGAGGTGGTACCGATAAACCCTAAGTAAATCAAGAGGCCACCGCACCCCTTTACTGGTCAAGTTTGCCAGCAGACTGCCCCCTTTACTGATTGCCAATAGCAAGCCGAAGGCACCGATGAGCAGACCAAAGGCCATCGGGTGACCACCAGCAGCAACAACGATAGGAATAAGCGGAATAAGGGGGCCGTGAGTACCTGCAAGGTTGGCTGTCGGGAGTAGAAATCCTGAAAATAAGATGATAAAGAATGAAACGATTAATAGCTCATAACGAACGTTTTCTAAAACAAACGCATCGCCCAAACCAAGTGGACCTGCAAATGTTGCAGCAATCGCACCCACCATAACCACTTTACCAATCGTTGCCGCCATTGCAGGAATAGTATCTTCATACTCAAAGCGATAATCACGAAACGGCAAATTGGGACGCCAGCGTTTTGGCTGCATGATTTGTAATTCATGATTTAGATAAGCGTCACGACTGTCAAAGCTTGCGCTTGGTTTGTGTAAATCAAGGTAGCTACCTGATGGCTCGCTGTCGTAATTAGATGGATTTGATGACTGCTGATTAGACCCTGAAGAAGGGATCTGAGTGTTACTCATCACATTTCCTTATGTCGACTGAGGCTTTATTTAACTGATAATTTGATAGTGAAATTTAATGTGACTAAAGCGTCCATTAAAAATTGCAAGCCATTGTATGACATGAGAACTCGAAATGCGAACTTAGAATCACTAAAAAAGTCCATACACTATTATAATATATAAATTAAAGTTTCCATTTAATACAAAATTGAACTTAATAGAAAACCATGAGGAAAAAACACACTTAATATAGGCTTTAAATTAGAATAAATGACCTTTTTCTTAATAATTATCTGTATCTAGATATTTGTTATCACATAACTAAATATTAAAGATAGCTATAATAAATAGTTTATTATAACTTTTAAGTAACTATAGAAAATCCATGTCAGTTACGCTTTAAGCCTAGCGGTTTTGATATTTTTTACTTATGATAAATGCCCTTTCGTGACTGCTCTTTGATAGAAGTACACTAAAAAATTTGATTCAAACGGTATCACTAAAAAATATAAAAGAAGCAATAGGACGAATTTATGAGTTTGCTACCCACCAATTTTGAGACGCTAAAACGCAGAGCCAAACAAAGTATCATGCCGTTATTGACACCCCACCTACTGAAGCTGCGTATCAACACTTATGCACCATACGTAGGCGCTGGTATCAGAATCGATCACCTCAATCTAGATCAAGGTTTGTGTGTGGTAAGTATGGGGCTAAATACGCTGAACAAAAACATCGTAGGCACTCAGTTTGGCGGCAGCCTGTATTCGATGGTGGACCCATTCTATATGATAATGCTGATGCACCAATTGGGCAGCAGCTATGTCGTTTGGGACAAAAGCTCATATATTGAGTTTATTGCGCCTGGTAATAGCAAAGTCACTGCACGCCTAAAAATTCCTAGCAATGAAATCACCACGATTCAGGAATTAGCAAAAGAAGGCGAGCCGGTATTTCGGGAATACCAAGCAGATATCGTCGATGATCAACAAAAAGTTATCGCTACCGTCACTAAAACGCTCTATATACGCTTGCGTAAGTACAGCAAATCTAAAGACCAAAATAGCCGTATCGAAATCTCGATGGTTAGAGGCTTAAGGGCAATTTTTAAAACAGTTCTCTAGATTTGTGATTTAAAGCGCATTAATTAAAACGACAGAAACAAAAACCCCAATCTGGCATACGCACAGATTGGGGTTTTGTCTTTTTTGGTACTACCCGCTTATTTATATGAAACCTATGAATAAGGGCTTGTATCTGGCTTTTCACTATTGCCGAATCGCATAATAGACGGTTCAGCAATAAAGCGATATTAAGCACAATGCTTAAAAGCAGATACTGGATATAATCTAAGCGTTAGCTTTTGGCTTAACAGCTTTAGGTGCACGCGGAGCAAGCTTCTCGCGGATACGTGCTGATTTACCAGAGCGCTCACGTAAGTAGTATAGTTTCGCACGGCGAACAGCACCACGGCGTTTCACTTCGATGCTATCGATGATTGGTGAATGCAATTGGAATGCACGCTCAACGCCAACACCGCTTGAGATTTTACGTACGGTAAACGCTGAGTTTAAACCGCGGTTACGTTTAGCAATTACAACGCCTTCAAAAGCCTGTAAACGCTCACGCTCACCTTCACGTACTTTTACTTGAACCACAACGGTATCGCCGGGTGCAAAGCTTGGGCGCTCAATCAATTGAGCATTTTCGATGACCTGAACCAATGGATGCTTGTTGCTCATGAGAGTTATCTCCTCACATTAGATAATAGAGGCTTGACGCATATCACCTGTTTGTAATAATGGATCGTATCTTTTTAATGAGACACAACGTAAGTGGGTTATGACAAACGGCCATTATGCTATGACTCGTTTTGTTGTTGCTCAAAATTCTGTTGCTTAACTGTTTATCTTTTTAGCCGCTATCAACGCTGTTTTTTATCTGCTTTCGCCAATGCTTTTAGCCACTTTGCTTGCTCTACCGTTGGCGTAAACGCTTGCCATAAGTCTGGACGACGCGCTTGCGTACGTTCGACTTGCTGACTAAAGCGCCACTTCGCAATATTGGCATGGTGACCTGAAAGTAACACTTCAGGCACTGCCATACCCGCAAACTCATGCGGCTTAGTATAATGTGGACAATCAAGCCATCGACGAACGAGTCTTGCTCAGCTGACTTATCATCACCCATAATATCAGGCAGACGACGTATCACACTATCCATTAGCACCATTGCTGGCAGCTCACCACCGGTAAGTACGTAATCACCAAGCGATATTTCCATGTCAACATATTGCGATAGTAGGCGCTCATCAATACCTTCGTAACGACCACATAATATAATCATGCCGTCATACTCAGTCATATCGACCACACTACTCTCACTCAGCGTCTGTCCTTGTGGCGACATATAAATCACCGGACAGTGCGCTTTGTCGACACGGCAGCCATGCTGACTTGCTCGCAGGCGCGCATCCTCAATCGCTTGAGATAATGGCTCAGCCATCATCACCATGCCAGGACCGCCACCATACGGACGTTCATCAATACGGCGATAATTATCACTGGTAAAATCACGCGGATTAATGCATTCAATCGTCACTTGTTTCTGAGTGACTGCTCGACCCGTGATTCCAAACTCACGAATCGTGGCAAACATCTCAAAAATACTAATAACGGCAAAATACATTAGGTGTCTACTTGCGCAGTGGCTAATATTGGCTAAATAAATCGGTGTTATTACTGATAAAGCTTAACCGCAAAGTTAAAACTATTATCAATAATCACTCGGCCATGCCACTAGCACTGTTTTTTCAGTCAGACTGACCTGTACTACAGTTTGCTTGTGCCATGGAATCAGGCGCTCATCGGCATCTAAGCTGTCTGAGTTTGCCGCAACCCGCATAATAGCGTGAGCGCCAGTCTCAAACATCTCAGTAATGTCGCCTAGATACTCATCCTGCTCATTTACAACGCGCAGGCTGACCAAATCCGACCAGTAATATTCATCTTCAGCGGGTTCTGGCAAGATGTCTTGCTCGACCCAAAGAGTTACCCCGTTCATAGTCTCAGCAACATTGCGATCAGGAATCTGCTCAAACTGAGCCACAATTCCTGTGCCTTGCTCACGCCAAGCCTTAACGGTTAAAGGCTTCATGCCGGTAGCGGTTTTCATCCACCAAGGTTTAATGTCAAATATCGCCGTACGATCATCTGTCTCACTAAATACCCAAAGCCAACCTTTGATGCCATAAGGCTTTTTGAGCTGACCAATTTTCATAAGGGCACTAGCGTTTGGAGCAGAAGACATAACGGCTAACCTAACAATGATGAACACAGCGAAGATAAATAAAAAGCAATTAAAAACGATAAACGCAGTTAAAAGCGATAAACAATTAATGGCGTACCTAGTTAGACCAGTTACGCTATGTTTTTTACTAAAGTCTATCGAGACTGCTTATAGACGAGCTATCAGCGTCTCAGTGACCACAAAACTTAAGCAGTTGCTTCAGTTTGCGCGACAGACTTGTTGAAAGCTTTTGCTAATGAAGCAACGCGATCTGAAGGTTGTGCACCTTTTGCGATCCACGCATTGTACGCTTCCATATTTAGGCGTACTGCTTCTTCAGACTCTTTAGCGAGTGGGTTAAAAAAGCCGATGTTTTCAATATAGCGACCGTCACGCGCGCGGCGTTGATCAGCAACAACTACTTGATAAAATGGGCGTTTCTTGGCACCGCCCCGTGCTAAACGAATAACAACCATGTGAATTCTCTCTTTCGCAGGTATACCAAAAAGGGCATAATTATATCACAGTCTTGATTTATTGAAACATAAACTGCGCTTATTTAATTATTTATTAACAATAGCTTAAATGCCCGTCGATGTAAAATACAATTGATCATCACTAATTTTTAACTGAAGATACTGCCTCTACATCATGTCCAAGTGGCTCGTTGCTGTATTATTCAGCGCTATATTACTCAGTACTATATTAGTACAAATTTGAGTATTCAATTGTTGCCTACTGTTTTAAAGCCATCCGTGTCATTCATTGATTATGCTACTCTATAACATAGTCAGCGAGTGAATGATGCTATCGCCTACTGAATTGTGTCATCGTTCAAGAGTATTAGCTATTACGCTACTCATAAGTATGGCACGTTGTTTTGAACGACAAAAAAGCACCATTTTTACACTAAACTCAATAAAGCATCTTTTAATATGTTGGATCCATATGACCACACCAAAATCGCAACCACGTCGCAAAGGGCGGTTCACGCGCTCTTACTCCAACACTTGGCTGACAACCTTGATGGTCTCTTTCATTGTTCTTATCAGTGTCAGCTTGTCGATTCTGTTTTTTTGGCGCAGTCTATATTTACCCGAGCTTAAAAACCATGCGCGTTACTTGACGAGCGAGCTGCAGTTGATGAATAGTGTCAACAAAGACTGGAAAAATCGTCCTGAAGTACGCCAATGGATTTATCAACACTCGCATGTCGTGGTAGTGAATAACCCTAATGACTTTCCAGCAGTGTCTGATAAAGCCTTTGTCGGCGTCTTCACTGATGTATTACAACGCGAAATCGGTGCGCAATTGGGTCGACCTGTCGAGGTTTATTTTAAATTCAAACCGACACCGCAGCTTTGGGTGCAAGACAGCCGTGATGACAGCTTTTGGATTCGTGAACCCGTGGTTTATTATTCACAATATAGTCCAGCATTGTTGGTGCTGTTTCTCATTGGATTGCCTATTTTATCGCTGCTGACCATTATTCTACTGGCGCGGCAATTAAATCGTCCGCTACGATATTTGCAGCGTGCCGCGACCAACTATATTCGCCTCGGTCATGCCACTACGTTGCCAACACAAAAAGGACCTACGGAGATACGTCAGGTCAACATGGCATTCAATCGTCTATTCACGACGTTAAATCAAGCACAAAAAGAGCGTACAATTATGCTTGCTGGTATCTCGCATGATCTGCGAACACCTTTAACTCGTATGCGTTTGACTGCTGAGATGCTACCTGATGACTTTTTCCGAGAGGGATTAATTTATGATATTGAAGACATGGATGCCATTTTAGAGCAGTTTATCTCGTTTATGAAAGATGGCTCCGATGAGCCAGTCAGCCTAACCAATTTGGATACCATCTTTAATGAGATCATGGTGCAATTTGCACCAATGGAGTTCATCTATCAATCAGAGTGTCACAAAGTGGTTCCTGTGCGCCCCATGTCTATCAAACGCCTTGTGATCAATCTGGTCAATAATGCCAAGCGTTATGGCAAACCGCCCATTTACCTATCAGCGACTGTTGTGCCAACTTTTATAGAAACCATTGAAGAAGAAGATAGCGATGTCGTCAGTGAAAATGTCGTCAATAGAGAAGCGCAAGAACAATTGCTGATATGTGTGCGTGACTGTGGTGATGGCGTTGCAGAAGATCAATTAGAACGTATTATGCAGCCTTTTGAACGCGGAGAGACAGCACGTACCACACAAGGCAGTGGTTTAGGTTTAGCGATTGTCGATCGTATTGCCAGATTGCATCATGGGACGGTAGAAGCCATTAACCATCCCGACGGGGGTTTACAAGTGTGTGTGCGTATTCCCCTACTTTCCAAGGTTGCTGGAGATACAACCATGGCAGCCGATACACAAAAAACGCCTATCTTTAATGACAAGACATGGAACAAAGAGGACTGATAGCTGCTGAACTGTTCATCACTAAAGCTAATAAATGGTCAAAACAATTCGCTGCGACTATTTAGTTTTATAACACCTAGTCCTTGTTTCCAATGATAGGTGGAATATATTTGGCGCTATTCGTAAACGCTAATGGCTGAGTAATATTTTCTTGCGCTGCTGTCAACGTTTGCGTCGTCGATGGCTGCTGCAAGAATAAGTAGTAGCCCAACGTTATTGCATTTAGTACCACCAAACCACCAAATAAATATGGCATCCTTTGCCCTCCTCTGATTTAAAGCTATCTTCAAACCGTTAATAATAAAAATTAACCGAAAATTCTATCTAAGGTGTATTCATTCTAAACATGAGATTGAGAACACTCCTTAGAAATTGAGCAAGTTTATTTGTCACACACTGCTTAATTGATGCCGCTATTTTTATACTAAAAAATAATGACAATCTGGTGCAATGGCATTATTTATCTTCAAAACCACGCTCGCTTTTTTCTTGCGTCAGTTCATCAGCAGCCAAAATTTGTGTCAGTGGCTTGATAGGCCACGTCATGACAAATCGTGCACCGCCAAGCTCTCGGCTCTCATCGACTTTCATACTACCATTAAAAAGGCAATGCGCGATACAATAGACAAGCCTAAACCATAGCCGCCTGAGGCGCGTGTGCGACTGTCATCTAAGCGTGAAAATGGAATAAAAACCTTTTCGCGATCTGCTTCTGGAATACCATGACCATCGTCCTCAACACTAACAAAAGCATTGCCCTTTCTGACGCCAGCACTAATGATAATCGTGGTCTCTGCATAACGTAAGGCATTGCCCGCCAAATTTTGAAACACGGTGTAAATAACGCCTATCTGCGACAGCGGTTACTTTAGCATTCGGCAGCTTGGTTACTATTTTGATAGGCTTACCCAAGGCATTGGTTTCACGCTCAATCTGCTCCAATAACTCCCTAAGATTAACTGGTTCTAAATCCAGCTTTGGCGAGCCTTCTTCTAACTTGGCGTAAGTCAAAATCTCATCAAGCCATTAAGCGCTTCGATATCTTCATCAATAAAATCACGCTGCATAAAACGCGAGTCTTCGTCATCCGTATCAGCCAGCATATCAACGGCAAAACGGATACGAGCCACCGGTGTGCGAAGCTCATGTGATACCGCTCGCGTTAATTCTCGCTGCGACTCAATAAGGCGCTTGATATGCGAGGTCATGGCATTAAAAGTCGCGGCTAAACGGGCAATTTCATCCTGCCCAATGACTTGAACTTGGCTTTCAAGATTACCTTTACTCACCTCATTGACGCCAACCTGAATCAACTGCAATTTACGCTCAAGTGGAAAAATCAACGCATACACGCCTAAGCTGATTAAAAACATGCTGATAAGAATCATACTAATAATCAGATTAAGTGGGAACCAATTGAATAATGGCACCGGACCAATCAATATCGCCATGTCATTGATTTCAGAAGGCACCACTACTCTAATAGCCGAATTACTTTTACTGCTATTGGTATCTTGTAAGGAAATAACCACTTCATCTCGGCGTAATCGTGCAAGCTGATCGGTATCTAAATCCAGTGTATTGACGGCTTTAAACTCTAAAGGAAAGAAAAACTTTTTTTCCAGTTCAGCCAAACGGGCACGCTTGTCAGATAACGTCACATAGTAAGACAAATCATCCAATAAAAACACAGCGATTGCCCGTACTTGCTGCTCAGTCACTTGCGATATTCTGGCGGTCAAAACACTTTGATTGTCTGGTAGACGATAATACACATCGGCATAGACAGGTTGCTCGGTATAACGAACGACCGTATTGCCATTTTCAAAACGCCGCAGTTCACTGGCATTAAAGTCTACTTCATCAATAGGCAAAACTTTGAATTCTGAGCCAAATAAACTACTGGCATCAGACAACCAATATTCACGCTGTTCTTCACTTTCCTGATGAGCGATACCTTCACTCACCAGATGAAAAGCCCCTGTTGCCATGTTTTCACGGTAGGATTGGACGCGCTCTTTGTTGATGGTATCCATCAACAGTTGAGCAAATAATGCCACACACAAATGAGTAGCCCAGCATAAATACGAACAAAGATACTGTGTTTTAAAGAAGAGACTAATGACATACGTGCCGTAACCAACTTAATGAATAAAAACTGCCGACATCATTCAGCAAACAAGCGCTGCGTGATAAATGATATCAAACACTGTTGAATAAAAAACCATTCTGGCTGCTGTATTTTAATTTATAACTGAGCATCACCTAAAATCCATTTACCTCATGTACATTTAGGCAGCACCCACAATAATTGCTTAATTAAACCACATAACGCTGTATTTAAGTTCAAAAATTAAAATTTAGCCACAAAAAAACCAGCCTAGTTGCTGGTTTCTTTGGCCACGCTATTGAGCAATAAGCCGTTGCCGGAGCAAAATTGACTTAGTTGCCTTCTTTAACGAACAAATACCCTTTACTACGAACGGTTTTGATACGTTTTGGATTTTCTGGATCATCACCGATTTTTGGACGAATGCGTGAGATACGAACGTCAATTGAACGATCTTGACCGTCATATTCAATACCACGTAGACGCTCAAAGATATCTTCACGCGAAAGAATTCGACCCGCATTAGAAGCAAGCAACCATAATAAGTCATATTCAGCGCTGGTGAAATCAACCAACTCATCACCTAAATTCACTGAACGACCGCCATTGTCGATGACCAGTTCACCAAATTCTAGGCGCTGTGGTACATCTTCTGATGGGGCATTTTCTGAGCGACGTAATAACGCACGAATACGTGCTAGCAAGACACGTGGCTGAGCAGGTTTAGCGACATAATCATCAGCACCCATCTCAAGACCCAGTACCTGATCCATATCTTCAGTACGCGCAGTCAGCATCAAAATAGGATTCTGATAATGCGGGCGTACTTCACGACATACCGTCAGTCCATCGCTACCAGGAAGCATGACATCAAGTACGACCAAATCTGGTTGTTCACTGACGATGCGACGAATAGCACGATTACCATCGGTTTCGATAGCGACTTCTAAACCATTTTTGACCAAGTAATCTTGAGTCAACATGGCCAGACGCTCATCATCCTCAACAATCAAAATTCGGGGGGTGTTGTCTTCTTCATTCGTTGTCATTGTTATATCCTCTAATACATCTCATTTAAAAGCAGTAAAAGTAAGAGCGGTAAAATTAATAGCACCATTAAGTGGCACAATTGATGTTGGTATAGCTGTTACAAACTTGGTAGCACAGTATACTATTAAACATACAGCTTCCTATACTATAGCTTATAGTCGTTAACAAAACCTATAAACTATACCCATTAAAACTTTAGTTTACGTCCAAAAATTATGAGCTTTATACAAATAATAGCAAGTGAAATGTTTTTTTACGACCCTTTCCTCACCTGAATTTCTATAAGTAGCCAATCTTAATGTAGCGCACAGCGATAAAATACTTGATTGATAACGATACTTGTATTCCTGTTACGTCTAATATAGCGAGATATCACCTTTGCTGCCAGTGACTTTTCATCTATTATCCCAGTATTATTTATTATCATTCGATACATGATTAGTAGATACATGTTTAGTAAATGCATAGTTCATGTATGCATAGTTAGTTAACACTCATATATAACAAAACTGGCTGTTGAGCTCGAAATTGCATCATAAATCGTGTATTTATCCTCGATCAAAAAGCATAGAATATTAAATAATAGACATAAAAAACAGCCCATAATGGACTGTTTTTTATGTCTGTGGTAAGAGTCAAAAGGAAACTCTAAAATTTTCCACAAAAAATTAAGCGCGGTTTTGTACTTACGGATAGTCTGTAGCTGTGCCACAGACTCTGCTAATGATGCTAAAGCTGCATTAGTTTGTACAGTATCCGATTGATTAACCAGCATCTGCTCAGCCTTTTTACGTGCTTCGACAATTTTGCTTTCATCAAGGTTATGTGCACGCATCGCTGTATCAGCCAATACGGTAACCATCTTCGGCTGTACTTCTAAAACACCGCCTGATACATAAATCACTTCTTCTTCACCGTTTGGTGTTTGCACTCGCATCGCACCCGGTTTTAACAAAGTAATAAGCGGTGTGTGACCTGGCAATACACCAATCTCGCCTTCGGTACCAGTAGCTATTAACATGCTAATTTCGCCTGAATACAACTCTTCACGAGCACTTACGACGCGACATTGTAACGTTGCCATACTTAACTCCTTACGATCAAAACATCAAAACTGCGAGGCGTTACTAACTGGCAAATAGACTTCTTATGGTCTATCTGCCCTTTAGCAAATGCTAACACAACTTACGCTGCAAGACATTTTTTTGCTTTAGCAACAACTTCGTCGATGCCACCAGCCATATAGAACGCTTGCTCTGGTAGGTCATCGTATTCACCCGCGATGATTGCTTTAAAGCTAGCAATGGTATCGCGTAGTGGTACATATTTACCAGGTGCGCCAGTAAAGACTTCAGCAACGTGGAATGGCTGTGACAAGAAGCGCTGAATCTTACGCGAACGATAAACGACTAGTTTATCTTCTTCTGATAACTCATCCATACCCAAGATAGCGATGATGTCTTTTAGCTCACGATAGCGCTGTAAAATTTCTTGCACGCCACGAGCAACGTTGTAATGCTCTTCGCCAATGACTAATGGATCTAGCTGACGCGAGGTTGAATCTAGCGGATCAACCGCAGGATAGATACCTTGTGAAGCAATATCACGACTCAATACAACCGTGGCATCCAAATGCGCAAACGTCGTTGCTGGTGATGGATCCGTCAAATCATCCGCAGGGACATATACTGCTTGAACTGAGGTGATAGAGCCAGACTGAGTTGAGGTAATACGCTCTTGTAGCATACCCATCTCTTCAGCAAGTGTTGGCTGATAACCAACCGCAGATGGCATACGACCAAGTAGTGCTGATACTTCAGTACCGGCTAGTGTATAACGGTAGATGTTATCAACAAACAGCAATACGTCACGACCTTTGCCAGTGGCAGGATCTTTCGTATCACGGAAGTATTCAGCCATGGTCAAACCAGACAACGCAACACGCAAGCGGTTACCCGGTGGCTCATTCATCTGGCCGTATACCATGGCAACTTTAGATTTACTAAAGTCTTCAGTGTTTACAACGCCAGCTTCTTGCATTTCGTGATAGAAATCGTTACCTTCACGAGTACGCTCACCAACACCAGCAAATACTGACAAACCTTCATGTTTTAGAGCGATGTTGTTGATCAGCTCCATCATGTTAACGGTTTTACCAACACCAGCACCACCAAACAGACCAACTTTACCACCTTTAGCAAACGGGCAAAGTAGATCGATAACTTTAATACCAGTTTAACAGCTCAGTGCTGTTTGACTGATCCGCGTAGCTTGGCGCTTCACGGTGGATAGACCATTTTTCGTCAGCTTCTACAGGACCTTCTTCATCGATAGGACGACCAAGAACATCCATGATACGGCCAAGCGTACCAATACCAACAGGCACAGCAATAGGCGCACCAGTGTTAGTGACTGTTAAGTTACGCTTTAGGCCTTCAGTTGAACCCATTGCGATAGTACGGACGATGCCATCACCTAGTTGTTGCTGTACTTCTAGGGTGGTTTCAGTACCATCTACTTGCAAGGCATCATAAATCTGAGGAACTTCACTACGGTTGAACTCAACGTCAAGAACCGCGCCAATAATCTGTACAATACGACCGCTACTCATTGCGTTCTCCTTGAACTTCTGTATATAGTGGGTTTCATAAGGGGTTTCAATTATGAAACAGCAGCAGCACCGCCAACGATTTCCGAGATTTCTCGGGTAATCGCCGCTTGACGCAGCTTGTTATAAACCAACTGTAAATCGTTAATTAGGTCACCAGCATTATCTGTCGCCGCTTTCATTGCAACCATACGTGAGGACTGCTCAGAGGCAATGTTTTCCATTACCGCTTGATACACAATCGACTCAATATAGCGGCCAAGCAACTCATCAATCAATGTTTTGATATCAGGCTCGTAGATATAATCCCAGCTCAGTTCTGTTTGAATGCCGCTCTCTTCACCAAACGCACTGTCTGGTAAAGGTACCAACTGATTGACAGTCGGCTTTTGGGTCATCGCATTAACAAACTTATTATAAACCACATAGATGCGGTCTATTTTACCGTTAGTATAATCGTCAAGCATCGCTTGAACCGGTGCGTTTATCTGCTCAAACGTTGGCTTATCACCATAATCGGTTACTGCCGAGGTCACTTTACCACCAAAGTTTTTGAAAAAACTCACACCTTTAGCGCCAATGACTGCAAACTCAGTTTGTACAGATTGATCTTGATACTGCTGGATACTCTTAGATAAAGCTTTGAATAAGTTAATATTCAAACCACCCGCCAGACCGCGATCAGAGGTAATGACAATATAGCCAACCTTATTGACTGGACGCGAGACCATATACGGATGTTTATAGTCTGATGAGGCATGCACCAAATGTGAAATAACCCGGCGCATACTATCAGCATACGGGCGACCCACTTCCATGCGCTCTTGGGCACGGCGCATTTTACTTGCCGCAACCATTTGCATAGCACGAGTAATTTTTGGGTGCTTTTAATACTGGTGACTTTGGCACGTATCTCTTTTAAGCTTGCCATAATGATTCCAATATAAGAGGGTTAAAAAGCATTGGCGCATGCGACAATTATTTAGTATATAACATCGATTTAACAAATTAATGTTATATATTTTGTGCATGACGCGATCTAATACCGTCAATGGTTAGAACAGTGGCGCTACTGTCTTAATAAAAAATACAAGACAATGCGCCACTTTATTAGCCATCAAAGACAGCCTTAACCAATTCGGCTTAACCCGTTAAATTAATAACTGTGATTTTGCTTAAAGGTCTCTAAAGATGACTTCAAACGACCTGCGATATCATCATTATAATTCGCAGTATCATCAATCTCACGCATCAATTCACTTTGCTCATCATGCATATAGCGTAAGTAAGCTTCTTCAAAAGAACCGATTTTTTCGACAGGAACGTCCGCTAAAAAGCCTTCATTCGATGCATAGATAACTGCGGCTTGCTCAGAGATAGACATCGGCTGATACTGCTTCTGCTTCATCAATTCAGTTACACGCTCACCATGATCAAGCTGTTCGCGAGTCGCATCATCAAGATCTGATGCAAACTGAGCAAAGGCAGCCAGTTCACGATACTGAGCCAGTGCAGTACGGATACCACCAGATAGCTTCTTGATGATCTTAGTCTGAGCTGCACCACCAACACGAGATACCGAGATACCAGCGTTAACTGCTGGACGGATACCTGAGTTGAATAGGCTTGATTCTAAGAAAATCTGACCATCGGTGATTGAAATCACGTTAGTCGGTACGAATGCAGACGTCACCAGCTTGGGTTTCAATAATTGGCAGTGCGGTTAAAGAACCAGTTTTACCAACCACTTCACCGTTAGTGAACTTTTCTACGTACGCCGCGTTTACGCGTGATGCACGCTCAAGTAAACGTGAATGTAAATAGAATACATCACCAGGATACGCTTCACGACCTGGCGGACGACGTAGCAATAGTGAAATTTGACGATAAGCAACGGCTTGTTTTGATAAGTCATCAAATACAATCAGTGCGTCTTCACCGCGGTCACGGAAGTATTCGCCCATCGTACAACCTGAATACGGTGCGATATACTGTAGTGCTGCTGGTTCTGACGCTGAAGCGACGACGACAGTCGTATATTCAAGGGCACCAGTTTGCTCAAGCTTGCGTACGACGTTTGCAATGGTAGAACGTTTCTGACCGATTGCGACGTATACACACTTGATACCAGATGATTTCTGCGCGATGATCGCATCGATAGCCATCGCGGTTTTACCCGTCTGACGGTCACCAATGATAAGCTCACGCTGACCACGACCAATTGGAATCATAGTATCAACGGCTTTATAACCCGTCATTACTGGTTGATCTACTGACTGACGATCAATAACGCCTGGGGCGATTTTTTCGACTTTATCAGTCATTTTGGCATCGATAGGACCTTTGCCATCAATAGGATTCCCAAGGCGTCAACAACACGGCCTAGCAGCTCAGGACCTCTGGTACTTCAAGAATACGACCAGTACATAGGCTTTTTGACCTTCTTGCAGCTTTAGGTAATCACCAAGTACTACCGCGCCGACAGAATCACGCTCTAAGTTAAGCGCCATTCCATAGATTTCGCCTTCAAAACTCAATCATTTCGCCGTACATGGCATCTTCAAGACCATGAATCTGCACGATACCGTCAGATACTTTGACAATCGTGCCTTCATTCTTTGCAGTTGCACCGCATCAAGGTCTTGAATACGCTGCTTAATCATGTTACTGATTTCCGCTGGATTCAATTGTTGCATTGCCTTGTTTCCTTTAATTTATGATAACCCGCCCACTGACTTAAATGCTCTTACTTTCACGCAGATTATAGATGACTGCGCTGGTAAATGGCATTAGGCAGTTAGCTGTGTTTTTAACTGTTGTAACTTGCCGCGCATCGAATCATCAATGATTTTGTCACCGACTTTGATGGTAGCGCCTGCCAATAGACTTGGATCGACCGACTCATGAATCACCACACTAGCATTTAACGATGCAGCAAGGCGCGTTTGAAGCATTTCACGCTGAGCGTCAGTCAATGGATAGGCAGAGGTCACGTAAGCATCAAGCTGCTTTAAGCTTATTGCCTTGTGGCGGCGATAATGCTCATAAACTTCAGGAAGCAGCGCCAGACGCTCTTGCTGCGCCAACTGCTTAATAAAATTATTGAGCGCTGGTGACACTTTAGGATAGCTAATACTATTACCATAACGAGAGCCTTTGCTCTCGCCTAGTAGCTGTTTAAAAGCAGAGTCGCTATCACCAGCCACTTGTGAGTCATAAAGATCAACCAAAGCAGCTGACTTATGCTCAGCCGTAACGGCTGGATTTTCTAGCCATGTACGGAACGCTTTGTCATTGACAATTGCACTGGCGACAAACAAGAAATTTTCCCACTCGTTTACGGCCCCGTTTTCGTTGGCATAGTCAAACGCGGCTTTAGCGTAGGGTCGTGCTAAGGTTGATAAGTCAGCCATTATATCCTCACAGTTACAGCTTTGCCGCCAGTTGGTCTAACATACTGGCATGTTTTTGCACATCGACTTTGTCTTGCAAAATCTTTTCTGCACCAAGTACAGCCAGTTCAGCAACTTGGGCACGTAATGATTCACGCGCTTGATTGATTTCTTGGTCGATAGACGCTTGCGCTTGTTGACGAATGCGCTCGCCTTCCACTTGGGCCTGCATTTTTGCATCTTCGACAAGCTGGTTGGCACTCTTGTTCGCTTGCTCGATTAAAGCAGCAGCTTTGGTCTTTGCAAGATCAAGCTCCTGCTGGACGTCTTGCTCAGCGGTCGCCAGATCTGCTTTTGCTTTTTCTGCGGCATTCAGGCCTTCAGCAATTTTACGCTGACGCTCATTGATGGCACCAATAAGTGGTGGCCACACGAATTTCATGCAGAACATCACAAAGATTGCAAAAGCAATGGCTTGACCGATGAGGGTAGAATTGATATTCACGTGATCACCTCTTTGTTAATGAAAAATCAGTTTCATTGATCATATTTGATAGCCAAACTTTGGCTATGGTTAAGATACAAACTTTGACTACCAAACATTTACAACTGAGCTTTCTGATTAACCTGCTAGAGGGTTAGCGAACAACAATAGCATAGCAATACCAACACCGATCATCGGAATAGCATCAAGAAGACCTGCTACGATGAACATACGAGTTTGCAGCTGTGAACCAAGTTCTGGCTGACGCGCAACGCCTTCTAGAAATTTACCACCAATAGCAAAACCAATACCTGTACCTAGTGCACCTAAACCGATAAGTAGTGCTACTGCGATAACTGTGTAACCACCTAATACTGGATCCATGGATGTATCCTCATTTACCTATTGAATGTCTAATTAATGTTCAGTTGATGATGCAAGTGACATATAAACTATCGTCAGCATCATAAATACGAACGCTTGAAGTGTAATAATTAAGATGTGGAAAATAGCCCACGGTACTGATAACGCCCATTGAATCCAAAACGGCATTAGAGCAATCAGTATGAAAATCAACTCACCAGCATACATGTTACCGAATAGACGCAGACCTAAAGAGATAGGTTTCGCTATCAAAGTAACAAACTCTAAGATAAAGTTGATGGGTATTAAAATAATTTGTACGATAGGGTTTTTGGCACTAAATGGATGCAGTGTTAGCTCGCCAACAAAGCCGCCCAAACCTTTTTCTTTGATACTATAGAACAGAATAAGTATAAAGACAGAAAAAGACATGCCAAGCGTAATATTAGGATCCGTCGTTGGAACGATCTTAAAGAACACATGATGTGGATCATGTCCCATCATTGCGCCGATTTGGCCAGCAATCATAGGAATAAAATCGACGGGTAGTAAATCCATCAAGTTCATTAAGAATATCCATACAAAGATAGTCAGCGCCAAAGGCGCAATCAGCTTTGAGGTACCACTATACGAATCACGAACGTTGTTATCAACGAACTCAACGATCATCTCAACCGCAGCCTGAGTTTTACCCGGCACGCCTGAAGTGACTTTTCTAGCGACCATCCAGAAGATGGCGCAGAAAACAATGCCTAGACCAATTGACCAAAGCATAGAATCAAGGTGGATGGCTTTAAAGCCCATTGCACTAGCTTCTTCAGCAGTATAGGCAACTTTCCAGCCTTCGCCCGGCAGATAGCCGTACGTCCAGTTCGTTAAGTGGTGAGAGATATAGTCTGTTGTTGTTTGCTCGCCTGCCATAATGTCAGCTTCTTATTAATCAACGATTTAATCAACTACCAAAAATATGGTTGTCATCTGATGAGGTATTAACGATCCTATTTGACCTGCTAGCAAGCCGATGGAACCATGCTAAAGCGCTCATGTAATCAATAACATCCAACCCATAGTTCTATTACTAGTGCGCAATTTGATAACTTAAGATAAATTTTAGCTATCAAAAAAGGGCTTATGATGATTCAGTAATAGCCCTTGTATATGTACGCGAAATAAATTATTATATTCTTACTTACTCCGCGTTTCCACGATCGACGCTTAATACAGCGTTCATAAGCAAAATATTTAGCTGCCTATATTAATGCAGCGTTGTATTCGTGTAAAGTCAATTATGACTTTTTTATGCACTGTATGAATAAGTTAGCTACTATTAACGTTTACTAACATAGCTTTGCGTGATTAATTAAATTGTAAGAATTTAATTAGAGGCAATACTGATAGCTAATAATTGGCTATCGACTCCATTATCACACGCTATACTCATTTAAACGCTCATATCACAGTCTTTATAATCATTGGCGCTGTCTTTAGACAGTTTTGTATGTTTTGACTTTCTTATGAAATCAGTCATAGAGAAGCTGGACGGCAGGGTGACTTGCCTAGCACTATTAAGCACTCAACTATTGATATAGTCATCGTCTATTAATGCTAGCGTATATGCCACAACATCCAACTGTGACTAATTTGCATTACCATAAAACCAATAAACAGCGCAGGCGCAGATAGGGGTTGTACGGTAATAAAAATTAGTGCAAAACCAAACACAGTCAATAGCCATTTGGCCATTTGACCTCGATATAGCTGGCTAACGATATGTTGGCGCGCGCGATATCCAGTGTACCAAAAGATAAAAAAAGCAAATACAGCTTGGGTAGCGAAACTGAGTAGCGCACCAATAGCGGCGCTTTTTGCGACAGTAAGCTCACTATGTAGCCAACTGATATCTAAAGCCCAAGCAATAATAATAAGGATAAATAATATCCACGCTTGGCGTTTGATATAGATGCCAATTTTATCTTTTTGTGTGCGTTTGGCAGGCTTGGTCATCGGTAATGCAATCCTATAGCCTTACAGCATTGGGATAAGGTGGCATATAACATCGTCGCGACACTTTTATCCGTGAACGGCTCACTCTACAGGTGTTACCTTTTAACCAAAATAAAACGCCACTTATTATAAGGGGCATACCACCGTTAAGCAAGAAAATATACCTTTTATCAGTGACCTAGCTGAATCACTCATAGACATCATAGTTACTGACCAATGGAAACACCCAAGTATGACTACATAATGGCTGCCAAAGCGTTGCAAGCCACTATGGTTAATCAGTTATTCTACGATATACATTGATAGATTTGCTGTGCCATCGTGCCAACCACTCACAAAGTCTTTACTATTGCTCATATCTTCAGGTTGCACAGTGGTTTTTACAGGCTGTAACTTAGCGAGTAGACCTTTGGCTGGTGACTTGGGCTAACCAGACACATTTGCTGGCTGGACGCTTCTCATTTAGCCAGCGTATTTGGCTGGCTCGTGGTGCCAAATGGTGGTCAGTGCTTAAACTGCCAACAAGCTTTAGGTTTGTGCTGGATTCGATGTATTGATAAGCATCATGATAGGCCCAATAAGGCTGGGTTTGCTGCTTGCCTTTAGCTTGTTTTACGAAAGATGCCACTCCCCTATCCATTCGCTGAGCAAATTTTTGCGCATTGGCCTGATAAAGTGCTTTATATTGCGGATTGGCATGGCTATGAATCACGGCAAGGGCACGAGTCATGGCTTTGGCATTATCGGGATCAAGCCATATATGTGGATCCAAGGTGCCAGCAACAGGCTTGCCTTGAACGTCACGTAGCGGATGACGATTAAAGGCATCAAATTCAAATAAGGCAATCGCATTGGGGGCGGTATTAAGGCTTGCCGCCAAGTTATTTTCTAATGGCTCACCAAACCACACGACAAATTTACTGTCCTGAATGGCTTTAATATCGCCTGGGCTGATACTGCCATGATGACCTACCTCCCCGGCCTGCAATAACTGCTTGGCGGGCGGTGAACCTTCAGTCACTGCTTGACTCAATAAAACAGTGGGTAGTTACTCACGCTGACTGTTGCCGCTTGTGCACTCACAGTAAAGATGCCTAATGCAACTATGCCCGTAATGAGCCATCGCTGTAGTATAATGGTTGAGCTTAAAAATATTTGAGAACTGAGTTCATAATAGATTCTTTAATGTATGAAAGATAAAATATAAGTGGAAACCATTTAGACGTTATTGCCGTTGTATCTGAGTGATCATCAAGGTATCAATAAATAAGCCAAGATCATTTATCTGCTCTTATTTTTAGTATGTTATACTATAACATTGTAAATTACTATAATAACAGTGCCATTTTTTTTCGTAGGAGCTTGCACCATGTCCACCAGTTTATCAGTCTGCGAACATTTACATGATGTGCAGGACTTTACGCCGCATGACGTGACCGAGCGCCTAATGGCAGCAAAAGAACAATGTCGCCTGAATGGTGCACGCTTTACCCCATTGCGCCAGCAAATATATCAATTGGTATTGGCAGCCAATAAGCCTATCGGTGCATATGATTTGATCACGCAATTGCAGCAAATGCGCTTATCAGAGCCTAATAACAATGACAGCAGCGAAGCGCTTAACTCGCAACAGCACCCAATGAAAGCTTCATCTAAAGCGCTTAGCTCTAAAAAACAATCGCCAAAAAATGTCGCGCCACCCACTGTCTATCGCAGCCTGGAGTTTCTATTGAGTGAAGGCTTGATACATCAATTGACCTCTATCAATGCTTATGTGCCCTGCTGTCACCCACGCGCCCAGCATACCGCAGCATTTTTAATCTGCGGTCAGTGTCAGCGTGTACAAGAATGTAGCAGTGTGCCCGTACAGGAAATGATGAGTTTTGCTGAGCAAGATGTTGGCTTTATTGTGGAACGCAGTGTGATTGAGCTGAGTGGTCGTTGCCAAGCGTGCCAGTAACACACCTCAACCACTGAAGCATAAGTCTTTGTCATCCACTTTTTATTTGTATTACTCATTCACTTATTGGTTGTCATACTATGAGCCTGTCTACCTCACCGTCTAATCAACCGAACTTTTCCGCTGTTGATGGCAACACCATTAATAATGCGAGTAAACTGCTGAGCCTAAGCAATATCAGCTACGATATAGGGCATCAACGCTTACTCTCACATATTGATATTGACATTGCGGTTAATGAAACAGTCAGTCTTATTGGACCCAATGGCGCTGGTAAGTCAACGTTGGTCAAACTTATTTTGGGATTGATTGAGCCAACTAAAGGGCACATTAACTCTCATCAAAAGTTACAGCTTGGCTATGTGCCGCAGCGCTTTGCTGTACCGCCGATATTGCCATTACGAGTCTGCGATTTATTGGCACAAGCGGATAAAAGGCGCTTAACGTCTGAGCAGCGTCAATTTATCTTCGATAACTTGTCATTGACGCACTTACTATCGCGACAAATGCTGCACCTGTCGGGTGGTGAGACACAAAGGGTCTTGCTCGCGCGCGCATTGTTAGACAAACCCAACTTATTGATTTTAGATGAGCCGATGCAAGGACTGGACCCTGATACTGAGGTTTGGCTCTATCAGTTTATTGATGAGCTGCCAGAGTTTTTGCGTTGTGCCATGCTGGTGGTATCGCATGATCTGCATTGGGTCATGAAAGGCAGTCGACGCGTGATTTGTCTTAACAAGCATATTTGCTGTGAGGGACAACCAAGCGAGCTTGCCATTAGTAGTGAGTTTCAAAAGCTATTTGGGCATCATTATGAGCAGCCTTATGTGCATCAACCACATGCCTGTGAGCATCACGCCCCAAGCGAACTATAATCATTAAGGCGCGTTGAACATTCACAAATATAAAATATGTCGAAGCTTGATGCATCAAACACATATCGAGCTTTATAAAAACTTTTACGGATATTTATTATGACTGCTTGGTTAGCCATCATTGCCCCCGCTTGGATCGCTGGCAGTATTTTAGCGTTACTATCAGCGCCTTTAGGTTGCTTAGTCTTGTGGCGACGCATGGCCTTTTTTGCTGATGCTTTAGCACATGGTACCTTGCTTGGCGTGGCTTTAGCAGTATGGTGGCAATTACCTATGGGCATTGGCATTGCCTTGGTCAGCGTCATGGTAGTGCTAGGGCTGGTATTAATCGATGATGAGCGCCTGCCTGTCGATGCGGTTTTGGCGGTCGTGGCGGTGTCTTTGTTATGCTTAGGTTTATTGGCTTTGACCCAGTTGACTGACCAACAAGCAAACGTACTGGGGTTTTTGTTTGGTAATTTGCTAGAGCTTGATTGGGCAGACTTGCCCTTACTTGCTGGTAGCGTGCTGGTAGGGCTCGGTCTACTCATGTATATATGGCCTGCACAAATTAAGCTTGCCACTCATGAAGCACTGGCGCGTATTCAAAGTGTTCATCCGACACGCCAGCGGCTGTTCTTCATGGGCGTATTGGCGGGATTTTGTGCGATTGCCCTGCAAGCGGTTGGTAGTTTACTAATCAGCGGTTTATTGGTATTACCAGCATTGACGGCACGTTTATGGTCATCATCGCCAAAACAAATGGTCGTTATATCGCTACTGATCGCACAGCTTGGCGTGACACTAGGCGTTTGGGGCAGCATCTGGCTAGATATTCAGACAGGACTTGCTATCGTATTAATATTAGCCATTTTATTTTTTATCGCGCTGATTTTCTCAAAGCTCAGCACTGCAAAAATTTGGTCAGCGCGCCGTTAGACACATTATCATACACATAAAGTCGCTGGTTTTTTTATCCTCTTATCCAACTTTATTTCATCAATATGATAGAGCTTTCATTGACTTTATGTTATAAACTTGCCCTAATACCATCGACATACTAGCGGCGTCAAGCCAAAAAACATATTGGTCAGACCAAAACTCATTAGTCTACTCGATGCAGGACATTTATTTATCATTCGTTTTAACAGCATCACTTGTTTCGATTCGATGAGGGACTGACCCAATGCTAAGCTATCCTGTTAATAACATTAGCACACCAGATGAACAGGTAAACATACTACAAATCACAGATTTGCATTTATCAACGCCCGTTTCTTCTAGTGTTGATGGCGATACTAACAATAGCGAAGCCACTGTCTGTCAGCAGTGCTTTGAAACAGTACTACAGCAAGCATTGAGTAGCGACATTCGCTGCGATTTGATTATCGTGACTGGCGACTTAGTCAATGAAGTCAAACCCGCTATTTACGATCATATTTTTGAGGTATTGCAAGCCACCCATATTCCTTTTGCTTGCATCGCAGGCAATCATGATGTGACGGATGAGATAGGCAGTGACTTGCCCTTCTTTGAGCGCGAACTGATTGCTCAACCTGCCGACCCGCGCTTGCTAAGCCGGCATGTCATTGAGACTGATCGTTGGCAGCTGTTGTTATTAGACTCATCCATCACGGGCAAAGTCGCGGGCGAGATAACGCCTACCGATATTGACTGGTTATACGAAAGACTCGGAGCCTGTGATAAGCCTGCGCTGATTGCTCTACATCATCATGTCATTCCCGTAGACTCTGACTGGATTGACACGCATATGGCAGAGAATAGTGAGGCCTTTTGGCAGCGCCTGTTAGGATTTGACCATCTCAAGGTCATTATCAGTGGTCATACGCACCAAGAGCAGGTTCGCCATCGTCAAGGAGTCACGGTCTATAGCACGCCATCTACTTGCTACCAGTTCAAGCCTTATGAGAATGATTTCTCCTATGATAAAAGCGTCCCGCCCGGTTACCGTTGGTTGCAATTAGCCAACAATGGAAAGGTTGCAAGCTGGGTAGAAAGACTGGATACTTGACGCCCAGATTTATTGGCAGCCATACTGATGTGAGCCCTTATATCGCAAGCTATTGACTGATATTTCTGAGTTCAGAATACAATGACTGGCACGGTAAAAACGACATGATGATGAAAAATTACTTCATTATTGTCAGAAACAATGATACAACGTATAAAACGAAATGAGGACTGCCTAGTATCTGGTATTAGGTAGAATTATAATAGCTAGGATGGCTAAATCGATCACAGCTAAGTCTTCACAGTCAGTGATTTGTCGCATTATTAAGACAACGCTATTTAAATAAAAATATGCATAACCATATACCTGACCATTGATAGATTGCTTTGAGCATATCAGATAACTGTACTATTAGATCCGCTGTGTTACTTGTGTTACCAAGTGGTAAAACGTTTTATAAAGGGACAAATTATAGCGTTTATGACATTGATAGCGTCTTGTCTTTTGATACGTCGTTTTATTGAATTAATTTGAAAAAAGTAGGATACCCATATGAGCACCCTGACCACGAATCCAAGTGAAGCTAAGTTTACTCCTTATGTGCCTGCCAAAGACGAAGAGTACATGTCTGATGCGCAGTTAGAGCACTTTAAGGCTATATTATTGGATTGGAAGAGCCAACTGATTGGCGAAGCGGATCGCACCAAGACTTATATCCAAGACGAGTCCAGTGCTATGCCAGATATTAATGATCGCGCCACCCAAGAAGAAGAGTTTGCCCTCGCATTGCGTACGCGTGACCGTGAACGTAAGCTCATTCGCAAAATTGATAAATCTATGTCAGAAATTGAAAATGATGATTATGGATTTTGTGAAACTTGTGGCGTAGAGATTGGTTTGCGTCGTCTCGAAGCACGCCCAACAGCTACCCAATGTATCGATTGTAAAACCTGTCTGAGATTAAAGAACGCCAAAATCAAGGCGCTTAAACGAGTTACAACTCATCTCAATAGTAGAATGCAAGCATAAGCGACCAAAATAGGTCGCTTATTGCGTTTTAGCTGGCTGGTTTTTAGTCAATGAATCATGGCTGATACAGAGCTTTAAGCTTGCTTATATTGATTTGCTAACAAAACAGACTCATTTCACAAATATCTTTTTACGGATATATTTATTATTCTATCTTCTACCTTTTTTACCGATAATTTCCTACTTTGAAAACTAACCTTATTCCTATGCCCACTCCAATCATACCAGTACAGCCAATTGGTCGTTTTGCTCCCTCACCGACTGGTGAACTGCATCTTGGCTCATTGACGACCGCGCTTGCCAGCTTTTGCCATATAAAATCCATTGGTGGTAAATGGCTACTGCGTATTGAAGACACTGATACCGAACGCTGTGATCAGCAATTTACTGAGCAAATCTTGATTGATTTGGAAGCGCTTGGATTGTACTGGGACGGTGATATCATTTATCAATCTGAGCGTATTGATATTTATAATGATTATCTACACTCAGCCCTGCATCCGCTCACTTATGGTTGTCAGTGCTCGCGTAAAGATTTAGAGCAATACTGGGCGCAAGAAGAGCTGAGCCCAGCTTATGATGCTAAGCCATTGCAACCAAACAGGAAGCGCTATCCACGCTGCTGCGTCAGCGCTGACCTTGATAGAGAGCAACATAAGCTACGCATACAGCTACCGAATTATAAGATTGGTTTTAACGACGGTATTCAAGGATTGCAGTGGGATAATCCTCAGCAGACATTGGGTGATATGGTGGTGCGTCGCCAAGATGGTATGATCAATTATATTTTGGCTGCCAGCCTTGATGATGGACTGCAACAGGTGACACATATTATGCGCGGTCTAGATATCCTAACCATGACGACAGCGCAAATCAGCATCATGGATGCCGCACGCTTGCCTGCCATCAATCACTGGTATCACTTGCCACTGATATGTCATGCTGATGGACAAAAACTCTCCAAGCAAAACCTAGCACAACCAATTGATACACGAGATCCAAGTAAACTTATCGCCGATGCTTTACAACTATTACAGCAACCAGCCGTTGATAGAGACACACCTACTCGTATGTTAAAGCAAGCCATTGCTCAATGGGACAGTACGCCGCTACAAGGCAAGCAACAGTTAAATATGCACAGTGGATAAAAGCCAGCTAGCAAAAAGCGCCACTATTTAGCGACGCTTCTTTGGATAATGCCAGTCATGATGCATCGAGCCTATCACTAATGCTCAACCTATCAATAATAACGGCATTGGCTTTTTTCGATTTCAGGGCTTTCTTTATAAATTTTTAGCAATAACGCAACCATCACCAAACTAATCAACATCGAAGAGCCGCCATAACTGAAGAATGGCATGGTCAATCCTTTGGTTGGAATCGCGCCCATATTCATCGCCGCATTGATAATTGTCTGCGCTATGAACACCACACCGATACCAAAGGCGGTATAACTCATACGCATCTGCCGACGCTTGAGCGCGTTATAACTGATACGCATCGCGCTACCGATAATCAGCGCTTCGAGCACCAGTACCATAGTAACCCCAACAAAGCCTAACTCTTCCCCTGTAATGGCTAGTAGAAAATCAGTATGTGCCTCAGGCAAATGCACAGTTTTTGTACGCTCTCACCATAACCAACGCCTGTAAATTGTCCACGACCAAAGGCAATCAAACTGCGTGCCAGCTGATAATCCGTGTCTTGCACATCATCAAACGGATCCATAAATGACATCACACGTACCAATCGGTACTGCGCTGTCGTCACCATCAATACCGCACCACCGATGGCAGCCGCGCCAGTGCTAAAAAGTGCTTGTAAGGCGCACCAGCGATATAAAAAATCGCAAAGATGGTACCTAAAATAACGACAAAAGAACCAAAATCAGGCTGTGACAATAGCAGCATGGTGATGAGTGCCACCACCACATAATCCGTAAAAAACCGTCTAAGCCGTTACGAACTTCAAAAGAGCGACGCACCACAAAATCAGAGACAAAGACAATCATCACCAACTTGGCCAACTCTGCCACCTGAAAATTAAATACCCCTAGGTTCAGCCAACGCTTGGAGCCGTTAATAGGCGTACTGAATAGGGTTGCCACTAGCAGCATGCCAGTGATACCCAATAGGATAAATTGGGTTTCAGTCTTATATAGTGTTCGCAAAGACACGCTGTAATAAGAAACCGTAGCGACCGTCAAACCGATCATCATATACAGCAGCTGGTTTTTGAAAAAGTGCAGCTCTGTCATGCCGCGACTGAGGGCAAAAGGAATAGAAGCGGAAGCCACCATCAATAAACTGAGCACCAACATACAGCCAACACTCGATAGGAGAATGGCGCGTGCTGACGGCATAGAAAGAATACCATCTGAGCCAGATGCTTGCTTCGGTTGGGACGAGGAACGAAAAAGAGAAGAGAGCGCCATAATTTTATATACACTAACGAACGAAAAAACACGGCGTCTATTAAACGCCACCGTTTAAAAAATAGAAAATAGACAGTACCAGACAGATTACTAAGCAAATAAGCTGACCATTCATGTTGCTGACTGGCTATGATTGACAGTAGCAGCAATCTATAAGCAAAACAATCATTTATACAGAAAATGCGCGCGCATCATAAAAGTCAATTCAGGGCAACCCTATTGCATTGCCCTTATTCTTTATTAAATACATGAGCTCTTTATTAAATGCTGATATTCGCTAAGCACTTATCATGCAAATGCTTAAATCACCAAACCTTTTATTCCGCAGTCATCATATCTGACGACTCAGTTGCTAATTGACCAACCAACTGACTGAAATGCTCACCGCGAGCTGCGTAGCCACTATATTGATCAAAGCTGGCACAAGCAGGTGACAATAGCACCGCTTGCACTTGCGATAGGCTGCTTGTCGTGACTTGTTGAATGGTTGTAAAGGCATTTTCTAAAGTTTGGCATTGATGTAACGCCACATCGGCGCTTATCTTAGCCGCGCGCAGATGCTGTTCAATCAGCGGCGCATCTTCACCAATAAACAGTACTTGGCTAACATACTGATTGATAAACGGCGTCAATTCACCAAACTGTTGACCCTTACCTTGTCCACCCAAAATCAATAGTAGTTTACCATCCTTTGGTGCATAGACTGCGCCCAGCCCTTCGATAGCTGCCATCGTTGAGCCGATATTGGTGCCTTTTGAATCATTAAAATAATCAATGTCTGCAGCATTTGCCACATACTGGCAACGATGCTCAAGTCCAGTAAACTGCTGTAAGGTATTTAACATACTGCCCAATGGCAAACCAGCAAGTTCGCCTAATGCCAAGGCTGCCTGTGCATTGAGCAGATTATGACGACCTTTAATCAACAGTTTATCTGCCGACAGTAGTTTTTCTGTACCGTGGGCAAGATAAATCTGGCCTTCAGGAGTAGTAATAAGACCATATTGACCTTTATCAGGAGCATGTATACCGGTACTCACTCTGGGCAAATTATCAGCCACGAGCGGGCGCGTCAATGCGTCTTCGCGATTGATAACCACGGACTTAGCACCCTGAAAGATACGATGTTTGGCTTGATGGTAGCCCAGCATATCGCCATGGCGATCTAGATGGTCAGGTGACATATTTAGAACCGTCGCCACTTGCGCACCCAAATTGGTCACCGTCTCTAACTGAAAGCTCGACAGCTCAAGCACTGCCAGCTCCATATCAGGATTATCAAGCAAGGTCAGCGCTGGCACGCCAATATTACCGCCGACACCAACATTGACACTAGCATCCGCGGCCATTTGCCCGACCAAGGTGGTCACGGTGCTCTTGGCATTAGAGCCAGTAATCGCCACTATCGGTACGGTACAAGCCTCACAAAATAGCTGAATGTCACTAACCACTGGAATATTCGCTTGGCGAGCAGCGGCGACGGCTTCGGTAGCAAGAGAGATACCGGGGCTTATAACAATACGTGCCGCTTGCTGCAAGAGCTCGGCGTCAATCGCACCAAATTGGCGAATACTAATCTCAGCGGGTAGTTGATCTGCTAAGCTAGGTGTTACCTGAGTATCAGTAACAGCAACCTGATAGCCTTGATTGGCCAAATAGCGCGCAACTGATAACCCAGATTGTCCCAAACCGACCACGACTTGTAGACCACTGCCTTTGTGAAGTAAGGCGTCTGTTGCAGCGTTGGTGGTCATATTTATTCCTTCTGTTGGACGAGCAAAATGGCATCAAACAAACCTAGTATATAAAGAAGCAAAATGATGCCGTCAAGATGAGACGCATCATAACGGTATCGTTCAGATTTCGGTACTGGTTTTTTATGACGATGTGCTATTATGCGCCTGTTTTTATATTAAGTGGCTAATGCTATAATAGTTGCCTTAATCTGTAAGTGACTGGGTATTTACCCAAGCATTTTAGTTTAGCATGTTGTCACAGTTAGCACGCTATTGTCACTTCTGTTTGGCAAAGTTACTACTATAGACGGGTCATGTCGAGCGGCTATTTTTATTTGATAAATTATTTATTACCCTCTACCGCAGCATATCATTGCTGACGCTATTCGTTACTGTAGGTGCTCTTATAAACGCCCTGCTTTAAGCACCTTATTTTAACTATTTTTTTAGGTAATCTCACTGAATTTATCATCATATCAATTATTGGTGAGCGTATTAGCGATACCAGTAAGTAAATCAGTAGACCTACTTATTACTGACCTTTAATAACTCAATACCGCAATATGACACAGCACATGTTGCCGTAAAAGAAAGATGAATAGCTACTTTTATAGCGATGCGATCATTTTATGAATGAGTAATGATTACTTTTTTTGCCTCTAACCCTATGCAGTTTACTTATGACATCTTTATTGATAACTTACGTGACGAGTGGTTTTCCAATGTTCGCGGCGACGTTTTATCCGGTTTGGTTGTTGCCTTAGCGCTGATTCCTGAAGCCATTGCCTTTTCTATTATCGCGGGTGTTGATCCAAAAGTCGGCTTGTATGCCTCATTTTGTATCGCGGTCGTGATCAGTTTCGTCGGTGGTCGTCCAGGCATGATTTCGGCAGCAACTGGGGCGATGGCACTGGTGATGGTTGACTTAGTCGCCGAGCATGGTTTGCAGTATTTGCTAGCTGCCACCTTATTGTGCGGTGGGATTCAGATTGTAATGGGTATCCTAAAGCTTGGCAATTTGATGCGCTTTGTGTCGCGCTCGGTAGTCATTGGCTTCGTCAATGCGCTCGCGATATTGATCTTTGCCGCCCAGCTGCCTGAGCTTAACCCAATGACTGAACGCGTTGGCATGACGGTTTATATCATGACAGCGGCGGGCTTAGCGATTATCTACTTGTTTCCGCTGATTCCTAAAATCGGTCGCGTGATTCCGTCACCGCTGATCTGTATCGTTGGTTTGACTGCTGTTGCCATGTATATGAATCTTGATATTCGTAATGTCGGCAGTATGGGCGATTTGCCTGACTCATTACCGATGTTCTTATTACCTGACATTCCCTTGAACCTAAATACTTTACTGATCATCGCGCCTTACTCTATCGCACTTGCCATCGTTGGTTTATTAGAATCGATGATGACAGCGACTATCGTCGATGATTTGACAGATACGCCAAGCGATAAAAACCGCGAGTGTCGTGGTCAAGGGATTGCCAACGTCGTATCAGGTTTCTTCGGTGGTATGGCAGGCTGTGCCATGATTGGTCAATCTATGATCAACGTCAAATCTGGCGGACGTACGCGTCTGTCCACTTTGATGGCAGGTATCGTACTGCTCATTATGGTAGTGTTCTTAAGTGAATGGGTCAGTCAAATTCCAATGGCGGCACTGGTCGCTGTGATGATTATGGTCTCTATTGGTACTTTTAACTGGCAGTCTATTCGCGAATTTAAAACGCATCCGATGTCATTTAACATTGTCATGCTAGCGACTGTTTTGACCACAGTATTTACGCACAACCTAGCTTATGGCGTGGGCGTGGGCGTGCTGCTATCGGCGCTGGCGTTTGCCAATAAAATTGGTCAATTCTTAACGGTATTTAGTGAGTATGATGAGAGTACTAATACCCGTTATTATTATGTGCAAGGACAAGTATTCTTTGCTTCTACGACTCAGTTCTTAAACAGCTTCGATACCAAAGAAGCTTTGGACAGTATTCAAATTGATGTCAGCCAAGCGCATTTTTGGGATGTCAGTGCCGTAGACACCTTGGACAAACTGGTCATGCGCTTGCAACGTGAGGGCATTGATGTCAAAGTGGTGGGACTCAATAATGCGAGCCGAACACTGATTGATCGCTTCTCTATCCACGATCGCCGAGATATTGGCTTATTGGATTAAACAAAGCCACGTCTATTTATTGAGCTAATATTGATTAACCGCTCATAAATAGACAGTTGAATAAACAGCTGCATTGGTGCAAAGGGTTGGGCATAAGCATTATCGCCCCACCCTTGAGCCAAGCAGCTGTCTTTTTATTCTGTTTTTTTAATATTGGAATAATGTGGTGGTCTTATGAGTAATTTGAAACCAGATAGTGTGATTGCCTGCTTGGACTGCCCAGACCACGTGCAAGCAGTGTTAGAAGCTAGCATGTGGGCAGCGACTCGTCTACAAGCACCTGTTGGACTGTTGCATTCTGTACCGAGCCTACAACAAAAAGCGGCTGTGAATTATTCAGGCTGCCTAAATATCGATGATGAAAACATGCTGCTTGAGCAGTTCACCACCAAGGAGCACTTGAGTAATTGTGAGCTAAAAGCCCAAGGCAAGCTTTTGCTCCATCAAGCCACCACCTATTGCGAGCAGCAGCGACAAAAACTAAAAACCTATACCCTGCATCGCCATGAACACCTCAATGAAAGTATCGATTACGTCGATGACAAAGCACAATTGATCGTTATAGGTCACAATGTCACCTGCAAATCGACATTGAGCCAGTTAATTAGAGTCAGCCACTGCCCCATTTTGGTGACTCATGCACCATTTTTGCCCCCTACGACCGCGTTATTTGCTTTTGACAACAGTCCTACTTCACATAAATTGCTCAATTGGCTCTGCAAAACCTCACTGGTTCGCGCATTAACCGTTCATATCGTGATGGTCGGTAAAGAAAACTCTGAAAATTGCGATGCGCTACGTGAAGCTTATGCGCGGCTTAAACAAGCAGGCATCAAGTCTAAAAAAGCCTTGCTGGACTGCCGCGATGTCACTTCGGCTTTGAATTATTATCAAAATGAAAATGATATCGGTATGCTGATGACCGGTGCCTTTGGCCAATCTCGTCTGCGTGAACTTCTAAAAGGTAGCGACACAAAAAAGCTGCTCGGCAGCACCAAAACCCCCTACCTACTCTTCCCAAAGGTATAGGCTTTAGCCGATCTACACAGCCACCCCTCTCTCTTTGAGCGCAGAGCCTATACATCGATGTTAAGCTCTGCTGCTTACCGTATCACACAATTTTCCCTACTTTCTCCTCAAGTGATTCGTTTCATATACCAAACTAGGTTAGCAAATCATCACAGGAAATAGTTGGATGGTCTCCCCAAGCACCTAAAAAGTTGGTTATAATAAAGTTTTCGTCAGTTCAACGCTAAAGGTTAATTCGCATTCTCTATGCTCATAACGGTGGTTTATACCATTGCAGCATAACCAGTATTTTTTGCCATAACTATGACTGTTTTTGAACAAACAAATCCAATCTTACCTATCCCCCTTGAGTAAATTGGCACAGTTCTTGAATGACTAATAGTAAGCATGGCAGCGATACGATGCACCACAATGCTTCGATCAACCTGCGGCATCACACAAATAAGGAATATTTTATGAAGCTAATCACTGCGATCTTAAAACCGTTTAAGCTCGATGATGTACGTGAAGCGCTTTCTGACATCGGTGTTAAAGGTGTCACTGTTACTGAAGTCAAAGGTTTCGGTCGCCAAAAAGGTCACACAGAACTCTATCGCGGCGCAGAATACGTGGTGGACTTCTTACCTAAAGTAAAAGTCGAAGTGGCTGTTATTGATGAAATGGTCGAACCTGCTATCGAAGCGATCACTCGCATCGCTAGCACGGGCAAGATTGGTGACGGCAAAATCTTTGTCACTGCACTCGAGCAAGTTATTCGTATTCGTACGGGCGAGACAGGCCCTGACGCTATCTAACGCGCAAGGCCATATAGACACAGATTTATAGATCATACCGATAGCTGTATTGCATCAATTCAAGGGGGAATTAACATGCAAAATCAAATCTTCGAGCTCCAGTACGCACTTGATACGTTTTACTTTTTAATGTGCGGGGCGCTCGTCATGTGGATGGCAGCAGGCTTCACCATGTTAGAAGCTGGACTCGTCCGCTCAAAAAACACCGTTGAGATTTTAACCAAAAATATCGCACTTTTTGCCACCGCTTGTACCATGTACATGATATGCGGCTATGCAATTATGTATGGGGGCAACCTATTCTTGAGCGGTATCGCGGGTAATGAAACGCTGGTAGCAGATGCCTTAGCAGCCTCCGCTGAAAACGGCTTTGACGGTGATTCTGTTTATTCCGCTGCGTCTGATTTTTTCTTCCAAGTGGTGTTTGTTGCAACCTGTATGTCGATCGTTTCAGGAGCGGTGGCTGAGCGCATGAAGCTGTGGTCGTTCTTATTATTTGCTGTGGTGATGACTGGTGTCATTTATCCATTAGAGGGTAGCTGGACGTGGGGTGGCAATGATGTATTTGGTATGTTCAATTTAGGCGACATGGGTTTTTCTGATTTTGCAGGTTCTGGTATCGTCCATATGGCGGGTGCTGCGGCTGCATTGGCAGGGGTATTACTATTAGGTGCACGTAAAGGCAAGTATGGCCCTAATGGTGAAATACGCGCCATTCCAGGTGCTAACTTACCACTGGCAGCGCTTGGAACACTTATTCTCTGGATGGGTTGGTTCGGTTTCAATGGCGGCTCGGTGCTAAAACTGGGTGATATTGCCAGTGCTAACTCGGTTGCTATGGTGTTTTTGAATACCAATGCAGCAGCGGCAGGCGGTGCAATTGGTGCTTTAATAATAGCACGCATCATCTTTGGCAAAGCTGACTTAACCATGCTCTTAAATGGTGCACTCGCAGGATTAGTCGCTATCACAGCAGAACCCTCAACCCCATCTGCATTACAAGCAACACTGTTTGGTTTGATCGCTGGCGTTATCGTTGTGCTATCTATCTTAGCATTGGATAAAATAAAAATAGATGATCCAGTGGGTGCTATCTCAGTTCATGGTGTAGTCGGTCTGTTCGGTCTACTTATCGTACCAATTACCAACCCAGCAGCATCGTTCGTAGGTCAGATTGCTGGTGCAGCCACTATCTTTACTTGGGTATTCATCGCCAGCTTAATCACTTGGGCAGTTATCAAATTAGTGATTGGTCTGCGTATCTCTGAAGAAGATGAGTATGAAGGTGCGGATATAGCAGAGTGTGGTATGGAAGCATATCCAGAATTTGTGAGATAAGCTCTGAAGCCAATATTAAAATATATGTACTAAAAATCCCGCATGACCAAAAGGTATTGCGGGATTTTTATTTATCAACATTAGGTCTAATACTAAAAATAAACGATAGGTTTATTTCTTTTTCCACGTTTGACTGCGTGAGAATGGACCGATATAACCTTTTAGATTTAAGGTATTGCCACTCAAGTTTGCGGTCATACGATAGTCTTTACCTTTTTCAGGATCAGTGATCGTACCACCACTATATTTGCCACCACCATCAGACTTTAAACCTTTAATAATGGTCGTACCAACGTGCTTTTTGCCTTTGGCTGAGTTGGTAGCGATAAGCGTACCTGTTAGTACACCGTTTGACTCAGTAATCTTTACGGTACCTTTTGGCTTACCTTCATCAAATGTCTGCCACGTGGTATTGGCCAAAGGATCTGCGGCGAATGCCATGCTTGCTAAACTGATACCTGCACAGCTAGAGTGGTTTAGGTAAATAATTTCATAGACTGATTCCCTTCATACAATGATTACTCGAAACGTTATGTTTCTGATCTCCTAGGCTTATCCTTCGCTAAAATCCCTATTAACAGCCATGCGACTTTCTACTCTTTGGGAGTGTTTAGCGCATCTAAAAAAACTGCTCATCAAAATTTTATACGACATAAGCGATGTCTTGACTCATTATAAGCAATTTTAAGCTTTTGCCTAGTAATTTTTTTATAGTTTATTATTTCTATAAAAATTGAACTATATCAAATAGTTATAAAAAGGATTGTCAATATTTTTATCCAACCGGTCATCTTTTTCTTTTGACTTATGCTGACTATTATTGTAAATAGAATTATTTTCAAATGCCTGAATAATCTTGCTTGTTAGTTCATGCAACTGTTGTGCTTGCTCATATCCAGTAGTATCAAGAGTCAAATCAATATCGCCATATATATAATTTTATCTGTTTGGTTTTCGATGATAAGCTCACCAATTTGCATGCTTTGGTGGTCATTGGCAAATGGATCAATCATGTGATTCTCCTTTTTATTAATACCTTGCGTAATTTTTGGATTTTTTGTGCCTTTTATTATATAGACTCGTGTCACAGAGGCATTATGCTTGCAATTGGACGATTACCCACTCAAGAATCGCCCAAACAAACAGCATCCAAGCCGGCTCTTCTGTTGGCTCATCGGGCAACTCGGAGCTTTCACCCGCCTTTAATGGCAGATCAAATGCCTGTGTTTTGGTTTTGGCATCCAAGACGGGCAGCACATCGATACCAATCCTGGTCGAGAGTTCATCAACACTAATAACCTCTATGCGCTCTGACTCATCATTGGGTGCATAATAGACCCCTGCTTGATTAATCGCTGGTATGTAGACGGCTTTGAAAAAATGGCTAGGCACCAGTACACGATCTGCCAGTTGCTTGGTTGTTTTGCCAGTAAATGCTACCCCTGTAATGCTATAAACCTCTCCATATTGCTGGGTCAAATAGCGAGTGGCTGATTCAATATTACGCCAGATATAGCGATTGTTACGCGGTGACTGCGGGGCGATATTGGCAAGGCTAAAGCTCATATTGTTGACTGCGATTCGCCATATCGGCATTGGGTGCTAAATGCCCGCGATCATAGCCAGAGCCTGAATAGTCGGACAATGAGGCGCGTGCGGATTTTGGTAACCTACTTTCTTCATGAAAGCTGTCTTCACGATCAATTCTTTTGCTTGTTGTAAACGCTTGCGATCCAAATATTCTGCCGACCAAAGCGGTGTACGCGACACACCAGAATACATAACGGCAAAACCATCCATGCATAAAGCTTGGGTTTTGTTGCTTAGCTTGGTATTAATAAACTCAGGATAGACACCGCCATAAAAGGACTCGCTACACTGAGTAAAGTCATCAGCATGCGCTGAAGTTATACTTACAACCACCGCCATCACGGTCATTGTAATACTTTTTTCAAACGAGCATTGAGCCTACCGAAACTTATCATTCAACTTTCAACCATCTATGCTTGTCATTACGTATACGCTATCGTAGCAGGCGTTTGTAAATAAAGAAAGATAAGGTGCAAGTCGTGACATTCTAGACAGTATCCGCTATACTGAGCCGTCTAAAAACGGTGAAGTGGGTGAGTGGCTGAAACCGCACGCCTGGAAAGTGTGTATGCGTTAATAGCGTATCGAGGGTTCGAATCCCTCCTTCACCGCCAATCTTATATAATCCTAGTTTTCCTATCTTATCCCAAACACTCCTATATACCTTTGCATCCCTTTATAAATAACGCGTCTAGCGTTTTTTTTATGCTGCTGGTTTCCCAACTCTACCCAATACTACCCACCTATCCCATGGCTTGTGTTGGTCTATCCGTTGGTCTATGATTTCACTAGACCTCAAAAAGACCAACATTTAAGCTTTACGATTCAGCTTTAGACCAACGTAATTGGTTGTATCGACTGAATTATAGCTTGTAGCCATAGGGAATAGACCAACATGTTAAGTGATGCCAAAATACGTAAGCTCAAACCAACTGATAATTGTACCCCTGCCCGTCCAGATAAATATAGTGATCAGCATGGGCTACAGCTATTAGTACGTAGCTCTGGAACGAAGACTTGGATAAGTGCATATCGCTTTGATGGTAAGCAGCAGAAAACTACTTTAGGTGCATACCCACAGATAAGCTTAGCAGAAGCAAGAATAGCGAACTCTGATATTAAGGCTTTAGTAGCCAATGGAATCAATCCAAAGAATAAAAACGCCAAGACAAGCTTGCGAATGAGCAAGCTAAAATGTTCAATGATTATGCGCTTGAATGGCTAGAGGAGCGTGAGCGTAACGTAAAGCCCCGCACCTATCAGCAGGACTATAATCGCATGCACAAAGACGTGCTACCGAGCTTTAAAGGCATTGCTTTAAAAGATGTGACATTCGAAGATTGTAAACTAATGGCAGATGACATTGAAAGTAGGACTAATAATGAAGGGGCATCACCACGAGAAGTAACCAGACGCACTATCGATCTCGTTGGCAATATTCTTAGAAGAGCTATTAGAAAGCGCCTAATCGAGGTAAATCATACAGATGGGCTTAAAGAGCTATATCCAAAAGCAAAGACTAAGCACATGAAACACGTTGAGCTTAGTGAGCTACCTAAGCTCTTACAAGATATTGAAGGCTATCATGGTCACGATCAAACCCGATTAGGTATGAAGTTTTTAGCATATTCTTTTTGTCGTACTATCGAGCTTAGAATGATGAAGTGGGAGCATATCGACTTCCCTAACCGTCTATGGCGTGTCGATATTGATAACCTTAAGATTGCGCGTAAGCACGTCGTACCGCTGTCAGATCAAATGCTAGCAGTATTAGAAGAGATGAAACCCATCACAGGGCAATATGAATACGTGTTCTATCATACGGGCATGCATCAGCCATATAGTGAAGAGTTTATCAATAACGCGCTTGATATCTTAGGCTACGCAGGCAAACAGACAGGGCACGGCTTTCGGCACATCGCCTCTACCAACCTAAATGAGCTTGGCTATATGGGAGATGCCATCGAAAAGCAGATGGCACATGATAAAAAAAGCAGCATTCGCGCAGTTTATAACGCGCAACACTTAGAAGAGCGCCGTAAAATCATGCAAGTTTGGGCAGACTTCTTAGACTTACTTAGAGACAAGGGCGAAGTCGTAGACTTCCAGACAGCTCGTCAGCAGATCGAGCAGTCATTGGCAAGTAAGCAACCTGACTCATTACAAAATGCTGATAAGCAAACCTTGATTAAAGCATTGTTAAATCAAGGACTCACAGTAGATGATTTACAAGGTTATATTTATAAGTAGTAGTATAAATCCTTACCATCTATATCTACATATTCCATTTCGTAAGATCTATTGATCAATATGTCGAGCATGGCTGTCTCTGACAGCCCTTTTACTTGCGCCATCTTCTCTAGCCTATCCTTTGTATTCTTTGTCAATGGCAGGTGGTAAGGCTTTTCGTTTTTCCAGCATCTCGGTATTTTTGCTGACTCCAAGCTCTTTTCATTTTATCAACAAATAGTGTTCTTTCAGGGGAGGGTACATATTTTTCGATACTCATTAAACTTGAACTATATTTGATTAGGTCTAACGAAGTTAAGACTATATCCCTAACTAACAAAAAATTCTCTTGATCAATACCAATACCTAAATATAGGTTTGACTCTTGCAAGTAATTCTTTGTCCATTGTATTTGATGTTCGTCTCCAACTTTTAACCATTTTGAGTAGTTATCTGAATTCATTATTTGATCATATATTGATTTAACTTTTTCTAGTACTTTCACTTTTTCATCTAAAGTTGGAAACTGTTTACCGTTAAATTGCTGAGTTCGAGTTTGTGGTTGTATTGATTGAGGTTGAATATGCTGCGAAGAATAGGCCATTGAATCAAAATATGATTGAATGTGATTAAGTATAGTATTTCCATACAAATCTATTTGACCTTCATAGCCAGGAATTTCTTTAAGTATAGAAAGACAGGTAAACTGTGTTCTAGCATTGGTGTCAAGCCATTCTAAATTTTCATCCGGTAGCAGTACTAATCTTACATATGACAGATTTTCTTCTATCATTTCCAATACATTCTCTTCCGTATATAAAGAATATATCAGCCCTTCTTTGATATTTACTATCTGGATATGGCTAAGTCTATTTTCTAGATGTGGGTTCAATAGATTACGAAGTAGCACGGCTTCTCTATCAGAAATTTTACCTATTGTCTTCTCTAAGAACTTTCTTTTTTCGAAAGCTTCTCTATCTTTAGGATTAGAAAAAATTATTGCCATAATAAAACTACCTTTGAATCAGCAAATATCACTCGTGATATTTATAATATTTACGTTTAATATAACAGTTATTTTTAAGATGTTCGCAAACTATTCCTGAGTTATTTGTATATATATTTTAGGAGCATGAACACCGTAAAATAGCATATAGACTACCAATGATATCTTTTAAAACAAAAATATCGAAAATTAATTTTCTTATTCCACTTCATCCCAAGAAAATAGAATTTTATTTTCAAATACGTAACTCCCCAACTGACAAAACACCGTCCAAGCAGGTATCTCATGAATCCTCCATCACGCAGTAGCGGCTTCCTTCACAAACCACAAATCCGGTAATATTATTAATAACACTACCCTTATTCTTGAGTTGTTTGGCCTCACCAAACAACGTCAGTAAGAAAATATTTGGTTGCCTTAGTTTATGAACTTATAACCTTAAGGCAATGCAAAATGAATAACATACTTTTAGGGCACGACTACGTTGTTACCAAAGTTGATAAACTCGTAAATGATATATTCGATCCTGAATTCTCAATTAGTATTCAGCAAATAGTTGAGCAGCTCAATACTTACTACTAATGACATCTCACTTTGATGACGAATTGGTTTATGCCAATTCGATCAAATGGTTTATAGGCAGCTGCTATCTTGTTTGTGGTCATTGCTATCCCAATGAGATTATTTGGAATGAGGCGATGGCAGAGAGTTTCTTGAATGCGCTAAGTTTTTATCAGTACGAGTATGCCACTGATAAGGCAGATTTTGCTTTTCAAGAAGAGCGCAATAGCCAATCACTTATGGAGTATATGAATTATTACTTAGAGAAATACGCACGTGTACTCATCGTAAGAGTAGATCTTAAATTGAAAGTAGAGTTTGCACACCTTGTTAACGCTGAAACTTTTCAGGGTTTTATGAAGCAGTTTATGAGGGTTATTCAAAGAGATAAGGAAGTAGAGAAAAAGAGAAAAGCTAATAGCAGTATGAATAGTGACAAAGGCTGCTTTGAAGATCTAAGGGGTTATGCTTGGGCTATAGAGCAAGGTGTTGAGACTGGTGGCTTACACTGTCACTTGGTTTTGATTTATAACGGTGACAAGCGTCAGAAAGACTGGTTCTTAGGAGAAGCTGTCAGTAAGAGATGGTTTGAGATTACAGAGGGTATAAGCCATCATTTTAACTGTAATACCACTGAATATAAACAAGAACAAAAACGTAGAGGTAAGCTCGGTATCGGGATGATTTATAGAGACAAGCCTTTAGAGGTGAATAACGCCATTAATGCAGCGCTATATCTAACTCGTCCCAACAAGTATGAGCAACGCCTTAAATCTTGGCCACTTAACATGCGTAGCTTTGGTCGCGGGGCTCTACCTAATAGCTAGGTAGTGCGTAATATAGATGATATCAAAATAATTTCAAATACATACTATTTTAATAGAGAGCGCTTACAGCTATTAAAGCGCCTAATCCAATCAACATTTAATCAATAAAGGTCTGCCTCGTGCAGGCCTTTTTTATGCCCAAAATAAAAGGAGTGCTTATGAAAACCATCTGTCCATGTTGTCAGTCAACTGCGGTCTATGAGATGACTGATGGCATCAATATCAATTTGATCGACCAGCTGTTGTCCCCTGCGGTTCTCGTCAGCCTTGGCGTTAGTCTGTGTAAGACGCTTAAGGTTCATCCTGCTATAGGCGTGGTTGCAGGTACAACAATCGCAGCACTTATTGAGATGACTCAGTCTCATCAAACGCTGCCGATGCTAGTCAATCAACAATATCGCTGTAATGACTGCTCGCATGTGTTCACCTCACTTCATTAACTCTCAACTCAACCCTCTAACTTATTCAGTTATAAATTATCAATAAAAAGGAAAATTATCATGGCACATTTAATCGAAAGTATGGCTTACGTAGGCGAAACTCCTTGGCATGGTCTTGGCAATGAGCTATCGCCTAAGCAGCCGTTAGAGGTTTGGGCAAAAGAAGCAGGTCTTGATTGGCGTATTGAATCCTCAGATGTCAGCTACATGTCAAGCAATGACAAAGGTCATAACCTCATCATGCCCTTTGCTGAGAACAAGGTGCTCTATCGCAGTGATAACCTAGAGCCGTTATCAGTCGTCAGCCAACGCTATCAAGAAGTACAACCGCATGAGATTCTAGAGTTCTATCGCGATCTCACTGAGCAGTCGGATTTCGAGCTGGAGACGGCTGGTGTACTCAAAGGTGGGCGTAAGCTGTGGGCATTGGCTCGTACAGGCCAGTCAGCAACACTTAAGGGCAAAGATGTTAGTAACGGCTATTTATTACTGGCAACGGCTTGTGATGGGACGCTTGCGACCACAGCACAGTTCACTAATATCCGTGTGGTCTGTAATAACACACTTGCTGTTAGCTTAGCTAACGGAAGTGGTGGTGTGGTCAAGGTTCCGCATAGTACATCTTTCAATGCCGAAATGGTCAAGCAGCAATTAGGCGTATCGGTGAAGCAGTGGGAGGAGCATAGCTATGAGATGAAGCAATTGTCGGAGCGCCGTGTCACTCAAGCTGATGCTGCTAATTATCTCAGCCGTGTGTTCAATGACCAAGACAATGACCTTATCTTGTTTAACAGCGCTAAAAAGCAAAAGGATGCGGTTCCTAATGCCAAAGCGATGAATAAGGTGATGCAGATGTTTAACGGTCAAGGGCGCGGTGCTGATTTAGATGCCGCCCGTGACACCGCTTATGGACTGCTATGTAGTATCACGGAATACGTTGACCATGAACGCCGAGCGATGAGTACTGATAATCGTCTCAATTCAGCATGGTTCGGTGCTGGGGCTAAGCTGAAGCAAAAGGGTTTAGAGGAATCGCTACTGATGCTTGCTTAATCAGGAATGTTTAAAATCTAGAAACACAACCAACCACGCCTTAGCGCGTGGTTTTTTTATGCCCGTTATTTAACGAGCCACATTAATTCATGAAGCCACTTATAAGGAATGTATTATGGAAACCATCGTATTAAACACGACCACTCAGCCAAGACGCGTAAAGCGTTCAACTGTCAAAGCCAAAACAACGCGCCTACCTTCAAACACGAAAGCCAACATTGAGCACTCAACGCCTTTGGCTTCATCGACTCAATCAACCAACGCTAAACGTCTTGTCAGTACCAAAGACTTGAGCCGTGAAGACTGGTTAGCTGTTCGCAAGCAAGGTATTGGCAGCTCTGATGCAGCCGCTGCCTGCGGTATTCACCCGTACTTGTCCATGCTTGAGCTATGGATGATAAAAACGGGACGCATGACATCAGACATTGATGAGAGCATTGAAGGTTACTCTCCACTCTACTGGGGCAATAGCTTGGAGCCGATGGTGGCTAAGTATTATCAAGAACACACGGGTAATAAGGTACGGCGTGTCAATGCTGTCCTGCAGCACCCTGATCCTGACAAGCACTTTATGCTGGCGAATTTAGACTATGCCATCACTGCTAATGATGAGGTGCAGATTTTAGAGTGTAAGACCGCTGGTGAACATGGAGCCAAGCTGTGGAAGCATGGTGTACCGCTCTATGTAACTTGCCAAGTGCAGCATCAGCTAGCAGTCACAGGTAAAAGCGCGGCGCATATCTGTGTACTGCTATGCGGACATGAAGCCAAAATATACAAGGTTGAGCGTGATGAGCACTTGATTGAATCCATTACCCGTCATGAGCGTCTGTTTTGGCAGTATGTAAAGACGGACACACCGCCAACCCCTGACCATAGTGAGTCAGCAGCGCGAGCATTAAAACAGCTTTATCCAAAGCCTAAGCCGTCAAGTAAAGTTGATTTGCGAGACGATGACCGCGCCAATAGCTTGTTCGCTAAGTTACTTAATCATCGCATGTCTATTGAAGAACTAGAGCAACGTCATGACCAGATTAAGCATCAGCTACAAACGCTTATCAAAGATAATGAGGTGGCGATCTTCGATAAAGGCGCTATTTCATGGAAGCGCTCTAAAGATAGTGTCGGTCTTGATAGTAAAGCGGTTATCAAGGCGCATCCTGACTTACTCACTCAATTTAGTAAAACAAAGCAAGGCAGTCGTCGCTTTGTGATACTCAACGATTAAGCACTCAGCACTTAACTAACCCATCTAATCAATAAAATCAGCGCACAACGAGCCCACCTATCACAGGTGGGCTTTTTTGACGCTTTAATAAACTAAACAAGGAATATCAACATGATTAAAGGTCTAACGATAACCCCACCTGTACTCGGTCGCATTAGCATCGGTAAAGTCGTGCAAAAAGATGGTAAGCGTCTGCCTGCTAAAAACGATCAATTTACCATCACCAGCCAAGTACAGAATAAAGACGGCTGGATTAATCATCCATTCGATGAAAAGCTCCGCGCACGTAGTGAGGGTAAGCTCAGACAAATACCAGTGCGACTGCTGTTCAATGACCCTGAGCTGAATTTACGAGCTGAATACACGCTATTTGACAGGCATACTGGACGCCCACTTTGTGTAGGCGATGGCGAACATTGTCAACGTCGAACGAGTAACGGTGTTGAGCAGCTGCCATGCCCATCGCCAGATCGCTGTCCACTAGCCCAAGGCGGTGCTTGTAAACCATACGGCCGTCTCTACGTGAATCTTAGTGAAGACGATGAGCTTGGCACGTTTATCTTTCGTACGACGGGTTTCAATAGCATCCGTACCCTATCAGCAAGGCTCAGCTACTTCGCCGCAGTATCAGGCAATAAACTGTCCTGTCTACCATTACAACTCACGCTCCGAGGTAAGAGCACCACACAAAGCTATCGTACACCAATCTACTTTGTGGATTTGACGCTACGTGATGGGGTGACACTCAAAGACGCGGTACAACAAGCTAAGGCGATTGATACGGAGCTTAGCGAGAACGGTTTTGATCAAGCAGCGCTAGAAATAGCTGCCACGCTTGGTTATGCCAATTCGTGCTTTGAGGTTGATGGTGATGAGATGTCTGATGTGGTAGAAGAGTTTTATCCAGTAGAGACAGATGAAGCTAAAAGTAGTCATCAAGGAGGGCCCCAAAATGGTATTGCTCCCTACAATGTCGGTAATATCGAAAGAAGTCTAAGGGAGAGTGTGACAGCTATAAGTTAAAGCAGTGGTAAGGATAGACGGCATGAAAAAGGATCTGATTATTCAGCTCCTTTTTTATTGTTTTGTCTAAGGACAGTCGTTGGACGGCATAGGACGCCATAAAAAAATATGGGACTCGGTAAGTATATGAGAGGTGATGCTCTCATTCACTTACAAGGAGATAATCATGGAAAACTTAAACGTAAACACTCAGCAAAACACCTCAACGCCAAGCATGCCACAAATACCTCGCATGCTTCCGCTAAAGCAAGTCATACATTATACAGGGCTTAGTAGCACGACGATCTATGACATGCTTGATAAAAGATCGAATCGTTATGACCCCACTTTCCCTATTCAGGTCAAGCTATCAAAGGGACGTGTAGCATGGGTTGAAAGCGAGGTGGCTGAGTGGATTGAGAGCAAGATAGCTGCCCGATTTCATTAGAGATCAAAATACAGATAAGCCGCACTACGCGGCTTATTTTTTCGTCTAAGTTCGTCTAAGTTCGTCTAAGTTCGTCTAAGTTCGTCTAAGTTCGTCTAAGTTCGTCTAAGTTCGTCTAAGTTCGTCTAAGTTCGTCTAAGTTTAGACTAACTTCCAAACCTTACCCTCAAAATAGATGAGTTTTTTTCTCTTCATTTTTGAAGCAAGTTTTTTATTTTATGAAATTTCTGCTCATCAGTTAGAATATCAGGAAGCTTGTTAGATAAAAATTTATCAAAATCCGAACGCTGGGCTTGTTCAAATTGTTTCAGAAATTCTAAAACAGCAGTTTCATAATAAGCATCATCTAAACCACGCATCTGCATATACTCCGCCTGCTGTTCTGTATGTCTCGCAACATCAGCGGCTATCATGTAATTATTTTTACGACCTTCTATCAATGATTTTTTACGTAACGTTTCTGCTTCATCTTCAGTGATCGCTTGTCTTTTTTGTACTTTATCTAGTGCAATAATATCGTGCAATGATAAATTACCTACTTGCGCCAACTGTTTAGCATACTCTTGATCCAGCACTTTACCAGTGAACTTCACTCGCACTCTGTTGTCTGATAAGTCATAATCTGGCAAAGGAAAAAAGCGCTTGTACTGAATCTGATACATTGTTTTGATGCCACTACCAATAGTGTCCATCATATTTAGACTGACCATAGCATTAACCAAAAATGGATTACGATAGCTCACTTCAGGCGCATCTTGTAGCAAGACGTTTTCGATGGTCTTTGGAATAAACTCACCACTATTTTGGAAAATCAGTGTTGAGTCTTCTTTTTCAACCACCGTAATACGTCCACCTAGCTGATAATCTTGATGACCAATGGCATTACTTAATGCCTCACGAATGATATAAGGATCGTACTGCTGCACCTCTTCAGGAAATAGTGTACCAGCAGGCATGTAGCGGTAGTTTAGATTGCGAATTTTGTTATAAACCTCGTCCAAGGCTAACAAAAACGGCGGTTCAAAATGTTGATAGTCTTTTTCAATGCCATCAGTGCCTTTTAGAATCCACGTGATATGCGCTTGCGCTGGGCTTAAAAAATATGTTGACTCGTAATACCCTAATAAAATGATAGCGGAATTGGTGATCTGACCGCGAATGGTAATTTTGGCTTTATTCAAAAAGGTGATGTCATCCCATCCTTTTATGTCCTCAGCCAAACGCTTATTCTTTTCAGCAAAGACTTGTCTAGCAACAGCAATGGCTTTAGGATCAAGATCTTCAAGCGTTGCCTTATGACAAATCTCGGCACTCCAGTCATCTGCTCGGTTTTGCCAGAGCTTACGGCTTTGATCTGGGTATTGCTTAAGCAGTTTTGTAAAGCTACCAATACGAATATAAGGCTCATGTAAAAAGCTAACAGGCGTATTCTTGGCTGCAGGAATCTCGAACAGTACTACCGCTTTACCATCAATTTGTAACTCATGAATGGTGAAGTGAATTTTAGGACTTAAGCGGCTAACTAGCCAATGCTCTAAATCTTCGTTGCCTTTGGCTTTTTTATTTTCGGGCTAAAGCTTGTACCAACAATGTTATGAGTACCGTCCTCTACTCCAAACACTAAGTAGCCAAATTTTTTACCAGACAAACAAGCGCCATTAGCAAGCGCAGATATACGTTTACCCACCTCTTCAGGGCTATGAAAGTTATGCTTAAACTCAAGCCACTCTTGCTCAGAGGGCTGTTGAGTTAGGCTTAAAACGAGGTTTTGGTAGTGATTGGGCATAGTAAGTTGTCATAGCTGGTTAGTAGAAAAATAAGTAATGTATCTCATCAGTACGCACGATCTTAATTATTCAAACTGACCGAATTTACCTTATTCATTATACGCAGTCTATATCTTAAAAGCAGTGCATCGTCTGGTTTCATTTATGCTAAGCTTGCACTAAACAATCTTCCATAGAAGATACCATCAACTTAAAGCAAGTGGAACAGTTTAGGGTTAAATATGAAAATTGATGCGAATGTCTTAAGTATTGAAGATCTTGAAAAGTATTATTTTGTAGTGCCAGACTATCAAAGAGAATATGTCTGGGAAGCTGACAAACATATCTACCAGTTTTTAGTTGATATAGACGAAGAGTTTGAAGCCCATTCTCACGAGCAACAAAGCTACTTCATTGGCTCAATCATTGTTGTAAAAAAAGATAGCAAATATGACGTCATTGATGGTCAACAACGTTTGACGACTATTGTCATTAGCTTATGTGCAATGCGTAATATTCTAGAAGACTTACAAAAGCATGATCAGCTTACTGATATGAGCAGCAGTATTCTAGATATTATCAAAAAATGGCTCTTTAAATTCGATTTGAGGACTAAGTCCACACTCTCTCGTCTTGAGTTACAGTATGACGAAAGTAATGGGTACTTAGACACCGTAATTCAAAAAAAGGCTTATGAAGGTGAAGTTACAAATTCAATTGAGAAAATGCAAAAGGCATATGACCGTATCTTTAAACATTTGCAAAATTATCTGAACCAAGAGGCAGAGTTATTTGAGGAGTATGTCCAATATTTTTTGACTAATGTTAACGTTGTTGTGATTGAATCAGACAACTTAGGTAGCGCACTTAAAATATTTGAGACAATCAATCAGCGCGGTGCTGGTCTAAATGCAATGGATTTAGTCAAGAACTTGATGTTTAGTAAAGCTGATACTTACGACTTTGAGAGTATCAAAATTAAGTGGAAGCAAATTACTACCGATCTTCAAGCTTGTGGTGAAGGAGATAATCCATTACGCTTTTTAAGATATTTTATGATTGCACGTTATCATAATGGCATCATACGTGAAGATGATCTGTACTCGTGGATTATATCTAGAGAAGGTAAGCTGAAACTACAGTATGAAACCAAACCGCTAAATTTAGTCAATGAAATGACTGCAGCGGCTAAACGCTACAGTCATTTGGTTCAAGCAACGAATAGCGATAGTAGCAGTCTCGGTATTAATAAGTATCCTAATGTAGCCAAAATTGGCTATATTAATAAGCAACGTTCACGTCAGCATCTCATGTTACTAATGGCATTAGATTTGAACTGTAATGACGATGTAATTAACTACTTAGCTCAGCAAATAGAAAGTTTTCTGTTTTTCGCTAATACTCTTAAAATGCAGACTAAGAATTATGAAAGACGGTTTACAGACTGGGCTATTAAACTACGTGGGAAGCGTGATATAGAAGAAATCGTAGAACTTATTGATGAAACTATGATTCCATTTTTAAGAAGCTATTTGTCTGAATTCAAAAATAGCTTCTTGCAAATCAGACATTATGACTATAACCCGCAATATCGAGAGCGCTATATTTTAGGTTGTCTTGATACAGAAATATGCAAGCAAGCAGGACTCAATCCATTAAGTCAGGACAATATACAAAAGCTTCAAATTGAACACATTCTCCCACAAACCTTAGTCAATTTAGAGGCAAGTGATGAATTTGATGAAGAAGAACGTGACAAGTACACCTTTATGTTGGGTAATACTACTCTACTTGAGAGTCAAATAAATCAAGCTATAAATAATTACAACGACTTATCTACTGATTGGTTCAGCATGAAGCAATCAGAATACCTGCACTCAAACTTTGTGCTAACTAAGCTATTGAATGATCAATATAATTGGCAAAAACGGGGCTAAATCGCCTAAAGAACAAGCTAAACTGTCAATTTGTTGAGTGGACAAAGACATCTATTATACAAAGACAGCAAATGCTAATGGAGCTAGCTTTTGATTACTGGCAGCTAAATGGTAAGCGTCTTGATGAATACTATAGGGTAAGCGCTGTAGAGAGTGTAGAAGGATGAACTTAGCTTTTAGATGGTTAGTAAAAAAGCCCCTAGCAAATAGCTAAGGGGCCTTTCTATGACAAAATATTTGCTAGTTAGATTTTACTTAAATCAGTCTTAATAAGGAAGCATTTATAGATTAGGTAATTACCGAAGCTCTGTTTATTACAGCGGCTGCATTATTTTTCAATAAATATAGAACGTTCACCAATTGAAACGACACGTATTGTCGTATCTAGGTTCAAGCCTCTTGATTGGATTAAGTAACGATCAACAATAAATATTAACTATTGTTTTATTCATATACTAATTCTCGAGGTTACGAAAATGCTAAGTCGTGGAAAACTAATGTACATTGGTTGTTCTCTTGCAATATTACTTATTATTCCATCTATTTTTTACAATATTGCTTTGAAAGTCACCATCCTTCTAACATTTATACCAGCAGCTTTGATATTTTGGATTGTTAGAAAAGATCAAAATTCTATACAAGTATTCCTGGTTACATTGCTAATAACCATTGTGTCCTTTATTGCAATTATTTTGGCTGAGGTTTCAAGATTGCTGTATTGGTTACTAGTTTTTTCATTTGTGATTCTTCAAGACTTATCGTTTAAATTCGTACACTATTGTCTTAACAAACCTGAGTGGTTCATACCATTTCAAAGTGGTACGTCTATAAAGAATAATTATTATATTGTATTCCGATACTAATTTTGATTTTTGGAGCTTATCATTCATTTCCAAGCAATGCTTATCAGAATATTAGAGAAATGCCTTTTAGTTTCAACCTAATGGATGCATTTTCAGGAGGCAAACCAATTGAATATCTTATAAACTTCGCTAATGAAACCTACAGTGTTGGTGTTAACAACATAAAATCCTTATTAGAAAATTTGGCAAAACCATTGCAATGGTTAATACTTTCATCAGCACTCACCACTTTATACAAGGCATTTGATCCGATAAAATGGATAAGACAATATCTCCAGTTAAGCATATGATAATAAGCCACCTTAAAAGGTGGCCTATTTTTTTGGTTTGAAGTATTAAGAAATCCTATTTAAGTAAGCCTTATCTAATTTACAAAAGTAGCAATCTTGTCATAAATCTCTTCCTCAGCATCTAAAACCTCTATTTCTATATCGTAGCCTTCTTCTTTTTTAAACGCTTTAAGTTGTATAACGAATTGTCTATATGACTATCTATAATATCCATTGCTTCCTTTGTGATACGTTCATTAAAAGATGGACGATATATAAATAGTCCGGCCTTTGCTTCTCTACTTGTCAATAGGCATGCGTTCTGGACGCTAGTACAGCCTAGGTAATCCAGATTGAAGCTTAGTGCATCTTTGTCTATATAATCGGCTGATACAACACTCGCAAACAAATAATCATGTCCAAACATAGTTTCATTTGATTGAGGACGCCAAATCGGCAAATCTAAAACAATTTTTTTATCATTTATACGCTTTCCAAGAACACTTTGTTTTCTTGGTAATAGCTAGATCTGTTAATAGATTGCAAGTTGCTCTTTAAGCCTTTACGTAATTCTGCCGTATTAAGGATAGAAGGCTTAGGTTTCTTTTCCTGTTGATAATGATCCATATGTATATAGTCACGATATAATGAATCAATGATAGACTTTACAGAAAGACCAGCGATTGGCATTAAAGCTGTGTATTTGACTTGTGCAGAAGGTGGTGAAGTATAACCTACTGTATCTAACGCTAATGCTAAGGAATCCAATAGTAATCTTAAGCCTTCGGTAGGTTCTTTACCATAAATACAATTGAAACCTCTTAAGCTAGAGTCGAGTAATCTAAAGCGGATCTTACTCTCACCTTCTTGAATAAAACCAATACCCAGATTGTGCACTTCTTGAGCTACGATGTCAGGGGTAAATTTTATGACAAAAAAATGCCCTTTTATAAAGGCATCTGCAGCATATTTAGATTCTAGTAAGCTTGTCCAGTTCATAACGACAGCATCCCATAGCGGTTACTTAGAATTCGAGTAATATTATGATCCCTACTCTGTAAGAATTTCAAGAATTCTTTCCAATCTTTTTTATCATCATCACTAGCTAACATGTCTATCCAAAACTCACATTCTAATATATATCTTTAAACATTTTGTTCTACTCGATGCTACTCCGATGATAGCACTACCTTTACGATGATCAGCTTGTACATCTTTTATTACCAAATCTGCTAAGTAGTTACTATAATGATAATGATCGATAAGCCCAGCTCTTCGCCAATTTGTACCGTCTTCAATAGCAAGTTTGCCATTATCGATTAACCAAAAATCCTTTGAATTAATAGTCAGAATATTACGAGGCAAACGATCAGTATTTGCCATAGCCTCGTCACACACTAAAGCTTTTTTGAAATGCTTCCACTTTCTGAGTTCATTTTCTACAGCATACATACTGTGGCTATATCTGATAGCCATAGATTTTGAGTATATTCGCTGTGTCGCAAACATAGGAATAATATCAGAAGACTCATAACTTTTTTTTATTCGTTCGTTAAGATTGCTCCATAGGTGTGTGAGCTTCTCTTTGGGCATTAACACAAAGAATGCTTGTTCAGGTTGTGGAACCTTATGCAAGTGACAAATCAAATAACCAATAATCTCATTAAGTAAGCCTCTATCTCCTTTAGCAATATGGGGATAATTAAAAGCATATGCCTTAAAGTAAACAGGTATATCTTCGCCCTTATACAGCACGTTGCCAGTAATAACATCACTTACAATATCATTTTTTTCGCAGGTGTCCACCCTGAGTATCTCTAAGGGCTGAATAGTTTTAATAACAATGTCTTTGATATTCATATTTAGATTATACCTATTAAGTCATTATCCTGAAAATTAGCCTTATTTATTTGCAACCTGCTGATCTTTAATACCACCTTCCTGTTCATTAGCATAGACAATAGCCAATCTCTAATCTCAGCTAATCTGCTTTTATATGTGGTGTCAGCTCACCACTAGGTGATTCTAACAAGTAGGTTGTCACAAAATATGGTTCTGCTGGGAACTTTAGAGCTTCGGGAATTAGTGGGCCATTTACGCCTATACCGAAATTCTTAATATCAGCAAAGGACTTTTCAGCAGCTATCAATGTGTCCTCTAAAATGCTGTGCATATATTGATTAAACAAAGATGCTTCCACAGCCCCAGACATTATCCCATGCTCAGAGATAAGATTATAGTTATCGGGTATTTTTACTAACTGTGCCGTTCGATAGTCGGAACGAGCGAGTATGTTAAGAACAGTGCTTTTTCTTGATCGGTGGCATCTAATGCATAAGCTCTAAACAAAAAACGCTGAACGACACCCGTCATTTGATCTACAATTGGCCACACATTTGCTACTAGCTCCATAATGCTTTTCCTAATTATAATTTTATAGTGATTACTTTACTGTCACCTGACCATTCATTAGCATAGGTAGTAACCAGTCTCTTAGGTTCTCTAGCTTTTTATTCTCCAAAGTCTTAACTTTTATTTGTCTAAATAGAGGATCAACTACTTCGTAATACTTAGTGAGTAGCTCTTTATTTGGGTATAACATATTTATTGAGCTAAAATCGCCCTTGTTCATATTAGCGAATGTATTACCTGTTTTAGCTTTTGCTCCTTCAAAGTATGCTTTTATTGCGAAGTACAAATAATACATATTCAGCCGATTACTACAGACTACAGAGTTTTCTGCTGATTAGTTTGTGATTTCTCGGTTACGAAACCAACTAACCCAGGACTGGCTATACATGTAACACAAATTGTATCCTCAGGAAGATACTTATTTTTTGAGTATCCGCACCTTCAGATGTTAGCGTCTCTTCAGTCTGGACAATAAAAGTATTAGCACGAATATCGCCAATAGTTATAAAAGGAGTATCGCCATCGAAATACTCAGGCTTCTTTTTTGAAGGTGTTTTACCAGTTACAATATTTGGCTCAATATCCTCTATCGTTGAACTACTCCACCCCTCAGGTATCTCTCGCTTTAGCACTTCGTTATAAACCATCTTGCCGCCACACGATTTATAAGACTTGCCGTCTGCATTAGGGAAATCAAACTGTACAAACCAGTAGTCATATAGCGTCTTTGCCATAGCTTCTAGTTCGGCGTTGATTTGGTTGTTGAGCTCGATTTTTTTGTCAATAGAAATCAATATCTCAACAAGTCCATCTTGCGAACTTCTTTCAGATGGTATGTAAATCTCTATATTTGAAAATGTAGATTTGTTTAGAATTGGCGTTCGAGTTACGGTAGCCTGTGAAAAAAGAAAATCTTTTTTGTTTTCAGCCAATAGTAAATATAAAAAGGGTTATATCTATCTCTAATATTAGTAATTGAGTTAATTTGTTGATTAGTTACACAAGCGCCTTCAACGATGCCTATATTTCCCATATCCCAACCGATACATCCAACAAGTACACTAACTCCATTTAAAGTGCTGCTTTTTATACTGTCAAAACCTTGTTGGGTAACCATCCTTTCGGACTCAGTAATTAAAAAATGTTTATGTAAGTCTGTAGGACCTATAAACATATAATCATTGCCGTAGTTATTAGGATTACTAGTTTTAGGTGTTCTACCAGTAGTAACCGTACCTATATCACTAATTTTCACGTAGCTAAAGTTATTCATACTTTAACTCCGCCAACTGCTTTTTAATCTCATCCTCTAACTCATGAGATTGCTTAAACAAGCTATCTAAATTATCAGTAAAGACTTGCATTTTTTCAGCGAACTGCTTAGGTGTATCAGTATATTCAATTTTTACCTCAAAATATTGACCTGCACTCAGACTATAATTTTTTAAGCTTATATCTTCATAGCTGACTGTTACGGACAAATCGTCGACTTGCTGTTTGTTATTAAACACATTAACGATCTGCTGCTCTTCATCAGCACTTAAGACAGTCTTTTGGGTTTACCTTCCTTAACTTTCTTACCTAGATTTGACGCATCAACCAATACGACATCGCCATCATTACTATCATCAATAAATAAAATTGATACGTTTGTCCCTGTAGTGGCAAAGATATTGGATGGCATAGACACCACACCAGCAAGCATTTTATCATCGATTAATTTTTGGCGAATTTTTTTACCAATACCAGTAGAGGTAATAAAACCAGTCGGTACGACCACCGCTGCCTTACCACCTTTTTTGAGCGAGGTAATAATATGCTGTAAAAAGAGCTGATAAATTGCCATACTCTCTTTTTCCTTTTTGGGTATAGTGGGAATACCTGCAAAGAAACGTTCTTTGTTCTCGTTGCTATCTAGGGCATCTCGATAATCGCTAAAGTCTAGCTTAAATGGTGGATTGGAGACTATATAGTCAAACTTCTTAAGCTTATCATCGTCCTTATGATAAGGGTGATAAATGGTATTACCTTGAATCACGTTAGGTATAGAATGCACTAAATTATTTAAGATTAGGTTTAAGCGTAATAGGTTCGATGACTTTTGCGAGATGTCTTGGGTGTAGATGGTACAACGGTCTTCACCGATGGCATGGGCAACGTTCATCAATAGCGTACCTGAACCTGCTGAAGGGTCGTAACAGGTGACATCCCTTACCGTACCACGCTCCGCTTGTGGCACCAGTATCTCAGCCATAATGCGAGCAACTGCATGTGGTGTGAAATACTCAGCATATTTACCGCCCGAGTTACTGTTATAGTCTTTAATTAAGTACTCAAAAATACCTGCATAAAAATCGAATTTTTGGTCAAAGATACGCTCAAAACTAAACTCGATCAGCTTATTAATAACAGCACGGCAAAAATCATCACGCTTAGACTCATCAGCGATGTATTGGCTGAGACGATCAAACAGAACAACTTTCGCTCCACCGTCTGTTTTTACCGCAAAGATGTCGTTGTTCTTAATCGCGATATCAATCAGCGTGTCATCAAATAGCTTAGCAAAGTCAGGCGCGTTACTTTGGCTGAACAGATAGCTGATAAAGTGCTGAGGCTCCAAACGAGCAGTATCTGAGCTCATCTGTAGCTGTAGCATCTCATAGTCTTCTTCACTCATATCACTAAGCGACTTTTCCCAGTTATCCACCTTGGCGATATCTTCATCTATTTTTTTAGCTTCATAAGCAAATTTATCATTTAGAAACTTGTACAAGAATATCTGTGTGATAATTTTGAACTCGTTACCATCATTACCTAGACCATAATTGGCACAAATACTTTTTAAACTATCGATTAATTCTTGGGTTTTCGCTTTAAACTCAAGCTCTACCATGGTCTTGCTCCAACGTTGTATTCATTTATATATTCTGAGACAACCAGCTTATTGATGTAGCGTGAACTGTCAGGTTTTAATTTGATTTTGTGGTCTTTCATAAAACGTTTAATAACGATGGGCATCATCTGCCCCTCAAAGTAGCTTTCGTTATCGACGATCTGACTACTATTGAGTACCTTTTCATCCGCATCATTTTTTACAGCCATTAGTGCTTCATGTATGGTACGTTCGGAACTGTTTATATCCGTCTGCTGAGGCTCAGTTAGGCGCTTATGTATGCGAGCATATTTAGCATCACCTTTATATTTCTGCCGCATTTGCTCATTCATACGGTTGAGCTCTTTTATGCGTTTATGAATTTTAGTGAGCTCATCAATATTTGCATTCATCTGCTCTTGTGAGACTTCGCTAAGCTTTCTCTTCTTAAAGAGTCGTTCTAATTCTTCTCTTAGGCTGATAAACTCAGGATCTCGTTGATCAAAATTGCTAGCCATTGCTTCACGAGTTTTACGTAGCGTACTTTTAAGCTCATCAGCTAAGACCAGTTCTTCTTCGCCTATTTTAGTAAACTTAAATATCACATCCTCTAATGCTTGGTTAAGTAAATTACTTGTACCTATACCCTGCTCTAGATTTTGCTTGGTATTTAATAAATCAAGATGATGACTGGTCTCTCGGTAAAGAACGTTTAACTTGTTAAAATCAAGCTCTTCTAAGAATTTATAGTCACCTTGGAGCCGAACCAGATTATATAGACTTCTAGCATCAGCCAGTACCTTTTTAAGGCTCAGTACCGTTTCTCTATCTTGAATCTGGCTAATTTGATCGCTGAATAACTCCATGTTGTCCGTCTCGTAAAGAAACAGTACGTCCTTAACATGCTCAATTTCCTGCTGTATCTCTTCATGCGATTTAAACAGATGTGAGTAACTCTCCATCTCATCGCCAAACTCTGATTGTAGCTCTTCAAAATAGGCTTTATTAGTTGCATCAAACTCTTTACTGATATCTGCAAAATCAACCACGTAGCCATATCTAAAATCTTTATAGGTACGGTTCACACGAGTGAGCGCTTGCAAGAGATTGTGTGCACGAATCATACGTCCAAGGTATAGCTTCTTCAAACGCTTGGCATCAAAGCCAGTCAATAGCATGTTGTACACAAATAAAATATCTATCTTTCCAGCCTTAAAATCCTCCACCCAGTCCTTACGTTCTTCTTTAGTACCAACATCGTGCAAAATCAGCTGGGCAGATTTGACTTTTACCTCTTCATGACGGATCTCTGCTAAGGTTTTAACATTCGAATCCGACGCTTGATTGTTAATAGCTGCTTCGTCTTGAGCATAGAGTTTATTAAACAGCTCGTACATATACTTGGCTTGCGGTGCGCTATCACAAATGACCATGCCGCCTATACTTGCATCATTTAGCGCTCCACGACTGTTCTCAAAGTCTGTGACAATGTATTTAATCATCGGCTCAACAAAACAAGAATGAGCGTATATGTCCTCACGCTTAACATCACCTACCAGCACCTTAGCTTTAGCAAGTGCTTCTTGTAAAATCAGTTTATACTCGGTAGATATCTCTTCTCTTATCAGTCGCAGGGTATAGCCATCAGCAATAGAAGCATTGTAATAGTACTTATGGATATAATCGCCAAACAAGGCTCTTGAATTATAGTCATCACCCAATAGCGGTGTACCTGTCAGACCGATTTTAATAGCATTAGGATCTGATTCTTTTAGATTGGCTAAAAAACTGCCTTTAGGATTATAGCTACGATGCACTTCATCTAAAAAATATATTCGCTGAATATCAACGTTATAGTCTTTGGTCGAAGCAACGTCAGGATCGTCTTTAAACTTGTGTATATTGACTACTGTAATCTCAGGTACGCCTGCATCATTGTGAATGGCTTTGGTTGCTTTGATATCACGAGCAAAATCATCTCTGGAGTCAACGGTTCGAACTCTTAGACCACGCGCTGTAAACTCACGCTGTGCCTGTTGTAGTAAGTCTAATCGATCAACGATGAAATAAAACTTAGGTGTTATTCGTTGCTTTTGAAAATAGTCTGTTAGGAAGCGCACATTATAAAAAGCCAAGGCAGTTTTACCGCTGCCTTGTGTATGCCAGATAATACCTTTTCTAATACCCTCATCGAGCTTATTACCAATAGCCTTAGTCGCAAATATCTGCGGATAACGCATGATATGTTTCTCTAGCCCTTTAGTCTCGTTCACATAAACCAGCGCATAACGCAGAACGAATGCCAATCGCTCACGACTGAGTAAAGAGGTACAGATGCTATTAGTAGGACGTTCTGGCTGCTTATTGGTTTGGAACTCTGAGCTATTTCGAATGACTTCTAAGTTATTATCCTTCAGTACTCTAAGCTCATCAGCGTCAGTAACTGGTTCTAGTAATGCCGTATAGTTGAACGTCTCTTCTTCACGGAAATAGTTGAATATCGGTTTGTGGTAAGAGAACTGGCGTAAAAGGCTCCACGTAATGGTTCAGGATCGCCATCCACATATTCCATGTTGTTTGAAAAAATCATAAACTGCGTAATATTAACGAACCGTTTGAACTTAGGGTTCTCAAATCGTGTATTGATACGATTTCTCTCAGCGATAATACCTTCTCGATTATGCGGCTTTTTGACCTCTATAAATACTAATGGCATGCCGTTAATGAGCAAGGTGATGTCAGGACGGAATTCTTCGTCGCCATTTTTGCAGGTCAGCTCCGTAACCACATGAAAGCTATTATTGTTAAATTTTTCGAAATCAATCAGCTTCGTACCTGAACGCTCAGATAGCTTGTCAAAAAAAGCTTTCCCTAAATCTTCATTGTCTAAGAGCAACTTCACATCTTCGAATAGGCGTTTGACCTCATCGTCTTTAATGCTCCCATTTATTCGCATCATGGCATCATGAAAAAGTTCAGGGAAAATGTTGGTATCGATATCCCATTTGGCATCTTTAAGCGATAAGTATTGATAACCTAGCTTCATCAAATGAAGGATTGTTGGGATTTTTACACGGGAATCTTCATTGAAGCTCATGATGAATAGCTCACTTAATCAATAATAAAATGGTTGTAGTAGCAAATCTATAGATAAGAGTCACTATACGTCAATCGGTGTCGTTAGTTTTTTTCATTTTAGGCATCAGTATAGCAATATCAGATAAATTTTGAATGCTTCTACCTATAGGCTAACCCCTGTAGGTCTTAGCTTAAGCTATCAAACTCCAATTTAACTATTATGATTATAGGCATTTCATACTTTCACGATTGCTCTCATTAGTTGAGAACTTTTTTACGGGTTTAATATTATTGAATGCGATTAGCCTATCCTTAGACACAACCTGTCATTACTACCATTTATACTTGCTAACATAAACCAAGGAAAAAGTAGGCTCAATAATACGAACAACTGAATATTTGTTTTATTTCTATTGACACCAATGTATAAAAGCAGATAATTACAATCTTGTAATAAAAAATAATATATAGCAACAAAATAGGATATATACGTTGATGGGCAGTAAAAAACACGAACGTTTGGCTTATCGGCTATCAGATATCATCATCCGCCTAAACAACGGTGAGCGTCTAAACATTGACACGCTTACCCAAGACTATCAAGTCTGTACCCGTACGCTTAAACGCGATTTTCAAGAGCGCTTAGCCATGCTGGACTTTAGTGACTCAGGTCCAGTTTTTTATCAGCTTTCACCCAATCGAGTTGGATATTTGAACTTGACTGAGATTAAACGCTTTGCAAATTTTGCAAGTGTGCAAGACTTACTGCCTAAGATTGACCGACAGTTTTTTATGACAAGCTAAATCAGAGTATTGTGATAAAAGGTTTTGACTATGAAAATATTCAAGCACGAACTCAAGAATTTAATCTCATTAATCAAGCCATTAGGGATTGCCGAATAATTACTTTTGATTATCAAAAAGTCAGAAAGCAAAGTAGTGAAAATGCGAAAAACACTATCATCTTGAACCCTATCATCTCCTTAATAAAAATGGTATTTGGTATGTGATAGGTAGACATGATGCACAAACGCGTAATTTTTGTTTTACCCAAATATCTAATCTGTGTGTCACTGACAAGACCTTTGACTGTGATGAGCAAATTAAAGCAGGTTTAATAAACACAGATAGCTTATTTTTTGATAATCACATCAATGAGATTGTATTGCAGGTCAGTGCTAAGGTAGCAGGGTATTTTGAGCGACGAGACCTACTACCTAATCAAGAATTGATTCGTAAGCTGGATAATGGCGATCTATTGCTGGCTTGTCGTCAGGTTCACCCACGTGAGGTCATACCGATTGTGCAATATTGGCTACCCCATATCAAAATTATCAGTCCCTCTACTGTTCAGGAGCAAATGGAGAAAGTTTTAAAAAGCTATGTGTCTATGTAGAAAGGTTTCATAAGCAATATTGAGATGACTGTTTTACTATTAACTTCCATTAAATCAAGGGAAGTAACTGATATTTAAGAGGTTGATAATGAATACTGTAGTTAAGGAATATAAGCAGCAAAGAGGTATGGCTTCTGACTTACGAAATATTGCAATCGCAAGCGCAGAGCACGAACTGATTCAACGTTATGGTACAGCAGGTAGTCAGTTTTTAACTGGTCTTCGCGGTATTGATCATGAAACTGCTAAAGAATTTGATAGAAGCCTGCTGAGTATAGCTGAAGGGAAATTAAATCCTGATTATTATGAACAGAACATAAAACAGCAGGCAGGGTATTCAGCTGAGGTTGCCAGCGTTTCAAAACGTAATGCTGACGCTATTATTAATAAGGAAGCGCCTCGCTTTGCTAGAAGTGAAGATACTGTAGGCTATGGTAAGAATCATAGTGTGGTTGACATCGTAGAGTTATTAGATGAAACCGAAATTACTTCACAGATGAAGTTTGTCACGAACAAAGAAAACCTACTAAAAAGTATCGCTTGCGGGGAGGGTAAATCGAAAGATTTTTCACGTTATCTTAGCGTTGATAAACTTGAAGTACCTACCGAACAAGTTAGTGAGATGAAAGCCATATGTCGAAGCGAAGCTCAGAAACTTACTGAACAAAGTGAGGTTCTTAAAAATCTAGGTAAGACCGAGCTAGCCGATAAAGCATTGAAACAAGCAAAGAACTATGAAGCATTAGAAAATAAAATAACAGACTCTGGATTAACGACTGAAGAAGCCATTAATATAGGCTCGACCCTAAGCCATGGTTCGTAAGGATATCGCTAAGGTAAGTCATAGAGCTGGTGTTGAAGGTTTAAAGTTTGGTGTGGCTATTGGTGGCTCTATCTCTGCTGTAAATAATATAGCTGTTTATTCCGGAGATAAAGAGTTCTCAGAAGCTGTACTGGCTACAAGTAAAGACACTCTTATTTCAGGGGCAACTGGCTATGCTACAGCGGCTTCAGGTACGGCCATAAAAACTTATATGGCACAGTCATCCAAAGAAGTTTTACGTAACATCTCAAAAAGCAATATGCCAGCGATGGTAGTAACCGCTTGCCTATCAACGGGTAAAAGTATAAAGAAGTATGCTATCGGTGAGCTTAATGAAGCGGAGCTTGCTCAGGATATTGGTTTATCAGTTACCGGTATGATGTCGTCTTCCATGTTTGCCACTATTGGTCAAGTCGCCATACCTATTCCAGTTTTAGGTGCTTTAATTGGCGGTATGGTTGGTTACGCTCTAACCAATACAGTATATCAAAGCTTCTTCGACGTTTTAAAAGACGCTAAGTTATCGACCGAACGTAGACAACTTGTAGAAATACAATGTGAAGCTGCAAGGTTACTTTCAAAAGAATATGAATTAAAAATTAAGGAGCTATTTTCCTACCGTATCAAAGAGTTAGAAGTATATAGCAATGATATGTTCGAGGCTTTGGACTCACCTGAGATTGATCCTGAAGAGTTTTGCTTAAGAATGAATCGCTTCGCTGAAGAACTTGGGACAAAAATTTCTATCAAAAATATGGCTGAACTAGATGAAGCCATGCTCTCTGACCTACCATTAATAATATAAGGCAATAGCTATGTTTTTAAAAGAATTACAAGAAGAATCGCAAAAAACTTTATTTTTAGAGTTAACTGCTCTCATCATGATGGCAGAAGGCGATAAAGACAACCTCTAAACAAATAAAAAAAGTAAAACTAGATAATAAAAGTTCTGCTTTTTTCCAAAATATTGATGAGAACGAAATAAAAGTTTTATCAGAATATGCTGTAGAACTTGGAGAAAATAGTCTTGATGGTTTGCTCTCTTCAAACGGCTATGACTCCAATAAGCCTGTAGAAGAGTCAAGTATTATCACTAGTAGTATATTAAATAGAATGGCATTTGCGACGAATAGCTTATTAAATAGTAGATATAAATTAAGATCTATTCTTGAAGAACAAGCAAATTTAGCATTTGATGAATACAGTCAGTTAGAAGGCTTTAAAAAAGAGGCAATGTTGACTCTTATTTCAAGTGGCGTAGATGTTTTAAAAATCAATCCTAAAATGGTCGAAGAGGCCATGTTGACTACCTCTATTTTAAAGCAAAAAATACTTAGACGTACTGCTAAGGAACTAATTTCTATTAAGAAAGATTCACTTGGTAAATTTGAAAGCAAAGAAAAAAATAATATTATTTGAACTGATTGGTGCCGGCTATAGTAGTGGTCATTTTGGCGATGAAGAAAGATCGCTCCTACTTTATATCTGTGAACTACTGCGTATCGAAAGTGAGTACATTGAAGAATTTCTAGAGGTTTCAGAAAGGCTTTTTACGATAAATAAAGATCTAGCAATATTAATAAACGAATAGGAAAATATTATGCCAATTCCACTAATAATAGGGGTTGTTGCTGGCGTAGCTGGAGCAGCAAAAACTGGAAAAGCTTTCTATGATAATAAAAAAGCAAGCGAAGCCAATGATACAGCTCAAGGCATAGCAAGACGTGCAGAATGGGGTCTAGAAGAATCTCGTGAGAAGTGCCAAGTAGCATTAGCAGATTTAGGTGCAAAAAAAGCTGATACTTTATCAAATCATGTAAATACCTTTATCACTACTTTTGGAAAGATCAAAAATATAGACTTTCAACATGATGGCAACTTAGGAAATTTAACAGTCAAAGAGTTTAGTGATGTCGTACTCAAAGAGTTAAGCAGGATGTTTCATTTGTCATTGATTCTGGCTTAGGTGCAGGTGGTGGTGCTATGGCAGGAACTCTGACTGCTTTTGGAGCCTATAATGGGACTATGATGTTCGCGGCAGCAAGCACAGGTACTGCTATTAGTTCATTAAGCGGCGTAGCTGCCACTATGCAACCCTTGCTTGGTTAGGTGGTGGTAGCTTAGCCTCTGGAGGTATGGGAATGGCTGGAGGCGCATTAGCACTTAATGCTTTGGCCGCAGGCCCTGGTTTACTCATTGCTGGATGGTACATGGGTAGCAAAGCAAAGACTAAATTAAATGACGCTCACAGCAATATCGCTAAGGCTGAAGAGTTTGCAGCTGATATAGATAAAGCCATAGCTCTTACAAAAGGAATAGAGGAAGTCGCCTACAGAGCCTCAGAGATCATTTCTACCTTACGCAAACATTTGCGTCGTAATTTAAAAGCTCTTGAAGAAGTAATTGAAAGACAAGGTACTGATTATTCACAATATGATCAGGAAGCAAAAATGGCTGTCTTGAAGAATGTAAAGATTATTCAAGTTCTCAAAGTAGCTATCGATACTCCAATTCTTGATGAAGATGGCAGCATATACGGTAGTGCCTCTGCAAACCTAGCTCGAATTGACTCTAGTATTAATGATGGTTTTTATAAAGAAAATGTCTAAACTCTCGTTTCCTTGTACAGCATGTGGGCAGTGTTGTAAAAAAGTCAATCTAAGTGAACAAACTGACTACCTGAATCGAGGTGATGGCACTTGCCGTCACTTCGATGATAATAGTTTGCTTTGCACCATTTATGAATACCGCCCTCTTATTTGCCGTGTAGAAGACTATTACGAAAAACATCTTTCACATTTGTATGAATGGGATGGATTTGTAAAAATGAATTTGGAAGTCTGTGAACAGCTTAAAGATGGAAAGTAGCTATCTTAGTTTAGATTATTAGGAATATCTCGTTATCCAAAGTTTTAATGATAAATAGCAGTAGAAAGTATAAATGTTAAGATAGCAGAAAGAGCGTAGATCACCAAAAAGCGTTTTTTAGTGATAGTATGTGTTTGAAATCACATAGTCAAATATAAATATTTTGTTACAATATAAATTGTAACAAGAGCTTGCGGACAATACTTGCAACTTGTTGGTCTATTTGTTGGTCTATATATCCAATATTATTTTTATAACCATTTAAATCAATGCCTTACATTTAGTGTTTGACTTCCTCCTTCACCGCCAATCTTATTCTGCTTAATCAAAGCCTCTAGCTTTTCCCATCTGTTCAAACAACTCCGAAATACCTTTTAATCCAAAACACTTTCTGAAATTTTTTAATTACAAGCCTCTTTTTGGCTTAATCTATTTGCCTATGTCATTTTGTAACCTTTTATTTATTACATTCCTCTCGCTTACGCCCCTCCCGCACCTTTACTTGATGTTTCGCTATTTTCTACCAACATCGCCGCAGCCGTTTTTTTGAGTATCGCCCACTGCTCATCGTCGACATAGATGCCTTCTTTCCATGCGCGCTGATGCGTTTCAAATAGCTCATCTGTCGATATTTTATAATTGAAATGCTGTATGTCCTGTTCAATATCAAAATTTTGGGTCGCAATTTCAATAATCATATCATTGGTATTGTAATTGGCTTGTGCTTGGTCAAAAAAGTATAAATCAGGATACACAAACCTTGATTTAACGTAAATAATGTATGCTTGGGCACAGAGCCATTGTCCCATTTAGCCAAACAAGCAAAGCCTTTGGCAGCCAGCTCCACCAGCTCACTATAAGCCAACCAGCGGTTATGACAGTTCTGTAAATAAATATGAAAATGCGCCAAATCACCCATTTTTTCCAGAGCATAGTCAATGATAGTCGGCAAGTGACAAGCCAAGCTGCTACCATGCAAATCTAAACGAATAGCGCCGTCTTCTTGATAGACGATATCGATTGGCGTATCGTGCTCGGTTAAAATATACGGACTGGCATTATTAAAGTGTCTGATACCGTCCAAGCCCGCCATCTGTAGCTCAGCGACCATAGTAGCAATCACATCCGCTTCGCCTACTTCACGGTGCATCCCAGTAAAGGCTTTGTGTACTATCGTCACAATTTCATTATGCGATACGATCATGAGTCAAACCTCCCTGCTCTTTCGATAAATTGGGTAATAAAGGAAACAGCCACTCATCACTATGCACTTCTGCAAACAAAGGCGCACCTTGAAACAAGGTGATCCGCACCCAGCGATCTGATCTGGGATCGAACTTGGTGGCACCAAACATCGATAATTTACACCGTAACAGGTGCATGGGTAATGCGGTTTTATGCAAGACATTCATCTGAATATCGCCCAGTGGCTTATGTCCCATTGTCCAAACGCGGCGCGCAATCGAGCGATATTTTGGATGATTTAAGATGAATTCTGAAATGAGCTGCTGTGGATCGGTGGGTTTCAACGCGAGATACAGCTTATTTGCTTGCCGTGCGATGTCTAATGCAAGCTCACGATCAGCACCCGGTTCTTGCCCGCGCACGCCCATCCTTGGCTCTTCTTTATCCACCGAGCGATACCAAAACCAATGGCTATTATCGGGCTGGCTAAAATCAATATTAATCACCCACTGATAATATCGCTCTAATACATCGATTAAATCTTGGATCACCTTGCCTTTCGGTAGCGACAGCGTTTCATCGGCATTTATTTTTTCTTGAAACGCATCGACACGCTCAGGATAAAGCTCCATCAAGCAAGAGATAATCACTTCTTGGCTCTCAAGGCTTAGATGATGGTGAGCTTGTAAGAACTCTGCCCATGTACTGTATTGATTAATGGTTACCATCAAATTATTTTGTAATACGGCTAATTCTGCAACGACCGCTTCATTGAGTTTGATTTGCGACTCATTGATGGTAACAATCTCGCTAAAATGCTGAATAGCACGTTTGATTAAACTGGCAAAATATGCGGTTTTTTTGGGTTCAATCTGGCAGATCAGTGTTACTTGCAACGCTTCTTCACGGGTAGTTAGCCATTGATCGACGACACAAGGATGGTTGATTAGATACGGTGCCATGCCCAGACCGGTGGCGTTACCAACTCCCAAGTAACGCTTAATCTCTGGATGCAGCACAGCGGCGTTGCTACCGCCTTTTTGCTTTGCCAAATAATCGACCCAATCTAAGCTAAACTCACGCAGCAAATACACGGCACACATCTGCGCGCGAAACGATTGGTCAAAGTCCTCGCTGTGATCTAACGGTTTGAAGTCATAAATACCAAACTTACCATTGCCATAGACGGCAGTAGTGCGCAATATATAACCCACTTGCGCGAGTATATCTAAATCTGGTTGCTGACCAATGGCGAGTGAGCTAACGATATGATCAAAGACCCGTACGCTCTTATTTGCTCGTGCCAGCACCATCACCATATTAGAGTTGCGACCTGCTTCTTGCAGTGGTACATTGGCTTGTAGATTATCCAGTAATTCCTCACTTATCTCACCAAAGACCAGACCAAAGGTCACATCCCATTTTTGGGCAATCACCCTATCATTACGCTCTTCATCAGCCAGCTCATTACAAAACACCACCAGATGATACAGATGCTCTGGGGTATTGAGGCGATAAATAACCGTGCCATAGCCTTGCTCATCCAAATCCCACAAATGGGTACTGAGCGTCCATTGCTCTCTATCAATCTTACGCAGTAACGTGCGCACAAAGCTAATGCGAGTTTGGTGCATCGCGCCCAACCTTTCTGCATTCATAATCACGTCACGAGTACGAAAGTCAGTGCTCAGTTGAGGCGGCTTGACATTAATTCTTTCATTATTTGCATGAATCATATTCATAATTTCACTACCTTACCTAATATATTGAGCCAGCAGCTTTGTTAATAATGCCAATGATGATATCTATTGGTAAATAAGTATTCAGCCGTTTTTAGGATCGTTGTTTTGACCTTGACCGTTTGGTAGTCAATCAGTTTTTTGAGTAAGCTTTTCCTTAGCGAGCTTTTCTTCGCTAATTTTATGTCTTACCTCTACCTGATTAGGTCGATACAAGTCTTGCTCTCGCGCCATTTGCTGGGCAATTTGTGGCCCGTTCCATAGCGATGGCAGCAGGATAAAGGAGACAGGCACAGCGGTAATCACGATAAAAGACTGCAATGCTGTCACGCCACCTGAACCAAGCGAGATTAAAACAATCGCTGTCACCCCCATCATAATGCCCCAAAAGGTACGAATCATGGCGTTTGGCTCACGCTCGCCACTGATGACCACACTGATGGTATAGGTCATCGAATCACCTGTCGTGACGATAAAAACGGTGGTTAAAATTAGAAATAATATCGAGGTAATTAAAGGAAAGGGTAATTGCTGGGTAACGGCTAATAGTGCACCAGGTAAGTTAAAGCCTTCAAATGCGCTACTGACACTGCCCGGATTGGCAATCTCAAACGCCAGACCCGAACCACCAACGACGGTGAACCAAAAGCAAGTAACGAGTGGCGCAATGATACAAACCGTGGTAATCAATTGACGAATCGTACGACCACGTGAGATACGAGCGATAAAGATAGCCATCATTGGGCCATAACCTAAGAACCAACCCCAAAAGAACACGGTCCAACCGCCAAGCCAGCCTTCATCACCGCGAAAAGTGGCCAGTGGAATAAAGTTATCGACCATCGTGCCGACACCTTGAATATAACCATTGACGATAAAATTGGTCGGTCCAAATATCAAAATAAAGACCATCAGCGCAACTGCCAATATGACATTGAAGCGGCTGAGCAATTGCATGCCTCGAGCAAGACCACTGATCGCTGATAAGGTATAAAGCCCAATCGCGAATATGATAATGATAAGCTGGGTGGCAAAAGTATCAGGAATACCAAACAAGGTATTGAGTGCATAGCTGGTCTGTAGACCCAGAAAACCGATAGGACCAATCGTACCAGCGGCAACGGCAACGATACAACAAGCATCGATAATCGCGCCCGTTTGACCCGTGAGTACGCGCTCACCAAACATAGGATAAAGAAGTGTGCGAGGTTTCAGCGGCAAGCCTTTGTCATAATGCAAATGCATGACCACAATCGCGGTCAAACTACCGACAATCGACCACGCCAAAAATCCCCAATGCATAAAAGATTGTGATAAGGCGTTAAATGCTCGTTGTTGCAAGTCTGGTGACTCACCGTATAAAGGAGGCGCTGACACGAAATGAGCAATAGGTTCTGCCGCCGCCCAAAAAACCCCACCGCCAGCCAACAATGTACAAAACAGGATGGCCATCCACTTGAAATTGTCCATTTCAGGCTTTGGTAAGTTGCCCAAAATAACACGACCCGTGCGACCTGCACCAACCGCTAAAGCGATGACGAAAGTAGCAAGAAGCAGAATTTGCCAAAAAGGGCCAAAGATATTGGCTGACCATTTAAAACCAACATCCACAATCGTTGCTAACTGTGCTTCTGCAAAAATCGCCATGAGCACAAAAATCGTAATAAACCCGCCACTATACCAAAAGGCAGGGTTTTTTAGCCCCAACGCATCAATATCGGCAGCAGCTGGTACAGCGCTGATCTTATCCGCTGTGCTATTGGCAGCGTTTGAGCGTCCTTGCTCACCTTGGTTAAGTCCTTTTAAATCGGCCATGATGTGGCTCCATATGCTAGGCTAATGTTGCGTTTTAAATCAGAGGTATCGCAATGAGGATATAACCAGATAGCCTCATCATATTATTTACTTCAAAGCTACTTACTTCAAAGCTATGTATTTCAAAACTGTCTATTTCAAATAGCTGTGCGCTATAAAACGTCTGTCGTCTTATAGCGATTTTTAGCGATGACTTGCTAGAATTATCTTTTAGGAATGAGCCTTTAGGCTAAAGGCTTTAAACCACTCTCAAGGAAATCAAACCAGTTTTGACCGATGACTTTTCCAGCATCGCTTTCATTAAAGCCATGTTTGAGTAGACCGTTATAGATATTTTCCATACCGTCCTTGCCAGCAAACCATGGCAAGGTATCTGGCCAACCTGAATTATTGGCATTGCCTTCACCATAATCCATCGCTTTTGACCAGCGCCCATTACGCATCCACTCAAGCACGGCTTGCGGTTGATTGAGACACAAGTCACTACCAATGGATAAATGCTCGACGCCATATTTGTCAGCACAATTAGCAATCATCGTACAGAAGTCATCAAGCGTACAGTCACTACCATTTGGTAAATGAAACGGATATAAGCTGAAACCTAACAACCCGCCTGCTTGGGTCAAGGCACTGATAACCGTATCTGATTTATTACGCAGGGCATCGTGTGCTGTGGTTGGATTGGCATGACTGATACATATCGGGCGCGATGATGCTTCTATCGCCTCAAGCGTTGAACGTTCTGCGCTGTGCGACATGTCAATAATCATACCGACACGGTTCATCTCAGCGATGGCCTGCTGACCAAATCGGGTAATGCCGCTGTCATTCTGCTCATAACAACCAGTGGCTAGTAAGCTCTGGTTGTTGTAAGTCAGCTGCATAATCAATAAACCCAAACGGCGCATTACGCTGATTAGTCCGATTTCATCATCGATTGGTGAGCAGTTTTGCGCGCCAAAGAAGATGCCAACTTTACCCTGCTCTTTTGCCATCTTGATATCAGCAACTGAGTACACTGGCAAGATAAGATCTGAGTTTTGCTCAAAGCGTGCATGCCACTCGCTAAAGCGGGTCATGGTCTGACGGGCATCTTCGTGATAGACCAAAGTGGCATGTACCGCATTGATACCACTGGCTTGTAGCATCTTAAAGTCACGATCCAATGGCTATACTGTAATCCGTCAATGACGATATGGTCTTGGTACATATCAATTCCCTTTAATACTTTTATCGGTAGCCGCTATCATTAGCGATTGAGCGCGTTTTAGCACAGTATCGCTTCGATAGCGGCGAGTATGCTTGTTAAGACATTTTTAGTACGCTTTTTGATAAGCGGTCTTCACGATGGTATAGAACTCTTTGGCATATTGACCTTGCTCACGCGGGCCAAAGCTTGACTGTTTACGGCCACCAAATGGTACGTGGTAGTCGGTTCCTGCAGTCGCTAGATTGACCATAACGCAACCTGCTTGCACTTGCTCTTTGAACATCGCACTACTACGCAAGCTTTGGGTGATGATGCCGCCCGTCAGACCAAAACGCGTGTCATTGGTCATGGCAATCGCTTCGTCCAAATCCTTGACACGCATCACACAAGCTAACGGAGCAAACACCTCTTCTTGGTTGATATCCCAGCTGTTGTCCGTCTCGGTAAATAACGTCGGCGACATATAGTAGCCGTCATGTGGCATCTCTAACCGCTCACCACCAAAGGCTAAATTGGCACCTGATTGCTTGGCCTTTTCGATCCAGTCCATGTTTGATGCCAGTTGTTTATCATCGACGACAGGTCCCATAAAAATACCGTCATCAAGCGCATGTCCGACCTTTAAGGTTTTCATTTTGGCAATCACACCTTCGACAAAGGCGTCATGAATACTATCCATGACGATGAGACGAGGAGGAAGCGGTACATTTTTGTCCCGAACCGCCAAACGCACCAGCCACTGCCGCATCGATAGCAACTTGCAAATCGGCATCGTCAGCGATAACCAAGGCGTTTTTGCTGCCCATCTCAAGCTGACAACGAATAAAGTTCGGTGCCGTCGCAGCAGCGACCTTGCGACCTGTTGGTACAGAACCGGTAAAGCTAACGGCATCGATATCTGTAGAATTGATGAGTGCATCACCGACTGACGAGCCGCCACCCAGTAGCAGGTTGAATGTGCCTTCTGGCATGCCTTGACGGTGGATAATCTCAGCAAATGCCACTGCACTAGCAGGCGTTAAATTCGCAGGCTTCCAGATAACACTGTTACCAAATGCTAACGCTGGCGCGATTTTCCATACAGCAGTTGCAGTTGGAAAGTTCCAAGGAGAGATAATTGCGACCACACCGACAGCTTCACGGGTGACTTCGACTTTGACCCCAGGACGTACTGAGTCAGCAAGGTCGCCCATTTGACGTAAGACTTCAGCGGCATAATAATGAAAGAACTGACCAGCACGATAAATCTCACCGCGACCTTCCGCAAACGGCTTGCCTTCTTCAAGAGACAACAGTGTACCTAGCTCATCACAGCGAGCAATCATTTCATCGCCAATCGCTTGTAGGATAGACTGCTTTTTTTCTAAAGGAGTCGCTTCCCATTTTGGCTGAGCGTGACGCGCCGCTGCAATAGCGTCTTTGACTTGATCGCCACTGGCCTGTGCGAACTCACCGATAGTGTCAGTGATATCAGATGGGTTAATATTGGCAATGGTATCGATGCCCGCTTGCCACTCACCATTGATATAAAGTGATTTGGTTGGGTCTTGCTGCAATATCTGTTGGGCGGTATGGGCTGACATAAGAGCTTCCTTGATAAAGTATTAAAAGATGGAATATTAAAATTAGTTTTAAGGCACAGCGGCATATACAACCAGCTCAACCAGCATTTCTTCACGAGCCAGTCCTGCTATCACGAGCGCTGCCCGATTTGGATAGGGTGCTTCAAAGTATTCAGCATAAACTTGATTGACGGTTTTTAGATAGTCGCGATCGGTCACATAGATCATGACTTGTAGCACCGAATCCATGCCAACATTGGCACATTCTAATGTGTGCTTCAGATTATCTAGCGTTTGACGGGTTTGCGCTTCGATACCACCTGCAACCACGTCACCATTTTCATCAATAGGAATCTGCGCAGTGTACAACGTACCATTGCTGGTGATTGCCCATTCTAAAGGGGCTTTAGACGCATAAAGTGAGGTTTTGATGGCTTGTTTGGTTGAATGGTCGTCATGTCGTCATATCCTTTGATCAATGATTGGGCAGCGATTGCTATAGAGTTATCCTACCCAAGTACTAACGATAAATCTAACTAATTAAATTTAGAATATGATAGATTTAATCTATCGTTTAGAATAAATCATTGAACAATAGCCTTGGATGGTATGGATATGAAGCTACAGCAACTGCGACATTTTTTATGCGTGGTAGAGGAAGGTGGCTTTCGGGCGGCGGCGGATCGCGCCAATCGCTCGCAAGCGGCGTTGTCTGCCTCGATAAAGGAATTGGAAAAAATACTAGGTCAGCGCTTATTTGAAGGAGGAAATAAAGCAACACTCACGCCTTTTGGAGAGACTTGTTTACCCAAAATCGAGCAGTTTATGACGATTTATCAAGCGCTAAAGGATGATTTAAAAGGAGCAGCCGCTGGCGATAAAGGCAAAATAAGGATTGCAAGCGTGCCATCACTGGTGACAAAACTCTTGCCTAGCGTGTTGGTTGAATACTCCAAAAGATATCCTGATGTCGAGATTGTACTAATAGATGATAACTCTGTCGGTGTGGCCAATCGTTTATTGGCAGGTGAAATCGATTTGGCATTGGGCAACTGCACCAGTATCGATCAATCAAATATAGATTTCACCTTGCTCATATCTGACCCGATTGGCGTGGTCTGCTTAAAAAGCAATTCGTTAAATCAACCAATAAAACCTTCAAGAAACCATCAAAAAACAGGGCTTAAATGGCAACAACTGATGACCCAGCCTTTTATCTATAATGGCACTTGCCGATTGCTCGAAAACACCCCAGCCGAGGTACTCAACCGTAATGCGCGTTACACGGTCGAGAATATTACTTCCTTATTTTCATTATTACGCAATGATCTTGGCATCACCACCCTACCCAAGCTCGCCTTTCCATCGAATGAGCCAGAATTGGTATGGCTCGACTTACTTGAACCTGCCTTAGACAGACAAATTGGTATTTTTAAATTGGCAAATAAAACGATTTCACCGCCAGCACAAGCGTTTCATGAATTGTGCATTCAGTATGTCCAGAATCACTATATTTTATAAAGACAGGTTAAAAAAAGGTTGAAAATGGGTTAAGACATACCTCACTACCGCCTACTTTTATAAGCCACTATCAGAAACTCCATTCACTTGAATAAAAGCGTCTTTCACTATGTCTAAAGGTTTAATTTCCGTTATTCGTGGCCTCTTATCTGTTATCGGCATCATACTTATCATCGATTGCGCTGCATTGATGGTCGTCGGTAAAGTCAACTTCGGCTCGGTTGTACCTTTTTTAGTCGGCATGGTTTTTGTCATACATGGAATGTTTTGGCATGCAATACGCAGGTTTTGCAGCCAACATTATGGCTTTAACTGCCTTTGGTATGGGTTATGGGCTGTATTTATACTTTGGTTGTTGAGCTTCGCTCTATTTATTTGGTCATTGCAACAGCAGATTGCGCTTAGCCAGCAGCCTGCACCGACAGTGGCAGCGATTATTATATTAGGCTCAGGCACGGTTGCAGGTAAGCCGACACCGACGCTCGCCAAGCGCTTGGACACCGCTGTGCCCCTTATCGAGACGCAACCAGATGCTTTGGTGATGACCAGTGGTGGCGTTGGTTTTCAGCGTACACGTAGCGAAGCCGATATTATGGCCACGTATTTGCATGAGGCACATGGCGTGCCATTCGAACGCATTTTACAAGAAGGTAAAAGTACCAGTACGGAAGAAAATCTCGCTAACAGCCGAGCGTTGTTAGAAGCAAAAGGGCTGTCTATCACTGATCCTATCGCCATCGTTACCAGTGATTTCCATAGCATTCGCGCAGCCAGCATTGCGCGACATCAGGGCTATACACAACCGATCACCGTCGCCAGTCCCACGCCTTTATCCATTCGTTATAACGCTTGGTTTCGCGAGTATTTTGCCTTTGTCAGTGGCTGGTTGTTAGGAGAGTATTGATGGAGGTGTATACTTCACCAGCTTAAACAAGCTTAAACAAGCTTACTGCTAAGTATCATAGCTCCAGCGTTGTCGCATTGCTGTTTTTACCAATCAAAACGGTGGTAATTTTACAGTGCGTTATAATCAGTAAGAACCGCTGATAAATACTGCAAAAAAAATAATAATGATGGAGCGCATTATGCTATTGGATATCTTTTTAACTGTTCATTTTATGCTACTGATACTGATCTCTTTGCGAGTGCTTGCGCGCCATGATCTGACCTCGCCCGCTCGGCTTGCTTGGCTCGTCATATTGTTCATTTTGCCTTATCTGGGGGTTGTAATTTATTGGATGTTTGGTGAGGTGCATCTAGGACGCGATTTTACGCGCAAACGTAAAGAAATCATCGATAAATTAAGCGCACATAGTCCTGAAGTACTTGGTGATGACATCGCTTTGTCGGAGGCTATCAAACCTGAATACCAAGCGGCCTTTGCCTACTCTGCCAATGCAACTGGCTATCATACAACGGTGGGCAATCACGCAGAGCTGATGGCAGATGCGGCTGAGACGCGCAAACGTATGATTGCCGACTTTGATGCAGCGACCGATCATATTCATGTGCTGTATTATATTTGGCTAATCGATGGTATGGGAATCGATACTGCTCAAGCACTCATACGAGCGGCAAGGCGCGGCGTCATATGCCGAGCAATGGTTGACGGTATGGGCTCACGAAAAATGGTCGGCTCAAAGATATGGCAGGAAATGATAGAAGCTGGCGTACAAGTCAGTGTTGCCCTACCAATTAGTAATATTTTAAAGGTACTCATGTTTAGCCGGATTGACTTGCGAAATCACCGCAAGATTACGGTTATTGACGGCAAAATCGGCTACTGTGGCAGTCGCAACTGCGCCGATCCTGAGTTTCGTGTAAAGCCAAAATTTGCGCCGTGGGTAGACATTATGCTGCGGGTCGAAGGACCAGTGGTGGCACAGAATCAGATGTTGTTTGCCAGTGATTGGCTGACTGAAAATCCTGATACGCCGCTTGACAGCTTTCCTTATTTTATTGACCCACAACTAAAGCAACAAAAATCCCCACAGCCAGAAACTGATGAGCCTTTACCAATAACATCACCGCCACCTTTACCAGTCACATTGCCGCCAAAAGGCTTTGCTGCACAGGTTTTTTCTGATGGTCCTACCCAACGACGCAGCACCACGCCGCAATTTTTAGGTGTCTTAATTGGTCAGGCAAAGCGAACCCTGATCATCTCAACGCCTTATTTTGTGCCTGATTATTCGCTCGTCAGCATTTTGTGTGCGACCGCTTATCGCGGTGTACAAGTAACCATGATTTTCCCAAAGAATAACGACTCAATAGTCGTGGCTGCTACCAGCCACAGTTATTACTGGCAGCTGCTTGAAGCGGGGGTCAATATTTACGAATAAAACCCGGTCTATTACACGCAAAAACCTTGACCATCGATGGCGAAATCAGTCTGATTGGCTCGACCAATTTAGACTTGCGTAGCTTTGATTTGAACTATGAAAACAACATTGTGTTTAGCGATAAAACGCTCACAGCGGCCATCATTGAGCGACAATACCAGTATATCGCTGATTCTGAAGAAGTCACTCGTGAGCAAGTTGAAAACTGGCCGTTATCTTATAAAATCTGGAATAACATTGTCGCCACGATGGGACCTGTTTTGTAACCCATTATTAGGGCGTGTCCTCAATTCAATTGATCATATCTAAACGGGCTAAAAATGAGATAAATGTCATGAAAAAATACTAATGACCTTAAGCCATTCTATTCAGCTGTCTTCTGCAAAATATAGATGACAAACTTAGCTTGTGTCGTAAAGGGTTCTGTTTCGACCGCTGCTAGTAGCGCCTGTCTTTTTTCATTAAGCGCGCGATAAGCATAAGGCGTCATGGTCATCAAATCAGCCAAATCAGCGGCTGACAACGTCATCTCGGTACTGACATGCTCCGTACCCATTAGCGTGAAATATGGAGCCAATTCATGCAAAAACTTATCCGAATCATGCTCCCGGACGTTGTCAAATAACGCTTCGCGCATCGTCGCTAGATGCCCGATATCTGGCTTGGCAATGATTAAATAACCGTCTGCAGTCAATACCTCATTGAACGCGTCTGGCAAGATAGGGCTAAAGATACTGCTAATGCCCTTTATGCTATGCGCGCGTAACGGCAAATGGGCAGCGCTGGTAACAAGCGGATAGATGACTGCCGACTTGGCTGTCGCATTAGTAACACTGTCTTTAACTTGCTGATACCAAAGACGCCCCGCCGCTTTGCTTGTTTTCGCAAGCTCTACCACAGCCGGTTTACTGATATCTGCGGCGATGAGAGTATCCATGCCTGTCTGTGCCATTGCCTGCGTGTAATATCCTTCACCGCAGCCAATATCCAACCAATTGATTGCCTTGCTATCCTTTGTAGTTATCGGCTCAATTGCTGAATCAGCGACCGACTCATTTTTCGCCAACAATTCCCTCATTTTTTGGCAAATAAGCGTCTGCAATGGCTGATAATGTCCAGCGTTTAAAAACCGTTTGCGCGCATCAATTGATTGCTGGCTATCGCCCGGTGCTTTGGATTTTTTTTGTTGCACGGGCAATAAATTAACATAACCCTGACGTGCCACATCAAATGGATGAGCGGTTTGTTTTGGGTGCAAGCTGCCATCGCAGCGCCACGTATCTGCGGCAGGCTGCATGGGTGATTGGCAAAGGGGACAAATAAATAAGCTCACAAGTATCTCAACGTCATCGCAATATGGCTGCCATTTTAACAAAATTCAGGCTTACTGCGTGATAAAAGGCGCGATAAACAATGCAGGAAAGAAAATGTAGAAAACAAACTATTCGCAACCAAACTATCAGCAACCAAAAAAAAGGCCACCTCAACTAAAGTGAGATGGCTTTTGCGAACATGATATTCATATTAATGTTCGAGCGATATGGCTGTGCTAACGCAGTTTTAAGGTCATGAGCCCAAGGATGACGAGAATAATGGCAATAATCCAAAACCTTGCCACCACTTGCGTCTCTTTCCAGCCAATTTCTTCAAAGTGATGATGCAATGGTGCCATCCGAAAGACCCGCTTTTTACGCAGCTTATACGAGCCAACCTGTAACATGACCGATAACGCTTCGGCGACAAATAGACCACCCATAATTGCAAAAGCAATCTCTTGACGGGTCATAACGGCAATCGTACCGAGCATCGCCCCGAGAGCAAGCGCCCCCACATCGCCCATAAATACTTGGGCTGGATGGGCGTTGAACCATAAAAAACCAAGCCCTGCACCAATCATCGAACCACAGACAATGAGAACCTCGGAGTTATAGGCAATATAAGGCACATGTAAGTAGTCAGCAAAGCGTACATCACCTGATACATAAGCCATCGCGCCCAAACCCGCCGCAACCAAGACCACGGGCAAAATAGCTAAACCATCCAAGCCATCGGTTAAGTTGACGGCGTTAGAAGCCCCATTAATCACAAAGTAGGTAAAGATAATAAAGCCAATACCAAATGGTACTGCCGAAAAAGGAATCATCCAATCTTTAAAAATCGGTAGCAGCAAATCCTGCATCTCACGCGTGGTCGCGATATCTGGCTGCAAGGTGGCGATATAATACAAAGACACACCGAACAAAGCACCCATAGAGAGCCAAAAAATTTCTTGCGAGCAATTAAGCCTTTGGGATCTTTATACTTAATTTTTAGCCAATCATCTGCCCAGCCGACCGCGCCAAAGATAATCATGACAATGAGCAAAATCCAAACGTACGGATTATTCAAACGCGCCCATAGTAAGGTGGACACGCCAATCGCACTTAAAATCAGCACCCCACCCATGGTCGGCGTACCAGTTTTCGCCAAATGCGATTGCGGACCATCATTGCGAATCGCTTGACCATATTTCAGTGCACGCAGACGTCGAATGACAGGGCCACCAAAAAACATGCTAAATGCGAGGGCGGTAATGACCGCGAGTAACGCTCGCAGCGTCAACGAAGACACCGCAGAAAACGGCGTGTAATACTGGCCAAGCCAGCCAAACAACCAAACTAACACCGCCTACTCCTCGATTAGCGCATTGATAAGGGTTTCCATTTGCATGGAACGAGAACCTTTAAACAGCACCGTACAAGGCTGCGCCTGCTGCGCTTGCAAATACGGCTTCAAATACGCCAATAAACTGTCTTTATCAGTAAACGCATGGGCATTGATGCCAGAAACCTCTTGTGCACCCGCCACGGTAAAAGGCGCGTATTCACCAACACACAGCACATTGATGCCCGTTGTTGCAATGGTACGACCCAAGCTTTGATGCTCGCTAACCGCCGCCTCTCCCAGTTCTGCAATATCGCCCAGCACCATGACTTGCGTGCCCGTTTGCGCCGCTAGTACTTTTGCTGCCGCTCGCACCGAATGCGGATTGGCATTATATCATCAATCAAGCGATGCATACCCAGTAATTGACTGTTCAAGCGCCCTTTAGCAGGACGCGCATTTTCAAGCCCGACGACGATATCACTAACATCGATATTTAGTGCATGGGCACAAGCAGCAGCGGCTAAAGCATTATTGACATTGTGCTCGCCCGCTAGTGGCAAGTTGATATCATGGACTTGATTGCCGATATGCAACTTAAATTCACTGCGCTCAGGCTCGACATCTAAATGGCTGGCACTGACATCAGTATTACCAAAGCCAATCACGTGTGACGTATATTTTTCAGCGATACGGCGTAATTGATTGGTAAAATCATCTTTATCAGGAACGATCGCAAATTGGCTGTCATTCAAGGTATGGTAAATCTCAGCCTTGGTTTGGCAAATCCCTTCACGGCTACCAAACTCACCCAAATGCGCCGTACCAATGTTTAAAATACACGCGACATCTGGCTTTACAATCTCGGTAGTATAAGCAATTTCGCCAATATGGTTTGCGCCAAGCTCTAGAATGGCATAACGATGGTGGTCGGATAATTCGAGCAACATCATCGGCACACCCAAGTCATTATTTAGGTTACCACGGGTAATCAATGTCGGTGCTAGTCTGCCAAAGATACTACCCAGCATCTCTTTACAGGTGGTCTTGCCGCTAGAGCCAGTAATAGCAATGACGGTTAAATTTTGATGCTGTTGACGACGATACGCAGCCAATTGTCCTAGCGCCAAACGGGTATCGCTCACCACTAACTGCGGAATGCTATTTGCATCAGCCGTAGCAATAGGGCGAGCGACGATAGCCGCAACCGCACCTTGCGCGATGGCAGTATCGATATAATCGTGACCATCAAAATTATCACCCGTTAACGCTAAAAATATATCACCAGGTTTTATCGTACGGGTATCGGTGGCGATACGAGTGCTCATGACATCATTTACTGAAGTGTTTTCTGAGTCGGATTGCCCCTCACTCAGCTGCCAATGCCCATTGAGTGCTGCGGTTGCCGCGAGCAGATTGTCTGCTTGCCAAACATACAGCCCTTGCGACTGAATGCTGTTATCGTTGTCGGCTGTCATAATGATTACCTTATATATATGATGACTACTTATTTATTTTTATAGTTAACGACTAGGGCGTGTCTTCAATTTAATCGATTATTATATAAATGGACTAAAAATGGCTAAATTTTGCCAAACATCGTCAACTAGCTTATTAATATCTCGATATTATTTGCGCTACTTTCCTTGTTTGACGGTAATTTATCTCATTTTTATTACCATTTTAAATGAGGACACGCCCTAATACTTTTTAGATAGCATGAAAAACTGACTGTAAGCGCCATTATTTACATATAAATGCTATAAACGCCCTGCTTGTTTTAAGGCGTTTTGCAAAATAACACTGTCGTCAAAATCATAACGAACATGGTTAATTTCTTGATAGGTCTCATGACCTTTGCCAGCGATAACGACCATATCATCAGGTGCTGCTTTATTAACTGCATATTCAATGGCGGTTTGGCGCGCAGGCTCAATATAGGTACGCTGATATTGCTCACTCGTCATGCCTGCTTGCATATCTTGCAATATTGCATTGGGATCTTCGGTGCGTGGATTGTCTGCCGTTAACACGACTTTATCCGCGCCTGCCAAGCCTGCTTGCGTCATCAAAGGACGTTTGCCCGCATCACGGTCGCCACCGCAGCCAAACACTGCCCACAGCTGACCCTTACAATGGGTCTTTAGGCTGGCAAGCACTTGGCTTAAGGCATCTGGCGTATGCGCATAATCAACGATAAAGCAACCATCATTAGACGGCACACGCTGCATACGTCCAACCGCACCTTGTAGCTGCGGCACCACTGCGGCAATACGCTCAAGGCTAATGCCTAAAGCGACGGCAGCTGCCATTGCGGCAAGCAAATTGGCAACATTAAAGCGCCCCAATAATGGGCTGACGATACCTAAATGATTAACTTCGCCATCGCCTAAATCAGTACGTAGGCTAATCTCAACACCTTGTAAGCTTGGTTTGATTTCAGCCGCAACAAAGGTCGCAGATTTTGATGATTCTAAACTATACGTCCAGACCGTTAAATCACTGGCATGTGCGGTGTCGAGCATAATCTGCGCAGAGTCATCATCGATATTAATGATAGCGTGTGTCAAATCTGGAAAATGCGCTTTATCAAACAGTCTAGCTTTTGCTGCTGCATACTCTGCCATATCGGCATGGTAGTCTAAGTGGTCACGGCTAAGATTGGTATAAATCGCCACCGACACTGGCATACCTTGTAAACGTTGCTGATCCAAACCATGTGAGCTGGCTTCCAATGCCAATAACTCAGCATTCTCTGTACCCATTTGATATAAAAACTGCTGAACTGCTAAGGCATCACCCGTGGTATGGCTGGCTTGCACCAAAGCGCCAAGCCTACCATTCCCTGCCGTGCCCATAACTGCGCTGCTCATACCTGTCAGCTGCGTCAATTGCGCCACCAATTGACTGATAGTCGTTTTGCCATTGGTGCCCGTCACCGCTATGACAGTTGGCAAGGTCACGGGCTGCTGATACTGCAAACGTGCTTGAATGAGCGTCCCTAAAAAATCACGAATATTGGGCACGTATAAAACAGGGCAAGGCAGTGCTGCTAATTGCTGCTGCACTTTAGTAGCACTATCATTTGGTAAGGTGATATCGGCGTGATTTGATATGCTAATCGTGTTAAGTAAAGCCGTAGGATCTATTTCTGATAGGATAAAAGCCGCATGTTCAGCGGCTTGATAGAGGTAGTCACGGCTTTTTTGACAGTTTGGTATGTGGCTTTTTAATAACACAAACACATCGTTCGGCTCTAGCTGACGAATGTCTAAACGAAACTGCAGGAATGGAATATCAAGAAACGAATTCATTGGTTTTGAATCCGCTCCAACCAATGTCGTCTGAGTCGATAGTTTTTGCAATGCCTGCTCTGTACCTACACCATGCCTGCTATTGCTAATACTAGATTCAGTCAGCTGTTGCAAGGTGACTGGTGTGATGCTTGGCGACGAGGGTGACAGGGTCATTGGCAAATCCTATACGGTTAAAACACATCAAATAGTTAAAAACTGAACATTAAAAAAACTTACGTTTAAGCCTATAGATCTTCCGTTTTTAACGGCTTATCTAAGGGTACATTGTATAAACGCAGCGCCTCTTTCATGACATTATGAAAGACTGGCGCGACTGTTAAACCAGCATAAATCTGACCACGCGGGTCTTCGATGAGCATCACGCCGACCAGCCTAGGGTTGGATGCTGGCGCCATACCCGCAAAAACGTTGCGGTATTGGTCAGTATAGTAGCCACCTTTTGGATTGATACGGCGCGACGTTCCTGTTTTACCAGCGACGCGATAACCGTCAATCGCAGCACCTTTAGCAGTACCACCCGGTTCGGTAACACTTTCCATCATTTGTACGATAGACATCGCTTGCTCGTGTGCCATGATACGCTTGCTTGGCTGCGGCTTGTCATCTTTAATGAGGGTCAATGGGTGCATGACGCCACCTGCCGCCAGCGCCGAATAAGCCTGCGCGACCTGAGCCAGTGTTACCTGTAGACCATAACCATAACTGACCGTTGCACGTCTTGATGTTTCTTTTTCTTTTGGTGTGACCACCAGCCCACTACCTTCCCCTGGGAATTGTAGCGGTGTCTTTGAACCAAAACCAAATTGCTTTTGCATATTGGTAATGCCATCAGCTGGTAAAGACAAAGCAATCTTAGTCGAGGCAACGTTACTAGATTTCTGTAATAGCGTTGCCATCGTTATCCGCCCTAAATTATTATGGTCACGAATGGTATAACCACGGACACGGATAGAGCCAGGATTGGTATCGATTAAGGTAGTGGCGGTATATTTTCCTGAGTCTAAAGCCGCTGCAACGGTGAATGGCTTCATGACTGAACCGGGTTCAAAGACATCGAGCAGCGCACGGTTACGTTGGTTTTCACCAGTCATCTCATTCAGGTTATTAGAATTAAAAGATGGCCATGTTGACAAGGCAAGCACTTCACCCGTTTGCACATCAACAATCATGCCTGTTGACCAGCGCGCTTTTTGCAAACGCCCTGCTTTCTCTAGTTCTTTATAAAGCAAATACTGCAAGCGCGAATCAATGGTCAACGCCACATCTTTACCTGGTATTTCTGGTTCAATCTGTTTAATTTCTTTTAAACTGTTTTGTTTGGCGTCTTTTAGCACCAACACTTTGCCATCATCACCTGCCAGCTCAGTCTCATATTGGCGTTCGATACCAGCACGACCTTCGTAACCACCTTCAGGATCGCTGACATTTTGACCCATAAAACCCAATAGCTGCGAGTTTGGTTGTGGCTGCGGGTAATAACGTTGGAAAAAGTTTTTTTCATAGACGCCAGGAAAATCAAGGGTGCTGACACTTTGGGCAATCTCAGGCGTTACTTTATTCAGTAGCGGCAAATAGTGCGAGCCTGCACCCGATGGCAGCGCTGCTTTAACTGCTGCTTCATCGGTTACATCAATACTATCGTCGATAGCAGTAACTTTTTTCAGCTCAGTGACCGAAATATTCGCAGCAGCTGCAAGCGTGGTCAGATCCATATTATCCAAACGCTTTTGCATACGCGCAACGAGCTGTGGACTCTCAGGATTGGTGATAATAATACGCTTAAGCTCATAATATTCGCGCGCGTAATCATGCGGACTAAAAGAGACCGTCGCCAGTGGTGCACTGACTGCAAGTGGCAAATTATTGCGATCGGTAATCATACCTCGATAGGATTTTTGCGTGCGCACGCTAGTGATGAGCTCATCACCTTTGTCTTGATAAAACTGGGCATTGGCAACTTGTAAATAATAAGCACGGGCTATCAGCAAACCCAAGACAACCAATGCAATGACCCAAATAGTACGGAAACGGTTTTTGTCTTGCTCAAAACCGCCGCGAGAGGAAGCGCCAGACGCTTTACCCAAAAACCCTCTTTTATTTTTCAGGTTTTTGACACTGGTATAAGCGCCTTGCTCTTCACTTTTTTTCAATCGATCAAACAATTTAGCCTTACGGTTGCCAGAGGATTTTTTTTCAGCCGTACTGCCTGTTTGTCCCGATTTGGCTGCACTGGCAGGACGTAAGGGCTTAGTGACCTTACCGCTAGTTGGCTTTTTATTCGCATTTTTCGCGGTCGTTTTACCGCTATTGGCATTAGGTTTTTTATCACTCATTGTCCTGCCTCCGCTACCGTGGTATCGGTGATAGGAGCATCAGGCGATATATCCGTAGAAGCCCGTGGTTCGATAACGTCAGACTTATCCTCATCTGAGTCAGTATCGACGACTGGCACCTGTGCTGTGGCAACACCCGGCTGGATAATGAGCTTATCTTTTAGCGTCGGTGAAAACATACCCAGTTCAGCCACCGCACGGCTAGCAATTTGCGGCGTCGCACTAAAAGTCTGCTGTTCAATGAGCAAACGCTGATGTTCGACTTGCAGATTACGCTCTTGTTTTTTCATGTCTTGCAAGGTTTTATAATCCTGATGATATTGCTGAACGCCTTCGGCTGTTTTGATACCGCTCCACACAATCGCCACTGCTAACAGCAATAGCACCACTACATAGATACTAACCACATTAAATCGGCGTACAAATAGCTCGCCGATATCGGTGTTATGCGGCATTGCAGCACGACGGTTTGCAGGTTTGTCAGATATTGCCATGACGCTCTCAAAAAGTGGACTTCAAGTATGAAAATTGGCAACTGTTTTAGAGCGGTAAGACGCTTTGTACAGAACCATCAATAAAGTAAAACCAAACGAAAAAGGAACAGCCGAGCCTAGCAGATAATGTTTACAGATTTTTAACAGCCGCGTAAGTATTCAGACTTTCTATCCTACTAATTGCCAGCAACCAATCACCAGCAACGCAGCCAAACCCCTCTATAACATCACGCTACCTGTGTTATTGCTCAACACTTGGTAGATAGTCGGTATCAGTACGAGTCGCCATGCGCAACCACGCACTACGCGCGCGTGGATTTTGACTGGTTTCAGCTTTGCTTGGACCCACGCGTTTAGGCTTGCTAAAGTAGCGTGGACGCTTCGGCGGCATCGGCAAATTCTCATCCTCTGGATATTGCCCTTTACTATGACGCTGCAAAAACTGCTTGATACGGCGATCCTCTAGCGAGTGAAAACTAATCACTGCTAGCTGCCCGCCTGACTTTAAAATCGGAATGCTTTGTTCTAAAAAGTCGTCAACATCGCCAAGCTCATTGTTAATAAAAATGCGCATCGCCTGAAAACTTTGAGTCGCTGGATGCTTACCGCGCTGCCAATTAGGATGCGCCACTTTAATCACTTCAGCCAATGCCAAAGTAGAGTCATAACTGTCCATCTGCTTAATAGCACGGGCGATACGACGACTGACGCTCTTCGCCAAAATCATAAAGCACATTAGCCAAAGTCTCATCGTCGACTTTTTCTAACCACTCAGCGACCGACTGCCCACGACTGGTGTCCATACGCATATCGACCGCACCGTCACGCATAAAACTAAAACCACGACTGCCATCATCAATTTGCGGCGATGAGATACCCAAATCTGCCATCAAGCCATCAACTTGAGTGATTCCCATTGCCGCTAGACTATCCGTCAACGTCGCAAAACTATCGTGCACCACTTTTACGCGACTATCGGTCTTTGCCAATTCGCGCGCGACACTAATCGCTGTAGGGTCTTTATCAAAAACAATCAAGGTTGCATCATCGGCCAGCTGACTCAATAGCAAGCGGCTATGGCCACCACGGCCAAAGGTTGCATCAACGTAGACGCCACTCATCTGCAAGCTATTTTGGTTGTCACTGCTTTGTTCTGCATCGTCTGTTTGCTTAGGTAGCGCTTTGACACCCAGCACTGCCGCGACGGTTTCTTGCAATAACACCGCATCATGAACAAAGCTCAATTCATCAGAGCTGGCTTTATCAGTGACAGACTCTTGATTCAACTGATTAGTAGAGTCACTCTCTACCACAAAATCATTTTCCACAGCAGACAGCTCAGCCGCTGATGCAGCATTAACAGTGGCTAAAGAAGAGTCTATTTTAGAATCTTGCTTAGTATTCGGCGTATTTTTTGGCTTATTATTCAATATGGACACAAACGACTCAGTAGATGACGACCATTTTGGTCAGTAAGAGTGAAAAATCAGATGAAAATAAACAAGTTATGACTTGTCTAACATTATTATCGCAAGGATACACGGGTAGTCAAGCGCTAGACGGGCATTTCGTTAAAAATATTCCATCTCTCTGTTATACTAGCGCTATATTTTACGCTATTTTTCTACATGACGGCTATTGTTTGTGCCGTATTTTTTATTCAAACTTGTCATTCATATTTATCATTAGCATTTTTAACTGCTATTTTTTTCATTTTTCACAGCCATATTCATCAACTACCCTATTCTGAGAATTTTATGATGCAATCATCGACTTCAACTAACAGCACGCGCCCTGTCCGCACCCGCATTGCGCCATCGCCTACTGGCTTTCCGCATGTCGGCACCGCTTATATTGCCCTATTCAATTTAGCTTTTGCTAAAGCCCACGGCGGCGAATTTATTTTACGTATCGAAGATACGGATCAAACGCGCTCAACCGAACAATCTGAAAAAATGATTTTGGATGCGCTGCGCTGGGTCGGTCTCGACTGGGCGGAAGGTCCAGATATTGGAGGCCCGCATGCGCCTTATCGTCAGAGCGAGCGTAGTGATATTTATAAAAAGCACGCCGAACAGCTCATAGAAAACGATCATGCATTCCGCTGCTTTTGTACCAGCGAAGAGCTCGATGCCATGCGAGCTGCGCAAATGGCCAATGGTGAAACGCCACGTTATGACGGTCGCTGTGCCCATTTAGCACCTGAGAAAACTGCGCAATTGGTCAGTGAGGGCAAACCGCATGTCATTCGTATGCGTGTGCCTACCGAAGGCGTCTGTCAAGTACATGACATGTTACGCGGTACGGTTGAGATTCCTTGGACACAAGTCGACATGCAAGTGCTGCTAAAAACCGATGGCATGCCGACTTATCATTTAGCCAACGTTGTCGATGACCATTTGATGGACATCAGCCATGTGCTACGCGGTGAAGAGTGGCTTAACTCTGCGCCCAAGCATCAGCTGCTCTATGAGTATTTTGGTTGGGAGATGCCTGTACTTTGCCATATGCCACTGCTGCGTAACCCAGATAAATCAAAACTGTCTAAGCGTAAAAACCCAACCTCTATCACTTACTATCGTGATGCTGGTGTGCTCCCTGAAGCGTTGCTCAACTACCTCGGTCGTATGGGCTACTCGATGCCTGACGAAGCTGAGCAATTTACCTTAGAAGAGATGATTGCGAGCTTTGATATCCAGCGTGTGTCGCTCGGCGGCCCTATCTTTGATATCGAAAAACTAAACTGGCTCAACGCAGAATGGCTACGCGCGCTTACTCCTGAACAGTTAAAAAATAAAATCCTCGATTGGGCAAATAACAGTGACAAGCTTACGGCTATCGCAGCGGCGATTCAGCCTCGTATTGAGCTGTTATCTGATGCAGTTAATTGGGGTGGCTTCTATTTCCAAAACTTACCTGCTATCACTGCGGAAAGCTTTACCCATAAATCGCTCACCCCTGAGCAAATTACTGAGATGCTGCAACTAGCGCTTTGGCAGCTAGAAACCTTGCCAACGTGGTCAGAAGAAATATCTACGCCACCTTAAAAGGTCTTGCCGCCCATCTTGATATTAAAATGCGTGACTTTATGGCACCATTCTTTATCGCTATCGCTGGTAGCACCTCATCGACGCCTGTCATGAATTCTATGGCAATTATCGGCGCTGATATGACCTTGACTCGCTTGCGCCATGCAGTTGACGTGCTTGGCGGCTTAGGTAAAAAGAAGCTAAAAAAACTTGAGAAACAAGCAGCTGAATTGCCAGACTTTTTGGCAGCTGAGTAGCGATACATGAGTCGATTTAAAAAATTTTATAACAGCTGTTCAAGTTATCCTAATCAATATATTAGGATAACTTTTTTTGGTAAACACTTACTTAGTTTACCAAAAAAAATTTTTAAATAAAATATTCTATATTTATTAATAATAAAACTAAGTTACAACCTCTCGTTTTTAGATAGTTTCTGGTGCGTGTCAGTAATGATATTGCAATTAATCATAAGTAGATCTGAAATTTATAAAATTAAATTATCTATAGTCAGTTCAAAACAAAATTGTTATGGTTAGGACAAACATCATAAAACAACTTGGATAAGTCGTTTTCCAACCAGCCTTGGCGTAGAAACTTTACTTGTGCCCATTTCTTTTCAATAGGGTTCAAATCAGGGCTGTACGGTGGCAGCCATAGAATACGATGACCATGCCTGTTCAGTAGCTTTTGAATACGCTTACTCTTATGAAATCTGGCATTATCCATCACAATCACGCATTTGGTTTTAAGACTTGGGATTAGGGTTGTTTGCACCATTCGTAGAATATGCTGCTGTTAATGTTGTGCTTAAAGTAATCTAGTGCAAACAGCATCTTGTTATACAGAGCGCCGATAACGTTGGTTCGCTTTTTACCTTGCCAGTTGTAGCTATCGATACAAGGCTTACCAATCGGTGCATAACCATGAGAGCGAATGGTCTCAGACTCAAAGCCACTTTCATCCATATAAACGATGGGATAGCCTTGCTGCCTAAAGCTATTAAGCTTACTCTGATATATCGCTCTTTTGATCGGACAGGCTTTTGGTGTTCTAAGGTCTTTTTTTGACTGATGCCTAGGCGCTTTAGGGCATGATAAATGCCTGTTTTACTACAGTTTAAGCGACGAGCTCGCTCATACTGGTAATCATCGGGATACTCTTTGACATCATTAAGTAGCACGTCATCTGGTATTTTATAGGGCTTGGTTTGCCTGGTTGTTTTACTATGAACACGCCGCTTCCAGTTCTGTATGGTGGTTGGGCTCAGATTATAAAACTCAGCCGCCTCGGCAAAGGTCATACCCTCGTCTAAGCTTTTTAGTACCTGTTTGCGAAAATCTAGTGAGTAAGTCATGGTCTTTATAATAACAATTGGGTTTGATAATTAGTTTATAACACTTTTAGGTGGAATTGACTATATTGAAGTTGATATTCTAATAATAGAAATATGCATTCTAAACTTTCATTACCTCCATTATAAAAAATACTACTTTTCAATTAAAAATCGGTTAAGGTAATATGCCATGAAAAATATGTTTAAACAGTATGATTATAATTTTACAGAGCAAGAATACCGTCATATTTGGGAAAATTCTTTATTTATTTTGATACCAATATATTACTCAATCTTTAGATACCAAGATATAGTCAGTTCTTTTTAAATAAGATACAATCGTTTTAAAACAAGCGAAATGGCAGAATAACAAATGACCTATTCAGCAGATTTTCGAGCACAAGTGATTAAAAGTGTCAAAAACAAAGACATGAGTATCCGTCAGGCTTGTACTTTTTATAATATTAGCAAAACCGCATTACAGCGCTGGCTCAAAGATTCAAGTATCAAACAAACCCGGAATAAACCACCGACTAAAATACCGAATGAAGCACTCTTAAAAGACGTTGAACAACATCCAGATGACTATTTATATGAGCGAGCTAGGCGATTCAACTGTAGTAAGACCGGCATGCACAATGCTTTAAAACGCCTAGGTATCAGTCAAAAAAAAGACCTTAGAGCATCCAAAAGCCTGCCTGATAAAAAGAGCGTCGTATCAGAGTAAGCTTGATAGCTTTACACAGCAAGGCTATCCCATTGTGTATATGGATGAAAGCGGCTTTGAGGCTGAAACTATAAGACCTTACGGATACTCACCGATAGGCAAACCCTGTATCGACAGCTTCAACTGGCAAGCAAAAAAGCGCACTAATGTCATCGGTGCTTTGTATAAAAAGATGCTGTTTGCGCTTGATTACTTTGAACAAAATATCAACAGCCATATATTTTATGACTGGTGCAAGTTCACGCTAATTCCAAGTCTCAAGACTAAATGCGTGATCGTTATGGATAATGCCCGCTTTCATAAGAGCAAGCGTATTCAAAAACTACTGAACAGGCACGGTCATCGTGTTCTATGGCTGCCACCCTACAGTCCTGATCTAAACCCCATTGAAAAGAAATGGGCTCAAGCTAAGTTTCTACGCCAAGGATGGAGAATAATCTGCCTAAGCTATTTCAGGATATGGGCTGTATTTATTTTATTGTGAACTGACTATACTTGATGATATGTATAACCATGCAGAAGTCAAAAATTTTCTAATGTATGACGCAGAGTTTTTCCTTAAATATTCTAGAGATTACCTAAAAGCGAGTGTTTCAGAAGAAACTTTGCAGGAGGCAGGTGAAACAAGAATACTATTGAACCAGCTTATAAATAGTCAAGCTCAGAGTAATCTACAAGCTGAGCGTATTCTACAATCTGAATCATATTTGAGAAAAATAAAGGGGATTCTAAAACTCCAACGCCACAAACAGAGCCATGAATTTGAAAGGTACGAGAGTCATTCACCTAATGATGAGCAAATAATATATTGTGTAGAATGCTCTAGTGATAGCATGATACCTGAAAAGAATAGTGAAACAGGATATCGGTGCGTTTACTGCGATAACGAATATAGTGATGATATAGAAAGTGATTGTACAATATGTGGTATCACATGGCCTTCTGATGATTTACGAAGAGTTGTATGGACTGATGAAGGTGATGAGATAATTTGTCCACGATGCAGAAGAGATCCTAGCTATGTCAAAGATGACTAACTATCATTAGGTGAAATTATAGTTGTAAAAATAGCTTTACCGAAAGAGAAGTATTATGAATTCGATAATCCAAACTACATTAGAATATTTACTGGATGCTAACATGGCCGCCAAAACCGTCACGATAGAAAGCAAAGATTATGTCTTTAACACGCTCAAAGAAGCACAGAAATATTATGACGCCATCGTAAAGAGCTTTATGATGCACAGCTTACCCTGACAAAGGGTCAAGATTTCGAAGATTTGAAATGGATATATAGTCAGTTCAAAACAAAAGTGTTATGTCTAGGACAAACATCATAAATAATTTGGATAAGTCATTTTCCATCCACCCTTGGCGTAGAAACTTCACTTGAGCCCATTTTTTCTCAATAGGGTTCAAGTCTGGGCTGTACGGCGGCAGCCATAGGATACGATGACCATGCCTGTTCAGTAATTTTTGGATACGTCTACTTTTATGAAACCGAGCGTTATCCATGACAATCACGCATTTGGTTTTAAGGCTTGGGATTAGGGTGTGTTTGCACCAATCGTAGAATATGCCGCTGTTAATGTTGTGTTCAAAGTAATCCAGTGCAAATAGCATCTTTTCATATAGAGCCCCAATGACGTTGGTTCGCTTTTTACCTTGCCAGTTGTAGCTGTCGATACAGGGTTTGCCTATCGGTGCATAACCATGAGGACGAATGGTCTGGCTTTCAAAACCGCTTTCGTCCATATACACAATGGGATAACCTTGCTGTTTAAAGTTATCAAGCTTACTCTGATACGCCGCTCTTTTTATTGGACATGCTTTTGGATGCTCTAAGGTCTTTTTTTTGACTGATGCCTAGGCGTTTTAAAGCCTCACAAATGGCTGGGGCAGTACAGTTGAACCGTCTTGCTCTCTCATAGTGATAGTCATCAGGGTAACGCTCAACGTCTTTGCGTAGTGCATCATCCGGTATTTTTGATGGCGTAACATTGCGAGTGCTCTTACTATGCAGCCGTTTCTTCCACTTTTGAATAGGTTGGACTAATGTCATAAAAAGAGGCTGCCTCGGCAAAGGTCATGCCATCTGCTAAGCTTTTAAGAACTTGTTTGCGATAATCTAGTGAGTAAGTCATGATAATTGAGTATATCTGTTGAGATGTTTTATCTTATAACATTTTTATACTTAATGCACTATACTACTTACTGTGGTTATACCAATCATAATCTAGACAAATTAAGCAAGTTTGACATCACTGGCTTTAAAGGTATAAGAACCGTCAGAGAAAAAGGCGGTCAATACATACCGACTGAATGCAGTGCTATTATCTTTTCTGATGGCAGCGAAGAAGAGTTTTTCACCGATAAAGCCATCAAAGAGATCTCTCTTAAGCAAAATCCACGCTAATTTGGGCATATTAAGCAGCTAAAATAGCTTTAAACGCTTTTTTTCAAATATTTATGCATTATTTTTAAAATAGTAGTTGACAGGACTGCCGGTCTTGCATAAAATACGCACACTCTTAGCGAGGGGCTATAGCTCAGTTGGTAGAGCACTTGCATGGCATGCAAGGGGTCAACGGTTCGACTCCGTTTAGCTCCACCATACTATTTATTGCAACGCTCAGTACTACTGAAACGTAATCATAAATACTCGCTAGTAGGACGATATCAGCACCTAGGCAATGCTTATTTATTAAGCTATCTGATATTGTGAAATACCGTTGTAACCATTGGTTATAACACTCTATGCGTCCCCATCGTCTAGAGGCCTAGGACACCGCCCTTTCACGGCGGTAACGGGGGTTCGAATCCCCCTGGGGACGCCACTATTCGGCGTCACTTATTAGCACTTTTGCTTAGCATCAGATTAGACTAGTAAGCGAACAATAAAAAGCCCAGTCATCATACGGTGACTGGGCTTTTTTATGTCTATTGGTTTTGTTATATCCAGTTCATTATAGTTTGGATAAGCTGAAATTAATATATCAACGATCATAACAAGAGACAAACTCTCTAATCGCCCAGCCCCAATGCCTGTATTCGCCCTTGTAATAGCCTTCTAAATATACCCACGGACGATTTTTATTATCATAAGTGGTATCTGTGACATACACCTCGCGATCATTACGCAGCTTATTAATAACCTTGCCATTAGGTTCATCACGAATATTTAATGGAGTACCCGTCGGATCTGTTACTTTGCAAACTCTCTCGGCATGCGCGGCATTTATCCCAACCGTCGTGGCCAAAACAGATACAGCAATGGTATAAGCCAAACGTTTCATCTTAAATCCTTATTATCAACAAATGTCTTATTAATCTCTGATATCTTATCAGAGTTCACATTGCGGTATCTGCGATTTTATAAGATATTTACGTTTTATTGATTTTGATAAAGACTGAAGCCATAACCTGCTTTATGGTTTTTAATATCAGTATTTATTGAATGATTTATTCTATTGCCAACCCGTAAGATCCTCGCTACCATCAATCCTATAAGAATTTTATAGAATGTATAAATACTTTATAACGTAAAAATTTTTAGGCTTAACACAAGGACGTTTTAACCATGTTCGGGATTGAGAACTATCTAGGGTTTATCATGGCAGCTATTTTGTTAAACCTGACCCCAGGCACGGATAGCATGTACATCATTACCCGTAGTATTTCGCAGGGGCAAACGGCAGGGTTTTATTCTGTGTTGGGTATTACTTCAGGCATTCTGGTGCATACGCTACTGGCTTCGCTAGGATTGTCCGTGTTGCTGGCTAACTCCCCTACGGCATTTATGCTCGTAAAATATATTGGTGCCAGCTATTTGTGCTATCTAGGCGTCAAAATGCTCATAAGTAAACAACAGCCTTTGATAGCCGCGAGTTTGCAGGATGACGAGAAGCCAAAGCCCGTTCAGCCTTTAGATCACTGGCAGATATATAAGCAAGGTGTGCTCACCAATACCTTTAATCCAAAAGTTGCATTATTCTTTTTGGCGTTCTTCCCTCAGTTTATCGATGCCAGTTATGCTTATAGCATGGTGTCGTTCGTCATTTTAGGACTGACCTTTGCTGTCACTGGCTTTATATGGTGCTTATGCTTAGCATTATTGGCGTCAAAATTCAGTGAGAACCTGAGAAAAAAGCCCTCTATCGAAGCCATTTTAAACAAGATAAGCGGTGTGGTATTTATTGGCTTGGGAATTAGGCTGTTGACTGAGAAGGGTTAAATAAACGTTTTTAAATTATGTGGGTTAAGGCATGCTAGTCATCCATATTAGCTAAGGTATAAATCTATGAGCGCTGCTAATCAAGATATTGAAGACTTGAACTTCATTATAACTGAAGCAATAAGACTTAATAAATTATCTAGACTAGATCCTGAGTTATATAAAAGTGATTTTTACAATGATATTGATTGTATAGTTTCTTCTTTAAAACCACCCCAAGACATAGGTGAAATTGATCACACGTTAATCCAATTCAATTTTTCATCAGCTGCTCAGAAAGTATAGTCAGTTCAAAACAAAAGTGTTATGTCTAGGACAAACATCATAAAATAATTTGGATAAGTCATTTTCCATCCACCCTTGGCGTAGAAACTTCACTTGAGCCCATTTTTTTCAATAGGGTTCAAGTCTGGGCTGTACGGCGGCAGCCATAGGATACGATGACCATGCCTGTTCAGTAATTTTTGGATACGTCTACTTTTATGAAACCGAGCGTTATCCATGACAATCACGCATTTGGTTTTAAGGCTTGGGATTAGGGTGTGTTTGCACCAATCGTAGAATATGCCGCTGTTAATGTTGTGTTCAAAGTAATCCAGTGCAAATAGCATCTTTTCATATAGAGCCCCAATGACGTTGGTTCGCTTTTTACCTTGCCAGTTGTAGCTGTCGATACAGGGTTTGCCTATCGGTGCATAACCATGAGGACGAATGGTCTGGCTTTCAAAACCGCTTTCGTCCATATACACAATGGGATAACCTTGCTGTTTAAAGTTATCAAGCTTACTCTGATACGCCGCTCTTTTTATTGGACATGCTTTTGGATGCTCTAAGGTCTTTTTTTTGACTGATGCCTAGGCGTTTTAAAGCCTCACAAATGGCTGGGGCAGTACAGTTGAACCGTCTTGCTCTCTCATAGTGATAGTCATCAGGGTAACGCTCAACGTCTTTGCGTAGTGCATCATCCGGTATTTTTGATGGCGTAACATTGCGAGTGCTCTTACTATGCAGCCGTTTCTTCCACTTTTGAATAGTGGTTGGACTAATGTCATAAAAAAGGCTGCCTCGGCAAAGGTCATGCCATCTGCTAAGCTTTTAAGAACTTGTTTGCGATAATCTAGTGAGTAAGTCATGATAATTGAGTATATCTGTTGAGATGTTTTATCTTATAACATTTTTATACTTAATGCACTATATTAGAAAATAGCCAAAAGGCAATATAGACTTACTGAAGGTGTAACAGTACTTGATTTAGAAACTGAGATTAGAAACTCCAATATATACATTAAGAATAATGGTAGTTTTGATCACCCGGCTGTATGAAATTACGCGCAAGGGCACAGAAAAGAGCGAAGAGAAGTAGGAAGCAGATTACTTACTTCTTTCCGTTTAATGCAGTTGGTTTGAGCCCTGAAAAAGAAATAAATATTGGGAATTTAAAAATAATTCATAAAGATAGCATTTACGCTAAAGTCAAAGAGGATGACCATTATCGTTTCTTTATAAAGAGTAATGAAGATATCTTCAATTGTCTATTACATATACCTATACCAGAGAGCTCTAGTAATCTTAGTAAGCACAGAGCAGAGAATGTCGCAAATTTCATATATGGTGTTATTAGAGTTTTCACCACATCCTATCACTATAAAGCCGATCAAATAATATTGTTGAATCATCCTTTTCATAAAGATACTACTCATTATATAGCTAGTAGCAATGATGATTACTGGATTGAAGGCTCCTATTTGTTCAATGAGGATTTAAAGGAATTTTGGGATTTATTCGAAGAAGACTTAAAGTCTGATATAGGAACTGTTATAAGCAAGCTTGCTAATCATGCAAGCTCTATCAATAGCAAAGAGTGCTTAGCAGACCGCTTAATTGACGCATTCTACTGGTTTGGAGAGGCAGCAAAAGATAATAATGAAAACTCTCAAATTATTAAACTTGTCACTGCGATGGAAAGATTAGTCACTTTATCTGATAAAGATATAACAAATAATTTCTGTAATCGTATAGCTTGTACCATTGCTGTTTATCATGGTGATCTAGATAGATGGAAGAGTGATTTGAGCAAAATATATGACCTCAGATCAAACTTGGTCCACGGTTCTCGAAGTCTATATAAATCATATAGCTTACCACTAGATTTTAATCCGTTTCAATTAGCTTACCGCACTATACTTTCTACTTGTATATTGTTTGATAAAGCAGGTTTAGAGCTTTCAGTTAACGAGAGTAAATTAAGATATATATATGCTGAACTAATTGAGATTGGTAAAGACGATAAATATAAGCAGAAGAAAAGTCCATAAAAAAGCCCAATCCCCTACTTTGACTGGGGTTGGGCTTTTTGTCATACTAAGCTCAATTGACTATTACGCTGCGTTTTTGCTCTCAGCAGCTAACTGACGTAGCACATAGTGCAATACACCACCATGACGCACGTACTCGCGCTCTTTTGGCGTCTGTAGCATGACATTGACATCAAAGCTCTCAGACGAACCATCGGCACGTGTAGCCGTAACTTTGGCGGTCTTGCTCTCGCCATTATCTAGACCTGTAATGCTAAGCACTTCAGAGCCGTCTAGATTATAAGTTTCTGCATTTTCACCGTCTTTAAAGGTTAATGGTAGTACACCCATACCGACGAGGTTTGAGCGGTGAATACGCTCAAACGAGCTGGTCAATACTGCTTTTACGCCAAGCAAAATCGTACCCTTCGCTGCCCAGTCACGGCTAGAACCAGAACCATATTCTGCACCGCCAAGGACTACAAGCGGACGCTTATCTTCTTTATACTTCATTGCCGCATCATAGATGGCCATTTCTTTGCCGTCTTGTAGAGTGGCGCTATCGCCGTTGAAGTAATAAGTATAGCCGCCCTCTTTGCCAGCCATCATGGTATTTTTGATACGGATATTGGCAAAGGTACCGCGCGTCATTACCGCGTCATTACCACGGCGTGAGCCATAGCTATTGAAGTCGGCTTGCATCACACCGCGCTCTTGCAAGTACTTACCTGCTGGCGAATCTGGATCGATATTACCCGCTGGCGAGATATGGTCAGTGGTGATTGAGTCACCGAACAACCCTAAGATGCGTGCGCCTTCGATATCAGGAATACCTTCTGGCTCCATGGTCATACCATCAAAGAACGGCGGGTTTTTAATATAAGTAGACGCTTCGCTCCACGGATATAACTGACTATCGGCTGAACTAATAGCGTTCCATGCGGCACTACCGTCAAACACTTCACCGTAGTTTTTGCGGAACATATCCGCATCGATATTATTGGCAATCAGCTCATTGATCTCATCTGACGTTGGCCAAATATCTTTTAAGAAGACATCTTTGCCATCTTGATCTTGTCCTAACGGCTGCGTCGTTAAGTCAATATCAACCGTACCTGCCAGCGCATAAGCAACTACGAGTGGTGGTGACGCTAAGTAGCTCGCTTTTACATGTGAGTGAATACGACCTTCAAAATTACGGTTACCTGATAACACGGCAGCAGCGACTAAGTCTTTTTCTTCGATACCTTTTTCAATCGACTCTAAGAGTGGTCCTGAGTTACCGATACAAGTGGTACAACCATAACCCACTAAATAGAAGCCTGTTTTTTCGAGCTCGTCCATTAACTTAGATTTTTCAAGATAATCGGTGACGACTTTCGAACCGGGAGCCAATGAAGTTTTGACCCAAGGCTTGGCTTTTAGACCTTTTGCAGCGGCTTTTTTCGCCACCAAACCTGCACCAATCATCACCGCAGGGTTTGAGGTATTGGTACATGAGGTAATCGCTGCGATAACAACAGAACCATCACGCAATTTATGGCTCTTATCATCGATATTGACGTCAGAGAAAACATTAGGCTTAGCATAGAGTCTATCCGCTTGCTCTTGCTCGCCGCCTTCTTCATCAAAGCGTACCTTGCCTTCGACTTCTGACTTGCGGTCTTTGGTCATTTTTTCTAAAGTTTCGCCAAATTTTTCGTGCATATCAGATAGATTGATACGCTGCTGTGGCAAGTTCGGACCGGCAAGTGCAGGCTGTACCGATGATAAATCGAGCTCTAATTTACTTGAATACGTTGCCGCTGGCGTATCGGCATCGTGCCATAAGCCTTGCGCCTTGGCATACTTTTCGACCAACTCAATCTGGCTTTCTTCACGACCTGATAGACGCAAATAATCAATCGCCATTTGGTCAATCGGGAAAATACCACAGGTTGCCCCATATTCTGGTGACATATTGGCAATCGTCGCACGATCCGCCAGTGGCATACTGTGTAAGCCTTCGCCATAAAACTCAACGAATTTACCAACCACACCATGCGCACGTAGCATTTCAACCACACGCAATACCAAATCCGTCGCAGTAACGCCTTCAGTGAGTTTACCTTTTAGCTCAAAGCCGACCACTTGTGGAATCAGCATTGATGACGGTTGACCAAGCATTGCCGCTTCCGCTTCAATACCGCCGACACCCCAACCAAGCACGCCAATACCATTAATCATCGTCGTGTGGCTGTCAGTACCAAATACCGTATCAGGATAAGCCGTCAACTCGCTTTTACCATCAACATTGACATCAGCAGCCATTACAACACGAGCTAAGTATTCAAGGTTAACTTGATGCACAATACCCGTCGCTGGTGGTACGACCACAAAGTTTTTAAACGCATTACGACCCCAATGCAGGAATTCATAACGTTCATTGTTACGTTTAAATTCAATTTTTTCGTTCAAGTCTAGTGCATCTTCTCGGCCATAAGCATCGACTTGTACAGAGTGATCGACAACCAATTCACTCGGGATAAATGGGTTAATTTGCTCAGCACGACCGCCAAGCTCTACTACGGCATCACGCATCGCTGCCAAATCGACAACTGACGGTACACCCGTAAAATCTTGTAAGACCACACGGGCTGGCATAAAGGCGATCTCTTTTGACGCTTCTGCGCCTGCATCCCAGTTAGCAACCGCTTCGATATGGTTTTTGCCGACAGATTGACCATCATCTTCATTACGTAATAGGTTTTCTAAGACGATTTTCATGCAAAATGGCAATTTGCTGATGTGCTCGAAAGTTTCGGTCAGCTTTGGCAAACTGTAATAGGCATGTTCCTTGCCATCGACCGTAATGGTGTCTTTTACATTAAAAATATCACTCATGGTAGCTTCCTTATCGTTGTTATAGATCCTAAGCCTAAACGGTTATAGGTTTATGCTGAGGATTGGTGGCTAGATAGAGATTGTACGAGTTGCATTCAAAATCGTTATTATTTGACACAATACAATATAAAGTTGAGTTAACAAAATAGCTAAGCGACTCTTTAGGACTTAACAATAACGCTCTTTTACCATAACAAAACGGCGGCGCTTTGTTAACGTCTAGACGTTGTCAAATCGTGGCATAATCGTAAACGTAACAAGGGTTTAACGCTCTATTATTAAGTATCAATATATTTTCCAAAGAAATATTAGAATCAAAGGTAGTGGGTAAACCGGTCGCGGCATACGAGCCTTATCTATTAGACGTTTGGCTGCGCTATGCTATTATGGTGCGCTTTTTTACCGCTAGGCAAACGCCTCGAAACAATCGTTTCGCGCGCTATTTATTGATGAGTTTTTATGGCAAATTTTAACACCCACCTGAATGTTGCATTCATGGTCAGTGGTACGCTCAGTTTGACGGTTTATAAAGCGGGATTGATTGATGATTCGGGGTTTTTAGTTTGCGTGGCGCTCGGCACTATCGGTGGGCTGCTGCCTGATTTGGATTCTGATAATTCGACACCGATTAAACTTGGCTTTAATATCACCTCATTTATTTTTGCCTTTGGTTTGGTCATGCATTGGCGCAGTGAACTGAGTTTGCTCGCCCTGATTGCATTATGGCTAGCAGGCTACGGCTTTATGCGTTATGTGGTTTTCTCTATTTTTACCAACATGACCGTGCATCGCGGTGTGATTCACTCCGTGCCTTATATGGCAATTTTGGGTTTGGGGCTGACTTATTTAAGCTACTACGTCTTGCACCTTCCACTGACGGCAAGCTGGTTTTACGGTTTATTTTTATTCGGTGGCGCGCTAGTGCATTTAACATTGGACGAGCTATATAGTGTTAACTTATCGAATATGAAAATGAAGCGCTCATCAGGTACAGCGATGAAGTTTTATCAGCCTAAAGATAAGTGGTGGTATTTATTACTATATACACTGCTCGCCATGTTGGTCTATTTTGCCCCGCCGTTTGATGCGTTTTGGCAGCAGCTGCGCGACCCAGCACCATGGGCACAGCTAAAAGTCGGCATATTGCCAGAACTGATAAAAAGCATGCTGCGATAAAGATACGGTAAAGCAGTAAAACCCAAGCGAAAATGAGAATAAAACATGCAACCTAATCTACACGTTTGCCCTTGCCAAATTCATCCATCATCAAGCGCTATCAGCTCACCCCTACTGTATAAAGATTGCTGTCAGCCTTATCATGAGGCTGTTTATAATGATGCTCTTTATAATGGTGAAGTTGGCAAAGCAGAGGGTATAAAAGCGGAGACAGCCGAACGTCTCATGCGCACGCGCTATAGTGCCTTTGTTTTGATTAAGCCAGACTATATCATCAAGACCACCCTGCCAGCACAGCAAAACTTATTGGATATCAAGGCGATTGAATCGTGGGCAAAAGAGACAAATTGGGCAGGACTAGCAATCGTAGCGCACACGCCAAAGCTAGGCAAACGCCATGCGCAAGTTGAGTTTAAGGCTTATTTCAAGCCAACTAATAATGCAAGTACTTTAGAAGAGAAAGTGCAGGCGCATCATGAATTGTCTGCCTTTGTGAAGGTGACAGACAAAATCAATAATGATGCACGCTGGTATTTCTTAGATCCAACTGTTTCAATGTCTGTCAGCCAAAAGCAACCGTGTGTTTGCGGGTCGGGTGAGAAATTTAAGCGGTGTTGTGGGATATATATTTAACCTATGTTAACTCTAAACGCTCGCCCCAACTGACCGTGCCACCGCAATCCCCTCCTCAATCGTCAAAAACTTACGCTGACTTGGGCTGTCTTTATAAATAACATCACCATCTTGGAATATTAAGCACTCATTGACAGCCAACTGCTGCCATTTCTCATTTTCAGTGAGCGGAACAGTGACTAAGATAGTAACTTTATCCGTATCTGTCGTCACATCGCCAAAGTTAATGGCTAAATCATCATCTGCCAACTTCGCCTCGCCAAACGGCGCTTGACGCGTGAGATAAAACAATAAACTCCCCGCATAAGCCAATTGCCAGCTACCATTCGATATCAAGCAATTAAACAAGCCATTGGCAGATAAATAACGACATTGGGTGGTCAAAAAATTAAACAGCGTTTGGTCATCAGGACGCGATTTAAAGCTACTTTTTAAACGATTAACAAGGTAGCAAAACGCCATCTCAGAATCGGTTGAACCGACTGGCTGGCAATGTGAGGCATTGCCGTTGTCTTGCAAGCGCTGACAGCGTTTGATAAATTCGCTATTCATTTGCCCATTGTGCGCAAATACCCACTGCTCACCCCAGACTTCGCGGACAAAAGGATGGGTGTTTGCCAAACAATTCTGCCCTTGGGTCGCTTTACGAATATGAGCGATGACATTCATGGCTTTGATTGGATAGTTATTAACCAAATCAGCCACGGGCGATAAATGGCTTGGGCGATTGTCATGGAATAAGCGTAGACCAGTTGAAGCATTCTCTGGTTTATCACTATTAGTGCATTCGCTACGCTCAAAAAATGCAATACCAAAGCCATCTTCATGACTATCAGTCATGCCACCGCGACGACGAAACCCTGCAAAGCTAAAACCAATATCCGTTGGGGTATTACAGTTCATTCCTAAGAGTTGACACATTTATACTTCACCGCCGTTATTGTCGTCTTGTGCAGAATTTAAAGTAGGGTTAATTTTGGCGGCTGACGTTTCATCAAACACCTCATAAGGCGTTGCCCCATCGGTGTCAATATTTGCCAAAATGCGCTGTGCATGCGCCAAATCAGTATCCTGTACCCACAGCACAATCCCAGAGTTCATACCGGGCATCGCACTCAGCGGTTGCAGAGACACCGTAATACCATTGTTACGAAGCAGATTGGCATGCAGTTCACCTTGCATATTGGTGTCGTAGCGTGCCAGCTTGTGCCAGTTATCAACTTGATCGGTCATGATAAATTCCTTTTAAATATTTAAATATAACTCGTTGCTATCATTCTATTAGCAACCGAAACCTTGTGACCAATGAATTTGATTTAACGGATAAGCATCAATATGAAAACCGTTTGGATACTCTTTAAAGCCAGATTGTGATTTTAATTGCTCAATAGCAGCTTGTGCTTGTTGCTCAGTCGCAAACACACCGATTATCTTAAAATCTTCGACATCGTTTTTTTATCATCATTTATAACGCGCATGTTCTAGTACAAACACTGTACTTTGCGCTTTTTCAACATGTGACCAATGATAAGCGGCAAGGCGTTTCATCAGGTCAGGATTTTTGACCATGATATTATCGCCCGTACGACCTTCGGTACGGTTGTAGTGAATAACGTTGAGACGTAATAGCCAAAAAATCACCGCCGCTTTGGCGAGCATCACTGGTAACGCGCGTTTTTCATCTTCACCGAGCATGCGTTTCGACTCATAGCCTTGCAAGAAAGCCGCCATTTTGCTGCGGTCAAAATTCACCGACTCACCCTGCTCAGCATCGCCCCACGTGGTACAAAAATCATTAATGGTAATGGCAATATCCATCACATAATGCTCGACGCTAACTTCGGTAAAGTCTAACAACCCTGTCAGACGTTCTTCACCTTTTTGGCTATTATTTAACGATAAGTTCCATAGCGTGTTATCGGCAAACATGTCTAAATGACACAAGCCTTTTGGTAATGTCGCAAGCGGCAAATCCGTATAAGACTGCCAAATATCACTCATCAATTTGGCTTCGTCAGCTGGCATAAACTGCCTTTCACGATCGCGCACATCCGCCCATGGATATAAAGGTACGCCATATTCTTCCGCAGGTTGTAGTGCTTGCAATGTCTCATGCAGCATCGCTAAAGCGGCGCCAATTTCATGACACATCGCTTGTGTGGTTTGCTGTGGATGCGAGCCTGCTAGGCATGGCACTAAGGTAATCGCTTTATTGTCATAGCGTATGACATAGCATTTTTCTGCGCTATCAGCGCCTAAATCAAGCAATGATAACGGCGCGGCGACCGGTAATTTACCGTCCAGTTGATTTAAGATAATCGCCATTTTTTCGATATCTTCTGGTGGACGCTCTTCAAACAAGGTAAACACATAAGAGTGTGCGCCATCTACATCGTCAGTCGTCTGAATAAACCAGTTAGAGTTTTTGATACCTTGGGTGATCGGAATGGCACGCGCGAATGACACGCCAAAACGCTGGCAAAAAGCGGCAAACTGGTCATCGGTTAACTGGGTATAGACGGACATGACATCTCACTTATGGCAATTAAAAGAAGGTAAATAGGATAAATATTGACGGTAATCACAGTGATTGTACCGTGCATGAGCAAACTTTGGCTAAAAGCATAATAATCTTGCGAAAACCTGCCTGAGATGGCGGTGATTTTGCTAGACTAGCGCTTATAGAATGAATTGATTATAAGGCGAAAGTCCCTATGTTAGCAAAGCGTATCATTCCTTGTTTGGACGTTGATAATGGCCGTGTGGTCAAAGGTGTACAGTTTGTCGATATCAAAGACGCAGGAGACCCTGTTGAAGTCGCAAAGCGCTACAACGAACAAGGCGCTGATGAGATTACTTTTTTGGACATTACTGCGACCAATGATGAGCGCGATACCACCTATCATACCGTTGAGCGTATGGCGGAGACGGTATTTGTTCCGCTGACAGTTGGTGGTGGCGTGCGTAAGATTGCGGATATCCGCAACTTACTCAATGCAGGTGCGGATAAAGTAGCGATTAATTCAGCAGCGGTATTTACCCCTGAGTTCGTCGGTGAAGCGGCGCGCAGAAATTTGGTAACCAATGTATCGTCGTGGCTATCGATGCCAAACGCGTTGCAGACATTAATGTTGATGGCATTATCATGCCGCGTTGGGAGATCTTTACCCACGGTGGTCGCAAACCAACGGGTATCGATGCCGTTGCTTGGGCGAGCAAAATGGCTGAGCTTGGCGCTGGTGAATTACTGGTCACCTCGATGGATGGCGATGGCACCAAAAAGGCTATGATTTGGCATTGATGAAGCAAATCACTAACCGCGTCAATGTGCCTGTTATTGCTTCAGGCGGCGTCGGCAATTTGCAACATTTAGCCGAAGGGGTGTTGGAAGGCGGCGTCGATGCCGTACTTGCTGCCAGCATCTTCCATTTTGGTGAGTATACGGTTCAAGAAGCCAAAGCGTATATGGCAGCGCAAGGCATACAAATGCGTCTATAGTACGCTCGTAAAGTACAAATAAAACAGAAAAAAATGTTATCATAGCGCTAACCACTTATTTTCGTTCATTTAACTGATTATCTAACGGATAATAAGCCATTTGAACCTAGCGATATTTTAGCGCATTATTTATTCCTACATTTTAATTAAAAGCCCATTCGGCAAAGGATTTTTTATGTCAAATCTACAACAGCAGCGCAATGACGTGACTCACATCGATGGTAATTTACATCAAAACAAAGATGTTCGTATTGGTATCGTCGTCGGTCGTTTTAATGGTTTTGTGGTTGAATCATTGGTAGATGGTGCAATTGATGCGCTACTACGTCATGGTGTATTGGGTAGCAACATTACCGTTATCCGCGTGCCTGGTGCTTTTGAATTGCCATTGGTTGCACAGCGCGCCGCTGAGTCTGATCGCTTTGATGCCATCGTTGCTTTAGGTGCGATTATCCGTGGTAGCACACCGCATTTTGATTTCGTTGCAAGCGAATCTGCAAAAGGCTTAAGCGCGGTAGCTATGGATTATAATATCCCAGTTGCCAATGGCGTCTTGACCACTGACAGCATTGAGCAAGCGATTGAGCGTGCTGGCACAAAAGCGGGTAACAAAGGCTCAGAAGCGGCAATGGTTGTACTGGAAATGCTTGCTGTACTATCACAGTTAGATATTGAAGATGACAGTGAAGACGCTTAATCAAGCCATCATTTGATAGGCTGTTTGTTATTTAATGAGCGCTGTGGTTCTTATGAGCTTTCGTTTTTATCGAGAGCCACAGCGTCAGTGTTACAAAGACTGTTACCAAGTACGCTACAAAACTCGACTGGCAAAGCCTGCCAGCTAACTATTTAACATTTTATTTAAAACTTTTTATCTTAAAAACTTTTTATCTTAGCAACTAGGTATAGACCCCCTATGACTGACCAATCAAGCGCGCTATCAGCGCTGCGAAAACCGCCCAAACCAATGAAAACAAGCTGAAGCCACGCGCATCGCGAGCAGCAGTGCGGGTGATCAAATCTTCGATATGAGTGAGTCTTCTTACAAGACCAGTCACACCGCTATTCGTAAAGCGCGACGCTTTGCGATGCAAGGTCTATACGAATGGCTCGTCACTGACCGCCGCTTCGATATCGATGGTAAGCTTGGCTGGAAAGACAATGCCCCACACGATATCGCCGCTCGTACACGCGCGACCAATGCCATGCATACCGTACATATTGGCTATTATCATGAAATGATGCGTGATATTCCAGAGCAAATCGAGGCGCTAGATGTCCTTATCTCTCAGCATCTTGACCGTGAAATCGATAAATTGGACACCGTTGAGCACGCTATTCTTTTGATTGGTGCTTACGAGCTACAAAACCGCTTAGAGATTCCGTATAAAGTGGTACTTGATGAAGCGATGAAGCTGAATAATCATTTTGGCGCTACTGACGCGCATAAATTGATTAATGCCGTCCTTGATAAAATGGCGGTAGAGCTGCGTGCTATTGAAGTAGAAGCTGATAGCAAAGCCAATTTACGCACCTCACAAAAAGCGGCTGCTAAACCTGTAATAAAAGCTGCTACCAATGCTGACGATAACGCTGATATAGAAGGTAGTGCTGATACAGCTGCCATTGAAGGAAAATCAACTGCTTCAAACAAGCCTCGTATTAGCGCCAATAATGCTACTGTCAAACGCAATAGTGCTAGTAAAGCTACTGCCAATAGTGACTTTAAAGCGAGTAAAAAAGCGATTGAAACAGACCGCACTGATGCAGACAGCAAAGACTAATCATGAATGAGTTTGAGCTGATTGAGCGTATATTCTCCCAAATGCAAGCTGCGCAGTCATTGTCTAGCATTGTCGACAAAGGCATTGTCGAAAAAGGCATTGGTGATGATGCGGCGGTGATGAGCTTGCCTGCAGGCGCGCGCTTGGTAAGCTGTATTGATACACTGGTTCAAGGTCGACACTTCAGCGCCGATTGGCAACAAGTGAATAAGCTGGCATTTACCATCGGTTATAAAGCCGTGGCAGTGAACGTCTCAGATATTGCTGCTATGGGTGCAACTCCGCATAGTATTCTACTGGCGTTAGCCTTACCTCAGCGCTTGGCAAATGAGCACTGGTTAAGTGAATTTGCTAAAGGCTTATTTCATGCTTGCCAGCTATTTGGGGTGACGCTGATTGGGGGTGATACCACGCGCAGCGACAATTTAGTGCTTAGTATCAGCGCGCAAGGGTTACTCACCAAAGAGACGCCAGCCGTCTACCGTTCAGGCGCGCAAGTTGGCGACAAACTCTATGTCTCAGGCACGCTTGGCGATGCCGCTTATGCGCTACAGCATCCTGATACTGCTATCGGTATTGAGCTTGCGCATCGTCTACATATGCCAACGCCACGTATTGCACTGGGTGCAGCATTGGCAAAAATTGGTGCGACGGCAATGATAGATATCTCTGATGGTCTGTATCAAGATATTGGACATATCTGCCAACAAAGCAGCGTTAGTATGCGCATTCATCTCGATCAGCTACCTACTAGCAAAGCATTGACAAACGCTGAGTTAACTGAGCGCTTGTTGTGTCAGCTGGCTGGCGGTGATGATTATGAATTGGCTTTCACTTTGCCTGCATATTGAACCACCTGTCAATGACAGTAGCAACACGCCTGTTACCTATATCGGCGAAGTCATAGCCGTAAATGAGCCAGATGCTATCAAAAATTTACGACCAGAGCTTTTTTCAAGGACAGCCAATCACACCTGCCCATCCCGCCCCTTTATTACTTGGCCCAATCTGACGGGTTACCAACATTTTGCAGGTTAACCCATGATTGATCACAACCTATCTAAGCCTGATATCCGCAAAGCCAATGATTGCCCGCCGCTACCCGCCAATGCCAATATGCTTGACCGCGTAGTTTATTGGCTTGGGTTGGGTTTAGGTAGTGGTCTGCCTCGCCGTGCACCCGGTACTTGGGGCACGGTTGGTGGCTTAATCGTCGCGATACCATTGCTAAGCTTAGGATTTGTGCCATTTTTGATTATTACCATTCTCTCTTGTGTGATTGGTAGTTGGATATGCGGTCGTACCTCAGAGCTAATGGGTGGTCATGATAACCCGCATATCGTCTGGGATGAATGGGCAGGCATGTGGCTTACCCTACTGCCGCTATCTTATATGGGTATCGCTGACGGCAATTTTGGCAAAATATCGCCCAAATCTCTTCTATTGTTGCCATTATTATCGCCTTTATATTGTTCCGCTTTTTTGACATTATTAAGCCACCACCGATTGGCTGGGCAGATAAAAAAGTCGCAGGTGGCCTAGGTATCATGCTTGATGACATCATCGCAGGTATCATGGCAGCAGCCGTTTGGATCATTATTTATACCACCATCCTTTAACTGTTAAATGAGCCACGCTTTTATATAAGCGACGGTCTTTGATAACCGATTGTCGTTTATAGTCCACCATTTTTTTGACTCTCCCACTTTTTTAATGCGTTTGTGACGATAGCCAATTTATCAGCAAGCTACCAGTAAATGGTAAGCCCATGACAAGCAACGTAAGTTACAAAGATGTCACGACATAGCGTTTTAGTTAAATGACGGTTTGCGTTATAATTTGAAATTATATTTTGTTACATTTGTAGGCTATTATGACAACTCCCCTCTCGGTAATCATCCTCGCTGCCGGCAAAGGCACGCGTATGCAGTCGGCTAAGCCAAAAGTGCTACAGACATTGGCTGGTAAGTCGTTATTGGGTCATGTCCTTGATACGTGTCATCAATTAACGGTTGACGCCACTATTATTGTTCATGGTTTTGGTGGCGAGCAAGTCCAAGCAGATATCAATGCTCAATATGCGCATCTGCCTATTACTTGGGTTGCTCAGACTGAGCAATTAGGTACTGGACATGCGGTGAAAGTAACCCTGTCGGAATTACCCAAAGAAGGGCAAAGCCTGATTCTCTATGGTGATGTGCCATTAGTCAGCTGCCAGACATTAGCAACGCTACAAGCGGCTAATACTGACGGCATGTCGATGTTGACATTGACCGTAGACAATCCTTTTGGTCTCGGTCGTATCAAACGTGACAAAGACGGCAATATCGAAGCTATCGTCGAGCAAAAAGATGCCAGCGCCGATGAGCAGAAAATCCAAGAGATTAATAGCGGTATTTACTGCGTCGATAATGCGTTATTGCATAAATACCTGCCAAAACTGTCTAATGACAATGCGCAGCAAGAATACTATCTGACGGATATCGTCAAAATGGCGGTCGCTGAAGGCATTAATATTGTCGCGATTGAGCCTGAGCATACCTTTGAGATTGAAGGCGTCAATAACCGCCAACAGCTCGCTAGCTTAGAGCGCACTTGGCAAGGCAAACTGGTTGCCGATTTGCAAGAAGCGGGCGTGCAGTTTGCTGATCCAAGTCGCGTTGATATTCGCGGTACCTTGACTGCGGGTCAAGATGTGTTTGTCGATGTGGGTGTGGTATTCGAGGGTGATTGTGTCTTAGGTGACAATGTTTATATCGAAGCGGGCTGTGTCATCAAAAACGCACACATTGGTAATGCCTGCCACATAAAACCTTATTGCGTGATTGATCGCGCTGAGATTGGGGCAGGTGTTGATGTCGGTCCTTTCGCCCATTTGCGTCCTGAAACCGTACTGTCTGATAACAGTAAAGTTGGTAATTTCGTCGAGATTAAAAAATCAACGGTCGGTCATGGCAGCAAGGTTAATCACTTGAGTTATATCGGTGATGCGACCATTGGTACAGATGTCAATGTCGGTGCAGGCGTCATTACTTGTAATTATGATGGTGTCAATAAATCACAAACTATCATTGAAGACAATGCCTTCATTGGCTCGAACTCAAGTTTAGTGGCACCTGTGACTATTGGTGATAGCGCTACGGTTGCCGCAGGTTCAGTGATTACTAAAGACGTCGACAGTAAAGCATTAGCCTTTGGACGGGCACGACAAACTCAGAAAAACGACTTTCAGCGTCCGACCAAAAAGTCAAAATAGCAATGGTCAATCACAAGCATTCTGAACAGTATCTATTGAAGTAATACTAAGCAGCATGACAATTTTTGTGATGCTGCTTCCTTATATTTATAACGTCAAAATTGTTAGTATAAAAGCTCTGCCAGTATGGACTTCTATTATTTATTGACTGAACATTATCGCCTCTCAAAGTATTTGAGCGGTTAAGCATTGAAATATTGAAGCCTTTAAAAATCAAAACATGAAACATCGAATTTAAGGAATAGTTATGTGTGGAATCGTTGGAGCAGTCGCTGAGCGTAATATCGCTAGTATCTTACTTGAGGGTCTTAAGCGTCTAGAATACCGTGGTTATGATTCTGCCGGTCTGACCGTCATTCGTGATGGCGAACTCCATCGCGAGCGCCAAGTGGGTAAAGTGCAAGCATTGGTCGATGCTGTGGCCGTCAATCCTGAATTTTTCGATGGTCATATTGGTATTGCGCATACACGTTGGGCCACCCATGGCGAGCCGGCACAGCGTAATGCCCATCCGCACGTATCAGGCAAGATTGCTGTGGTACATAACGGTATCGTTGAAAACTATGCCGAGTTAAAAGAAGAATTGATTGCTAAAGGTTACGTATTTACGTCACAGACCGATACCGAAGTCGTCGCTCATCTAATCAATGATATCTACAAAACCACACCTGATTTACTAGAGGCGGTTCGTGCCGTTATTCCGTTATTACATGGCGCATTTGCCCTTGGTATTTTGCATATCGACTGCCCAGAAGAGCTGATTACCGTCCGCTTAGGCTCGCCTTTGGTGATCGGTGTTGGGATTGGAGAAAACTTTATTGCTTCTGATCAATTAGCCCTACTGCCGGTCACCAATCGCTTTATGTATCTAGAAGAAGGTGATATCGCCAAATTGACGCGCAGTAGCATTCAGGTCTATGCAGATGGTGTCGAAGTAAAACGTCAGATACATGAAATTGATGCGGCACAGCACAATGCGGATAAAGGCGAGTTTAAGCATTATATGCTCAAAGAAAATGAGCAGCCAGACGCGGTAGCCCGTACTGTTGAGATGGCTGTAGATAGCGATGAGCCGTCTAAGCTGCGTGATGATTTTTTACAGCGTAATGAAGCGCAATTAAAAGGCATTAAGCATGTCCAAGTCATCGCTTGTGGTACCAGTTACCACTCAGGCTTGGTCGCAAAATATTGGTTTGAGAGCCTTATTCGTGTGCCTTGTTCCGTGGAAGTCGCTAGTGAATTCCGCTATCGCAATCCTGTCGTCATCGACAACACACTTGTCATTTGTATTTCTCAATCTGGCGAAACGGCAGACACGTTATCGGCGCTACGTGATATTCAAAAGCACACGCCAGCAGGTCTAGTTAGCTTAGCCTTATGTAATGTACCGACATCGTCTCTGGTACGTGAGACGGATATCTTTTTACCAACGCTTGCTGGTCCCGAGATTGGTGTTGCTTCTACCAAAGCCTTTACGACTCAGCTTGCGGCTTTGATGTTACTCGTCTTAAAAGTGGGTGTCGTGCAAGAACGTATGGCGGGCGAAAAATTGACCACTCTGCTAGGTCAATTACAAGAGCTACGCGGTCAACTACATGCCAGCTTGAACCTTGATGCGCCTATCAAAGCCATGAGTGAGCATTTTGAATATAAAAAGCTGCCTGTTCTTAGGTCGTGGTTTGCAGTTTCCAATAGCGCTAGAAGGCGCTTTAAAGCTGAAAGAAATCTCGTATATTCACGCCGAAGGCTACGCAGCAGGCGAGCTGAAACACGGTCCATTGGCATTGGTCGATAAAGACATGCCCATCGTCGTACTAGCGCCAAAAGACAGTATGTTTGATAAGCTAAAAGCCAACATGCAAGAAGTACACGCGCGTCATGGTGAGCTGTTCGTTTTTGCCAGTGAATCTAGTCAAATGGTCGCAGAAGACAGATTACATGTGGTCTATGTGCCCGATGTTTGTGAAACGCTTGCCCCTATCGTCTATAGCGTACCCGTACAGCTGTTGTCATACCATGTCGCAGTAATGCGCGGCACAGACGTCGATCAGCCGCGTAACCTTGCTAAATCAGTGACTGTTGAGTAACATAATTATTTGATTTTAATAATATTATCATTAATTAGTTGCTTTTTACACCGAATCCTTCGCTATCTGGTACGAATAAGATAGCGAAGGATTTTTTTGTGAATAACGAAATAGAAAAATATCAATCACTTATACAATTATAGTAGCTACAGTATGGACAATGAGAACATGGATATCGAAAGCGGCACCGCCAATCAAATCACTAATCAAATAGAAATAATCTATGAAGATGAATTTCTGGTGGCAATTAATAAAGAGGCTGGTCTATTGGTGCATCGCAGTTGGCTGGATAAAGGCGAGACGCGCTTTGCCATGCAACTCACCCGTGATGCGGTAGGTTGTCATGTATTTCCGGTGCATCGGTTAGACAAGCCCACATCGGGCGTATTATTGTTTGCCAAGAGCTCAGCCGTGGCGCGCAGCCTTGGCGAGGCCTTTACGGCACATACCGTGACGAAGCAATATCTAGCCGTGGTACGCGGCTTTATGCCAGACCAAGGCACCGTAGATTATGCGCTCAGCTTTCAACCCGATGCCATCGCCGATAAGTTTGCCGATTTGGACAAACCCGCTCAAGAGGCGGTGACCCATTGGCAAAGTTTGGCACAAATCGAGCTACCATTTGCTGTATCAAAAAAACATGATACGAGCCGCTATAGTCTTGTGCGCTTGACACCCGAGACTGGGCGCAAGCATCAGCTGCGCCGGCACATGCGACATGTATTCCATCATATCGTGGGTGATACCAGCCACGGCGATATACGTCACACACGATTTTTTCGTACTCACTATGATTGTACGCGCATGCTGCTGCATGCTCAGACTTTAGCGCTCAGCCACCCCGTCACTGGTGAGCCATTATTGCTAAAAGCTAAATTAGATGACCAATGGATGCGTATCTTAGAAGAGTTTTCTTGGGTGGACAGCGCTAAAGGTTAAACAGCGTAGGTTTTATCTTAGATAGTCATATGAAAGAAGTCGATATACTGATGCTAGATATGAAGGTTCGATACCCTAGTAAGGACTTGAACCTTCGGCTATGAGCTTTTGGATTTTTATTTTTATTTTTATTTTTATTTTTATTTTTATTTACCGTAAGCGCTGTTCTAGGAATAAGAACAGCTAACATCATATTGGCTAGCGCTTTCTTCCCAGTTTTATTTTATATTCGCTAGCACCAACCCCGACAATATCAATATCATTGCCAGCATCTTCCACCATGTCACGATCTCTCCTGTAAGTAGCACTGAGGTTGTCATACCGAATACTGGCACCAATAGAGCAAACGGCATAACCTTGGAAGCCGTATTTTGACTAAGCAGATGCGCCCACAGTCCAAATCCTATCAGCGTTGAGACATACACGATAAACCCAAGTGATAACCAAGACTTAAGCGATGCCTCGGTAAACGTCGCCAGCTGCCATGCCTCGGTCTCAAATATGAGAGAAGATAGAGTTAAAATCACGCAAGCGATCAGACCACCCCAAACCACGAGAGCGAGAGCAGACAACGCGGATGCCTTATTACTTCCAGTATTAGACGGAATAATAGCCCCGTCTGATCCTTGCTGCGTCGCTTGTGTTGACGCCTGTTTTGAAGCAATGTTTCCAAAGCTCCAACCTATGGCCGCAATCAAGATACAGACAAACCCAGCCAGAGGCATATCACCACCAAGGTTCAACGCGATGACGCTAAGCCCTAGCACACCGACCAGCATACCGATGATTTGCATGCGACTCACTGCCTCACCCAGTATAAAATACGCCAACAATACGGTAATAAAAATTTGAATTTGTAGCAATAGTGCCGTCAATCCTGCTGATGCCCTTAAGTGCATGGCAGTGAATACAAAAGCATACTGCATGACAAACGTACCGATAGCATAGATAAGTAATGTACGGTTAAATTTGGGCGGCTTCAGAAAGAAAACCAGTGGCACAGCGGTAAAGAAGAAACGCAGGGCGGTGAGCATTAGCGGTGGAAAGCTTTCAAGTCCCCATGCAATAAAGGTAAAGTTCACACCCCAAATAAAAGTAACCAGTACAGCCAATGCAGTGTATATAGGAGTCATATCGTTGGCCTAAGAAATTATGGCTGGTTATTATATTTAAAAAAATTTTATGACAATCTCGTATTAACCATAGGAGGCTTTTAGAGAGTGAGTAATACACTTACAAACAATAGAACGGCAATGAGCATTAATGCTGCACCGCCTATTTTTGTAATTAACTATAGGTTATCTTGAGCTTTCCATAGATACCGGCTGGCTAAAGCAAATGCTTCTGCGTAGCAAAAATGGATCAGTAAAACCAATAGGCAAAAAGCTGAAGCTAAAATGAGAAATTGAGAAAGATAGGTTTGCTCAGTATCGATAAATTGCGGAAATACAGCCATAAAAAATAAGATAGGTTTTGGGTTAGAAAGAGAGGTTAGCAAACCCTCTTTGAATAACCTACTAGCACTTGTACTACTCACATCTAACGTGTTGTCAGACTCTAGGACAAATGATTTTCTTTTTCCAAAGGCCATTTTGAAAAACAAAAGAGTATACCCCAACAGAACCAGTTACTTCACCCTTTAGACCCATTAATAGACCACTTAAAGCAGACTGATATAAGAAAGAGAACCACTCAAAATAAACTTTTGAACGATCTAAACGTTGCAGTTTAAACGCGCCAATATAAAGACTTAAACCAATCCCTTATACAGAAAGTAACACCCTACAACCGTTAATAACAACGCAAAGCATTTTTTCAATAATTGCGGTGATAGTATATGAGCAACTTTCGCGCCTAGCTTGGCGGTAAAAAAGCTCATGATGCTGATCCCTAAAAAGGCATAAATGTGCACAAAGCCAATGGTGTTAGGCACATCAATTCGTTGCTGCATCCCAAAAAATAAACCTAATGCTCCAGCAATAGCAATCGGCAGACCACAAGCTGCTGAGGTGCCAACGGCTTTTTGCATGACTACACCATAACGCGTGAGATAAGGCACGGTTAAGCTACCGCCGCCAATACCGAAAATGGCAGAAGCGATACCGATAACCCCACCTGCTGCTAATTGCCTAGGTTTTGAAGGCAGTTGTGTATTAGCATCGTCGGCACTACTAGAATTGGTAGCAGGATTAGCAACCTGTTTTTTGCCACCGAAAAACATCTTGTAGGCGACCCACAGCAAAAATACGCCAACAATGAGTTGAAGGTACAGCCCAGATACCTGCCCTGCAATCCCTGCCCCTAAAAAGCAACCAATCGCTAAGCCTGGTGCCAGATTTTTAAAGACAGGCCACATGACTGCGCCTTTTTTATTGTGTGCCATTAACGAGCTGATAGAGGTGACAATGATGGTCGCCAATGACGTCCCCAATGCCAAATGCATGATATTGTCAGGGCTGTAACCCATTTGCGTAAAGACGATGAATAATAATGGCACGATAATTGTGCCACCGCCCACACCAAATAGCCCCGCAGCAAATCCTGCTAGCGCGCCTATGATTAAAAAAATGATTAATTCCACGGGATATTTACTTCTTATGTAGAGTTAGTACGATGGTTATTTTAGTTCAGTGACAATCAATCAGTTAAAAAGCCAACTTAAGCGATTTCTACTTGATCCACTTGACCAACCCGAGAATAGGCACGATTAAAATACACCAAACTCTCTTCTTGCTCACTTTGTCTAATAGCGACCACCCGGCACATGAAAACACTGTGCGTGCCCACTTGCTGAATGTCCTCAATCTCACAATCAAAACTGACCAATGCATCATCTAAAACGGGAGCGCCTGTTTTAAGCGGTGACCAAGAGCCATATTCAAATCGCTCTTGTGAACTCAATTTGGAGGCAAAAGCGTTAGATATTGATTCGTGCTGTGCGCCTAAAACATTGACACTTAACGTTTTATTTTCAATAAAATGGGCATGTGAGCGAGATGTCTGATTCATGCAAACCAGCAAGGTTGGCGGTGTATCGGTGACGCTACACACCGCAGATGCGGTAAATCCATGAGTACCAGCGCTGCCTTCTGTGGTAATGACATTGACCGCGGTTGTTAACAAAGACATACCGTCTCTAAAATCGGTGGCTTCAATCATGACTTAACTCCTAAATTTTAAATCTTTAAGTTCATTGATAACTGAGGTCACTCATGAGTTTAAACAAGCTAGTATAGACGGGGTTAAAAACCCAACCTATAAAAGCTAAATTTTGCATCAGTTTAGTCAATGAACCCTAAGCGGTCAGTTCTTGACGCACGATTGCTGCGCCTGCACTTAACGCTTGCAGCTTACCTCGTGCCACTTGTCGAGACAACGGTGCCATGCCACAGTTGGTTGAAGGATACAACTTATCCGCATCGACGAATTGCAATGCTTTGCGTAGTATATGGCCACTTCTCAGGGGTTTCAATGGTATTGGTTGCCACATCAATGGCACCATCATCATTTTTTACCAGGATCAATTCAATCAAATCCATGGGAACATGTGAGTTTGACACTCTAAAGAGACAATATCAATATTCGACTGTTGCAATTTAGGGAATGCTTGCTCATATTGACGCCACTCTGAACCCAGTGTCTTTTTCCAATCAGTATTGGCTTTGATGCCATAACCGTAGCAGATATGCACCGCCGTTTCACACTTTAGACCTTCAATAGCACGCTCTAACGTGGCAATACCCCAGTCGTTGACGTCATCAAAGAACACATTAAATGCAGGCTCATCGAACTGGATAATATCCACCCCAGCCGCTTCTAATTCTCTGGCTTCTTGATTTAAGATTTTAGCAAATTCCCACGCCAATTTTTCACGGCTTTTATAATGACCATCATACAAGGTATCAATCATGGTCATCGGACCAGGCAGTGCCCATTTGATTGGCTGATCGGTTTGTGCACGTAAAAACTTAGCATCATCAACAAATACAGGCTTTTGACGACTTACCGTGCCCACGACTGACGGCACACTGGCATCATAACGATTACGAATGCGCACGGTCTCACGCTTCTCAAAATCGACGCCATCCAGATGTTCAATAAAGGTGGTCACAAAATGCTGACGAGTTTGCTCGCCGTCACTGACAATATCAATGCCTGCATGCACTTGTTCTTGCAATGTCAAACGTAGCGCGTCTTGTTTGGCTTCAAGCAGTTGCTCACCTTCTAATGCCCAAGGTGACCAGATTTTTTCAGGTTCTGCAAGCCAAGAAGGTTTCGGTAAGCTGCCAGCCGTTGACGTCGGTAATAACTTTTGTGTCGGTAATAATATTGTCATACGATTCATCTTCTTATTTATTGGTATTCTCATTTCAGCCAGATTGAGCGTGTTTAGGCAGCGTATTCTTTATTCGTACATGCTTCTGCCGCGTGCTCATTTACATCATAGCTTGCTGCCCACTCATTAAGAATGGTTTGGTATGGCTTGATGAACTGCTCTTCGGTGAATTTACCTTGTGTCACTGCCATCTGACTACGCTCTGCGCGATCATAGACGATTTGCGTTAGGGAGTAATCTTGGTACTTCAAACTAGGTTGATAAACTTGAGCGGCTGCCGAATTGGCATTATAAATCTCAGGTCGGTAGATTTTTTGAAAAGTCTCCATGGTAGCAATCGCACTGATCAGCTCAAGGTCGGTGTAATCGCTCAGCAAGTCACCCGCAAAATAAAATGCTAATGGCGCGGCGCTACCCGTAGGCATAAAGTAGCGAACGGTTAAGCCCATTTTGGAAAAGTACTCATCGGTTAGTGATCCTTTGTTCAAAGAGCAGCCATCTTGTTTGTATTCAACGCCCAATAAAGGGTGCTGATTGGTCGTACGTTGATAGGTTTTACTGGTGGAAACACTCAAGCAAATCACAGGCTTCTTGGTGAAATTAGCTTGGTAAGCTTCTGAATTCAATAAATACTGAAACAGTTTGCCATGTAAGTCACCGAAATCTACTGGTGGCGCAGATGATGGATGTTTATCGAAATGGTCTAATAAGACCACGCTAAAGTCATAATCGCGCACATAAGATGAGAAACTATTACCAATCATACCGTCAATACGGGTGTTTTCTTTATGATCAACAATCGTTGTTTGCAGCATCTCGATGATAGGGAAAGTATCGCCATTTCCTGCCACATCCATGTCGACAGAAATAATATCAACCTCAACAGAATAACGATCTGCGGTGGGATTATCCCAATGTGCCAATGCATTAAAACGATTATTTATCATTCTTAACGTTTTGCTTAAGTTCTCTTGACGATGCTCGCCACGCGCCAAATTCGCAAAGTTCGTCGTGAGACGCGTGCTATTTGCAGGATGATAGTTTTCATCAAAACGAATGCGCTTAATTGCACAACTAAATTCTTTACTCATGATAATCCGCTACCCTAATCTAATCTCATTATTTGAGATAAAACCAAATTTGTGTATGAGGTGAATCATACCTAAACTATTACATGAATAAAAACGATACTATTTAAATATAAAATGAATATAATTCATGTTAATGAAGTTATGGTATGACATGAGATTGGATAGCGGAGACTTTACGACTTACTCGATAGCATCATTCAGCAAAAAATAAGCCTGTAGAAAAATGAGCTACGCTAAAGAAAGCATAAAGAAAATTTCGATAAACTAACTAACGAATCTAAGGATTCTCTCATTAAAAAAGTCGAAACTTATTTTCTAAGTCTCAGCCCTTTTTTTTGATAATATAAATAGAAAATTACTTTCTATTGATTGTGTTAGCGCTTTGCAGCTTCAATCTGAATATTTAGCTGAACTTTTTCAGTAATACCTAATAATGTATATTTACTGATGCCCCATTTCGTTCGATCAATGGTCGTTGTGAAATCCCCACCGCAAACTGGCTTTTTCAATATTGGGTTTAGATAGCAATTAAACTTGGTAGCCGTCAGCGTAATGGGGTTAGTCTTGCCATGTAGTGTCAACATACCATCAACCTTGCTGACATTTGAGCCACTACCATCAGTCGTAAAATACCATTTGGTAGAATCAAATTGCGCCAGTGGAAACTGCTCAATATCGAAAAAATCTGCGCTTTTTAACGTAATATCAAATGCTGTATTGCCTGTATTTAGGCTATTCAGAGGAATTACTAGCGAGATATTACCGGTCTTAGCCGCTGGATCATAATCTAGCTGCCCAGTGATATTATAAAAGCCACCTGTGTTGGTAGAGGTATTAAAATGGTCAATAGCAAAGCGTACATTGGTATGAGTGGGATCAATATCGTAAGTCATCGCCTGACTGCTGGCGATACCTAACATGCTTAGGAATAAGGCTAGTAGCGGCTTCCGCGAGGACAGTATGACTGTCGAGAGGGACATTTGATTCATAGTAACATTCCTTTGCTGGATAAATGATAGAGCAATCACATCCTTTGTGATTGTGCTCTTATAACTACTCTCTTATATAATGACAACAAGCCCATACTTAATCAATAAATATAGGCTTGTCTATTTTAGACATAGCATTATCACTGCTAACGCTATGTGATAAGTATGATCAAATAAATCCTTTAAATCATACTTTACTATCTGTCGTTGTCTGCTCTTTGCCACTAGGTACGAGCCATTTAGCAAACCATCCTGACAAATCATCCATCAAAGTATAAACCACGGGAATTACCACAAGGCTTAATAACGTCGAAGTCACCAGACCACCCAATACCGCAGCGGCCATCGGACGACGGAAGGTTGGATCAGCATCACCCCAACCGAAGACTAAGGGCAACATCCCCGCGCCCATCGCAATGGTGGTCATAATAATAGGACGCGCCCGCTTGCGGCAAGCATCGATAATAGCCTCAAAACGCGCCAAACCTCGACGCTGTGCAATCAGTGCATAATCGACCAGTAAGATAGAATTTTTGGTAGCAATACCCATTAGCATAATAAAGCCGATCATCGATGGCATAGAAAGACTGCTATTGGTAATAACCAAGCCCAAAAGCGCCGCCTATCGATAAAGGCAATGCCATCAAAATGGTAAAAGGCTGCAATATACGCCCAAACAATAGAATAAGTACGCCTAAAATACAAACCACACCGACCGACATCGCAATCACAAAACCGCTGAATAGCTCAGCCATGTTTTCTGCTTGACCTTGGTCAATAATGGTAATGGAAGGCGGTAGTTGTTGCATGGCAGGTACTGATTTAACCGCTTGTACCAAATCTCCAAGCTCGCCACTCGCAGGTTGCACCGTGATACTGATGGCGCGTTCCCGATCGAGCCTGCTAATCTGCGCAGGCCCAGTGCCAAAGTCCAATGACGCGACTTCACCCACACGTACACCCTGTCCTGCGGGTAACGAGCTCGGTACATATAGACCTTCTAATTGACTGACATTTTGTTTGGCAACATCTGGTAGACGAATGACGATAGGAATCTGCCGCGTATCCAAATTGAGCTTGGATAAACGCTGCTCATAGTCACCCACCGTCGCCACTCGTAACGTCGTAGCGATGTCTTGCGTGGTCACCCCTTTCCGCCATCCTTCTGTCTGGTGTCACCGTTACTCTTGACGCGGCAAACTGCGGTCACTGGTCACGGAGCCAGCACTGGGCAGCCCTCGAATCTCTGACATGATTTGCTGACGGTTTGTTCAAGCAATTGCGGATTGGTGCTGGTCATAGAGAAGTTGTAACCTCTCTCCACCCTCGACAAACCAACGGTAAAGCGCGCACCTGGGACTTCTGCCAACAAACTACTTATTTGACGTTCAATCTCTTGCTTAGAGCCGCGCTCTGCACGCGGTGCTAGCACGATATCTAGACCTGCTATATTTTCGGCTTTGCCACCACTAGAGTTTGAGTCCATGCTAGCCTGAGCCTCACCGACTGAGGTAAAAATATTGGTGACTTCAGACATTGCTAAAATACGTTCACTTGCCAGCGCAGCAACGCGCTCTGTGTCTTCCAGTGCAACGTCAGGTGTCAACTCAATCGCCACACGAGTTTGGTCAATGTCATTATCAGGAATAAACGACGTTGGTAGTAATTTGACAAGCATCAGTGATGCCACGAATAACACTAAAGTTGCACCCATCGTCAGCCAGCGATGATGCAGTGTCCATGCCACTATTTTGAGATACCAACCCATCAGCGCGCTTTGCTTCTCAACGTGTTTTTTCTCTGGTCGCAATATATACGCTGCCATCATCGGTGTGATAAGACGCGCGACCATCAAAGACGCAAAAATCGATAATGCAGCCGTCCAGCCAAACTGACGGAAAAACTGTCCAACGATACCGCCCATAAAGGCGGTGGGTAAAAACACGGCAATCAAAGTAAATGTGGTGGCGACTACTGCCAAGCCAATCTCGTCAGCCGCTTCCATCGCTGCTTCATACGGTGTCTTGCCCATGCGTAAATGCCGTATGATATTTTCGACCTCGACAATCGCATCATCGACCAATACCGATCACTAACGATAATGCCAACAAAGATATAATATTGAGGCTAAAGCCAAATAAGTACATACCTAAAAAGGTGGGAATCACTGATAATGGCAAGGCGACAGCAGCAACTATCGTCGCCCGAATATTGCGCAAAAATAAGAATACGACGACGACTGCTAACAGACCACCTTCGATCAGCATCCGTAAAGAAGCTTGATAATCTTCAGCGATGGGCGTTGCCCGATCATAGACCTTTTCAATCGTGATATTACCTACATCGGCTGACAGCTTGGCAAGCTGCATCAACCAGCTCCATGACCTCGACTTCACTGGCACCACGCGAGCGGGTGATGTTAAATGCCACTACCGTTTGCCCGTCAAGCTTAGCAATAGAGCTTGGGTCAGCCGCGCCATCTGTGATTTGTGCCATACGTCCAAGCGCTTGCGTGCCGCCTGCTGGGATTGCCACTTGTAAATCATTGAGCTCACTTGCCCGCTCCACCGCACCAAGGACACGAATCGTCTGGGTGGTTTTGCCCACTTCTGCTTCACCACCAGAGCTGTCCTGCTGAATACCCGTGATTTGATTGGATAGTTGTGTGATAGAGAGCTTAAGACCACTCAAGGTAATCGGGTCAGCTGCGACGGTAATTTCACGCTGCAAACCACCAATACGGCTTACCGTACTGACACCCGGTATATCAGAAAGACGCTTGGTGACCGTATCATCGACGAACCAAGACAAGTCTTCCACATTCATGTTTTCAGCAGCCACAGAATAAGTGACAACGGGGAATCCTGCGGTTGAAACTTTAGTAATAATAGGGTCATTGGCAGCGGCAGGCAAATCGCCGCGTACCTCGCCTACTGCCGAGCGCACATCATCGACCGCTTCTTGAATATCCTTTTCTAACACAAACTCTGTGACCATGGTGGCAGCACCCGTTTGTAACGTGGTGCGAATATGCTTGATACCCTCAATACTGGTGAGCTTGTTTTCTATCTTTTTTGCGATGTCGTTTTCGAGCTGTGATGGCGCGGCACCCGGTAAAGTCACCGTGACCACGACTGCAGGTAAGTCAATATCAGGAAACTGCTGCACCTTCATTTTCATAAAGCCATAAATACCGCCTAACGTCAGTAGTATGAATAGCAAAATGGCAACTAAAGGATTTTTTATCGAGTAAGCAGAAACATTTAAACTCATGGTTGTGCCTGCGCTGCTGTACTCGTTTGGCTAACACCATCAACGATACGCACCAAATCTCCATCATTTAAAAAGCTGCCGCCTTGTTTGACAATTTGACTGTCACTAGGCAATGGCTCTAGCACTGCCACGTTTTCGCCAAGTCGCTCGCCCAATGTCACTCGTTGTTGCTTGATACGACCCATGGTCTGACCATTTTGAGTCGTCACATTGGTTACTAGCATCACATAATCATAGCCATCGTTGCTGACGATAGCGCTATTGGGCACCGTTTGCGTACTGGCACTGCCTAATAGGAACTCACCCGTTTGATACATACCCGCGCGTACTTTTGCATTGGCTGCCAAGCTCGCATAGATGGTAATCTGCCGGTTGTTGTCCGCCGTTGGTGCTATGCGGCTCACTTTCCCCATTACCGTATCACCATCTGGTAAGCTCACCCGTACTGGTGTTCCGACACTGACTTCACCGACAAGCTTGGGATCAATATCTGCACGCCATTCCAAAATACCACCTTTAATGATAGTAAATAATGGCTCGCCACCAGCAACCATACCGACCTCCGCCATTTTCTCGCTGATGACACCGCTGACTGGTGCGACCACTGTTGCATTATCTACACTCAAGCGCTGAGTGCTCAGACGCGCTTTGGAGGCTTGTAGCGCAGCCTGTGCTTGAAGTTTTGCAGTGCGATAGCGATCGGCTTCTTGTTTACTAATGGCATCAATATCTATCAATGGCAATACACGAGCAGCATCAGCGCTGGCATTGGCAAGCGTCGCTTCTGCTTCGGCAACATCTGCCTCTGCTTGCAAGACTTGCTGCTCCATAGCATCGGTATCAAATATCGCCAATACTTGACCCGCTTTGACGCGATCACCTTCTTCGACCAATATACGTTCGATAGCCACGCCATTGACTTTAGCACTGACATTCGCCGTATCTTTGGCATCAATGGTGCCATCAGCACTGAGTGTGTTACCAATATCATCTTGGCTTGGGCTAACCGTCTCTACTGATAACACCGCCTGCTCAGTACTTGTAGCGCTTGCAGTGGCACCATCACTTGAAGTACGACTAGAAACTGGCGATTCATCGGTCGCGGCTTTATCACTTCCGCCCCAATACTTTCCAAGTAGCACACCAATGATAAGCACGGCTGCCAATACGGGTAACAACCATAATGGTAATTTTGAAGCGGTTTTTTTAGACAATGTATCAGACTGGCGATACGGTGGTAGCTCAGATGGTTGAGGTGGTTCAATGTTGGTTTCTTGCTCGCTAGTCAGTGCTTGCTTATTATTAGGGTGTTCAAAATCACTCATAGTCGGTCTCTATAAATAAGCACGGTACTAACGCCGTAAAAGATATAAGGGAAACAAAATGATGCAGGCAGAGCTTGTCAAAATAGTCTTTTATCATTGTAGACTATCTCGTCATTGGGTCAATTGTGTTAAGTATCTACATAGTCAAGTGTTGATAGTAATCAAGACATAACAATCAAGATATAGTAAGACATTGAACTTAATAAAGGTATTAGTAGCAAAGATTATCAGGTGAACGATAAGTAAAGACAAAAGACAGCGTATTCCTAGTTCATTGCATAAGTCTTCTTCACACAAAATCCCTTGCTTAAAACTTATTCAGCCAATGAAAAAATGACCAAATATGCTGTCATATTGAATGCATTAAGATACGACCATTATAGTTGGAACAATCACTCGTAAAAATTAATGATACATACGCCCTACAGTTTAGACTTGTATTTATGGGGTAATTTGTCATTATTAAGATAACTCTACTAATAAAGAAATCCATCATGGCTAATAAATCAGACGTAAAGAAGCTTAAACAAGAAATTAAAGATACCAAAGCAAAAATTAAGCAGAAAAAGAAAGACCTCAAAGATCTTAAGAAGTCATTGAAAAAGTCGAAAAAAGCCAAATAGCTTTGTTTCCAGATGATGGCTCTACGTCAAAAAACAGAAGAGGATAGCGTTGGCTGTCCTCTTTTTTACCATTAATTTAGCCATTTTCAGCCCATTTAGACGATAGTCGATTGAATTGAGGAGACGCCCTAGGCATTGGTATAACGACTCGCCTCAGGCATCCAGCGGTGAATCAGTTGGCTGACATCTGCCTTGCGCGTAGGATCTGCAATTAGATGTTTGGCTAAACGCTGAGCAATGGCAAACAGCTGCTCGTCACGTATCAGATCAGCCAAATAATAACCAACATTACCCGTTTGACGTTTGCCTAATAACTCACCGGGACCACGCAGTTCCAAATCTTTTTGGGCAATGACAAAACCATCAGTGCTATCACGCAGGACATTTAAGCGCTCTGTACCAGTTTCTGATAATGGCTTTTGGTATAACAGTACGCAATAGCTTTTGGTTGAGCCACGCCCGACTCGCCCGCGCAGCTGATGTAATTGCGATAGACCTAATCGTTCGGCATTTTCGATGACCATTAACGACGCATTAGGGACATCGACCCCAACTTCAATGACCGTTGTGGCAATCAGCAAGTCCAAATTGCCAGCTTTAAATGCTTGCATGATGGCTTGTTTGTCAACGGATTTCATCTTGCCATGGACAAGACCAATGCGAATATTCAAGCGCTCATTTAAATCTTCATAAGTGGCTTCAGCGGCTTGCGCATCTAGCACACTAGATGCTTCGACCAACGAGCAAACCCAGTACGCTTGCCTACCCGCTTCACAATTAACCGCAATCCTCTCAATGACTTCATCGCGTCGATTACGGTCAATGGTCACCGTAGTAATTGGCGTACGCCCCGGTGGCAATTCATCAATGATAGAGGTATCCATATCACCATAAACGCTCATTGCGAGCGTGCGCGGAATTGGTGTAGCGGTCATAATCAGCTGATGCGGCGTGCTATTCGCCACACCTTTATTGGTCAGTGCCATACGCTGCTCAACACCAAAGCGATGCTGTTCATCGATAATAACTAAGCCCAATTTGGCAAACTGTACCTGCTCTTGAAACAGTGCATGAGTACCGACGACCACTTGCACCGTGTTTTCTGCGACTGCTTCCAATGCTTCGCGGCGCTGCTTCGCCGTTTGTTTCCCAGCAAGCCAGCCAACACCGATACCTAACGGTTCAAACCATTGTTTGAAATTGACCAAATGCTGCTCTGCTAAAATTTCTGTGGGTGCCATAACCGCCACTTGCCAGCCACTATCTAGCGCATAACCCGCCGCACCCGCTGCGACCAGAGTCTTGCCCGCGCCAACATCACCTTGCACCAACCGCAGCATTGGGATGGACGTTGCCATATCAGCCGTAATATCTTTCATGACTCGTTGCTGGGCACCCGTTAAATCAAACGGCAATGCTGCAAACAACTTATCAGCCAATGGACTTTGCGTGGCGCATTTGGGTGCTTTATGCTGATGCAGTTGCTGACGACGATATAACAAGCTGAGCTGATGGGCAGTTAATTCTTCAATAATCAAACGCTGGCATGCCGCATGAGTACGGGCACTTAACTGGGTGAGTAGCTGATATTGTCGTCCTGCGTCAGTATAAGTCGGCGGTGTATGCAGTAATACTAAGGCTTCAAATATCGTCAGGTTATAGACGTTGTTATTAACTGTTCTATTAGCGACTATATGGATATCACTGTTTGTATTATTATTGGCATCATAGACATTGGCTTTATTGACACTACTAACGCTATGACCAGTCGTATTATCTGGCACACTACGCGCCAGTGTCGAGAATATATCTTCTGGATACTCTGCCTCTGTTATTACTGTCTTCGTCGGTTCAAAAGGCGCTAATGGCAAGTCAGCCACGACTGCAAAATCTGTAGGAGTAAACAGCGTCATTGGTAAGCCTTCACTACGAACCGTCTGTAATGCCAGCTTAATTAAGGTGCGCAGCTTATTTTGATGTAAACCATTAACACTTGGATAAATGGGCTGCAAACCGGTATTTACTACCGTCTCATTACTACTGATAATTTGATATTCAGGATGGTGGATTTGCTTACCATAACGGCTCACTTTGACTTCGCCAAATAATTGCAGCTGTGTCCCTAAGCTCATGGTTTGTGCAAGGCCACGATAAACCTTAAAAAACCGTAGCGATATGGTGCCCGTATCATCATCTACCACGACCGTCATACCGCTGCGCTTGGTGTCAACGTGTACCACACGCCCAGTAATTAACGCAGACTGCCCGTGCCCCACCTCTGCTATAGACAGCAGTCGGCTACGATCTTCATAATCACGTGGCAGATGCAGCAATAAATCAAATATTCGTTTAATATTCAATTGTGCCAACTGTTCTGCGAATTTTAATCCCACACCCGCCAGCGCCGTCACTGGCATATCTAGCGCTGAGAGTGGCAGCTCAGACCCAAAGTGCTCTGTTGGGCTAGTTAAAGAAGCGTTCACTGATACTGACATCAAAGATCCTAACGATATTATTTTTAGTTTTCATATACTCATTCAAGTATTTTCAATATACCGTATATGATGACAGTTTTTATAAAACAGCTGTCATCAACAGGACACATCAAAACACCGACTCATTTCATTATAGCTGACAATACAATTGCTTATGCTCAGCTATTTAGTAATACTGCGTCAAAAAGCCTGAAAGTCAAACGGCTCATTTGTATCATATCAATAACTGATGTCTTATTTTCCGTATTATCGTCATTTTATAAGGTGTTTTTATGTTCGCTGCCCAGTACCGACAACCTCTTAATAGTCTAAGAGTGCGACATAGTATGAGAGTGCTATGCACCAGCTTAATTGCCGTACTCGGATTATCTATTAGCGCTTGTAGCTCTCTAACGCCAGCGCAGCCGTTACCTGAAACACCAAAAATAGCGCCACTTAATGTGGCGTTAGTCTTGGGCGGCGGCGGTGCCAAAGGCTTCGCCCATGTTGGGGTGATTAAAGCACTAGAAGCAAATGGTATTAAGCCCACGCTCATCGTTGGCACCAGCGTCGGTAGCTTGGTTGGTAGCCTATATGCGAGCGGTTACACACCAGTACAACTTGAGCAACTGGCACTGACCACTACAGATAGCGAATTGACAGATTTTGTCTTATCCAACCAAGGTGTCATCGAGGGTATCAAACTCAAGAACTTTATCAACGATAAAGTCGATGGACGAGTAATAGAGGATTTCCCTATCCGCTTTGCAGCAGTCGCGGCGGAGAAGCATACTTTGAAAAAAGCCATTTTTACCACTGGTGATGCAGGGCTTGCCGTTCAAGCGTCCTGTAGCGTACCGAATATTTTTATTGCACCGCGTATCCCCGAAAAGGTCGGTAAAAAATATATCGATGGTGGCGTGGTCAGCCTAGTACCTGTCGATAGCGCCCGTGATTTGGGCGCTGATATTGTTATTGCCGTTGATGTGACAGACACTGGTATTAACAATCCTAGCGGTGTCTCTACACTTGATAAAAAATTAAACCTCAACGGATTAAGCAATTTTTGGGGATTTTTGGAGAGTAATGTCGTAGCCTCGCCAAGCGCCAATCGTGCCTCATCGATGCAGCGTGAACGAGATCGTGCTGATGTGCTGATTACGCCTGCGGTCAGTCATATCAGCTCACTAGATACCAGCCAGCGCCGTGCTCTCATAGCTGCAGGCTCGCAAGCCACTACCGCACAGATGGCTGCCATCAAGCAATTAATCAAAGAAAAATCTAACCAGAAATACGCGACGCTTTAAGCGCCTTGCAACGGCGTACCAAAATTTCTTGTTAACAACCCATAAAAAAGCACCACAGCAACGAGCCGTGATGCTTTTTGTGATTAAACGAATATTAAGCCGGTATTAAATAAATCACACTGATAAAATACTTAATACTAAATGACTGACTTATTTCACACGTGCACGGTATTTAACCACTACGGTGTCATTAAGGCCAACACCCTCTAAATCCCAGCGTACCGCTTTATAATATTTTAATGGAATTTCTTGCAGTTGGTTATCCACTTTTCCACGTAATGGCATACGGGCAAAAGTATTGCCGTCTGCACTGCCGTATGGAAATTCAGGTGATACTGTACGCAATAACTCTACCTGCTCAGGGATACTCATCGTCACGGTCATTTTTCGGACGCGATCTGCATTGGTATTGGTAAAATAGCCTTGGTACTCCAAGACATTACCTGATTGCAGGCGCGTACTAGCATTCACCGGAGCCAAAACCTCTTGACCATTTGCATCAACGCTAATCAATGACGCGGTAATTTTACTATTGACGGCCTGTGCACTCGAGTTGCTGCTTTTAGTAGCATTGGTCTGTACAGCTGCCGAACTATCAACGGCTTGTTCTGGCGTCGGTAGCATTGCCGAGGCTTGCGTCACTACCATCGCACCGATGAGCGTACCAGCCACAACGTGGAATAAGCGATGTCCGCTCCAAGCACTAAATGGGCTAGCAAATTGGTTACTTTTTTTCATGGTTTTCATTATCCCTGGTTAATATGTCGGTAAAACGCAGCTGGTAAAATTTGAATGACTTTTGGTGTATTGAATCGTTGATAGGCAGCGCAATTTAGACGAAATATATCCACTTATAAGAAACATGCTATAAGAAACATAACTCATTATAAATGGTCGACTGTTATAGTTGGCAGACCTAGTATCGCTGCTGATTGTAGTGACAGCTAATGGCAAGCGCTGCTGGCGTCTATGCTGCTGGCGTCTATATTGTCATAGCTGGTAAGCTTATCGTATAAAGTTTTTATTTTATTGATTATCTTCGTTCATCGCCTGTAAAGCAATAGCGCTTAGCATAGCAAAAAGTGTTTGTACGTACACTAACCCCGTGTTGAGGTTGTGTATATCGTCCATCAGTGATAAAAATTGATTGATACTACTGAAATAAAAGATAGCTCATAACGGCGTTTTTTGCTATGGTAATTCTTTAGCGATAGGCATTTTTTGCTACGCCCCTTTTCTTATTCTCACTACTATTGCCCTTATTATGACTACTAGCGCCATGCCCCAAATTAACCCTGAATATGTCCATTGGTTCCGTAACTCTGCCCCCTACATCAATACCCATCGCGGCAAAACGTTCGTGATTATGTTTGGTGGTGAGGCGGTCAATCATCCAAATTTCAGCACCCTTATTCATGATTTTGCGCTACTGCATAGCTTAGGTATCAAGCTGGTATTGGTACATGGAGCGCGACCGCAAATCGAAAAGAACTTAAAAGATGCTGACATTACCTCCCCACTGCATCAAGACATTCGAATTACACCGCGCGTGGCGATGCCTGCTATTTTACAAGCGGTAGGCGCTATTCGCCTGCAACTCGAAGCACAGCTGTCGATGGGACTGGCCAATTCACCTATGTATGGTTCACGCATCGATGCCATTTCAGGCAATTTTGTGACCGCACGTCCTTACGGTATTCGTGATGGTATCGATTACCAAATGACTGGCGAAGTGCGCTCTATCGATGTTGAAGCCATCAAAAACAACCTGCTACACGACCATATTGTGATTTTAGGCTCAATGGGTTATTCAGCGACTGGTGAAGTCTTTAATTTGTTGGCTGAAGACGTGGCGCTCAGTGCGGCTGTGGCACTGGGTGCTGATAAGCTTATCTTCTTGGGCGAAGAAGCAGGCATCAATGACGATGATCGCTTACTAAGGGAGATGATTCCTAATGAAGTCGATCGCTTCTTACGTGATCGTGATTTAAATTGCGAGATCAATTATTTCTTAAATTGCGCCAGTTTGGCTTGCCGCCAAGGCGTCCATCGCACCCATATTATCTCGTACGCCAAAGACGGTGCCTTATTAGAAGAGTTATTTACTCGTGATGGCTCTGGCACTCTTATCAGCCATGACCCTTACGAAGAGATTCGTCGTGCCAATATTGACGATGTGGTCGGACTGATTGAGCTATTATCACCGCTAGAAGAGCAAGGCATATTAGTCAGCCGCTCACGCGAACGCTTAGAGCAAGAGATTGATAATTATAGTGTCATCGAGCGTGATGGTATGATTTTGGGCTGCGCGGCGCTATATCCATTGGATGCAGAATCAGCAGAAGTTGCCTGTGTCGCCGTACATCCCGATTATCGTAGCGGTAGTCGCGGTGCAGACTTACTGGCATTTTTAGAGCAACAAGCGCGCAGTCATGGTCTGCACAAGTTGTTTGTGTTGACAACACGGACGGCACATTGGTTCGTCGAGCAAGGCTTTGCCGAAGTCGAGGAGGCCAGCGCGTTACCTGCATCGCGTCAAGAAAAATACCATAATGGTCGTAATTCTAAAGTCTTTCAAAAAACTCTTTAGATGCTCAATCTCTAGTCATAAAAAAGCCCTCATAATATTATGAGGGCTTTTTTATGATTTTATTTTTAACACTGTTAACTAGGGTGTGTACTAAGTATTATTTTACTTTTAATAGCTCAACCGTAAAGATAAGCGTGCTGTTAGGCTCGATACCTGCGTTACCCGCTTCACCATAAGCAATATCTGATGGGATATAAAACTCGTATTTACCACCCTCTTTCATCAGCTGTAGACCTTCTGTCCAGCCAGCGATGACTTGGTTCAACGGGAACTCAATTGGCTCACCGCGCTCATAAGAGCTATCAAATACTGTGCCATCGATTAACTTACCTTCGTAGTTTACTTCAACCACGTCAGTCGTTTTGGTGATTTACCCGTACCTGCGGTGATAACTTTGTACTGTAAGCCAGAAGCCGTTTCTTTGACGCCTTCTTTTTTAGCATTTTCTGCTAAGAATGCAGCGCCTTTGGTTTTGTTTTCTCCAGCTTTTGTTTCCATATCTTTAACGAACTTTTCTTCTTGCTCTTTTTGATAAGTCGTCAATACTTCCTGCATTTGTTCTTGGGTCAATGCTGATTCATTGCCTTCATAACCATCACGGAAGCCTTTTTCAAAGGTATCAAGATTCAGGTCACCGACCGCTTCTTTGTTACCTTCAGCCATCATGAAGCCTAAGCTATAACCTACTTTTTCATTTGCTGAGCTTTGCTCGGTGATTGAAACACTTTTTGCAGCTGTCTCTTGGTTACCGTTATTTGTGCTACAGCCTGTTACCAACAACATAGCACTAGCAAGTGCACCAACGCTTAAAGTAGTGATTTTTTTCATAAAGTACTCTCAAATTGTAAGGATAGTGGCGAGATGTCACATGCTCCTATAATAACAAATCTTAGTTTTAGGAACCATGTTTGCCGTCAAATTATCGGGCGAATGTACAGTCTATGTTAATATTTCTCATCATAATAACAAGTTATCACACAAATACAGTAACACGTTAAGCTTTCTATCTTTAAATCTACTAATACATCAGCTAAGCTAAATGAGTTAAGGTGATAAGTAACCGAGTGTACGTCTTTATCATGGATGATTAACATTGGCAGTAAGGTAATTAACACGAGGGAAACCAACGTTTTTTGATAAGGTTTTTTGATAAGGTTACCTACTCAAAAATTAATATCACCGCATAACTTATTTTAAAAATACTATAATTATACCATCTATGTATTGGTTTCGCTCAACAATAGCTGTACTGATGATATTGTTAAGTGGCTTTCGTATGATGATTTAAAGGAGGATAAGATGAATCCAATGTACACATCTTTTAACGGTATCTTGGGGGTCCGATCGGCTCTATTATTGGTGCTATTTTAATATTTATTATTGGTTGGCTAGTGGCACTGGGTATCGCGGCACTGGTTCGTAATGTATTATCTAGAGTCAATCTGAACCAACGCATGAACTCTTCAACGGGTAAGACCTACGATTTAGAAGGTATTATCTCTAAGATTGTATTTTGGTTCATCTTTATCATCGCGATTTCTGGGGCGCTGAATCAATTGAATTTGAACTCAATCTCGACACCGTTTGCAAATATGGTCAATCAGGTCCTAGCATTTATTCCTAATCTTATCGGCGCTATCGCTGTGGGTATTATTGGTTGGGTATTGGCTACTGTTGCACGCACAGCTATCAACGCGGCATTGGCGAAAACGTCGATGGATGAGCGTTTGAGTGCTCAGGCAGGTGTAAAACCGATGAGCAGCACGATTGCCGATATGGTTTATTGGTTCATCTTGTTGGTTGTTTTGACGATGGTATTAGGTAAATTAGAGCTTGATGGTTTATTTGCTCCATTGACGAATATGGTTGATAAAATCTTTAGCTTTATCCCTAATATCCTCATTGCAGGTGTTGTCTTTGTCGTCGGTTATATCATTGCCAAAGTGGTGCGCGGCATTGTGACCAACCTTGTATCTACTTTTAATGTTCAAGAATTGGCTACAAAAGCAGGCTTAAGCGAAAAAAACAGCTTGCCTAATATCGCTGGTTCACTGGCATTTTTAGTAGTGATCATTCCAACTATTATTGCTGCATTAAACGCATTAAAAATTGAGGTGATTGCTCGTCCTGCGACAAACATGCTGAACAAAATCATGGAAGCATTGCCAAATATCTTTATGGCGGTTGCGATTTTAGTCGTGACCTTCTATGTGGTACGTATGGTTGCCAATATCATCAAAGGTTTGATCGAAAACACTGAGATTAACCAATTGCCTGCGAAAGTTGGTTTACAAGAAACCATGGGCGATAAGAGAATCTCGGACCTTGTTGGTTATGCGATTATCTTCTTTGCGATGTTATTTGCCTCAATTGCCGCCGCTGACTTGCTAGGTTTTGAGCCTATCTCTGCCATTATCGCCATGTTCATTGCGTTTGGTGCCAACATTATCTTGGGCGCAATTATCCTATTTATTGGCTTCTGGCTTGCCAATATCATTGCAGGTGTCGTTGAGCGTTCTGAGCAAGGCTCACAATTCTTAGCAAACATCGTCCGTGTACTAATCATGGGTTTAGTACTTGCCATGGGTCTAAAAGCGATGGGTATTGCTGATTCTATCGTTAACCTAGCCTTTGGTCTAACACTAGGTGCCGTAGCAGTAGCCTTTGCCCTTTCATTTGGTCTTGGTGGTCAAGAAGCCGCTGCCCGTTTCCTACGTAAAATGCAGGATAAAATGGACAAAGAACGTGAAGAAGCTAAAGCGAAATCTGCTCTTCATACTAGCTCAAGTACACAAGAAAAAGTTGCTGACTCAGTTCGAGAGAACACTCCTGCTGCTTCAGGTACAATGACTAGTGACTTCCCTACTAGCACTGTCGATACCAACAATCTTAGTACGGGTCATGTAGATATCACTCATGTTGAAACAAGTGATGACGATATCGACACTGGTTCAAATCTAGCGCCAAGTAATAAAGGCTTTACTGATATTGATAATAACGACTTAAAATAAGTCATCGTTAACGATTTAATTTGAAAAAAAGACAGCCTAGGCTGTCTTTTTTTATGGCGTAAATTTAGTTTCTATGAAAATCTCGCTACAAAACATCGCTACAAAATCATACTCAGGACTTGGTCTTCCGTGCAGGTATATTCAAATTTAATTGCATTCGCACTGACTCATTGTTACTTGCTCATAAGTTATTTTTCGTTTGCTTTTTATGCTGTTGGTTTAAGCGCTGTAGTTGCTTGGTCAGCTGCCGCTCACGCTGGGTCATCGGATCAACCGGTTGAATCCATAAATCGATATCAATAAAGGTGTCATTAGACTCGTCAAAAAATCAATGCCCAACACAATTACATGATGCAGCTCGGTTATTGGCAGGCGGCTCGCAACATCCTGTGCAATCTTTGCTAAGTTTGGCTGAATAGCCTGTTTACTGTGCTGGCTCTCAACATCTTGCCCATAGAAGATCAATACATAATGCCGTCCCAAGCTCTCATAAGAGTGCTGATGGACGACATAACCTTCTTTTTGCAGACCATGTGCTTGTTTAGGATGCCTATATAGAGTTCGAACCAGCTCATGGCGCGAAAATAAAGACTCGTCCAATAGCTGCTGTTGCCAATAACAGCGTTTTATTCCTAGTGTCTCTTTATCAGCATTGTCTAGTACTTCTTCATCGAGCATCTCTATCATTTGGGTGCTTAGCTGCGACCACAGAGCTGCCGCTTGCACCATATGCTGATGATACATCTGCGCAGTCGTGCTTTTGTTTTTGTAGGCAAGTGTCATAGCGACTAATGCAGGATTGGGCTCATCTTGCACCTCGTACTTGATGAGTGCATTATCTACTGCGATAGCATCCGTAAATAAAGTCGGGCTATGTAAAAACTGAGTGACTAGATCTGCTTCTGATTCAAAGCTAATGACATGATTACTGGCTGAAGACTGTAATTGCCCTAAACGATAATGCAAAAATCGCCATAACTCGCATGGTGCTTGTAGGCTTACTAATATCGCCTGCCAGTCATGCCAGCTAAAAACTTGTAGCTGCTGCATACTGTCGCTCATATCCACAACCAAATCTTCCATAAAATAGCGGACACCAAAACCATGAGTGAGCCGTTTTAGAAGTTGTCGTTGCTGGTTATTTATCTTAATTTTATTGATTTCTTCAGCTTTATCGGTGAGCTGAATATCAAAAACTAAAACATTATGGCTCATGTTGGCGTTATTTTTATGCTGAGTGAGATATGTCTTGTGCCATATGAGCGCGGCCTTTACTACCGCCACACGCGCAGCTTCAATATCGACCAGACTACTTTTAGCAGGCAAATACAATATGAGCTCAAGTAATGATAGGTTACCCAGTGGCAATTGATAGTGATACTGCTGAGCACGGTAATACGCGTCATATTTATGCTCAAGATGCTGCATATTGGTCAAAGCAATATCTACAGCCTCTTTCTGCAAATAGCAGGTCAACTCATTAACAAGACAATCATTATCAGATAGGGTAATAGATGAGTCAGACACAGTGTTAACCTTTTATTATCGAATGGACGCGTTGTATGGTAAGTTGCTATTGATGAGCATAACACTAGAGCATGTTGAATATTCGCAAATGTTTTTGCTATAACGACAGGCTACCAACGAAAAACTTAACAAAATAAGCCTTATTAAATGCAGTCGCTTTCAGGGCAATGAGTTGTTATGATAATAGCAAAGTAGCATGATTTGCAGTCAAACTTATCGCTTATGGGCTGCCTTTGATTACATTTTTTAGAGTCATTTATTAAAATTATTTAATGACCATCATATAATAAAAAGGATTGAACGTTATGAAGCGCTTTAAAGAAAAAACTGTCATTATAACAGGTGCAGATTCTGATATTGGTCGTGCAACGGCGCTTAGATTTGCACAAGAAGGGGCGAACTGTATAATCGTTGGTATTAATAACGATATTTTAGAATACATCTACGAGGAGCTGCCACAGGATCATACATGGATCAATACAGGTAACCACCTTACCGTAACCAGTGATATTAATGATCTGACCCAAACGGCAAGATTAATAGAGCATGTACGCGATAAATATAAACATATTGATGTGATGGTCAATATAGATACTGCGGTTGGCATTCATCAGTCAGTTATTCCAGAACTGATAAAAACACAAGGCAATATCGTTAATGTGTCAACGCTAACGGAGATATCAGCAGACTGGAATATAGAGACCTATAAAGCTAGACAAAAGAATTTGACTGATGTTACAAAGAAGCTGGCATTAGAGAATATACCAAATAATGTACGTATTAATGCCGTATCTGCTGGATTGGTGGCAACGGATATCAGTCCAAATCCATTTATTACCCACTCTCCACTAGGGAAGACAGCGACACCGTTTGATGTAACCGCCGCTGTGATTTTTTAGCCAGTGATGACGCTGCCATCATTACTGGTATGAATTTACCTGTCGATGGTGGGGTGAGTACGTTCAACAGCTAACTCAATGCTTAGTTTTTTAGCCATTCTTAAAACTCATCACCGCAAACAAAAGACCCCCTGACATTAATCAGTCAGGGGGTCTTAATATACAGATACTCATAACTCATTTAAAAACTTTATTCAGCTGAATGATTGATATCTTGTAATGGTTGAGATAAGCGCTCGGGATGTCTTGGTATCACCCCTTTATACTGAGCATAAATTTTTGGTAAATCCGCTTCGATATCACCACTAGGATAAACTAACGACATAAAGCGTATTTCTTTGGTTTTGTAATCCATCGCTACCGGCAAAATAGGTACACCAGCGCCCACTGCTAAATAATAGAAACCTGATTTCCAAGTTTCAGTATATTGACGAGTGCCTTCTGGTGCTAAACCCAAAAATAGTGGCTTACCTGTTTTGAACTTATCAATACTTGCTTGCAGCACTGAGCCTTTCACTACGATCAATGGGAATCACCCCTATCCAGCTTAATAGCTGAGCAAATACGGGCACTTTAAATAACGTATGCTTACCCATAATACTGATTTTCAAATCTAGGGCAATAAACTGGGTATCGCATAAACCCCGTCGATATTCGAAGTATGCGGCAGCGCTAAAACTACAGCTTGTGAAATATTTGGAATCTCTCCAACCGTACGCCAACCCGCAGCTTTTAGCATAGCTGAGGCAATCACTGGCGCAATTTTATTACCGCGTTTCGGAACTAAAATACCCAGCTGCTTTCTACTAAGCTTGGGCAATATTTTAGAGTTTACAGACTGAGAAGCAGCAGCTTTTGAGCGATTAAATAACTTTGATGTCATGACGGCACCACATAATAAAAGATACCTACATAATAACATTAAGCTTATACAACTAAATTGAATTTTATAGGCTTTTATTGCTTGCCAGCTTACCGGTTTATAAACTTTATAAATATATAGCTATTGATGGACATATCCATCGAGCCCATTAGGATATGTCAGCCAAATTGCCTTTATTCTCAAGCCAAACCTTGCGATCAGCAGCACGTTTTTTAGCCAACAGCATATCCATCACGCTATTAGTCAACACCATGTCATCCATATCTAGCTGAACTAAACGCCGAGTATCACGGTTCATGGTCGTCTCACGTAACTGCTCTGCACTCATTTCACCCAAGCCTTTAAAACGGGTAATCTGCGCTTTTTTATTGCCCGGCACATTGGCCAAAATATGCTGAAGCTCAGGCTCATCTAACGCATAATGCACCTCTTTGCCCACGTCTACTCGATATAACGGCGGCATGGCGACAAATAAATGACCCGCATCCACTAGCGCAGGGAAATGCTTCACAAATAAGGCGCAAATCAGCGTGGCGATATGCAGACCATCAGAATCCGCATCCGCTAAGATACATACCTTGTCATACCGCAGCTCAGACAAATCGTCAGATGCCGGATCGACACCGATAGCAATAGCGATATCATGAATCTCTTGGCTCGATAACACCGTATCAGAAGACACTTCCCACGTATTTAAAATCTTACCACGCAGCGGTAAAATCGCCTGATAATGACGGTCACGTGCTTGCTTGGCGCTACCACCCGCAGAATCCCCTTCTACTAAAAACAGCTCAGCACCATCACGCAAATCACCACGACAGTCTGCCAACTTACCCGGCAATGCAGGACCTTGCGTGATTTTCTTACGGGCGACTTTTTTGGCAGACTTGAGACGACGTCCAGCTTTATTAATCGCCAGCTCTGCGATTTGAGTACCCATATCGGCATGCTGATTTAACCACAGACTAAAGGCATCTTTTGCCAACGTCTGTACTGCCCCAGCAGCTTCACGACTAGACAGACGCTTGGTTTGCCCAGAGAACTGCGGTTCAGAAAATTTAAGCGACAGAATATAGTTCACCCCATCCCAGACATCTTCTGCCGTTAGCTTGACACTACGCGGCAGCAAATTATGAATATCGCAAAACTCACGCAATGCCTCTAATATACCAGTGCGCAGACCATTGACGTGCGTACCGCCCTGAGCCGTAGGGATAAGGTTCACATAACTTTCTTGAATCGGCGTGCCACCATCAGGCAACCAAGACAAGGCAAAGGTAATAGCAGCACGTTCGCCCGCTTTTGCATCGTAATTATAATAAAACGGTGCTTCAGGTAAGGTTTCTAAACCATCCAACTGTTCGCTTAGATATTCGACCACTCCGTCAGTAAACTGCCAAACCACCTTTTCATTATTAATATCATCGACAAATTCAATCGTCAATCCAGCGGCCAATACTGCTTTGGCTTTTAGATTGTGCTTGAGCTGTTTTACATTAAATTTAGGCGTATCAAAAAAGCGACCATCTGCCCAAAAATGTACTCTGGTACCACGTTTGCGTTTGTTTGAGCTGATTGCTTCAGTCAACGGCGTAACTGGTGCGCCATTTTCAAACGCCATATCAAACTGTGTACTATCACGCCATACCGTCACCTCAACACGTGTTGATAACGCATTGACGACAGAGATACCCACACCATGCAGACCGCCTGACACTTCATAATTAGAAGTCGAAAACTTCCCACCGGCATGCAAACGAGTTAAAATCAGCTCAATACCCGATTGATTAAATTCAGGATGAATATCAGTCGGCATACCACGCCCATCATCTTCGACAGACAACGAGCCATCACTATGCAGTTGCACCTTGATGGTTTTAGCATAACCCGCCAACGCTTCATCAACTGAGTTGTCGATAACCTCTTGCGCCAAATGATTGGGGCGCGTGGTATCGGTATACATACCTGGACGACGACGTACTGGCTCAAGCCCTTCTAAAACTTCTAACGATTGCGCATTATATTGACTCAAATGCATCCTTAACGATTCATGTCTGATTAATTCTATTCAACCATTATAACCAAAAATAGCGACGTTAAGGTTAATAGTCCATCGCTCACGTCATATAATGTCGCCTGTTTGTAGTGGTCAACTAATTTAGGCTCGTACTAAATCTTGTAGCATATTTATCACCATCGGCAACTGCTCACCAAAGTCACTAAACCGATGATCGCCACCCGCTTGTAAAATAACCGTACTCCCTTGCTGTTGATAAAAGGCTTTAGACAATTCAGGATTTAATAACTCATCGCCTTCTTTGATAAATACAGCAATTTTTTTAGGATAATGAATTTCTGATAACTGATGATCTGCAAACCATTGCAAATCCGCAGAAGTAATATCCCAACCGCCAGTGGTCGTATAGAGAATTTGATTCTTTGGCAATTCATCTTCGCCTTGACCTTCATTACTATCGTTATTTAGCAGTAAGTCATGAGCAAAGCGCTGTAATGTCACATGTGGCTGAGTACTAGGATTTAATAGTAAAGCCGCACAGCCTGTATGATTGCTCACCAAGGTAGGAAAATAGCCACCCAATGAGCTACCAACGAATACAACTTTTGAGTCGCTGCCCCATTCCTCAACTAGACTTATCAGTTTATCAAACACGTCTTGTGGCGATTTATTCAAATCGGGACGCAGTACATTGATATCAGGATGATGATGCTGGCAGTATTTTTCTAATAGCATTCCCTTGGTAGAGTTCGCATCACTGTCCAGTCCATGGATATAAATCAAGTTCACGTATCATCTCACTTAATTTTGTTATGATTATCTTATATAGGCTAGTGACGCTAAGCATAGCACCCGCCAAACAAAAATAATAACAATAAAACGGCACACCATTAGTCAGTATTTGCGACATAATAATATTGTCATAATAGTTTTATGCAAGTCAAAGGAATGACGATAATAGCAATGGAGTCGCCATGAACCAACAGTTTGAGCTGTTTGAGATTGCCAATCCATGTATTGGTCTTTGCCAAAGCAATAAAAAAGGCTATTGCTTCGGTTGCCTGCGTAGTCGTCCTGAGCGCCAACGATGGCATGATATGACGACAGAACAACAGCGCGATGTGCTAAGGCTTATCGCAGGACGTAAGCTGCGTATAGAGCAAATGAGAGATCGTAAAGACGAGCAGTTAGGATTTGATTTTGAAGAAGTGGTTGAGACTGGTGAGTTGTTTTAAAGTTATACATTACGGTTTAAATTCAAAATAATATGATGCTTTTTAGATAGTTTTACAATACAAGCGGAACAATATTCCAAGCAAGATTGTGTTTTTGCTCATAGCAATCATAGATTAATAAATCTGTTCTTGTATCAGCAGGAAGTTCTATTTTTGGTATGTAATATGTTGATGGATCACTTGCGATAAGACTAATTTTAAAATGCTGATTAATTAAAGAAGATAATGTATTGTTATTATTAAGCAGGCTAAATGGACTAAACCTTGCGCAAAACATAGCTATATTAGCTGAAACTGCATCTAAAACATTTTCTAATGTTGCTTCGTTAAATGAAGAATTGCGATCGTGTTTCGTCTTATTGTAAGAGTCATACCATTTTAAGGATTTTGTAGGTTGAGATACATCCCATTGAGAAAATGGTATAAAATTCCGTAGATCATCATAATTTTTGAAAGTAATTTGAAATTCATTCAAGCGAGCTTTAGACAATAATTTTACATAATCGTTTGTGGTAAACATTCGATTATTTTGAGGTGATATTCCTGAGTTTTTGAAAATCGATACCCATGAGTTTTCTACCTCTGTACATGCCAAAATAAGTAGCTCTCTGGATTTATGTCCGTAAGATTTTAATCCATTTTGATCTGGTTCAATGTACAGTAACAAATCATCTAATTTTTCTATCAATACCCTCAATGCTTGCTCGGCTGAACGTTGTTCAAAAGCATTGATTTTCAAAGCGTCATGGATGTCCTGTATAATATAAGGATGGCCTCCAAACGTTTTCTATAGAACTACCAATGGGTAATTGTAATGGTTTTACATCTTGAGCCCCAAATACTCTAATTACCCAATCACGCAAACTACCGCTTTTACCTTCAATTGCGGTCAAACCGACAGAAATAACATTGAAATCATAATTTTTACCGTAAATATGAACGAAATGTGAGTCTGTTTCGTAGGCATAACCTAGAGCATTTCTTTCATGCAAATTATCTATCCATCTAGGTATATTAGTTTGCGTATTTCTATAATAAATTCCGTTCAATTTTCCCTCTCACTCTATATGTACCATCATAATGTAAAAAATAACTATTAAAGAAACTATTTATAACTGATTAAAAAAGTATCTATTAACGTAGTTTTTCTAAGCATTCAGCCACTGATTCCAATTTAATTTTGACCATCCACCTAAAGGATTTAATGGTTTTAGAGGTTGAAGTAGATTTAAAGGTTTCAGTGGACGAAGTGGTTGTAACGGCTTTAACGGCCTCAAAGGAGTAAATGGTTTTAAAGCACCACTTGGAGTAGTCCCATCAAGCCAAAAACAGGCTTACCATTGCGATCAAGTAGCGAACCTCTATTAAATGGACCTAACCACTGCAATGAATTCGACGCAAAGAAATTACCGTCGCTTAAGAAAGCAACTCAATGTAAGTTTAAATCAAAAACATCTTCTCCATCGAACCAACCTGATAGCTCTGCATATTGATCAAATATTGGCGTCATAAGTTTTCCTATACATGTTTAGGATTATTTTATGAATTTGGAATTAATTGTAAAGTTTATTAATCCTATAGGAGAAGTTATACCATATAATCCTACACTTGTTGATAATATATTAAATGAGAATTGTTGAGGATGTTATTAGTAACAAAAAAAGTCCCCAACGTTTATTCGTTGGGGGCTCCATCTATAATAGATAACTGACGATGACCTACTCTCACATAGCCAGAGCCACATCACCATTGGCGCTACGATATTTTACTTCTGAGTTCAGGAAAGGATCATACAACTCCATCACGCTATCGAATACGGACTGATGCAGGTGTTGCGCCAAATACTTCATTCATAGATTGGTATACCCATAGGTTGGTAAAGGAGACTTTAAGATATGGATAACTCTTGAACGAAAAATAATTTCTGAAAGAAGTAGTATATAGCAAACAAAGAAAACCCCCCAACGAATTAACGTTGGGGGGTTTTACTTTGAATAGAGAGCTGACGATGACCTACTCTCACATGGGCGAACCCACACTACCATTGGCGCAATGATGTTTCACTTCTGAGTTCGGGAAGGGATCAGGTGGTGCCATCATGCTATTGTCGTCAGCAAAGGGGGTTATGAGTCTTTTTTTTATTGTTTGACTATAAGTGTTTAGTTTATGGTCGATCAACTTGTAACCTAACTGAATCAAGGTTAAAGGTGATATCGAAATATTCTCTCGTTTCTATAAGCTTTCGCTTATACAAGATAGATTAATTAGAGCTTTCATACAAACCACTTGGGTGTTGTATGGTCAAGCCAAACGAGCAATTAGTACAGGTTAGCTACATGCATCGCTGCACTTCCACACCCTGCCTATCAACGTCGTAGTCTTCAACGGCTCTTTAGGGAAATCTAATCTTGAGGTGGGCTTCCCGCTTAGATGCTTTCAGCGGTTATCCCATCCGAACGTAGCTACCGGGCAATGCCACTGGCGTGACAACCCGAACACCAGAGGTTCGTCCACTCTGGTCCTCTCGTACTAGGAGCAGATCCTCTCAAATTTCCAACGCCCACGGTAGATAGGGACCGAACTGTCTCACGACGTTCTAAACCCAGCTCGCGTACCTCTTTAAATGGCGAACAGCCATACCCTTAGGACCTGCTTCAGCCCTAGGATGAGATGAGCCGACATCGAGGTGCCAAACACCGCCGTCGATATGAACTCTTGGGCGGTATCAGCCTGTTATCCCCAGAGTACCTTTTATCCGTTGAGCGATGGCCCTTCCATACAGAACCACCGGATCACTAAGACCTACTTTCGTACCTGCTCGACTTGTGGGTCTCGCAGTTAAGCGCGCTTTTGCCTTTATACTCTACGACCGATTTCCGACCGGTCTGAGCGCACCTTCGTACTCCTCCGTTACTCTTTAGGAGGAGACCGCCCCAGTCAAACTACCCACCATACATTGTCCTCGGTATTGTTATACCTGAGTTAGAACCCCAACATGACCAGGGTGGTATTTCAAGATTGGCTCCACCGAGACTAGCGTCTCGGCTTCAAAGCCTCCCACCTATCCTGCACAAGTCAGGTCAAAGTTCAATGTAAAGCTGTAGTAAAGGTTCACGGGGTCTTTCCGTCTAGCCGCGGGTACACAGCATCTTCACTGCGATTTCGATTTCACTGAGTCTCTGCTGGAGACAGCGCTGCCATCATTATGTCATTCGTGCAGGTCGGAACTTACCCGACAAGGAATTTCGCTACCTTAGGACCGTTATAGTTACGGCCGCCGTTTACTGGGGCTTCGATCAAGAGCTTCGCTTACGCTAACCCCATCAATTAACCTTCCAGCACCGGGCAGACATCACACCCTATACGTCCACTTTCGTGTTTGCAGAGTGCTGTGTTTTTAATAAACAGTTGCAGCAGCCTGGTATCTGCGACTGCCAACAGCTCAAGGAGCGTGTCCTATCACCATCAGCAGCGTACCTTCTCCCGAAGTTACGGTACCATTTTGCCTAGTTCCTTCAGCAGAGTTCTCTCAAGCGCCTTGGTATTCTCTACCTGATCACCTGTGTCGGTTTAGGGTACGATTCGTTTATAACTATTGCTTAGAAGCTTTTCCTGGAAGCATGGTATTTGCCACTTCACTGTACAAGTACAGCTTGCTATCAGATCTCAGCCATATAACAACCCGGATTTACCTAAGTTGTAAGCCTACATCCTTTCACCTGGACAACCAACGCCAGGCTGACATAACCTTCTCCGTCCCTCCATCGCATTATAAACAAGTATCGGAATATTAACCGATTTCCCATCGACTACGCCTTTCGGCCTCGCCTTAGGGGTCGACTCACCCAGCCCCGATTAACGTTGGACTGGAACCCTTGATCTTCCGGCGTGCGAGCTTTTCACTCGCATTATCGTTACTCACGCATTCGCTCTTGTGATACCTCCAGCATGCCTTACGACACACCTTCACAGGCTTACACAACGCTCCCCTACCACTTGAAAACAAATTCAAATCCGCAGCTTCGGCTCCTAGTTTGAGCCCCGTTACATCTTCCGCGCGGGCCGACTCGACTAGTGAGCTATTACGCTTTCTTTAAAGGATGGCTGCTTCTAAGCCAACCTCCTAGCTGTCTATGCCTTCCCACCTCGTTTCCCACTTAACTAGGAATTTGGGGCCTTAGCTGGCGGTCTGGGTTGTTTCCCTCTCCACAATGGACGTTAGCACCCACTGTGTGTCTCCCGGATATCACTCATCGGTATTCGGAGTTTGCATCGGTTTGGTAAGTCGGTATGACCCCCTAGCCGAAACAGTGCTCTACCCCCAATGGTGTTCGTCCGAGGCGCTACCTAAATAGCTTTCGGGGAGAACCAGCTATCACCGAGTTTGATTAGCCTTTCACCCCTATCCACAAGTCATCCCCTGGCTTTTCAACGACAGTGGGTTCGGTCCTCCGGTGCCTGTTACGGCACTTTCAACCTGCTCATGGATAGATCACTCGGTTTCGGGTCTATACCCTGCAACTCCCTATTAAGACTCGGTTTCCCTACGGCTCCCCTAAACGGTTAACCTTGCTACAGAATATAAGTCGCTGACCCATTATACAAAAGGTACGCGGTCACCCTAATAAATTAAGGCTCCCACTGCTTGTACGCACACGGTTTCAGGTTCTATTTCACTCCCCTCACAGGGGTTCTTTTCGCCTTTCCCTCACGGTACTGGTTCACTATCGGTCAGTCAGGAGTATTTAGCCTTGGAGGATGGTCCCCCCATCTTCAAACAGGATTTCTCGTGCCCCGCTCTACTTAATATGTTAACGCTAATGTTTCGAATACAGGACTATCACCTACTACGGTCAGCTTTCCCACGCTGTTCTTCTACATTAGCATTAATCGGCTTCTCCCCGTTCGCTCGCCGCTACTAGGGGAATCTCATTTGATGTCTATTCCTAAGGGTACTGAGATGTTTCACTTCCCCTCGTTCGCTTCTTGTACAAGTACAAGATACCTACCTTATGGTAGGTGGGTTTCCCCATTCAGAAATCTCCGGATCACAGGATATTGCCGCCTCCCCGAAGCTTATCGCAGGCTGTCACGTCTTTCATCGCCTCTGACTGCCAAGGCATCCACCATGTGCGCTTCATTACTTGACCATACAACCCCAAGTAGTCTTTCGACTGCTAAGTGTTATAAAGTCTAATTATGATAACGATATCACCTATGTTTATACGCTTGATTCAGTTCTCTTTACTTTTTTAATCACTCACCCCTGGGATAACAACTGATGTCGTTAAGAGGTGAGTGATTAAGGTTAGGAAGTGCGCGTGAACACGCTCTTCCTAACCCAGACTCATATCTATGTTTTTAAATAGTCTCTATGCTCTCGTCGAGTCACAGATTCTGTATAAAACAGAAAGAAGTAATCGTGTCTTTATTCAAAGATAAATCACTTGTTTCTATTTATACTATTAGCACTTAAAGCTTATTCGTCTATAGTGGTGGAGCCAAACGGAGTCGAACCGTTGACCTCCTGCGTGCAAGGCAGGCGCTCTACCAACTGAGCTATGGCCCCATTATAAAATGGTGGGTCTAAGTGGACTTGAACCACTGACCCCCGCGTTATCAACACGGTGCTCTAACCAGCTGAGCTACAGACCCAATTACGCTTGTTAAAACGTAAGCTTAAACTAAAGAACAACTTGTTGTGAATTCTTGCTGACCGAATGCCATCTATAAGGAGGTGATCCAGCCGCAGGTTCCCCTACGGCTACCTTGTTACGACTTCACCCCAGTCATCAACCACACCGTGGTGAACGCTCCCCCGAAGGTTAAGCTATCCACTTCTGGTGCAATCAACTCCCATGGTGTGACGGGCGGTGTGTACAAGGCCCGGGAACGTATTCACCGCGGCATTCTGATCCGCGATTACTAGCGATTCCTACTTCATGGAGTCGAGTTGCAGACTCCAATCTGGACTACGATAGGCTTTTTGAGATTCGCATCACATCGCTGTGTAGCTGCCCTCTGTACCTACCATTGTAGCACGTGTGTAGCCCTGGTCGTAAGGGCCATGATGACTTGACGTCGTCCCCGCCTTCCTCCAGTTTGTCACTGGCAGTATCCTTAGAGTTCCCGGCTTAACCCGCTGGTAACTAAGGACAAGGGTTGCGCTCGTTGCGGGACTTAACCCAACATCTCACGACACGAGCTGACGACAGCCATGCAGCACCTGTATTCTAATTCCCGAAGGCACTCCCGCATCTCTGCAGGATTCTAGATATGTCAAGACCAGGTAAGGTTCTTCGCGTTGCATCGAATTAAACCACATGCTCCACCGCTTGTGCGGGCCCCCGTCAATTCATTTGAGTTTTAACCTTGCGGCCGTACTCCCCAGGCGGTCTACTTATTGCGTTAGCTGCGTCACTAAGTCCTCAAGGGACCCAACGACTAGTAGACATCGTTTACGGCGTGGACTACCAGGGTATCTAATCCTGTTTGCTACCCACGCTTTCGAGCCTCAGTGTCAGTATTATGCCAGAAGGCTGCCTTCGCCATCGGTATTCCTCCAGATCTCTACGCATTTCACCGCTACACCTGGAATTCTACCTTCCTCTCACATACTCTAGCTCTACAGTTTCAGATGCAGTTCCCAGGTTAAGCCCGGGGATTTCACATCTGACTTATAGAGCCACCTACGCTCCCTTTACGCCCAGTAATTCCGATTAACGCTTGCACCCTCTGTATTACCGCGGCTGCTGGCACAGAGTTAGCCGGTGCTTATTCTGCAGCTAATGTCATCGTCCGTGGGTATTAACCACGGAGTCTTCTTCACTGCTTAAAGTGCTTTACAACCAAAAGGCCTTCTTCACACACGCGGCATGGCTGGATCAGGGTTTCCCCCATTGTCCAATATTCCCCACTGCTGCCTCCCGTAGGAGTCCGGGCCGTGTCTCAGTCCCGGTGTGGCTGATCATCCTCTCAGACCAGCTACAGATCGTCGCCATGGTAGGCCTTTACCCCACCATCTAGCTAATCCGACTTAGGCTCATCTAATAGCGAGAGCAGTAAACTGCCCCCTTTCTCCCGTAGGTCGTATGCGGTATTAATACGAGTTTCCCCGTGCTATCCCCCACTACTAGGTAGATTCCTAAGTATTACTCACCCGTCCGCCGCTCGACGCCTGATAGCAAGCTATCATCGTTTCCGCTCGACTTGCATGTGTTAAGCCTGCCGCCAGCGTTCAATCTGAGCCATGATCAAACTCTTCAGTTTAATCTTGCTATGAAGCTCTTTAAAGAAGCTTCTAAACTTGGCTCATCTAATCTGGCAAAATCGCTAAAAATTATGTTCGTAATGAATTAACTTTGAGTTTTTCTGCTGTCTTAAATGATAATTTTTATAGTTAGAATGAACTCCGAAAAGGAGTTAAAACCAACTTTATTTTTTAGCATTCTGAATCAGCAAAAATCCACACAAGTTGTTCTTTAGTTATGCTTTTAAATAGTGCTCAATCACTGTCGTCCAGTAACTGATATATAGGGTATCTCTCTTGCTGTTTAGTCTCAATCCCTTACGGGTTAAGCTATCTAGCGAGCCGACTATCTTATCATAATGATTTGATTTGTCAAGCTTTTTTATGTTTTGTCTTAGCTTGGTAATCTAAGTAATAAGTTGGTTAACTTACTGCTTAGCTTCCTTTGCTGTGGGGCGTATTATATAGATTCTGACAGGGGTGTCAACCGCTTTATCAGAGGTTTTTGGGTTTATTTGATGAGACTTTTAATAATACATAGTTTTCAATGGGTTAGAGGAAAATAGGGATTCGATGTATTTGGGTTTAAACGCTGGAAATACCTGTAGATGTTGCATTAAGCTGACGTTAGATGGGTTAATGACTTGTTTGAAGCTAACTATTTATTTAATTATTCTAAAATAAGGCTTATTTAATTCACTGACAGGGTAATGATTGTTAAAAAATAGGTCCAAATCAGTCTCTAATCTCTAAGTCATCTATCAGGAAACTCGAATTCTAGCTGATTTTTTAAACCCGCATTGGCATTTTTTATCTTGGCACTTTTTCTTAGGCAAAGAAAACCCCCCAACGAATTAACGTTGGGGGGTTTTACTTTGAATAGAGAGCTGACGATGACCTACTCTCACATGGGCGAACCCACACTACCATTGGCGCAATGATGTTTCACTTCTGAGTTCGGGAAGGGATCAGGTGGTGCCATCATGCTATTGTCGTCAGCAAAGGGGGTCAGATATGAGTCTGTTATTTTTATTGTTTGACTATAAGTGTTTAGTTTATGGTCGATCAACTTGTAACCTAACTGAATCAAGGTTAAAGGTGATATCGAAATATTCTCTCGTTTCTATAAGCTTTCGCTTATACAAGATAGATTAATTAGAGCTTTCATACAAACCACTTGGGTGTTGTATGGTCAAGCCAAACGAGCAATTAGTACAGGTTAGCTACATGCATCGCTGCACTTCCACACCCTGCCTATCAACGTCGTAGTCTTCAACGGCTCTTTAGGGAAATCTAATCTTGAGGTGGGCTTCCCGCTTAGATGCTTTCAGCGGTTATCCCATCCGAACGTAGCTACCGGGCAATGCCACTGGCGTGACAACCCGAACACCAGAGGTTCGTCCACTCTGGTCCTCTCGTACTAGGAGCAGATCCTCTCAAATTTCCAACGCCCACGGTAGATAGGGACCGAACTGTCTCACGACGTTCTAAACCCAGCTCGCGTACCTCTTTAAATGGCGAACAGCCATACCCTTAGGACCTGCTTCAGCCCTAGGATGAGATGAGCCGACATCGAGGTGCCAAACACCGCCGTCGATATGAACTCTTGGGCGGTATCAGCCTGTTATCCCCAGAGTACCTTTTATCCGTTGAGCGATGGCCCTTCCATACAGAACCACCGGATCACTAAGACCTACTTTCGTACCTGCTCGACTTGTGGGTCTCGCAGTTAAGCGCGCTTTTGCCTTTATACTCTACGACCGATTTCCGACCGGTCTGAGCGCACCTTCGTACTCCTCCGTTACTCTTTAGGAGGAGACCGCCCCAGTCAAACTACCCACCATACATTGTCCTCGGTATTGTTATACCTGAGTTAGAACCCCAACATGACCAGGGTGGTATTTCAAGATTGGCTCCACCGAGACTAGCGTCTCGGCTTCAAAGCCTCCCACCTATCCTGCACAAGTCAGGTCAAAGTTCAATGTAAAGCTGTAGTAAAGGTTCACGGGGTCTTTCCGTCTAGCCGCGGGTACACAGCATCTTCACTGCGATTTCGATTTCACTGAGTCTCTGCTGGAGACAGCGCTGCCATCATTATGTCATTCGTGCAGGTCGGAACTTACCCGACAAGGAATTTCGCTACCTTAGGACCGTTATAGTTACGGCCGCCGTTTACTGGGGCTTCGATCAAGAGCTTCGCTTACGCTAACCCCATCAATTAACCTTCCAGCACCGGGCAGACATCACACCCTATACGTCCACTTTCGTGTTTGCAGAGTGCTGTGTTTTTAATAAACAGTTGCAGCAGCCTGGTATCTGCGACTGCCAACAGCTCAAGGAGCGTGTCCTATCACCATCAGCAGCGTACCTTCTCCCGAAGTTACGGTACCATTTTGCCTAGTTCCTTCAGCAGAGTTCTCTCAAGCGCCTTGGTATTCTCTACCTGATCACCTGTGTCGGTTTAGGGTACGATTCGTTTATAACTATTGCTTAGAAGCTTTTCCTGGAAGCATGGTATTTGCCACTTCACTGTACAAGTACAGCTTGCTATCAGATCTCAGCCTAACAACCCGGATTTACCTAAGTTGTAAGCCTACATCCTTTCACCTGGACAACCAACGCCAGGCTGACATAACCTTCTCCGTCCCTCCATCGCATTATAAACAAGTATCGGAATATTAACCGATTTCCCATCGACTACGCCTTTCGGCCTCGCCTTAGGGGTCGACTCACCCAGCCCCGATTAACGTTGGACTGGAACCCTTGATCTTCCGGCGTGCGAGCTTTTCACTCGCATTATCGTTACTCACGTCAGCATTCGCTCTTGTGATACCTCCAGCATGCCTTACGACACACCTTCACAGGCTTACACAACGCTCCCCTACCACTTGAAAACAAATTCAAATCCGCAGCTTCGGCTCCTAGTTTGAGCCCCGTTACATCTTCCGCGCGGGCCGACTCGACTAGTGAGCTATTACGCTTTCTTTAAAGGATGGCTGCTTCTAAGCCAACCTCCTAGCTGTCTATGCCTTCCCACCTCGTTTCCCACTTAACTAGGAATTTGGGGCCTTAGCTGGCGGTCTGGGTTGTTTCCCTCTCCACAATGGACGTTAGCACCCACTGTGTGTCTCCCGGATATCACTCATCGGTATTCGGAGTTTGCATCGGTTTGGTAAGTCGGTATGACCCCCTAGCCGAAACAGTGCTCTACCCCCAATGGTGTTCGTCCGAGGCGCTACCTAAATAGCTTTCGGGGAGAACCAGCTATCACCGAGTTTGATTAGCCTTTCACCCCTATCCACAAGTCATCCCCTGGCTTTTCAACGACAGTGGGTTCGGTCCTCCGGTGCCTGTTACGGCACTTTCAACCTGCTCATGGATAGATCACTCGGTTTCGGGTCTATACCCTGCAACTAAACGCCCTATTAAGACTCGGTTTCCCTACGGCTCCCCTAAACGGTTAACCTTGCTACAGAATATAAGTCGCTGACCCATTATACAAAAGGTACGCGGTCACCCTAATAAATTAAGGCTCCCACTGCTTGTACGCACACGGTTTCAGGTTCTATTTCACTCCCCTCACAGGGGTTCTTTTCGCCTTTCCCTCACGGTACTGGTTCACTATCGGTCAGTCAGGAGTATTTAGCCTTGGAGGATGGTCCCCCCATCTTCAAACAGGATTTCTCGTGCCCCGCTCTACTTAATATGTTAACGCTAATGTTTCGAATACAGGACTATCACCTACTACGGTCAGCTTTCCCACGCTGTTCTTCTACATTAGCATTAATCGGCTTCTCCCCGTTCGCTCGCCGCTACTAGGGGAATCTCATTTGATGTCTATTCCTAAGGGTACTGAGATGTTTCACTTCCCCTCGTTCGCTTCTTGTACAAGTACAAGATACCTACCTTATGGTAGGTGGGTTTCCCCATTCAGAAATCTCCGGATCACAGGATATTGCCGCCTCCCCGAAGCTTATCGCAGGCTGTCACGTCTTTCATCGCCTCTGACTGCCAAGGCATCCACCATGTGCGCTTCATTACTTGACCATACAACCCCAAGTAGACTGCTAAGTGTTATAAAGTCTAATTATGATAACGATATCACCTATGTTTATACGCTTGATTCAGTTCTCTTTACTTTTTTTAATCACTCACCCCTGGGATAACAACTGATGTCGTTAAGAGGTGAGTGATTAAGGTTAGGAAGTGCGCGTGAACACGCTTCCTAACCCAGACTATATCTATGTTTTTAAATAGTCTCTATGCTCTCGTCGAGTCACAGATTCTGTATAAAACAGAAAGAAGTAATCGTGTCTTTATTCAAAGATAAATCACTTGTTTCTATTTATACTATTAGCACTTAAAGCTTATTCGTCTATAGTGGTGGAGCCAAACGGAGTCGAACCGTTGACCTCCTGCGTGCAAGGCAGGCGCTCTACCAACTGAGCTATGGCCCCATTATAAAATGGTGGGTCTAAGTGGACTTGAACCACTGACCCCCGCGTTATCAACACGGTGCTCTAACCAGCTGAGCTACAGACCCAATTACGCTTGTTAAAACGTAAGCTTAAACTAAAGAACAACTTGTTGTGAATTCTTGCTGACCGAATGCCATCTATAAGGAGGTGATCCAGCCGCAGGTTCCCCTACGGCTACCTTGTTACGACTTCACCCCAGTCATCAACCACACCGTGGTGAACGCTCCCCCGAAGGTTAAGCTATCCACTTCTGGTGCAATCAACTCCCATGGTGTGACGGGCGGTGTGTACAAGGCCCGGGAACGTATTCACCGCGGCATTCTGATCCGCGATTACTAGCGATTCCTACTTCATGGAGTCGAGTTGCAGACTCCAATCTGGACTACGATAGGCTTTTTGAGATTCGCATCACATCGCTGTGTAGCTGCCCTCTGTACCTACCATTGTAGCACGTGTGTAGCCCTGGTCGTAAGGGCCATGATGACTTGACGTCGTCCCCGCCTTCCTCCAGTTTGTCACTGGCAGTATCCTTAGAGTTCCCGGCTTAACCCGCTGGTAACTAAGGACAAGGGTTGCGCTCGTTGCGGGACTTAACCCAACATCTCACGACACGAGCTGACGACAGCCATGCAGCACCTGTATTCTAATTCCCGAAGGCACTCCCGCATCTCTGCAGGATTCTAGATATGTCAAGACCAGGTAAGGTTCTTCGCGTTGCATCGAATTAAACCACATGCTCCACCGCTTGTGCGGGCCCCCGTCAATTCATTTGAGTTTTAACCTTGCGGCCGTACTCCCCAGGCGGTCTACTTATTGCGTTAGCTGCGTCACTAAGTCCTCAAGGGACCCAACGACTAGTAGACATCGTTTACGGCGTGGACTACCAGGGTATCTAATCCTGTTTGCTACCCACGCTTTCGAGCCTCAGTGTCAGTATTATGCCAGAAGGCTGCCTTCGCCATCGGTATTCCTCCAGATCTCTACGCATTTCACCGCTACACCTGGAATTCTACCTTCCTCTCACATACTCTAGCTCTACAGTTTCAGATGCAGTTCCCAGGTTAAGCCCGGGGATTTCACATCTGACTTATAGAGCCACCTACGCTCCCTTTACGCCCAGTAATTCCGATTAACGCTTGCACCCTCTGTATTACCGCGGCTGCTGGCACAGAGTTAGCCGGTGCTTATTCTGCAGCTAATGTCATCGTCCGTGGGTATTAACCATGGAGTCTTCTTCACTGCTTAAAGTGCTTTACAACCAAAAGGCCTTCTTCACACACGCGGCATGGCTGGATCAGGGTTTCCCCCATTGTCCAATATTCCCCACTGCTGCCTCCCGTAGGAGTCCGGGCCGTGTCTCAGTCCCGGTGTGGCTGATCATCCTCTCAGACCAGCTACAGATCGTCGCCATGGTAGGCCTTTACCCCACCATCTAGCTAATCCGACTTAGGCTCATCTAATAGCGAGAGCAGTAAACTGCCCCCTTTCTCCCGTAGGTCGTATGCGGTATTAATACGAGTTTCCCCGTGCTATCCCCCACTAGGTAGATTCCTAAGTATTACTCACCCGTCCGCCGCTCGACGCCTGATAGCAAGCTATCATCGTTTCCGCTCGACTTGCATGTGTTAAGCCTGCCGCCAGCGTTCAATCTGAGCCATGATCAAACTCTTCAGTTTAATCTTGCTATGAAGCTCTTTAAAGAAGCTTCTAAACTTGGCTCATCTAATCTGGCAAAATCGCTAAAAATTATGTTCGTAATGAATTAACTTTGAGTTTTTCTGCTGTCTTAAATGATAATTTTTATAGTTAGAATGAACTCCGAAAAGGAGTCTCAACCAACTTTATTTTTTAGCATTCTGAATCAGCAAAAATCCACACAAGTTGTTCTTTAGTTATGCTTTTAAATAGTGTTCTTCTATTGTCGTCCAATAAAGATGTTCTTACTAATCAATCAAAGCTATTTGCTTATCTCGTTTAGCGAGCCGACTAGTATCATAATGAAATAGTCTGTCAACCCTTTGTTCTAATTCGTTTCAACTGGTTATCTAAGTGATAAGTTTGTTAACTTACTGCTTAGCTTCCTTTGCTGTGGGGCGTATATATAGATTCTGACAGGGGTGTCAACCTCTTTATCAAAGGTTTTTGGGTTTATTTGATGAGACTTTTAATAATACATAGTTTTCAATGGGTTAGAGGGAATATTTGTTTTCATGGATTTGGCACTGAATACTAGAAACCTATTAAATAGGTAAAGATTCTAGAGAACGACATCAAAATACCCTCTATTTTCTAACTTCTCGAATCAATTGGGAAACCAGTGTATTTTTGCCAACAACTTAATCTCAAACCCACGAAAAAGAAAACCCCCTTCTGCATAAGCAGAAGGGGGTTTAGCTTTTAGAATAGAGAGCTGACGATGACCTACTCTCACATGGACGAATCCACACTACCATTGGCGCAATGATGTTTCACTTCTGAGTTCGGGAAGGATCAGGTGGTGCCATCATGCTATTGTCGTCAGCAAAGGGGGTTAGATATGAGTCTGTTATTTTTATTGTTTGACTATAAGTGTTTAGTTTATGGTCGATCAACTTGTAACCTAACTGAATCAAGGTTAAAGGTGATATCGAAATATTCTCTCGTTTCTATAAGCTTTCGCTTATACAAGATAGATTAATTAGAGCTTTCATACAAACCACTTGGGTGTTGTATGGTCAAGCCAAACGAGCAATTAGTACAGGTTAGCTACATGCATCGCTGCACTTCCACACCCTGCCTATCAACGTCGTAGTCTTCAACGGCTCTTTAGGGAAATCTAATCTTGAGGTGGGCTTCCCGCTTAGATGCTTTCACGCGGTTATCCCATCCGAACGTAGCTACCGGGCAATGCCACTGGCGTGACACAACCCGAACACCAGAGGTTCGTCCACTCTGGTCCTCTCGTACTAGGAGCAGATCCTCTCAAATTTCCAACGCCCACGGTAGATAGGGACCGAACTGTCTCACGACGTTCTAAACCAGCTCGCGTACCTCTTTAAATGGCGAACAGCCATACCCTTAGGACCTGCTTCAGCCCTAGGATGAGATGAGCCGACATCGAGGTGCCAAACACCGCCGTCGATATGAACTCTTGGCGGTATCAGCCTGTTTATCCCCAGAGTACCTTTATCCGTTAGGCGATGGCCCTTCCATACAGAACCACCGGATCACTAAGACCTACTTTCGTACCTGCTCGACTTGTGGGTCTCGCAGTTAAGCGCGCTTTTGCCTTTATACTCTACGACCGATTTCCGACCGGTCTAGCGCACCTTCGTATCCTCCGTTACTCTTTAGAGGAGACCGCCCCAGTCCAACTACCCACCATACATTGTCCTCGGTATTGTTATACCTGAGTTAGAACCCCAACATGACCAGGGTGGTATTTCAATTGGCTCCACCGAGACTAGCGTCTCGGCTTCAAAGCCTCCCACCTATCCTGCACAAGTCAGGTCAAAGTTCAATGTAAAGCTGTAGTAAAGGTTCACGGGGTCTTTCCGTCTAGCCGCGGGTACACAGCATCTTCACTGCGATTTCGATTTCACTGAGTCTCTGCTGGAGACAGCGCTGCCATCATTATGTCATTCGTGCAGGTCGGAACTTACCCGACAAGGAATTTCGCTACCTTAGGACCGTTATAGTTACGGCCGCCGTTTACTGGGGCTTCGATCAAGAGCTTCGCTTACGCTAACCCCATCAATTAACCTTCCAGCACCGGGCAGACATCACACCCTATACGTCCACTTTCGTGTTTGCAGAGTGCTGTGTTTTTAATAAACAGTTGCAGCAGCCTGGTATCTGCGACTGCCAACAGCTCAAGGAGCGTGTCCTATCACCATCAGCAGCGTACCTTCTCCCGAAGTTACGGTACCATTTTGCCTAGTTCCTTCAGCAGAGTTCTCTCAAGCGCCTTGGTATTCTCTACCTGATCACCTGTGTCGGTTTAGGGTACGATTCGTTTATAACTATTGCTTAGAAGCTTTTCCTGGAAGCATGGTATTTGCCACTTCACTGTACAAGTACAGCTTGCTATCAGATCTCAGCCATATAACAACCCGGATTTACCTAAGTTGTAAGCCTACATCCTTTCACCTGGACAACCAACGCCAGGCTGACATAACCTTCTCCGTCCCTCCATCGCATTATAAACAAGTATCGGAATATTAACCGATTTCCCATCGACTACGCCTTTCGGCCTCGCCTTAGGGGTCGACTCACCCAGCCCCGATTAACGTTGGACTGGAACCCTTGATCTTCCGGCGTGCGAGCTTTTCACTCGCATTATCGTTACTCACGTCAGCATTCGCTCTTGTGATACCTCCAGCATGCCTTACGACACACCTTCACAGGCTTACACAACGCTCCCCTACCACTTGAAAACAAATTCAAATCCGCAGCTTCGGCTCCTAGTTTGAGCCCCGTTACATCTTCCGCGCGGGCCGACTCGACTAGTGAGCTATTACGCTTTCTTTAAAGGATGGCTGCTTCTAAGCCAACCTCCTAGCTGTCTATGCCTTCCCACCTCGTTTCCCACTTAACTAGGAATTTGGGGCCTTAGCTGGCGGTCTGGGTTGTTTCCCTCTCCACAATGGACGTTAGCACCCACTGTGTGTCTCCCGGATATCACTCATCGGTATTCGGAGTTTGCATCGGTTTGGTAAGTCGGTATGACCCCCTAGCCGAAACAGTGCTCTACCCCCAATGGTGTTCGTCCGAGGCGCTACCTAAATAGCTTTCGGGGAGAACCAGCTATCACCGAGTTTGATTAGCCTTTCACCCCTATCCACAAGTCATCCCCTGGCTTTTCAACGACAGTGGGTTCGGTCCTCCGGTGCCTGTTACGGCACTTTCAACCTGCTCATGGATAGATCACTCGGTTTCGGGTCTATACCCTGCAACTAAACGCCCTATTAAGACTCGGTTTCCCTACGGCTCCCCTAAACGGTTAACCTTGCTACAGAATATAAGTCGCTGACCCATTATACAAAAGGTACGCGGTCATAAATAAGGCTCCCACTGCTTGTACGCACACGGTTTCAGGTTCTATTTCACTCCCCTCACAGGGGTTCTTTTCGCCTTTCCCTCACGGTACTGGTTCACTATCGGTCAGTCAGGAGTATTTAGCCTTGGAGGATGGTCCCCCCATCTTCAAACAGGATTTCTCGTGCCCCGCTCTACTTAATATGTTAACGCTAATGTTTCGAATACAGGACTATCACCTACTACGGTCAGCTTTCCCACGCTGTTCTTCTACATTAGCATTAATCGGCTTCTCCCCGTTCGCTCGCCGCTACTAGGGGAATCTCATTTGATGTCTATTCCTAAGGGTACTGAGATGTTTCACTTCCCCTCGTTCGCTTCTTGTACAAGTACAAGATACCTACCTTATGGTAGGTGGGTTTCCCCATTCAGAAATCTCCGGATCACAGGATATTGCCGCCTCCCCGAAGCTTATCGCAGGCTGTCACGTCTTTCATCGCCTCTGACTGCCAAGGCATCCACCATGTGCGCTTCATTACTTGACCATACAACCCCAAGTAGTCTTTCGACTGCTAAGTGTTATAAAGTCTAATTATGATAACGATATCACCTATGTTTATACGCTTGATTCAGTTCTCTTTACTTTTTTTAATCACTCACCCCTGGGATAACAACTGATGTCGTTAAGAGGTGAGTGATTAAGGTTAGGAAGTGCGCGTGAACACGCTCTTCCTAACCCAGACTCATATCTATGTTTTTAAATAGTCTCTATGCTCTCGTCGAGTCACAGATTCTGTATAAAACAGAAAGAAGTAATCGTGTCTTTATTCAAAGATAAATCACTTGTTTCTATTTATACTATTAGCACTTAAAGCTTATTCGTCTATAGTGGTGGAGCCAAACGGAGTCGAACCGTTGACCTCCTGCGTGCAAGGCAGGCGCTACCAACTGAGCTATGGCCCCATTATAAAATGGTGGGTCTAAGTGGACTTGAACCACTGACCCCCGCGTTATCAACACGGTGCTCTAACCAGCTGAGCTACAGACCCAATTACGCTTGTTAAAACGTAAGCTTAAACTAAAGAACAACTTGTTGTGAATTCTTGCTGACCGAATGCCATCTATAAGGAGGTGATCCAGCCGCAGGTTCCCCTACGGCTACCTTGTTACGACTTCACCCCAGTCATCAACCACACCGTGGTGAACGCTCCCCCGAAGGTTAAGCTATCCACTTCTGGTGCAATCAACTCCCATGGTGTGACGGGCGGTGTGTACAAGGCCCGGGAACGTATTCACCGCGGCATTCTGATCCGCGATTACTAGCGATTCCTACTTCATGGAGTCGAGTTGCAGACTCCAATCTGGACTACGATAGGCTTTTTGAGATTCGCATCACATCGCTGTGTAGCTGCCCTCTGTACCTACCATTGTAGCACGTGTGTAGCCCTGGTCGTAAGGGCCATGATGACTTGACGTCGTCCCCGCCTTCCTCCAGTTTGTCACTGGCAGTATCCTTAGAGTTCCCGGCTTAACCCGCTGGTAACTAAGGACAAGGGTTGCGCTCGTTGCGGGACTTAACCCAACATCTCACGACACGAGCTGACGACAGCCATGCAGCACCTGTATTCTAATTCCCGAAGGCACTCCCGCATCTCTGCAGGATTCTAGATATGTCAAGACCAGGTAAGGTTCTTCGCGTTGCATCGAATTAAACCACATGCTCCACCGCTTGTGCGGGCCCCCGTCAATTCATTTGAGTTTTAACCTTGCGGCCGTACTCCCCAGGCGGTCTACTTATTGCGTTAGCTGCGTCACTAAGTCCTCAAGGGACCCAACGACTAGTAGACATCGTTTACGGCGTGGACTACCAGGGTATCTAATCCTGTTTGCTACCCACGCTTTCGAGCCTCAGTGTCAGTATTATGCCAGAAGGCTGCCTTCGCCATCGGTATTCCTCCAGATCTCTACGCATTTCACCGCTACACCTGGAATTCTACCTTCCTCTCACAATACTCTAGCTCTACAGTTTCAGATGCAGTTCCCAGGTTAAGCCCGGGGATTTCACATCTGACTTATAGAGCCACCTACGCTCCCTTTACGCCCAGTAATTCCGATTAACGCTTGCACCCTCTGTATTACCGCGGCTGCTGGCACAGAGTTAGCCGGTGCTTATTCTGCAGCTAATGTCATCGTCCGTGGGTATTAACCACGGAGTCTTCTTCACTGCTTAAAGTGCTTTACAACCAAAAGGCCTTCTTCACACACGCGGCATGGCTGGATCAGGGTTTCCCCATTGTCCAATATTCCCACTGCTGCCTCCCGTAGGAGTCCGGGCCGTGTCTCAGTCCCGGTGTGGCTGATCATCCTCTCAGACCAGCTACAGATCGTCGCCATGGTAGGCCTTTACCCCACCATCTAGCTAATCCGACTTAGGCTCATCTAATAGCGAGAGCAGTAAACTGCCCCTTTCTCCCGTAGGTCGTATGCGGTATTAATACGAGTTTCCCCGTGCTATCCCCCACTACTAGGTAGATTCCTAAGTATCACCCGTCCGCCGCTCGACGCCTGATAGCAAGCTATCATCGTTTCCGCTCGACTTGCATGTGTTAAGCCTGCGCCAGCGTTCAATCTGAGCCATGATCAAACTCTTCAGTTTAATCTTGCTATGAAGCTCTTTAAAGAAGCTTCTAAACTTGGCTCATCTAATCTGGCAAAATCGCTAAAAATTATGTTCGTAATGAATTAACTTTGAGTTTTCTGCTGTCTTAAATGATAATTTTTATAGTTAGAATGAACTCCGAAAAGGAGTTAAAATTTTTAGTTAACTTAGCATCTGAATCAGCAAAAATCCACACAAGTTGTTCTTTAGTTATGCTTTTAAATAGTGCTCAATCACTGTCGTCCAGTAACTGATATAGGGTATCTCTCTGTTTAGTCTCAATCCCTTACGGGTTAAGCTATCTAGCGAGCCGACTATCTTATCATAATGATTTGATTTGTCAAGCTTTTTTATGTTTTGTTTCTTCAAGTGAATTGGGTTATTTATATGTATCTTACATATAAGCTTCCAGCTCGTCTTGATGAGGGCGTATTATAGACGCTTTAATCTCTGTGTCAAGAAGTAATTTTTATTTAGTTTGAAGTAAATGTCTCATCACTCATTCTAAACAGCCTTCCTCTCCGACTGGGTGGCAGTATAGGGGTTTTGACGCCGGGTCAAGGTAAATCATTGCTTTTTGATGATTATTTTACTGAATGGGATTAGATGCTGTTGATCAAATAATTACTACCAAACCGCACACGAAACAAAACCCCCTTACACTTTCGCGTAAGGGGGTTTAGCTTTTAGAATAGAGAGCTGACGATGACCTACTCTCACATGGGCGAACCCACACTACCATTGGCGCAATGATGTTTCACTTCTGAGTTCGGGAAGGGATCAGGTGGTGCCATCATGCTATTGTCGTCAGCAAAGGGGGTTAGATATGAGTCTGTTATTTTTATTGTTTGACTATAAGTGTTTAGTTTATGGTCGATCAACTTGTAACCTAACTGAATCAAGGTTAAAGGTGATATCGAAATATTCTCTCGTTTCTATAAGCTTTCGCTTATACAAGATAGATTAATTAGAGCTTTCATACAAACCACTTGGGTGTTGTATGGTCAAGCCAAACGAGCAATTAGTACAGGTTAGCTACATGCATCGCTGCACTTCCACACCTGCCTATCAACGTCGTAGTCTTCAACGGCTCTTTAGGGAAATCTAATCTTGAGGTGGGCTTCCCGCTTAGATGCTTTCAGCGGTTATCCCATCCGAACGTAGCTACCGGGCAATGCCACTGGCGTGACAACCCGAACACCAGAGGTTCGTCCACTCTGGTCCTCTCGTACTAGGAGCAGATCCTCTCAAATTTCCAACGCCCACGGTAGATAGGGACCGAACTGTCTCACGACGTTCTAAACCCAGCTCGCGTACCTCTTTAAATGGCGAACAGCCATACCCTTAGGACCTGCTTCAGCCCTAGGATGAGATGAGCCGACATCGAGGTGCCAAACACCGCCGTCGATATGAACTCTTGGGCGGTATCAGCCTGTTATCCCCAGAGTACCTTTTATCCGTTGAGCGATGGCCCTTCCATACAGAACCACCGGATCACTAAGACCTACTTTCGTACCTGCTCGACTTGTGGGTCTCGCAGTTAAGCGCGCTTTTGCCTTTATACTCTACGACCGATTTCCGACCGGTCTGAGCGCACCTTCGTACTCCTCCGTTACTCTTTAGGAGGAGACCGCCCCAGTCAAACTACCCACCATACATTGTCCTCGGTATTGTTATACCTGAGTTAGAACCCCAACATGACCAGGGTGGTATTTCAAGATTGGCTCCACCGAGACTAGCGTCTCGGCTTCAAAGCCTCCCACCTATCCTGCACAAGTCAGGTCAAAGTTCAATGTAAAGCTGTAGTAAAGGTTCACGGGGTCTTTCCGTCTAGCCGCGGGTACACAGCATCTTCACTGCGATTTCGATTTCACTGAGTCTCTGCTGGAGACAGCGCTGCCATCATTATGTCATTCGTGCAGGTCGGAACTTACCCGACAAGGAATTTCGCTACCTTAGGACCGTTATAGTTACGGCCGCCGTTTACTGGGGCTTCGATCAAGAGCTTCGCTTACGCTAACCCCATCAATTAACCTTCCAGCACCGGGCAGACATCACACCCTATACGTCCACTTTCGTGTTTGCAGAGTGCTGTGTTTTTAATAAACAGTTGCAGCAGCCTGGTATCTGCGACTGCCAACAGCTCAAGGAGCGTGTCCTATCACCATCAGCAGCGTACCTTCTCCCGAAGTTACGGTACCATTTTGCCTAGTTCCTTCAGCAGAGTTCTCTCAAGCGCCTTGGTATTCTCTACCTGATCACCTGTGTCGGTTTAGGGTACGATTCGTTTATAACTATTGCTTAGAAGCTTTTCCTGGAAGCATGGTATTTGCCACTTCACTGTACAAGTACAGCTTGCTATCAGATCTCAGCCATATAACAACCCGGATTTACCTAAGTTGTAAGCCTACATCCTTTCACCTGGACAACCAACGCCAGGCTGACATAACCTTCTCCGTCCCTCCATCGCATTATAAACAAGTATCGGAATATTAACCGATTTCCCATCGACTACGCCTTTCGGCCTCGCCTTAGGGGTCGACTCACCCAGCCCCGATTAACGTTGGACTGGAACCCTTGATCTTCCGGCGTGCGAGCTTTTCACTCGCATTATCGTTACTCACGTCAGCATTCGCTCTTGTGATACCTCCAGCATGCCTTACGACACACCTTCACAGGCTTACACAACGCTCCCCTACCACTTGAAAACAAATTCAAATCCGCAGCTTCGGCTCCTAGTTTGAGCCCCGTTACATCTTCCGCGCGGGCCGACTCGACTAGTGAGCTATTACGCTTTCTTTAAAGGATGGCTGCTTCTAAGCCAACCTCCTAGCTGTCTATGCCTTCCCACCTCGTTTCCCACTTAACTAGGAATTTGGGGCCTTAGCTGGCGGTCTGGGTTGTTTCCCTCTCCACAATGGACGTTAGCACCCACTGTGTGTCTCCCGGATATCACTCATCGGTATTCGGAGTTTGCATCGGTTTGGTAAGTCGGTATGACCCCCTAGCCGAAACAGTGCTCTACCCCCAATGGTGTTCGTCCGAGGCGCTACCTAAATAGCTTTCGGGGAGAACCAGCTATCACCGAGTTTGATTAGCCTTTCACCCCTATCCACAAGTCATCCCCTGGCTTTTCAACGACAGTGGGTTCGGTCCTCCGGTGCCTGTTACGGCACTTTCAACCTGCTCATGGATAGATCACTCGGTTTCGGGTCTATACCCTGCAACTAAACGCCCTATTAAGACTCGGTTTCCCTACGGCTCCCCTAAACGGTTAACCTTGCTACAGAATATAAGTCGCTGACCCATTATACAAAAGGTACGCGGTCACCCTAATAAATTAAGGCTCCCACTGCTTGTACGCACACGGTTTCAGGTTCTATTTCACTCCCCTCACAGGGGTTCTTTTCGCCTTTCCCTCACGGTACTGGTTCACTATCGGTCAGTCAGGAGTATTTAGCCTTGGAGGATGGTCCCCCCATCTTCAAACAGGATTTCTCGTGCCCCGCTCTACTTAATATGTTAACGCTAATGTTTCGAATACAGGACTATCACCTACTACGGTCAGCTTTCCCACGCTGTTCTTCTACATTAGCATTAATCGGCTTCTCCCCGTTCGCTCGCCGCTACTAGGGGAATCTCATTTGATGTCTATTCCTAAGGGTACTGAGATGTTTCACTTCCCCTCGTTCGCTTCTTGTACAAGTACAAGATACCTACCTTATGGTAGGTGGTTTCCCCATTCAGAAATCTCCGGATCACAGGATATTGCCGCCTCCCCGAAGCTTATCGCAGGCTGTCACGTCTTTCATCGCCTCTGACTGCCAAGGCATCCACCATGTGCGTTCATTACTTGACCATACAACCCCAAGTAGTCTTTCGACTGCTAAGTGTTATAAAGTCTAATTATGATAACGATATCACCTATGTTTATACGCTTGATTCAGTTCTCTTTACTTTTTTAATCACTCACCCCTGGGATAACAACTGATGTCGTTAAGAGGTGAGTGATTAAGGTTAGGAAGTGCGCGTGAACACGCTCTTCCTAACCCAGACTCATATCTATGTTTTTAAATAGTCTATGCTCTCGTCGAGTCACAGATTCTGTATAAAACAGAAAGAAGTAATCGTGTCTTTATTCAAAGATAAATCACTTGTTTCTATTTATACTATTAGCACTTAAAGCTTATTCGTCTATAGTGGTGGAGCCAAACGGAGTCGAACCGTTGACCTCCTGCGTGCAAGGCAGGCGCTCTACCAACTGAGCTATGGCCCCATATAAAATGGGGGTCTAAGTGGACTTGAACCACTGACCCCCGCGTTATCAACACGGTGCTCTAACCAGCTGAGCTACAGACCCAATTACGCTTTTTAAAACGTAAGCTTAAACTAAAGAACAACTTGTGTGAATTCTTGCTGACCGAATGCCATCTATAAGGAGGTGATCCAGCCGCAGGTTCCCCTACGGCTACCTTGTTACGACTTCACCCCAGTCATCAACCACACCGTGGTGAACGCTCCCCCGAAGGTTAAGCTATCCACTTCTGGTGCAATCAACTCCCATGGTGTGACGGGCGGTGTGTACAAGGCCCGGGAACGTATTCACCGCGGCATTCTGATCCGCGATTACTAGCGATTCCTACTTCATGGAGTCGAGTTGCAGACTCCAATCTGGACTACGATAGGCTTTTTGAGATTCGCATCACATCGCTGTGTAGCTGCCCTCTGTACCTACCATTGTAGCACGTGTGTAGCCCTGGTCGTAAGGGCCATGATGACTTGACGTCGTCCCCGCCTTCCTCCAGTTTGTCACTGGCAGTATCCTTAGAGTTCCCGGCTTAACCCGCTGGTAACTAAGGACAAGGGTTGCGCTCGTTGCGGGACTTAACCCAACATCTCACGACACGAGCTGACGACAGCCATGCAGCACCTGTATTCTAATTCCCGAAGGCACTCCCGCATCTCTGCAGGATTCTAGATATGTCAAGACCAGGTAAGGTTCTTCGCGTTGCATCGAATTAAACCACATGCTCCACCGCTTGTGCGGGCCCCCGTCAATTCATTTGAGTTTTAACCTTGCGGCCGTACTCCCCAGGCGGTCTACTTATTGCGTTAGCTGCGTCACTAAGTCCTCAAGGGACCCAACGACTAGTAGACATCGTTTACGGCGTGGACTACCAGGGTATCTAATCCTGTTTGCTACCCACGCTTTCGAGCCTCAGTGTCAGTATTATGCCAGAAGGCTGCCTTCGCCATCGGTATTCCTCCAGATCTCTACGCATTTCACCGCTACACCTGGAATTCTACCTTCCTCTCACATACTCTAGCTCTACAGTTTCAGATGCAGTTCCCAGGTTAAGCCCGGGGATTTCACATCTGACTTATAGAGCCACCTACGCTCCCTTTACGCCCAGTAATTCCGATTAACGCTTGCACCCTCTGTATTACCGCGGCTGCTGGCACAGAGTTAGCCGGTGCTTATTCTGCAGCTAATGTCATCGTCCGTGGGTATTAACCACGGAGTCTTCTTCACTGCTTAAAGTGCTTTACAACCAAAAGGCCTTCTTCACACACGCGGCATGGCTGGATCAGGGTTTCCCCCATTGTCCAATATTCCCCACTGCTGCCTCCCGTAGGAGTCCGGGCCGTGTCTCAGTCCCGGTGTGGCTGATCATCCTCTCAGACCAGCTACAGATCGTCGCCATGGTAGGCCTTTACCCCACCATCTAGCTAATCCGACTTAGGCTCATCTAATAGCGAGAGCAGTAAACTGCCCCCTTTCTCCCGTAGGTCGTATGCGGTATTAATACGAGTTTCCCCGTGCTATCCCCCACTACTAGGTAGATTCCTAAGTATTACTCACCCGTCCGCCGCTCGACGCCTGATAGCAAGCTATCATCGTTTCCGCTCGACTTGCATGTGTTAAGCCTGCCGCCAGCGTTCAATCTGAGCCATGATCAAACTCTTCAGTTTAATCTTGCTATGAAGCTCTTTAAAGAAGCTTCTAAACTTGGCTCATCTAATCTGGCAAAATCGCTAAAAATTATGTTCGTAATGAATTAACTTTGAGTTTTTCTGCTGTCTTAAATGATAATTTTTATAGTTAGAATGAACTCCGAAAAGGAGTTAAAACCAACTTTATTTTTTAGCATTCTGAATCAGCAAAAATCCACACAAGTTGTTCTTTAGTTATGCTTTTAAATAGTGCTCAATCACTGTCGTCCAGTAACTGATATATAGGGTATCTCTCTTGCTGTTTAGTCTCAATCCCTTACGGGTTAAGCTATCTAGCGAGCCGACTATCTTATCATAATGATTTGATTTGTCAAGCTTTTTTATGTTTTGTCTTAGCTTGGTAATCTAAGTAATAAGTTGGTTAACTTACTGCTTAGCTTCCTTTGCTGTGGGGCGTATTATATAGATTCTGACAGGGGTGTCAACCGCTTTATCAGAGGTTTTTGGGTTTATTTGATGGACTTTTAATAATACATAGTTTTCAATGGGTTAAGATTGACATTCATTTAATTCTTTTAAATTAGACGGTAAATAATGACTCAGCTTTAAACAGTATCTATCGATTCATTAATTGTCATCTATAGAGTTGCCATTAAGAACTTACTTTAAGCTAAAAACTTTGAAGCTCTATACTGACTTTTTGACATATTTATCTGCTTATTGATAATTGCCTTCGCTGTGTCCTTTAACTATGATGTTACACTTCTTGATATTCGCATAGATAGCATCTAATATAGAGGCCGACCTAATCCCTTACTATCTAGTGTTGATACACAGTTTTGATAATAGCTGACTTTATATATTGCTTAATGGCTTTCTTTTAGCCTTGATTGTTCAAACGGTTTGATTGTTTGAAATTTTGCCTTTAAGTGATATCTATCTCTTATAACATATCATAGCAGTTGGATAAATTAATTGACGCAGTCTTGCGGTTATATGATTGATGGTTGCAATCATCACTGCCAACGGACGCAAAAGGTGAATAGATTATGGTAGCGATTACTTTACCCGATGGTAGCGTAAAAAACTTCGAAGGTAGCACCACCGGCCGTCATGGAAGTGGCACAAAGCATTGGTGCAGGATTGGCTAAGCAACGGTCGCCGGGCGTGTAGATGGTCATCTAGTTGATGCGCACGACCCTATGCTCATGATGCTAAGTTGAAATCGTGACACCAAAAGATGATGACGGTGTCGATATCATTCGCCATTCTGTCTCACCTATTAGTCATGCCGTTAAAGCAGTTATATCCTGATGTAAAAATGGTGATTGGTCCCGTTTATCGATGATGGTTTTTATTATGACATTTATAGCGAAACGCCGTTTACAACCAGAGCATATGGCAGCCTTGAAAAACGCATGATGGAGCGATTAAGCAAGATTATGACGTTTATCAAAAAAATAACGCCACGCGATGAAGTCATTAAAATCTTTGAAGAACGTGGTGAAGCTATAAGCTTAAGCTGATAACGATATGCCAGGCGAAGAAGCCTTTGGTCTCTATCATCATCAAGAGTATGTGGGTATGTGCCGTGGTCCGCACGTGCCAAACACCAGATTTTAAAAGTATTCAAACTGACCAAAATGTCTTGCATATTGGCGCGGTGATGCCAAGAACGAGCAACTGCAACGTATCTAGGTACAGCATGGGCGGATAAGAAAGACCTAAAAGCCTATATTCAGCGTATCGAAGAAGCAGAAAAACGTGATCACCGTAAAATCGGTAAGGCACTGAACTTGTTTTCACATGCAAGAGCAAGCACCAGGTATGGTGTTTTGGCATGCAAACGGTTGGACTATTTACCAAGTGCTTGAGCAATATATGCGTAAAGTACAAAACGATAATGGCTACGAAGAGATTAAAACACCGCAAATCGTAGATCGTAGTTTATGGGAGCGTTCTGGTCATTGGGGTAACTATGCGACTAACATGTTCACGACTGCCAGCGAAAATCGTGATTATGCGGTAAAACCAATGAACTGCCCGTGCCACGTGCAAGTCTTTAACCAAGGTCTAAAATCTTACCGTGACTTACCATTACGTATGGCAGAGTTTGGCTCATGCCATCGAAACGAGCCATCAGGTTCGCTACATGGTTTGATGCGTGTACGCGGTTTTACCCAAGATGATGCACATATCTTCTGTACACAGTCGCAAATCCAGCAAGAAGTCGCTGACTTTATTAAACTAACCCTTGCCGTCTATGAAGACTTTGGTTTTGACAATATCATTATGAAACTCTCGACTCGCCCTGAAAAACGGGTTGGTAGTGATGAGTCTTGGGATTTTGCAGAGAAAGCTTTGGCCGATGCATTAGATAGCTCAGGATTAGATTGGGCTTATCTGCCCGGTGAAGGTGCATTCTATGGTCCGAAGATTGAATTTAGTTTGAAAGATTCTTTAGGTCGCGTCTGGCAGTGCGGTACGATTCAGGTTGACCCAAACATGCCTGAGCGCCTTGATGCCGAATTCGTCAATGAGCAAAACGAGCGCGAAGTACCTATTATGTTGCACCGTGCCATCTTAGGTTCATTCGAGCGCTTCATTGGTATTTTGATTGAAAACTATGCTGGTTGGATGCCCGTTTGGCTAGCGCGCAACACCGGGGTGGTGATGAATATCACTGATAAACAGGCAGATGCTTGTGAAAATGTGGTCAGCGAACTCAAAATTCAGGTTTGCGAGCTATTAGTGACTTGCGTAACGAAAATTGGATTTAAGATACGAGAGAAAACATTAGAACGCGTTCCCTATATGCTAGTATTAGGGGATAAAGAAGTCGAATCGGGCAGTGTCAATGTCCGTACTCGTGAAGGTGAAAACCTTGGCGTGATGAGTGTTCCAGAATTTATTACATTAGTACAGACCGCTGTCAGCGACAAAGGCCGACAGACCCCAAAACAGATGAGGAGTAATACCTATTAAACAGTCAAACCGTTTGAACATCAACGAAGATATCACAGCCAAAGAAGTCCGTCTCGTTAAAGAAGACGGCGAACAGATGGGCGTGGTCGATATCGAAACCGCGATGAAAGCGGCACGTGAGGACAGTCTAGATTTGGTCGAATTGGTTCCTGAAGCCAAACCGCCAGTATGCAAATCATGGATTATAAGCATTTCCTCTATGATCAAAAGCAAAAAGCGAAAGAAGCTAAAAAGAACCAAAAGCAAACTCAGCTAAAAGAGATGAAGCTGCGTCCTAGTACTGAAGAAGCTGATTATCAGGTTAAACTGAAAAAAATCGTCAGCTTTTTGGAAGACCAAGACAAAGTTAAAATCAGTATTCGCTTTCGTGGCCGTGAAATGGCGCACCAAGAGATTGGTCGCAAGCAGCTAGATCGTATTATCGAAGATACTGCTGAGATTGCTAACGTTGAGCAATATCCTAAGATGGAAGGTCGTCAGATGGGTATGCTGCTTGGGCCAACTAAGAAAAAGTAATCTGTTTATTAGATGGCTGTTAGTCAATATAGATATGTATAACCTTAACCATCAATATACTGCGGGATATTGATGGTTTTTTATTGTGTGCATAGATACATATCTCTTTTAAATATGTTTAGTCAGATATAATTGGCTGACTCTATTTTACAAAACCTACCTTCTCAACCATTTGATTACGCGGTAATCTAAAGGTCTGTTTTATATTTGCTAATCAGCATTTATTAAAAATTTCTAGTAAGTGTATAAAAATAACGTATATCACGACCATCAGAGTCGTTGACAAAAACACTACTTTTATCCAATATTGAAGGAAATTTCATGCAAGAATTGACCCCACCAGAAAACGCAACGACGCCAAGTATTTCTCTAACCGCGCCTGAACCTGTTAGAGAAATACAAAAAAGCGAAGCAGATCAGATGGTCAAATTGGATGACAGCCAAATCCCAGAACTTGATGCCAAGGTCGATGCCTTTGTTGATCATGTGATTAATAATTCTGTGCACAGTGCTGAGTTTCAGCAAAATGTGCAATCGATTCATAATCTCGGCACCAAAGAGATTCGTGAATCAGCCCAAGTGTCTAATCGTATGCTTGATTTACCCGCCAAAAGCCTCAATGACAGCTTGTTTGATAATTCCCCTATCGCCAAGTCATTGACTGAGTTGCGCGGCATCGTCGAAGATTTAGATCCCAGTAAAAAGAGCTGACCAGCTCGCGTAAGTTATTCGGTCTCATCCCATTTGGCAATAAAGTACAGGATTACTTCCGTCAATATGAATCGGCACAATCACATATCAACGCCGTAGTAACCAGTCTATATAATGGTAAGGATGAGCTGCTCAAAGACAATGCGATGATTGAGCAAGAAAAAGTCAATATGTGGGAGCTGATGCAATCCATACGCCAATACGTTTATGTCGGCAAAAAGATTGATGAGCAGTTAGAACAGAAGGTTTATGCGATAGAAGCGACCGATCCCGAAAAAGCACGCATTATTAAAGAAGAGATGTTGTTTTATGTGCGTCAAAAAACACCGACTTTTTAACTCAGTTAGCCGTGAACGTGCAAGGCTATTTAGCGCTCGATACCATTCGCCGCAATAACTTAGAATTGATAAAAGGCGTTGATCGAGCCACCACAACCACCGTATCTGCACTACGTACAGCGGTCGTGGTTGCACAAGCGATGACCAATCAAAAACTGGTGCTTGATCAAATTACTGCTTTAAATAAAACCACCAGTAGCTTAATTGAATCGACCTCAGCGATGCTAAAACGTCAGTCAGGTGAAATCCATGAGCATGCGACCAGTAGCAGCATTGAGCTTGATAAATTGCAAAACGCTTTCAATAACGTCTATGATACGATGGATATGATTAGCAATTATAAAATTGAAGCGCTAGAGAACATGAAACAGACGGTCAATACTTTGACTACTGAAGTTGATAAGGCTCAGAAATACTTGGATAAGTCTAATCAAACAACAGTATTAGAAGTGTCGAAAGAGATAGACAGTAAAAAGATAACCAATAGATCAAGTACAGTCGATATCGACATTTGATTTGTTTTAATAGTTGTTGCCTATTAAAGGTGGCCACTTCCTGCTACCAAATACACTTAAGACAATTGACGCAAGATATTGCAACGTCGTTCGTGTTAAGATAGCCATTATTAATAATTTTAAAAATAGATACGGTAATTTATGAGTTGGAACGATCCAAACGCCTCAAGTGAGGCAAAAAGATATGACAATCCTATCCCTAGTCGCGAACTGATACTCAGTACGATTAATGAGCATGGTGAAGTCACGCATCAACAATTGGCAAAAGCCTTTAATATTGATGACCCAGACCAGTTTGACGCTTTAGGCAATCGCCTAAAAGCGATGGCACGTGATGGACAAGTAAACCGCGACGGTCGTCCTTATCGCTATCGCACGGTGACCAAGCAATGTCGTCAGAGGTACAGTGTCTGCACATCCTAAAGGCTTTGGCTTTGTATTATTAAGCGATATGCCAGATTTGTTTTTACATGAAAAGCAAATGCGCTGGGTTTTCAACGGTGACACTGTAGATGCAGTCGGTACATCGACAGACAATCGCGGGCGCACAGAAGGACGTATCGTCGATGTCGTTGAACGTCGTCAAAATAACTTCATTGGTACATTAGCGCGTGATGAAGACGGCTACTGTGTCGAGCTTGGTAGTCCAAATAATCACCAGCCGATTACCGTTACTGAAGAAAATGTACAAGCGATGAATGCCAAGCAAGGCTCTCCTGTTAAGGTTGATGTTATTGATTGGCCAAATCAGCATGAATTTGCGACGGGTAAAATCACTGAAGTACTGTCTGATGACAATGATCGCGAACTGATTATTGAGACCACCTTACTTAATTATGATATCCCATCAGATTTAGCGAAGCAGCACTGAAGCAAGCCAACGATTATCAAGAGCCGACTGAAAAAGATTTAAAAGGTCGTACAGATTTGCGTGATTTGCCGCTGGTGACTATCGATGGTGAAGATGCACGTGATTTTGATGATGCCGTATTTGCTGAAAAACGCTCTGGTGGCAACTATCGTGTCTTAGTTGCGATTGCTGATGTCAGTTATTACGTTACACCAAACTCGCCACTTGATAAAGATGCCTACGAGCGCGGTACGTCCGTATATTTCCCGCATCGTGTGATTCCAATGTTGCCTGAAGTGCTCTCTAATGGTCTGTGCTCACTGAATCCTGACCGTGACCGTCTTTGTATGGTCGCCGATATCAAAATATCGCGGGCAGGCAAAGTGACTGGTTATGAGTTCTATCCTGTGTCATCAAGCACGTTTAACGTATAATCAAGTGAACGCTTATCTTGAGAATCCAGAAGATAAGAGCGTACCTCACTCACTCACGGGTAATAAAGACGTCAAAAAATCTGTCGATACCTTACATCAATTGTATGAGCTGCTGCTTAAAAAGCGTGAAGAGCGCCATGCAATGGAGTTTGAAACAGTTGAGACCTACATTAAGTTCAATGAGAAAGGTGGTATCGAAGCAATCCTACCGCGTACTCGCGGTGATGCTCAAAAACTCATTGAAGAATGTATGCTGCTGGCCAATACTTGTGCAGCGAACTTTGCACTCAAGCATGAGCTTCCTGTCTTATATCGTAACCATGACAAACCTGATGGCGAAAAATCAATGCGTATTCACGAATACGCAAAGAACTTTGGTTTAAGCTTCCCAGAAGAAAATCCAACGCAAGCCGATTATCAGCGCATTATTGAAGCCACCAAAGACAGACCCGATGCGATTAGTATCCACAGCATGCTGTTGCGCTCAATGATGCAAGCAAACTATGCGCCTGACAATATCGGTCACTTTGGGCTAGCTTATGACGAATATAGCCACTTCACCTCGCCGATTCGTCGTTACCCTGATTTGATGCTGCATCGTGCCATCAAAGCAAAAGTGACCAATACTCAGCAGCCAGTGATGGACTTTTTCTTGAAGCGGCTGGCACGCAAACCTCAGATACCGAGCGCCGTGCCGAAAAAGCCTCACGCTATGTAGAGTCTTGGCTCAAGTGTCACTATATGAAAGATCATGTTGGTGAAGAGTTCGAAGGTGTGGTCACTACAGTCACAAGCTTCGGTTTATTGTTACCTTGACTGACTATATATTGATGGTTTGGTTCACATCTCTAATGTCGGTGATGACTTCTTTGTTTACGATGAGCAGCAACAACAGCTGATCGGTAAAGATAAAGGGACATTATTCGGATGGGTGATCCGCGTTAAAGTGAAAGTTGCTGGTGTCAATATGGATGCTACAAATTGACTTTGATTTAAAAGCCAAATTGCAATCTAGTGAATGAATCAAACGAAGCGGCGCCTTCTAAGAAAGCCACCGATAAGAAAAGTACTGATAGAAGAAGCCCCGCTAAAAAGACTGGCAGCCGTAGTAAAGGCGCAAGTAAGAAAAGCTAGTGTTAGTAAACACTTTAAATAATAAAAAGGCCAACGTCATCGTTGGCCTTTTTGTGCGTGGTATTTTATAACAACTATTTAAATCATTATTGCGCATTACTCATCGGTTCTAGACGTTCCTTGTCTGCTTCCTGCGTGATCTATTTTTCGCGGTAGCATTATCGAGAATGGCTTTAGGCTGTTTGCCAAGTGGCTGGCTCGCGACATCTACCGAGCCACTTTCTACATCATCAGTATTTGGTAACACTGTATCGGGAGATTGCTCAGATCCTGCATCACTTATGACTACTTCTCTATCTTTCTCACGTTGATTGCCATTAATGAGGTTAAAACCTAGTAACGCAACCATGCCCACTAGGGCGAATATAATCAAGTGTTTCATTTGCATAAAAAATGTCTCGTATTTGAATGATAATCAGATATACGTTTCGTTGCATTTTTATGCCTAGTTTTTGGCAGGTTTTTGCAAATTATTCTTGCGGGCTATTATTATTCAGTAAATCAGTCTCGTCAGAGCTTTCTGCAATTTCCTGTTCAACTTTTTCCATGAGTTTGTCGTCAGGACGCGCGTTAAGCACCTCATCAGCATTGCGACCTTGTAAAATCAATTTGGCACGAGCCTTTGCTTGTTTTTTGTCCTTATCATCAACGCTATTATCTTCATTCTGGTTTTTATCAGGCACTTTGGGCGTGATTGGCGTAATTGTCATGTCTGACTTAGCACTATCAGTGTTAGCGTTAGCGTTAGCCTGCATATTCTCAAATGCTTTTTCTAAGTTACTATTAAAACGCAAACGATAAATCGGTTCAGGCAAGCTGAAGCCTTCATTTTCTAACGCATGCTTGGTCTCACGAATGGCAATACTGCGTGCTTTTGAGAAGTCTGTATCTGATTGGTCCACCCAAATTTGAAATTCTAAAATGATATTAGAGTCGCCAACATTGGTAATGACAGCCACTGCTTTTGGTTCATCTAAAACGAATGCTAATCTATGTATCGCATCCAGTCCGACCTTGATAGCCGCTAATGGATCATCATTGGCATCAACGCCTAACTCAAAGGTAAATCGACGTTCTGGATTTTTGGTGTAGTTTAAAATCGTTGCTTAAATACTTCAGCATTGGGATGCGCAACTGGTTGCCATCTAAAGTCATCAGAATAGTCGCACGTGAGGTTAGCCGTACTACGATCCCCTCTTGATTATTAATCAAAATATGATCACGTGCGCGAAATGGTTGGCGAATACTGAGCATGAGCGAGGCAATGTAATTCTCAATAGTGTCTTTGACCGCAAAACCAACGGCGATACCGATAACGCCTGCACCGCCAAGCAAAGTACCTAAGATGGTTTCGGCGCCTATCAAACTCAGCGCAAGAATCAAACCGAAAATAATAAAAATGACTTTAACGGTTTGTGACAGCAATTCGGCGACAAATGGATTGGGCGTGAGCCGCTGCCACATTTTTTGCGATTAGACAGCCAACTACCAAACCATGTCACCAATGCAAATAGGACAATGCCGACCAATAGGAGTGGCAAGGCTTTGACTAGATTTTTGGCTTGGGCTTTAAGACCTTGATAAACGGTAGTGACATTGTCTTGAACATCAAGGGTACGATCAATCCGATCTTCGACAGTGACCACATCTGTCAGGCGGTTGGTCAAATTAATGGCTTGTTGCGCTTTTTTCGTCGGCGCTCGGTTAAGGTGACAACACCTTGCGTAACGCTGACATTGATAGCCTGCAGACCTTCTATTTCAGAAAAAATACCCTGAATACGTTGACGGATGTCATTGTCTTTTTGCGGAGTAGGAGTGGTTTCGATTTGCGCATTATTGGTGCTCTCACCACTGATATGGGCGGTGGTGCTGGCTCAGGTATGACCACTGGAGATGCTGAAGCTTCCTCTTCTGAGGTCGCATCAAGTAAAGGTTTATCAGCTGCCGGGTTTTCTGCTGTATCTATCCCCAATGCAGAGTGATACCAGTCACCTCTTCACCAGCCGCATACACTGGAAAGGCAAAAGGATGCTTAGTAACAACAGCATTTGACCGCACGCTTTTATAAAATCGCGCATCGTTGAACGGTCAAAGTCGGTGTTCATAAGCATCCTTTGCTTTTTATAGATTTTCGTACTCATCTTTCTTTACTGAATGCTCAATAATCATTAACTGTCTAAATAAACTTGTGCCTCGCCCAAGTTTAACGTGCCTTCATAGATCGCGCGACCAGTAATGATACCTTCAATACAATCGCCATAAGGTTTCAGCAGTTCGATATCTTTCATATTGGTTACACCGCCTGAAGCAATCACAGGCAAGCCGCCTTCACGTGCTAAACTGACAGTTTGTTCAACGTTGACGCCTTGCATCATGCCATCACGGTTGAATCGGTGTAGACAATCGACGATACGCCGACATCTGCAAAGCGCTTCGCAAGCTCGGTCGCCTTGGTATCCGTCACATTTGCCCAGCCATGAGTGGCACCATGCCATCTTTAGCATCGATACCTACAATGATATGACCCGGAAATTCGCGGCAAGCTTCTGCGACAAACTCAGGATCTTCGACCGCTTTTGTACCAATGATGATATAAGTCAAACCAGCCGTAATATATTGCTCAATGGTATTCATATTGCGCACACCGCCGCCCAACTGAATAGGCAGATTCGGATACGCTTTAGTAATGTCATTTACCACTTGTCTATGAACGGGTACGCCGTCAAATGCCCCATTCAAATCAACCAAATGCAGTCGACGTGCACCTTCCTCTACCCAGCGTGCTGCCATGGCCACTGGATCATTAGAAAAAACCGTATCATCCTCCATACGGCCTTGTTTTAAGCGGACACATTTACCATCTTTTAAATCAATAGCCGGGATAATGACAGGCACGCACACATATAGCATTCCTTATAAAGCACAACAATAATATATTTAAAAGTAAATTCAAAAATCAGGGTGTATTGAACGTTCAACACACCTAAACATATATAAAAACATCAGTCAAAAGTGACTTAATATATAGACGAATCAAAAGCTATCTATGATAGACCCAAAATCCGCTTCGATAGATAGAAATGACCATAAAAAAACGGTCAATCATAACCATAAGTTTTAATACATTGAATCACTGGCAACATTAGATAAATTCAATTACTGACTGGCAATTTTAGGTCAATTTAGCGTATAATCCTAGGTAAATTTTTATTTGTTTCTATGTGATAGTAACCATGCGCTGCGCTTTTTATTGAGTCATTTATGGCTTAGTGTTGCATAGCGGTCAGGATGAGTCGAGCAGCAGCTAAGTGCATCTTTTTGATGTTGGCTGACATATTGCTAAGAAGGGTTATATTAGAAATTTCAACTGGTGGCCTCTAAAAAGTCTACTCTACAGCAAACTCTAATGACGCCTCTTTTTTATTATAGTCTCTATCGTATCTCTATCACTAGCTAACTATTTTAGAACAGTCATTACTAGCTGTATAGCCGCTTATTGATGAATGAATCTACTTAATAATGGCTTCGCTAGTTTGTCTGTCAACCAGTTTATCATCTATTTCGATAGATCATCTTTTGGCTGCATTCTTATCTAATTGCGTATCTATTAACAAGATACCAAACCGATAAAGGTGGTCAATTGCGCTGGTGTTACAAGCTTTAATTTTCAATGAAACGTATGATAGAGCTATTGTCTACACAATCATTTTCGCTAAAGGCTTGAACGATTGTTTTTGATTTGATGGTTTTAACATACACCTTGGTAGCCAGTCGCCACTTTGGTCATTCGAATAAGACATTAACGTGTTGTTAAGGAGTCTAAGGTCAGCGTTAATACTCTTACTAGTAGTTATGATCATGCGTTATTTTCAGAGACCCTTTGTCACTATCCTACTATAGGAAGAGAGACGTGGGGGCTTTATTGAATGACGCAGATGTTCATGCTACCGATATACCAAACAGGACGTCTGGTATCGTTTTAGACTATGGACTAAGTTTTCGCTTATGATTACCATCAAAAAAGGTTTGGATTTGCCCATCACCGGTGAATCATCCCGCGAGATATCTGAGCACCAACCGACACATGTCGCCGTTATTGGCTATGATTATGTGGGCATGAAGCCCACGATGAATGTCAAAGAAGGTGATATCGTAGCAAAGGGTCAGCCCGTTTTTGAAGACAAAAAACGAGTTGGCGTTATCTATACTGCCCCTGCTGCTGGTAAAGTCGTCGCGATTAAACGCGGTGAACGTCGTGTGTTTGAGAGCCTTGTGATTGCGGTCGACCCAAACGGTGAAGAAGTAGACTTCGAGCGCTATGACTCCCAGCAACTTGCTGACCTAGACGCTGAAGTCGTTGAAACCCAACTGCTTGCCTCTGGCGAATGGACCGCGTTTCGCACGCGCCCTTATAGCCGTGCGCCAGAAATCGGTGCCCGTCCTCATGCTATTTTTGTCACCGCTATGGATACCAATCCATTAGCATTTGACCCAATGCTGCTGATTAACGATCAGTTGCAAGCGTTCAATGACGGACTTGCTGTCTTATCGACACTCAGCCCCAAGACCTTTGTTTGCCATCATGGTGATGCCCAATTGACGCCAGTTGCCAAAACGGCGGCTAATAATGTCACTGAGTATCATAGCTTTACTGGTAAGCATCCTGCTGGTCTGGCTGGCACGCACATTCACTTTTTGCACCCAATCATGCGCGGCGTGACCGTATGGACGATTGGCTATCAAGACGTGATTGCGATCGGTAAGCTATTCACCAGCGGTCGCTTGTATACGCGCCGTATCATTAGTTTGGCGGGTCCTGCGGTCACCAAGCCACGTTTGGTGGCTACTGAGCGCGGTGCTGATATCGCTGCTCTGACCAAAGGACAGCTGGCGGCTGGCGAGAACCGTATTATTTCTGGTTCGGTGTTGTCAGGTCGCAAAGTATTTGGCAATACGGCTTATCTTGGTCGCTTTCATAATCAAATCAGTGTGCTGCCTGAAGGGCGTGAACGTCCAGCGTTCCATTTCCTAAGTGTCGGCACCAACCGCTTCTCTAAGCTGCCTATTTATATTTCTAAGTTTTTTGGTAATAAGAATATAACTTTACGACCACGAGTAATGGTTCACCGCGAGCGATGGTACCTATCGGGGTTTATGAAGAGGTCATGCCGCAAGATTATCTGCCGACACAGTTACTACGTGCATTAATTGTCGAAGACATGATTAGCGCCGTAGATTTGGGCGTGCTCGAATTGGACGAAGAAGATTTAGCATTATGCACCTTCGTATCTCCTGGCAAATATGAATTCGGTGATATTTTGCGTGATAACTTGACGCGCATTGAGCTGGAGGGCTAACCACGATGAAATTTTTACACAATATGTTCGATCGTATGGAGCCGTCTTTCACCAAGGGTGGCAAACACGAAAAATACTATGCTATCTTTGAGATGTTTGATACGTTTTTGCGTCAACCAAGCTCAACCACATACTCAGCATCACACGTACGCGACGGTATCGACCTAAAGCGTATTATGATTACCGTATGGTTATGTACTTTCCCAGCCATGTTTTGGGGTATGTACAACATCGGTCATCAAGCACTAACGGCGATTGCAACGCTTGGTTTGCAGCCTGAAGGCTGGCGTACTGTTATCACCAGTATGGCAGGCTATAACCCAGACAGTATCTGGGCAAGCTTCGTTTACGGGGCGATGCAATTTTTACCGATTTATATCGTCACTTTTGCGGTCGGTATTCTCTGTGAGATTATCTTTGCCGTAGTGCGCGGTCATGAAGTCAACGAAGGTTTCTTTGTGACCTCAGTGCTGTTTGCGCTTTGTTTACCACCAGATATTCCTTTATGGCAAGTTGCCCTCGGTATTATCTTTGGTGTCGTAGTCGCAAAAGAAGTGTTCGGTGGTACGGGTAAAAACTTCCTGAACCCTGCCCTATCGGGTCGCGCATTCTTATACTTTGCTTACCCTGCTTATATGTCTGGTGACTCAGTATGGACGGCGGTCGATGGTTTCTCTGGTGCGACGCCACTTGGTCTTGCCGCGTTAGGCGTAGTCCCTCAAGACTTCGTCGACGTCTATGGTAATGCGATTACTTGGGGTGATGCGTTCTTAGGTAATATGCAAGGTAGTATCGGTGAAGTATCAACACTGGCTATCCTAATGGGTGCCGTCGTTCTACTTTGGACGCGTATTGCTTCATGGCGTATTATGGCAGGTTGTTTAGTAGGTCTGATTGCTACTTCTCTTGTCTTTAATATGATTGGCTCTGAAGACAATATGATGATGAACCTGCCGTTTTATTGGCATTTAGTGATCGGTGGCTTCGCCTTTGGTGCCGTGTTTATGGCAACCGATCCTGTATCAGCTGCGCATACCAATAAAGGCCGCTGGGCTTATGGTATCTTGATTGGTTTTATGACGGTATTGATTCGCGTCGTGAACCCAGCTTTCCCAGAAGGCATTATGCTGGCCATTTTATTCGCCAACTTATTTGCTCCATTGTTTGATTACTTTGTGACCCAAGCAAACATCAAACGCCAAACAGCTCGGAGGGTTCGTTATGTCCAAGCCCAAAAGTAATAATGCGAAAACCATCAGTGTGGCATTGACGCTATGCTTGGTGTGTTCCGTCTTAGTTTCAGCAGTAGCGGTTGGTCTAAAACCTGCTCAAATTGAAAACGCACGCTTAGACCGTAACAAAAACATCTTGGTCGCCGCTGGCATGTACGATGCCGAGTCTGATACAGCAGATGATGTTGCTGAACGTTTTAAAGATTTCGATGTCGAAATTATTGACTTAAGTAAAGGCAGCTACGTTGATGATGAAGCGCTAAAAGCCGCTGGCATCCCTGATCGTAATGCTTATGACGCAAGCCAAGCGACTAAGAATAAAGCACTGAGTGAAGATTTAGGCAACAATGACCCTGCTGGTATTGGTCGCAAGCCTAAATATGCCAAAGTCTATGTTAAAAAAGATGACGCAGGCAAACCTGAAATGGTTGTTTTGCCGATTCAAGGCTATGGACTATGGGGCACTATCTATGGTTTCTTAACCCTTGAAAGCGATATGAATACCATCAAAGGTATCAGCTTTTATGAGCATAAAGAAACCCCAGGTCTGGGTGCTCGTATCGAAGAGCCAGAGTGGCGTGCGAAGTGGAGCGGTATCCACTCATATGACGAAAACGGTAATGTTGCCACTGGTGTGACTAAAGCGGGTACACCAAAAGAGAACTGGGTCGATGGTATCAGTGGTGCAACCTTGACCGGTCGCGGTGTCAGTAACATGATTCAGTTTTGGTTGGGTGAGCAAGGTTATAAGCCTTATTTAGATACGCTACGTAAAGAGAGTGGTCAAGCAATTGATAATGCGGCAGATACACAAGCTGCGCAATCAATGCTGAGCGCTCAACCTGAAACCGAACTGGCAGCCAAACGACCAGTAGCAAACGGCAAGGAGGCATAACATGGCTGACACTAAAAGTATTTTAACCTCGCCTATTTTTGATAATAACCCCATTGCCCTACAGATTCTTGGTATCTGTTCGGCGCTGGCTGTCACCACAAGCATGGCCAATGCCATGGTAATGTGTGTGGCGTTGACCTTGGTCACGGCGTTTTCAAGCTTCTTTATCTCGATCATTCGTAAGCAAATTCCTTCAAGCATTCGTATTATCGTACAGATGACTATTATTGCTTCCTTGGTTATCTTGGTGGATCAGGTGCTAAAAGCTGTCGCTTATGATGTGAGTAAAGGCTTGTCGGTCTTCGTTGGTTTGATTATCACCAACTGTATCGTGATGGGTCGTGCCGAAGCATTTGCCATGAGCAATCCACCAGTGCCAAGCTTTTTAGATGGTATTGGTAATGGTCTTGGCTATTCTGCGGTTTTGCTGTTTGTTGCGACTATCCGTGAGCTACTTGGCTCAGGTACGTGGTTTGGTATCACCATCCTACAGCCTGTCACTGATGGCGGTTGGTATATTCCAAACGGTCTATTACTGTTGCCACCGTCAGCATTCTTTATTATTGGTTTGTTCATTGCCATTATCCGTATCTGGAAACCTGAGCAGGTTGAAGATGCTGAATTTGTAATGAAGCCGCAGTCTAAAGGCATGGCACATGGAGGCGGTCACTAATGGGACATTATGTTAGTTTATTTATAACCTCAGTCTTTATTGAGAATATGGCGCTGGCCTATTTCTTAGGTATGTGTACTTTCTTGGCCGTATCAAAGAAGGTTTCAACCGCTATTGGTCTGGGTGTTGCCGTGGTCGTCGTGATGGCGATTACCGTACCGCTAAACAACTTACTCTTTCAGTTCATTCTCAAAGATGGTGCGCTGGCATGGGCAGGTTTCCCTGATATCGACTTAAGCTTTTTGGGCTTGCTCAGTTATATCGGCTTGATTGCTGCGACCGTACAGATTCTAGAGATGTTCCTCGATAAGTTCGTCCCGAGTCTGTATAACGCCCTTGGGGTGTTCTTGCCACTCATCACTGTAAACTGTGCCATCTTAGGTGGTGTACTGTTTATGGTTGAGCGTGACTATAATTTCGGCGAATCTGTCGTGTATGGTGTGGGCGCAGGCTTCGGTTGGGCATTGGCGATTACCGCATTGGCCGGTATCCGTGAAAAGTTAAAATACTCAGACATTCCAGCACCGCTGCGTGGTCTTGGTATTACTTTTATCACAGTTGGTCTAATGTCACTTGGCTTTATGTCTTTCGGCGGTATGTCAATTTAGACCGCTAAGCTTAACAGCCTATTTAGCGATTTGACCTATTTAATTCATTTATTCGGTAGGGGTTCAGGAAACACGCAATGACGTCTTTTCGCACCCCTACTCCATAGATTAAGGATACCTACCATGGATTACGCTACGGCGATTGGTGGCGTTGCTATGTTTACCTTGATCATCATGGGACTCGTTGCCATTATTTTGGCGGCGCGCTCAAGACTGGTCAGTTCAGGCGATGTTACCATCCATATCAATGATAATCCCGATAATGACGTCGTGACCCCAGCAGGCGGTAAATTACTACAAACCCTTGCAAGCGAAGGTATTTTCTTATCTTCAGCCTGTGGTGGCGGTGGTACTTGTGCGCAGTGTCGTTGCCGCGTTATTGAAGGGGGCGGCTCTATCTTGCCCACCGAAGAAGGCTATTTTACTCAAGGCGAAATTCGCAATCACATGCGTTTAGCTTGTCAGGTAGCCGTTAAGCAAGACATGAAAATCGAGATTGACCCTGAGTTTTTTGATGTACAAAAGTGGGAATGTGAAGTTCTCTCTAATGATAACGTTGCTACCTTTATTAAAGAGCTGGTCCTTAAAATTCCAGATGGCGAAGAAGTGAACTTCCGTGCTGGTGGTTATGTACAGTTAGAGGCGCCACCGCATGAAGTTCATTATAAAGACTTTATCATTGACGAAGAATACCGTGAAGATTGGGAAAAATTTGGTATTTTCAACTATGTCTCAAAAGTTGATGAGCCAGTTATTCGTGCTTACTCGATGGCCAACTACCCTGAAGAAAAAGGCCTTATTAAGTTTAATATTCGTATCGCTAGTCCACCGCCACGCGGTCCTGATGGTATTCCACCAGGCAAAATGTCATCATGGGTATTTAGCCTAGTACCTGGCGATAAAGTAACGGTTTCGGGTCCTTATGGTGAATTCTTTGCCAAAGAGACTGACGCTGAAATGATTTTCGTTGGTGGTGGTGCTGGTATGGCACCGATGCGCTCGCACATCTTCGATCAGCTTAAACGCTTACATACTAAGCGTAAAATCAGCTTTTGGTATGGTGCACGCTCTATTCGTGAGATGTTCTATGTTGAAGATTATGATCAACTAGCAGAAGAGTTTGATAACTTTGAGTGGCATGTGGCTTTGTCTGATCCATTACCAGAAGACAATTGGGAAGGTCCAACCGGCTTTATCCATAATGTACTACTTGAAAACTATCTGAAAAACCATCCAAACCCAGAAGACTGTGAACTACATGTGTGGGCCACCGATGATGAATGCAGCGGTCATCGACATGCTACACAGCTTGGGTGTGGAAGATGAAAACATCATGCTTGATGACTTCGGCGGTTAAGTGAGTAACTAAGCAAGTGGCTACGTAAAAAAGTATTCTAAAGTAATAAATAAAAAGAGTCTCAATTGAGGCTCTTTTTTTGGCGCTGACTAAATGCAACTCTTGCATAATAAGCCTACAAATCTAAATGGCAGACCGCCTGCCCTCTACTATATGATTAATTGTTTATTGCCTTAAGAAAGGATTCTTATGAAAACCAACATTAAAGATTTGACCATTTGGATTACTGGTGCTTCTAGTGGTATCGGTGCAGCATTAGCCATCGCCTTTGCCAAACGTGGTGCCACCATTATTTTAAGTGGGCGTGATGAGGCAAAATTAGTAGCAGTCAAAAACCGCTGTAAAAACAGCAAAGACCATTTCATCATCCCTTTTGATATCACCGATGCCAAACAAGCAAAAGACGCGTATAAGACAGCTAAAGCTCAAGCTGGAAAAATTGATTGGCTTATTAATAATGCTGGCATCAGTCAACGCTCGCTTATTATGGAAACCACTGAAGAAGTTGAGCGCCAAATTATGGAGATAGATTATTTTGCGCAGACACGTCTGACCAGACTAGTACTGCCAGATATGATCGCGCAAGGTGGCGGCAAAATTGTCATGGTATCGAGCGTGGCTGGTTTATTAGGCACACAATATCGCGGCGCTTATGGAGCAGCCAAAGCCGCACTTCATATGTGGGCAAACAGTCTGCGTGCAGAACTGTACGCAAGGCATAGAGGTGGCGACGATATTCCCAGGATTTATTCAAACCAGTATTTCTATTAACGCCTTGACTGGTGATGGTAGCGCGCAAGGAACGATGGACGAGGCAACCAATAATTAACCACAGCTACCTTTGCTAAACAGGTCATAAAAGCTCTGATTAAGGGTGAAGAATACATCATCGTGGCAGGTAATAAAGAAAAGCTGGCGACCACGGTCAACCGCCTATCGCCACCAAAACTATATAAGCTCATCCGTGAATCAAAAGTAAAATAAATCTAGTCGTTTAAGCCACTAGGTCTTAAGTCGATGATTGGCGTTATGGGTGACAAGGGGTGTAAAATGGGCAACGCTAATAGAACGTGCCACTCACCCTTTTGCCATAAAAGCTATTGTGATTAATATGAGAAAACCAATAATGCAAAAATTATCCCCACTCTCATTGTCTAGAAAATCGATGAAAACCACCTTATTGCCCGTTATGGCTATCAGTGCTGTATTCAGTCTTAGCGCTTGCCAGCAAACGCCAGATTATGACTATCTCAGCGGTGAGACCATGGGAACGAGCTACCATATCAGTTATCAGCTACCTGCGGATGCAGATGAAGCGGCCATCCAAGCGTCGATTGATAAGCGCTTGCAGCAAATCAATGACAGTATGTCTACCTATCAAGCAGACTCTACTATCTCTAAGTTCAACCAATTAGGTAAAGACATCCCCCTCACTATCGATGCAGATTTTGCTCACGTGCTTGATGTGTCACGAATCGTCTATCAGCAATCTGGTGGCGCCTTTGATCCTACCGTCATGCCATTGGTAGAGACTTGGGGCTTTGGTAGCACCATGACCGTTGAGCGCTTGCAAAGTCAACCGACAGCACTTGAGATTGCTCAAGCAAAAGCCTTGGTCGATTTTGAGAGCATCATACAAAAAGAGCAGAGCATTTATAAAACCAAAGACGGTGTCGGGCTTGATTTCTCAGCAGTTGCTAAAGGTTATGGCGTCGATGTGATTGCCGATGTGCTCAGAGATGACTATCAAATTCGCAACTACATGGTAGAGATAGGGGGTGAAATTGCAACCTCTGGGGTCAATAACCAACAGCAGCCGTGGCAAATTGCGATTGATGCGCCTATTGAGGACAGTACGGTCAGCGAGCGTCAGACAATATCAGCGATTCGTCAACCAATCAATACCGATAATCAGATGTATTTGGCAACTTCTGGCAACTATCGTAATTCCGTCATATTCGACGGTCAGCGATACAGTCATACGATTGATCCAACCACTGGCAAGCCTATCGCGGGCGGCGCACCATCGGTAACCGTTGCAGCAGACTCAGTCGCACTGGCAGATGCTTGGGCAACCGCCCTAACTGCGATGCCTTATGAAAAAGCCCTTGCAACAGCCAAAGCACAAGATATAGCCGCCTTGTTTGTTGTCTTAGCTGATGAGGCAAAGACGACGGGTTCTGATAAGAATACTGACCAGTGGCAAGTGGTACAAACACCAGCGATGCAAGCATTACGTGCTGACAAACAGCCTTAGAGCTTGTTGGCAATAGAACTTAGTCGCAATACTGTAAACGGCTCGATAACCATCAACGAGCCATACAAAAATTTGCTATACTGGTTTTGCTATACTATTAAGGTACTACCCTAGTAGATAGCCACACTATTTTTAAAAATCGAGGTCTCCTCTATGCTTAGTCAATTGCTTCCCATGCTTGCCATTACCTTTACCGTATTCGTCCTGTTCTTTGTCTTTATGGGTATCGGTTATATGGTTAAAAAGAAGCCGCTTAGAGGATCTTGTGGCGGCGTTGCTAAACTAATGGGTGATGAAAATTGCTCGTTTTGTGGAAATGATCCCAATAAGTGTGATTCAATCGTGGCAGAACAGCAAGAAAATGCCCTTAAAGCCGCTCAGCTAGGCAGACCTGTATAGCTAAATTCTTATAAATACCGCGTTTGTTACCATACGCTGGTAGTATTTACCTAACATCTGTTCTTATAATAGCGTCTAGTCCTTTGCAAGGGACTGGCGCTATTTTTAGTTGTACCAGCCGCGACGTATCTAGTTAGCCTCACTTTAAGATATTTTGGATATAAATACGACACGTGCAAGGCCTGTTAATAATAGTAGACTAAATAAATCTAATACCGTATTCAGTTGATAGGCGATTGAAGATAAGCGCGCTTTCAAAATGGTTACTCATATATCTTGTATTCTGCAAGTAATCTCTAGTTCTAATTTACGATTCTAATTAATGATTTTAGTCACCGTCTAGGTGCGTTTTCTTTGGTGTTATTTACAAGCGACGATGCTTCGGCGCTGTTTAATGACGTGTCCTTTTTCTTATTCTAATAGTCGTGCTGCTATGTCTACCTCTACTGATTTGCCACCTGATGTGCCATTACAGTCTCATTCAGATACGCCGTCACCGTTTGAGCTGCCCTCCTCACGCTTCACTTTTTGGCTCATTTTATGTGCCATGATTTTGCTCGCCACCAATATGCGTGCGCCTATTGTTGCTCTCGGCTCTATTGCCCCTGTTGTACAAGATGCCCTCAATATCTCTGAGACGCAGATTGGTTGGCTAGGAGCAGTGCCCATGCTGACTTTTGCGGTGGGCGCACTGATCGCGCCAGCCATTGGTAAGCGTTTTGGGCTTGAGAATACACTCATTGCGATGATTGCGTTATTAACGATTGGTATGATGATTCGTACCGTTATTCCCACTTGGTCTGGGTTTTTGATTGGTACGTTACTGCTGACCTTGGCTATCGGTTTTGCGAACACCTTAGCTGCCCCTGTTATTAAACAGCGTACGCCCCAGCATATTCCACTCATAACAGGGCTATTTAGTCTAACGATGACGGTAACGGCAGGCATCGTCGCTGGAGTCGTACTGCCATTATCTGAGCAATTGGGCTGGCAATGGGCACTGGGTGGGTGGTCGCTACTGGGCATTTTTGCGATCGTTATTTGGATATTTTTGCGATTGCGGCTTGGTTCCTCTAGTCATCAAGCAATTGTGCCACCTACCTCTGGATCGTCTGACATCTCCATGTGGCGTACGCCTTTTGCTTGGCAAATTGCAGTATTTATGGGGCTGCAATCACTATTATTTTACACCGTTGCCAGTTTCTTACCCTCTATTTGGGTCAGCAAAGGGCTATCCGCAGTGCAAGCAGGACAAATGGCTTCAGTGTTTCAGTTTATGGCGCCAGTCTCTATTTTGAGCCTGACGTGGCTGATCAATCGCGGCCGCCCTATTCAGGCGCTGGCGGTGTTTGCAGCGGTGCTGAATGTTATTGGTATTTTAGGAATCAGTTATTTATCTACCGACCTCGCTTGGTTGTGGTCGGGCTTGATGGGTATTGGCTGCTCCGCTATTTTCACCTTGAGTATGATGCTGTTTTCCTTACGTACTTATACGACCAACCAATCTAGTGAGCTGTCTGGTATGTCTCAATTCGTCGGTTATTTGATTGCCTTTTTTGGTCCACTAGGGACAGGTTGGCTACATGAAGCGACTGGCAGCTGGGATTTACCGCTATTTATCATGCTCATTTTGATGGTTATCAACGTCGTGATTGCTTGGATGGTGAGTCGTCCAGTGATGGTCGATGGCAAGAAGATTTAATCTCAAAAATGAAAGTAACCTTAGGATAATATTGGTGTCTGTCTTATTTTGCTACACTGGCTTGATTGCTTATAGGACAGAATAATCATTATGAATTTATCCATTCTTTTCGCTCGACACTTATCAATATCGGCTATTTTAACAGCTGTAATGGCTCTCAGTGGTTGCCAAAAACCATCTGAGCCTAGCACCGATAATAGCATTCAAAATAGTACTCAAACTGCCGAACCTCAAACGACAAAATCTGAGCAACCGGCAACATCTACTGCACAGCAAGCGCCATTAACGATCTTGGCATTGGGCGATTCATTAACCGAAGGACTGGGCGTCGATAAGGATGATAACTATCCTGCACAGTTAGAAGATCGTCTGCACGAAATGGGTTACGACAATGCCAAAGTTATCAACTCAGGATTGAGTGGAGAAACCAGTACGGGGCTGGTAAATCGCTTAGATTGGGTATCGCAGACCAAGCCTGATATCACGATTTTGACCATTGGTGCTAACGATGCCATACGCGGTATCGATGTGGCGACAGTTGAAGCCAATATCCGCACCGCGGTCAAACGTCTACAAGATAATGGCAGTATCGTCATTTTAGGTGGTATGCAGATCTATGACAACCTTGGCTCTGATTATGTGAAATCATTTGCAGCGATATATCCTCGCGTTGCTAAAGACATGAACGTGACGCTCATTCCGTTCTTCTTAGAAGGTGTGGGCGGTGATCCTGAACTCAACCAAGCGGATGCCATCCATCCAACTAAAGAGGGCTACGCGATTATCGTCGATAACAATATCTTGCCTGTTTTAAAACCTAAATTAGAAGCGCTAAAAACAGCTGATACAGACAACAAAACTGAAAATCCTTAAGACGAAACGACGAAAAATACGCCAAATGAGACCATGTAATGACATTATCACCTTCGATGGCCGCATCAACGCCAAAAGCAAACTCTAAAACACAAGCCTTACTAACCGCCTCTCAGTTAAACAAAACGGTGCAAGTCGGTGAGCAAAAACTGTCTATCATCAAAGACGTCAGTATGTATGTCAACGCTGGCGAGTTTGTGGTCATCATGGGCAAATCAGGCTCAGGCAAATCCACCCTATTAGGACTACTTGCGGCATTAGACTATCCAGATAGCGGCACGGTTGAGCTGGCGGGTCAAACGCTCAGTAGTCTTGACGAAGATGCGCTGGCGTTCATTCGTCAGCAGGAGATGGGCTTTGTCTTTCAATCGTTTCATCTATTACCAACGCTGACCGTGGCCGAAAATATTGCCTTTCCACTGGATATTGCAAGGCGTCCAAATCCAGCGAGAGTGGACGAGCTTATTGATGCGGTCGACTTGGGTCATCGACGTCATAGCTTGCCCAATCAGTTATCAGGCGGTGAGCAGCAGCGTACAGCGGTGGCACGAGCATTGGTATCGCATCCAAAGATTGTGTTTGCTGATGAACCTACAGGCAACTTAGATGAACAAAATGCTAATCAAGTTATGCAGCTGCTATTGGATTTACGACAACAGGTTGGCTCAGCACTGGTGGTCGTCACTCACGATCCTGCACTAGCTGAAATGGCAGACCGTGTCATTACCATGCATGATGGTCGAATTGATGAATAAATAGGAGTTCATCCCTTATTCTTTAATGCTCTACTTCAATAAGGTTAGTTCAATGGGAACTCTTGAGATAGAAAACTTGGCAAAAGACTTACTTGCTGGAAAGTTCACTTTTGAAACCGAAGATTATAGCCAAGCAATTAATCAGTTAATCTCGATCTATAAATTAGATAATGCGCTTTATTATTTGAAACAGATGGCTGACTTAGACGATTATTCCATTACTTTTGCTCTCTCTTTTATATTAGAGCATTACTCAAAACCTTTCATCAATGCCAACAGAGACGAGATAAGTCAGCTTACTCTACAAGCAATAAGTAAGGGATATTTGAGAGCAAATCATTACTTCCTATACCCTTTGACATTCTTTATGGAAAATGATGATGAGTATCTTTGTTTTTTAGACTTACTACAGAATGAGCAAAATACAATACAAAATGATGCATTAAGACATCTATATTACTTTGATACTTATAAATATGAAAAGTTGAACCACCTCAGTACACAGCTAGATTTTTCTTTATTCTATAATTTACCTAGCAAAATAAATAAACACTGGTTTAAACAACAAACAAAAGGTAAGTCTCTTCTTTACCAGAAAGTAGTAGCTAGCGCAGTATATAAGACAGTTAAAGATAAAAAACTCGTTCATTCATTAACTGATATGACAGATGCAGAGTTGTTTGACTTTATCTATATCTGGTTACCTGATGATACACTCTAAAATTTCTTAATACGTCTACCGATTAAGCAAAAAATTATGACTAAAGCTACGATCACAAAAAGCGATACTGCTATCAATAATAAGGCTACTAATCCCAAAGGGAACCGTTTCTTTAGCGGTCAAACACTAGGCTCACAAGCACTCAGCCGTAGCTGGTGGCAGCGCTGGGTGTATCCTGTATTGTTTCTGTTCACATTGACTCTGTCGCTTGCAACCTATCTGACCCTCGACTCTGTGCAGCAGTCTGTAGATCGCTATATCAATGACAATCAGCGAGCGCTCGTTGGCGGAGATCTAATCTTAAACAGTAAGCAAGACTGGCCAAGCGAAGTATTGGCGCAAGTAGAAACCATCCCCGACACGCAGGCGGTGTATGACTATCAGTTTAGTGCCATGCTCGTCAATGATGAGCAAACCTTGCTTGCCAGCATCAAAGCCGTAACGCCGTCTTATCCCTTATATGGAGAAGTCGAGCTTGCTTCAGGACAACCACTGTGGGAACGGCTTACATCTGATAGCGTCATCGTCGCACCAGAAGTCCTCAGCGGACTCAAAGCCAGTATCGGTGACCGTATCACCATTGGCGATGCGCAATTTACCATTAGTGACGTGTTGACAAAAGAGCCTGATCGCCCATTGACCGCTTTTGGATTTGGCGGGCGTGTGTTAATGAAACAAGATGCACTCGCGGCAACCAATCTATTGGGTCAGCGCAGCCGCATAAACTACCGTATTGAGATGGCAGGCGACCCAGAACTGATAACGACGCAGCGCGATAAACTCACAGGCATACTGACCAGTTATCCTGATATCGAGCTCTCTGATGCCGAATCAGCAGATACCTCTGTCTCGCGCATCTCTGACAATGTATTGATGTTTTTAAAATTACTGGTCATCGCAGTGTTGTTATTGTCTGCGGTCGCCATGTACGGCGTTATTAGTGCCTTTGTCAGTAAGCAGCAGTCAACTAATGCGATTCGCTTAGCATTAGGTGAGCCACTTGGGTCACTCAAACGTAGCTATTATCAACTACTCATCATAACGACGGTTATCGCTTGTGGTGCGAGCGATTATTCTTAGTCTGGGTTTGCTTAAAATTGGTCAGCCCTATCTGGTGGCTATCTTGCCTGCCGATGTTGGTCTCGCCATTAATCCAATTAGCGCTATCAAAACCATCGTGATTGCCTTAATCCTGACCCTACTGATTGCGCAGCGTGGTTTGAGCGCGCTCAACATGACCAAACCCGCTACCTTACTCAATCAAGGTGCGAGCACCCAAACGCAAAATCTGCCGTGGTATCGACGCGTACCATTACTATGGTATGGACTGGTGCTAGCAGGGCTATATGCCTTCTTCGCTTATGAAGTTGGCTCACTGTCATTAGGCGCACAGTTATTGGGCGGCTTGATTGGCTTTGTGGCAATATTTTGGCTATTGGCGCGTGGGTGGCTGTGGCTGCTTGCCAAATTGGCGAGCAATACCAAGGTCAGTTGGATGCAGCGTATCGCCATTCATAACCTTGCGCGTAAAGGCAACCAATCAGCGTTATTCTTTGTCACCTTATCATTATCGGTGGCAGTACTGACGCTCATCACCACACTCAATCACAGTATCAACACAGTTTATCAATGCCTATCCTGAAGACGCGCCCAATCTGTTTTTGCTCGATGTGCAGAGCGATCAGCATGATGAAATCGATACCATTATTGAAGCACCCGTCACTTATTATCCAGTCATTCGTGCGCGTGTAGAGACGGCAAATGATATACCGGCAAAAGATATCGAGCCTGAGGATGGGTTTGATGATCCTACGCGTGTCTTTAACTTGAGCTACGCAGATACGGTCATGGATACTGAGTACATCACTGAATCACTCATAGATGACGCGCTATACACCCCTATCGATGCGACAGATGAGCAAGTCAAACCCTTGTCTATTTTAGATACTGCCGCCAGTATGCTCAATGTCGGCATGGGTGATCAGGTACGATTTAATATTCAAGGTATCGAAATCATCGGGCAGATTACCAGTATTCGCACGCGCTATGAGCGTGGCCCAAGTCCGTATTTTTACTTCTTATTTGAGCCATCCGTGCTGTCCGCTGCCCCGCAGATTCAGTTTGCTACCGCCCACGTACCAGAAGATGCAATTCCAGAGCTACAAGGCAAACTGGTACGTGAGTTCCCTGCTGTCACCACGATTGACGGCACTGCCATTGCCAAGCAAATCCAAGAGCTGGTGGTACAAATGAGCCGCTTGGTCTATGTGTTTACCTTGCTTGCCCTACTCACTGGCGTCATGGTGCTGATCAGCTCGCTGCTGTCTACCTCACAAGATCGTATGAAGGACAGCGCGTCATTTAGACTACTAGGCATGCAAAAGCGTGACCTATATATGCTCAATATCTTAGAGCTGGGCGTACTTGGTATTAGCGCGGCGACCTTTGCGGTGATTATCGCCACTGGTGGTGCTTGGCTTGCCGTTACTCAATGGTTTAATTTACAGTTTAGTATGCCGTGGGCAAACTTAGGACTCGGCGGTATTGCGTTAGTGGCATTGCTGTTTGCTATTGCCATTATTTATGTGAGATTGGTGATTGGGCGCGGGATTATGGCGCGGGTAAGGGCGATGGTTTAATGTGAAAAAACCTCTAATAAATTTGTATAGCCGTACAAACTGAACAACACTAGAATATTTTTAATTAACAAGTGTTTTTAATTCATAAGTATAAATATTAATGCTATTATCTAAGCTCTAAATAACGCAAACAATTTAACAAATTGTAAGCTTGTTATTGATGAGCTTGTCACACCATATGACAGCTATATGACGTACCGTTTCAAACGTGCGCTATATTTAAGTGGCGACATTGTTCAACGCTTAAGAAAGCTTGCTCATAGATTGCGTGTAGCACTCTTGCCCTTGCTATCTAGTACTCAAGAGGATGAAACAACATCAAATGGTGATGACATGGTAAACATATCGAAAATAGATTTCTTGTTAAATAAACTCATTGAGCCGCTATTGTGGCTCGAAAGAGCGGTACTGATAAACGGCGCACTATCGCCAACAGCCCCATTTGCGACAAAGGCATACATATTTGTGGCAGTATTGATAACAATTGCACACGCTTTTGTGTTAATATATAACAATGAAATAATCCGTAAGAAAATCGCAAAAATGGTGGGTACAGCTCTAAATAACGTTAACAATTTAACTGATTGTAAGGTTGTTGTAGATGAGCTTATCATTCCATATGACAACTATATGACGTACCGTTTCAAACGTGCGCTATATTTAAGTGGCGACATTGTTCAACGCTTAAGAAAGCTTGCTCATAGATTGCGTGTAGCACTCCACCTTCGTCATGGTTATCTAGTGAATAGACCTTTTGCATAAATTCTTTATTCCGTTAGTAATACTTAATATATGAATTTTTGCAAAAGGTTTGTTAAATAGAAGCAAGGGAGATAGCCATGACAGATAAGGTTAAATTCTCGTCCTATGTGAACGAGAATTTTAAATCCACTCTTAATAAGCTCGCTAAAAATAAGTCGAAAGCAGACAACTCCTATCATACTAAATACATCACAGTTAATGACTATTTAAACAACTTTAGTGAAAAAACTTTAACGGACGTTTGTAATAGTGTGTTAAAGCTTAAGTACAACTGTGACCATCTAACCCCTATCATTTTGCCTAAAACAAATTGTCTTAAGCATGATTTCATGACGGTAGATAATACTCGTTTGGTTTGTGTTCCCTCAGTACAAGATAGAATACTCCAAAAGCTGTTTTTAGAATACCTCAAAGAACATTACGATAAAATCTATAATAGATTTTGTGAGTATGACCATGCCTTGAATAAAGATATTCATGAAAAAGTTGTAGATACTTTAGATGAGGCAGGGAAACCAATTAAAAAAACTATATATGGCATCCGTAAAGCCTTAGACGACGTTACAGAATATCGAAGCAAGTATAAATACGTTATCAAAGCAGATATTGTTAAATTTTTCGACAATATAAATAGAGAAATAGCTGTAAAGAAATTTGAAAGAGAGTTTATTGGTCTAAATGAGGATAAAGAGTTAATTGCTATTTTCAAAAGTTTTGTTTACTGCGATGCTAAATTAGATTATGGCGACCTGAAGTATAAAAAACTGATAGAAATATATCTAGAAGAGCTTAGAGGTAAAGGCGTTCGCCAAGGTATGCCTATAGCATCATTATGCTCTTCGATGTATTTATACGAATTTGATAATTTAATAATTAAAAACAGCATACCTTATATACGTTACGCAGATGACTTCCTAGTCTTTAGTAACTCATATGACACAGCTAAAAAACTAAAAAATCACGTCCAAAAAAATCTTAAAAAGATTGATTTAGATATTGAAAAATTAGTGGGTGAGCAAAAAACGAGGATATATGGTGCTAAAGATAACTTCACTTATTTAGGTTTTGACATAATTTATAACTCCAGACTACAATCTTACCAACGACAAATTCCTAGACCAGTTTTTGATAAGGCTATAGGAAGAATAGATAGCTTTCAATCAATGACTAAGGTTAAACGAGAGTGTGGTAATTATGTCGATTTCAGTTTATATCTTAGAATACTCATCTCAGGATACACAAACTTCTATAGTGAAGACCTAGCTACTAATGGCGAGGAATTTAAAAGAGATTTGATAGCAGCATCTAAAAATGTCAGGAAAAAACTGATTACCGATAATCTAAATATAGATTTTGAAAACATCGGCTCAGCAAATAAAAGAATGTTTTTCTTTGGTATTAAATAAATTTAACTTACTCATTGTAAACTCTACCTTTATTCTTTAAGCCATTGGTATACTAAAGCAAAATTGACTACCAAACCCTCCAATCAAAACGCCTTCTACATATAGAAGGCGTTTTTGCTTCATCAAATGTATCAGCACACAAACCAATATCAGCCATGCAGTTTGCTTATTTATTGAGGGGATTACCTAGCCCTCATTTGCTATACTAGCCTAACTTTTATCAATCAAATCCCTTCTTACAACATCCTCCAAAACAGCATGGTAGTCTTATGAAATTCTCAAAGTTCGGTCAAAAATTCACCCAGCCCACTGGCATCTCACAATTGATGGATGATCTGGGCGACGCGCTAAAAAGCGATCAGCCAGTCAACATGCTGGGCGGTGGTAACCCTGCCAAAATTGATGCCGTCAATGAGCTATTTTTGGAGACGTATAAGGCGCTTGGTGTTGATAACGACGCAGGCGTACCCAACAGTAGCGCGATTATCAGCATGGCAAACTACTCTAATCCGCAGGGTGATGCCGCCTTTATCGATGCGTTGGTTGGCTTCTTTAACCGTCATTATGATTGGAACCTCACAGCGGACAACATCGCCCTGACCAATGGCTCACAAAATGCGTTTTTCTACCTGTTTAATCTATTTGGTGGTGCGTTCACTGATGAGCAGAACCAATCTGTCGACAAATCCATTCTACTGCCATTGACTCCTGAGTATATTGGCTATAGCGATGTGCATGTGGAAGGTCAGCATTTCGCAGCCGTATTGCCGCATATCGATGAAGTGACGCACGATGGCGAAGAAGGCTTTTTTAAATATCGTGTGGATTTTGAGGCGTTAGAGAACTTGCCAGCGCTAAAAGAAGGCCGTATCGGCGCGATTTGCTGCTCACGCCCGACCAACCCGACTGGCAACGTGCTAACTGATGACGAAATGGCGCATTTGACCGAGATTGCCAAACGTTATGACATACCGCTTATCATCGATAATGCCTACGGTATGCCCTTCCCTAATATCATCTATTCAGACGCGCATTTGACGTGGGATAACAATACGATTCTGTGCTTTAGCCTGTCTAAAATTGGCCTGCCAGGTATGCGTACGGGTATTATCGTTGCCGATGCGAAAGTGATTGAAGCGGTCAGCGCGATGAATGCGGTGGTGAATCTAGCACCGACACGCTTTGGTGCAGCGATTGCCACGCCATTGGTAGAAAATGACCGTATCAAGCAGTTAGCCGATAACGAGATTAAGCCGTTTTATCAAAAGCAGGCGACCCTTGCCGTGAAGCTGTTAAAAGAAGCATTGGGTGATTATCCGTTGATGATTCATAAGCCTGAAGGCGCGATTTTCTTATGGTTATGGTTTAAAGACTTACCGATTACCACGGTTAAGCTGTACGAGATTTTAAAAGAAAAAGGTACGCTCATTGTGCCAAGTCAGTATTTCTTCCCTGGTGTCGATGTCAGCGATTATCAGCATGCGCATGAATGTATTCGTATGAGTATCGCCGCTGATGAGCAGACGCTGACTGATGGTATTGCAGCGATTGGTGAAGTGGTTCGTGGTTGTATGATGAAGCCAAAAAATAAGATTAGCGGTGTCAAACTCGTTTAGCCTACCATACCTAGTACTTACACGAGTTTTTCTTGCTGCTCTAATTTTTGTGAATAGAACCATCATAAACTCGAATAGCAAAACAAAAAAAACGGGCTGATTAATAGTCCGTTTTTTTATGGCGCTTGGTCAATGATTTAGGCTTATTGATGGATGCCTGAAAGAGTGTCGTCCACTTATTCAATGCATAGAGCACGTAAGGCAGCAGGCACGTATTGATCAAATCGCGGAGGCTTGCGACCAGCTGTTCGTGGCTTAAGCCAGCCATGCCTGATGCTTCAATCGTATTTCGATTATCTAAATACTCGCCCAATAAGGCAATGCCCGTCACGACGACTAAAGCCATGAATGATCTGATGCTTTGCTTTTTAACGATAGGACGCAGCACAAGCAAACACAAAAGATAGATGCCGACGCCGACATAGATATGTAAGGCGTCTTTGGCAAGGCCAGATACTTCAATAACATTGATTTTAAAAGCGGTAAAATCCACTAGAGTATTCCAAATATAAGCAAGTAGAAAACGACTGAGAGTATCACTAAACCATGATGGCTAAACTATAATAGTTAAAGAGTGGCAGCTACAAAGTGATGGCTGAGCATAAAAAAGGCAGATTATATTATGGATAATCTACCTTCTACTAAATTAAATATTCACTTCACGTTTATCGCCTACTTACACATTCCACTCGACGAAATTTTTCAACAACTGCAAGCCAGCAGTATGACTTTTTTCTGGGTGAAACTGGGTGGCAAATAAATTGTCTTGGATGACACTGGCACAAAACGGTTGACCATAGTCACATATCGCTGCCACTTGTGAGCTGTTAGTAGGCTCGCAATAATAGCTATGCACAAAGTAAAAATGCGCATTGTCATCAATACCCTGCCACAATGGGTGGTCAAAATCCATACCGCTAATGGTATTCCAACCCATATGCGGTACTTTGATGGTAGCGCCCTGCTGATCCTTCCACATCGGGTCAAATGCTTCTACAGTGCCGTTTAAGATACCCAAGCAGTCTGTACCACCATTTTCAGCGGACTGCTCAAACAATGCCTGCATGCCCACACAAATAGCCATAACGGGCTTATTAAACACCGCATGGCGTATGACGTCATCAATCCCTGCTTCATGCATGCCAGCGATACAGTCACGCATCGCACCGACACCGGGGAAGACAATCTTGTCTGCCGCAGCGACAACCTTAGGATCATTGGTGATAGAGACTTCTGCCTGCCCTACCACTGACAAGGCTTTACTGGCGGAATGCAAATTACCCATGCCATAATCTAGTAGCGCTATTTTGGTTACTTTAGCCATTAAAACGCCTCTTTAGTCGATGGTAGCGTATTAAGTGCACGCTCATCATATTCACAAGCCATACGTAGGGCGCGAGCAAAAGCCTTAAAGGTTGATTCGATTTGATGATGGCTGTTTTTTTTGCCTTTGAGATTGTCTAAATGCACCGTCATCCAAGAATGATTGACGAAACCATAGAAAAACTCACTGAACAAATCAACATCGAAATTACCGACATGCGAACGGGTAAAGGGAATGTCCATGTGTAAACCCGGACGCCCTGATAGATCGACGACAGCGCGGGTCAATGATTCATCGAGCGGCGCATAAAAATGCCCATAACGACGAATGCCTTTTTTGTCACCCAATGCTTTGTTAAATGCTTGTCCAAGGGTAATACCAGTATCCTCAACGCTATGATGGTCATCGATAAAGGTATCACCGTTGCATTTAATTTCTAAGTCAAACAAACCGTGACGCTTGATTTGGTCAATCATATGATCCAAAAACGGCACGCCAGTATCTACAACCCCTTGACCCGTACCATCAAGATTGACGGTACAAGTCACTTGGGTCTCAGCAGTAATGCGCTCAACGGTCGCAATACGTTCAGGGCGACCGTGTAGATTTAGGTGGTTTTTCGGTACATTTTGCTCAGGTGTATCAGCAGTCGTCATTGCATTGGCGGTCATGGCTACTCTCTATCAGTTTTTTATCAGTGAAAAGCGGTCAATAAATAAGGCGAAACATGCCTAAATATTTTACTAGTGTCTGGATCAGCGCTAGCAAAAAATGTATTAGAAAATGATATATACAAAAGATATCAAGGTATTAGGGTTTGTACGTACTAAATATCATCTAGCCTCATCATAGCAAACCCTAACATTTACTGCCACGACCAAGCGGTAAACCACGCACAAAATTACCGCATTCTGCTAAAATAGTGTGTTCAGTATTATTAATCATGACTTGCACTGACTTTTAGATATCATATTCTACAGCCCACTTTCTATGACTTTTTGCCGTGTTATAACTTTGTGCTGTGTCATACTGCTACTTTATACGATAGAAACTCTCTGTTTATAGGAACTGCTATGCCTTTAGAAGCGATCGCCATTAATAGCTTGGATGCACCACTTATCAAAAAACCTGCGCGCGACAATGAGCTAGCAGAGCGCTTGCAGGCATTATATGATAGCGATGATGCGCAGCCTGATGGTATCGAGGTATTAAATATCGTTGAGCAGGGTTTTAAGCGCGGGCAATATCTATATGTCGGTATGTTTAATGACAAGCCTATCGCTGCAGTTGCCTGTTTTGATGATGGGCAAACCGACGCCAAGCGTCTGCAATATTTAACGGTACATCAGCAAAATCGCGGTCGCGCTATCGATGCTAAGTTTATTAAACTGGTTTATGATGCCGAGGTAAAAAAAGGCGTACGTCAATTTGTCCCTGCCGATGCGGATATCCATCGTATTATGAGCGAGTATGATTTACTGCGTGTTAAAGACTAAATCGAGAGCAAAAACTGTTAATTTTGCCAATATTTGATTATTTATCGTCTTTTATCTTCTATTATGCAAAAACTACTTGACAGCAACGCCTATATTTAGTTTAATAGCGCCTCAACGAAGACGGCTCGATAGCTCAGTCGGTAGAGCAACGGATTGAAAATCCGTGTGTCGGCAGTTCGAACCTGCCTCGAGCCACCATTCGTTTAAGAATTCTAAAAAGCCCCAAACAGCAATGTTCGGGGCTTTTTTTATGTCTAAAATAAAAGCTTATGACAAACGCCTTCAATAACACCTCGCAACGTTCACGCGAGTCTAAGTCATAAACCGTCGCGCGGTAATCGATACCATGACGCCCTTCAAAAAATATCACTCTATCGCCCACTGCTAAAAAGCAAGAAGTGCGCGCATCATAAATGAAACCATCAATCACGAACGCCAAATCACGATCTATCTCGCGTACCGTATAAGTTTCTCCTTGCGGAATCAACCGCTCAAACCATGCGCTATGGGCAGCATTGGTGCTTAATACGCTGATGAGCAGCAGCACCGATCATAAATATACTTTTTAAAGACATCGTAACAGTCGAGCCAGCTAGACTGATTCTATTAAGGATGTTTTTATTAACTGTCATAACTTTAACCTACTCAGACCTGCTAAATGATTGATTCTATTCGCCATGCTTCTCATGCTAAACGCTTACTGTCACGGTTGCATAACATTTTTGTGCTGTTTTTTAGACAGCGGCGCTCAGTATACTCGATAGTATTGATAATGATAAATATGACAGATGACGAATACTAATAGGGAAAATCGATGAGAGCGTTCGATTACGATTTGGATTATAAAAACCTAGATTTGCGCGCGCAGCCTGAGCTGTATCGGGTCGGTCGCGGCGAGCAAGGCGTTTTATTGGTAGAGCCATATAAGTCTGAAATCCTGCCACACTGGCGCTTTGCGACCCCTGATATTGCGCTTGAGAGCAGCGAAACAATTTATCAGATGTTTTTGGACTATCTAGCGGCCGATGACTTTGTCGGTGCAGATATGGCGCGCAAATTTATTCAAATGGGCTATACCCGCGCCCGTCGTTACGCCAATCACAAAGGCGGCAAAAAGTATAAAGGTGCTGTTCCCGATGATAAAAAGGTCAGAGCGGCGCACATGGTCGCGAAGAGTTGCCACGACAAATCGAAGACCCAATCAAAGCAGAGTCGGCGCGCATATTTAAACAAAAATGGGACGAGTGTCGTGAGAACGAAGATTATCTAAGAATGAAAAAGGAACATCGCGAACGTTATAAAGAGGTTGAATAAGCATAAAATATATCAATGAAAATTATCCTCAGCCTGAAAAGATAGAAATACTTATAATGACAGACTGTTAAATAATTGAATTCATGATTTGCTGTGCTAAGGTAATGAGGGCTTGGAGCTAATACTCCAAAAAAGTATAAAATTGATAGCGTGGGCAAATAATAATGACTGTAGATATTAAGCAACTTTTGATTTTTGATTTTGATGGCACGCTCATTGATAGTGTGCCAGATTTGGCTGATTCGACTAATGCGATGTTAACCACGCTGGGCAAAAAGACTTACCCTATCGAGACCATACGAAACTGGATAGGCAACGGCTCAAGATTGCTGGTAGAGCGCGCACTAGTAGGTAAGGTAGAAGTGTTAGAAGGCGAGTTGACGGTCGAGGAAGCCAATCACGCAGAGCACCTTTTTTGAGTCTTACAAAAATCTCAGTGGTAGCAAAACCGTTGCTTACCCAGATGTCGATAGCGGACTAAAAAAGCTAAAAGCGGCAGGATTTACGCTGGCGCTAGTGACCAATAAGCCGATTCGTTTTGTACCGAAAATATTGCAATCCTTTGGCTGGCAGGACTTATTCAGTGAAGTATTAGGCGGTGATAGTCTCTCAACTAAAAAGCCTGATCCAGCACCGCTATTGCATGTCTGTAAAGCGTTGAACGTCACTCCAGAACAAGCTGTGATGATTGGCGATTCTAGAAACGATATCTTAGCCGGACAAAATGCTAATATGGATACTTTCGGGCTGTCTTATGGTTATAATTATGGACAAGATATCCGTGAGCTAAATCCTACCGAAGCCTTTGATGACTTTGCGGCATTAGTAGAATATATTTTCAAAAATTATAAGATAGACAGCTAAAATTTGAACATTAGAATAATTCATTTAAGCCATTCTTTGAAATTATTATTTGCTCCGATAACTCAGCGCCTCAGACACATGAGCGCTTGTAATATCGATACTGTCAGCCAAATCAGCAATGGTACGCGCCACTCGCAATACTCGATGATAACCGCGTGCCGATAAGTTTAGACGCTGCTGAGCGAGCTGTAATAGTTGCTGTTCGCCCTCTCCTAGTTGGATATATTTATCAATCTCGCTAGGGCTAAGCTCATTATTGACCTTTTGTTGCCGCTGCATCTGATGTTTATGTGCGGCAATAACTCGAACGCGCACTTGTTCGGAGGTTTCGCCAGCTTGAGCATTTTGCAAGTCGGCAATTGGCAGCGCAGGTACAGTGATATGCAAATCAATGCGATCAAGCAGTGGACCTGATAGTTTGTCTTGGTAACGTTTAATCTGCTCAGGTCGACAGCGACAACGCCCTGAGGTATCGCCATCATAGCCGCATGGACATGGATTCATCATGGCAGCGACCAATTGGAAATTTGCCGGAAAAGTCATCTGCGAGTTGGCACGGCTAATAGTGATTTGCTTGGCTTCTAATGGCTGACGCAATACCTCAAGCACACTCCGATCAAACTCTGGCAATTCGTCAAGGAATAATACGCCTTTATTGGCAAGGGTAATTTCACCCGGTTTTGGTCGTGAGCCACCACCCACCAAAGCCACGGCTGATATAGTGTGATGAACTTGCCTAAATGGTCTTGTCCCATAATCATAATCGCTGTCTGCCACTGAATAAGTACTGGCAACTTCTAACGCATCCTCAGCACTCAAATCCGGCAATATGGTCGGTAGGCCAATGTTGCAATGAGCCGGGTGGCCCTGTGAACAACAGCGAATGACCACCAGCGGCGGCAATCTCTAGCGCGCGCCGAGCATGATGCTGTCCTTTGACATCAGCCAAGTCCACTTGATAGCCAACATGCTGCTGTGCTGGACTCGGTTGTACAACGTCCAAAGAGTCATAGGCTGCGCTTGGATTCGCTAACGACTGTAAGTGGTCACAAACTGTCTTTAAGCTTTGCGCGGCTAGTATCGTCACGCCATCCACACGGCTAGCCTCAGCACCATTATCAATCGGTACGATAAGCTGCGGTGTTTGTGGTTTGGCTGCGGTTCGCTCAGCTCTTGTTCAGTGATATTTGCCAGCTGCAATACCTTGGACGCCAGCGCCTCAGCTTTGATCGCTCGTGCCACCGCTAAGGCCTGTCACTTGCCGTAAATTCCCATTGAGCGCTAACTCACCGATAAACTCAAACCCTGATAATACTTCTGGATCCAATTGATCACTGGCTGCCAAGATTCCGATGGCAATCGGTAAATCAAGACGTGCGCCATCTTTAGGCAAATCAGCGGGGGCTAAATTGATAGTGAGACGACGATTAGGAAATTGAAAGCCAGAGTTCAGAATCGCAGAGCGTACACGGTCTTTACTCTCACGTACCGCCGCCTCCGGCAAACCGACGATGGTCAATGCTGGCAACCCTTGTGACAGATGCACCTCAATAATGACCTTGGGCGCATGCAGTCCGACGACTGAACGGGTATAGACTTGAGCAAACGACATCAGCATTTTCCTAATATAGGGAATAAATGATAATAGAGTATTATGTATCAGTGCGCAAATGTCATGTTTCCTTGTCTCATTTTATTTACTAGCATAGTTATCAACAGTTGTTATATGATAAACGAATGCTCTTTCGCTCAGTCTTATTCGGCTATGCTGCCCCAAAGATTATCCAAAGATTCTCACGCCTGTTAACCATGTTATTAACGTATTGGGTAATCTTAATCGCACTACAAAGCATTAAAGATTAGCAAGAGTATTGGCAATAAAAGGATTTTATTGATCATATAAAGTTTGTTGGCGGCTTTTTGCTGCAGATTTATATAACACCTACTTTATATAATACCTACTACCATGGACGGATAAGCTTATGAGCATAAAGAGGCATAATCGGCGTGTGCCCACACTCACGCTACTGACAGTAGCAGTCTCTTTAGGACTATTCGGCTGCTCAGACAGCGACAATAGTTTCAATGACGATGATGTCATACCACCTTCCACTAATTATGAAGCCGATATTCAGCACTGAGTTCGGTATACCGCACATCACCGCAAAGGATTACAAAGGCCTTGGTTATGGCGTCGGTTATGCATTCGCAGAAGATAATTTCTGCTCACTAGCGCGTGAAGTTGTAGTCGCTAGCGGTCAGAGTATGCTGTATCTAGGCGCTGACGGTAATTTGGCTAGCGATGCTTTTTATACGTGGTACAACACTGACAAGCGAAAAGCTGAATTTTTAGCAGCTCAAGACCCTGAAGTCATTGATGCTGTGACAGGTTATGCAGCAGGCTATAGCCGTTATCTACGTGATAAAGGCGTGGCTAATATCGATCCTGCTTGTGCCAATGCTGAATGGGTACGCGAGATTACTCTCGATGATTTATTGACGGTCTACGGTAAAGCCAATCTACGTGGTGGCTTATCTAATTTTGTCGGTCCCATTGTAGCAGCGGCACCGCCCTCTATTGCTGGCATTCAGGGTAGCTCAAGAATGCGTAGTGTTCCAGTCGCAAACCCTGTCGTAGAGTCAGCACCTGCATTCAATATGGATACGATTAATGCGATGAGTGGCGGTAGTAATGCCTATGCCTTTGGTAAGGAGGTGACTGGTACTAATAGCGGGGTCATGTATGGCAATCCACATGAGCCATGGGATGGCGTCCAACGCTTCTATCAATTTCACTTAACGATGCCAGGTGAGCTGGATGTGATGGGCGCGGCTCAGCAAGGTCAGCCTTTCCCTAACATCGGTTTTAATAAAGACGTGGCATGGAGCCATACCGTATCCACTGCCAAACGTTTTACGCTTTATCAGCTTAGCCTAGTTGACGGAGATCCTCTCAAATACAATTATACTAATAGCGCTGGTGTGACTGAGCAGCGCGATATCGAAACCGTTCCTGTCACTATTCAGCTACCAAATAATCAGACGCTTCACAATATTTGTCTCACCCAATATGGACCTATGTTAGCGGTCAATTTACTCAATGGTCAATTACCAGCATGGGGCGCTAATAATCTAGCTTATACTATCCGTGATGCCGCCTCTGAAAACCCAAGAGCACTCAATCAGTGGCGTAGTATGAATAAGGCTACGAGCATTGAGGACTTAGTCGATAGAATGCAAAGCGTCCTTGGTCTTGGATTTGTTAATACTATTGCTACCGACCGTAATGGTAAGGCACTCTATGCTGACATCTCAACCGTACCGAATGTGACCAAAGCTAAGCTTGAAGCTTGTAGTAGTGCTGCATCTGGCCCCTTCCTTGGTGCTTTAATTGCCTCTGACTTGCCAGCACTGAATGGTAGTACCGCTGCCTGTGAATGGGGAGTTGATACAGACTCACCGCAAGCGGGTATTTTTGGGCGCTCAAACTTACCTTTCTTGATCCGCGATGATTATGTTGCTAACTCGAACGATAGCTATTGGTTAAGCAATTTAGAGCAACCACTGACTGGATTTTCACCGCTCCTACGTCGTCGTTTAGCCCCCTTCTTAGGTGCTAGTCCAGCAGATGGTGTTCCATTGCTTATGCGCTCACGTATGGGACTGGTTCAAATACAAGATCGATTCAGTAATAAAGATAACTTGGGCGGTACTAACTTCAATTTAAACAATATGCAAGAGGTCGTCTATGGTAACCGCAGTTATGTCGCTGAGTTGGTACTCGACGACGTATTAGCAGATTGTCGAGCGAATGCTAACTTACCTTTGACGGGTGGCTCTACTATTGATGCAACTAATGCTTGTAATATCTTGAGTAATTGGGATCGTCGTAATAATTTAGATAGCAAAGGTGCTCATGTCTTTAGAGAATTTTGGCGTAATGTGGATTTCAATGAAACGACGGATACGATATTCAGTGTTAAGTTCGATGCAAAAGACCCAGTCAATACGCCTCGTGGTTTAATTATTAGTTCGGATACACGTACTGCTTTAGGAGATTCCATTAAGTTCTTCCAAGATAAAAATATCGCTCTTGATGCGTCTTTATCTGATTTGCAGTATATCGTTGATACTGGTAAAAACGGCGAGCGTATTGCTATGCATGGTGGCTTTGGTCGTGAAGGTGTATTCAATGTTGCAGAAACGAGAGGCACAAGCGCTAATGATGGCGCAAACTACCTCATTAATTTTGGTCCGACATATATGCAAACCGTTACCTTTGATAGCGGTGGCCCTGTAGCAGAAGCATTACTAGGTTACTCGCAAGCTTCTGATACTACTCGACCGTTCCATCGTGACCAGAGTCGTCGCTACTCACTAAAAATGGATTCGCCTACCCTTCAATGCTAGTGACGTTAGCAACCAAGCCGTTGGCAATAAAATTCAGCTAAAAGAATAAGTTTGACGTAACTTAAATTAATGATAACTTAAATTAATGAGTACTTAAATTAGTGATAAAAAGACCTCAGATATATGCTGAGGTTTTTTTCACTTTATGGAAGCAGCCTGTTTGAATATCGTCGATTCATCATGATGCCAGCACTTAGCCAGCTAACCGCAAGAGGGGTATGAGTATAATTGCCAAAACCAAATGGACTTATCATAGACAGTTTGTATGTAAGAAAACTCGCCCACCACCCCACTGCAAACAAGGATTTGTTATACTAGTGCTTATTGATGGCTATCAATTTAGCAGCATATAGCGCTGTGAAAATTATTATTGATAACAGACTTATTATGGTTATTAACCATCTATCAAACACCTACTGGCTTTCAGATATTTGGTCGTTAGAGATGTAAGAACAGTAATACTCAAGGTCAAAACGAGGAGTACCGCATGACAGAACATTCAGAATTAAATACTCAGCAGCCTTACAATCGTGCAGGAGAGCAACCGACCACGACACGCCCTGTTATGCAATCAGAAAGTCCTTATGCCAGTACGCGTGGCAGTATGATGAGTAAGCAGCTACCTGCCTTTGATGAAGCTATCATTAATAAATACAATCGTTCAGGACCACGTTATACCTCCTATCCGACCGCTTTAGAGTTCTCACCCATCTCTGATGGTCTTGAGGCAAAGATCCTTCAGAACCGTGAAGCTCGTGCACCACTGTCTTTATATTTTCATATTCCTTTTTGTCGTCGTCACTCTATTACTGCGCTTGCAATAAAATTATCACCAAGAAAAATAGCGACTCAGGCGATTATTTGCAGTATTTAATCGCTGAGATTAAGCACAAACGCCGCCTGCTATCTGTCCCAGAAGGTAGTAGCAAACCCCTCGTTAAACAGCTGCATTTGGGTGGGGGTACGCCAACATTTTTGCGTGATGAAGAAATGGTTCAACTGTGGGAGTTTTTACAAACTCAGTTTGAATTCTTACCTGAAGACAAAGGCGATTACTCTATTGAAATTGACCCACGTGAGCTGAGTGGCGAGACGTTAAAAGTATTGCGTAACCTTGGCTTTAACCGTATCAGTTTAGGTGTACAAGACCTCGATGAAACGGTACAAATCGCCGTCAATCGTGTACATTCAGCAGAGCTCATTGAAAATGTGTTAAATGAGGCACGTGATCTAGGTTTTCACTCTATCAATATCGACCTAATTTATGGTTTGCCGCATCAAACACCCGCAACCTTGGATAAAACGGTACGCCGTATCATCGAGATGTCGCCGGATCGCTTGTCAGTATTTAATTATGCACACTTGCCAGAACGTTTTAAGGCCCAGCGCCAGATTAAAGAAGCCGATTTGCCAGACCCAGCAGCCAAGCTGACGATGCTTGGCAATACTATCAATACGCTGACCGAAGCTGGCTATCAATATATCGGTATTGATCACTTCGCCAAGCCTGATGATGAATTAGCCGTGGCGCAGCGTGAGGGCAAACTGCATCGTAACTTTCAAGGTTATACCATCATGGGCGATTGTGATTTATTGGGCTTCGGCGTCTCCTCTATCAGTCAAATTGCCAATGCCAATACCCGCTATATTTTGCAAAATGATACAGATTTATCAGTTTATCAAGCAAATATCGATGCTGCACAAAATAACTCGGCTGTCATGCCTGCGGTAAAAGTCATCAAAACATCTATCAAAGATCGCTTGCGTGAATATGTGATTATGAATCTACTCTGTCACGACTATATCGACTTTAAAGACGTCAATCAAAAATTTGGTATCGATGCCATCACTTACTTTATCAATGAGATTCAACAACTTAGCGCCATGCAAGAAGACAAGCTCATCGATATGGACGCGGCTGGTATTCGCGTGCTACCAAAAGGTCGATTATTAGGTCGTAACGTCGCCATGGTATTTGATGAATATCTTGAGAAAAACATAAGAATCGTTTCTCAAAAGTTATTTGATTGTTTTGTTCCATAAATTAAAAGCAGTCATAAAAAAGACCTTAATCGAGGTCTTTTTTATGGTGTTTAATAAAGCTGATGATTGACGAAAAATACCTCTAGGGCGTGTCCTCATTTCAAAAATGGTGATAAAAATGAGATAAATTGCAGTCAAACGAGGAAAATAGCGCAGATAATATCGGGATATTAACCAGCTATTTAACGATGTTTGGCAAAATTTAGCCATTTTTAGCCCGTTTAGATATGATCAATTGAATTGAGGACATGCCCTAGCCTACTCAGTAGCCATCACCACATTCAGAAGGCATCACCATATATAGCCTATTTGCATCTTCTATTGTTTTTTCACTGTCTAAATATTTTTGCTCAATTGTGCTTTTAGCGTTGGCAATCATTGAATCCGTCATCGCAAAGTCATCGTCATTTAGTAAACCCAATGAGCCGTCTCGACGCAACCACAAACCTTCTAACTTATCATGCGGATACTCTACAGTCGCGAGAACGTCGACTGCCAAGGTTTTCTTGACTGGTTTGATTGCCAATTCCTTCAGCAATTGCCAATTTTTTTCATCGGCTGCAATAAGCTGCTCAAGCGTTTGTCCATTGATCATTAAACCTAATACATGATCTTGCTTGATATTATCTGTATTTAAAATATTCTCAATATCAGTCGCCTGCGAGAGGTCAATTTTATAAATGAGCTTTTGCGCAGACTTGTCTTGTAGCGGAAACTTGCGATCATGTTCAATCAAATAAAACTCATGATTATTAATCGCAACGATACCTGAAGTCACATGGTGAGCATGATCGAGACGATAAATACTGTGCTATTTGACCAGAGTATAGATTGATAGTGACGATGCGCGTCAAAACTAGAGACACGACCTGACTTATCAGGGTTGTCCATAGAAGACTCCATAATACCCACCAGTGTGCTCTGATCTGGAGTAATCGTTAATGCCTCCATACCGCGATTTGCACGACGTTTGGTGAATTCTGCGGGTAGAAAATCGGGTGACCATTAACAATTACATTATTGCGCTGATCGCTGGCAAAGGCATTGATACGCTCAATCTCCACCCCTGCGCATTATAATGAACCAAATGAGGACCATACTCATCACTGATCCAAAAACTATCATCTGTGAGCGCAGCAAGTCCTTCAGGATCTAAACATTGATATCGTTTTGATAGGATTGGTCACTGCATCAAAAGGTAGGGTTGGGATTCATGGTCATCGGCTGGCCGTCGACATCGTAAGGGACTTACTTCGTTCCGCCGAGTGCTGTGGATTCGGTAGCCCAGAGATAGGATTGCCATTTTCGTCTTTTAGCAGTATCTCTTTGATCTTAATAATTTGCCCAGTTGCTTGTAGCTCAAACAGTCCGATGCGCGGTGTATAGTCAGGTACTAAAAACTGTTTACCTTTGCCTGCACTACCTTCGAAATCCGCATTGGGACCGCGATCGGTGAGCACATAAAATTGCTTGGCATTGGTTGGATGAGCCGCTGCATCTGAGCCCCACCCCCTCTAATCTCAAGCTTCCTCTCAGGATACGCAGCATTGATATGCGTACCATCGAGCACGGTATAAGGTAGTGCAATGCCTTGGATAAAGTCTTTTATTTGAATGATTTCTGTATTAATATTTTTTATAGTCATTTTTATCCCTGATATATTTTATTCTTGTTAAACGAACCATATGAGTAATTTATTAGATGTAGCGTTCAGCACAATTGACAGTCGAAAAAATAGCCAGCGCCTAATAAGCTCACTGACCATTTTAAGAGTTAATGCTATAACACATGGCTACACATTATTTATTAAACCTTAAGCTTGTCACCCACCATACCCTTGATGGTACTTAAAATATCAGCAGGTAATACCACCATTTTTGCATTGTCAGACTCTGCCAGCTCACGAATCGCCTTAATATATTGTTCACCAAGTAAGTAGACAATAGGCATCTCTTCCTCGCCCATTGCATTAGTAATCAAGCGAATAGACTCTTCAGAACCTCTCGCCAATACCACTTGTGCTTCGGCATCACGACGTGACGCCTCTAAACGTCCATCTGCCTCTAAGATAGCCGCTTGCTTTTGACCATCAGCACGAGTCACTGTCGCACGGCGCAGACGCTCTGCCGCTGCCTGCTCTTCCATTGATGCTTGCATCGTTTGCGATGGATTAATATCTTGAATTTCTACTGTCTTTAGGGTGATACCCCAGTCCGCAATATCTTCTGATATCGCATGCTTTAGCTTCATTTTGATTTCATCACGGCTAGATAATGCACTATCAAGATCCATCTCACCGATAATTGAACGTAGTGACGTCTGCACCAAATTACGAATACCATATTCATAATCTTCAATGCCATAAACGGCCTTATCTGGGCGCACGATATTGATATACGCCACGGCGTTGGCAATGATAACAACGTTGTCTCGCGTAATGACCTCTTGTGAGGGAATATCAAGAACAATGTCTTTGGTCGTCACTTTATAAGCGACATCATCAACGAAAGGAATATAAGGTTGAGACCTGGCTCTAGTGTTTGGCTATATTTGCCCAATCGCTGCACCACCCACTTATAGCCTTGTGGCACGATTCGAACGCCTTTGAAAACCGTAAAGACAACCAGTGCAACCAAAACCACCATGACAATGCTAAAGCTTTCCATAATTCATCCTTATTATTATAATTGCATGTCTTTATTAATCGCTGCCTGCGATTTCATACTGCTCACAATCAGCTCATTACCGACAATATCGGTCACCACCACTCGATCGCCGACCGCCACCGGCTCACCCGTAGTGCGGCACATCCACTCCGCTGCCCCAACAATAGGAACACTGAATCTGACGGTGCCCGCTCTATCTGGCTGTGGCTGGACGATAATCATGCCAGTTTCACCAACGATAACACTACCACCCAAGCCTGCTTTGGTGCGATCTACTGATAAGGGTTTAATAAACTTGAACCATGCCAGCAAGAATATGGCAGAAAGCACCAACCAAATAATAATTTGCACAGAGACAGAAATAGGCAATAGCCACGAAAGCGCGGCAACGATGATGGCAGCGGCACCAAACCAAAGGCTGGCGAATGTCGGCACAAACATCTCAATGATCAGCAATATGAAACCTAAGACTAACCAGTGCCAAGGTTCAATCATCCAAAGCATCTCCATCATCACTACATTCCCTATCTTTATCATTCTAACTTTTAATGTAGCACTTTTTGTTAGTAATTTCTTAAAAATCATCAATATATGATGTGTATACTTCGAAAAAAGTAAGAAACACATATTAAAACTTAGAGCATAAAAAAACGACCGCCAAAGCGATCGTTTCTTTTTTCTTTAATCAACTTATTAAAACTTAATGTGAGCACCTAAAGTTAATAGAGTAATATCTTCAGCGACATAATCATATTCAGCTTCAACGCTCATGCTAGGGTTAAAGTTATAACCCAAACCAATACCACCAGCAACACCACTATCGCTATCGCTTTCACTAATAGTGTTTCCAAGTACGTCACTTAAAGACGCATCAATCTCAGCTTTAGCAAACCCTAACTTACCTTTGGCATATAAACCAGTATTAGGGAATTGATAACGGTAAGTACCGTAAGCACCATAAGTTTTAAGGTCATATTCACCCTTAAGAAGTCTGGTACCTGTATCAATATCAGTGTCACTAGAGCCTACATATTCAACTTCAGCACCAAAGTTAGGATCAAAGTTATAACCAGCAAATACCATAAGCAGTAGGATCATCTAGATCATCAGCATCTACCATGAACTTACCAGCTTTTACACCAACATACGGCTGACCTGCATAGTTAACTGCCGCTTGCGCGCTGACACTCAATAAAGAGCCAACTGATAGGGCGATCAAAGCTTTTTGTAAAGTATTCATATATCTTCCTGTTAAATAAAACTAAAAATACCATCTGAATGAAAATAACAGAGCATATAAGTTAGCTGAACTATTGTCGAATTCGAGATATTAACAGAACCTTATTTCGAATGCACTCTTTTTTAATGACGCTTACAGTGTTTTTTATCGTACAAAAAAACGCACCTCGAAGGGTGCGTTTTTTAGTTATCATACTGCTAATCAAAAACTTAGAATTTTAGCTGAGCACCAACAGTCATTAGATCTGCATCGCTACCTAACATGTCATATTCAGCTTCAACACTGAAGTTTGGGTTAACCGAATAACCAAGGCCTACACCACCTGCAAGGCTGGTATCGTCGTTAGAAATGGTTTTTCTATTAGAGTCTTCAACGATATAGTTACCTTCGATTTCAGTCTTAGCAACACCTAGCTTACCTTTGGCATATAGCGCAGTATTTGGGAACTGATAACGATAAGTACCATACGCGCCATAGCTCTTGGCATCGATATCACCGTTGTAATAATCGGCATCGCCTGAACCTACATATTCTGCTTCGATACCAAAGTTAGGATCAAAGTTGTAACCACCATAGACACCATAAGCGGTTGGCTTATCAGCACCGTTTACATCTAAGTCAAACTGACCGACTTTTACACCAACGTATGGCTGACCAGTGTAACCGTTGCCATAAGATACGGCGGCTTGTGCACCCATGCTTAATAAAGAACCAGCTGCTAATGCAAGTAACGTTTTTTGTAAAGTTTTCATAGTGTTCCCCTAGGGTTATATTTTTAATTATTCGTCTATAAAGTATCTGGATGAGAAAAAATTATCGTTGCCATCTTCTATCACTCGTTTAGCTGATAAATCGTTTTGGCTTTAGAACTTCAACTGAGCGCCAACAGTAAGTAGTTTGGCATCGACATCACTGTCCATCATTGAGTATTCAGCTTCGACACCAAAGTTAGGATTCACTGAGTAACCAAGACCTACACCACCAGCAAGACCTGTGTCGCTGCTAGATCTCGAAACTTTAGCTGGACCAACGGTGTAATCACCTTCTACTTCAGTTTTAGCAACCCCTAGCTTACCTTTGGCGTATAAGCCAGTGTTTGGGAACTGGTAGCGTGCCGTACCATATGCGCCATAAGTTTTGGCATCAAGATCACCGTTTCTGTAATCAGCATCATCTGAACCTACATACTCTGCTTCGACACCGAAGTTTTGATCGAAGTTATAACCACCGTAGACACCATAAGCAGTTGGATCGTCTGCATTGTCGATATCTAGATCAAACTGACCGACTTTGACGCCGACATACGGCTGACCAGTGTAACCGTTGCTATAAGAAGTAGCGGCCTGTGCGCCAACAGTTAACAAAGAACCAGCTGCTAGTGCAAGTAGCGTTTTTTGTAGAGTTTTCATTATTAGCTCCTTAAAATCAATTTGGACAAACAAGTTATCTATTTATATTGGCTTTTATAGCCCTATCGCCTTGTTTGCTAACGATGGGTATATAGTAACAAACTATTTCAAGTCGTCTGTCAGTGTTTGATGGTATGAGAGTTAAGATTTGCAAGTATTTATCAGTGCTTGGGTTACAAAGGCAAAGATATGAAATCTTTTGTTACAACCACTGAGTTTATGCAATAATCCCTACTCATTTCATCGCCTTTCTAGCAGAAATAAGCATAAAACAATAAGAGATACCGAATATTTTAAGGTAAAAATAATGACTGGACGTATAACTAGCCGCCTACAAGAAGCGCTTACAGCACTCAAAGCCACCCAACAATATCGTCAATTACCCAATCTCCAACATCATGGGCGATACGTTATTAGCGAAGGTCAAACCTTACTCAATATCGCCAGTAACGATTATCTGGGCTTAGGCGGCGACACCGCATTACAAAACGAATTTCTCAGTCAACTAACACTGTTATCAGTCGCACAAGTGCCTAAAATGAGTGCGACGTCCTCACGCTTGCTCACTGGAAATGATGCACAGCTACAAGCGCTAGAGTCTGAGCTGCAGGAATGGTATCAAACCGCTGTCGGCAAACGTGATATCTCTGCCTCAAAATCGGTGTTGGTATTGAATAGCGGCTATCATGCCAATCTTGGTATATTGCCAGCCCTGACAGCCTTGCCAGTCAAAACACTGATCTTAGCTGACAAGCTGGTACATGCCAGCATTATCGATGGGTTGCGGTTGAGCCAAAGCAAACTTGTCAGCTATCGTCGTTATCGTCACAATGATTATGAACACTTGGCGACGTTTATTGAGCAAGCAGCGCCAGACATTGAGCGCATCATTATTGTCACTGAGAGCATCTTTAGTATGGATGGTGATCGTGCGGATTTATGTCAACTGGTACACTTAAAAGCTAGCGATGCTCGTATCGAACTGTATGTCGATGAGGCTCATGCCATCGGTGTATTAGGTGATACAGGCTTGGGACTAGCGGAAGAAACGCAGACATTGGCTGATATTGACTATTTGGTCGGTACTTTCGGTAAAGCGTTTGCCTCGGTGGGTGCTTATATCATGTGCGATGATGTCGTCAAGCAATGGCTAATTAACCGCATGCGCCCGCTAATTTTTAGTACTGCATTACCCCCTATCAATCACGCATGGACGCGATTTATTTTAGCAAAAATGCCAATGCTAAATAATCAACGGGCGCATTTAGCGCGGTTGTCTACCAAGCTTAGTCAAGCCATCGAGCCAAGATACCGTGCGTTCCAAAACACCCAGCATCCACACTATGAATCACCGATTGTGCCTTATATCTTGGGCGACAATGCCAGCACGCTTGCCAAAGCACAACAATTGCAAGCAGCAGGTTTTTACGCACTGCCTATCAGGCCACCCACTGTGCCTATAAATACCGCTCGTATCCGTTTGGTGATGAATGCCAAGCTGACAGATGAAGACTGCGAACAATTGATACAACAATTATAAATCTGTTGTTATACATCAGCGACGTCAGTCCTGCTATCGATTGATAATTGGCTCACTTGGATATAATAAACCGTATGAAAACACTCGCCACGCCTGATAACTTTAGCACCAGAAAACAAACCATCGCTCGTCATTTTGCCAATGCCAGCGACTATGACCAGCATGCCCATGTTCAGCAGCAAGTCTGTCAATATTTAATAGACAAACTCACTCACACTGAACACGACAGTGTGCTTGAAGTCGGTGCAGGAACTGGTCAAATGACCCGCCTACTCGCAGCACACATTCAAAGTCAATATTGGCTGATCAATGAATTATGCGCTGAACAAGTGGCTACTTTACAATCTATATTGCCTAATGCTGACATAGCAATTGGAGATGCTGAAACGATGGACTTTGAGGATGAGCATAGCTTAATAATCAGTGCCAATGCTGTGCAGTGGTTTGATGACCCCTTAAACTTTGTTGCGCAATCAGCACGCCGTTTGCAAGCTGGAGGTCAACTGCTGTTTAACACTTTTACGCCAAATAACTTTTTGCAAATAAAGACTCTAACGGATCAGGGTCTTCACTATCCCGATATCATTAAGTGGCGATTGGCACTGATTAGTGCTGGTTTTGAGAAAATTGAATTGTCCACTCAGCGTTTCGAGTTACCGTTTACCAGTCCTTACGCCATCCTAAAACATATGAAATTGACGGGCGTATCGACCAATCAGACGCAAGTAAAAGCCAACAGCACCCAGCCCTTTATATGGACAAAGGCACGCTTGCAACAGTTTGAGTCTGATTATTGGCAACATTTTTCGGCGCAAGATGACGACGGTCAACCTATTGTCCATTTGACTTATGAAGTACTGATAGTGAGTGCCTTTAAATCATGAAGACAAGATATAGAATGGTAGGATATTTCTTATAAATAACAGCCATAAAAAAACGCACCCCGAAGGATGCGTTTTTTTTTTTAACTGCGTTTAGTTACTAAATCACAATTATTTTTTGTTTTCGTCTACTTCAGTAAACTCAGCATCAACGACGTCATCATCAGCTTGGTTGCTATCTGCTGCATTGTCCGCGCCTTGTTGGAACTGGCTTGGATCCATGCCCTCGCTACCTGCGCCTGCATCAGCATAAATCTTCTGACTAACTGGCAAGAAGGCATTGTCTAATGCTTCAAGCTTGGCTTTGATGTCATCATGATCATCTTCTTTCATCACCGCTTCAAGCTCAGAGATAGCAGCTTCTACTGTTGATTTTTCTTCAGCAGTTACTTTATCTTCAGCATCTTTCAACGCTTTTTGTACCGCATGAATACGACCATCTGCTTCGTTACGAACTTGCGCTAAGTTAGCGAATTTTTCGTCTTCTGCAGCATTGGCTTCTGCATCACGAACCATTTGCTCGATTTCTTCATCCGTCAAGCCAGAATCTGCTTTGATCTGGATGCTTTGCGCTTTACCCGTACCTTTGTCAGTTGCTGAGATATTCATGATACCGTCAGCATTGATGTCAAAAGTAACTTCAATTTGCGGTAGACCACGTGGTGCTGGTGGAATATCCGTCAAATCAAAACGACCAAGCTGTTTATTTTGGTTAGCGATTTTACGCTCACCTTGATAAACCTGGATAGTCACAGCTGGTTGGTTGTCTTCAGCCGTTGAGAATACCTGTGATTTCTTAGTAGGAATCATGGTGTTTTTCTCAATAACTGGTGTCATGACACCACCCATCGTTTCGATACCAAGCGTTAGTGGCGTCACATCAAGTAACAATACGTCTGTTTTTTCACCAGACAATACCGCGCCTTGAATCGCAGCCCCTGCCGCTACTGCTTCATCAGGGTTCACATCTTTACGTGGCTCCTGACCGAAGAACTCTTGTACTTTTTGCTGTACCAGTGGCATACGAGTCTGACCACCAACTAAGATAACATCATCGATGTCACCAATTTTTATGCCAGCATCTTCAAGGGCAATCTTACAAGGACCCATGGTACGTTGTACCAACTCTTCAGTTAAGCTCTCAAGTTTTGAGCGACTGATAGTGACCACCAAATGCTTAGGACCATTGCTGTCTGCAGTAATATAAGGCAAGTTCACTTCAGTGCTTTGGGCACTTGATAACTCAATTTTCGCTTTTTCTGCCGCTTCTTTTAGACGCTGCATCGCCAATGAGTCACCTTTCAAATTGACATCTTGGTCTTTTTTGAACTCATCAACCAAATAATCAATCAATGCTGAGTCAAAGTCTTCACCACCAAGGAATGTATCACCATTGGTTGCTAGTACTTCAAACTGCTGCTCGCCATCAACGTCAGCGATTTCGATGATTGATACGTCAAAAGTACCACCACCCAAGTCATAAACAGCAACAGTGCTATCGCCTTGCTTCTTGTCCATACCGTACGCAAGAGCCGCAGCTGTTGGTTCGTTGATGATACGTTTTACATCAAGACCTGCAATTTTACCCGCGTCTTTTGTTGCTTGACGCTGTGAGTCATTAAAATAAGCTGGTACGGTTACAACCGCTTCAGTAACAGTTTCACCAAGATAGTCTTCTGCTGTTTTTTTTTTTTCAAGATTTCAGCAGAAACCTGTGGTGGTGCTAATTTTTTACCATTAATTTCTACCCATGCATCACCGTTATCTGCTTTGGCGATTTTGTAAGGTACCATGCCGATGTCTTTTTGCACGACTTTGTCATCAAAACGACGACCAATCAAACGCTTAATCGCAAACAACGTATTGTTTGGATTGGTGACCGCTTGACGTTTGGCTGACTGACCCACCAAAATTTCATCGTTTTTATAAGCAACGATAGATGGTGTTGTACGAGTACCTTCAGCATTTTCGATGACTTTGACTTTGTCACCTTCCATCACTGCGACACACGAGTTAGTCGTACCTAAATCAATACCAATTACTTTACCCATAATTATTTGCTCCTAATTTGTTTTAAGTATTTATCTATTCAGACCGTGGTTGATCTCTTGTTGCTATATATATCGGTTTACTTATGGATTTTTTCAAGTCAATCATGATGCAAAATTTGTCTTTCGTGTGACTTTTTGTGAAAACCCTTAATAATAGTAGGGTTTAGCACACTAAAAATCCAATTTCTAGTACTACTGCCCAACACGTACCATGGCTGGGCGTAATAAACGACCGTTCAAGCTATAACCTTTTTGTAATACAGTACCGACAGTATCAGCTTCCGCTTCTTCATCAATACCCACCGCTTCATGCAAATCAGCATTAAATTTCTCGCCTTGCGGGTCAACCATTTCGACGCCGTTCTTATTTAATACGTCCAATAACGCTTTGTGCGTCAGTCTCACCCCTTCTGTAACAGGGTCATCGGCATGGGCGCTTTCGATGGCGCGTTCTAAATTATCGACCACTTCTAATAGCTCTTTGGCAAATTTCTGCAAGGCAAAACGCTTACTCTTATCCGCCTCTTGCTCCATGCGTTTTTGTGCATTGTAAGCTTCGGCATTGGCACGGGCGGTGCGGTGTCTTTAGCTTGCTTCACTTCACCTTCTAGTTCAGCGATGCGCGCTTTAAAGGTGTCGATATCGATTTCATTTTCGATGGTCATCTCTTCACCTGAGTTATGCTTTGGATCAAACTCTTTCATGGTTTCTTCTAAAATACTGTCACTGTGTTCAATATTGTCATGCGCCACATTTTGCTCAGGCGATTCGTGGTTGGTATTTTTCTCGCTCATGATGGCTCCTTAGAATTTTAATAATGACGATTGATATAAGAGGCAACAAACGCACTATTTGCTAGTGATACTGTGCTCTTATCAAATAGTTAATCAGTCTTACTCATTGTTTTTATTAATACGCTTTACTAGTTGCTTGATAAAGGTGGTGGCGGCAAATTTCAAGCCTAAGCCATAGGAATTTTTCTAATTTACAACAAATGCTGCCTAAACCTGCATTAAAGCGCTCAAAACTGAGTCTTATATGCTGTCAATGGGTATAAATAGTCATTAACAAAAGCTACAAGAAAGTAGTACTTATTCCAAAAAACTTACCATTGGTACATAAGCCATTACCAAACAATACTCAACTTTATTTTTGATTACTCTACTATTGCTACAAATAGTATGGCTCATATCAAAGTAAACGCTCATATATGACAACGCATACTGACAATCATTAACGAGAAGTGTTATGTCTAAATCAACCGTGTTATCAATCAATGCGCTATTAAATAAAGCGCTGATGACGATAAAGCTCGCAGCAACAGATCGTATAGATAATGATATAAAAGAAGAAAATGGCACTCAAGAGAATCGTTTGACCGTCAAACAAAAAGTGCTTAGCTATAACCCGTTGACGACTTGCCAGCCGCATACCTTGCACTATGCCATGAAAGGAGTCGGCTATCTGCCAACGCCACTATTAGAGAGCTTGGTTGGGTATTTGAAAGGACCGACGTCGAAACAATACCTGCACGCCGATGCTCACCTGCGTTTGATTCTCGCTGTGAATAGTAAGCTTAAAACGCCTCTTGAGCTGACACCAATGCATGAGCTGCGCGAAAGGTTCGCCGCTGACGCCGTGGCGATGCAAGCGCCATACGTATGGCAGCAAACAAGTGACAATGTCATCGGCAACATGAAGCGATTTACGAAAAAAAATCAGAAACTTGTGCATTGGGAAGACAAAGTGATTGCCAACGCTGATGATGGCGATATGACCATTCGCTGTTATCAATCAGACGCGAGCTCTCATGGCTTAGGGTTCAAAAAAGCGGATACTCATAATTCTGATGAAACAGTACTGTTATTTTCATGGGGGTGGATTTGTATTGGTGATGTCAATACCCATCATGAATTTTGCCACACGGTTTGTGAGCAGACGGGCTGGCCGATAGTCAGTGTTGATTATCGCTTAGCACCTGAGCATCCAGCACCAGCCGCATTAAAAGACTGTATCACTGCCTACGCTTGGCTGGCTGAGCACTGCCATACCTTAGGCGCTTTACCCTCGCGAATCGTGCTAGCAGGCGATAGTGCTGGCGGCGGATTGTCCACTTTGATTGCCCAACAACTTACTGCGCCCTCGCAAGTCGCATGGTCAGATCTGGGCAGTACAGGTCAAAAAATGTTCGATTTATTAGAGCGCTTACCAAAGCCGCTTGCACAAATGCCTTTATATCCTGTGACGGATATCGAAACGGATTATCCAAGTTGGGAGTTATATGGTGAGGGATTATTATTGGATCATGCCGATGTGGCTGTATTTGATGCTGCTTGTTTAGATAACAGCCCCTTGCCACGCCAGCATATCCTTAACTGTCCGATGCTTGGTGAATAGTAAAGTATGCCCGACTTATATTGTCGCCGCAGAATTAGACGTATTACGTGATGAAGCATTTGCTTATGCAAAGCAATTAAAGGTGCATGGTATAGCAGTCGAGACTCATACCATTCTGGGTGCGCCGCATGGTTTTATTCATTTTATGAGTATTCATCAAGGTATCGGACAAGCAACAGACGATATTATTAAAGGGTTTGCGAGCTTTGTGCGTGACGTTATCAATACCCAGTCACAATTAGCGGCATAGTTATCAACACAGTTGTATAAGAGAGTGCTGGTTTATTATAAAATAGAATGGTACTGCCATTATTTAAACGTTACTTTTTTAAGCATTGTTTTCTTAAATATTACTTTCTTAAACGTTATCTTCAACCTGACCATTCAAAGTGATCAGCCAAATCTCTGAGCGCGAACCCAAGCGAAATGGAATGCCCCAAAAGCCGTAACCAGACGACACCACAAAGTGACTATTATCGATAACCTCATAGCCATAGCCCAAGCGATTGATAGCACTGACAATGAAGTTGGCGGGGAATATCTGACCGTTATGGGTATGCCCAGAGAGCTGCAAATCAATCGGCATTTGGCTGTGCTCGGCAATATCACTTGGTCTGTGGTCTAACAATATCAATGGCTCAGCGCTATTGACCTGCGTCAACAGCTCAGTCGTGGACGCGCTGACGCTTATGGTTGTCGAAGCGTCCCATCAACCAAAGTACTTGCCCTTGGTGTGTGAGACGTATGACTTCATCATTTAACAACTGCACGCCAGCAGCACGCAACGCTTGGACAATCGGCTGCTCGTGCCCGTATAAATCATGATTACCTAAAGTCGCATAGACCCCATACGGCAAGCTTTCGCATAACTCAGCCAAGCTTTCTGCCATTTTATATTTAGTAAATGCCTGTATATGTCATCCATGATGTCGCCCGGCATCAGCAATATGTCTGCTTTATGCTGCACAATCAGACGATGCAGTCTATCTATTGCGCCAATCCCAAACAATCTCCCGATATGCAAATCGCTAGCGACCGCAATACGTAGCGGCTTAGCCAAAGGCTTATCAATATAAATAGATAACTCACGTACCACAGGCGCATAAGCGCTATATAGGGCATAAACAAACAATCCGATAAACACTGCCAATGCCAATATGCGCAATCCAAAATCGACTGGCGCAGATGTAGCGAGTACATCACCGGTTAGCGATGTGACCAACCAATATCCACCATAAAATAGGCTGGTAACTAATGCTGTCAATAACATAAAATGCATGACCAACATCCAACCACTGATCCAGCGATAGCTATTGGCAAATGCTCTATTGACACTGAGTAGCAGCAAACCGTTGGTAATAATGAATATGATGACCCATACCGAAGTTTGCAAACCTGCTGTCTGCCAAGGCTGTAACCACCATTGCACGCTTAGAGCTGCACCGACACTAAACAACTGCAATAGCGCAAAAATGGTGATAAAAAATGCGTAGCGCATGAAGAATCCTTGAGTATGATGGCGTCAATGCAGTATGCTTTTAGCTAATTAGAAGAGCAAATAAAAGCCTCTACCATTTAGATATGGTAAAGGCTTTATCATAGGGGTAACACTGTTTATTTAAATGGCTCATACACCAGACTGCAACGTAATTATCCAAATCTCAGAACGCGTTCCCAGTCTAAATGGTACGGGACCGATACCATAACCAGAGGTCACCAAAAAACTGCGTATCGATTTTCTTGCTGCCATAGTTTAGCTGTGTCAACCAATTCATCAATAGCGTTAGTGGAAATATCTGCCCGCCATGGGTATGCCCAGATAAATGCAAATCGACTGGCAGGGCGCTGACCTCATCCATCGCGCTAGGACGATGTTCCAAAAATAGCACCGGTTTTTCTGTGTCTACTTGTGTCAATAATTCCTCGGCTGACAGTCTAGTACGATATCATCTGAGCGCCCCACCAGCCACACTGAGTCATTTAATAGCACACTTTCATTATCAAGTGCTTTGATGCCCGCCTCTTCCACCGCCTGTGTGATCTGCTTGTCATAACCGAAATAATCGTGATTGCCTAAAGTCGCATAGACGCCAAGCGGTGCCTTTAGCTTGATAACTGCTCATGCATATTCGTATTATCGTATGCAATGGTATTGTCATAATGTCACCAGCGATAACCACGACATCGGGATGTTGCGCATCGATGAGACTCACCATTTTTTTATCTGCCGATTGCCAAACCATCTCTAAATGCGTATCAGAAACGAGTGCTATTTTCATTGGCTTATCCAGAGGTTTGGCAGTCGTGACCGTCAATCGATGTACTTCAGGTGAGTAAGCATTGAATATAGCTAAACTAACAATGGCTATATAAATCATGACAAATAGAGCGCGCAAGAGTATTGGATGAGATTTCCGTCTAAAAAGCGGATAAACGAGTAGCGCAACTACAGCAGTTATCAAACCCGCATAAAACATAAAACCTTGCAAAATACTAACGACCAGATAGACGTGAAAGCGCTCACCCCAAAACTCAGTTAGACCATAAATGAGAGCCACATTATTAATAATAAAGACAACAGCTATCAGTGCAGCTTTTGCAGCTGTCGTTTTTGGCTTTACAAACCAGCAGAGAAGCACGCTGGTCATAACAGCTAGCAACTGAGTGAAAACAATGAAGAACCACATAATCAAGTCTGCTTAGATAAAGATAACGCTATCTTACGTGAAAAATTTGATGCTCTGGATATAGCGTCTTTTTTTCCACGAAAACTTCATATGCTTTGCCTCTAAAGTGCTGTTGCCACAAAACTAAATGGTTGCCACTAAACGTACTTTAACGTTTATCTGGTGCTATTTTACAGACGCCATTGTCACAAGCTTGCATCACCGCTTTGCCATAGAGCAACTTTGTCACCCAATTTGGGATTCTATATCGATTGCGCGCGACATACGGATAAGCGAAGTCGCCAAGTTGCTTGACCACTGGCAAAAACAATAACGGTGACCATTTAACGCCGCCCGTCCTGTAGAGCAGTCGTACGGCATCCATATGCGTGTACCAATTGCCGTAGCTGTCTTGCATACACATATAAGTCATCGCATCCTTACGGCTAAATCCTGCGGCCGCCAACTCATCAACCCCCTCGTCTACAGGAACTAAGTGTATCTTTTCCGGTTGACGTTTTTTCATATTATGCGCCTCGGTGCTGCATATCACGCACGCATCATCGTAGTACATGGTAATGGACAAATTCGCTTGCTCTCTATAACTGTTGATATGATTTTGGATAATCATCTTACGACTCCTGTATGAGTGATATCTCAGTATCAAGACTATTAGATTTTTCGTTCATGCTCACTATGTTCAATCATGTGTACTACTGGATACTTATTGACTGGCGCTAAAAAAGGAATGACGGACTGCTGTGTCCACTGCGGAGCGGTAGCATCTAAGCGCTTGGCCAGTACCGGTAAATGATTGGTTGGCACCGCTGGGAATAAGTGATGCTCGATGTGATAGAGTAAGTTAAAAGTCAGTAAATTAATCAATGGATGACGCTCACTGCGCGCATATACCACGTCATCACAACCATGATGGACGCTCCATACTGCAAAGAATCCTACCATCGTATTGGCCAATATCATCACCAATACGTGATATATCAAAACTGGATGCGTCGTGATAAAAGCAGCGACAATCACTGCGAAAATAAGCAACAGATCAAAGCCAACGAGTATACGATTGCTACGACTACCATGCGTCAAACCAAACCACTGAATCATAATCGAAAATAGCCCACCGCCTAATATCGCCTGATACCAAGGCAGGCGAGCCCAATTACCTTCGACATCGCTGTCTCCAAGTGGATCTCTATGATGATTGAGATGTGTGTGCCGAATAGCATGCGTGCTACAGAGCATGGTGATACTGAGAAAAAACAGCATGGTTTCAGTAGCAAGCTTACCTACTCCCAACGTTCGATGATAACAATCATGGGCTTGTCTCAGTGCGGCAGTAAAAAGAAAAAAGTCGCCACAAGCGCAAGTAACCACCAGCCTTGCCAAGCGCTCCACCATGACAATAATAAAAAAGGTAAAGATAAGAAAATATTATAAACAGTCTCGCCAAGACTAAGCTGTCGCAAATCTTGCCATTCAATATTGGCTAACGAAGGATGACGCATGATGTTCTCCTTACTTGGTGATAAGCTAGCTGTCTGCTGGCGCGACCACTTAATTTAATCGGCTGTTTTAATTTACTTTATTTCTGTCAATAGTGAAATTATTAGATAAATTTTATTTATGTTTAGGTAGTGCTATTAAAACTGTAATCACAGCGCTGGCTCCACCTATCAAGCTAAGAACCAATCCAAATATTATTTTCTCTAAAAAAACATCTGTTGCTATAATCCAAACTGAAAATATAAAAGTACTAAAGAATCCAATGAAGAATAACGGTACTATTTTTAGTATGGAGTCAAAGACTATCTTCAACTTACATATAGTTAATCCAGCTACTAACGTAGGGAGCAAACCAAAAAAGAATCCGCCTACAATAGAAGCTAATAGCATTTTGAAAATATCTGTTAACTCTTGCCTAAAAATATTACTGTCAATTGCAAGCATCACAATCATATATAAGCAGACAATCAGACCACCTATCGCACCTCCCAACAATCCATAAGTTCCTATTACCTTAGCTTTAGGATAGCTGGATGCTGTGGCTGTGGCTGTGGCTGTAGCGCTAATCTCAATATCACTCATACACATCTCTATTTAGGTTTCACATGAAACAATCGCTTAATGATTTACGAACTCTGCTCTTCTAAAGCTTGCTTCAGTGTTGGCTGTTTAAAATCATAACCTGCGTCCTGTAATGCTTGCGGCAATACCTTTTGTCCATCTATTAATAGAGTCGACATCTCACCAAATATCAGCTTAAGCAGAAAATTGGGTAAAGTAAAAAAGGTGGGCCGGTGTAGCCATGCTCCAAGCGTTTTGGTAAAAGTATGATTGGTCACTGGATTAGGCGCAGTGAGGTTATACACCAGCACTGGCGTATCATTGATAGTTTCTAACGAGTGATCATCGGTAGTCTGAGTGTCCGCATAATTAGCAAGATACTTTTCAATGATGAATATCACTGCCCCAACCCAGTCGTCACGGCTGATCCAGCTCATGATTTGTTTGCCATCACCCAACTGTCCGCCGACACCCATTTTAAATGGGGTTAATAACTTACCGAGCATGCCGCCTTCAGGATGGATAACCACACCCGTACGCACGATAGCCACAGGCACGCCATGTTCAGTGGCTTTGAGCGCTAACTGCTCCCATTCATGACATAATTGATGGGCAAAATCAGTTTCAAAACCACTGCTTTCGGTAAGAGGTTTATCGCCTTGTGCGCCATACCAGCCAATCGCAGAGCCGCTGACCATTAGCTTGGGCTTAATATTGGTGCGCTTAATAAATGCCAATAAGGATTCGGTAGGCTTGATACGGCTGGCGAGCAACTGCTCTTTGCGCGCATCGCTCCAGCGCGAGTCAGCAATGCCTGCGCCTGCTAGATTTAAGATAACATCAAAGCTTTTATCCGAACTCGCTAGCTCATCGTAGGTCATCATGCTGATCGCGTCAGGATGCGTTTGGCTGCTATCGCGTGTTAGCCATGTAATGTGTAAGTCCTTATCCTGCGTACGATAGCGTTTGATCAGCTCGTCACTAAAAGCACTGCCTAAAAAGCCTGAGCCACCACTGATTAAAATATTCATGTCCTACTCCCTATATTTTTCGCTTATCGTTTAGTAAAACTTAATCCGTTATAGCCATCGTCTACTTTTTTAGTACTAAGATCAAAATGACTTTTACGTACTTTTGGTAAAGCAATGCGGCTGGCAATCGCTGAATTGATTGCGCCAAACAATCCTATACCAATCATAAAGGCCAGTAGCACGCCAACCTCCATCCATGAGTTGATGCCTAAATATAGGATGATTGCACCCATATAACCTGCTGACGTTATAAACCCCACTAAAAATGTCGTGCGTAGACTCTTGTGATCACCGCGCCATATCTTCTTATAAGCGACGATAACACCCGTTAATAAAGCAGGAATAAAACCAAGCAGACCAACATAGAGTAATGGCTGGTAACCAATTTGGGCAAAATCCGCATTCCTAAAAATGAACAATAAAGCCAGCTCTGCAATCACTCCACCAACTAAGCTACCAAACCCTGCAAACAAAATAATCACTTGTAGATAAGGATACGCACCTAACTCATTATTCGTTTTCATTCTATTTATCCCATTAACATTCATCGTTAATTCAGTATAAATACGGCGTTGCCAAAGCCAATGAAATTCCTGTGGATAATTGGTGGATAAGTATCTTGATTTTATTTAGCCTACTGATTAAGCAAAACGCTTACGAATAGGACAGTCACTATCATTACTATTTTGAGATTTATTCTTTAATTTGTTCCAACGATAATTAATAAAATCTATGACGTTAACCATACTTGGCAATACATGTGCTTTGGTCAGATGTGCGCTGTTGCATCTAAACGCTTGGCAAGCTCAGGTAAATGATTGGATGGCACAGCAGGAAAGAGATGATGCTCTACGTGATAAAGCAAATTAAAGGTCAGCAAGTTGACCAAAGGATTGCGCTCGGTGCGAGCGATTGTCTCATCACAATCATGGTGTACGCCCCACCCGCAATGATGCCGACACTGGCATTCGCCAACATCATGGTCAATATGTGGTACATCAATACTTGCGCTAATATCGTAAGAGTAGGAATAGTAAATACGGTCAGTACGAAGGTAACCAAGACGACTAAAGCAATCAAGCCAAATTCTAGCCAAGCCAAGCTTTTATTGCGACGGCTACTTAGGCGCAATCCTTGACGATAAATATCGAGTCGATAAGTTATTCCGCCGAGCAGCGCTTGCCACCATGAGTCTTTTGCTAGACTGCCTTCAATATCACTATCGCCCAATGGGTCACGATGATGCGCCATGTGCGTGGCTCGAATGCTGTGCAAACTGGTCATTAATAGTACGCTGAGCAATAATAATATGGCGGTGGTTGTACGTTTTCCTGTACCCAAACTATGATGATAGCCATCGTGCGCTTGGCGAAATGCGGCAGCAAAAAACAATAAGAAGCCCCGCACGCCAATACATACCATGATTGACTAGTAAACCACCAAGACAACAACAAAAATGGATAAGGCAAAATAACGTTGTAAGCGATTTGACCGCGCGTTAACTGGCGCAAATCCTGCCACTCGACTGCAGCAACAGCCTTTTTAATGGCTGGCTCTTTATTAGCGTGTGTCTGATTGACTGTCATTTTACACATCCATTTGTTATTACTATTTTTTGTTACTGCTATTTTATAGAAACTTATCTCACTTAAACTTAACTGGCTTTTATATTTATTACATATATTTCTGTCAAAACAGAAATTGTATTGCAAATTTTTATTTTAAATTACACAGCTATTAACGTAAAACCTTTTTAATACTAGCGCCTAGTTTTAGGACTTTTTTGAGGATGCTTGTGGGCAGTTTAAGCATCTCAGATGACCATGTGGTTAGGGTACTAACGAATTCTTGGGTATCACGAAACGTGACTTTACCTCATTATTTTCATGTTCAAATTCAGGACTGTCATCCATGAGTTCTAAAAACTGTACAGTTGGCTCAAGCTCACGCTTTTGTCGTTCAACCACAATGATGCGTGCCAGCTCCCAAACGTCAGTATGGTCGTGAAGTGATCGCGACGATCACCCAATATCGAGACCTTTTGTACTAAGCCCCAATGCTGCAACTCTTTAATACTGTTTGAGACGTTAGAGCGAGCAACACCAAGTGTTTCGGTAATTTCTTCAGCATTTAGTGGCTTACCAATTATGAATAACAACGCATGAATCTGTGACATGGTGCGATTGACGCCCCACTGCGAGCCCATTTCACCCCAATGTAAGATAAATTTTTCGGTCACAGGATTTAGTTTCATGATTAATATGTACTCTACTTTATAAGTTTTGATTATTTTATCTACTATCTTGCGCTATTCTTTTATTTCTGTCAATAGTGAAATCAATAGATAACACTCATCGCTTGGTTGACTGTCATGCGCTAACGAATCACTAAACCCGTGGTTGCGTCACGAATTTGGCTCGGTAAAGTATAGCCTAGAGTGTTAGCCTGCAAGTAGCTGATTTGCTCGCCGAAATATCCATAAGCATCAGTGAAAGTCATAGCAGGCGGTTGTCCTGATGGATTACAGCTTGTGGAAACCAATAGCCCAAATGGGTTTTGAACGTCGACCAGTTGTTGGCACAATTGACGAATCATAGGATGCGCAATAACTCTAACCGCCACTGTTTGATGCTGCCCTTTGATCCAAGGAGGGATAGTCGTTTCAAGTGTCTGAGGGATAGGCAGTAGCCATGTATGGGCTTGCTTACCTTGTAGCTCTATACTGTCAGTATCTGCCTGCCAACTCTTGATGATTTGTTGGCGCAGACCTTCTTCTAAAGGCTCTAGTAACGGCTTTAAACGCTCAGCGCTGTCAGTAATGACGATCATGCCTTTGGCTTGTGGACGCTGTTTAATGGATAAAATACATTGAACGGCTGCTTCGTCATAAGCGTCACAACCAATACCCCAAACGCTTTCGGTGGGATAAGCAAGTAGCTGTCCTTCTTTAAGCCATTTGGCAGCTTGAATGACAGAGTCAGTAGTAAAAGATGTGTATTTTTCCATGGCTTGAAGGCTTCAAAAAGGTAGAAATTTAAGCACTCATCATAACATAAGACTAAGAAAAATTAGGGCAGCGAAGTTTAAAGCGACCTTATTAGCAGCTACCTAGGGCGTGTCATCAATTAGCACATTAGTACGTTTAGTGGTCTTAAAATGGCTAAATTTTGCTAAACATCGTCAGCAATTTTGTCAATATGTTCATATTAACGGCAATTACTTCCTTGTTTATCTACAATTTTTCTCATTTTAAGCCTCACAATCTAATTGATGACACGCCCTAGATTGTACTGTAGTCAATCACTTGGCAGTAGATAAGTGAAAAGCCTAAAGCGATAGAAAGTACGATTTTAGACGCGCAAATACCTTCCGCCTTGCACACTAATGACGCCTAATAATTCAAGCTCCATTAACTGTCCAATCAGCTGCGGTGTGGCAAGTTTGGTAGCGATAATCAGCGCATCTAAATCCTGCCCGTGCCAATCAAGCTGCTCATACACAAGCATCAAATGCTCTGGTACGACGATAGCGCTGGGAGAAGGTTTAATATTGGATGATGCTAGCTTGCCAGTATCTGCAGTAGAACTACTAACGTTTTCTGAAGGGTTTTCTTTCTGACTACGATTCAATGTAGATAAGACATTTGATTGAAATGAATGACTGTTATATGGCAACTGACTATTGATATCCTCTAGCACTTGCTGCGGATGATAAATTAAGGTCGCGCCTTCACGTATCAAATGATGACAACCTTCTGCATTGCTATTCTCAATATGACTTGGAATGGCAAAAACTTGCTTACCCTGTTCCGAGGTTAAACGCGCGGTAATCAGCGAACCACTCTGAATGGTTGCCTCCGTCACAATCGTTGCTAAGCTCAATCCAGCGACCAAACGATTACGCCGTGGAAACGTATGCTTATGTGGCATTGTATGCGGCAACAATTCACTAAAATACAGCCGCCTTGTTCAATTATCTGGGCAAACAATTTATGATGATTGGGATAATTGACCTCAATACCTGTACCCATGACTCCAATTGTTCGACCTTGATATTCAGCATTCGCCTGTGCTAACGCGCCTAGATGTGCTCGCTTATCGACACCCATGGCAAGACCGCTGGTAATGATATAACCAGCTTGCGCCAAATATTGCGCGATATCAAAGGTAATTTTTTGGGCATGGGCGGTGGGTTTTCGGCTGCCAACAATAGCGACTTGTGCCTGGTGCAAGCGAGCTTTATTGCCTCGGTAAAATAATACAGGCGGTGGGTCATAGATTTGCGAGAGCTGTACGGGATAATCAGGCTGGTCAGAAAATAGCAGACCGTAGCGTCCTTCGATGAGCGCTTGCTGAATTTTATCAATACTGGCTTGCGTTTGCTCTGACTGTTCATGACGGGCAAGATGGGTATGATGAATACCCAATTGCCGCCACGCATCTACTTTGGCGTACCAAGCAAGCTCTGCCGTGCCAAAAGAAGTAATGAGCTTATGATAAGCAGATAATGATGCATTCACCTCAGTCCACAGCGCCAGTACTGCGCGTTGCTCATCTGATAAAGAAGAAGTAACTGCCATCATAATCATCTAGCTCGTATAGTAAGCTAGTGTGTCCCGTCCAAAAATAAGCATGTTCTCACTTATAGTGTACTCATTTATAGATATGGCGGTGGTAACAGCTGGTCGCCGACGTTTAATGGTAGCTCTGAATCAAGCACATAAGCATAGCTAATATTATCGAAAGTATTGAATACCATGACCATACCGCTTGGCTCATTTGGTAAGCGTACTGGCGTGTCATGTCTTTGGTATCGCGGATCAAAGCCCCTTTTTGATAGACAGTCAATACATCACCAGGCTTAGCACCATGGGTACTACCTAAGTTGATAGCAACAACACTACCCTTCGCTGCTGAGCTGATTGAGTCCATGACGCGGACAATCATGCCACCACGACTGACCGTTGCAGGGGCTGGATAAAACACAGGTGGAATAGAGTTATTCAATTCAACAAATACGCGATCACCTTCACGCACTTCTTTGTCGTAACTGTCGGTGAGCTGCAAACTGCTGACGCCGTTGGTTTCTGTCGAAGTAACCAAACCCGTCGCAACTTGCGTGACCTCTAAACCGATAACTTCTTGGGTCTTTGGCTCAACATATAGCTCTCCTTCACGGTAGATACCATAACGCTGACCGACGATCAGTGGCACACCTTTGGCATATACTTTATCGCCACTGGCGGTAATTAAATTGCCTTTTTTAGAGGCCAATATATAAGGGGTGGTATTAAAATCTTGTGGATTAACGATGACTGTCTTATCTAACCAGTGTTGAATAGCAGACCACGGAAGTGGTGGAATACTGTTGGCTGTTGAAGTGACTGAGACTGTGCTAGATACCACGTTACCCGTTAACTGCTTTTCAACTCCAGCACAACCTTCGCCAGTATCAACACCAATTAAGGTTTTACCTTGAATCACACATAAGATAAGGATGTCGTTAGGATAAATAAGATTGGGGTTTTTGATTTGCTTATTGGTTGCCCAGATTTCTTTCCAGCGCCACGGACTGTCTAAATAACGTCCTGATATGTCCCACAACGTATCGCCTTTTTTGACGATATAGCGATTGGGCGCATCCGCTTTGATGGCTGGTGGTGGATTGTTAGCGTGGGCAGTACTCATTAGCATTGCACTACTAAATGTCGTGATTAACAGTGCTTTTGCTATCGTTTTTAAGCTCATCTTCATTGTTATATCCACAATATGTACCGCTGTTGTCGCCACAATTAGTACCATTGAGATCTATTACTTAACCTTAATCTTTGACTGTCATTAAAATAGTGACAAGCAATGAGGGTCGTAAAAGGACTTAATCGTACGATTATCATGACGCTTATAGGGCAGCTGTTCAGTGTAATTGGCTGGTATGATTACTAAAAAAGCGTCTAGCAAAATGATGAGTCGCCGACGCTGTTTCTAATATTACAATTATATCTACCATAACACAATCATAAACACTTTATTACAATGGCGTAACTTTTATATGAATATTATTTCTATAGTTCGTCATTGAAATTTGTAGAGTTCCTCATGAAAATAAGCATTAAAATCAACTCTGATTTATGCTGGATTTGGTATCACATGCTGACGAATTTGCTCAGCGACTAATTCGGCATCATTATCAAGCACCACCACATGCTGCGGTAACGCTTCTAAGCCTTCGGTATGGGCTGGGCGTGCGATTTCTATCGGTCCAATAGCTTCGATGATCGTATCGGCAAATTTCACTGGCAGTGCGGTTTCGGCACAAACAATCACCTCACCTTCGCGCTGTAGCTCTTTGGCAACCTTGATACCATCAGCGGTATGCGGATCAACCAACTCTCCATGCTGCTCATACAGCGCTTTAATGGTTTGTAAGCGGTCACTATGGGTCGATTTACCCGCAGCAAAACCGTAGCGAGTGTTGACCGCCTCCATTAGGTCAGACAAATCAAAGCCTTGACCAGATTTCACCCCTTCAAATAACTCATGAACGCGGGCGCTGTCTTTATCTAATAAGAGATAAACAAAACGCTCAAAGTTAGAGGCTTTAGAGATATCCATCGATGGGCTTGAAGTGATATAAGTTTTATCAGTCGGACGCGGCTGATAAGCACCTTGATTAAAGAAGTCGTTAAGCACGTCGTTTTCGTTGGTTGCGACGATTAGACGATCAACTGGCAGCCCCATTTCACGTGCAATGTGACCGGCACAAATATTACCAAAGTTGCCTGATGGCACGCTAAAACTGACTTTTTCATCGTTGCTTGTAGTGACCGCAAAATAGGCTTTAAAGTAATAAACAATCTGCGCTAGGATACGACCCCAGTTAATAGAATTAACCGTACCTAAATTATAAGCCGCTTTAAACTCAGCATTGCTGTAGGGCTTTGACGATGGGCAATCATCAAACATGCCGTCGATGGCAATATTATGGATGTTTTTATCAGTCAAACTATACATTTGCGCACGCTGGAATTCACTCATTTTGCCATGCGGTGACAGCATAAAGACTTCGATATTTTCTTTACCACGCAAAGCATATTCTGCCGCACTACCTGTATCCCCACTGGTGGCACCAATGATGGTAATACGCGCGTCTTTTCTTTTAAGCACATATTCGAAAGCATTACCCAAAAACTGCATGGCAACATCTTTAAACGCTAACGTCGGACCGTTTGATAATCCTAGAATATATAAATTGTCTTCAAGCTTACGGACAGGAACAATCTCATCAGAGCCAAATACCTCAGCGGTATAAGTGCGCTTAATAATGTCTTGCAAATCAGCCACAGGAATATCAGTCGCAAAGCGCTGCATAATCGCCATCGCCAGCTGTGGATAGCTTAGCGTGCGCCACTCAGTAAGCGTCGCACTATCAATATTCGGATAGTGCTCAGGCAACATCAAACCACCGTCTGGGGCAAGACCCATTAATAACACATCACTAAAATCCATCGGCGCTGTCTGACCACGGGTACTGATATATTTCATTAGATTGTCCTGTCTATAATGAGATTATTAGTTAAAACGGTTTATTCAGCAGTTTTTTGCAGCAAGGCATAATAAAAGCCATCGCCGCTCTCGCTATCTATTGGTAAGCACTGACGACCGATTGCTTGTTCGATACCCCAATTGCAATCGTCGCTAAATTCAACGGCTACTACATTATTATAGTGAGTCATGAAATCTTGCATCTGCTCGACGTTCTCTTGCTTTAGGATAGAGCAAGTGACATACAACAGATAACCGCCAACTTTAAGTTGTGGCCATAGATTGTGCAAGATATCCGCTTGTAAGAGTGCCGTTTGCTCAACGTCTTCTTCGGTACGCAAGATACTGATATCAGGATGACGACGAATCACGCCAGTCGCTGTACAAGGTGAATCTAATAATATAGCGTCAAATACGAGTTTGCTCTTTTCTTACCAGCGCCTTGCCATGTCGTTGCGTCAGCACAGACAATATTAAGCTCAATATTTTTCTCAGCTTGCTGCAAGTCGTGCTGACTTAGGTTTAAGCGCTGTAAATTAGTATGAATACGCTCGATACGTGGCGCCTCATTATCTATCGCAGTAATCTTAACTTTCGAAATCACAGGCGACGTTTCAGCATCGTCTTGTTTCACGTGAAACAACGAAGACTTGAGCTGATTAATTCTAACCAATGAGCAAGCTTACCACCCGGCGCTGCACAAGCATCTAAAATGCGGATCTCGTTGTTATTGGTGTCTATATCGCCGTCTGCATCGTCGTTTTTAACACTCAGCTTATTAATTAAAGCGTTATGAATAAGCGGCGCGGCAAGCTGAGCATGCATATCTTGTACACTAGCCGCACCTTCAGCGAATTGCGGTAAGGCATTGACTGCGGTACTTTGATGTAATCTTAACCCTTTGGTTAATATGCCATTAGATGCGGCTGCATCCGAGCTGGCTAAAAAAACCACTTGTTAGCTCAACCAGATCTGCTTCAACTTCAAATTCCACCAATGCTTGCTGATAGTCCTCTATCGAAGTCACCGCTGTATTCACGCGCAAAAACATTGGTGCAGGTTGACGTAAACCCTGCATCAGGTCGTCATACTGCTCACTCCAGTCTTGCTTAAGCTGATAGGCAAGCCAATTCGGTAAGCTGTTTTTTATCACACTTCTTACGGAATTTACTTGGGTTCTTAGCAACTTTACGCAAAATGGCGTTGATTAAACCCGTCGCATGCGCAAACTCAATTTCTTTTGCTGCTTCAACCGTTTCATGAATCGCCGCATGGTCAGCCACTTGCAAATAGAGTAGCTGCGTTAGACCTACTTGGTCGTACGTACTTCTTTTTCATCAATAGAGTTATCAGCCAGACTATCGAGTAGACGCTCAAGGGCGTACCATTGGCGCAACGTCGTCAACAATAGCGCATGAGCAAAACCTTTATCCCCGTCATGCAAACTGTTTAGTAGCGGATCAAGGACGCTTGCAAGCGACTGACCATTTTGAATCGCCAGTAAAGTGCGAATGACGCGGACGCGGACGCTACCATTCATGATAAGGTTGCTTGACGGTTTGTTAGCTTTTTTCTTGGTGCAGTGCTTCTCATTAAATTGAATTTCCTTGACGCCTAATAGTTAGCGTCTGATAAAAGTTGGATTGTTTGGTATTAAATGACGAATATAAAAAATAAGGTTAAGCGGTATTAAACTGATTTAGAAGCAATTATTTTGAGTCTGCTGTGAACTGATCACCATCATTCAATTGGTTACCATGGCAGATTTGCTCGGCTGTCATTGGTTTACCACCAGCAAACTGTAATTGGGTGATAGCTAAAGTGCTGGCTTGCGGTTTTTCGAGACCATTATCAATATTACTGTCATGACCACAAGCTACCAATATCGCTTTGCGTCCAACACTGATGACCGTACCAGCAGGCTGATTGGTTTGCTGCGACGGATTCACAGGTAAGCTGGCTAAAATCTTGACACGTTGCCCTGCCAAAAAAGTATAAGCACCTGGCCATGGCGTCAAACCGCGAATTTGTCGTTCGATAATAGTCGCTGATTGTGTCCAGTCGATTTCACCTTCAGTTTTGACGAGTTTTTCAGCGTAATTGGCTTGACTGTCATCTTGAGCGATTGCTTGTGCTTGATAATGTGGCAAGTCCTTTAGCACGGTAATAATAGCCGTTGCACCAAGCTCAGCCATTTTATCATGGAGGCTGGCAGCCGTATCATCAGCCTTAATAGGTGCGCTGACTTTATAAAGCATGTCGCCAGTATCAAGCCCTTTATCCATCTGCATAATGGTAATGCCCGTCTCGCTATCACCCGCCAATAATGCACGGTGAATAGGTGCTGCACCGCGCCAGCGTGGTAATAAGGACGCATGAATATTGAGGCAACCATAAGTCGGTGTGGTCAATACACCAATCGGCAATATCAAGCCATAAGCCGCGACAATCATCACATCTGGCTGATAACTACGCAGAGTCTCACGTGCGATCAACCCTTCACTACTAGATTTTTTAAAGGTGAGAGGCTGCTCAACTGCAATATCATGCGCCAATGCGACTTGCTTTACTGCAGAGGCTGATAATTTTTGACCCCGTCCTGCCTTGCGATCAGGTTGCGTATACACAGCGACGATGTCTATATTCAACGCTTCTTGCTGGCTGATAAGAGCCTCAAGACTAACGGCGGCAAACTCAGGAGTGCCAGCAAACGCAACTCTTAAGCGCTTACTAGATGAGCAATCTTTCGTCGTAGATGGCATGGATAAATCGAAGGCAGAAGCAATTATAGTCATAAACAGGCATTATATAGGGTTGGTTGACTCATTATAGGTGAGTTTGCGATGTTGTGCCATGGTTGTAATAACGGTAATCGAGCGTTACCAATGATACGGTTTGTCTTTATAATAGAAAGCAAGCAGGGCGCTCTTATTGATGAGTTTATTTACAAAACAATGCGTGATTGAGCGATATTCCACTGCCATTCACCATTTTTTTCTAGATAATAGCTGTAAAACCGTAAAAGTTAAAACGACTTGAATAAACCAACTACTGTGCCAAACTGATTACTTACTCACTATGTTTCTTGTGTCGATATAGGACCACGCTTTCATGCAACAGTTTCAGTCCTTACAGCGCTTACTCATATTTTATGCACTGACCTTGCTGGTCATGTTGTCTATCTATTTTTTGCGCTGTTTCACGAGATGAAAAACAAAGTGAACAGCAAAGTATCGATACTTTTCATACATTGCAGTATGAAGTTACTGAACGTGATGATCTTCTAAACCCTGACATTAAAAGGATTTTAGAAAAACCCGTATTTGGAGACATAAGCTATCAGCTGGTTTTTGATGCCCTCTGGGCAGACTTATATCCATCGCCATACTCAGCCCAATGAGCGTACTTTTGCTAACGTTACGTTTCCTATCATTAGCTCATCCCCTTCTAATAATGGCAGTCATAGTGCTTACACGCTCAATAATCGCAACTTAACCGGCACCATTAAACTCAAAAGTGGTCATCATTTATATTATATTGCGCCATAAACCGCTTATCATTGACTGGATATCATATCGCTACTGGTTGCCATTGATGGCAGCGATCATGCTGTTTATTATCGCTTTGCTGTATATGCTCAATCGTCGCACCAATTGGGAACAGCTACTGATTTATACGGACAATCTAAGTAGCCACGCAAAAGAAGCCTATAGTCCGCCGCCTTTTTTGCAAAAAAAATCTACGCCTGAGTTTCTGCGTTTAGGCCATGCGCTGAGCCGTGTCAGCTACCAGCTGCATAATGACTATCGCCGCATTAAAACTTTAACACACCGTCTTGAAAGTTTGGTTGATCAATCCCCTTTACCGATGCTGATGATCATGCGTCATGGTCAAATCAGCTTTTTCAATAAACGCTTTGAACAAATATTCATGTCTTTACCGCAAAGCGATAGCAACTATGAACTGACGGATTTTATCGCGGGTAAAGATGAATCCACGCAACGATTGCTGCAAACGTTATCCAACCTACGCGTCACTCGTACCTTAACAGTCTATGGGTTAGAAAATGAACAGGCTTACCAATTGCACGTTACGCCATGGTTTGGTGAACATGGTCAGGTTCACGGCTTTACCGTACTGCTGAATAATGTTAATGAATTTGCCAGTCAAATAGGGCAATTACAGCAACAAAATCAACGGCTACAACGCCAAATTGATGAGTTTAATACAATTAAATCGACGATGGGTCATGATTTGCGCCTTCCATTAGAAGCAATGATTGACACGCTAGAACCGATTGATCCTGAGACATTGACTGCTGCGCAGAATGACATTTTAATATCTTTAATTAAAAGCAGTCAGAGTATGCTAACGACACTTAATGATGTGCTAGACATCGAGGAGATAGCGGTAAGAAAAACCCGCCTAAGCATTGAGCCTGTTGATATTTATAGACTGGGGCAACAAGTCAGTCAGTCATTTATAGAAAGGATAAGGCAGCAAGGACTTGAGCTGCTGTATTTTTTTACACCTGACAGTCCGCGTTGTATTGATACAGACCATCAGCGCCTACAGCAAATCTTGTACGACTTATTAGATAATGCAGTGAAATTTACCACTTCTGGCTATGTATCTCTGACCATCGAAACGGTCAGTAATGCAGAGCTATTAGCAACAAAAAACCGAAGCTTAGTAAATCTTAATAAAGACCTTACACTGATTAAAAGTAGTCAAATCAATAAAGACAATCCCAATCATGCCTCACACGACTGGATTCGTTTTAGTATAAAAGACAGCGGTATGGGCATCGATATAGCGAAGCAACATCAACTGTTGGTTCAGCTTAATAAAAGCAACAACCAAAACACCCATCGAAACGTTAATTACATTCAAAAGAATACGACTGGGCAAGGCCTAGGGTTAAATAACGTCAATAGTTTTGCGCGATTATTGGGTGGTTTTATTGAAATAAAAAGCACGATGACTGAAGGCAGCAGTCTGAATCTTTATCTGCCTTGCAGACGTCCAAACTATCAGCCTATTTATCATCATAGTCAGCATTTGACTCATATCCATCTAATAGCAGTGATTAAACAACCACTACGTGCCAAACATCTGCGCGATTTTTGTGCATATTTATCGATGTCAGCTACTATCTATACCTCTATAGATAAATTAGATCTACAACAATTAAACGAAAAACTGGCGCAAGACGAGCAAAGGCTCGCCCCTATCTTGCTATTAGATTACGAATATTATGAAACCCTGTCTATTGCTTCCGCTAATCAGGCGATAGGGAATGATGATAGACAAAAGCATTAAATACCCTACTCGATAATCCGTCGCTACCAAAGATACTACTCAGTATGAAACCTGAGCGCCGTATTCCCTCTATATTATTAGATAAATATGAAGGATTCTTGAGCAAACCATTAGATGCGACTTTATTGCTCTCTGAATTACTGCGCTTAACCTTACCAGCGAGACAGAAGCTGGTTCAAGCCATAGAGATAAAAGAAGAGAATAAGCAGCTAGCAAACGAAGCAGATAAAGCTGCCAACGAGAATGTATTGCCACTTATCTTGGTAGTAGAAGACAGTCCAACCAATCAGAAAATAACGTGCAAGATATTGAGTAAACTTGGTTATCGTAGTGTAGTCGCAGAAGATGGTCAGCAAGCGTTAGATATGCTACAACAACAGCGTCAAGATATCTCACTCATTTTGATGGACTGTCGCATGCCTGTCATGGATGGGCTACAGGCTACCCAAGCGATTCGTGCGCAAGGCGATAAAATTGCGATTGTGGCGCTGACTGCAAACAACACCAAAGAAGATCGCGACGCTTGTATAGAAGTAGGAATGGATGAATTTTTAGCCAAACCGATCAATAAAAAGAGCTAGAGTCGGTTTTACAGAGCTTCATAAAATCATGACAATCTGTAAAACCTACTTTTTAGGTTTAAGTTTTTACTTCATAAATAAGCTACTTCATAAATAAGCTACTTCATAAATAAGCTACTTCATGAACCAATTATTTCATAAAACCATTATCTGCTAAAAATGCTTCTGTAATTTGGCTTTGCGGACTTGGCGTATTCATACCACTGGTTTGCGACTTATTTAACAAACGTTCTAAATAGCGCGCGACGATATCCACTTCGATATTGACTTTATTTCCAACCAGCCAATGCTTAGCGATATTGGTCACTTGTGCGGTATGTGGAATGATATTTAAAGAGACAATATTGTCTCGTACAAGGTTGGTCGTCAGACTAATACCATCAACCGTGATGGAGCCTTTGGTCGCTGTATAGTGCGCCAGCTCTTGTGGTATCTCAATTTCGATATAGATAGAGCGCGCATCTTGTTGCAACTTACTGACCACGCCGACGCCATCGACGTGACCCGCGACGATATGACCACCAAAACGCGTGGTTGGTAGCATCGCTTTCTCTAAATTCACTGTATGACCAGCTTTTAAAGTTTCTAATGCGGTACGAGCGATAGTTTCACGTGAGACATCGACCGAGTAATGATTACTCCCTAGGTCTACGACGGTTAAGCAGATACCATTGGAGGCAATAGAATCTCCTAGCTTCACATCACTAAAATCCAAACCATCAGACTCTATCGTCAAACGTATATCACCGCCCGTAGGCTGCATGACTTAACCTTTCCAACACTCTCTATAATTCCAGTAACATATCGACCTCATTTCATTATGATATTGTCTTTATAGACAACATATCTTGATCTATTAAGATTGTGGCAGCATTGTCTAAGCCAGTTTTTTATGGCAACTTGGGCTTAATTGAGCTATGATGGGAGAGATTGTGGATAAGTACTGATAAATCAATCATAATGTATTAAAAACCCGCATTTCCGTTAAGTATCCACAGAAAACAAGATATGACTAACATCAATAAAGCTTAGTAAATAAAACCTAAGTACTAATTATATTGAATTAATATCAATTTTTTTATAAAAGACCTAGTTTTCTGTTTCATGTGAAACAAAGTTATGCACAGTTTCATGTGGAACCTTGCACAACACTGGCTGTTTATCCAAATTGAGCAATTATTTAGCACAAACTGTGGATAATCTGTTTATAAATAACCAGTTATAGCGGTAATAAAGTTAGTTTAAGGTCAGGACTTAATGTTTCATGGCTATAAATATTAAAACGCAACTGCTGAGCTAGAGACAATGGGTTAAAATCAACCATCGGTCTGGCTTGCGCGCCCAACAAACAAGGCGCCTGATAAACAATCAACTCATCTACCAATTGTTGGCTTAAGAAACTACCAGCAACACTAGCCCCTGCCTCTACCAACACGTCATAACACTGATGATCACGGACTAATTTTTTTAGTAATTCAGTCAAGTTATCTTCGCGCCAATAAATCGTATCCGGTCGACGGCATAATTGATAGTCAGACTGTAAGCTGTGTTCTAAGCGCTGCCGCCTATCGAGTACGACAACCTTAGGAGCAGGAACTTGTTCAGGTGGCACAGCTAATTGGTTGGAACGTACATTAAGCTGTGGATTATCCGCGATAACCGTCTCACTACCGGTAATAATCGCGCCACTTTGTGCACGTAGCTTCTGCACATCTTCGCGGGCAGCCGCTGAGGTAATCCATTTTGACTCGCCAGATGCCATCGCGGTACGACCGTCAAGGCTAGTGGCAATTTTAAGTCGTACATAAGGCATCTGGGTGCGCATTGCCTTTAAAAATCCACGATTTAAAGCTTCTGCTTGCTCGGTTAATATACCGACTGTCACTTGAATCCCAGCCTGCTCTAACAGTTTTACACCGCGTCCTGCCACTTGCGGATTGGGATCGAGCCCTGCGATTACGACACGTTTCACACCAGCACTAATAAGACCCAAAGCACAAGGTGGCGTACGCCCCGTATGACTACAAGGCTCTAAAGTCACATAGGCAGTTGCACCTAAAGCCCTCGCACCCGCTTCTTTTAGCGCAAATACTTCTGCATGAGGCTGACCAGCTTTCGGATGAAACCCTTGACCGACGATCGCTTCTGCTTGCACGATGACACAGCCTACCGCTGGATTAGGTCTGGTGGTATATAAACCCTGTTTGGCTTGTTCGATCGCAAGCATCATAAAGTAGCGGTCTTGCGCATTCTGAGTATGGTTTGAGACTGGCATAAAAGTAGACTTCATTAGATTACAGAAAATTCTATCTAAGAAAAAAATTGAACTAAAGAGTAAATAGGTAAGATTCGATTGTATTCATCAATTTACTTATCATTTGGACGAATATTTGCAATCTCTTGATGAAAAGCATCAATATCTTGAAAGTCGCGGTAAACACTAGCAAAGCGCACATAAGCAACATCATCTAACGTTTTAAGCTCACTCATGATGATCTCACCCAACACCTTGCTACTGATTTCGCGCTCACCCATCTGTCTGACACGCTTCTCAATACGACTGATCATCGCTTCTTGTTCATCAATGGTGATAGGGCGCTTTTGCAATGGTAATAAAATAGAGCGGCGCAGTTTTTCGTTATCATAAGGCTCAATTTTACCGCTTGACTTGATGATTCTTGGCATCACTACTTCTACCATCTCAAAAGTAGTGAAACGCTCTTGGCAGCTATTGCATGAGCGGCGACGACGGACTTGCGCACCTTCTGCTGCCAGACGCGAATCAATAACTTTAGTTTCTGACGCGTTACAATATGGGCAGTGCATAGCGTTTCCTTATTTTAATATTAAGCGCAAGAGTCACAAGTCACAAGTCACAAGTCACAAGTCACAAGTCACAAGTCACAAGTCACAAGTCACAAGTCACAAGTCACAAGTCACAAGTCACAAGTCACTACTTATAAGACCAAATTTTCTGAGAATTGACGAGTTGTATCAAGCAATTCAAAAAAATCGGCTGGTTATTTTCCAATACAGAAACTACCAAAGATTTTGCCCAACAAGTCATCCGCACTAAACGCTCCCGTAATCTCACCCAAACTGTTCTGAGCCTGACGTAAGCTTTCGGCGACTAATTCACCTGCTTGAAACACCGTTAACTGCTCGTGCGCCTCTGCTAAAGAGTCGGCTGTGCGTCTAAGTGCATCTATATGACGTGTGCGAGCAATTAGGCTGTTTTGGTGAAAACCGACCTTAGCACATAAGGCTTCGACCAGATTATCGATACCAGCACCTGTTTCACATGAAACATTAATTTGTTCATAACCACGTTCTTTTATTGCGATTTGCGAGACAGAGGGTATTTGACTGCTACTATCATCTAGTAAGTCACTTAACAAATCACTCTTATTAGCAATAATCAATAAGCGTTTGGCCTCTGGTAACTCACCAAATAATTGTTCTGCAAGCTGTAGCGGCGTACTTTCTTCTTCAAGATCACGAGTCACATCGTAGACCATCAGCAGCATATCAGCTTGGGTAATGGCTGTACGCGCACGTTCAATTCCAATACGCTCTACCGTGTCTTCTGTGTCACGCAGACCCGCCGTATCGGTAAGATGAAGTGTCAAACCGTTGAGCACCACGGTCTCTTGCAGCGTATCACGAGTCGTACCTGCAACGTCAGTAACGATAGCGCGCTCTTGCCCTGCCAGACGATTCAGCAAGCTTGATTTACCCGCATTTGGTCTACCTGCTAAGACCACATGAATACCATCACGTAGGAGCTGACCCTGCTTGGCGGTCGCCAATACTTGCTGTATCTTGTCTTGCGTTTGCTCCAGTTTACTTTGTATGACGCCGTCTGATAAAAAATCCACGTCTTCTTCGTCAGGGAAATCAATCGCCGCTTCAACATGCAAGCGAAGATGAATAAGCTGCTCTAATAGCTGATTAATCTTCTTTGAAAACTCACCACTTAGCGAGCGAATGGCACTACTCGCAGCGGCAGCACTGGTCGCATCAATGGCATCAGCGATAGCCTCTGCTTGTACCAAATCCAATTTATCATTATCAAAAGCACGATAAGAGAATTCCCCAGCACCCGCTTGTTTTGCGCCCAGCTCAAATACCCTTGCTAGCAGTTGGTTTTGTAGAATCATGCCGCCATGCCCTTGCAGCTCAATCACATCTTCCCCTGTGAACGAATGCGGGCCTTTAAAGTACAGCACTAACCCTTCATCAATTACTGTACCATCAGCCTGATAAAAACGACAAAAACTGGCCATACGTGGCGTAAAAGCAGACTTACCCGTTAGTGTACAGGCAATGTCATAAGCACGCGCACCCGACAGACGTATAACACCAACGCCACCTCTTCCAAGCGGTGTGGCAATAGCCGCAATCGTGGCCAAGCCAGATGCTTTAGGTGGTTCAGATGCTTTAGGTACGTTTGACGCCATCTCTAGGGAATCCACAATTACTCTCAATAGCTAAAAACTCCATTATAGACGGCTGGACACAGACTGACAAAGCAAACTTTAAATAGCCATGCTTTGCGCTTATTTTATTTCAGATCAGTGAGCGATAATAGAAATGTCACACATAAAAAAACCACCGCCGTAGCGATGGTCTTTTATCAATTGATGAGCTACTTAGTCCAATACTTTAACAGTACGACGCTTTTGCTCTTCTTCGACTTTTTTATTGACATATATGATTGCTGAGTCATACTAAACAAGTTGTTGACTGTCCAGTATAGTACGAGACCCGCTGGGAAAAACAGCATGAAAGCAGTAAAAATGATTGGTAAGAACTTCATCACTTTCGCTTGCATCGGATCAGCTGGCTGCGGGTTTAGCTGCTGCTGTACAAACATCGAGGCACCCATCAGCAATGGTAAAATAAACCAAGGATCCATCGCCGATAAATCCTGAATCCATAAAATCCAAGGCGCATGACGCAGCTCAACACTTTCAACCAATACCCAATATAGCGCTAAGAAGATAGGCATTTGCATCAAAATAGGCAAACAACCTGCCATTGGATTGACTTTTTCTTCTTTATAAATAGCCATCATTTCTTGCGACATCTTCATTCGATCGTCGCCATGCTCTTCTTTAAGTGCGGCTAATCTTGGTGCAATCGCACGCATCTTCGCCATTGAATAGTAACTCTTATTCGAGAACCACATCAGAGCAATTTTGACTAAAATCGTCAATACAATGATTGACCAACCCCAGTTACCTATGACTTTATGAATACCGTCCAAGATGGCAAATAAAATTTTCGATATTGGCCATAACAACCCATAATCAACCGTTTTATTAAGGCCTACTGCCACATCTTTTAGCTCAGATTGTACTTTAGGACCAGCGTATAACGTGGCATCTAATGTCACTTGTTTATTTGGCGCGACATTGACAGGTTGACTGTTGAAACCGATGAAGTAATCATCGCCTGTTTCACGGCTAAAGAAAGTAGCGGTAAAGTTTTCAGGTATCCATGCTGATACAAAATAATGCTGCACAACACCAACCCAACCTTTATCGCTACTAACAGCTAGCTCACCATCATTAAAGTCTTTAAATTTGAGCTTATTGTATGGATCATCAGGAGTACCCCAAGCACCGCCTAAATAAGTCGCCATACTAAGCGCACCTTTATCAGACATACCTGGATCTTTACTGTCATCACGTTTCAACTGGGCAAATAGCTGACCTTGCCACGGTTGTGTAGAAGCATTTGTATTTGATAGCTAATATCAATCGGATATTTATTTTCAGTAAAGGTAAATGTCTTAGTAACGGTCAAGCCATCTTTTTTATAAGTAAGCGGTACTGACAGCGTCTGTTGCCCTGCTTCCATGACGTAATTATTAGCAGTATGGCTGTATTTGGCACGACCTTCTGCAGTATCAATACCGTTAGGACCAATAAGACCAGACTGAGCCACATACACGCGATTACTATTATTCTCTAGCAATACGAAAGGCTTATCGCTATCGAGCGTTGCGTCATACTGCTTAAGAGCAGCATAAACAATATCGCCGCCTTCTGGATTGATCTTTATATCATAGCGATCGGTAGTGACCGTGATTAATCCCGTGTCTTTAGCAGGCGTTGCCGTCACAGCATCATTAGCGACTGTATTGTTATCAACAGGCAATGTCTGTACCGGAATATCACCTGCGGCACCAGTTGTCGAAGGGATGTCAGCACCTACTGAAGCAGTGGTTTCTGACACCGCATCTACAGCTGGCGCATCGGCATAATCATCTCGCCATGCCAAAATCAGCAGATAAGCGGTGATTAACATCGCAATGATGATCATCACCCGAAATATCTTTTGCATAAACCTTTCCTAGATTAAAAAATTAGGGAATGAAAAATTAGGGCATGTGTCATGACCGTACAATTATCATCGTATGTGACAACAGTATTGCCAGTCATTTACATAAAATGTGCATCATTTTACTAAAAATCTGCCTTAAATGATACCAAGAGTGTGGATAACTTGTGGGTAACTAAATAGATATCCACAACTTCGCAGTCTATGATGAACGTTACGTTATTTTCATCATATGGTTTAAGCGAGACACATAGCTTTTATTATCTCTAAAAACATATAAACCTTGAACTTTGACACTAGTAGCTAGTTCGCTAAAAGGTACATATTGATAATGATAAGAAGATAACGGTAGCGGCACAAAATCAATGCCGTGTCCACCCAAAGGATGACAACTGCCGATACGTTTTAATAATAACCAACTGCCTGCTCGGACACCATGCCATGCCAAAGCTTGTTTACCATAATTCGAGCACGTAGGGTAATAGCGGCAACGAGCAGGTAATAGTGGACTTATTAATTTTGATAAAAAATAATAAAATAATAAATACTCTTATAAAGGAAATTATTTAAATTAACCAATAAAAAATTCATTTTATTTTTTTCTATTTTCTTAATAATATTAATTATTTGATTTTTTAATTCTTTATTATCTATATCTTTTATAGATTTTTTAACAATAAAAACAATATCTTTATTTTCTAAAGAATGAGCCTTTATACGAAAATGCTCACGTATTTGACGCTTGATTAAATTTCGCGCGACAGCTGTAGGAACTTTACGCTTGGTAATAGCCATGCCGACTCGTGGCTTACCATGATCATTGGTACGCACAAATGCCATTAGATGGCTCTGATGAAGCTTACGCTCAGGTGCATCAAAAACCTCACGGAAGGCTGCAGGCGCGAGCAAACGCTGCTCTTTGGTGAAGCGAGCATTAGCTGCCGCTGAAACAGTATTGGACATAGCACAACCTAGTATAAGAGCGAATAACGGTAGCGGAAATAATAGCGCAGAAATAACAACAAAGTACAGAGACAAAAAAAGCGCCGATGTGGGCGCTTTTAATATATGGCTAAGTGTCAGTTGTGGTGATTGACTATCGCAATCTATAAATAATAGAAACACAACAAGCACTATAAGCCATGCTTATCGCAATCTACTGATTATACAGTAAGACGATGACGTCCTTTAGCGCGGCGACGAGCTAAGACCTGACGGCCCTTTTTAGTTGCCATACGAGCACGGAAACCGTGAGTACGTTTACGCTTGATCACGCTTGGTTGGAATGTACGTTTCATAACTCACCTATCAAAATAATGGACTAAATTCGTAATAACGGAGGATTATACCACCGCATAGAATCTGGGTCAATGAACTAATTTAATCTATGTCGATGCAGACAGATATTTTGACAGAGGAAATATCATTTTAAATGATTCATCGTGTGTAAAGTTCATATTCATAACTAAAAAATAACGACTCAGTTAATTAATTCAGTGATGGATTCCTAAAAGTTATCCACAGTTTTGTCGAACTCTATAATAATTAACTATTAATATATATAAGTATTGTTGTTATTGGTAGCTCGATTATCTGTGGCTAAGTAAGTTTTCCTTTTTATTATCAATATATTGTACTATGGGTAAACCTGTGGATAACCTGTGGGCTAAATATGGATAACTCACCTTTCAAAGTTATGCACAAAAGTATCCACAGCCTTATCCCCAAAAAACAAGGTTTTATCCACAGGGTATTTGTGTTAGATTAGCCCCTACTTAATATATGGCTTCGTATAGTTTATCAACGTAACTCCCAATATGGTTTCCAACGGAAATAATTGCGGAGAATATTAAGGGCTACGCAACAGATCACACTGCTAAAACACAAATATTATTTCAAATTATAGGGTTAGTATTTTTCATGATAGACACAGCAAATATTTGGGATAAATGTCTAAATGACCTACGATATAACGTCAAAGACAACGTATTTACTATGTGGTTGAGACCATTGTCAGCTCATCAAGAGGCGCAAACGCTGACTATACTTGCTCCTAATGATTATTTTGTGACTTACATCAAAAAAACCACTTGCAAGAGATACAGCAGCTGGTTGCTAAGCACAGTCAGGGAAGTATCGAAGAGGTGGTTGTGCGTGTTGATAACGCTGGCCGCGATAATGAAGACAATCGTCAATTGCAATCAGGGTCTTTGTTTGAAGAAGATAAACCCTCCCCTACCCCTGCAGATCATAAGTTTGAAACCATTCATCATAAAAATGCAAAAGCAGATATTGATGCTAATATGCGTCATGCAGAATTGGTTGATTCTGCTGATGCTAAGTCGTTGAGTTATCTAAACCCTGACTTTACTTTTGAAACTTTTGTCACTGGCAAGTCTAACAATTTGGCTTATAAAGCCTGTTATGAGCTTGGTAAGCGCCAATCAAAAAATCGACACAATCCTTTATTTATATACGGACCTTCTGGTTTGGGAAAAACGCATTTAATGCATTCTGTAGCACATCGATATTTAAAAATAATCAAAGTTTTTATTATTTCACTTCTGAAAAATTTATTAATCAATTGGTTTATTCATTAAGAAATAATAAAATAGAAGATTTTAAAAAGAAAATTAAAAAAGTGGATTTATTGATTGTAGATGATATTCATGTATTGGCAGGAAAAACCAAAAGTAGTAATGAGTTTTTGACATTATTTGCAGATTTTACCAGTGGTGATAAACAACTGATTTTGGCTTCAGATCGTCATCCTTCGCAAATGACCGAATTCGATGAACGTTTCAGATCGCGATTTTCTTGGGGGCTCACTGTAGCAGTTGATCCGCCTGAGATTGATACTCGTGTGCAAATTTTGCAAAAAAAAGCAGCTTCATATGGTATGACACTGCCTAAAGAATGCGCATTATTCATCGCTCAAAACGTGGTTTCAAATGTTAGGCGTTTAGAAGGTGCTCTAAATCAAGTCTTTGCCAATGCTAACTTGACGGGTGCACAGATTACTCTTGAAATGGTGCAATATGCGCTAAAAGACATCGTCGCGATGCGTGTGCAAGCTGTGAATATGGATAATATTCGCAAAGTGGTTGCTGAGTATTATGATGTGACCATCAAAGAAATGATGGGTCGTAAACGCACGCGCAGTATTGCCAGACCGCGTCAAATAGCGATGGCATTATCGCGTGAGTTGACTGGTGATAGCTTTCCTGAGATTGGTCAATCATTCGGTGGTCGCGATCATACAACGGTGATGCATGCTTGCGATAAAGTTAATGAGCTACGAGCAGCCGATCCTGCTTTTGATAAGGATTACAAAACACTGGCATTGATGCTGCAAGCGGGTTAGCAGGTCGCGGTATCACTATGTTTTAGTGGATTGATATGGTTTATAATATTAAAAATACGAGTAGACAGACAGCGAATGGATTATAGTCAATAGACAGGGTATGATTAAGCCATTATTGTTAAGTTTTATAATAAAAATCATTTAAATAAGAGTAACCAAGCATGCAATTATCGATTAATCGAGAGTCGTTACTAAAAGCCATTAATTTGATCGCCAAGGCTGCTGATAAACGGCACAATATGGTTATTTTGGGCAATATCAAGCTACAGCTATCCGAATCAATGCTTATTTTGACGGCTTCTGATTTAGAAGTAGTAGAGCTGACATCGACGTTGAAATTGCCTGCTGGTGCTTGTATTGAAGCTGGTACCACAACTTTACCTGCAACAAAATTAAAAGACATCTGTAAATCATTGCCTGCACAAGCTCAAATTAATTTGGCTACTCAAGAAAATGAACGCTGCTTATTAACCAGTGGTAAGAGTCGCTTCACCTTAGGGACATTACCTAGCGAAGATTATCCGAGTTTGGGTAATCCCGAAAATATCACGCCATTGACCATCAGTCGCAATCGTCTTATCGATTTGATTCATAAAACGCAGTTTGCAATGGCGATTCAAGATGTTCGCTATTATCTCACTGGTATGTTGTTTGATGTGTCGCAACAGCAACTGACGACGGTTGCAACCGATGGGCACAGATTGGCTTTGGCGCGCAGCGTTATCGATGTCAGTGCTGATTTAAGTATGCAGGCTATTTTGCCCCGTAAAGCTGTCATTGAACTTGAGCGCTTGGCCTCTGAGTTAGGAAAAATGCTTGGTGAGCAAGACAATCAAGTCACCTTGAGCTTCGGTCGTGAGTTTTTGCAAGTGAGCTTACCCTTTGGTGACGTTGATAGTGCAGGACAGGTTAATCAAAACCTGATGGTTACTTTCACTGCGCGTCTGATTGATGGAAAATTCCCTGATTATCGCCGAGTGATGCCAAGTAATACGGATAAACTGGCTTTATTCAATCAAGAAAAAATGACGGACGTACTGCGCCGTGTCGCGATTTTAAGTAATGAAAAATCTCGCGGTGTGGTGTTTAATTTTGCCAGCGATGGGATGGTAGAAGTTCGTGCTAATAATGCAGAGCAAGATGAAGCGGTGGAGATGATACAGGCGAAGTATCAAGGTGAGCCGATGGAGCTGTCTTTTAATGCGGCTTATTTACAAGATGTGCTTGGCGTTATTCAAGGTGACTTGCAAATGCACATGAGCCAATCGAATGCTTCAGTGTTGGTTAACCAGCTGAATGATGAGTTCCATCAGTATGTCATTATGCCAATGCGTATATAGTTTCTGTATGTTTTCAATAGGCTTAATAGCAGGGACTAAAGACACTCAGTTTGCACTAAAAAATTAAGGTAAGCTGAGTGTCTTTGATTAAAATCCAGTATTTTAAATTCAATATTTATTAAACTTTTGCCTATTATTATAGGTAGCGTCAATAGGTGGCTGTCGGCATTATGATTGAACGTCTACAAATATCGAACCTACGCAACCTGACGCACGTCAATCTACATGCAACAGATTGCAACGTCATTATCGGTGCCAATGGCAGTGGAAAAACCTCATTACTTGAAGCCATATTTCTGCTGTCAAGAGGAAAAAGCTTTCGTCATCACCAGCCAAAACGCTATATCCAGCACCATCAAAATACAGCGACTGTATACGCTAGACTCAATGATAGTAGTACCTTAGCTATCCAAAAGCAAGCTGACGCGACCACAATTCTACGTCTGAATCAAACCACTGTCTATAACCAAAGCATCTTAACTGAGCAGCTACCAACGCTACTAATAGATCCATCGACGATGGATATGTTAGAGCAGGGTAGTGCTAGTCGTCGCCAGCTGCTAGATTGGCTAGTGTTCACATGAAACAAGGTTTTCATCCGCAATGGCTCGCCTATCAGCGTCTATTAAAACAGCGCAATAGTTTACTAAAAAAGACAAGTCATTTGACCCAAGTGCAGCTCGCTGAACTAAAATCGTGGGACAAAGGACTTAGTAATCATGCGGAACTGATTCATCATTATCGTGAACGGATATTCGCAGAATGGCAGCCTTATTTTGCTGAAAGTATCGCGCAGTTATTGCCCGCTTATGCGGATCAATTGAGCCTTAGCTATAATGCTGGTTACGATACGAATGTTGCGCTGGATATACAGCTTAACGAGCGCTTAGAACAGGATTTGCAACTGGGATATACTCGTATCGGTAATCACCGTGCTGATGTTCATGTGCATTGGCGTTCTAATGACTCGGCAGCGTCAAATAACAATTTCTCAGATACAATGCATGAAGCGGACACTAACCTCAAAGTAGCTGTGATAAAAGAGCAGGCAGCCAATGTGTTGTCGCGTGGTGAAAAAAAGCTATTAATCACAGCACTGCGTTTATCGCAACTGCCATTACTGCTAAATACTCAAAAGACTAATGATCTATCAAATGATCTATCAAATGATCTATCAAATGATCTATCAAATGATCTATCAAATGATCTATCAAATGATCTATCAAATGATCTATCAAATGATCTATCAAATGATCTATCAAATGATCTATCAAATGATCTATCAAATGATCTATCAAATGATCTATCAAATGATCTATCAAATGATAGCGCTCATGCTCAGGTGACACCAGTGGTATTACTAGATGATATTACTGCAGAGCTTGATGATAGGGCGATAGATATTCTATTGTCGACGTTAGCGCAGCTGCCATGTCAGGTATTTATGACCAGCTTAACCGATGATATTTTGCCTTTAATGCATCAATATTGGTCAAAACCCAGTACGTTTCATGTGAAACAAGGTCAAATCTTTAGTCCTTAATTATCTCCTTTCTCCACGGGCTTTCATATCGATACTTATCTACCTGTCATTTCGCAATGATATAGGCTATCTTTGCGAGCTGGTTTTATAGGCATAAAACGCTCAGTAAACAGTGACTTAGAGGCAAAAAAATGCTAAAATAGGGCTTTATTTTGTCCTGTTCTCAGCAAGTTGTTTGATGACGTTATATAGGTGTTTTCCAATGCCTGTAAATTTCTAAGTATTTGATAAATAGATGTTTTATTTGCTCTCTCGGTTTTTATAATGTTTAAAAAAAGAAGCCGATGTTAGAGAAAAAAAGCGCGGACTTGAAACTCTTTTTAAGTCGCTATCAACACTCAAGAATTTTTAGCTAATCGTGTTTTAGCTGGTAATGCTTATCAAAGGTTTTGACTATAAAAATTAAGTCTAAAATAACGTTATGAGGCGTCATCGTAGTGGTGCGCTAATAACAAACGGCTGATTATGGCTAGATTAAGGAATGCACATGAGTGATTCATTACCTACCGACCACGAGCAACTGACGTCAGACAGCATTGCTGAAACTACGGCACCAGCGGTGGTTCCTGAAAGTTTACCTTCTGATTATAGCTCCAAAGATATTCGTGTATTGCGCGGGTTAGAAGCGGTACGCGTACGCCCTGGTATGTACATCGGTGATACGGATGATGGTACAGGCTTACATCATATGGTCTTTGAGGTGGTGGATAACTCTATCGATGAGGCACTCGCGGGTCATTGTGATCAAATCGATATCATTATCCACGAAGACGAATCTGTGAGCGTCATGGATAATGGTCGCGGCGTGCCTGTCGATATCCATCCAGAAGAGGGTGTATCTGCCGCGCAGGTCATTATGACTGTCTTGCATGCAGGCGGTAAGTTCGATGATAACAGCTATAAAGTATCAGGCGGCTTACAGTGGTGTTGGTGTCTCGGTCGTTAACGCCCTATCGAAAAAGCTTGAAATGAATATTTGGCGTGAAGGCTATCACTATCATCAAACCTATACCGATGGGGTGCCTGATGCGGACATTCAGCAAATGGAGCCAACCGACAAAACTGGTACGCAAATTCGCTTTTATCCAAGTAGCGATGTGTTTACTGGCACCATCTTTGAGTACGATATTTTAGCGAAGCGTTTGCGTGAGCTATCATTTTTGAACTCGGGCGTACGCATTGTTTTAACGGATGAGCGTATTGATAAGCGTCATGAGTTTGAACACAAAGGCGGCTTGTCAGAATTTGTCAGCTATATCAATGCTGGTAAAGATGGCATCAATGAAGTCTTTCATTTTGTGAGTGAGCAAGATGATGGTATCAGTGTCGAAGTGGCGTTACAGTGGACAGATACTTATAACGAAAAAGTATTTTGTTTCACCAACAATATTCCCCAAAGGGATGGTGGTACGCATCTATCTGGCTTTCGTTCAGCGTTGACGCGTTGTTTGAATACCTATATGGATCGCGAGAATCTCTTTAAAAAAGAGAAGGTCGTTGCTACTGGTGATGATGCGCGTGAAGGTCTAACCGCTATCGTATCTGTTAAAGTTCCAGATCCTAAGTTTTCGAGTCAAACCAAAGATAAACTGGTATCAAGTGAAGTGAAATCTGCTGTCGAATCAGCAATGCATGATAAGTTTAATGATTATCTGCAAGAGAATCCAAGCGCTGGTAAGGCTATTGCTGGCAAAATAATTGATGCCGCTCGTGCTCGTGATGCCGCTCGTAAAGCGCGTGAAATGACGCGTCGCAAGACCACGTTAGATATCGCTGGTTTGCCTGGTAAGTTAGCAGATTGCCAAGAAAAAGATCCAGCATTGTCAGAACTGTACATTGTGGAGGGTGACTCTGCAGGTGGTTCAGCAAAACAAGGTCGTAGCCGAAAAACCCAAGCGATTTTGCCATTGAAAGGTAAAATCCTAAACGTAGAGCGCGCACGCTTTGACAAAATGCTGTCTTCTGCTGAGGTTGGTAACTTGATTACTGCGCTTGGTTGCGGCATTGGTCCAGATGAATATAATCCGGATAAAGTACGTTATCATAAAATTATCATCATGACCGATGCGGACGTTGATGGATCGCATATTCGTACCCTGTTGCTGACTTTCTTCTTCCGTCAAACGCCTGAGTTGATTGAGCGTGGTTATATTTATATCGCCCAACCACCGCTTTATAAAGTGAAAAAAGGTCGTCAAGAGTTATACCTAAAAGACGACGAAGCACTCAAAGCGTATTTATTATCATCAACGATTGACAATACTAAGTTGCATATCAGTGCGGATGCTCCTGCTATTACGGGGCAAGCGCTAGAGACGCTACTGAATGATTATAACCAAACGCAGCTTATCAAAGCCCGTTTGCAGATTCGTTTCCCAGCGGTGTTATTGGATGCGCTGACGCATACGAAGCTTAGCACTGATATGACTTATGATTTGCCTGCGATGCAAGCTTGGCAAGAGGCGATGCAAGCTCAGCTTGAGCACTTCGGTAGTGACTTGAGTCCGGAGATTGAACTGGTCAATATCCATGCGCCGCAGCCTAAAAATATGGATGCTGCTGCTGCTGATTTATTGGGTATGAAGCCTGTCATTGAAGTTGAAGGCGCGGAAAATGTTGACGCTGAAGCTCCAGTAGCAAAAGCACAGTGGCTACCGCGTATTACGGTGTATGTGCACCAGTTAGCTCATCATTATCTGCTAGATGCTAGCTTTATCAATTCCGGCGAGTACAGCAAGTTGCTGCGTTTGTCTGCTGAATGGAATACCTTGCTTGCAGAAGATGCCTTTATCCGCCGTGAAGCAACGACTGGTACGACCAAAGATATCCCTGTACGCGACTTTGATTACCTCTGGCAGCAGATGATGCTTGATGCGCGTCGTGGTCTAGCAATTCAGCGCTATAAAGGGCTGGGTGAAATGAACGCAGATCAGCTCTGGGATACCACGATGGATCCTGAAAACCGTCGTATGTTACGTGTGACGATTGAAGACGCGATTGCGGCGGATCATATGTTTACCTGCTTGATGGGTGATCATGTTGAACCGCGTCGTATCTTTATCGAAGAGAATGCGTTAACAGTCTCTAACCTAGATATTTAAATAGCATAATATTGTGACTCACTAAAAAACCACCGCTTTGGCAGTCAAGGCGGTGGTTTTTTAATGTTAGAATTGTTTCACGTGAAACTTGGTTTACGAATTGCTTTAGATAATGGATATAGAAATGATCGAAGTTTTTTTACTTGCGATAGCCTTGGCGATGGATGCATTTGCGGTCGCGATTGGGTTAGGGGCTAAGTCGCAAAAGCACTCATCTGCTTATGTGCTGCGTTTAGCGGTTTATGCAGCACTGTATTTTGGTATTGCGCAGGGTGTGTGATGCCGCTGATAGGTTATCTATTGGGTGCAGTATTGCTAGGCTGGTTGGCGACTGCTGCACCGTGGATTGGTGGTGGGATTCTTATTATGCTTGGCGCTAAGATGTTATATGAAGCGTTTAATGGTGAGGTTGAAGCGGTATTAGCAGACAGTTTTGACGTCAACATACAAGAAAAAATCAATCATCGTATGATGTTTACATTGGCTATCGCTACCAGTATTGATGCGATGGCAGCAGGCTTTACTTTGAATTTACTAGCAGTTAATGCGTGGCTAGCGTGCTTCATTATCGCTATTATCACCGCTGGATTTGGCTTTTGCGGTAGCTATTTAGGTAAGTCTTCTGGAACTTGGCTCGAGGATAAAGCTGAGATACTGGGTGGATTAGTACTGATAGCCATTGGCATAAAGGTGATGTTTATCCGTTAATAAGCATCATTATTTGAATTGATTCTCTACAATAAAAAGCACCCCTTTGATGATCAAAGGGGTGCTTTTTTAATAAAGACTTTGTTTCACGTGAAACAATAACTATTTTATATTAACTACTATTTACTCTTCGTCAGTATCAAAACGCCATGCGAGTATACGCGTGCTTTTTTGACCTTGGCTCATCTCAATGATGCGCATTTGGGCAACACCAAGTTGTTTTAATAGCAATTGCATAGGCTTCACGTTTTCTGATTTTGAGACTAAACTTGTGAACCAGCCAACATGCTCAGCGAAATCTTGACTCTCTTTTGCCATCTTGGTTAAAAAGGCAATCTCGCCACCCTCAGACCATAGCTCTTTATGCTGACCACCAAAGTTTAAATTCTGCGCGGCATTGCCAGACTTGGTTGAGCTGCGGCTGATTTGTGCGTTCTCATTCTTACCGCGATGTCGTTGCAAATTATGCTGCTTACGGCTATTGGCTTCCATCGCTTCTTCTAATGAGGCATGAAACGGCGGGTTGCAAACCACCACATCAAAGTAATCTTGGCGACCGATGATATTTTTAAAAATAAATTTAGGTTCGGTCTGTAGTTTGACTTTAACCGCACTTTTTAGCTTTGGATTGGTTTCACAAATCAGCGCGGCGGTATTGACCGAAATAGGATCAATGTCTGAGGCGGTAAATCGCCAACCGTAGCTTTGACTACCAATAATCGGATAAATCGCGCTGGCACCGGTGCCAATATCAAGGGCGTGGATTTCTTTGCCAGTCGGTGGCGTATTTTCTTTATTAACATGCGTCGTTTGCGCGAGTAAATCGGCAATATAATGAATATAATCGGCACGTCCCGGAATCGGTGGACAGAGATAACCTTCCGGAATATCCCAAAACTTCACACCATAATAATTTGCTAGTAGTGCCTGATTAAGGACGCGCACGGCGGCACTGTCTGAGAAGTTAATCGTCGACTCGCCTTTGGGATTGGTAATGGTGTGCTTAGCAAGCTCAGGCAAAGCGCGAGTCAATACTTCAAAGTCATAACGACCTTGGTGCGGATTGCGCGGATGTAGCTGCCCTAATTTTTTGGCAGTTTCAGGCGATCTGTTTCGTTGATTGTTGGCGGTCGGGCGACGGTTCATAGGCTTACTGGTCATAGTATCGGGCTTTGATGTTTGAATATAATGCACCATTTTAGCAGATTTCACGAGTCACTAGCGTCTTATCGACTACGTAAAATCAGATTTAATCCCAATATTATCATCGCTGTACCCAATACGCGGTCGATCCAATGTTCAAAACGCTGAAAGCGACGATGAATGGCAGGAATAGACAGTAACATCACCACGGTACTAAACCATGCCATCTGCAAGACCATCATCCATACGCCATAAATAGCCAATTGCCACAGCGGTATATCGGGTGATAAAACGAGGGTAAATATCGCGACGAAATAGACGGGCGCTTTGGGATTAAACACATTGCAAAAAAATCCACGGCGTAGAATGGAAGCGGTTGAGTCTGTATCAGTAGGCGGTTTTTTATTAGAAATGGCTTTATCAGAAAGCCCGGTATGATTGGTAGAAGTCGTTTGCTCAATAAGCATATCTTGTGAAACGTGAACACCTGAATCTATTAGCTCTACTGGATTTGCTAATTCTGATGTTTTTTTCGGTTTGGCTTGAATACCTTGCCATCCTAAATAAATAAGGTAACTGCCACCTAACCATTTAATAGCGGTCAGTAATGGCTGCGAATGAGCAATCACCGTCGCCAGTCCTAGGACCGAATAAGTGATGTGTATCGCAAGACCCAAAGTAATACCAAGACTACAAATCAAACCTGTGCGTCGCCCTTTTGCCAAAGTTTGCTGCGAGACCAAAACAAAATCAGGACCCGGAGAGGCGGCAGCGAGTAGATGGACGCTGGTGATAAGCAAAAAACCGTGCCAAAATTCCATAAAATGCTCTGAGTCATGTCTTGAGTTGGATAATAGTTGCACTTATCGTAAATGAGGTCAACTGATATTGACACCAGCTATTGAGGCTCATGCTAAAACGATGCTTGCGTTGCACCGAACGTATGTCTATATTGAAAGTAAGTTACATAATTTTAGCGGTATTAATTCGCCATGTGACAAACCATAAAACGATCGCTCTAATAAGGATAAAAATATGACTACGGAAAGTAATAATAGTAATTCTACTAGCAATGACACTCGCATTACCTATGACTTCCAAGATTACATCTGCCTAATCGGACTCAATCGTGCCGATAAACGCAATGCCTTGATAGCCATATGATTAAGCAATGTCTGACGCACTCACTAATTATGAAAAACGATGCCAATCTTCGCTGTGCGCTGATATTCGCTCACGGTGAGCACTTCACGCAGGTCTTGATTTGATGGAGCTACAAGATAAATGGGATAAAGGCGCATTTGAGTTTGCCGACGAAATCGATCCGTGGGGAATCGGTGGCAAATTACGCAGTAAGCCAGTCGTCGTGGCAGTACAAGGCACCTGCTTTACCGCTGGGATTGAGTTGATGTTAAATAGCGATGTCGTTATCGCAAGTGACAACTGCAACTTTGCGCAAATGGAAGTGCAGCGCGGCATCATGCCCTTTGGTGGCGCGACTGTACGCTTTGTAGCAGCAGCTGGCTGGCAAAAAGCCATGCCGTATCTATTAACAGGTAAAAACTTTGACGCGCAAACGGCTGATAGACTGAATTTGGTCAGCGAAGTGGTGGCAAATGGAGAAGAAGAGCGCGCGCTGACTATCGCTAAAGAGATTTGCAACGCTGCACCGCATGGCGTGCAAGGATTACTATCCTCAGCGCAAGATGCCAGCCTTAATGGCGCAAAAGTGGCATTAGCTAATATTCATGGTTATCTGCCACATTTGTTTCATTCAGAAGATGCAAAAGAGGGTGCGATGGCGATGGTTGAGAGACGTGAGGCTGAGTTTGTGGGGCGTTAGACTTAATCAATATTGGACTATTTTCATTACAAATGTTGATAGTAAATACTTATTCTGACATTATTATTTTGCCCTTTTATTTAAGAGATTAAATGTGAAAGTTATAAAAAAGTTGAAACTAAAGAACTTTAAAAGGTTCGAGGATTTTGAAGTTGATTTTACGCCAAATATAAATCTAATAATTGGGGATAATGAGGCTGGGAAAAGTACGATACTAACGGCATTAGAGCTTGTGATAAGTGGAAGTGCTGCTCGTGTCGAAAGTATAGGGCTAGAAAATATTTTCTCAATGTCAGTAATTAAAAACTTTCTTTCAAGTAGTAAAGAAATTGATAAATTACCTACTATTCATGTAGAAATATATTTAGAAGAGCAAAATGATCCTAACCTTTATGGTAACTATAATCTAGATAAAAAATAGCGATGGGCTTCAATTAATCTGTAAACCAAATGAAAGTCTACTAGGAGATTAGTTCTATACTAAGCCAGTCCGGTGATAATTTTCCATTTGAGCTTTACGATATTAACTTTAGTACTTTCGCAGGAATTGCATTTTCTGGTTATAGTAAATACTTTAGATATATAGCTATTGATAGCACACAGATTAATAATGAGTATGCTATAGTTAGTCTTTTATAAATAAGATACAATACTTTTAAAATAAGCGACACGGCAGAAGAACATGACCTATTCAGCAGACTTTCGAGCGCAAGTGATCAAAAGTGTCCAAAACAAAGACATGAGTATTCGTCAAGCTTGTATTTTCTATAATGTTAGCAAAACAGCACTACAGCGTTGGTTAAAAAACCCAAGTATTAAGAAAACTCGGGATAAGCCACCCAGTAAAAACCGAATGAGGCTCTTCTCAAAGACGTCGCTCAACATCCAGATGATTATATGTACGAGCGAGCACAGCGTCTAGGCTGCAGTAAATCGGGTATTGAGATTGCCTTGAAGCGCCTTGGTATCAGTCAAAAAAAAGACCTTAGAACATCCAAAAGTGTGTCCAATAAAAAGAGCGATATATCAGAGTAAGCTTGATAGCTTTAAGCAGCAAGGCTATCCCATTATGTATATGGACGAAAGTGGCTTTGAGGCCGAAACTATTCGCCCTTATGGCTATGCACCAATTGGCAAACCTTGTATTGATCGCTACAACTGGCAAGCAAAAAAGCGTACTAACGTCATCGGTGCTCTGTATGAAAAAATGCTGTTTGCGCTTGATTACTTTGAGAAAAATATTAATAGCAGCATATTCTACCAATGGTGCAAACAAACACTAATCCCAAGCCTTAAGACTAAATGCGTTATAGTTATGGATAATGCTAGATTTCATAAAAGCAAACGTATTCAAAAGCTACTAAACAGGCACGGGCATCGTATTCTTTGGCTGCCGCCGTACAGCCCTGATCTAAACCCTATCGAGAAAAAGTGGGCACAGGCTAAGTTTCTACGCCAAGGGTGGATGGAGAATAATTTACCAAAACTGTTTCAGGATATGGGCTGTATCTCTTTTATTATAGACTGACTATACTAGAAGGTACATATCAAATCTTACGAATCACTATTAAGCCCAGTTGATCGAAGCATCCTAGCTAACGAGTATAGGCAGCAAAAATTAGTTTTAAGGATAATAGCTTACACAGAGTTAACAATAATTTAAGTGACTATGAGTTTTCAATACGTTCAAACCCACGCTCAAACCTTGATACTGACTTAACTATTGTTGAAGGAGATATACCCATTGAACACAAAGGTAAAGGAAAGCAGTGCTTTGTCAAAACAGAGTTTGCTTTAAGTCAACCTCAAGGAAAATCAGTAAACACAATTTTATTGGAAGAGCCAGAGAACCATTTGAGCCACATTAGTATGAAAAAGCTTATCAATCGGATATCTGCCTCTTCAGTAGACCAGATTTTTATTGCAACTCATAGTAGTCTGGTAAGCACGCGTCTAGATCTAAGGAAGTCTATCTTATTAAATAGTAATAGTAGATATCCTGTAACCTTGAAAGATATACCAGAAGATACTGCTAAGTTCTTTATGAAAGCACCAAACAATAATATTTTGGAATTTATTTTATCTAAAAAAGTAATTCTTGTAGAAGGTGATGCTGAGTTTATATTATTAGAAGCTTTCTATAAGAAGTGTAGCCAATCTACACCAGATGTTGACGATGTACATATCTTATCGGTAGGAGGCACAAGTTTTAAAAGGTACTTAGATTTAGCTGAGAAATTAGGTATTAAAACTGCTGTCATTAGGGATAATGATGGAGACTATAATAAGCACTGTCTACAGAGATACCGTGATTATTTATCTAGTGATATAGAAGTGTTTTATGACTCTGATAATAAAAATGAAACCTTTGAAATATGTCTTTATAACATAAACAAAAAACTTTGCGATCAAATATTTTCTTCTCCTAAAAGAACGCTACCTATTTTGGATTATATGCTCAAAAATAAAGCAGATAGTGCTTTCAAGTTACTTGATGAAAGAGCAGATGAAATCAATATTCCAGTTTATAGTCAGTTCAAAACAAAATTGTTATGGTTAGGACAAACATCATAAAACAACTTGGATAAGTCGTTTTCCAACCAGCCTTGGCGTAGAAACTTTACTTGTGCCCATTTCTTTCAATAGGGTTCAAATCAGGGCTGTACGGTGGCAGCCATAATACGATGACCATGCCTGTTCAGTAGCTTTTGAATACGCTTACTCTTATGAAATCTGCATATCCATCACAATCACGCATTTGGTTTTAAGACTTGGGATTAGGGTTTGTTTGCACCATTCGTAGAATATGCTGCTGTTAATGTTGTGCTTAAAGTAATCTAGTGCAAACAGCATCTTGTTATACAGAGCGCCGATAACGTTGGTTCGCTTTTTACCTTGCCAGTTGTAGCTATCGATACAAGGCTTACCAATCGGTGCATAACCATGAGAGCGAATGGTCTCAGACTCAAAGCCACTTTCATCCATATAAACGATGGGATAGCCTTGCTGCCTAAAGCTATTAAGCTTACTCTGATATATCGCTCTTTTGATCGGACAGGCTTTTGGGTGTTCTAAGGTCTTTTTTTTGACTGATGCCTAGGCGCTTTAGGGCATGATAAATGCCTGTTTTACTACAGTTTAAGCGACGAGCTCGCTCATACTGGTAATCATCGGGATACTCTTTGACATCATTAAGTAGCACGTCATCTGGTATTTTATAGGGCTTGGTTTGCCTGGTTGTTTTACTATGAACACGCCGCTTCCAGTTCTGTATGGTGGTTGGGCTCAGATTATAAAACTCAGCCGCCTCGGCAAAGGTCATACCCTCGTCTAAGCTTTTTAGTACCTGTTTGCGAAAATCTAGTGAGTAAGTCATGGTCTTTATAATAACAATTGGGTTTGATAATTAGTTTATAACACTTTTAGGTGGAATTGACTATATATAGAGAAGGCGATACAATGGATAAGAGGGTAGTTCTTGCAGTCGCAGGTTCTGGTAAAACAACATCGATTATCAACGATCTTCAAACTGATAGTAGAGCCTTAATCATAACTTATACTATCAATAATGTTGAAAATATAAAGAAGAGGATTATAAGGAAGTTTGGGTTAATTCCAAACGGAATAAAGGTATATGGATACTTCTCTTTTCTTTATACATTTTGCTATAAACCTATACTTCATGTTGAATTGAATTCTAAAGGGTTGATATGGCAAAAACCTCCACTTAGAACTAAGATGACTAATAGAAATCATTATTTTACGAGAAACGATTACATCTATGCTAATAGACTTGCGAAATTAATCATTAATCGGTCGTTAGCTGAAACAATAAATAGAGTAGAGAAGTACTTCGACTATTTATATGTTGATGAAATTCAAGATTTTGGAGGTAATGATTTCAACTTTTTAGTTGAGTTAGGGGCAGCTAAGTTGAATCAACTACTTGTTGGTGATTTTTATCAACACACTTTTGACACAAGTAGAGATGGTAATACAAATGCAAAGCTCCACGAAGATTACGTTAAATATATAACAAGATTAAGCAAATCTGGACATACAATCGACAGGTCAACCTTATCTGCTAGCCATCGTTGTAGTCCAACTGTATGCTTATTCATAAGTGATAAACTAAAGATAAGTATAAATTCGCACCGTAGTGATTCAACTATAATAGAGTTTGTTAGCTGTGAAAAAGATGCTTTAAGATTATTCAAGGATGATGAAATAGTGAAATTATTTTATCAATCAAGTAATAAATATAAGTGTTATGGCGATAATTGGGGTGCTGTTAAAGGACTAGATGATTTTTCAGATGTTTGTGTGGTTTTGAATAATATCACTTTAAAGCATTATATTGAAAATACTCTTCATGAGTTACCTTCAAAAACTATTAATAAACTTTATGTAGCTTGTAGTAGAGCAAGAAACAAACTATATTTTGTGCCTGAAAAAAATATTAGAAAATTTAAAGGTTGCTCTCTATCTGTTTACAGGTGTTTTTGATAAGCTCTACTATTAAATCAAATATACTTAATCGATACTCTGAAGGCGCGGTTTAGCCCTGACAGTATCGGCTATCCTGCTTGAATAGGCGTGTTGCGAAGGCTAGGTTTTGGGGTAGTCTCGAGACCAAACCTAGCCACAGAAAATCATAGATTTTCTCTTGCGTCAGGGCGAAGCAGTACTTCGCTTGATCCATCCTCACACCTAGATAAGCAGATAATAGCGGATGGCAGGATGATCGGCTTCAGCTTCATAGTAGCTCTGATAACCACGCAATCTAATACAGCACTTCAAAATACTACCAAGCAAACCAAACATACCAACCAAAAAAACCTCGCAATCGCGAGGTTTTTTGTTTTATTTAGTATGACTGACTACAACAGCATCAGTGTTGACCACGCAACTATAATTATTTAGCTTTTTGGTAGTAGTCAACCATCATAGTGCCTAATGTGCCGTTGTCATCGATAGTGACTATTCTAACCGTACCAGACTGTGATGCGGTACTAGATTGCACTTGTCCAGCCTTACCTAAGACGACTTGGTTGTTTTTGGTCGCTTTTGCCTCGTTACCGATAGCGATGCTATTCATGCCGCCAGCCATAGATTTATTGCCTAGTGCTACCGAGTTTGCACCTTGTGCGGCTGCCGCTTCACCCACTGCCGTAGAGCGTACGCCACTAGCATCGGCTATATGACCAAAGGCTTGCGCGCGTTCGGCAGTGGCTTTTGATTGCCAACCGATAGACGTTGAGCCTAAACCTGCGGCATTGGCTTCCCCGCCAACAGCCGTTGCGGAGTTTAGACCTGCATTGGCTTTATTGCCGACAGCGACCGTATCGTTAGTACCACCAGCGATTGCCGCTTCGCCGACTGCGGTAGAGCGAACACCGCTAGCATTGGCTAGATGACCAAAGGCTTGCGCGCGTTCGGCAGTGGCTTTTGATTGCCAACCGATAGAGGTTGAGCCTAAACCTGCAGCGTTGGCTTGACCGCCGACAGCGGTTGCTGAGTTCAGACCAGCATTGGCCATATTACCGATAGCAACCGTGTCGTTAGTGCCGCTAGACATAGCACTATTGCCTAAAGTAATGGCAGTACTATTCGTAGTGGTTTGGGTATTTGAAACTTGAGAGTCAGCACCTGTTGCCATAGCAGTGCATGCAGAAGTTGCGACAATGGCGAGAGTAAGGGAACTGATTTTGAGTGCTAATTTTGATAGGGAATCCATTTTCATCATGCTAAATCCTTTTAGACAAGCCATCTTGGCTTAGTAGGGGGGTTGGGTAAAAGCTGATAGATCACAATCTTTGCAATATGAACATACTCTGGCATAAATAACTTGATCATATGTAGAGTCCGCAATATTAATGTCACACTAATTTTTAACCATTATTCAAATAATGATAGCATTATATTTTCAAAGGTCATTTAAGCCGACGAATGAACAGTTATAATAAAACTACCGTAAAGGAGAGCATCGGTGCAGTATAACTTTGATGAGATAATAGACAGACGTGATACGGGGTCGTTTAAATGGCATTATAGCGATGACACGATTCCGCTATGGGTCGCAGATATGGACTTTAAGACTGCCCAGCCTATTTTAGCGGCGATTGAGCAAGTAACGCAGCATGGCATATTGGGTTACACCGTGCCGACCGAGCCGTTGTATCAAGCGATTATCGACTGGCATGGCAGTCGTTATGACTTGTGGCTGGAGCAGCAGGATATCCTGTTTTCTCCGGGTGTCGTGCCAAGTTTGGTGCTGATGATGAAGGTGTTTACCGAGGCAGGGGATGCGGTACTCATTAATGATCCGATTTATACGCCTTTTATGACCAAGGTTTTGGACAATAATCGTAAGCTTGTGACTTCTGCATTACAGGAGAATGAGGGGCGATACTATCTGGATTTAGCTGATATAGAAGATAAAATTATCGAGCATAAAGTTAAGCTATATTTGTTGTGTAATCCGCATAATCCGGGCGGACGTGTATGGATAGCGGATGAGCTTGAAGCGCTGCTTTTAATCTGCAAAAAGCACGATGTGGCGATTGTGAGTGATGAGATTCATCAAGATTTAACTTTGAGTGGTCACACCTTTATTCCCTTTTTAACTCTAGCAACAGGCTATGAGCACAAAGTAGTCAGCCTAACCTCGATGACCAAAACCTTTAATATTGCCGGTATCAAAGGCTCTATGATTTTTGCTAAAGACAGTGCATTACTCAGTAAAATGAACCAGCAGCAGCGCTTGAGTGACGAGCATGAGCTAAATTTATTTGCTTATACGGCTATGCGTCGTGCTTATGAAGAAGGTGGTGAGTGGTTGGCGCAGGCGCTGACTTATATTGAAGCCAATATTGAATTAACCATTAGCTTTTTAGAAGAGCATTTACCTAAAATTAAGGTGATGCGTCCAGAAGCTTCGTATTTGATTTGGCTAGATTGCTCGGCATATGCGCAAGACGATCAAATGCTTTATGACACACTAAGAGCCGCTAAGGTTGAGCTGAGTGCAGGTATCAAATATGGTAATGAAGGGCATCTTAAAATGCGCCTTAATGTAGCGTGCCCTAAAGCGCTGCTTATAGAAGGGCTAACTCGTATGCATACTGCATTAAATAGCGATGCTTTTAAACAGTAATATCATTTAGCAGGATAACCAGTAATGTCCTGAATACTTTGATATAAGGGTTTTAGACGCTCATACATTTTGAGATAAACCTCATTATAAAGACGTTTGTAGAGCTGGACGTTGGCGTCAATGGGCATAAATTCATCACCCAAATGGGTCATCGCCTGAGTTGCGGTTAAATGGTCGGAATAAACGCCGAGCCCCACTGCACAGTTGATGGCAGCACCTAAGCCTGAGGCTTCATAAGTGCGGTCGATAAGCGGGCATGTCAAAGATATCTGCCGTCAGCTGCATGGCTGAGTCACTTTGAGAGCCGCCACCAGACACACGCAAGTGTTTGATGGGTTTGCCTGTACGCTTCTCAATGGTATCAAAACCAAGTTTTAGCTCATAGGCAAGCCCTTCTAGGATAGCGCGATAAACATGCGCTCGCGTGTGTACATCACCAAATCCAATGAGCGCGCCTTTGCCCTCAAGTCCCGGATGACGAACACCGGGTGACCAGTATGGCTGCATCATTAATCCCATACAGCCTGCTGGAATGTCTTTCACCGCTTGATCGAGGAGTTTTTCGGTATCAATGCCTTGCGTCTTTGCCAGCTGTTCTTCATAGTGGGCAAACTGCTCCTTAAACCAGCTGACCATCCAAAAGCCGCGATAGATCATATACTCATGATTATAGTAATTCGGCGCAGCGGCAGTGTAGGCGGGCATGTGCTTAAGGATTTCGACGTAATTGCTCGACGTGGTATTAATCGTCGCAGTAGTGCCAAAGCTTAGACAGGCGGTTTCTGCAGCGAGACCTGCAGAGCCTAATGCTTCACAAGCCTTATCACTGGCGGCAGCAATCATCGGCGTGCCCTCTAAAATCCCCGTGGCTTTGGCTGCTTTTGTACTAATAGAACCGAGTGGCTGTCCCGGCGGCACAATCTTGGGCATTTGGTCGGGTCGACAGCTAAACAATCGCCATTTGAGATCTTTAGCTTTTAGCCAAGCTTGGGCTTTGTTCATATGGCAGGTAGCCTAAAGCATGACCGGCGGAGTCGATAAGCTCACCTGTGAGCTGATAGGTGAGATAGGCGGACAAATTGACATAATGAGCGGTTTTTGCCCACATTTCTGGTTCATGATGAGCAAGCCAATTACAGCGGGCTTTTTGCTGTGCCTCTTGTACCAGCTCGCCCATACCGATGACTTTGGTGAGTGGATTGAGCAAGCCTATGTCATTGGTTTCGCCGCGACGCAAATCCATCCACACAATGGCTGGGCGTAGCGGTTGTTTATCCTTGTCCAAACATATCATGGTATAGCGCTGGGTGGCGAGACTGACACCAGCGATTTGCTCAGGAGTAATAGCGCAGGTTTGCCAGAGTTGCTGACAAGCTTCGCTTAATTTTTGCCAATAATAATCGGCATGTTGCTCGGCAAAATTTGGCTGCGTTGAAAAATACGGCTCGATAATGACGCGGGCTTTGGCAATCTCGCTACCGAATTGATCAAAGATCAGCGCCCTGACGCTTTGGGTGCCATTGTCGATAGCTAAGAAATAGATAGGGGCATCAAAGTGATTGGTCATAGTCATCCTTAACTATGTAGTGATAAGCAGTAATAAAAATAAGCTTTAAGCTGCTGGTAGGTGATAATAGCGTTGCCATAATTGGGTATAGCGTTCAACTTCTTGCTGCCATTTTTGCTCATCCCAGCCGAGCTCTTGCTGACATATTTGTTTGAGCCTATCGCTAATTAATGGCGTCATTGCGCCATGTGGCAGTATCAATCCTAGGCGCGTACGGCGTAATAATAAATCGTCTAAATGAATAACTTGCTCACAGCAGGCCGCAAAGCGAATTTCTGCCCAAATGGTATTGCTATCAGTCACATAAGTTAAATCATCGTCATGAGCTAATTCTAATAAGGTATCAAGCTTTAGACCGTAAAACCCTTGTAAACGCTGTTGTAGAGGTTTTGGTAGTGTTTTGAATTTTGGATTAGTCGGAGTTTGATTACTAAAGACTTGGTCGCTATATACGACATTATCTTCGGTAGTAGACTCGTCAAGTTCGAGCACCTTTTGACAAACTTTCAGTACATCAAGGGCGATTAGGCGAAAGGTGGTTAATTTGCCGCCACTGACGGTCACTAAATTATTATCCAACCAAACGCTATGGTCGCGTTTTTCTTTACTCGGGCTGACACGCTTACCATCACCGCCATCAGAAATCAGTGGACGCACGCCTGCCCATGAGCTGATGACATCCTTGCGGCTAATGTCTACATTATCAAAGAGATTATTGGTCGCTGCCAATAGGTAATCCACCTCTTCATTAGTGATACCGACTTCGTTATCGTCTAATGGCGGATGATCCAAATCGGTGGTACCAAGGACGGTACGGTTTTCCCATGGAAAGACAAAGACGGCTCTTTTGTCGATAGGGTGCAAAAAGGTATAGGCTTGCTGCAACGGTAGGCGCTCTTGGCTGACCACCAGATGGCTACCACGCGACGGGCGAATTTGTTTATGAAAGCTTTGTTCTGTTTGTTTGCTTGCCTGCATTCTTAGAGTATCCGCCCAAGCACCCGTAGCACTAACTACCACTTTGGCATGAATATCGTAAGTATGATTGCTATCATTAGAAGCAGTGTCTTTTAAAGTTGCGCCAACTACTAAGCCTTGCTCATTAGTAATCAATGATTCGGCTTTAAGGTAGTTAATCGCCTGCGCACCATCATGGATGGCTTCATCAAGTACGCGCATCACAAGGCGTGAGTCATCGGTCACTGCATCACTAAACTGACTGGCGCCCAAAAATTTTTCTTGCTTGATGTGCGGATTAAGCTGTAAAAAAGCGTCTTTTTTAAAGTATTTAGAGTAGCGCTTGCCCGCGAGCCCATCGTAGACACGTAGCAAGGTATTGAATATCCATGGCGGTGGAAACTTGCCTTTATAATGTGGCATGACGTAATGCATCTCGTTGACCAGACCTTTTGCTTCACTGAGCATGCGCTCACGTTCACGCACGCTAAGCAAAGTGGTTTTATAGTCACCTGAGGCAATATAGCGCAGCCCGCCATGTACCATTTTACTAGAGCGGCTGGACGTGCCCCACGCAAAGTCTTTTTGCTCGATTAATAAAACTGCTAAGCCGCGCCGTGCTGCTTCGCGAGCAATACCTGCACCAGTAATGCCGCCACCGATGATGAGTATATCCCACGGTACTACTTGAGACGAGCGACGAGATAAAGGCGCTAATGCTTGCTGGCGTTGCTGATATTGATCATGCTGATTGGCTTGGTTCATAAATGATCCGTCGTAATTTGGACTCAGGTTAATCAGTGACTCAATGTTCCTAAGTCTTCTGATCGGGCTGTAACTGGCTTCTAATCTTCGATTAAAACGCCTGGATTCATACGCTGCTCAGGATCTAAGCTTTTGAGCATATCAGCAGTTACTTGGATACCTAGCTCACCCTTTTCAGCTGATAAGTAAGGTGCGTGATCACGGCCGACGCCATGCTGATGCGATATCGTCGCTGTGCCATTGGCCAAACTTGAACTGGCGGCATGTTTGATTTTTTGCCAGCGGCTTAAGGTACTAGCGTGGTCTTGTGCTGCTCTAAAGAAGTAGGTGGTATAAAGACTGGCACCTTGTTTATAGACATGAGAGATATGAGTAAAGACCATCACTTTTTCGCCTTCATCGCTCAAAGCGTTTTTCACCGCTTCTTGCATCTGCTGCATCTGCTCGTCGATATGATTCCAGTTGGTTGCGGTCTCAAAGGTATCGACCATGATGCCTTTTTCCCATAAGGTGCCACGCAAATAAGGAAATTTAAAGCGTCCATGCGCCCAGACACTGCCCATGATATCGGTTATTTTGCCCGTGACACTGCCTTGCTGTTTTAATAGCTTATTAAACTGCGTCAGTGCCAATTTATTTTGTGCTTTATCCCCTGAGACGCCATAAGTGAGCATGACTTTTTTTGAGCTGAGTCCGCGCGCTTAGATAAGTGCTAATGGCTAAAAATTGACTAGGGGTTGTACCCAGATGCAAGTGCGCGTCAGTCTCGACAGCATTACTTAGACGCAACATCGATAGGCGAACATTTTTTTGCACGGCTTGTCTAAGCACTTCTTTACCCGCTTCCCAGTTAGGCAGAAATGCCACTTTAAATAGCTCTTCTTCTGGTTGCGACTGCACCCGCATTTTGACTTCAGTAAAAATACCAGTGCGACCTTCAGTGCCCATCATCATCTCGCGCAGATCAGGCCCTGCTGCTGACGCTGGAATATCCGCAATATTGAGCACGCCTTGTGGCGTCACCAACGTACCACCAGCAAACAACTGCTCGATACGCCCGTAGCCTAAAGACTGCTGACCACTAGAGCGTGCAGCAATCCAGCCGCCAAGGGTCGATAGCTCCCAAGACTGAGGATAATGTCCCAAACGATAGCCGTGTGCGTCTAATTGCGCTTCGACCGCTGGACCTTGTGTGCCTGCGCCAAAGGTAGCAATTTGGCTCTCACTGTCTAAGTTAATCAGCTGATCCATTTTGCTCATGGCGATGGTCAATATGGGGCGCGAACCCTTTTGCGGATTGATATGACCCGCTACTGAAGTGCCGCCGCCAAAAGGAATGACGATAAGGTCGTGCTCGCTCGCTAGCTTTAATAAGGTTTCGACATCAGCGGTCGATTCAGGAAAAGCGACCCCATCAGGAAAGGCTTCAAAGTCGCCACCATGCATGGCTATCCAGTCTGGAAAGCTTTGACCACGGGCGTGTCTAAGTCTCACTTCGTTATCGACAGATACGGTATCAAACTCAGTCATAGCAACAGGCAAGCGCGATTTGGGCACGGTTTTAAGTACTTGCTGTAAGCTCACTGATGATAGTTTTCTGGTTTTACCAATGTACGATTTGATCAGTTTCGCCCCATGTGCTGAGACTTTTTTATTAATATTGATATTGCCCCAGCCATTCCAGCGCGTTTGCTCGATTGGGGTATTTGCCGTATGACCTTTTAAGGCGGCGTCTATACTGGTGTTATTGGTATTTTGGTTATCAGAATTGACTGAAGTAGCTTTAGACTGGGCAGATTTAGGGCGTTTTCGGATAAGGGCTTTGATTTTGCTCATAGGGACATACCTGTCAATTTATTATGATTATCTGTGACTATAATAAGTAACTGTTTTCTGTACATTAGTCAACAACGATTGGTGTGCTGTTCCGACTTGCTAATTCTTTATTCCCCACCAAAACCATCAGTCTATGCGCTAAGTAGTGCCAAATAACACCAATAAACCCTAATATATAAAAGTACCAATGCGGTGAGACTAAGCTTGAGAAGATTTCAGATGAAGTCCATGTGTTGCCGAATAGTACAGGTTAATCATAGTCGACACTGATACAAGCTTCTCTGTAGAATGCTATATAAAAAAGCATAATAGCTGCTTTACGAGACCAATAAACCGCTTTTTGATTTTGCTCATTTCTATAACGCCTTGTTATGATTTCTTATGGATGGAGGAAATAAATGAAATCCTTATAAAAATGAAATAAAGTTCGAGAATATACTGGTCTAATGAGATAGTATATGTCAGTTGGTAGATTAGCGTATTTTTATAACCAATAGACTGCTCAAACTTGTTAAAATAGCGCACCAATTTATTTATTGATGGACACTACGTTATGACAACTGCTGCCAACGTTCCTACTATTAAAGAAGATCGCATCTTAATTCTCGATTTTGGCTCACAGTACAGCCAGCTTATCGCCCGCCGTGTCCGTGATTCAGGCGTATTCTGTGAGATGTTCCCTTATGATATCGACACTCAGCGCATTACCGATTTTGGCGCAAAAGGCGTTATCTTATCTGGCGGTCCTGAGAGCGTGCACGCAGATGACAGCCCACGCATCAATGATGCCGTATTTGATCTAGGCGTACCCGTATTGGGTATCTGCTACGGTATGCAAGCGATGGCAGAGCGCTTCGGTGGTAAAGTTCATGCCAGTGATATCCATGAATTTGGCGCAGCAACCATCAATATCGATGGCAAATCAACGCTGACTGATGGTATCGAAGACGCAGCAGCGAAGCTAAATGTGTGGATGAGTCATGGCGATAAAGTGGTCGATGCCCCACAAGGCTTCGATATCGTCGCTAGTACGCCAAGCTGCCCGATTGCGATTATGGCTGATGATTCGCGCTATTATTATGGTTTGCAGTTCCATCCTGAAGTCACGCATACCGCACAAGGTTCTGCATTACTAGGACGTTTTGTCCATGAAATCTGTGGCTGCGCTGGTAGCTGGACGCCTGACAACATCATCGATATGCGTATCGAACAACTCAAAAAGCAAATCGGTGATAAGCAAGTATTGCTCGGTCTTTCAGGTGGTGTAGATAGCTCAGTCGTCGCAGCATTATTGCATAAAGCGATTGGCGATCAGCTAACGTGTGTTTGTTGATACTGGTCTTTTGCGTCTGCACGAAGGCGACCAAGTGATGCAAATCTTTGCTGAAAACATGGGTGTAAAAGTGATTCGTGTTGATGCTGAAGAGTTATTTTTAACCGCATTGGCTGGCGAGTCTGATCCAGAAGCCAAGCGCAAAATCATCGGTAAAACCTTTATCGATGTATTCGCTAATAGTGCCCGTGAAGTCAGTGAGCAAAGCGATGGTAAAGTCATCGAATTCTTAGCGCAAGGCACGATTTACCCAGACGTTATCGAATCAGCGAAGTCGCATCAAGGTAAAGCGCACGTGATTAAGAGCCATCATAACGTTGGCGGTTTGCCAGATGATTTGGCATTTGAATTGGTTGAGCCGTTACGTGATTTGTTTAAAGATGAAGTCCGTAAATTGGGCATTACCCTTGGTTTACCAGCGAAGATGATTAACCGTCATCCGTTCCCAGGACCGGGCCTGGGCGTGCGTATCCTTGGTGAAGTTACCAAAGAATTCGCTGATATTCTGCGTGCTGCTGATGCTATATTTATGGAAGAGTTAGAAAAATCAGGCTGGTATGAAAAGACCGCGCAAGCGTTTGCGGTATTCCAACCGATTAAATCGGTCGCGTGGTCGGTGATGGTCGCCGCTATGCGTGGGTGATTGCGTTACGTGCGGTTGAGACCGTAGACTTTATGACGGCCCGCTTTGCGCATCTGCCATATGATTTGATTGAGACGGTATCGAATCGTATAATGAATGAAATCGCTGAAGTCTCGCGTGTGACTTATGATGTGTCGAGCAAGCCGCCTGCGACGATTGAGTGGGAATAAACCGTTTAAGTATTCTAAACGGTAACGGTGTTAACCTAGCTAGATGTACAAACCGTACTATCTGCGCTCGGTTGCCTTGTTACCATTTTAGACTACGTAAACTTATCTAAATAGCTTTTCAACTCATCTTTTATGAATTGATATACGACTGATCAAGAATTAGATTAGTTCAATATAGCGATAAAAAAGCACTCAACTTGGTTGGGTGTTTTTTTGGTTAAAAAAAACAGGCAACTAAGAATCCTCTAATTTTTCATTGAACATTTGTCTTTATTATCTATAATATAGCCAACTTTAATTGGCTATTATTTATTAAAGTCGAGATAAGCCTATCAATCGTTCAGTATTTAGTAAAATTAAGGGATAAGATGTTTTGTAATAACTGTAATCAAGAAAATTCAAGCGAGGCAGGATTTTGTTCAAAATGTGGGCATCAGTTCTCTGACGTTCAAGCACAAACACCGCCACCATTAACGCCAGTTAATATTTCTAAAGATGCGCAAATCCCGCAAAACCATTCAGCTTCCAGTTCTGAAAATGCCGATGCTTTATTGGCAGCTTTCGTTGGTAAAAATTATGATGATTTCTACCGTAATAAATGGTTTAAAGATAGTGAGCCACGCCTAGAAGTTAATAACGATGGTTCGAGCATTCACAGTTTTAATATTGCTGGACTGCTCTTGGGAACATCTTGGTTATGCTATCGTAAAATGTACTAGTCGCTTTTTTATTGTACTTGGCATTAATGCAGTTGATTTAGTCTTAATGCATCTGCTCGGTATGGAGGCGTATAGCTCTATAGGTCAAACCAGCTTTTTTTCGCATGGGCAGTACTGACAGGACTTTTAGGTAATTATTTTTACTTTAGTCACAGCGTCAAAAATATAAAAAAAGTCATGAGTAATACAGCTGACCCAGCGACGGTCGAACAGGAGTTAGCGGCAAAGGGTGGTACGTCATGGGTTGGCGCCATCGTGGGTAGCATATTATCAGTATTGCTATCTATGGGTATGTCCTATTTGTTTGCGCCTGAGTGGTATTGGTTGGTGTAGTACGTCTAATAAAATAAGGTTAATCTAAGGAGGCGAGACAAAAGTGATGGAACCATTAAAACAACATATGATTTGGAACTAACGGATAAGGATTATGGGCAAGGTTGGGCTTTTGGTCGCCCAGTCGGCATCACCACGGCTCAATGGCCGCGAAGCAGGATTAACGGTCTACCGATGGCGCACTTATGGACGATATTAGTGCCTGAAGCGTATCGCATAAAAGGGAAAGATCTCGTGGCAATATCGCTTTTTCAAGCGGATGATCATGTTGAAGATAGGGTAGACGGTGTTGAAGATATGATTGCTAATCTCACTGAGGTAAATGATACAGACGCTGAGAATTTTTGGGCGTCACTGAGTCGCTATGCTAACCATCGTCACCCTCAAGAAATCTATCTTGAAGATATGATTGGTGGTGGCTGGACATTGATTTGGCTAACCAAGGAGGAGTTTGAAGAGGAAGCGACAGCATTGCCTAGTAAAGAAGATGGTATATATCCAGACTATGAAATTGAAGCGTGGAGTAGCACTTGCTTTGTCAAAGATGAACCCGCTCAGTTTATTAAGCACGTTGTCCGAATAGATGATCCTAACATTGGCAAGATGCTCGATGAGTGGGCAGATGAAGATGATGTGAACGCTTATATTCCGATGTTCTCTGAAAAAGGTGAGATGTTAAAGCTTGATAGGTTTCATGCAAAAAGTCATTTTGGTGGTACGGCCAATCCCATTCAAGCGATACCAGAATTTAGCCCTTTTTATATTGAGTTTGAAGAAACGCTTGGCGATGCCAATATGGGCGGTGGCAATGGACAAATTGATTTGCTGAATAATGAGTTTGATTGGGCGTGTGGTTAACTGTTGATAACGTAAAAGTGACTTATGATGTGTCCAGCAAGCCGCCTGCGACGATTGAGTGGGAATAAACCTCTACTTAGTCTTTAGCTGAAAACAAAAAAACACTCAACTGAGTTGGGTGTCTTTTTGTCAATAAAATTATATTAAGGTAATGGTATTTCTAATTGGCTTTTAGAGTCCAAGTATATCCTTGTAGCTTCAAGTAGGTCGCTCTGATACTTAGCACGTTTTAAAACATCTCTAGAAGGGTAAGTTATACTATTGATTATATTAAAACTCTCTTGAAAGTATCGTTCGTATTCTTTATTAGAACAAGTTAAGACTTTTAGTATCTTTTCACAATACTTACTCATACCTTTAGAGTTTGGCTGAATATTTTTTACTTCTCCATGAACTAGGTGTTTGAAGATAAAGAGTACATGCCAACGCAACGCTGAATGTGTGTTTGCATCTAGCTTTTTGCTATTGATTAAAGAGTTTAATTTATAATGAGTTAAAGCGGCAACATAATAAGAGATCTCTTGATCTGTCTCTTTAAATAAGTTTTCTCCTTGAATCTCAAATATTTTGGCAACGTAGCGTGCTGAGTTATGAGGTTGATCAAGGAACATTGCGTTGTAAGCTCGACATAAAAGCTTTATGTCGAATATTCTAGATTGTTGATGATTATATTGTTTATATTCATTTTCTCTTCGCTCAAAATATATCCTGTTATCGCTACTTTGTGCATCATTTTGAATGATAAAAAAACTTTGTATTTGTTTGGTTTTTTCTTTAAGTGAAAAGAAGGATTCTTTAGGTATCTCGGTTTGACTGTTTGTAGCAGAAATGATTTCAGTAATATATTCTTCATCTGTAGATTCTATACATTTGACAACTATATTAGTATCTTCATTCAAATGTTCATAGTTGTAAAATAGAGTGTTACTAGTCTGACATCCATTTATAATTTGATAGTTTTTTAAATGTATCTCTTTTGAGTTAGGTGTTAAGGTTAATTCAGGAGTAACGATAGTAATTCCATTATTTAGAACAGAAAATATTTTCTTCTTGTTGGAATCTTCTAAAGTGGTTCTTATTTTATTATTGACAGGAGTTTCACCTATAGTGCATTAAGTATAAAAATGTTATAAGATAAACATCTCAACAGATATACTCAATTATCATGACTTACTCACTAGATTATCGCAAACAAGTTCTTAAAAGCTTAGCAGATGGCATGACCTTTGCCGAGGCAGCCTCTTTTTATGACATTAGTCCAACCACTATTCAAAAGTGGAAGAAACGGCTGCATAGTAAGAGCACTCGCAATGTTACGCCATCAAAAATACCGGATGATGCACTACGCAAAGACGTTGAGCGTTACCCTGATGACTATCACTATGAGAGAGCAAGACGGTTCAACTGTACTGCCCCAGCCATTTGTGAGGCTTTAAAACGCCTAGGCATCAGTCAAAAAAAAACCTTAGAGCATCCAAAAGCATGTCCAATAAAAAGAGCGGCGTATCAGAGTAAGCTTGATAACTTTAAACAGCAAGGTTATCCCATTGTGTATATGGACGAAAGCGGTTTTGAAAGCCAGACCATTCGTCCTCATGGTTATGCACCGATAGGCAAACCCTGTATCGACAGCTACAACTGGCAAGGTAAAAAGCGAACCAACGTCATTGGGGCTCTATATGAAAAGATGCTATTTGCACTGGATTACTTTGAACACAACATTAACAGCGGCATATTCTACGATTGGTGCAAACACACCCTAATCCCAAGCCTTAAAACCAAATGCGTGATTGTCATGGATAACGCTCGGTTTCATAAAAGTAGACGTATCCAAAAATTACTGAACAGGCATGGTCATCGTATCCTATGGCTGCCGCCGTACAGCCCAGACTTGAACCCTATTGAGAAAAAATGGGCTCAAGTGAAGTTTCTACGCCAAGGGTGGATGGAAAATGACTTATCCAAATTATTTTATGATGTTTGTCCTAGACATAACACTTTTGTTTTGAACTGACTATAGAAAAGCTCGTATATTCTCTTCAAAAACTTCGTTTTTGATGTTTCCATTTTCATCTCTTAAAAGTTTATCTACAAATTCTCTAGCATTAATAAGTGCAATATATGACTGAGGTATATTAGGCATTTCGGGAATACCAAAGTACTCTTGAAGATGTAGTTTAGCTTCATTGGTAGAATTAATACTATTCCAAATCTTAATTAATTCATTTCTACCTAAAGGTTCAATCAGTATATTTCTGAATATACCTAGATTATTAACGTCTCTATCAATTATCTGAAAAGAAGCAACTATTTCTCTTTCTCTACTATATACACCACTTGTACAGTAATACATCTCTATATCAGGGAGTTTATTTGCAACCTTATTAAGGTTGTCTAGTATTACATTTAATATTTTTAAAGCTTCTAGGTTAACTTCTCCATTAGGTAGCTTTGGATCTAGCGAAAGGAAGTCTTTAATACCTGATCCAAAGTTTGCTATTTCATCTTTTACAAATCTCTCGCCACTTTTTGATTGAGTAATAATAAGCTTCGTATTTAATCCAGTTTTATGTGTATCGAAAGCCTGAAGAGCATCGTCCTCTGATAATATAAGTTCACCGTCTATTATGAAAGCTAAGCCATCAATGGAGGCATCGTCTTCTTTTGTTGTAACATTGAAAGGATTAAATCTTCCAAGAAAAGACTTCGATACAACACAGTAATTACAGTAAATCTCAAATAAGGTACTTTCATTTTCATCTATCTCGAATTGTTTAGCTATTTCCTCTGTGTTTTTTTAAAATAACGTGCATAGACTTAACCTTAAATTGAAAGGGTTTTATTATCACTAATTATATACATTGATGATATTTAATTATACTGTCATATAGTGCATTAAGTATAAAAATGTTATAAGATAAAACATCTCAACAGATATACTCAATTATCATGACTTACTCACTAGATTATCGCAAACAAGTTCTTAAAAGCTTAGCAGATGGCATGACCTTTGCCGAGGCAGCCTCTTTTTATGACATTAGTCCAACCACTATTCAAAAGTGGAAGAAACGGCTGCATAGTAAGAGCACTCGCAATGTTACGCCATCAAAAATACCGGATGATGCACTACGCAAAGACGTTGAGCGTTACCCTGATGACTATCACTATGAGCAGACAAGACGGTTCAACTGTACTGCCCCAGCCATTTGTGAGGCTTTAAAACGCCTAGGCATCAGTCAAAAAAAGACCTTAGAGCATCCAAAAGCATGTCCAATAAAAAGAGCGGCGTATCAGAGTAAGCTTGATAACTTTAAACAGCAAGGTTATCCCATTGTGTATATGGACGAAAGCGGTTTTGAAAGCCAGACCATTCGTCCTCATGGTTATGCACCGATAGGCAAACCCTGTATCGACAGCTACAACTGGCAAGGTAAAAAGCGAACCAACGTCATTGGGGCTCTATATGAAAAGATGCTATTTGCACTGGATTACTTTGAACACAACATTAACAGCGGCATATTCTACGATTGGTGCAAACACACCCTAATCCCAAGCCTTAAAACCAAATGCGTGATTGTCATGGATAACGCTCGGTTTCATAAAAGTAGACGTATCCAAAAATTACTGAACAGGCATGGTCATCGTATCCTATGGCTGCCGCCGTACAGCCCAGACTTGAACCCTATTGAGAAAAAATGGGCTCAAGTGAAGTTTCTACGCCAAGGGTGGATGGAAAATGACTTATCCAAATTATTTTATGATGTTTGTCCTAGACATAACACTTTTGTTTTGAACTGACTATAGCAAACAAATATCGTATTTTTTTACGAAGGCTTACTATATCATTTATTTAAAAAAAAGCAGCACCCCAAAAGAGTGCTGCCATTATCTAAAAACCTATCTTCTAACCAAAACCCTATCCCTTCACATTCACCACATAACGCCCAACCACCTTGCTCGACATAAAGCGATCTAAGTATTCTGGCGTTTGCTCAAGCGTAATCTCTTCGCCATAGCTCTCTAGATTAGGCAGTTTCATATCAGTGGCGACACGCTGCCAAATGGCTTCTTTATCAGCCAGTGGAATATACACCGAGTCGATACCCAATAAAGACACCGCGCGGGTGATAAAAGGTATCACTGACATCGAAAACTCAGCGCCGCTTGCTAAACCACAACTGGTCACCGCACCGCCAGATTTGGTTTGCTTTAGCAGGTTGGGTAAGTAGTCGCCGCCAATAGTATCAATGGCATTTGCCCACAGCTCACGACCGATAGGCTTATTACCGATTTCATTGATGGTATTGCGATGACGCACTTCGCTCGCGCCCAATGCTTTCAAATGCTCGCTTTGCTCTGGCTTACCTGAGAAAGCAATCACCTCATAACCCAGCTGACTCAAAATAGCGATACTGATCGTACCGACGCCGCCTGTTGCACCAGTTACCGCGACTGGACCATCACTGGGTTTTGCACCCATTTTTTCTAGTTTTTGGATACTGAGTGCTGCGGTTAAGCCGCCCGTACCGTAAGTCATTGCTTCTTTTAACGTCAGCGTTTTTGGGCAGGGCAATGCCCAATCGGCAGGGATAGAGATCATTTGACCCAGACCGCCATCCGTATCCATGCCCAAATCATAGCCAAATACCAATACTTCTTGCCCCGCGGTAAACGTACCTGATTTGTCACTGACCACGACGCCTGCCGCATCAATACCAGGGGTATGCGGATATTGTTTGGTAATTCTTTTATTGCCCGATGCCGACATGGCATCTTTGAAATTTAACGAGGAATAATGCACTTCTATCAATAAGTCGTTTTCTGGCAAGTCGCTGATGTTGCGTTCTTGAATACTTTTGCTAAAGCTGCCGTCGGTATTTTCTTCGACGACTAAGGCTCTAAAGGTTTTATTATTAGACATCATATTATTCCTAATGAGGTTATTTGGTGTGTGTTTTTACTTGCACGTACATCATTTGCAACTACATCGATGTATGTAAGACAGTCATTTATGCTTTTAACAACACCTTACCATTCTTACTTGCCTGCAATTTACCATCGACGGCCTTGACGATATCTGCCAAATCAAACGTCGCTTCAACGGGCAGTTTTAAATTGCCATTGTTAGCACGTTCGATCAGCTCATCAATCAAGCGCTGTTTGTTTTCAACGCTCATTTCTTGACTGATTTTACTGCCCCAAAAGCCTTTAATCGTTGCTTGTTTAAAAATAATATGGGTTGGATCTAGTACCATTGGTTTGCCTGACATGATGCCAAACGATGCCAATGTGCCACCATGACCCAGTAACGCCAGCAGATCATTACTCGACTCACCACCGATAGAATCAACCGCGGCACTGATTTTCTCATCACCAAGGATGGCTTTTACTTGATTTTTCCAATCGTCATCTGAGGTGTTGATATTATGCTTGATACCCAGTGCTTCTAATTCCTTGATAGCATCGTCACTTCTCACGACATTAATGGTGTTAATACCACGCGCGGCGGCTAGCATGGCGAGCGATTTTCCGACCGCGCCATTGGCAGCATTATGGATCACCCACTGACCGCTTTTTAGTGCTAAAAACTCAATCAGCATCAGCGCGCTGAGTGGCATCGCAATGAGCTGCGCCGCCATTTCGTCCTCTAAGCTATCAGGCATGACAAATACCATGTCTTTTGAGGCGACAAAATACTCTGCCCATGTCGCTTGTACGCTCGCCGCTGCCACGCGCTGACCCACTTTTAAGTCTTTGACATCCTGACCGACGGCATCGATAATGCCGACCGCTTCGCTACCACCAACCGCTGGCAGCTCAGGTTTAAAGCCATATTGACCGCGAATGGTTAATAAATCATGGTTGTGGATAGAGGCGAGTACCATTTTGACTCGGACTTCATTGGCTTTTGGTTCAGGAATAGGTGTGTCACCTAAACTGAGAACGTCAGATGGTTTACCGAAGGTACTATAAGTTGCGCTACGCATAATCATTGCCTTTATTTATTTTTAGGTTGTGAGCAACAGTAACAAGTTTGTCTCAGTACCCTCAATGTTACTTTAGTTAAGGAATGTTATGTATTGCTCGTATCGCGTGTAGTAAAGCATGAGAAGTAATGCATGATAAGTAACGAATAAGTAGTCGCACCATTAACGTCTACTAAGAGGCTTTATCCTCTTGGCTTAAGTCGCCGACGATGACTGTGAAATCACCGTCTACCATCTCTGTGAGTAATGGCTCGCCTTTGTCATTGACGCGAAACAGACCATATTCAGCCGCTTCAAACGCCTCAGCATGACCTTCTTGAAAGAAAAACGCATTGGTCGCCAATTGCACACTGCCGTTACGGATGCGGTAATAAATGGGCAGCTCACTTTTAGTTAACTCTTCACGACTATTACTATCAGCTAAGCGGACAAAATGTCCTACATTATTACCATCGATTTTCACAATGACATAACCGTCGCTTGGCTCATAAATACGAAAATCTGTATCAAACTCGTCTAATTCTACATCTAGTTCTGAGCCTAATTCGTCTTGTGTTGAATGAGGGTGCTTTGAGCGCATGGCATCAAAAATATCGCGCTCCAGTGCATAGCTTAACGCCATATAATCGCCTTGCATAAAACCGCGTGGATCGACAGGTGCCAGCGCTAATAATACTGTTTTGCCAGTGGTGAGATGGGTTTCGTATTTGATGATATTCATCGTCATTACGACCAATATCAGTGCTAACCCAAGTAAGGCAACAGTGATGGTAACGGCTCGTTTTTTTAGCCAATGCGTGGATGGTGACGTGTCATCAATCAAGCGCTTAGTCAAAATTTTATTTTTCATGAGTGGCGCTCCTGATGTTCGTTGGCGCTCATTGTCAAATCAGTATCGTCGATAAGGGAGTGAGCGAAATAGCGTTTAATCAATAGCCAACGCCCCATCAGCATGGTCAGTCCGACGATTAGCATTGAGAGAGATTTGATTAGCAACGAAGTATCGAGCTGATAGTAATACCAAAATACATAGCTGACCAAGGCGGTGACGCCCAAACCTAATAGCACTCGTTGGCTATTGGCGATCGCAATGACGATGATAAGGCTGGTCGCGAGCAGTCCTGAGACGTAAATCGATATTATCCCAAGCAATACAATCGCACCACCAATGAAGAGTCCCGCTGCCGATAGTAATTTAACGTCGTAACGTTTTAGAATCAGATAAGCGGCATAAAGGCTGGCAAGTGTAAGCAGTACTTGCGCCAAATAGTAATTGTAGCGAAAAGTGTCGCCATAATAAGTAGCAAGGCTATGACTATGTTCAGCGGCGATAAAGTACACAGAAACGCACAACAGCATCAGCGCGCTGGCGTAACCAAGGGCTTTAATAATATCAAAAGCATCCGCGCGCCATTTACTAGGTATACGCTGCAATAGAGAATAGCGTGATAAGTTGCTGCCAGTCGTAATCAGCGCCAGTAATCCCAAGCTAACCTCAGGCAGATGATAATAGTTAAGCAGATAAACCGTCAAACCTAGCGTCATTATGCTGCCCAATAGGCGATAGATACGGTTGGGCATAATGACCGTCATAACGGCTTGCACGATTAAAAAAAGCCAAACATCTATAGGATGTGACAAATTATTATCAAATAAAGCAAAGGCAATGTAGGCTTGCCCAGCCGAGCTAATAGCCAAGGCAAGGCTACTGGTAAAGGTGTTATCACGGCTTTGCTTGTTTCTAAATAGGGCAAAACCCGCCGCGCTGAGCACTATACCCGTGATTAACAAGGCAATGACACTGTCAAAGCCATTGGTACTAAACAATAATAAAGACAGAAAGGCGATTAGAAACAGACTCGCTACAATACCGCTAAGACCAAAAAGTATTTGTATAAACCAAGGAGTATCGTTTTGAGAGTGATTATTCGCTATCGTTGCCTTAACACTTGTCTCACCAGTACGGGCATCAATCACATTGCCATCAATCAATCCAAGCTGTTGCAGCTGTAAAAGGACCTTGTCCGAGTGTTGATTATTCATATCATTACTCATAATTACCTCCTTTGACGACAGCACTTGGGAGGTTGTTTTTGCTGTTTAAACGTGCCGCATGACGCAGCCAAACAACCGCCGCTGAACTCATGCCAATCAATAATAGGGCTAAGATGAGAAAACCACCCATATCAAAATTGTCTAAAAACAACTTACCCGCCCAAAACATCACCACGATAATGACAGACCACATAAATAGGTCAGCATTAATAGATTGATGCGATACCAATAAAATCGCCAAACTATAAATCCGCACCAGCTCATCCATAGCAGCAAAGTGATTAGCATCATTACAATATTGGCGTCATCAAAGACACAAAGAATGGCAAGGTAGGTAATAAAATAGCTGCTGAGTAAACCGACGACATAAGCGCTCCAATCCAGCTCGGACTTAAATCGGCTGCGTGTGACTGATGGTGGTTGACGGTCGATAAACACGAGCCACAAGTTTAGCGCCACAAAATTAACCGCAGCACACACCTACTTGCAAGACACCTTCATAGAAGTAATTGATAAAGGCAAAGTCCATAACGCCGAAATATAAGATGAGACCAGTATTGATTAGCTCCAACCACAGCAGCCATAGCGCAGGGAAGCGGGCGATAATTACCCACGGAACAATTAATACGGCCCAACCGAAAAATAGCTGCCACGTATCAGCACCCGTTTGATAAACCTGCCCGAACAGCGCCAACAAGCTACCCGTAATCACGCTGGCAATGAGCAATAATAATTGGCGGATAAGCTGAAACCGTCGCCTAAAAGACAGTGCAACGTACAAGGCAATAGTGACAAATAACGCCCCTTCGACCAAAGCGAACTTGCCCATTTTGTCCATATTTATCCAGTTATAGGCAAAAAAAACACCAGCGATAATACCAGCGCTATCGCCCCGATAATCAGCATGGCTTTATCAAAAAAGACCAGCCATGAGCGTTTGTTAGGATAGACTTGCAAATGAATCGCTGCATCGTTGGCATGCGTCAATGGCAGTATGCCTTGCTTGAGTAAATGCTCGATAGTACGCCGTGGTTGGCTCATAGCGTCCTCTAAATAAAAAGATAATGTTGCTTATCTTAGCTTTTTTGTGAGAGGCAGGTGTACTAAAGTTTATAGTTTTTTACTCAATAAAACTCAATAAAACTCAATACGACTGAGCAAATGCTCTTGGATGAGATATGCGCAAATATAAGCGCTCGGCCACGCGACTATACAATCAAAGTTTCATCAAAAGATCAGCGTTATTAGCTTTATAAAAAGGAATTAATAGTGATATTGATAGGTATTTATTCTAAATTTAGTGATTTTTATCATGATCTTACTCAGCTATTACAAAAATAAGTAATTGCAAAAATGAAAAAGTTGCACGATTCTGAATAGCGAATAGGTCTAGTTTTGAGTGTCGAAAATACCACACTATTATTCATCAGCATAGGCTTAAAAATTCTATCAAATGATTAGTTATTAACAATAGTCTTATAAATAAAATTCATCATATCTACTAGGGTTTTATTGCTTGATAGCATTGATTTCATTCACTTGACAGTGATAATTAGTGATTTAGAAACTGAAATTTGTAGTAATAAGACAGGCTTCGAATGAGCGGTAGCATATTGCTGATGAAAGGTAATAAGTAGCTATAAAAATTACTAAAGTAATAGTAATCTCATCTGGTTTTTGGTCGTCGAAACTGCTTTGACGGCAACCTTATTTTGCTTGTTAGTATCGGCGAGGAATTAAAACTTATTGACATTTATATCGTTTTTAATTACTAATAGTTGTCTACAATATGACCAATAGTTAGTTAAAGTATTGTTAATAAACATAGTCAATATACGGATATATTAACTCGAATCACTACTATTTAGTTGATCCGCCCAGCCACTGACCAGCAAGGATAGCTATTATATGATGCGCACTCCTAATCACTTTTTGTCCTCTATATTTTTGCCTACCTCTCTTGCGCTCGCCATGTCTATAACTGGCTGTAGTAGCGATAAGTCTGGCACTGACAGCCAAGCAGCTGCCGTTGATCCTAATGTACTGGCTGATACTCAAGCGCTCGTCGTCAATAATGGTACTGAACCTGAATCACTTGATCCACACAAAGTATCGGGTGTACCAGAATCTACCCTTGGCCGCCAGATGTTAGAAGGTTTAACCAATACGGATACCGAAGGTAAGACCATTCCAGCAATGGCAACCAGTTGGGAAAGCGAAGACAATAAAGTATGGACCTTTAAGCTGCGCGATGCTAAATGGTCAAATGATGATCCAGTAACGGCAGAAGATTTTGTCTACAGTATGCGCGCGCTTGGTCGATCCAAATACTGCGTCGCCGTATTCAAGCTATTTGGTCGATGCCAAAGTAGTCAGCGCTGATCAAATCGTTGATGGTAAGGCAAGCATTGAAACCCTTGGCGTAAAGGCTATCGATGATAAAACTTTGCAAATTACGTTATCAGAGCCAGTCCCTTATTTTCCAGATATGTTGATTCATAATTCAGTCAAGCCCGTTCATAAAAAGACAGTTGAAGCCTTTGGTGATAAGTGGACAGCTCCTGAGAACATCGTGGTTAACGGTCCTTACAAGCCTACCCAGTGGCAAATTAACGACAAAATCGTTTTAACGCGCAACGCTTCTTATTATGACGATGCCAATACGACTATCGATACCGTCACTTTCCTGCCGATTCCTTCTAGTACGACTGACGTCGCACGTTATCAGGCGGGTGAAATCGATGTGACCTACAATGAGATTCCAACCGAGCAGTTCGCTTCGCTTAAAGAGCAAGTAGGCGATCAGCTAACCGTATCTCCTTATCTTTGTACTTATTATTACGAGTTTAATACGGTCAAGCCACCGTTCAACGATCCCAAAGTACGCCGCGCTTTAGCCTTAGCTTTGGACCGCGACACCATTGCAGATAAAGTTATCGGTCAAGGACAGACGGCCGCTTATCAGTTGACACCACCTGCCACCAATGGCGATATTGCAAATAGTCCAGAATGGTCGACTTGGGATCAAGAAAAGCGGGTTACTGAGGCCAAAAAACTGCTCACTGAAGCAGGCTATAGCGATAGCAATCCGCTGACTTTTGAGCTGCTATACAACACCAATGACAATCATAAAAAGACTGCGGTCGCGGCTACTTCACTATGGAAGCAAGCGCTCGGCTTCGTCGATGTGACTTTGACCAATAAAGAATGGAAAACCTATTTGGATACCCGCCGTAATGGTAATTATCAAATCGCGCGTGCTGGCTGGTGTGGTGATTATAACGAAGCGTCAGCTTTCTTAAATATTGCCAAATCTGATAATAGTGGCAACTACGGTAAATACAATAATGCTAACTTTGACAGTTTAATGGCGCAAACGCTGAAAGCTGGCGTTAACCCTGAGCAGCGTGCCAACCTATACAAGCAAGCTGAAGCTCAGCTCGATCAAGATATGGGTTTACTTAACATTTATCATTACGTCAGCCCGCGTCTAGTAAAACCTTATGTCATTGGGTTTCCAACTAAGGATATATTAGACAATTGGCAGGTAAAAAATCTCTCAATTGCTAAGCACTAATCGTTTGACTGATCGCTGAATAACTATCGATTGAATGTCTGAGGGCGGTAAAAGCAGCTGGTTTCATTTATCGCTCTTATTAAATAACGCTGATAGCGTCATTAGTTTCATTTTTCACAGCCACTCTTATTAGGCGTGTTAGATGAAACTTTTGTTATTTATAAACGACGATTATCGATCGTTTATTTAAAACCAAGTCATTGAAGATTGCTAGTTGAACGATAACTGGGCGTTAGGTTTGTGCTAGTTATCTCATTTTAATTTAGCTGAAAAATAAGCATCATTATAAAAGGCATTATGCTAAAACTGATTTTTCGGCGTATCTTAGAAGCCATTCCGACCTTATTCGTATTGATCACGGTCTCCTTTTGATGCGTTTGGCGCCAGGCAGTCCGTTTACGGGTGAGCGTAGCTTGCCACCTGCGGTACTGGCAAATATCGAGGCCAAATACAATCTCAACGATCCTATGTGGCTACAGTATGTTAATTATCTAAAGCAGCTAGCGGTAGGCGACTTTGGACCGTCTTTTAAGTATAAAGATTATACGGTTAACGAGCTGTTGTCGCAGTCGTTTCCTGTCTCTATGGAGTTGGGTCTATACGCTTTTATATTGGCATTGGTCTTAGGACTTATCTTCGGTGTTATCGCAGCCCTTAAGCAAAACTCATGGACTACGTACTGATGGCCTTTGCTATGACAGGCGTTGTGATTCCAAGCTTCGTTAAAGCGCCATTATTAGTGCTGATCTTTGCCATTATTTTGCAATGGCTACCAGCTGGTGGCGGAATGACGGGGCACTCAAAAACCTTGTATTACCAGTCGCCGCTTTAGCGCTCGCTTATGTTGCGAGTATTGCTCGTATCATGCGCGGCTCGATGATCGAGGTGATGAATAGCCAGTATATCCGAACGGCTAAGGCGAAAGGTTTGCCGATGCGCCAAATAATGATGAGGCATGCGCTGAGACCCGCACTACTACCCGTTATCTCTTATTTGGGCCCAGCCTTTGTCGGTATTATTACAGGCTCTATTGTGATTGAGACTATCTTTGGTTTACCTGGTATTGGACAGTTATTCATTAACGGCGCACTCAATCGTGATTATGGGGTAGTGCTTAGTTTGACCATTTTAGTCGGGGTATTGACCATTGCCTTTAATGCTATCGTCGATATTTTATACGCGGTAATTGATCCAAAAATTCAGTATTAAGACGACCATTTAAGCGCATTATCATTCCAATACGGTTTGATGGGTATCATTCATTATTATTATGCTAAATAGATTATTAAAAGGACGACTATGAGCCTTACCGCAGACCAGACAACTGACCTAGCAGAAATAGGGGCTCAGGAAATCAAAGGCCGCAGCCTTTTGCAAGATGCTAAGCGCCGTTTTTATCGCAACAAGGCCGCCGTAGCCAGTCTTTTTATCTTGCTACTCGTGGCAGCTTTCGTCATCTTTGTACCGATGTTAGCACCTTTTGGTTATGCCGAAACCGACTGGAACTTTATGCAGTCCGCGCCAGCCATCGATAATAAGCACTACTTCGGTACTGATTCACTCGGTCGTGATTTGTTAGTGCGAACCGCAGTAGGTGGTCGTATCTCCTTGATGGTAGGCGTCGCCGGCGCTACGGTTGCAGTGATTTTCGGTACGATATACGGTGCAACGTCAGGCTATCTTGGTGGCAAAGTCGATACTGTTATGATGCGTGTATTAGAGATTTTAAGCGCCTTCCCCTTTATGTTTTTTGTGATTTTATTAGTCACTATCTTTGGTCGTAACCTTATCTTAATCTTTGTGGCGATTGGACTGGTATCGTGGCTGGATGTTGCGCGTATCGTTCGCGGGCAAACGCTAAGCCTGAAGAGTAAAGAGTTTATCGAAGCTGCGCACGTAGGCGGCGTATCAGGCTTTAATATTATCTTACGCCACATCGTGCCCAATGTACTCGGGGTGGTGGTGGTTTACGCCTCTTTATTAGTGCCAACGATGATTTTGTTTGAGTCATTTTTAAGCTTTTTGGGACTTGGTGTTCAAGAGCCGATGACCAGTTGGGGGGCGCTGTTGCAAGAAGGCTCAAAAACCATGCAGGTAGCACCTTGGCAGATTTTGATTCCCTCAGCTTTTTTGGTCATTACTTTATTTTGCTTTAACTTTATTGGCGACGGTCTGCGTGATGCGTTTGACCCTAAAGATCGCTAAGAGGGTGACATCATGAAAAACCAAAGTATGAAGGATAAAAGCATGGAAGGTAAAAGTATGGAAGATAAAAACATAACAACTCAAAAGATTCATAACGCCGCCAACGCGCCTAGTGCTACTGAGAAAATAGAGTCTACTACCTTTAAGATGGGTACTGGTTCAGCGCTCGATAAGCCAGCTAATGCAGAAAATACCTTGTTAGCAGTCAAAGATTTATCGGTACAGTTCACGACCGAAGAGGGTCTAGTAACGGCGGTTAATGGCTTAAATTTTAACCTACATGAAGGCGAAACCTTAGGTATCGTTGGTGAGTCCGGTTCAGGTAAGTCGCAGACAGCGTTTGCTATTATGGGGTTATTGGCAAATAACGGTTATGCCAAAGGTTCGGTACGCTTTGAGGGTAATGAGCTACTAGGATTGTCACAAAAAGCACTAAATAAAATTCGTGCCGAGCAGATCGCGATGATCTTCCAAGATCCGATGACCTCATTAAATCCTTATATGAAGATAGGCGACCAGCTCGCTGAAGTATTGATTTTACATAAAGGCATGAGTAAAAAAGACGCTTGGGCCGAATCCATACGAATGCTAGACGCGGTTAAGATTCCAGAAGCCAAGAACCGTATTGGCATGTATCCGCATGAGTTCTCAGGTGGTATGCGTCAGGGTCATGATAGCGATGGCATTATTATGTCGCCCTAAGTTGTTGATTGCTGATGAGCCAACCACCGCGCTCGACGTGACTGTTCAGGCACAGATTATGGTTCTATTAAACGAGCTAAAACGCGACTTTGGCACCACCATTATTATGATTACCCATGATTTGGGGGTTGTGGCGGGTATCTGTGATCGAGTACTGGTGATGTATGCTGGGCGTACCATGGCGTATGGAGAGACTGAAGAGATTTTTTATGCCCCAAGTCATCCATATACTATCGGGCTACTAAAAGCGATTCCGCGTTTAGATAACGATATGGGCAAGCTTGAAACCATTCCAGGTAGTCCACCAAATTTATTAGATTTGCCTGCAGGCTGTTTTTATGAGCGCTGTTCTCATGCTATGGAGATCTGCCGTGATACACCGCCACCGCTGGAATTTCTACCGAACGAGCGTCAACGCGCTTGTCACTGGCACTCTGAAACACCCGTTGATCACTCACTAGATAGCTCAGCAGATATCGATGCCAATAATCAATCAGGGATGGAGGGCTAGCTCATGATGATAAAGAATTTAGATAGCGCCAAAAGCAATAATCCAGCACCGTTATTGCAAGTAAAGGACATTCATACCACTTTTAATATCAAACAAAAAGGCACTTACTTTTGGCAGAAGCCTGTCACTCTAAAAGCAGTTAATGGGGTATCGTTTGAGCTATTTGCTGGTGAGACTTTAGGGGTGGTAGGCGAATCAGGCTGCGGTAAATCAACACTGCTCGTACTATTATCGGGTTGATACAAGCTGACTCTGGCAGTATCAGTTTTGTGATGAAGAGATGGTGGGTGCGTCCAAAAGATCATGAGATTAAAGCGAAAAGACATTCAAATGATCTTCCAAGATCCGCTGGCGTCACTTAACCCGCGCATGACGGTAGGGGATATTATCGCCGAGCCTCTTCGCACTTATTATCCTGAAATGAAGAAGCCTAAGGTGCAAAACGAGGTACGCGCCATCATGAAAAAGGTGGGGCTACTGTCCAATCAAATTAACCGATATCCGCATGAGTTTTCAGGAGGTCAGTGCCAGCGAATAGGCATTGCTCGAGCACTGATATTAAAGCCCAAAATTATTATCTGTGATGAGCCAGTCTCCGCCCTTGATGTCTCGATTCAGGCGCAGGTCATTAATTTATTGCAAGATGTGCAAGAAGAGATGGGGTTAGCGCTTATTTTCATTGCCCATGATCTTTCTGTGATTAAGCACATTGCTGATCGAGTCTTGGTCATGTATTTAGGCAACGCCGCCGAACTGGGTTTGAACAAAGCCGTATACGGCAATCCGACTCATCCCTATACCAAAGCACTGATGTCTGCTGTACCGCTACCTGACCCTATTGCTGAACGTAACAAGGTCATTCAGTTATTAGAGGGTGATTTACCCAGTCCAATCAATCCGCCGTCAGGTTGCGTTTTTCGCACCCGTTGCCCACTAGCTGATGAGGAATGCGCACAGATTAAGCCCGTGTTAGAAGGCACTATAAATCACCGAGTGGCTTGTTTAAAGAATAAGGTCGAGGTGGCTTAAAAGTGGTTTTTGGTTTATGGATATTGACTGTATTAAAAGCAGGCGTACTTATTCAAATGCTCTTAATACAATCTAATACTTTTACTCATTGGTTTTAAACGTCAGCAGTTAGCATCAATCAATCAGTTTCACCGATATCAATAGCCATTTCATTAAGTAATATTAATTAATGTTGTTAGCTGACCACAATGATGGCTTGGGGATGGCTTTATTACGGGAGTAATTAGGAAGGTCATTAAAGTCTCTTATCCAGATCCAGTTACTTATTATAAGATGACTCAACGTCCCTAATATTCAATCAAAAAATACCCTTTTATCTTCACATAAATGCCTTCAGCAAGGCTGTGCATACGACCACAGATTTCTTAATTCATAGCGGCATGATGATTTACCATCAGTACACAGCAATGCTTCATCATGGCATTCTCATACTTTAACTTCTAGCTGGTTCAATAAAACTCAATACGACTGAGCAAATGCTCTTGGATGAGATAGGCGCAAATATAAGCGCTCGGCCACGCGACTATAAAGGCATATTTCCATGAGTGAAACAGCGTGATAAAGAACCCATCGACGAATCCTACATTGATCAGCAGCAATGCAGTTGAGATAATCGTGGACATTAGCGTGCCATTAAAAAGGTGAAATAAGCCGGTAGTACTTGCGCCGTGTGCGTATTCTAATGGTAGGGAATTTTGCCATAGTGTGGGGTGTCCTACATGGTGATGGTGGCGTTTGATGAACGATGAACGATGGGCGTAGCGTCATGTGTCGTCATTACTAACCATGATATCGTATGTTGTTGAGTGGATAAAATCGTTATATCAATGGGTGGATTCGTTATATTTTAATGACTGTTGTCTCATGCATCAAAATAAAAATCCTGAAAAATAAAAAACTAAAGATGATTAATTTTGCTACGATAAAATCGATTACAACCCACGAATAAGGCAATAAAATGACCGTGCACAAGCAGCGAACATTGGGCATCATCGGTGGTATGAGTTGGGAGAGTAGCGAAAGCTATTATCGGCTGATAAATGAGGGTGTCAAGGATAAGCTGGGTGGCTTACATTCAGCAGATTTATTCATACATAGCGTGGACTTTGCGTTGATTAATAAGCACCAAGAGCAAGATGAATGGGCAGCGCTGGGTGTAATCATGGCCAGCAGTGCTCAGCGTTTGCAAGCCGCTGGCGTACAAGGGCTCATGATTGCCTCTAATACGATGCATAAATTACTCGATGATGTGCAAGCCGCGACGCATTTACCCGTTATTCATATCGCTGATGCCACTATTGCCGCCATCAAAAAACAGAATCTGTCTAAAATTGCCTTACTAGGCACTCAGTTTACGATGACGGAAGATTTTTATAGGCAGCGTTTGGTGGATGCAGGGCTTCAAGTGTTGATACCAGAGAGTGATGCACGAGCAGAGGTACATCGAATTATCAAAAAAGAGCTGTGCGTCGGTCAATTTAAAGACAGCTCGCGCCAGTATTATCAGCAGGTGATCAAAGATTTAGCAGATCAAGGCGCAGAGGGCGTCATCTTAGGCTGTACAGAAATTGGACTGCTTATTAAACAAGCAGACAGCCCAATTCCCGTATTTGATACCACTTTGATTCATGCAGCGGCAGCGGTGGATTTTTTTAGAGTAGCGCGGACTGATAAAAGTATTTAAGCCTATAACGTTTTGACCAAGCGTTCTAGTAACTCAATCGTACGCTCTTGTCTAACCAAAGCGACGCCTTGTCCTGCCCATAAAGACTGATACTCCGGGTCAAGATTATTGGTCGCATGACCACGCAAAAATTTGGTCATCGCATTTAATTGTGGATAGGGCGGTAGCTCATGCGCACTTTCAAATTGAGCAAAATCACGCAAATAATCATTTAATAAACCACGAGCTTGTTTACCTGAAAACAGTCTCGTTAAGCGTGTCTCAGTACTGCGCTTATCTTCACTGGCATTGAGTAGCGCTTGCTTATAAATATCATTAATGCCGCATTTATCTGTGGTCAAAAAAGCCGTTCCGATTTGCGCCAGCTCAGCGCCAGCCGTTTGTACTGCTTTGATGTCTTGACCAGTCATAATACCGCCGGCTGCGATTAACGGAATATCGGTAAACGCGCGCGTTTGACTAATCAGCGTCAATAATCCCAATGGATCGTTTTCACTTTGCGTGAGCCAGCCACCGCGATGTCCACCTGCTTCCGCCCCTTGTACACAGACCGCATCTGCCCCAATATCGCTCCATGCTTTGGCTTCTAATGGATGATTTGCCGTCCCGATGACTCGCGTGCCGACACTTTGCAAACGCTGAACTTGCTCGGCGCTGATAATACCAAAGGTAAAACTGGCGACAGGCACAGGATTGTCATAGAGCACTTGCAACTGCTCAGCAAAGCTTTGTGCAGGACGATCGGGGAGCGTAAATTCTATATTCTGCTCTTGGTAATAATTACTCAACCAAGTAGGTACGGTATCAAAGGCGCTCGACTCCTGCTCAGACAATACCATTAGATTAATCATAAAAGGGCGATCGGTGAGCGATTTAATGGCGTCAATATGGCTATGCAAAACCTCTGGCGGCGTCATGCCCGATCCCAATGAACCCAGTCCACCAAAGTTACTCACTATCGCCGCCAGCTCAGGTGTGGTTGCGCCTGCCATGGGTGCTTGAACGATGGGGTGGGTCAGATTAAGGATATTTAGTAAGGTCATGACGGGCGTCCTTTTTATGTTATTAGGTGTTTTATCTCACTTACTTTAACAGAACAGGATAAAGAGCGTGTTGGATAGTGTTTATTTAGTTGCTGAATATGGGGATGGATTTTGACTACAATTTCGTAGTTAAAATATTTGACTATGATTCTGTAGCTAAGTATTATAACTACAAATTCGTAGTCAAAATAGGATTAGAGATGAGCACAGGAAACATAGTGACAGGCGATAATTATTTTCCAAGACCTGCTGATGAAAAAAAACTATGGAGACATTTGTCAGATGGTGCTCATGTTTTATTGCTTGCACCTAGACGAGTAGGAAAATCTTCATTGATTACTCATATTAAAGACCAACCTAAATCAGGTTATGCAGTTATATATGTTTTGTGCAAGCTTGTGATAATGAGCAGAGCTTTTATCAAAAAATGCTACGTGAAATCTATCGTTCCGACCATATTAAAAAATCCGAAAAGATAAAGAGTAAGCTCTCAGAGTGGGCAAAAGGTATTAATTTTAGCTTGTCAGTTAGTCCAACGAACATCGAAGCTGGGTTAGGTAAAGAAAAGGGTGAGACCAAAATTTACTCATGAAATGATTCGAGATGTACTGTATGAGAGCCTGAAATTGAGTGAAGAGACCATCATTATTGCAATTGATGAATTCCCTGATGTACTGGAGAAAATATCTGATGAACATGGTAAAAGAGGTGTAGAGCAGTTTTTATCGGGTATTCGCGCACTGTGTCAAGACCCTGAATTCAACGAAAAAGTTCAGTTTATCTTAACAGGCTCGATAGGGTTAGATACATTAGCAGAAAAATTGGCAGTTACCGACTTAATTAATATGTTGGTGAATATGAGTGTTCGCCCTTTTAAACGATCGAGCAGTAGAATTTATAGACTTTTACATTAATAAGCACTGTTCAGAAGTTATTCTAGATATAGAGACTAAGCAAGCAATCATCGATGAAGTAGGTTGGAATATGCCCTACTATTTAGGGCTAGTATGTGAGCAGCTTATTGAAATATTTGATGAAGAAGAACGTCAAATCGAGCATAGCGATGTAAAGGTAGCTATCAACAGTTTGTTTAGTCCAGCAATGAAAACCGTCTTTTCTCATTGGCGTGATAGATTAAACCGTCTAGAAAAAATTGAGCGTTCTTATGCCCAACAAGTTCTAGACTTGGTAAGCCAAGTAAATAACAGTGTGGTTTATGGCGAGTTATTTAACCTATCACAGCAGGCTGACTTTAAAGACCAAGTGGATAGTAGGTATGTCATTAACTGCCTGCTACACGATGGTTACCTCTATCAACCTGATGATAGTACCTATCAATTTACCTCTCCTCTCCTAAAACGCTGGTGGATTCGTTATGGAAATAATCAAAGTCATTCAGTCTTGCTTTATAACACGCAAAATATAGATGCCCAGCTGTTAAAAGCAGGTTTTAGCATACGTAAAAAAGAGTATCAGCGAATTTGGAAAGATATTCAAAAGGGTCAATGGCGAAGCCTGAGACACATTATCTTATCCAAGGTGTGCGCGGTGCTGGCAAGACCACTTTTATCACGCCTAGCAAATGAAGTGGGTGAAGATGAAGAGTTAAATAGCTGGTTAATTCCTATTCTACTCAATGAAGAAGAGTATGGCATCTTGTCACTATTCACTTTTTGGTTACGTATTACTGAAAAGCTTGCAGAGCAAAGTGCTGATATATACACGGAACTATTTGAGCAAGTCTCAAGTTTAGATGACAGTGCCGAAATTGCTTGGGAATTGATACAAAGCCATTTGGTTAAAAATAAGCAAAAATAATCGTCTTCGTTGATAATTTAGGAGAGTTATTTAAAGATTTTGATGATATTGAACATGCACAGCTTCGTGAAGTACTGAGTTTACATCCACACATTCGTCTAATTGGTGGTTCCAGTCAGTTGCTTGAAGCACATTTTGACGGTGCAGCGCCCTTTTATCAATTCTTTAAATTGGTTAATTTAAAACCAATCAGTGAAGACGAAATGCACGAGTTGTTACGCTCTCTGGCGAAACAAACTGGTGAAGAAGCAGTGAAAACGATTGAAGAAATCATTACTGAGCATCCTGAACGTATAGAAGCAGTCAGGCGCTTAACGGATGGTGTACCGCGTACCATTGTTTTGCTATTTCAAATTATTATGGAGGGAGCGAAAGAGAGTAGCTATGCTTATTTAGAGGAAACTATAGATAAGACTACACCTTTATATAAGCATCGAATGGATGATTTGTCGCGTCAGCAAAAGGCGATTGTCCATACCATAGCGATGAACTGGGATGCGATGAGTACCAAAGAGATCGCGGAGCAAACACGTCTTCCAAGCAAAACCGTATCTGCGCAATTAGTGAAGCTACAACAGCAATGGATAGTGGATAAAATTGAGACAAGTACCAAAAATCACCTTTATATTATTAAAGAGCGATTCTTTAATATTTGGTATTTGATGCGTTATGGTAATCAGACGGATAAGCGTCGGGTATTATGGCTTACAAGGTTTCTGGAGAGCTGGTGTGATGAAAGAGAGTTATCGGAAAGGTTTGTAAACGCGGCTTTTAATATTGAAAATAATCAAATTAATGTATCTGATGTATATTTCAATGCACTTCTGGCTTCAAAAAAATTGATAGTGAAATTAAAAAATCGATTGTAGATAGTATGAAATTTGAAGCTAAAGCAGGAATAATAGATTATCAAGATAGTGAGTATAAGAATATAGAATTACCATTGAGAGAGTTTATTAATAAATATGAAATAGAAAGTGCTTATCAGTTACTCGAAGATAGTTTTAACAAGCTAACCATAAGAGATTACCTATTTAATCTACATACATTATTTTTAGCAAATCCAGAAAAATTCATCCCAGAATTTTATGGCTTAAAGCTTTTCAAAAAAACTAACTTTGCTCCACTTGAAGCTTCATATCTATTATCTATTGTGTTCAATAACAATTTCTATGAATATAAGAAAGTCTTTTATACAATATTATCAGAAGTTATAAAGAACGTAGATATTGAATTGGGTCGAATAGCAATTGTGCATTCTTATTGCATATATTCTTTATGGAATAATGATTTCGAAAGTTTTAAATCATTTTATGAGGAAATGAAGAAAGTTGACTTTTTAGAAGAGCTTTCAAAAATAGACAATGAAGACATGTTCTATATGTTTTTTGAAAATATAATTATTATGTTGCTCTCACAAGGACAAATTGAAATATGTTTTAACATGGTTACAGAATCTGAGTTTAAAGAAGAATTAAAACCCTTTTATTACGCCACAGTTTCATTTTTCAAAGACGAACGCCAACAAGAATATTTACGTATGGGTTCAGAACTAAAGGGAACAGTAGATGAAATACTACAAAAGGTCGAAGAGTATCGAGTTAAGTACGCTTAGATAAAATAAAGGTTATAACTTAGTTTAGGGCGTGTCTTCAATTCACTCGATAGTCCTCTAAATGGGCTAAAAATGGCTAAATCTTGCCAAACATCGTCAAATAGCTGATTAATCCCGATATTATCTGCGCTATTTTCCTTGTTTGACGGCAATTTATCTCATTTTTATCACCATTTTTGGAATGAAGACACGCCCTAGTATACTAAGTTATGACCTCTTAGGTTCAATTACTCAACTGCAATTTAATTCAACTGCAACGACCCTTTTGCATTCATCAACAGCTCAACCACATCATCACCGCTAATCACTTCAAAGCGCTTGTCGATAGCGGATTCTTCGACGCCATTGTGTTTCATACACGCGCCGCAGACCAATACTTGACCGCCTTTTTCGATAAAGGCTTCTAGCAATTCGCCCGCAGGTTCAAATGGCGCGCCAATATTGACGTTATCTAAAGCGTTGGGCAATGCCAAATGTACCGCATCCACCATTAATATTACTGAGGCAGAATGACCTTTTTTGAGTGCCACGCCAGCCATAGTAAATGCTAAGGTGATTTTGCTTGGATTTGATTCACTATTATCAAATAACGTACCGACATAATCCGTGGTGTTAGCCATATTATTCTCCTTATAAGACTGTTTTAATTAGATAGTATTTAGTTGAGCTGAGTATGATGCTCACTACTATCCTAACATTTAATATATATATTTATATAATGTATTGTTAGGAAATAGTAGTTATAAGGTTAACTGATTGTGAATAGGTGTTTGTGACTTATGAATAAAGCTGAATAATAAATGCTAACTTTGCGGTGGCCACGGACGATCAGCATCACTGACGATCCATTCTGCCACATAGCCACTCGGTGATAACTGCCAATCTGCTTGCCCCAATGAGGCTAGTACACGTGCTGTTTCTATCACTTTACCTTTTTCAGTTACGCCCGTCCGCAGTAGAGCAGAGGAGCAAGGTTTGCCCTTTACCCACATCGACTGCTCGATATATATCCAACGCTCATCGAAGCCGACGATATGCGTTTTCATGGTGACTTTATCAAAGGCGCGAATACGTTTGCGATATTGGATGGTACTGCCAGCGACGACCAAACCCCAACGCTGCTTGAGCAGTTGACGTCCAAGTCCGCTACGCACCGCGAAGTCAGTACGACCCATATCAAAAAGGGTAAGTACGCGACCATTATTCATCTCTAAGAAATTATCAATATCTGTCAGACGACAGCGAAAGCTAATCTCACTCGTATCTTTAAACGTTAAGGTATTGCCTTTTTTGACTTGTAGCGCGGCGTGGGCGATGGTGCTGGCATAACGGATAAATGGATACATAGTGCAATCTCAAAAGAGTAAAAGGTAAAGTGAGTATTCTTATTTTAGGGCTTATTAGATGCTACACCGATATGATTAAAATAAGCACTGACAGTTTCAGGTATCCAGTTGATATCAAATCTTGATTTTTTATAAAGATGAGGTGACTTGTCTTTATCAGAGCGATAACGAATAAAACCCACATGCCGCCATGCTCAGTGTCTAAGATAGTGACACTGTTAGACACATCGTTTGGCGTGGCGGTAAAACCAAGGAAAGGGTCGTCTTTGGCACTAATAAGTAACAATGGCTTCGTTACTTTTATCAAATAAGGCAGGGCTGATGAGGCTTGATAGTAGTGGTTATTAGAGCGGTAGCCATGACGCGGCGCGGTAAAGATATCGTCAAAGTCACTGATGCGATTGACCGCTTTGATCGAGTCAATCTCCTCTTTGCTGATGTCATTGGCTAAGGCTTTTTTGATAATGGGGTTGAGCAAATAAGGGGTGTAAATTCGATGGCTCAAAAAGCTGTGCATACTAAGCGCCGCCGATGACATATCGACGGGAGCGGAGATGACCACAGCGCCTTGGCAGATTGCTTTATCACCATATTCGCCCATGTATTTCGCCAACGCGTTACCACCCAGTGACACCCCAACTGCATAAATATTGGCGTACTGTTGACTTAAATTTTGCAGTGCATGATGCACCTCATCGGTATCACCCGCATTATAAAAAACTCGGCCATTAGCAGGAATGCCGCCACAACTGCGGAAGTGCGCCACCACAAAGTGCCAGCCCTGAGCGTGCATCTGATGCGCCAAAGCACGTGCATAATGGCTGTCGCTGCTGCCTTCCATACCGTGGAATAGCACGATTAATGGCGTTTGTTCACGCTCGCTATTTTCTAAGGTTTCGATAGAATGCGCATCATAAAAGTCATAAGCAATATCACTTTCATCCAACGAGTCTTTTTCGACCACACGGCGATAAGTGGGAGCTTTAGGGGCAAAAAACTTAGGCAAGATGCTTTGTAGATGTGGATTGGTCAGCCAAAAGGGCGGTTTAAAAGGCTCTGGAGAGAAGGGTTGGCTCGGTTTTGAAGTTGGCGAATTTGAGGTTGGCATAAAGTTGTCTTATTTAATGGGCGTTAAAATCATCTTTAACAATCAGTGCCTTATCATACCCATGCCAGTTATCAAAACCAATAAGATTTAGTGAATGCTCAGTGAACGCATGGTTACTCATTTGTTTTTTCGATTCATCTAATACTCGTCCATCCATCGCTAGACGTTCTTTTAAATGGTCGATATCTGCCTCAGCAATCGTCACGGTCAATGTCACTTGTTTACTATAAGCGACATCATCGATACTGCCATTTAAACTGTCGACCACATAGCGGCATTGTGCTTCGGTCGCAAACTCTGCCAATATCTGCACTTGTACCATTGGCACATAAGGGCTTAAATCCATCTCATCGACGACCGCTTGCGCTGCGCCTGCATAAGCACGGGTTAGACCGCCTGCGCCCAGTTTAATACCACCAAAATAACGCACCACGATAATAATGACGTTACCGATCGCTTTATGCTGCAACACATTTAATATAGGTCGCCCTGCCGTACCATTCGGTTCACCATCATCATCAAAGCCTGCACTGGTGGTGTTATTGGGATCACCAATGATATACGCCCAGCAGTGGTGGCGAGCATCAGCATACTGTTGACGCAGTTGTTCCACGTGAAACAATGCCTGCTCACGTGAAGTCACAGGATAAGCGTAAGCAATAAACTCGGATTTTTTAATTTCTAAGCGCGCAGTGACAGCACGTTTTAGCGTTTGATAGCTCATATTTCAGGTCTAGGTTGGATATGGTAAACTTGTCTGACTTTCACTGTCGTCCACATTGGGTGCAGTGTTCATTTAATTTTTTATTATAGTACCACTTCTGACCCATGAAGATAGCGAACAAGCTCAGTGCGAGTGCTGGTGTCGTTAGCTGCTACGGTAAAGTAGGTATCATCAAACGAATGGTAGGCAATATATGCGTCTAGATAAATTTTTGAGTAAAGCCACTGAGCTATCGCGTAAAGAATCCAAAAAAATTCTGCACGCTGGTGAAGTGACGGTAAACGATCAGGTCATCAAAGACCCAGGCGTCCACGTCGATGTGGTCAATGACGATGTGATTTGGGCAGGCGAGCCATTATCGGTCGCTGCGGGCAGTCGTTATATTCTATTACATAAGCCTGAAGGCTTTGAATGTACGCTGAAAGTAAAAGAGCATCCAATTGTCACTGAACTGATTGCAGTGCCAGAGCTTGGTAGCTTGCGCATTGCAGGGCGTCTCGATGTTGATACGACCGGCGCATTATTGATGAGTGATGATGGTAAATGGTTGCACCGTGTCACCAGCCCTAAGCATGAACATGCCAAAATTTATGAGCTGACTTTAGCAGATGCGATGGATGAAGCGGCGCAAGCCAATGCCGTCAAAGAAGTCGCTGAAGGCATCCTTTTAGAAGGCGACCACGAAGAAACAAAACCTGCGGTTCTAGAATTCATTGACGAGACCCATGCACGTTTGACCCTTGAGCAAGGTAAATATCATCAGGTAAAACGGATGATGGGTTACTTTGGTAATAGAGTGGTTGAGCTGCATCGCGCTAGTGTCGGTCATATTACTTTGGAAGGGTTAGAGAAAGGCGACAGTCGCTTTTTAACACCTGAAGAAGTCGCTAAGTTCTAAGTTTTTCATCTTGAAATGAACTCGCAAGCACTTCTTTACAATCAGCAGCCACTTCACGTGTGCTGCTTTTTTTGACCGTAGTGTTTGACCATGGTTTTTAACTATCGGTTTTACCCTGTTATGTCTCGCGTGCACACTGTGTTGCCTATCTCTTAAAGCTCAGTAGCAGTTTTGCAAAATTGAGCCGTTAAACCTTTGCAAAAGTATTCCTTGTGCTAAAGTCTGCCTATCTTTTTTTAATCTATTTTTTTACATAATATCGTTATCTTTATTAAAAGTAGCTATTGTTAGAAACGAGCATTATTAGAAGCGGCTATTCTTAAGATTGAGTGTTGTTAAAATTAAAGGTTGTTAAAAATCGTTGTTACTGAAACGCGCTGTTATTAAAAGCTGTTTTTGTTAAAACCAGATAGGACTGTCTCTGTGAAATCATCTCTATTAAAATCTGCCAGTTTAATTGGCGCCATGTTATTGGCAACCACCGCTTGTGCCCAGTCTAGTGATACTATGGCTACTAATCAAAAAACGAGCCAGAGTACTCAAAATACAAAAGCCGCTGGCACCGTTAGTAAGTCTGTTGACAGTCGCTTGCGCCAATTGCTCACTCAGGCAGGGATCAAAACACAAATCAGCTCTATTGTGCCGTCCAACTTGCCCAATATGTATCAAGTCAATTTGGCGGGGCAGTTGCCTTTGCATATCACTGAAGATGGCAAATATGTCATTCAAGGCGAGCTACAAAAGAATCCAAGCAAGCGTGTGGTCACCAAGACGCCAGCGCGTAGCACCAGTGCGCAGGCAGGCAAACCTGTCAGTGCGAGTGTCAAAGCTGATATATTGGCAAATATGGATGCGCTGAAAAATATGAGTGCCAAAACGCCGTTCTTTTATACCGCAGTGCCAGGTGTGATTTGGGGTGCGACATTGGAAGGCGTGCCTTTTTTACTATCGGATGATGCACAATATATTACTGATGGCGAGATATCTGTCATCGAAAACGGTCAATTCATCGGACTCGATGAGCAGTTTGAAAAGCGTAAAAATCAGTCTGTGTTTGCGACTTTAGATGAAAGCCAGCTGATTAATTATCCAGCGACAGGCCCTGAGAGAGCGGTTATTTATGTGGCAAATGATGTCAATTGTCCTTATTGCCGCCGCTTGCATCAACAGCTACCGATGCTTAATGCCAAAGGTGTGACGGTCAAAACCATTGGTTATCCGATATACGAGCAGTCCCCTGAGCAAATGCGTGGCATTTGGTGTCAAAGTGATGAGGACAGCCGCCGTAAAGCTTTTGATAAAGCAATGTTGCAGGGTGAGATGACACCAGCACCAGCAAGTTGTACAGCCGATCATGTGACGCCCAATCGTGAAAAAGCAGCAGGGCTTGCGGTGATGGCAACGCCTGCTATCTACCGTGAAGATGGCGTGCTGTTTCAAGCGAGCTTTGAGAGTCCTGAGTTTTTAGAATTTTTGGGTGTGCAGTAGCTCACACAGATGTTTAATCTCGCATAGATGTTTAATAAAGTTATGAATAAAAAATGTATTAAGAGATGACATTCCTTAATATTAATAAAAAACCGCCACATAAGTAATCTATGTGGCGGTTTTTTTTACCTATAACCGTTAAGGATATCAAGTCTATTGTGGCAACACGATATCAACGATTTTCCAATCAATTAAGCCGTTACGCTGCATCTCGATGGTGAGCGGATAACCTTTTACCTGACCGCTAATAGTGAAGCAATTAATACCGCAATAGCTTAATTTGGGCTTGTCACTGTCAGACCCTTGCGCTACCTGTTGCTCCAGTTCAGCGGCTTGTTTCTCCATGATTTGCTGCATTTGGCTTTTGACCACTGCATCCACATCACCGCGCTGGATGATAAGATTTTGAATCAAATTTTTGAGATCGACTTGATTACTAGCGATTGCCCATGCGGCGGCCAGCTCTTTGGTTGCGGTATTGGCCTGACCTTGGGTATTGATGACTTTTTCGATATTTTGCGGTGTTATAGCACCATCTACCGCCTGCGTGATAAAGCTATTGGCGGCTTGGGTTAATGCTTCGCCGCCCAGCTCAGCGACCAATGGATAATTGCTCATAGTCGCCGTAAACTGACTGGTGAGTTGGTTTTGGATACTAGGTCGCACTTGCTCATAGTCGATCGCTGCGGCGATGGTCGCGCCGTCTTTGGCATCGTAGGCATTTTTAAGCTGATAAGCGCTGTAATAGGGCGATCCTGCATAGACAGCGACGGCAATGACGATTAATAAAATAATCAGCTTCTTCATAAAAATCAAACCCTTATCGCAAAAAAAAACGTAATGATAGGCAGATTTAATACTGGTGAGTATAAATCTAAAACCCCAAAAATATAGTGATAAATATTAGCATGGCTGAGCCTTTTTAAGGTATGAAAACCTTTGTTCATTCCTTAATAAAACCTTTTTGTATGGCCAAGCGCACTATAGTGGATACTTTCCCTGTCTAAGCGCTTGATAAATCACCATAGCATCTCCATAAATAGCGCAAACTTTTAATAATTGATTTGGCTAAGCAGCATCCCGCCGTATTCGCTTGTAAGATTCATAGCAGTATCACCTCTTTTCTCTCACTATTTATGATGTTTCATGTGAAACCTTTGAGTGCCATAGTGAGTCGTATTAAGGTGGTGGTTGGCTAGAACTACTGAATCGACTGTCCGGTGGACTGTAAAGACGATAGGAGAGCCCATGAGTAAGCGTGATTTTTATGAAGTATTAGGTGTGAGCAAGACCGCTGAAAGCAAAGAAATTAAGCGAGCTTACCGCAAGCTGGCTATGAAATATCACCCTGACCGTAACTCTGATGATCCAGATGCTGAGGATAAATTCAAAGAAGCATCGATGGCTTACGAAGTACTAAGCAGCGAAGAGAAGCGCTCTGCTTACGATCGCATGGGTCATTCAGCCTTCGAAACATGGCGGGCGGCGGTGGCTTTGGCGGTGCAGGTGGTGGCAACTTCCAAGATATCTTCGGTGATATCTTCGGCAACTTCGGCGATATCTTCGGTCAGCAGCGTGGCGGCGGCGGTGGACGTTCGCGCCGTGGTTCTGATTTGCGTTACGTCATTGAGCTGACGCTAGAAGAAGCGGTACGTGGCTGTAAAAAAGAAATCAGTTTCACTGCGCCTGCGCCTTGCGACACGTGCGATGGTAAAGGGGCAAAAAATGCCTCTGATATCGTAACTTGTCAGACCTGTCATGGACAAGGTCAAGTACGTATGCAGCAAGGATTTTTTGCCGTGCAGCAGGCCTGCCCACATTGTGGCGGCACTGGTAAGCAAATCAAAAACCCATGCTCTGACTGTCATGGTAATGGCGTTAAAGACAAATCACGTACGCTAGAAGTGTCTATCCCAGCTGGTGTTGATGATGGTGATCGCGTCCGTCTAGCAGGCGAAGGCGAAGCGGGCGGCGCGGGCGTCCAAAACGGCGACTTATACGTTGAAGTACGCGTAAAACCGCACAATGTCTTTACGCGTCAAGGGGCTGATCTCTATATGGACGTACCTGTGAGCATTACCGATGCAGCACTGGGTAAAGAGGTCGAAATTCCAACCTTAGATGGTAAAGTAAAAATCAAGGTTGCAGAAGGCACGCAAAGTGGTAAGTTGCTACGTGTACGCGGCAAAGGCGTGACGCCAGTACGCACCACCATGAAAGGTGATTTGATTTGCCGTGTGGTTATCGAAACCCCAGTGAACTTAACTCGCGAGCAAAAAGACCTGTTGCGCCAGTTCCAAGATACGCTCGACGGTGATAGCAAGCATCAGCAGTCGCCACATAAGAAGTCATTCTTTAAAAAGATTGGCGACTTATTTGATTAACTGAGTTGTTTTAATCACCCGTTTGATTAAATGACTAGATACAAAACCCCCAGTGTTTCACATGAAACACTGGGGGTTTTTATTGATGCTATAAAAAACCATTCAGGTGGTGATATTTGCTAAACTTAGCATCATAACATTTAAAACCTTTCTTATTAATATAGAGCTTTTAGGGTAAACATATGAGCCAACAGATAACAGCGCAAGAAAATAAAAAAACAAGCCATCAAAGTCGGGGTGATTGGTGCTGGTGGTCGTATGGGGCGTATGCTAATAGAGGCAGTACAAGACAACTCGCAAACGATATTAAATGCCGCGATAGAACGTCAAGGTTCAAGCCTTGTCGGCGCGGATGCTGGCGAAGTCGCCGCTATCGGTCGCTTAGAAGTGCAAATTGTCGGTGATTTAAAAGTTGTCATTAATGACATCGATGTACTAATTGATTTTAGCTTGCCTGATGCCACTGAACAAAATATGCAGATTTGCGCGGCAAACAATGTCGCGATGGTTATTGGGACGACAGGATTCAATGAGCAGCAAGAGCAAGTATTGGCAAAGGCTAGCGAGAAAATTGCGATTGTCTATGCTGGTAACTATTCAACAGGCGTTAATCTGTCATTAAAGTTGCTCAGCATGGCAGCGAAGACATTTGGCGAGGATGCCGATGTAGAAGTCATTGAAGCACATCATAAGCATAAAATCGATGCGCCATCAGGCACAGCATATATGATGGCAGAAGCCGTTGCAGAAGCTCGTGGACAGAACCTAAAAGATGTCGCTGTTTATGGCCGCGAAGGACAAACGGGCGAACGCAAAGCAGGTACTATTGGTATTCATGCTATTCGCGGTGGTGAAATCATTGGCGATCATACCGTGATGTTTATTGCCGATGGTGAGGTGGTTGAAATTACCCATCGTGCCCGCGCGCGTATGACTTTTGCCGCGGGTGCTGTACGTGCCGCGACTTGGGTTATCAAACAAGAGGTCGGGCAATATAATATGCAGGACGTGTTGGGTTTGAATGACTAGTTTTTGAGCAAGTAAGGTTTGAGTGATTAATGTTTCTTGCTTGCTGTTTGGTGGCTGCTGAGGACGGCTTATTGATAAAGCGAAATGATTATTAGGAGTTAGACATGAATAAGTTTAGCAAGAATCTAATAGTGGGTTTTAGTCGCACTGTGGCTGTTGTCAGGGGTGCCAGAAGCATCAAAGCTGCCAACATCGTCACGACACTCAAATCTAGAAAAAGTACGCTTTACGCTAGCCAAATAGCATTTGCCCTCAATTTGACGGTAGTGCCAATAGTCGCACAAGCAGCTACTTTTCAAACCTACGTCATTCATACCTATGGTGGTGATGCATTATTACCTGCTGTTCGTCAGCAACTGAATAATAGTCGTGACGGCGGTACGGTTACTACCTATCAAGACAAGTTAGTGTTGCATACGACAGCCGCTAACTATCAGGCGGTACAGCAGTTATTGACTCAGATTGACGGTCAGCCACAGGCATTGACGGTCGCTGTGCGTGTTGGCAACAATAGCAGCGTCCAAGGTAATATTCAGCAAGGGCAGGTCATTATTAGCAATCATGGTATTCAAGGGTCAGGGATTATTCATCAGAGCAATAGCCAACAGCAAACAAATAATTTATACCAAGTACAAACCTTGTCAGGTAGTGCCGCCAGCATCAGTACAGGGACGCTTTATGCGCTGAATCAAACCTACGATGTAAATAGTTATACAAATTATAAAAGTCCCTCAGTACAGATTGTCATTCAGCAGCAAGTATTGCTACCAACGACGCAAGGCATCACGGTTAAGCCAAGATTATTACCGACTGGTCAAGTCGAAGTAACCTTGTCACAAGTTGAAGAAAAACTCGCACGCTCCTATTCAACTTCTCAGAAAAATAGTAATCATGCCATTCAAGGTCAACGGCTAGACACGACCATTATTATCCCACGTGGTCAATGGGTAACTATCGGACAAATCTCTCAAAGTAGCCAAAATCAACGCGCAAGTTATGGTAGCAATCGTGCCATTGATAGCACTAAAAACACACCAATTTGGATAATGGTGCAGTAGCCTTGCATCGATTACTATTATCTTTGATAAAAAAAGCGCGATACTGTAATGAGCAGTATCGCGCTTTTTATCGACAATAATTATTGCAGATTAGTCAACGTAGATCACTTCTAATGGTGGAAAACCATTGAACTCAATAGATGAATACGAGTTAGTATACGCACCCGTGGTCAACCAAAGATTTTATCACCAATCTCCAGCTTATGGCAATTGATGCCCGCTTCTTCATACATGATATCGGTCGAATCACAAGTAGGACCTGCCAGTACCACAGTGCCTTTGCTGGTTGACGTTTCCATCTTAGGCGTATAGACCGGATACTTGATGGCTTCACCCAAAGTCTCGATTAAGCCTTGGAATAAGCCCACATCGGTATACACCCAACGCGTTAAATCCGTGTGCGACTTACGCGAGATAAGCACCACATCACTGACCAATACACCTGAGCCGCCAACCAATGAACGACCTGGCTCAAGGATAATCTCAGGCATGTCCTCTTCACTATAGTCGTCTGTCAAATAACGAGTAATCTCTTCAGCGTAGACTTTTATAGGGTTCACTTCACTGATATAGTTGGCTGGAAAACCGCCACCCAAATTGATCATTTGTAGCTTAATATCTTCTTCGTTTTTCATCCAGTCAAACATGTATTTGACCTTGGCTAGTGCATCATCCCAAGCGGCAACGTCTTTTTGCTGACTACCGACGTGGAATGAGATGCCATAAGGTACTAGGCCCAAGTCACGAGCTTGAATCAACAGCTCAATCGCCATATTGGGATGACAACCAAACTTACGAGACAATGGCCATTCAGCGGTCTCTGACCCTTGTACTAAGATACGCACAAAGATTTTTGAACCAGGGGCGTGCTTGGCAATATTTTTTAGATCCGCTTCTGAGTCGGTCGCATACAAGTCAATACCTTTTTCAAAGGCATATTTGACGTGCTCCGCTTTTTTAATGGTATTGCCATAAGAGATACGCGATGGCTCAACGCCGCAGTCTAGTACGCGATCAAGCTCATAGATGGAGGCACAATCAAAGTTCGAACCAAGATCAGCAAGCAGGTTAATCACTTCAACAGCAGGACTGGCTTTCATTGCATAATGGATTTTTGCATTGGGAAAAACCCAACCATTTCATGATATTTGGTTTTGATACGGCTAAGGTCCACGACCAAAAATGGCGTCTCGCGACCTTCAGCAGCTTGAGTGAATTTCTGCCAGCCGGCAGGGTCAAAATATTGGTCAATTTTGATCATGGTCATGGTAGGGAACCTTTAATAAAGACAGTAGGTGTTAAAGAGTAAATGCTCGCATCACGTCATTGTCATCTCACATTAGTGTCATCACGCATCTAACAGGTAATGAAACCTTGCGTCCATGCTGATTAAATGACGTAAAAATAGCTTAGATAATGAATGGACTAAGAATGGCTGGGCTGCGGCTGTTTATCCGCCATTTGTTCGCCTTGTTTTTCGCGTATTTTAACGATTTTACGCACTTTATCGCGAGCACGAGTTTGCTTGAGACGTGATAAATAATCGACGAATATGACCCCATTTAAATGATCCATTTCATGTTGGATGCATACCGCGAGTAAGCCTTCGACTTCTTCATCGATTTTTTGACCATTCTCATCTAAGGCTTCAATACGCACTTTATTCGGGCGCTCAACACTGTCATAGACTTCAGGTACGGACAAACAACCTTCTTCATAGGGCTGTTTCTCTTCTACCAATGGTGTCACCTTTGGGTTGATAAAAACTCTAGGGCTATTTTTATCTTCGGACAGATCCATGACGATGAGCTGAATATGGCGATCCACTTGGCTTGCCGCCAAACCGATACCTTGTGCCTCATACATCGTCTCAATCATATCAGCGATTAAGGTTTTGATTTCAGCAGTCACTTCCTTAACAGGCGTAGCAATAGTACGCAGGCGCGGGTCTGGGTAATTTAAAATAGGGAGTAAAGCCATAACGCTCACCTCAATGATAGGGATAAAATAGGGTTGATATTATAGGATAAATGGGGACAAAAGTAATGCTTATCAATACTTTCGCACAATTATTGCTTTTTATCATCGTAAAAAATCAAGGAGGTCGCTTTTTTATAGGCATAAAAAAGCCCTGCAATTCGCAAGGCTTTTTGATTTATATAAGCTAGATTAGATGTAATCTGACTTGCATAAGTAGAGCTGCTTTTTAGTAAATTGAGTTTAGTAAATCAAATCACTTCTGAGTCATTAAAGTCACTTGGGGCAGCTAAAACATCTGAGCAAAAGTGCAAAGTTATACGCCACGTTTGCTCATAATCATCTCGTAGATAAAACAGGATGATCGCACCTATTACTGAGAATATCAAACCAGTAAATCCGCCATCAGCATTGATACCGATAAGACTAGCTAAGAAGCCACCTAATAAAGCACCGACGATACCCAATACAATGGTCATTATCCAGCCCATCGGGTCGCTACCTGGCTTGATAGCTCGTGCCAATAAACCTGCAACCAGACCTACAATAATCATCCAAATAAAGCTCATATTATTCTCCTAATTTTATCATTTATAATAGTTAATCAATTTTGATAAGCTCATTGTAAGCACTGTATAGACGTAAAGGTAAGCGCGAAATGTTACCAGTGTATGAGCTATGTGAGGAAAATCGTAGATTTGCTAATATGCAGGTAGAATAGGTAAATGAAAGGTTACAAAGGTAGTGAAGTCGAAAACGCCATTTATATATTAAGGCATTTTTGGATATCGACGCTCCCTAATACTGATACGTTCTATAGTAAACGCAAGTAATCAGAAAAAGTTGATCATAAAAAAACGTTGCTCATTTATAATAAGCAACGCTCTTATTTGACACCAGAACTAGACCAGCTAGATTATTTGTTGCGTAGCTTTATTAAGTGGCTTTACTACGTAGCGCAGTTAATAAGCGTTGATGAATACCTTCAAAACCGCCATTCGACATAATCACAATGGCGTCACCCGCTTTTGCGTGCGTGTCGATATGCTCGATGATAGCATCGATACTAGAGAGCACCTGTTGGTTGCCCATGTTAGGATTTGCGCTATTGGCATTTTCAATGACTTCTTTTAGACCCCACTCCAGTCCTGTCGGCTCATACCATAAGGTATGATCGGCGAGAGCAGCAGACTCAGCCAAGCTGTCTTGATGAATGCCCATTTTCATGGTGTTACTACGTGGTTCAATAATCGCCCAAATGCGTCTGTCCGCCAGTTTCTTCTTGGCACCATCTAAGGTCGTAGTAATGGCCGTAGGGTGATGAGCAAAATCATCAAAGACTAAGATATCATTGACATCGCCAATCAGCTCCATCCGACGTTTAATGCCCGCGAATGCTGATAACGCCGCGCACGCAGTTTTGACACTGACGCCGATGTTATAAGCCGCTGCGGCAGCAACCAAGGCATTATTCACATTATGCATGCCGCTCATCGACCAATCGATGACTCCCGTGGCTTCTTCATCAGCAATATCAGCCGCAAAACTAACCGCAAATTGACCACCATCTTCGCTGATAAGTTCAGCTTGCCAATCACTACTATCTTTTACATGCTTATCTTTTGCATGGGTATTATCTGTTGCATAGGTATTATGTGCCGCTGAATTCAATACTGCTGTCCGCCAAACGGGTGTCCAAACCCCTTTCGCTAACGTCTCCTCTAAGCTGGCAGTCGCTGTGGGCATAATGATTTTGCCCGTGCTTGGAATCATGCGCACCATATGATGGAATTGGGTCTGAATAGCTTCAAGATCCGCAAAAATATCCGCATGATCAAATTCTAGATTGTTTAAAATAGCCGTACGCGGACGGTAATGAACGAACTTTGAACGCTTATCAAAAAATGCAGAATCGTATTCATCCGCTTCGATAACGAAATAGCCAGTATTTACCGAATCGTCATTATCAATTTTGTCAGCACCCAAATAACTGCTGTGAGCGAAGACGTGCTGTAAATGCTCATCAGTGGTATCAACCAGTGGCACACCGCCGATTAAAAACCCAGTATCGATACCCGCATAGTGCAATATCCAAGCGAGCATAGTCGTCGTCGTGGTTTTACCGTGAGTACCGGCAACGGCTATCACATGACGCGATTGTAATACCTGCTCAGATAAAAACTGTGGTCCTGAGGTATAGCGTAGACCTGTGTCCAGCATATATTCGATGACATCCATACCGCGCTTCATGGCATTACCAACGACGACTAAATCTGGTGCTGGTTGTAAATGCTCTACCAGATAGCCTTGCTCAATGGTCACGCCCGCGTTTTCCAGTTGGGTGGACATCGGCGGATAAACGTTGGCATCTGAGCCCGTGACCGTATGTCCAAGCTCGCGTGCCAGCAATGCCAGTGAGCCCATAAAAGTACCACAAATACCAAGAATATGAATATGCATAGACGTTCCGTACGAGCTTAAATTAAAAGAATAAAAATGGAGCATTATCCCAAAAGTTACCGATATTAACTATGGTGTATTCTAGGATACGCTCAACCTAATGATCATCAGTCTTGGCTATAATTAAAATATTATAAATGGTGACGGCGTTAACCGTGCTTCATGTACCAAACGTACTATTGACGCCCGCTTGCCTTATCTCTACTTTATATTGCTTCGACCCTATATTCTGTCACAAAAACAGCATAGGATCGCCAAATAGCAGCGTCGAAAACAAGCACTTATTGTAAAGTAAACACCGCATGATGACCAATAAAAAACGCCTAACAAGTAGGCGTTATTAAAAGGATAGTTTTGCTCATTGAGCATCACTATATTCAGAGCACTTAAAATTTAGAGCCTCTAAATGTTTATGCCGCTATTTTATTATTTGCGCGACAGGGTATAGTCATTATTAGGTTTTTTATGTTCATCCATTAAAACAAGATGATTGTCTTGAATATGATACGCTTCAATGTTTTTGTCTTCATAGACAATCGTAATCATATCGTTGTCTTGACGATAAACACCAGGTTCAAACAGGGGTGCATTCGGCATTTCCGGATTGTTATCTATACTGGTTTTTAGCACTGAACCATCAGCGAACAAATTCAATGTAATATCAGTGCTATCACAAGATTTACAGGGTACCATGCCACCATAATCGCCCATTAACGTGGCTTGTAACGTGCCATTACGCGGCTCTGAGCGTGTCAGCGATTGATGGGGATGTGCACCGTTACTCGATTGGGCAGCCGCAATCAGCGATTGTCCTTCTGACACTTTATCTAGCTCACTACCCGCATTTAATAGATTGGTCTCTGACAAGTTCTCTGCGCTAGCTTGTGCGCTGTTCTCTTCTACATGATCGATAGGGGCGACCTTAGTCGTCATACCTTTATCGCCGCTAGACGAGGTACTATCACAGCCGATGAGCAGCACACAGAGGGGCAGCGCTAGCAAACAACGACCACCGCGTTTGAGGATAGTTAGCGTGTTAGAACAAATAGGCAAAAATATATCATGGTCACACCAAAAAACAGTTTTTTAATAGTCATTCCAAATGATTATCGACACTATCGACAACTCAATACGTTGTCAAAAAGGAAAGATAATAGGAAGTATAAATGTTTAAATTAGAGTAGAAGACTACGAGACTACAAGTGCCATCTGAGGCTAGGCGGCGAGAAGAAGCTATCGGTAGCCTATCGCCAATCAGTCAACAGTGATGGATATTTAAAACGCTATTTTACCCATCAAAAAGTAAATAAACTGTGTCAAGATATCAAAGGTTAAAGATATCTCTGTGGCCTTTTTGTTATGATAGGTTTAGCCATGAGCTAAGAATAATGGTTTAACGTTGATAGATATGACGAACGAAAATTATCGGAGATATTTAATAGTGGCTCGTAAACGAACAGATGTTTAGTAATAAATATATCTGTTCGTTTGGAAGAATGGATCTAGCAAAAACGAAGGATATAGCAAAAAGCAACGTAGGGGCTAATTCGCCATCAAGCAAGGCGGCTAGGGGCAACAGGTCGTAAAATACGCCATAATATCAACCCGTGTACCACCAATAGCAGACTAAACAGAATCAAAGATTGTTCAGGAATGCTCAGTCCCATAAATGTCCACTCAACAGAAGCACATTCGCCAGAGCCCGCAAAAACTTCTTTAAATACTTGCAAAATCGGTAGCGTATCTAACCAATAATCCAGCCCCGGACCACAAGAAGGTACTTGATCGGCAGGCAGATGCTGTAGCCAAACATGTCGTCCAGCCACGGCGGTCGCCCAACCGATACCTGCTAAGCTACCAAGCCACAATACCAGTCTAACTGCCTTAGATTTAGGGTTGAATAATGCCGCTATCAAAGCAAAACTGCCCATGATTATGAGGCCAATACGCTGAAAAATACACAGTGGGCAAGGCGAAAACCCCATATAGCGCTGTAAAAAAAACAGCGCAAAACTCATACCTATTACGGCTATTATCACCAAAAATATTTGCAAATTGCGGTAAGTGGTCAGCTTTAGCATCGGGCAGTTACTCTTATAAAGTAGTCATCTATACACGTTAAGTGGCGGTCAGAATTTAGTACTCAAAGCTTAGCAATCAAAGCTCAGCAATCAAAACTTAGCGATATTGCTGTAAAAATTCCATAAAATCTTCAGTTTCGGCTTTTTCAATCTCAGCCTGCTGTAATATCGATTTTCTGCTAACACTTCATATTTGGCTTGGGTGTTTGGACTAAGCGTTTGCTGTAATAAAGACTCACGATGCTGCTGCGCCAAGGTAAAGCCAAGCTGCCATAAGCTGCCTAAACGCTGACTATCAGAGTTTACTTGTGCTGAAATGGTTGATTCAGAGTGCCCTGCTTTGCCTTGCATTAACGCGACTGCTGCACGGTAATCGTTGCCGCCATAATGCGCATCAAGTAGCGCGGCAAGTGGTTGCATACGTTCTAAATGCACCAGCATCCAGCTCTCAAGCAGTTGCTCTTCGCCGTTGTTTATAATGTGTAAGCCTTCGCGGCGACCTTCGTTTACCACGCGCTCAAGATTGATGGCTAAGGTCTCTTCTTCCTCAGGTAATAGATCAGGTGAGTCGCTCAGCAGACAGTACAGCGCCATGACCTCTAAGAAACAAGCGCTAGACAGACGAATACCGACATCGCTATAAGGATCTAGATCGATTGCACGGAACTCAACATAGGCGATACCGCGGCGCTCTAATGCTTCGGTCGGTGTCTCGCCGCTCATCGCGATTTGTTTAGGACGAATAGGGCTATAGTATTCATTTTCTATTTGTAAAATATGATTGTTGATTTGGATAGGGTTGCCATCGGCATCATCTAAGCCAAGCTTGGCAAAGCTTTCGTGCGGAGTCTGAATCGCACGGCGCAGTCCATCGACATACTCTGGCAGATAGTTATAACGAATATCGAGCTGTTCTTGCACACTATTGGTATAACCGAGCTTGCCCATACGTAGGCTGGTGGCAGCAGGCTTATAATAAGTTGAGTCGTTTAGCAGTTCTAAATCATGCTCACGACCAGCTAAGAAACAAGGACAAACGCTAGGGCTAGCACCCAGTAAATACAATACCAAACTGGTCAGACGCTTAAAGTTACGGATGAGCCCTAAGTACTTTTCGTTTTTAAATTCTGTCAGGGTTTGCGCTTGTGCAGCAGGTATTTCAGCTTGCCAAACTTCAAATAACCCGTCGCCAAAAGACAAGTTATAATGCAAACCTGCAATCGTTTGCATGCGGCGACCATAGCGAATACCAAGCCCGCTACGGTATAGCGTCTTGAGCTTACCCGTATTAGAGCTGCCATAATCAGCCAGTGGGATGTCTTCATCATTCGATGACAGCATACAAGGCATAGACAGCGGCCACATCAGCTCACCTTCAGGCATGGCTTGATAGACCAATACATGCAACTGACGCAGCATGTTTAGCGTCTCTTTTGGTGAGGTTTTGGGGTCAGTAATTAGCTCAAGTAGGCTTTCTGAATAATCAGTTGTGATAAACGGATGGGTGAGCTTTGAGCCAAGTTTGGCTGGATGCGGCGTCTGAGCCAAGTAGCCATCGGGTCTTACGCGCAGCCCTTCTTTTTCGATACCGCGGAGCATGCCCGTTAAATGCTTGCTATCAAACCAATTAGGAATGTCAAAATTCACAAAGCTACTCGCAAAATTACTCATAATAGTCATCTATTGTTATTTATTATGGCGGCTCAAAACACGACTGGCGTTTGACCATAATGAAGGTAAATATTGGATTAAGAATGCCGTCAGTTTAGCTCAAAGCTGCCCTGAAAACCACGGACAATTACAAATACGATAAGCTTTACAGGCGCTCATTCCTCTTGATTTTAATAGGTATTTCAATAAAAAATTTTATGCACAGCGCGTTACTGTTTTCTAAAAAACGCATAAAACAAGAAGCATCTACCTACGAGATAGATGCTTCAAAAGTACGACGTTAAGCGGTTTATGATAGCGTTGACTAACGAGGAAGGTATCTTGATCAAAAGTCATGCGTCTCGCCAACTTAAATAGAGAAGGATGAGCCACAGCCACACGTGGTGGTAGCATTTGGATTGGTGACGATAAAGCGTGCGCCCTCTAACCCTTCAGTATAGTCAACGGTAGAGCCTTGTAAATACTGATAGCTTAGTGAATCGACGACCAAGGTTACATCGTCATTGTCAAAATTGGCATCGTCTTCATTCAGCTCATTGGCGAAGTTAAAGCCGTAAGAAAAACCTGAGCAGCCGCCGCCCGTCACATAGACACGCAACATCAGATCGCTGTCGCCTTCTTCTTCACGCAGACGTCGCACCTTTTGTGCAGCGCTATCGGTTAAGCTTAAAACAGTTGGGTCTACTGGCTGGCTGGCGCTTGGATTAAATTGGTTGGCTGATTCGTTCATATCTACCTCAGTTGCTAGGATCAAATGCGGTCGTCCAGTTAGGGTTTGCAATGAAATAGTTGCAAATAAAGATACGCACGGCGTTTGATTCAATTGGGTGCTGTTATTATGGCGCTGCTATTGGTATGACTAATGGCGCATTATAAATATGATATCTGTGTCATTACAACGATTTGGTTGATAACGGGCACTTATCTCATCGCAGTATATCATAATGGGGGTATTGATTCGTTTGTCAAGAGTGACGCTACTGGCTGAAGGTGGCTGATTGATACTAGCGGTTATTATCCCCATAAACTCATGCTAAGAGAAAGACTTTTTGTGCGAATAAACACTTGGTTTTGAAATAGTTATTTAATCGTTTGCCTATGGGGCAAGCGTTTGAAATAATAGCCGCCAGTTAACATGCCAGATGTGTTTTTTTATTGCCTTATATTTTATATTACTGTTGAGTTGAAGAGATTATATGATCGAATTTAAAGACGTTGGTGTTCGCCGTGATGGTCGTGAGTTGTTTGCAGGGGCAAGCTTCCAGCTACATCCGGGCCACAAAGTTGGCTTGACGGGCAACAACGGCACCGGCAAATCTACCTTATTTGCCTTATTGTTGACGCGAATGGGCAGAGGAGATACCGAGGTCACGCTTGATAGAGGTGAAGTCAGTATTCCTGATAGCTGGCATGTGGCACACATGGCTCAGGAAGTCGGCGCTACAACGCAGTCTGCGATTGATTATGTATTGAGCGGTGATGAGCAGTGGTATGAGATTAATGCTTCTTTGAATGATTTGAGTAGCGTCAGTGATGAGCAGATCGGGGTATTGCATCAGCAGTTTGATGAAATTGATGGCTATCGTACGCCGACTAAAGCGGCCCAAATTATGGCAGGTCTTGGTTTTAATACCAGCCAGCATGAATTACCCGTAGAAGGGTTTTCGGGTGGTTGGCGCATGCGTCTAAACCTTGCCAAAACTTTGATGAGCCGTGCGGACTTAATGTTACTCGATGAGCCGACCAACCATTTGGACTTGGATGCGATCCTTTGGCTTGAGACATGGATCAATGCTTTTATGGGTCTCGTGATCGTCATCTCGCATGACCAAGCATTCTTGGATGCGACTGTTGGTCATATTCTTCATGTAGAACAACAAAAAATCACGCTTTATACGGGTAACTATCAGCAATTTATTCGCACCCGTCATGAGCGTATGGCGCAGCAGCAGCAAGCCTTTGAGAAGCAAGAAGCGACCAAAGCACATTTGGATGACTTTATTCGTCGTTTCCGTGCTAAAGCCAGTAAAGCTAAGCAAGCACAAAGCCGTATCAAGCAGCTTGAGCGCATGGCTGAGCTGTCACCGATGATGGCGGACAACCCGTTCTCTTTCCGCTTTTATGAGCCAGCAAATATGAGCTCACCACTGATTGAGCTGACCAAAGCGGATATTGGCTATAGCGATACGCCACTTCTATATAATGCCAATGTACAAGTAACGCCGGATACGCGTCTTGGCTTGCTAGGTATGAATGGCGCTGGTAAGTCGACCTTAATTAAAGCCTTAGTCGGCGAGCTTGGCGTATTAACAGGGACGTATCGTGTTTCGGATACCTTAAAATTAGGCTATTTTAACCAGCATCAAATGGATATCTTGGATGCCAAGGCCACGCCTATAGAGATGTTGCGTCGTCTAGCCGGTAAAACCTCTGATGCGATGTTACGCTCGTTTTTAGGTAGCTTTGACTTCCGCGGTGAGCGTATCGATACTCCGAGTGAGCTATTCTCTGGGGGCGAGCGTGCGCGTTTGACGCTGGCATTGATTGTTTGGCAACGTCCGAACGTTCTGGTACTCGATGAGCCGACCAACCATTTAGATTTACAAATGCGCCAAGCGCTGACCATCGCCTTGCAAGGATTTGAGGGGGCAGTGGTACTGGTTTCGCATGATCGTGAGTTGATTGCCAACGTCTGTGATGAGCTGTTTTTGGTACATGATGGTCAAATCGAGGAGTTCGATGGTGACATCAGCGACTACGGTAAGTGGCTGGCAGAAAAGCGTAAGCAAGAGAACTCATCAGATAAAAGTACCAGTAAGAAGAAAGTAAAAAAGAGAGTAAGAAATTTGTTTCACGTGAAACAGATAATGGTCAAGTGAGTAATAAAGCACCTGATCATTCATCAGAAAGTAAAGCGACGACGCCTACGCTTAGTAAAGATGCTCAGCGCAAATTGGCGGCTGAACAACGCAAACTCACCGCGCCTATTCGCCGTGAGATAGAAGAGATAGAAAAGGCATTGGCTAAAATTGATGGACAGCTCGTGACACTTGAAGAAAAACTGGCTGATACGGATTTGTACGAAGAAGGTCGCAAGTCTGATTTGCTGTTATTACTTAATGAGCAAACGGCATTGCAGCAGCAGCACAGTGACAATGAAGAAAAACTATTGCTTTTGATGACGACATTAGAAGAAATGGAAGCGGGTTTTGAGTAGAGAGCTGTTCGTTATAGCAAATAGTAGGTTTTGATTGTTTTTTAAGCTATTTTCACTTGATAAAGACAGTCACAAAAAAGGGAGAGCGCTGGCTCTCCCTTTTTTATTACGTTATTCCTTACGGTATTTACCATCACCATAAGACAGTATTTCCATTGTGGTCGTACATAACTGACAGTTTATTTGACCAGCAGCGGCTTTCGATAAATCCAAAATACGACCCCGAATGAAAGGGCCTCTATCGGTAATTTTTACGATTACACTCTGCTTTGTCTTCTTGTTGGTCACTTGTACCTTCGTACCAAACGGCAACGTGCGATGCGCAGCGGTCAAAGAGTTCATGTTGAAGATACTACCACTAGCAGTGCGTTTACCGTGGAACTGACTACCGTAATAACTGGTGTTTCCAGCAAAAACGGTGGTACTCAGCAATAGTGATAATGTGATAACCAAAGACTTGATTAAATAAGACATTTAATACCTTTAAGCAATTTATAAAATAGACAGATACACTTGCCTATGTTATTCATACTCCCTATGAGTACAAACAGTATATTCATTTTACAACACATACTTTGTCATATTCTTACGGTTCTGTAAAAGAACTACCAAGGTCAAAACGCTCATTTAGGCACGCTAGCTAGTGAATATCAGTGATCTGTATGTAATTGTTTTAAATAATGATTTACATTGTTAATGGTGTTTTTGGCTTGACTCTCTATTTTTTCATTAGGGCGAGTGTTAAATTGATATGACGTCTGTGGCTATCAAAGAATAGTAATGCCAGAATCATAGAGAAACACATGACTACCGTGGCACAAGTGAATAACAATGTATTAGGGCGTGTTGAACATTCACAAATGGGCACTGCTGATAGCTAAAATTGTTCCAGCCAAGGCGCAAGTCGAAGATAATGTTAATACCTTAGCTAGAATTGCAACGTAGTATGGGGCAATTTTAGTATCAGCCCCGATATTAACAGAAGGGGACAGGACTCTTTTTTGCCGCTTCATTGTTAAAAATATACGCTTAGAATGACTAAACTTACTATTTTTAACGTCGAATCGCCTGAAAAATAGTCCCTGTCAGTGCCATGATCGAATGTTCAACACGCCCCAAGTGCTTCAAACAACTTAAACACTGCTGTTGTTCGGCACTATTACTGGTAATATTTGTATAACGGTATTGAATTTTTATATTACTATCATTATTAGATAGACTATCGTTAACACCTGTTATGTCGCAGTTGAATAAATTTCCGTACCATATCGTTTAAAATGGGCATACCAGTATCATTAACATGCTTTTATGTTGAGGACAAAAACATGGCAGAGAAAAATTACTATGACATTTTAGGGGTCAAAAAAGACGCGTCAGCTGCAGATATTAAAAAAGATATCGTAAGCTTGTCCGTCAATATCACCCTGATGTGAGCGATGATCCAGATGCAGACAATAAGATTGCTGAGATTAATAATGCTTACGAAACCATTAGAGATAAAGAAAAGCGTGCCGAATATGACGCCATGCTAGACAATCCCTTTGCTGGTCAAAGTGGTGGTTTTGGTGGTCAATCTGCAAGTGGCGGGCAAGGCGGCTATCGCTGGGAAGATATCAAAGATCAGTTTGGTGAAGGCGAAGCTTATGGCGATGGTGGCTTCCGCTTCGATGACATCTTTTCGGCATTTGGTCGTGGTGCACGTGGTTCAGCTGGTGGACAATCACAGCGTGGTGGTTTTGGCTCGCAAGATAGCAAAGGTCAAGATCAACATGCAGAGATTACGGTTGATTTGGCGTCCGTTTATAATGGCGACGACTACAGCATTAAGTTGAATGTCCCTATTCGTCAACCGAATGGCAGTGTCGAGTATGACAACAAAACGCTGAAAATTAAAATCCCTAAAGGCATCACTGATGGCAAGCAAATTCGCTTAGCAGGGCAAGGTGCCGCTGGTATTGGTGGCGGAAAAAATGGCGATTTTTTTAAAAGTAAAAATCCGTCATGCAGACAATATCCGTATCGAAGGCGCTGATGTTTATCAAACCGTCAATATAACGCCATGGGAAGCGGCGTTGGGTGAAAAAATCAACGTCAGTACGCCAGCTGGTACGCTTGCTGTGACTGTGCCTAAGAACAGCAAGTCTGGTAGCAATTTACGCCTAAAAGGTAAAGGTATCCCTGCTAAGCAAGCGGGTGATTTGTATCTAACCTTAAACATCGTGAACCCTGATATCAGCACTGAGGCTGCGACCCAAGCTTATGAGCAATTAAAACAAGCCTTTGCCGACATCAATATTAGTCGTTAATGGCCGCCAAAAATTACTCACATTGAAACACTGTAATAGAGATGAAGACCATACGATAACGATGAAATAAAGAGCAAACGAGGATAATAGCTATGAAACACTCGCCTGAATTTACCGACATTATCATGAGCTTGGATGAGCTGGTATCTGCCTGTGGCCAAGAGCGCCAATGGGTCATCGAATTGATTGAAGAGGACATCATCGAATATGATGTGCCGGAACGTGAGCAGTTCACTGGTTATCAGCTGACGACAGTGCGCCGTGCCTCGCGCCTTAGCCGCGACTTTGAAGCCAGTGTTCCTGCGATTGGCTTGATACTTGAGTTATTGGATGAGCTCGAACAATTACGCCAATTTAAACGCCAATTAGACATGCAGACACCAGTGATTGAAATTGAAATCGATCCTTTAAAATAACTTATTTCCCCTTTATTCAGTACATAAAAAATCAGTACAAAAAAAGGGTCTCTAAAATGAGACCCTTTTTTTGCAAATAATATATTTAGCGTTTAACGCGCATATTTTGGATCAGCTGCTGCGTGTGTAAACAGTACATCCGTTGAAGAGTTCAACGCCGTTTCGGCAGAATCCTGTATCACACCAATGATAAAGCCAATCGCAACCACTTGCATGGCGATATCGTTTGGAATATTAAATAAGCTTGCTGCTAATGGTATAAGCAATAATGAACCACCAGCGACACCAGAGGCACCGCAGGCACTAATGGTTGCAACCAAACTGAGTAGCAGTGCTGAGGCAAAGGTCACTTCAATACCGAGTGTATGCGCGGCTGCAAGCGTTAAGACATTAATCGTAATCGCCGCGCCGGCCATATTAATGGTCGCACCCAGTGGAATCGTCACCGAATAAGTATCTTCGTGTAAACCCAGTTTGCGGGCAAGGTTCATATTGACCGGAATGTTGGCAGCCGAGCTACGCGTAAAGAATGCGGTAATCCCTGACTCACGCAAGCATTTGAATACTAGCGGATAAGGGTTTTTGCCCGTTTTGATCAGTACAATAATAGGATTAGCAATCAAAGCGATAAATAACATACAACCGACCAGTACCATCAAGATACGCGCATAACCTGCCAAAGCCGCAAAGCCTGTCTCAGCGACGGTGTTGGCGACCAAACCCAAGATACCAAAAGGTGCTAGGGCAATGACCCACTTCACCACTTGGGAGATGGCGTCAGAAAAATCACCGACCACAGTGCGTGTGGTATCACTGGCTTGGCGCAGTGCGAAACCGATGATAATTGCCCACGCTAAAATACCAATATAGTTGGCTTCAGCGATGGCATTAACAGGATTGGCAACCAGATTTAGCAGTAGATTGGTCAGTACTTCTTTGAGGTTGGCTGGTGGGACTTGCTCAATTGTGGCGTTGACCAATACCAGTTCTGTCGGAAATAAAAAGCTCGCGCCAACAGCAGTCAGTGCGGCTAAAAAAGTGCCAAACATACATGATAAGCACAGGCTTGACGTAAACTTCATTACCGCTGCGATGTTGGCTAATGGCCGCCATGACCAACACAAATACCAGTATCGGTGCAACGGCTTTTAATGCGCCCACGAATAAGGTACCCAATAATCCTAAGGCAATACCGATATCTGGTGCCAACCAACCTATCAATACTCCCGCTATCAAACCGATAATAATAAGTGGTACTAGACCAATGCGCTTATACATCGCAAAAAATGAATACATCCTTACCCCGACAATCTAATGAATAATAAAAGAGATCAAGCCATTTTATATTTTTTGCTTTACTAGTCTCATACTCGTATAAAGGTAAGATTCGTAAAACAGAATAAATTGGGTAAATTATAACCAAAAAAAGGGCCGTTATGAACTGACCCCCAAATGTTGGACGGTTTAGTTTATAACAAGGACTGAGTTCTGTATTGCACAGGACTCAGTCCTTTTAATTTAAGTTGAATACGCTCATGATTATAATAATGTATATACTCATGAATCTGTTGTTCTAACTGCTCAATAGTCTTCGGTTTCTCAATATAAATCGTCTCGCACTTCAGCGTACCGAAGAACCCCTCTATCAGTGCATTATCTAAGCAGTTGCCTTTTCTGCTCATACTTTGCTTAATTCCATGCTGTTTAAGCGTCGTGCTAAACGGTTTCATTTGATAATGCCACCCTTGATCTGAATGCAGCATTAATCTCTTACCACGGCACGCCTTTGTCTTATCTAAAGCACTAGCTAGCATCTTACCAACTAAGTCATAAGTGGGTCTCTTTGAGAGCGTATAGCTGATGATCTCATTGTTATAACAATCGAGTATGGGTGATAAATACAGCTTATGATCACCCACCTTAAACTCAGTAATATCGGTGAGCCAGCGTGTGTTCGGTTTATCTGCAGTAAACTGGCGCTTTAAATAGTTCTTTGCAATCTTACCTTGTTGTCCTTTATAAGAGCGGTACTTCTGACGTCTTATCTTGGCGCTAAGCTTCATGTTACGCATCAGCTTAGCGATGAGCTTGTGGTTGTAATGACTACCTAACTGCTTTAGAGCCTCAGTGATTCTGCGATAGCCATACCTGCCTTTGTGCTGATGATACAGCTTAGCAATACGCTGTTTTAATTCAGTGTATTTGTCATCACGCTCAAGTCTTGCTCTATGATAGTAAAAGACACTTTTGGGCATACCAGCGGCTTTAAGTAAGTCAGATAAACAGCAGCGCTCTCTTAGTCCTTCGATGAGCCTTGCTTTTTCAAAGCTTGTTTCTTCTTCTGTTTGAGCAAGGCATCTAGCTTTTTTAGGTAGGCGTTCTCCGCACGTAGATACTCATTCTCACGCTTAAGCTCTGCTAAGCTCTTTTCATCATCTGGCTTGTCTGTGATAAATGGTTTGCTCATGGCGGTTCTACCTTTAGGTTTAGATACGAGTCCAGACATACCCTGTAATCGATAAGCTTTGTGCCAATGACTAATGAGCGCCGGTGAGCTGATGTTAAACTTCAGTGCCACCTCAGATTGACTTAAATCTTCTTTAAGCATGGTCGTAATCACGTGATGTTTAAACTCACTGCTGTATTTGGCCTTACTTGTCTTTGGCTTAATGGCATTTATGCCACCGCTTTGGTATTGCTTAACCCATTTGAGTACAAACTCTGGATTGACGTTAAACTTCTTAGCGGTGGCGTGACTACTATGGCCTTGCCGATAGTATGCGATGACTTGCATCTTAAAGTCTAGATCGTAACGCATAAAAATACCCCATAAGTTGTGTCCAACTTATGGGGTTCAGTTCATTAAGCCCTTTTTTTTTTTATACCTATTAATTTAAGATGATTGGTTTGTTATGGTCATCTCAAGTGATATTAGCGCGCATATTTTGGATCAGCTGCAGCAGTAAATAATACGTCAGTTGACGAGTTCAAGGCGGTCTCTGCGGAGTCTTGCAGCACACTAATAATAAAGCCAATAGCCACCACTTGAAGCGCAATATCATCAGGAATGTTGAATAAACTGGCCGCCAAAGGAATGAGTAGTAATGAGCCACCAGCGACGCCAGAGGTGCCACCAGCACTAATCGTAGCGACTAGACTTAGCAGTAATGCTGAGCCAAAGGTAACTTCAATACCCAAAGTATGCGCCGCTGCAAGGGTTAACACATTAATAGTAATCGCTGCACCTGCCATATTAATAGTAGCGCCTAATGGCAGGGTGACTGAATAAGTATTTTCATGTAACCCTAATTTGCTGGCAAGGTTCATATTGATAGGAATGTTGGCAGCAGAGCTACGGGTAAAAAACGCAGTAATACCAGATTCACGTAAGCAGGTGAATACCAGTGGATAAGGGTTTTTACCCGTTTTGAAATATACGAGGAGAGGGTTAGTCACTAAAGCAATAAACAACATACAGCCTATCAGTACTAGCAAAATTCGTGCATAGCCCAATAGCGCAGCAAAGCCAGTATCAGCGACGGTATTGGCGACTAATCCCAAGATACCAAAAGGTGCTAGCGCGATGACCCATTTGACTACTTTTGAGATGGCATCTGCAATGTCATTGACAGTGCTGCGAGTCGTCTCGCCAGCTTGTCGTAGCGCAATACCCATAATAACGCCCAAGCTAATATACCGATATAGTTAGCATTGGCTAGGGCAGCAACTGGATTGGCGACTAGACTGAGTAATAAATTGTTAAATACTTCCTTTAAGTTTGCTGGCGGTACTTGCTCGATGGTCGCATTCACTAACGTCAATTCGGTTGGGAATAAAAAGCTGGCACCAACAGCGACCAAAGCGGCTATAAAAGTGCCTATCAGATATAAAAACAGCACCGGTTTTACATAGACCTTATTACCGCTACGATGTTGACAGATAGCTGCCATCACTAAGAAAAATACCAGTATAGGGGCAACGGCTTTTAGGGCACCTACGAACAGAGTCCCCAAATACCTAAGGCAATACCTACACTTGGCGCTAGCCATCCTATCAAAGTACCTAGTACTAAACCGATAACAATCAGCGTTACCAATCCGATTCGTTGGTACATCGCTATTAATGAATGCATTTTTACCCCTTTAGTCTATTTGGAAATAAATATTAGCTTAACAATCGTTAGCTTAACGACCGAAGGATGTTAGCATTTTTTGTGATAAGCGCCTACTGACTGATTTTATAAGGCAGTAGGCAATAACGTACTTATAAGCCTCTAAGAATTTTAAAAGTCGACATTTAAGCACAAAAAACGCCATGACTGGCGTTTGATTTTGTAATAGAAGATTAAACTTTGAAATGGGTAAGCTCATAGCCGAGTTGCTGGTAATGCTTATATTTAGCGCGTCCTGCCTCAGTGCTGACATTATCAGGTTTGATAAGCTCTAAAATACGAGTTGGCAATGTATTGCTGGTAGCATTTATATAGTCATTAACGGGACGTATCGTAGTATTGAGTACGATCCCTTTAAAGTCGGCTGGCATATAGCTGGCAAGCAACACTGGTGCTAATAATTGATTATTAATATCAGTATGAACACCGTCAATATCGGCGCCTTCAGGATTAGAATCTAAAAGGCGTTGATGCGGTATAAAGCTCGTATCGTCTTGTGCCCAAAGGGCTTCATCAAGCGTCGACAGCAATGCATCGTTTTTTTCGATAAGAATCAATAACGACTGGCTGCTTTTATTGAGCGCCGTCTGGGTCAGCTGACAAATAAAGCCCAAGAAATCTTGGGCTTTATTCTCAGTTAATACATAAAGCTAACTTTCATAGAGTGGTTTTCATTGAGTGATGATTCATCAATAGATTATGCCATATTTGCGCTATTTTTTAGGTATTGCATAAATAATGGCACAGGACGACCAGTCGCGGCTTTGTCTTGACCTGAAATCCATGCCGTACCAGCGATGTCTAAATGCGCCCATGCTTGACCTTCTTCTATAAAGCGCGATAAGAAACAGGCAGCAGTCACAGCGCCCGCACCTTTACCACCGATATTTTGAATATCAGCGATAGGCGAGTCAATCTGCGTTTGATACTCGTCATCCATCGGCATGTGCCAGATAAGGTCGCCTGATAGGTTACTGGCGTTTTCTAAGTCAAACAAAACATCTTCGTCATTACTAAAGACTGCCGAGCGTACATGACCCAACGCAACCACACAAGCACCAGTCAAGGTTGCGACATCGATGATGGCTTTTGGCTGATAATACTTTTGTACGTAGCATAAGGTATCGCACAATACTAAACGACCTTCAGCATCGGTATTTAAGATTTCAACAGACTTACCGTTCATTGCTTTGATGATATCGCCTGGGCGCGTCGCCTCGCCTGATGGCATATTTTCAGCACAAGCTAGCGCCCCGACGACATTGATAGGTAGACGCGCTTCACATAATGCTTTTAGAGTACCGAGTACCGCCGCAGAGCCACCCATATCAAATTTCATCTCATCCATCGCCGCACCGGGCTTGATTGAGATACCACCTGAATCAAAGGTAACACCCTTACCAACAAGCACGATAGGGGCATCATCGTGTGCACTTTGGACATTGTCTTCGCTATTCTGTTCAGCATTTTTAGCGGCTTTTTTGCTAGCAGCTTTGGTTGGTAATTTATCAGCCAAGGCTTTGAGACCGCCAGCTACTTTTGCGCTGTTGGTAATGGTTTTGTTAGTATCACCATCAGTATTGACGCTAAAATTAGACTTGCCACGATACTCCATCAGTACCAGTTTGCCTTCTTGGTAGAGCCTGCGCGACCCAAGAAGCAGTTCATACCCAGTGCTGACATCTCGTCTTCACCAAGTACCGTTACTTTTATAGGTCAGGGATAAGTGGGCTGCCAATTCCTGTGCTGCTCAGCCATATACGCTGGGAAACAGATATTACCCGGCTCATTGGCGACATCACGGGTCAAGCTTTGACCAGTAAAGACCGCTTGTGCAAAGTCTAATGACGCTTCTAAAGATGGCTCTGCCAATAAGTAGATGTCTGTTAAAACAGGTGTTTGCTGCTCAGATTTGTACTTGTCAAAACGATAGCTTGCTGCCAGTAAGCTCAGCGCGAATTGACTAAACTGGTTTCTTCTAACGCATCACCTAGTGCCACAGTGATAGAGTCAACACGCTTTTGGGTGCTCTTATAAATGGTATTGGCAATTTTTTCTAGAACGCTATGACGCAATTTATCAACATTACCTACACCGACCAATAAGAGCTGTACTGGGTTTTCTTTGGTGGTTTTCTTATCACCCGCTAGCGCATAGTCAGCAACCGTTTCACAAGCTTTGCCGTTAAAGTGTGAAGTGTGATACTTCAATTGCTCAATGCGGGTTTGATAATCGCTCAAAACTGACTCAGCTAAGATGTTTTTTGATCATCGATTAAAACGACAAGGCAGGCCGCGTCTTTACTTTTGGCTTCTTTTTTGAGAATTTTTTGCGTATGGGTTTTTGGCAGTGTTTGGGTTAATTTATCATATATTTATCCTTATTGGGGTTATGACATTATAGTTATGACGTTAGCGCTATGAAAATGGCAGATTTTTTTAATTGCTGATACCTGTTAAATTATCAGATTGTTTGGCCAATCAAGCAATCGCAATAGTGTAGCATATTGCGAGGTGAGTGCGCAGTGAGCAAGGTTTAGGTTATGGGTTCGAACCGCTTATTAGCTATTAACTAACTCATCGGTTGCTACTAAAGCGGCAAATCTATCTTGCAGTGCTGCCATCGCGGTAGCATGCATGATATCAGCGCTGATTTTATCTTTTTTATAGTCAGGCAGATCGCGAGTAGCACAAGCATCATGGCAAACAAAACTGTCAAAGCCTAAATCAAAGGCGGCTCTCACGCTTGAGCTAACACCATATGACTCATAAACCCAGCAAAAATAATTTGCTGTTTTTGTGCAGCTGAAATAAGTGCTTGCAGCTGGGTATCATGGAACGCATTGGGATTTTTTTTGACGATGACGGTTTCGCCATCCTTTGGTTGTAATTCAGCGATAATCTCGACATTAGATGACAAAGGATCAAAAACGTTGCCATTATCTGCGCCGTGATGGGCGATATGAAAGATAGGGACGTTCTGTGTACGAGCTTTATCTAGCAATAGGCGCGCATTTGCAATGGCGTTCGTACCAGCTTTCCCCAATGGCATCGCCCCATCGACATATTCGTTTTGATAGTCAATAAAAACCACGGCGCAATTTGACCAATCGAGCGTATCAAATTGACCGCCAGCAAGTTCAAGTAAAGTAGAAGGGGTAGAACCGAGTTTATTTGTCATTAATATTCTCCATTGGGCGAGATAATTAGGAATTTTTAGTTTTCTCAGTTTAACAAGTAATCCTAATGGTGCGAGGGCAGTGATACGAATGACACACAAAGGTTTCCAAATGACATCAAGTAAAAAGGTCGTGCAAAGACTTAATAAAAAGGCTTTTTAGATAAGACAAACTAATGAGTTAAATTCTCATTATTCTTTTCATATCTTATCTATTATTAGTGAGCCATACAGCGTTATAGCAAGAGGGGTGCAATGTTTGCAAACACATTTCACAGCCATTTTTGAGCAAAATATGCTAGGATTAGCGGTTATCTTTACCGCTAATTTTTACAGCATGTCGCTAACCCGTCTCGCAGATATTTTCATATCTTTTGCCGTTGCTTTTAGGGCTGTTTAAGTATCTGATTGAGCAGCACGGTCTTGTATTTCTATGGTTCAGTTATCGGTATCAGCTATTGTATTTAGAGCGGTCCATAATTGTCAGTGTTTGCCAATAAAGCTGCGATAAATCGTGCGACTATCAACCTTTTTAAAAGAGTGCCCATTGTGATATTACGCCGCTATATGACTCAACAAGTTGCCTCAACGACCGCATTGGTTTTGGGGTTTTTAGTGGTGATGATGCTGGGCGGTCGTTTGATCCGTTACTTTGGTATTGCCGCAGAAGGCAATTTAGATATCAGCTTGTTATTTACCATCATTGGTTATAATTTGCCCTACTTTTTAGAGCTTATCCTGCCATTGGCATTTTTTATCGCTCTAATGCTGGTATTCGGGCGGCTGTATGTCGATCAAGAAATGGCAGTGATTAATGCTAGTGGGGTGTCGCGTGGTAAACTTGCCCGTTTGATGACGCCGTTAATCTTGGCGTTGTTCGTTGGGGAAGCGGCTTTATCCATCGTTGGTAAACCGTGGGGCGTACGCTCATCGGAAAGTGTCTGGCAACAGCAGGCATTGACCAGCGCTTTTGATTTAATTCGTCCCAATGAATTTATTAGTAGTGGCAATTATCATTTGTATGTGGGCAGCTTGAGTGATGATAAAAAGCAATTGCAAGATGTGATTTGATTCAATCTGAGCCTGAAAAAAAGGGCAGTGCCGCTAAAAATAACACTGCTAAAGAGGCTGCCGTCGATGTTAAAAACACCATCGATCCCGAAACAGCTGAGCAATTAAATATTTCAGACATACCAAATATGCCAACGGCGATTACTAATAATACCAACATCAGCAAAGATACTATTACGTTGGCTAAGCGTGCTGAGCAAGTAGACAAAGGTAATAGCGGTGTGACCCAATTGGACTTGTTCCAAGGGCGGCGTTATGAAGTCGGTGCTGGCAGTCTGAAATACAATCAAGTGGGCTTTGATCGTTACCGCATTACTTTGACAGAATCCTCAAAAGAAGTCATCACCGAAGATAATATCGAAACGCAAGCGATTGGACCATTATGGCAAGCCGCGACGGGTGGTACGGCAAATAGTGGCAACTCGCTGCGTGTGGCACAAAGTGAGCTTGGCTATCGTCTAGCATTGCCGTGGTTGATGATCATTGCACCAATGCTCGCTGTACCACTGGCACAAGTACGCCCGCGTCAAGGTCGCTGGTTGCGCCTATTTCCTTCTATTTTATTGTTTGTCAGCTGTGCGCTGGGTATTATTTCACTTAAAAATGCTGTTAGCAAAGGCAGCGTGAGCGTCTGGGCATATGCGTGGCTCATTTTAGGATTTATGGCATTGGCACTTTATATGAATTGGGGTAGCCGTGTGCAGCATCGATTACGCTTTCGCAAACCGAAGAACACACCTTTAACGGTTGCCGATCATCAGAGCAGTGGCTCACAAGGAGGGCAGTCCTAATGAGTGTCTTATCTTCTAAACCATCTAATCCTGACTCGAAAAATGCTCATGCTAAGTACGCTCGCAAACCTGCCAAACTAAAAGTGCTGAGCCGTTACGTCAAGCTGAACGCTTTGCTCGCAATCGTCGGAGCTGTCATAGGCTTGTGGGCATTACAGCTGGTATTCTCTTATTTGTCTGAGCTGGATTCGTTAGATGATAGCTATACCATGGGCGAGGCGATTAAGTATATTTTTTCGCTCGCCTTATTTTTTAGAGCAATTTATTCCCACTGGCGCATTGCTAGGTGCAGTGGTTGGCTTGGGCTTGCTTGCCAATAAAAGTGAGCTGGTCGTGATGCGTGCCGCTGGCGTCAGCGTTTATCGTATCGTCGGTTGGGTATTGCAGCCTGCTTTGATTTTTGTGTTGCTCGCATTGATTATCAATCAGTTCGTGCTGCCACACTCTAATCAATTGGCAAAAGAAATCAACGATGAAGACAGCAGTTCATTGGTCACCTCGGTACGCGGTTATTGGACGTTGCAGCCACGCTTTGAGAGTACAAAAGATGGCAGCGCCAAGCCAGATGGTAGCGATATTTTGTATATCGATTATGCTGATGTACAAGGTAATATCGGCGAAGTTAAAAAACAAAACCTGCAAAAAACGCTTCACGCAAACGGCCATTCACGCTGAGGGTGGTCAATATATTGGTCGTGAACCTGTTAATCCTGCTAGCAGCAAACCGAGCGAGCAATATCGCTATGAGTGGCAGCTGAACAACATGACCAAGCTGATGATTAATCAGGGCTTTGAGAGTAGCCAAGCCATCTCACCGTCAGATACTTTAAGCCTGCCCTTTGCCCCTGAATCGGTGTATCTGCTTACCCGTAAGGCCGAAGATTTGTCATTGACTCAGCTGTATGAGCATCGTCAATTTATGCGCCAACAAGGCACGCGCTCGCTAAGTCATGAGCTGGCTTTTTGGCAAAAACTGCTCTCACCGCTATCAATTTTATCGCTAGTGATAGTTGCCTGCTCATTCGTTTTTGGCTCACTGCGGACGCATAGCTTGGGCTTGCGTATCGTCGTGGCATTGCTATTTGGCTTGCTATTTAGTTACGTGCAAGACTTGGTTGGCTTTGTCTCATTGGCGACTGGATTTTCGCCATTATTAATGGTGATATTACCGATTATCGCCAGTGCGATATTGGGTGGCTATTTGCTCAAACGGCAGATGTAATTTTAGAAATTTAGCCATAAAAAAGCCCGCTAGATCATGACGATTTAGCGGGCTTTTTGTTTGCGCAGCTTTTAATACATAAGCTTTTAAAGCTTAGTCTTTGGTCGCCATGGTAATGGTATAGGTCTTACCTTGTTTGATCTTTTCACTATTACCAAACACTTCGGTAAACGAGCGCTTCACAAACTGACGTAGGCCATTGATTGTCACCACATAAAAACGCCCACCTTTACGCATACGCGCATAGGCATCGAGGAAATATAAATAATGCTGCTCTTTACCTACTTTGGCTGGTAAGTTCGACATCACAAGGCTAAAGTCTTTGTCTTTTGCTACGTGATTGAAGCCATTTGATAAATGCACATCGACGTTTTTTAGACCGTTTTTCTCACAATTTAGGCAGGCATATTCGACTGCCATAAAATCTTTATCAATCAAAGTATGCAGGCCGTTTGGACATTCACGCGCTGCCGTCATACCGAGTACGCCGTAACCACAGCCCAAATCGATCGAGTCATCGTCCGCTTCAAAATCAATATAATCAAGCAGCATCAAGCTACCATCATCAAGCTTTTGCGGTGAAAAAATACCCCACGTGGTCGCAAAATCAAATGGCTTACCCAGTACGTCTTGGCGAAAATTAATGTCTTCGCGCCAATGTTGGGCGTTTTTTAATAGGTCAGCAGGTGGTCTATGGCTCATGAGATTCTCGGATAATGGATAAGTAAAAGGCGGTGCATTGCTCAGTTATGCAGCGTGCACATCATACGCGTATTGTAACGAGAAAAGAGGGAGTTTGCAGTATGTTGTAAGAATTATAGCGATGTTTGAATAAGAGCAGAGTATACCTTGCATCTCTCAATCAAGATAATATTTATCATTAGTACACTTATACTAAGCGTGTCTTACGATTGGATAAACGATTAATTTTAAAACCCAAAATTGGACAGTTCTTTCTTATGTTCTTTTAGCACTTGCGCAACGAAGTCAGGGTCAACTTTTAAGAACAGTTCAATAACATCATGAATTCTCCAATAATTATCTTCTGGATTCTTAATTATGATTTGAAGATGTTCTTTTAGTAATGGAATATATTCAACAAAGTCTTTTTGCTTACCAGTCTGAACAATCCTGCGATTTGGAAAGATTGCATATTAGATGCTTTAATAATAATAGATATAGGATTACAGATCGCTTTTCTTGCTTGTTCTCCTTTACCTATATCTGATCGATTTGCCCAATAGCATAAATGCATATAGAACGTGTTTATAAGTCTCATCATATCCATGTAGACGATGTTGTATCATACCTCGTAGCTTATTCTCTACCAGCAATTTTTCTAAAATATGGAAGCCTTTTTCAACACCCCAAGAAGTTAATAATCGTGCTGCCTGAAAAACGATATAATCATCCTCATGTACTAAAAGAGTTTTAACCTTTTCGATACGCTCAAGGTAAGTCCTCAGGTCTATATCTTCAGGCAACTCTGTATAATCAACATTGGACGGAATATCACGTAGTAATGAGTTAATGTAAGCTTCAGTCATTGTATTATCCTGACATAAAAAAAGATTTTTCAGGTAACTTACCATTTTTCTTATAACTTTTCATGACGGCTACCATTGCTCTTTGATAGTGTGCCTCAGGAGCATAACCATCAATAGGCTTAATCAACCGACACGACATATCAAAGGTAAATGGCTCCATTCTATCCTTGTATAGTACAAAAATTCCATTAGAGACACATGACCCATTAAAAAACTCATATGTTATCTCATTACCATCTTCTTTAATGTTTTTGACTTCAACGTACATAGCATAACTCTTTGTTTATCAATATTACTATGATAAAACCCTAACCTCGCGGATGATGCTCCGCATGCAATTTCTGCAATCTCGCCGTCGCCACATGGGTATAGATTTGCGTGGTTGATAAATCACTGTGCCCAAGTAATAACTGCACGCTACGCAAATCTGCGCCATGATTCAGCAAATGCGTGGCAAAAGCGTGACGCAGTGTATGCGGTGATAGCTCTTTATCGATACTGGCGACTTTGGCGTGTTTCTTTAACAAATACCAAAAGTTTGCCGTGTCATATAGCCACCTTGCGCCGTCAAAAACACTGCTTGACAATTCCCTGACTTCAAATGTGCAATCAAATCACCACGAGCATGCGTTAGATAATCCTCTAGCGCATCGTTTGCATATTCGCCGAGTGGCACCAGTCGGGTTTTATTACCTTTCCCCGTGATTTGTAGCCAGCCAGCGTTTAGATTCACTTGCTCTAATGACAGATTAATCAACTCGCTCACACGCAGCCCGCACGCATATAGCACCTCTAACATGGCTTTATCACGCAGTCCGAGCGCGGTGCTAGTATCAGGCGCAGCAAGTAGATTATCGACATCTGCTTCTGCTAAGTCTTTGGGCAGTGGACGTCCGAGCTTGGGGCTTTTAATACGCTCGCAAGGATTGTCTTCGCGCAGATTACTGGCAATCATCCATAAGTAGAACTGACGCAAGCTTGAGAGCATGCGTGCTTGGGTACGTGGAGTTTTGCCTTCTTGAGTCAGGGTTGATAAGCAGTGCAGCACGTCATCAGGCTGCCAGCGTGTCAGGGCAATAGGATTGGTCAGCTCGCAAGAGCGCAGATCGCGGACATAAGCGTTACGAGTACGCGTCGCTAGACCACGTGCCAGCATGGCTTGACGAAACTCAGTCACATAACTGGGTTCGTCATCTACTGCCAGCGCCTTAGGTTGGCGCTGTTGCACGGCACGATCACGGCTCATAACTCAGTACTCGGTGGGTGAATGTTAGATAAGCGTTAAACACCATAATGAAGTGACTTCAGCACTGCGCGCGACATGTAGAGGGTCGGTATCATCTTGGCTGCGACCATGCTTAGGTTGGGTATCCAGACGATATTTTACGGCCAATCCAGCATTGGTAAACAAGCTTAGTAACTCATCACGAGTGCGCAGTTGCAGGTGCTCTGCCAAGTCTGACATTATCAACCAAAGCTCACCGTGTTCAGCTAAGTGTTGCTTGGCACCTTGCAACACTCCACGCAGCATCGCGCTCTTGGCATCATAGACGGCGTACTCAAGAGACGAGCTTGGCTTAGCAGGTAACCAAGGCGGATTACAGACAATCAGATTGGCGAGTGGCGCATCAGTCGGGTACAAATCCGCTTGTTGCAGTTGTACGGCAGGTAATTCTAACCGTGTAAAGTTCTCGTTGGCACAGGCCAAAGCACGTGGATTCAAATCCGTTGCTATCACCTGCGGAACGCCGCGCTGCGCTAAGATAATAGCCAGCAATCTCCGTTCCAGTACCGATATCATAGGCGACATCATGGATCGCTGGTAGCGGTGCATCGAGCAACAGCTGCACATACTCATGACGGGTTGGCGCAAACACACCATAATGCGGGAAAATTGATAACCCTAAGCTGTCTATTGGGACGCCTTTTTCGCGCCATCCTGCTGCGCCAAGTGCGCCTTGTAAGTCACGAAACGACAGCACGCAAGACTCATCCATCGCCTTATCTAACGGGCCAAAAGCGGCCGTACAGGCTGCACTGACATCAGGGGCGCGCGCGTAGTTGGCTGACATAACTGGCATCAAGCTCTAGTAGCAAACGGCTTAATATGCGCGAACGCTGCGCTTGCAGTTGGCGCTGCTGATGAAATAGATTAGGTATTTCTTTAGAGCTGACTGAATCAGATTCTATTGTAGATTTAGCCGCTTTTTTTGCTTTACGCAGCTCAGAGCGCTCATTGGTACGATCTATGCGACGACCAAGCGCTTGTAGCAACTGGCGTGCATTATGAAAATCACCGCGCCACAGCAGTGAGCTGCCTTCGCAAGCTAAGCGGTAAGCGTCATCTGCGGTCGTTGTATCATCGACCAACACAATGCGCGCAGGTGGCATATGATTGCTTTCAGACAACCAAAGAGCATTACGTAGAGTCTCGTTTTCTTGCCATTGTACATACTGCTTTTCTGTTTGTAACACGTAATAGCCTACCTTTTGTGAAAGATACTTCGCTTAAAATACAAAGATACCTTTATATTGTTTATTGCGCTGTCATTGTTTTACTGTGATTAATGCCTTGCTGTGATCAATGCTTTGCTGCGGTAACTTGAGTGCATTTAAGCGCTTTTTTTCTTAACCAGATAACGATAAAGCGTGGCGCTGATTGGTGCATCCTCATCGCCAGCGACCATTATTTCATCGGGATCGACGTTTAGATTTATATTTTCAGCAAGCGTTTCTTGCTGCACAAGCTCATGTCCCAAATGACGACAAAAATTAGGAATGTCACGAGTGGTGGCTGGGTCGGTGGCGAGTATTTCAATCACCTCGCCAGCATCAGCGTTACGGATGGTTCGATGCAGCATCATGACAGGCTCAGGGCAAATCAGCCCTTGCGTATCTAAATGATGATTGATCGTCGTCTGCGTGGTAAAAGTGCTCATAGTAGTCATTTAAATCGATAGTATAAGGTAAAAGTTTTTTGCGTCATTTATAAGTATGCTTTACGTTTCTTCAGCGGTTTCAGTGTCTTTTTCTGCTTCTAGAAAATTAAAAAAGCGCTTAAAGCTCACTTTAAATAAAAACGCCACACCTAGCCAACAAGATAAGCCTAACCAGGCGGTATCAGCGAATAATAAGCCACCAACCAATATGATGGTCGATACGCCAATGCTCATGGCAATCATCGACGCTTGGTTTAATCGATAACGATAAATCACCAGCGCATCATAAATAGTAATAGGAATCGTAAGCGCAACCAAGGCATAAGGCAAGTTATAGAAAAGTTGATAAAGCAGTTGATTGTCATGAAAGGCTTTGATACTGGCAATGGTGCCAAAGACCATAAAGGCGAGAATAGCGGCATAAATGAGATAAATCGCTATTTGATTCGCTCGCTGTGCGCCTTTTATACGGGCGATGGCAAGCGGCGCAAAACCATGTTGCGATTTGTTTTGCAGGGAATGGTCTGAGACAGTGGTCATAATAATCAGGTATTTATCCGTGTAGAGTGACGATATGTCAGAATTGGCAGTGTTTTAATTGAGAGTGCTTTAACAGCAGGTTTATCGCTGATTTAATCGGCTTTGATAGCGTCGATGGCGATACTGCTACTAGGGTCAGCGAAATAAGTCGACATCAGAATGCAGGCAGAGATGTCATCAATTGGGTCGCGTTCGTGCTTAATCCAACCATCCCATGCAATCTCACGCGCTGCATGAGGTTAGACGCTCATCACAAAGGCTCACGATCACTGGTAGATGCTGTTCCATGACCCTATGTGCTAGACGACGAGCGAATTTGTGCGCACGCTTAGACAGCATTGAGCTGCTGCCATCCATATTAAGTGGCAACCCAACCACCACTTTTGACACGCCCCAGACTTTAATAATACCGAGCAGATTGTCCCAATCAGGCTGACCATTATTCATCGCTAAAATATCAAAGGCACGCGCAGTCTCGGTAATGGTGTTACCCAGCGCCATGCCCATCTTTTTTACCCCGTAATCGAGCGCCAAAATAAGATGAGGCTTAATAGCGGGTTCCGCCACAGTAGTGTCAGCAGTTTCGATTTTAATGCTCGTATCAGACTCTACCATCATTATGCATACTTCCTATTTCTGTTGGGCGTGATTCATTTAGCTTAACGGCTTTAATTTAAATGCGGTTTTATTTAAATGAATAATTTAACAATCATAACCAATCGTTAAGCATGACCGATATCGCTACTAAGGTAATCAAAGTTCACCCCAATCTTATCCGCGGCAATTTGCCAGCGTTCTTCGAATGGCGTATCAAACAATAAATTCAGATCAGCAGGGCAGACAAGCCAATCGCCATTATTTAGCTCTTGATCGAGCTGTTTTTTACCCCAGCTGGCATGACCCAAGCACAGCTGATAATGCCCAACGCCTTGACCTGCAGCGATACGCTTAAGGATATCTTGACTGGTGGTAATACAGACGTTTTCTGAGATTGCAAAAGACGATGCCCACTCAGGCTGCCCCGTATGCAGCACAAAGCCAACCTCCGGATACATCGGGCCACCCTCTAATGCCACATCTTCCATCACTTGCGCATCCGTCACTTCAATGTCTAAATCTTCTAGCAGTTTGCCCACGCGTGCCTGCTCTAATGGACGATTGACCATCAGACCAAGTGCGCCATGTTTATCATGACGGCAAATATAAATCAGCGCCTGCTCAAACCGTGGGTCTGACAGTTCTGGTGCCGCGATTAAAAAATGATGGGTCAAATTGGCTTTAGACATAGAGACAAACGCACCCTAATATTGAAGGTAAAATAACAGAAATGACACACCACTATATGGCGATACTGAGGTGAAAATCAACCAAAGCAAATATTTAGCAGTGATGAGACACAGCGCTGCACAACTGGTTGATGAATGACCAAGCCTTTATTTCACATCGGTCAATAAACTACGCGCATGGTCGCGAGTGACGTCAGTGATGATCACACCGCCAGACATACGTGCCAACTCGTCGACTTGCGCGCTATCAGTCAGTATTAATAGCTCGCTTTCGGTCTGCTCGTCATGATGTTTTTGTACCAAGATATGCTGATGTGCTTGCGCCGCGACTTGTGCTTGGTGAGTAATGGCCAGTAGCTGCTGCGTCTGCCCAAGCGCGCGCAGTAGCTCACCGACCACTTGCGCCGTACCGCCACTGATACCGACATCGACTTCATCAAATACTAGCATCGGCTTGGCGGCATTATTATCAGCATTGGTCGCTTGCAGTACTTGCATCACCAGTGCCATTCGTGACAGCTCACCGCCTGAGGCAATCTTATGTAATGGCTGCATCGGCATACCGACATTGGCGCTAAATAATAAATCGATATCATAGCAACCTTGCGCACTATATTGGCTGGCATCGGCTTTTTTGGTAAAGACAAACTCGCAGCGGGCATTGGGTAGCGCGAGCGGTTGTAGTTGCTGCATTAATTGTTTGCTGACGATCGGCGCGGCTTTCGAGCGCACTTTATTTAGCTGAGCGGCGAATGCAAGATAGTCTTGCCAAGCTTGTTCAATTTGTGCCGCCATCGCATCGCTACTTGGCTCGTTTTCTAACTGCTCTAATTGCGCTTCCCAGCCCTTTGCTTCATCGATTAAGTCGCTAGTTGGCAAGCTATGCTTACGTGATAAGCGATGACCTAAGCTGATAAGACTGTCTAGTGTCTGCAAACGCTCAGGATCAGGCAACTGTTGCTCAGCATAATCTGACAGTAATCCTGTCACTTCAGTGATTTGCTGCTGAGCTAAATGCAGCTGCTCGGAGGCTTGCTCAAAGGTTTGACTGACATTCATTTGATTATCACAAAGCTTAATCGCTTGCCCAAGCAAGGTCATAACATCTGGCTCATCCGTGTCATTGTCGAGCAGATGCAAGCCATGACTGGCCTCTATCATGAGGGCTTCGATATTAGACAGCTCTTCGTGCTCTGCTTCAACTTCTGCATAATCAACCGCCAATAACGGCGCAATATCAGCAAGTTGGCTTTGCAATAGTTGAATACGGTCTTGTCGTTGAGCTTCACGGCTCGCAATGTCGTCAGCACGACGTTTGAGCTGCTGATAGGTTTGATAGCTACTGGCAGTTTGTATGGCTAATGGCGTGATTTGTGCCATCTCATCAAGCCATTGCACCACAAACTGCGGCTTAAGGAGCGCTTGCTGAGCATGTTGGCTATGAATATTAACCAGTAACGTACCGAGGTTTTTCAGTTCAGCCAAGCTGACAGGCGTGCCATTTAACCACGCTTTTGAGCGTCCAGTATTGCTGAGCTGACGACGAATGAGGACTTCAGGTTCTTCTAATGGTCTATCATTTTTGGCAAACCAATCAGCAATGACGGTATTATTTTCTACGTCAAACTGCGCATAAATATCGGCTTGCGCCGCCCCGTGTCTGACCATCGCACTGTCTGCGCGCTCACCAACACATAAAGACAGCGCATCCAATAATAATGACTTGCCAGCACCGGTCTCACCCGTGATGACATTGAAGCCTTCAGCCACACTCAGCTCATGCTGAGCGATCAACGCAAACTGATGTAAAGTTAATGATACTAGCATCAATGCCTCTCATGACAGACAATAGACTTCATATACATCTCAAGAAGCCATATATAAAATAGGGTAGATAAAGGAATGAAATTATTCATTTAACCGTGTTAATGAGATAAATATTATAGGCAAATATATGGTGTTAAACGCGCTTAAATACAAACTTTCAAGCGATGTATAATAGATTTTATTATTGGAAGATTACCATAAAACTGTCAAAAACTGGCTATGAGTCATCATCATAATATTCACAATATCAATCATTAAGATGATTAAGCCTGTCAAAATGATGGCTGTATACTAAGCATGGTTGCGGATTAAACTTATAAAAATAGCCCAATTGTAGCGATCAGGTGCTGACTCAAAAAAGGTGAGTAAATAAGTTTAAGATTCGCATCAAACAGCATTTTCCTAGTCGCTTTAACAAACTTTATAGATATAATGTGGTAGCATAATCTCACATAATGATAAACTCTTCTGATTAGATTAGTGCAGTGTAATATACGATAACGAGTCATAATTTTGTAAAATGATAGGCGTATAGTTGGAAGAGTATGCCACTCGGTCATTATTCTAAAGTATTTTCATAGAACCTGTGGCTAGCTTTAGCACACAGATATCTAGTATAGAAGGATACAGTACGTAGTACAGAGGTGTCGGTTAACGATGCAACTCTGGCGGTACTCTAACCAATTACTTATTTTTTAGTTTCGTAATGATTATTTGATAAGGAAGCCACTATGACAGCGGCGCAATTTACTAATGTAACAGTTAATGCTCAAGCGACGGTATCTTATGATGGTCGTTGTTCAAGCCACACTATTATGTTCGAAGATGGTCGACATAAAACATTGGGCGTTATCTTGCCTTGTGATAATTTGGTTGAGCATTATCATTTTAGCACCAATACCTCCGAGCGTATCGAGATCACGGGCGGTGAGTGTGAGGTCAAAATTAATGGTGACGAAGAATTCAGCTATTACCGCGCTGGTCAATCATTCGTGGTTGAAGGCAATAGTGGTTTTAATCTGCGGACAGAAGAAATTGTTCAATATATCTGCCACTTAGAAGGGTAAGTTTGCTAAAGCTGTTATTAAGTGATTGATGACAGCAAAAAGCCTTTTACTCAAAAAAAGAAAAACCTTATCGGATTGGTAAGGTTTTTCTTTTTCTGCTGATATTATTTATATGCAGATATCCATTTATTGATACAATTACTGTCATCTCTTTTTATCGCCTAGTTTTTATCATATAGCGCGATACCCACTTTATAATCAATAGGCCTATTATGGCAAAACCTACCTATTTTTATGGCATTCATGCGATTGATGCCTTACTCGAATATCGTCCTTTAGATGGGCTAAGCTTGTTTGTGCAGCAAGGTCGTGAGACTGATAGCCATGTACAAGCGATTATGGCGCAAGCACGTGACAATGGTATCAGTATCCAACCCACGCAAAAAGACAAACTCACGCAATTGTGTGGCAGCCCGCAGCACCAAGGTGTGGTGCTAAATGCGCGTCCTCTAGGCTTTGCTGATGAAGGCTTGCTTGCTACCCTTGCTGGGCGTGACCAATGCTTATTACTGGTCTTGGATCAAATTACGGATGCACATAACTTTGGTGCTTGCTTGCGTACCGCAGTGGCGATGGGTGTGGATGCCGTGGTTTGTCCGAAACATCATGCGGCAAGTCTGACACCAACAGTGTCTAAAGTATCGGTCGGTGCAGCAGAGATGATGCCGATTATTAGTGTTACCAATCTGGCACGTACGCTCACGCAAATCAAAAATGCCGGGGTATTTGTGTTTGGTACAGCGCTTAATGCGGATGCCAAACCAATTCATGCTGCTGATCTGACTGGCAAAACAGCCATTATCATGGGTTCAGAAGGTGAGGGGATGCGTCGCCTGACTATGGAGAGCTGTGATGAGCTGGTATATATTCCGATGTCAGGAAATGAGCATGGCAACCTTCAAAGTCTAAATGTGAGTGTTGCCACTGGTATGGCGCTGTATGAGGTCAATCGACAGCGTACTTTAGCTGCTGGGCAAGCTTAAGATATTCTTGGTGTAATGGCGCTAGTTGCACATACAGAGCCGCAAGATCACTTTCGTTGAGCACCACATCATCCGCATGACGATTACGCTCTTCGCGGCTCAGCTGATTCACCATGATGGCTTTGATTTTTTGTATACTTTGTTCGTCGCGCTGACTGGCACGCGCAATCTGCGTATCCTCGGTGGCATCCATGACTAAGATACGTTGGCATAAATTGGCAAGCCCTGCTTCTGCTGCTTCAATAAGTAGAGGCGCTGACAATATCACGTAAGGCGAAGTACTGGTTGCCAACTGTGCTTTTGCTGCTTCGCGTATCGCTGGGTGAGTGATGGCTTCTAACTCAATCAATGCCTCAGGATGTGAAAAGACGTGCGTTCTTACTGCCACTCGATCCATTGATCCATCGCCATTCAATACCCAATCACCAAATTTTTTCTGGATTTTGTGCAGAGTGGTGCTACCTTTAGCGACGATTTCATGGGCAATCACATCCGCATCGATAATATCAATGCCTTGCTCAGCGAACCAAGCACTCGCAGCGGACTTACCACTACCGATACCACCCGTTAAGCCAACTACTAAGGTTTTGCTTTTCTTTTGCGGGGTCTGGGGCTTATGAGAATAAGGTGAAGATGCTTGTTTTGACATAATAATGACTTATCTGCTCGATATAATGACAGTGATGGTTATAAGCTAAGAAAGTATTTTGGTGCCTATTTTAAGATTTGGTGTCTACTTGAAAAGGAGCGACCGAAATACTTTCTAGGACAATTTAGTAAGTATACATGCCGAGATACCAGTTGACGATATCTGAGCCATATAATAAAGCAACAATACCAGCGATAGCGATATAAGGACCAAAGGCAAACGGCTTGCTTTCACCCTGTTTCTTCATCAAAATAATCCCAACGATTGAGCCTAATAGAGAAGACAATAAAATAATCAATGGCAACATCATGGGTCCAAGCCAAGCACCTAATACTGCCAATAATTTGAAATCTCCTTGCCCCATACCATGCTTTTTAGTGAGTAGATAAAATATCTTAACCACTATCCACAATGACAAAAATCCTAGCAATAAGCCCCAAATTGACTGGGTAGGTGAGACAAACCAACCTTGTGAATTCACTGCTAATCCTAAACCCGCTAATGGAAAGGTCAAGCGATCGGGCAGTAATTGGGTATCAAAATCAATACCGGTTAAGGCGACCAGCGTCCATACCAAAATCAGGGCTGACAAGCCAGCTGCAGTTACGCCAAACTGATAAATCACTAACATTGATAGTAGGGCTGTTGCTAGCTCAACCAGTGGATAACGCAGTCCAATCGCAGCTTTACATTCTGAGCAACGGCCACGTAGTATTAACCAGCTAATTAACGGTATGTTTTCGTACCACTTTATTTTGTGGGCGCAATGAGGGCAGCGTGAGGCTGGTCGACTCAAAGTAATCGGCTGGTCAGCCGCTACGATATTTGTTAGGGGCAGAGTGTGTTCTCGAGGCATGTCTGCTTGTTCTGACATAAACTGGCTGCACTCTTGTCGCCAGCTATAAACCATCATCAGCGGAATACGGTGAATCACCACATTTAAAAAACTGCCAACACAAAGACCTAATAGGCCAAATATGCCTAAAGCGATAGGCATATTATCTTGTAATAACTCTATAAATTGCATGAACAAGCTGTCCTTTAGTTAGCTTTTAGCCTACTACTGCGCCCATCTGGAAAATCGGTAAATACATGGCAATCACCAAGCCACCGATCAATACGCCTAAGACTGCCATAATCAAAGGTTCCATCAAGCTGGTCAATCCATCAACAGCGTTATCTACTTCATTTTCATAGTAGACGGCAACTTTGTCTAACATCTCTTCCAAACTACCGGATTCTTCACCAATGCCAACCATTTGAATGGCTAAGCTTGGGAAAAGGTTGGTCGAGCGTATTGAAAACTGTAATTGTTGACCAGTAGAAACATCATTTTTGATTTGCTGAGTGGCATTATAAAATACAACATTATTAGTGGCACCAGCTGTAGAGTCGAGGGCATCAATAAGTGGCACGCCCGCAGCAAAGGTCGTCGATAGTGTACGAGCAAAACGCGCGATAATCGCTTGATAGGCAATATTGCCAAATATTGGTGCTTTTAAAACCGCACGGTCTAAGAAGTCACGGAATTTCTTAGAGCGTTTTTTCGTCTCTGAAAAGCCAATGATAGTACCGCCGATAATGATAATTAAAATAAACCACCACGCCTGCATCCACTCAGACATATTGACAACCATTTGGGTAAAAGCAGGCAGCTCTGCACCAAAAGATTCAAATAGACCAGAAAATACAGGTACTACTTTAATTAGCAGGATGATAGTCACAATAATAGCAACAACGATAACCGCGATAGGGTACTTCATTGCTTTCTTAATTTTGGCTTTAAGCAACTCACTTTTTTCTTTATAGGTAGCAACGCGTTCAAGCATGGTTTCCAGTGCACCTGACTGCTCACCAGAATCGATGAGTGAACAAAACAGATCGTCAAAATAACGTGGGTGCTTGCGTAATGCTGAAGCAAAAGTCCCACCCGCTTCAATGTCCGATTTTATTTGTAATACCAGATCTTTCATACTGGGATTATCAAGTGAGTCAGCAACAATCTCAAAGGATTGGGTCAATGGCACGCCCGCTTTCATCATGGTCGCCATTTGCCGAGAAAAAATAGCAATATCAATAGGTTTGATGGATTTCTTGAAAGTATAAAGCGGCTTCGGTTTTTTCTTAATACCTTTGACACTGATACCTTGTTTGCGTAAAGTCGCTTTTGCCAACTCTAAACTACGGCTGGTAGTCTCCCCTTTTACTTTTTGTCCGCGTCGATTCACCCCATCATAGACAAAGTCTAACAGCATGTCGGTCTTCGCTTTTGCCATGTTACTACCCTCAAAATATTGTCTAATATAGATATTGCAAAGATGTACAACGATGCCTGACTCATTACATAAAAAAGGCATACTTTATTTTAACGTAAAAAACCAGTATAACTCTGTTTTATATTTAAGTATATCTGGTAGGGATTATTGCTAATTTATAAAAGTCTGTACGATTAACGCCCATCATATAAGTCCTCATATAAATAATGGCATTATTCATATAAGAGTGATTCTGAACTTTCGACTATACTTTTCACCATCGCACTGACAAAGACTGCTTTTTAGATAGCTAAAGATTAAAAAGTAGTTGGTTAGTCGCTTTGAACGTTCCCTTTCAGCAATCAGCAGTGCTTTTTTCTGTGCGTATTTGACCTGTAAAAAAGCAAACATACTTACTCGGAAGTAACGCGCATCATTTCTTGAATACTGGTTACGCCTTGTAAGACTTTTAAAATGCCAGAGCGACGCAGGTCTCGGAAGCCATTTTTGAGTGCAGCGTCTTTGATATCTATCGCGTTACCATCTTCCATAATGATACGTGAGATATCAGGGCTGACTTTCATGACTTCGTAGATACCGACTCGTCCTTTATAACCTTCACGGCATTCATTACAGCCTACTGGCTCGTGAATGATATTGTCTGGATTGTCCAAATCAGCGTCTGTAAAGCCGAGCTCAAGCAGACTTTGCTTAGGGATATTAATAGGTTTTTTGCAGTTTTTACACAAACGTCGTGCTAAGCGCTGGGCGATAACCAAGTTCACTGAAGTCGCGATATTAAAGGAGGCCACACCCATGTTCCGCAGCCGCGTCAGTGTTTCAGGTGCTGAGTTGGTATGTAGGGTTGAGAGCACCATGTGCCCTGTTTGCGCTGCTTTAATTGCAATTTCAGCAGTCTCAAGGTCACGAATCTCACCAACCATGACGATATCAGGATCTTGGCGTAAAAAAGATTTGAGGGCATTTGCGAAAGTTAGACCCACTTTTGGATTGACGTTGACTTGATTGATCCCCTCCAGGTTAATCTCCACCGGATCTTCAGCAGTGGATATGTTGGTCGCGCCAGTATTTAAAATATTAATACCAGTATAAAGCGACACGGTCTTACCAGAACCAGTTGGTCCCGTGATAAGCAACATACCTTGTGGTTTATGCAGTGCCTCTAAAAACATATCTTTCTGATCAGGTTCATAGCCGAGCGCTTCAATACCCAACATCGCTGAAGAAGGATCCAAAATACGAAGTACAAGTTTTTCGCCAAATAGGGTAGGCAGACAGCTTACTCGAAAGTCGATGGCTTTATCTTTAGATATCTTGAGCTTGATACGTCCATCTTGTGGCACACGGCGCTCTGAAATATCCATCTGCGACATGACTTTTAAACGGGCCGCAATTTTCCCAGCCAGTTGTACAGGTGGATTGGCCATTTTTTGCATCACACCATCGACACGAAAGCGAACGCGATAGGTTTTTTCATAGGGTTCAAAGTGCAAGTCAGAGGCACCCATACGAATGGCATCAACCAGCATTTTATTAACAAATTTTACAACGGGTGCTTCCTCGACACCATCACTAAGCTTGGTCTCGCCTTCCTCTTCTTCACTTTCATCAAAGCCAACATTTAAATCGCTATCAGAGAAGCTATCAAAATTTTGCATAGCATCAGCGTAAAGACTCTCAATACGCTTTTTTAACTTGTCTTCTTCGACGACAATAGTTTCAATAGACAGCCGTGAATTAAAAGCAATAGCGTCAATTGCATCCACACGAGTTGGATCACTTAATGCGACGATAAACGCTGTCCTCGTTTGAATAATGGCAACGCATTAAATTTACGATAATTTTTTCATCTACTAAGTCTTTTGGAATGACATCAACATGTAAAGCATCAAGATCGAAAAGAGGATCGCCAAACGCTTGTGACAACATCTGCGCAAGATGATAAGCATCTGCCAATTTATTGTCGACTAGGTAGGGCACTAGTCCTACTTGTTGCTGTTGCGATTCTGTCTGCGCGATTTTCATATTCGCTTCGCTGACGATACCTTCGCTGATTAGCTGGTGCGCTAAACCACCATACTTGCTCGTGGTGATAGACATTACGACTTCTCCTTAATACCCAATATGCTATATATTTGTCTGAAATCCATACACTTCTGAAAGCCACTTACTATTGTAATTTTTAACAAATACCTGCTATAAGTCATTGTTAGCCTTTGAGCTATCATTAATAACAGTCAATGCAGAGATGCTTATAAGAGATTTAGCAGAGAAACCGTTTTAATAGTGTAGGTTATCAGTAGCTTAGTTGTTAGATTCTTGATAATGTTCTGTTATATATAGACACAATACTATAAAACATTACTTTAGTTTAAAGATTTTATATGGACGATTGAGTGCTTGACCCAAAAAATCATAGCTCGAGACAATGTCTAGAGCATATCCTCAATTTAATAGACTATCCTCTAAATAAGTTGAAAATGGTTGGATTTTGCCAAACATCGTCGAGTAGCCTATCAATATCTCGATAATATTTGCGCTACTTTCATTGTTTGACAGTAATTTATCTCATTTTTATCATCATTTTTTAGAGTAGTGAGGATACGCCCTAGTAAATATTCGCACTGACTGTCTGTTTTTCTGCTGGCGGCAGCATACTATAGCACTTGAGAATTATTTGTTATACTGGCGCGCATATTAGCCAAATTGGCAAGAATAGATGAAACAAGGTAGATGAGTATGCAAGCTTGGGTAATTGGTAATTGGAAACAGAATCCAGCAACGAGTCACGACGTCGATTTATTGTTGAATAATTTGTTGACTACAATTGATGCTAAAGAGCAAGCCGACACAGAACGGTCAAGTAGTCGCTGTCAGTTGATGGTGGCACCAAGCTGTATTCATCTGGCAGCTGTCAGTGCGCGCGTTTAGCTGGTAGTTCGATATTGAGTGCAGCGCAAGACGTCAGTGCGCATAGTGCCAGTGTTGGCGCTTATACGGGTGATTGCTCAGCACAGCAAATAGCAGACGCTGGGGCAACTTGGACGATACTGGGTCATTCTGAGCGTCGCCAGTATCATAGCGAGTCTCACGATACGTTATTGCAGAAAGTGACTCACGCACTCACCCAAGGTTTGGGCGTGGTATTTTGTATTGGCGAAACTCAGGCTCAATATGATGATAAGCAAACCCTTGACGTAATTGACACTCAGTTATCAGTAATAAAAGAAGTGATTACTATCCAACCAGATCTCATGTCATCACTATCTAATCGACTGATCATTGCTTATGAGCCAGTGTGGGCGATTGGTACTGGCAAAGTCCCAACCGTGAGCGAAGTCAGTCAAACGCATCAGCATATTAAGCAAACCATCACAGGCTTTGCAGAATCACTAAAGATAATGAGTGTGCTATATGGTGGTAGTGTCAATGCGGACAATGCCGATAGCTTCGCTGCAGATCCTATGATTGATGGGGCATTGGTTGGCGGCGCATCATTAAAGGTAGAGAGTTTTTTGGCAATTGCCAATGCCTTTAGTCGAGCTAAAGACTAGTCAATAAAGATAAAACGTGCATTTCATGGCGGTCTCGATTATAAAATGTCTTTATCAGTTGGCAAAAGTAGGTTTAACAGTGCCCTTGCAATCGTGTACAATGCGCCTTATTTATATAATCGATTTGGCAGCATTACCCGTCAATTGCTATTCCTATTAACCGTAAGATTTATTTTCCGTTATCAGTCGTCATTACGCGGCAAAAGAGGCCACCATGTTTACGTTTATATTAGCCCTGCATATTATCGTGGCGATTGCCATGATCGGCTTGATTTTGATACAGCATGGTAAAGGGGCAGACGCTGGAGCTTCTTTTGGCGCTGGCTCGTCAGGTACGGTCTTTGGTGCGGCAGGAACAGCGAACTTTTTAACGCGTGCGACAGCAGTATTAACAGTGATATTTTTTATCACCAGTATGACGCTAGCCGTTCATGCGCGCAAACAGGCTGAAGATCAGTTCCGTTTAGATGCACCTGTGTCAGCACCACAAACGCCGCGTCCATTGACACAGAATCCTCAATAACTGTACTTTAAAGACACTTGCCTTTACTAGCTGTCTTTAGTCATTGCCTTTTAATTGAGGCAGCTCTTGCTATTTTAAGGCGTTAGATTTACAATGCTTTTCTGTTTTAGCAGTCTGATTCTATCGATGCCTACCTTAAGCATCTATTATGATAGATTAGATAGTAATAGTAGAGCAGTGAAAAATGCGATTGTGGTGGAATGGTAGACACGCCATCTTGAGGGGGTGGTGGCGCAAGCTGTGGGGGTTCAAGTCCCCCCAATCGCACCAAGTTTTTAAAGTTGTAACGTATTAAGTACGGCGTTAGTAATATAGGTAAGAAATTTAGTCTAATTTATTTAAAATAAAGATTGACACTTATATAAAACCCCCATATAATACGCACCATAGATTGATGCGGGGTGGAGCAGTCTGGTAGCTCGTCGGGCTCATAACCCGAAGGTCGTTGGTTCAAATCCAGCCCCCGCTACCACTTTTTATACTGATGTTTTGTACACTAAATTTGTCAGTAACGATTAGCCCACCATTATGTTTGTGGGTTTTTTTGTATCTGACGGTCAGTGGTATCGCGGTATCTATCCTACTTATGCTAAGCTCTAGTTCTATAGAGTGCGATATTATTCGTTATTGGTTGTCACCTGCCGCTATCGGCGCGCTGCTTCTTAAGCACACTATCCTTTATTCCTCACTCCTTTATCGATAGTACTGCTTTGTGAATAATAAAAGCATTGTCTGGCTGAGCTTGATGTTTTTTGTGCTCATCCCTATATAAGCGCATATCATATAAATAATATGTTTGTGATTTAAGATAGTATAATGACTGTGTCTCTTACTAATAAATAAACTCCATGAGTGAGCGACAATTACGCGGTTTACTAAGTACGATAGATACGTGAATAGGAAAAGATAAATAGATTATGAAGCTTTCAACCAAAGTTACAGAACTGACCAATATTATTGCTCCTGCCGTCGCGGCTTGCGATGTGGCATTATGGGGTATCGAGTTTGCACCGCAAGGCAATCGCTCTTTATTACGCATTTATATTGAGGCATTGCCAGAAGAGCAGGCCCAAAATAAACAAGTAACCATTGAAAACTGTGCAGCAGTGAACCATCAAGTGAGCGGTATTCTTGAGGTTCATGATCCGATTGCTGGTGAGTTTATCTTAGAAGTTTCTTCACCAGGTTTCGACCGCATTCTTTTCCGATGAGCAGATGCATGCCTATGTTGGTCAAACCGTCAGCTTGCGTTTAATACAAGCGACTGGTGAAGGTGATCAAAAACGTCGCAAAGCGACAGGTACTTTAGATAGTATCGATGCAAATGTCTTAAATCTGACATCAAGCGATGGTCAGCAGTTTGAGATTGCGCTGAGTAATATTGATAAAGCCAATTTGATTTATGAAGATGCCTAAGCTTTTGTACAGCTTGGTTTGATTTGAAAACTTGAAGTAACAAATCATCCATCAGCATTTTAATATCCAAACAGCTTATATAGCTTACGGTGAAAATATAATAGCAATACATAAATTATAAAATTTAAGTCAATTAAAAATGATAGGACAGGTATAGCATGAGTCGTGAAATCTTAACGGTAGTAGAAACTGTCAGTAATGAAAAGGGCTTAAATCCTGAAGATATCTTTGAAGCGATAGAAGACGCTTTGGTGGTATCGACTAAGAAAAAAGTATACACCGAACAGCCAGAAGTGGCAGTACGGGTTGCTATCGACCGTACAACGGGTGATTATGATACTTATCGTTACTGGACAGTGGTTGCAGATGAAGACCATGAAATGCCTGCTTGTCAGCTAGCCATCAGCGATCTTGATCCAGAAGAATGGTCAATCGGTGATGTTAAAGAAGAACAGATTGAATCGATTGAGTTTGGTCGTATTGCTGCGACGCAAGCCAAACAAGTCATCATCCAAAAGATTCGTGAAGCTGAGCGTAATTTAGTAGCAGATGCTTTTGAGCCGCGTGTTGGCGAGATGATGTATGGCGAAGTCAAGAAGCAGACTCGTGATGGCTATATCATTGATCTAGGTGACAATGCCGAAGGCTATTTGTCACGTGATCAGATGCTGCCGCGTGAGCAATTACGTGCAAAATCACGTATCAATGCTATTTTGTATCATGTCAACCGTGAAAACCGTGGCGCTCAGTTGTTACTGTCTCGTACTCATCCTGAAATGCTTTCAGCATTGATGCAAAAAGAAGTACCAGAGATTGCCGAACAAATTATTGAAATCCGCAACGTCGCGCGCTTGCCGGGTACTCGTGCTAAAATAGCTGTGAAAACCAACGATCATCGTATCGATCCAGTTGGCGCTTGTATTGGTATGCGTGGTACACGTATCCAAGCCGTACAGCAGGAGCTTGATGGCGAACGCATTGATGTGGTGGTGTGGTCAGATGATCCAGCACAGTTCATTATTAGTGCTTTAGAGCCAGCTGACGTCAGTAGCATCATCTTGGATGAAGATACGCAGACAGCTGATATTATCTTTAGCACCAATGATCAGTTGGCACGTGCGATCGGTTCACAAGGTCAAAACGTACGTTTGGCGTCTGAGCTAACGGGCTATAAGCTTAATATGATGCTAGAAGAAGAATATCAGCAGCGTCAACAGAACGAATCGAAAGCCTTTATCGAATTATTCTATGAACGTTTAGAAGTGGATAAAGACTTAGCACAAGCACTGGTCGATATTGGTTTTACCAGTATTGAAGAAGTGGCTTACGTACCAGTTGAAACCTTTTATGATATCGAAGGTCTAGACGATGAAGCGATTGAGATGATTCAAGAGCGTGCAAAAGAAGTCGTCATCGCTGATGAGCTGGTCAAACAACAGAACATGAAAGAGCCAAGTCAAGAGCTACAAGAGCTTGAAGGTATGACAGTCAATTGGGCTTATAAAATGGCACAAAAAGACATTATTACCGTTGATGATTTGGCAGAACAAGCAGTCTTCGATCTCGAAGATATCGAAGGTTTAGACTCTGAAACCGCAGGAAAACTCATCATGAAAGCTCGGGAATCTTGGTTCAATGAATAAGCGGTAACTGCATATCGCTGTCTTTTAGTGATATGCTATCGATAATAAAGTGCTGGTATGAACGCAGTACCAATACCAGCCTTACCCCAATCATTTGTAGCCAACTGAATTGAACATATAGCAAATAATAGACAGTAGGTGATAATAAATGGCAGATAGACCGTCAAAGAACTGGCAGATATGGTAGGCAAACCGCAAGTGCTGTACAACAGCAATTGGTAAATGCTGGACTGCCTGCTCGTGCAGGGGTGACCTAGTCACTGAGCTTGAGCAAGAGAAGTTGGTGACGTATTTAAAGCAAAGTCATGGTCAGCAAGAAAAGCGTCGTATTAGTCTTAAATCTAAGACAACTAGCACTGCGCGCGTGACCGGTCTTCAGGTAAATCTAAGAGCGTCAATGTGGAAGTGCGTAAAAAGAAAGTATTTGAAAAGCCTGATCCAGAAAAAATGGCTGAAGAGTTGGCGCGCGTGAGCAAGCGATGATTGAGTCGCAAGAACGTGCTGCTAAAGATGCTGCTGAGCGTGCTGCTACCAAAGAAATCTGAAGAACGTCAAGCTGCAACCTTGGCGGCAATGCGTGCAAGCTTAGGCTCTAGCAAAAAGTCAGATGATAAAAACGACGATATCTCAACCTCAGTGGTTGTGAAAAAGGTGGCAAAACCACTGTCGAAGTCACCTAAAGACCAAGAAGAAAAAAGTTGCAGCGACGAAACCGAAAGTTGAAACGGCGGTTGAGCGTAAAGCGCGCGAATTGCGTGAGAAAGAGAAGCTCGTTTACGTGAAATCGAAACAGAAAACACGCCGCGCTCAAGCTGAAGAAGCACAAAAACGTACGCTTGAACAAATGCGTAAAATGGCTGGAAAATATACAGATCAGCCTGCTTCTGAAGTCGTAAAGACGAGCCACTAGCTGAAGGTTTGGTTGGTGATGCCTTAGAAGATCGTTTGAAAAAGAACGTCGTGAAATCAAGCGTGGCACCAGTAGTACTAGTGCTCGTGGTCGTGGTCGCCGTAAGAATCAAGATGAGCGTGAGATCAAAACCGTAAAAAACGGTTTGCGTTCAACGCAAGCATCACAGCATAAGTTCGAAAAACCTGTTGAAAAAATTGTTTACGATGTTGAGATTAGTGAACAAATTACCGTTGCAGATCTTGCTCAACGTATGGCAGTTAAAGCGCGCGAAGTCACCAAATTGCTTATGAAAATGGGTGAGATGGCTCGTGAGTCAGATACGATTGATCAAGCGACAGCAAGTTTGCTCGTTGAAGAGATGGGTCACAATCAGTACTGGTTAGTGATACGTTGAAGACGATCTACAAGACGCCGTGATGAGCGTAGCAGTAACGTTCAAACTCGTCCGCCAGTCGTCACAATCATGGGTCACGTCGATCACGGTAAGACATCGTTACTTGATAAAATTCGTGAAACAAAGTGGCAACTGGTGAAGCAGGTGGTATTACTCAGCATATCGGTGCTTATCACGTTAAGACCGATCGTGGTGTGATTACTTGATACTCCGGGTCACGCGGCCTTTAGTGCTATGCGTTCACGCGGTGCACAGGCGACTGATATTGTTGTGTTAGTTGTTGCCGCTGATGATGGTATGATGCCGCAAACAGCAGAAGCTATTGATCATGCTCGTGCTGCTGGTACGCCAATTATCGTTGCAATCAATAAAATGGATAAGCCAAGCGCTGATCCAGATCGGTCCTTAATGAATTGACTGCTAAAGAAGTCGTTCAGAAGAGTGGGGCGGCGATACCCCAATGGCTCGCATCTCAGCCAAAACCGGTGATGGTATTGATGAGCTGTTAGAACTTATTAGCCTACAAGCTGAACTAATGGAGCTAGAAGCACCGTTAGATGGCGCTGCTCAAGGTGTGGTCATTGAATCAAGACTTGAAAAAGGGCGCGGTCCGGTTGTTAGTGTCTTAGTTAAAAAAGGCACATTAAAGCAAGGCGACTTGGTCTTGGCAGGCGAGCATTACGGTAAAGTTCGTGCGATGACTGATGAACATGGTAAGCGTATTCAATCAGCGGGTCCTTCTATCCCTGTAGAAATTTTAGGCCTACCTGAAACGCCAGCAGCTGGCAGCGAGTTCTTAGTCTTAACCGACGAGAAAAAGCTCGTGAAGTGGCAGAGTTTAGAAGCAACCGTGAGCGTGAGCGTCAACTTGAACGTCAGAATGCCATGCGTTTAGAAAGCATGTTTGATCAGATGGAACAAGGTGATGTGTCATTCTTGAATATCGTATTGAAAACCGATGTTCGTGGTTCGCTTGAAGCACTGCTTTCAGCATTGAATGAGCTATCAACTGATGAAGTTAAAGTCAGAGTAATCAGCTCAGGCGTCGGTCCTATCTCTGAATCTGATGTGACACTTGCAGAATCTAGCGAAGCGGTATTGTTAGGTTTCAACGTTCGTGCTGATGCGACCGCACGTCGCAAAGCGGATGCCGCCAACATGGATATCCGTTATTACAGCGTTATCTATGGTTTGATTGATGATGTCAAAGCAGCTATGAGTGGTATGCGCCAGAACATCGTGAGAAAATCCTTGGTGTTGCAGACGTTCGTGAAGTATTCCGTTCTAGTAAGTTCGGTGCTGCTGCTGGTTGTATGGTGGTTGAAGGTACAATTTATCGCAACAAACCTATCCGCGTATTGCGTGATGACCAAGTTATCTTTACCGGTCAATTGCAATCATTGCGTCGCTATAAAGAAGACGTTAATGAAGTACGTACTGGTATGGAATGTGGTATGGCTGTTCGTGGCTATGATGTCGAAGCTGGCGATAAGATCGAAGTCTTTGAAATCCAAGAGTTTGCACGTACTATCTAACGTTACAGTTCGATAGCAGGATATCTAATCATGCAATATGCTTAATCAGCTGAGCAGATTAGTATCTTCTTAATATCTAGCTGTACTTAGGCCTATCAGGTACATCCTGCTAGGCCTTTTTTACCAACTATTAGTCCTAAAATTTGTTAATAAGCCAATATATCAATCAGTGAAAATAAGCCATATTAAAGTAAGGTAACAATATGAACCAACGTCTACAACGCTTAGCCGACCAAATTCAACGTGAGCTTGCTGTTCTCATTCGTGATGCAGTCAATGACCCTCGTTTGACTGGTTTTGTCACTATTTCCAGTGTCAAGGTTAGTCCTGACTTAGGATATGCTGATGTCTATGTCACCATCATGGAGCCTGAGCTTAACGATTCCATGAATAAGACCAATCATGAAGAGAGTATCAAAGTACTTAATAAAGCGGCGGGTTTTTTGCGTACCGAATTAAGCCATAGTCTCAAAACACGTACCACACCACGCTTGCGTTTTCATTATGACGAAGTGACTGCTCGTGGTAATTACATGATGGATTTAATCAGTAAAGCAGTTATTAAGACTGAAGAAAATGAGTCTGACGAGCAAGAAAACGAAGAGTAGAAGGGTAAAAGTCGTTATGTCTATCGCATCTACGCAAGCGGATAAAAAGTCTAGTAATCACTCTAACAAGATTAAAGTCTCAGTGTTATTTAGTCGACAAGCCTCAAGGTATGACCTCTCAGCAAGTCGTATCGAAGGTGAAGTATCTTTTTAAATCGCCAAATCATGATAGTAAAAAAGCGGGGCACACAGGGACACTTGATCCAATGGCAACTGGTCTATTGCCGATTGTATGGGTGAAGCGACAAAATTTAGTCATTATCAGCTAGATGCAGATAAATCTTATCAAGCAACTATTCTACTTGGCGGTCAAACTGATACTGGTGATGCCGATGGTCAAATCGTTGCACAAGCACCCATTCCAAAATTTGATGATGTACTTTTAGACAAAGTCGCCCAGCAGTTTTTAGGTGCTCAGCAGCAGATACCACCGATGTATTCTGCACTAAAAAAAGATGGCAAAAAACTCTATGAGTATGCTCGTGCGGGAATTGAGGTAGAACGAGCGCCTAGAGATATTGTAATCAAGGCCATTGATTTAAAAGCGCTTGATCATGAGAGAATTCAATTGACAGTGACCTGTACTAAAGGTACTTATGTGCGTGTACTCGGTGAAGACATCGCCAAAGCGATGGGTACATTAGGGCATTTGACTGCATTACGCCGTACGCAGGTTGGTGATTTCAAAATCAATGATGCGATTACTTTGTCAGACTTGGAAGCATTAGCGTTTGATAACAGGCAAGAGCAATTGATGCCGGTAGATGCTTGCATTAATATTGAAGCTGAGATGGTGTTGACGTTTGAGCAGTGTGAGCGTATACACATGGGTCAACGCTTGAATGTATTTGAGCAACTGACAGACAGTCTGCGCGACTATATTTCAACTAGTATCAGTCATCAGTCGTCTGTGTCAGAAACGACGATATCCAACTAGATAGTGATATTGTTAGTAGTGACGATGACCAACAACCCTTGATCCATGAGATTCCAGTTGATATTCGTTTGATAAATCAGCAAGGTCAGTTTCTTGGATTGGGTGCCGTAAGTCTCAACGGTAGATTGCAGCCTAAAAAGCTAATCCAGCGTTAATGTTACGGTTCTTATATAACCCTCGTTTAAACACGATTTAGCTTACTAATAGTTTACACTAATCACATATCCTCACATTTTATTGCAGGTTTCACCTATGGTGGAACCTGTTTTTTTTGTACTTTAGATCTACCGGATAGGAAGTCTGGATAGAAAAATAAATCGAACTAAGACTCTAAGAATAAGAACATAAAAAAATAATAAGATAAAAGTCATATATCAAAAATAAAAACTAGGTTCGAAAGAGAATATTTAATAGGAACAAGATGGGTCAGAGGAAGACTATATAGCCAATAATAATAACGACTCATAAAAATAAAGTATGAATAATAAAACAACTAAAAGAAAATCACTCATAACGAAAAAAGGAATATCATGAAAACCATCGCTTTTTACTACACAATAACTTCGAGCAAGCAGAATACGAAGAGGTTAATAATCAACTCAAAGATAAAGGTTACAAGACACTTCTTATAACCACAAATAAAGAAAAAGAAGTGCAAGCCATGCAGCAAGATGTAGACAAAGGCGACACCTTTATTGCTGATATTTTTGCAAAAGACGCAAGCATTTCTGATTATGATGCGTTGGTGCTACCAGGTGGTACTGTCAATGCGGATACGATTCGTGGCAATGAAGAGGCTCATAGTATTATCAATGCTATCAATGATGCAGGCAAGCCATTAGCTGTCATTTGCCATGCTCCTTGGGCACTTATCAATACAGGTATTGCCAAAGGTAAAACGCTCACTGCTTATCATACGCTGCAGATAGATTTAGAAAACGCTGGTGCAAAATTTGTAGATCAAACAGTACAGGTAGACGGTAATTTGATTACCTCACGTAATCCAGATGATATCAGCAATTTCGTTTATGCTATTGATAAGGCATTATCTTAATTTTTCTACCCACTTACTGAGTAATTAATTACTTATATTTCTTAAACATTCACAACTGTAACTGAGGAAAATATTATGTCAAACTCTAACCCAAGCGATACCAAGCTTGAGCAACAACGTTCTGAGTCAGCAACTGCAGCGCTTAAAAGCCAAACTGAGAACAATCATACTGATAGATAGTGAAGCCGCAGCAGATCGTATTGCAGACAATGTAAAAAACGCTAAAGAAGACAAGTAGAGTATGTGACGTGTCATCCATAACAAGGTGACACTGATATATTTGCTGATTATCTCTACATCTCAATATCACTGATGACATTTGCATCTCAATGTAAAAAGTATAAAACAGCTACTTCAAAAAATAATAATTCAGGAGCTAATATGAGTAATTCATTGAATAACATGGATGAGCAAGAAAAAGAGATTGAAAGGCTTGCAGAGACATGAATCCTAGCGAGCATGCTACTCCTGATAGTTTAGCAGAAGTTACCACAGCTGCACCGCTTGAAGATGATGAACTAGGCGGTAACGCGACGGAAGATGACGTCAAGAAATAAGCAAATTCTATTGCCTATTGACGGATGATTTAACTATAAAAAATAAATCTGACTTTACAAGTATTATGAAAAACTGCTGCTAGTTCAGCAGTTTTTTGTTATAATCACCGTCACATTTACATTAGGTTGAGATCAGACATCGTGCTTCATAGACTGTCCAAAACGGATAGTTATATTAAGTGCTCTCTCATCGCAACTTATCCTAAATGGTCGTTATGACTCATTAGCTTGTCGTACACTAGGTCAACTCTAGTAATGCAGGGTTGTCCTGAATGACGTGCAGGCTATTTTATTTACTATTCTACTGCTTTAGATCTTACTCAAATTCGAGAATGTCTTAAAGTTTTTAGCATTGCCGGAGATATTTATGCTAACTAATACCGATCGCGAACAAATCATTGCTCAATACCAACGTGGCGAAAATGACACTGGTTCTCCAGAAGTTCAAGTAGCTCTATTGAGTGCTCGTATCAACGATTTGCAGAACCATTTTAAAGCACATAAAGCTGACCATCATAGCCGTCGCGGTCTTATCCGTATGGTTAACACGCGTCGTAAATTGCTTGATTACCTAAAAGGTAAAGATCTTGGTCGTTACACCACGCTTATCAGCCAGTTAGGTCTACGTCGTTAATCTAACGACAATAGTACGAGTGGATGCTAAAATAAAAGAAGCCATCATATGGTGCTATTTTAGAATTTTTGCTGATTCGCTTGGAACTTGCTTGTTGCTATCGATAAAATAGATTTTTCTAAAAACGGTGTGGAATAGTTTCACGCCGTTTTTTTATGCTTATTCATTTTCAAGATTGATTTTGGATAGCATTGGTATAAAGACCAATTCAAAGTAGGTAATAGAAGTTTTCGTAAAAACAGTAACACTAGAGCCTAGAGCTAAGTGTTTTCTATCGATAATTGCTCTGTTCCGCAATTCATTGGTCAATGGCTATAAATCACTGTAAAATAATGCCTTGTGAGTTTGATAGTATATCTACTACATATATGGTGACTATTTATAAAATACCCGTTTCTTAGCTTATAGAATAGCTAGCTGCGCTAATATCCAACTCTCAAAAGCGCAGAAAAATAGCCTGTAGGGTTTTTAGCACCGAAGTCTTTTGACTTAAGGTCTTTTTGATAGTATTTATAGTAAAGCCAAAATTGAATGACCAAATATACACAATAGTACGATGTCTAGCACCGATAGGCATATGGAATAACTAGGTAATGTTATTGGCACTGGTTGAGATGATTTCTGAGAGAAAGACTGTCAATTATTAGTCATATACACTAGTAGTCACATACACAGAGTTTTAATGAAAAATATCAGCTTTTTATAATGCTGATATTACTTTCGTCAGTCAACATTAGGAAGATTATATGACAATGTTTAACACCATTAAGCGTGAATTTCAGTATGGCAACCAACAGGTTGTGATCGAGACAGGTCGTATTGCTCGTCAAGCAAACTCTATCTTAGTACATATGGGCGGCGTTACGGTACTTGTCGCAGCAGTGGTAAAGTCAGAGGCTAAAGAAGGTCAAAACTTCTTTCCGCTAACGGTTAATTATCAAGAAAAAATGTATGCAGCGGGCAAAATTCCAGGTGCCTATGGCAAACGTGAAGGTCGTGCAAGCGAGTTCGAAACCCTAACCTCGCGCTTAATCGATCGTCCGATTCGTCCGCTATTCCCTGAAGGTTACGTTAACGAAATCCAAATTACGGCAACGGTTGTTTCATCAGATAAGACTCAGTCTGCAGATATCGCAGCCTTAATCGGTGCTTCAGCAGCATTGGCCATCTCTGATGCGCCATTCAATGGTCCAGTCGCAGCTGCTCGTGTTGGCTTTATCAACGGCGAGTACATCCTGAACCCAACGATTGAGCAGCTTAAAGAGAGTGACCTTGACCTAGTGGTTGCCGGTACTAAATCTGCTGTATTGATGGTTGAGTCAGAAGCAGCTGAGTTGTCAGAAGATCAAATGCTAGGCGCGGTACTATATGGTCATCAGCAACAGCAAATCGTTATTGATAACATTGCTTCAATGGCAGAAGAAATCGGTACTGCTAAGCAGCAGTATACTGCCCCTGAGCGTGATCAAGCGCTTACTAGCAGCATGAAAGAGCAGTTTGGCGAGCAAGTTGCTGACGCTTATACGATTACTGATAAGCAAGCGCGCTACACTAAGCTTGATGAAATCAAGCAATCAATTATCGATGCGCTCGCTGGTGATGCTGAGTCAGAAACTTACGCTGATACAGTATCTGAGCTAAAAGAAATTTATAACGATCTTAAATATCGTACGGTTCGTGACAATATCTTGTCAGGTAAGCCGCGTATTGATGGTCGTGATCTTGAGACTGTTCGTGCCCTTGACGTACAAGTTGGTGTATTGCCATACACGCATGGTTCAGCATTGTTCACACGCGGTGAAACGCAAGCATTGGTTACGACCACGCTTGGTAACAGCCGTGATGTCAACATGATTGACTCACTAGGTGGCACGATTCGTGACCATTTCATGCTGCACTACAACTTCCCACATTTCTCAGTAGGTGAAACGGGCCGCGAAGGTATTCCAAAACGTCGTGAAATCGGTCATGGTCGTCTAGCTCGCCGCGGTGTACAAGCGATGCTACCGGATAGCGAACGCTTCCCGTATGTCATCCGTGTAGTATCAGAGATTACTGAGTCAAACGGTTCATCTTCTATGGCGTCTGTTTGCGGCGCAAGTTTGGCATTGATGGATGCTGGTGTTCCACTAAAAGCACCAGTTGCTGGTATCGCCATGGGTCTGGTTAAAGAAGGTGAGCGTTTCGCTGTCTTGTCAGACATCTTAGGTGATGAAGATCATCTTGGCGATATGGATTTTAAAGTTGCTGGTTCTAAAGACGGTATTACTGCGCTGCAGATGGATATCAAAATCGAAGGTATTACGCCTGACATCATGGAGCAAGCGCTTAAGCAAGCCCATGCCGGTCGTATCCATATTTTGGACGCGATGAATAAAGTATTGCCTGAGAGCCGTACTGAAATCAACGCTCATGCACCAAACTATGCGGTAATTGAGATCAATCCGGATAAAATCCGTGACGTAATCGGTAAAGGCGGCGCGATGATTCGTCAGCTAACCGAAGAGACTGGCGCAGTTATCGATATCGATGATGGCGGCACGATTCGTATCTTTGGTGAAAACAAAGCGGCAACTAAAGCAGCTATCGGTAGAATCGAAGCGTTGACTGCAGAAGTTGAAGTGGGCAAAACTTATGAAGGTACGGTTGCTCGTATCGTTGATTTTGGCGCGTTTATTAACGTCTTGCCAAACACTGATGGCTTGGTACACATCTCACAAATCGCTGAAGAGCGCGTTGAGAATGTTTCTGACTACCTAAAAGAAGGTCAGATCGTTAAAGTCTTCGTCCAAGACGTTGATAACCGTGGTCGTATTAAATTGACTATGAAAGGTATCGAACAAAGCTAATCGATATCTAATATAGTCAACATCTAAAAACCGCTTTAAGTCTCTCATCATGAGTGCATAAGGCGGTTTTTTTATGGGTGTAAAATCTTATTTGCAGTAGAATATCTTATTAAAGTAACTGGTCTATATCAAAGTGATTGGTCTATATTAAAGTCTTTAGGAAGATGAATATCGATACGAACTTTAGGCAAATCTTGTAGGTGCTGTAAGAGTAACGGTAAGATATCAGCGTGCCAGTCTAACGCAAGTGAGCCTGCGTTTGCTAAATTGGCTGCGTTGGACACGTTAGCTCTATCATTTCGTGAGTGGTTATGAATAAGTGGGCGTGCGAGGAGGGCAATTCTACGAATACCTTGATAACGGATGAGCGGGATAAGCTGCTCAGATAAATCATTCAGCGCGGCAATCAACCATTGTGACCGTGTGGGGTGGTAAGGATGATTTGATACCACAAGATTAGCGATATAACTGGGCTGATTACCATTACTGCTGATACTTAAACCAGCTTGCTCAAGCGCGCGTTTATGCAGTAAGCAGCTGCCAACACTCAGACTGCCATCGCGGCATGCGCGATAGTAACGTTGATAATTATCAGCAAATAAAGTCTTAGCTTTTGTGAGAACAGGATCTAAAAGAATCCCTGCAGTATTGACTGGTAGAATAAGCAGCTGCGCGCTACTATTTAAGATAGGGGCATGGGTTAGTTGTATATTTGCCATTGTCAGCCCCTTGATAAAAGTCTAATAATTAGCTACTGTTTGTCGCCGTTTGTCTCGGCTTCTAATTGCGCTATTTGTTGTTCAAGTAGGGTGATTTGCTCTGCTTTCATATCAGTTAATTGCTTGTTCATCGTCAGTTGTTCAGCAGCCAGTTTTTCTTGTTCGGCTAAGCGCTTACGCTCGTCTTCTAAGCGATCTATTCTTCTTTAGCAAGACTATCTGTTTCTGGCAAAGCCGCATTTAAGATCGCATCAGCATTAGGTATTTGATTAACTGTAGTTGTCTCATTAGTTTGACGTTAAGTCACTATTGTTTAAACTATTGTCATTATTACCTAAGGACGTAGCATCTAATTGAGTAGCGCTATCTTGTTCGGTCGTCGGTGGTGTACTTTCGATAGGCGCAGTATTAGTGTCTATCGAATTGTTTTTCCAGACCAAGTAGCCAATCAGTAATGCCGCTAATATAATAATTGACCACCATTTCTGGCGTGACTTAGTGGGCTTTTTTTTCAGTGATTTGGTTGACAGAGGACGCATTTTTTGGCTTTTCATACTATAGTCGATTTATGTTAGAAATGTAAGTAGCCATACTATAGCAAACTCAAAATAAAAAGCCTATCTATTGCTAGATAGGCTGGTAGCTATTAAGACTTGACGCTTAATATTTAAGGCTTGAATTTTACTGTGCCGCTAGTACCAGTAGCCATAGCATCACGTATAAGCTGATCTTCCGCATGGTTTTTGGCACTGATTGCATCAGGATCAGGGCGATGTTCGCTATGTCCACATAATGTGCATTCGATGTACTCATCAGGTTCTGGGGCGACGATGTTTATTTGTACCACCGCATCCATCACTTGACACTTAGGGCAGCGAACACCAGATAAAAACTGCCGCTTTGGTCGCGTTGATTGATAGCGCATTTAAATCATTCCATGTGTTGTTGAGGCATTAGCAGCAGCACGGCCTTTTTTAGTATCAGCAAAACCGCTATGACGTAACAACGCATCGATACTGGCACTGCGACCACGGAAGTTTTCAAAGTTGGTCTTGGCAGGGAAGCTACCACCGACTGATAGGATAGTATCACGGAAGGCTTTACCAGTGACAGGGTTAAAAATACCTTCTTCTTCAAACTTGCTAAAGGCATCTGCCGATAGCAGCTCCGCCCATTTATACGAGTAATAACCTGCCGCATAGCCGCCTGCAAAGATATGACTAAAGCCGTTGGCAAAACGGTTGTAGTCAGGTGTCTGCATGATAGCAATGTCGTCTCGAACGCTATTTAGCGTGGCTAATATACCGTCATAATCTAGCGCTGGCGTATGCGCATGAATCAATAAGTCAAACAGTGCGAATTCGATTTGACGTAGGGTTTGCATGCCGCTTTGGAAATTCTTCACCGCCAATAACGCTGCAAGTTTGTCTTTTGGTAATGGCGCACCCGTTTCGACGTGGCTACTAATCAGCGCAATACCTTCGGCATCCCATGCCCAGTTTTCCATAAACTGACTGGGCAGCTCGACCGCATCCCATTCAACGCCATTGACCCCAGCGACATCACCGACCGTCACTTGGGTTAATAAATGATGGAGACCATGACCAAACTCATGGAATAGAGTCAATACTTCATCATGCGTCAATAGACTTGGTTTGCCATCGAGGGCAGGGGTAAAGTTGCCCACCATAAAGCAGACGGGCAATTGCTGATGATTTTTTTCATCATAACTATAACGCGACTGAAAACCACTCATCCACGCGCCGCCGCGTTTACCACTACGAGCAAATAAGTCAAAGTAAAAACCACCAAGCACGTTATCATCAGCATCAAACAACTGATAAAAGCTAACATCATCGTGCCAGCGTGATACGAATGCCGTTTGCTCTTGGACTTTGATACCATATAGACGCTCAACGATGGCAAATAACCCGCCAATTACTTTTGGCAGTGGAAAATATGGGCGTATTTCTTCTTGCGATAAACTAAACTCACTTTGCTTTACTTTTTCGGCGATATAAGCACTGTCCCACGCCTGTAACTCCTCAATACCGTAATCCTGCGCATACTTTTGCAACTGAGCTAAGTCTTGCTTAGCCGCTGGAGTTGCTTGCGTGGCCAAACTCCGTAAAAAGGTTTCTACTTCTGCCACGTTATCTGCCATTTTAGTCGATAGTGAGACTTCTGCATAATTGTCAAAACCCAATAGCTTGGCTTTTTGCTCACGTAATTGCAGGATTTGACCCATGATATCGGCGTTGTTTAGCGACTCACCTTTGGCATTGGTATGCGCATCAAACTCAGAAGCACGGGTGACATAAGCACGGTACATAGTCTCACGCAAACTGCGATCATCCGCATGGGTCATGATGGCAAATAAACAGGAATATTTAAGCTTGCCACGTAATAAGGACTTGGTAACGCATCGACTTCTACTTGCGTAAGCGTACCGTTAGCAAGCTGGCGGGCTTTATATTGTTCGCCAGCGTCTGCGAGTAGCGCCAGCCCACTTTCGGTTAGACCTGCCAATTGCTCTTGCTGCAGCGGTAAGGCATAAGCTTGAGTGGCATCCAATACGTTATCTGAAAAGGTCGCTGATAAGGTGGAAAGCTGACTTTGAATAGCCGCAAATTTTTCTTGTTCATTTTGGTAATGCGACGCCTGACAGCTCAAAACTGCGTAGCGCAAGCTCAATAGCCCGCGCTCGTGCAGGCTCAAGCGTAGCAAAAATGCTGTGTCATTGACGATGGTTTGATAGCGACTAAATAGCGGCTGATGCTGTCCCACTCGTGTGCCATAAGCAGATAATTTAGGTAGCAGTTCATGATGGACATGACGAATGTCGTCATTGCTCATGACACTATTGAGGTGCGATAAAATACCCCAACTGCGATCCAATGCCAGATTAATATGATCAAAAGTCATCACATCGGCCAGTGCTTGCTCAGCACTGATATTAGTCGGGCTGTTATGGCTGTCAGTATCTGCGCTCATCTCATCTAAAAATGTATTGGCTGCATCGATTGCACTGATGACATGGCTTTGTAATGTACTTGGCGAAACGTTGTCAAAATCGACAAGGCGTAAATCTGTAGGAAGGGTTTTCATAAAAGTATCCGATATCTGATCGTAGTGAATGAATTATTATTGAGTAAACGTCGTTTTGTATAAGAGATTGGCTTGTCGCAAAATCTAGAACGTCAGTAGCTTTCTGTTATTTTTCTTTTTTGCTGTCTCATTGATAAGCTATATAAAAGATGGGTTCGTTTGACGAAAATGCAACCTAAGCATTAACTATAAAGAAAGTGAATCGAGAAGATAGTGGATATTTAAGGGGTTTAAAAGGGATCAGTCAGTCTTTTAGAACAATACAGAGTGTTCTACTTACAAAGCGCTATCATTTGCTTGCAAATTAACCCTACAGCGAGTGAGGTTTGACTGCTAGCATCAAGGCAATGGAATAAAAAGATTAAGTACTACTGATAGCAGAAACTATGAATCAGTTGATTCATAGTAAAAATCACAATGTTAAAAGTAAATGATAAAAAACAAGGAGCAATAAATGAAAGCGACTCTCAAAGTTTACGTGAAACCAAAGCCTCCTGCGGTTAGTATCTTTGTTAGACTCATCGCGAGCATCCTGCTAATGATCAAGATCCCATTGCCCTGAAGAAACCAATTAAAAGTGGCTGAAGAACGCTTAACCAACGAATACGATAAGCGCACAGCGACTACCATACTCGATAAGATTCATGATAAGACCAAAGAGCTCAATCACAACTTAAATCTTGATACCTTGGCTATTTTTGCCAGTACCGACGATGTGCAAGTTATCCGTATGCCGATTGACACCACGGAGCGTGTGGTGATTTCACATCGTTTTGCGACTCGAGATTTAGTGCGTGATATGGCAAGCGCGGTGCATTACACCTTGGTGCTCACTCGTGATAATGCCCGTTTGATTGAAGCGTCTAATGATCGCGTGGTGAGAGAGTTCGATAAGGACGACGACCTGCAAAAAAATATGGATAATATTCCATTCCCTATTGAAAACAATGGTCTATATACGACAGGCGACGGTGGATCGGATCGTCTCGTCAATAATGAAAGTAGCTATCTAAAAGAGTTTTTTAATCAGGTCGATAAAAGTGTCCAAGAGCTGTGGGGTGAGCATAAAATGCCTTTGGTCGTCGTTGGCGATGCTAAAAATATCGGCTACTATAAAGAAGTTTGTGATCGTCCAGACAACATCATTGCCACAGTGTCAAATGCGACCAATCTAGAGGATGGTAGTGCTCAGCATATTATCAATAGTGTGCAAGAGGCGGTGGAAGGCTATCGTACATCACTGCATCAAGCTGCCATGGGTGAGATTGATAAAGCACGCGGTGCCAATATGTTACAAACAGATCTACAAGAAGTCTACCGCAGTGCCTTCCAAGGTGCAGGCGAGACGCTTTATGTCCGTCGTGGTTATATACAATCAGCCAAAATTGATGAAAAGGCGCAGACTTTGAGTCTTGCAGATGATGCGGCTTCAGAAGGCGTTACTGATGATGCCATTGGCGAAATCATTGAGCATGTCATTCATAATGGTGGCGAAGCAGTATTTATGCCACAAGATATTATGGGTGAAGATCAACCAATTGCTTTGGTGACACGCTATTAATTGCTAGATAGTGCTTATTGATGACAATCCTTTGCGAATTCGCCATTGATAGAAGATAGGTATAATATGGGAGCATTGGTTCGATAAGAATCAATGCTCTTTTTACATTGATGATATATTAAGCCTTTACCTAAAACATATGCTTGATTGCCGTAGATTGTTAAATGATGCGAAATAACATACCAAATACTCTCATGCTATTTAGCGTCACAGCAATGATAGCCTTTAGCTCCAGTCTCAGTATGGCAGAGACAGATGTGAATAATATATCTGTGAGCCATCTATCATGGGGTCAATTGCCGCCTTCTATTCAAAACTATTATCAAATAGACTCTAAAAAAAATAAAATGAGGCTAAAGACCAAAGATATTGTTGCTATTCGTTCTTGGATTGGCACAGTAGGAGAACAGTATTTAGTTCAATTACAGCGTTTCAATTCAACCAATAGCCCCGGCGAGCCAGCAGGAGAGGTCTTCACGCATTTATATGTTATAGATGAACAAGAGGTTTTACGAGTATGGCAAATATATGATTATGTACCCTGCGATGGGTTAGATGTAATCGCAGAATTCGCTAAAAACACCGCCGTAGTGACTGATATTAATAATAACGGTGTTGTCGAAGTGAGTGTGCCTTATTATCTCGGTTGTCGTGGTGACGTAAGTTACGATGAGATGAAAGTAATCATGTACGAAGGGCAGCAAAAATTCGCCATCCGTGGTAACTCTGCAATTTGTAACGCCAAGACAGGTCAGCCAGTTGACGCTACTGGTTATTATGGTGGCGACTATAAGGTTGATGAAAAATTACTACAGCAATCAGCTTCTCAAAAATCAGTATTTAGGCGTCACTTGCAATCAGTGTGGCGAGATAATCAATGTTCCATTTATTTTAAGTATTATGACTAATTTTATGACTACCACAACCTCTTTTGTGCTAACCAGCTATAACATTCATAAAGGCATGTCGCCGATGAATCGCCAAGTTAAAATACAAGGTATCGCCCAAGCCCTTGATATTATTGGCTCCGATGTACTATGTCTACAAGAAGTGCAAGGTCAGAACCTTAAGCGCAATATGCAATACAACGAATATCCTGATCAATCGCAACATGAATGGTTTGGTGAGTATTTACAGCTGCAAAATAGCTATGGTAAAAACTCAGAGTATGAAAATGGTCATCATGGCAATGCGGTATTGAGCCGTTTTCCATTAGATCCTAAGCATAACGTCAATATCACCGTTAATAAGCTTGAGCAGCGCGGCGTCTTGCACTGCGAAGTACAACCAGTTGGATGGGATGTACCAGTTGTCGTACTGTGTGCACACCTAAATTTGTTTGAGCGTGATCGCATCAAGCAATATGAAGCCATTGCCAACTATGTCCGCAATGAGATTGCACCTGATCAACCACTGATTTTGGCAGGAGATTTTAATGATTGGAAAAAAATGTCTTGTGATAAGCTTGCTACTAGCTTGGGTATGACCGAAGCTTTCAAGCATTGTCATGGCAAACTGCTGCCAACTTTCCCAGCCAAGCTTCCTGTGCTGAGCTTAGATCGTATTTATGTGCGTAATCTAAGAGTGAAAAATGCATGGGTGCATACGGGCAAACCATGGTCGACACTGTCTGATCATCTGCCGCTCAGTGCGGAATTGGCACATTTATAAATGATTATTAGATAAGCTTAAGTTATTCACTAAAAATAAAATTGAATGCAAAAATAAAGCAATAGATACCTATAAGGATATATAACGATGTCTACTCTTTCTCATAACCCGCTACCAACGACCCAACATGCCGTACTCATACGTGAGTTTGGCGAACCTGAAGTGATGAGCTATCAAGAGGATGTGGCCATTCCTGTGTTAACAGATAATCAGGTATTGGTCAAAGTTGCTTACGTGGGTATCAATCCTGTCGATTACAAAACGCGTCAAGGCAAAGGCTGGGGCGCTGATGCCATTCAAAAAGACAAGTTTGATAAAAATGAGCCTGCAATTTTGGGGTTTGATATGTCAGGCACTGTGGTCGATAGTCGTAGTGAGCAGTTTACTATCGGTACACAGGTCGCTGCCCTGACTTTTCATGGTGGCTGTTATGCAGAGTATGTAGCAGTCGATGCTGACATGCTGGCAAAAGTACCGGATTCTGTCACGTTACAGCAAGCAGGTGCGCTGCCTTGTATTGGACAGACGGCGATACAGTTTGTAGAGTTTGCAGATATTCAAAATGGTGAGCATGTGGTGATGAACGCGCCAGCAGGCGGCGTGGGTCACTTGTTGATTCAGCTGCTCATGGATAAAGTGGCTAAAAACAATATCAAGGTGACTGTTATTTGCTCACCAGAAAAATATGCCAAGCTTGATGAAATAATAGATACCAATCAGCTTACAGGTTGGATTGATTATACCAAAGACGATGAATTCCCTGAGTTACAGGCAGATGTGCTACTGGATTTGGTCGGTAATGAAGCAGGCGTGCGAGCGCTTAGCGTGCTCAAATCTGGTGGTCGCGTCAATGTATTACCAACGATTTGGGTGGATAAACTCAAAGAGGCGGGTAGCCAGAAGCAGTTAAAGGTAGCAGGTTATAAGGCGCAGCGTAGTGGTGAAGATATGGCGCGAGTTTTACAGCTCGTTGCAGATGGCAAGCTAACGCTACGTATTCAGCAAACATATCCCTTGTCTGAAGTGGTCGCGGCTCATCATGAGCTGCAAAAAGGTGCTGCTTTTGGCAAGATTGTTTTAAAAGTGAGCTAGAGTATGTGCTTAATCTGAAGGCAAGTGACTAAATGGGCTAAAAATGGTTAGATCTTGCCAAACTGAGTCAAATAGCTGGTTAATATTCCGATATTAACCAGCTATTTTCCTTGTTTGGCTACCATTTCATTTAGCGTATTTTTATCACCACTTTTAAATGAGGATATGCCTTAGGTTATGTTCACTTAATGCGTTCGTATTTGTCGAAACGTGAGGCTGATGCGCCCTGATGCGACAGTTTTGGTTTTCATAATGGTATGCTTCCAAAAATTCTGCGTATCGCCATGCATGACGATAAGCTGACCGGACTCAAGATATAGCTCAACTTTGACGGGCTTGTTCTCTTGTCTAATAGTTTTATGCTTAAAAACAAATTTTCGCCTAGCACCGAGCGATAAAGAAGCAATAATCGGCTGCGCGCCCAGCTCTTTTTCATCGTCTGCATGATAACCCATGCCATCAGTACCAGACGGATAGTGGTTAAGTAAGCAAGAATTAAAATCAACGTTGATACCAATGCTTGATAACTGCTGTTCAATATGTCGTTTTACGTGCAACATCTGCTTTGACCATGGAATGGCTCGACGCGTCTGTCCAGAGTAATGATAACTGACGTCGTGGTCACCCATCCAGACGATTTGGCGAGTGGTAACATGCGTTTTACCAAATAACGTCACGATGTCAGACTGCCAAGGTAGCTCATTTAGTAAATTCTCATACAGAGCGTTAGCCTCATTGATAACTACCCCTAAGTCATTGACCTGACCATCATAAGGCAACAGATTGTCAATCGGTGTAGGCGCAAAAAGGTCAGTCATCACTTAGACGGCTCAGCTTATTTATGACTATGATAATGCTCATTGATAACTTGAGCACATAATTCAGGTGCTTCCATCGGCAGTAGATGACCATAATCTAACAAAGATATAATGCTGTCATCAGGGACGAATTTTTGCCATTGTTGTCGCACTTTATGGTTGATAAACAACGTCGGCTTGCCAGTGATAAGTGTATAAGGACAGCTCAATTGCTTGAGGGCGGTATCGATATGCGGCGCGCCGAAATAGTTGGCGAGCTCTTGCTCAGGCGCAAATATCAGCGTGTAACTGCCATTGGTATCTTTGGATAAACTTTGTTCTGCAAATACCCTCAAATGCGCATCACTCATTCTTCTATAAGCACGTTGAGCGCGTAAGTTCTCATAATAATCATCGATGCTTGCCCAAGTAGATAGTTTGGTGAGGGTGCTTTTAAACGGTTCGCGACTGAGCAGAAGCTTACGCGGCAATAGATTATAGAGTCTGGCTTGTGGTTTGGTAAAGGTCACAGGCTCTATTAAATATAGCTGTGAAAACAGGTCTGGGCGCTGGGCTGCAGCGATGGCGGTGGCAGTGGCTCCTTGCGAATGACCAATACCAACGATGGGTTTGTCTTGCGTTTTTTCTAAAAATTCAATAAGTATCTCGGCATCCTGCTCGCGCGTAAGACGACGGCGCTGCGGCTTGTCATACCAATAGCCACGAAGCGCAAGCGAGCTGATTTTGAAGTCAGTTGCCAGCGCACTTAATAAGGGACTATAAGTACCAACGGTAAAACTATTGCCACCATAAAAGTGTGCTGGCACGCGAGAGGCAGTACTTGACTGTATCGATGGCGTAAGCTGGCTAAGGTTATAGTAGCGCGCTTGTTTTCCACTAATATTAATATTTTTTGCAAATGCTTTCATAATGTACACACCTCCTTGTGTCTGATTTTCAATGAAAATTAATGATTGTACTTAGCTGTCTTCGCCTAAAAATCCGCCACTTTGTCGGTGCCACAAGCGAGCATAAACACCGTGTAGATTTAACAACTCATCATGGCTGCCTTGTTCGATAATTTGACCTTTATCCATGATCACCAATCGATCAAGTGCGGCAATGGTGGAGAGACGATGGGCAATCGCAATGACCGTTTTACCTGTCATGATGTCATTCAGGCTTTCGGTAATGGCAAATTCAATCTCAGAGTCAAGGGCGCTGGTCGCTTCATCTAGTAAGATGGGCGCATTTTTCAGCATAACACGTGAGATGGCGATACGCTGACGTTGACCGCCAGAGAGCTTGACGCCGCGCTCACCGACTTGGGTATCAAGTCCTGTATTGCCTTTATCATCATATAAGTCTTTGATAAAGTCCCATGCTTGCGCTTGTTTGGCAGCGGTAATAATTTCTTCATCGGTTGCATCAGGACGACCGTAAGCGATATTTTCACGTACTGTCCGATGTAGCAAAGACGTATCTTGCGTTACCATACCTATCTGTTGGCGCAAAGACTCTTGGGTGACTTCATCAATTGCTTGTCCATCGATTAGGATTTTACCGCTATCAACATCAAAGAAGCGTAACAATAAATTAACCAAGGTGGATTTACCGGCACCTGAGCGCCCAACCAAGCCTATTTTTTCGCCAGGTTTAATATCTAAATAAAAGTTATCGAGCAGTTTAGTCTTCGTAGTAGGCGTTGCTGATGTTTTCACTGTATCTAAGCTATCGCCTTCAACAGCGTCGCTATCATTCTCATAACTGAAATCAACATGATCAAAAACGATACGACCTTCGGTGACTTTCAAAGCGGGTGCGTTGGGCTTATCAATGATTTTTTGCGGCGCTGATAAGGTACGCATGCCATCTTGTACGGTTCCGATACTTTCAAATAGGCTGGCAGTTTGCCACATGATCCAACGAGTCAAACCGTTTAAACGTAGTGCCATGGCTGTCGCGGCAGCAATCGCACCGACACCGACCGCGCCTTGTTGCCATAAATATAAACCAATAGCCGCAGTGCTACTAACCAAAATCACACTGATCATATGGGTTGATACTTCTAAATAACTGACCCAGCGCATCTGTGCATGGACGGTACCTAAAAATTGCCCCATGGCGTTTTTGGCATAACTCAGCTCACGGCGTGAATGGCTAAATAGCTTGACGGTCATGATATTGGCATAAGCATCGGTAATGCGGCCAGTCATTAAAGCACGAGCATCGGCTTGCACAATGGCAGTTTGTTTGAGCTTAGGGATAAAGTACCAAATGGTCAGCGCAACCAAGACCAACCAAACAATGAACGGGATTAATAATAGGCTGTCCAGATTGAATAAAATGATACCTGACGTAATAAAATAAACGGTGACATACATAAACATGTCGGTGACGGTCATGACCGTATCGCGTACGGCCAGTGCGGTTTGCATTACTTTGGCTGAGACGCGTCCAGAAAATTCATCTTGATAAAACTGCATCGATTGCCCAAGCATTCGCTGGTGAAAGCGCCAGCGCATTTGCATGGGAAAGACGCCTTGCAAGGTCTGAAAATGGATGAATGATGACAATGCAATCCATAGCGGACTCATGATCATGACGGCTAGCATGAGCAGTAGCATATCGCCTTTTTCTAACCACAGATTCTGCGGTGTATAGACGCCTAGCCAGTCAACAATATTCCCAATCCAAGCAAATAGCATCGCTTCATAGATGCCAATGCCCGCAGACAAAATCATAAATATCAATAGCCAGCCACGTAAACCGTTGGTACACGCCCACAAGAACTTTAGCATGCCATCACGGGGTGAAGGTAGCGGCATAGGGGTTTCAGGAAAGGCAGGGAGGCGAGTTTCAAAAAATCGAAATAGAGCATTCATAGGCAGTCATAAAACATCAATAGCAGTACGCCAAAATCAACGAAATTACTCGTTATTTTGAATCTTTACTTTTGTTATTAGGATTGATTACTATTTTAGCAAACTTCCCAATCAGACCTGCATGCTAATTGTAAATTGAAGGCTAAAGAGCTACTTGTCAGCAGTCGAATAAAAGCCAATAAATAGATTGCTGTGTAAGAAATACTTTGTTACATTCTATGGCTTTATCCCAATTGGCAGTTCGCGCTTTGTCTTCAGTATATGAATGATGAGCGAATAATACCCCCGTAAAGTGGCAGTTTAACAAGGTAAGAGCTCATGATATATTTGACGATTGCGGTGCTTTGTAGTGTCGCCGTTTCAGTATTGCTAAAAGTGTTACGACAGAAGAATATAGACATACGCCAGACCATCGTCGCAGGCTATCCGGTGGCTTTTCTGCTGACGTGGTTTTTATTGAAGCCAGACGTCAGTGGCATGAATGCACTTGGCGGTGCATGGGGCATTATTATTGCGCTTGGTATCCTGCTTCCCGCCGTGTTTATTATCCTTGGAAGGGCGATTGAATCTGTAGGAATAGTAGCAACCGATGCGGCTCAGCGGCTGTCGTTGATTATTCCTATCGTCGCGGCTTTTTTATTGTTTGGTGAAGTTCTGACCGGCACGCGAATATTTGGACTGTTATTAGGCTTTCTAGCACTCGGAGCGTTGATTTATCGTCCACAGCAGGGTCAGATTAGCAGACAAGCGAAGCATACACCGCTTTGGCTATTTGGCGTCTGGGCAGGCTATGGCATTATTGATATCTTGTTCAAGCAAGTTGCCAAGCAGGGCACTGCTTTTCCTCTGACATTATTTGTCAGTTTTGGTTTAGCAGGATTATTGCTGTTTATTTATTTGCTGATTACGCGGGTGCGCTGGCAGGGGAATGCGCTCACAGCAGGATTGTTATTAGGTGCGCTCAATATGGGCAATATTTATGCTTATGTACGTGCGCATCAAGTATTGTCCGAGTCGCCTAGCATCGTCTTTACCGGTATGAATGTCGGTGTCATTGCAGTGGCAACCTTGATAGGGGTCGGTGTGTTTAAAGAGTCGCTTAACCGTATTAATGTCTTGGGTTTATTATTAGCCATTTGCTGTGTGGTAGTGCTATTTTTGGCATAGGATTTCGTCTGCATTTATGACTATATTTATTATTTTATATAAGTGTTAACTTATCAGATATAGGCACATAGGGCGTCCTATGGTAAGGTTATTGGCAAACAGCAAGGCTGGCAAAAAAAGTGCTTTGTTAAACATCAATAAATAAAAACAGGATGCATATTAAATGGAATATCAAAGCCATATAAAAACAGCTACAACGTATCAAAGATGGTTCGGGATTTATCGCTGCCCTCGACCAAAGTGGTGGCAGCACGCCAAAAGCGTTAGAGAATTATGGTGTCACAGGCGATGATTATGACAATGACGAAGCCATGTTCGACCAAGTGCATGAGATGCGCGCGCGTATCATGACTTGCGAGGCTTTTGATAATGAGCGTGTGCTTGGGGCAATTTTGTTCGAAGACACGATGGAACGTGAGGTAAATGGCAAACCGACGGCCAATTATCTATGGGAAGAGAAAAATATTGTACCGTTTTTAAAAGTGGATAAGGGTTTGGCTGAGCAAATGAATGGCGTCCAAGTGATGCGTCCGATGCCAAATTTAGATTTGCTACTCGATAAAGCCAAAAACTATCCAGTATTTGGCACCAAAATGCGCTCAGTAATTTATGAGCCGAATGTCGATGGCATTGAGCTGGTTGTGCAACAGCAATTCGATGTGGCAAAACAGATACTCTCAAAAGGTCTGATGCCAATCGTAGAGCCTGAAGTCGATATCAACAGTAGCAAAAAACATGAATGTGAAGTCATACTCAAGACCAGCATTTTGCACAATCTGGATCGTTTGACTGACGACCAGCAAGTGATGCTAAAACTGACCTTGCCACAAGAAGCGGGTTTTTACCAAGAGCTAATCGATCATCCAAAAGTGCTAAAAGTTGTGGCGTTATCGGGCGGCTATAGCCGTGGCGATGCTTGTGCCAAGCTTAAGCAAAACCCCGGTATGATTGCTAGCTTTTCACGGGCCTTTACTGAGGGGCTGAGTAAGCAGCAAAGTGATGATGAGTTTGCTAATACTATCAACACATCTATCGAAGAGATTTATGAGGCGTCGAAAGTTTAAAGCCTTATACTTTTATAATTGATTTTGAATCCCAGCTGACTTTAGGTTTGCTGGGATTTTTTTAATGGCATTCACAGTAGATATTTATTAAACTTGTGTTTGTTTTCATGGTTTCTGGAGAGGTTGTGTTTCGCTTTATTACTTCAGGGTTGTTTTTATTAAGTTGGAGTGTTTCTAGTCAATCTATGGAGCCTGTAGGCTATTCAGGTACTTGGGCAAGTGCTGCTTATTTTAATAATGCCATCGATGTTATATCAGAGACAGTTATATCGATATTACAGATGATGCTAATAATGCTGGTTATACAGTGAGCTATAAGCTGTATAACAATCGTGAAGGGCTTCAATTCCCATTGGTTTTTGAAGTATTCGATGAATTTGGACAAAGTAATGAGTTCGAAATTACTGTTGATGGTCAATCGGTGCCTGTTGTAACGGTTACTGAAGATAATAACGGGCTTGAGACATCTGACTTCTATATGCCAGCCAATACTGGTTTAGAGCAATTCAGAGCAGATTCAAAGTATATCAACCTGGATTTGTCGTCAGGGTTGCATACTATTACAGCTACTTATGACGTCCAGCCGCATTATTATGGCAGTGATTGGACTGGGATAAGCACTTACTCTTATTCGTTAGTGCCGATGAAGGAGAGCGTCAGTGATGATAAGCAGTTTAAAGGGTCATTTATTAAGCTAAATTTCAATGGTAGTTTAGACTATATCAGTATGGATATCGATGGCACGAAGAATACTTTACCTTCTAATAACCAATGGCATTTCAACGATAATCTTGCGAAAGAGATTGATTTTATTATTCAAGCACCTCTGAATCCTGTGGCAAAAGTTTTGACGGCTGTTTCACCATTCATAACTATAAGTTTCGCGCTATTTGTATTGGGTGGACTGCATTTACGTATGATGAAACGTAGACAGCAAGCCCAGCCCGAAACCCTTTGGACAGTCATGCTGGTGGGTGTTTTCTAGTGCCTCTGCTTAGCCTGATAATTTATTACCTCTATCTACTGGTGACAGATATGATCATTGGTCAAGGCGCAACAGGAGAAAGTCGCGATTTGTTCTTTATATGGGTTTTGCCGTTAGGCTATATAGTAATAACACCTATTTATTTGATAATTAGTTTTGTGGTTTTTATGATGGTTAAACAGACGGTTACTAAAACAGTAAAGTAATTATAGTTGAAGGCTGTAAATAGCTTTGTGATTCGCGAACAGCTAGCTGACGAGCCATTTGAGAGAATATTAATGCGTAGGATCATTTTAGAATTGCTTTTATTAAGCCACAGTATGTTTAGCTATGCCAATATGGCGTCTCCCATTATCGACGGTACTAATGCCAGTACGGCATATTCAAGCAAAGATATCGATATATTGTCTGAAAACATAGATATCAATATTGCTGAAGGTTTTAATCAAGCTGACTATGATGTCACTTATGAAATTTATAGCGCTAAAGAAGGCGATCGAATACCTTTGGTTTTTGAGGTGTTCGATAACATAGATAATGATGCAGACAAAAGCTTTATAGTCGAAGTCGATGGGCAAGCGGTACCAGTACTTATCAATTATGATTATGAAAGTCATTCAAAATCATTGCCTGCTTATCATGATCCAGAAACGGATATGGCTGTGCCGTTCAATAATGACGCTAAATACTTTGAGATACACTTAAGCGAAGGCAATCATGTCATTAATGTTAAATACTCTGCCTATCCTACAATAAACCGTAGTGATTGGACCAATCAATATATCTATAGCTATTCATTAAAACCTGCCAAAACTTGGAAAAGCTTTGGTGACTTGACCGTTACTTTAAAGATTGCTGATGAGTCGAAATATTTGAAGACTAATCTTGGCGAACCTTTAAGTGGGATGATAAAAGCTGATTCGAAGTGGGTCTTTGATCATCTGCCTCAAGATGTTCTTGAGATCTTATCAACCACAACCAAGCCTCCTCTAGCACAGTGGTTAATTAACTTAGACTCATTAATACTTCTGTTGTTTTTGATATGTTTGTTAGGGGGTGCTCACTATGGACTTATGTATTGGAGCCGGAAGAAAAGCCTTAAAAAAGCATGGATGGTCACATGGTTAGGGATTCTGATAGTTCCATTTATCGTATTGATGATAGTTTTCTATAAGATTTGTCTTATAGATTGGTTACTGGGCGAGCATGCCAGCAGGTATCATGGTTATACTATTTTTATTATTATCTTTGGCTATCCACTGACTTTGCTTGTTTATTTAGTCATTATGAAACTGTGCGACTCTTACTTCAAACGAGTTTTTCCACGAGACTCAAAAATAAACGTAAAAAAGCTTAAACCTAGCAACTAGATTTAAGCTTAAGTATTAAATATTGAAAAATCAAATTTCTCTATACAATTGACTCCCTGCCGCCTTATAATTTTGTATCATTTCACTCATTTCTTGTTGGATACCCACTGCTCTCATAGCGTCTGCGCCCAAAGTAGCTGACTCCTTCGTATCCAACCCCTTGGCATAATCCCGCACGTTCTGAGTGATTTTCATTGAGCAGAATTTCGGTCCACACATCGAGCAAAAGTGCGCCGTCTTATGCGCGTCTTTGGGTAAGGTTTCATCATGGAACTCACGGGCGGTATCTGGGTCGAGCGCCAGATTAAACTGGTCGTCCCAGCGGAATTCAAATCGTGCTTTCGATAACGCATTATCACGTGCCTGCGCACCGGGATGACCTTTAGCCAAATCAGCCGCGTGGGCTGCGATTTTATAGGTGATGATACCGTCTTTAACATCTTTTTTATTAGGCAGACCTAAATGCTCTTTTGGCGTGACATAGCACAGCATGGCCGTACCGAACCAGCCAATCATTGCCGCGCCAATCGCACTGGTGATGTGGTCATAACCGGGTGCGATATCAGTCGTTAATGGTCCCAAGGTATAAAAAGGCGCGTCGGCACAAACCTCAAGCTGCAAGTCCATATTTTCTTTAATACGGTTCATCGCGACATGTCCCGGACCTTCAATCATGACCTGCACGTCATGCTTCCAAGCGATTTGAGTCAACTCGCCAAGGGTACGCAGCTCACCAAATTGCGCCTCATCATTGGCATCTTGCAAGCAGCCTGGGCGCAAGCCATCGCCTAGACTAAACGCCACGTCATACTGCTTCATGATTTCGCAGATATCTTCAAAATGAGTATATAAAAAGCTCTCTTTATTATGAAACATGCACCACTGCGCCATGATAGATCCGCCACGCGAGACGATGCCCGTCAAGCGTCCAGCAGTTAGCGGCACATAACGCAGCAGTACACCGGCGTGAATGGTGAAGTAATCAACGCCTTGTTCTGCTTGCTCAATGAGTGTATCCCGAAATATTTCCCACGTTAAATCTTCTGCTACGCCATCGACTTTTTCGAGCGCTTGATAAATGGGTACGGTACCAATAGGTACGGGCGAGTTACGAATCAGCCATTCACGCGTTTCATGAATATGGTTACCAGTGGATAAATCCATGATGTTATCCGCACCCCAACGTGTGGCCCACGTCATCTTGGACACTTCTTCATCGATAGAAGAGCCTAGCGCTGAGTTACCATATTGGCGTTAATTTTAACCAAGAAATTGCGTCCGATAATCATCGGCTCAGATTCAGGGTGATTGATATTGTTTGGAATAATCGCTCGCCCAGCCGCCACTTCACTCCGCACAAACTCAGGGGTAATAACCGTCGGCGTATTAGCGCCAAAGTTATCACCGTCATGCTGACGCATATCGGTCAATTCGTGCTGCTTTTGGGTTTCGCGAATGGCGATATATTCCATTTCTGGGGTGATGATGCCGCGGCGTGCATAGTACATCTGCGTGACGTTGCCAGCTTTGCCATCGACATCTTTGGCGCGGCGAGGTTTGTCGATATGAGCAAATCGTAGATTGGCAGTGCTGATATCGCGGGCGCGTGCCATTCCGTAAGAGCTAGACAGTCCGCTTAATTGCTCGGTATCACCGCGCTCATTTATCCAACCTTCACGCAGTTTCGGCAAGCCTTTCGTCAAATCAATCTCGACGTTGGGGTCGGTATACACGCCTGATGTGTCATATACATAAAAGGGTGGGTTCTGTTCCCATTCGTTCTCAGAAACGCCTTGCACAGGGGTAGGATCAAGGGTGATTTCACGCATGGGTACTTGAATATCGGATCTAGAGCCTTCGATATAGACTTTACGGGAGGCGGGGAGTATGCGGTGTAAATCGCGAGCGTCTTCTTCGAAACGAGCATCACTGGCACTGCGGTGAGCAGGGGTCTTTAACGCATCTGTCTTAGAAGGTTTTTGAGAAGGAGAAGTGGCTAATAAAGTTGTCATATGCTGTCCTAGCGTGTTGGTTTTTGAATAAAAGCAACACCGCCAGTAGCTGCGGGGGGTAGCACCTGTGATCCAGACAAATTCAGCTCATGAGCATTAGCCTACGACCAAAAAACATAGTCGCGGATGATGCTCATCAAACGTTGGACGCAGCTTTATATCAGTCTTCACTACTTAATAGTACATCAGGCACATTAAGGGAGTAATGAGGATAAAAAAGGCATTTCTGCACGTCCTTTGCCATAAATAACAAAGTGCTTAAGACTTCCCTGCGTCGGTACTAACCGCATCAGGTTCGGCGGGTGATCTCTCAGCGAATGTATAAAGACGACTACTTTAATAAAGCAAGTTTAGTAAAGCGAGCCAATAATACACCGCACCCCGAGTCTGTCAGTGTTGTAAATCAACTCAATACTAACAAAGTTCTGCAATGAGGGCTAATGATATTTAGATGAAAATATCAGGCGTTGAGTTTGAGGTTCGATGTTTTTATGAGAACGACTCTAGAGTACCAGTGATTGAAATCACTTGATATTACTGAGCTGTAGATAGCTTATCTAAATATTATGTAAAGCGAATGAAAGATTCTGGAGGTTGTCATTAAACTGTCATAAAAATTTGGCAAGATAGCACGCATGTCACAAACAATGCTTTTTTGTATCGTTGTTAAACTTTAGGAGTCCTACATGCGTTATTCGTTATTAGCAGTGGCCGTTAGTTGTACATTAGTGCTTACGGCATGTAATAAATCGACTGAAACGACAGAGCCAGCTGCGGATAGCAGTAGCGCTGTCACCACCACTGAAGCAACTACTCAGACAACCTCTGCTTCTGCAGCAGGTTTTAAATCTGCTGAGAATATCGCTATGAATATCACGGGTGCAGGGGCATCGTTCCCGCAGCCTATCTATGCTAAATGGTCTTACGACTATAACGCTGCTACCGGTGGTCAAGTCAATTACCAGTCGATTGGCTCTTCTGGTGGTATCAAACAAATCGAATCAAAGACAGTCGATTTTGGGGCGTCTGACGCGCCGATGACGCCTGAAGAGCTAGACGCAGCAGGCTTGATTCAGTTTCCGACGGTTATCGGCGGTGTTGTACCTATCGTAAACATCGACGGTGTTGAGCCGGGCGCGTTGAAATTAGACGGTGCAATGTTGGCAGACATCTATTTGGGTAAGATTAGCAACTGGAATGACCCTGCTATCAAAGCCATGAACCCAGATTTGACTTTGCCTGATGCCGCTATTACGACAGTATTCCGCTCAGACGGTTCAGGGACAACGTTTAACTTTACGGATTATCTTGCCAAGGTTTCACCAGACTGGAAAGACACAGTTGGTGTTGATAAAACAGTCAAATGGCCAACGTCTGCGACTGGTGCAGGTGGTAAAGGTAACGAAGGGGTTTCAAGCTACGTCAACCGTATGAAAAACTCTATCGGCTACGTTGAGTATGCTTATGCTAAGCAAAACAACATGTCACATACTGCGTTGAAAAACGCTGCTGGCAACGTCGTTCAGCCATCTGCTGAGACATTTGCTGCGGCAGGTGATATCGATTGGTCAAAACAAGCAGGCTTTTATAAAGTCATCACCAACTCTGAGACTGAGCAAGCATGGCCGATAGCTGCTGCGACCTTTATCTTGGTACATAAGCAGCCAGAGAATCCTCAGCAAGTGGCTGGCGTGCTGAACTTCTTTGATTGGGCTTATACCCAAGGCGACGATGATGCCATGGCACTCGATTACGTACCATTCTCTGATGCAGCGGTTGCCTTATTTAAGGAAAAATGGAACGAGGTAAAAGGCAGTGATGGACAGCCTGTTTATAAGCCTGCTCAGTAACCTATCCATGCTAATCATGAATCAATAATTTTCTAATTATCCTCTCGAATAACTATTCTCCGGTAGTGATTTGAGAGGTTTTATCACAGCAAATTTGATGACAAGTTTGTTGTGATAAAACCGAATGAATGCTTCTACTATTTTGACTTGATTCTATTTAATGCTGAGACACTTATGAATGATTTAAGGTCCCAACTGGCTAAACAAAAGCGCTATGACTTATTGTTTGTGAATGCTACTAAGGCTTTTGCCATACTGGTACTCTTATCGTTGGGCGGCATTTTAGTCTCCTTGATTATCGGAGCATGGCCGAGCATTCAAACATTTGGTCTAGGATTTTATACCAGTAATAATTGGGATACGGTCGCCAATGAGTACGGGGCTCTTGCCCCTATTTATGGCACGCTAGTAACGTCATTTATAGCTATTCTCATTGCAGTACCAATCAGTTTTGGTATTGCCATATTTTTGACCGAGATGTGCCCAATCTTCCTCAAAAAACCACTTGGTATCGCCATTGAGCTATTGGCTGGTATCCCTTCTATCATTTACGGTATGTGGGGTTTGTTTGTCTTTGCACCTTTCTTCGGTGATCACATTCAGCCATGGTTTATCGAGCATATAGGGCCATTGCCTATCATCGGTAAGCTATTTACTGGTGCACCAATGGGACTGGGTATGTTTACCGCCTCGCTGGTACTTGCCATCATGATTATTCCATTTATCGCCGCCACCATGCGCGATGTTTTTTCGGTCGTGCCAGACCTGCTTAAAGAATCAGCATATGGCATGGGCGCGACGACTTGGGAAGTCATGTTCAAAATTATCCTGCCGTATACCAAAGCTGGCGTGGTTGGTGGCGTGATCTTAGGACTGGGTCGGGCATTGGGTGAGACGATGGCAGTGACTTTCTTGATTGGTAATGCCTTTAACATCAGTCCGAGTCTATTTACCTCAGGTGTGACTATTACCTCAGCTTTAGCCAACGAGTTTGCCGAAGCGTCGAGTGAGCTACATTTGGCTTCCTTATTACATTTAGGCTTAATCTTATTTGTCATCACCTTCATTGTACTATCTCTAGCAAAACTCATGCTCATGCGCATGGATCACAAGGCAGGCAATCGGTAGTCGTTTGACAATCTCGATAGGTGTTTTACGGATTTATTGGACATCAATAAACATTGATAGATATTGATAAAAGATATGGGAAATAAATAGTATGGCTGCTAACAATGCGATCAATGCACCACTACCGACTCAGCCAAACAGCGCTAGCCGCTACAATCAAAGCCTTTATAACAAGCGCCGTTTGACCAACAAGTTAGGTCTAGGCTTTGCCATGTCGGCGATGGTTTTTGGACTATTTTGGTTGTTTTGGATTTTGCTTACGCTTTTCGTGGAAGGCTTTCAAGGTATTGTGCAGCTGCCTATTTTTACTGCTGATACACCGCCACCGATGAGTGCGGGCGGGCTGCGTAACGCCATTGTCGGTTCAGTAATGCTCGCGTTTTCAGGATTGTTTATCGGTGCACCTATTGGCCTCATGACGGGTATTTATTTATCCGAGTTCGCTCAAGGCAGTATGCTTGGCAAGGTAACGCGTTTCTTAAATGATATTTTGTTATCCGCACCCTCGGTTGTGATTGGTCTCTTTATTTATGCATTGATGGTAAAAGGTCAAAGTTTCTCTGGTTGGGCAGGCGCGTTAGCATTAGCATTAATCGTTATTCCTGTGGTCGTGCGTACCACTGAGAATATGCTCAATCTGGTTCCTAATAGCATTCGTGAAGCGGCTTACGCACTTGGCACACCCAAGTGGAAAATGGTGACTCAAGTAACGATTAAGGCGGCTAGAGCAGGACTGACCACTGGGGTGTTACTGGCATTTGCTCGAATCACTGGTGAGACAGCACCGTTGCTATTTACGGCGCTTAACAACCAATATTTCAGTACCGATATGAGCCAGCCTATTGCTAACTTACCCAATACCATCTACCAGTTTGCGATGAGTCCTTATGATAACTGGCATACCTTAGCGTGGGCGGCAGCGTTGCTGATCACGACCTCTGTCTTGGTATTAAACATTTTGGCAAGGTTCATCGGTAGTAGAGGTCAGGCTAAATAAAGACTGATGGTAAATTAAGGCTTGTCCTAGATTATCTCGAGAATTTACTTCCATTTATATTCATTGAGCTGGGTTGGAACATATTATGAATGACGTCATGAGCAAAATCCGTACAAAAAAGCCTGTCGATAAATTCAATGCGGCAGATAAATTTAATCCAACAACAGACAGTTTATTAAACAGACCGATGTCGACGGCAGCACAAATGGAGCAGCCAGATATTGCCAGCCTAACCAAACAAACGCTTCATGATATTCCCAAAAACATGCCTGCAGCAAAAATGCAAATTCGGGATCTGAATTTTTATTATGGTGACTTTCAGGCGCTAAAAAATATCAATATCGATATTCCTGATAAAAAAGTCACTGCTTTCATTGGTCCTTCAGGTTGCGGCAAGTCGACGCTATTACGTACCTTTAATCGGATGTATGACTTATATCCGGGTATGCGGGCAGAAGGCAATATTAATCTTGATGGCAACAATATCTTGGGCAAAGACATCGATGTCAATTTGCTACGCGCCCAAGTCGGTATGGTTTTTCAGAAACCTACCCCATTCCCGATGTCAATCTATGACAATGTCGCCTTCGGAGTACGCCTTTATGAAAAGTTGAGCAAAGCTGAGCTGGACAATCGGGTAGAGTGGGCACTCAAAAAATCCGCATTATGGCCAGAAGTGAAAGACAAGTTAAAGGCTTCTGGATTGTCTTTATCAGGTGGTCAGCAGCAACGCTTGTGTATTGCGCGTAGCGTCGCGACCAAGCCTGAAGTGTTATTGCTTGATGAGCCGACATCAGCGCTTGACCCTATCTCGACCGGCGCGATCGAAGATTTGATTGAAGACTTAAAACAGGATTACACCATTGCCATCGTTACGCATAACATGCAACAGGCCGCGCGTGTGTCTGACTATACCGTCTATATGTACTTAGGCGATATGATTGAGATGGGCGAGACCGACCAGATATTTACCAAGCCTGCCCAAACCGCCACAGAAGACTATATTACGGGTCGTTATGGCTAACATCGCGGTCTGAGCAAGGACGACGTGCTCGATACGTTCAATAAGATATCGTGAGCCAATCTGTTCGACTCAACAGCCACACCGCGCTACCAAAATATGGATTTTAGGGAATACCTCTTATGCAAAGCGATAAGCATATCTCCAAAAGTTTTGACCAAGATCTTGATGAAGCTATCCGTTTGTTTTATACATGGGCGATAGCGCGACCAACCAAGTGGCGAAAGCAATCCATGCGCTTATCGATAAAAATGAGACACTGGCGCAAGAGGTGATTGATATGGACTTTGATATCAATCGAATGGAAGTCGAGTTGGATGAGCATATCTTGCTATTGGTCGCCAAACGCCAGCCCGCTGCCAGCGATTTACGCTTGGTCATGTCTATCAGTAAAGGCGTGGTTGATTTAGAACGCATCGGTGATGAAGCCGTCAAAATCGCTCAGATGGCCAAAAAAATTGCGGCACAAGGTAAACTGTCGTATGGCTATGCAGAAGTTCAACATCTCAGCAATCAGGTTCGTTTGATGCTGCACAATGCGCTAGAGGCATTTAGCCAATCGAATGCTGAGCAAGCGTTTGAGGTCATGCGTAACGATAGCATGGTCAATGATGAGTATCAGTCAGCCATCCGTGCTTTGATGACCTATATTATGGAAGATTCACGGCACGTTTCAAAAGTTATCAATATTATGTGGGTATTGCGGCGCTTGAGCGGGTAGGCGATCATGCACAAAATATTGCAGAACTGGTGATTAACTATATTAGTGGGCAAGATGTGCGTCATTCCGACTATGCGCTGGTCGAAAAAGCGGTGCAAGAAGCCAATGACCGTATGGCGGCGCGCCAAGTCAGCACCCTGTCTGCCACTAAACCTGCCGTCAAGTCAGCCACAGATTTTGTAGACTCAAACGGTGATGAGGGCTGAAAAAAACAGTTCATCGTTAATTTACATCCAAAAAAAACGCGCTATATTAAATAGCGCGTTTTTTATATTGTGGCAATAATAAAAAGCAACTAGCTCTCTGGCGTCCAACCTTGTGCACGCTCATAATCTTCATTATCTAAAAATTTATCCCGTTGTTCGGTGAGGAATTTTTTGGCAGCAGGATCTAACATACTTAGATGGTTTTCGTTAATCAGCATCGTTGCTGTTCAAGCCATTCTTTCCACGCTTTGTCAGATACCGTTTCTTGTAGCTCCTGACCTTTTTTATTAGGAAAAGGCGGGTGCGGCATTTTGGGCAATTCTTGCTGATATTTACGGCAAAATACCGTATTGGCTTGAGGATTAAAAGTCTCAGTCATGAGGCACTCCTTATTAGGGTTTAGTTATTAAAAAATATATTATTGAATCACTCATGAGAATAGTTATACCAAACCCAAAAAGTAAGATTGGCTGTGTCAAACTCGCTTAGCCTACAAGGCGTAGTACATTCACTCGTTTTCCTTGCTACTCTAATTTCTGTGAATGGTATTAGTTAGCACTTATTCAGCATAAGTGACTTAAATATTATTAGCTGAATTTACTTTACCTCATCATGGTATCAAAAACACCCGCAGCAGGGGCGGGTGTTTTTGATGGTAAAAGCTGTCTGGTCAACAATGCGCTTTTACGCAAATACCTCTAAACGGCTGCGACCGCGAGCAACTGCTTGCTTAACTTGATTTGGCGCTGTACCACCTAAGTGGTCACGGGCTGCTAATGAGCCTTCTAGCGTTAGATATTCAAAGACATCTTCACCGATAGCATCGCTAAACTGCTGTAGCTGCGCCAATGATAAATCGCTCAAATCAACACCTTCTTTGATACCCAAAGCAACGGCATTACCCACCACTTCATGGGCATCACGGAACGCTACGCCTTGGCGTACCAAATAATCTGCAAGGTCAGTAGCGGTAGCGTAGCCTTTCATTGTGGCAGCGCGCATGTTTTCTTTATTTGGGGTGATATTCGGTAGCATATCAGCAAAAGCCAATAAACAGCCGGTAAGCGTATCGACGCAATCAAACAACGGCTCTTTGTCTTCTTGGTTGTCTTTGTTATAAGCCAGTGGCTGACTCTTCATTAGACTTAATAGCGTCATTAATTGCCCAAAGACACGTGCTGCTTTACCGCGAACCAACTCTGGCACATCAGGATTTTTCTTTTGCGGCATGATAGATGAGCCAGTACAGAAGCGATCTGGAATCTGTACAAAGTTAAATTGCGCTGACATCCATAGGATAATCTCTTCGCTCATCCGTGACATATGCATCATTAAGATAGAAGCGGCTGAGGTGAATTCAATCGCAAAATCACGGTCTGATACGGCATCCAGCGAGTTTTGGCAAATACCTTCGAAACCTAACAACTCAGCAGTAATGGTACGATCGATTGGGAATGTCGTGCCAGCAAGGGCAGCACTACCAAGTGGCATCTGATTGATACGGCGGCGCGCATCGACCAGACGTTCGGTATCGCGATATAACATCTCAAACCACGCCATGACGTGATGACCAAAGCTCACTGGCTGCGCCGTTTGTAAATGCGTAAAGCCGGGCATAATAGTGTCAGTATGCTGCTCAGCCAAATCAAGCAAACCACTTTGCAAGCGTACTAATAAGGTAATGATATTATCAGTCTCTTCGCGTAGCCAAAGACGAATATCGGTGGCAACCTGATCGTTACGGCTACGACCCGTATGCAGTTTTTTACCAACTGCGCCGATGATGTCAGTCAAGCGCGACTCAACATTCATGTGCACGTCTTCTAGCGCGATTGACCAGTTAAACTCGCCAGCCTCAATCTCGCGCAGTACCTGATGTAGACCATCAATAATGGTGGCTACTTCGTCAGCGGTCAAAATGTCACATTCTTTAAGCATGGTCGCGTGGGCGATTGAGCCTTGAATATCGTGACGCGCAAAGCGTTGGTCAAAGCCAACAGAGGCGGTGAAGGCAGCGACAAAGCTGTCCGTCGCTTCACTGAAGCGTCCGCCCCACATCTGCTGGCCTTGGCTGTTTGAAGGACTGCTTACAGGGTTGTTTTGTGCAGCGTTATTTGTTATCGGAGCATCTGTGCTAGAATCAGAGACAGATGGGTTTACATTTGATTCGGGACTACTAGGTTTTGAAGAATTGGCGTTCATATCGGTACAAGACAAGTCAGCAGAATAAGAGCTCAAGTATAGCAAAGGATGAGGTTGCCTTACTAGCGGAGCGCTTAGAGTTTTTTATTCCCAAGCTCATGGAAGTCATGAAGCCTTGGCAGTGGTTCATTTATATCTTTTTTTGGTCACTATTCGTCACGGTAATAAATCGCTATGATATTGCCACGTGGTCAGATTTTTTGATTCAGTTGTTTAGCAGAGTCCTGCAAAACACCTTGAGTATTATTCCTTCCTTATACATCATTGATTATTTGCGCCCCATTTTAAAGAGCATGAGCATACCTAAAGCCAGCATGTATGTGCTTGCCTTACTCATGGTGGCATCTACCATATCCATGATTTTAGTCATGCTGGTGATGATTAACATTGGTTGGTTTGAATATGATCGTCAAACTTTTATTCTAAATATATTATTTGATGCGGTGATTAGTGGTGGCTTTACCTTGGTGTTCTTACTGTATTTTTTACGCCGTTATCGTGAGACGAATGCGCTCAAACAATCGTTTGAGCAGAAATTGAGTGCACAAAATGATGTGATCAAAGCACGAATCGCTCCGCATTTTTTCTTTAATACCATTAATACCCTTGTGTCACTGATAGAGTCCAATCCAGCAAGAGCTTCTGCTTTATTACAGCACGTTTCTGCCTTATTCCGTGCCAGTTTCAATGGGGCACGAGAGATTAGCTTTGAAGAAGAAATTGCTCTTTGTGAGCACTATCTAGCGATTGAGTCTAGCCGCTTAGCGGATAAGCTTGAAGTGAGTTGGCAATTGCCTGACGAAGATGTCATGTATGACATGGTGATTACCGCCTTGACCTTACAGAGCGTGCTAGAAAAAATGCTGCTGAATGTGGTGGAGATGACCACTGAAACCATTTATATCAATATTAGAGTCACTTGGCAGCAGCATCGGGTTGTGATTACGATTGGTGTCGCGCTGCCGAAAAAAACCATGATTATTAACCATGATTTACGTCAGCACATGAACTTTTATATTCAAGCGGAACGTTTACGGGCTTATTTCGGTCAAAGTGCGGATATTAAAAGTAGCGTTACCAGTAGTCGAATTATTACCGTCATCGACTATCCGCTGCAAGATGTTAGTTTATGACCGTTTTGTTGGGGCTTAATTTTGTATTTTATTTCTCAAGAAATAGGTATGGCATAGTTATTGCACCATCTTTATAGCTAATGGGTTGTTTTACTTTATATTTAGCCATGATTCCCCATAAAAATTATTATCGATAAATGCATCGCAATAAAACTCAATGCACAAGGCTATCAACGTCAATATAGCCAGTTATTGTTTTATGAAATAATTAAAGGTTTTATGCTAAGTGATTGGTAATGAGTGCTAATATGTTGGTAAGGCCATTGAAAAAAATACTAAGTTTATCCTGGGATTGGAGTTTGCATGCGTATCGTAGTTTGTGATGATGAGCCACTAGCACGTGAGCGTTTGGTTAGAATTGTACAGGAGTCAGGTCATCAAGTCGTTGCTCAAGCAACCACGGGTGCAGAAGCCATTATCGCTGTCAAAACTCAGCAGCCAGACATCATATTATTAGATATTCGTATGCCTGAGATGGATGGGGTGCGCTGTGCGCAAGAGCTTGCCAAGCTTGAGCATCCGCCAGCTATTATATTTGTCACCGCTTATGATCATTATGCCATTGCCGCGCTAAAAGCCAATGCGATTGGTTATTTATTAAAGCCTGCCAATAAAGATGAACTACTAGAAGCACTAGATAAAGCGAAAAATTTGAACGCGGCGCAGCTAAATGAGATTCGTAAACTAGAAGACCCAACAGCGCGTCCAGTACGTGAGCATATCGCTGCTCGTACTCACCGAGGCGTTGAGCTCATCAAGCTCAAAGATATCTATTATTTTACCGCCGATCAAAAGTACGTCAAAGTCCGTCACAAAGATGGCATTGTCCTGATTGATGAGACGCTAAAAGAGCTTGAACAAGAGTTTGAGGATCGGCTGTTTCGGGTGCACCGTAATGCCATCATCAACCTTAGCTTTTTGGACTTTTTAGAAACGTTGGATGCAGGACAATATCAAATACGCTTTAAAGGCATTGATGAGACACTCGCGGTTAGCCGCCGTCACTTACCTGCATTACGTGACAAGATTCAAAGCATGTAAGCTGCGGTTTGCATAGTGAAATAACCGTGAAATAATCACCCCATATCATCAAACCCTTATTTATGCTTAAATAGGGGTATTTTTTTGCGTCAGCATTGACTATATATGGTTTATATCGCCCATTTTTTGTGGAAAATTTGCAGTATTGTCTAATACTGACCTGCATAGTACTGACGTGAACAGTATCGAATTTATTGAGGCCCTTTATGAGCAATCCGCAGCAAACTGCTTTGACTACCTTGAATATCGCCACGCGTCAGAGCCCTTTAGCACTATGGCAAGCTGAGCATATCCGTGCTCGTCTACTAGATTTGTATCCTGAATTGACGATTAACTTGCTAAAAATTGTCACTAAGGGTGACAAGATTTTGGACCACACCTTTGGCTAAAATTGGCGGTAAAGGTTTGTTTGTCAAAGAGCTTGAGCAAGCTCTATATGACAAACAAGCGGACATCGCGGTACATTCATTAAAAGACGTACCGATGCAGCTTCCTGAAGGCTTGATGCTGGGCGTCTATTGCAAACGCGCCTCACCGACTGATGCTTTTGTGTCTAACACCTATAATAGTATTGATGAGTTGCCGCAAGGGGCAGTCGTTGGCACGTCAAGTTTGCGTCGTCAGTGTCAGCTTAAAGCCTATCGCCCAGACCTACAAATCAAAACCTTACGCGGTAACGTTGGTACACGTTTGGGCAAGCTGGATGCTGGCGAGTATGATGCGATTATTTTAGCGACCAGTGGTTTGCAGCGTATCGAGCTGGATGAGCGCATACGCGGCGAGCTTGATATCAATGCCTGCCTGCCTGCGGTTGGTCAAGGCGCCTTAGCGATCGAATGCCGCGAAGGTGATGATGAGGTGTTAAAATTACTGGCACCACTGAATGATGATAAAGCTCGTATCCGTCTCATTGCTGAGCGCGCGCTGAACCGTCATTTAGAGGGTGGTTGCCAAGTACCCATTGCTGCTTATGCTGTGTTACAAATGGCGGATGAAACGAGCAGCAACAATGATGATAACGGTGACAATGGCAATAACGACAACGGCAATATGTTATGGCTACGTGGCCGCGTCGGTCAAGCGGATGGCAGTGAGCTGCTAAAAGCAGAAAAACGCGTCACGTTGATTGGCACACAAGCCGAGCAAGAAGTACAGGCTAATCAGCTTGGTATTGATGTTGCCAATATACTGCTTGCCGATGGCGCGGGTGATATCTTATCCGCGATTTATCATCCTGAATAACAGGCCAGTATTTTGATTATCTTAGTCATAGCCCCAGTATTATTGATGCTAGGGCTATCGTTAAGCCAATTCTATCAGTCTTTTGTCATGGTACGTCTATGTCATCAACATTAAATCACGCCCAGCTTATTGCTAACAGTCAATCAAATAATGAGTCATCACCCACGCAAGTAGTCATCAATACTCGCCCAGTGGAGCGTGCCGCTGCATTGACAGATCATCTACAAGCAGCAGGGCTAACGGTGGTAGAGATACCGATGTTGACGTTACAACCGCGCCCAACGACTGAGCAAGACATGACGCTGATGCGGCATTGGCTAGCAGGCGATTATAAGGCGCTTGTGATTATTAGCCCAACGGCGGCCGCTTCAGGACTGGCTGTTTGGCAAGCGCTTGAAGATGAGCGTCAAGCTCAAAACCATGACGATGACGATGATAATGACGGTGAGCGAAAAGATATAGCAATTAATGCTCTGCAAGCGCCGAGCTACTTGATTGCCGTGGGTGAAGCGACTGCGTCGGTATTAAACAATGCCAAAATCGAGGCGTCGAATTATCAAGTACTTCAGCCTCACATTGCCAATAACGAAGGTATGCTAGCGATGCCTGAGATTGGGCATTTGCAAGCAGGTGACAAGTTGCTCGTGTGGCGCGGATTGGGTGGTAGGCGACTATTGGTCGATACGTTGCTGGCACGCGGTGCATATCGATAGTATTGCTTGGTATGAGCGCATAATGCCAGTCGAGGCGATGGCTCATATGAGCAGTGGCTAAAAGAATTTTTAACCGATAATTTAACGCATAATATGATGCAAGATGCGTTGGCAGCGCAGCAACCAAAGCCAATCGTTGTGATCAGTAGCGGTACAGCCTTTGAGCATTGGGAAAGCATCGTTCGGGCTGTAGCAGAAAAGGCATTAGAGCAAGAAACAGCCAGAGAAACCTCTGCTATTTTGCCCTATAAATTGTCAGACTTTTCTTATGTGGTGTTGGGTGAGCGTTTAGCCAATATGGTCGCTGAGCAGCAATTAAGTTATTGGCGTGTGGAAGATTTGGCGCCAGAAACCATTCTTACTGCTATTCATGCTAAAGCCTGTTGAATGTATAAATGTACCAACCGATAACCTGTCCTTATCTATTATGTTTCACTTTTTATTTATTTGCTTTAAACCTGTTTTAGCCAAAATAACGGTGCTGCCTTATGTCAATCAATTCTGAATCATTATCTCAGGAACCTTCTGCTACTCAGCAGCGCCGACAAGCAAATGTGTTTTTTGCGCCTGCAGTGGCTGGTTATCTTGTTGCTTATCGCCGCCCTATTGTGGCTCTACATCAGCCAGCAGCGTTTCCAGCATAGTGTTAATGAGCGTTTGCAAAGCAACGAGCAAGTCGTCAGCCGTCTGAATGAGATGGATGACCGTCTATTTGCGATGAGTCAGCAGACGCTGCCAGAGCCTCGATCTGCCGCCAGTAGCCAAGCGCAAAACCAGTTAGATTTATTGCGTATTCAGATACAAGCCGCTGATAGATTATTGGCAGACAATAACGACAGTGCAGCGATTGATTTGTTGCGTGGTCTACACTGGCAGCTTTCGCAAAGTAGCAATGAGATTGCTCCAGCGCTAACGGTTGTGATCAAACAAAGCTTGATGAAAGACATCGAACGTTTGCAGGCGAGCAGCAATCAGCCCAGTCCTTGGCAGCTACAAAACCTCGCCATCCAAAATATTCAAGAGTTTTTGCACCGCTATGAGCGTGTGAGTAGTGAGGCGACACCGCACAATAGCGCCGATAATAATATGAGCCTCTCGCGCAAACAACTGACTATTCACGAAGTGATTATGACCTTAAATCTGGCCAGTCAAGCCAGTAATATGCGCGAACAAGAGCAGCTGGTTGGTTATCTGCGTCAAGCACGAAATCAACTACAAACCTTGGTGCCGAAGTCTGATATTCCTCAAGAGTCAGCGCCAAAGGCAGCCATGACTAATACTGAAAACGCCTCTAATGATGCGTCCGCAGGCAAAAAGCAAACCTCTACCGACAAGAACCTACAAACCAGATCCTCTCCGACAAATATCGCAGAAGTTATAGATTGGTTAGATAAATTGATTGCCAATGCACCGAAACCAACGCCATTGTTGACCACTCAGATTTTGGATAAATCTCAGCGTTAGTGGTTCAGTGGATGTTGATTGATAGATTTATGAATATAAAAATAAGAGAAATGACGTTATGGACAGTTTGAATCAAGCAGCACATGTAGCCTCTAATATCGCAGATAATCATCCTGACGAATTGTCTCATTATCCCATTATTCATCATCAGCCCATTCACTGGGGCGAGAGGATGCGTTTAACCATTTAAATAATGTGATTTATTACCGTTACGCTGAATCAGCACGAATTGGCTATTTGCAGGCGCTAGGTATGTTTGATGGCAGTATGGTGACGGTATTGGCACAATCTAGTTGCCAGTATTTACGCCCAGTGACTTATCCTGATACTTTGCTATTAGGAGTGCGCTGTCAGCGTTTAGGGAATACGAGTATCGTGATGGAATATAGCTACTATAGCACCGCGCAAGCAGCCATCGTCGCGACGGCTGAGGCAGTCGTGGTACGTCTCGATAGTGAGGGAAAGCGTAAATTAGCTTGGACAGAGGAAGAGCGCGCTCGGCTATTGGCATTAGAAGCGAAAGTTGGTCATATACCGAAGCTTTAGCACTAAATATTAAATTAAATGAAAAAAAGCACGCTAACGTTATGTTAGCGTGCCTTTTGCTATGTAGCTGATATCGAATCAATCAGCCAGCCAATCAGTCAAATATTAATCTTGCTTTGGCGCATGTACGAAATCGATGACGTTCAAGTCAAAGCCTGATAATGCGTAAAACTTCATGGGTGATGATAATAAACGCATATCACGAACGCCTAAGTGACGCAAAATCTGTGCACCGACACCAATGCTGCGATACGGCTGCTGAGTAATGGTCGATTGCGATTCATTGTCTGCCGCTTTGTCTAACGCCTCTCCTAAATCTATTGGCTGATTGCTACCAATCCAAACTAATACGCCGCGATCTGAATTACTGATTTCCTCCAGTGCTGAGCGCACGCTCCAGCCACTACGACCCGTCATATCATTTTTGGCAGCAAACAAGTCGCGTAGTGGGTGAAAACCATGGACACGGACGGTGCTGACGCCTTCGCTTACATCGCCTTTTACCAAAGCCAAATGCGTTTCATCAGCGCCAAATTCGCGGAAGCGATGTAGCGTAAAGGTGCCGTATTCCGTTTCAAAAGGACGCGACTCAATTTCTTCTACCGTTTGCTCGTTCGCGATGCGGTAGTTGATGAGGTCAGCAATTGTACCCATCTTGATGCCATGCTCTTCGGCAAATATCTCAAGGTCATCACGGCGCGCCATCGTACCATCGGCATTGATGATTTCGACAATCACTGCTGCGGGCTCAAGTCCTGCTAGGCGTGCTAAATCACAACCAGCTTCAGTATGTCCAGCGCGGTGCAAGACGCCACCATTTTGAGCCATGATTGGGAAGATATGTCCAGGCTGGACGATGTCTTCAGGTTTTGCCGAAGAAGAAACCGCGGCTTGAATCGTACGAGCACGGTCAGCAGCAGAGATACCTGTCGTAACGCCTTCAGCGGCTTCGATAGAAACCGTAAAGTTGGTACTAAATTTTGCCTCGTTACGATCAGACATCAGCGGCAACGCCAACTGTTGGCAGCGTGCTTGTGACAAGGTCAAGCAGACCAAACCACGTGCATGAGTAATCATAAAGTTAATATCTTCAGGGCGCACATGGGTCGCTGCCATAATGATATCACCTTCATTTTCACGGTCTTCATCATCCATTAAGATGACCATCTTGCCAGCACGAATGTCTTCGATAATCTCAGGAATCGTATTTAAACTCATAGTAAGTCTCATATTTTATTATTTATAGATAGGTGTGATTTGGAATATAAAGCATTCTCTGTCTATTGTAGCAGATGCTACAGAGCGCTGTTGCGGTTAGGCAAAGTGCATTGGATCAAATTGATCCACCGTAGACGTTATCTAATCATTGCTCATATATCAATATGAGGACTTTTAACGCTTTTCAGCCCACTGTGCTGCTTCATCTCAAAACTATATGGGCCAGACTGTCAAATATAGTGATAAGTATTATTAATGGTCACGACGATTCATGTATTCAATGGCGTATTAAGCAAAGGGCTAATCGACCATGTGAGCCATCAGTCATTACTGGCTGCTTGGCTTTTTAGCCAATCCATAAACTGTTTGCTGTGTTGCTCGCGTTGGTTGTCGGCAAATTCATAAAAGCTGCTCCCAACTAAATTGTCTGGCAAATAGCTTTGCGGATAATAGTGATTGGGATAATCGTGTGGATAGGCGTAACCTTGACCATAGCCTTGATTACGCATCAGTTTGGTCACGCCATTGCGCAGGTGTAGCGGTACTGGAGAGGCATCTTTTTCTGCCAACGCCATCGCCGTATTGATGGCTTTATAAGTGCTGTTACTTTTGGCACTGGTCGCCAAATAAACCACTACTTGCCCCAAGATAATACGCGCTTCTGGCATACCAATTGACTGCACATACGTAATGCTGCATCGGCAAGCAGTAAAGCATTAGGGTTGGCATTACCAATATCTTCACTGGCCAAGATGACCAAGCGCCGCGCGATAAAATCGGCAGGCTCACCGCCAACTAACATCCGCGCCATCCAATAAAGCGCGGCATCAGGGTCTGAGCCACGTACGGACTTTATCATCGCCGAGATAATATCGTAATGCTGCTCGCCATCTTTGTCATAGCGTACCAACGCGGTCTGAGCGACACGAGCGACCAATTCATCGTTAATGACGAGCGGTGATTGCTTAGTGTCCGCCGTTTGAATAGCAAGCTCTAATAAATTTAGCGCCTTTCTAGCATCGCCATGCGCCAGTTGGCTGATAGTGTCCTGTGCTTGTAAATTAACCGTCAAACTCTTCAGAACTGAATCTTCTGAAATTGCCCTTTGCAATACCGCACTGATTTGCTCAGGCGTCAGTGGCTCTAAACGATATACTTGGCAACGTGATAGCAGCGCATTATTGACACTAAAGGAGGGGTTTTCAGTTGTCGCACCAATCAAGGTAATATCACCAGATTCGACCGCGCCCAGTAAGGCATCCTGCTGAGCCTTGTTAAAGCGGTGTATCTCATCGATAAAAACCACTGGCGATTCAAATGCCAATGAGTCCTTATTCTCTAACACTTCTCGCAGCTGTTTGACCCCAGTATTCAAGGCAGACAAGGCATGAAAAGGCCTGCCAACAGCATCAGCCAACAGCATGGCAATAGTCGTTTTGCCGATGCCAGCTTCACCATGCAAAATAATCGATGGCAGATGCCCTTGTTCGACCAAACGCAGCAAGGGCGCACCTGCCGCTAGTAGATGTTCTTGACCAATGATTGCATCAAGTGTCGTTGGGCGCATACGCTGGGCAAGGGGTGTATCGGCATGAAAATTAGGCGGCATAGAAATCTCTATTATCAATTTAAACAGCTATCAATTAGTTCATAACGACAGTGATTAATGGGTTTTTATTGCTGCATCTAAATGACTACATCCTAGATTTCATCATTGCTATGGAAAAAGACCATATCTGTCTGTTTGGCATGATTTTCGCACTAATGAATATTAGACATGAGTAGTAAAAGTAGGCTAATTTATAAAGATGCTATTTAGTATGTGTCTTGGTATGTGTCTTGGTATGTGTCATACACGATAGGCTAACGCAGATTTACGTTAATAAAAGTCAATCAAGTGTACAGCTTATGTCCCAAATACTTTGATTTTTATGCTTTTATCCCTATTAACGGTTCAACAGCATTGATAGATCGCAGATATCACGCGCGATTTACGACCTATCATTTGTGATCATCCATTCATTAGGCATAAGGTATTACCGTCATGATGTCTCCGCCGATATTGCAGCGCTTGTTCGCTCGCTATTTATATCGCAGTGCCAAGCAGCAATCACGTTTGCTTACTACAGGTGAGATAGCGCTGGCGCGTTCAGTATTTGGCGACAGTATCAATCTCGATGAGGTTCAGCTCAAGACTGCTTGGTGGGTGTTGAAACATTATGCCGTTAGTCCTAATGGCCATATTTATTTTAACCGAGCAGATTGGATAATAGATTTTAGCGATGCTTCATTGAGTAAAAAAAGCTGGCTGATACATGAATTAACCCATGTATGGCAATTACAGCAAGGCTTAAAAGTGGTGCGCGGTGCACTTATTGATCGCCGTTATGATTATGTGCTCAAGACAGGCAAATCCTTCTTTAACTACGGTATCGAACAGCAGGCGCGTATGGTTCAGGATTATTTTATTCGTCGTCAGCGTGGACAAGACTGTCAAACATTAGAAACTTGTATTCCATTTTTGATCGTAAAGTCTGACGACAATATGAAGTGATATCCATTGGCAATGGATTGCCATGACGACTTTGGTTTTTATTATTTTGCCTTAACAAGGACACGTACCCTTATGTTTAAATTTTTGCCAAAAAAGCCCAATTATAAAATGAATAAAGGTGTGGTTGATGATTCTATCAATCAAAAAAGCACCCTTTTACAGCACTCGTCAACCTTGCTTGCGGCAACACTCAGCGGCGTATTGCTGTTAAGTGGTTGTCAGCAGCAAGCAGAGACTCAACCTGCGCCAGAAGACAGTCAGAGCGTTGAGAAAACGAGCATTGAAGACAGTCAGCCTATGCGCCCAAGTGATTCTGCTGCCCGTATAAAGCAGTTTCAGCCTATATATGTCGCGCAAGCACAAAGGCTACAGCGTCGTTTACAAGCAGAGTATGAATCCCTACAAGCCGCTGATAGCTCAGATAGTGAGGATTCATTGCTGCTGAATGATACTGCTGCTAGCGATACTAATACTAATAACGTGATGAAGAATAACAGCGATACAGCTGATAGCAGCTCACTATCTGCTGACACCACAGATGATGAGGTGGATATCCCCGCTGAGGCTGATATCAATACCAGTACGGAAGTTGGCGAGCGTGATTTAACGGTGTTAAAGCGAATTAGCCTTGAGCCGCGTAAGCCTGTCATGCTAACAGAAGATCAAATCATCGAAAGCTACCAGCAAGCGATGGAAGCGCTTTATCAGCCTGTGACGACGCCTCTTAGCGCAGAAGATGTGGATACGTTAATCAATATCGCAACGTTAGTACCGCAATTATTTGAGCATGCAGAAATTGCCGGTAGGCTCAGTGCCAAGAGCCCAGCATTAGCGCGTTTGATTATTCAGCATCAGGTTTGGGAGCAGATAGAAGCTCAGCAAGTGATTGATATGCAGCAGATGAAACTGAATCAACAAAAAGAGTTTGAGACGCTTATGACTAAGTTTAATGACACCATTAAAGGTTATGATGAGCAAATTGCCAAATATGAGCAGACACTAAAAGAATTCCAGTAGCCGCAATTCTGTCACTCACTCAGTTATTCATTCAGTAACGGATAGGGTTTCTTTGACTTCCTCCCCGCCCTCAAAGGACGGGGATTCCTACTAAAGACGGCCAAGCCCGACCGCGAGAATGTTTTTTGCTCCATTAACGTCTCTGTTATGGGTCGTTTTACAAGAACGACAAAACCATACTCTTATACCAAGCGCTGATCTACCTTTCGGACTGTCTTGGCGAGAGCCGCAACACGAGCAGGTTTGGGTGGTGTACGCTTCATTCACTTCGATATAGTGGCAACCTGCGTTCGCGCATTTATAATCCAGTTGCCGCTTAATTTCAAACCAACCTGCGTCATAGACGGATTTGGCAAGTTTGCCCTTAGTGAATGATGTTGATTTGATTTTACCAACAACAATTAGGCTGTTGGCTTTGACAAGCTTTGATGTGAATTTATGAATAAGGTCTTGACGGGTATTTTTAATCTTGGCGTGAATGGCCTTGACCCGCTTTTTATTCTTAGCTCTTTGAGCAATGGCCAGTTTTTCAGCATATTGATGAGTGACTTTGGTTTGTAGTTTGTCGCCATCACTACTGACTGCTGAATCTTTGCAACCTAAATCAATACCGACTTGACCAGTGCCACACGCTGTTTTTGGAAATTCTTTAACCGTCACACAGACGTACCAGTTACCGCGATGGTCCTGTACCAATTCGCAAGTATTGATGGTGTAGAGCGCTAAGTTATAGCTGTCCCATAGGTCAATAGTGAGTTTTTTACCTTTAGCTAAGCTGAATTGCAGGGTGCTTTTTAGACACTTTTTACCACTTTGGCGGGTGCTGATATGCTTAATAGCGGTCTTTTTAAACGGAATTCAACCAAGAGAACTACGTTTGGCTCTAGGATTATTGGTGCGCCAGTTGAGTTTGGCTTTTTTAAACTGTTTACGAGCCTTGGCGTGGGTTTCGGTCACTGCTTGTAAGGTTTGGCTGTGCAGGTTTAGATATTCACCCGCACCTTTGGTGTAAGTAGCCAAATCATAAGCCGAAAAGAATTGACCAGTACGATTGAGGTGTTTAAAACTTAGCTCATTGACGTAATTCCATACAAAGTTAACCGACCCCGCTAAGATATTTAGCTGAGTGGCATGTTTGTCTTTGATGCGTAGTTTGAGCGTTTTCATGGGGTAATTATGATCTCAATGTATTTGGTTATCAAAGGTATGTTCAATCTTAGGTGACAACGGTTGACGCCTGATATCCACGCCCTAGAAGGACGTGGTTTTACGGCGTTTGATGATAAAAAGTGAACCATAAAAAATCCCGCACGATGGCGGGATTTTTTATGGTTCTAAAAACTAAAATATAAGTGACTATTTGCGGTCTTCAACTTTAACGAAGTCGCGATGCGTTTCACCAGTGTATAACTGACGTGGACGACCGATTTTGAACGGTGTGCTGTGCATCTCTAACCAATGGCTGATCCAACCAGAGGTACGAGCCAATGAGAAAATAACGGTAAACATTGACGTTGGGATACCGATGGCTTTAAGGATAATGCCCGAGTAAAAATCAACGTTTGGATACAAGTTACGCTCAACGAAGAACGGATCTTCTAAAGCGATTTTCTCAAGTGCCATGGCAAGCTCAAGCTTAGGATCATTGATGCCCAATGCGCCTAATACTTCGTCACAAGTTTCTTTCATTACTTGTGCGCGTGGATCAAAGTTTTTATAAACGCGATGACCAAAGCCCATCAGTTTCACTTCACGGCTTTTCACTTTTTCCATGAATTCAGGCACATTTTCAACTGAACCGATCTCATCTAACATCTCAAGCACGGCTTCGTTCGCGCCGCCATGTGATGGTCCCCAAAGGGCAGCGATACCAGCAGCGATACACGCGTAAGGGTTAGCGCCAGTAGAACCAGCTAGACGTACCGTAGACGTTGACGCGTTTTGCTCGTGGTCAGCATGCAAAGTAAAGATTTTGTCCATGGCGCGAGTGATGACGTCATTGGTTTGGTAATCAACATCAGCAGGCGTGGCAAACATCATGTATAAGAAGTTTTCAGCATAGCTAAAGTCATTGCGTGGATACATGAACGGTTCGCCTTGCGAGTATTTATAACTCATCGCAGCAAGCGTTGGCATTTTAGCGATTAAACGGATAGCCGTGATTTCACGATGCTCTTCGTTACTGACGTCTAATGCTTCATGATAAAACGCGGAAAGCACCAACGACACCAACCATAATGGCCATTGGATGTGCGTCACGGCGGAAGCCTTCAAAGAACTTACGCAATTGATCATGAACACCCGTATGCTTACGGATTTTTTCAAAGAAATCTGCTTTTTGCTCAGCGTTCGGTAAGTCGCCATGAATCAAGGCATAAGCCACTTCTAAATATTCAGCATTGTTTGCCAATTGATCGATAGGGTAGCCGCGGTGTAGTAGCTCACCCTTACCACCATCAATATAAGTAATCTTTGATTCAACAGGAGCGGTTACTTTAAAACCAGGGTCATAAGACCAAAATCCTGATTCTTGTAGAGCAGCAATATCTAGAACTGGACGCCCTAAAGTACCTTCGATAATAGGAAACTCGTATTCTTTACCATTGACGGTTAGTTTGGCATTAGTGTCAGCCATAAATTGCTCTCCATTGGTTTTAGCTTGTTAGAATAAAATTACGACAGACGCATACCCTCGGTCTATCGTTAGTCAAATCATAAAAATGCATTTAACTCATTTAATACGCAGGGTATATTAGCAGTAATTACTTATGATTTGAAAAGACTTTTACCATCAATAGCACCAATTGGCACGGTTTAGTCGTGTTTATTCACTGTAATTTTTGTATCAAAATATGTCTGATTGGTTATTTTGCTTAGAAAGCTTGTTTTTATGACAGTAAGTACAGCTACATTATCCGCATAATTTTTAAAGAATTTTACGATAATAATGTAGCAGGTTTTATTAATATTCGGGTTAAAAACAGACAGAGTATGCGTAGTAGACGAATTGAGTTTGGCGTAAATTTCCTCAAAATTGAGCAATTTTGGCAAATACGTATGACCGCTGTCTATTTATTTGTTAACCCAGCGTTTGCCTTTTACTACTTAGGGGATAAATTTGTAATTATCGCCCAGTCATTTTATAATTGTAGGAACTTAACTGGCACTCGCTTTGTGCGAATTGATAAGTGGTCATGATGTAGTGTCGTTTTTCTATTCATACTCGGTTATGGCTGAGTAGCACAAGAGCAACGACGCACTAGCGTTTTGATAGACAATATCTGTAATCCATGGTTTGAATGCTTTTGTTAACTGTTCTATTTTTAAGTCATTAGTAAAAGGGCTGTATTGATATCGATGACGGAGTAGCGTTGTTTCTATTGATATGACCAGTAAAAACAGACTAGTTAATCGATCTTACTCATGTTTATTTTCTTTGTTGTATAATAGACGGGTTGTTTTATAGACCTGTCGATTTGACGAGCGATATTAAACAGTTTATCAATACCTTGTACCCCACGATCCTTTCTTCATATTTAGCGCAAACTAAACGAAGTCAGCTAGCTCTTCCTTACTTTATTCGTCTCGTGTGTTGCTCAATGCTTAATCGACATCAGTGATATCAAGCGTTGATAGCAGATACAGGAGTATAACCGCAAAAAGGATGCCCGCTGTGAAAAGCAACCGACCTATTGATCTGCCTTTAAGCCAAGTGATTAGCGTTAATCGCTCACCGATTGCGATCGCCTCTATCTTGCATCGTATCTCTGGCATTATTTTATTTTTATTGATTCCTGTCATGCTGTGGTTATTACAGAACTCATTGGCTTCGGCTGAGAGCTTTGAGACCGTATTTGACAACGTACTTGTGCGCTTCTTAGCATGGATATTTGTTGCCGCGATTGCTTATCACTTTGTGATGGGTATTAAGCACTTATTCGCTGATATGGGCATGAACGAAGAGCTAAAATCTGGCCGCACTGCGTCTATGGTTAGTTTTGTGATTGCAGCGATTCTAATTGTCGCGTCATTTGTATGGGTGATGTTCTAATGATAAAAAATGATTCAGGAATCAAAAGTGCGACTGGTCTGACAGGTTCAGGCTCACGCGATTGGATTATCCAGCGTATTAGCGCTGTCGTTTTAGCTGTTTATAGTGTGGTATTGCTGGGCTTCTTTTTGACGCACGGCGATGTTACTTATCTTGAATGGTCATCATTTATGACCAGTTTACCTATGCGCCTATTTAGCTTGGTGGCGGTACTTGCCCTAGCTGGTCATGCTTGGGTTGGTATGTGGACCGTGTTCACCGACTATATCACTACTGGCAAATTGGGCTCAAGCGCAGCAGGTCTACGCTTAGTGCTACAGTCATTGATGATTATCGCTATTTTAGTGTTTCTATTTTGGGGCATTATGATTTTTTGGGGTACTGGTTTCGGCGTGGTTGCTGTTTAACGATAGCCAATCCCCTATAATCTGGATACGGTGTCAGGCTCGCTTAGTCAACTATTTGTAGTTCTGGTGACTCGCCTTCCTTGTATCCATATTATATTGAACAGACTATGTATTGATAATATGTATTTATCTGTAACTTGATTTATCTATAAACAATAACGGACGCGACTAGCAAATGTCAAAGTCATCCGTTAGTAGACAAAAATAGTCATAGCCAATCATAGCGTTGGACATCATTGACTTAGTCAGTCACTTATATAATAGGTGCGCTATGGTTTAGTCAGTGAACGAACCCAATATAACGATAGATATGCAAATTAGGTGGTTAAGGGTTGTGAGCGTCATCCACTTTGATCATTGCAAATAGTGGCAAGACAATAAAGTGTTTTGTTCAGCAATAGGATGATTTTGAGACAGCCTTTTTATTTACTTCTAAGCATTAATAGGCATTAGGAAAACCGTAATGGCAACTAGACAAGATAATACCATTAGTAATATTAAGACGCTAAACTACGATGCAGTCATCGTTGGTGGTGGCGGCTCAGGTATGCGTGCTTCACTACATTTGGCAGAAGCAGGCATGAAAGTTGCCGTTTTGACCAAAGTATTCCCAACCCGTTCGCACACGGTTGCGGCTCAGGGCGGTATCGGCGCAAGTTTGGGCAACATGAGCAACGATAACTGGCATTTCCACTTTTATGACACCGTTAAAGGGTCAGATTGGTTGGGTGACCAAGACGCGATTGAATACATGTGCCGTGAGGCGCCTAAAGTCGTCTATGAGCTTGAGCACATGGGCATGCCGTTTGACCGTAACGAAGACGGCACGATTTATCAGCGCCCATTCGGTGGTCATACCTCAAACTATGGCGAAAAAGCCGTACAACGTGCGTGTGCTGCAGCTGACCGTACGGGTCACGCGCTATTACATACGCTATATCAGAAGAATTTGCAGCAAGGCACTGAGTTCTTTATCGAGTGGATTGCGCTTGATTTGATCAAAGACGAAGCGGGTAATATCAACGGTGTTATCGCGCTTGAGCAAGAAACAGGTACGGTTGCCGTATTCCAATCACCAATTACTGTCCTAGCGACAGGTGGTGCAGGTCGTATCTTCGCCGCTTCTACTAACGCTTATATCAATACTGGTGACGGTATTGGCATGGCCGTTCGTGCTGGTATTCCATTACAAGACATGGAGTTTTGGCAATTCCACCCAACAGGTGTCCACGGTGCAGGCGTACTGTTAACTGAAGGTTGCCGCGGTGAAGGCGCTATCTTACGTAACAAAGATGGCGAAGCGTTCATGGAGCGCTATGCGCCAACCGTGAAAGATTTGGCACCACGTGATTTGGTTTCTCGTTCTATGGATCAAGAGATCAAAGAAGGTCGCGGCTGTGGTCCAAACGCTGACCATATCGTAATGGATATGACCCATTTGGGTGTAGAAACCATCATGAAGCGTTTGCCATCGGTATTTGAGATTGGTAAAAACTTCGCTAACGTTGATATCACCAAAGAGCCAATTCCCGTTATTCCAACCATTCACTATATGATGGGCGGTATTCCAACCACTATTCATGGTCAAGTCATTAAGCCTGATCTAGAAGCAGGTACGGATGAAGACGGTCTATATGCAAAAGGCAACGTGGTTAAAGGTCTTTATGCTATCGGCGAATGTGCTTGTGTCAGTGTTCACGGTGCCAACCGCTTAGGTACCAACTCTTTGCTTGATCTATTGGTATTTGGTCGTGCTGCTGGTAAGCATATCGTTGATGAATTCCATCATGCCGATCATAACTATAAGCCTTTAGATCCACGCGTGCTAGATTATACGGTCGGTCGTTTAGACAAGCTGCAACAGTCGACTGAAGGCTACAATGCCCAAGACGTGGCTGACGAGATTCGTGCAACCATGCAAGCGCATGCGAGTGTGTTCCGTACGCAAGCGATGATGGACGAAGGCGTTGACAAGATTTTAGCGCTTGGTGACAAGATTGAAAAAATCCATTTGGCTGATAAATCACAAGTATTTAACACAGCGCGCATTGAAGCATTCGAAGTGGCTAACTTGTATGAAGTGGCCAAAGCGACGATGGTATCAGCGGCAATGCGTCACGAAAGCCGCGGTGCTCATAGCGTGTCTGACTATGACCGTCCAGAAGATGATGATTACGCACCAAATGGCCGTAATGACCACGAGTGGATGAAGCATACCTTATGGTATTCTGAAGGCAATCGCATCATTTATAAGCCAGTTCGTAAAGTACCACTAACGGTTGATTATATCGAACCGAAAGTTCGCGTCTATTAATTTTAGACTGCGCAATTTAGCGATACGAACAGCGTAAAAGTTTTATTTTTTATTCATTTATTAAAAGGTGACCGCCAGCTACATGCTCATGCCAGCGTGACAATATGATTAGTTGATATTTGATAATTACTGTCAATATGGGCTAATCAATAGCGCTGATGCTGCAACCTTTGTATGCCCGCCATCACCTACGTGTGGAGTTTAGCATTATGAGCCGAGGTACTCGCACCATCGAAATCTATCGCTACGATCCTGATCTGGACGCAGCGCCGCGCATGCAAACGTATACGATTGAGTTGCTAGACTCAGATCGTATGTTGCTTGACGTGTTATTACGCCTGAAAAAGGAAGACGAAACACTGACCTTCCGTCGCTCTTGCCGTGAAGGTATTTGTGGCTCTGATGGCATGAACATCAATGGCAAAAATGGCCTAGCGTGTCTCATTAACATGAACACTCTGCCAGAAAAAGTCACGGTTCGTCCATTACCAGGTCTACCTGTTGTTCGCGATTTGGTTGTTGATATGAACCAATTCTATGAGCAATATGAGAAAGTACATCCGTACTTGATCAATGACCAGCCAGCGCCGCCAACTGAGCGTTTGCAGTCACCTGAGCAACGCGAAAAGCTAAACGGTTTGTACGAATGTATTCTATGCGCATGCTGTTCAACCAGCTGCCCATCGTTCTGGTGGAACCCTGATAAATTCTTAGGTCCATCAGCACTACTGCATGCTTATCGCTTCGTGGCTGATAGCCGTGATGGTGATACGCAAGCACGTTTGGCGCGCTTAGATGATCCATTTAGCCTATTCCGTTGCCGCGGTATCATGAACTGTGTATCAGTTTGTCCAAAAGGTTTAAATCCAACCAAAGCAATTGGTCATTTACGTAATATGCTCATTGACCAAGCAGGTTAATCGTTTATAATTGTCTGGTTTTTTTGCAGATAGCGTACGAAAGACACCACCTAATCATTAGGTGGTGTTTTTTATGAGCAATATATCTGAGATTCTTTGATTGTCTTTCAGTGTCAGATAGGGCTTATAGAGACGATTATTCGACATGGTTAAAGGTAAGGCTGGGCTATCAATACGTTGGTTGTATGTAAGAAGGCATGATATATACGTCAGCAATCTATCAAAAAAGCGAAATAGGACTCCACCCGACATTAGGGCGGAGGGGAATGTCGCTTAGTATTATATTCGGTGGTGTGTCAAAAAATATGTTGACTAAAATTTGAACAATTTTGAAGCCTTGAAAGCTCTATGGAATCAGAGAAATTAGCATAGACTTCGTATTAAATTTTTTCGTCACCATACTTTTTAGAACACCGCCTTATATTTTTATACAGATTAGTTACTGAAATAAATCGTGTTAATCTTTAGTATTGATAACATGTCAGACGAAAACGAATTGGTGTTATGAAAATCAGTAAAGCGTATAAGTTTAGGCTTGAGCCTAACGCAGAGCAAGAGGTTATCTTAAATAACCTTGTTGGTTCTGCGCGCTTTGTTTGGAATCAAATGCTGGCCATATCGTTTGAGATGTTTGCTAAGAATGAGTTTATTAATGCAACGAATTTGGTTAATAAAATCATGGATATTAAAGCCAATCCTGATTTTGCATTCTTAAAAACAAGCTCCAATGCGGTATCTTTACAACAGAAAGTTCGTGATCTCGCTTCTGCTTGGTCGCGCTTTTTTGACCCTAAAGTTCATGCAAGGCTGAAAGAAAATAACAGAAAACCTAGAAAAACTAAATGCCTCAAGCTTGCCGACGGCACTGAAATCCAACTACGCCCACTCATGCCGCGTTTTAAACGTAAATCAGATGGTCGAGATTCAATCCGCTTGGTTCAGTTTGATAAATATTGCCGCGTTAATGGCAATCGCGTCAAATTACCGAATGGTATTGGCTTGGTGAAGTTTAAAAAATCTCAAGAGATCATAGGTGTCATAAAGAATATCACCATCAGTAAGAAATCCGGCCAATGGTACGTGTCTTTCGGTACGGAGCGTGAGGTTGAAACACCGACCCATCCGTCCAAAACCGCCATTGGTATTGATTTAGGGATTACTAAATTTATCACTACCTCAAACGCTGATATTATTCAGCCCAAAAATAGCTTCAAAGCTAATCAAGTCAAGATAGCAAGGCTACAGCGCCAATTAAGCCGCAAGGTCTTATTTAGTAATAATTGGAAAAAGCAAAACCGTAAAATCCAAAAGCTTCAATCATATCGCCAATATTCGCCATGACTACTTGCATAAGATCACCACTGACATCAGCAAAAACCACGCCATGATTGTATGTGAGGATTGAAGATAGCTAATATGTCGAATCAGCAAGTGGTACGCTTGAAAACAAAGGTCGCAATGTCAGAGCCAAATCAGGATTGAATAAATCAATTCTTGATCAGGGTTGGGGTATGGCGTTGACTATGCTTGAGTATAAACAGCAGTGGCAAGGTGGATTATTGATCCAAGTAAACCCAAGATTTACTAGCCAAACCTGTTTTGAGTGCAAGCATGTTGCCAAAGAAAATAGACGCACCCAAGCAAAATTTGAGTGCGTTGAATGTGGTTATATTGCGAATGCTGATGTTAATGCAGCTCGTAATATTCTTACGGTAGGACATGCCGTTTTGTCTGTGGAGGGAGGACGCGGTAAAGGTCGCCCGATGAAACAGAAAGCTTGTGACCTTCGTGAGAAAGTCACCTAAGAGCTTTTGCTTTTAGAATCCCACACTTGAGCTTGTCGAAAGTGGCGGGAGTATGTCAAATAATTGGTGTTAGAAAAAAGCATTCACCAAGAGATATTCACCACGTAAAATGTTAGAATAGCGTATTATTTTAATAATTAGTTGTTTGAAGAGCAGCTATCAGTTGCCACTATTCTGTCTTACTAATAAATTCGTAGTAAACTGGAATGATGTACCTGAAATGATAGTAGATATTCATTACCTAAATAGTTATTGAACAAACAAACTATGGCGCAAAACGCTGTCATGCTATTCTATACAGCAATGTATGTTTGCCTCAAAAGCAATGATAGCTCGGAAGTAACCATACGATTCAGCGAGAGTAGCCAAGTGATAGGCTAGTTGAACGATTCATTGGATGTTTATCTTCAATGAATTGGTTATGACTAATTGCAGTATATATAAATTAATGTTGTGAAACGAGTCAGATAAGAAAACTGGACGTTCACAAATAATTGTATTTTTAATAATAGGTATTGCAATGACACTTATCACTATTTAGAATCACTGTCTGTCATAAGCAAAATGACAGACAAATGTACTACTCTTTTATAGTGATAACTGTGGTTTTATAAAGCAGTACTGAATAGAAGACGATTGAGTTTTTATAGCATTAAGTATGTATATATCTAACATACGACAGATTACACAATAATAAGCACGATTCCATTCATTTATCTATCAAATAGACGATTATTATGAATAGTATAACTAAAGAAGCCGCAAGCCTAGGACATACAGAACTGGCTGCTGACAACGCCAGCTATATAGAAGCTCTTTATGAGCAATACCTAAACGACCCTGATAGCGTCGATACCGATTGGCAAACGTATTTTGAACAATATAAATCGCCAAACGATGCACAGCACAACGCTATTAAGGATCAGTTTTTATTGCTGGCTCGCAATCAAACCGCCAATAAAGTCAACACCGACACCAGTAGCGCGTCTGCTGGCAGTGCCGACTGTGCGGATCCTAAACAAATGGGTGTGCAGCAGCTGATCTCAGCTTACCGCCGCCGTGGTCATCGCCGCGCCAAGCTAGATCCATTAGACCTGCATCCGCGTGCAGAAGTGGAAGATCTGACGCTAGAGTATCACAACCTATCAGAGTCCGATCTCGATACGGTATTTCCGACCAATGATTTAAACATCGGTAAAGATGAAGCGACACTCCGTGAGATCATCGAAATCATGGAGCGTGTTTACTGCCGTCACATTGGTGCTGAATACATGCACGTTACCACCAGTACCGAAAAACGCTGGATGGAAAAGTATCTAGAATCCAACTTAGGTTACATCAAGTTTGATAAGAAAAACGCTTATCTATTCTTGAGCGCTTAACAGCAGCTGAAGGTCTAGAAAAATACTTAGCACGTAAATATACCGGCGTCAAACGTTTCGGCCTAGAAGGCGGCGAGAGCTTTATCCCAGCCATCAATGAAATCATCCAACGTGCTGGCGGCTATGGCACCAAAGAGATGGTCATTGGTATGGCGCACCGTGGCCGTCTAAACCTATTGGTCAATATCTTAGGTAAAAACCCTGCCGATTTGTTTGATGAATTCGATGGTAAGGTACAGCCAGAAAAAGGCTCAGGCGACGTTAAGTATCATAACGGTTTTTCTTCTAACGTCATGACACCAGGCGGTGAGGCGCATTTGGCTCTAGCCTTTAACCCATCGCACCTTGAAATCGTAGCGCCCGTCTTACAAGGCTCGGTACGTGCACGTCAAGTTCGCCGTAACGATCTGCCGTTTATGGACAAAGGCGGTAACTCAGTGCTGCCAATCGTCGTCCATGGTGATGCTGCTTTTGCCGGTCAGGGTGTGGTTCAAGAAACCTTCCAGATGTCACAGACGCGTGGTTATACCACGGGTGGTACGGTTCATATCGTGATCAACAACCAAGTCGGCTTTACGACCAGCCGTCAAGCAGACGCACGCTCAACCGAGTACTGTACTGATGTGGCCAAGATGGTGCATGCACCTATCTTACACGTCAACGGCGATGACCCTGAGTCTGTGGTGTTTGCTGCGCAATTGGCACTAGACTACCGTCATGAGTTTGGCAAAGACATCATCATTGATTTGTTCTGCTATCGCCGTAACGGTCACAACGAAGCCGACGAGCCATCAGCGACGCAGCCTTTGATGTATGCAGTTATCAAAAAATTGCCTACGACGCGTACTATCTACGCACAAAAACTCATCGCCGATGGCGTCCTTAGCGCAGAAGAAGCAAAACAGTACGAAGATGACTACCGTGAGTCGCTAGACCGTGGTGATTATGTCGCCAGCTCATTGGTCAGCAAGCCAAACGAAGCGTTATTTGTCGATTGGAAGCCCTATCTAGGTCATGATTTGGTCGATGAATGGGATACCAGCGTCGATATCGAAAAATTAAAAGAGTATGGCCGCCGTATGGCGCAAATGCCAGAAGGCTACAAGCTACAGCGCCAAGTACAAAAAGTGGTCGATCAGCGTCTAGCCATGCAAACAGGCGAAGAGCCATTGAACTGGGGCGCCGCTGAAACCTTGGCCTATGCGTCATTGGTCGATCATGACAATGTCTTGGTTCGTATCACTGGTGAAGATGTCGGCCGTGGTACTTTCTCGCATCGTCATACTGAGATCTACAACGTCAATGACGGCAGCATGTATGTGCCTTTATCACATATCAGCGAAAACCAAGCATGTTTTGCCACTTATAACTCATTGTTATCAGAAGAAGCGGTACTTGCATTCGAATATGGTTATGCAACGACAGTACCAAATGCCTTGATCGTTTGGGAAGCGCAGTTTGGTGACTTCGTCAACGGCGCACAGGTGGTGATTGACCAGTTTATCTCAAGTGGTGAAACCAAGTGGCAGCGCGTTTGTGGTCTAACTATGTTGTTACCGCATGGTTTTGAAGGTCAAGGTCCTGAGCATTCATCTGCACGTCTTGAGCGTTTCTTGCAGCTATGTGCTGAAGACAACATGCAAGTGATTACGCCAACGACACCTGCACAGATCTATCATGCGCTACGTCGTCAAGCGGTTCGCCCAATTCGCAAGCCATTGATTGTCATGTCACCGAAGAGCTTACTACGTCATAAGTTGGCAACTTCTAATCTTGAAGAGCTGGCGAATGGTAAGTTTGAAACCGTATTACCAGAGATGGACAATCAAAACGCAGACAAAGTCACTCGTATGGTGCTTTGTGGTGGTAAGGTTTATTATGATTTGCTTGAGCAGCGCCGTGCCTTAGGTCTAGATCATGTTGCTATTGTTCGTATCGAACAGCTCTACCCATTACCAGAGCAGCGTTTGATGGCTGAGATTGAAAAATACAGCAACTTGGCTGAGATTGTATGGACGCAAGAAGAGCCGCTTAACCAAGGCGCTTGGTATTATTTAGCACCGCATATGTTCCGTATCGTCGTACCACACCCAACCAAGGCGAAAGTCATGGAGCCAGTGGCACGTCCTGCGAGTGCAGCACCTGCAACAGGTTCACCAAAACTGCATGCTCAGCAGCAGCAAGCGTTAATCGCTGGTGGTCTTGGTATCAGTGTCGATGAGTTGGCTAAGTAACAGATTATTGAAGATAAATGAATCAGGCGATAACAGTCAGTATGTTGTAAAAAATCTAGATAATCTTATTTAAGATGGCTATCCAAGATGGCACTGACTGCCTATCACGACTTAATAACAAATATGAATATCCCAATCTAAGGAGTATATCGATGGCTGATATCAAAGCCCCCGTTTTTCCAGAATCAGTTGCCGACGGTACTATCGTTGAGTGGCATGTCACTGAAGGTCAGCAAGTGAATCGTGATGACCTATTGGCTGAAATCGAAACTGATAAAGTCGTATTAGAAGTTGTGGCGCCTGATAACGGCGTTGTGACCAAAATTGTTAAGCAGGTTGATGATACCGTGTTGTCTGACGAGGTCATCGGTCAATTCGAAGCTGGTGCAAGCGCCAGTGCAGATAGTGCTCCTGCGGTAGATCCAGATCAGCCAGCAGCGCCAGTACAAGCGAAGCAAGCAGCAGATGGTGGCGAGCCTGTACAAGCAACAGATAAAAAGACGAAGCGGATCATAAAGATCAAAGCCCAGCAGTTCGTAAAGCAGCTAAAGAGTCTGGCGTAGATCCTAAAGAAGTGGAAGGTAGTGGTCGCGGTGGTCGTGTCACCAAAACGGATATGGCTAACCCAACATTGAAAGCGGATAGCAGCATCAAGTCTGACAGCGGCCGTCCAGTGGCTGAATCAATGGGTGAGCGTACTGAGAAACGCGTGCCAATGACACGTCTTCGTAAGACAGTCGCAAATCGTTTGCTAGCAGCTTCACAAGAAACGGCGATGCTAACGACGTTCAACGAAGTTAATATGAAGCCGTTGATGGACATGCGTGCTAAGTATAAAGACCAGTTTGAGAAGCGTCATGGCGTACGTTTAGGCTTCATGTCATTGTTCGTGAAAGCGGCAACCGAAGCACTTAAACGCTTCCCAGCAGTAAACGCTTCACTAGACGGTGATGACATTGTTTATCATGGTTTCTACGATATCGGTGTTGCTGTATCATCTGATCGTGGTTTGGTTGTTCCAGTACTACGTGATACCGATCGCATGAGCATGGCTGATGTTGAAAGCCGTATCCGTGAGCTTGGTGGCTTGGCTCAAAAAGGTAAACTTGGTCTAGATGACATGACTGGTGGTACTTTCACTATTTCAAATGGCGGTGTATTTGGCTCATTGATGTCAACACCTATTTTGAACCCACCACAAACAGCTATCCTAGGTATGCATGCGATCAACGACCGCCCAATGGCTGTTGATGGTAAAGTTGAAATTCTACCGATGATGTATCTTGCATTGTCTTATGACCATCGTATGATTGATGGTAAAGAAGCGGTACAGTTCTTAGTAACCATCAAAGAATTGGTTGAAGATCCAGCCATGTTGCTACTAGACCTGTAAGCTTTTAAGCTTGTATTGGCAACCGCTGATACAAGCTTTTTAACTTTAGTCTAAACAGTGGTGCTCGTTGTTTATTAATAAATAAGAATGTTTCGCTGATGTGGTGTATTTACCGTAAAGCGAAAAAAATTGAACCAAAACATGGCATATTTATTAACGAGACAATCCTCAGTTTAAACGATATCTACAATTAGAACGATAATTAGAAATAGGAACGTACTATGAAAGACAATTATGATTTAGTCGTCATCGGCGGCGGTCCTGGTGGTTATGAAGCCGCTATCCGTGCAGGTCAGTTAGGTATGAGCGTTGCTTGTATCGAAAAACGCGTTTATAAAGGTGAGCCAGCACTTGGCGGCACTTGCTTGAACGTTGGTTGCATTCCATCAAAAGCATTACTTGATAGCTCGCATCGTTACGAAGCGACGAAGCATGACCTTGCTGAACATGGTATTAGCACTGGTGACGTTGCTATTGATATTGAGCAAATGATTGCACGCAAAGAAGGCATTGTTAAGCAATTGACGGGCGGCGTTGCTGCACTATTGAAAGGCAATGGCGTTGACTGGCTGCAAGGCTGGGGTACGTTAGAAGACGGCAAGGGCGCTGATAAAAAAGTTAAATTTACTGCCCTTGCAGAAAGCAGAAACGACCATCACTGCTAAAAACGTGATTCTTGCGGCAGGTTCTGTGCCGATCGATATCCCAGTTGCTAAAACTGATGGCGATCGCATCGTTGACTCTACTGGCGCCCTTGATTTCATGCTGTACCTAAACGTTTAGGCGTTATTGGTGCGGGTGTTATCGGTCTTGAGCTTGGTTCAGTATGGCGTGTCTAGGTAGCGGTAGTTGTTTATGAAGCATTGCCAAGTTTCTTAGCTGCCGCTGATAAAGACATCGCTAAAGAAGCGGGCAAAATACTGAAGAAGCAAGGTCTTGATATCCGTGTTGATACCAAAGTAACCAATGCTGAAGTACAAGGTGATCAAGTTGTCGTTACTAGCGAAAGCAAAGGCGAGTCATCTGAAGAAAGCTTTGATAAACTCATCGTTTGTGTCGGTCGCCGTGCTTACTCTGAAAAATTACTTGGTGATGACAGCGGTATTCAGTTGACTGAACGTGGTCTTATTGATGTGAATGATCAATGTAAAACCAATCTTGATGGTGTTTATGCCATTGGCGATTTGGTTCGCGGTCCAATGCTTGCGCATAAAGCGATGGAAGAAGGCATGATGGCGGTTGAGCGCATTCATGGCGAAAAAGCTCAAGTTAATTATGACACGATCATTAACGTCATCTATACCCATCCAGAAATTGCATGGGTTGGCTTGACTGAGCAAGAAGCTGAAGCAGCTGGTTTTGAGGTCAAAACAGGTTCATTTAATCTAGCAGCAAATGGCCGTGCATTGGCTCAAAGCGAAGCGGAAGGCTCTATCAAAGTCGTGGCTGATGCTAAAACAGATCGCTTATTAGGTATGCATGCTATCTCTGCTGGCGCTGGTGATATCGTCCATCAAGGTATGATCGCGATGGAGTTTGTCTCTAGCATCGAAGATCTACAATTGATGACTTTTGCCCATCCAACTATTTCAGAAGCCGTGCATGAAGCTGCTCTGTCTGCCGATGGTCGTGCTATTCACGCCATTCAGCGTAAAAAGCGTAAAAAATAAGTAGTTAGTTTGATAAGTACCGACTTATAACCTGATCGCGGTGGGGTCGTTATGGCTCTCATCACGATCATAAGTGCGCCATATATATGTAAAACATGTATATACGAACTTGTTTTCACTTTTTATTAATTGTAAAAAATAAAGGATACAATCAATGAATTTACATGAGTATCAAGCAAAAGAGCTATTAAAAAGCTACGGTTTGCCGATTCAAGAAGGCATCATTGCCTATAACGGCGACGAAGCTGCTGCTGCTTTTGATAAAACACCAACTGACATTGCGGTTATCAAAGCGCAAGTACATGCTGGTGGTCGCGGTAAAGCGGGCGGTGTGAAGCTGGTTAAGACTCGTGAAGAAGCCAAGCAAGTTGCTGAAGAGCTAATCGGTACCAACTTGGTTACTTTCCAAACTGACGCTGATGGCCAACCAGTTAACTTTGTATTGGTTGCAGAAGATATGTATCCAGTACAAACTGAGCTATATCTTGGTGCAGTTGTTGACCGTTCTACGCGTCGCGTAACGTTCATGGCATCAACTGAAGGCGGTGTTGATATTGAAGAAGTTGCACACAACACACCAGAAAAAATCTTTTTAAAGTACATGTTGATCCTTTAGTTGGTTTAATGCCTTTCCAAGCGCGCGATGTGGCGTTCAAACTGGGTTTAGAAGGCAAGCAAATCAACCAGTTCGTTAAATTGATGACTGGTGCTTATAAAGCATTTGTTGAAAACGACTTTGCGCTAATGGAAATTAACCATTAGCCGTTCGTGAAAATGGCGAAATCGTTTGTGTTGACGGCAAAATCGGCATCGATTCAAACGCACTGTATCGTTTGCCTAAAATTGCAGCACTACAAGACAAAACGCAAGAAAACGAGCGTGAGCTTAAAGCTGCTGAGTTTGACCTAAACTATGTTTGCCCTAGAAGGTAACATCGGTTGTATGGTTAACGGTGCTGGTCTTGCAATGGCAACGATGGACATCATCAAATTGTATGGCGGCAAGCCTGCTAACTTCTTGGACGTTGGCGGCGGCGCAACTAAAGATCGCGTTGTTGAAGCATTCAAGATCATTCTTGAAGACAGCAGCGTTGAAGGTGTTCTAATCAACATCTTCGGTGGTATTGTACGTTGTGACATGATTGCAGAAGCGATTATCGCTGCTATCAAAGAAGTTGACGTAAAAGTACCTGTTGTTGTCCGTCTAGAGGGTAACAACGCTGAAAAAGGCGCGCAAATCCTAGAAGAGTCTGGTCTGAAATTGATTTCTGCCCAAGGCTTATCAGATGCTGCTCAAAAAATTGTCGATGCTGTTAAAGCTTAAGTCTTTAATGATTGGTATTTAGCAATAAATACCAAAGCATAGTAGTCAACGCGTGATAGTGGCTTTTATATAAAAATTGACCATTAATATTGAATAAAAATGGTGTTGAGAGTCGCTATTACAAGACAACCGAATACAAGGAATAAATAATGAGTGTATTAATCGATAAAGATACCAAAGTATTGGTACAAGGTTTCACTGGTAAAAATGGTACGTTCCACTCTGAGCAAGCGATCGAATACGGTACTAAAGTAGTCGGCGGCGTAACGCCAGGTAAAGGCGGTCAAACGCACCTAGGCCTACCAGTATTTAATACAATGGCAGAAGCCATGGAAGCGACTCAAGCGGATGCTTCTGTTATCTACGTACCTGCACCATTCGTACTAGATTCTATCGTTGAAGCAATCGATGCTGGCGTTAAATTGATCGTAGTGATCACTGAAGGCGTACCAACTATCGATATGCTAAAAGCCAAACGCTATCTTGAAGAAGCTGGCGATGTGCGTTTAGTTGGTCCTAACTGCCCAGGCGTTATCACGCCAGGTCAGTGCAAAATCGGTATCATGCCAGGCCATATTCACCAGCCAGGCAAAGTGGGCATCATCTCACGCTCTGGTACCTTGACTTATGAAGCTGTAGCTCAGACCACTAAGCTTGGGTTTGGTCAGTCAACCTGTATCGGTATCGGTGGTGATCCTATCCCTGGTATGAATCAGATCGACGCATTGAAACTGTTCCAAGAAGATCCACAAACTGAAGCGATTATCCTAATCGGTGAGATTGGTGGTACTGCTGAAGAAGAAGCTGCTGCTTATATCAAAGACCATGTAACCAAGCCAGTTGTTGGTTATATCGCTGGTGTTACCGCTCCAGAAGGCAAGCGTATGGGGCATGCTGGCGCTATCATCTCTGGTGGTCAAGGTACTGCTGAAGAGAAATTCAAAGCGTTTGAAGATGCTGGCATTGCGTATACGCGTGACCCATCTAAGCTTGGCGAAAAGCTAAAAGAAGTTACTGGTTGGTAAGATAGGCATAAGTTTATGGTATAAATACCAAAACTGTGTTGAATTATTAAAAAGACATCTCTACAATGGGGTGTTTTTTATATCTATATACAAACGAACTACTCATTTATTTTATACCAAATCACCTGCCTCTATTGGTTATAATGAATCATATGTAGAGATAATACTTATCTTAAAAAGGAAAGATTTATGTCAGACAGTATCGAACAAGCGCTTAATAACTTAGTCACCCCACACGGTAGCCCAGCGCTCAATATCCTGTTACTTGAAGGGGATATGTTAAAAAATGCGCTAAAAAAAGCAGAGACCTTGCCAAGTGTGACGATGAGTTCACGTGAGCGTGGCGATTTAATCATGTTTGGTATTGGTGGTTTCACGCCTTTAGATGGCTTTATGAATAAGTCTGACTGGCAGGGCGTTTGTGATGATATGGCATTAAAATCAGGCGAAAATGCTGGTCTTTTTTGGCCGATTCCCATCACCCTATCAGCGAGTGCCGAACAAGCAGAAGGCTTTTCAGTCGGTGATGACATCGCTCTTAAGGCAGAAGATGGCGAAATCATGGGAATCTTAACGCTTGAAGAAAAATACACCATTGATAAAGAGCATGAATGTAAAACCGTGTTTGGAACCACAGATACAGAGCATCCAGGCGTTAAGAAGGTCATGGAGCAAGCCGCTGTGAATTTGGCTGGCCGTGTTGAAGTGTTTAGCCAAGGTGAGTTCCCAACAGAATATGCGGGCGTCTATATGACACCGACCCAAACCCGTGAAGCGTTTGCAAAAAAAGGCTGGAAAAAAGTTGCCGCCTTCCAAACCCGTAACCCAATGCACCGTTCGCACGAATACTTGGCAAAAATTGCGGTAGAAATCTGTGATGGTGTGATGATTCACTCACTACTAGGCGCACTAAAACCAGGTGATATCCCCGCAGAAGTACGTCAAGAAGCGATTGGTACTTTGATTGATAACTACTTCAGAAAAGACACCGTTATTCAGTCGGGTTATCCGCTAGACATGCGTTATGCAGGCCCTCGTGAAGCGTTATTACACGCCTTATTTAGACAGAACTATGGTTGTTCTGAGTTGATCGTTGGTCGTGACCATGCAGGCGTGGGTGATTATTATGGTGCGTTTGATGCTCAAGACATCTTTGACCAAATTCCAGAAAACGCGCTAAAAACCAAACCAATTAAAATTGACTGGACGTTTTGGTGTAACGCCTGTCAGTCAATGGCATCGACCAAAACTTGCCCGCACGATACAGATCAGCATGTCAAAGTATCAGGTACCAAGCTACGTAAGGCATTGTCTGAAGATCAAGATGTCCCTGAAAACTTCAGCCGTCCAGAGGTGTTACAGATCCTGCGTGATTATTATGCGACGATTGCAAAAGAAGACCGTGCTAAAGTTGAGCTGAAAGGTGCTTCTGCTAAGTAGATTGTTTTAATTAAAAAGCCAAGCCAGTAGAGTTTTTAAAGGTTGGTAGGAAACAAGAGGACATCAGCTGTTAGTTGATGTTCTCTTTTAAGTCTAAAGTAATGGTAATCATGCATATTATTTTTCTATAGTCGTTCCATTATCAAATTTGAGAGCGTTAACCTTGATTGAAATGCCATATGTACTTGTAATTGTTTACCTTATACTTTTTTTAAGCTGAATTAATTATATAAATATAGTCGATCCACTATAAAACAAATACAGCGATACTGGGTGCATTTTGCGTAGCCTCTGTCTGCGCAGGCACAGCAAGCAAGGAAGATTTATACCAGTAGCATGCTGACATCACTGTATTTTTTACTTAGGATTTACTATATTGGAGTAATATATGAACTGGCTTGAAAATATAGTACAACATCTCCAAGTAAAATTTAAAATAAAAAAATAAAAAAAAGTAATTGTTATCCACATTTTTATAATGATAGTTTAAGTATTATTGAGCAGAAAAAAATTATCTATACAGAGGTTTCTAAAGTTGCTTGTACAAAAATAAAAAAAACTTTGTTTAAAATCAGTCAAAATGATGATTTTGCTGTTATTGACTCTACATCTGTACATAGAAAACAGTGCAACAAATTTAAAGGAGCAAATGACTTCCTTGATGTAGATTTATATAAAATTCTGAAATCAGACGATTTTTTTAAATTTTGTTTTGTGCGAAATCCATATTCTAGGGCTATTTCTGCATATAACGATAAAATATTATTTCCTTTTCAAACTAATGAGTATGCTAGGATGCACTATAGGATGTTAAATTGGGCTCAAGAAAAGGGCTTAAGTATCAATAATGATTTTGTAACATTCGATATTTTTGTCAAATATATTTGTCATCAAGAGTTTTTTGAAATGGACCGTCATTGGATGCCTCAACACGTTGCGCTATGGCATCCAATTATTGATTACAGTTTTATAGGTAGGTACGAAAGTTTTGTTGACGATTTTGAATATGTTCTAGAAGAAATACAAGCGTCTGACATATTAATTGATACGATTGGTCTTAAAGAAAATCCAGGAACTGGAATAGTAACTGCCTTTACTGAAGAGACAGCCAATTGTTTTATGCTAAATTTATCAAAGATTTTAAGTTATATAATATAAGAAAAATAGTTGGAAAACTCTGTAGTCTCAAATTGATTTTGAAAAGACATAAATACTCAACAATAATGATGGATATATTAACAATGCTTCCAATACTCAGCATAGTTGTTCCTTATTATGCACTAATGAAAGAAGATCCAGTCTATATAATTTTAAAGATTATTGTAGAAGTATTTTAAATTCCGTGTTGGAAGTTAAGATTCTATTAGTACTAACAGTTAGAAGTGGAAGAAATTATAAAATTTTCTATGGATAGATAAGCTTATCATAGAAGAAAACGATCCTAGATTTAGTTGTCTAAATATAGAAATTGGAGTTATCTTGCTGCTCAGTCTGAGAGGGGTTCTATTAATGGATATAGACTTGCAAATTTCCATTAATAGTTTAGAGAAACTATTAATTTATTTAACCATTTCCGTATGAAAATTCCTTCATGGTATTTCCCACGATATATTTGAAAAATGTACAAAGTATGAGAGAGGGATTTGATATTAGTAGTTTTACTACAGACAATATTCAAACTTATGCTGCTAGTTCATCCACGGTAGCATTGAGAAAAAGCTTCTATCTCGAATTAGGTGGTCAAGATGAAAGGTTTAAAGGATGGGGGTATGAGGATTGGGAATTTGCAAACAGATTAATCACTAATTATGATTTTTTGCCACCAAGCAAAATATGTCCTACTTTGATTTAGAAGGGTATGAGCATATTAATAGTTATTATGGATTAAAAGGTATACTGAGAACTTATGCTGACATCACAAGAATAAATGGATTTTATTTTTATCATAACTGGCATGAGACAAATAATAGTTTTCGTCAGAAGAAATACGTCATTAATAATAGAAATTTATTTCAAAGAGCACTATCAGTATATCAAAAGAAAGGTCATCAGTTGCCTATTAAAAAAGAAATGGATGCAGATAAAGCTCTAGTTTTTCAAAAATCGCCTATTGTGTACAATAGGCAATTATTAGTCAGTTTTAATGTTGTTGATTATATAGATACTACCAGTGAATATTCTGATATAGATCACTCCGATATCAAGGTGCTTCTTTCAGGTGTTGTGTTAAGTAAATACGAATATCAGTTTTTCACTACTAGAGATATTAAAGTGATTGAGCCTTTTTTTTGGGGGCTAAGCCGTCATGTTAACTGGTTGGTTAATAGAACCCTTCCTAATAGGAAATCAAGAAAATCAGAAAAAATAGACCAAGATCCTATAAAATACTTAGTAGTAGAAAACCAAGCTAATTTGTCACATCATTCGCAGAGTACCGTGAAAGAGACTAATAAATCACAGTGCTTGATTATTTTTAACCCTATAGATGAGAGTAGTCAGTTTTTATTAGAGCAACGGGCTCTTCTGTTTTCTCTTGTTTTCCTTCATTTTGATAAGTATAAGTTCTTCTGGTTTGAGCAAGGCAATCATAAAAACCTAAATGATAATTTGGTTTTTGTAGATGATATGGATGATCTTCAGAAACATATCTCTCAGGCTGAAATGGTTATTCATCTAAACACCTCTCTTTTGTTGAAATCTCTCATAAGTAATAAGCCTACAGTGGTTTTAAATAACTTTTTAGGGATATTCAATCATATACATTTAGCGACACTTGATATGCTCGATCAGTTTATGAGTGAACCTATAGTGTTAGATTATGAATTGTATACTTGTATCATTGAATTCTCTAGTGAGTATAGTCTATATGACACTCATAGAAAAAAATATGATGCGGTCTACGCTTTGGAGTCTTTTGAGTTTCAACTTAGATATTATGGTATCTTGATAAATCAATATATTGATAAGCAGTATACTTGGTCAGAACAAGCTACAGTGAATAGAAAGGTAGGGGCACAATATTTTAGTGTCTTGAAAGCTTCGGACTTCAATAGAAAATATAGTTGGGGTAAGCACAATACTGACTTAGAGAATAAAGTTCTTTATAATACTTCTAGTGCTTATTCTGATGATAAAAAACTACTCAAAGGTAGCCTAGTTGTTGATAAAGATAGAATATATAGGCGATATAAAAAGTTTAAAAAAAGTCCAAAGAGATTTTTTGAAGAATCTAAATTTCCATTATTAAATGTATTAGGTAAGCTTTACAAATGACTATGGTGAATCCTAAATCAAAAGAATACAGCGATACCAGCGTGCTATAGTCAATTGAAAGTAAAACGGTTATAAACGTAGACGCGTTACTGGATGGGCTCTGCGTATATCTTCGACGCTGCGCAATATTCATCCCAGTAGCACTGTGTTTATTTTATAGTGGATCGATTATATGTATAAAAATATAACGTTTATAGCAACAACTACTAATAGAGGTATTTGTTTTCAGTCTCTGATAATTAGCATTCGTAAAGTATTTGGATGTGATCCCAAAATTTTATTTACGCACCAAATAGAATCATTAACTGAATCTATCCAGAATTTTAGCCATAAATATGATGTTGTTAGTGTTGCCACGGGCTATGATTCTGGGCTATCGTATAATCGAAATTTTATGATTGATAAAATAGAAACTGAGTTTTTTGTCTTATGCGATGATGATTTTATTTTTGATGCCTCAGTAAAACTAAGTCTCAGTATTGAGCTAATGCAAAAAAGTGATATTGATATACTGGGTGGTGTCTATAAAAACTTTAATTTTGATATTAATAATAGTTTAAAAAGTTATAGTGAATCCAGTTTTGCATTTGATATTGAAATAAATTATGAGCTGTTTGAAAAAAATGAGGTGGACTTATCTAAGGTTTCTTACTATAAAGGCTTGCGTTTTTTGAAGTGTGACTGTGTCAATAACTTTGCAATTATGAGAACGGCGTCATTCTTAAGAGAACCAAAGCTTCGATGGGATGAAGATATGAAGATTAGTGGCGAGCATATAGACTTTTTTACGAATAATAAAATCAAAGAATATGCAAATGTATACTTCTCTCCTGATTTATCAATACTTCATATACGCCGCTCTAGTCCAAGGTATCAAGAGATGCGAGATAGAAGAGATGGCATCAAGTTGTTTGAATCTAAATTGAAACATGTTAATCATATATGATATAGTCGATTCAATTTAAAAAAATACAGTGCTACTGCCATATATTTTTCGTAGCCTTTGTCACGCCTGCGAACAGTAAGCAAGAAAAAATGTATCTCTGTATTCTCTTTTTTAGAATTCACTATATATATTTAAACCTCAGTTCGGGATAAGCCACATTGTAACTCATTGATACTATTTACAATGTAGCCACCTGCCGTTGCTGAGGCATGTTTTTGATGGTGGGTTTATAGGGAAACCAGCAATAAGCAATCAAACCTGACAGCAAGTTTGTAATAAAACCCGTGACACTACGATGGCGTGAATGCTCAATCTGACACAAGTTTTTCAGCTCCCCAAACACCGTCTCAACCAAAGAGCGATGATTGAGTAGCGCCTCATCTATCGGCTTGAGTACTTGCGGTTTCATATTACGCCGAAGTTTCGTTATCAGCCTAGTATCACTGTGTTTTGTGAGCCACTCGTTCAGTGCTTTACTGATGTAGCCTCTATCACCGAATAGCTTACCAAACAAAGGTGTTGCCATATCCTTAACAGGCGCTCTATCATCGGTATTACCCGCAGTGACTTTGACGGAGACCAGCTCACCTTTATGATTGATAATGGCGTGTAGCTTAAAGCCGTAAAACCAACCCATGCTACTTTTACCTCGGGTTGCAAGTCCTTCAAAGACTTTATGACGGTAAATACGCTTGTTATGACAAACCGCTATCTTGGTTGAATCAATATAGCTGATACCCGTACAGTCGCCCATCATGCTTTGCAAGTAGGCACATAAAGGCATGACACTACGCGGCACAAGCTCTATAAATCGCGAGTAGCTCGGCAGATTTGGAAACGCCCGTTTCATCATGCCAAGCATGTGATGGTAGTAAAACGCCTTAAACTGTCGATAACGTAATTGATGAAACAGTATCAAGACCGTCATTATTTCTGCTACACTTATCTGGCAGGATCGATGCCGCTGACCGCCAGTTGCGATTAAGTGAGCGTCAAACTCAGGTTTGAATTGCTGATAAAAGTCGTCAATATGGCAGTATAGTTCGGTTAGGTTGTCCATGTAAGAAGTCCTTTTGTGAAGTTTGTCTTGGTAAACTTACTTTAGCAATTTTGGGATTCTTTTTTTATCTTTTTTTTGAGCGCTTATCCCGAACTGGGGTTATTTAAGCGAAAAATGAATTTATATAGATCTGATATTAGGTAGCTCATTATGTTAAAAGAACTCAAGCATGCGCTAAGAAGAGATAGGTTGTCGATGGCACGTGAAATGGCAGAGTATCTAAAGCTATCGACAAAACATGGGTTAGATCTTAATCTGGTACAAAATAATCTTAAAAACTTAGGTAAAAATGATATTGTGCTTTTTAGTACTTTTCGTAACGAGAAAGTTAGACTGAAATTTTTCATCGAATATTATCGTAATTTGGGAGTCAAACATTTTATATTTGTAGATAATGATTCTGATGATGGTTGTATGCAGCTATTATCACAGTATCCTGATGTCAGTGTTTCTTCACAGAATCAGGTTATAAAGACTCAAATTTTGGTATGCATTGGATGAACTATCTCCTAAGACAATATGGTACTGGTAGATGGTGTGTTACTTGTGATCCTGACGAATTCTTAGTATTCCCCCATATAGAATCAAGAGACTTAATCGACCTGACAGAAATGTTAGATAGAAATAAGAAAAAAGCTTTTTTTACGTTAATGATAGATATGTATGGAAAAGGACAGGTTGAAAGCCAAGCCTATATCGAAGGAAAAAATCCATTAGATACTTGTTCGTATTTTGATGGTTATGGTTATGTCAGTCAAGATAGGGGGCACTACAAAAACTTATGGGCCAGAGGTGGTGTTAGAAGTCGAGTTTTTTCAAAAAATGAACCAAAAAAATCACCTGCTATAAACAAAACACCATTAGTCAAATGGGACTGGAACTATAGTTATATATCATCCATGCATATGCTGATTCCTGCTCATCTAAATACGTACTATCGTAGTGATAGAGCCACTGTTACAGGATGTTTGTTACACTTTAAATTTATTTCTACTCTTAAGCAAAAAGTCGAAGAAGAGATCTCTCGAAAGCAGCATTACAATGATTCAGCAGAATATAAGCTGTATAAAGAGAGCTTAGAAAATGAGTTAGCACTGTATAACGATGAAATATCTGTACAATATAAAGGATGGCAGCAGTTAGCATCACTAGGCTTGTTAAGAAATGAATCATGGGGCTAATATGAAAATCGTATATCTAATGATGGTACATGAACATATTAATCTGAGTGATGATTTGATATGTTTGTTACTAAAAGATCCAGAAGCAACCGTGGTCTTACATGTTGATGCCAAATATAATGTACCTCTACCAAAAAGTCTGGTGAATGCTAAGTCTTATCTAGATAAGCGTGTTTTCTTAGCCGAGAGAACGCATGTCGAATGGGGTGAATGGGGAATGATTGAAGCAAGCCTTAACTGCTTCGAAACATTGCAGAAATATCAAATCGCTTATGATTATGCTATGTTACTCAGTGGTGCCTGTTATCCTATCAAGCCTTATCAAGATTTAAAGAGGTTCTTAGAAGAATCAAATAATACCAGCTTTATTGAGCATGTGGATGCGACCAAGGAGAGGTGGATTTTTGATGGTATTCAACAAGAAAGGTGGGAGCATCTACACTATATTAACTGGAGAAAAATCCAAAGTTATTTTCAAAGTCAATTGAGCTTCAGTCTAAATTACGCTTCAAAAGAAAACTGCCAGATAATTTTGTTCCATATATGGGCTCACAATGGTGGACATTAACAAAGAGTGTTGTAGACCAAGTTTATGAATATTCAAAATCACCAAAAATCCGAGGATTTTATAAACGAACTTGGATTCCGGATGAGCTTTACTTTCAGACTATTGTTGCAAACTTATGCTATAAAGAACCATTAGAAACGTTTAATTTGACTTATTATCACTTTGAGTTGAGAGGTGCGCCTAAGGTATTATACGAAAGTCACCTGTCTGAATTAATAAACAGTCATAACAAATTCTTTGCTAGAAAGCTTTCTCCAAAAGCTAATAAACTGCGTGCCAAGTTAGCTGACGTGTATTGTATGAGTAGTAAGGAGTTTGCTGATTATAAGAAGCAAATACAGCCTACTATCGATGATAGCACGTTACCCAAAAAAGAGTTTTAAATCCAACTTCTTATGTAGGTGATAAGTTTAAATCGCTAGAAAATAAATTTTTAGTCGTGATTGGTGATTTGGATGAACAACTAAAAGAAGTTCAGAAAGCGTTGAATGAGCTACCACAACTGTTCATACATGGGTTGCTGACTAAAGAAGAGCCAAATGAGGCCTATCATAAAGACTATCCAGGCTTTAAGAAAAAGCTGACTATAGATGATAAGCATTTCACTACTGATGATTTAGTTGATGTATTATCTCAGACCCCAAAGGGTATGATAGGCGGCTTGTTGATTAACTTCCCTGATCCTATAACGCCTAAGTTACTAGGAGATATCATCGAAGCAGATAATGCAGTGATCCTACACTTGCTATCGACAGATGCAGGCTATGTAAATGGTGACGCCTATCAACACGATGTGGCTCTAATCGATAAGATGGTTGATGATGGGGTGATCCCAGCAAGTGATTGTGATGGCCTAAAAGATAAGATATTCCAGAAGCATTTTACTTATGATTATGGGTTTATGCAGTGGGTGTCTAATAAACCATGTAACTATCATTGTATATTATATTCGACAAAAACTTCATACTATAAAGACTATATGCATGTTTCTTTAGAGTAATTAAAATCTAATTTATTAGGATTGTTTTTTATGAAAAATTTTATTGTATTTTGTTTTGCCAGAACTGGCTCATATAGGCTTATTGATGTCTTGAATCATCAAGACGATGTTATCGCATATGGGGAAATATTTAAACCAAACTCTTTCGAGGTTAGTCAGGATATTTTAGAACAAATAAATTACGAAAAAAGTAACTTCTTAAAAAGAGATAAGGCACCTATACATTTTTATAAAAAGCTTGCTAGGCTGCATGAGGATAAAAAGTTTGGGTTCAAAATCTTTCCTAATCATAATGATCGAGTTTTAAAGTATCTAGCAAAGCATGAAGATATTATTAAAATTTTTTTAGTAAGGAACCCAGTACAAACTTATATTTCAGAGAAAGTAGCTAGAGCATCTGATCAGTGGGTAGTTAAGGAGGGTTTTAAAAGAAGAAATAGTGAGGTAACTGTCAAGTTTGATGTCGAAAGTTTTTCACAACACTTACGTTATAGAATAGCATGGTACTCATACATTAAAAGCTTGTCGACATTAAGCGGTTCAAAAATTCATACAATAGATTATTTTGACTCTTTAGATGATGATTATCTAAACAATTTCTTTAATTCAATTGGTACTTAGATTAACACATGAAGTGCAATACCAAATGTGAGGTGAAAAAAAACCTAGATGCGCTAGCATCAAAGTCTTTATCCACCGACCAAAGTGAGATTGCAACCATGAACTATACGCATCTAAGCCTAGGGGAACGATACCAGATTTATGCCCTTATAGGGGCAGAACATAGTATTAATTTTATAGCGCGGGCGTTAGAAGTCCCAGTACCATATTAAGAGAAATCAGACGCAATAAAAGCCTGCGCGGTTACCAAGTCAATAACGCTCATAAGAAAGCTTGTGCAAGACGATCAAACAATGCGCTCAGCATCATCGCTAACGTATGGGACTGGGTCACAGACAAGCTTAAAGAGAACTGGAGTCCCCAGCAAATAGCAGGTGTTCATGGTGGACTCAGTCATATGAGCATTTATCGCTATATATGGACAAACAAGCGTAAGGGCGGCAGGTTATGGCAGTGTCTCAGACGTAAAGCCAAGCCTTATCGGCAGCGTTTAACTGCTGAGACTCGTGGTCGTATTAATGACAGAGTCTCTATCCATGAGCGCCCCTCCATCGTTGATGCGCGCACGCGGATTGGCGACTGGGAGGCGGATACCATTATCGGTCAGCATCACAAGCAAGCGATTGTCACGCTCGTTGAACGTAAAACAGGGCTGCTGAAGATGAAACGTGTGGATAATAAAACGGCACAGCAAGTATCAGAGGCAATGATAGAGCTCTTAAAGCCAGTGAGGTTGCAGGTTAAGACCATTACCTCTGACAATGGTAAAGAGTTTGCTCAGCATAAAAAGGTGAAACAAAAGCTCTTTAGCTCTTTCTTCTTTGCCGATGCTTATGCGTCATGGCAGCGAGGAACCAACGAAAATACCAACGGCTTGATCAGAGAGTATCTGCCTAAAGGCTGTGACTTTAGACAAGTCTCTGATGATGAGATGCAGGACATTGAGAACAAACTAAATAACAGACCAAGAAAACGCTTAGGGTTTAAAACGCCTATGCAGGCGTTCTATATTAATTAGCGTTGCACTTGGTGTGTTAATCTAAGGTATTAAAACTTCTACTATAGAAACTACACATAGAAAAGCTATATTAAAAAGCTACGAAGATATAGTAGAAAAACTGGTCTGATTTGGAATATATCTTGATAATATCAGTTGATGAGAATACAAGATTTGTCGAGTTTTGTGAGAGGTTTATAAAATCTTAAAGTATATTTCCTATAAGTATAACTTAAGCATTATTAGAGAAGTAATTATTTATACTTAGTAATGATTAATTTTCTATGAGACCTAAGATAAATTATCTTTAGACATTTTCGTATGATCAGGTTATATGAAAAAATTATAACTTCGATTAAATAATATTTTTAGTGATTACAACTGGACGCAACTATGAGTAGAAATATTGTATTTATTGGTGGAGCTGGCGCACCAAATTATGGCGATGAGTTAATAGTCAGAGGTTGGTTAAATTACTGTCAAGAAAATTTTCTGATGATAATGTAGTTTTTTATGAAAATATAGCTAGTAATGCTCTTAAGTTACATGGTGGCTCTCATTGCTTGTTTTCAGACTCTCTTGTCAAAGTTGCTAAGTCTTACACTGGTATTGGGTTTTGGGAGCAAGTTAAAAGAGGTTCTGACTTTATTGATATTGGAGGTATAGATAAATATAAAAAATATGATTTAGAGCCATTAATTAATGCTGACTTAATCCACTTGCATGGGGGTGGGTATTTAAATAACTACGATCCTGAAAAAGGATTTTATATAGGGTTACTATCATCATTAAATGATAAATATAATACTAGAATTCAGGCAACAGGAATAGGCTTTGGTCCCGTACCAACTCCTAATACTGATGATGTGGAAACCATAAGAAAGATCTTTTCTAGATTTCATTCGTTTGAATTGAGAGATGTTGATAATTTTAGAAGTCTAGCTAGTCTATTTCCTGGAATAAATTTTATATATGGTACTGATGATTCATATCTACATCCTATAAATGACTTAGTCTTTTTTGATGATTCACAGAAACGTCTTTATTTGTCTTTACTTCAATACAATTTAGATAAATATACTGAATCTTTTTGGGACGAACTAGTAAGTGTTTCTAAAGATTTTGATGAGATTTACTTTGTTGAAAGTTACCCATGGCAAGATTCAGATGTTTTTGAAAAGTTAAAGAGTAAGATAGGACAATTGCAGCTTATTACGGTTCAAGAGATGTTAAATAAAAGAATATCGGTAGGTGTAAATGATTTAGCACTTTGTGCAAGGTTTCATGTTCATTACTTATTTGCTAGATGTAATATTAGTGGTGTCTATTTTCAGGATAGTAAGTACTATGACATAAAACATCAATCAATTGTTGATAGAGGTTCTAATCTAAACCATTGCAGCTATAAGAACTTAGATTATAAGAAGTCACAAACAAGATCTTATATTAGTTTACAAGATGAAAATTTAGTCTTACAAAAAAAGAAATTTGTTGACTATTTGTTTTCTGATTTTTGAGTTGTAAGTTTATATTAATTTCATAAAGCTATTAAAATAGCTTATAGTCAGTTCAAAACAAAGTGTTATGTCTAGGACAAACATCATAAAATAATTTGGATAAGTCATTTTCCATCCACCCTTGGCGTAGAAACTTCACTTGAGCCCATTTTTTCTCAATAGGGTTCAAGTCTGGGCTGTACGGCGGCAGCCATAGGATACGATGACCATGCCTGTTCAGTAATTTTTGGATACGTCTACTTTTATGAAACCGAGCGTTATCCATGACAATCACGCATTTGGTTTTAAGGCTTGGGATTAGGGTGTGTTTGCACCAATCGTAGAATATGCCGCTGTTAATGTTGTGTTCAAAGTAATCCAGTGCAAATAGCATCTTTTCATATAGAGCCCCAATGACGTTGGTTCGCTTTTTACCTTGCCAGTTGTAGCTGTCGATACAGGGTTTGCCTATCGGTGCATAACCATGAGGACGAATGGTCTGGCTTTCAAAACCGCTTTCGTCCATATACACAATGGGATAACCTTGCTGTTTAAAGTTATCAAGCTTACTCTGATACGCCGCTCTTTTTATTGGACATGCTTTTGGATGCTCTAAGGTCTTTTTTTTGACTGATGCCTAGGCGTTTTAAAGCCTCACAAATGGCTGGGGCAGTACAGTTGAACCGTCTTGCTCTCTCATAGTGATAGTCATCAGGGTAACGCTCAACGTCTTTGCGTAGTGCATCATCCGGTATTTTTGATGGCGTAACATTGCGAGTGCTCTTACTATGCAGCCGTTTCTTCCACTTTTGAATAGTGGTTGGACTAATGTCATAAAAAGAGGCTGCCTCGGCAAAGGTCATGCCATCTGCTAAGCTTTTAAGAACTTGTTTGCGATAATCTAGTGAGTAAGTCATGATAATTGAGTATATCTGTTGAGATGTTTTATCTTATAACATTTTTATACTTAATGCACTATACTAAGTTAGCGAGTATTATATGATTGTAAGACTAGTATCTTTTTCTGAAAGTAAAGTGACAGTACAAGTTCAGGGAGTCCCAACATTTATCAGATTTAGCCTAGATGATAGCTCTCAATATAAATTTAGTAGACGAAATATAGGCTCATTTTTAGCTATAATATCCTTCCCTTTTGCCGCTAGAAAAAGTCTTGACCTCGAGGTGCCATTTGGTATTCCTGCTGAGCTAAAACTTAATTTGGAATTGTTATCATTATTTTGGCATCAAAACAGACCAAAAATCTTTAAAAAGCCAATCAGGATAAGTTCTAGTGAGGAGTTTTCTCAAGAGTTATTACCGCGACAGGGTAGTATTGTAGCTTTTAGTGGCGGTGTTGACTCTACCTACGGTTTAAGTTCGTTTATAGATTCTACCAAACTAGCAGAAAAGTACTATCCTAAAGCTGCAATTATGATTAATGGCTTTGGGTTTGAATTGGATGAGCAACAACTATTTAGCCGACAGTACAAGCTAAATGAACATTACTGTGGAAAAAATAATATTGAACTAATATCAGTTAAGACTAACTGGAAAGAAGTAGCTCCAGCTTATCAAATATTCACATTCTTGGTATTGTTGGGGTAATGACACTTTTTTCTAACAGCTTTTCAGCAGGAGTTGTAGGTTTGGACTTCACTCTAAAAGAAGAGTTCGAACTTGGTGCATGGGGTAACATGGCAATTGTAAGTAAGTTACTATCTACTGGAGAGTTCAATATATTTCCTGCCGGTGCTGAAAAAAGTAGAGCAGAGAAATTGGAATACCTGTTTCGTAACAATAAGTATCATCACTTGAGTGTATGCAATAATAGTAATAGAGTTCGATCTAACTGTGGGGTTTGTGACAAATGTATACGGACGAAACTAATGCTGTTGTCTAGAGGAGTAGATATTCCTGTTGAATTATTCGATAGTATTGATGTTGAAAAGTATCTTTCTAGAATATCAATCAACAAGAGTACTGAGGCTGTATTTTATAACGAAATAACTCATGGCGATAGTAAACTGAGTTCAGAAATCAAAAGTAGTTTAAAAAATAAGCTTGAAAACTACTATAGTGTATTAAATATAAAAATGTTATAAAATAAAACATCTCAACAAATATACTCATTTATCATGACTTACTCACTAGATTTCCGCAAACAAGTACTAAAAAGTATAAATGATGGTATGTCCTTTGCTGTGGCGGCTGAGTTTTATAATCTCAGCCCAACCACTATACAGAACTGGAAGAGACGTATTCATAGTAAAACAACCAGGCAAACCAAACCCTATAAAATATCCGATGATGCATTACGCAAAGACGTTGAGCGTTATCCTGATGACTATCACTATGAGAGAGCAAGACGGTTCAACTGTACTGCCCCAGCCATTTGTGAGGCGTTAAAACGCCTAGGCATCAGTCAAAAAAAGAGCTTAGAACATCCAAAAGCGTGTCCAATAAAAAGAGCGGCGTATCAGAGAAAGCTTGATAGCTTTAAACAGCAAGGTTATCCCATTATCTATATGGATGAGAGCGGCTTTGAGCATGAAACCATTCGCTCTCATGGTTACGCGCCGATCGGTAAGCCTTGTATTGATCGCTACAACTGGCAAGGTAAAAGCGAACTAATATTATTGGCGCTCTGTATGACAAGAGGTTGTTTGCGCTTGAGTACGTTGAGACAAACATCAACAGCATCGTCTTCTATCAATGGTGCAAACACAAGCTAATCTCAAGCCTTAAGACCAAATGCGTGATTGTCATGGATAATGCTCGATTTCATAAGAACAAGCGTATTCAAAAACTACTCAATAGACATGGTCATCGCATTCTATGGTTGCCGCCCTATAGCCCTGATCTGAACCCTATCGAGAAAAAATGGGCACAGGTGAAATTTCTACGCCAAGGCTGGATGGAAAATGACTTATCTAAATTGTTTTATGATATTTGCCCTGACCATAACACTTTTATTTTGAACTGACTATATAATAATCTTTAATCCGTATCATCAAGCATAAACCTATGCGAATAAAAGTTGAGACCAAACAATGATTCTATTAACAGGCGGAGCAGGTTACATCGGTTCACATATGCTTTGTGAGCTACTTGAGGCTAATCATGAAGTTATAGTGTTAGATAACCTCAGTAATAGCAGTGTTGAGGCTGTCAAACGTGTAGAGTCTTTGACCAACAAGCGTTGCACCTTTATCGAAGGTGATATTCGAGATCGTCACTTGCTTGATGAAATTTTTTCTCAATATACAATCGATTCAGTATTGCACTTTGCAGGGCTTAAAGCGGTTGGCGAGAGTGCTGAAAAGCCATTAATGTATTTTGAAAATAACATAACAGGCAGCTTGGTGTTATTAGAGGCGATGAAGGATGCTAATGTTAAAAAATAGTATTTAGCTCTTCAGCGACTGTATATGGTGATCCTGAACAACTTCCTATCACAGAAGATTGCCCGACATCTATGCCAACCAACCCATATGGTTATACCAAATTGGCAGTAGAACAAATGATGATGCAGTTAGTAAAATCAGACAGCTCATGGTCTGTGGCTGCATTACGCTATTTCAATCCCGTTGGAGCTCATGAAAGTGGTTTGATAGGCGAGGACCCTCAAGGTGTTCCTAATAACTTACTGCCTTATATCGCGCAAGTAGGTGTTGGTCGTCGTGATAAGCTCTCTGTCTATGGTGGCGATTATGATACTCACGATGGGACTGGTGTTAGAGACTATATTCATGTGGTTGATTTAGCAAAAGGGCATCTGCGTGCTCTAGATTATATTGCGGAAAAAACCGGTTATTTTGTATGGAATCTAGGCACAGGCAATGGTTTCTCAGTTTTAGATATGGTAAAAGCGTTTGAAAAAGCCAGTAGCAAAACCATACCTTATCAGATCGTTGGCAGACGTGATGGTGATATCGCCGCCTGCTATGCAGATTCCAAAAAAGCTGAAAATGAGCTGGGCTGGAAAACTCAAAAAACGATCGATGACATGATGGTGGATACCTGGCGTTGGCAACGTCAAAACCCTGAAGGTTATAGCGGATAGCTAGGTTTGACTAACTGTCTAAAGATATAATAAAGAAAGTATCTGGATAAATGAAGTGATGACCTTATCAATGTGGTTGATGGTAGCGCTACTTGCTGTCTTAATATTTTTACTGATTAGATTTCAGCAGTATACCACCACAATATTTGGTGGTGTGCTGCTCATGGTATTTGCGCTAGGCTGGATCAGCTCAGATGACTTACTCAGTAATGCCTCTAACCAAGGGTTAGCAACGCTCGTTCTACTCATATTAATATCTTATGCCTTAGAAAAAACCAGCTTGTTAACCCACCTCACACGCTTACTATTCTCTGAATCTGAGCGATCTTCTTTGATACGTACGATTGCCTTTTCAGGTGTATCATCCGCACTGCTTAATAACACGGCCGTCGTTGCCGCCATGATCAATGCCATTCAAAATGACACTCGTGTAAATGTATCGAGAGTACTGCTTCCCATGTGTTTTGCTGCTACCTTAGGTGGCACAATGACACTGATAGGCACGTCTACCAACCTTGTCGTGAATAGTATGTGGGTAAAGCAAGGTCATGAAGCGATTGGTTTTTTTGACTTAACGCCTATCGGGCTGGTCATTTTTGCCGTAGGTTCTGTTGTGCTGTATTTTACCAGCAAGATATTGCCCAAAGTAACCATCGATAAAGCGCCTATTGATGAATACTTTGTAGAAGCAGAAGTCGAAACAAAATCTCCCTTGGTGGGTAAGACGGTAGAAGAAGCCAAGCTACGCAATCTAGTCGATTTATTCTTAGTAGAGATTGTCCGTGGTAATCGCACCATCACGCCTGTATCTCACTATGATGAGATACAGGCGGGTGACAAACTGATCTTTAGCGGAGATGTAAAGCGTATTCAAGTGCTTAGTCAGTTTGATGGCTTGAGGCTCTTTGCTGAAGATAGTGGTCTACCGACACAAACATTGACCGAAGTTGCCATCAAACAAGACTCAAGCCTAGTGGCCAGCACCCTCAAGTCAACGGGATTTAGAGCAAAATTCGATGCCGCTGTGGTCGCTGTGCGCCGAGACAGTGGTAAATGTAGTGGTAAGCTTGGAGAGGTTAGGCTGCGTGCGGGTGATATCTTGATTTTGGCAACTGGACCTGACTTTTCAAGTCGCAATAATATCCGTAAAAACTTTTTTGTACTTTCAGGCGTTAAGCCACAGAGTATGATTACAGGATGGCGTGAAAAATTGGTTATTTTTGGTTTTATCGGAATGATTATTGCATCAGTCGTTACGGGACAGCCATTGTTTAACCTAGCGCTCTATTTGTTTGCAGCCTTACTGATAACAGGGTGTATAGAAGTCAATGAAATTAAGCAGCACTTTCCAATGTCTATTTGGTTGATAGTCGTCAGTGCCTTATGCTTAGCAAATGCTATGAACACAGTGGGACTGGATACCAAAATTGCTGAACTTGCAGCATCTGGATTGTCAGGTCTAGCACCTTCATGGACGTTACTAGGCGTGTTATTATTGACGACGTTGATAACTGAGCTGCTCACAAATAATGCGGCAGCGGCACTGATGTTTCCTATTGCCTATAGTATTGCAGTCGGAATCGGCATTGACCCGTATCCTATGATTTTAGCGGTTTGTTTTGGCGCATCTTGTTCTTTTATTAGCCCTTTTGGCTACCAGACAAACCTCATGGTATTCAATACAGGGGTATATCAAATTCAAGACTTTGCCAAAGTAGGGGCGCTCGTCACACTGGTTGTGACAGTCATTTGTGTTATGATTATTCCCATGGTTTACCCGTTTTAGACGCACATAAAAAAACCATCTTATATTATTTACCCAACCTTGTGAGACCGTTTTATGATTAAAGCCACCAATATCGTTTGGCATGACGCCGCTGTTACGGCAACTGAACGTCAACAGAAGCTAGGTAATAAGCCTTGCGTTTTATGGTACACAGGGCTTTCTGGCTCTGGAAAATCCACAATAGCCAATGCAGTCGATCGTATGTTGCATGATAGGGGGTATTCTACTTACTTGTTAGACGGTGATAATGTTCGCCACGGATTGAACAAGGATTTGGGGTTTACAGATGTAGATCGCATAGAGAATATTCGTCGTATTGCTGAGGTCAGTCGCTTGTTTAATGATGCAGGATTGATTGTTTCTACCGCTTTTATCTCTCCTTTTACGACAGATAGAGACTCAGCTAGAGCGCTGGTGGGTGCTGATTTCATTGAGATTTTTATTGATACACCGCTTGCAGAGTGTGAGAAACGTGATCCTAAAGGCATGTATAAAAAGCTCGGGCGGGTGAAATAGCCAACTTTACGGGTATTGACTCTCCTTATGAAGCACCTAAAGCACCTGAAGTGCATGTTAAAACTGCAGGTAAGGCAATTGAAGAAGTTGCTAACAAAGTGGTCGAGTATTTGCTAGACAATGGCTATATTAAATAAGTGACAGACGATGACCTATATAGATATATTTAATGGCGATGCTGATGGTATTTTTTCGCTGATTCAATGGCGAAAAGCACACCCTGTTGGTAGCAATGATAAACAGCATTTGGTGACAGGTGTCAAAAGAGACATCGCGCTCGTACCGAAATTAACTGAAGCATTGGCCTCTGAGGCAGCCATTACGGTCTTAGATGTCTCTTTTGATAAGAATGTGGATGGCGTTAAACAGGTTCTAGAAGTCTGTCAGAACCTATTTTATTGTGATCATCATAAAGCAGACAAGCTCTTTGAGCATGAAAAACTAATCGCTAATATAAATACTGAGCCAACCGTCTGTACTGGCTTGTTGGTAAATGCCTACTTACAAGATAGATACCCCTTATGGGCAATAGCAGCGGCATATGGTGATGGGTTGGATCATATTGCTGAACGTCATGTTAAAAGATTGCAGCTAAATGAGCGCCAACAGAACCAGCTTAAACAACTGGGTGTGTTGGTAAATTATAATGGTTATGGTAGCTCAGTGGAGGATCTATATTTTGATCCAGCTGAGCTATTTACTTCGTTAGCCAATTATCAAACGCCATTTGATATCATTCAGGACAGAGAGTCGCCTTTCTTGCCACTCAAACAAGGCTATATAGAGGATATGAGCAAGGTTGAGTCATCTGAAAATATCAGCTCAAATGATAAGTTAATTGCTCTGCTGCTTGAGGATGCTGCTGGGCTCGTCGCATCAGTGGTACTTATGGCAACCAGCTAGCCGCACAAAATCCCGAAAAGCCTGTCATAATAGCCTCTTATAATGCAGAAGGCACACTGGCTATCAGCTTGCGTGCTCCTAAAAATAACCCATATGGTGCTAGTACTATATGTAGCCAGTTTGCCACGGGTGGTGGTCGAGAAGGTGCTGCTGGTATCAATAGCTTGCCTCAGTCGGAGATTGATACTTTTATTGATGTGGTGAGTAAGTACTATTTGCTATCACAGTGATTGAATAAAATAATAAGCTCAGTGTAGATGTTATCTCTAATAAAGCCAGAGGAAGGATTATGAGAAAAGTGAAGTATGCTGTACTGCCAGTGGCAGGCTTTGGCACGCGTATGCTGCCATTGTCTAAGTCTGTGCCAAAGGAGCTGTTGCCACTGGGCAATCGCCCTGCGATCCACTATGTGGTCGAAGAGGCCATCGCAGCCGGTATCAAGCATATCGTACTGGTCGGACATGCACAAAAAAGCGCGATTGAAAACTACTTCGATATCAATGCAGAGCTGGACAATCAATTACGCCATAAAGGAAAAGAGGCGCTGGCCGATAGTCTCAACTGGCTACCAGAGGATGTGAGCATATCGGTGATCCGTCAAGGCACAGCATTAGGTCTCGGTCATGCGGTACTGGCGGCGCGCCCTATCATCGGTGCGCATGACTTTGCCGTACTACTGCCTGATGTCGTGCTTGACCCTTTTTCGGGTGACATGTCGGCTGATAACCTAGCCTTTATGATAGATGCGTTTGCCACCGATGGGCACTCACAGATATTGGTTGAGACCGTCGCGGATGAGGACGTGCACAAATACGGTATCGCTCAGTTAAGTGAAGACCATAGCGCTACGAGCGATATGGAGGATCAAGCAGAGGCGAATGCGAGCTTTAGCGTTGCTGGGTTTGTAGAAAAGCCGAATCTGGCCGATGCCCCATCGAGGTTAGCGGTCGTGGGTCGTTATGTCTTTAGCCATCACATCTTTGATTATTTGGCCAATACCACAGCCTCGGTCGGCGGTGAGATTCAGCTGACCGATGCCATTGATGCCTTGATTAGCGAGCACGGGGTGAGTGTCACCACCATGCGCGGCGACAGCTATGATGCAGGAGACATGCGCTCATACATGCAGGCATTTATCTACTTTGCCGAGCAGCAATTGGCACAAGGTCAGTAGTCTATGAGAACAGACAATTCTTGCTGCTGTGGTCCTCAGTCGCCAAATTGGCAGCGCTTGCAATCGCTTGCCAAGCAAACATGGTCCCTTGAACGTTTGTTTGTGCAAGACCCTCATCGTACCGCGCGCTTTAGTGCCCAAACAGGCGCGCTGTATATGGATTATAGCAAACAGCTTATTGACGAGACGGTTTTGACAAGCCTGCTGAGTTTGGCGACTGGTTGCGGCTTGTCCGACCGTATTGAGGCACTGATGCAAGGCGCTGCGGTCAATACCAGCGAGGAGCGCGCCGCACTGCATACCGCCCTACGCTTGCCTGCGACAGCGACGCTCAATGTGGATGAACAAGACGTCGTCGCTGATGTGCATCGCAGTCTGGCACAAGTGGCTCATATTTCTGAACGTATCCGCAATGGCACATGGCGTGGGTTTTCTGGCAAAGCCATGACAGATGTGGTCAATATCGGGGTGGGTGGCTCAGATCTTGGGCCCTTGATGGCGACGGCAGCGCTTGATGAATGGGCAAACACACAGGTAAAGGTGCACTTTGTTTCTAACATGGATGGCACCCAACTGGACAATTTGCTCAAACACCTGAACCCTGAGACCACGCTGTTTATTGTCTCATCCAAATCCTTTGGTACCGTCGATACCTTATCCAATGCCAAGACCGCTTTGTCATGGCTACTGACCACGGCCAAACTGCGGGCAGGTACAAAGCGCAGCGTCTTACGCCGACATTTTATTGGCATCTCAGCCAATCACCAAAAAATGAGCGCGTGGGGGATTCATCCTGAGCATCAGTTGCAGCTGTGGGAGTGGGTCGGTGGTCGCTTTTCTTTATGGTCGGCGATTGGACTGGCGATTGCTATTCGCATAGGCATGGCGGGCTTTAAAGCGCTGCTGGCTGGTGCTCACAGTATGGATGCGCATTTCTCGCAGGCCGATTTTTCAGAAAACTTGCCCGTATTATTAGGGCTGCTGGCCGTCTGGAACAGCACCTTTTTGCAGGTCAATGCGCATACCGTATTGCCCTATGATGGTCGTCTCAGCTATTTACCAAGCTACTTAACTCAGCTTGAGATGGAAAGTAATGGTAAGTCCGTCACTCAGCATGGGGATCGTATTGACTATAATACTTGTCCAATATTATGGGGTGAGATTGGCTCAAACGCTCAGCATGCTTTTTATCAGCTATTGCACCAAGGGACGCAGCAAGTCTCGTGTGACTTTATCGCTTGTGTGCGCCGCTACCATGGTCCATTAAAAAACACAGCACTACAGCAGCAGCATGAGTTATCGTTGGCTAACTGCTTGGCGCAAAGTCGGGTATTGGCATTTGGTAATGCCGCTATTAGCGACAATAAAGTAGACGCCTGCGTAGAGACTGATAAGTATAAGCATTATCACGGTAATCAGCCTTCTACGACGGTGCTGATCGATGAGCTGACGCCGCATAGTTTAGGGGCGCTGATTGCGCTTTATGAGCATAAGGTTTATGTCATGGCCAGTATCTGGGACATCAACCCGTTTGATCAATGGGGCGTGGAGATGGGCAAGCAGATGGCAGAGTCTGTCCATCAAGCGATGCAGCAAGAGAGCTCGGGATGCTTTGATACCTCCACAGATCAGTTGTTACAACACATCAGGCAGCGCTCTTAAGGCTGCAGATACGTTAACATGGTTAAAAGATGAGCTTATGAACGCTAATAATACAAAAAATGATAGGCCTAAATATACGCAGGCACTAAAACAAACAAGTGTCAAAAATCACGAAGTCTGCGTACTGATCGGGCACAGTATTGAGGCCATCACAAGTGCGGTGGTACTGGCCAGTTTGGGCAATACGGTGCACTTATATTCAAACACTGAGCTGCTAGAGCAGCAGTTGCAACAGTATGATTTTGAGCGACATTTACCTGCATTATGGCAAATGTATGTCCAGCAGCATCAAATTGTTATTCAAACGTTGCCTGATAGTGCAGAGCATTTATTACAAAGCTATTCTGTTTTTTATAACAATAAAGATAGCGAAAAAGTGATACTTTACTGGCTGTTTTTGGACAGTATCAAATCAGTATGGCCTGAAGAAAGCTGGATTGCGGCTTTTAATCATAGCAATCAGCAAGCATTGCCGTTGGTTATGAGTGGTATCGAGCAAATTGGATATATATCAGCACTGGCGCAGCGGTTAAAGCGCGCATGGGTATATTACATACCTTTTGCTTTTTTGCAGGAGGGTGCCGCCTACAGCTCGATGCTTGCCCCTTCTTTATGGTTAGTCGGTGAAAAAACGCCACAGAGTAGCAATCAGTATTTATCCGCCTTGCAACCTTTACGACTGGATGCCCGTGCTTTTATTTTGCTGACATTGCAACGATTGAGTTTGCCCGCAGCAGCATCATGGCGATGCTGGCAACACGGGTGAGCTTTATGAATGAGATGTCGCGCCTAGCCGATGGTTATCATCTCGATATTCAGCAGGTCAGTAATATTATTGGGCTTGATGACCGCATTGGTAGCAGCTACTTGCAAGCAGGCTGGGGGTTCGGTGGCAATACCTTGCCCACTGAGCTGACCAAGCTATCACAATCAAGCCAAACGCACAGTTTAGACATGCCATTATTACAATCCGTTATGCGCATCAATGAAGATCAAAAAGAGCTGATATTTCGTAAGTTTTGGCAATATTTTGATGGTTTTATTGACCATAAGACAGTGATGATTTGGGGCGGCAGTTATAAGCCAAAATCTGGGCGTACAGTCGGCTCTGCCATCCATCCGCTATTAGCGCTATTATGGTCTTATGATATCCGCACGCTTATTTATAGTGACAAATCACAAGCAGAGCTTGCGACACGATACGGTCAACAGTCATTGTTTCAGCTGGTGGTTGACCCTTATGAGCAGTTACCAAACACACATGCCATTTTTATTGTTAGCTGGTCGCCACGAGATCAGTTAGATATGGCTAAAATTAATCAGCAAGCCATGCCAATATTTGATGCGCAAAATGCACTGACACGATTGCAGATCGATAGTCTGGTAGGCGACTATATGGGCATTGGTCGGTCTAAATAGCTTTATCCAAGTTTGTCAGTTGCTAAAAAGCTCGTTGACAATTATCAGCGAGCTTTTTTAATTTTTAGCGCCTTAATTTTTAATCGAATTTGTACGTATTAAATCGTACTTATTTACGCTGGTACAGCACCTTGTGCCTCTAGCCACTGTTGAATCTCTCGAATTTTAATAGTTAACAATTCTTCATCGCCGCGCGTTTCGATATTGAGTCTGATCAGCGGCTCGGTGTTGGAGGCGCGCAAATTAAAGCGCCAGTCGCCAAAGTTCAAACTGAGGCCATCAAGGGTGGATTTAATCGGATTTTTGCTGCTAAATTTTTCCTCAATAGCACTAATGATCGTTGCTGCATCATTTGTTGTGAGACGAAAATTGAGCTCACCTGAGCTGGGGTAGGCCTCGATATAGTCACTGACCAGCTTTGATAGCGTCTTACCCGTGACGGACAATAGCTCAATGGTCAGTAGCCATGGAATCATGCCGCTGTCACAATAGAAAAAGTCGCGGAAATAGTGGTGGGCTGACATCTCACCGCCATACACTGCGCCAGACTCGCGCATGACTTGTTTGATAAATGAGTGCCCAGACTTACTGATGACGGCTGTGCCACTGTGCGCTTGGATCACAGCTTCGGTATTATAAATGACACGCGGATCGTAGACGATTGACTCATTTGGGTGCTTATTCAAAAATGCTTGAGCGAGCATCCCAACAATATAGCTACCATCAATAAATTCACCCTGTTCATCGAACAAAAAGCAGCGGTCAAAGTCGCCATCAAAGGCAATCCCAAGGTCGGCTTTGTTTGCCAAAACCGCTTGCTGAGTGGCCACTCTATTGGCATCAATCATAGGATTGGGAATGCCATTTGGGAAGCTGCCATCAGGGGCATGATGCAGTGTAATCACTTCAATTGGCGCACCAGCTTGTGCAAGCTTATCAATCAATAAGTCAACCACGGGTCCCGCACTGCCATTGCCTGAGTTAATCACTAATTTAAGCGATTTGAGCTTATCGGTATCAATAAAAGTCATGACATGATCGACATAAGCGCTTTTATTGGTTAATAACTGCAACATTCCTGATCGGTTTTTAGTAGTAAATTGCCCAGACTCTGCCAGTGCCTGAATCTCTGCCAAACCATCATCGGCGCTAATGGGCTTTGAGTGCTCTTTGACTAGTTTTAGGCCGTTATAGTTGATGGGATTGTGACTGGCAGTGACCTCGATACCGCCTAGGGCCTGATAATGACTGGTGGCAAAATAGACCTCTTCAGTGCCGCTCATGCCCAAATCAATCACATCGACACCGGCATCTATCATACCGCAGATAGCGGCCTGTTTTAGCGGCTCGCTTGAATGACGGATATCGCTACCGATGACGATGGCAGGTCTTAGTACGGCAAGCTCACTCTGTTGATCGTCCGTCACGGCGGCGTGATAACGCTGAGACAAAATCTGAGCAAAGGCGCGACCGATACGATAAGCGATGGCATCATCTAGGGTCACCCCAAGCTCGCCGCGAATATCATAAGCTTTAAACGAGCCAATGCTCATAGGATAAAATTCAGTTGCTGGCTGGTAGCCTGTGGCCATAGAAGTTGACATAATAATAAGGTTCCTTGCAGATAAGTGGTGGTAAAATAACGAGGCAGACCACGCAATTATAAGCCAATAACCCACCAATGCCACCTTATCATCCGCTTTATATTTTATAAAAGAGTCATCACGCCCCAAGCCATCTATTAAACAGGAGCCTGCCTTATGAGTAACCCAGTAGCCAACATATCAGCCCCCCAACCGGTACAAGGTACACACCTGCTAGTGGTGAATTAGACGATTTATTGGCTTTGATGGCACGGCTACGTGTTGACTGTCCGTGGGATAAAAAGCAAACTAATCACAGTCTTATTCCGTATGCCATCGAAGAGGCTTATGAGCTGGGCGAAGCGGTACAAGTAATGACGATGAGGATATCAAAGGCGAGCTAGGCGATGTGCTGCTGCAAGTGGTGTTTCATTGTCAGATGTATGCGGAGCAAGGTCGCTTTAATATGAGCGATGTTATAGCCACTTTACAAGAAAAGCTGATTCGTCGTCATCCGCATGTGTTTGAAGCCGAAACTTTAAAAGACGATGTGCAGCAGTAAAATTACGCTGGGATGAGATTAAAGCAGAGGAGCAGCAATCGCGCGAGGCACGAGGCAAACCCAAACGTCGTTTAGACAATACCAAGGCGGGCAGTGCGCTTATGCAAGCGCAAGATGTACAAAACAGGCGTCAAGTTAGGTTGACTGGGAGGGCGTTGGCGGTGCTTTTGATAAGCTAGATGAAGAGATTGCCGAGTTAAAGGCTGAATTGATAGATAAATCAAAAGACGCTGCTGAATATGACATAAGCAAAGCCAATATTAGTGATATTGAAAAAGAGCTGGGTGATTGTATGTTTGCGCTGGTCAATGTCGCCCGTAAACTCAATCTTGATGCAGAAGTAGCTACCTTAACGTGTGTGCATAAATTCAAATCACGCTTTGGTTATATTGAAGCGCAGTTAGCTGCGGCTGGCAAGCGTTTAGAAGACAGCGATATAGCAGAGATGGATGCACTGTGGGAAGCGGCGAAACAACATGAACGATCGTCATGAACGTTTATCATAAGGTCTCATTTTTTAGCTTAGTCAATATGGCTGTTTTCAGTCTAATATTGGCGGTCTTTATGTTGAACAGTGTTCAAGCTGCGCCTTGTTTTGATAGTCCTCAAAGGGCTTATGAATATCTATTGGTGCAAGAAAGTGCCAAAATACAGGTACGTGACCAAGCCACCATTAATATCAATCGTGCTAGTGAAGGCGAGCTCGTTTCATTAAACGGTATCGGCAGCAGCAAAGCCCAAGCGATTATTTTATATCGTGAGATGTTTGGTGATTTTAAGACAGTGGATGAGTTAGCAAAGGTCAAAGGTATCGGTGCAAAAACGGTTGAGAAAAATCGAGGACGTTTACGCGTACAAGATTAAGGGCAGTATTTTGCTTTAATTAACCCCAATATTGACAAAATAGCACGTAAGTATCAGTCATAACACACCTACTAGGCGCAAAATTTGTTAAACTAGCAGGTACATCCGCCTGATAAACGCTGTGTTCATCAGGGGTGGTTAAAGAATACCGGCGAGGAGTAGATGCATGGCCGAGCGTGCCGCCAAGCAGTTAGAACTGAATAAATCTGAATTACCCAATTCCATTACTGAAGTGATTGCCACCTTGAACCGAGCTGGGTTTGATGCCTATATCGTCGGTGGCGGCGTGCGTGATACCTTATTGGGTTTACGTCCAAAAGACTTTGACGCTGTCACTGATGCCAAGCCGCATGAGATCAAAGACGTCTTTGGCAAGCGCTGCCGCATTATCGGTCGCCGCTTTCAGTTGGCGCACGTGTATTCAGGCCGTGAGTTGATTGAGGTTGCTACCTTCCGTGGTCCACCAACCAATGATGCTAATACCAATCAAGACGGTATGATCCTGCGTGATAATGTTTGGGGTGATATCAAACAAGACTTCTCTCGTCGTGATTTTTCTATTAATGCGCTTATTATCAACCACTTAAAGGCGTGGTTCATGATTTTTGCGGTGCGCTTGACGACATTGATAATAAAATCATTCGTCTGCTCGGCCATGCGCCAGTGCGTATCGAAGAAGATCCAGTACGTTTGTTGCGTGCTTTACGTTTCAAAGCCAAGCTCGGTTTTGAGTTTGATGACGAGTTAGCCGATCAGTTTCATGATGGCAACTGGGCATTGCTTGAGCAAATATCACCGCATCGTCTCTATGATGAAACCCAGAAGATGTTTACTGGTGGTTATCTGGTGCCATTATTGCCGCTATTGTTTGAGTCAGGGGCGATTGATAGCTTAATTATCTATCCACCGTCTGAGCCAAGTGCACTGGTCAATCAAGTCGCTATTAATACCGACAAACGTATTGCTGCGGGCAAAAGTATCAATCCGGCGTTCTTTTATGCCGCGCTATTATGGGAAAACTATCTGCATCAGTTGGCAAAAGCCAAGAAGCGCAATATGCCGTTTGCTGAAGCGCAAATGCACGCCGCTGGTAAAGTGATTGATCGTCAACGTATCAAGACCGCGATTCCTAAATTTGCAGAGCAGTTTATCCGTGATATCTGGATATTGCAGCCAAGACTTGCAGCCCCGCGTAGCAAACAAATCGTCCAGCTCTCTGAGCATCCACGTTTTCGCGCAGGTTTTGACTTTTTGTTATTGCGTGAGCAATGCGGTGATGCTGAGCATCCGTTATCAGAGTCGACCAATGGTATGGGCGATTGGTGGCAGACCTATCAGACATTGTCTGAACGAGAGCAGCAGCAAGCCATTGATGATTTTGATGAAAATATTCGTCGCGGTGCCTATAAAAAAGGGCAACAAGCGCAGCGTGGTCGGGGCGTAATCATCAAAATTCAGAGTCAAATAGCATCGATCACTCAATATCTCATCAAAAAAATACCAAGCACAGCAAAGCCAATGATACTGCTGAGCAGGGTAGGAATGATCAGAATATGGTAAATGACCCGTCAAATATTCCAGCACGCCGTCGCCGCGCTGCCAGTCAATCAGACTCTGTTAAGCAATCTGGTGGCAGTAACAACAAGCACTATGAATCGCAGCAAGTAAGTCAAGATAGTCATGAGCTTGCTCAGTTACGACTGCTATCTCTTGCCAATAGCAGCAACCAAGCGGCAAATAAACGCCATCATTCCAAGCCTGCACCACTTTTTGTAATCGAGCATGAAAAAGTCGTGCCGCTATTAAAAAAGCAGCTATCAAATGGCGATAAGCCTGATAGTCGTCAAGAGGCGGCGCAGAAAAAACCTGCCCATAAGAATGTATCGGCTGAGAAAGCACTAAAAAATCAGGATGCCAGTTCTGATGCCAACTCTTATAGTAGTAAGGCTGACAGTAAACCTGATCGCTCAAATCAAGCTCAGCAGCCAAAAGCAACACAGTCAGAGGTTATGCCTTCATCTGTGGCTCGCTCGGTAGCAAGATCGCCATCGCTCGTCAGTATGAATAATGAGCCGATACCGCATAAGCGTCGCCGTCGTCAGCCGAGTGTAGATAGTATAAATCTTGCTAGTAATACAGAGACGCAAGTAACGACTAACAACGATGTTAAAGCTGTAGCAAAGTATGCAAAAAAAGCACCTAAGCCCGCAGCCCAGCCTACTAATAAAACAGATATTCCGGCTAAAAAAACGGCTGAGCGCAAGAAAGTGGCGAAGGTTACGACACCTGCAAGCGCTAAAAAACCAACCAAAGCGACAGAAGCAAAGTCTGCTAAAACCAGCCAAGCTGCAAATGGCAATGTTGGTACGAGTAGTGTGAATGACAATAAAGGCCCTATCCCATCGAAACGTCGCCGTCGCCAGCCTAGTACTGACAATGTCTAATATTACTAACGATGCGGGCAACGCGAATTGGGTAACCTGCTACGTAGGTCTGGGTAGCAATTTGTCTAACGACTTGGGTTCACCAGTAGAACATTTGCAGCAGGCAATCGCAGCGATGCAAGAGCATAAGCAAATACGTGCGGTTCGAGTTTCTTCGTTTTACGCTTCAGCGCCTATGGGGCCGCAAGATCAGCCTGATTTTGTTAATGCCGTCGCTGGGTTTGAGACGATATTGCTGCCTTTTGAGTTGCTTGCTTACTGTCAACAGTTAGAAAAAGAGGCTAAGCGTGCACGAATACGGCGTTGGGGTGAGCGTAGTTTGGATGTCGATATTTTGTTATACGGTGAGATACAGATTACTGATCCAACACTGACAATACCGCACGCTGGCTTAAGTGAGCGCAATTTTGTCTTAATACCACTGCGAGAATTGGCGCCAAATTTAACCATCGCCGGTAAGTTGATAAGTGACTATTCACAAAGTCGCGATTGGACAGGTTTAACATTATTATCAAGCGATTGATTATAAGTAAATGATGCTGAGTGATAGATGTTAAATGTTTGAAAGATTCATCTAACGTATTTCAAGTCTAGCTCTGATAGTAGCAATATTGATAATTAAAGGCATTGCAGATTAATTGAGGGTCATATGACGACATTATCTACTCTAAATAAGTTTAAAAAAGACGGTACCAAGTTCACTTGCTTGACCTGTTATGACTCGATGTTTGCACGAATGATGGAAAAAGCCGAAATTGATACGATTCTAATTGGGGATAGCTTGGGCATGGTGGTGCAAGGTCACGACTCAACGTTACCCGTGACTGTCAATGACATGGCTTATCATACAGCCAATATTGCCCGTAGCAATAAACACGCGCTGATATTGGCTGACTTGCCATTCATGAGCTATGTGACCCTGCCAGAAGCGGTTGCCAATAGTCGTCAGCTGATGCAGTCGGGCGCGCATGTGATTAAGATTGAAGGTGGTAGTGAGCTTTGCGATTTAATCACGACTTTGGCGCAAGCAGGGACGCCTACTTGTGTGCATTTAGGATTAACACCGCAATCAGTCAATGTGTTTGGTGGTTATAAAATCCAAGGTCGTGGTGACGAAGCGGCTGATCAATTGCTTGCTGATGCGAAAGCAGTCGTTGCGGTAGGTGCTGCGCTGTTAGTGTTAGAGTGCGTACCTGCTGAGCTTGCAAAAGCAGTGACGGAAGCCGTCGCAGTGCCAGTTATTGGGATTGGTGCTGGCGCAGATACAGATGGTCAAGTGTTGGTCATGCATGACATGCTAGGTATGGCACACGGCCGTGTCCCGCGCTTTATTCATGACTTTTTGACCGATGAGCGTAATAGCGCGCACAGTATCGAAGGCGCATTTGCCCTTTACCAGCAGTCAGTACGTGAAGGCAGTTTTCCAACCGAGCAGCACCAGTTTAGCTAACATTTTAGTTTTTACGATTATCAGTAGAAGAATAGTTAACCATGCCAATCATTCATCATCATATCTCCGCATTGCGTACGGCTTTACAGTCTTATCGTGGACAAAAAAATGACAATCAAGATAGCCCACAGCGTATCGCTTTAGTGCCAACGATGGGCAATCTGCATGCTGGTCATCTTGAATTAGTGAAAATAGCCAAGCAACAGGCTGATATCGTGGTGGTTAGTATTTTTGTCAACCCTACTCAATTTGGCGCGGGAGAGGACTTTGATAGTTATCCTCGCACGCTGGATGAGGATGTCGCTAAGCTAGCAACGGTCGATACTGATTATGTGTTTGCGCCCAGTATTGAAGAGATGTACCCAGTCTTACCGCCGCCAACCTCCGTTCTCGCGGGAGCTATTACCACTCAATTATGTGGTCAATCACGCCCTGGGCATTTTGACGGTGTTGGTATTGTCGTCTCTAAACTGTTCAATATTGTACAACCGGATATGGCTATTTTTGGACAAAAAGATTATCAGCAATTAGCGATTATTAAGCAATTGGTACGTGATTTAAGTTATCCCATTGAAATTATAGGGGCACCTATTGTCCGCGCTGCAGATGGTTTGGCGCTTTCATCACGTAACCAATATTTAAGTGCTACTGAACGTGAGGTAGCGCCTGTTATCCATCAAGCGCTACAATATTTAGCAAAGCAGCTAGAGAGAGGCGAACAGAGCCAACAAGCTGTTCAGTCGTTGTTAGCAGAAACGCATCAGCGTATTACGGATGCTGGCTTCATTATTGATTATTTAGACATTAAAACCGATACGCTAGAGTCACTCGCTAATGATACTGTAACTTTTAATGCAGAAAATAAGAGTTTGATGATTTTAGTCGCTGCTTGGCTAGGACGCGCACGTTTGTTAGACAATCAATTGGTGACGGTGGATCAATCGTTGTGACATAGTAATTTTCAGGATGCAATGGACTAGAATGGGTGAATCATGGATGTGAGTCAGGGTGAAAATAACAGTCAATCTGAGCAGGTAGCGTGTAAAATAGCAACCGATAAGCTCAGTATTCTGGTGGTATCAGGGCGTTCAGGCTCAGGTAAAACCTCAGTATTAAATATTTTAGAAGATTTAGGATATTATTCTATTGATAACTTACCGTTATCCTTATTGCCGGATGCTGCGCATAAATTGGTCAATGAAAGTGGGATTCGTCGTATTGCGCTTGGTGTTGATATTCGAACACCGCGAGCGGATCTATCCAAGTTTGCAGAGATGCATGCATCCTTAAAGAAAACATATGGGGCGCATGCGGTCAAAGTGGTGTATGTGACCGCGCAAGAAAGCACTTTGATAGCACGTTTTAATGCGACACGCCGCGTACATCCGCTGATGTCACAGGATATCGATAGTGATAATGCCAAGCACATTGCTTTTAATCTACCTGCCGCGATTAAAAAAGAAGTGGAGCTGTTAGAGCCTATCGCAGGTCATGCCGATATCAGAATTGATACCAGCAATTTGAATATTCATCAACTGAAAGACAGCTTGCGTGAACATGTCGGCGTGGACAATCAGATTGTGATTAATCTGCTGTCTTTTGGCTTTAAATATGGCAGTCCTATTGATGCAGATTTTGTCTTTGATGTGAGGATTTTGCCGAATCCACATTGGAACCCTGAACTGCGTACTTCGACAGGTCTAGACACGGAAGTTGCCGCATTCTTTGCCGACTATCCAGAAGTGGCTGAGATGACTGATGATATAGATAAGTTTTTAACCCGTTGGTTGCCCGAATTTTTACACAATAACCGCCATACAGTGACAGTGGCTATTGGCTGTACTGGTGGTAAGCATCGTTCAGTATTCATCACCGATAATTTACAACGTCGTCTTGCCAATGTTGTGCCGCAAAGTATAAAAGTGCTGGCGAAACATCGTGAAAAAAATCGTTGGTAGTTATTGGTAAACACTGGGGCATATCTTCATTTTTATGACTATTCCTAAAATGAGAGCATGCCCCTGTTAATTTTATTATTTATTATTTTGGAAAGCTTTTATGATTGACTGGAAAGAACAGGATATGCGCGTCTCGCGCACTGAACTTAAAAAAGCCCATGAGCGCTTGCAGAAGTTGTCGATACCACTTGCCAGCTTATCGAAAAAGCAACTCAAAAATCTGCCAGCCAGTGACTATTTTATGGCAGAACTCATGGCATTGGCTGATATCACCAGCGCTAATGCTCGTATTCGCCAAACCAAGCGCGTTGGTAAGCTGATTAGTGAAGAAAACCGCCACGAATTGGTAAAAGCATTATTTGATGCGTTTTTCCCTAAAGAACAGGTCTCAAAAATAGAAAGTTGGTTCGAGCGTTTAAATATTAATGATGAAGGGACGCTTAAGCAGTTCGTTAAACAGTACCAAGCATCTGAACAAAATAGTATGTATCAATTACTGTTATGGATTGAGTACGCCAAACATACCCAAGATGATGAGCTGATGGCAGAGTCTAAAGCAGACTTAGCCAGTTATATTCGTGAAGTCACTATTTTGTCGCAATTGAAAAAAGAAAAATAATAAGGTGATAGCGGCTAAATAGCTTTGACCACTATTTATACAATATCTCCACTTATAAACTAAAGTAGTCTGCAAATGCAAAAAGCCAATCATCAAGTGATTGGCTTTTTTATGGGTAAGAGCATTTAGGTGCAAATGACACTTATAGATAAATGCTAGTCCCTAATTTATAACGGTACCTAATTTATATTAGTACTTAACTTATTTCTTTTCAGCACGCACTTTGTCAACCAAATAGTCAACGACTTTAGGTACAGTAGCGCTTTCACCAGTGACAACGTATTTGCCTTGTACGACGACTGCTGGCACACCAGAGAGCTGATAACGCTTAGCGCCTGCTTGTGAACGACCAATTTTCGTCCAACGGCGAATGAATTATAAAGGCTATTGAATTTTTCTCATTAACGCCTTTCGATGCATACATTTGCTTAATGATGATTGGTCAAAGATTTTCTACCATCTTTGGTGAATGGCATCAAATAGCGCGTCATGGGTTTGTCTTCAAACCCTAGCAGCTGCGCGGCTAGAAACCACGCGCGTTGGCTTCCCAAACAGGGTTAAGCGCTGCTGGCGTTTTGAAAAAGGCAACGTCTTTGTCTTTGTTTTTAGCCCATTTTTCCATATGTGGGTTAAGAACGTTACAATGCGGGCAACCATACCAAAAAAACTCACGAACAATGATAGCATCACCGCTGATTTTTTCTGGATTGTCTAGCACGCGATAGTCTTTTCCGGCGACATAGTCGGCAGCTTGTGCGCCCATAGTGGCAAGTCCAATGGCCATGGCCAGACCAGTCAGTGTGATAACACGTTTCATACTTTATCCTTGAGGTGTGAAAACTTAGGGTTTGTTGAGATGTTTTAGTACCGTATGGTTTTGGGTATAGCGCACAGGTTTTTAAAGTGCCCAAACGAGACAGCGTCGAGTATAATCGAACTATAGTGACGTATCGACTATAATAACGTAAAACATGATCGCTTGTGAATCCGATTCTTAACTAACGGTTGTAAAGCTGTGAGCCATTATTTAAGGCTCATTTCACCAAGTTTTTGGGAATTATTTTAGCGTCTTATTATTTAGATTTTAAGCTGTTTGAAGCATCTATCCTCTAAAAAAACGGTACAGAAAGTATGAACGTTTGCTAAGACCATTCACAATCGGTGACGATGTACTCACGACAAAGCTGCCGCTCTCATGCTAATATTAGGTACATAATTGTGCACTGTATATGATTATAACGATAATGACAATAAAGGAAAAATGCAATGAGCTCAGCTCTATCTTCCTCGCCTTCTTTGAATGAGCAAGCAAACAGCGGTCTTGATGATACAACGGCTACCGCCATTAATGTAGATCCTAGCGAAGTCGACAAATTTAATAAGTTGGCAAGCGAATGGTGGAGTAAGACGGGTGCCTTTGCGACTTTGCATGAAATAAATCCACTGCGTTTAAATTGGATAGAAGACAACGTCAAGCGCAGTTATCAAAATGACAGTGCTGATACAGATATTCATAAAACGGCTGGAACTGGCTTGGCTGGAAAAAAAGTGCTCGATGTCGGCTGTGGCGGCGGTATCTTGTCGGAGTCTATGGCACGTCGCGGTGCGGATGTGATAGGGATTGATTTGGGTACCGAAAATCTGAAAGCGGCAGCGCTGCATGCAGAGCAAAGTGCTTTACATGAGACGTTGCGCTACAAGCATATACCAGTAGAAGAACTGGTTAAAACTCATGCAGGTCAGTTTGATGTAGTGACTTGTATGGAGATGCTCGAACATGTGCCTGATCCCAGCTCGATTGTGCAGGCTTGTTTTGAGTTATTGGCACCAGGTGGTGTTTGTGTGCTATCGACGATCAATCGAAACCCTAAATCATACCTATTTGCCATCGTTGGCGCAGAGTATGTGTTGCGTTTGCTCGATCGTGGCACTCATGACTATGCCAAATTTATCACGCCAGCCGAATTAGATAAAATGGCAATTGATGCGGGATTCACACGTCAAGATATCATTGGCTTGCATTATAATCCGCTGACCAAGCGTTATTGGCTGGCTCAAAATGTCGATGTTAATTACATGATGGCAGTACACAAGCCACTGGCTTAAGCTGAATGCCGTATTTGGTTGTTTTCATGTCATACTATTTCACTCAACACCTTATCTATATTAAGAGCATTCACTATGAGCCAATTTGTAAAAGCGGTTTTATTTGATCTCGATGGGACATTAATCGATACGGCTGCTGATTTTGTCTGTATTATCGGTAAAATGAGCCGCGAAAATGATTGGCAAGCACCCCCTGAAGCAGAAATTCGCGAGCAAGTTTCTGCTGGTGCTTCAGCGATGGTACAGTTGATGCTACGTCATAACGATCAAATTGAGGTTAGCGAAGAAGCTTTGCAGGAGTTTCGCCAACAGTTTTTAGATGATTATGAAGCTGAGATATGCGTCGATAGTTGTGTGTTCGCTGAATTAGAAGATGTGTTGACTGCTCTTGAAGAAAAAGGGGTGCCATGGGGTATTGTGACCAACAAGCCGCGTTATCTGGCAGAGAAGTTACTAGACAAGATGCAGTTAGACGGGCGCTGTTCTGCTTTGGTCTGTCCTGATGATGTGTCTCGCTCAAAACCCGATCCAGAGCCTATGTATGCGGCGTTAGAGAAGCTTGGTATCCCTCGCGGCGCCGCTGAAAGCGTGATTTATGTTGGCGATCATATCCGTGATATCGAAGCTGGTAATGCCGCTGGCATGCCGACGATTCTAGCTGCTTATGGTTATATTCCGCCTGAAGATCAAAAAAACCTAAAGAAATGGGGTGCAGATTATATTACTGATACGCCTGAGCAATTAAATAAACTGTTGCTCTCTTCTGGTAAATTTGACTATTTATAAATAAAATTATAAATCGAGTCCGCCACACTCTATGTTTTTAAAGAAACACGATAAATACTTAGCATCCCAACTATTAAACGATAAGCAGTGAGCAATGCCATGAGTGACAATATTAACCAGTCAGCTAGTCAGCAAGACCACCAGAAAACCGTTCAAAGTCTAACTCAACCGTTAACTCATAATGATATTCGCAACTTTGTACCATCTGATAATTGTTTAGATGGTAAGACTATTTTGGTCACGGGGGCAGGTGACGGTATCGGCCGCGTTGCCGCGCTGACTTATGCTCGTTATGGAGCGACAGTCCTGTTATTGGGACGTACCAGCAGCAAGCTTGAATATGTTTATGATGAGATTGAAAGTCTTGGTGGCAAACAGCCTGCCATGCTACCGATGAATCTAGAAGGGGCAACCTATGCTGAAATGCAGCAGTTAGAGGGGTTGATTAATAAAGAAGTCGGTCAGCTCGATGGCATCTTGCACAATGCGGGTATGCTTGGGCAGCTAACCCCACTTGAGATGTATGACGTCGATACTTTTGCACAAGTTATGAAGGTGAACTTTACCTCGACGTTTATGCTCACCCAAGCACTGCTACCACTACTTAAAGATGCTGAGAATGGCTCTGTTATTTTCACCTCTAGCACGGTCGGTACACATCCTCGCGCGTTCTGGGGTGCTTATGCGCTGTCCAAGCAAGCCGTAGAAGGCATGAGTGATATCTTTACCCAAGAGACACAGAATACAACTAATTTACGTTTTAACTGTGTCAATCCTGGTGGCACTCGTACCAATATGCGCGCCCATGCTTATCCAGGAGAGAGTCCTATGAGCCTAAAAACACCTGAAGATATCATGGCAGGCTATGTTTGTCTGATGAGTGATGCCAGTATCGGGGTACGCGGGCAAGTGGTTGAGCTACAGCCAAAAGGTTAGCCATGTGATTTTTTGCTAGGAAATGTCATTATTTAGCGTATTTATCGCATACTTTCAGATTGAGGCATGCTCTAGTAGGTTGCAATTAATTATAAACAACCCCATCTATTTGTTATTAAAGCGATTTGTAATATCTAATTATCGTAAATAGGATAGAGTTATGGCAGGTGGTTGGTCAAGAGATGGTGCTGAGCATGAGCAAATGGATGCAACGGTAAATGATGCATTAGAGCGGGCAAGACGTGCGTTGCCAACTGGCATCAGTGCCGAGACGTGTGATGAATGCGGCAAGCCTATTCCAGAAGCACGGCGGTTAGCAGTGCCTGGTATTCAGCATTGCGTCAGCTGTCAGACAGAACTTGAACAAGAGGCGAGAGCCGCTGAGCTGTTCAACCGGCGCGGTAGCAAAGACAGTCAATTACGTTAAAAAAGAAAAAGGGCAGGCATTGCTATATCGAACAGCAATGTCTGCCCTTTTTTTGTCTATTACTATCAAAACCGCGAAAGAGGACGCCATCCGACATTAGGGTGGCGGTGAATTTCGCATCATTTTTAATGTTTAAATTACATAATATGCGCCTGAATCTGGTAGAATAATTAATTATTATAATACCTTGTAACTTATAAAGAGTGTTAGATGAAAATCAACAAAGCGTATAAATTTAGGCTGGAGCCTAATACGGAGCAGGAGATTATTTTAAATAATCTTGTCGGCTCTGCACGTTTTGTTTGGAATCAAGTGCTGGCAATCTCATTTGAGATGTTTGCTAAAGATGCGTTTATCAATGCCACCAACCTCGTTAATAAAATCATGGATCTAAAAAGCAACCCTGATTTCGAGTTCTTAAAAACCAGCTCAAATGCTGTCTCTTTACAACAAAAAGTACGTGATCTGGCATCGGCTTGGTCGCGTTTTTTTGATCCTAAAGTACATGCCAGGTTAAAAGAAAATAAAAAGAAACCTCGCAAACCTAAGTTCTTTAAATTGGCTGATGGCACAGAGATTCAACGACGACCATTGATGCCACAATTTAAGCGCAAATCAGATGGGCGTGACTCCATTCGCTTGGTTCAGTTTGATAAATACTGTCGTGTTGAAGGCAATCGAGTAAAACTGCCTAATGGCGTGGGCTTGGTGACGTTTAGGAAATCGCAAGACATTATTGGCACGATTAAAAATGTCACCATTAGCAAGAAATTAGGGCACTGGTACGTGTCGTTTGGCACAGAGCGCGAACTGGATGAGAACCCACGTCACCCTGCCACAAGCGCCATTGGTTTGGATATGGGTATCAGTAAACTACTCACCACCTCAAACGGTCAGTACATCAAACCGAAAAACAGCTTTAAAGCCAATCAAATTAAACTTGCCAAATTACAGCGTCAATTAAGCAGAAAGGTTCTGTTTAGCCAAAACTGGAAAAAGCAAAACCGCAAGATTCAAAAGCTACACAGCCACATTGCTAATATTCGCCATGACTACTTGCATAAAATCACCACCCGCATCAGCAAAAACCACGCCATGATTGCTTGTGAGGATTTAAAGGTCGCTAATATGTCGAAATCAGCCAGCGGGTCGGTGGAGAACAAAGGTCGTCATGTCAAAGCCAAGTCAGGATTAAACAAATCAATCCTAGATCAAGGCTGGGGCATGATGGTCGATATGCTTGAGTATAAGCAACACTGGCAAGGCGGCTTACTTATCAAAGTAAATCCACGCTACACCAGCCAAACCTGCTCTGAATGCCAGCATATCGCTGTCGATAACAGACAAACTCAGTCTAAATTTGAGTGCGTCAAATGCATGTATGTTGCGAACGCTGATTTTAATGCAGCTCGTAACATATTAGCGGCAGGACATGCCGTTTTGTCTGCGGAGGGAGGATGCAGTAAAGGTCGCCCGTTGAAACAGAAAACTTGCGACCTTCGTGAGAAAGTCGCCTAAGAGCATCTGCTTTTAGAATCCCCCACTTGAGCTTGGCGAAAGTGGTGGGAGTGTGTCAAATAACCAGTGCCATTAGTTCACGGTCGCAGGTATCCCAATCGATAGAAGGTAGCGTCTTTATAGAAGATAAAAATGCTGTCCTATCTTTTTCTTCTGAGCGGTCGCTTTCTACCGCTGTATCGTTGTCGTTATTAGTTTGCATCCAACTGTAATATAATCTCTAGCCGACTATCAACTTGTGCGCTGACCGTACTGGTGGTTAAGCTGTCAGGGGTAAAATTGATTTGTAGCCAGCCATCAGACGTATGAACCACGCCTTTGATACGTTGCCAGTTCGGTAGTGTTAATAACCAACTCTGTAACTCATCCGCTTTTAATATGTAGTGCGCTGGCAGTCTCCAACCCGCCAACTGTAACTCTTGCTGTTTTTCATGATAACGATAAGGTAGCTCAATATCTGTGCTGGTCTGCGAATCTTTGTTTGTAAAAGCGTCGGATGACAAGGTGGTCGATATCGATAGGGCATTACTCTGCGGTTGCAAGCTAGTAGTCGATTTTTGAGGGTGAACAATATTGACTGTACGTTGTTTCGAGATAACCTGACTGGGCTTGGTTAGCTGAGTTTTCAACTCTGACACGTGATTCTGATAAAAGAATATTGGATGAGTCGTTTGTATCATGAGATATCTGCTCAGATGCTGCCCAAATAATTTTTACCTGTGCATTGAGCTTGGCTATCCATTGTTGCAGTGCTTGCTTTTCGCTATCGCTCAATTGAGCATAACGATTAATGACTAACACATCGGCATCACGGACATGCGCTTGAAAACCGTCATGATGACGATATTTATCTTGTTGCCATTGCACGCCACTCAGTACCGTTATTACTGCCTGCATATTGAGCGCTGTTTGCCAATGCGGTGCACTGAGCTGCATGATAAGCTCACGTGGATGAGCAAGCCCTGTAGGTTCGATGAGCAACCGCTGTGGATGATGCTCACTAAGTAGCCGACTGACGGCAATTTGTAATGGCAGCTGACTGGTACAACAAATACAGCCACCACTGACTTCGCGTATCGCAATATTATCTTGCTCAGGCTTACTATCTTGCGCGCTTGCCAGCAGCGCACCATCAATACCGATACGACCAAACTCATTGATTAGTAATGCCCAGCGCTCATCGGCAGGTTTGATAGCAAGCAGCTGATTAATCACTGTGGTCTTGCCAGCACCCAAAAACCCTGTCACCAAGGTGCAGGGTATGTTTTGAAAAATAATAGTTTTTTCACAGAGACACTCATCATATAGGCCGTATTTGTGAGTAATCAAACACGGCCTATATTAAATGGAAATGATATTAGCGTGTGTCCTCAATTCAATCGATAATCGGAATTTTCGAAATGAGGACACACATAGTCAAAAGTTACTCACTTTTAACGGTTTCTACTTCAGCTTCGTCAGGAACGAATACGTAGCCTACACCCCAAACGGTTTGGATGTAACGCGCTTGTGAAGGGTTGTCTTCAATCAAACGACGCAAACGTGATACCTGTACGTCGATAGAACGCTCCATCGCACCCCATTCACGACCACGCGCAAGGTTCATCAATTTATCACGTGTCAACGGCTCACGTGGATGCTGCACCAGTGCTTTTAGCACCGAAAATTCACCTGTCGTTAAAGTGACAACATTGCCGTCACGTTTAAGCGTACGTGTCGATAAATCAAGCGTCCACGGTCCAAACTCAACCACTTCAAGCTGATGGCTTGGTGCGCCAGGCAGCTCGCGATTTTGACGACGTAATACCGCTTTGATACGAGCCAACAGCTCTTTTGGGTTAAATGGTTTTGGCAGATAATCATCTGCGCCCGCTTCTAGACCAGCGATACGATCGGCATCCCCACCTTTGGCTGTCAGCATAATGATAGGAATGTCGCCATTGTCTTCGCGCAGACGCTTACAGATACTGATGCCGTCTTCGCCTGGTAGCATCAAATCGAGTACCACCAACGAGAAAAGCTCACGCTGCAACAGCTTATCCATTTGACTACCATCATGAGCGGTACGAACGACAAAACCGTCGTCTTCTAGAAAGCGCTGTAATAAAGAACGCAAGCGTGCATCGTCATCAACGACTAAAATTCGTTGAGTTAAGGTATCAGGGCTGTTATTTTCAGACATACAGGCATCCTCTTATAAAAATTATTATTAGTAGAAATTATCGTTAACAGTCAAGGCTAAAGGTTATATAGTCAAAATGATATAAAGACAATACGGTGTCAGGTTCGTTGAGTCTACTATTTATAGTATTTTAACGTGCTGTCCTCATCGCTAAATTATCTTGAATCGACTATACAAAAAAACTGTCTTTATTCAATGAGTGGTCAAAAGTAAAGGTCCGTCTCAATCCATCATAAATTTGAATACTATTGTTCAATGCGTCAGCGCGTACCAATATTTGCGCCTTCGATACTTTAGTGTATAAGATTGCACCACTAATTGCATCACCCATCAGGACAAATGCTGTATGCGTTTGTTTAATAAAGCGACAGAACCTATGATATGAGACGATTTTCGTCATAAAACTAGCGATAAATAACGAAAAGATAAAAGGATTTTTATTCATGCAGCTTTTGCTATAATGCAAAACTACATTTCTCAACGATTGATACGTCTATGAGTAGCACTGATACCTTAACGCCATCTCAAACCTCGACAAATGCACAGGTTTTGGATGCAACCACACACGCGAATATTCACGACAAGCTTGCTCGCGCGCTTGGCATTAAGACTGCTCAAGTCAATGCGTTTGTCAAACTTTACGATGAAGGCGCGACCGTTCCATTTATTGCCCGTTATCGTAAAGAAAAGACGCAGAATCTTGATGATGCGCAATTGCGAGCTCTAGAGAAGTCACTCAATTATGAGCGTGACATGGCAACCCGTCGCCTTAAAATTACTGAGCTGCTGAGCACGCAGGGCAATTTGACTGACGAGCTGCAGACGCGTATCGATAATGCGACGTCGAAACTTGAGCTTGAAGATATTTACTTGCCATACCGCCCGCGTCGCCGCTCTCCTGCCGCCAAGGCACGTGCTGCTGGTCTTGATGTGGCAGCGCAAGCCGTCTTGACGCAAGAAATCACGCCGACCGATGCGCTAGCAGACTATCAAGTACAATCTAGCATTACCGATGATAGTGGTAATGAGATTGAGGTTGATTTTAGCGATATCACCAAGCAATTGGCTGGTGTACAAGCCATCATCGTTGATGAATGGACGCAGGCTTTGGCTTTACTAGACAACTTGCGCAGTGGCTTTGCCAAGACGGCCAGTATCGTATCTGCCGTTGCAAGTGAAGAAAAACGCGAAGTCGGCGAGAAGTTTAAAGATTACTTCGAGCATAGCGAAAGCCTTGCGCGTCTGCCGAATCATCGTTTATTAGCGATGCTACGTGGTCGTCAAGAAAACGTCTTAGGTCTTAAAATCGAAGGCGAAGACGCGCCATTTATCGAAAAAATCATTAAGCATTTTGAGATTGATTCTAAAGCACCTGATGCCCGTCAAGAATTTTTGACAGAAGCTGCTACCAGTTTATGGAAAGACAAATGGCGTCCGCATATCGAGCATCGTTTATTGACTGCAAAACGTCTGACTGCTGAAGCAGATGCGATTGTGTTTGCTAATAATTTACAGCACTTATTAATGTCAGCGCCTGCCGGTCGTAAAGTGATTTTAGGTGTTGATCCTGGCATTCGTCATGGCGTAAAAATGGCCATCGTCGATGCTCAAGGTCACGTCATGTTAGACAGTGAAGACAAGCCTGTCGTCGCCACAGTTTATCCATTTGCCCCTGATAATAAAATGGATGAAGCCAAAAAAGTCATCGATGAATTATTAAGTACTTACAACGTTGATTTGGTGGCTATCGGTAATGGTACAGCGAGCCGCGAAACAGATGCGATGATTAAAGAAATTTTGGCTGCCAACTCTGAGTTACAAGCCAAATCAGTTATCGTCAATGAATCTGGCGCTTCTGTCTATTCAGCTAGTGAGCTTGCCACTGATGAGCTTGGTAACTTAGACGTTTCGGTACGTGGTGCGGTTTCTATTGCCCGTCGCTTGCAAGATCCATTGTCAGAATTGGTCAAGGTTGATCCAAAAGCCATTGGCGTTGGTCAATATCAGCATGATGTCAACCAAACGCAATTGGCAGATAGTCTTGATAAAGTTACGCAAGATAGCGTAAATGCGGTTGGCGTTGATGTAAATACCGCAAGCCCTGCTATCTTGGCACATATCGCTGGTTTGAATAAAAACGTCGCGCAGCAAATCGTGACCTATCGTAAAGAGCATGGTGCTTTTGACAGTCGTGAATCATTGAAAAATGTCCCACGCTTAGGCGCTAAGACCTTTGAGCAAGCAGCAGGCTTCTTGCGTATCCATGGTGGTAGTAATCCCCTTGATGCCACTGGTGTGCATCCAGAAAGCTATGCGCTGGTCGATAGCTTATTGGCACAAACTGGTAAAGCATTGCCAGAAGTCATCGGCAATGACGGCGTACTAAATACGATAGATAGCACTGCACTGGCTGCTAATGATGACAATATTAGTGTAACTGCTATCATCGAGGAGCTAGTCAAACCAGCACGCGACCCACGTCCTGAATTTAAGACTGCTAACTTCCGTGAAGACGTTAACAGTATTAAAGACTTGAGCGAGGGCATGCAGCTTGAAGGCGTAGTGACTAATGTTACAGCCTTTGGTTGCTTCGTTGATGTTGGCGTCCATCAGGACGGTTTGGTACATATCTCTCAGATGGCCAACGACTTCGTTGCAGACCCGATGAATCGCGTCAAGCCGGGCGATATCGTCTCGGTACGTGTCATCTCTATCGATGAAAAACGTGGTCGTATTGGCTTTAGTATGAAGCCAGAATCTGAAAAGCCTGCGCGCCCAGCAGCGAAATCGGCTGAAAGTACTGGTAATGATGAGAAAGTCAGTCGTCCACGTAGCGATCATACAAATAGCAAACGCCCAAACAGTAGCCGTCCAGCGACTGATAAGCGCCCGTCGAAATCTCGCGGTAATCGTCAGGATAAAGACAATGCTAATAACGATCGTAGCAAAGCGCCAAGGGCTGATAAAGCAGAAGCACCTAGCAAAATGGGTACGTTTGGGGCGCTGTTACAGGAAGCTGGCGTGACTAAAACCAAAAAATAGTTAATATCAATAGTGATAAAAAAGGCAGCCATTAGGCTGCCTTTTTTATGGAATGTATCTAAAAATAAAAATTGTTAATGAACACTAATAACTACTCAAAACTTAACTCGCTGAATAACCTCTTCTGCGTGATTTCAGTTAACAGCGGGGTTCATATCGTACTTTATTTCATATTCTATAATTCTTCTGTGGCTTCTTCAGCTTCTTGTAATTCTTCTTGTGTGTCTAACGAGTCTTCTTGCATCGCTTCTTCAGAATCTTGAATCAGCTCTTGCTCGGCAGCCATTGCTTCTTGCTCAGCTTGAAGCTCAGTAGTCATCGGCTGTTGCTCAGCACTGTTGTTAACGCTTGCTCTTGATAATCTGTGTCTCACTAATCTGAAATGGGCTAGACTGATTGTCTGCTGATGCATTATTTGTATTGTCACCTTCCGTCTCAAGTGTGGTGGCGGTAGCCGCTGCTTGCACATCTACTGCCGCAGTATCAGCAGGTGCTGCCATAGCCAAACTTGGGATAGTGAGCGCAGCGCCGATCAGTAGCGATAAAGATAGAGTACTCTTTTTCATTAATCAATTCCTTAATTTACAATCTTATAATGTCAGCTTAAAAAATTTCAAACTTGACGCTTATGTTGCTAACTGCTGTATACAGCAGTTGCATATCACACATTCATTTAGTAATTCAAATCTATATATTAATATATCTAACATTTAATTGATAGACAAAATAAAATCATGATAACCATTAAGAGACTATCATGATGGATTTGGATAAAGAGCTTTATAAGCTGACCTAAATCAGTGATAAAAATCTAAAGGGGAGAATACCAACTAAACAAGCGTTAGTTCAGTAGTCCATAGATTAAAATTCTAACAGACGGATGTTAGCAGGTGACTTTGTGCAACTTGTATGGTTATTGTCAGATAGGAAAATAGCATTGTTTTCTACTTTCTATATCTAATTCTTATAACAATGATGTCTCAATGAATCTTGTTCGTTTATATTTCATTAGAGTCTTATTCAATAACGATATACTTGCCAGTGTTTGGATCAACGACGCGTTGTTGAGTGCTGCTACTAGGAACACGAATGACTGGGAAGGTTTGGTTGATTTCAGTATTGTCGATGACATCCGCATCTGCTTCTTCACCAACGATTACAGTACGGTTAGCCTCGTCTTCGATAGCAATGGCTGTACCTGATGCTGTGTTAACTCGCTTGATTTGATCTTTCGGTACGATGATGACTTCTTTGACACTATATTTAGTAGGGCGGATAACACGTGTGGTTTCAACGATGACAGGCTCTACACGGCGATCTTCGATAATCGCGAGTTGTGCTTCTGGTGCTTCAGCTTCTTTTGTTTCGCTCATAATAGGCGTTGGAAACTTGGCACCGAAGTGGTTATCGCACTGCTGCATGCTTAAACGTACTGGATTGCCAGCCTTATCCATATAGACGTTGACAGGCATATCAGCGGCGATAGGGACGTATTTCCCAACCAATGCACCCGAAACACCATAGCGACCATTTGACTGCCCAACCCCTAAATCACAAGCACCTGCTGAGTAATCACTGGCTGTTAAGTTGTTTGCATTGACCACTGTTTGAGGAATCATTACTTCAGACAAGCGCATTTTTTTGACAGTCGCTTCACCTGCTTGGCGCTTTGGGTTTTGATAAGTATAAGGGGTATAAAATTTGGCCGAACCATCTTTGACAGCGGTGACACACTCCTCATAACTGTCATAGCCAACATTGCCGTGGCTATCGGTAGTCATAGCGGCGTTAGCAGAGCTTGCAAACATAGCAAGACTGGATGTTATCACAGCAGCGGTTAATATTCATTTTCATTGTATTTCCTTTTAATTAGATTGAGGTCTATTGATTTATTCCAAATTTATGATAAATAAGTAAAACTTAATTTTATTAATATGATTTTTATTGCACTAGAAAATTACTCTGACGCGCTTAAAGCCTAAATGAAATTTTAATGAGCCAATTATTCCTCTCAAAGTTGCTATGCAATATGTGTTGAAACATATGGGGTAAAAAATTGCCTAGCCTTTTTTATCCTACGTCATTCACTGCAATATGGCTGTGACATTACTCTAGAAATGTGTAGCTTAATGTATTAAAAAGGCAAGAAGTGCCAATATTTACCAAAGAATCACGTTATATTATTTATTAACAATCGCTCAAAAGATTGCACTCTGAATAATGAGAAAAAATAGGCAATAAAAAACCGTATCTCGTTGCTAAGATACGGTCATTAATTAGATATTAAGAAGTAGATTGCTTAGATTTATAAATGGGCAATCTTACGAATCGACAACTTCTAAGACCCGCATGCTCTTCTAAACGTGCTAGTAGATGATTACCCATGGCAGAGGCTGGCGTCCAAAAACCACCAGCAATTTCTTCTTTGCTGATATCTTGTGCTAAGCATAACGCTGCTTGCGCTAGCATACGCGAGGTACTGCCATAACCTGGATCTTTATCACCCGTTACTTTTGTATAGATGGTGTCTTTATTAGCCGTTTCCCCAAAGAGGCGAATGTCAAAGTAGCCGTTTGCTTGCTCTTCTGCAGACGGACCAGAACCTGACTTGGGTAGCACGTGCTTAGCTAATAATTCACGGCTCGGTTTGACCATCATAGCAGTGGCAAATCCAAACAGGCCTGCGCTCATTGCATAGCTTGATAATTGACCTTTTACACCATCTTGCATCCACATTGCTTCGTCATATTTAAAGTCACGACCATATTCATAGCCAAGCAATTGGTTGGTGCGATGAACGATACGGGTATTGATGCTAGCCATCACAAAAGGCGCAAGCCAGCGTTTGTGCTCACTATCGTATTCTGGCTTACTGACATTAGCTTGGCGCACGTTTGGCGCATCTTTGTCATCATTGAGCAGATAAGGATTTGCTACCTGCTTACGACGTGACTTGTCCTTTCCAACTTCTTCAAAAATAGTCGCCATCGAGGCAATGGTGCCACCTGATAGACCGCCTTTCGCCGCTTTGACACGCATATGAATCACATCACAAGCGCGACCAAATTTCTCTTCTGCTTGGGTTTGAGTAAAGTAGACGCCCAAATCCGATGGAATCGAATCAAAGCCACACGAGTTGACAATACGAGCGCCGCTTTGCTTTGCCGCGTCCTGATACTTGTCCATCATATCTTTGATAAAGATAGCTTCACCAGTGAGGTCGACATAATCTGTCCCATGAGTGGTACAAGATTTGATCAGCAGCTCACCGTATTTGAGATAAGGACCGACGGTTGAAATGATGACTTGGGTTTGTTTGGTCATCTCATCAAGGCTGTCCGCATCGTCACTATTAGCAAGAATAATATCGACAGTGCTGCCAAGTTTAGATTGCAATTCGTTCAGTTTTGCTTCATCACGCCCAGCAATCGCCCACGTGACATCGGCGCCATCTTTGTCTTTATTAGATAAAAACTCTGTTAAATAGTGTGCTGTAATTTGACCAACAAAGCTAGTCGCACCATATAAGATGACCGCGTAAGGACGCTTTCCATCGCTGCGCTGTTGTGTATTGTTTGAGGTATCCGTATTGGTATTGGTATCCATATTTATTATCCTTAATAGCTATTTTGATGAGTCGTGTGACGTTTAAAATTTGTTGCCATTTAACAGTCGAGTTTGAGGTCTGATTTTTTGATAGCAATCAGGTTAACTATATATAAAAGTCATGAGTCATGGGTCAGACTTATATCTGCCTGAAAAAGATATATTAAAGTATTTTTGACCAGTAAAAATGACTTGTAAGTTACTGTTTATAGCAGATTATATGATGAAAATGTTGATGGCTAAGTGATAACTAACCATCTGTACACATAACTCCCATAAAGGGATAAAAAAAAGGTTCGATGTTAAGATTTGCTACAAAGGTTACATAACCTACCGATATCATTACCAAAATGAACGTTTTCTAAAGATAAATATTGCTAATCTATGGTCGTAAGCTATTAATGGTTAAAAAATTAATAAATATTAAAAAAACAAAAAGTAAAGAAAAAGGAGTTTTAGAGAGAGCAAGGCAGTCATTAATAATAGTAATTATTTATTAATAATTGTCCATTGCATCAATCTAAATATAGTCAATTCCACCTAAAAGTGTTATAAACTAATTATCAAACCCAATTGTTATTATAAAGACCATGACTTACTCACTAGATTTTCGCAAACAGGTACTAAAAGCTTAGACGAGGGTATGACCTTTGCCGAGGCGGCTGAGTTTTATAATCTGAGCCCAACCACCATACAGAACTGGAAGCGGCGTGTTCATAGTAAAACAACCAGGCAAACCAAGCCCTATAAAATACCAGATGACGTGCTACTTAATGATGTCAAAGAGTATCCCGATGATTACCAGTATGAGCGAGCTCGTCGCTTAAACTGTAGTAAAACAGGCATTTATCATGCCCTAAAGCGCCTAGGCATCAGTCAAAAAAAAGACCTTAGAACACCCAAAAGCCTGTCCGATCAAAAGAGCGATATATCAGAGTAAGCTTAATAGCTTTAGGCAGCAAGGCTATCCCATCGTTTATATGGATGAAAGTGGCTTTGAGTCTGAGACCATTCGCTCTCATGGTTATGCACCGATTGGTAAGCCTTGTATCGATAGCTACAACTGGCAAGGTAAAAAGCGAACCAACGTTATCGGCGCTCTGTATAACAAGATGCTGTTTGCACTAGATTACTTTAAGCACAACATTAACAGCAGCATATTCTACGAATGGTGCAAACAAACCCTAATCCCAAGTCTTAAAACAAATGCGTGATTGTGATGGATAATGCCAGATTTCATAAGAAGCGTATTCAAAAGCTACTGAACAGGCATGGTCATCGTATTCTATGGCTGCCACCGTACAGCCCTGATTTGAACCCTATTGAAAAGAAATGGGCACAAGTAAAGTTTCTACGCCAAGGCTGGTTGGAAAACGACTTATCCAAGTTGTTTTATGATGTTTGTCCTAACCATAACAATTTTGTTTTGAACTGACTATCTGGTTTTCTAATAATAATTTTTAAGGAGAAGGTTATGTTTCGCTGGGCTATTATTTTTGCCGTGATCGCATTGTTAGCAAGTTTATTGGGTTTTTGGCGGTGTTGCAGGATTGTCTGCTAATTTGGCATATATTCTTAGCAGTCGCGTCATTTATTTATTGTGCATTTGTAAGCCGCAAGATGTAATTAATAACTGTAGATTGTTAAATAAAAAAGTCCTCAATTGAGGACTTTTTTTTGGTATTTAAGAATGTATTTACTAATAAAGGATTTTTATAACACTATAAAACAAACACAGCCACTATAAACGTTTCGGCGGACTATGTGTTCCATCCGTTTCGCCAGACGAATATCATGGCTGGTAATACCGCCGGTATCGCCAGTAGTCAAGCGCACCTCTACCACGTTAACGTGTTGCGCCATTCGGGATGATGCTCGAGCGCTTCGGCATGGAACGCTGCTTGATTCATAAAGCTTATGGCTTCGATGAAATCGCTAAAGTGATATGTTTTTACGATAGCATTGCCCTCGCGCTGCCAACCGGGCAATTCTTCCAGCTGCAAATTTACTTGCTTATCAGATAAACTACTCATATTAATCACCTTTATTATTATGTTGGTTTGTTAAAAAACTAGGCACTACATGTATCTGTCAAAGCTATTTTATGAAATATCAATCCTCTTTTTCAGTTGTATCATTGAGGCTATTACATCACTGTAAAGACCTTTTGTTCTATCGGCACTATAGGTCAGAAAACCCCCTATATTTGCTATCTTGCCATATTCGACGAAGAACATACAGAGGCAGATAGCACAATAATAGGAGGTAGTAGCGTATAACGTTCCATTTTTATTGGCCAAGAACCATAGTAAATGCTTAAAACATTTCTAAAGAAATTATGACGCTTATTAGCATACTGCATTTTCTATGGCTCATCGCTAAAGAGTGGACTATAGCAAGTCTTGGTAATCAGGATGTTTTGCTGATATATGACGAGACAATGAGCACTGTGGTACCACTTTTTATTTTGTCCACAGCATAGTTGAGGGCATGCTTAACCAATGCTGAGCCAATGCCGCGCCCGCCTAGCGCCTGAGGTACGATAGTGTGATCATAAACTAATTTCGTCACGCTCTTGATAGCTTATAGCCAGTATGACCGTCAATAGAGGTCTCAAAGCGTTTACCCTGTTCATCATGGGTGATGGTTAGGTTTTGTTCAGGTTTTGATTTTTCATGGATATTCTCCGTTATTATTGATTATCATTAAAATTATTGGTTTTTTTTAGTATGGATCAAGCGTATTTTAAATGAAGAGAGCTTGAATGACCAAATATATTATTCACTAAAGTTATCCTTTCGATTCACATTATAGTTCTTTACCGTAAGTCGATAGAGTAATGTTAAGACTAAGGCGGGTCGACCAGTGGTCTCCATAGAGCTGCACATCAAGCAAAATAAGGCTTGGCGCATGACAGGGGGAAGATACTTACCCAATCCACGTATAGCGGGCAGCTCTTTTGGTCTTCTGCTACGGCATGATTTGTTTCAGCGATTGACGTATTTTGTGAGTGTAAATAAGACTGCCAGCTCAGCATTGGCTTGCTAAGTGGCGGATACGTCCCAGCATTTGCCGGAATTGTGTACCAAAGCGCCCAGTATTATAGGGTAGATTGTACTTGCGACATATCGCCTGTAATTGTGGTGCGATACGAGCATAGTGACTGGCTGGCATATCAGGGAAAATATGGTGCTCGATTTGATGCGATAAATTACCCGTCAAAATGTGAAACAGCACTGCCCTGAATATTGCTGGAGCCAAGAATTTGACGCACATACCAGTCGCCTTTAGACTCATCGGCATCGAGATGGGTATAGATATAGGCTTGTTCGGTAAAGTGTCCACAGAATATCACCGCCCATGTCCATAGGTTACGAACGATATTGGCAGTAACATTACCGCTCAGTGTGGTCATAGCACTACTTCGACCTAATGTCAGCCCTGCTAACGTGGGTAGTACAATATGATCTTTGCCCACTTGCCGGGCGATTTTGGCAAATAATGCGCGAGATTTCTGTTGCATGGTTTGGTGTCGATCAGGGGAGTCCGCGTATTCGTCGACACTGATTTGAATATCATGAAAGGCGACCGCCCACTCAAAACCTAAAGCCAATATCGCTGTTTTAGACATATTATGGCGATCGCTTGGCGTCCAAGGTTGCTCATCAGTCACGCGAATTAAGTGATAGCCAACATCATGGTCACGACCAACGATATTGGTAAAAGTATATGCAAGTAATTATGAGAGTGTTGCCACAATGGGGCAGGACAGACAATGTCCCAATCAAACTTTTGGCTATTGAGATACGGGTGCTGCATCCAGTCATACTGACCATGCATAACATTGTGCCCAAGCTCCATATTATTTAGAATTTTGCTGAGACTCAGTAGTGAGGTGCCCAATAACCAAGTCGCGACTATTTTACGTTTTGACTGCATGCATCCAGCCGCTGCTAGTAAGCCACGCGCTGTCATTTCACTATAGACTACTGCGGCATACACTCGTTTAATGTATCGTGCGTCATCATTACCTAACGAATCCATCACGCTTCGGTAAAGCACATTTAAATGAGGGCATCAGATTGCGCCTTCGGTAAGGGCGCTCCTGTCAACGTTGTGTAGCGAGTCACTGCTTTGCTTTCTGCTGTTTTGCATCAGTTAGTGTGGTCAAAACTGGTACAGCAGATTGTGCCGTAGTGACGGGTGGTAGCAAGCGCATAGATAATCCTTAACCGAATGGTACGGAGAGTCGGTACTGGGTTCGGTTCAATAAGTTGTTTAAGTTTTTTACCGTAGGCTATAAGGTAACAGCAGGCTGTGTTTCTATCTTATAAGCCGTTATGAGCATTTATTTTTATCACCGTGTTGCTAAATACCAGCACCACATCAGTCATGGCAATGTTGATGCAGTTTGAATAGATTCATAACCATCACTGCTCATTTTTCCTGTGTGAAATTTTTGACCATACCGCTGACTTTATGCAGCGACACAACTGGCAGATACCTTGTCTACAACCATGTGCTAAGCGAATTCCTGCGTCCTCTGCGGCATTCAATAGGCTACTGTCAAACTGCCGTTGCCTCGCCCGTAAATAAACAGTGTGTTGTACCGCGTTTTTTTCTATCGAGGTTTGTTATCAAAATCGAAATCAGGCAACGCATGACCAAAGTTTTCTACAATGATATTATCGCGCAGGTTTTTATTGTGCGGTAAGGTTACCTTCGCCGCTGCTTTATATAAGCCAGTCAACAGAGCCTGTGACCCCATGATGCAAATATTTGCGTATCTGCCAGCGGTAGGTTTAATACCAACAAACTGTCTACGCTCAAGTGTCGCTTGCCAGCCCAAATAAGTATCAGATTTCTCGGTATTGACCAGAATAGGCGAAAGCTAGATACGCTGTGCTCAGTTGTTGCCATTGGTTTTGAACGCGAGCATTTCAGTGCGACTGTAATATAGCAACGTCACCTGATGTCCGTTGTCCAGTGCTTGCGTGATGAGTCCTAACATGGGCGTAATACCGCTGCCACCCCGATAAATAGTAAAGAATCAGGTTTTTCGGCAGCTGATGTTGTCTGTACCTTTATAGATGATTGTGCCAAAGTGAAAGAGCCACTGGGGACACTACTGTTGATGACACTGCCAAGTGCCATATGTTTGGTTAAATAATTCGAAACTAAGCCTTGGCTTAATAGCAATGGTAATCGCAAGATAAGGTGGTTGCTTTTTGCTATCGCCACTATTAATACTGTTGCCAGTAGTAACGTCGTGCCACCAGAGCGGTTGATGCGCCAAACCTAATGAATAGCTGCGCTGATGATACACACCTTCAATAAGAACGCTTAAGTTAAGGTGTTGCCCACCCTGCCAACCACGTTGCGAACCCACTAATTGCCGTCGAAAAGCATGATTGATCTCAAATCTGAGCGCTATTAAGTCATCGCTAAGGGTATACCGCGCAACAAGGCGCAGCTTTGGGACAGTGAAAGACCAAAACGGCTGTAAGTGTGATCCAATAAAATCGATAAATGCATGTTGAATCATTTCAGGGCGATAGCCGTTGGTCATATTGTCAGTACCTTTATTAATACTATTAAAATGATTGACAGCATAAATAGTGTGTTCACCTGTGCGCCAATTTAGCGGATATCACTTAGGTCAGGTTGATTGAATTTGTTAAGATATCCTAACATGCTAACGGCTATGATTAAATTTGCGAAAGTTTTGATGCTATTTTTTGTGGTCTTTATAAAACAGTTATAAGTCAGAATGTTAAGCGAAACGGTTAGATAGTAGGTTTCGTTACCGCTTTTAGCTAGAAAGCTGAGCACTCTGTGACAAAAGCCGTAAAATCGTTAAAACAATCTGTTGGCTTGCAGGGTATGCGCCACAATGCGATAATGGCTTATAATTTGTAACCCTGATTTTGAGGTGCAGCACGCTTGGCATCATTGCTAAGTATGATTTGCTCGCCTCTTTTATGCAGTCTATCGGAGTGTTAATGGCTCAATATATTTACACGATGAACAACGTGTCAAAACTTGTTCCGCCTAAGCGTGAAATCTTAAAGAACATAAACCTATCGTTCTTCCCAGGTGCCAAAATCGGTGTCCTAGGTATTAACGGTTCAGGTAAATCAACCTTGCTACGCATTATGGCGGGCGTGGATACTGAATTTAGTGGTGAAGCGCGCGCGCAGACAGGTACCAAGATCGGTTATCTGCCGCAGGAACCACAGCTTGATGACAGCAAAGACGTGCGTGGTAACGTCGAAGACGGTATGCGTGAAGCCTTAGATGCGCTCGCACGTTTAGATGCCATTTACGCAGAATACGCTGAACCCGATGCTGACTTTGATAAGCTTGCTGAAGAACAAGGCAAGATGGAAGACATCATTCAAGCGTGGGATGCCCATAACTTAAATACCCAGCTCGAAAAAGCGGCTGATGCCCTACGTCTGCCACCTTGGGATGCGGATGTTAGTAAGCTGTCTGGTGGTGAAAAACGCCGTGTGGCACTATGTCGTTTGCTATTGTCACGCCCTGACATGCTGTTACTTGACGAACCAACCAACCATTTGGACGCTGAGTCCGTAGCATGGTTAGAGCAGTTCTTGCAGAACTACAGCGGTACAATCGTTGCCATTACCCATGATAGATATTTCCTAGACAACGTCGCTCAGTGGATTTTGGAGCTAGATCGTGGCCATGGTTATCCGTATGAAGGCAACTATACTGAGTGGCTCGAGCAAAAGAACACGCGTTTAGAGCAGCAGAACAAGCAAGAAGAGTCATTGCTAAAGCATTGAAAAAAGAGCTGGATTGGATTCGTAAAAACCAGAAAGGCCAACAAGCCAAGTCTAAATCTCGTGTACAGCGCTTTGAAGAGTTGAACTCAACAGAGTTCCAGCAGCGCAATGAGACAGCTGAAATTTATATTCCACCGGGTCCTCGTTTGGGTAATAAAGTCATTGAAGTGAATAACATCTCCAAATCATTTGGTGATCGTCTGCTTTATGAAAACCTAAGCTTTAACGTGCCAGCTGGTGCTATTGTCGGTATCATCGGTCCAAACGGTGCGGGTAAAACCACGCTATTTAATATGATTACCGAACGTGATACGCCAGATACGGGTTCAGTCGATTTGGGCGAAAGTGTTAAAGTTGCCTATGTTGGTCAGGTACGTGACAACTTAGATGACAGCAAAACCGTTTGGGAAGAAGTGTCTGACGGTCTTGATATTATTACGGTTGGCGATTACACCACGCCAAGTCGTGCTTATATCGGTCGCTTTAACTTCAAAGGCTCAGATCAGCAAAAGCACGTCGGTCAATTGTCTGGCGGTGAGCGTAACCGCTTACAGCTAGCGAAGACATTGAAGCAGGGCGCGAACGTATTGCTCCTTGATGAACCGTCAAACGATTTGGATATTGAAACCTTACGTGCGCTAGAAGATGCGATTCAGGTCTTCCCAGGTACGGTAATGGTCGTCTCGCATGATCGCTGGTTCCTTGACCGTATCGCGACTCATATCTTGGCGTTCGAAGATGAAGGTCCAGTTTGGTTCGATGGTAACTATTCTGAGTTTGAAACGTATCGCAAAAAGACGATGGGTGATGCTGCCACTCCTAAGCGTATGAAATATAAAAAGATTTCGACTTAGGGTTGTTTAAAAGGTAGTTACTTAAAAGATAGTTGTTAAAAAAAACAGCTACTTAGAAATTTCAAATTTAAAGATAAAAAAAGGCCTCTAATCAATTAGAGGTTTTTTTGCTCGATATCAGTTTAGCTCATTAAATATTATAGCTGGTTGCAGATTAACGCTTACGGCCAAATTTACGCTGCTTTTATTACTAATCTCAGTAATCGCATGAGTAATTTCTTCTTCATCTAAGCTGGCGACTTGCTGCAAAATCTGCATCATGTCAGGCGTTAGCACGTACTTAGCATGACGAGCAATATCATTGATACGATGATCGAAGGTCAATACGCCAGTTTCATCATCTTTTTGCAAGTAATCAAGACGAGTCAAGGCACTGATGAAGCTGGTGAATAAGGCGCGGTCAAAGAAATCAGGAATATCATCTGCATATAGTACAGATAAGCGCTGACCCAGCAGATGACACAGATCAACGACTTCGCTTTCGGTTAGATTGCCTGAGCCTTGCTGGGCGAGTAGGGCAAGCGTCATAAAGTAACGCTCAAGGCTCTGTCCGACAGGCGTAGCTAGCACTTGCAGCTGCTGATAGCATTTGCTGTTTGACTCAGGGACGCTAAGTACGCCATCGCTCAATTCGACAATTAGACCATGCGAGAGTAGGCTGTCGACTTTTTTGTTCAAGGTATCAGCCAAGCCATGTGCGGGATAATATAAGAACAGCTCGCTTTGTAAAAATGGATAGAGTTGCTTAGCAATATTGTCCAAACGACTACGCTCGATACGACCGTTCCGCGCCACTAATGCTGATAAGAAAGACAGTAAAATAAACACATGCAGGATATTATTACGGAAATAACTGAGCAATGCCGCTTGCTTGCCGGCAATTTGAATGATGTCGCCTAAGATATGCGGCGTACGTTCAATGAGCTTTAGTTTGATACCATAATCAATGATTTGCTGCGGACTCATATCTGTAATGACGGTATCGTCTGAGTAGGACAACTGCTGAGCAAGACCTTGATAGAGGGCAATTTGCTCACGGCAGATTTCTTCATCTAAAGCCGCTTTAGGCGCTGATAATAATACCAATGATAATAACGAAACGGGCGTCACAACCGCCGCCTTATTGATATGCTGCATGATTTTGACGCCAATGTTATCGACCATCGCACTGGCTTTATCATCGAGCGGGGTATCGGTGCGATCCGTCGGCAAGCTATTGGCTGGCACATCGAATTTTGTCATAAAGTCGCTAAGATGCAGCGGTGTGCCAAAGCTTAGATGTACATTACCAAAGATACGCTCAATTTTACGACCAACTTTGAGTAAGCCTAGTAAAGATTCAGATTCTTTTGGCTTGCCTTTTAACTCACCAACATAGGTACCACCTTCCATAATACGCTCATAACCGATATAAGTCGGAATGAAAACCACTGGCTTCTCAGAATGACGTAATTGACTGTGCACTGTCATTGCTAGCATGCCCATCTTCGGTGGTAATAAACGTCCTGAACGCGAGCGACCACCCTCAATAAAGTATTCAATCGGCGTGTTACGTGTAATAAGGGTGTGCATATCGCGGAGGACGGCAGTATAAAGTGCATTGCCACGAAAGCTACGACGTATATAAAAGGCAACCGCGCCGCGTAATAATGGCCCTAATACGGGTACATCTAGGTTGTCACCAGCAGCGACATAAGGAATGCTTAGACCACGCTTGTAGTGAGATGACGTAAGATAGCAATAGATAATCGACATGGCTACGATGACAAGGCACATAGACCAGCTCATAGTCAGTCGCAAGCTCACGTACACGCTCGAAATGATGGACTTCTACGCCATCATAGAGTTGCGTCCATAACCACGTTAAAAACTTATAAAAACCGCGCACGATGGAATGTGAATAGTCATTGACCATCTCATTGGCGTAACCTTTAGCCAAGACACGGGCTTCACGTACACTGATACCAGATTCTACGGCTTCTGCCTCTATCGCATGTTTGATAGCTGGTGAACACCAGCTTATCTACTAAGTTGCGTCTGTCTGATAAATCAGGACCGAGCATACTGGCACGCTGCTTGTCTAAATAAACCGTAAGCCGCTGCTGTAGCATACGTACCAGCTCACGATTGCTGTCAGCGGTCGCTACCAAAGCATAGTTTGGTGCTTCGTCAGCATCGCCCACGCTACTCGTGATGTCTAAATGGCTGTCTTTTGCAGGACTTCTTTTACAGTGCCTTCTTTTATAAAGTTCTCTTTCGAATCAACGGCTAGTGAATCAAAAATAGAAAACCCTTCTTCATCACCTTTAAGGCTATCATTGATAAGGGTACGTAGATCTTGAGGTGGATGGAACTGTACAAAGGTGTCACGTCCCATTACTCCGATATTAAAGAGCTGCTTGGTGATGCTAGGGTCTTGCCAGTTGTCAGCGGTCAGCAGCTTAAACAGTGAATCCTCTTTTTCTGGTGCACGTCCCCATAAAATAGAGACGGGCACCAAACGTACTTTTAGCTCTGGATGTTGCAAAACAGCAGACACCAAACGTGACAGGCGCGGTGATAATTGGCTGTCTTTGGCGCTTGGATGGTTCAAAAATATGATGGCTGCGTTTTCTTTGATATTATGGGCGGCATCATGTACCCCAACCAATGCTGGTGGTAAGTTATGCTCTTGCGTCTGCAGGTCAATCAAAATACTGTTGGAGCGCGAATAATCTTGCACATAAAATCTTAGCGTTTGATCGTCTGTATCGAACTCAGGTAATTCACCCAATAACTTAGGTTTAACAGCGACATCGAGTAGCTGCCCCGATAGCTTGCGATAAATTTGATTAATCGGCGCATTGGAATAAGGCTTGGGGGCGATTGGATTGACGTCAGTATTAGAAGTGCTGTCGGTTGTGACTGGCGCTTTAAAAATCCGTTTTTTTAAGAACTTCGGTATCATAATCAGTATCAAAAATAGTCAAGTATGTTGCGCTTATGATGCCATAAAAGCCATCAAAGCGATATATAGTGTCTGTATATGCTAATATTAATACGGTCTGGTTACTATATAGTGAGTTAAGCCGCTCTTAATAAGCTCAAATAATTGAAAGTTAATGTATTTAGCGCAATAATAGTTCGGCGACAACCAAGAGTCACTATAGAGTAATTATGTTTACATCTACCCATTAATATCATTGATATAAGCTGAAATATTATGACACCAGCGATTAATCTTGCCAAACAACGCGCTCTGAAATATCAATTACACGAATATGTCCATGACAGTAATGCCGCCTCTTTTGGCTTAGAGGCGGCAGAAAAGCTAGGCGTGGATGTGTCACAAGTGTTCAAAACCTTGGTGGTGTCGACAGAGACTGGTGCGCTTGCCGTTGCTATCTTACCCGTATAAAACGTTAAACTTTAAAAAAATGGCTAAGGCGCTATCTTCGAATAAATTGCTGACCTGCAAAAAAGTGCAAATGGCGGATCCTAAGCAGGTAGAGCGTAGTACGGGCTATGTGCTAGGTGGCGTCAGCCCATTGGGACAAAAGAAGCGCTTGCCGACTATCATAGACAGCTCGGCTGTAGAGCAGACAACGATTTATGTCAGCGGTGGTCGCCGTGGTTTAGAAATTGAGCTGCTACCAGCACAATTAGCTGAGACCCTTGCTGCTTGCTTTAGTACTATTATTGATGACTAAAAAGTTACTGATGACTGAAAATCGTTGCCGCTAACGGGCTGTTCAATCAAGTCTGAAACGATAGCTAATATTTTATCCCCTCACTCATATTTTATAAGGACATATTCATGCCACATCTAACCATTCAAATGACGCCAAATGTCAGTATTGCTCATGAAGAATCATTGCTTAAAGCGTTAAATAAAGCGTTATGGGACAGTGGGCACTTTGGCACGCCGACTGATATTAAAGCACGGATCGTACCTATTGAGACATTTTTGGTAGGCGTTGAAGATGATGAGCAGGCGTATGGCTTTATTTATGCGCATCTAAAACTAATGACTGGTCGTGACATGGTTATTCGCAATCAGCTAGCAGGGCTGCTGGTGACGATGATAGAGCAGGAGATAGGCGCAGAGCAATCAGGGCGAGCAGCCTTACAGATATGTGTGGAAGTTGAAGAAATTAGCGCGGTGTATCATAAAAAAATACTGGGTAGCTAAAATGCTGATATCGTCCGAAACAACGATTCATCAATTGTTATAAGTACTCACATAGCGATTTACTGGCATATGTGGGTAATATCATTACCTCAACCTTATAACCAGCCGTTTTACCTTCAGTCGCCATCAAGTTGCGGGCAATACGTAAGCGATATTCTCCGGTTGCGGGTAGGCAGCCTTGATACACGATACCGCCTTTGCTACCATCTTGCGTACCGTTTGGCATATGTAATACGCCGACATTGGCTGTCTCAGGCGTACCAGTAAGTGGTACAATTAATAACGGCATATTGCCAGCTGGTGGCATCAAAGCGATACCAGCGCTCATCTTCATTGGGGCTTAATTTGCCAGTGACCGCACTACTGATCGCGCCTTTGGCAAATTTAATAGGAATGTCAGGGTTTTTAGCCAGCTCCGTAGCACTAGTTGCGCTAAAACTGATCAGTGCCGTACTGAGCAGTAGCACTCTATAAATGATGAAGCTAAGGAAGTTTTTTGATGATCAATGGGTAACATGATTGGCTCCTAAAATGGCTATTTATCTATAATGAGTTACTCGTTATCCCTCATCTATGATGTATATTATATCGTAGGCTTTATGAGAAGGTCTGTGTTTTAGTAAGCATAAAAAAGCGCCTACATGCTAGGCGTTTTTATTAATTATTGCTTAATTGTGATGCTATCTTAGTCTAAAAAACTTAGTCTAGAAAAGCAAAGTTCTCAATCTTCATTGCTGTCATGCTTTCACTTGGTGCAACCATGGCTTCGGCATGCCCCGAGGTACGTGGTAACAACTTATCAAAATAGAATTCAGCCGTTTGGATCTTAGCTTTGTAGAATTCTGGTGATTCAGCGCCGCCATTTTCTAGCTTGTCATAAGCGACCGCTGCCATACGCGCCCAATGATAACCCATCATGACATAGCCTGAGTACATCAAGAAATCGTCTGATGCAGCAGAGATGATTTCACGATCTTTACGTGCCATTAGCATCAAGCGGACAGTCAATGTATTCCACTCAGCACATAGCTTGGTGAGCGCCCAAACGAATTTACGCATGTCTTTATCAAGTGCATACTCACCACACCATTTCATGATGCTTGAGGTGTAATCACGGATGATTTTGCCTTTAGACTGCAAGATCACTTTACGACCGAGTAAATCCAATGCTTGAATACCAGTTGTACCTTCGTACATGGTGGCGATACGAGCATCACGAGCAATTAGCTCCATGCCCCATTCTTTGATATAGCCGTGACCGCCATAGACTTGCTGACCATGTTTAGCCGCTTCGATACCTAGCTCAGTTAGGAAGCCTTTTAGGATTGGTGTGTAGAAACCCAATTTGTCATCCCATTTTTCAAACTCTTCATCATCGCCATTGATGATACCTTGCGCCATTTTATCGGCATAGCGCGCAGAATGATAAATCATTGAGCGGCCACCTTCGGCAAAGGCTTTTTGGGTCAATAGCATACGACGTACGTCAGCATGGTTGATGATGGCATCAGCAACTTTTTCAGGCTCTTTCGTGCCTGATAATGTACGCATAGAACGACGATCTTTTGCATACGGTAGCGCATTTTGGAATGACAGTTCAGTATGCGCCAAACCTTGGATGCCTGTACCGATACGTGCCGTGTTCATAAAGGTGAACATAGCTTTGAGGCCTTTGTTCGGCTCACCAATGAGATAACCAACCGCATCATCAAAGTTTAAGACACAAGTCGCTGATGAGCTGATACCCATTTTGTGTTCGATCGACCCACAAGTCACGCCATTACGCTCGCCAATTTCACCTTCAGTAGTTGGCAAGAATTTCGGTACGATAAATAATGAGATACCGCGTGTGCCTTCTGGTGCATTTGGCAAACGTGCTAAAACAATATGAACGATGTTTTCCGTTAAATCATGCTCACCACTTGAGATGAAAATCTTAGTACCGCTAAGCTTATAAGAGCCGTCATCTTGTGGAATGGCTTTAGACTTAACTTGACCCAAATCCGTACCACATTGTGGCTCAGTCAAACACATGGTGCCTGCCCAAGAGCCTTCGACCAATTTATGCAAGTAGGTTTCTTTTTGCTCATCGGTACCATATTGCATAATGGTATTGATACAGCCAGTTGATAGACCAGGATACATTGCCCATGGCCAGTTCGCCGTACCGATCATTTCAGCTTTAATTAAGTTCAATGAGGTCGGTAAGTTCATACCGCCGTACTCTTCAGGGTAAGAAATACCTTGCCAGCCGCCTTCTACAAATTGATCATAAGCTTCTTTAAAGCCTTTAGGGGTTGTGACAACCCCATTCTCAAAATGACAACCTTCAGCATCTGCTGGCTGATATAAAGGCGCTAAGACATTTTCAGCAAAATCTGCCATCCCTTGAAGAATCATATCAACGGTTTCAGGATCGGCATTTTCGCCATTGTCCAAATCTTTATAATGAGTTTGAAAGTCGAAAACATCATTTATTAAAACTTGATATCACGTAAAGGTGCTTTGTAAGTTAACATAGTCGCTCTCTTTAGTTATTCGCTATCATAAATGGCTAGCTCGGTATTTGAGCCACGTTTCATGTAAAAGGGTGTTTAATTATTTGGGGTAAGAATAGACGATATCACGGCTCGTCATTCAGATTTATCAAAAACAGCTCATCCATTTTGATTACCGTTAAGGCATCCTTGATAAAAAACAGCTGTCGCGGCGTTACTGTCAGTATAAATCTTCTATAGCGACAAATATAACTAATAACTAATATTCATAATTAATATTTTAAATCAAAACATTAATTTATGTATTGATGAATTCGATTTTTATTAGTGTCTGTGGTTAAGTACCTATTTATGATAGATGTGACCGTATCAGAAAAATATTTTTTAACTGCATTTACGATATAAGGAAAGCCAATTATGAGCGCATCCAAGCGCGAGGCAACGCGAGCATCTTGGCTGACAGCGTTATTTGCTCGCATAAAGGCTTTAATTGATGGCGAGCTGGCGCATTTGCTGACAGTGAACCGTAGTAAGAGACCGTGGCATATGCCGATTATCGCGGCGATTGCGATTAGCTTCCCCGTGTTTGTGGGCGCTTATTTTGATGCTTTATCGTCAGGCATTAAAGCGTCTTTGGGGGCGATGGTTATTTTGAATATACCGTTAGTGGGCAAGCTGCCGTATCGATTGGTGACGGTGATGGCTTGGGGTTTTGCCATGTCGCTGTGCTTTGCGCTCGGTCTAATTGCTCAGCAAATCCCGCTATTAAAACTGCCGATATTTACGCTAATGGCGTTTGGTATTGTGATTTTTGGACGTTATTATCGTCAGCCACCGCCAGCGGGACTGTTTGTTGATGATGGCAGGTGCTATTGCGCTATTTATACCGCTGCCTTTGGAAGACATCTTACGTGCAACTGGACTGGTGATGCTTGGTAGTGGCTTTGCTTTAGTGATGGCGTTGCTGTATTCGTTGTTTTTATTAGCAACGCGCCCAGCGACGCCGACGCCTACTTATCGCTACGAGCCAGATACCATTACTGAAAGTTTGATTGTCGCCAGTTTTGTCAGTTTAGCCTTGCTCATCGCCGTTACTTTACAGCTGTCCAACCCCTATTGGGCAGCAGTTAGTTGCTTTTTGATTATCCAAGGTATTCATTTGCGTACCATGTGGATTAAGCAAATACATCGTTTATTCGGTACATTATTGGGTGTAGTTTTGGCGAGTTGGATGTTGTCTTGGGGATTATCAATATGGGGTGTCGCACTGGCGATACTGACGATGATGCTTTGTATCGAGACGTTGGTGGATCGACATTATGGTTTGGCAGTCATATTTATCACGCCGCTGACGATATTTATTGCAGAATACGGCAGTGGCCTACCGTTTTCTGAGTCTGCCTATCAAGAAGTGATTCGCACGCGCCTTTTTGATACTGTGATTGGCTGCTTGGTGGGTCTGAGCGGCGGAGTAGTGATGCATTCAACCAACTTACGCATACCGCTACGGTGTATCGAAAACTGGCTGCTGGCGCGCTTTGGCTAATTGATGAGTGTCAAATCATCAGTACGTTTGAAATAAAGTATTAATCAAAGTCGCATGAGCTGAGTTCATGCGGCTTTTTTCATATCAATTTTCGATTAACGACTTTGTAGCGTTTCGGTCGCTTGCGCAACATCGATCGTATGACCTGTCCAACGCTCAAAACTTAACGCTGCTTGCCCGATGAGCATGCCATAGCCATCAGAAATCTGTGCGCCACGCGCAGAAAAATGCTGCAGAAACGGCAGCGTGCGTCCGTACATCATGTCATAAGCATAATCACCGTTTAGCGTGTCGCTTAGTGGTAGCGTATCTGCTGATAAACCAATAGAAGTCGCATTGATAATAATATCAAACGATCCATTTAATTCAGTCGTGCGACAAGTTTCAATCTGCTGCTCATGAATAGCAGCGCTTGCCGCGCTAAGCTCAGTGACTAACGCTGTTGCCTTGCTCAGCGTGCGATTGGCAATCGTAAGATGTGCGATACCAGCTTCAATTAATGGCAATATCACTCCACGTGCTGCGCCGCCTGCACCAATGAGTGCCACACGTGCACCATTCAATGGCCAACCCAAACTTACGATGTGATCGACCAGTCCTTGTCCATCAGTATTATTGCCATACAATGCCTCGGTGATCGGCACGCCACTTTTTACCAGCGCTTTATTTAGTAACAGCGTATTGACTGCGCCTGCAACTTTGGCATGCTCCGATAAACCACCGCGCGCCGCGCAGCAGTCATAAGCGATTTGTTTAAAAGGTACAGTGACGTTGGCTCCAACGCCGCCGCCCTGAAAAAACGCCTCAAGTACCGCGGTAAAACTGGCTGCATCATCGGGGCAATATTGGCGTTGATAGCTAATCTCAATACCCGTCTGCGCTGCAAATAACGTATGGATTTCAGGGGATTTGCTGTGGGCAATGGGATTGCCGATAACGATAAAATGCTGGGTCATAATAGGTCTGCTTGCGATAAGAGGCAAAAATTGATCAGTAGAAGGGCATCGATATACAATCATCATAAGGGATAACACGATATTTGACAAATCAGTGGTCTAACGAGTAAACACTTGAATAGGTAGGTTTTTTGACAGATTAGGTCTTTAACAAATCTGTACTGTCTGGGAGCGTTATCCGTAACGTAAAGGGTGGTCAAGTGTTAAGCAGTTGGGTAAACTAGAGAGTCTGAAATTTTTATATTATTTTGGCAGTTGCATAACTATCAGTAACTGAACTGTCAAAAATCAAGCCATAAGAAACTAACATAACAAACTGAGTCATAAAATACCAAGCATAAGAACGCTTGTTTATAAAATATAATGTCCATTATCAGCGGCCTATCTGCCTGCTCGTTAATACTATTTTGAGAATCATCTAAAAGTGTGAGTAAATTGCCCATGTGGAATAATAGCCTACAGACCTTCTTGGTCGGTACGATAATGGCAGTCGGCGTGTCGCTCAGTGGCTGTGATAGCAGTAAAGACGACGCCCAAAACCAAGATGCCGATATGAGCGAGCAAACCGTCGCTGACGATGCGCTAGTACAGGACAATGCTGCGACGAACGCCGATTTAGACGGTGCTACTGCTCAGCAAGGTACACAAGTGAAATATGACGTTGCGGGATGGGGCACTAAAAATGTAGCGTCACTGACCGTCGATAATTTAGATGAGATTAAGGCGACTTTTGGCAAGGTCATGAGCACTGATGAGAACAGCCTCGACTATGCCAGTAATCCAGCTGCCAAATATCGCTTTATGGATACCGATGCGCCGTATTTGGATCTGATTGATTCTGAAAAATATCTCGAACTGGGCTGGTACTTTGCCAATCCTACTGACTCTGATAAAGAAAAAAAGATAAGCCAAAACCATGCCGAAAAAGCGCATAAGCTTGCCCGCCAACTGATGGGTGATGAGGGCGGACAACTGATTTCTGATATGCTTAATGGTCAAATTATCAAAAATAAAGTCATCGGTGGTCAAAAAATAGAACTGGCAAAATGTGAGTTCTACAGTTGTATGTTGGTCATCAATAAATCTGCTGCCCAAACAGATAAGAAGTAAGCTGTGCTTGCTATCATGCCGCTCAATAATTGGCTATGCATACATCCATCAAGTGCTACGACGGATATCTCAGACACAGTATCGCTAGACAATCGTGGGTTGGCATATGGCGATGGGTTTTTTACCACGATGGGGGTCATCGATGGGCAGATACTGTGGTTGGCTCATCATCAGCAGCGCCTTATTTCCCATGCTGAAGCTTTACAACTTGAATTAGACAGTCATTCTGTCATGGCTTTATTGCAGACGCATGCCGAGCAACTACAACAAGGCATGCTGAAACTGATGGTGACTCGCGCCGTGCAAGATGTCCGTGGTTATGGCTATGTGCCAACCGCATCTGGTAGCGATTGTGAGATTTGGCTAAAATCCTCTGCGATGACCGTCACTACGACTCAGCAATTACGCTTGCCTGATGGGTGCTCAATCCCGATGCAGCCTATCAGTTCTGCCATTTGCCTATCTTCGCAGCTTGCCTGCTTACCGCCGCCATTAGCAGGACTCAAAAGCCTCAATCGCCTCGACAATGTGCTGGCAAGTGGTGAGCTGCAAGCTATCAAAGCCAAAGTATTGGAAGACAATATTAAACCAAGCATCAGTGAGGGGCTGCTACGAGATATGATTGGTCGTTGGGTTGAAGGTACGATGAGTAACGTCTTCTATCAGTTGTCAGACTCGCCTTTATCAACACTATCATCAGAAAAAATGTCATCAGAAAAATTGTCTACGCTACCGCTTTATGAAGACAATACAAACTATCTAACCACTGGTCAATGGTATACACCATCCATGGCGAAATCTGGCGTCGCTGGCGTGATGCGGCAAGTGCTTATCGATGCGTTATCAACTAGCAAACATCCCGTCATTATCAGATCATTAAAAGATGAGGATTTGCCACAGTTAAGCCAGCTGTTCTTTTGCAATGCGCTGCGTGGTGTCATGCCAATGAGTAGCCTGACGTTATTATCGGGTGAAATGGTGATTTTAAGCGATTCTAATCGTATTTAAAGAAAGTAACCTAGAGCTAAGCATTATAGTGAAAAGCGTTTAATATAATTTGCAATAACGCCCACGACCAGTAAATTCAATAATACCTCTATCACGCAACACTTGTAATTGCTGACGGATTTTATCTTTAATGTGATTATTTTCAGGATGTTTACGCTGTAATTCATCAGCAAAAGCATAAACCTGATTGAGAGAGAAATTAGCATCCAGTCTATCAATACATTGCCAAACATCCAGTGTCCAACCACGCGAAGCTGTAGATTACTGACGTAGAAACAAGGTTTTTTGAAATTGCTCGGTGACATTATCGCGTGGTATGACTTGCTGGTTTTTCACCAAAAATACTTTGCCTGATTCGGGCACTTGTCGTAAATCAATATTGCAACCAACCCAACCGGCACGTTTAGCAGAGACTAATAAAGGCTTACGTTTGACAATCATATCAGGCTTAAAAAAATGCTTAGGAATAATCAGGAAGTTGTTAACGCTATATTCTTGAGAATAGGTTAAAAAGAAAAAGTTAGGATTGTTGTCGCTACTGATACGCTCAATCATGGTGTCATAAGCGCCATCATTGATAATGTTGCTTAACTTTGCTTGCTTACTTTTGAGCTCATATTGCTCATTACAATTTGCACAATAAAAGTCAGCGACAGGCTTGTTGTTAGTAAATTCCGCCAATGGTTCAGCATCGCAATTAGGGCAGTAACTTTGGTTGGCAACCCAATCCTCGCTTAATACACGAATTTTTTGAGGTTCGGATTTGTAGTTTGCAGCGAGACTTTGATTAAAATGTAGGTTCATAACCAGTTTTCGTTATTAAAGAAAAGGAAAAACACCAAAAGAAGGTAGAAACATTAGCCCATATCAGCAGGCGTAAATACCAAGATAATTCATAAGCTAAGCAAATACCATTGAAAATCGTACGGTTCAGTGCTAAATTCTAGCAAACTTCTGCCTCGCGAGTTGCCATGAGCAAGCCTACATCTGAAACGCCTCCTGAACGCCCTAATGAAACGCCATCGAATAAACCGGATAGCAGTGTTGAGGAGCGTGTCGATACCACATTACCGGACACGCAACCAGCAGTCGATGGGGTAGAGGAAACGCCAGCGACAGATGTGTCACTCATCAGTGGAGCGGCTAAGCCACGCGAATATAAAGCGGATAATCAATCTTTCTTTATGCAGCGTGGCTATCAAGTGTTGCTAGTGCTGGGGCTTATCGCTGCGTTTTTCTTAGTGATGGTCTATCAGACATTGTTTGGGCGGATTGAGCAGCCAAAGCAAATGGTCACCATTGAGCAGGGTCAGAGCTATTATGGCTTACTGCCGCAGTGGCAACAGCAAATCCCGCTGTTTTCTGCTACGATTGCCAAGCTCTATATGAAAACACAAGTCGATGGCCCCTTACATGCTGGTATTTATCAATTACCAGAAAACCCTACCTTTGCTGAAACGCTACATATACTTGGGCAAGGGGTAAAAGCATCGATGGTAAAAGTGCAAATCATCGAAGGCAAAACCTCTAAAGACTTGTATCAGACGTTACGGGACAATAAAGGCATCAAAAAAGAGGTGCTGACTGACGATAGTGGCAATGATAGAGACAATGCTGGTATTGCTCAAGCGTTGGATTTGGTCGGTATATTGCCAAATGAAGTTATCAATAGTAATGACCCTATCGTCAATCACAATCTTGAAGGTTGGTTTGCCCCTGATACTTATTATTATGGGGAAGGCAGCACTGATAAGCAGGTACTGACCGATTTATATAAGCGTCAGCAGCAAGTATTGACTGAAGCGTGGGAAAATCGTGCGCCCAATTTACCTTATAAGACGCCTTATGAGGCGTTAGTGATGGCCTCTATTATCGAAAAAGAAACCAGTGTGGCAGAAGAGCGTCCTTTGGTCTCTGCGGTGTTTAGAAATCGTTTAGATAAAGGCATGCGAATGCAGACCGATCCGACCATCATCTATGGTATGGGCAGTCGCTATGAAGGCAACATTCGCCGTAAAGACATTGATGAAAAAACGTCTTATAACACTTATCAAATTGACGGCCTACCGCCAACACCTATCGCGCTACCATCGGCTGCCTCTATCGAAGCGACCTTGCACCCAGCAGATAGTGACGCATTGTACTTTGTAGCGACGGGTAATGGCGGGCACAAATTTACCAATAGCTTGGCGGCGCACAATCAAGCGGTAAAAGAATATCTCGGCGTCATGCGTGAGAAAAAATCACAAACCCCGCCGCAGTAATTTAATCCTCTATCTTTTCTTCAAACCTATCGTGAAATGAGCGTTATGCAACTGTCGACATAAAGACATAACGCTCATCAATGACATAAGGTCATATCATGTCAGCATCTATACAAGACCACGTATCTCAAACAGTCCAGTTGAGAGCAAAGCAGCCCAAAACAAGTCAGCCCAAAGCAAGCAATGACATTAATGATATCGCACTCAATCAAGGGCGTTTTATCAGTTTTGAAGGTACTGAGGGCGTAGGCAAAACGACTGCCATTGAGCAGCTATGCACACGCTTAGACGATAACAATATTGCGTATCTGCGTACCCGTGAGCCGGGTGGTAGCCCGTTTGCAGAACGTTTGCGCGCTATATTATTGGACCCTGCGACCGACATCAATGATGATACAGAGCTATTGCTACTGTTTGCGGCGCGCTGCGACCATATGCAGCAAGTGATTCTGCCAGCGTTACAACGTGGGACGTGGGTAATATGCGATCGTTTTACCGATTCTACCATTGCTTATCAGGGCTTTGGGCGGGCACATGGCGATGCGGTGGTACGAGCCAAAATTGAATCGCTTATCGAGCAGTTTGTGCCGCAACTACCTGAGCTGACATTATGGCTGGATTTGCCCGTATTAGAAGGCATGACACGCGCTAATAAACGTAGCGCCGCTGATAGATTTGAGCAGCAAGCGACCGAGTTTTTTACTTGGGTGCATAAAGGCTTTAACACGCTGGCGACTCAGTACCCCGAACGGATACAGCGCATTGACGCATCAGGCAATGCCGATGAGGTGAGCGCGCGAGTATGGCAGGCGGTACAAGGCAGATTTGATGTTTCGTAACGGATTTTATAAAGCCATTACCTAGCCAAATAAAAAGCCCCAACATTGCGTTGGGGCTTTTGTGTTTTATAAACTGTTATATTCTATAAAGTATCAAAACAGTCATCAAGATATTGTCAAAACTGTGTTAAAACAAAGCTGTGGCAACGATTATTTATCCTGTTTATTCACAGCTTTATTATCTGAAATTTCTTGAACATTGTCTTTGTTAATGTTGTCTTTAGTAATATCGCCATCAGAGCTTGCATTGGTTGTATTATCTTGACCAGAGTCGGGTAAACGATTTGGATCAAGCGCGCCCTTCTTAGTTTTAGGTGCGTTGCCATTACCATTCGTACTACTATTGTTAGACACCTTATTTTTAGGAATTGCCTTCGAAGTCGCTGTCGAGTTGGCTGACATGACGCCTTTATTAACGACGTCAATAGACTCATCTTTTGACGTTATTACTTTGTCATTCAAGGTGTCTGGCGTGGTTTTAGTTTCAGCACTGCTGCTCGAATGGTTTGATACCTCGTCATCTGCATTTTGCTCAGCGACTCTCTGCTCAGTGATTTTCTGCTCAGCGATTATTTCTTTAGCGCTGTCGCTATCAGTGGCAGTGGATTGTTCTGTTGCATCAACACTATCATCGCTCAGCTCTTTTCTTTACGCTTTTCAGGCGCTTTTGAGCTGGACTCAAAGTTAGCATCAGCTGCCAGTCGCGCCTGCTCTTGTTTAGGTGTCACGTCGACAGGTTTTGGCTGTACTTCATCTTCTACCACCAGTGAGATGAGCTTGCGATCACGTGGTACGATGCCGTCAAACTTATCGGTAATGACGTGTAGCTTGCCTTCTTTGTCGATTGTATACAGCGGCACGAATTGCTTGTTGTCGGCTTTGTATTGCTCAAAGCTGTAGCTGTCGGTGATGTTGGTAATCTTGATACGGGCTTTTTTCGACAGCATGCTGGCAAGTTTGGTATAGGTGACGTCTTTGCCAAACAGCCACTGCGAGTGGAAGTTACCTTGCTTATCATCGCGCTCGCTTTTGACCTTTTCGTCGCTGAACTTGAGACGGTACAATTTGCGCTCACCAAATTCATGACGATAATGAATCTCAGACAAGGTATTCATCTCTTTGTCCATACTCATGGCAAACAGACGACCGATACCGATCAGGTCAAGATGATGATCGGCATGATCAGAGATAGGGTTGCCAAAATAAGTACGTAGACCACTCATGCGTGCGCGGGCAATATTGGTATAGTTGTTGTGTGCGACGATGACATCAAAGCCCTGATCTTTTAGAGAAGTTGCTACCAAAAGCGCAATGGGATTTGAGCCGACGATTAAGATACCATTGGTCTCAGGTTCACGGACGCCAAGCAAATTTCCGACTATTTTCGCCCCCAAGCCCTGAATCATGACCGTACCAATGATGACCATGAATACTAACGGTACGAGCAGCTCAACACCTTGGATATCGTATTCTTGCAGACGAATAGCAAACAGTGATGAGATGGCTGCAGCGACGATACCACGTGGCCCAATCCAACTAATCATCAGCTTTTCATTGGTCTTTAAGTTTGAGCCAATAGACGATGCCCAAACGGATAAGGGTCGCGCCACAAACATGACGATAGCAAGTAACACCAGACCTGCGAAACCAACGCTAAGTAAGCTTTCCAGCTCTACACGTGCTGCAAGGATAATAAACAGCACAGAGATAAGAAGGATGGTTAAAGATTCATTGAACTCTAAAATCGTATCGCGTGGAAATTTTGGCCAATTCGCCAATGCCACGCCCAATACGGTGACTGTCAATAGCCCAGATTCATGCTCTAAATGGTTCGATACTGAAAATAACACCAAGACAAAGGCGAGCGTAAAGACATTGCGTAAAAATTCAGGAATCATATGCCGACGCATCAAGAAGGCAAGCAGCCAAGCGCCTGCCATACCCATCGCTGTCGCTAATACCACGATTTTGGCAAACAATAAGATACTGCTGGCTTCGCCGCCTGAGATGATGTATTCATAGACCAAAACCACGGCAATAGCGCCGATTGGGTCAATGATGATACCTTCCCATTTGAGGATATTAGAGATCGTCTTATTGGGACGCACACTACGTAATAGCGGCATAATCACCGTTGGACCCGTGACGCACACGAGCGCACCGAACAGCAAAGCAATCAGTGGATCGACATCGAATAAGAGATAAGTCGATAACGCCACGATAGCAATGGTGATAAGTACACCGACCGACACCAGCATTTGCACTACGGTGCCCATGCTGTTAATCTCGTCAAACTCTAACGTCAGAGAGCCTTCAAATAGGATAATCGCCACGCCCAAAGAGATGAAGGGGAACATCAGCTCCCCCAGCACCAAGTCAGGATCGAAGACTCCCAGCACTGGGCCCACGATAATGCCAATCAGTAATAAAAATAAAATGGACGGTTGCTTTAAATACCAAGCCAACCATTGGGCAGCAATGCCAATCCCAACCACGCCAGATAATAATAGGGCGGTATCCATAAATTGATCCTTTTATAATCTTGTCGTATTTTATAGCTATCAACCGCTTTTTTGAGTAGCGGCTGCCAGTAGTATAGTAATAAGTTGACGCTACTCGCTATAGAGACAAATCTCTATAAAACGTAAGCGACGACAATGGTATCCATCATGAATCACAACATGAGCCAGATATGATATAACTACTATAGAGTAGTAAAGACAAAAGCATTGCTAGAAAAAATCGTCAATCTCATATAAATCGTATATGGCATCAAGCTCGCTCAGTCTATTATTGATAGTACTGTCACGCGACTTTTTTTATCCATTTATCTTGAATCGACCATCGCATTATTCTAGTGATGCAAAAGATGAAAAATAAGGGTGATAATAGCCAGCTTTATAAAACAATAGTCAATAATGATTATTTATAGACTTTAGTTTGCTTAAAAATTTATTTGGCTTGCTATCATAACATGCTTTTATTTCATGCTGAGCAAGGCCGTATCTAGTACGATATCAGTAGGCAGCGGTAAAAATATACAATAACTGGGTCAAATAATCGCGCCTTGGGTTATCCTACATGATCGGAATAATGACAAAATAGCACGATGACTTATCATACAGTAGCTGCCTTTATCATGCACCTAGCGAGGATTATCATTGTTTTGGGGTGTTTATATAAGGAAAGGCTAATGGTCGATGGCATAAGGGTATAAAAAACAGTAATCTAATAAACGACTAGATGGCGACTAAAAAGGTTGGCCGTCATAACATTCAGTGCCGATGCAACGTTTGTCATATACGGATTTGGTTAAAATTAAAACATCGTATACACGTCACTAGCGATAGTAGCCAAAACATAACCATTAAAAATAACAACGATTACTTATATGGAGGACAACATGCCTATCAATATGCTTACAGCGCAATCTAAGTTTTATGTGCCGCATTGGTTAAAACGTAGTGCGCTGGTGCTTGCTGTCAGTACCTCGGTGGTTACTGGCGTCACTGCCACCGCCATGGCGAGCGCTCAAGCTGTCGTCACCACGGCGGATTTTTCTGACTTAGTACAGCAAGTTACCCCAGCCGTTGCCCGCGTAAATGTCACCAAGACCGTCAGCGAGGCTGAGCTTGCCCAAGCCCAAACAGCCGAATTGTTACGGCAGTTCTTTGGTGATCGTTTACGTATTCCTGATCAGGCTACCACGCCAGCGATTGAGCATGCTTATGGTACTGCCTTTTTTGTCACAGCCGATGGTTATATGCTGACCAACCATCATGTGGTGGAGGGCGCTGATAAAATCACTGTCACTCTTACGATAGAACGGAGCTTGATGCAACCTTGGTTGGTAGTGATGAGCGCTCTGATGTGGCAGTGCTAAAAGTCTCGGGTAACCAATTTCCCGCTTTGCCTATCGGCGACTCAAATGCTCTGAAAGTAGGGGAGCCAGTACTAGCCATTGGTTCGCCATTCGGTTTTGATTACTCAGCATCGGCGGGCATTGTCAGTGCTAAATCACGCAGTTTTTCACGCGATACCAGCGTGCCATTTATCCAAACAGACGTGGCATTGAACCCGGGTAACTCAGGTGGTCCACTATTTAATCAGCGCGGTGAAGTGATTGGTATTAATTCGCGTATCTTTAGTGGTACAGGTGGTTACATGGGTCTGTCGTTTTCCATTCCGATTGATGCGGCGATGGATATTTACGAGCAGCTAAAAACCGATGGCGAAGTGGTGCGTGCTTATTTAGGTATTTATCCGCAAGACATCGATCGCAATTTAGCAGAAGCTTATAACCTAGATCGTCCTCAAGGTGCACTACTGACAAGGGTATCACCAGACTCACCTGCACAAAAGCTGGTCTAAAACCTGGCGATATCATTTTGCAATATAATGAAGTGCAAATTATGCGCGCCTCAGATTTATTAAACTTGCTCAATCGTGCCAAACCGAGCGATAGCTTCCGCGCACAGATTCAGCGTAATGGTAAGCAGATGACCATCAGCGGCAAACTCACTTATGCGCCCAATGATGTGAGAGCACAAGGCGGCGATCAGCAGAATGATGAGGTGCAGTTAGGCTTGCGTTTACGTAACTTGACCGCTGATGAGCAAGCAGAAATCGCAGTGGATAATAAGACGGGTATTTTGGTCACCACAGTTGACCCAACGGGATTGGCGGCGCGCTCAGGTCTATTGGCAGGTGATGTGATTACCAATTTCCACCAAAAGCCAATTAAAAAGGTCACGGATTTTTCAAGCGCCATCTCATCATTGCCCAAAAAAGGCGTAGTGACCATTGAAATTATCCGCCAAGGTATTCCCGCGATTATTGGTTTACGTATTGAGTAAGCTTTGATAGCTTGGTAGGAATAATGGGTAGTCGGGGCAGCAACTGAGCATGGCATAACAGGCGCGTCAATAATTCTACTTGTCTATGATAGAGCTCGACCCCTATAATGGCTGATTTTTTTAACCATGACTTAAAATAATTTAACACTGTCACTAACTTATTCATGGAGCGATTTATTTATCGCTCTATACGTTCTAATATAGGGTAAGCCAGTTGCTAGGCTCATACCCTCTCGTAACCATCAGGTAATTATGACTGACCATGTTATATCCTAAGTATCTCTACGACAGCAGTATTGCTTGCGTATATTATACTGTGGTCAGGATTACAAACGTTCAATGCCAATCCTACCAAACGTTTTATGCGTATTTGGTTGAAGTTGGCACTATATTATGCTGCCTATACTATGCCCGTTTGGGCTTTGCTGTTGGTGATAGGTTGGTCGCAAGACATGCTGCCGATACTAGCGCAGCTATCACTACCACTCGTGCTAGTGGCTGTATTTGCAATGGGGTTCTATTTTTATACCGTGGTGATACAACCCAATCGTTTACGTTTAGATCATCATGCAATCGACTTAGATTTATCCACACCGTTGACGGTTGCCGTATTGGCTGATTTACGCATAGGCTTGTATAGCGGCAAGCCGCGTCATATCCGTAAACTGGTTGCTACCATCAATGCGTTACCAGCAGATGCGGTGCTGATTACGGGCGACTGGTTGTATTATCCAAGTGCTGATTTAGTGGGTCAGCTCATGTTGTTTAAAGGGGTTAATAAGCCTATTTATACAGTGATGAGTACCTCAGACTTGCGTTATCAATCGATTAATACGACCAAGCAAGGACAGCCGCTATTAGAAGATACGTTGTCCAGTGCCTTTGATGTACTCGATATTAGCTATATTGGTCAACAGTGTACCTCGCTGCCACTTAAATGTACTGGGGCTACTAATGCGTTTCCAGTAATGCCCAGTGCGAGCTATTCTAAAAATAATAAAGAGGGTTTTAGACAGCAAAATTTGGAAAATAGCCCAACCGTCGCCGTGCTTTGCGGCTGGCAAGATGTTCCTAAACAGTTTGCTGATATTGAAGAGGCAAATGCGTCTGATAAAGCCGCACTTGGTGCTGAAATTGCTAATACCACGAAGCCCGTCATCATCTTGGCTTCACGATTTGATAGTATTAGCGATTTGCCAAAATCCTTACAGCCACGACCACTATTGATTACTGGGGCAGCAAAGGCGATTCAAAAAAATATATGGTTGGCACAAAAACAAAAAATATTGAGCGTAGTAGCGAGCAGTCAACCCTGTTGAATAATAGCCGCATGGGTAAGCAGCGGGGTTTATACCAACATGGCAGTGCACAGATATTTGTCAGTAGCGGTATTGGCACACGAGGGCTGCCTTTTCGCTTGTATCGCCCCACTATCGATGTGTTGACGATTCGTTAACATGATTCAAAAGACTTATCAGCGCTGATTCATTGCGCTAAACTGAGAGTCGAATAATAAGGCTGTTGGTTTATAGCTTGTAATGGCATGTCAGCAATTCAATTGATTGAACGTTAATTGATTGATAGCGGTCAAATCAAAATATGCTACACTAGCAGACGTTTTTATATTCTATTTTTAGTATTAAATAAGCGTTGTCGGTCATTGGCAAAAATAAGGCTAAGACGATTTTTAGCATCTATATTGCTAACGCTTTTATCATAGAAAAAGATTGATAATAAAAAATACTTCGCAATAAAGCAAGATATTGCCAATGTTGCCTATGAATGTAACAATATGAGTACAGGCGTAGACGTAATCATTGACACTTGCCAACGACCTATCATGTGACAGCTTTGAAAGAAGCTAGGATAATACAGTAAGGCACGGTTATGAGCACAGCATACGACGAGATCAAAACCCGACTACAAGGCTCAATGGTAGCCTTGGTAACGCCCTGCATCCTGACGGCACGGTTGATTATAAACGTCGCGGATCTCATAGATTGGCAGATTGAGCAAGGCACGCATTGTCTCGTTGCCGTTGGTACTACTGGCGAGTCAGCGACATTATCTATGCAAGAACACAGCGATGTCATTCGCTACTTTGTTCAGCATGTCAAAGGTCGTGTACCAGTGATTGCTGGCACAGGCGCCAATAATACGATGGAAGCCATTAAGCTGACCCAAGATGCTGCCGACGCTGGTGCAGATTGTGCGCTATTGGTTGCGCCTTATTATAACAAGCCGCCACAAGAAGGCTTATACCAACATTATAAGGCTATCGCGCGCGCGGTGAATATCCCGCAGATGCTTTATAATGTGCCAGGACGTACGGTCGTTGATATCGCACAAGAGACCGTAGAACGTCTGGCTGATATCGATAATATCGTCGCGATTAAAGATGCCACAGGCTCTATCGCTCGCGGTGAGCAATTGATCAAAGCAGTTGGCGATAGAATCGTCGTGCTATCTGGCGATGACAGTACGGCGCTTGATTTGATGACATTTGGTGGTAAAGGTAATATCTCAGTCACTGCCAACGTCGCCCCGAAAGCGATGAGCGAGACTTGTACAGCGGCGCTTCGTGGTGATTTTGATGCGGCTCATAAAGCACATGATGTGGTCAAGCATTTACACCGTGACTTGTTTATTGAGTCAAGTCCTATCCCAGCCAAATATGCGCTTCATAAAATGGGTATGATAGATACTGGTATTCGTCTGCCTTTGGTATGGTTGGCTGAACACATCATGCCACTATTGATGACGCCTTGGTGCGTGCGAACTTATTATAAAATGATGCGTGTAAATGCTAACTCAGAGAGATAATATGATGAAAACATCATCACCGACTGCAAAATATTCCCTGCGCTGCTGACCTTAATATTGGGAAGTACCTTAGTATTGAGCGGTTGCCAAAGTGCTAAAAACTTACTTGGTAAGCGTGACAATGGTAGCTTAGAATATCAGCAAAGCAAGAAGCTTGTGCCAATAGAGCTGCCTGCTAACAAAGAACCAGCGCCTTTTGTACCTTTGTATGCAACTCCTAATGCTGGTGCAAATACGCTGAAATTACAGAACGAATCAGGTAATCAGTACCAGCTGCCGAAGCCTGAGCGCGCTGTCAGTAGTCTTTCGAATTGAAGCTATTTCCTTATTTATACCGCTGACATTTTACAGTGATTAATGTAAATATTATTCATTCTGTCATACAAAAATCAGCGGTCGCTGCGCGTTTTTACCACATAAGCTTGAACAGGAACTCCCATAATGCAAAAGCAACAACTGCTGTATAAAGGCAAAGCCAAATCTGTCTATGAAACTGAAGATAATGATCTTTTGATTCTACATTTCCGTGATGATACTTCAGCGCTTGATGGTAAGCGTATTGAGCAATTAGCACGCAAAGGTCGTTAATAATCGTTTTAACGCTTTCATCATGCAAAAACTGGCTGATGCTGGTATCGAAACGCATTTTGAAAAGCAATTGTCTGAAGATGAAGTATTGGTCAAGCGTTTAGAGATGATTCCAGTTGAGTGCGTGGTTCGTAACTTTGCTGCGGGCAGCTTGGTTCGTCGTTTGGGCTTAGAAGAAGGGCAAGCATTGACGCCACCTACTTATGAGCTGTTTTATAAAGATGATGCGCTGGGTGATCCAATGGTCAATGAGTCACTTGCTGTGTCTCTTGGCTGGGCAACCGAAGCACAACTGGCAAAAATGGAAGAGCTGACTCATCAAGTAAATGAGGTGTTAAAGGCGCTATTCGAAGCAGGTGATTTGATACTAGTTGATTTCAAACTAGAATTTGGTGTGTTCCATGACCGTATCGTCTTAGGGGATGAATTCTCACCAGATGGCTGCCGTATTTGGGATAAGACGACTAAGAAGAAGCTGGACAAAGACCGCTTCCGTCAATCATTAGGCGATGTCATTGAAGCTTATGAAGAAGTGGCTAACCGTATTGGTGTGCCATTAAGCTAGATATTTGATTGGCACTGCACTGCAGGTCAATCTTTAGCGTAAAAAAACTGAGCCATGTGCTCAGTTTTTTTGTGATTTTAAATTAATCTTCGTGTTTATCTTACGACTAATAATATAAAGGCTTTGACCTAAAGGTAGTCGTTATTATCAAATATGGCTATTCTGAATAGCTCCACTGCTATTTGATTTACTTCATTATTATCTAAAGATAAGAACAACCTCTATTAGAATAGTTAAGGTTGGAGTTTAGGATTTATTATAAAAACAAGAGTCCTAAACCAATCACAACACCACTGACAATCAGCACGATGACACAAAAACCCATGATATCTTTGGCTTTTAGACCTGCGATCGCCAGTGCTGGTAATGCCCAAAATGGCTGAATCATATTTGTCCAAGCATCACCCCATGCTACAGCCATAGCAACTCGTGACGGATCACTGCCCAACATTTCCGCCGCTTCTAACATGATTGGTGCTTGTACTGCCCATTGTCCACCACCTGAAGGAACAAAAAGTTGACGAGTCCTGCACTGAGGAAAGCAAAAAGTGGTAGCGTCTCCGCTGTTGAAACGTTGACAAACGCTTCTGACATCACACCTGCCAACCCCGAAGCTGTCATCATTCCCATAATGCCTGCATAAAAAGGAAATTGGACGATGATAGCGCCTGCACCTTTAACCGCTTCTTGAACTGCAATCAAATACTTGCGAGGTGTACCGTGAAATATAATACCAAGAAACAAGAACATAAAGTTAACCAAGTCGAGCGTTAGAGCAAAACCGTTCTGTGCAAAATAATACGTGATAAAGGCGATGCCCAATACACCAATGACCATTGATAAAATCCAGCTGTTTTCTAAGCGTTCTGCTGGTGTCATATCCGATTTGGCTGGCAGATCCTCAGGGATAGGATCTACTAGAAGTTTTGGATCTACCGTAATCGTATCTTCTTTTTTTGGCATCATCAGACGGTTTAATAAAGGGACGATAATCACCAATGCTGCGACGATAATTAGGTTATAGCTAGCAAAGATGGTCGCACTTGTTGGAATAACACCGATTTTATCAACGAAGGGATGGCCTGCTGTTGCAATGGATAATGGAATCGACCCAGAGAATCCGGCATGCCAAATGATAAATCCAGAATAGGCGCTGGCAATCAATAAACGGTAATCGACATTTTCGACACGCTTGGCCAGCTCTTTGGCAAATAATGCCCCAATGACCAAGCCAAATCCCCAATTAATCCAGCTTGCTGCAAGCGATACTAAGGTGACCAGTATAATCGCACTACCTGGCGAGCGTGCGAAACTGGCAAGTCTACCCAGCCCTTTTTTAAATATGGGGCTGCTTGCTAATACAAAACCAGTTACTAGCACCAAAACCATTTGCATTGAGAATGCCAGCAAAGCCCAGAAGCCTTCACCCCAAAACGCCACCATCTGTACCGGTGAAGAGTCGGTTAAACCTAAGCCCATTACAAAAATAACCAAGGTTAAAATAATGACGAACAGAAATGGATCTGGTAGATATTTTTCCATCAAGCTATTCGAGAAGCGTGTAATCCCTTTCATTTTTTGACTTCCTTTTTGTCTAAGTTTACGTTTCATTCCTCATTCCAATGTTACCTCATTCTTCCTTTTTTATGCTTATTCATTCAGCAAAAATCATCTTTTTGAATGCTATATCGACCTTGCAAGGTTTGTTTAAACATTCCTTAAACACTGTGTGCCATACCTTGCTGTATTTTTATGCTAACTTATTAATTATTCAATCATATAAAAAGCATAAAAGGTTATTACTAATGTCAACGCCTCAAACTTCCACGGCGCAGCCTACTATTTTAGAGTCATCATGGTTTACTCGACCAACCTGTGGGTCGCTGCTGACTTAATAGGTAAAGTGCTATGTAGAAAGCTGTCAGATACGGATGGCACGACTAAAATATTGCGTATGCGCATCTCAGAAACCGAAGCTTACATCGGTGCGGGCGATCCCGCTTGTCACTCACATGCTGGCAGCCGAACGCCGCGCACTGAAATCATGTATGAGCAAGGTGGCGTTTTTTACGTGTATTTGACTTATGGCGTCCATCATATGCTCAATTTAATCAGCGGTGCTATCGACTCCCCTGAGTCGGTGCTGATACGCGCAGGGTTTTTAGCAGAAGATAGTGACCGCCTGCGAGATGAGCAATTATTGAGCTTAGATCAACAACTGATTCATCCCAAGCAATTTGCTGGTCCTGGTAAGCTGACCAATCGTTTACAAATCGACCGTGACTTGTATGGCAAATCCATTCATCCAGCATCAGCCGTTTGGATAGAAGAAGACGGTTGCAATCCGCCAGTATCGCTGCGTCCACGGATTGGCATTGATTATGCGGGCGAGGCAAAAGAGTGGTTATTACGCTACATTTGGACGGACCATCCTTCGTTATCCAAAAAATAGTAAGATTGATAGTTGATGGCTGTTTTTCTAAATCGACTGGAAGGAAGTAATACATGTATAAACTGACGGTTTTTATTCCAGATACAGCATTAGAGCAGGTAAAGTCCGCTTTATTTTCGGCGGGCGCTGGGACGATTGGCAATTATGAACAGTGCTGTTGGCAAGTGCAAGGGACAGGGCAATTTAGACCACTGGCAGGCAGTAATCCGAATATTGGAGCACATGATCGACTGGAAACCGTTGAGGAATGGCGAGTAGAAATGGTAGTGGCTGATGCTGATATTAAAGAGGTCGTCGAGGCGTTAAAGCAGGCGCATCCTTATGAAATGCCTGCCTATGATGTGATTGAAGTATTAGACTTTTAGGGTCAGCTCTCAGTCTTTTTTGATTTTAATCACGTTATAACTCGGATAGCCAAGCTCGATTTTGTAATCTTCACTGCCGCGTTTGGCTTTTACTTTTATTTTACTGTCACCTTTTTTGTATTTGACGTCTTTGACTTGATAACCCATATTGCTGACTTTATTCGCAGCCCTTTGCTCGATAGCAGGCTGATAAAGCTCTTTATCAATGGAGTTGATGGTCTTCTTGTGCTTTTTGTAGACCTTACTGTCTTTATAAACATCTTCGTAAAGGTTGCCGTAAGCATTGTAACTAGGTGCGGTGACACAGCCAGTCGTTATCGTCAGCAACACTGCAATCATACTAGCTGTAGTAGTGGTTTTTAATAAAGTATGGTGGTTCATCAAATCCTCTTATGATGTCAAAAATATTTTTGCTTCTTTTATAAAAAAGGGTCAAATAAACCAAGGGCTGGCTTATTTGACCAAAGGCATCAAGTAAGAAACGATGCCAAAACTTTATTTAATAGCTTTATTTTACTAATTTCATTTTTAGCGCACTTAAATATAGTCGGTTCAATATAATTTAGATTCAAGGAAGGCAAGCGAAAATACTATAAATAGACTAAGCGAGCCTGATACCGTATCTGATTTATATAGGATTGACTATAACTATCAATTGAATGGAGGACATGTCCTAGTCTTTTTCAATCTTAATCACATTTAAGTTTGGGTAACCAAGTCGTATTTCATATTCTTGCGAGCCGCGCTTGGCTTCAATCTCGAACACGCCGCGTCCGTTCTTTTCTTCCAGCTCAATGTCGTTGACCCGATAGCCCATGCCTTGTATTTTATTGATTGCACGTTGCTTAATTGCTGGATAACGCGAGTCTCTTTTAATGCTATCTTCGATATCATCATTTTTATAGTGCTTATTATTCTTATGCTTGCCATTATTTTATATTTGTCTTTTTTGTAATGGTCATTGTCATATCTATCGTCTTGCCAAACATTAGACCAAGCTTTTTTATTTGAGCTAATAAGCTTTAGATCAGGATACGTGTATTTTAGCTCGTATGCTTGATTGTTCTTTTTGGCATAAGCGGTCATTATGCGATTGCCACGGTAGTTATCGGATTTGATATCCATAACCTGATAGCCTTTACGGCGCAGATCAGCGCGTAGCTTTTGACTAATGCGGTTGTAGTCAGCGTTACCATAATCATCATTACCACCATATACTGGGTAATTATCATACCCTGAACCGACGACGGCACACCCAACTGAAGTACCCAATAATGTAACCGCAAGACCAGTAGATATAATGGTCTTAATTGAGAAAGGCTTTAGAATTTTCATGATCCAACATCCTATAATATTTTTAAATTACCCGTCGCATCATTGCTGGTGATAGCCGAGCACGTATGCACTCTATAAATTTTTCATATAATCGTATTCATAACTTACTGGCAAATTAATTATTACCATTAGGCGCTTTGAAATATTTTCTTACATTATCTATCATAATGGACAAAGCTTGATGATTAGTGTCTTTTGCGTTAATAAGTTGTAATCAGGGTAACGAATATGAATCATGTAAGCATATGCTTACACGTAATGACGCTTACGCGACTTAACATCAGGTTAGGAATTAGGCATTATAGTCACACGGCATTAGGGAATGTGACTCAAGGATTGAGTTGACCGCATTAAGGATAATGATTCACTTATTAGCATCAGGATGATAATGATAAGTGGAGTAAGGACACATACCCTTTGCTGCTATCAGTAGTTAATGCTGGTAGTTGTAGTAAAAAGGGCAGGATGCCCAGTATCACAATATGCTGAATATTATGCAAGGATGCATGGGAAACAGTGGTGATAGGTAACATGGATGGTTAACAATAAAACCGCATAACAGTTAATTGCTATGCGGTTTTATCGTGTCTGGACTTTGAGTTTTATCTTTTAGAATTATTTGATATAAATCAAGTTGGTGATCAGTCCAGCATAAAAAAACCGCATTAGAAACTAATGCGGTTTTCGTTTAAATAATCTGCTTATAAAATTTTTATCTTAATACTTCTTACAAGCATGATTATCTACTAGTATTTATGTTCAGTACGCCATGCGTCTACTTCACGTTCAGCATCATCTTTGCTGTGACCATAACGTTCTTGAACTTTTCCGACCAATTTATCACGGCTACCTTCAACGTGTAATAAATCATCATCAGTAAGATCAGCCCATTTTTGTTTTACTGAGCCTTTTATTTGGTTCCATTCACCTTTTAGAGTATGTTCGTTCATTTTTATGTTCCTTCTTTTATTATAAAATTGGTTATTGAGACAATTATTCCATCTGTCTTTAATCGACATTTTACTCAGCTGCTATCAGTACTTATTAATCAGCTAACTGGTGATATCTAATATAAGTGCTCACCATCGTCATGTCTGTATATGCAATGTTGAGAGTGTTGCTCCATTATTGAGATCTGCACAGCTATGTTATGCATCGTCCATTTGTGTAATGAATGAAGTGTTTTATCAGTGACATACGTAAAGAGGATCAACAAGTCTGGCGATGATTTATAAAAAATGACGTCGTAACACGCTGTAAATATAGGAATAAAAAAAGTAGCTGTCATCATAAATGTGGCGGCTATTTTTTTATGATTGTTTTAGGATGGGTTAAAACGAATCATCAAGAATAAGTAAGGTTAAATATTTAGTAATAGACTTCTTGTTTAAATGGCTATAGCCTTATAGTTGAATAATCGTTGTCTTGTAGATTAAGTTGGGGCAGGTTGATAGTGAATGTACTTAACAGCGTAAGTGCTAAAAAACCGGAAACAAAACGAGAGCTGGCAAAGGCGAAAACGCGTCATACGTTACTGAAAAGTGCCTTGCAGCTGTATAGCGTAGAGGGCGCTTTTGGTATGAGCATGAATAAAATCGCGAAAGGCGCAGGTATTGCTCAGCCAAGTTTTTATAATCATTTTGATAGTTTAGATGCGTTGCAGCAGGTGTTAGGCGAGCAGCTTAAAGACAACTATTTATCGCCGATGCGCATGGCGTGGGTAGATATGCTTAGAGACTATCCAACGTTGTCTAAAGAGGACTTCAATGAGCGTTGTCAGGAATGCCTAACATTGATTTTTGATGCCGCCTTTCAAAACATCACTTTATTTCAACGTTTGCTCGAAGACAGTCTGCGCTTTGATTCAAACATAGAACGTAACGGGTTGGGAAGTCTAATCATAGAGATAAGAGAAGAGTGGACCAAGATATTTATAGCGGGGTTGCAGTCAGCCGAGTGCTCTTTTGACGAATCTGACGTTCATCTCTGTGTCGATATCGCTGCCGCCCAAGTCCATGAATTGATATTGGGATGTCATCAACAGCGTTATTCACGGCAGCAAGCCATTGAAGTGTTGTGCAAAAACTTTGATGGGCTTTTTAATAGTTTTTTCGCCAAAGATAGGCACAGAGTAGATGGCTAGTCATTCAGCTAATCAATGTTGCACTTTGACTAATTCTCAAGATTTTTAAGATGAGCAAATTTAGTAACCATATTAACTTATAAAACGGAATTTATATAGTGAAAGCGATATAGTCGATTCAATTTAAAAGCAGTACAAGGCAACCGAGTGTAAATGTCTATTTAATACGTCAAGCGAGGTTAACGCAGTAATATTTTTATAGTGGAATGACTATAGTAAAAAATAACAGGGAGCGCGACCATGGCTAGTGAAAAGACTCACACGGATGAACAAACACATTTTAGAACCTGCAATTTATGCGAAGCGATGTGCGGAATTGTCATCAAGCACGATGGAAAAAAGGTATTCTCGATTAAAGGCGATAAAGACGATCCATTTTCTAAAGGGTATATTTGTCCAAAAGCGACTGCTTTGCAAGACTTGCATGAAGACAGTGATCGCCTGCGTCATCCCGTTGAGAGAACGGCTAACGGTTGGAAAGAGATTAGCTGGCCTGAAGCTCTCGATAAGGTTGCTGCCGGTATTCAGTCGGTACAGAAAAAACATGGTCAAAACGCCTTCGGTGTTTATTTAGGCAATCCTAATGTCCATAATTTGGGCGGCATGTTAACCATTAAGCATCTATTAACCAGTATCAAGACGCGCAGTCGCTTTTCTGCGACTTCCATCGACCAGTTACCGCATCACATTGTTAGCATGCATCTGTTCGGGCATATGCTGCGCATCCCTGTGCCTGACGTCAATCGTACCCAATATATGCTCATCATTGGTGGAAATCCGCTAGCGTCTAATGGCAGTATTATGACCGCACCAAATATGCGTCAAAAACTAAAAGATATCAAAGCGCGTGATGGTAAAGTGGTAGTCATTGATCCAAGACGCACCGAAACGGCAGATATTGCTAGCGAGCATCACTTTATTCGTCCAGCGACCGATGTTTTGCTCTTGCTCGCCATGCTCAATGAAATTTATCTCCAAGGGTATGCGGACAAGGCACGCGCTAAAAATAATAGAGCGGCGGCGCTCGCACCAGAGATTGAGCGGCTCGCAGACTTTGCTCGAGACTATAGCGCAGAGTCCGTTGCTGAGATTACTGGTATTGCGGCAAAAGAGATTAAACGACTGGTCAAAGAGTTTTGTGAAGCCGAAAGCTCGGTTTGTTATGGGCGCATGGGGCGTCTCGGCAAGAGTTTGGCTTACTGAGTCAATATCTAATTATGCTGATTAATATTGTCACAGGTCGCTTGGATGAAGTAGGTGGTCTAATGTTCCCCAATCCTGCGGTCGATGTAGTCAATAACTCAGGCCCAGGTTATTTAGGTAAGCGCCATAGCCGCGTGAGTAACTTGCCTGATTTAATGGCGATTATCCCGTCGTGGCAATGGCGGATGAGATGTTGGTAGAAGGGGCGGGGCAGTTAAAAGGCTTTATGACTATCGCGGGCAAACCTGTACTCAGCACGCCAAATGGTGAAAAGTTAGATACGGCTTTTGCCAACTTAGACTTTATGGTCGCTATTGACTACTTTGTCACAGAAACCAGCCGTCATGCGCATATCATTTTGCCGCCGGTATCACCACTAGAGCGCGATCATTATGACGTCACCTTTAACAATTTTGCCGTCCATAACGTCGCCAAATATTCAAAGGCATTGTTTGCTAAGCAAAGAAGTGCCAAACATGACTGGCAAATCTACTTAGAGCTGGCAAAACGCTTGGATAAAAAAGCCGTACTTGCAACCAAAGTCGAACGCCTAATAATAAAAGTTTTGGGTCCGAAGTTTGTGCTTAATCAAGGTCTAAAACGTGGGCCTTATAAGGGTCTCAATCTAAAGCAATTGAAGAAAAATCCGCATGGGATTGATTTGGGAGCGCTCAAAACCATGCTACCACAAGCGTTAAAAAACAAAGACAAGCAGATTCATCTTAATGTTGATTTTTATCAAGCAGATTTAGAGCGCGTACAGGAGATGATGCAGGACTATGATGACAAGCAAATTCTATTGATTGGTCGTCGTCATGTACGCAGCAATAATTCGTGGCTACACAACAGCTATCGCTTGGTAAAAGGTAAGCCGCGCTGTACTTTGATGCTGCATCCTGAAACAGCGAAAGAGTACGGTATTGAGGATGGTCAAAACGTAAAAGTCACGTCGCGTGTGGGTAGTGTGACGATCGTAGCAGAAGTGACGGATGAGCTGATGCCAAATGTCGTGAGTATCCCTCATGGGTGGGGTCATGGCCGTAAAGGGGTAAAACAAAAAATCGCTCAAGCGCATGCGGGCGTCAGTGTCAATGATTTGACAGACGATACCTTAATTGATCAGCTAAGTGGTAATGCGGCAGTCAATGGTGTACCAGTACAATTGGAAGCGATTGAGCCAGAAGCGACTGATTTGGAGACGACTGATTCTGATACTGATTTCGATATGAAATCAGGGAGCGCTGCATAAAATAGTTCTAGAATAAAAGTCTTCCATATAAGAAAAAAGGCGCTTACTTATAATGGTAGCGCCTTTTTTACGTTTCTTATTCTTACGTTTCTTATTTTTACGATCCTAAGCCAACAAAATCAAATCGACTGGCGGTGTCTCACCTTGTATTAATAAGCTGATCGCCTGCGCCGAACCGCAAGCATGCGTCCAGCCAAGCGTACCATGACCCGTATTAAGCCATAAATCAAAACTAGCATCCACATTATGACTGCCATGACGGACTTGACCTCTGTGCGCGCGCCCAATTAACGGCACATTAGAAGGTGTCATTGGACGTAGCCCTGTCCAATATTGCACAGAATTGGCAATGATACCTTTGGGAAACAACTGCTGCACACGGCGGGTAATGGCTGCACAGCGCGTGCTATTCAAATCCAAATTGTAGCCGTTAAATTCTGCTGTTCCAGCGACGCGTAACTTGTCACCAAGGCGTGATGTCACCAGCTTAAACTCATCATCAATGAGACTGACAAAGGGTGCTAGATGCGGGGCGCGGGGGTTGATTTGATAAGTGGCCGAGTAGCCTTTAGCAGGGAAAATAGGTAGATGAATATGCAGCGGTTTCATGAGCGATACGCTATAGCTGCCCAATGCCAGTACATGGCTGTCTGCACTAAAGGTTTGCGCGTTTTCGCCCTTGGGTTTAATGGTAATACTATGGATATGCGGGCGAGCAGAATGGGCGTCAGTGTTTAACGCCAGAATCTCGGTATCGTATAAAAACTTAACGCCAGCCTCGATGCAGCGCTCGGCTAAGCGCTGGGTAAATAAATGGGCATTACCCGATTCATCACGGCTGGTATAAGTAGCACCTTTTAGCTTATGAGCAATAGGGTAAAGCGCAGGCTCTAAGTTAACGGCATTATTGATATCGATGACATGACGCTCACAGCCTAACTCTTGCATGCGCTCCGTTGGCGCAATGGCGGCATCAAATTCCGCTTGATTGGTATAAAAGTGCATGATGCCGCGCGTTTGCTGCTCGTAATCAATACCGATATCAGCACGCAACTGTTGTAGTGCATCCCGTGAATACAAGCCTAAACGTACCATTTGTACCAAATTGGCATCGGCTTTATCTGCCCGGCATTCTTGCAAAAACTGCATCGCCCACTTAAGCTGCGCCTTATCAGCACGCAAGCGATACAACAGCGGCGCATCCTCGCGAAACAGCCATTTAAGGGCTTTCATTGGAGCCGCAGGATTGGCCCAAGGGGTTGCGTGCGAGACAGATATTTGCCCACCATTGGCAAATGAGGTCTGCATACCGGCAGCTGGCTCACGCTCAATGACGGTCACATCGTAGCCTGCTTGGCGAAGATACCATGCGGTGGTCACGCCCACCACACCCGCTCCGAGTACCGCAATATGGGTCATAGATTACTCTGCTGCTTTTTTAGTAAAAATGTTTTTACGAGTGCTGCTTATTACGCGTCATTCATCATGTCGTACTATTTTTGACGCGCAACATCGGCTTGCAGCGCTGGCGGTAAGTTTAATATCGTAAGCTCACTCTCGGCTAAATGCTCTGGACGGGCAACGACCAATGCTTTAAAACCATTACCATTAATAGTGTCATCGGCAATCGCATTAACCACATGAATTTTTTCTAGCTTGTCACCGGCTGCTGGCACGTCACCTGCGCCGCTGACATAATGTAAAAACGCTTTTGGCGCTGCTTTAAAATAAATACGGGCAATCACTTCTTGACCAAGATAGCAGCCTTTATCATAGTCCATACCACCGCGCTGATGCAGACGCAGCTCTTGTGGCTGAAACAGACCTTGGGTTGCAGCAACTATCCAATAGTTGCCAATGGCAAGACTCGCTTGCATCCACGCTTGGGTATCGGCTGGCGTATTGTGGTCTTCTTGATGGCTAAAGGTTGGCACGTCATCAAGCACGCAAGGATAAATGGGCGCGGGCGTACTGGTGTCAAATTTTGAAAAGGCACCGAACTTTTTTAAATGGGCTTGAAAAGCCTCAGCACAATCGGCACTGATAACCACATCATAATGCTTTTCGGCTTGTTTTTTTATCCACAAACCAAAATCAATGCGACCTTTTAAATTGCTAAGCGCCGTTGCTTGATAACTGAGTCCGAGTTTGGTGACATCAGAGGTTAGCTGACCCTGTAAGAATTTTTCTGCATCTTCACCTTGAATCGTTAGTTGAACAAATTGTGGCAATGTTGATGGGAGGGTCGATACGTTTGATTGAGTCATTATTATCCTATTAATAAGTCGCTATCGTTATCAGTAGCCATAGCCTCAGATATTGTGGTGAATACTGAGTTGTTAAAGTAATTGCTAACGTAAATACTGAGGTTTTTACCATCTAAAGATATATGGCTATCAAACCAAATTTAGTTAAAGCAGAGTACCACAAAACACTGTGTGATAAAAAACGTCCGCTGTAAGACATGAGCGAATCTATCAATTAGTCACAGCACCGCATTTACGAGCGAAGCGATTGGTTAAAGCTGGCGAGTTACGGTACAATGTTAGCTCTAGAATACACCCAATTTATCACGGCTGACGAGGAAATTATGAGCTTACCCAATTGCCCAAAATGCGATGCTGAATATACGTACGAAGATGGTGCGTTACTGGTATGTCCCATGTGTGCTCATGAATGGACTGCGGCTGAAACCGATGCGGCGCAAGCTGAAGAGCAAGACGCGGTCATTCGTGATGCGGTCGGTAATGAGCTGCAAGATGGCGATACCGTCACCGTGATTAAAGACTTAAAAGTCAAAGGTTCATCGATTGTTATTAAAGTTGGTACCAAAGCAAAAGGTATTCGCCTGCTGCCCGATGCATCTGATGGTCATGATATTGACTGTAAACTTGATGGCTTTGGGCCAATGAAGCTTAAATCATCTGTTGTTAAAAAAGCATAAATTATTAAATGTGCTTTAAAAATCTGCTAAGCATTAACAACAAGCCGCAAGGTTATTTTTAATAAAATAAGACAGAATCAATATTAAAGAAATAATAAGTAGAGAATAATTATGAGCACTAAAAACGAACAGCTATTTGCGCAAGCCCGCAAACATATTCCTGGCGGTGTAAACTCGCCAGTCCGTGCCTTTGCTGGTGTTGGTGGCACGCCTATTTTTATGCACCGTGCTAACGGTAGCAAAATTTATGATACCGAAGACAATGCCTACATCGATTATGTCGGCTCTTGGGGTCCAATGATTTTGGGACACGCGCACCCTAAAGTGATTGATGCGGTCAAAAAAGCAGCTGATGATGGTTTGAGTTTTGGTACGCCAACGCCGTTTGAAACGACTGTTGCCGATAAAATTTGCGAAATTGTCCCAAGCGTGGAGATGATTCGTATGACCAGTTCTGGTACAGAAGCGACCATGAGTGCAATTCGTTTGGCTCGTGGTTATACCCAACGTGACAAAATCGTTAAATTTGAAGGGTGCTATCATGGTCACTCAGACAGCTTATTGGTAAAAGCAGGTTCGGGTATGCTTGATATCGGTGAGCCAACATCAAAAGGCGTGCCAGCGGATTTTGCTAAGCACACCATTACCATTCCTTATAATGACCCACAAGCGATTAAAGATTGCTTTGAGAAATGGGGCGAAGAAGTCGCCTGCGTTATCTTAGAGCCGATCGCTGGCAACATGAATATGGTCATTCCAACACAAGAATTCCATGATACGTTGCGTGCCGAGTGTACTGTCAATGGCGCAGTATTAATCTTTGACGAAGTCATGACGGGCTTTCGCGTCGGCCTTGGTGGTGCACAAGCACATTTCGGCATTGATCCTGATTTGACCTGCTTTGGTAAAATCATCGGTGCAGGTCTGCCCGTTGGTGCTTTCGGTGGTAAAAAAGAAGTGATGTCTTGCATTGCGCCACTCGGCGGTGTCTATCAAGCTGGCACATTGTCAGGTAATCCACTGGCAATGCGTGCGGGTATCGCGATGTTTGAAGACTTAACCGTAGATGGCTTTTATGATGAGTTAGCAGCGAAAGTTGATCGTCTGGTAGACGGTTTTCAAGCGGCGGCTGACAAACACGGCATCAACATGCGTACCAATAAATTGGGCGGTATGTTTGGCATGTTCTTTGTCAAAGACAATGAAACTGACACGCCAAAGAACTTCGATGACGTGACAGAGTGTGATATGACGGTGTTTAACACGTTCTTCCATGGCATGTTGGATCGCGGTATTTATTTGGCACCGTCTGCTTATGAAGCAGGCTTTATGTCAATTAAACACAGCGATGAAGACATTGATATCTCTATTAAAGCCGCTGACGAGATTTTTGCAGAAATGGCAAAAGCGTAACTGTTTATTCAGAACCTTATTCATTCAGGACTATGTTCATTTAAGACCTGTTTAGAATGTATGTACTTACAAGAACCAGTATGAGAGATCATGCTGGTTTTTTTTGTGCCCAATATTTATCCTTTTGTGATTTTTACTATAAGAGATAAAGATTTTTTGACGATGATTGCATAAATTAAAAAACTAAGACTAAGACTAAGACAGTTCCTTCTTTGGGTGATTGCAAAATAACAATAAATTATGCTATTCTGAGATGAATCAAGATAATTGAGCAAGGATGCTAACTGATGACTACAAGCACTAATGATATGCCTAGTAGTAATACGCCACCGCTATGGCAAGCCTCGTATGAGAAATATGGAATAAGAAATAATTTAGATGTATTAGAGAACAAGCACAACCTGCTAGATTTATTGCAACCCAAGATAGATCAGCATAGTTGTTCTGTGGCTTTTAGTATGGGGCCCGCCACCCTTACCTTTGCACAATTGGATATTGCCAGCCGCCGCTTTACTGCTTTTTTACAAGCACAAGGAATCAGTAAAGGCGACCGTGTCGCTGTGCAATTACCCAATATATTGCAGTATGCCGTGGTGTTACTTGGTTGTCTGCGAGCAGGCGCGGTATTGGTGAATGTCAATCCGATGTATACCCATTATGAATTGGCGCATCAGCTGACGGATGCTCAAGCTAGTGTGCTGATTGTCCTCGATGGGATGACCTCTGCTTACGATCAGTTAGATGATGCAGTCAAAGCGCAACTGTCATTAATCGTACATTGTTCCGTCAATCCGAATGCTGCACCTGCTGATAACGATATTGCTTTGCTTACCCAACTTGAGCCGTCGACCGATACTACTCGTCAATTCAATCAAACCAACCAAACCACAGCCGATAATGCTGCAAATGATATCTCAGAGCAGAATGTAAGCTTTGCCCATATTATGAGTGCATACCACGCTGAGCAATATCAGCCTGTTACTATCGAGCGTGAAGATTTAGCTTTATTGCAATATACGGGTGGCACGACTGGCAAGCCAAAAGGTGCGATGCTCACGCATTACAATGTCATGGCCAATGTCTGTCAGTGTTATGCGATGTTTGGTCATGCGATTGAAGCGGGTCGTAGCGAGCAGATCAAAATACTCAATCCGTTGCCGCTCTATCATATCTTCTCATTTACCGTTTGCGGCTTACTAGGCATTTATGGCGGCTGGGAAGACATACTGGTCACCAATCCGCGTGATATCGATGGATTAGTCAATATCATCGAGCAGCATCGTCCGCATGTCATTCCTTCGGTGAATACTTTATTTATTGGTATGCTGCATCATCCAAAGTTTGCCAACCTTGATTTTAGTCGCTTGGCACTATCTATCGGTGGCGGCACCGCAATTATAAAAGCGGTATCTGATCAGTGGCAACAAGTCACTGGTATGATTATCAATGAAGGTTACGGCATGTCCGAAACTGCACCAGTTATCTCTTTTAATCCACCTGATATAGATCATTTCAACGGTAGCGTTGGTCTGCCACTTGCGATGATGGATATTAAAATCATTGATGAACAAGGTGCAACTTGTGCAATAGGTACACGGGGCGAGGTTTGTATTAAAGGCCCGCAGGTCATGCGTGGTTACTGGCAACGAGACAATGCAGATACTTTTACAAAGGATGGCTACTTTAAATCAGGTGATATTGGTGTGCTAGATAAACATGGATTTTTGACACTGGTGGATCGCAAAAAAGACATGATACTGGTTTCAGGATTTAACGTCTATCCAAACGAAGTGGAAGCGGCATTGACAGAGCATCCGAAAGTACTTGAAGTCGCGGTGGTTGGTATTGCAGATGAGCACAGCGGTGAAGTACCCAAAGCGTTTGTGGTTAAAAAGGAGTTGAGCCTAACGGTAGAAGAGTTACAAAGCTTCGCAAGCGAGCGTTTAACAGGTTATAAACGCCCGCAGTCATACGAGTTTATCGATGAATTGCCCAAAACCGCGGTAGGAAAAATATTACGTAAGTCTTTACGTTAGTTGGGCTAGTGGTGAGTTATTATCGTCCGATTTTATCAAATTTACGGTCTTTTAAGCTGAGTCTACCGCGTAGGACATCACTGTACATACGAAAGTCGCTAGCAAAGCTTTTTAGCGGGAATTTGAACGAGGCAGGTTTGTTTTTTTCAAAGAAAAAATGACCGACCCAAGCGCAAGCATATCCAGCAGCGATGCCTTTGAGTAATGGTTTTGGCGAAGCGGTTTTGACCGACTTTGCGAGTCCCAATAAGCCAAAGCTACTACCGGCGAAATGTAAGCGGCGGCAAGCCATGTTTTGATGTTCAGCTAAATAGAAGTCATAAAATTTCTGCTTTGTTGGGCTGACGGTTGTCATAATGTTTTTTTTAGTATTGCTGACCGCTTGAGCATCAGCGTTTTTGGTAGTGTTTTGTGTGGTCGTTTGATTCATTTGTTTAGCTTCCTTGCTAATCGTTTATTGAGTATAGATATTAGGGCGAGTAATTAGAGTGCTTTCTGTTTTAATAAAGCGGCTAGGCGGTCATTAAGTGACTGTTATTTATTATAATATTGGTCGTTTTTTAGCAAAACGCTATCCTTAACACAAGCAATGGATGTTTATGGCGCATTCGTTATTTTGTTAATGATACGCTTGCTGCTTAATTAGCATTTGGGTCACTTGCCAGTGTTTGGCATAAATGCTTTAATGGCGAAAATTGCATCAAACACGTGAGCATCTTTGTATAGATGGCACTATTTGGTGCAGCTACGATGTTTATATGACTCAATCGTCTGATTTTTAACCCATATCCTCTCCCTTTTATCCAACACGGTAACGATTCCTCTTATGCCTATTGACTACCTTACAAATCCGCCGCTTGCTGATGATGAAATGATGGCAGCCATTGATATCGGTTCCAATAGTTTTCATCTGGCCATTGCGCGTCTTGACCATGGTGAGGTGCGAAAAGTCGTTTCTATGTCTGAAAAAGTCCAGCTCGCCGCAGGCTTGGATGAAAATAATATCTTAAGTGCGGCAGCTGCACAGCGAGGTCTTGACTGTTTGAGCCGATTTGTGGCGCGTTTGGATTCGGTACCACCCGAACGCATTCGCGTGGTTGCGACCAACGCTTTACGCCAAGCCAAAAATGCCAATGACTTTATTGCCCGTGCCAATAAAATACTGCCGAAACCTATTGAGATTATCGCGGGACGAGAAGAGGCGCGCTTGATTTATTTGGGCGTCTCACACACCAATGCCAGTAGTGACAAGCGTTTGGTCATCGATATTGGTGGCGGTTCGACAGAGTTTATCATTGGTCAAGAGTTCGATCCGCTGTTGACCGAGAGTTTGCAGATGGGCTGTGTCGCCTTTACCCAGAAGTACTTTGCCGATGGTCAAATCACGAAAGAAGCCTTTAATAATGCGATATCAGCCGCTCGCAAAGAAGTGTTAGCGATTCAGGGTCGTTATCAAAAATTGGGCTGGAGTAGTGTGGTTGGCTCGAGTGGGACGATTAAAGCGGTACGTAATGTGCTGGTCTCTAAGGGCTGGGCTGATGAGCAAGAGCGCATCACTTATAAAGGTGTCAAAAAGTTAGAGAAACTGTTGCTTAAAATTGGCAACGTCGATGACATCGATTTAGAAGGCGTTAAGGAACATCGCAAAGCCGTCTTCCCAGCAGGCGTTGCGGTACTGCGTGCAGTCATGAAAGTGCTGGGTGTCGATACCATTAGTTACTCAGATGGTGCACTACGTGAAGGTGTGATGTACGACATGCTTGGACGCTTTGCTAGCGAAGATGTTCGTGACCGCAGTGTGCTGGCGCTGATTAAGCGTTATTCGGGGGACAAAAAACAAGCCAAACAAGTGGTGAAAACCAGTCGTCATTTATTTGAGCAAGTGAAGGAGAAGCTCGCCCTTACCAATGATGATTGTGATTTACTCAGACGGGCGGCTTTCTTGCATGAGGACAGGATTGGCCATCAGTCATAGTAGTTATCATAAGCACAGCGCGTATTTGCTTGAGTATTCTGATATTCCAGGATTCTCGCAAGTCGATCAAAAGCGCATGGCACAACTGATGCTCAATCATCGTCGTAAGCTCAAAGCCGATATGTTAGAGCAGACCTGTACTATCGGTGGTAATCAGCTTGTTTATCTTTGTCTGCTGCTACGTTTGGCTGTACTGGCGCATCACAGCCGCAGCGATCATGAATTACCAGAATTACAGTTACAAGCCATGGATGATCATTGCTGGCAAATCACCGTTGCCGATAGCAGCGAGCACTATGCTTTCTTATTGCCGGATCTGCATACTGAGATTGAGCAGTTTGCTAAATGGGGCGTGACGCTGAGCGTGGTTGAGGGCTAGATAGCGCTGGTTTGTACTGAGCGATCAACACGGTGCTGTTACTATTGTAATGAGTATGCTATAGATTAACGTAACAAAAGCGGCTTTGTCAGTAATGTCATGCCATTTAAGATGTGCTACTATAGCTTCTATTGAGTTTACAACTGTACTTTCATTATCTAAAAATCGATAACGATATTATTCTTAAACATAAATACATTAAGTATAATTATTAAAGGGAAGCGTCTATGAGCACTGTCTGGGATAGTGTGCAGCTTGCACGGCACGCCAAGCGTCCATTATTTATGGACTATGTTAATCAGCTGTTTACCGAATTCGATGAGCTGCACGGTGACCGTGCTTTTGCTGATGACAAAGCCATTCTTGGTGGTCTGGCGCGTTTTGATGGTCAGCCTGTGATGGTAATTGGTCAACATCGCGGTCGCAGCACCCGTGAGCGTATTGCTCATAACTTTGGCATGGCCAATCCTGAAGGCTACCGCAAAGTGATTCGTTTGGTCAAAATGGCTGAGCGTTTTAATATCCCTGTGATGACCTTTGTGGATACCCAAGGCGCTTATCCGGGTATCGGCGCTGAAGAGCGCGGACAAGCGCAAGCCATTGCCGAAAGTATCGCTGTTTTTTCTAGCCTAAAAGTGCCTATTATCGTGACTATCATCGGTGAAGGCGGCTCAGGTGGGGCGTTGGCTATTGGCGTTGGTGACAAAGTCAATATGCTACAAAATAGTATTTATTCGGTTATCTCTCCGGAAGGCTGTGCCTCTATCCTGTGGAAAACAGCTGAAAAAGCACAAGATGCTAGTGAAGCCTTGAAATTAAATGCGATTAATTTATATCAGATGGGGCTGATTGATGCCGTCATTGAAGAAGGTGAAGGCGCACATATCAAGCCGCAGCCAGTCATGATCGCCTTGAAAGCACTGATTGCTGAGCAGTTAAATGAGATTAAAGATTTAGACGCACACGCGCGTTGTGAGCTGCGTTATGAGAAGCTGAAAACCTTTAACTCAGAAGTGATGTTGCCTGCTTAATTGGTCGCTATGACACCTCTGTCACAAAGCCTCTATTCATGGACACAAAGCTTTTCATATTAGAGACTGAGTCTTAATGCTAAAATAAAAACGTGTCATTTTATGGCGCGTTTTTTTGTGGCTGTTAATATAGGTGCTAACTGACGCTGTAACTGATGTCGTAGCTGACGTATGAGCAGATTCATTTATATGTCAATTCATGTATGCATGCTAAATAAATAAGGCTGATTATGACCAGCAGTGCAATCCTCTCGCATCCTATGAAGCCAATCGCAGACTTGCCTGTCGATGCCGATCTGGCAAAAGCATTATTGAGTAGTATGGCTGAATATGGTGAACAGCTGCACGGTCGACGGATTTGGCTGGCGTGTAGTGGTGGTCGTGATTCATTAGCATTGGCTGCGCTGTGTGTGCAGCTCTATCGCCAAGGTAAGTTGCCATTTTTGCCACAATTGCTGCATGTGAATCATGGTTTGCAAGCAGATAGTGAGACTTGGGCGATGCATGTCGCTCATTGGGCAGCAGTGCAGCAGATACCGTGTCGGATTTTACGTGCGCAAGTGAATGGTTATGATGAGCAAGCCGCAAGGCAGGCTCGTTATGATGTCATGCGAGCGCAACTCAATCAAGATGATGTATTGCTCTTAGCGCATCATGCCGATGACCAAGCAGAGACGGTGCTGATGCGGCTGATACAAGGCGCTGGGGTGAATGGTCTGTCTGGTATGCAGCCGTGGCGTATCCAAACGCAGGGCGCACAACGTATGGCGTTATGGCGACCTTGGCTGACGGTCAAACGCGGCAATATCAGCAGTTATGCTCAGCGCCTAAAGCTCCCTTATATTGATGACCCAACCAATGATGCTGGCGATAATGTACGTAGTGGGCTACGCCTTGACATTATGCCAGTATTGGCGACCTATAATTCCAATGTCATTGATAATATCGCCCGTAGCGCACAGCTATTGCGTGATGCCCAATTGATAATCAATGCACAAGCGGCAGAAGATTTACAGCAGATAGAGGTAGCATCATTACAGCTATCGTCTGCCCAGCGTGTGCTAAATATAGACAAGCTACAAGCATTACCCATTTATCGTCAGCGGCAACTATTGCATCATTGGCTCGGTCAAGATGAACCGTTACCGCCTGCTAAGCAGCTGGTCGATGATGTATTTATGCTAAGCCAACGTGAAGATCCTGATCACCAAACGGCGCTTTTTTGGCAAGCTCGCAAGCAGTCCTATACGATTTGCCGCTACCGTCAGCAGCTTTATCGTCTCAGCAGCGATTGGTTGACATGGCTTGAGTTGCCGCTTACCAAACAGATTCAACCCTTATCTAATTTTGTTGTGGCTGATGCTGATTCAGCGGCTGCCCAGCCTGTGTCAGTTACCTTACGTAGTGATGATAACTTTATTTGGCAAGTGCAAATGATGCCAGATGCCTTGGTAGAGCTATTAGACAGCGATCAAGGCGATGAGAGGTTTGAGATTACCTTTGCACCATTAGGTCGTCAGCAGCGTGTGCAAACTGCATTGGCATCACGTCCACAAGCGGGCAAAAAACTATATACAAACGCTTGGCGTGCCTGTATGGTTGCGAGAGAGTTTGGTGGTGGTCAGTGCCGTATCCGTACAGCAGGATAAAGAGTGGCCATTATTGCTGGTTTCACCTTTTGAGAGCTGGATACTAGGGACGAGTAGATCGCTAATAGACACGATAGACAATACTGGTGTTTTAGACAGTGCTATTAGAAGCAATGTTATTACAAACCATGTTATTAGAAACAGTCTAAGTATCAATAACGCTTTTTAATATTTGTAACCTAAGCCTTTTAGGAGGTCAGGTTATCTAGGGCGTTAGGCCATCAAGTTTTCTAACTATTTTGATATCTATTATTTGCGTGCTTTTGTAGCATTCTTCACTCTTTTCGCCATTAGCTACAAAGCCAAATTTTTGATAGAAATCAATAGCAGCCACATTGTTTGCTAATACCCATAAATAAAAATGGGCATGTATATGAGATTCTAAGAGAGCTTTCAATGATACTGTCATTAATTGAGTGCCTATACCCAATCCTTGATAGTCGGGCAAAACATACAACGTGGTAATTTCATAATTTTTATTATTAATGAAGTACCCAATAAACCCCAAATTATGATGATGAGCATCATATGCTATCCAGACAATAACATCAGGATGCGCCATTAACTCCTGCCACATTTTTGTCTTATTACATAAGTTGTTTTTATCATTGATATAGGACACTGGTAGCAAATCTAAATAGGCTACATGCCAACTTTTGAAGTGAATGTTAGCAATGTCTGCATAATCCTCAGGGTTGGCTTTACGAATGAAAAACATAGTACTCTCCGTCACTGATTTTATATAATGCCCTTGTTAATTTAACCGTTTGGTTGTGCAATAGTACATGGCAATTAAGTGATTCAACGGAGCTTACAGCCGGGTTAGATGCCGTCAATTTATCAAACGATGCCAGTAGCAGTATGGTAAACTGAGTGTCATTTTACCTATCATTATGTTAGTTTGAATACCTTTGGATTTTTGAATAGGAGACATGTATGTCAGTATTAGATAATAAGAAAATCAGCTTTATCGGTGGCGGAAATATGGCGCAGGCTTTGATTAGCGGGCTTGTCAGCTGCGGTGTCAAGCCGAGTTTAATTACCGTTGCTGATCCTAGTAGTGAGGCGCGTGAGCAATTGGCTGCTAAAGGATTGAACACGGTTGATCCAACTGCTGATGCAAAAGCTGCCGTTATCGATGCTGACATTGTGGTGCTGGCGGTCAAACCGCAAGTGATGAAAGCGGTAGTCAGTAGCTTTGCGGATGTCTTAGACAAGCAGCTGGTGATTTCAGTGGCAGCAGGTTTGTCAACTGAGCTTCTATCTGACATGTTGGGTGGCTATGACAATATCGTCCGCGCGATGCCAAATACCCCTGCAATGATTCAAATGGGCGCAACGGGTCTGTACGGTACTGATAATATTTCTGCTGAACAAAAGCAGTTAGCAACGGCGGTGATGGAAGCATCAGGTTTGGTCATGTGGGTCGATAATGAAGAACACATGCATGCGGTAACCGCCGTATCAGGGTCAGCACCAGCGTATATGTTTTACTTCATTGAATCGATGGTCGATGGGGCAGTCGCTCTTGGGCTGGATAAAGAGCAGGCTTCAGCGCTCGCTATGCAAACCATGCTAGGCGCGGCAAAAATGGCGATGAATAGTGAGGATGCACCTGCTGAATTGCGTCGCAAGGTTACCTCTCCAAATGGGACAACCCAAGCCGCCGTTGAGTCAATGCAAGCCAATGATATCGGTGGTCAAATCGTTGAGGCTATGCAGGCGCCTGCTATGACCGTAGCCAAGCCTTGAGTGAAGAGATGAGTAAATAATCATCCCTATATCAGGCGCGTTATTTGCTACAAGCGCATGACGCGCCTGAGCGTTAATACTAAGCACCAATACCAAGTACCTAGTAATGACAGTCGTCATCCCAAAACCTGTTAATAATGTCACATTGAGTAGCACTTCATGAACAACATGTTATTTCAAATCTTTGATTTGGTCACCACCTTCGTCATGATGTTGGTGTTTATTCGCTTTATGCTGCAATTTGCAGGGATGGATGCCAGCAACCCCATGATTGCGCCAGCTTATAAAGCCACGCACATTGTCGATGTGTTTGGGCGTATTTTTCCAACCGTCGGGCAAGGGCGTATCAGTATTGCGGCTATCGTCCTGATGTTTTTGATTCGTTTGATCGATATCTCTGGAAAAGCAGCACTGACCCATAAAGGTATCGCTCCTGTACCGTTATTTTTCACTGGTACTATCAGCTTGGTATTAGACTTTTTACGTATGTGTCGCTATCTCGTCATTGGCTCCATCATTGTCAGCTGGATTGTGGTATTTACCCAATCTCAGCATCCGATTATTGGTATTATTGTCGATTTAGCGGAGCCAATCTTGGCACCATTTCGTCGAATCACGCCAAACTTGGGCATGATTGATTTATCCAATGGTCGCCTTCATTGCTTTTATTTGCTTGAGATGTTTATTGGTGGCTTTGCTGCGAGCTTCATGCCGATGTTGGGTTGAGCTGGATTAATGGTCACTTGAAAGCCGCTATCTAAAATTACCAATAGCTATCTAAAAAAGGGCGCTCTTGAACTGAACCCCATAAGTTGGACACAACTTATGGGGTATTTTTATGCGTTACGATCTAGACTTTAAGATGCAAGTCATCGCATACTATCGGCAAGGCCATAGTAGTCACGCCACCGCTAAGAAGTTTAACGTCAATCCAGAGTTTGTACTCAAATGGGTTAAGCAATACCAAAGCGGTGGCATAAATGCCATTAAGCCAAAGACAAGTAAGGCCAAATACAGCAGTGAGTTTAAACATCACGTGATTACGACCATGCTTAAAGAAGATTTAAGTCAATCTGAGGTGGCACTGAAGTTTAACATCAGCTCACCGGCGCTCATTAGTCATTGGCACAAAGCTTATCGACTACAGGGTATGTCTGGACTCGTATCTAAACCTAAAGGTAGAACCGCCATGAGCAAAACCATTTATCACACGACACCAGATGATGAAAAGAGCTTAGCAGAGCTTAAGCGTGAGAATGAGTATCTACGTGGAGCGCGACTACCAAAAAAGCTAGATGCCTTGCTCAAACAGAAGAAGAAACAAGCTTTGAAAAAGCAAGGCTCATCGAAGGACTAAGAGAGCGCTGCTGTTTATCTGACTTACTTAAAGCCGCTGGTATGCCCAAAAGTGTCTTTTACTATCATAGAGCAAGACTTGAGCGTGATGACAAATACACTGAATTAAAACAGCGTATTGCTAAGCTGTATCATCAGCACAAAGGCAGGTATGGCTATCGCAGAATCACTGAGGCTCTAAAGCAGTTAGGTAGTCATTACAACCACAAGCTCATCGCTAAGCTGATGCGTAACATGAAGCTTAGCGCCAAGATAAGACGTCAGAAGTACCGCTCTTATAAAGGACAACAAGGTAAGATTGCAAAGAACTATTTAAAGCGCCAGTTTACTGCAGATAAACCGAACACACGCTGGCTCACCGATATTACTGAGTTTAAGGTGGGTGATCATAAGCTGTATTTATCACCCATACTCGATTGTTATAACAATGAGATCATCAGCTATACGCTCTCAAAGAGACCCACTTATGACTTAGTTGGTAAGATGCTAGCTAGTGCTTTAGATAAGACAAAGGCGTGCCGTGGTAAGAGATTAATGCTGCATTCAGATCAAGGGTGGCATTATCAAATGAAACCGTTTAGCACGACGCTTAAACAGCATGGAATTAAGCAAAGTATGAGCAAAAGGCAACTGCTTAGATAATGCACTGATAGAGGGGTTCTTCGGTACGCTGAAGTGCGAGACGATTTATATTGAGAAACCGAAGACTATTGAGCAGTTAGAACAACAGATTCATGAGTATATACATTATTATAATCATGAGCGTATTCAACTTAAATTAAAAGGACTGAGTCCTGTGCAATACAGAACTCAGTCCTTGTTATAAACTAAACCGTCCAACATTTGGGGGTCAGTTCATCTACGAGATATAGAGCGCCCTTTTTTTATTGCTTATTTAGAGGTTATGCTGAAAGTCTATAAAACGATTGGGTATTAATTGGGCTTGCTCATTATTAGGGTGCGGTGCATCAGCGGCTCGCAGCGTCTGGGTAATCCAGCTGTCTGCTGCTCTTACTGCATCGATAAGCGCATCACCCATTGCTAAGCGCCCAGCGATAAAGCTGGCAAGTGAACAGCCAGAGCCATGAAACTCGCCCGTTAAGCGCGGCAAGGTGCTTTATGTACCATCTCACCCTTTATGTACAAATACTGCTCTATATCGCCACTATCAAAGTCGTGTGAGGTTTACCAATACAGCATAGGTGCCTTGGGCGCATAGTTTTTGCGCGCCAATATGTAAGTCTTGCTCACCGCTTAATGCGCGTAGCTCATGAGTATTCGGTGTGATGAGGGTCGCGTATGGTAACAGTTCCCTAAATGCGCTAACGAGCGTCTTTTCATCGCCCAAACTGCCACCACTATTGGCAACCAATACGGGATCTAATACAAATGGCGTATCAGCGGTGATAAGGCGCTCGGCAAAAAACTGAGTCAGCATAGCGATATTATCAGTCGTACCCAACATACCTGACTTAATAACTGCAACAGGCAAATCATCGAGCACTGCGGTGGCCTGATCCTTTACCAAACTTGCTGCACAAGCTTCAAAACCAAAGACTTGCTGCGAGTTTTGTATGGTAATAGCTGTACAAGCAATGGCAGCATGCGCACCTGCTTGACCGATGGCTTCAATATCCGCTTGTAATCCAGCGCCGCCTGAAGGGTCTAATCCTGAAAAACACAGTACCACTGGTCGCATAAAAATTCCTTTGACATAATCTACAATGAGTAACAAATACTATAGACACCCACTGCTAAAAAAGCCATAGTAGGTGAGAGATGGTACATAGACAATCCATCAATTAATTAACAACAACCTAAAGCGTGCTGACTAACTTAAACATCGTTTTTACTGGTTTTTATTGATATTTGGGTTGCTCAAGAGGCTATGAAACCATATAAACACATAAATATGATAAAAAATGCATTAAATTTGTAGACAGTGCTTGCAATTCGTTTTGGCTTTGCTATAATAATCGCCCACGGGATAAGACGTATTATCAGCAATAATACTATTTTTTAGAACTTAAAAAGTCTTACGTCGTTTGGTGAAGTGGGTGAGTGGCTGAAACCAGTTCCCTGCTAAGGAACCATACGTTTGCGCGTATCGAGGGTTCGAATCCCTCCTTCACCTCCATTTATTCGGTTTTTAGTAGAGTAGTGACGCGATATAAAAGCGTTAATAATCTTCTGTTTTATTAAAGCAAAAAATAATTTGATTTTGATAAAAAAAGATGTTGACACAAGCGAAATTATCTATATAATAACCAACCTAATTTGCTGCAATTGTTTATTAACAACGCAGTAAATGATATGCAAAGTACGCGCTTGTAGCTCAGTTGGATAGAGCACTTGGCTACGAACTAAGGGGTCGGGAGTTCGAATCTCTCCAAGCGCACCATTTGCATTATCACTTCTTTAACCCAGTTAAAGAAACCTTAAAATAATCGCCTGTCTTATGACAATTTGGCGGTTTTTTTATGTCTGCAATTTCTGTGTGATAGTCTGATGAGTTGATGAGTCATACCACATTGTTATATGACTTACGGCATCTTAGGATAATGTACGATAAGACAGTGAATTACGGTACAATAGAGTCACTATTCACTGCTTGCTATGAGCTTGTACCATGTCAAAGAGTTTACCTAAACGACCTACCAAATCTGCTGCTAAAACTAAAGCATCAGCATACCCTGCCTCTGACGTTGAAGAGCTAACGATTGCTAAACCTGGCACCCGTATGGCAGCCATTCTCTATGATGGCATGTTAATTTTAGCGTTGTTGTTTTTGGTCGGTACCCTGCTAACCGTGATTGGTACATTGCTGACCATGAATACCGGTACAGACTCTTCTCAAGCGCAGTCGCTGCCAACGTGGTATCAAAACGTGATTATGACGCCGTCTTTTATACTGACGTTAGTAGGATTCTATGGGATATTTTGGCGTCGCGGTGGACAGACATTAGGTATGCAGACTTGGCGGTTAAAGACGGTCAATAGTAATGGTCATTTGCTAACGTGGGGACAGTCATTTAAGCGGATTTTAGCGGCCAGTATTATGCCACTTATATTTGGTATCATTGGTAGTGTCATCGATGGCTCGCGTGCTGTTTTATTGACCAGTGCCTTTTTGGGCTTTGTCTTTAACTATGCTTTTTGCCTCTTTAACCCACGTGGTCTCGCAGTGCAAGATATGCTATCGAATACCATTACCTTAAAAATGCCAAAAACAGAGAATGAAGGACTATGGCGGGTGATTAGAAATCGCAAGCAAGGAAAATAAACCATATTATCATCGCCATAGTCTGTTCATACATTTTGAGGTCTGTTAATACACTTTAAGCGTTACAGGTTGACGGTTTGTATCAGCCATAAAGTATAGCCGACAAAGAATAAGACCAAAGTCGACCCAGAAGTGCGACCGAATGGACGCTTACTCATAAAGGCAAACCCGCACAATACCAAGAGTAACAAGGTGACCAATCCCATCGCCACTATATCGCGTGATAAGATAATTGGGCTGACTGTGATTGGCGCTATAAGCGCTGCGAGACCAACGACGCCCAAGGTGTTAAATATATTAGAGCCAATAATATTACCCAGTGCCATGTCGTGTTCGCCTTTACGGGCGGCTGATAGGCTCGATACCAGCTCAGGTAACGATGTACCCACAGCAACAATCGTCAATCCAATCACCAGTTCGCTCACGCCCCACAGCGTTGCCAATTCTACTGCACCCCAAACTATAGCCCGCGAGCTAATGACCAGTAAAAGCATGCCGATAACTAAGCTGATGAGTCCCCGTGTTAGGGTTTGCTCGATATGTTCAGCATCGACGCTTTCTGCTATGGGTTCTCCTTCGTGCTCATGGTTGCCTTCACGTAAGCTTAGTACAATCTGAATGCCTAAAGTCACGACCAGCAGCGCTATCAACACAATCGCATCTGCTTGGTCTAATTGCCCATCACGCAGATGCCATGCGGCGACCATAGTAATCAATACCAATAGAGGTAAATCACGCTTGATGATGCCCTTACGAATGATAATAGGGCTAATCAATACGGTTGCACCCAATACCAGCGCAATATTGATGATGTTTGAGCCATAAGCGTTGCCTAATGCCAAATCAGGGCTGCCTTCTAGTGCCGCCAATACTGACACGACCATCTCAGGAGCGGATGTACCCACACCCAAAATCAACACACCTATTAAGAAACTAGGGACGTTGAATTTTTTTGCTAAGGCAGTGGCGCCATCAACAAAAGGTCTGCACTCCAAACAAGAATAGCTAGTCCGATCAATACTGCAATAACTGCCAACCACATCAGTTTGTTTCCTTATTAGTGTTAATACCAAACCTAAAAATACGCTTAGCCGTGTCAAACTCATTTAGCCTAAAAACTTAGCACTGACATTTATTTTTCTGACGACTTCATCTTTTAAGAGTGGTATAAAATGTGAATTTGCCATATAAAAATGGCATAAAAAAAAGCTGAATCAGAATGGAGATTCAGCTCTCATATTAGCATAGCGGTTTTGGTTGGATAATAAGAATAACTTCAACAGCTTAGTCGATTATTTATCCTTGCTTTATCCAAAAATCTTCGATGTTCCGGTGCTTTAAGCCACTTGTACCGGAATGATGTTTGCTGTGTCTTTTACGGTGTTATCTTCGTTGCAATACACCAGTTTTGGCTGATAGGTTGCCGCTTCTACTTCATCAAAATGAGCATAGGCACAGATGATAACGATATCGCCTAAATCTGCCATGTGAGCCGCCGCACCATTTAGCGAGATGATACCAGAACCCGCTTCAGCGCGGATAGCGTAGGTGCGAAAGCGCTTGCCATTGGTCACATTGTAGATATCGATAGACTCATTTTCGCGCAGACCAGCAAGATCCAATAAATCACCATCGATACCGCATGAGCCTTCGTAATGAAGTTCGGCATGGGTGACGCGAGCACGGTGTAATTTGCATTTAAGCATATTAAGTAGCATAGGTTGCTTCCTTAGCGTAACTGAGATTAATGATTCAAATCAAAAGGTTAATGGGGGATAACTTGCTAAAATAAAAGGCTGTTATAGTTAAAGCATGATTTTATTCTGGCAGTTTGAAGCCATTAATTTGTGAACGTGCTTTTTCAATATCGCCATTTAGTAATAATGGCAGCGCCTCAAACGCTGCTGTCAGAGCGCTATCAATGGCAATCTGTTCATCGGGCGCAGCTTTTGAGAGCACATGACCACTAACTTTAGACTTATGACCAGGATGACCAATACCAATACGCAAACGATGGAAGTCGTTGCCGATATGAGGGGTGATATCACGCAGACCATTATGACCGCCATGACCACCATTCGTCTTAAGTTTGATACTGCCAGCTGGAATATCGAGCTCATCATGAGCAATCAGTAACTCATCATTTTCAATGCCATAAAATTTCACCATCGGCACCACTGACTGACCAGACTTATTCATAAAGGTGAGCGGCATCAATAGACGTACGTCATGCCCATGAATCTGCCCACGTCCTGTGATTCCATGAAACTTTTTATCATGAGAGAGGGTAATGTTGAACTGCTGAGCCAAGTGATGGACAAACCAAAACCCTGCATTATGACGTGTAAACATATACTGCTGACCAGGATTACCAAGACCGACAATAAGCTTTATGGCCATAAAAACACCCTGCTTAAATTGAATAAATGAGGCATAAGGTTTGCGATTATGCTATTTATTCATAGCATATCTATTATTTTTCAAACCTTACTTACAAAAACAGCAGGAGATATTTATCACCTGCTGTTTTTTGACTAAACAAACCTTGTATTACATAGCAGACGCTAGATTGCGTGCTCTATGTAACCGTGGTTTATTATTCGCCGTCTTTGTCTTCAGTACCTTGCTCAGTAGCAGGTACGTCAGCAGCATCAACTTCTTCAGCGTCTGCGTCAACTTCTTCAACCGTTGGTGGCTGCATGTTAACGATAGTACGGTCGTGAGCATCTTCCATGTCAAGATCAAAGATGATAACGCCTTCAGGTAGTTTGATGTCTGATAGACGGAATAGATCACCGATTTCCATGCCTGATACGTCAATTTCTAGGTATTCAGGTAATTGTGATGGTAGGCAAACGATTTCGATATCAGATACTAGTGTTGATAGAACACCACCAGCTTTAGTACCAGGCGCTTCTTCACGACCAGCAAAATGCACAGGAACGTTCATGTTGATTTTCTGACCTTTTACAACGCGCTGGAAATCAGCATGCATTGGGAAGCCTTTAGCTGGATGGCGTTGCAAGTCTTTGATAACCGCTTGATGCTCTACGCCATCAACATTGATTGTCAAAATGTGTGAGAAGAAAGCTTCGAATTCAAGTGACTTTACTAGCTCGTTGATCTTGATTGAGATAGACGTTGGCTCTTCGTTACCACCATAGATGATAGCAGGAACTAGGTTCTGCTTACGTAGGCGGCGGCTCGCACCTTTACCTTGTTGCTCAGCAGAACGATCAACAGCGTTTAGTTCAAAATGATTAATGCTCATGGATATAATCCTATAAAAAGAATGATGAAGTGTCTGGTCATAAAAAAGTGGATTTGCGACCAATCCACTAATACGTGATGATAGCCAACATTTATGATTGCTAACAAAATTCACAATTGCTAAATGTAGCCATTTGCTCATCATAACGATTTTTTGGATAGTCATTATCATGACAATCGTTACTTTTGGGCATGATCAGCACTTTTGAGAATGCCAACCTAATTAAATCGAACAAATGGTTGGCACAGGCGCGCATTATACGTGATTTTGTAGTAATAATAAAGACCTACGCAAAATGACTGTGCAACACCAATAGGCAAAAAAAGCGTCAAGTAAAGATACTTGACGCTTTTTTTTAAACTTAAGCAGTGTTTTATAACGAGCATTGCCAACAGAAAGTAGAGCGAGTGCTCATTAAAAGTCTAAGCGTCAAACATGGCGCTGATAGATTCTTCGTTATTGATACGGCGTAAGCTTTCAGCAAGCATCGGTGCGATACTCACTTGGCGGATTTTGCTACAGGCTTTTGCCGCTTCAGACAATGGAATCGTATCGGTAACAACGACTTCGTCTAGCGCAGATTCGCTGATATTTTGTAGTGCGTTGCCTGATAGGACAGGGTGCGTAATATAAGCCAATACGCGACGTGCACCGTTTGCTTTCAATGCTTCAGCTGCTTTACATAGCGTACCTGCGGTATCAACCATGTCATCAACGATGACGCAATCACGATCACGCACGTCACCGATGATGTGCATGACTTGCGACTCATTGGCACGGGCACGGCGTTTATCGATAATCGCCATGTCAGTATCGCCCAACTGTTTAGCCATAGCACGCGCACGCACCACGCCGCCCACATCAGGTGAAACAACCATGATGTTGTCGTAATCTTGTTTTTGTAGGTCGTTAAGCAATACAGGCGTGCCGTAGATATTGTCTACAGGAATGTCAAAGAAGCCTTGAATCTGATCTGAGTGCAAATCAACCGTCATCACGCGATCGATACTGACGATGTTTAGCATGTCAGCGACGACTTTAGCAGAGATAGGTACACGAGCTGAACGAGGGCGACGGTCTTGACGGGCATAACCGAAGTAGGGCATGACTGCTGTGATGCGACCCGCACTAGAGCGACGCAAAGCGTCCGCCATCATCATGATTTCCATCAAATTGTCATTGGTTGGTGCACAAGTTGGCTGCATGATAAACACGTCTTTACCGCGCACGTGTTCTTTGATTTCTACGGCGATTTCGCCATCAGAAAAACGCGTGATATCAGCTTTACCAAGAGGTATATGGAGATGATCGGCTACGGTTTTTGCTAATTCAGGGTGGGCATTACCCGTAAAAATCGCCAAATAAGGCATGACAGAAGTCCTTGATTGACTCAAGCAGCGACCGCTAAGCAGTGTCAACTGCTCAAATTCAGAAAAGAGTGGTGAAAAGTTTGATGACTACTATTACAGTAAAAAATGGCAGGGGTAGCTGGACTCGAACCAACGGATGTCAGGATCAAAACCTGATGCCTTACCAACTTGGCTATACCCCTGTAATGTCTAGGCTGTGTACGTCGATATCTAAAAGCAACTTTTAATAAAAGTCATTGTTAGAATAGCGTCACGACCTGTTCGCTATATTATAAACGGATAAACCATTTAAAACATAACTTTCCCTAGCGGTGTCCATTGCGAACTATACCGAAACTGGGATAACGTTGTCAATGTCAATAAGATAAGCGGCTATTTATAAACCACCTATGATCACTGCATATTAAACGCTTCGTACTAAAAAATGGCAGGGGTAGCTGGACTCGAACCAACGGATGTCAGGATCAAAACCTGATGCCTTACCAACTTGGCTATACCCCTATTGAGGCGACCTATTATAATTAAATTTTCAGAATTTGCAAGTCATTTGCGCCTTTTTATGGCGTTTATTGAAAAATAGGTCAAAAACAACGAATATCGGGTCAATAAAACGCTTTACGTTGTATTTATAATCATTTTATTTGCACACTGCAGCTCAAACCTAACTCATAGATTACGAACTAAATAGGCAGAACAAGGCGCCTCTTCAATCCACTTTGCTAAAAGTGCTTTGTCAGTAGCCACGCTTGCATCCAAAGGCAAGAACACCGCGCTACCAGAGCCCGTCATTCGTGCTGTGCCGAGTGCTTGCGCCTCTAACCCTTGTAAGTAACGTAATGCTTCGCTGACGGCAGGAGCAAGACTGGTTACCACTGGCGTAAAGACATTTTGATAGGGCGTGGTCAGAGTTTGTACATAGTCGGCTTGTTTATTTTTAATTGTCTCAACCGATAGCACAGCGATATCACGTTGTAATTTAGGATGCGCGAACAGCTGGGCAGTATTAACGTGAGCATTGGGCGTCAATACTAAATATTGCTGGTCGGGCAACTTGATTGCGGTTAACTGCTCTCCAATACCCATCGCAATCGCATCTTGCCCAAAGATAAAAATCGGCACATCTGCGCCAATAGCGGCAGCAATTTTTATAAGCGTATCTTGATCAAAATTAAGCTGCCAAATTTCATTAAGTGTCATCAATGTCGTTGCGGCATTGGATGAGCCGCCACCCAAGCCTGCACCCATCGGCAAATGCTTATCTAAAGCGATATGCACCTGTGCTAACTGCTCAGGTAAGGTGTCTGACTGTATGGCAGACGCTATCAATGCACGCGCTGCTTTAAAAATTAAGTTGTCTTCTATATCGGCAGTTATAGTCTCTGCACCAGCCAATATTATAAGTTGGTGACAGAGCTCATTGGCATCTAAGGCATTATCTACCGTAGAAATCACCACATCATCCGTGACTGAAAAATGCAAATAATCGCCCCAATCGAGCAAGCGAAAAACGGTTGTTTTAATTATGATAGCCGTCAGCCCGTTGCCAGTAATGTGCAAAACAAGTTGATTTTTGCTGGCGATAAGCGAGAAATAGAAGAAGCAGGCAACACAGCTAAGTTCTTAATCATAAGTTTCAGTCATAAACGGCTATAGTAATCAATAATCAGCAATTTTCATCGTATTTACGTGACTAATCAATGATTGATCGTCATTACTACCTTATTGCCTCTTGTGGCAGTACGGCACTGATTTTATTTGGTAACTTGTCGGATCCTTTATAGGTGAAGCTTGCGGTCCATTCACCATTGACTGAGCTGATTAAACGATTTTGATCATCGAGCTGTGGTGCGCTATCGGAAGGCGCTGGGCGACCAGATATCCAATAGGGCATTTGTGAAATAGGCGCTTGCCACCCTGTGGCCTTTTTGAGCAAAGTCTCAGGATCATCAGCAGTTAAGGTACCTGTTTTTTCGCTGACTAAAGTGGCGGTTTGACCATTATACTCGATGTTGGTTTTACCAATGCCGAGCGCGCCGATCAGCTCAATGGCAAAGCGATCATTCTGCTGCCCCCATGCATAGAACGCACTGCCACCTTGAGTGCCTGTGGTGTCATTGGCGGGCATCGTTACACCGATTTTGCCAGTGATATTAAAGTTCTCAAGCTTTTGCGGTGGCTCAGCGTTTTGACCTTGTAAGGTCGCGCTGGGTTGGTTAGTAGCGTTTGCTGTTTTTAGTGATTGACAACCAGACGTGATGACGAGCGCGGTTGTCACGGCAGCGAATAGCGCCAATTTATTAGGCTTATTAGCATTGACCAATACTGACATGATGTTTCCTCAAAAATAGACAAATTTACGAAATCATTGTTTCGAAAATAGATTAGCTTAATGGTTGTATGTTACTCAGTTATGCGTGGCTGTTAGCATCTTATGAGTGCCTTGTAATCATAGCACGCAACGATTTGTCCACTATAAAACGGCGGGTCAGTAAAGTTGTATACGGTCATTGATATTGTGTTGCCCAAATGAGAAGCGCTGCTGCAAGTCTGCGAGTAATGCCTCGACTTTTTCATTGTTGCCTAAACCTTGATAAGCGCGTAGTAGTAAGCTGCCAGAGCGCAAGGTAGGAAACACATCGTAAGGGGTTTGCAGGTAGTCGATGACTTGTTGATAGTTTTCATTGGCCAATGCATTGCCAGCCAGCACATTCAGCGCTTGCAGGTGCAGCTCATTGTCATAACGTGGGTCATCATAGCGAATTTGAATGATGGCGGTGGCCAATGCCAATCCTTGTTCCGAACTGCGTTCATTGGCTAGCAATAGCTGCGCATAACTGAGCTGGTAGGAGAGGTTGGTTGGGTCAAGTGTTTGCAGATGATTGAGCAAGGTGCGCTTAACGATATAGTCGTCTTTGTCGTCAAGGAGCTGGGCGCGTGCAAACAAGAGCATTTCATTATCAGGATATTTGCGAGCAGCTTTGGTTAGTAGGCGCAGGGCTTCTTCGGACTCATTTTGCTGCCATAAAATATCGGCTTGTAGCACAAAGGTATCTGGCGCAAAGACGTTAAAGTCTTTACGCAGTTTTTCTAAAGTAGCAATCGCCGCATCTACATCGCCGTTAAGCAATTCAAAAGCCACTACTTTTCTACGAGCCTCTAATACCAAGTCTTCTAGCATGACACCATTAAGATAGTATTTGGCTTGGTCAAAGTGCTGCTGACGCTCGGCACTGATACCAAGATAATATAAGCTTGATCAAGGTAAGCGGGGTTTTTTGCGAGCATGTTGAGTAGCTCATCGGCACTGTTATATTCTTCGATATCTAAGCTCACCAACGCAGCCAACAAAGTAATCTCGGCATCATCAGCAAAGCGACCATGGGCATCCAGCAATAATTGCCACGCTTCTTGGCTTTGCTTTAAGTCAAGCAAGTAGCGAATCTCGTACAGATAGAGACTTTTACTATCGGGATTACGCAGGCGCGCTTGGCTCACATAATTGACGACGGTTTCAGCCGTGACGATTTTGCGCAGTATGTCTGCCTTTAGTGTAATAAAAGGTACATAGTCAGGCTGGCGTTCTAGCGCCCGATTGATATGGACAATGGCAATCTCAGGCTCGTTAAATTGGTAAAGCAACCCTGCTTTCAATACCGACAATGAGGCATTCTGCTCGCTATCTAGTGGTTGCAAAGCGGCAAGTAATTCACGTTTGTCTTCATCATTGTTTGGATAGATACCGATAAGGATTTCGCTTAAGTCCGCTCGAGGGTCATAAAGCAGAATACGATTCAAGGTTTCGCCAGCTAACAGATAATCGTGAGCTCGCAGAGCCAAATGCGCCACATAAAACCAAGCAGGCACGTGATCCGGATTTTGGTCTTGCCATGACTTGGCAAATTGTAACGATTTCTCAACCCTTTCGGTGCGTAAAGAAAGGCTGAGTGCTCTTTCAAACACGGCAGTTGCATCTTCTTTAAATGCTTGCTGCTTATAGATAGTAATCGCTCGTTGTCTATCACCGCGATCTGCTGCGAATTCTGCATCAAGCAGCGCATACAGGCTAGGCTCTTTGAGCTCAGGTTGCCATAAGGTAGTTGGCGCTAACCCATTAATATTGGCGACATTTTCTATTGGTTGTGTATTGGTAGGAGTAGTTGCTGATAGCGTTGAGCTATTATCAATGCCGTCGCTACTGAATGCCTTGTCGTTCTTATCAGCAATGGATAGTTTGGGTACATGGGCTTCGAGCGAGATATCAGGATGACTGGCATGAACGGAAGACGATCCTAAGCATAGGCAAAAGGCCAACGACAAGGTTAGCTTATAACGCTGGCACAGACGTTCGATAACCGCATGCAATAGAGCACGTAGATTAGATTGGTCGTCATGCACAAGTTGTGATCGAAATAATGACCCAAAAAAAATCATAGATAACCGTATTCGCCCATTGTTCATCTATATCGATAAGACAATTTTATTTTAATCATTTCAAACTAACTATTGGTAACGAGTACCCATGCCTGACATAAAAGCAGACTGATGCGATAAACAATAGTGCCCGTGTTACTCCGTTATTAATAGCAGCCGCTCTACCAAATCTTTGCTAACAAAGTAGGATTGGCTGATAACCTGTATCAACGGGGTCTTTCATTGGTTGTAAATCTTAGCTTAAATATTGTGAAAATATAACAAGTTAACGTCAAGTAAGCGAATGATTTCTATCCATTTCTATAAGCGCTCGCTAAAACATAGATATTGGTTTTAACAATCGTATCGGTAGTTGATTTGTTACTCATGTGCCCAGATACAAGCAAATAGCTATCATCGATAGCTGAGTGTTAATTAAAGCTGGCAATAATGATATAATAGGCGGCTTTTAGAGTCTTCCTTTCAGCGCTGTCGCCTACAACTGTCTTTTAAAAATAATGAGATAGCGTGGGCTGGCAGGTGAGCGTCATGTTTATGGTCTATCAATAATGAGATTAGTGGTCATTGGGGTCAATCACAAAACTGCACCAGTCGCTCTGAGAGAGCGCTTGGCGCTTGTGGGTGACGATGTGAATATCGCTCTCAAACAATTAGAGGCCTTTACTGATGGCAGTGTGATTGTTTCTACTTGCAATCGTACGGAAATCTATGCGCTTGTGCCGCAGCTAGCAGAGCCGCAAGATGTTCCCTCTATGTCTGCTAATGGCGCGGTCGGTGCTCAGACATCTTCGGCGGCTATTAGTGCTCATATCTTAAAAATTAAAGCGTGGCTTGCTGACTTTAAGCAGTTGTCACTGTCTGAGATTGATCCTTATCTTTATGTGCACCGTGACACTCACGCGCTGACCCATTGGCTTAGAGTTGCCGCAGGGCTTGACTCTATGATATTGGGTGAGCCGCAGATACTCGGTCAAATCAAGCGCTCAGTACAGCTCGCGCAAGAACAAAAAGCGCTGAGTAATCAGCTTGGCTGGATTATCGATCAAGTATTTGCTGCTGCCAAACGCGTCCGTAACGAGACCCAAGTAGGTGCTCAAGCAGTATCGCTTAGCTATGCGGCTGCCAAATTGGTGACGCAAATATTTGATGATTTGCCCAGTCGCACATTGCTGGTGGTCGCGGCAGGTGAGATGAACCGTTTGGTTGCCACCCACATTGCTGGGCTTGGTGTAGGTCGCGTGATTATTTGCAACCGCAACCCTGAGCGCGCTGAAGCGCTGGCAGTGGAGCTGCGCCGCGCAGGTCACTTGGTAGAAGTCAGACCCTTGCAAGAGTTACCACAAGTTTTAGCAGAAGCCGATATCGTTAGTAGCTGTAGCGGTAGTATGGACGTGTTGATTGATAAAACCATGACTTTGCGGGCGCTGAAACATCGTCGTTATCAGCCCATGTTGATGATTGACTTAGCCGTGCCGCGCGATATTGACTCGACCATTAGTCGTATTGATGATGTTTATCTCTACTCTGTCGATGATTTACAACACGTGATCGCTGGCAATATCGAACAGCGTAGGCAAGCGGCAGTCGATGCTGAACTGCTCGTTAGCCAATTAGTCGTTGAGATGGATCGCAGCTTTCAAGTGCGCCAAGTTGGTAAAGACATTCAGCAGTATCGCACGCATACGCAGGACCAAGTAGATAAACTCCTGCATGAATCCATTGCCAAGCTACAACAGGATAATGCCAGTCCTGAAGATATTATCATTGAGCTGTCACGCCGCCTGACACAGACGCTAACCCACGCACCATCGAAGCTCATGCGCAAGGCTGCCCGTGAAGGGGATAGTGAACTGCTAGACTTTGTGGTGTCTGGGCTGCAAGAGGCTCATCGCGGACGTCGATAGTCATTATTGACTGATCAAAAAAACGTAAGTGGCGCAAACCTTATTATTGCGCAAACATATCGTTGTCAACCTGCATTATCAGTGCTAATATCAAGCTGTTATGAGTATATTAAGCGATGATAATCTTTTGTTATACGCGAGCGGTTATTTTCTAAAAACCTTAGTGTATATGTTCTCGCTTGATGCCTATTCATCTCATCAGTTGTTAGTGACCATTATTAGCCTACCACCGCGTAGCCCCTATAGTGGCGCACCTGTTCTGTACGACTTTGTCTAAAATCAATAAAAACACGGCGTGCAAAACACAATCACCAACGGCAATAGCGCTAGGATAAAGTGCTATATCGTCAACCCTGCGTCATCTCGACTATTACCCCACATTAATATTCAGTTAATACTACCCATAGTAGTATCTAGCTGCTATGCAATCTAACGACTATGCTATTGGTCAGCAATGCTATTTGACAGCCATATTATTTAAAAAACGTTATTTGACAACAATGTTATCTAATAGAAGTATTATTTGGCTAAGTTGGCGAACAGTAGGTGTCTAGATTGGTTAGCGTTATTAAGGCAGGTTGGTTTAAGAGAGTATCTGGATTTTGCTATAGCCAATGCTTGAGAAAAATTAAACTATCTAACTATAAACTAGGAGCTTCCTATGACTGCATTACGTCAAGATATTGATCCAAACGGCTTATTAGAATACTCAGTGGTCTATACTGACCGCGCCTTAAACCACATGTCAAAAGTCTTTCAGCAAGTGATGAATGACTTATCTAGCGACCTAAAATCTGTATATAACGCCGAAGCAGTGGTCATTGTACCTGGTGCTGGTACTTATGGAATGGAAGCCGTTGCGCGCCAATTGGCCAATGATGAAGATTGCCTCATTATTCGTAACGGTTGGTTTAGCTATCGCTGGACGCAAATTTTAGAAAAAGGCAAAATCGCCAAGTCGTCTACGGTATTGACGGCACATCGTGAAGAGGGTGAGTTACCAAAACCATTTGCCCCTGTTGATATCGATGAAGCGGTTGCTAAAATTAAAGCAGAGAAACCAGCAGTAGTCTTTGCGCCGCACGTCGAAACCTCATCGGGTATTTTTATCATCAGACTATCTCAAAGCGCTAAGCGAGGCTGTACATAGCGTTGGCGGTTTATTGGTCATTGATTGTATCGCTTCAGGTTGTGTGTGGTTGGACATGAAAGACTTGGGTATTGATGTTCTCATCAGCGCCCCGCAAAAAGGGTGGAGCAGCACTCCGTGTGCAGGCTTAGTCATGTTAAGCGCTGCGGCAATCGAAAAAGTAGACAATACAGAATCAGATAGCTTTAGCTTAGACTTAAAGCAGTGGTTAAATGTCATGCGCGCCTATGAAAACGGTGGTCACGCTTATCATGCCACCATGCCAACCGATAGCTTACGTCAGTTCCGCGATACTATTTTAGAATCAAAAGAGATTGGCTTTGATAAATTGCGTGATGCGCAGTGGCAATTGGGCAACCGTATTCGTGAAGTATTAGCCGCTAAAGGAATTGAAAGCGTGGCGGCGAAAGGTTTTGAAGCGCCAGGCGTTGTGGTTGCTTATACCGATCGCGATGATATGCATAAAGGCAGTGCGTTTGCCGAAACAGGCATGCAAATCGCTGCTGGTGTACCGCTAAAAGTTGGTGAGCCAGATAACTTTAAAACGTTCCGCTTAGGTTTATTTGGTCTAGATAAATTGACTGATGTAGACGGAGCGGTACAGCGTTTTGAAACTGCACTTGATGAAGTATTGGCAAAATAATATCTTTATCTCGTAAGATGTTCTTTAAGTAAAAAGAAACTGAGCCCTTGTAACGAGGGTTCAGTATTTTTTTACCTATTTATTATATTTTATAATATAATGTATTTATATAAAACGACATCCAAAACTGTTTTGATAAAAATTGGCTTAGGTAAATATTATGAGTATACAAATAGATTGGCAGGCCTTTACGCCAATTTCCTTGGTAGGCGGTCTGATGCTAGGCGTTGCAACGGTCATCTTGCTATTGGGCATTGGTCGTATTGCGGGTATTAGTGGTATTTTCTCAAGTCTTCTTAAACCCAAGCGCGTCGAGATGTGGCAGGTGTTATTCATACTTGGTCTTGTTATCTCGCCATTACTTTATGGTCTGGTAAAACCGTTGCCCGATATAGAGATTAGTAGCTCTTTGCCACTGCTTATCGGGGCAGGATTACTGGTTGGTTTTGGGACACGTTTGGGTTCAGGTTGCACCAGTGGGCATGGTATCTGCGGTAATGCGCGACTGTCGCCACGATCGATGGCGGCGACGGTTACCTTTATGTTGTTTGGTATTGTGACCGTTTATATTGGTCGTCATGTCTTGGGTTTGATTTAATAGATTGTTTAGTCATTAAAATGCTAAAACTGTATTAAACACGACTTATAAAAGAAAAGTTTAGATTAACCAATGAAGTGCGAGACATAATAATGCTAAAAAATATGATTGGATTGTTTGCAGGATTGCTCTTTGGGGTTGGGCTATTAATCTCAGGTATGACCGATCCTGTTAAAGTACAAGGCTTTTTGGACGTCTTTGGTGCATGGGATATTTCTCTGGCACTGGTAATGGGTGGCGGTCTAATGGTGGCGATAGTTGGCGTGCAGTTGGCTAAGCGTCAAAAGACCAGTTGGATTGGGTCATCAATTGAGATGCCAACCAAAACTACCATTAATAAAAAACTACTGATTGGCGCGATGCTATTCGGTATCGGTTGGGGCTTAGTCGGTATTTGCCCAGGTCCCGGTATTGTGCTGCTTGGTACAGGACAATGGCAGGCTTATGTCTTTATCCCAGCGATGATAGTCGGGATGTTGGTGTATCAGTGGCTAGAACCTAAGCTTAATTAACATTGGCTTGGTTTTTTTAGCGCAATAAAAGGGTCAGTCTAATTCAATTAGGCTGACCTTTTTTTATCAATGATTTTTCATTAATATTAATGATACTTCCGTATTATTAAGGCTTAATGATAAAGTCTTACTTGGCGCTAGCCGTTACTTTTGGCGTTTCGTGTGCCAATGATTTAGCCGCTTGACGCAGCTCAAATTTCTGCACTTTACCGGTGCTGGTTTTTGGAATTTCAGCAAAGATAATATATTTGGGCACTTTAAAACCCGCCAAATGCTGCTTGCAGTGCTCCATCACATGGTCGCGCTGCAAGGTGCTGCCTTCGTGAATCTCGATAAAGGCGACAGGTACTTCGCCCCATTTATCATGCGGCGCGGCGACGACCGCACAGCTTTGGATTTCTGGCATTTTATATAAGACGTTTTCGACTTCGATACTAGAGATGTTTTCGCCACCTGAAATGATGATGTCTTTGAGCCTGTCCATGATTTTTATATAACCATCAGGATATTTAATGCCTAAATCACCAGTACGGAACCAACCATCAGCAAAGGCTTCTTCGGTGGCTTTACGGCTTTTTAGATAACCTTTCATCACCATATTGCCGCGCAATGCTAGCTCGCCCATTTCTTCGCCATCCGCGGCAACTGGCTCCGTGGTGCCTTGTTTAAATAGCTCAAAGCCAGTCATCAAATGTGACGTTACGCCCTGACGTGATTTTTTTGTGCACGAGTAGCGACATCCAGTTCATCCCATTCTGCTTGTTCCGCGCAGACGGTGACTGGACCATAGACTTCGGTAAGACCGTAAACGTGCGAGATATGAAAGCCCATAGCTTCCATGGCGGCGAGCATGGTTTCAGACGGCGGCGCACCAGCGACCCAGCCTTTGACTTCATGATTGATGGCGTCTTTATATTCAGCTTTGCCGCCAGCAATCATATTATGCACCACAGGCGCTGAGCAATAATGGCTGACTTTATGCTTGGCAATCAGTTGCAAAATCAAATCAGCATCAATCTTGCGCAAGCAGACGTTGACGCCCGCACGTTCGGCAATCGTCCACGGAAAGCACCAACCATTACAGTGAAATAATGGCAGCGTCCATAGATACATCGGGTGCTTGGGCATATCCCAATCTAAAATATTGGAGACGGCATTGAGTGTCGCGCCGCGGTGATGATAGACCACGCCTTTAGGCTTGCCAGTGGTGCCAGAGGTATAGTTGAGGGCGATAGCATCCCATTCATCTAATGGTTTTTCCCAATTATCCAAACTGTCTGCGCTGGCGATTAATGCTTCGTAGCTCATTTGCCCAAAGCGCTCAATATCGAGCGCTGCATCGGTCGCATGAATAACGATAAGATTAGGAAACGCTTCATCGATAATCTCAGCATGCTCAGCAAACTCGCTGTCTAAAATCAACACTTTGGCTTCTGAGTGTTGCAGACAGAAGGTCAGGGCATTGATATCGAGACGGGTGTTCAGTGTACAAAGCACACCGCCTGACATGGGCACCCCAAAAGCGCATTCGACCATCGCTGGCGTGTTCGGCATCATGACCGCCACCGTGTCATTTTTATCGATGCCTAATTTACGTAGACCATCAGCCAGTTGTCTGCAACGATCGTAAGTCTGTTGCCATGTTTGGGTCAGATTATTATGTTCAAGATCGTCATAGATAATAGCGGTTCTGTTAGGATAGACCTGAGCGCTGCGGATAATGAAGTCAATAGGGGTAAGCGGTTGATGGTTGGCAGCATTTTTGCCGAGACCTGTGTGGAAGTCTGTCATGGGGATAGTCCTTTATCTTGCTGTTATAATTCGGTGAATACGCTACAAACCTGCTATAAAGTTGGCTTCGTTATTTATCACTGCTTGCTAAGCTATTAATATTTTGCTGACCTTCCTTGTAGCAACTCGCCGATAGGTGACTCACGGTAAATATTTGTTCGTCCATTATAGACAATGCTCTGTGAAAAGCGAGTATGTTTTTAGCGCTTGCTTATATTGGATGGCATGATCAGTTAGCCTAATTCACATAGTGTTCACTCATCAGTCGCTTGTCTGCATAGCTGATGATAATAGCGGTGTGTTACGATACCAGTGATGTTAAATCCTATCGCTTAACTATTTCTAAAAGCCTCATTTTTAAAAATCTTAACTTTTAAAAAGCCCAGCCAGCTTTAACAAGCATTTCCACAAACCATTCATAAGGAAAATGATATGTCCGCCAGCCGCACTGCCAATACCATCGAAACTGCTAGCACCAATGAACACTACCCACATTTATTTGAGCCATTAGATTTGGGCTTTACGACGCTTAAAAACCGCATGGTGATGGGCTCAATGCATACTGGGCTTGAAGACCGTTTTTATAACTACGGTAAACTGGCGGCGTATTTTGCAGAACGTGCCAAAGGTGGCGTAGCGATGATGATTACCGGCGGTATCTCGCCCAATCGTGAAGGTTGGTTGCTGCCTGCTGGCGGTACCATGAATACGCGTGCTGACGTCATTAACCATCAGCGTGTGACCCGTGCGGCGCATAAATATGACAGCAAAATCATCATGCAAATTTTGCACAGCGGTCGTTACGGCTATCATCCGTTTGTCGTCTCCTCTAGTCCAATAAAATCACCAATTTCACCCTTTAAGCCGCGTAAGATGAGCATTAAAAACATCGAACAAACGGTAAAGGATTATGCCCGTTCGGCTAAACTTGCCAAGCAAGCGGGTTATGACGGTGTGGAAATCATGGGCTCAGAAGGTTATTTGCTCAATCAGTTTTTATCGCGTCATGTAAATCAACGTACCGATGAATATGGCGGTGATATTCAAGGTCGTATGAAGCTGGCGGTCGATGTCGTCAAAGCCGTACGCGAAGCTGCTGGTGAAGATTTTATTATTTTATTCCGCTTGTCAGTGATTGATCTGGTCAAAGACGGCAACGTGATGGACGAAGTTATTACCGTTGCCAAAGCGCTAGAAGAAGCGGGCGTGACCATCATGAATACTGGTATCGGCTGGCATGAAGCGCGTGTTCCGACGATTGTCACCAGCGTACCGCGTGCCGCTTTTGTTGATTTCACCGCTGAGATTAAAAAGCATATCAGCATCCCCATGATGGCGGCCAACCGTATCAATATGCCAGAAACGGCAGAAGAAATCGTGGCTAGTGGTCAGGCGGATATGATTCAAATGGCGCGTCCATTTTTAGCCGATGCCCATTGGGTCAATAAAGCCAAAGATGGTCAAGCCGATCGTATTAATACCTGTATCGCCTGTAACCAAGCCTGCCTCGACCATACCTTTGAAAACAAACGCTCGACTTGTCTGGTCAATCCACAAGCGTGTTATGAGACAGAATTGGTTTATAAGAAAACCAAGAAACCTAAAAAAGTCGCCGTCATCGGTGGCGGTGTTGCTGGTATGTCAGCGGCGCACGTTGCTGCCTTGCGTGGTCATGAGGTAACCTTGTTTGAAGCAAAAGATATCTTGGGCGGGCAGTTTAACTACGCCAAAGTTATCCCTGGTAAAGAAGAGTTCTTTGAAACCATTCGCTACTATATCAACGAGCTTGAGCATTTAGGCGTTGAGATTAAACTTAATACCAAAGTCGATAAAGCCATGCTTGAGAAAGCCAAATTCCACCATGTCATCGTTGCAACTGGTGTTGTTCCTAGAAGCCTTGCTGGCAAACTGGAAGGCGCGGATTTGCCACAAGTGATGAGCTATGCTGAACTGCTCTCTGGTGAAAAATCCGTCGGTGATACGGTTGCCGTCATCGGTGCTGGCGGTATCGGTTTTGATGTCAGTGAATATCTGACCGCCAAACATGGTCAGCCGCTTGATGAGCTGGGCCCTGAGCTGCTAAAAGACCCAAGCTATCGTCCAAAAGCGCAGTCTATCGAAGAGTGGCGTGAAGAGTGGGGCGTGACTAATGATACTAACTATCAAACTGAGGGTGGACTTATTAAGCCTGAAGCTATCAAACCTATCCGCCAAGTGTACTTGATGCAGCGTACCAAAGGTCGCTTGGGCAGTGGGCTGAATAAAACGTCGGGCTGGGTACATCGTGCCCATGTCAAATCACACGGTGTCATCCAAGTATCAGGTGCTCAGTACGATAAGATCACTAATGAAGGCATTTGGATCACCAATAACCAAGGTCAAAGCCAGTTGCTACGTGTTGATAGCGTCGTGGTCTGTGCTGGTCAAGAGTCAGTGGTTGAGCTGATGCCAAACGTCGGTGATGCACCTGACGCGCAATATCATCTAATCGGTGGCGCTAAGCTTGCTGCTGAGCTAGATGCTAAACGTGCTATAAGAGATGGTGCTGAGGTTGCGGCAGCGATTTAGGGTTTAGTTCAGAAGTAATGAGAGCGGCAAGATAGATTATCTTGCCGCTTTTTTGTTAGATAATATAGACTTGCTCAGTGTATAGATGATCGGAAAAAGCTATAAGTATCTTTAAATTACTATTTGGATAAAGGCTAAGAGGTATGAGAAGGAACACTTTCAATTTGGTGACGTAAATTTTAAATGGGGTGATAAGTTATCTGATATAAAAGCTCAGCTTCCTGAAAAAGATACGGTAACGCATTCTTATGAAGAAAGCTATATGCCTGAAACAGTCACTATAAAACTGTCTGAAATGTGGTCTCTTAAAGTTGCTTACTGTCATTTTAGTGCAGCAGATGATGACCGATTGATAGATTCAATATGGATCAACATCCCAGCACAACTATTTAATAGACAACCAATGATTAAAAAGCTAATAGCATATTTAGGATCAGAGTCAAACTACTCCTCCGATAGCCATTACTGTAGTGGTAACGTAGTAGAACACTGTGAATGGATATTTGATATTGTGTCATTGGCGTTAGCATGTATGGCGGCGTACGAGAGGAAGACGACGAAAGAATTATTGGCTGTTTATCTATATCATTAAGTGATGTAGAGCTTTTAGATTCATTGTATTCAAAGCCTATACGTGATGTAGAGTATAAAATGGCTGACGAGGTTGATATCAGCACTATCCAACTTTTTCAGACACAGCAAGCACAGAGTATGCGACGGTCAAGGGAAAGAGAAAAGTTTCCGAACCATCCTGCTGCTTTCGTCATCCGAGCATTCGATGGGCTGCACAAAGACATGCTTTTTCAAACCCCATTACTTGTTAGCTCAACATAACTGAATCTGAAGTTTGCACGTGGCAATCTATGACAGGAGATTAATTTATCGAACTATTGGCAAACTGTAAAACTAGAGAATAATATTTCATCTAAGTGGACTAATCTTACCCACTAAGTCTTTTGGTGTCTGCTATGTTCGATAGGAGGTCTGCTAATTATTGACGAAGATAGTAGACCTGAGACAAAAGTATTTGTTGAGCATATTGAAAAAAAATTAAGTCTAAGATAGCGTATTACGAACATATAACTGTTAGGTTACCTAAGTTAATATCTGGCTCATCATTATCATTGGCTCATGTTTTCAATATCACCTAATGTGAGACCAGTTCTTGGGTGCTATAAATAACGATACCTTCATCGTCAATTTTACCATTCATGACCAATTACCGATGCGATTGCTGGCTTCTTGATTGCCTTGGTCGGCGGCCTTTTGTACATTCAAAGCTTCGTCATAGTCTTGCGGCACGCCATAGCCATTCTCGTAGAGACCACCAATATTAAGTTGTGCCACATCTAACCCTTGGTCAGCCGCTTTGGCATACCACTCAAAAGCTTTGTCATAGTCTTGCGTCACACCATAACCGTATTCGTAAAAATTACCAATATTATTTTGAGCGTCAAAAGATCCATTGTTAGCTGCTAGTAGATACCACTGCATTGCTTTTTGATAATCTTGCTCAATACCAATACTCTCATGATACATAATTCCGAGATTGAATTGAGCATCAGAATCTCCTTGGTTAGCAGCTTGCTTAACCCATTCAAATGCTTTTTGATAATTTTGATCTACGCCTAAACCTTCATAATACATAATACCTAGATAATGTTTAGCAGGGGCATAGCCTTGATTGGCAGCTTTTTCAAATAGTTCAAAAGCTTTGTCATCATCTTCAGGGACTGAGTCACCTTCATAGTAGGCTAGTCCGAGTTTATATATTTCAGCAGGAGTGCTTTGATTTGACAGTATCTCTGTATTTGATGACTCTGCTGAGCAAGCAGCAGCCATCAAGCCACTAGAGAATAACGTGACCAGTAATAAAGACTGAATTAAAGGGGTGATTTTTCTTTGATACATCAAAACCTCATTAGGAAACTTTATTTAATTGGCTGATTCGGACTCACTTGCTCATAAGTTTTACCCTGTGGTACGGGTATGCAATCGACCTTTTTTTGCGATTGATCAATCAAGACATGGCTTTATAATTGAAACATCAGCTGAGTCACCTTCAAAATCAAGTTTCTGATTTAAACATTCAATTTTGCTAATCAACTGTTGTTCTTGTTCTTTACTTAGACTCTGTTCATCGTTGTAGTCTTTCTTAGGGTAGCGGTTGAAATCAAGTGCTAAACCATATTCTCTTCTAATAATATACTGCAAGTAATCTAACTGAAAATTTTTTCTTCTTATGTCTTCTGGTAAATCATTACTATCACAATCACATATAGTTTCATACCTATTTAGAATAAGTACCTGTGCGTCACCAGCTTTTACTAGTACTTTAGGCGAAGGATAGTAAATAGAAGCCGTACTATATCTATTCCATGCTGTACCATAGTTCTGCTGAGCAAACTCAATGTCTCCCTTTTTTCAAGATTAAGCAAAAATTGATAGCTTTCTTCTTTTTTAGCGAGGCTTTTAGGAGCTTTCCATCCATCAACGACATGACGTAAAATGGCTTCAGAATCTTCATATTCGTAAACTGTCGAATTTTCTGATGATGAGAGCTCGCTGTCTATTATGGACTTGTCATGGTCTTGAGAAACAATACGTGTCTGCTCATGATCAATATCATCGTTAGAGGTACATGAGGCAAGCGTTATTAGTACGCATAAAGTGAAGGCGACTTTTATCATTATATTTTCCTAATTATCAGCTTGCCTACGTATCTTAGATCAGTTCGACGATGACTTATTAAATAATCGTATATTTGATTCCATAACTTAAGATCTAGTACAGTAACGCAACCTTCAGAGATAGCACCTACATGTACGTAACGGTTATTAGTCTGATATTCTATAGGGAACCATACTTGATGACACTTTAAAGCAGGGTACGCAGGTTTATATTGTTCTGTATACTCTTTATCATGAGGAACATCAGGGACTAATATATTGTATGTTCCCTCGGGCAAAGGATTCAGTGAATCAGCTCCTATAGTAGTCAACGAAACGGTTGCTGTATTTCCCGTAAAACTTAAACGTGCAGGAATTTGCCTGATATCTTTACGAATTACAGAATATATGGTACGTTCTTTGCCCGAATATATAACTTCTATCACAGCACCAGAAGAGGATATGGTAGGTTTTTCTCCTGAAAGGTATAGCTTCGCATTTCCATCAGTAAGTGAAGCTAACTTACCCTTAAAACTCCCATCCATTATTCTAAAGTAAGTTCTTCCTTCTTTACTGTTAGTAATCTGAATTTTTGTTCTTTCACAAAGAGATGCAGATTTTGAATTATCCAATCTAACACGAAGCCAGCCACTATCAGTCCCGTCACTTTCCTTAGTGGATTTAATAAATCTTACTGGACTTACCTGCTGTCTAGAACCAGTATTAGTATTAGTCTTTGCTCTAATACCTAAAGTTTTTAAAAGCCCATCCATAATTAATCCCTACTTAAAATATTAAATAAAAATAATATTTATACTTTTTCCGATGTCAGTACTTACGCGTTTAGTCAAGCCTTCTGAATCGGTTGTACCAGTAGCCAAAACTTCTTGCGTTTCAGTGTCAAGAACTTGATAGTCCACGTTAGATATAGGTTGATCATTTTCGTCTAAAACTTGAAATTGTTCGTCATATTGTTCTTCGGAGGAATTACTCATATCCGACTTCGGAAACACCAAAGGCGCTGCCTGCGCAATACTGCCTACATCAAAACCTGACTCCGCAAATGACTGCTGAATAGCAATCAGCTTAGCGCCGCAGCTAGTAACATCGCCGCCACGTGCAATAGGCGCACCATCGACAATAAAGGATGCATCACCACTAAGAATGGTGGTGACCTTTTTGCATTTTTACATATAACTTTATCCGCCTTTACGCGCGACAGGGATACCGTTATGAGTGGTGTGCGCTGAGCCGGAGATGACCGTCCCACCGTGAGAGGTCTTTGCGCCGACGGTGATATAGGCTGCCATAGTGCTACCTTGCTTAAACGTTTAAAGTTTGGACTTTTATAGCGGATCTATTATTTGCATCACATTATAGATGGCTAAAGCGTAAAATATCAAACTTAAGTTTATCTAAGAGTATGATCTAGACAGAAAGACTAATCCGTGCAAAGTATAAAGGCGATTGAAATACTGACTGCAATAAGAGATTGAGCCTCTTTATTCATTATTAATAACAAGCAAAAATCTAACCTTCCATTTCCCTAAGCAGCCACACAGACACGTCATCAATCTGCGCTGCCAAATCAGAATGAGCCTTACCTAATTCGTCCAACTTGGCTTTAATAGGTTCTTTATTATATTTAACGCCAGTCAGGGCATCTTTTAACTGGTCAATCAGTTCAACGTTTAGCGCATCAGAGAAGATACCACATCGCGTATCACTGCTTGCTTCCACATCAAGGTGCAAGTCAATAATACCCCAATCAAAGCGTGTCTCAATATGATGGGAAAATTCAGGTGTTTTGCCAAAGCGCCAACCCCAATCTGCCATTTGCTGATAATATTTATTGAGTGTCGGCTGCTGCGCGAGACTGGCTTCATCCAATTCTTCTACTGGCGTAGTGTCGCCATAATCTTTGTCGCGATAGTATTCACAAAACGCTTCGATAATCGCATCTGATAAGCTCTCGTGATTAATCGACTCGTTAAACTCAACCAAGTTTGCGACGCGAGCGCGGACGGATTTAATACCTTTGGCTTTTAGTTTTAGCGGATGTGGATTCAGATAATCGCCCAGCTTTTGCATATTGGCATTGACCAATAATGTCCCGTGATGAAAGCTACGATCCGCCGCATGTTTAAAAGCGCTACCTGATATTTTCTTATCGCCGACCTGCATGTCGTTACGACCAGATAAATCCGCGTCTATGCCTAACTTTTTTAGCGCATTAATAATAATGGTGAAGTTCGCTGCTTGATCGTAGTCGGCTTTGGGCGATAAAAAGGTAAAGTTGGTATTGCCCAAATCATGAAACACCGCGCCACCGCCACTCTGACGCCGCGCCAAAAACACATTGTCGGCTTCCATCTTATCGATTTTGCATTCAACCCATGGGTTTTGCGAGCGCCCAATGACAACGGTTTCGCTATTGCGCCATAAGAACAGTGTGTGTGAGTCGGGATTAAGGGTATTAAATATCCAATCCTCGGTGGCGAGGTTAAACCAAGGGTTGGTCACGGCAGATTTTAAGATGCGCAGTTTCATGTTTGTCCTTTTTTAAGGTATGAGTTTAAGAGTTTTAAAATTAACAACTATTTTATACGGGTTAAAATAACAAAAAAAAGTTGGCAAAAAAATCTATAACTTTTACTGACTTTATGGAGTGACTAGGTATAATGCTACCTAACATAAGTTTGAGCGATTTTATATTGGATTAATGCCTACTAAAATGGTTTTTTATAACGTAGTAGAATCGCCCATAAAATACTCATTATTAAAATAGTGACACTCAAAAATGAATAGTACACCAAGGAAAGTCAAGTTCTCTACTATCATGAGCCTTCTAAAAAAGCCAATTGCACTGTTTTTTGGCTTACTATTTTCTTTTTTTGCCTTGCTGATGTTCGTTATTTTTACCCTGATATTCTCTTTTACGGGTAATGACAGTCCAAAAATAGACTATGAGTTAATCGACTCTCAAGGTATAGAAACGAGCGCTGAAGTCACTGATATTGAGGTCGAAAGCAACGTAACCATAAACGATGTTCATCCGACAATCATCTCATACCAATACTTCAAGAATAATGAGGCAGTTAGATCTAAATACAAAGTTCTGGAAGGTGAAAGGATCGAAGCGCTCCAAGTTGGCGATAATCTCGCTATTAAAGAACTAAATGGTCAATCAATCATACAGAATTTGAAGCCTTACCGCTTTCCAGTGGCGTTACTTTTTTTGATACCTATACCGTTTATGCTATTTGGCCTGCCATTTTTAATGTATTTATTTATTAGCACCAGAAAAGAGCTAAAGCTCTACAAGTACGGGCAAGTTGCTACGGCACGTATCGTTTCTATGATGCCAAAATACGCCATTCCTATTATCAATTTAGGACAAGGTGTCATCGTGCATTATGAATATGAAACGAGAAGTGGCAATAAAGTGATAGGAGAGTCGTTAACCACGGACTTCTCCATTATAAGTGATAAAAGAACAGGGGATGAGGTTTCTATCTTTGTAGCGACGAACAATGAGGCTCAGTCATGCCTCATTCCCAAGCTAGAATCGCTTCGCAATAACTGGGATATAGTCCCTGTGTAGGTTGGATAAATGAGCTACTGCTATGTTTAGCTATGCGGGGTTAGAGAATATTGGCTCCAATAAATCTAACAATAAAAAACGCTCATCAAGAGCGTTGTTTTATCTAACCCAGCTTTATAAACTTTCAACACCCTACCCAAAATCCTCTTTCAAAATACTCGCCAAATTACGCTCCGCAAGTCCCGTGATAAACACATATGGATTGACGCCAGCGCTACCGGGGATTAACGCGCCATCTTGCACGTAGATATTTTCGTGCCCTTTGACTCGTCCCACTTCATCAGTCGCTTTGCCTAATACGCAGCCGCCAAGCGGGTGATAGCAGAAATCATCGCCGAAGCCTTTGGTAAACAGTAAGCTTGAAGTCGAGCCACCATTTACTTTGGCGAGTTTTTCGATCAGCTCTTTGGCAGCATTTACTGAGTACTCGTTTTGCTCACGTTTCCAGTTGAGTTTGACGGTTTTGGTGGTCTTATCATAGTAATAGTTGCCGCGTTCTGGATTGTCAGTGATGGCGAGATATAGCGTCGTCCACGTCTCAAGTCCTAACGGTAATGGCGCGAGTTCGGCAAAGATTTTGTACTTCGAGCCGTCTCTATCACCGTCCCACATATTGATGCCTTTGACCGGAATGGTAGATTGGGTGGTGCCAGCCGCGTGGACGAAATTGCGTCCCGTCATGATGTTACCGTTGGGTCCCCAATGCTGTCCAATATGCTCGTTTAAGTTATTAAGCTTGCCTTCCGCTTGGCTTTTAAGCAGTAACTCTGAGGTGCCCGTACTGCCAGCATTAAGGAAGAGCTTATCGCAAGTGTAATGCTCCACTTCATCCACGCCGCGAGTTTTATTGATGACATGGACTTCTAAACGCAGTTGGTCGTTATCGAGCGCTTGAATGCTATTAACTTTGCGCAAGGTTTTGACCGTGACATTGCCTGTGGCTTCAGCGTTTTTTAGGTAGGTTAAATCCAGTGAAAATTTGCCCGCATTGTTGCCATAGATGACTTCACCGCCGAGCGCGGATTTATACACTTCGCCGCGGGCTTCTTTTTGCATATAGTCAAAATCGTAGCTATTACCGAAAAACTCTGTTTTTAGTCCCGCTTTTTCGGCTTGGCGTTCAGCCGAACGAGTAAATTCGTAGTGCTCGGATTGATTAAAAAATGACTCCGGAATTTGGCTGACTTTTAATTCTCGCATAGCACGCGGGAAGTAAGTGTCGTACATCTCATCAGCATCAATCCAAGGGAACGTTTCTTCAAAGTGCGAGCGTCTGGGCTGAATGGCAATCGCGCCATTGACGATAGAGCCGCCACCATAAGCACGCCCTGCGAAGACTTTCATATCGTCGTATTCGATTAAATCCAACACCCCAGGATATTTCCTGATTGGAATTGGAATCGGGATAGGAGCGTTTGGCATATTGCTAAACCAGCTTGAGCGTTTATCAGCGTTAATCATTTTGCAAAAGGTATCGTGTTTGGGGCTTCTATCCCAGCGCATCCCCATCTCAAGGATTAAAACCTTGTGACCTTTTTCGCTCAATCGCAGCGCCGATACCGCACCGCCATAGCCACTACCAACGATGATATTAGGAAAATGCCCAGCTTGAGTAATTTTGCTTGGTAGCTTTGGCTGCTTGGCAAGCGTTTGGCAACCACTCACCGCAGCGGAGGTGCTGATAGCGCCTAAGCTTAAACCCATGGCTTTAATCAGTTGGCGTCGTTGCATGGTGTATCCTAATTTGATATTTAAGCTAAAAAGCCCGTATGAAATAATATTAGCTTTTGACCGCAGAGATGCGCTAAGCCAAGCGATCATCATATTAGCAAACATAGGTTGCGTTATTATTTCAGTCACGCGATTGCTGTAATACTTATAGGCAAATCGGGCTTTCATTCAACGATTATTCTTGCCAGCTTTTAGTCAATGTCTTATCCAGTCACTTAGTCAATTGTTTTTAGAGTGACGTGTAAACTTGACCGAATAGAGAATTTCGCTTATCATCTTGTTTCAATGTACTAGAACACAAATACATTAAAATATTTTCATTACTAAAAATGCTAAATAATTCGGCAAAAATGCCAATACTAATACTCCATTTAAAATAACAAGGGTTAACTATGACAACGCAAAATACCACTACTGGCTACGGTTTACATCAATCAATTTTGCCCAATGACGATGGTTTATACGGAGAGTTTGGTGGCAAAATTGGTCATCCTGAGCTTGCCAAAGCCATGGCAGAAATCGAAGTAGGCTTTCGTGAAATCATTAAAAATGACGATTTTATCGCTGAGATGAAGCGCTTGCGTGAGACCTATGTTGGTCGTCCAAGTCCTATTTATCATGCGCAGCGTTTGACGAAGCATTGCGGCGGCGCGCAGATTTATTTTAAGCGTGAAGATTTAAACCATACGGGCGCGCATAAGATTAATCACTGTTTGGGTGAAGTATTATTGGCCAAGAAATTAGGCAAAACCAAAGTAATTGCCGAAACGGGTGCGGGGCAACATGGCGTAGCATTAGCGACGGCAGCGGCCTTGATGGGTATGGAGTGTGAGATTCACATGGGTGTGGTCGATATTAAAAAGGAGCATCCAAACGTCAGTCGTATGAAGATTTTGGGTGCCAATATCGTACCAGTCTCGCGTGGCGCGGGTACGCTAAAAGAAGCAGTCGATAGCGCCTTTGAAACCTATCTTAATGAGCTCGATACCAGTATGTTTGCGATTGGCTCGGCACTGGGACCTGCGCCCTATCCTGAAATGGTCAGCTATTTTCAGTCAGTGGTCGGACATGAAGCACGGTCGCAGTTTTTAACGACGACGGGTAAGCTACCTAATAAAGTGGTCGCTTGTATTGGCGGCGGCTCTAATGCTATCGGTATGTTTAGCGGCTTTTTTGATGATAAAAATGTAGAAAAAAGGCGTGGAACCCGCAGGTGAGGGCCTAGATACGCCCAATCATGCGGCGACGATGTCGCTCGGCGTCAAAGGCGAAATTCATGGTTTTAAATGCTACGTGCTGCTCGATGAAAAAGGCGAGCCAGCTCCCGTACATTCGATTGCCTCCGGTCTTGATTATCCTGGGGTTGGACCACAGCACTCGCATCTAAGAGATTTGCAACTCGCCACTTATGAGTCAGCGACTGACGCTGAATGTCTAGAGGCGTTTATGGCATTGTCACGCCTTGAGGGTATTATTCCTGCCTTAGAGTCGGCACATGCCATTGCTTATGCGATGAAAATTGCCAAGGATATGTCAGCGGATGAGACGATTTTGGTCAATTTGTCAGGGCGCGGCGATAAGGATATTGACTTTATTTTGGATAAAGTAAATTTGTAGAAGAAATCAGTGATAAATACAGAAAATACAACATCAATCGAGCAATTAAAAAGTTATCATCGAGGTTTTTTTATCACACGATACTTTTTACGAATGAGCCTTTTATAACTGCGCTTTTATGATGAATGTCTGCTAATAATCATTTCATAACGAGAAGTTCATAAATAGCCATTTTATAAGTAAGGAGCAATCGTCTAACGCTTGATAGGATCACCCCATGTCTAACCGCGACCTCATTATTTTTATCACCTTATCCTTTATGTGGTCGCTGTCTTTTATTTTTTATCGTATCGGCGTGCCTGAATTTGGCTCGTTAGCTTTTGCGAGCCTTCGTGTGGTCTTGGCTGGACTGACCATGCTGGTTTTTGTTTTGATCAGCCCAAAAAACAGAGAGGGTATACGGGATAATTGGAAAGTGTTGACGCTGGTTGGATTATTTTCTGCGGCTATTCCCTTTATCCTGTTTGCATTTTCAGCGCGCTCGGTAAACGCAGGGGTGTTGGCGGTGCTTAATGCGTCTGTGCCGATGATGAGCGGTTTCATCGCCAGTACCTTTTTTAAAGACAGGCTGTCAAGAACACAAATTCTCGGTTTAGTCATCGGTGTTATCGGTGTGATTATTTTGATGAGTGAAAACTTATTTGGCGGTAGCGGGCAGGGCGCTGAGTCAAGTTCAGGGTTGCTACCAATGGGCTATGCGTTATTGGCCTGTGTCGGTTATGCCGTCGGTGCCAATATCACCAGAAACTACTTATACAATGTCTCACCAGTCGCTATTACCGCAGGTTCGCTCATCATTGCCAGTATTATCATGTTGCCGATAGCAGTCTACGAATTCCCATATGGTAAAAGCATTAGCCTTACTGCTTGGGTTTCAGTCATTTGTATTGGCGTATTTTCAACAGCCATTGCCTTGATTTTTATGAATCAATTGATAAAAAGTATTGGTCCTATGCGTGCAACCAGCATTACCTTGGTGATTCCGATTTTTGCGATTATATTGGGTTACTTATTGCTTGGTGAAGCATTGGACCGCCTGCGATCATCGGCTCGATGGTGATATTGTTTGGCACTTACTTGTCTTTAGAGTTGTCCATTAAAAAGATGCTCAAGTTGTAAAAATCTCGATTGGGTCATCGTTCAACATGCTCCAAGTAGACTTTTGACTAAAAGGTTATGAGTACAGGTTATTGATAAAATATTATTTTTCTATTTATGTTTTTAAATGATTAAAGCCATTCGCTTAATAGGCTAATAAGAGGCGTTGAATAATGAGTATTATCAATACCGATATCATGCCATATTGATATTTTTGTTGGTCATTTTTCCTTGGAATTATCATGTTTGCCCCCTATAAAGACTACGGATTATAAATAGCGTATTGAAAAACGAGCGCGCTATTTATTCATTAATAACAAACCAATCATTATGGTTTTATAACAACAAATAAGGCTTTTTATGGCACACGATAATTTATTTGAACCCGTAGAAATGGGTACGCAAACCCTAAAAAACCGCATCATCATGGCACCGTTGACACGTCTGCGTTCGATCGAACCTGGTGATGTACCGACGGCACTTGCTGGAGAGTATTATTCACAGCGTGCGAGTGCGGGGCTTGTTATTACTGAAGCGACGCAGGTATCTTTTCAGGCAAAGGGCTATGCTGGCGCGCCGGGTATCCATACCCAAGATCAAATCACTGCGTGGAAAACCATCGTTGATAATGTCCATGCCAAAGGTGGCAAAATTGTCGTACAGCTATGGCACACAGGATTGGTCGCGCATGAAAGCGTGCAGCCTGATGGCAAAGCGCCGATCTCAGCGTCTGATGTGCATGTCGGTGTGCGTACGTCATTGCGTGATAGCAATAACCACGCCATTCGCGTTGAAGCGACCACGCCACGTCCAGCGACACTTGATGAGATTAAGCAAGTCATCGCTGATTTTGCCCAAGCGACCAAAAATGCTAAAGAAGCAGGCTTTGATGGAGTAGAGATTCATGGTGCGCATGGTTATCTATTGCATCAGTTTTGGGTTGAGCAAACCAATCAGCGTGATGATGAGTATGGCGGTAGCCGTGAGAATCGTGCGCGTCTGACCCTTGATGTCATTGATGCTTGTGTTGATGCGTGGGATGCTGATCATGTGGGTATTCGTATCTCGCCACTTGGCACGTTTAACAATGTAGAAGCAGGCTACAACGAAGACGAAAACATCTGGCTAGTTGAACAGATCAACAAGCGTGGTCTGATGTATTTGCATCTCTCTGAGCCTGATTGGGCAGGTGGTACGCCTTATAGTGATGCATTCCGTCAGCGTGTCCGTGATGCTTTTGATAATATGATTATCGCTGCTGGTGGCTATACGGCTGAAAAAGCGGAGAAAAATATCAAGGAAGGCTATATCGATGCGGTTGCTTTTGGCCGTGATTATATCGCCAATCCTGATTTGGTTGAGCGTATCCGAGAAGGGGCGGCGCTCAATGAGCAGCACCCAGAGAGTTTTTATGGTGGTGGTACTGAAGGCTATACCGATTATCCATTCCTGAATCAAGCATAATGGATAATCAGCTGCCTTTATGATTAGCTAACCTTAAGGTATGTTAAAAACACCCTCACCGTTAGCCGATACATAAGCACATAATAAAAAGCCACCTGACGAAGACCGTCAGGTGGCTTTTTGATGCCTGTATTTTAACTATTTAACAAAGTTGCCCGTTTGGTAATCCCGAAACGTTTGGCGGAGCTCTTCTTGGGTGTTCATTACAAAGGGGCCATAACCTGCGACTGGTTCGCCGATAGGTTCGCCGCTCAATAGTAAAAGCTTGACTGGTGCTTGCTCGTCATTTTCGGTAGCAGGATAATGCAGCTCAATGTTATCAGTAGCCAGTGTTTGCTGAGCTTGCCCATCAGTGCGGTGCTGAGTTGGCGCATCAAATTGAATCAAATTACCGGCACTGACTGACGTACCATTGACCAGTAGTTCACCTTCTTGTACCAGCAGTAGCGTATTGTGGGTGTTGGGCACTTTTAACGTCGTCGCACCCGCAGTATGCAGTTCAATATCCCATAAGTTAATCGGAGTAAAGGTATTTGCCGCGCCTGTGATTTCTTGCCATGCACCAGCAATGATAGCCGCCTTACCAATCGTCGTTTGGTGGTTAGGGGTGCTGCTGTCGATCAGCTCAACGATAGGCAGATCTGCCCGTTTGATGCTTTGATAGTTTGGGTCGGTCAGTTTGTGCGCACTTGGTAAGTTAACCCACAGTTGCACCATACTAAAGACGCCACCGCGTTGACCGAAAGCCTCGGAATGAAACTCTTCGTGCATGATGCCACGACCTGCGGTCATCCATTGCACATCGCCTTTTTGAATAATCCCTTGCCCGCCTACTGAATCGGCATGACTGATTTCACCTTCGTAGGCGATAGTGACGGTTTCAAAGCCTTTGTGTGGATGCTGTCCGACTCCATGCGGCTGTGTTTTATAATTGGGGTTCGGATCAAAGGTCGTCGGTTTGCCATAATCGAATAACAAGAACGGGTCAGTATGGCTATAATTAAAATGAGGGTTGTCGTCAAGATGGTTGATTAAGGTCTTTACATAAAAACCGTCACCTACCCAGTGCGGCGCTTTATCACCATGAATATTTTTAATAGGACGCATTTATTACCTAGTCAGACAAAACGTATTTTTAATAAAAAAGTTCTGTTAAGTTACGCTACATTTATAGCTACCTATTGTGTTTATTTTAATAATTTATCAAGGGCTAATATAGATAAAAGGCAACTTAAGTAGAATAAAAATAGGGATATCTCATTAGGGCGTGGTGGGCGTTTAGCCATGGCACTGTTTATAAGTGCTGTCTGTAAACACTGCTGATAAGCACTGTTTATGATTAAGCAATGCCAAATCGTTATGATTAAATGAGGTTAAACCACTTCACCGCAGACAAAGCCACTGGCCCATGCCCATTGGAAGTTATAACCGCCAAGCCAACCAGTAACATCTAGCACTTCACCGATAAAGTATAAGCCCTCTTGCATGTTGCTTTGCATGGTCTTTGAGGAGACTTCATCAGTTTTTACGCCGCCGCGGGTCACCTCAGCGGTACGATAGCCTTCTGTACCAGAGGGTTTGAGCTGCCAGCCATTCAAAGTCGCGCCAAGTTCCGTCAGCCGCTCATCTTTAATATTGGCAAGTTCGGTGTCTTTGATATCGTCCCAAAGATGGGTCTGTAATGCTGCCAGTAGTTTTTTTGGTAGTGCATTGTCTGTGTTTTCTGCCAATACAGTACGGATCAGCTGTCGCGGATGTAATTTTTTGCGTGCAAGCAAAATATCGGTGACATCTACCTCGGGCAGCAGGTTAATACTAATGCTCTCTCCCGTATGCCAATAGTTCGATAGCTGTAGCATAGCAGGGCCTGACAGTCCGCGATGGGTAAACAACATGGGCAATTTAAAAGAGATGCGCTCATTGCTAGCGATGACTGGCAAACTAATACCAGCCAAAGATCGGATAAGCTCACCCGTTTTATCCGTAAAGGTAAAAGGCACTAAGCTGGCATCGGTTGCAATCAGCGTGTGCCCAAATTGCTGCGCCAATTCATATCCTAAACCACTGGCTCCCATCGTTGGAATAGACAGTCCGCCCGTGGCGACCACGAGTGACTCGCAGCGGTAACCTGTTTGCGGCAGTTTGGTTTGATTGGCGGATTCTTTTCTCCTTGCTTTTCTTTTTTGCTAAGCTGCTTGCTGGTCAGTAATTCAAATTTGGCGTTCTTGTCATTTTCGATAGCTTGTACACTGTCAATCTGCGCATTCAGCTTTACTTGTTACGCCAGCTGCCGTACATTCCGCGAGGAGCATGGTCAAAATATCTTGCGCTGAATCATCACAAAATAGCTGACCGTGTTCGCGCTCATGGTAAGGGATGTTATGTGCTGCCACCATACCGATAAATTCCCAGCTGGGATAACGATGAGCGCGGATTTACAGAAATGTTGATTGGCACCGATAAAGTGCTCAGGCTCGACATAGTAATTGGTAAAGTTGCAGCGTCCGCCACCTGACATGAGGATTTTTTTGCCCGCTTATTGGCATGGTATATACCAGTACGCGGCGACCACGGCGACCGCGCTGAGATCGCACAGTATAGCCCTGACGCGCCAGGCCGATGATGATGACATCATAGTGGGTGTATTGTGATGCATTGCGGTGATTGCTCATGGTAGTCTCATAAAATAATAGGTTTAAAAACCAGCCACCAAATCCGTCATCGAATCAACAACGCCGATTGCTTATCTTTATAGCAGCAGGTCAATAAGAGGGTTTGGTGAATGGTGTATTTTGGCGTCGTATCTCGCGTGTAGCTATTGTCCATATTTCATACAAGGTTACAAGGGTTAAATGTCATATCATTATCTGATATCTGGACGGTGATGTCTTTGTTTATGCCAAAATCAAAATTTGTGCCAAAATCAAAAAATGTTTTAAATTGGTCAATACCAATACCAATACCAATACCAATACCAATACCAATACCAATAGTAAAAGCGAGTAGATGCAAAACCACACCTCGTCAATAAATTTTATCATGGGTGATCAAGTATACCGCTATATAGGCATATTGTTATGAATGGCTGTTGATACCTTGCAACCGTTCTGCTTATTTGTCAAACTAACCGTGAGTGTCACACATTATGGAAGATGACCCTTATCACCTGTACAGGCAGTCGTTTTCGACCGTTATGCGTGCAGGTCATAATAATTAAAAAGGACAAATACGATGACTCAAAAATCATTCCCCATTGCAGCCGAATTTATCGCTGCTGCCAATACTACCGCTGAACAATATCGCGAAGACTACGAAAAATCTATCGAATCACCTCAGGCTAATGATGCTTTTTGGGCGAAGCGTGCCGAGCTGATCGATTGGATAAAAAAACCGACCAAAATCAGCGACGTTAACTATGATTTGGATGATTTTCGCATAAAATGGTTTGAGGACGGCGAGTTGAATATCTCTGTTAACTGTCTCGACCGACATGTCAAAAAAAATCCTTACAAGCCTGCCATTATTTGGGAGGGTGATCACCCTTCACTGCACAAAATCATCTCCTTTAAAGAGCTACATCAAGCGGTCTGTCGCTTGGGTAATTCCATGCGTAAGCTTGGGGTCAAAAAAGGCGATCGCGTGACCCTATATATGCCGATGATACCTGAAGCAATGATAGCGATGCTGGCATGTACACGTATTGGCGCTGTACATTCCGTGGTCTTTGGTGGCTTTTCTGCTGAGAGCTTGGGCAATCGCCTGATAGACAGCCGCTCAAAAATCATCATTACGGCTGATGAAGGCTTACGTGGTAATAAGCATACGCCGCTCAAAGCCAATGTCGATCGGGCACTAGATATGGATGGCACTGACAGCGTCACCAACGTCATAGTCGTTCATCGTACGGGCAATTCTGTACCGATGAGTGGTCGCCGTGATGTTTGGTATCATAACTTGGTCGATGGCGAGTCAGAACATTGCGAGCCAGAAGTTATGAATGCCGAAGACCCGCTATTTTTATTGTATACCTCTGGCTCTACTGGCAAACCTAAAGGTGTGCTGCATACCACGGGCGGCTATATCACCTATGCTCTCTCTACTTTTCGAGATGTGTTCGATATTAAAGACGATGACGTCTACTGGTGTACTGCGGACGTAGGCTGGATCACAGGTCATACTTATGCAACCTACGCACCGCTTGCCAATGGTACGACGACGGTGATGTTCGAGGGTGTACCAGAATATCCCACATGGGCACGCATCGGTCATATTATCGATAAGCACGATGTGACCATTCTGTACACTGCACCGACGGCGATTCGAGCGATGATGAAGGAGGGCGATGTCTTTGTGCGGGAGTCTGATCGTTCAAGTTTGCGGCTACTCGGAACAGTCGGCGAGCCGATCAATCCAGAAGCATGGGACTGGTATTATCATGTCGTCGGCGGTGGCAAGTGTCCGATTGTAGATACTTGGTGGCAAACTGAGACAGGCGGCATCCTCATGGCACCGATACCAGGCACGGTCGCCCTCAAGCCGGGTGCAGCGATGAATCCTTTGTACGGTATCAAACCAGAGATTGTTGATAGTGACGGTACTATGCTAGAAGGCTCTGCTGAAGGAAACCTAGCAATTAACAGCAGTTGGCCGGGACAAATGCGTACCATTTATAATGACCATGAGCGTTTTTTACAGACGTACTTTAGTGAGTATCCCGGTTATTATTTCACTGGTGATGGGGCGCAGCGTGACGAAGATGGACATTACTGGATCACGGGTCGCGTCGATGATGTGCTTAACGTCGCAGGGCATCGTCTGGGAACAGCAGAAATTGAGAGCGCCGTGGTCGCGCATCCTGCGACAGCGGAGGCCGCCATTGTCGGGATGCCGCACGAGATTCGCGGCATGGGCGTTTGTGCCTTCATTATTCTAAAATCGGGTGAAAAAGAGACAGAAGCGCTAAAGGCTGAGCTGAATCGACATGTTCGCGCTGAGATTGGTCCGATTGCCAATTTGGATGCTATTCATATCGTTGAAGCGTTACCCAAAACCCGCTCGGGCAAAATCATGCGCCGTATTTTACGTAACCTTGCGGCAGGGCAATATGTTGGTTTGGGTGATTTGTCTACTCTTGCGGATAGCTCGGTGATTAATCAGCTGGTTGAGGTAGTCAAAGCTGCGCGAGGAGAGTAGGCTAAATTATCGATTAAAAGCACGTTCAGTAAATAGATGATTAGCGTTCAGAAAAGTCATGTTATGAAAACTAGCATGGCTTTTTTACGCAGACGATATTGATATCAACAAAATTTAAAGGTTCAATACTTTCTATAACCATCTTATCTAACGATAACCACATTATCTAAAACATTTCTACTATTATCACTCCCTTTTTTATCAAATTATATGAGGCCTGCTGTCATTATGACCAATCACTCTTTGCCCGCTGTCGCTACAGAATCACCAAAAATCGCTATCATTGGTGGTGGTTTGACAGGGCTGTTGACCACTACTCTATTAGAGCGTACCTTTGCTCAAAACATAGCACAAGATAGTGCGAAAACACCCTTACCGCAAATCACTGTCTTTGAAAAGTCACGTAGCGTAGGGCGTTTAGCCACTCGATATCGTACTGATAGCCACACTGGCAAAAACTGGCAATGGGCATTTGGGGCACAGTTTTTTACGGCTAAGACGGCAAGTTTTAAGCAATTCATTACGCCTTGGTTAGAGACGGGATTGCTACAGCCATGGTGCGCGCAGGTGATCGATTTAACACCAGCGAATAATGATACTCAATCGCCTGATATTCAAGCGCCCGATGTTCAGAGTAAGGAGCAATGGAACACCACGCAAGCCCGCTATATTAGTACGCCAAAAATGACCAGTTGGGGGCGTACACTGGCTGATGAGTTGCAGTACAGCACCATAAAATTTAAAACCCGCGTTGCGCCATTGGCTCAATTTGACAGGTCTATAGCGGAAAAGGTTGATAAAAAAACTGAGCTATTTGACGAGACTGGTGCGAGTCTAGGTCACTTTGACTGGGTGATATGTACCGCGCCAAACGGTCAGACCATAGAGCTAATGGCAGAGAGCGGCTTTACTGAGCAAGCCAAGATTTCTAAGTCAACAATGCTGGCGTGCTATACGCTGATGCTGGGTTGGGATAATTTTGATACATTACCAAAAATGTTAAGCGCTCAAGCAGAGCCACGCTGGGATGTGGCTTATCTCAATCACTCTATACTCGATAGAATATTTATCGAGCACCAAAAACCTGCTCGCGATGACCTGCTACCCAGTGTCACTATTCATGCGCGCAACGACTGGTCAGAGCAGCATGTCGATGACGATATGGAGAGGATCAAAGCGCAGTTATTAACAGCTGCCAAGCAAGCATTGAATTGGAATGATGACCATGCTCCTAGCCAAATAGATTGCCATCGTTGGCGTTATGCCGCCACTGTCACTGATAGTGATAAAGAAGCATTAGGCATTTTGATAGACGAGTCTCATCAATGGATTGTCAGTGGTGATTGGTGCGGACAAGGCAATATCGAAAGTTGCTATCAAATGGCGCAACAGACGGTTGAGGCAATCAACAAAGCAAAATAATGGCCAAGTTTACTTAGCGACTGCGCTATCCGAAACTGGACTTTAAGGGTGTTTTCTTAATATGAAAAGGTGATAACGATGTTTGGATTCGACATAGATTTAGAGCTGATGGGCTATCATTTTTTCCAGTTGGGCATCGCCTTTATATTGTCATTACCGATTGCCCTTAATCGTGAGATGAAAGACAATGGCGCGGGGTTAAGGACGTTTCCACTGGTAACCATTGCGTCATGCGCGTTCATGTTGGTTGGTATGGATATTTATGATGCTACTGGTGAAGCGAGAATCATGTATGCCATCATCACAGGTATGGGATTTATTGGTGGTGGGGCGATTTTTAAAAATGAAAAAGGCTCAAAAGGTACTGCCACGGCAGCGAGCTTATGGAATACAGGTGCCATCGGTATTTCGGTGGCTTACGGTCGTTATGAGATTGCCATTATATCGGTCGTTGGCTTTTTGATTTTGCAATTCTCAGAGCCCTTTAAAGTTAAAAAACACTAAGCGATGGGTACGATGAGTTAACCTGCATATACACTTAAATACTAAAGAGACTATAAATCAATACTATATAGTATTGATTTATCTATATGATATAGCAAGAAATCTATAAATTGTTGAAAATAAAGGATAGTTTATGAGTACCAGATTGAGAGGAAGTGGGCTGACTTGTGCCATGCTCGCACGAGGGGATAAGCAGGTTTTATGCGCGGTCAGTAATGAGAGCGACGAGCAAGCGATGGATAGTATCGATAGCGCTGAATATGATTTGCCAAGGCACATTATTTCTTTTGAAAATGATCAATTCTCCTGTAAAGAAGGCATTGAATGGCAATGCGCCATACCAGTAAAAAAAGTAGAACTTTTTTATGATGATATAAATCTATAGCTGCTTATAACTGAAAGTTTGTATATTAATTTGTAATACTTTAATTGAAAATAAAGCTGTCCAAATTGCTAAGAAACAGTTATATTCGTATAACATAATATACAAAATAGTACGAAGTTAGAGGTGAATATAGTGCTTAGAGGAAGTGAGCTGACTCGTTTAATGCTTGAGCATGGCTGCCATGAGATATGGTGTGCGGTAGATGATAAGTGATGAAGAAGCTATGTGTGATCAAGATTCAAACGATTTTACTGCGCAAATCGTGTCTTATCATAACAACAGATTCTATTGTACTGCTGGTACTGCGTGGCTATTCGCTGTGCCAATCAAAATAACGGCGATGACATTGAGTGATGTAAAGCTCTGAATATTTTTATTTGTCTTATTAAGCCATTGCCGACTCATCATTTGTATTATAAAAAACCCACCTTATGGTGGGTTTTTTATAATAAGCAATATGCCATTTTTTGAGATTAGTGATCAAACGATAAAGATTTTTGCAGATAGTCATACTTGTATATAACAAAAACCTTTAACTAACCATGAATTACAGGCAAAAAAAGAGCCCACAGAGGAGGAACTGTGGGCCGAGGAAAACTGATCGTGTAAAGGAACTACAGAGGCAGTGGTTGTGACCTATTGTTATTATGAGTTTTTCTATATTAACTAATATTAGGGTGGTGGTGATTAATTCAATAACTGCATATTTACTTACATATTTAAGTGTACAAGTGTTTTTGTCAGAATCGCTATCATAGCGCAATTAGCAGCGGTTTGGCTATTTTGGTTACATGACATTACGTTTAGAGCTCATGAGAGAGAAAATTAACGTCGTATTGTATCTCCAGTAGATGAGTCTTTTAGTCGTGTCATATCTAACATTGAAAAATGCGTATCAAAGTTTTGTAGTTGTATATGAAAGATTGATTAATTTTAATAGTCATTCCACTATAAAAATATTACTGCGTTAACCTCGCTTGAAATAGTAAAGATACATCTACACTCGGATGTCTTGTACTACTTTTAAATTCAACTGACTACTTTTAAATTCAACTGACTACTTTTAAATTCAACCGACTATATCGATAACTGAATAGCTAAAGAGATGGCATGACGACCTGCGTGAAAAATGCTAAGCTATCTACCATTAATATGTCTATATAAAACTGGGTTTGCCATGACTGAGAATACGCATTTGCATACGCAGGAGCCGCAAAATACCAAGAGTATTTTTAACTTGCCTAATAACCTTACTATCGCGCGGATTTTAATGATTCCGCTATTTGTCGCGATTGCTTATTGGCCACCTGCTATGGGAATTGGCATGCCTGCCATCTCAGACAATGTGATTGCGCGGGTCGGCATGAGCGAATTTAGTGATAGCTTGTTACGCCCTTTACTTTTGACTAGCGTCTTTATTATTGCAGCGATTACTGATTGGCTTGATGGATATTTTGCCCGTAAGCTTAATGTCATGTCAGCCTTTGGTCGTTTTTTAGACCCCGTCGCTGATAAGTTAATGGTGGCGGCGGCGCTTATTATCTTGGTGCAATGGCATCCCAATATTATTATGGCAATCGCCGCGATTGTGATTATCTCGCGTGAGATTGCGGTATCAGCGCTGCGTGAATGGATGGCAGAGCTGGGCAAAAGCACCAGTGTGGCGGTGTCGTATGTCGGCAAGCTAAAAACGACGTTTCAAATGGTGGCTATTACGGTACTCTTATTAAACTGGGAGTCGCTCGAAACGATCGGTTATGTGCTGATGGTTGCTGCTGTTATTTTGACACTATGGTCGATGATGATTTATCTGAGAGCTGCTTGGCCGTACCTAAAGCAAAGCGGGTAAATATATAACGCAGATATGGTCAACAAACAACATAGACAACAAAAAACGCCAGTCGCATTAGCCACTGGCGTTTTTTATGGTCTGTTTGAAATACGGCTGATGTTGCCTATTTGTCTTAGACATTGTTTGTATGGTTGATATATACTCAAAATTATTAGGGTCTGTTGAACATTCAAATATTAGGGCTGCTGATTGCTAAAATTGCACCAAACTAGGCGCAAACCGATGATAATGTCGAGACCTTAGCTAGGCTTGCAACAACGTTTGGGGTAATTTTAGCATCAGCCTTTCAGGGCAATACTCTTTTTTGCCAATATATGGCGAAATTGTTTAACCTAGAATGACTAGGCATCAAAAATTTCACTGCATATTGTCTAAAAAATAATGACTGCCAGCACCACATTTGAATTTTCAACAGACCCTGAACAAAATACAAGAAAACTGATCGAGTTATCATGAAACGGCATTCAAATAAGGAAATAAGCATGACATTACATCAGACACAGTCGGGCGTTGCCGTATTATTGTTGGCATTATTAACGGGGTGTTCTTCTGGCTCAAACATGCAGGAAGAGACCACTTCAACCATTCAGCGAGAAAAATCTATCCAAACAGACGCTACTGCAGAACGTTCCACTCAGGACGCGGCAGAATCGGAGCGTTTGGGCACAAAGTGGGGCGATGACGTCGACTCAAAAGTGACGACTGTTGATCTGCGCCGTACGAGCAGTGAGCCTATCGAGCAGATGCAAGTCCGTTATGCTGATAAGTCTTATAATGGACGTGCGGTTAATAGCATATCACTACTGGCGGGCAAGGTTGATTTTTCGATGGAAACGGACACAGATACGTTATCGATTTATCGAGATTCGGGTAATTACTACGTCCAAGGTCAAGCCGGTCAGGCTTACCGTTTGGTGTATCATAATAACAGCGACAACACTTATGAAATCGTCGCTAGTGTCGATGGAATAAATGTCCTCAATGGCAGCGCTGCCAGTCGCTATGACAGTGGATATGTGCTAAATCCAAATGATAATTTGGTGATTGAAGGCTTCCGTAAGAGCCAAAGCTCAGTAGCATCCTTTATATTTAGCAAGCCAGAGAGTGCTTATGCTGCCAATACCAGCTCAGGCTCTATCAATAACACAGGTGTAATAGGTACAGCAGTTTATGGCCTATATGATCCATCTAAGCCGAAGCCTCAACAGCCGCAAGCTTACCCTGCGGACAATGGTTATGCGAAACCACCGCAGTAATGCCTATCGATAGAAAATAGATAACGCGTAAAGAAACGCCAGTCGCATCAGCCACTGGCGTTTTTGTTTTTGCTATTTCTGCTTTAGATAACTTATAACGTCACAGAGTTATTTTCACCCAAATTGGTCGCTTTTTTGCCGTCCATTACGGCAGCAGTAGTCATCTTAAACATATTGACGACTGAGCTACCACTGAGCCAGTACTCTGCGCCGTGTGGTACGACTTTAATCAGCTGTACATTTGGATCTTCTTTACCTTGCTCATAAAAAGCATTGTAGATCGGCGACCATAGCTCATCTAATTTCTCTTGGTCTTCAACCAGTTCCGCTTTACCATTAATTGAGACATAATTTTTGGCATCTTGACTGACATAAGCCAAGTTTACTTGCGGATCTTTCTCAATGTCACTCACGGTTTCGGTACTCTTGTCACCGATGAACCAAATCTCTTTTGCACCGATGCTCGTCTCGCTCGTTGTCATTGGGCAGGCATGCAAATGACCTTCGTGAGTACGAGTTGTCATCATGGCAAACTTGATGTCTTTTACCAATTCTTGCACTTTATTGATATGGTCTTGTCTACTCATAGTAAATTTCCCTTTCTGTATTTTGATTAAGTCGTAGTGATCAAATAGTTGATTGTTTATAGTAGTTTTTATTCAGGCTAAGCGTTTTCCAAGTATCGAAAACTAGATGAATTTAGAAAAACAATCGTCGCCTTAACAACTGAAACTAGAATACCTAGTTGTGACCTTGTGTTTATAGGTTGCCCGTAAGGCGATGTGAGGGTTTGTAAGGATTATAAGCTTTAGGTAAAAATTGTGACGACATCGCTGTTAAGTTTCTGTGGTGAAAGTAGCCTGTTGTAAAAGTAACAAGGGTTTCAACGATGGCGAAGATTTCACTATTATTGAATAGCAACCATCAGCAATTTATCTTGGTTTTGACCTGCTTATTACAGGGCTTCTTGTTATAATACCCAGACCATTTACTTTGCATGGCAGAGATGCCTTGATCTTACGGATTATGCCTTTATGATGACCATCGCCGGACAACCGTTTCTTACCGATTTTCAGACGCAGCAACTCATCAGTCAGTTCCAGCAAAAAACCGAGCTAAATGTCAGCCAAATCCATACCCAGCAAGTGTATGTGTTATCACGAGAACTAGAAGGTGATGAGCATAAAAAAGCGCTAGACTTACTTGCTGTCGATAGTAGCACTGTCCTTGAAGCCCCAAAAAGCAATCAATTACAAGTCATCGTAGGTCCACGTTTTGGCACGATTTCGCCATGGGCAAGTAAAGCGACCGATATTTTTAATAACTGTGAAATTGCGATCAATCGCGTTGAGCGTGTCGTTGTTTATACCCTAACAATCGATGGTGAAGTCAGTGAAAAGCTGTCTACTGCCGCTGAGCAAGTATTGTTTGACCGTATGACGCAGAGCTTGGTCTATGACTTGAGTGATGTCAGTAAATTGTTCGACGATCAAGCGCCAGCATCACTGAATCATATCGATGTCATCGGACAAGGTCAGTCAGCGTTAGAATTAGCCAACACCCAGTTTGGTTTTGCGCTATCTGTCGAAGATATTGATTATTTGATGAATGCTTACGTCAATGAGCTAAAGCGTAATCCAACGGACGTTGAGCTAATGATGTTTGCACAGGCAAACTCAGAGCATTGCCGTCATAAGATTTTTAACGCTGAGTGGACGGTTGATGGCATTGTGGCGCCAAAGTCACTGTTCCAAATGATTAAGAATACTTATAAAGCCAATCCACAAGGTATCTTGTCAGCGTATAAAGACAACGCTGCTGTGATGGCAGGGTCTGAGGGTATGCGTTTTTATCCTATCCCGACTGACGCGATGGATGCTAATTCAATTCATCCTTATGACTTTCATCAAGAAGAAATCGATATTTTAATGAAAGTCGAAACCCATAACCATCCAACCGCGATTGCTCCTTATTCTGGTGCAGCGACGGGTGCTGGTGGCGAGATTCGTGATGAAGGCGCGACTGGTCGTGGCGGTAAGCCAAAAGCAGGTCTGACAGGCTTTCACGTATCACACCTACATATCCCAGAGCTCGCTGAGAAGTGGGAGCAGTCAGGTCAGTTGAGTACTCAGGCTTATGGCACGCCAGATCGTATGGCAACCAGTCTTGAGATTATGACTGAAGCGCCTCTCGGTTCAGCCAACTTCTCAAACGAGTTTGGTCGTCCTAATCTATGCGGTTATTTCCGTAGTTTTCAGCTTGATACCTCAGCGGCGAAAGACGGTAGCCAAATGCGCGGCTATCATAAGCCAATCATGCTGGCAGGTGGTTACGGCAATATCAAACGCAACTTGATTGAAAAAAATGCCATTCAACAAGGTGACCTGCTTATCGTCCTTGGCGGCCCTGCGATGCAAATCGGTTTGGGCGGCGGAGCAGCCTCTTCGGTTGATAGTGGTGACCTTGATGAAGGCTTGGACTTTGCCTCAGTGCAGCGTGATAACGCTGAGATGGAGCGTCGTTGCCAAGAAGTGATGGATCGCTGCTGGGCACTAGCAGGTAATGATGTCGATGCCAGCAATAATGGCAAAGACGGTAACCCAATCGTCTCATTGCATGATGTTGGTGCAGGTGGTTTATCGAATGCCATGCCAGAACTGGTCAATGACCACGAGATGGGCGCGGTACTAAATCTGCGCAAAATCCCATCGTTAGAAGCGGGCATGTCACCAATGGCGATTTGGTCAAACGAAGCGCAAGAGCGTTATGTCCTCGCGATTCGTCCAGAAAGCGAAGCCCAATTCGATGCAATCTGTGCCCGTGAGCGCTGCCCGTATGCCATCTTGGGATCAGCCACAGATGTGCGTCAGCTAGTCGTTGACGATACCTTGCTCGCTGAGCAGCCAGTTGATATGCCGATGCAAGTATTGCTCGGTGGTACACCAAAGATGAAGCGTAGCTTTGACCGTCATGACACCAGCTTACCTGCATTAGAGTTAGGTGAGGTCAATTTAGCTGAGTCAATCAAAGACGTGTTGCGTCACCCAACGGTCGCTAGCAAATCATTCTTGATTAGCATTGGTGACCGTTCTATCACTGGTATGGTCGTGCGTGACCAGTATGTTGGTCGCTATCAAGTGCCTGTATCTGATTGTGCAGTGACAGCGTCAGGCTTGATTGCGCTAGATGGTCAGGTGATGAGCGGTGAAGCCATGAGTATCGGCGAGCGTACGCCAGTTGCCCTAATCAGCCCTCAAGCTTCAGCACGACTTGCCATTGGCGAAGCGATTACCAACATTGCTGGTGCACGTATTGCTCAGTTGTCTGATATCACCATGTCAGCGAACTGGATGGCAGCTTGCGGTGATGATGCAGAAGATGCAGCATTATTCGACGCGGTATATACCGTCGGCGAAGAGCTGTGCCCAGCATTAGGTATCGCGATTCCAGTTGGTAAAGACTCGCTATCGATGCGTGCCAACTGGACTGACAGTAGTGAAGCAGGTGAGACGGATAAATCAGTTGTGTCACCAATGAGCCTTGTGATTACCGCGTTTGCTCCTGTGGTTGACGTGGCAAAAACGCTAACCCCTGAGCTAATCAATGGCGATAGCGCGTTCTACCGTATTGATTTGTCTAAAGGCAAGTTACGTCTAGGTGGTTCAATCCTTGCGCAAACGCTGAGCCAATTGGGTAACGACTGCCCAGATTTGGCGCAGCCAAGCGACTTGGTCGACTTCTTTAACTTTGTCCAAGCGGGCAACGCGCAAGGTGTCATCAGCGCTTATCACGATATCGGTGATGGCGGTCTATTGGCAACTATCGCTGAGATGCAATTCACCAGTCGTCAAGGTATCAAACTGTCATTGACTGATGATAACTTACTCGGTCAATTGTTCAGCGAAGAATTGGGCGCGGTCATCCAAGTGTTACCAGAAAACGTCGCCGCATTGATGCAATTGGCAGAAGAGTTTAATGTTGCTGATATGCTCAGCCTCGTCGGTCAAAGCTCAGAAGAAGACAGCCTCATTATCCAAACGCCAACGCTTATGGGTGATGATACTCTCAGCTTTAGCCGTACTGAATTACAGCAAGCGTGGACTCAGGTCAGCTATCAAATCGCGCGTCGCCGTGATAACCCAGCGTGCGTACAGCAAGAGTATGACTTAATCGCTGATGCAAGCCATCAAGGTCTCATCGCTGCGCCGAATTTTGATTTGAATCAGAAGGTTGAAGAACCATATTTAGCCAGTCGCGAGAATAAACCAAGAGTCGCTATCTTGCGCGAGCAAGGCGTCAATGGTCAGACAGAGATGGCAGCAGGCTTTACCCAAGCTGGCTTTGAAGCGGTCGATGTACACATGAGCGATCTACTGAGTGGTCGTATCAATCTACGTGACTTCGACGGTCTGGTCGCTTGTGGTGGCTTTAGTTATGGTGATGTATTGGGCGCAGGCTCTGGCTGGCGAACTCTATCTTGTTCCATGATGAGTTACGCATGCAGTTTGTCCGCTTCTTTGCCCGTCCTGAGACCTTCTCACTAGGTGTCTGTAACGGTTGTCAGATGATGGCTCAGCTAAAAGACCTCATCCCAGGTGCAGATAACTTCCCACGCTTCATCGCTAACGAGTCGGCTCGTTTTGAAGCGCGTACGGTCAATGTGAAAATCGAGCGTACCAAGTCTATCCTATTCAAAGGTATGCAAGACAGCATCTTGCCAATCGCTGTGGCACATGGTGAAGGCTATGCCACGCTAGACAACACAGGGATTGACGGTATGGCCAAACACGGTCAGCTTGCGATGCGTTATGTCGATAGCCAAGGTCATCCAACTGAGACGTATCCGCTCAATCCAAACGGTTCTGTCGGCGGTGTCACGGGTCTGTGCACTGATGGTCGTGTGACGATTATGATGCCGCATCCTGAGCGTAACCTAAAAGCTTATAACCACAGCTGGAAACCAGAAGAGTGGGATGAGGACGGTGCGTGGATGCGTATGTTCCGTAATGCTCGCGCTTGGTTGCGCTAGTCGCAAACCTAGATGCTTGATTAGCTTCGTCAAACTTGCTGAGCCTACGACATGTAGTGCTTGCGCATGTTTTCCTCGCTACTCAAACCTCTAGCAATTGCTTATAGTTTCAGACAGCTGTTTTTAAAATAAAAAGGTGGGCTTAGGCTCACCTTTTTTTGCGTTTGGAGTTTGGGTGTTTTTAAGAGTAGGGGAGCTATTTCCTGAGAAGCGTTAAAAAATTGCACTGCAATTTTAGCTTCGCAAGTGAAAATTTCTTAAAGGGAATTTTCTGTTCCACTTGTATCTGCCAGTCTGGGCGCGGCGCTGGCTACGGTTTGGGTCGTCGCTTGCTTCGCGTCGCCACCCCAAAACCTAGCCATCGCAACTTGCCCAAACTAGCAGGATACCGCTACAGTCGGGGCTAAAAAGCGCCTTCGAATAATCGTTTCATGATAAGTCAGTCTGAGCATTAACGTCAGTCTTACCGGTGGACTGGGTGAACCTTACGTAGTGTACTGTTATAGGAGGTTTTATTAAGTTACCACAAGACTGATACGGGTTATTTTTCCCAATCTTTTTCTATTTCTATATCATGCAGTTTTTTATCCAATCCTCTCGAAATACTAAGAATTTCTTTTTGAATGAAGTCACTCAAGTGTCCGAGAGGAATGTATTGGTTACGTACTATATCGGCTTTTGAAATTCAGGCAGATTTGATATGATTGAAAGGTATTCTTTGAGTTGCTCTGGGTGCGTTGTAGAGCGTTGTAACCGCTTCACGAAAGTAGAGGAAAAAGCTTTGATAGCCTTTTCATTATCATCATCATTTAATTCTAAATAAATTTTTTCAGCAAGTTTTTTTTGAGACCAACCAAGTCGTTCGCAAACTCTCTTAATTTCTAAGATTAATTGCTTACTCTCTTCCCATTTTCCTGTCCTATTTTCGCTTGTTGTCCTCATTTGTCTTTTTCCATTAGTTAATATGGTTTTGTCCTCAAGGACATCTACTTAATTTAAAGGAGTAATAACTATGTTGAAATTTACTAATGTACAAGCAGCAAGCAATACGCCACCAAACGGCCCAAGCACTACAGGTAATCCTTCTGGTGGTGGTCGTGGTAACAATTCACCGCGTGGCAAATAGTTAGTAGCAAGCAGCAATATTTTCCCTAAAACGAGAAACAAATTGTTTCTCGTTTCCTCCAATGTCACTTTGACTGATATCATCCATTGTTTTTTCTAATGCACATATGCACAGAGCAGTCTTTTCTTTAACAGAATCGCGAGATAATGCATGGAGTCGACCAGAAGAGCATGCATTAATTAACTCATATTCTGTTGCCACTGGGTATCGATCATCTGATATAAATTTTCCAACTTCATACCCTCCAAATGCAGATAAAGAGATAACGAAAGAGGTTAATATAATTGGCTTTTTAAAACGTTTATAAAAGTATCCTTCTAGTGTGTTTTTACAACTCGCACATGCTATGTTATTTTCATGCTCTAGTTGATTAATCTCTTTACAAGCAGGACACTCGATCTGCATGTTTTTTCCTTGTACTGGTTTGATATCTAAAAAATAGACTTTAGACAAAATGAATTGAGTAAGATATAAAGCTTCTTGACACTTTTAGTTGCTTCATTAAGAGCGACTAAGTTCGTTTAGAATACTATTCTTGATAGCTATTTTTTAAAATAAAAAGGTGAGCACTAAGCTCACCTTTTTTTTAAAGTAAAAATCTAATAGTTTAAGACAAAAATATAATCTTCCATACTACAGCTTCAAAAAAAGTCTACTATTGAGTTTAAAGTATAATACTATCTATGACTTTCAAATTTTGTAATATAGCGACTAAATACTACTGATATTGAAAATTACCATAAGAGAAAATATATGGCTATAACAGATTTATATTTTAAGCGCCGCATGCGTGAACGAGGTGAGTATGGTGATGTTTATCAGTATGAGAAACTGCCTCAAAAATTTAGAGTACAGATTGTTCATATTTGGAAAGAAACGATAGAACCTGACCCATCAATAATTCATAATAATACTAAAAGGTTGGTAGGTAGAGATATAGGTTCAAGACGAGCGTATGAAGAAATACATAGGATCTTGTTAAAAGAGCTAGGACTGTTCGAATTACCTATTAAGCATGAAACTTATGATAGTCATTTTCGTAAAATATCAAAATATTTTTTGAATGTAGATGATATCGAATTGGCTTTAACTGTATTAGAATTAATGTGCCAAGCGATACTATCATACCAAGGTAAAGATTTTGTAGATTATGATGAATCTACGGCAATTGAAGAGACGAATATTAGGTTTAAAGAAAATGGTATCGGTTATCAGTATGAAAATGGACAAATTATACGAGTAGATTCACAGCTAATTCATGCTGAAGTGGTAAAACCTGCTTTAGAGTTACTCAATAAATCGATGTATAAAGGAGCGCAAGAAGAATTTTTGAAAGCTCACGAGCATTATAGACATGGTGATTACGGAAACGTATTAAGCGAATGTTTAAAAGCTTTTGAAAGTACTATGTTAATCATCTGCGATACTCAAGGGTGGGAATACGATAAAAAAGCTACGGCTAATACTCTTGTTAATATTTGCATGGATAATAACTTGATCCCCGATTTTTGGCAAAGCCACTTTAATTCCCTTAAAAGTCTATTAACATCTAGTATAGCAACACCTCGCAATAAGCTTGGTAGCCATGGCAAAGGCAATGATGAGAAGGTAATTCCAGAGTATTTAGCAAGTTATATACTTCATATGACAGCATCTACAATATTATTTCTTGCAAAAGCGGAACAAGCTTTAGAGTGACTCCTTGGAAAGGAAGGTTATATTCTTGCGTGTAAATAATACGAAGAAGACATAGCATTTGGTTGCTGAACCCTTGCTTTTGGCCAGTACAAACATATTACTGGAATCCAGTGAAATAGTAGTTTTGCAATAAAACTACTACTTATCCTCTGAACGCTTTTTAGCCTCAGCAATCAACTCATGAATTTTAGCGCTTTCCTTTAGCACACAAGCATCATAGGCAGAGAGCGGCTCAGACGCTTGCTCTTTTTCCTGATCTTGTTTGGCTTTTTCTGCTAAATAACTTTCAAGTTTTTCGGCTTCAGAATCGCCCATAGTTTATCCCTCATATGATTTTTACCATAAAAAAACGGCACTGAAATCAGTGCCGTTTTATCAGTCGTGAGAATGTAAATCCTAATCACGACTCATCAAATACTGACGCACTACGTTATCAATCCCAGCTTAAAATCACCTTACCGCATTGCCCACTTTCCATGATATCAAAGCCTTCTTGAAAGTCATCAATGTGCATGCGATGGGTAATGATAGGCGATAGATCAATACCACTAATCAGCATTTGCTCCATCTGATACCACGTCTCCCACATCTCACGGCCATAAATACCTTTTAGGGTTAGCGCCTTAAAAATAATCTTGCTCCAATCTACCGTGGTGGTGTTAGGCAAAATGCCCAAGAGAGAGATTTTAGAGCCGTTATACATGTTACTCATTGAATCAAAAGCCTGAGGCGAGCCTGACATCTCCAGCCCAATATCAAAGCCGTGCATTTTTAACTCAGCAATGGCGCCTTCGATGGTTTCACCTTTGGCTGGGTTGACGGTCATCGTCGCGCCCATTTTTTTGGCAAGTTCCAAGCGATAATCACTGATATCACTCGCCACAATATTACGCGCCCCTGCGAATCGGCAAATCGCCGTTGCCATGGAACCAATTAGCCCCGCACCTGTAATCAGCACGTCCTCGCCAAGTAGAGGAAATGAAAGGGCAGTATGAGTGGCGTTGCCAAAGGGGTCCATAATGGCTGCCATCTCATCGCTGATACGCTCATCGAGTTTCATAGCATTATCGGCAGGTATCACCAAATATTCGGCAAATGCGCCATCGCGATCAACGCCCACGCCGATGGTGTTTTCGCAGACATGCAGCTTACCACGGCGGCAGTTACGGCAATGCCCGCAAGCGATATGTCCTTCGCCAGTGACTCGATCACCCACTTCAAAATGCTTCACGCCATCGCCCATTTCGCTAATGATACCGACGTATTCATGTCCGATAATCATCGGTGTCTTTATGGTTTTTTGTGACCACTCATCCCACTTATAAATGTGCAAATCTGTACCACAAATGGCGGTTTTTTTAATTTTAATTTTAACGTCATTGATGCCGACTGTAGGTTCTGGCACGTCTTGCATCCAGATACCTTTTTGGCATGGGCTTTAACCAGTGCTTTCATACTTTTCTCTTATTTAACGGTGTTGTACTTAATGGTTGAATCTAGCGAGTGAATATCGAACGACGCTTAATCAATCACCTTCATTTGCTTGGCGACTTTGATAAAGGCGGTGATACACTGGTCTAGCTGCTCGCGAGTATGGGCAGCAGAGAGCTGAACACGGATGCGAGCCTCGTCTTTGGGTACGACAGGGTAGAAGAAGCCAATCACATAAATGCCTTCTTTAAGCAGCTCATCTGCCATTTGCTGCGAGACATTGGCATCATAAAGCATGACCGCACAAATTGCCGATTCGGTAGGCTTGATATCGAAGCCCGCATCTTGCATTTTCTTCACAAAATAGGCGGTATTTTCATGCAATTTATCTTGTAGGATATTGTCTTGCGACAGCATCTCAAATGCTTTTACCCCAGCCGCCGCCACCATAGGAGGAATGGAGTTTGAAAACAGATACGGGCGTGAGCGCTGACGCAACATCTCAACGATTTCTTTTTTACCCGTGGTAAAGCCGCCAATAGCACCGCCAAATGCCTTGCCCAAAGTGCCAGTGATCAGCTCAATATCACCACGTAGATCAAACAATTCAGTCACGCCGCCACCAGTGTGACCGACCACGCCTGCTGAATGCGACTCATCAATCATCACCATGGCATCATATTTTTGTGCCAACGCATAAATCTCATCCATTGGCGCGACATTACCATCCATCGAAAACACACCATCGGTGACAATTAAACGAAAACGCTGTGCTTGCGCCGCTTGTAGTTGCGTCTCTAAATCTTGCATATCCGCATTGGCATAGCGATAACGTGCCGCTTTACACAGGCGCACACCATCGATGATTGAGGCATGGTTTAACGAATCAGAAATAATGGCATCTTCACTGGTCAGTAGTGGCTCAAAGGCACCGCCATTGGCATCGAAACAGGCCGCATAAAGAATCGTATCTTCGGTATTAAAAAACTTAGAAATCGCTGCTTCTAATTGCTTATGCAAATCTTGCGTCCCACAAATAAAACGCACCGATGACATGCCATAGCCTGAGTTTTCGATAGCCTCGATAGCCGCCTTTTTAATCTCAGGGTGGTCAGACAATCCAAGGTAATTATTGGCGCAAAAATTAAGCACTTCACGGCCATCAGTAATCTTGATGAGTGCATCTTGTGGAGAGGTGATCACGCGCTCGTTTTTATACAGTCCTGCTGAGCGTATGTCGCTGATTTCTTGTTGTAGGTGTTTCTGAAAGTCTTGATACATAAAGATTCCTTTTTAATATTATTGGCGTTTGCATTGATAATGCAGATATTAGGACTGCTGATAGAACCAAACTATTTGCTCATTGGTACGGACTAAGCACAGATGTCTAAATACTGACGCACGACATTATCCATGCCTTGCTCCAGTGATTCAATCGTAAATGCATGACCAATCGACACTTCAGCGATATCACTAAGCGCGAGCAAGTCAGCCAAATTATCCAAATTCAAATCATGACCCGCATTGACGCGGATACCGTTTTGATTGGCTAGGGTGATACAGTCGCTAAAGCGTTGCTTAACCTCATCGAACTCAATATTGTCATCGCTCTTAACATTACTGTAAGCGCGCGCCCATTCTTCGGTATACATCTCGATCGTCTGTACATCACTCTCGATGACTGCTTTGATTTGTTCGATATCAGGGTCGATGAATACCGCACAGCGCGTACCGAACGCTTCCAGCTCTTTGCTTAACGTTGATAAAAACTCATGATGAGTGATGATATCAAAGCCGTGATCGGAGGTCAGTTGATCGTCACTGTCTGGCACGAGCGTGCATTGATGCGGTTTTACTTCACGGATAATCTTTAAGAACTGCTCGTTTGGATTGCCTTCGATATTGAACTCAATCTCTGGGTAGTCCTTTAAGAATGCACTGATATCATAGACATCTTGGTATCTGATATGACGCTCATCGGGTCTCGGGTGTACAGTAAAGCCTTTAACCCCTAGGTCAATCAGCTTCTTCACAAAGTACAACAGGTTAGGGTAGTCAGTACCGCGCGAGTTACGGATTAAAGCCAATTTATTCAAATTTACGCTAAACAATGTGCTCATAGTATTTCCTTTTTCATTGTTATGGATAGATTTTTGGTGGTTAATGGCTAATAAAAATCGTCGCTATCAGCATACTTCTTATTCAATGCCTTTAAAATAGCATAAGTCTCTAAGTCTACCGTTCCTGTTGGGTTACGGGGTCTAAAGTGCAGCTGAAACGCATAGATGACATCGCGACTGGCTTTGTCCCACTCGTCGCTACTGTTAATCTGATAGCCATAGTCACGAAACTGCTGCTTGATCTCAGGTATCGTGGCTGCCGCAAACGCTTCTATGTCCGTAAACGCAAATTTATCAGCGTTATCATACCAAGCACCGATGCCATATTGCTTATACAGTTGCTCCCAAGGGAACTTGGCACCGGGGTCTATTTTGCGCGAGGGTGCCATATCAGAATGACCGATGATATTCTTTGGTGAAATGTCATATCTCGCCGTGATATCTTGCACCAACTCCGCGACCTTTTTAATCTGCAACTCATTAAATGGCACATAATGCTCATAAGGATGATACGCCAACTTGCCATCTTTTAGTGTATTTTGATACTCAGGCGCAATCCCTGCATTGACAATTTCGATGCCGATAGAGGTATCGTTCAGGATGGTTCTACCCGCAAAGCCGCCATCACCTGCATGCCAAGCGCGCTCGTTTTCTGGTACTAGATTATAGATTTTATCATCGTCATTATCTAACACTAAATAGTGTGCGCTGACCTTGCCTGTGGTCAGTGTTTTGATCGATCTGTCATTGTCTGAAACTGTATAGTGCAGCACAATGGTTTTGATGCGTTCGCTTTTGCCAGTGGCTTGATATGTCGTGCTATCCACGATGTAGTTCTCAGTACTTGCCACTGGAGAGGTCGTGGTCACGCAGCCAATCAAGGGCAGTGTTAAGCCAAACGCTAAAAAGATATTTTTTACCATGAAATGCTCTGTGTGAATAAAGGTGAGCTTTGATATAGTCGTTTCAATATAATTTGGATACAAGGAAGGCGAGCGAAAGTACTACAAATAGTAGACTAAGCGAGCCTGACACCGTATCTGATTTATATAGGATTGACTATACTTGCCTTTATTTTTTTATTGATAGTAGGTAGATGAGGTCGAGATATCTTTGAAAGCTTTTTTAATTCTTGCGAATCTTCTTCGCCAACACCTTTTTCCAACTCTCTTCCAAGCACTCAATCGACAGCCACGGCTCAATTACTTCGGCATCATATTTCTCTTTAGCATTAGCCAGTTGCCATAACTTTTCAAGCGTGGCAAACGGATAGGGACGTTCGATTAAATAGACGGGCCAATCAGCGCTAATCATGCCATCACGCACCACTTTGAAGTACCAACCAGCGATACCTTGTTTGCTGACCCATGCCGCGATATTTGGCACTCTGGTAAATTGTCCGATTTGGTCGTTGATTTTGTAGCAGGGGCGTCGCGGTTGAACGATACGCAGTTGTAAATTATCAACATCATCCGTACTAGTAGCCGTATCACCATATTCAAAAACGTCACCAATACAAACGGTGGACTCAGTCATTTCAGGTAGACCATTAACGGCTTCGGTCGTGAGGTTTTCGCCCAGCGTACCAACGCGGACTTTTAGACCAAATTCTGTATTGATCCTCTCATAAGTTGCAGGTGCCAGTTGATGCACAGCTTTTAGTGGGCCGCCATGATGCTTGCGATCGGCTTGCTCATCAGTGATCAGTCCCATGAAATTGACCGCGACAGGTGCGTTAATTGGCGCTTTATCGATGGCACTTAGTTGCTCACGGGTGAATGGCATGGCTTTGCCAGCGCGGACGCAGGTTAGATTGGCGATATGTAGCGGCAGGGTTTGGTTAAAGTCGGCTACATTTTTTGGGGTAGAAGATGTTAGCGTTGCTATATTTATAGGTTCTAAGCTCATAGGTTTTCCTAATCTATAGGGATTTATTAGGGGAGAGGCTACTTTAATACTGGTATTAATAATGCGTATTATCTTAGCTTAATCATTCATCTAATGCTAAGCATTCAGCCGCTTAAAATTTAGCAGTAGGTGAAAGGGTATTAGAACGGTAAATTTTAGACAAAAAAAGACCAGAATAGATATCTGGTCTTTTTGGTTTTCACAGCGTTATAAAAATAAATAAAATTATTTATTTTTATTGCGGCGACCAGCGGTTTTCTTTTCACGCGGTACAGCGACCAGCTCAGCCAATTGCTCAGGTGATGACCATAGACTTTCTAAGTCATAGAACTCACGGGCTTGCGGCGTCATTACATGCACGACGACAGCGCCCAGATCAATCAATGTCCAGTCAGAGTCGATACCGCCTTCGCGACCAAGTGGCATAAAGCCCGCTTGCTTCGCTTCAGCGCCGACATTGTCAGCCATCGCGCGTACATGGCGCTTAGAAGTACCGTCAGCGATAACGATGCGTTCGGTTACGTCAGTCAAATCTTCTACATTCATTACGGTGATGTTCTTCGCTTTCATATCATCTAGAGCGGTCTCAACAACGGCTAAGCATTCTTTTAAGCGTTCTTCAGTCATGGTGTTGGTCATAAATTTTGATCTCTTGAATCGTCAATATTAAAAATAAAAAGGTAAATCGTCAATTTGCATGCGTTGGCATTGTCGAATGGACTAGATGTCGCCAGTCAGCTGTAGAGACTGGATGGGCAAAATGACAAAGATAAGGCGATTTTAACGGAATTGAGCAGCAGAATATAGCTGATGGGCGATAATATATTGATAAACAGCAGGATTTAGCCATTTAGCTAATGGATTGGGTGCAGTATTGTCTATGATATCATTTATTGGTGCGATAGATGTCATTTGCCTTGCCGCTGCGGACATTATATTCGATCGATTTTCCGTCGGCTGCAACTGTTGGCGTATCTGTGTACTGGATATCGTGGCGATAGGATGCGAGTCTATATAAATGTGGCCTTGATGGGTGTTTTTCAAGAGACGGCTATTGGTCGATGCTTGAGAGGTGGGCGGTAATAAATCAATAGGCGCATCGATGCGTAAAGATTGCAGCTGCGCAGGTAATTGGATGTGCAAGTTCATCGTATCCTGCGTGCCTAACGTTTTGTTCGCGCAATGAGACGTGGTTGCCAACAGGCGATTATTTTTATTATTAATATCAGACAAGTCATCACGATTAAACACCCAAAGATTGACGTAATCCGTAAGCTCTAAACCGTTTTTCCATTTGCTCAAACTCAGCGCGCTATCCATACCGATAATGAATATTAGACTGTCATACGGATAACGCTGGCGCAACGTGCGTACACTATCGATGGTATAAACAGGCGGTGTTTGCCACAGCTCAAGCTCATTAATTTGTAGCGGTGTGTTGAGTGTCGCAAGCTTTAACATCGCCAGACGGTGTTTAGGATCTGTACTTTTTTCTTTAAAGGGAGAGCGCGCATTGGGCAATAGTGACACGTGCAGCGTGCGCTGTTGCTGCTTGGCTATCGGTAGCAAACGTTGATAAACAGTCATCGCCATTTGCAGATGACCATCATGTACGGGATCAAATGAGCCGCCAAGATAAGCACGAATGGCTGGCGCAGGTGTATTTTTTTGAGGATTTTTGCTGGTATTTGGCATAAATAAATGCGTAAAAATAGATAAGAGGCACGTTGTCGTTGATGCATTTTACCCTTTTATCAGCTGACCTTTTTAGGTTAAATGCTTCAATGGTAGCGCTATTGTAGAGGGCAAGCGAGCATCTGTCATTAAAAGCGCTGAAATACTAGGTAAAATGAGTGCTTAACTATCCGTAAGGAAAACGTTTTAAAAAGTCAGTCATGAACATAGCCAATAAAAAACCGACCATCATGTTGATAGTCGGTTACCTATAGCGCAATTAGTCCTACATTTTAATGCAATTAAATCGCGTCGCTATGAGCTTGAATAGCGGTAAGGGCGATGGTGTAGATAATATCATCGACCAAGGCTCCGCGAGACAAGTCGTTTACTGGCTTATTCAAACCTTGCAGCATTGGGCCAACACTCACTACATTGGCGCTACGTTGTACGGCTTTATAAGTGGTATTGCCCGTATTGAGGTCTGGGAAAATAAAGACATTGGCTTGCCCAGCAACCGGTGAGTCAGGCGCTTTTTGCTTGCCGACGCTCATGACAGAAGCGGCGTCATACTGTAGCGGCCCATCGACTTTTAGGTGTGGCGCACGCTCGCGGACGATTTGGGTCGCACGAGTGACTTTTTCGACATCTGCGCCAGTTCCTGATGAGCCTGTAGAATAGCTAATCATCGCGACTTTTGGATCAATACCGAAGGCAGCAGCAGACTGTGCTGATTGAATGGCAATCTCAGCCAGTTCTTCGGCATTTGGATCAGGATTAATGGCACAGTCACCGTAGACCACCACTTGCTCAGGCAGCAGCATAAAAAATACTGATGATACGAGCGAGTATTGCGGTGCGGTCTTAATCAACTGAAACGCTGGACGGACAGTATTGGCAGTGGTATGAATCGCGCCAGAAACGAGGCCGTCGACTTCGTCCATCTGTAGCATGGTCGTGCCTAGATATACGGTGTCTTTTAAGTATTCAGCCGCGACTTCTGCGCTGGTTTTACCTTTACGGCGTTCGACCACTGCAGCGATATACTTGCTCATATCAAGCGTGTCGGGGTCAATTATTTCAAGACCTTCAGGTAAAACTAAGTCGAGATTTTTAGCCACTTGCTCGACATCGCTACGCTTAGCGAGTAGTACACAGTTGGCGATACCGCGGCTTTGACAGATACAAGCGGCTTCAACGGTACGCGGCTCAGAACCCTCTGGTAGCACGATGCGTTTTTTGGCGTCTTGTGCTTTTTTAACCACTTGATGACGGAATGCAGATGGTGAGAGGCGCGGCTCATGATTTTGACTAAAATAGTCTTTAATCCAGCTAAGATTTAAATGGGCGGCGACATAACGAGCCACTTCTTCAGCACGTTCAGTATCATCACTTGGAATCTCTGCGCTCATGTGCATGAGGCTCTGTACGGTCTCATAGCTGTCGCTTTCGACACTCATGACAGGGATGCCTGTTTTGAGGGCAGATTGCCATAGCTCAGCGACGGTTGCACTCGGCTCGACGCCGCCAGTTAATACCAATCCTGCCAGCGGGATACCGTTGATACAAGCCAAACCTGCTGCTAATAGTAAATCATCTCGATCGCCCGGTACGACGATAAGGGTGCCACGTTTAAACACCTCATCGACGCGTGCGACCGAGCGTGCGGTTAGGCTAATGCGGTTAATACGGCGTGACTTAGCTTCACCGACATTAAGCCATTTGGCATCCAGCTCAGTGGCGATATCCCACGTACGAGGCACGGACAGTGAATCACTGAATGGCACCACCCCGATTAAACGGAACGCATCAGTATTAAAATGCGGTGATAGGCGCTGGACTTCTTGCATAAAGCCGTCATCTAAACTCACAACCGCTTCACCAGGGGCAACGATTTGATTTTCTACAGTGCTTTGCGCATTTGGCAAGTCATGTACACGCATCAAAATCGCGCCGAGCGTACGCTCATGGGCGATGCCGCCAAACTCACGAGCGTGAACGTCAAGCTTATCAGCCAGATAGGCTGGTTTACTGGTATCAGCGGTGCTAACAAAGATGATTCTAGCATCTAACGCATGAGCAATCGCACGGTTGATTTGTGGGCATAAGAGGTTTCTGTGGTCGGTACTAAGCCTTCACAGATCACCACATCATAATCATCGCCAAGAGTATGATAATTGACGACCACTTCTTCCATCAAGTCATCAAGGTTACCATCACCGATCATACGCTCAACACGCTGCCGACTGATAGATTTAGGTGGCGTCAGACCAAAAGCATGCATTGCTAACGCGCTTGAGCTGTCTAAACTGTTTTGCTTATCAAGTGTATCATCTTGCAAAAATGGCTTCATAAAGCCCGCTTTGATACCGTTGTAATCAAGAGCGCGAATCAATCCAAGCGCTGCTGACGTTACGCCGATACCACGGCTGATGGGAACTAGTAAAATGGTTTGCATAAAGTATCCTACGGTTTATTATATTTTTAAAGCTCACTTCATCCTTGCTGGAATGAGTAAAACGTCGCGCTTCTCATCATAGGCTATGTATAAGAAGCGCTGGGCAAAAAAATAACTTAACACGTCTAATGAATAAAAGCTTATAAGACGACTAAAAGCTTATGAGAAAATCACAAGTAACTTATAATATAAGCAACTTATAAAAAGCATTGAGCTTAGAGTAAGCCCAATGCTTCACGTGTTTCTTGAGCAATACGGCACTCTTCATCAGTTGGCACAACCCATAGCTCAATGCTGCTATCGTCTGCGTGGAAGCTGCCTTCGCTACCACCAAACAAGCTCGCATTTTTGTCAGCGTCTACTTTTATGCCGAAATGACGCATCACTTCTAAGATACTGGTACGGGTGGTGACTGAGTTTTCGCCGATACCGCCCGTAAAGACAATGCCTGTGAATTCTGGTAACGCGCAGCTTAAGCTGGCAAGATATTTACCGACGCGGTAACAGAACATCTCGATAGCGAGCTTGGCATCTGCGTGACCTTCGTTCGCCGCTTGTTCGACGGTACGTAAATCATTGGACAAGCCTGAGACACCCAATAGACCACTTTCATTATTGAGCATGGCATCAATCTCTTCCAAGCTCATACCGAGCTGGCGCTTTAGGTGTATGTGTAGACTTGGGTCAACATCACCACTACGCGTACCCATCATGAGCCCTTCAAGCGGGGTCAGACCCATGCTGGTATCGAAACTTTTGCCATCATAAACGGCAGTCGCCGAGCAGCCGTTGCCCAGATGCGCTGTAAGCCAACCATGTGGGCCTTTAGACTCAGTAATTTCACTGGCACGCTCTGAGACATAGGCATGAGACGTACCATGAAAGCCATAACGGCGGATTTTGTGTTCTTCGTATAGGGCTTTTGGTAGTGGGTAGCGAAAAGCAACAGGAGGCATGGTTTGGTGAAAGGCTGTATCAAAGACGACGACTTGAGGAATATCAGGATAAATCGCCTGTACCGCTTCGATACCTAAAGCATGGGCAGGGTTATGCAGGGGCGCGAGTATTTTTAAGCGTTTTACTTCGTCCAGTACATGCTCATCGACACGGACCGCTGCAGAGTACTCACGGCCACCATGAACCACACGATGACCAACGGCGATGAAATGATACTGTTCTAATAGCTCAAGAATTTTTTGTAATGCTAACTGATGACGACCACCTGAGATAGAGATTTCCAGCTTATCACCATTCAACGTCGTGTGTTTGATACGAGCAGTATCGAGTCCTAAGTTTTCGGCCAAACCAGTGATACGAATAGAATTGTCTTCGCTAATCAGCGCGTATTTGATAGATGAGGAACCGCAGTTGAGGACTAAAGTGGGATTGATTAGGTTCGATGTTTCGGTATTTTTGTCATCAAAAGTGGTGGTTAGGCTGGCGCTCATACTCTGTCCTTAGATTGTATTTTGTAAAGGGTGACTCATCACAGACGAGTACCGGTTGAATAAACAAAAACCAGCCGCATCCATGCCGACATAGGTCAAGCAAGTACATTGCTGATTCTGGTCACTCTTGGGCTGGCACTATTGATCAGTGCTTGTTAAGTCGCATGCTAGCGCCTCAACACAGTCGCAAGGTCTACACATAATGTACCATAGTTTTATGGCTATACCACGATAACTATAAGGGTTAAATCAAGAGAATGTGGTATAGACAATACAACTGTACACCGAGTGTCGCTAGGGTTTGTCGGCTGCTACAGCCAAATATAATAGCTCATAATAAATTGTAAGAAAATTTGTCTAAGTAAATATAATGGGCTGTTTTACCATTATAGCGATACATTAAGACCACTAGTATCAACGCTCGCTTAGTAAATGGCAGTCGCACAGTCTAGTAAAGCTTAGCAAAACCAAACTCGTCCAAATTTATTGATTAGGGATATTCAGTATGCACACACATATTAATAATGCTATTATCCAAAGCAGTAATATTGTCATTTTTTAGCGATGGCGATAGCTTTTGTTTAGCTGTCTATAGGGTTTGATCTATCGCCTTTATGACTCGTGTTTTTTATCATCCTCATGCCATTGCAAAGTCACAGGTTCTCTATTCTATGTTTACTATTAACCGCTTTTCGAAAACTGAGTACACTAATGTCGCTGATCTTGGTCGCCGTGTTATCTCCACTTTTATTATCAGTGGGGTGATGATGCTGGGTTTGACGGGTTGCGGTCAAAAAGGCAATCTATACCTCGCCGACGCTAGTAGCCAGACGGTTCAAGGAGCTACGGATAGCGCTGACATACAGGGTAGTACCTATTCGACACAAGATGATGATCATCAAGAAATGGATGGTTTTAAGCTACCGGAACCCAGTGAAGACCCTAATGATTATTGATTTTTATTAAAAACTCAATGCCGTCAACGAGATTTCGGTGTGTACCCTAAGATTTTTTAACTTTGATAACCTGATGAAATTAGAGATGTTTATATGAGTCATTCTGAGCAACAAACTGGCGAATCTGTCACGATCCAAACTGAGCAAGGCTTGTATGTTAATCCTCAAGCTTTAACCGCCCATTTACCCGCGCTAGATTATCGCGATGGTGCATTGTATATGGAGCAGGTGAGTATTGATGATGTGGTTAAACACTATGGTACGCCTTGTTATGTCTACTCAAAACAAGCCATTTTGGATGTCTATCAAGCTTATAGCGATAGCTTTGCCAGTTTAACGCACCAGATTTGTTATGCTGTAAAAGCCAATTCTAATCTTGCGGTACTTGGTATATTGGCGCAAGCAGGGGCAGGATTTGACATCGTCTCTCGTGGCGAGCTCATGCGCGTATTGGCGGCAGGTGGTGCTGCTTCGCGTGTGGTATTCTCAGGCGTCGGCAAAACCTATAGCGATATTGAATATGCGCTTAACCAAGGTATTGGTTGTTTTAACGTTGAGTCAATCAGCGAGCTGACTTTGATTAATGATGTGGCACAGAAATTGGATAAACCTGCGCCAATTTCATTACGGGTTAATCCTAATGTCGATGCCAAGACGCATCCGTATATCTCAACAGGGTTAAAAGACAATAAATTTGGTATCACCCACGAAGACGCGGTTGCCGTCTATGAGCAAGCGGCGCAGTTATCCCATATTGATATCGTCGGTATTGACTGTCATATTGGCTCGCAGTTGACTGAAGTTGCGCCATTTGTAGCAGCTTTAGATAAAGTGATTGAGCTGATACACAACCTACGTGATAAAGGTATTGAGCTGCGTCATATCGATTTGGGCGGTGGTTTGGGTGTGCGTTATATCGATGAGACGCCAGTATCTATCGACGAGTTTGCCCAAGCTTTATTACCGAAACTTAGCGAGCTTGGCTTAACGGTATTCTTTGAGCCGGGTCGCAGTATTGTGGCAAATGCTGGGATATTATTGACCAAGGTTGATGTACTCAAACCAACGGAACATAAGAACTTTGCCATTGTTGACGCAGCAATGAATGACTTGATTCGTCCGGCGTTATATCAAGCTGAAATGGCAGTCATTCCAAGTGTCTTGCCTGATAATGGCATCGACACTGATGGCACACAGCCATGGGATATCGTTGGCGCTATTTGCGAAACGGGTGATTTTTTAGCGAAAGACCGTTTATTGTCGCTCGCGGCAGGCGATGTTTTAGCAATCACAGGCGCTGGTGCGTACGGCTTTACCATGAGTAGCAATTATAATTCACGCCCGCGTGCTAGTGAAGTAATGGTCGCCGATGATAACCATCAACTGATTCGCAAACGCGAAATTATTGAAGCGTTATATGCAGACGAAGTATTGTGGCAAGGTAAATAAATCGATGACCAACAGATTTAGCCATTTTTAGCCCATTTAGGCGTTTTCGTTTAGATTGAGGGCATGCCCTAAATAAAAAGCCCATTGTCTTTATGATGATGGGCTTTTTTATGGCCTGCTCTAATGAGAGATATCAGTTTGGCTGTACAAGGTGGATTTAGCATCGTGTTAACTTAGTATTTGATAGCGGTGATAGTTATGATTGTATCTGACAGCGTGCTAAGATAAGCCATACATAAAAATAGGATAGGATAACAAGGATATGCTAATAGAATTTACGAAGATGCATGGTCTGGGCAATGATTTTATGGTCATCGATTTGGTGACTCAGCGCTTAGATTTGACCAAGGATTTGGTACAGTTACTGGGTGACCGTCATTTGGGTATTGGCTTTGATCAGCTGCTCGTCGTTGAGCCACCGATGCGTCCTGACGTTGATTTTAGTTATCGCATTTTTAATGCTGATGGGTCAGAAGTTGAGCAGTGCGGTAATGGTGCGCGCTGTTTTGCCCGTTTTGTGCAAGCGCGTAAACTTTCATTTAAACAGCGTTTGCGTGTTGAAACGGCAAGCGGCATCATTTCATTGACCACTGATCGTTATGGCTGGGTCGAAGTCGATATGGGTAAGCCGAAATTTGAACCAAGCGAGATTCCTTTTACCCCCAGAGCCACAACCAAAATCCAAAACGCCTATCATCTCGATGTAAATGGCACTCCTGTACAGCTTTATGTTGCCAATATGGGTAACCCGCATGCGGTTATCAAAGTTGATAACGTGCTCGATGCCGACGTTGAACCTTGGGCAAAGCCATCGAATCGCATCCCGCCTTTCCCGACCGCGTCAATGTCGGCTTTATGCAAGTGATGAACCAGCGTCACATTCGTCTGCGTGTCTATGAGCGCGGTGTCGGCGAGACACAAGCCTGTGGTACTGGCGCTTGTGCCGCAGTAGCGGTTGGTATCCGTGAGGGCTGGCTCGATGAAGGCGAAGACGTGCGTGCGCAGCTTTATGGTGGCAGTATGATCATCAAATGGCAGCCGGGTTATTCAGTGATGATGACCGGTCCGACCGCCTTTGTTTACGAAGGCGTATTTAGCCCAGATGGTCTGATGGCACAAGCGGGCATCAAGCCCAATCCAGAAGGCTAATGGATAATAGGGCTATGTCCAATAAAAACAATCATACGATGGAGCCTACCTCAGATTCTGAGGCAAAAGCATGGCTATCAGTCGAGCACGCCGCGGCTATAGAGTCGGATGCTGCATTACGTGATTTGTTAGCGCCCGTGCATCGTTGGCTTAATGTCTTGTCGGTGCGCAATCACTCGCCGCATACGTTGACCGCTTATTTTGCAGGACTGAACCAATTGGCGCTATTTTTACGTGGGAAATGCCTGACGTGGACGCGCTGCGATAAGCGCCAATTAGCCCAGCATATCAGCCAACGCTTGGATGAAGACAAGCTCGCACTTGCTAGCGTCCAGCAAGAGCTGTCAGCCATTCGCCATTTTTATGGCTGGTTGATAGAAGAGAACTTGGCACGTATTAACCCAACGACTGGCTATCAGCTCAAACGTAGTCCTCGACCGCTGCCGTCTATTGCTGATGTTGATTTGCTCACTCAGCTGCTTGACCAAGAGATGCCTGACACACCCGAACAAGCGCGCCTATGGCTACGTGATAAAGCGATGTTTGAATTACTATACAGCAGCGGTCTGCGCGTAGGTGAGTTGGTCGCGTTGGATATGGTCGATGTGGATTTGTCAGACCTGCGCGTGCGTGTGACAGGTAAGGGTAATAAAACGCGTTTGGTGCCGTTAGGTGTCAAGGCAGCAGAAGCGATTAGCCGTTATCTACCGCATCGTAATCTGTGGGTGGAGCAAATGGACAGCGCATTATTTATTAGTGAAAAACTAGGTACGCGTTTATCAACACGGGCAGTGCAGCAGCGTCTCAAAGTTGCGGCTACCCGTGCCGGCATCGCACAAAATATGTATCCGCATCTATTGCGTCATTGTTTTGCCTCGCACATGCTGTCGGGCAGTGGTGATTTGCGCGCGGTGCAAGAAATGCTTGGGCATAGCGATATCAGTACCACGCAAATTTATACTCATGTCGATTTTGCTAAACTCACACAAGTCTATGATCGCGCTCATCCGCGCGCGACTCATACACGGACTGAAAAAAATACTACCTAACATTCGATATTCAATACTTACTATTCAGTATTGAAACTGACTTACGCCAAACGATGACAATCAAAAATAGGCATTTTTTGGCGGCCTTGCTGTTGATTTTGTTTATCTAAGGTTGCCAATACCATAGCATAATCTTGGTTTTTTTCGTTACCCGTGGTTTTATCTAGTGCACTTGCATCATAGCTGTTAATAATTGTGCCATCAAAAGCTGTGATAGTGGTATGCCCCCACGTTTGGCGGATATCACCGTTTTTATAAACATGGTCGCCGCCTTGTGCTGAGCCAACGACCATGCACTGACTGTCTAACGCCCGCGCGCGAAGTAACAGCGACCAGTGTGCTTGCCCCGTTAAATAAGTAAATGCCGATGGCGCACTTAATAGATCAGCGCCTGCTTGACGTAAGCGCTGTGCCAATGCGGGAAAACGCAAATCAAAGCAAATCATCATACCGAGCTGATAGGCAGCATGATCACTCTCTACTGTTGCAACTACAGTCTGTGTGCCGGGCTCAAACGTCGCCGCTTCATTATAGCTGCCATGTTTATCTGCTACCGTCGCCGTGAATAGGTGAATTTTGTCATAGCGTGCCACTCGCGTGCCATCAGGGGCAAATAGTTGGACTGACTTGGCGCAGTCTGCCATCAGGCACGATGACGCCATCAGGGCGATAAAGGCAGGGCAGTGAGCCTGCCAGCACATAGACACCGTAAGTACTGGCATAGTTTGCTATCGTCGCTGATAGCGCATCAAAGCGCTCTGCGGTGGCAAATTGCTCGCCCATGCTACAGCAGTTTTCAGGTAAGACAACAAGGTGAGCACCTTGATGACTGGCATCGCTGATGGCAGATTTTATAGCCGCTACGTTTTTTTCGATGTCTTGCTGGCTATTCATTTGAATCGCAGCAGTGACAAGGTGCGGTTTATTTGCTTGGTCATTCATCGTATTATTCTCGGTTAATGTTAAGAGTGATTCAATTGGCTCGAAGGTTTTGGATCATGTACCTTGTGTTTTTTATATAGCCTTATTATTATCAACAAGATTTGTTTGTTGTTTAGCGGTTCATGCTAAAACGGTCAAATTTATAGGGTTTTATAAGTAGAGAGCAATAAACGTATTTGGCCGTCTATAAATTATCATAGCAAAATTGCCACGAAAAATGCTATCGTCATGTCCTGATAACGTTAACTCGCTACTTTAAGTGGCAACATATATAGACTATCACCAGTATCGGAGTGTAATAAGCCACCCATGAGTATGTCTTTCGGATTGGCGACCACGCTGAGCACCTCACAAAAACTGACCCCGCAAATGCAGCAAGCCATTAAATTGCTGCAACTCTCTAGTCTTGAGCTTGCGCAAGAAGTTCAGGCCAAGCTGGATAGTAATCCATTGCTTGAACGTATTGAGGATGATGAAGATGAATACGATTATGGCAGCGGCGATAGAGTAGATGAGTCATTGACACTTGATAGCTGGAACCAGAGTACTGATATTGACTCATTTAGCGTAACCTCTGAGAGTAATACCCATACCTCTGAACCAGATGAAGACTTTAGTGACAGCTTGGACAAATTACAGCAAGCCAGTATCGATGATGGTGCCATAGACAATCATACGATGGATAGTGACGACTATAGTAGCTTTGAAAATAGTGTTGATAGCAGCAACTATGCATCTACGCCGAGCAGTTCGGGGAGCAAAAGTGACGAGGATTTTGATAGTTATCAAGGCGGCACTTCTGCCACCATACAAGACCATGTGCGCTGGCAGCTGAACTTTAAGCATCTCTCAGAAGCGGACATGTTGATTGCAACCTATCTGATGGATTCTATGGATGACATGGGTTTTGTGCGGCTTGATATCGATGAGCTGTTGCAAAGCTTCGATACGATGGCAAGTTTTTATCAATGGGAAGAGTCTGTTGAGCACGATGAAGTCATGGCTGTTTTACGTGTTATTCAGTCTTGCGATCCGCTGGGTGTCGGGGCGCGAAATCTCAGTGAGTGCCTAGTGATTCAGTTGTCCAAGCTCGATGCAAATACTGACCATCTAAAAGAAGCGCAAGCATTATTGTCAGCCAGTGAGCATTTGGTGAGCAATAACATTAAAGCATTGACTGAGCGGACTGGACTCGCGCCTACACAGATTACCCCCGCGCTTAACTTGCTGCGTACCTTGAATCCGTCACCTGGATTGCTGTTTCAAAGCAGTCAACCAGACTATACTCAGTCGCCAGCCAGCTATGATATTCCTGATGTTTTGGTCACGCCTATACGTCACCATCAGAGTCAGACGAGTTCAGATACATCGACGCATGAGGACGGCTGGTATGTGCGCCTCAATCCTGACACCATGCCAAAGCTAAGAGTCAATCAAGAATATGCCAATTTGGTGAAGCGCGGTGATGACAGCCCCGACAATCAATATCTGCGTGAAAACCTCACCGATGCCCGCTTGTTTATTCGTAGTATTGAAGAGCGCAATCAAAACTTATTAAAAGTGGCAACCAGTATCGTGCGTTATCAGCAAGAGTTCTTGCAGCATGGCGCGACTGCCATGCAACCGCTCATCCTAAAAGCCATTGCGGAAGAAGTGGATTTGCACGAATCGACCGTCTCGCGTCTAACCACCAGTAAAACAATTTTGACGCCGCAGGGATTATTTTCACTCAAACATTTCTTTTCATCTCATGTCAGCAGTACCGACGGCGATATTTCATCGACTGCCATTAGCGCCATGATTAAGCAATTGATAGCCGATGAAAATGCCAAAAAGCCATTATCTGATAGTCGCATAAAAGATTGTTTATTATCCGAAGGTATCGATATTGCCAGAAGAACCGTGGCCAAATATCGTGAAGCAATGAATATTGGCTCGTCTACTCAGCGTAAACAGAAATATTAAATGTCACAATTCAATGAGTTAAGAGAAAAATAGTGCTATCGCTAATATATTTCTTGATAAATATAAAAAATAAAATTTTCTGATTATATAGAAACATTGAGGAAACAACCGTTTTTATTACATTTAATTACACTTTACTGTCTTGCTACTATTCGATATTCATGACAAATTAGAGTCATACCAACAACGAAATCTAAGTGTCGATTTAGCGTATTTACTTATCTCATTAATCAAAATGACAACGAAAGGACACGTTCGATTTTTGCTAAAAGTATCGATTACTAAAGGCGCTGATCAATAAAGACACACCATTCATTGTTGGTAAGGCAGGGTGAAAAAGCAGGAATGCTGGCTCATCTGTTGATTGTAAGTAACAACGCAAGCAACAACGTAGGCAACAATGTAAGTCATAATAAAAGGACAACAATATGAATGTTTCTATCAGTGGTCACCATATCAGTGTTACCGACGCTATGAACGCAGCTGTTCAAGAAAAACTTGATAAAATTGGTCGTCATTTTGATCAAATTCAAAGTATTCAAGTCATTTTATCATTAGATAACAGCGGTGCTATAAAGAGCCATAAGGCTGAAGCGATTATGCGAGTCTCGGGTAAAGAGATGTTTGTCCAAGCGCTTGACGATGATATGTATAAAGCCATTAACGAGATGGCAGACAAACTTGATAGACAAGTACGCAAGTACAAAACCAAGTTGGAGAGCAAAAAGACTCAGGGTGCTGGGCGTGATGGACGCTATGAAGAGCTGATGACAGACGATGCTGCTCCAGCAGTTTAATGTTATAGAGTTTAGGGTATTTAAAGGTTAATGATTACTGGCTGATGAAATAATAAATAGTATAAGTAGCCACATTTTTAGAGATCTCTAAATGACATTGCCTAAAACGGAAAAAGACCTCGAACGTTTGCTACGTTGAGGTCTTTTTTATGAGCAATTATTTTTTAAGAACTCATCTTTAAATACATTTCTTTAAGCACATTCATTTTCAAATCAACAGATCATTATTTTGGCTAATTAGCCACCACCGACTGCTTGTACCACTTCGATATTCATACCTTCAGCGATACTTAATTGAGCAAGCTCACTCTTTGGAATCAGTTCACCATCGACTTCTACTGCATAACGACCTTGGCTAAGACCAAGCTCATTGATGACCAATTGCACGGTCTGATGGGTAGTCTGTAGTTTCTTACCATTAACGATAACGGTACTCATAAAATATACTCCTTAATAATTTTTTATCCTTTTGTGCGTATTAATTGTGCGTACTAAGGCGTATCCTCATTTTTAGCTCCATTTTCAAAATGAGGATACGCTATAGAGTGCAACTTACTTATTGTTTGATCGATTGGTTATTTTGCGACCAATTTGTTCATCTTAAATGATGACACTGCTAGCCATAGCCAACCTGCAATCATTAGTACGCCTCCAATAGGCGTGATCGCGCCAAACCAAAGTGGTGCGCCAAGTGTCATCGCATATAAGCTACCAGCAAATATGATAATGCCAATTTGTAATAGCCATGCAGTGATTTAGTAGCATATTTCATGCGAATAAACAGACCAACCAGTAATAAACCCAGCGCATGTATAAACAAATAAAGTGTTGCAGTGTGCCACCATTCGAGTTGTTGAGCACTGGCGATGTTTTTTAGCCCATGCGCCCCAAACGCCCCTAAAGCGACGGCGATGGCCATATTGATCGCCGAAATACCTATCCAATTTAACATGACAAACTCGTATTATCTAAAAACTACCGCTGGTGAAAGACAGGCACTACTGATAGGTAATTGCTACTGAATATCATCTGGCAATATAACGCTATCAATGGTCATTGCCTCGCGGATTTTGTCCATGGCATTTTTTTCGATTTGGCGCACGCGTTCTGCTGAGATAGAGTAGACGGCTGCCAATTCGTGTAAGGTTGATTTTTGCTCAGAGAGCCAGCGCTGCTCCACGATATCGCGTGAGCGCTCATCAAGGGTATCCATTGCCGCGATCAATGCAGATGAGTTACTTTCTTCCCAATCTGCTTCTTCTAACTGCTCGGCAGGATCGATACCATCTTCCAAAAATAGCTGCGGCGCATAACGTCCATCGTCGTCATCGCTAGATTGCGCTTCAAACGAGGCGTCATAAGAGGTAAGCCGCGATTCCATTTCTAACACCTGCTTGCGTGTGACATTTAAGTCCTTGGCAATGGCATCAGCCTCTTCTAGCGTTAGCTGGTTGTTGGTTTTTTTGAGACTACGTAAGTTAAAGAATAATTTACGGTGAGCTTTGGTGGTCGCGACTTTGACAATGCGCCAGTTACGACACATCAAATTCATGAATTTCTGCTTTAATCCAATGCACTGCAAATGACACCAAACGCACGCCCTTATTCGGGTCAAAGCGTTTTACAGCCTTCATTAGTCCCAGATTGCCCTCTTGGATTAAGTCTGCTTGCGGCAAACCATAACCCGAGTAGCTACGGGCAATATGAATCACAAAACGCAGGTGCGACATCACGAGCAGACGCGCCGCTTCTACATCGCCTTCATCATAATAACGATGTGCCAGCTCTTGCTCTTGGATTGGTGTCAAAATTGGGATTTGGTGCACCGTGTTGATATAAGCGCCCAAATTGACCCCAGGCGCTGACAAATGAGTCGGCATCGCTGGCACTAAGTCACGGGTGCTAGTGTCGCCTAAGGCGCTAGCATCATAAGGTGGACGTTGGGCGGCAGCTTTTAATGCGGCATCACGTGCTTCGTTTTTATAGGAGCTGCCTCATCTTTTTATTCGTTTTTGCCGTATCAGTAGAATTATTAGCCATATTCTTGACCTTGATTAAATAGTGACGCAAATAGTCAGATAAAAATCTTTATAGTTGTAATTGTAAAGGATAGCGACACTTAGTTGCTATCAGTTTTAGTAATGATGAAGTGATATATTGTATCGAAACGCTGTGCTGATAAGCTATCCGCTGATGGCTGATCCGTCATGCTATTAACGATTAATCGCAGTTGACTTGCGGCATTTGCTTGCTGGCTTTGTTGACAAAAAGCGGTGATATCAGCCTGTGAGTTGGCATCAGTTGCGACCACATATAATGAACCGCCAGCTGTGACGTCACGTAGTGCCACTTTGGTTTTTAACAGTGGCATTGGACAAGCAAGTCCGCGACCATCGACGAAACGTTGGACATGAATAGGCTGCGTTTCATTCGCCTCATGATCTGTAGTGACAGTATGCGCTAGTAACAAGTCTAACAGGTTGTTGATGTCTTGCTGCTCAGTATCAGACAAATCTGCTGATAAGTTTATAGAATAAGGCGAATATACGGTGGTTGACTGACGATCAGCAGACATAAAATAAACCTTATAAATATTTTGGTTTGTACTAGATTGTATTGAACATTCGCAAACACGCAATGACAGTGCCTGTTCTTCATAAAAGACACTCGGCAGTGACCAGACCCTATAGTCATGAAATGTCATTATATCAAATAGCCGATATGTATTTGAAGTTGAATATAATCAACGTCACATTCAGTTCATTAGAATCACATATAGTCTGTCAAGATAATTTAGATAGAAGGAAGGCGAGCAAAAGTACTAAAAATAGTAGACTGAGCGCGCCTGACACCATATCCATTTTATATGGGATTGACTAAAGACATGTTGCACAATAGTGACGGGCAGCTGAGTTATTGGTAGTCGAATGCAGACTAGAATTGACCTTATATCAGCAAGCTCGTATAGTCGAAAAACGTTTAGTCAAAAAATCAGTCGAAAAAACCTTACTTCAAAAATATCTTATTTCAAAAACACCTTATTTCAAAAACAGTATCATTACTCACTTGCATAGGATACGCACTTGAACCATTTTAATAGACAATCGATACTTGGTAATGCGCCCATGACTCAGGGAAAAAAATGTAAAAGTGCCGCGTGTTCGATGGCATTATCGAGCGCTATTAAATTGGCGTTGTCGGCGGTACTAATGACGATGACCACTGCTGCCATGAGTGAGGATAGTTTTAATAATGCTAATACGAGCAGCAAAGCGAAGGCATCCAATTATAATTCATGGCAAACCACCGGCTCAGAAGAGCTAAATCTGCCCAATTTACGCGGACAAGGCTTGAGCTTCGCTGAGCAATATCAAAATAAATTGCTCGGCGAATGGTCGTTACGGAATGTCAATGGTCGTATCAAAATGGAGCATGATCCTTGGATTCAAGAAACGGTCAAAGACATGACTTGGCGTCTCAATGCGCAAGCAAGGCAGCAAGCGCCGATGGGTTTGGTTATCATTGATAACCCAAGTATCAATGCCTTTGCAGCACCAGGCGGTGTCATTGGACTTAATACAGGGACGATTCTGGCCGCTAGCAGTATGGATGAGCTTGCCAGTGTGGTGGCGCATGAAGTTGCTCACATCAGTCAGCGCCATTACGAAAGTGGTGCTGATGAGCGCAAAAAGGCCTTGCTGATGCAGATAGGCGGTATGCTGGCAGCGATTGCAGCATCAGCGGTCGATGGTGATGCAGCGGCGGCAGTGATGATGGGTAGCCAAACGGCAACGATGAACAGCACGATGGCATTTAGTCGAAATAATGAGCGCGAGGCCGATCGGGTGGGCATGCAAATAATGACCCAGCTATGACCCAAGGGCGATGCCGCGATTCTTTGCCACAATGAATCAACGCAGCCAGCTCAACCAAGTTGAAAATCGATTTTTACCAAGCTTCGTACGCTCGCATCCACTCAGTAACGAGCGCTTAAGTGAAGCACAAAGTCGTGCCCAGCATTATCCCTCATTGTCACTAAATCAGCAGCAACGCCATCAGGCTTTATTTGATCTGCTCTACTGGCGTGTCCAAAGTACGGGTAAACATGCCTCAGAGACAGTGCTAATGACGGCTGCTAAAAATAGCGTAGGTGCCAAATTGGCTCTGATGAACTGGTATGGCGAACAGCAACGCTTTACAGAGGCAAGCGATTTACTGGCTGAAATCAATCGACTGCCGCCTACGCAGCGCCAAAATTTAGAGCCTTTACTATCGATTACTCATAGCCAAATTCTAACGGAGCAGAATAAATGGTCACAAGCGGCGGACGTATTAGCCAGCCAGCAGCGTGTTTATCCTGAGCGTCGTGATCTGCGTCTTTATTTGGCAGAAGCGCTCACCAATAGCAATCAGCCAATCAGAGCCCAAGCATTACTCAAACCACTGACCGAGCAGCAGCCAAGCGACCGTTATGCTTGGCAAAGTCTGCAACTGGCCAATGAAAAACTGGCAAAAACGACCGACTCTGCGTCCCTGAAAAATATTGCCACCATTAACGCGCTACGCTATCGCAGTCATGACCAACTATGGAGTAGTCGTTACGAGAGTGCGTTGACGTCACTCACCCAAGCCAAACAACTGGCGGAAAAACTACAAACCACGGCTCAAGCCAGTAGCGCCCGTCCATTGCTTGCCAATATCAATGCAGAAATCAAAGCAGTAAAAACCGCCAAAGACTTTGAGCCTTAGGCGGTTATTTTTACACTGTCTTCATTAGCTTTTGATGACACTAATTACTGGCCTTGTAGCGCATCTTTCACCAGCTTAGAGATGAGCGCAGGGTCTGCGCGTCCTGCGGTTTTGTTCTTTAATACACCCATCACACTGCCCATGTCACGCATAGAGGTTGCGCCTTGTGCCGCGATTTCCGCATTGACCAAAGCCGCAAGTTCAGCATCATCCATTTGTTTTGGCATAAACTCATTGATGATATCAATCTCAATCAAATGCTCTTTGGTTGCCAGATCATCACGATTGTTTTCTGTAAAAATAGTCAATGACTCATGGCGTTGTTTTAGCTGCTTTTGCAATATATCTAAGACTTGAGCATCATCAAGCTCTATTTGACGGTCAATCTCAATTTGCTTGATAACCGCTTGCACGTTACGCAGTACTTTGACACGCTCAAGCTCACGCGCTTTCATAGACACTTTGACATTGTCTGATAAAGTCTGTTTAAGTTGGCTCATTGTTATTATCCTTATTTGTTAAGAGGTATTTATTCAAATGTTGAGTAGGGTCTGTTTGATGTTCAAACATTAGGGCTGCTGATCGCTAAAATTGCACCAAACTAGGCGAAAACTGACGATAATGTCGAGACCTTAGCTAGGTTTTTAACAACGTTTGGAGCGGTTTTAGCATCAGCCTTTCAGGGCAGTACTCTTTTTTGACAATATATGGCGAAATTGTTTAACCTAGAACGACTAGGCATCAAAAATTTCACTGCATATTGTCTAAAAAATAGTAACTGCCAGCACCACGTTTGAATATCAAACAGACCCTAATAATAAAAATTGTAGCATAAAAAACGCCACTGATATCAATGGATAACAGTGGCGTTAATGTAGCACTTGTACTTAATTAATCGAATTATCGATTAGTACATACGAGTGGTACGAATAGTTTCGCGTTGTAATTTTTCTTATAACGCTTTACGGCAGCAGCTTTTTTACGCTTACGTACTTGCGTTGGTTTTTCATAAAACTCACGCTTACGTACGTCTGATAATACGCCAGCTTTTTCAAGCACGCTTGAAACGACGGATAGCGATGTCAACTGGTTCGTTTTCTTTAACCTTAACTGCAGGCATGAAGACTCCTCGATTAGGATGAGATATAAGGGCATTAGTTTGGCTGTGTATTAGTATTTAGCCGTAATATCTCAAGATTACAGGCATCAGCTCAAACTAGGATAATCTTGCGCATGAGCACAAGGGCAAGCATTTTAATAAAAATGTCAGTTAAGTCAATGATTTTAGCACATTAATCCATATTTATCATTAAGTTGCAAGGTGCAATGCGCAGAGACAATTCTAAAAGTAGTTAGAACGCAGGTTTTTGCTCCAGCTTTAATGAAACTATAAATGCAAAGTATAAAATTACTATGAATAAAAAACCCTACTGTCTATAACGGTTTGGTTGGAGTTTATGCTATGATAATTTGCATATAATAGTCAGCATATTAACCATTTTATGTGTATTTTATTGAGGATGTTGGAATGAAAAAAACAGGACTAAATACAGCGCTAAGCACCGCATTTATCATTGCTCTTGGCTTTGGCATTAGCGCTTGTAGTGGTGAGAAAGAAGGCGAATCACACGAAGTATTGGCAAAAGATCGCGTTGATGAAGCCGCTGAGCTGGCTCGCAAAAACGCACCTGAAGCTGAAAAAATGGAGTTCCCAGAGACGGCTCCAGCGCCAGTAACTGAAGCTGATGGCACCGTAGATGGTGCTGCAACTGCTGAAGCAGGGACGACTGCTACTGATATGACAGATGCAACGGATAGCGATGCTGCTGTCGCTGACAGTGCAGATATGCCAGCTAGTAGTGCAGATGCGCCAGCTGCTGATACGGCGGCAACGCCTACTGCTGACGCTGAAACAGCTACGAACTAATCACGGTTTGTGTGTTGATAGGTTTTGAATTTATGCGCTGTCATAAACAGTCGCTAACATGAAATATCGAATAGAGGTGTGATCATGATAAGTAAACAGCAGCGTATGAATAAACTGGTCTTATCTGCCATTAGTTTAAGTGCGCTATTAGCAATCACTGCTTGTAGTGGTGACAATGCAGCGGTTGAAGAGCCTGCTGTTGTCAATGAATCTGCCGATACAACGGCAGTGGTAGAAGACGCACCTATAGTCGAACCTGAAGTCGTTACACCTGAACCTGTGGCAGATACCGAGACGACGGTCATTGAAGATAAGCCAGTGCAGGAAATCTCCGCGGAGCCTGAAGTGTTGGCTGCGGATGCAGGCGCCAAGCTTTATGAGACCAACTGCAAGGTTTGTCATGAAGGAGGGCTGCTGAACGCGCCGAAATACGGTGATAAAGCCGCGTGGGAGCCGCGACTGGCTAAAGGCACAGAGACGCTGCACATGCATTCGGCAAAAGGCTTTAATAAGATGCCAGCACAAGCCACCGATAAGGTCAGTGAAGCCCAAGTTTACGCGGCTGTAGATTACATGATTGAAGCAGTTAGCTGATCTGATATATTAAGAGATATTGACCATTGAAATTTGTTAAACTGACCGTCATTGTGACTGACAATGGCGGTTTTTTTTATGCACGTTTTTTAGCAGATACGAGGGCGTGTCCTCAATTCAATCGATTAACCTCTAAATAGGCTAGAAATGGCTAAACATTGTCAAACATTGTCAAATAGCTTATTAATATCTCGATAGTATTTACGCTGCTTTCCTTGTTTGACGGCAATTTATCTCATTTTTATCACCATTTTTAAAAAGAGGACACGACCTAAAAGATAGCAACGTTGTAAAAATAATACGCATACCAAAGTATGATAAAGGCAAAAATATGAAAGTATTGGGTTTAGAGACTTCTTGTGATGAGACAGGTCTGGCGATTTTTGACAGTGAGCAGATGAATAGTGACAATCAAGGGCTGGTTGGACAAGTCCTGTATTCACAAATAGAGCTGCACGCACTATATGGCGGCGTTGTGCCTGAGCTTGCCAGCCGCGATCATATTCGTAAGTTGGTGCCTTTGCTTAATGAGTTGTTAGAGCAGTGCAATGTGAAGAAAAGCGAGATTGATGCCATTGCTTATACTAAGGGACCCGGACTCATTGGCGCTTTGATGACGGGCGCATTATTTGGGCGCAGTTTAGCATATGGTTTGGATATACCAGCGATTGGTATTCATCATATGGAAGGGCATCTGCTCGCACCGCTGATGGGTGCCAATCCACCCGCCTTTCCGTTTGTTTCGTTATTGGTCTCAGGTGGGCATACATTACTTATCGCCGCACGTGGTGTCGGGCAATATGAGATATTGGGTGAGTCGATCGATGATGCCGCAGGTGAGTGCTTTGATAAAGCCGCCAAAATGCTAGGCTTGCCTTATCCGGGTGGTCCCAATATTGCCAAATTGGCTGAAACAGGCAACCCAACTGCTTACAATTTGCCAAGACCCATGCTACATCGCGGATTAGATTTTTCTTTTAGCGGTATGAAAACCGCCGTGCATAACCTTATTAAAGACACCGATGGTTCAGGTGGCTCAGGGAATAATGCGGATAGCGATCCGCAAGTTCGCGCCGATATCGCCGCCAGCTTTCAGCATGCAGTCGTCGATACGCTGGTGAGAAAGTGCGTGAAAGCACTGAAGCAAGTAGAGATGAGTCGATTGGTGATTGCAGGCGGTGTCAGTGCCAACACTCATTTGCGTGAAACTTTGGAGAGCGAGCTTGCTAAGATAAATGCCACTGTGCATTATGCGCCGCCTGCATTATGTACCGATAATGGGGCGATGATTGCTTATGCCGGTTATGAGCGCCTGCATACAGGGCAGTCTGATGATTTAGCGGTGAGCTGTGTGCCGCGTTGGCCGATGACTGAGCTACCAGCAGTGTAAAGACGGCTTTGCTCAATACTATTTCCGTTAACCTTTATTAACCTAAGGATGAACTATGCAGTGGCTTGCTATTGGACTAGGGGCTGCCATTGGGGCTTGCCTGCGGGCATGGTTGGCTCGCTTTAATCCGCTGCATCACTGGATACCCCTTGGGACGCTTGGTGCCAATGTATTGGGTGGACTATTAATAGGGTTGGCACTGGTGTGGTTTGAGCGCGTGGGCAGCAGTTTATCGCCCAATGTCCGACTATTTGTGATTACCGGTTTTTTGGGCGGATTGACCACCTTTAGTACTTTTAGTGCAGAAGTTTTTACCTTTATCAACGCTGGTAAATTATTAGCAGGTTTGGGATTGGGGACTACATCTGGGACTGACGTTGCTAGCAACGGCTACCGGATTTTACTTCTTTAAGCTGGTTTTATAAGCTTTGATAGATGTCATTCGCATAATGGTCTAATATAGTGGTTCCATTATACCAGTCTGTTTTAAGTGGTCTATTAATAGGTTTTCGAGACTTTTTAGCTGGTTCCCTTGGGGTATACTTTTAGTTACCTTCGATCTTGTCCATATTATTAGTCCCAATCACTTCGATTGGTTTGGTCGCTATGCGGCAAAAATGGTAAAAGTGAATTCCGTGTCGGTTATCGCCGTATTATTAGTATTATGTATGGTATATAAGTGCCATATTATGAAGCCGCATCTCTCTTTTATCATTACAAAACCAAACCCTCATTCACCTATTACCTATATTTAACGAGACATTATCAAACAGGTAATAAGTACGCGCTATTCAGCCACAGTCGTTACTCTTCTTTAACTTTCATAAATCTACGTAACACCATAATCCGTTATCATTTCCTTTGTCGACAGAACGAAGTTTGATCATACTGTTTGAGCGTCTTTCTCTCAAAAAAGATGGATAACAAAAACTAAGATTTATAGCCAGTGTCAATTAAAAAGGAAATAACGATGAAAATTATTATGTTTAAAAAAATCGCCGTAGGCTCAGTATTAGCAATCTCTACCTGCCTAGCCATGGTTGGTCAGGCACACGCGGCACCGTCTAACCCTACTCACTATGGAATGAATGTAAATGATGGTCCATTGTCTAAACTGAACCTAACCAAAAAAAAGCCAAATTCAAGCGATTCAAAAATCAAATCATAACAATGGTAAAAACGGTTATAAAAATAACCATGCGGCAATCTCAAAAGTACTGACCGTATCACAGCGTAATCAGTTAGAAAAAATGAGAGCTGGAAATAGAGCAAAACGTGGTCAATAAAATGGTCACAACCAAGGTAAATATAATCAAAATCAGAACCACAACCGTCATCGTTAATTAAAAAAGACAGGTTTGGCTTAAAATATGTTTTATCAGCATTATGATGAGCAATGGTATATATAAAGGATCGCGCTCATGAAGAATAATTTGGTTCGTATAAAATCCCAAGTATTATTTAGCTTAACATTATTTATTTTAGCCATGGTGCCTGTCACCTCTACTTTTGCCATCCTGCCCATGGCATCGGAAATTTTTCAATCTGAGTCATCTTTCACTGCGTTTAATGATGAAAAAACCCTAACGGCTGATGATTTTTTCTACCGAAAATAGTAAACAATTGAAAATCATAGGATTATTGCTTCTAGTGAGAGAGCAACATCCTCAAATTCCATTAATGAGTATAAGCATAAATCTGACCTTAAAAAGCAGTCAAATTTTATGAAGTATGATTGAGTTTGTAGAATAGTCGCAAGCGGTAATCACCCACGATAATAAGAACCCTTATAAAAGGTGTCCCTATCGCTGACTTGTGTTAATGCTTAAATGAAATTTCGCACACTCTTTATAATAAGTACTTTATTGTAGATACAGCCTTAAACTGTTCAGAAAGTACACTGCCACTATTTAGATAACTAAATTCGTTACCATCATTAGCCTACAGCCAAAGGTTCAAGTCCTCACTAGGGTACCGTTATTTACCATAACGCTCGTCATAGCGTAAGAAAGCGGATGATATTTCTCAACTGGAATAATTTAGTAGATAGTGAAATACTACAACTACACACAATACCTTCTAACAAATTCGCAAAACCTTGCATATAAGCGGTATCTTGGCTCGATGTGCGCGTCGCTGCATATAGCTGACAATGCACACCCGTACCCAATGGACGCGAGACGACCCAGCCTTTTTTCTCATATTCAGCAACCACCCAATCAGGTAACGCCGCCACACCGCGTTCACTAGCAACCAATTGAATCAGCATCGCCGTCAACTCTGTAGTGCGAATACTATCAAAGCTTACCTGCGCGGGGGTCATAAAGTTGGCAATAATATCGAGACGCTTGGCTTCCACTGGATACGCAATCAGGGTTTCATTGGTTAAATCATCTGGCTCAATAAATTCTGCGCCGCCAAATCATGCGTTGGTGATAGCACCAAGCGACTTTCATACTCAAATAACGGCTGATAGCTGATACCGTCTATCGGTAAATCGCTGGTGGTAATGAGTAAATCGATATCACCTTCCATCAATAAGTGGTGCGGCTCTGGCTCAAAACCTGTCGCAAAATCTAGCTCTACATCAGACCATTCGCGGCGGTAATGATTGAGTATCGGCATTAGCCAATCGAAGCAACTGTGACATTCAGAGGCTAGCCGTAATCTACCCGCTTGACCGTGAGCTAAGCGTTTAAGATTGGATTTGGTACGAGTGACCTGCGGCATGATGCTATCTGCCAATGCCAGTACCGTTTTACCTGCTGGCGTAAAAGCGGGCGTGTTCGGCGATTGACCAAGCTGATATCGTAATAATTCTCTAGCTCTTTTAACTGATGCGAGACCGCGGAAGCCGTGACGTGCAATTCATCGGCAGCCGCCGCCAATGAGCCATGCGCTCGTAGCGCGGTTAAGGTATTGAGATGACGAAGCTCTAACATAAGACAACCTAACCGCTAAAGTGAGAAAAATTCATTATAATTGATATAGCGCTGATTTTCATTCAAAGTCTGATTTTTAATCAGCAATGCTAAATGAGCAATGGCAAACTAGCGTCGACGTAATAATAGCTGCGAAATAATCACCAATATCAGCGAGGCAACCAGTAAAATTGTCCCAATGGCATTGACCTCTGGTTTGAGTCCTACTCGTACCATCGAATAAATCCGCAGCGGTAAAATCTCATAACTGGGCCCCGTGACAAAGGTAGAAACCACCACATCATCGAGTGATAAGGTAAAGGCGAGCAACCAACCTGCCATCACTGCGGGCAGAATGACAGGAATGAGCACGGTACGCACCATCGTTGATTCACTAGCGCCCAAATCGCGTGCGGCTTCCATCAAGCGTTCATCCAGACTGCTCAATCGTGCAAACACCGTGATGACTACAACGGTAAGCAAAAAGTAATGTGCGCGAGTAACAGCGAGACGAACCCTAATTGCAACCCTATTAATAAGAATAATGCCAATAATGAAATAGCGAGTACAATTTCAGGCGACATCATTAATACAAATAACAGCCCATTTAGTAAGCCTTTACCGCGAAAGTTATAGCGATGTAGCGCGAGAGCAGTTAGCGTTCCTATCAAAGTTGAGACGGTGGCTGCGACCAATCCCAATACAATAGAATGCCAAAAAGCATCGAGCATCGCTTGGTTATGCAGCGACTCATACCACTTTAAGCTAAAGCCGCCCCAGTTATAGCCGACTTTTGACTTATTAAAGGACATGACGACTAAGACGATAATTGGCAAATACAGCATAGTATAAATGAGACCAAGATAGCCTTTAGCCGCGATACTGCCAATCTTAATAGACGATCTTTTTTAGTTGCCGAGCTATTCAGTTGATGATTCAGTGAACTATCAGACATTAGGCCACCTCATTAAAGTCGGTCTTGCCAATGCGGCGACTACTGGCACGGTAGGCGAGAATAATACTGCCATTGCTAGTGTTAATAACACGCTGGCAGCTGCGCCAAATGGCCAGTCACGCGCATCCAAGAACTGGTTTTTGATGATATTGCCGACCAATAAATTGCGTGAACCACCCAAAATATCTGCCACATAAAACATACCCATTGCAGGCAGCAGCACCAATAATACCCCTGAGATAATGCCAGGCGTCGTCAATGGCAATGATATGCCAAAAAGTCTGAGTCTTTGATGCGCCCAAATCCTGTGAAGCGAGTAGCATGTCATGGCGCAAATCGGTAAATACTGCGTATAACGGCAACACCATAAATGGGAACAATAAATATGTCAAACCAGCAATCACCGCCACTTGCGTGTATAAAATCGATAGGAGTATCGATGATACCGATTGCCAGCAGTGATTTATTGATCAAACCATTATTGGCAAATAGCAGTTTAAGCGCATACGTCCGCACCAAAGAGTTGGTCCAAAATGGTAGGATTAACAGCATCATGAGTAGTGGCTGCCAACGCGTTTTGGCCTTGGCTATCAGCCAAGCAAAAGGGTAGCCAAGTAACAAGCAGATAATGGTTGTGATACCTGCCATCCATAACGAATGAATAAATACGCCAAAATATAGCGGATCAATCATGCGTATATAGCTGTCGATGCTGACAGGCAAGCTAATAAAAGCACTGCTATCGCGGCTCAAAAACTGACAGCGATGACTAAGATATTTGGTAATAGCGCAAATATTAATAACCAACCCCAAATCAGCCAGAGCGTTACGGTACGAAAAGGACTTTTGCTGCCTAAGCTATGACCTGCCATCAGCTAATATCCTTTTGAGCAGCTAAACTGGCAGCTTGATGATTGGCTTCATCATCAAGCGTACCGTCTTCTGGTAGTACCCACTCCCAGCCATCGACCCATGATACTTTGACACCTTCATTTAACTTGTAATCAAAGCTTGGATCATCCTCATCAAAGAATTCAGAAGCCTTAATAATGTGACCGTTTGCTAACTCAATAATCGAATCTAAGGTGCTACCTTTATAGTTGCTTTCTCAATCACTCGCCCGAGTAAGCCACCATGTTCTTTATCATTGGGGTCATAAATCGTAAATCTTCAGGGCGTAGCAATAAATTAACGATATCGCCCACTTGTACATCGTTAGCAAAATCAGGACGGCGTAAATTGCGTAAGGTGGTCGGACCGTCTTGCGCTTGTGCTTCACAAACTTCGACTTCGATACGGCCATTGGTCACGCGACCGTCGCGATCTGGTTGGTTAGGATAAACGCCTCTGACTTCCGCTTTAAACAAATTGGTCTCACCGATAAACTTGGCGGTAAATAAATTCGCTGGCGTTTCATAAATCTCAATAGGCGTGCCGATTTGCTGAAAAGTGCCATCTTTCATTACGGCGATACGATCCGACATTGATAGTGCTTCTTCTTGATCGTGGGTGACAAATACAAAGTGATGCCAAGCTCTCGTTGCAGCCGTTTAAGCTCAGATTGCATTTGCAAACGCAGTTTATGATCGAGCGCAGATAGGGGCTCATCAAGTAGCAACAGTTTAGGACGATTGATGACGGCTCGTGCAATGGCGACACGCTGCTGCTGACCACCAGACAAGTCTTGTGGTCTGCGATTGGCTAAATGCTCCAGCTGTACCATGGCGAGCATCTCGCGCACGCGGGTTTGAATCTCATCTTTTGGTACTTTTTGAGCTTAAGCCCGTAAGCACGTTTTGCGCGACACTCATATGTGGAAACAAGGCGTACTGCTGAAATACTGTGTTCACGGGACGTTTATCCGCTGGCAAGCCTGCCATCTGTACGCCGTCTAGAAAATTGCCCCAGCGTTTGGCTGCTCAAAACCAGCGATTAGGCGCAGTAAGGTTGTTTTACCGCAGCCTGATGGACCAAGCAGCGTCAAAAATTCACCGTGCTTGATATCAAGATTGATGTCTTTAAACTTCAGTTTGATCATAGGTTTTTTTAGACCAGTCAGTTGCAGTAGTACTTTGTCATCTTGAGGTGATGCAGAGGCTCTGTGCATATTTGGCGGTGAATTGGTCATAATATTATTCCGACGTGTCCGACATCGCAGTACAGCTATTTATTTAGGACACTGTGGTCAAGGTGATTTGATATGGATATAAGCGATGGGTGTAAACCCGATTTGGTCGCCGCGTATTATAACAAACCCTTGATATAAATCAGTGCAAGTTCGTTATAAGTTCTGCGAGCAACACGGTTACGCTGTCAATGGCTGTTGATGCTTGATAGTTTGGTGTTGTCTGTTTGATGCTCGGTTTTGGCTAACGCATTTCTGTTTTTCAGTTTCACTTCCAACTTTATAATTCTGTATGATTGGCAATAACTGCCATTCTATGACGATATTTAAACAAAATTTTTTATCATTTTTTGGTTTTTATTCCTATACAATCACGGTATGGCAGACAAACATAATGTGCCTGATAGGTTAGTAGCCATTCGCAAATCTATGTTTGAATACATGTGTGGAAAGCTGTTTATAACGCTAATATTATTAATGATAAAGGATGTCTTATGCCTAACGATACACGCCCGAAAACTGGTCAAGAAGCTCTTGCGCTTTTAAAAGAAGGCAATATGCGCTACATAGATAGTTTGACCACCACTGACCCAACAATGCAAAGACGACCTGAATTGGTTAAAGATCAAGATCCATTGGCCATTATTTTGGGTTGCTCGGATGCACGAGTACCAGTTGAGATTGTATTTGATCAAGGCTTGGGTGATTTGTTCGTTATTCGAGTCGCGGGTAATGTCGTCGCGCCTTCACAGATTGGCTCGATTGAATTTGCGGCCGAAAAGTTCGGTACAAAATTGGTGGTCGTGCTTGGGCACTCACATTGCGGCGCTGTCACGGCTTGTGTTGAGACACTGATCAATCCTGAGAAAAACTATTCACCCAACTTGCAGTCGATTGTCGATCGCATTCGCCCAAGCGTTTATAACTTGCATGAGCTTGCCACTGCCAATGGTCAAGATGTCGATGCCGACGAGTTGGTCGATCGCTCTATCCGCGCCAACGTCCGTATGTCAGTTAGCCAGCTCAAACATGGCTCGCGGGCATTAGAGGACTTAACCAATAGCGGTCAATTGCTGGTCGTGGGTGCAGAGTATGATTTGGAGACAGGAAAAGTACGTTTCTTAGACAGCTAATTAATAGGTTAAATGGGTAGCACCCAGTGTGCGCTCTTACAAAATCCACTCAATGCTTTCGCGATTTTTTATTATGATAAAAGGGTCAAGCGCGTAAAAAATTCACGCGCTTGCTTTTAAACTCTCTATTTTGTCAATATTAGGATGACTATGTCTATAGCAAATACTGGCTCAGCCACTGATAATAATAACGAATCACTTATCGCTCAACCAACGAGCAGCGTCAATACCGATGGTGTGCAGCCTATCTCAGCACAGACGACAGGTTTTACTTTTAACCACACCATGCTACGTGTCAAAGATCCTGCCAAGTCGTTGGCGTTTTATACCGGTGTCCTTGGTATGACTTTGCTGGCGGTAAAAAAATTCCCTGACATGGGTTTTGATTTATATTTTTAGCCAAGTTAACTGAAAGCGAGCGCGACAATTTGCCCGCGGGTGATGATTTGGAAATCTTTGCCTTCCGTCAACGCGGCATCTTAGAATTGACCCATAATTATGGTACCGAAACGAAAGCTGACTTTAGTTACCATGATGGTAATGGTGAGCCACAAGGCTTTGGACATATCTGTTTTAGCGTACCTAGTCTCGATGAAGCGGTTGCTTGGTTTGATAAAAATAATGTCGAATTCAAAAAACGTCCAGAAGATGGCAGCATGAAAAACATTGCCTTTATCAAAGATGTTGATGGCTACTGGATTGAAATTGTACAAGCAGATTTAATGGGCTAGCTTGACAGGCTGGTACGTCAATACGTCAGTTAATCTAGGACATACCCCAGTCAAACAATCAATTAATCGAGTGAATGGAAGCATAAAGCCAACCAACCAAAGGAGTGACGTCTAGATGCCTACCTCTGAGGCAGAAACGACAGTAAATACCAATATAGCGGCTGAACCAGTAACGACGGATGTACTGACATATCAAAGCATCATTGATTCAGCAAATGAGATAGTGGTTGGCTTTGTTGAACGCATTCCCTATTTTATCGCATCAATTATTGTTATTCTGATTTTTTGGTTTCTATCGATTGTCTTCAAAAAGTGGTATACAAACTTTTAGGCAGTCGCAGTCGGCATCAGAACTTGGTTAAAGTGTTTCAGCGAGTAGGCGGCGCACTCATCATTTTTATCGGTTTTATGATTGCTATGGTGATTGCCGTGCCCGGATTTACCCCTGCTAAGCTGATTGGTGCACTCGGTATTGGTTCCGTCGCTATTGGTTTTGCCTTTAAAGATATTTTTCAAAACTTGCTCTCTGGTATTTTGCTGCTAATCTCAGAGCCGTTTCGCATCGGTGATCAGATTGTCTCAGGCGACTATGAAGGGACGGTTGAGGATATTAAGATAGCGCCACGACTATCAAGACGTATGACGGTCGGCAAGTGGTTATTCCCAATTCTGATTTGTATACCTCAGCATTGACTGTCAATACCGCCTATAAGCAGCGCCGTTTGCAAGTGGCTGTTGGTATTGGCTATGAAGATGATATCGAAGCAGCAAAAGCTGAGATTCTGCAAGCGTTAGATAAAGTCGAAAGCGTATCGAAGAAAGCGCAGCCAAGTGTGATTGCTACGGGTTTTGGTGATTCAACGATTGATTTGATGGTACGTTGGTTTATCGAAGACGGCACCCAAGCCAACAAAGTGACCTCGATTCATCAAGTGATCGTTGAGATTAAGAGCGCACTCGATGCAGCAGGCGTCAACATTCCATTCCCGATACGCACGATAGATTTGAGTGATCCATCAGTGACATCGATTGTGAATAAATTGCATGAGCAAAAGGCGATCGATGTTAATAACGATGTTAATAAAGCAGCGGCAGAGTAATTTGTTTAGCGCGTTATTTTAAAGAACGGCCTTTTACACAAAATTTTCGAAATAAAAATCCGCCATATCAAATGACATGGCGGATTTTTTTACGATATCAATTTATGACAATTTAGTCAGTTTTGACTTTAAAATCGGTATGACATGATTTACAGCTGGCGCCGACTTCACCAAAGGCTGGTTTGACATCATCGATGCTAGTGGCTGTTTGTGCAGCAGCGTTCAGCTCAGCAGTGACTTTTTGAAAGTTTTCTGCTTCTGCGCGAAAACCATCGGCATTTGACCAAACGGCATCAGTCGCATTGCCAACGGCTTCTTTATTTTCAAAATGAGTCCAAGGCGTAGCAGCGTCTTCTGCTAAAAATGCGGCTTGCTCTTTGAATACGGCGGCATCAAAGGTGTCAGGTGCTTTCATCATATCACCCATGACACCCATCGCATCACCATAGCTTTTCATGCTATCTTGGCGGGCTTTTACATCAGGGTCAGTGGCAGTGCTACACGCTGTTAGACCTAGGGCGGCTGCCATCAATGTGATGCCAAAGATAGATTTTAATGATTGGTTGGTATGAAACTGTGCCATGTGAATTACTCCTGTAAAATTGGTTAGTAGTAGGCGCGCTTATAAACGCTGGCTTTACATACTATTTTTAAGTATCTGCCCTTAAAGGCTTCTTCTAAATCGAAAGGTTTCTTTTAAATACTGCTTTTAAATAAAGCGTATTGTTATAAAAATTACCTCATCATCTTTTGGAAACGCATTCGCTTCTAAAGGATTTTTCCAACAATAGTTTTCATTGTAACGGTTATCCGTGCAGTGGACGTAAATTTAGTTGTTATATCATCGTAATTTTTGAGTCAGTGACTTTCGCTCATATAAATTTGCGCCCATATAAATTTGCGCTCATATAAATTTGCGCTCATATAAAAAGGTCAGCGTGGATAGCTGACCTTCTTGATACTCTCTAAAGACAAGCTAATAAATACCTTAGCCTTTATTATATTCACACATATAGAGTCAACCAATCGCGTGGTTTTAGATAAAAATCGGTCAATGCAAACTCAGGCGAGCCTTCAGTCGGCTCAAAGCGATAATGCCAGCTGGCAAGCGGCGGCATACTGACTAAGATAGACTCGATACGACCATTGCTTTGTAGTCCAAATAGCGTGCCGCGGTCATAAACAAGGTTGTACTCAACATAGCGACCACGGCGATAGAGCTGAAATTCGCGCTGTGCCTCGGTATAAGGGGTATCTTTACGCTGCTCAAAGATGGGCATGATACCGTCAAGATAACCGTTGCCGACCGCCTTCATAAAATTAAAACAGGTTTCAAAGTCCCAGCCGCGACTTTCTGTATTGACATCATCATAAAACAAGCCGCCGATACCGCGTTGCTCATCACGATGACGTAGGTGAAAATACTCATCACACCATTGCTTAAAGTCAGGGTAGACGCTGTCACCAAAAGGCGCGCACAGATCATGACAGACTTGATGCCAATGCACGCAATCAGCGAGTACGGGATAAAACGGCGTCAAATCAAAACCACCACCAAACCACCAAATAGGGTCTTCGCCCTCAGCTTCAGCAACGAACAAACGCACATTGGCATGGCTGGTTGGGACGTTCGGGTTTTTGGGATGGACAACCAATGAGACCCCCATGGCTTGGGCTTTACGACCAGCGATATGGGGATGGCGTGCAGTGGCTGAAGCAGGCAAGTTATGCACGTGAATATGACTGAACATTACACCCGCTTTTTCAATCACCTCACCATCTGCTAGGACACACGAGCGACCGCCGCCGCCTTCAGGACGTTCCCAGTCATCAGGCACAAAGGTTGCATTGCCGCCACCATCGCGCTCTTGCGCCTCTAAGGCTTGACAGATACGAGCCTGCAAATCGACCAGAAATTCACGCACACGCATGATGTCGTTATTGGCTGGCACTGTTAAGTCTGTCGCTGATAGCTCTGTCTTATTATCTGTATTTGAAATACTCATAAAATATCTATTTATTTAGTGTATTGATGTCTATTTATTAAGATGTAACGCGGTATTGAAATCTTTATCTAATAAATGACCCATGCGGTCGCGCTTGGTCGCTAAATATTCAGCATTCATATCATTCACCCCAACCAATAAAGGCACGCGTTCCACGACATTAATACCGTGCTCGGTTAGATAAGCCACTTTGTCTGGATTGTTGGTGATGAGTCTGACGGCGTCAACACCGATATGAGCGAGCATCGGGCCGCACATATCATAAATGCGCGCATCAGCGGGTAAGCCCAACATGAGGTTGGCATCTAAAGTATCATGACCTTGGTCTTGCAGGGCGTAAGCGCGAATCTTATTGGTCAGACCAATACCGCGACCTTCTTGGCGCAAGTATAATATCGCCCCGCAGCCAGTTTCTTGTATTGCCTGCATCGCCGTGTTGAGCTGCGGTCCACAGTCACATTTTAATGAGCTAAAAGCATCGCCCGTCAAGCATTCTGAATGAATACGAATCAATGGAATGGTTTTTTGCTCGCGTGGCGTCCGTTTGACTCGGGGAGTTGTCCGCCGTATGTTGATCGACGACAGGCAGACCGACAGTCAGCATCACATGCTCTTGACCTTCGTCGTTTTCAAAGATATGAATATCAAACTCGCCATGACGAGTAGGTAGTTTGGCACTGGTAATAAATTGATATGACATTAATGTCCTGCATAAGCCGATAAGCGTGGCGGTAGAGGGTCTTTTTTAACCATATTAAAACAGCGATGACATCCTAGCTGCATGATGAAAGTAGGATTATGCCAGTATAATTCATTCGTAAAGAGTGCATGCTGATTGTCTTTATTATAAAAACACACAAAGTTCACAAACGACGCACGATGATTAAAGCGACAATTAAAAATAAATGCTATTATGCCATACTATTTTGACGGATACAGTGACAAGTCTTTGCCCTTACATTACTATGTCGTCACTAACATCCAATATTGATGCAGAATAATAAGGCATAATATTATCCCTTGTTATGAAAGCGCGAAAGCAAAGCTCCATCGCTGTCCATTACGGCAGCGTACGTGCTATTCGGCGCATCTTCTATATGTTTATATAAAGACATAGAGGCTGCCTGAATAAATTTATGAACAGTTATATGGTCGATTACACCAATAATGGTGTAGATATTATTGACGTCACTTAGGTAGCATTATGCACTAAGAGGCTGTCTTGTCAGCAGATTGGTAGGTATCGTACGGTTTATGCAGCAGTCACCTCATTCCCCACAGTCTCAGTCCGTATCTATGCCAGCTGTCGATTCTGCTGCCCAGCTGTCGAATTTACAGCAGACTTATACTGTGATTCCACGCGTCCGTCCTGATACGCCTTTGCTGGATAGCATTGCAGCGCCAGCTGATCTTAATACTCTGACAACCACTCAACTTATCACCTTGGCTGATGAGCTGCGGCTATTTCTATTGTATTCAGCAGGTCAAAGCGGTGGGCATTTTGGTGCCAATTTGGGCGTGGTTGAGTTGACCATTGCGCTGCATTACTTACTAGATACGCCGCAAGATCAAATCGTTTGGGACGTGGGTCATCAAGCCTATGCCCATAAAGTCTTGACGGGTCGCCGTGATCAGTTGGCGACGATTCGCTCAAAAGATGGTTTGACTGCTTTTCCTGAGCGTGCAGAATCCGTTTACGATACCTTTGGCGTTGGTCATTCATCGACGTCAATCTCAGCTGGTTTAGGCATGGGCTTAGCACTGCGCTATCAAGGTCGCGCGCAAACCGTTGCTTGTATCATTGGTGATGGTGCAATGACCGGTGGTATGGCGTTTGAAGCGATGAATGATGCGGTGCAACAAGATGCAGATTTATTGGTCATTTTAAATGACAATGATATGTCGATCTCTTGTTCTATCGGTGGTTTTTCACGGCATTTAGCGATGCTATGGGAGTCAGGATATCAGGTTGATATCTCTGATGCAGGCGAGCCAGTACTATGCCAGCGCCCTGATATGCAAGGCTTTGATCGCCGCAAGCGTCACAAAGAGATGCGTGATGTGCCGCAGTTAGAAGACAACTTATTTAAAGCGATTGGTTTTACCTACTTTGGTCCGTTTGATGGTCACAATATCCCTGAGCTACTGCGGGTATTGTCACTTGCCAAGCAGATAAAAGGGCCTGTGTTAGTCCATATTTATACCACCAAAGGCAAAGGTTTTGCCCCAGCTGAGTTAGATCCCGTCGGCTATCATGCTATCAGCAAGCTCCCTGTCGAAATCAAGACTGATGCTCAGGCTGTCACCACAGAAAAATCGCTGTCCAACACCAAACCTGCGTTAAAATACTCGCAAGTATTTGGGCAATTCTTATGTGATAAGGCTGCTGATGACGATAAGCTGCTTGCCGTCACACCTGCTATGGAAGAAGGCTCGGGCATGATTGATTTTGCCCGTCAATTTCCGGAGCGGTTTTTTGATGTGGCCATCGCTGAGCAACACGCAGTCACACTGGCTGCTGGTATGGCAACCCAAGGCGTCAAACCGATTGTGGCGATTTATTCGACGTTTTTGCAACGTGGCTATGATCAGCTGATTCATGATGTGGCTTTGCAAAACCTTGATGTGATGTTTGCTATTGACCGAGCAGGTTTAGTCGGTGAAGACGGTGCAACTCATGCAGGCGTATTCGATTTTGCCTTTTTACGCTGCGTGCCCAATATGCTGATCGCCGCGCCAAAAGACGAAAACGAATGCTACCATTTGCTCAATACGTGCTATGAATACCAAGGCTGCACGGCAGTACGCTATCCGCGCGGTGTCGGTACTGGCGCAGTTATTGCATCGCCAGCACAGACTTATAACGTTGGCAAGGCAGTGATAGAGTCGGTAGTAGGTAGTGAGGATGCGCCTAAAAAGCTAGCGCTACTCGCATTTGGTACCATGGTTGCGACGGCTCAGCAAGCGGCAGAAAGCCTAATTGACAATGATATAGCATCAGACTGTCAGGTACATGTCATTAATATGCGCTGGGTAAAACCTTTAGACACGGCATTATTAGAAAAATTATTAGAGCAAGGTATTACACACATTGCGACTTTGGAAGAGCACATGATTATGGGCGGCGCGGGCAGTGCGGTAAATGAGTATTTGCTTAACGAATCGCCAGCCTTTAAAAACAACCGCCCTGCCGTTATTAATATCGGCATTCCAGATCGCTTTGTCGCCCATGGCTCACAAGCAGAGCAAATGGTTGATTGTGGTTTAGATGTTAATGGTGTGGTAAGGCAGCTTGAACAGTTGCTGTTGTAAGTTTAAGTTATACCTTTTAACGTTTTTAAGATTTTTAGCTGTCATTTGGACAGAGTATTGGTTAAATAGATAAAAGCTCGATCGATAGAGCGAACGCCTACTTAGTCGTAGGTGCTGACTTTTTTACAACTTACGCAGTTTGTGATGACCACCAAAATTTGGGTTGGTTTGACGAACGTCATGGTTTTTTTGTTTGTTTTATCGAACAATTTTAGTATAATGCGATCATCGCTTTTAAATGGCGCATTTTTTAATCGTATAAATACAGTGTGAGCGGCTAATTGGCATGTTGTGGGCACAGAGTTCGTCTTATTTTTGACATTCATTCATCAAGCAAATAGGTTATTTATGGAACCCATGGTCGTCATCGCAGCACGTACTGCTGAAAAAGTTGGTAAAGAGATTTTATATGCGCATCAAAACCGCCATAAAATTGAATTGGATATTGAGTCAAAAGGGCTTGATGGATTGGTTACGCGTATTGATCGCTTTAGCGAAGAGCTGACCATTGAAACCCTAAAAGCCAGCTATCCAAATCACTCGTACTTGGGTGAAGAGTTTGGTATGCAAGAAGGTCGCGGTGAAGATGCGGACTGGTGCTGGATTATTGATCCGCTAGATGGCACCAAAAACTTCGTCCATGGTGTGCCGCAGTTTTGTGTGTCTATCGCTGTGCAGCATAAAGGCGTGACCCAACATGGCGTGATCTATGACCCTGTCCGTGATGAGATGTTCTCTGCTAGCCGTGGTAAAGGCGCGCGCTTGAACAATCGCCGCATGCAAGTGAGCGAGCGCAAAACGATTGATGGCGGTCTATTTACCACTGGTCATCCGCTTGAGCGTAAACGCAATGGCGAAGTCATCTCTTATGCCAAGCAGCATTTTGAGAGCTTACAGAAAATCTCTGAAGCTGGCGGTCAAGTGCGCCGTTTAGGCTCTGCTGCGCTTGATTTATGTTATGTCGCTGCCGGTCGTTTTGATGGTTATTTTGAGATGTCAATTAAGCCTTGGGATATCGCGGCAGGTGAGCTTATCGTGACCGAAGCACGTGGCGTGGTGGTTGACCATACAGGTGCACACAACTCAATGACTTCAGGCTCTATTTTCGCCTGTAACATTAAGTTATTGAAGCCATTGATGCAAGTGGTTGTTCCAACGTGGGGTGACGTGTTTTAAGCACCACTTAAGTATAATTATTAAGATAACTTAACACTAAAAAGCTGGTTCCATTATGGAGCCAGCTTTTTTGTTTTACCATTATTCTTATAGTCACCTTTATCTTCAACCGTAATGCCTTGGAACTTAAGCGCTTTACTGGTGGTTTCCAACAGTTGCAACTCTTCTTCGATAAGCGTCAGCATTTCTTGTACATGTGGTAGTGCTTTACTACAAGCCGTAATCCCAAATTCAATCTTATCTAGATAAATAGCAAGGGTGATATTCATTGCTTGACCATTGAAGACAATAGACGCAGGGTACAACGATTGCAAACGTGCACCATTCCAATATAGTGGTTTTTCAGAACCAGGCACATTAGAGATAATCAGGTTAAACGCCTGCTTTTTGGGAAATAGACTGGTCGCTAAATTGATACCTTCCCAAGCATAGGCAATCACGCTGTAGTTAATCACTTGGGCTTGATTCATACGTCGAAAGCGGCGCTTGCCGTTATTCATACTGCGATGAATCAGTTTGATTCGGCTCAAAGGATCATCTAAATGCGTGCCCAAATTGGCTAGTACAAAGGATAATTGATTGCCTGCCACACTGTCATCTGTACGCAGCGACATCGGTACAAAAGCAATGAGTGGCTTGCTAGGCAGCGCATCCATGGAGATGAGATAACGACGAATAGCACCCGCACATACCGCCAACACCACATCGTTTTTACTGATATTTAGTCGCTCAGCAATATCGTTAAAACGCTGAATATCATAAGACTGCGCGGCTATGCGCCGTGAGGCTGAGATGCGTTTATTGAGCACACTCATCGGCGCATCAAAAGTACCGACATAACTGTCATCACCATAATTTTTCAAATTATCCAGCAGTTCGGTAAATACAGGTTTAATGGTAGATATTTGCTCTTTAATGATGCGTAATGCGGAGCGCTCTTTGGGTAAAATCGCATCGACTTGATTACGATGGCGTGCCATTAATGACCAAATCGGTAGCGTTACTGGCTCAGTGGGCGATTGTGATAATGATTTTTTGACAAGGCGCATGGCAGCAATGCCATCAACCAACGAATGGTGAATTTTGAAATATAGGGCAAAACGCTCAGGGTCGCCTTCGTTTTCTGGTTGAATACCTTCAATCACATGACATTCCCACAATGGCATGGCACGATCCAACAGCCGACCATGTTCTCTTGAAACATACATCAATAACTCGCGAACCCGTGCAGGCTTTGGTAAGGCAACATGATGGAGGTGATGCTCAACATCAAAATGCTTGTCCTTTTTCCAAAAAGCAAAATGCTCAAGCACTTGGTTAAAAGGAAAGGTAGGCGACACATCAGAATCTTGCATCTGTTTGACCAATTGGCAAACAAAACCGCTACCCGCATTCTCTGGCAATTCGAATAGAAATAGACCTCCAACATGCATGGGCTGTTTACGCGACTCAAGAAGTAAAAACAACTGGTCGACTGCTGTGAGAAGCCGCATAATAAATCCTTTTATGACGATAAGTTGAGTAAAAGTTACTTCTTTTATTATTATTTTATAGCTGACTTTTTATTAAATACTATCAATTTAATAATGGTTATTAAATTTAAAAGCTATTGAAAAAAGTATCCTGTTTGCGGTGAGCTGGCAGTCGCCATTTTGCGCATTGGCATACGACCTGCCAAAAACGCCGCGCGCCCTGCCCAGATGGCATGCTTCATGGCATGGGCCATCATGACTGGGTTTTGCGCATTGGCAATCGCCGAATTCATCAGGACGCCATCACAGCCAAGCTCCATAGCCAGCGCTGCATCAGGCCGTGCCAACGCCTGCCCAATACCGGTACTTTGGCATTCTCGATAATAAGACTGAGGGTGTGACGATTCAGCAAACCCAGACCTGAACCAATCAGCTACCAAGTGGCATAATTGCCACACAGCCCATACTTTCTAATTCTTGAGCGACGATAGGGTCGTCTGAGGTATAAACCATCACTTCAAAACCGTCATCAATCAATACTTTGGCAGCTTTTAGCGTTTCCATCACATTCGGATAGAGGGTTTTTTCATCGCCCAATACTTCAAGCTTAACCAGATTATGCCCGCCTAACAGCTCGCGAGCAAGCTTACAGGTACGAATGGCAGTCTCGGCATCGAAACAACCAGCAGTGTTGGGTAAGATGGTGTATTTATCGGGGGAAATCACATCAAGTAGATTGGGCTCATTGCTGTTTTGGCCAATATTGGTACGACGAATAGCAACGGTGACAATCTCTGCTGCCGACGCGCCAATGGCGGCGCCCGTTTCAGTCATATCTTTATATTTGCCCGTACCGACCAACAGGCGAGAAGAAAAAGTACGACTCCCGACCATAAATGTATCTTGTAAAAGGGGCGTTGGCTGAGTAGCAGTGCTCGTGTTCTCTGACATAACTGAAAATCCTAATGGCAAGTAAAACAAAATGCTATTATAACAAAATCATGCAATCTTACTTGCAGTGTTTTTTGGTTTAGCCTGTTAAGCATAATACGTTTGCTATGCTTTGACACGAGTTTCTTTCTAAGTTTGTCTTTATCTATCAGGTCGCTTTTATGATGCAACTGCCGTACAGTTTTGCGAAACGCCATCAAATTTTGGCCATACTTGCCATTGATCCTGAGCTGCCAGCGACTTTGGTGCTGACCAAAGCCACGCCATTATCAGCGATTAATGAGGCAGTGCGATTTTTACAGCAGCAAGGGGTACGCGGTGTGCCCACTTATGAAAGCATCAGCGCCGATGACTTTGAAAAGCGCATGAACGCCGCTTATGCAGGCAATACTGGTGAGTCGCAACATATTGCCGCTGGACTCGAAGACCATCCTGATCTCGATAGTTTGGCAGATAGTGTCCCTGAAACTGAAGATTTGATGGATCAACAAGATGATGCGCCTATCATTCGTCTCATCAATGCATTGTTGTCCGAAGCGATACGTTTAAACGCCTCAGATATCCATATTGAAACCTTTGAAAAACGCTTGGTCGTTCGCTTTCGTGTCGACGGTGAATTAAAAGAAATCATTACGCCAAAACGCCAATTAGCACCGTTATTGGTATCGCGTATCAAAGTCATGGCCAAGCTCGATATAGCCGAAAAACGCGTGCCACAAGATGGACGTATCAGCTTACGGCTGGCAGGGCGTGAGGTTGATGTGCGGGTATCGACATTGCCATCGAGCTTTGGTGAGCGCGTGGTCATGCGTCTATTAGATAAGCAAGCTGGTCGCTTGAATATGACGTATTTAGGGCTGTCTGATAACGATTATAGCGAGCTAAAACGCTTGATTCATCGCCCACACGGCATTATTTTGGTGACAGGGCCGACAGGTTCAGGGAAAACCACGACGCTATATTCAGCATTGACCGACCTCAATGACCAAACCCGCAATATCTTGACCGCTGAAGATCCGATTGAGTTTCAGCTCGATGGCATTGGGCAAACGCAGGTTAATAACAAAGTCGATATGACTTTTGCCAAAAGTTTACGTGCGATGTTACGCCAAGATCCGGACGTGGTCATGGTTGGTGAGATTCGCGATTTAGAAACGGCAGAGATTGCCGTACAAGCGTCGCTTACTGGACATTTGGTTTTATCAACTTTGCATACCAACACCGCCATTGGTGCCGTCACGCGTCTACAAGATATGGGCGTTGAGCCATTTTTATTATCGTCATCGCTGATTGGTGTCGTTGCCCAGCGCTTGGTGCGTACTTTATGTACACATTGTCATGGCTGGCAGGCTGCTGATAGTGAGCAAGCCAAATTATTTACTGAAATTGGTATTGTGCCAGTCTCAGAGAATGGTGCTGAAAATTTAACAACTACACCTATCAATCTACCCAGACCAGTTGGCTGCGACAAATGCAATCAATCAGGGTTTAAAGGACGGACGGCGATATACGAAGTGGTGCCGGTTGATGATACCTTGCGCCGTATGATTCATAGTAATACCGCCGAGTATGAGCTAGAGGAGTACGCACGTCAGCAGACACCGTCGATTCGTGCGGATGGGCTACATAAAGTCATTGCAGGTCGTACGACGTTAGAGGAAGTGCTACGAGTGACGAAAGAGAGTGCCTTAGCTGATGACACGATACTTGTATAAAGTGCCTAGAGTGCATTGGTGATTGTTTAATCTACCTCAGCCAAAGGGTTTGTATAGCAGATAAAACATAACTGGCTCTGGTAGCCAGTTATTTGATGGTCATTCTTTACTGTTTTTAATACTTTAGTGTTTTGAATACTTCAGTGCTTTTAATAATTTAACGTGTGACATCGCTATTATTTTGCAGCGATACATTCAACTTCAACGCTGGCACCTGCCGCCAATTCAGCGACGCCAAAGGCTGAACGTACCGGATAAGGTTTGGCCAATTCCGCTTATAGACTTTATTAAAATCGTCAAAGTCATCCATGTCTGTCAGCATCGCCATACATTTGACGATGTCTGACTTTTGATAGCCATATGTTAACAAGGTTTCATTGATATTATCAATGCTGCTTGGCTTCGGCTTTGACACCACCTTTGACCAATTTGCCATCTTTAAAACCAATTTGTCCAGACATGTATAGCGTATCGCCCACCCGTACTGCTTCTGAAAAAGGATAATTGCCACCATCACCAAGAAATACAGGGCTAGATTTAGTCACACTTGCGGTATTTGCCATTGGCGCCGCATTCGCTGTCATAGCAAGGCCTAGTGAGCACGCGCCCACGAGCAACGCCTTAGTTAAATGGGTAGTCAATTTATGGGTAATCTTGGACATCGCTGTCTCCTTATTATACGTTTTTTTCACAATTTTTTTAAATTCACTATACAAGTTTAACAAACATAATGTCTCATCACACTAGATGACACATTATGTCTTACTTATGCTTAACCAGTTATTGGTCGTTTTGCTCAGCTTCGACTTCTGTTTTAGATTCAGTGTCAGCTTCTAGCGGCTTTTCGCTACTTTTGCCTTGACGGCGGGCTTCTAATTCAGACTTAGGAATCCAAGCCCATGTCATCTCAACCACGATAGGGTCACGATCACTGTCAGACTCACGGTCATGAATGACGCACGGAATTACCATTTCGCCTTTTGGTGTATTTAGGATATCTAAGCGCTGCTCATCCGATAAAGACGCCACTGCTGCAATTTGACCTTTTTTAATCGGGCGATAAAAATTAACCGAGTATGATTTAATCAATAGTACGCGGTCAGAGGGTAGGTTTAAACCCAAAATAAAACCAGTCGCTGTTTCGGCAAGTAAGGTAATGGCGACCGCATGAATAGAGCCAATATGATTTTGCACTGCTTTGGTGTTGTTTAAGCTCACGACGACTTGGTTGGGTTCGACCGTTTCATAATAGACGCCCGTTGTGCCTACATATGGAACCACTTTACCAAAGGCTTTGGATAAGATGCTCGAGCGTGCGCTGGCAGGTAAGTACTTGGTGATAGATAACAGTTTGGTAAATTGATTGCTGATGGGCTTGAGCGTGCTGTTGGGTTTTTCGACGGGCGATCTTGTGCTGTCAGAGGTTTTGGCTGGCAATTTATTGGTTAGCTTGCTAGGGAGTTTTTTTAATAATCCTGACATACAAAATTCCTTAATGTAGATAGATTAAATGACGCTTTGAGTGTTACATATTTCATCATAGCAGCTGATAGGATGCCTATTGTGCAAGCTGCCATGCTCACTATGGTACATTAACCGCCGTCTGCCTACTATTATTAGCATGAACTGTTGCGCTTATAAAATAGGGCTAACGTCATGATACTCTAGATGCTAGGAATGCTATCGCTCAACGCAACATCGTATCACTTAGATGCTTTCATAAACAGTGCTGCTGGATGCCATAAAGACAGCCACGCTATAATGATGATATTTTAGCGTATCTTATTGATTATTTTCTTATTTCCTTTTTCTATGCTGGATGAAGCTATGCCTGACACGTCAATTCATGTGCCGACCAATATCATTTATACAGGCGTTGCTGGTACGGGAAAAACCTATCGACTGTTACAAATTGCTAAGCGATATACCGACTATCTGCCGAGAGCCGATGAGGCAGATTTGTTAGGGCAGCTATTGCAAGCGCTTAGCTGGCGTGAAATCGTATGCTTGGTACTTTTGGATTTTCAATCTAAACACCAAGACTTGGTAAAAGTGCCTGAAATCGTCAATCATGCGTTCTTTGTCGCGAAAGCCGCACAGAATGCCCGCGAAAAAAACTTAAGCAATACGGCTTGGTCTGTCCTTCAAATGCATAGCCCTACCAATTCAAAAACTGTGACTTATAAAAACCGTGCCAGCCAAGCCTATTTTGATAAAGATGAGGGCGGTGCGTGGTATTTGCTGCCAGAAAGCTTTGAGTTATTAACAGAGCTATCGCAGCAACTTGCCGAATTTCAGCAAGCGCAGCGTGATAACAGTGTCAACCAAAGCCAAGCTAATCCAAATCAAGGTTTTAGCCAGCAGCGCTTTACCATGGTTAGCTTCCATCAAGCGTATGGCTATGAAGAGTTTGTCGAAGGCATTCGTCCTGTCATGGCAGCGTCTAATTATACAACAAGTAGCTTATCTCAAATGAATTACGCCATTCAAGATGGTGCATTTTAAAACTGTGTCAAAGGGCAGCAAATGATCCAGAGCAGCGTTATGCCATCTTAATTGATGAGATCAATCGCGCCAACGTGTCACGAGTATTTGGCGAGCTACTCAGTCTAATTGAGCCAGACAAACGGGCTGGCATGGCAAACGCGATGGCCGTTCATTTGGCCTATTCTGGACGGGTTTTTAGCATCCCTGCTAACATCGATTTTATGCCACGATGAACATCCAAGATCACTCGTTAGCACCACTTGATATGGCATTACGTCGGCGCTTTCGTTTTATAGACTGTCCTCCGCAGCCCAAGTTATTACCGATGATTCATGTACACCGAAACTCAGAAACTGACAGTCCAGCAGCAACGATAGATTTGGCAAAGCTCTTAGCTGGTTTGAATGATCGCATCACGCAAACAGTGGGAATGGAAGCGCAATTGGGTATGCTTTTTTATGGTCAGTGACGGATCTTGGACAATTGCAAGCGGCGTTGGTTGAACAAATTATTCCGCAGTTAATGCAGCGACGGGTGGGCAAGAGGGTACTTTGCAATATATCTTTAGAGACGAGCAGCAGCCACTGCGAGCGCAGTTTATTCATGATAGTCATGTATCCATCAATGACAGTGTGAATGATCAAGTGAATGCTAATAGTCAAAATCCGCTGTTTACTGGTCAAAACGCATTTTTCGGTCAGTCTATGCGCACTGCTGGCTATAAGATAAATGCCGACCTCATTGCGGGGGTAGGCGATTTTGCCACACCTACTGTCTATCAACGTTTATATCCATAAAGGTGCTCAGCGTTGATAAATAAAAGCTTTAGTCATAAAGTCATAGCCAATAATATTGACAGTACCGACGTTAATGCGCGTGATACCAATATCATCACTGTGTTTGAGCATCAGCGTCTAATAGCGCATGACTTCTTACGGGTATCTGATTTCCATTGGTTGATGGCGCAAGAGTTTGCGGTATTTAGCATTAAGCGAAGACAGGGACAATGGCAGTTAAAAGTCGGACATTATATAGGGGTTATTTTACTGCCTAGCGGCATGACGCTTGAGATTTTACCTAAACTTGCGGCAAAAACTTCTAGCGATCAAGTCGCGCAGCAATCATACCTTTCACAGAATACCAGTCATCGCCATGCCAGTCATCGCCCCGATATCAGGCAAGCTCGCCAATGGGTGCAGGGCATGCTATCGGATTTGACCAATAGCAGTCATGTCAAAAACAAGCTACCCAATACAAAAAATCTAGGTCAATTTAGCAGTCAATTGTCGCCGCTATCGATAGCTGTAATGCCATTGTCAGATTGGCTTATCACGCAGTTTTTGCAGCGGCTGGCTCATTATCGACCAAGCAAACACTATCAGACGCAGGTCGATAATCAAGCATCGATACAAGGTCGACTTCTCATCAAAGAACAAATTCGCCACAACAGCATGCAGCCGCATAAGTTTGTCTGTGAGAGCAGTATACTGAGCCAAGACATGCTAGGTAATCGGCTGATTAAGAGCACGTTGATTTTGCTGACACCTTTATTTTTTCAATCAACGCTATCGAAAGCAGATGCGCCTAAATTTTTGCAGGCTTGGCAGCGAGTAGCGGCGTTGAGTTATCAAGAGCTGACACAGTTAGAGTCGATATACAAGCAAGCAAAGCGTCAGTTAGCCGTGCAACCGCTTCGAGCACCGCAACTACAGGCTGCTCAGCAATTGTTAGATATGGCTTATTGGTTACTAAGGCAGTCCAATGTGACAACAGGTAATGGTATTGCGCTAAATAAACCATCTAGGCAAAATCTGTCCTCTCCGCGTTTATGCTTGCTGATTGATATGAATCAAGCCTTTGAGCAATGGGCAAGCCTGCGCATTGCCTCGATGTTTCAGCAAGTGAGTCAACAATATCAGCCGTTATATCAAACGCAAAGTATCTGGCTAACGGATGCAGAAGGGCGCGCATGTCTGTCTATACGACCTGATTTGCTCATATATAAAACTAATGCTAATGATAATTGTCACAATCAGAATGGCACTGCGGTTATTGAAGCTAGAGAAAAAGGTCACTATAGCCATGTCATCGATATTAAATGGAAGCATTTATCGCAGACAGCCAGCATTAGTGCCAGTGATGCTTATCAACTGATGAGTTACGCTCAGGCCTATCAAGCAGGGCAGGTGTGGCTGATTTACCCAGTACAAGATAATGAGCGGTTACCAGTTGCGCTCAGCCAACAAGTGCATGATTATAAAAAGACTGATGGCGCTAACAACCATGATAATAGCCATAATGCTACTGATGAAAAAGTGAGTCCTGCGGCATTGTGGCTCGTACCATTCAATGTTCTTACTGGTACGATAAATGGCAGCTTGCTTCCTGATTGGAATAGAGTATAATGAGCGCTGTCGATGAGTAAGTAGCACTTAGCATCGTGGAGAAAAGGATTTATCATAGTGGTTTTTATGATAAATGAGCGTTTTTTAAGTAATTTAGCAGTTTTTTTAAATTAATTAAAAATAGGTGTTGACACCATCGGCTTTTCCCCTTAATATGTGCACCTCGATAGCAAGGAACGTTAACAAGTTAGTGGCATTGCCAACAACAAGTTAATCAACAAACTATCGTGATAATAGACATTTCGGAGTGTGGCGCAGTTTGGTAGCGCATCTGGTTTGGGACCAGAGGGTCGTAGGTTCGAATCCTATCACTCCGACCATCTATTTTTAAGAGCCTTACAGGCTTTTTTTTATGTATAATGGTTTAGTTTTTGATATATTTAAAACTTACTTTAGTATATAAAAGTCCTCTAAGAGCGCCTGTAGCTCAGCTGGATAGAGCATCTCCCTTCTAAGGAGGTGGCCGCAGGTTCGAATCCTGCCAGGCGCACCATTTAGCCTGCAAATCTTGCCTCATCAGGCAATAGTTATGGCGGTTGTAGCTCAGTTGGTAGAGCCCCGGGTTGTGATCTCGGTTGTCGTGGGTTCGAGTCCCATCAGTCGCCCCATATTTTATTCTGCATTATCCTCTTCTTGTTCTATCTCATTATAAAAACCTTGTTCTAAATAATAATACTTGCCATTTTTGGCTTTTTTTTGTGCCTGTATGATTGGTTTTAACCTATCTTACCCCCTGCGATTAAAATTTGTAGACTCATCAACCATTTGATTGTCTATTGATTTACTGGCCTTTTGTCTCATTTATTTTTATTATGGGTTCTCTTTCGAGACGCTCGCTATCCCTGTACGTGCCTTAAACCTGCTTTGTTATTCTTTAACAGTCTTTATATAGGATAACAAAATATAGAATAACAAAGGCAACGCTTTTAGTGATGCATCATGATAAGGTCTTAAAGCCCGTTGATATATTAGGTCATCCATTAAGAAGTGATCCATTGAAGATGATGCAGGTGTTCAGAAAACCAAAGGTCAGTTAAAAAATATATTGAATAGATTAAGTAAGCCTAAGACCATAGTAGGGATGTGAGTGCTTGTCTGAGATGCGCTGCTATGGATCTTATATTATTGAGGAAGTGATTGATGGACGCATTGAGCGTATTGCTACAAAACGTACATTTGTTTGAAACCAAGTATTATCGTTTGAATGGGACTGGTAATTGGTCTTATTCCATCACTAGACAAGATACGATTTTGTTTTATTTAGTGATGTCTGGGAGCTTTTGCATCGATGTCGGCAATGGTTTGCGACAGGCGCACGCAGGCGATATGATTATGATTCCCAGTGCCCATAAGCATGTGAGCTATGCCTTAGATCATAATGGTGACGATGCGCTACCGCTAGATGAGTTGCTGACTCATTGTAAGGAAAATACCCTTGATATCGATGGCAACGGTGATCCTAACTCGTCTTTGATATTGATTGAATGCAAGTATGACAAAGAAATGATACGTCCTTTGCTGTCTGTGCTGCCTGCGATTTTGCCTGAAATCAACGATGAGTCTGACGGTAGATTTGAGGTCATTGATGTCGAGATTAAGCTGCTGACCTTAGAAGCCGAGCGTGAGCGCATGGGCAAGACCGCGATCATCAATCATTGGGCAAGTATTATGATGATTGAATGTTTGCGGGTTTATATTGAAAGTTTGCCTGAGGCCACAGAAAACTGGCTAAAAGCCATGAAAGACCCGTTTTTGACCAAGGCGTTAGCAGCGATGCATCAAGCGCCCAATCAAAACTGGACCATTCATAAACTGGCTGAAGTCGCAGGAATGTCACGCTCAAGCTTTGCGCAGCGCTTTAAAGATACAGTTGGTATGCCGCCGCTGACCTATCTCATTGATTATCGCTTGCGCTTGGCGGCCCGTTATCTACGCTTGCAGCAAAACAGTATTGGCCGTATCAGTGAGTTGGTTGGCTATGCGTCAGACTCGACCTTTAGTCAAGCATTCAAGCGCGTTTATGGGGTATCACCAAAAGCCTATCGCCAACAATATCAACAAGAAAACATCGCATAACGTATCGTTAATACACCATAAAAGCGTTAAGGTTGCCATTAGGCCCTTAACGCTTTTTTGTTTTCTCATGGTGAAGTATGAGACTTTTATGGAGATATTTCGTCTATGGTTGACAGGTGTCGACACGGAGTATTTTGACGATGGACAGCTGACAATGTGCTTGTGTTCAGGTACTATGGAATAATGAGTCATCTAGGCGCAAACGCTTGTTTTTAGCGTAAGATATGTCACTGTATGGTGGTCAGATCGTTTGTTCTAAATGATATTTATTTTGCTGCTGATGGTATGTTATGACTGAACCGACCGCAAAGCCACGCGCAGGAGCCAATAGCCAACAAGGCTCAGCTGTGTCCGCTAAAAAACAAAGCGATATGAATCCAAGCAACGTCAAGCGTGGTCGAAAAGACAAGGCGGGTGCGACACTTGACAAAGCCATGTTATTGGCACTGTTTACGCTGCCAGATATTGAAGAGGCAGTTGTTAAAGAGACAGTCGTTAAAGAGGTCGTTAAAGCCGCCGCTGATGAGTTGTCTAATACCCCTAGCAGGGTGCAACAGCCTGCTGCTAGCGAGATGAATATTGCCGAGCAGCGTGTGGCACTGTATCGTACCCAGCATGAGCGTACGCGATTATTATATATGGCATCCGCTGCCACGCGACCTACTTATTTGGTACAAACGCTCAAATCACAATTTGCAGAACATCAGCAATACTTGTTGGCACAGCAGCTTGATAAACGCGGCTTGATGGATACCGATGGATTAGAGCGTCTTTGGCAGCAGCTGCATGTGGTCGATGACATCATCGCTGATATTGTCCGTCATATGCCAGCTCAGCAGCCAGCAGGTTGGCAACTGACTACTCAGGATGGGCGAAATCCGCTATGCTTTGCCACCGTTGGCAAATTAAAGAACAGTAAGCCTATTCGTGATCAAGGCAGTCTAAATAGCTATGTGCTTGGGCACTTCGGCGTGAGTAGTTTTACCTATGATCGCGGCTATTATATTGGACATGTCGTTGGCTACTTATTCAGCTGTTATTTTTGTGCCCATCTATCTATTAGCTATGGTGTTACGGCACTTGGTCCGCAGGTTATAGCTGATTACGATTATGCCAGTCTTGAGACGCCATATATGGTTAGACTACTACAAGGGCTGGATGGCTACTGTAAAAAACGTATTTATCAGTTGGCAGTTATCTGTGCACGATTGAGTGTCTTTGCCAGTGACAAGCGTATCGAGAGAATGCTCATTGCTGAGGTCAACGACTTCGATAAAAAACTGCAGCAGCAGCACTTAGATGTTTTGTTATTGCAAGGTTTGATGCCAGACAGTAGCGATTCTACGCCGCTTTTTTAAGCCATTTAATCTCGATAGACCGCCTTTATAAGTCCTTGTTTATTACCTTTTATTATTGATCACTTTAGGATATTCGCTGCTATGCCCGCTTATCATTATAAAGCGTTAGATGACCATGGCAGTGTGCAAAAAGGCTTGCTCGAAGGCGATTCTGCGCGGCAAGTTCGCCAGCAGCTGCGTGATAAACAATGGACGCCCGTTGAAGTCAGTGCCGTCAATGATAGACAAAACCAGAATAAAAACCGCTAAAAAAACCGTCTGCTTACGAGTTGGCATTGCTGACCCGTCAATTATCGGTATTATTGGCAGCGGGTATTCCGTTAGAGGAAACGCTTGCCGCCGTCGCCAAACAGTCACCAAAAAATCACATTAAATCTCTCATGCTTGCCGTGCGCTCTCATGTATTAGAGGGTTTGAGCTTGGCGCGAGCATTGCAGCAAGCCGCCAGTTTTCCACCACTATATATCGCGACCATTGCGGCAGGGGAAAAGTCAGGTCACTTGGATTTAATCTTGAACCAGTTGGCAGATTACACCGAAAACCGCTTTGCATTGCAAAAGAAAATCCAAGGCGCAATGGTTTATCCGATTGTGCTGATGGTGATGGCAATTGGCGTTATTATGGGTTTGATGAGTTTTGTGGTGCCCAAAATTGTCAAAGTGTTTGAGCAGTCTGAACAGGCATTGCCGCTGATTACCCAAATTGTTCTTAGCCTATCTAACCTCATTACGCAGTGGTGGTGGCTGATGCTGATAGTATTGTCAGGAACGGCATTTTTGTTTTATCGTTTTGCGCAGACGCAAGCGGGTAAGTTAGCGATAGACAGCATCGTGCTAAGACTACCAATATTGGCGCGGTTATCAAAAGGGCTGAATGCAGCACGTTTTGCCAGTACATTGGCGATATTGGTACGCTCAGGGGTGCCGTTGATTGAGGCATTGCATATTGGTGCGGCGGTGACGACCAATTTACACATTCAAAAAACCATCATCACTGCGGCTGATAGGGTGACGGAAGGCTCAAGCTTATCGAGTCAATTAGAAAAGTCCAGTTACTTTCCGCCGATGATGGTGCAAATGATTAAAAGTGGCGAAAACTCAGGTGAGCTTGAGAATATGCTCAGCCGCGCCGCCAATATGCAGGAAGCAGAAGCCACCAACTTTATCAGTACCTTATTATCGCTACTTGAGCCGTTGATGCTAGTGCTGATGGGCGTGGTAGTCATGATTATCGTGATGGCAGTGATGCTGCCGATTGTCAATATGAATGATCTGGCAGGATAATGAGCACTCAAATCTTCTGAGCTTGTGTGCCTCCCGCTCACATTTCTATTGTAGCTATCTTACTAAATATTACGCTAGCTTTCTTAAGATTTGCTTACTGTTGTAGATTGTTGACTGAGCCAGGTTTTTACTAGGGTAAAGCCAGCCATCAAGCTATAGTAAGCGTCAGTCAAAAGTTATCCTTATAAATAGAGTCGGTTCAAGATAATTTAGATACAAGGAAGGTGAGTGAAAGTACTACACATAGTAGACTGAGCGAGCCTGACACAGTATCTAATTTATATAGGAACGACTATATTACTCGTCATGCTGTGGTTCAGTATTGATGCTTATAAAAGTCAAGGTTCATAACAATCTACTTGCGATGCTAGGGCGTTTCCTTATTTTAAAAATTGTGATAAAAATGAGATAAATTGCCGTCAAACAAGGAAAGTAGCGCAAATAATATCGAGATATTAACAAGCTATTTGACGATGTTTGGCAAAATTTAGCTGTTTTTAGGCCATTTAGAAAGTAAACGATTGAATTGAGGACACGCCCTAGATAAAAATAAAATCATGGTTTATAGTGATAATCGTTTCAGTGCTCATTAATACGCCGATCATTAATGTTACTTGAACGCCACTTTTCCTATTTACATCACCCTGATGCCAAAAGCGATGATAAAAGCGATGACTATAATTGACAAAATTCAAGTAACTACTATGCCAACAAGTGCTATGAGTGACGACCAGTTTCAGGCAAGTAATATGAGTGCCAGCAAGCCAGCTCCTACGAGAGCCAGTCAGCCACTGCCTATGCGTAATAACCAGTCTGGATTTACCCTCATCGAGATTATGGTCGTGATTGTGATCTTGGCAATTCTTGCAGGCTTAGTTGTCCCGAAAGTAGTGGGGCAAAGTGATAAGGCTCGCGTTAAGACCATGAAACAGCACTTGCTACAGTATCCAACGCCCTTGATATGTATAAAGTTGATAATTCGCGCTACCCGACTACCGCTCAAGGTCTAGAAGCACTTACCACACCTCCAAGAGGCCAAAAAACTACCCAGACGGTGGTTATATCAAAGGCGGCTACCCAACAGATGGCTGGGAAAACGAGATGCAATATGTCGCTCCAGGCAGTGAAGGTCGTCCTTATGATTTATTTTCGCTAGGTGCAGATGGCCAGCAAGGCGGCGAAGGTCAAGATGCTGATCTTTATGCTCAATTATAAGTATTAGCTTGATGAGCAATTAAAATATGGGTAGCTAACGATCCCTTACTCCATAGTATGTTATTGGTGACGGTCGCTCTAATGCTCTTAAATATCAACCAATAAGACCTTATTGGTTGATATTTTTATATCAGTAACTAAGTGGCATAGCATCCCATAGATAATGTCAAACCATCCATTTTTCCAAAAAGCTATACGTTTGATACTAGTCATATCGCCCCGCTCATTTGTCATTAAAATCAGCCAGTAGAGGTCATTGCTCATGTTTACCAACAAACTCAACTCACAAGCCGTCATTACAAATAAACGAGTCTCTAAGTGCCTCACGCACTGCAATTATGAGTACTTCATTGATGATAGGGTTGTCGATGGCATCTATGAGCGCTCAAGCTGCAGGTTTGGGCGAGTTATTTGCTAATAATGGTGCCGCACAATCGAAGTTTTTGCCTGTCGATAAAGCGTTTCAAGTTATTAGCAGCACTAAGGCCACGTCTAAGGGCACGCGCTTATCTATTAATTTTGATATTACGCCAGGTCATTATGTCTATAAAGATCAGCTTACTCTCAGTTTTCCTAAGGGCGTGAGTGCAACCCCCTTTACTTTTAGTCAGTCGCCGGTCTCCATTGACGACCCAACCTTTGGTAAGGTTCCCGTTTTTACCCAAAAAAACATGGTAGCAACCACGACTCTGACTACTAACAATGGTAAAGGCGCAAAAAATGCACCGATTGTCATTGGCTGGCAAGGCTGTGCAAAAGCTGGGCTGTGCTATCCGCCAGAGAAAATCAAAACCACGGTTGATATCGCCGTGACACGCAAATAGACCACAAGCCGATCGACTCAAATATTGGTAATAAATAGCATATTAGGTAATAAATAGGTAGCTCTTCATGTCCATCAAGACAATAGAAAAAACACCATCGCTAACGGTACATCGCTCGTCCAAAAAATCTTATCTACTAGCATTTGCGGTCTCTAGTAGCTCGTTGTTTACAGGACTGGCTGCGATGCCCATGATGACTCATGCGGCAGGGCTGGGTGATTTATTTAGCAGTGATAAAAATGCGGCACAGACGAAGTTTTTACCAGTGGACAAAGCTTTCCAAGTCAGTGATAACAGTAAAGCTACCAATAATGGCACGCGCTTAGCCATTAATTTTGACATTACGCCTGAGCATTATGTTTATAAAGACCAAATCAAACTGACGTTGCCAGCTGGCGTGACCGCCGCGCCTTTTACCTTTAGTCAAAAGCCAGTTTCAATCGATGATCCGACATTCGGAAAAGTACTGGTGTTTGACCAAGCGAATATGGTGGCGACGACGACCTTGAGCAGCAGTAATGGTAAAAGCGTCGACGATGCCGCCGTGGTGATTGGCTGGCAAGGCTGTGCCAAAGCAGGACTATGCTATCCACCTGAAAAAATTAAAACGACAATTGATATCGCTGCTGCAACACCACAAATTGCAGGAAATAGCGCCAGTACTTCTACTCAAGAAGCTGCTAACAACAACTGACAGATAATGACAACACCGCTGAGTCAAGTGCGACGGTTGCCGATAGTCTTGCAGCAGAGCAAGCGCTGACTGATGATGGGGTGATTGATTATGCCTTGTTGGATGATGAGGCTTTAGAGGGAGAGCTTGGCGCTACCAATACGATTTCTGGCGCAGATGAACAAGGCGTCGATGGCACTACGACAAGTGAAATTCCTGCGACAACCAACAATACTGTTGCTGGAAATAATGCCACTGATAGCGATCCTTTTGGTCTGGCTTCTCATCCTTGGTTGGCATTGGTATTATTGTTTTTAGCAGGGCTGGGTTTGGCATTGACACCATGCGTACTACCAATGTTGCCAATCGTTGCCAATATCGTTGCCCGTGAGGAGAATCCAACGGTGAAACGCGGTGTTATTCTCACCACCAGCTATGCTATTGGCGTGGCAACAGCTTATGGTATTTTGGGCGCAGTTATCGCCGTGTTTGGTGAATCATTAGGCATTATCGGCTGGCTACAAAACCCCATTATCCTGATTGGTTTTGCGATTGTTTTTGTCCTACTTGCACTATATATGCTGGGTGTGTTTAGTATCCGCTTACCGAGATTTATGAGTAATAAAATGCAAGGCTTGAGTCAAGCAGGGGATAGTAAGCTGGGTAGTACGGGCGGTAGTTTAATCGCGGGTTTCTTATCTGCGCTCGTCGTATCGCCTTGCGTTTCTGCGCCATTGTTTGGGGCACTGCTTGCCGTATCGACGATTGGTAGTCCACTACTGGGTTTTGCAGCTTTATTTATGCTGGGTTTTGGTTTATCCGCACCACTTATCTTAATTGGTGCCACCCAAGGTAAAATTATGCCGAAAGCGGGCGCGTGGATGAATTGGGTCAAGCAAGGTTTTGCCTTATTGCTCTTTGCCGTTGCTTTATTATTAATTGAGCGCGTCTTTATCTCACCCGTGATGCTGATGGTATGGGCGTTATGGTTTATGGTTGTAGCGATGTGGGCGTGGAGCTGGTTGGGTAAAGGTCGTATGCTGACCCAAGCATTGGGATTAATCGCTGGTATTTGGGCAACATGTTTAGTCATCGGCGCGGCGTTGGGTAACGATGATAGCTTGCATCCGCTGGCATCTTTGAGTGCTGCTCCGATGATGCAGACGACTGGTCAGCCAGCCATGAGTAATACAACAGATAAAACCGTCACAACGCTGACTGAGTTAGATGCCATTATCGCCGCCAACCCTAAAGTGCTTGTCGATGTCACTGCTGAATGGTGTATCGAGTGCCGTATTATGGATAAAAACTTATTTCATAATCGTCCAGCGCAGATGCAGGATTGGCAGTTGGTGAGACTGGATATAACAGAAACTACGGACGATTCTAAAGCAATCTTAGCGCGCTATAAATTGTTTGGTCCGCCAGCATTGCTGTATTATCAAGACGGTCAGTTGACCAATCAACAAGTAGGCGAGATTGATCGTCCAGAGTTTGAACAAGCATTGACGATGCTTAATAACTGATATCTTAATAACTGATACTTAATAAAACGAATAAGTCTTTTCTAAAGGCTTAACAATACAAAAGAGCCAATGTACTATTCATACAGTACGTTGGCTCTTTTATTTTTATCAATGGTTACCTGTCATCCTGACGCTAAGCATTTGGTTTAGCGTTGATTATTGATATTTACATTGGTATAGAGCAGCGATAACGCTAGTATAGTACACGCATTTTCATTACAATAAAGCAACAATGCTGAAGGCGCATTACTCGTTGTAACTGCTCACTTCTATATCTGAATGTCATTGGGTTTATTTTAGCGATGACGCTGATGGTCATACTCATTATCTTATATACTCTGCTGGCGATAATGTCAGTTAGATAAAGGACACTTATGTTTTCCCATATCACCGCACAGCGCCGCTCTATGCCTCTTATTACAGCGCGCAAAACACTTTATTTCAGACAAGAAAGCATTATTTGAATATTGCTGTTGGTCTAGCGCTAACCTGCTTGACCGTGCAAGTCCAAGCTGCCGATAAAACTCAGAGCGATAATGAGTTACCAGTACCGGAGGCAGCGTTTGAGTTTGAAGATTATCAGGTGTCACAGGATGCCAATACAGCTGCGCAAGATCGCCAAGTAGTCAGTAAAGAATTTATCGCCCAGCAAGCAAAATTGTTTTTTGAATGTACCCAAGTACAGACCAGTGCTGCACGTTTGGCTTGCTTTGACAAAGTGGCCGAAGAAGGTAAAACACCGAGTTACACCACAACTAAGCAGCCAGTAGATTTGGCAAAAACCTTTCAAAGTACGCTTTCAGGTAATCCGCAAGTTGTCTTTGTAGAAGAGAAATCTACCATTGCTGGTGCTAATAATGCCGCTACTGACTCAGTTGCGCGCGCGCCTGCTATTAATGAAGGTTTAGACACCGTTGGGCTGACACAAAGAGAAGCACAAGTTTTAGAAAATGTTGGGGTCACTCAAAAAGATATCGAAAAATATACACCGCTTAGTTTATCCTATGATCTAGATAAAAACAGTGAGCGTGGGACTTGGACCGTCAGACCATACCGACCAACCTATGTATTGCCAGTATTTTATACCTTTGACCCTAATCTTAGCCCAACTCCTAGTAATCCAGATGAGCCCGGTGAAACATTCACCTCTAATGACACCCGTAATACAGAGCTAAAGTTCCAGCTGTCATTAAAGACCAAAGTGATGGAAGATTTGTTTGATACCAGTGCCGATTTATGGTTTGGTTATACCCAAGAGTCACATTGGCAAGTTTATAACGAAGACAACTCGCGACCATTCCGTGCCACCGACTATCAGCCTGAAATATTTTTGACTCAGCCAGTGACAGCAGATTTACCTTTTGGTGGTCGTCTTCGTATGCTTGGTGCTGGTGCCATTCATCATTCTAATGGACAAGACGATCCGTTATCACGCTCATGGAACCGTGCTTATCTCATGGCAGGGGCAGAGTGGGGTAAGCTATCAATCGTACCGCGCCTGTGGGCTCGAGTGAATAGTGAAAGCAGCAGCAGTGAAGACAATCCAGATATCGAGGACTACATGGGTTATGGTGATATCAAATTCTTATATGATTTGCCTGATCAACAGAGCCTGAGCGGTACATTGCGCTACAATCCAAGCACCAATAAAGGGGCGGCGCAAGTCGATTATATTTATCCATTATCAGAGAATGTTAATGGCTTCGTTCAGGTTTTCCAAGGCTATGGCGAATCCATCATCGATTATAACCACGAAAATACCTCTATTGGTTTTGGTATCGTACTGAATGATTGGAAAGGTTTCTAATATCAGCGCACATTTTGATAATCGTCCATGCGACTTTTAGCGCCTTATCAAACTGGACTATGGCTGGCAGAGTATCTCGATATACGCTGCCAGTTGTGCCGTGTTTATCGCAGCACACCCAATCTCAGCTATCTCAAAATTACCTTTTATCAAATATTAGTAGCTTGCCAACGGCTGATTCTATACCGCACTCTCTAAACCCCTTGCCAAACGATCCTTCGTTTTTTGCTAATTTGCGCCAGCAATTCAACCACCGTTTTAACAGCGGACTACTTTGCTCGCATTGTCATGACAGTATCGCGTGGTTGCCGAAACCCTTCAATGTTGATATTGCTGCTGGTACGGTTTTATCTATCCAAACGGCGACTTATTATGAGTATCCGCTGCGTCAAGCGATCAGAGCTTTTAAGCATCATGAAGACATGACCAAATTGCCGTTATTGTTACATGCTATACGTCAGCTACCACGTCCTCATGGTTGTCATCATGATAATAGCGTGATTGTCGCCATGCCAACAACCGAGCAACGACTGGTCAAGCGTGGCTTCGATCCTGTTAGTATTTTATCCGCGCAATTGTCTAAGCATTGGCAGATACCTTTATGGCATGGTGTAAAGCGTATTGACGACACTGTCAGTCAGCAAGGGCTTACACGTGCTGAGCGCCTGAGTAATCTAGACAATGCTTTTGTTTTAATCGAAAAGCCTCCTGTGAAACGCTTATTATTGTTTGATGATGTTGCGACCACGGGTGCTAGTTTACAAGCATTGGGACGTACACTGCTTACCTCGGCTGAAACAGTCACCATGTCAGATATTCAAACCAATTATAAATACCATCTTTCTGCCTATGCTTTAGCGCATGGAAATCAGTCTTAAAATCTGTTCCTCTCTATTGCTAACTACTAATATGTTGCTAATATGTTGCCTTAACGATATATTATTAAAATAATATATGTTTATTGTTATTAATATTCCAAAATACTGTGCTTATCACTCAATAGCATTGCTTATAAAGATATTTTCTAAATAGCTTGCATAACTGCTATGGCTATTGTTATTTCTATGCAAACTTTTGTTAAATATTATGGAACATAAATTGCATAATTTTGATTGAATAACAATAAAAAGACGGGCAAAAATGATATGACAATATGAATTCATTGTTGATGTTTTTGGTTCAGTATTGGTATTAGACAAACAATAGTTATTATAAAATTGCCGTTATAAATAGGGATTTGATGTGAACGCATCTACAAATAATCTACCACTTACGCTACGAACAACCAACTCAGGATTTACCCTGATTGAACTAATGGTAACGATTGCTGTGCTTGCCATTATTGTCGGTATAGCAGCGCCCAGCATCAGTAATCAGTTGGCTAATCAGCGTGTCAAATCAACCGCCTCAATGTTGGAAAATGCATTAAAAGAGTCTCGTAATGAGAGCATTATTCGTCGCCAAGAAGTGACACTTTCTTATAAGAATAATGGAAATAATATGGGTGATATTACAATAACAGATAATAATTCAAATGTTATTTCAACTTATAAGTATGATGTTAAAAGTAAGATAAAACCTAATAATAATCAGGTTCAGTTCAAACCGAATAAAACAGTTGATTCAGGCAGGTGGATATATACTATCTGCGATGATAATGCAGCTGCTAATTCTAAACAAGTCAATATCACTAAGCTAGGCATTGTGAGTAGCAAGCTTGGAGGATCATGTTAATGAGTCAGTTTAGCCAACAAAAAGGTGTCGGACTAATAGAAGTATTAGTCGCTGTCTTATTGCTATCTGTTGCCGTATTAGGATTTAGTGCATTGCAGATGCGTGCTATAAGTGCAACTGATGAGAGCTTAATACGTACTCAAGCTTTAAGCATCATTCGGGGGCTAGCAGAAAATATGCGTGCCAACTCACAACAAATTGCTACCTATCAAGTTACCATTAATGATGCTTCTAAAACTCGTGAAAGCTGTACAGATTGTTCCGCTGAGCAAATAGCCATTAATGAGTCTAAAGACGCATACGATAAGCTATACAGCTATGGTATTAATGTGAAAATGGTAACTTGTCCTGGAACAGCTAATTTCTCTGAAGTGAAATGTATCATAGCAGCTTGGGGCGACACTACCGCTGCGATGGATGCTACTAATGCAAATGCTTGTGCTGATGCATCTGGTATCTATAAAAGCGGCAGTAACTGTATCATTGTGGAGACGTATTAATGAAACACATAATGATACAAGATATCAAATATCAGCGAGGCTTTACACTTATTGAACTAATGATATCGCTGGTTTTAGGGTTATTGATATCGGCTGCTATCATTCAAGTATTTATTACCAGCCAACGTGTGGATCGTGTACAGAGTGCTGGTTCTGAGATTCAGGATTCAGCAGTATTTGGCATTCAATCTATTGAACAACAATTAAGGCTTGCCAATCTTGGCAATGATGGCGTGCCTCTTAATGATAAAACTGTGATGGGCGGAGTTGTGCTGACGGCAAGCGCAACCAATGCTGATGCAGTAAATGTTGTAACAAGTACTCAATTAGAAGAAGGTTACTTGACGCGCAGTCATGACATGGATTCTGCAGGTGGGATTCATAAATGGGATGGTTCTTTATCTAACACTGGTGAGAAAAGTGATCAGCTTACATTCCAGTATACCAACACAACGGGTCAAATATTGTATGACTGTGAAGGTGAGAAAATTGAGTTAAACGAACGTGTCATTACCCGTTATTTTTTAACCGAAGACAGTGTAAAAACCAACAAAGATAGAAAAAATCTCAATCTCAACTGTGATGCTGGGCGTATAGCAAGTAATGGAGTGCTTACTAACTTTATGGAAGTAGGGCAAACTATTATAAAAAATGTCGATCAATTTAATATTCGTTTAGGTGTCAAACATTCAGTAGTTAATAGTGGTGTAGTAAGTTATAGCTATACTGAAATGAGTGTAAAAGATTACATGAATCTTACGACAGAAAAGCCCTATATTACCAATATCAAAGTCGCATTATTAACCCGCAGTACCTCTAATAGTCCTGATGATAGTGCAAGTGCCTTCAGTATACTTGGCACGACACAGACACTAAAATCAGAAACCAATGCACCAAAATATTTACGCCGTGTTTATGAAACCAATACCCTGTTACGTAATGCTAGAATTGTGAATGTGATTAACAGTGTTAGTTAAGTAAGGTTGATAATCTCTCTGTCCTGTACGTATGAATAAAGGTGAAAATTTGCCATGAATATCAGTCATTCTAATACTTATCCTTCATTAGATTCCAGCCAGCGCGGGGCAGTATTGATTGTGGTTTTACTGTTTTTAATACTGATTATGCTCGTTGGAGTCATAGCGGTACGCAACAGTAATACCGATTTAAAACTTGCAACCAGCGATCAGATAAACACTTTGCTTTTGCAGTCTGCGGACAGTGTCAATAATAAGATTGAAATATCGGTTAATGGTTCTCCAGCCAGTGAGCAATATAAGCAAATTATGGGTATTACAGGGATATTTGGCTACTATATCTTAGAAGATAACAACGATGATATTATCGATTTTTGTTACCGTCCACGTTCTTCTTTTTTCAATATTGATGATGCCGTTATACGTCGTAATACGGGTAAGTTGGTCGACAATACAACAGGTTATTGTGACCCTACCAAAGCTACTGACTATACCAGTAATCGTAATACGACAATGACGCAAGTTATGATAAAGAACGTTAGTGCTACTGCAAATAGTGGTAATTTTGAGCATATGAATCTCGGTACAGATTCTGATGAGAAAACCGCAAAAATGTTTACGTTCGATATTTATTCGACTTCAGTGCTACCTGCGTATGGAAAGGCGAAGGATGAAAGTCAAAGAATGTTTTGCAAAAAATGCTTCAGACCAAACAGATGGTGTGATGAAATGTATGAAAGACAATAATATTCCTAACAAGATGTTGGTAGAGCAAGTTGATTTGGCCAATATTCAAAGTAGTGAGCTATGTGACTACTTTGGTAGTGGGGGTAAAACAGACAGCACTAACCCTTTATGTAGAGATATTTGATAGGGACATATAAGAAAGTAGCGGTTATATAGTTGAATCGCTGCTATAGATCTATAACTGATTTAAAAGCGAGCCTTTCCTAAAAACTGTGTAACTGCTTATAATCCACTAACAGGAGAATAAGCAATGACTAACCAAACTGACATCAAGAAACTGGCTGAGCAAATGGCTGGTAGCATGAACAGCTTCGATGACATCAAAGATTTTCAAAAGCAGCTCATGCAATCCTTTATTGATACTGCCTTAGAAGCTGAGATGGAAGAGCATCTCGGCTACCCCAAGCATGAGAAAGCAGATAAACCAAACAAGCGCAACGGACACTACTAAAAAGACCGTCCGCAGTGATACAGGCGATCTTGAAATCTCTACCCCAAGAGACCGTCATGGCGTTTTTGAACCTACACTCGTGCGCAAGCATCAAACCCGTATTAGTGGCCTTGATGACAAGATCATCTTCCTTTACGCCAAGGGTCAAACCACCACCGAGATTGTAGAGAGCATTAAAGAGCTCTATGATGTCGACATCTCAAGCTCTCTTGTCTCAAGAGTCACTGACAACATATTAGAGGACATCACCGCTTGGCAGAACCGGCCGTTAAGCAGTGTTTATCCTATCGTCTATTTGGACTGCATCGTCGTCAAAGTACGTCAAGACAAGCAGATCATCAACAAAGCCATTTACTTAGCCCTAGGCGTTAACCTTAACGGTAAAAAAGAGCTGCTTGGTATGTGGCTCTCAGAGAATGAGGGCGCTAAGTTCTGGCTTGGCGTTCTCACTGAACTACAAAACCGCGGGGTACAAGACATCCTCATTGCCTGTGTCGATGGTTTAAAGGGTTTCCCTGATGCCATCAATACGGTCTATCCTAAAGCTCAGGTTCAGCTGTGTATCGTACACATGGTGCGCTATTCAATGAAGTTTGTACCGTGGAGGGATAAAAAGGCAGTAGCGGCTGATCTAAAGGCTATCTACGGCGCTGATACGCTTGAGATAGCAGAGGCCAATCTCAAGCACTTTGATGAGACTTGGGGCACAGAGTACCCGCATGTGGTTAAATCTTGGCGCAACAACTGGGAGGGCTTAACGGTGTTCTTTGGCTACCCTAAAGATATCAGAAAAGTCATATATACCACCAACGCTATTGAGTCATTAAATAGTGTGATTCGAACGGCGGTGAATAAGCGTAAAGTATTCCCCTCTGATCAAGCTGCATTCAAAGTGGTGTACTTAGCCACCCAGCAGGCGTCTAAAAAGTGGTCGATGCCAATCCGTAACTGGACGTCTGCTCTGAATCGTTTTATGATTATGTTTGATGACCGTATCAGTAAGCATTTAATCTAAATGGCAGTTACACAGAATCTGGGATGGTCTCTTAAAAGCTATATTTATATCGTCACGTCTATCGTAGCCGTGCTCAGGAGATAACATTATGAAACTCAAACACCTCAATCGTTATCGCGCGCCCAAAGTGACGGCTATCGAATCCGCTGCTCAAAAACATATTAACTCTTGGTGGCGCGTCTCTAGCTTAAGTGCTGCTGTACTCGGCATGATGTGTATGAGCATGTCTCAAGCCGCTGTCAATCAAGATGGCAAAGTAAGCAGTATCGGCGACCTAAGTATTTATCAGCCAGCTTCTGCTGCGCGTACTAACTTGATGATGATGATCGATACTTCAGGCTCGATGGGGATCAGCTCGTTGGTTCTTCCTAAAAACAATAAATATGGAAGCCCTGGTGATGTAGATGTACCATTATGCGATCGTGTTGTAGTAGGTGAATATGATAGGGATAGAAATACTAATAGTATTTTTGAGTGGGCTTATAACCTAAAAGATGCATCAACTAAAGGTCTAACGTCTAAAAAGAAAACGGTTACTATCGGTTCTGAAACGATTGATTATTATGTGCGTGGCTGTACAAAGACATTTGGACAGGGAGCGAGTGCCAAAACGGTTACAGAACTAGATCGGCTATCGCGATTAAAAGACGCATTAATACCATTGTTAGTAAGCGATCAAATTAGTAATAAAGTCTATATGGGTCTTGGACACTTTTCGTCCAAAGCTGAGTATGAGGAAGGAGGTAAGAAAAAAAATATAACCATTGGTACAGCAACCAACGTATTAGTTGATGGTCACTCTGGACGTATACTAGTACCTTCGGCACCTCTGAATATTGAACAACGCAAAAAAATTATTAAGGCATTGGCAGGTTTTAAATCACTTGACACCACCACGAATGAGGACGGTACGCCAAACTCTAACCTTAAACTCTCTAGTAATAGCTATCCAAACGTTACCAAATCTTCAAGTGGTACACCTACTGCCCACGCTTATGCAGAAGCCGGCGCTTATATGATGGGTACGGGTACTGGGGTGGATAGTAATACTGTCAAAACTGTAGGTGTTATTTATGACGGTTATATGGTTAAGCAAAAGGTGGTGATGACAAGCAGATCTACTTTGTCTGCGTTGAGCTAGGTCAAGATAAAACGTCAGCGATTGGAGCAGTCGTTGAGCAGTGTGTAAATAACTGGCCAGGACGCGATGGTAATAATATCGCAAAAAATACTGTTACTAATGGGATTTACTATCCGAATCCCGATGTTGCAGGAGCATGGGTAAAAATCGCTAGCCAAGCTGATTTTAAAACGAAGATAAAAAGTTTAACTGGTAAAGATATCTCTATAAACAATCTCTGGGATACTTATGAAGCTCTACCTGTTGGTTGGCGCTATGGCGGGTGGTTAAAAGTAGATCAAGAACCACTTGATATCGAACCTATCGTCGGTACTGTATGGGGTTATGGCGAAAGTATAAGAGGTCTAGTATCTTATCGAACCAGTCCATTTTCCCTAAGCCCTGGTACAGAAAACCTAGTAGGTGGTCTGAGATATTCAGCAGCAGACACTAAAAATGCTAATGGTACTGCTTATATTAAAGGCAGTAGTACAGAGTCCTGTGACAGTAATGGCATCTACTTCTTAACCGATGGCGCGCCAAACTCGACCAAGCCTGGTATGGCAAGTAGGATTATGAACAAATCATTATCAACCGATTTGTATAAAATTAATGGTGTGCCGTCTGGATTAGTGTCACCAAAATTGCAATCTAATCTATTTGCTGGTGAAACAGGTGGCTGGGAATATATCGGTGAATATGCCAAAAAACTGTATGACAAAACCAAGAATCCATCTGGAGCAAGTATTAGGACAGCAGTAGCAGGATTTGGTTCATCATTTGCTGGTATCCCTAAAAAATCCGACGGTACTTATAATTGTGACGCAACAACTAATATAGATGCAAAAAATGCTTGTAAATGGGGCGGCCCTGACTATGGCAATGGCGGCTTCTTTTACGCAGAAACCTCACTTGATATTGCTAATAGTGTGCAGAAATTTATCACGGATTTAAATCAAACTATTAATACCACACCAGCTGGTACGATTACTGTCCCAGATGACCCTTATCAAACCAGTACGACGTTGCCCTATGCCTATCTGCCTATGTTAGAGCCTAAAGTAGGAGATACGTTTAAAGTATGGCCAGGCAACCTTAAAAAGTATGAAACTAAAAACGGTACATTGTATGGTCAGGGCAACAGACGACTGTATAGTGATGCAGGTGGGACGCTAAATGATGCCGCAGCTGATCTATGGGCCCAGTCACCTATAAGTGCAGCAGGTAATTCTGCTGTAAATAGTGGGGGTTTTTATGCTCGCTTAGTAGCTCCAGACTTTAGTTCCCCTGCTAGCACACGCAATGTATTTTTCGAAAACTATAAAGGAATTGATAATACAAAAATTCCTGAGGGTGTGGTAAAAATTGGCGTTGGTGACAATGGAGTGCCGACCGGTTTTCCTCAGATAAATGACGGCGTGTATAGTTCTGGAGGCAAAACGCTTCTACAATCCAAGCGTATCATGCTTAACTTCTTAGGCTACAACGTTGATTACTTAACTGACTATAGAGATAAAGACGACCCTACTAAGCCGTTATATATTGATAAAATGAATATGAAGGAAGCAATATACTTCCCAACTCAACCAGTTCGTCAAGTTGGCGGTGTGGTGCACTCAAAGCCTGCATTGGTCTCTTATAGTGCCGAAGTGAATGAGTCAGGTAACATCACTGCAAATAACCGAGAAGATTATTTATTATTTGGCTCGATGGATGGTGCCTTGCATTTAGTAGATGCCAATACAGGCGAAGAAGAATGGGCACTGGTATTACATGAGATGTTCCGTAAACAACCAGAAGCTTTAGTAAAAGAAGCGATGGGCGATTTAAGCTTTGGGATTGATGCTCCATGGTTAGTCAGTGCCAAATATCGTTATAGCAGTACAACATCAGGCGATCAAAAAACTCGCAAAGTTTCCTTATATAAACCTGATAGCAGTAATGTAAATGACGTCACCAATACGAGCAATTTCTTGTCAATGGCGGCTTATGGTGGTTTCCGAATGGGCGGAGAAGGATTATATGCTCTAGACTTAGCTGACAAAAATACGCCAAAAATACTATTTAGTATTACGCCAGATATTACTAGTACAACAGCAAAACTGCATAGAAATGACACTGGTACTCAGGTCACTGTTAATAACAATGATTATAATAATGTTGGGCAGATCTGGAATACAGTCACCACGGCTCGAGTAAATGAAGGCGCTAGTGACACTAAATACAAAGACGTTATTGTATTTGGTGGGGGGTTATGACATGCAGTACGAAGATCCACAATTCGTACCAACGACGGCAGCCAAAGGCAGTTCTATCTATGTGACCGATGCAAAAACAGGCGAGAAGCTGTGGTCGTGGGACAATCCGTACAATCACAGTATCGTCGCTGGCGTTACGCCACTAGATCGCAATAATGATGGTTTATTTGACCATTTATACTTTGCCGATTTAGGTGGCAACGTCTTCCGTGCTGACTTCGTTAACGAAAAGAAAAAAGCGTTTAAAGAAGTACGCGTGGTTCGAGTGCTTAATGCTTCCGAAAATGTCACTGCATTACCATATCGCTTCTATGCTCGTCCAGTAGTGAGCTTTTATAGAGATAAGCAAAGCAAGATATTTGCCCTTGTCAATATTGCTTCTGGCGATCGCAGTTCACCATTAGCTAAGCGCCGCGATGTAACTAGTAGTGATAAAAGCAAAGCCAATCGTTTATATGGGATTATTGATACTGATGTAACTCGTAATGATCTTTTAGAAAGTAGTGCTACCTCAACACTCACTATCAAAGAATTAAACGAAAAAGATGATTTGATAGAGTTAGGCGGTAGTCACCTGTCTGAAAACACCAAAACGGCAAAAGCAGCAATGGTCGAAGAGCTTTCAGTGATAGATAGCTCAGAAGACAAAAGAGGTTGGTATTATCCGCTAACGCGTTTTGCAGGATTTGAAAACGTCTCACATGTAAAAGCCATGGGCGACTATCGTGTCATGAACAATTATTTATTTATGTCCGTATATGACCCTAACATGTCTTATGGCAACAATAGTATTTGTGAGGCACAAACGCTTGGTGGCTCAGAGCAACAAATGTATTGCCTGCCTTATGGCGTCTGTATGGATAACAGCTCTAAAACCGGTACAGGCGGCTTTACACCAGCAGGTAAAGGTATTCAAGAGCTGACACTTGGTGCGGTGAATGCTAATAACTTAGACACGACCGTGCTCATAGGTACGCAAAGCTTGACAGATCGTGCTAATGATCTTATTGATTATGGTGATGATAGTAAAAAAGGTAAGGGTCCCAAAGAGCCACCAGTAGGCGGCTATGTAGATGGTAATGACCCGTATGCTGGTATCACAAAAGACAAAGGCGATGGTTCTATGGCAAGCATATTATTCAAAGAGCGTTATGTGCTAAAACCAACGCAATGGTATGAGAGTAACTAATGCTTAATCATACTGATAAGAGACTTAGTGGCAAGAGCAGCGGTTTTACGCTCATTGAACTGATGGTTGTCGTTATGATTATCGCGATTCTTGCGGCAGTGGCGATACCGAGCTATCGACAGTATGTCATTAGAAATGCTGAAAATGATGTACAGGCAAAGATGCTACAACTAGAGCTACAGCTCGAGCGTTGGCGCTCATCCGCGTTGACTTATAAAGGCTTCCAACCGCAAGTTGTTGATAGTAGTAATAACGTAAGCTATGGTTATGATGCTAACAATACGACTATCTATGTACCACAAGGCAGTGATGCCACCAACTATCGTTATCAAATTACCCTTGTTGATGGTGCGACACCGACCAAGTCACTCATCAGTGCAGGACTCGATAACAGCACGGGTCGGACGTGGAAGATGCTTGCTGTCCCTAATAGTACGGGTACTTTCAAGAGTGCGAACAACATGCTGATGACCAGCTCAGGTTTGCGCTGTAAAAATACCACTACACTTGCGGTTACAGCGACCTCTTGTGGTACAGGTCAGGAGAACTGGTAATGATGGCAATAATAAATCAGAAGTTGGATAATTTAGTAATGTCGCAACGAGGCTTTACGCTCATTGAGATGATGATTGTCGTTGCTATTATCGCCTTGCTTGCATCTATCGCGTATCCAAGTTATCAGAGCTACATTATTAAGTCTAAACGTGCTGATATGATGAGCGAGATGCACAATATCGCTTCAGAAATAGAAAGTCGTAAGCTAGCGCAGGGTAATTATAGCAATGCTTTAATTACTGGTCTTGGCGGCGACTATCCTAAACAAGGTATCGCTCTCTATACGCTTGCTTTTACACCTGATCCTCTGACTTCTGAATGGACAATGACTGCCACCCCGAAAACTGGCACCCAAATGGCTGGCGATGGTGCACTCAGTCTTAACTATCAGAATATCAAATGTCGAGCAGCCGTTTGTGGCTCAGATAATAGCTGGAACGAGTAAAGAGAACCTATAAGTTAAATGTCGCTGACAAAAATTGTCATTACTGGTTACGTATTACTGTTACAGAGTGTGTGAATTGACAATTTTCAGTAGGCTAAGCGTAACATTTAGTGTAAGTTGTGAGAAAGAAGACAGCCATTAGCCGTAAACAACGCCTTTAGAAGGCATCTAATAGGCTAATGAAGGTAAAGACACACTACAAGTGATATTGGCACGTTATATGCAACATTTATAATAAGAGAAACAAACATATCATATCCCTAAAGATAAAATGCAACAGTATCAACAACAGCCTTTTATCTTTATATACCCAAAAGGAGTTCTTATGAACGCTCAAAAAGGTTTTACCTTAATCGAACTAATGATCGTTATCGCTATTATCGGTATCCTAGCTGCGATCGCTATTCCTGCATATCAAACTTATACTAAAAAAGCTCGTTTTGCTGAAGTAGTTTTAGCGACATCGTCAGTTAAAAGTGCTATTGATGTCTGTTATCAAACAAAAGGTGCAGATTTAACAAAGTGTGATACTGATGCTGAAGCTGGTGTGGATTTAACTGGTGCAGCTGCAGGAACATATGTAAAAAGCGTAGCTTTCGCAGGCGCTCCCACTGCTACTCCAACTACAATTGTAATTACTGGTACTGGTGAGGAAGCTGTAAGCAAAAATGCAACAACTCCAGCAACTTACATATTGACTGGTACTCCAGCAAATGGAACACTTACTTGGGCACAAAGTGGATCATGTGTTGAACAAGGTGTATGTTAAAAGCAATATAACAGTTTAGTAGATTCTTTTATTAAACTGATATTATAGAGTTTCTAAATAGGCTTATTATCTGACATAGATAGTAGGCCTATTTTTTATTACAAGGGATTTTTTATGCCTAAAGAACTGGGTTTTACTTTAATAGAATTGATGATTGTAATAGCAGTTATTGGTATTTTAGCAGCCATCGCTATCCCTTCCTATCAATCCTATACTAAAAAGGCGAAATTTACTGAGGTAATTTTAGCCGCTATAACTGTTAGACATAATATAGATAGTTGTTTTCAAGGACATGGTAATTATCAGCTCAATAATTGCGATACTATTTCGAAGGTTAGTATTGAGGCGTCAGGGTTGACATCAGCTAATCACGTAAAGGCGATTACTATAGAGAGTAATACGGCTAAAGTTACGGTGACAGGAGAAAGTAGCGTCGATGAGAAAACTTATACGCTGCTGCCAACAGTAGTCAACGATAATTTAACTTGGGAAGTGAGCGGAACTTGTTTTGCTGCTGGGTTATGCTAAGGAAATTTTATAATGGCTATTTCCATAATTGTAAATAAAAACCACCTAATGGCATCGGCTATTAAGTGGTTTTTTATTGTTTCGATATTGAGCGGTTGTTAAGTCTTAGCTACTTCTCTAAATACTGAATCTTGCCTTCTACGCCATCCCACTTCGCTGCTTCTGGCATTTGCTCTTTCATCTCAGTAATGTTTGGCCATTTTTGCGCCAGCTCTTCGTTTAGCTGAGTGAACATCTCTTGCCCTTTTGGCACTTCATCTTCTGAGAAGATGGCATTGGCAGGGCATTCAGGCTCGCATAGTGCGCAGTCGATGCACTCGTCAGGATCGATGACGAGGAAGTTCGGGCCTTCATAAAAGCAGTCCACAGGACAGACTTCCACACAGTCGGTGTATTTGCAAAGAATGCAGTTATCTGTAACGACAAAGGTCATAGTGAGGTCTACCTGTTATTGGATTGGCTGATATAGTTCATCCCTTTTAAAAGAGTTACTGTGCTCACCGCGCTTGAAGTATTATCGATACATCTGCACTTGGTTGCCATGATTTTCTTTTAAAGTGAATCAACGATAAGGGCTACATAGAATAGTTGGAAAATAAGGCACATTTTAACGCCTTTACGGCTAATTGACAATTCCCTTTAATGACTAATGATTTTCTTCAAATGATAGAGTAAATCATGCGCTTGCTTTGGCGTTAAGGTATCAGGATCAATCGCGCTAAGTTCATCCTGTAAGCTAAACAGCTGATTTTGTTGTGGAATATCAGCCATTATTTGAGATTGATTGGTGGTTTTTATATCAGCTCTCTCTATTTCATGACCATTCATATGATCGCATTTATCATTTACTGACTTAGCTAATTCATTTTTGTCATCAACGGTTCTTACGCTTTCTGCCTCAATAGGGTCTAATTTTAAGTTATCTGCTAAGTAGCGCTTGGCATCATCCAGTACTTGGGTAGGAATCCCTGCCATTTTTGCCACATGCAGACCAAAGCTAGAACTTGCTGCACCATCTTTGATTTGATGCAGTAGTAACAGTTGACCGTCGATTTCGCTAGCAGCGACATGGACGTTGCGGATAAGTTTGTCATTGCTGCCACTGCTTTCTTTATAGTTTTCCGCCAATTTTGTCAGCTCAAAGTAGTGAGTGGCAAATAATGTCAGGCAGCCAATCTCTAGCAATCGATTAACGCAAGCATGAGCAATGGCCAAACCGTCAGTGGTCGCTGTGCCGCGTCCGACTTCATCCATCAGCACCAACGATTTGTTGGTCGCTTGATTGAGAATATTAGCCGTTTCAATCATTTCTACCATAAAGGTGGATTTGCCGCCCGCCAAATCATCAGCTGAGCCAATACGGGTAAAGATACGGTCGATATCGCCGATATGAGCACGCGCTGCTGGCACAAAGCTGCCACAATGCGCGAGTAGAACAATCAGCGCGGTTTGGCGCATATAGGTTGATTTACCACCCATATTAGGACCAGTAATCATCAACAGTCTTTCATGATTTTTATGACTGCCTAATGCACAATCATTAGCGACAAAATGGCTGCTATGCTTGGCAGGAGTATTGCCGTGAGTATGAATAGGGTTTAGCGCGGCTTCGACGACGACATGACGACCTGCTTTAATATCAATACTGGTTTGACTTTTATGGTTCAAGCCATTTTTTAAGTGACTGTTTTTTAAGCCACTATCTTCTTTTGAGTCGTTACTCATTACTGGACGCTGCCAGTTATAAATAGTTGCAAGCTGTGCCCAATTACTGAGCACATCTATTTGCGCAACCACAGCGCTCAGTTGTTGCAGTTCGGCTAAATGGCTACTAAGTTCAGTTAAGAGTTCGTGATACAGCTGCTTTTCACGGGTTAATGCTAAGCTTTGCGCGCTTAGATATTCTGTCTCAACTTCTTTTAGCTCGTCAGTGATAAATCGCTCGCTACTTTTGAGCGTTTGCCGACGGATAAAATGCGCTGGTGCATTTTTTGCCTGCATTTTAGGCAATTCAAAATAAAAGCCGCTAACCTTGTTAAAGCCTACTTTTAGACTGGATAACTGGCTCTCTTGACGCGCGCGTTCTACCATCTCATCCAATGTCACTTGGATATTGTCATGCAGATGAGTCAGGCGATCAAACTCAGCATCAAAACCTGCGGCAAGCATGCCGCCATCACGAATATGGGCAGGTGGTTCTGCAATAATGGCTCGCTCAATCAGCTCAGCGACGGACTGTATGGCAGGTAACTGCGCAGGCAATTGTTGCATTAGCATCGGCAACAGTCCTGCTTGCTCATGGCGAATACCTGCATTCGTCAGTAGCATCGTAAGCTGGGCGCTACTAGCAATACCGTCAGCAAGTTTACGCAGGTCACGCGGCTTAGCACTCATTAGCCCAATACGGCTACTAATACGTTCCATATCACCGATAGCGTTTAAGGTTTCGCGTAAGCTGGTAACTAATGAGATATTTCCCGAGCTTTGCTCAGACTGTTTATCAGTATTTAACAAACTGGTTATAGCATCTAAGCGCAAATTGATACGCGCATGCTGACGTAGTGGGCGTTTCATTTGCTGCACCAGTAAGCGTCGACCCATCGGCGTTTGACAATGATTAAGGACAGATATTAATGACGTACCATTACTGCTAACGGGGGTAAATAGCTCAAGATTTTGCTGACTGTTGGCATCAATAATTAAATAATCGTCACTGTACTCAACGATAAGTTGATTGAGCTGTGGCACATGACGCTGCTGAGTTTGCCGAGCATAATGTATGAGCGCTGCACAGCTAGATTGGGCAAGAAGTGCGTCATTGATTCCTAGTCCATCGAGGCGTTGCACGTCAAACTGCTGGCAAAGAGTTGCGCTGGCATGCTCACGGTGGAAGTCATTTGCCGCCACTTCGATAATCGGACAGTCGAGATGTTGACGTAGCCACAGCAGCCAATCTTCGCCGATACGGTCGTTAAGTACTTCGCTAATGATACATTCACTGGGCGCAAAGCGTGCCAACACCGTCAGCATTTGCGTTTGCAAATTTTTGACATCATCAGGGCTGTTATTATAGCTGGAACTAAGCGTTTGCGTCGTTAGTGTTCCAGCGGCTAAATCCATTTGGCTAATGGCAGCTTGCACAGGTTGTTTGCTGTTCGATTTAGGTATCTCGATATCAATGGCGACCACAGTTGGCGTATGATTGGGCGCAATTAAAGCATCATCAGTAATTGTCCCTGCGGTCAGGGTTTTAACCACCTCACGGCGCATAATACTGCCAGCAGCAGATTTGCTTTTATCTTTTTTCTGCTTATCGCCCATCGTCGGAGCATTGGAAGGATTATTCGTGTTGTCAGTGCCAGTGGCTGATTCGTCAATTTGCTCACACACAACGACGGTTTGCCCAGCAGCTATCAACCTTGCCATGTAGCTATCGGCCGCATGAAAAGGCACACCTGCCATGGCAATGGTATTGCCCGCTTTATCCGTACCACGGCGAGTCAAGGTGATGTCTAATATTTGTGCCGCGCGCTTGGCATCATCAAAAAATAACTCATAAAAATCACCCATGCGGTACAGCAGTAACGCTTGTGGATAGTTGGCTTTCATGGTTAGATATTGCACCATCATCGGCGTATGATCTGCCAAGTGATAAACGGTATCGCCTACCATCAACTGATCGGAGGTCAAAGGTGTCGCGGTCTGTTGTTTTGATATTGCGTACTTCGACGGAGTAGGTTTGGCGGCGTTAAGGTTTTGAGCGGATGGCTTAGAGGTCATGCAGAGTCTCTTATAATGCTTAAATGGGTTTTTTAGTCAGCTGGCGTTAAATGGACGACGGTATATACAGATCAGCGTAAAAAAAAAATGAGAAAACACTCGCTTATGAGTGGTTGATTTGCAAGATTCTGGTTGATTTTTACCAAAATAGCTTTATTAAAGAATCATCATAGCGCGCAAATTTAGCAGTCAAAAAACTAAGAATTGTGAAAGTGTAAGTACTATTTTAGCACGTCCTGCCGCGCTTTTACGTCGGCAAATATCTACTCGCTGCCCTTGTATCCATCGGCGTCATAACCATATATAATGACGTCACACTTAATTGGGCGATACTTCATTAGGCGACACTTCATTAGGCAGTACCTTATTAATCAGTGCTTTGTTAAGAGGTGCTTTGTTAACAAAAGGTACTTAGTCAGGTGATGATTGTAATGACAAGGCGGCAGCGGGCGAAGCTTTGGCTAATGCGCACTAATTATCGAATATTTCCATAGGTCAAAAAATTATGTTATCAAAGATTATAGGCAGTGTGGTTGGCACTAAAAATGACCGCGAATTAAAGCGCATGCGCAAAGTGGTCAGCAAAATCAACGCACAAGAGGCTGCGGTACAAGCCCTGTCTGATGAGCAATTACAACAAAAAACCGAAGAGTTTAAAGCACGACACCAACAAGGTGAAAGCTTAGATGCACTACTACCAGAAGCGTTTGCCGTCTGCCGTGAAGCGTCATTACGCGTCAATGGTATGCGTCATTATGATGTGCAGCTGATCGGTGGTATCACCTTGCACGAAGGCAAAATCGCTGAGATGAAAACGGGCGAAGGTAAAACCCTAATGGGTACTTTGGCGATGTACCTCAATGCCATCAGTGGTAAAGGTGTGCATCTGGTTACGGTCAACGATTATTTGGCGGCACGTGATGCTGAATTGAACCGTCCATTATTTGGCTTTTTGGGCATGACCGTCGGTGTCATTTATTCACAACAACCACCGCAAGAAAAAATCGACGCTTATCAAGCGGATATTACTTACGGTACCAATAACGAATATGGCTTTGATTATCTGCGCGATAACATGGTCTTTAGTTTAAAAGAGAAAAAGCAGCGTCCATTAAACTTCTGTATTATCGATGAAATTGACTCTATTTTAATCGATGAGGCTCGTACCCCGCTGATTATCTCAGGTCAAGCCGAAGATTCTTCACGTATGTACGCGCTGATTAATACCATTATCCCGGTGCTGATTCGCTCAAAAGATGAAGAAGCCAATAAGAATAATGAAGAAGAATTTTTGGATTGATGAAAAAATCGTCAAATCGAAATCAGTGAAAAAGGCTATGAAAAAATTGAGCGCTTCTTAATCGAAGTCGGTGAGTTGGGTGAAAATGAAAGTTTATACAGCCCCAAGCCATTTGCCATTATTGGCTCACGTACAAGCTGCCATTCGCGCCCATCATGTATTTGTTAAAAACGTTCATTACATCGTCGATGATGGTGAAGTGGTTATCGTTGATGAAAACACGGGTCGTACCATGCCAGGTCGCCGTTGGTCAGAAGGTCTGCATCAAGCGGTAGAAGCCAAAGAAAACGTCGAAATTCAAGCAGAAAACCAAACGCTTGCGACCACGACGTTCCAGAACTACTTCCGTTTGTATGAAAAATTATCAGGTATGACAGGTACCGCTGATACCGAAGCAGCAGAATTTAAATCAACTTATGACTTAGATGTCATCGTGATTCCAACGCACGAGCCGATTGCTCGTATCGATATGGATGATCAGATTTTCTTAACCAAGTTAGGAAAATACAAAGGTATCATTCGCGAAATCAAAGAGATTCAAGCCAAAGGTGCCCCAGTCTTGGTTGGTACGGCGACGATTGAAGCCAGTGAAGAGTTGTCTTATTTGCTCGATCAAGAGGGCGTCAAGCATAACGTCCTAAACGCCAAACAACACGAGCGTGAAGCCGAAATCATCGCGCAGGCGGGTAGTCCAAAGGCTGTGACGATTGCGACCAACATGGCAGGTCGTGGTACCGATATTATCCTTGGTGGTAACTGGCAATCGTTTATTGAAGATATCGATTCGGTCAGTCCTGAAGAAATGGCACGCCTAAAAGCAGAGTGGCAAGTCAAACATGACCAAGTGGTCGCGGCTGGCGGTTTGCATATCATTGGTTCTGAGCGCCATGAGTCACGTCGTATCGATAACCAGTTACGTGGTCGTGCCGGTCGTCAAGGCGATCCTGGGATGTCGCGTTTCTTTTTATCGCTCGAAGATGACTTGATGCGTATCTTTGCTGGTGATCGCGTCGTAAATATGATGCGTGCCATGGGTCTTAAAGAAGATGAAGCCATTGAGCATAAGATGGTCTCAAAATCGATTGAAAATGCCCAAGGTAAAGTAGAAAGCCGTGATTTTGATGCGCGTAAAAATCTGTTGAAATATGATGACGTCGCCAATGAGCAGCGTAAAGTGATCTATGGTCAGCGTGATGACTTGCTAGCAGAGATGGACTTGCTTGAAGCCATTGAGATTATGCACGAAGAAGTTTATAACGCCATGATTAACCAGTTTATTCCACCAGGTTCTATCGATGACCAATGGAATATTGATGGCTTAGAAGACGAGCTTGAAAATGAATTTAAGATTGCGATGCCGATCAATGATTGGCTCGATGAAGATCGTCGCTTAGATGAAGAAGGGTTGCGTGCCAAAATCATCCAAACGGCTATCGATCGCTATCATAGCCGCCGTGAGCAGATGGGCGAAAAAGATGCTGCCCAGCTTGAGCGTCACTTTATGCTGCAAAGTTTAGACAAGCACTGGAAAGAGCATTTGACCCAAATGGATCAGCTGCGTAAAGGCATTCATCTGCGTGGTTATGCACAGAAAAACCCTGAGCAAGAATATAAGCGTGAATCATTTGAGCTGTTCCAAATGATGCTTGGCGCAATTAAATCTGAGACCGTTCAAGATTTATCACGTGTCCATATTCCGACCAAAGAAGAGCTAGAAGCGCTGGAAATACAGCGTGAGAATGCTGCTCATATGCAAATGCAGTTCGAGCATAGTGATATTGATAATATGGATAGCGGTGCTGAAAAAGCCGCCGCGCAAAATCGCAATCTTGCTGGTAGTGCGGTCGCAGGTGCTATGGTAGGTAGCGGTAGTAATGCCAATGAGGCAGACCCATACGCTGGTATGAATATCGTAACGCCCCATGCCCTTGTGGTTCAGGTCTTAAGTACAAGCAATGTCATGGTAAAATATAGCATTCATAAGCGAATATTGATAATAAACAGCTAAGCATTGCCGCTCATATATCTCTAATATTCGTTAGTCTCAAAAGCCCTTATCTACTTTAGATAAGGGCTTTTCTGTATTTGCTCATATTCTTTGTCTCTACATTATCTTGAATCGACTATATTATTTGTAGATAGTAAAGTTGACTCTTCACAAACGAGTTGGCTATATTTTGTATTGATTAATTACAAATTCAACATAGGCGTGAATTTATGGACACGTTATAGTGTTTAACATATTCATTGGGGAAAGTGTTATGACTATAGAATTATTAAAAAAATTGCGTACTTCTGTGGCGCTGACTGGGCTACTTGCTGGTGTCCTGACGCTTGGTGCTTGTCAGCAACAGTCAGACACAGAAGCGGGTATAGATGATGGTGCTCATAGCGAAGAAACGGTGCCGATGTCCGCTGAACCTGCTGAGCCTAATGAGGTGGTTGTCGATACAGCGGATGCATCGCTCAGTGAAGTACAGGATGATACCGTAGCTTCGGTAAATAGTGGTGTCAGTCAAATAGCTTATCTGTGCTCACCTGAGCTGAAAGTTAATGCAACTTATAAAGAAGATGCCAAGCAAGTAGTCATCGCGACTGATACGGGTACAGTGACATTAAATAAAACCAATGATGGCAGTAATCCAGAAGTGTTCGAAGTAGCAACCGCTATTGATGGCAGTCAGGGCTTTACCCAGTGGCGTGTAGCACATGAAGCGCGTGAGACGGGTGTGATGCGTACAGCAGGTACAGATGCGGCTAATGTCAGCACTTATGAATGTAAAAAAACCTCATAATAAGTAAGCAATCAAGAAAAAAGCAACGATAACGTTGCTTTTTTGATGTGTAGTTTTAATGAGTCAGCAAAATTATTTATGAGGAGTGGCACTAGACTCATGTGCCAAAAACCCTTCTTCCTTCACATCTAATTCTTCATGCTTAAGCACTACTTGGATACTATCTGTATGGGTATGAGTGGTTTTATTGATATCGATTTCTTGGATAGCATAAGTGTCTTTAGTAATGGTAGCCACTTGACGTGATAGGACAATTTCAATCGGTTCATCACCAATTTCGATCTGTTTGCCATTCACGGTAACGACCGCCTTGCTATCTAACGATGGCTCGATATGGCGCAATATATCCTTTTCATCATAATTGCCTGACAATAAGTCCTGACTTTTCGCATCGTGGTATTCAGTGCGAATAGTAATATATTCTTCTACCAACTCAATAGGCACGTCAATGGTCTTAGTACGAGCGTGCTTGGTCACCGTCACTTTACCGACATCTAAACGCTCTTTGTTGATGACAGGACGCTCTTCTAATAGCTCCAAGTGTCCAACATTATGATTGCTCTTATCTATGTCATTACTGCTTATATCATTACTTTCTATGTCATTAGCTACTGTCCATTATGAGTATCAATTGGGGCAGTTATAGCGTTTGGTGTCCCTTGCTTGTTATGTAAACCCTTTTGTAGAAAGCTATCGTTCTGGATACTGTCGTCGTGATTGCTAGTCATCCTAATGTCCTTATCTTTATGAAATAATCGTTATACAATATTTTAGAGCCATTTTGCAAATTTTGCAAGGTTAGCCTTATCAGATGTCATTAAGTATTTTTAATTTCTAAGTATTTTTAATTCCTAAGTATTTTTGAGTATAGTAAGCAAAAAAGACCAGAGGAATGCTCTGGTCTTAATTCACTAAGTAAAAATACTTAGCTGCTTATTACGGTCATGTATTGTTCGGCGTTCTTACTTTTTAATGAGAGCCAAACAGTCTGACGGTTTAGCGTTACATACCACGAGCGCGGCGTACGTCTTCTGCAGTAATACCATCACGGTCGATTATGTTGCCTTCACGGTCTACTACGTTGCCATCGCGATCGATATCCAATTCTTCACGTTGGATAGTCTCAACGATAGTTTCAGTATGACGTTCAGTGGTTTTACCGACGTTCACTTCTTCAGATACATAAGTGTCTTTACCAACGCGGGCACGTTCAGCCTCTAGTTCAACCTCAATGGTTTGATTACCATCAATGTCACCGATACGGCGATCTGTTGGACGATCTACGTTAGTACGCGATATTAGCATGCTCTTCTTCTAGCTCAACATCGACATTACGCTCTTCGGTCACTATATGCTTACCAACTTTAACCAAACCTGCCACGATACGATCTTTATTGACGGTCAAGCGCTCTTCTAGTAGCTCTAGTGTGTTTGGTGCTTCATATGCATGGTCTGCAATCTCCATACGCTCTGCAACTGGAACAGTATCAGCGACAAATGCTTGACGATCCTTTTGATACTGGTCTTTATAGCTATACTGATAATCATGGTCATATACTTCCATGGCATCAACTTGAGACTTGGTCAAGCTGTCAAAGAATACGTCATCACCAACAATACGTGCCAGACCAGCGGGTACTAATACTTCTTTTGAGCTGAACCAACCGCCTGCATCAACGATCAAATAACGAATGCGACCAGTGGTATCTTCTACTAATGCACCTTCAATTTTACCGATTTTTTCTTCATTGACACCATAAGCAGTTTTACCTGTTGGGTCATAATAATCATCACCGATTAAATCTTTATGAGTAGCTTGAATATCTTTTAAACGAATTAGTTGGCTCATTGTTGTCTTCCTTTTTATGAGTTAATCATTATTAATCATTATTAATTATTTTAAAAACAATCGTTGTTTTGGAAAAGTTAAATTTCTAGTAAAAATATTTTTATAATAAAAGGTGTAGCAAGCCATGTGAGTAGCCTCTACATCGACTTGTAAGAATCTTAACATCATGATTTTCGATGAGATATATGAGCAAGGTAGCAAAGTGTGCGCTTGGAGTAATTGCGTGTAATAGGCTGTAAGTGGCATAACATAGCTGGGGTCAAAGATTAACGTGTCTTTACACAGAGCAATATTTCTAGCTTATTTAAGAGTCATAGACACAGAAAAACCGCAAAGCAAATAGCGATACGGTTCCTGATATTTTGAAAATTTTGTAATAAATGATAATTATAGAGGTGAATTTAACATATCAATCGATTAATTAATCTGCTTGAGTGTTAAGCAAGTTCAATAGCAACAGCCACGGCTTCACCGCCACCAATACAAAGTGTCGCAACCCCTTTTTTGCCGCCAGTACGCTTGAGAGAGTTGATAAGCGTGATCAAGATACGAGCACCTGAACAGCCTACTGGATGACCGAGTGCACAAGCGCCGCCTTCAACGTTTACTTTGGCATGGTCGATTTTTAGCTCGTCCATCGCCGCCATAGTGACCATTGCAAACGCTTCGTTGATTTCCCATAGGTCAACATCAGCGACTGACCAACCAGCACTAGCCAATACTTTTTCAATTGCACCAATCGGAGCAATGGTAAATTCGCTTGGGTGACGAGAGTTTGATGCGGTTGCAACGATACGCGCTTGATAATCAAGGCCTTCAGCTTTCGCTTGCGATTCTTTCATGACTACAACCGCTGCCGCACCGTCTGAGATTGAGCTGGCATTTGCTGCCGTGATGGTGCCGTCTTTAGCGAAGGCTGGACGTAGAGTAGGGATACGCTCGGCATTAGCAAGCGCTGGTTGCTCATCGGTATCGACGGTTTGCTCGCCTTTACGGGTTTTAAAGGTCACTGGCGTGATTTCATCTTTGAAGTGGTCGTCTTTGATAGCAGTGAGCGCACGATTTAGCGATTCGATAGCAAACGCATCCATTTTCTCACGGGTATAACCTTTTTCATCAGCCATTTCCTGTGCGAACATACCCATCAGTTTGCCAGTTTCAGCATCTTCTAAACCATCTAGGAACATATGATCTTTGACTTCTTTATGTCCCATACGGTAGCCGCCACGTGACCCTGGCATGATGTATGGCGCATTGGTCATTGATTCCATGCCGCCAGCGACTGCCACATTGAAACTACCAGCTTTGATGCCGTCATGTGCTTGCATGACTGCTTTTAGCCCTGAACCACAAAGCTTGTTAATAGTGACAGCGCCAGTTGCATCAGATAAACCTGCATTACGCATCGCTTGACGCGCAGGGCCTTGACCCAAGCCTGCAGTCAAGATACAGCCCATAATGACTTCATCAATACTATCGACTGCCACACCTGAGCGTTCGACAGCGGCTTTAATGGCAGCACCACCAAGTTCCGTTGCGCTCATATCTTTTAGTGCGCCTTGGAAGCCGCCCATTGGAGTACGTGCGCCGTTTAAAATTACAATTGCATCATTTGACATCGTTATTATTCCTTTTTACGTATTTTAAATGAGTTTGTTTTAATTAAAACCAAACGCGGACTAGATAGCATCTTTTAGGCTCAATAACTGCGGGCTTTATGCTAGCTCATCTAAGCGAATGCGTACTACTTTATCAGTAATGGTCTCTAATTTTTCAATTTTTTCGATGGCTAGATTCATCTGACTTTCGACCACGGGCAGCGTCAAGATAATAACCGGAACTTGACCAACTTTGTGCGCAGGTTTTTGTAAAATCGCATCGATATTGATACCAGCATCGCTTAGAATGCGAGTAATATCTGCCAAGACACCAGGGCTATCATAAGCATGTACGCGCAGATAATAACCGGTAATCATCTGCTCAGCGCGCAATATGGGCGTGTCTGATAGCTGCTCAGGGATAAATGCTAAATGCGGCACATGGTGACCGTGGTTGTTTTGATTACTGTTGCTTTCATCGTTACTGTCTTTGCTACCTAGAACACGCACCAAGTCCATCACATCGGCCATTACCGCAGAAGCGGTTGCGCCAGCACCAGCACCATCACCGCAATATAGCGTCTGTCCAAGCGGATGAGAGTTGACCAGTACGGCGTTTTTTACGCCATTGACGTTGGCGAGTAACGCATCCTGCGGAATTAGCGTTGGATGCACGCGTAGTTCGATACCAGAAGCCTCATCATTACCTTGACCATCACGGCGTACGGCAAAGCCCAAATGCTTGATACGGTAGCCAAGCTCTTCCGCATAGTTGACGTCTTGTAAGGTGATACCTGTGATGCCTTCACAGTAGACCTTGTCAAATTGCAGCGGAATACCAAAGGCGATAGAGGCGAGTAATGCCAGTTTATGAGCCGCATCAATACCTTCGACATCAAAAGTCGGATCTGCTTCTGCATAACCCAATTCTTGTGCTTCACTTAGTACGTCGGCAAAAGGGCGACCTTTGTCACGCATTTCGGTCATGATAAAGTTGCCCGTACCGTTGATGATACCTGCTAGCCAATCGATTTTATTGGCAGCGAGCGCTTCGCGCATGACTTTAATAATGGGGATACCGCCTGCGACTGCTGCTTCATAAGCGACATGGACGTTATGCTCTTCAGCAAAGGCAAAGATTTCGTTGCCATGCTCCGCCAATAGCGCCTTATTTGCAGTCACCACATGCTTGCCGTTCTTAATGGCGTGCATGATGACATCTTTTGCTAAGGTTGTACCGCCAATCACCTCGACGACGATATCGACATTGTCGCTTGCAGCAGTTGCCATCAAGTCACTGTTTTGCATAATATTGGGATCAATATCATCACGATGACGGCGCGTACCAACTTCGGTAATGATAATGTCGCGTCCACTACGGCGTTTTAGCTCATTTAAGTTGTCATTGATTAGATTGATCACGCCCGTTCCGACGGTGCCCAGACCAAGTATCGCTAGTTTGATGGAATTACTCACAGTATCCTCAAGAGGTTAAATATAATGAACCAATGATAACGCTGTCACAGAGTCAAATGCGCATGCGCTACTAGCTGTAGTAGTTGCGTGCATTTTGACAGTCGCAGCTTTATCGATTTCTCATTACAGTTGAATAAAAAATACTCAAATAAAAAGTATGCTGCTGATTTTTCATAGCGCTTTATCGTATCATACCGACAAGCAGTTGTGACATCTACACAATGTCGCCACCGTCATAGATATCACAAATACCTGAAACAATAACAGATTTTAGCTAGCACCGACAGCTTGAGCCAACTCCGCCGCAGGTAGATAGCCGCCTACTTGCTGACCAGATTCTGTAAAGATAGCGGGAGTACCACGCACACCAAGTTTTGCACCCAATGCCATGTGTTCTTGTACAGGGCTGGCACAGCTAGGCGCTTGTACATCAGCGCCCATTTTTCCTTGATTCATGGCCGCCTTACGATCTTGACTACACCAAATGGCTTCCATTTTTGGCACCGATTCCTGACTGCGCGGCCATGCCAAATAACGTACTTCGATACCACGTGCATTGATATCATCCATCTCTTCATGCAGTTTACGACAATAACCACAGTCTGCATCGGTAAAGGCATAGACCACTGACTTCGTTTCGCCTATGGCTGGATAAATCACCATGTCTTTTTTATCGACGGCTTTTAGGGCTTCTTGTGCGGTACTAGCAACCAATGCCGCACTGATATCGACAGGCAGAGCCTCACCAACAGCAATAATCTGACCTTGGATAATGTGTTTGCCAGACTTATCAGTAAAGAAAGAAGGCAGTCCTTCCGCTGTGACCCAATAAATACCATCCATATCTGTTGGTACGGCTGAAATGATATTTTCTTCAATACCGGACGTATTCAAATTCGCCTGCAACGCCTTTACCACGGCAGCATCGCTATCAGCGGATGCCTTACTTGTACTGGTTTTAGCATCGGTATTATTGACGATACTGGTGTTGCTGGTCGCATCTGCTGCATTGTTTGAGCAGCCCGCAGCAACCACAACAAGCAGTGCACTCATCATAAAGCGAGATAAATTATTTCGAGAAAAGCGGTTTTGAGCAAAGGTGTTTTTGCAATCGGGGATGACATATATAGGTGTCCTGTAGGCATCGTGCCTAATCGTGAAGTCGTTTTAAGAAAAATGATACTAAATTTCTATATAAAGCAATACGTATCGATATTGCCTTAAAGGTTTAAAATTAAAAGGTTTTTTTACAATTTAATAATTATAAAAGGTAATTAATCATGTCGCCTATATTAACATATTTGTGGCAAATAACAGCCACAGGCTATGAGGTGATATAGGGAGGTGAGGGTAGCAATAATAGTAGTAGGCATAAACGTCAATTCAAAAAAATAAGATACATTTGTACTATTTAATATCGACGCTTGCCCTTGTAGTCTACGGCTAATAACAGTGTTTTTATAAAAATTCATATAAAACTATTGGTATCAGTTATTTTTAACCCTTTATTTCAATAAATTTTTGCTAAGGAGCACACATGGCAGGTGCCAGTTTATTAACCCTACTTGATGATATCAGTGTGATATTGGATGATGTTTCCGTCATGACCAAAGTCGCTGCTAAAAAAACCGCTGGTGTATTGGGCGATGATTTGGCGCTCAACGCAGAACAGGTTACGGGTGTCAAAGCCAATCGTGAGCTTCCAGTGGTCTGGGCGGTTGCCAAAGGCTCATTTATTAATAAGCTTATTCTAGTACCAGCGGCACTCTTGATTAGTGCTGTTTATCCACCGCTGGTCACTTTTTTACTAATGTGTGGTGGTTTGTTTTTGGTTTATGAAGGCGCTGAAAAAGTCATTCATCGATTTTGGCCACATGCTTTGCCGCATGATGAGGAGCAAAATGCTCGTCGGCAAGCCAATGCTGATGAGACTATAGATTTGGTCGCTTTTGAAAAAGAAAAGATCAAAGGTGCAGTACGTACGGATTTTATTCTTTCAGCTGAGATTATCGTGATTGCCTTGGGATCAACGGCAAGCGCCACTTTATTAGAACGAAGCTTGGTGCTGTCTATTTTAGCCATCGGTATTACGATTGGTATTTATGGCTTGGTCGCTGGTATCGTGAAAATAGACGATGCAGGTCTGCATTTAATGGAACAAGAAGGGGCGTTCAAGCAAAAATTGGGCAAGTTAATGTTTGCAGCGGCACCAAAACTGATGAAGTTTCTATCTATCGCTGGCACGTTGGCGATGTTTTTAGTAGGCGGTGGTATCTTAGTACACGGTATCGGCTTCTTACATCATGGAGTAGAGGATATCGCTGATTTAACGGGTATCTTTGAAAGCTTAACGACAACGATATTAAATGGCGTCATTGGTTTTATTATTGGTGCTGCGGTTGTGGCTATCTTAACAGTTATTAGTAAAATTCGTGGAAAGGACGACACAGCGTCATCTGCACACTAAGTCAGTTACCTGTGCTTTAGCTTTATATTTTTTGTAATTTTATTTCGTAAAAAAGCCCCAAAGTTGCTGACAACTTTGGGGCTTTTGCGTTGGGCGTTATACGATTAGCTTTCGCTATCTGAGTCATCAGCCTCTAGCTTTTCAGCTTGCGTGGGCTTTTTCTCCGTTTTAGGCTTACGGCTACGTGCCTTTGGTACTTTTGGCGTGGTCAAATTAAACATGCCAGTTTGCGGCAGCAGTTGTTCAGCCACATTCTCAATCATGTTTTTATAACTGGCAATCGTGGTTTTTGACTTAGCAGCCTGACTGTCGTCTTTGCCCGCTTCTTTGGTATTGATAGGTTGCTCTACCTTAGGCTCATCTGCTGGCTTAGTTTTTTCAACGTCAGCTTCTTGAGTATTAGCCTCTTCAATGTCAGCAACTTCGCTATCGTCATGTGCCCCATCAGTCTTTTCAGCTGCTACGCGCTCAACAATCACAGTGCCTTCATTCGACGGCTTGTTAGTTGCTTCTACTAGCCCCTGATCCACTTCTAGCAGCTGCTCGCTATGAGCACTGATATTATCAGCCTGAGCTTGATTGGCTAGAGCATTTGCCTCAATATCATGAGCATCCACATTGTTATCATCATGCTCAATAACCGCTTGCTCAGTATCAGCCGCTTGTTCGGTCGGTAGACTCAACACTGCGGGCTCCTGATAACTAGGATGTTGACCACGTGGATCGTTGCCAGCACGCTTACCAATGGCGCGTGGTTCGACGTCTGTTTTACCTTGCGTTGCCGCAAACTGACTGACCGCTTGTGTCATCGTTTCAAAGCGCGTCAGGTAATCTGCCGCCAATGGCTGATAGCCATAGTTGCTAAAGTCGAAATTGCTGTCCTCAACTTTGGTATCAGCAGTCGGTGTGACGCTCGTTTCAATGTTGGCTGATTTGTTAGCTGATTTTGCTTGCTGCGTATGTGCATCGATAGCAGCAATAAAGCAACTAATGACACCGTCATTTTTCAAACGACTTTCTGCATCTGCTAATGCTTTACGAACAAAATCACCAACAGTGCCACGAATAGTCGATGGGTTTACTACTGCAGGCTCAGCTACTGGTGGTTGTTGAGCTGATTGTGCTTGCTGACTACGAACCACACGTGGATCATTACTAGCCTGACCAAACTTCTCAGCAGTCACGTAGCGCTTGGCAAATAATGCTTCGTGCGTTAGCGCCAGTGCTGAGTTGTTCTTATCATTTGTGCTATGACCACTTGCGCTATGACTGTCATTGGCATTGCTAACATCGGCGTCACTGTCGATAGCGTCAACAGTGTCACTATTTGCTTTTTCTGTCGATTCTGATTCTGGCTGCTTTGGCGTTATTACTACGCTGTCCACGTCAGTATCCACAGATTTTGAATGGTCAGCTTGGTCTTTGGTAACGCTGTTAGATGTTGGTTGCTCATCTATAGCAGGTTTTTTGTCAGTAGCGTTACTGTCTGTTTTCGGGGCATTATTTTGTCCCTTGTCCTCAGTGGTGCTAACGTTAACATCATCAACATCAACATTAACATCATGAGTTGCTACAGTGCCTTCGTCGTTACCCTTCACAGCAGCTGTTTCAGGAGCAATTTTTTTGTCATTGCTCTGCTGATTGTCATTCTGCTGTGTATTAACTTCTTTTGTAATGCTTTCTTTATTAACATCATTCGCTGATTTTTGCTTTTCAGTAGATTGAGGTTTTGTCTGTGTAGACTTACTGTCATCTAGAGACAAGTGTACGACTTCTGGCGATTTCAGCTCAACAGGTGCTTCATTGACCTGTAGCACGACTTCATTAGGATCTTGATTTCGACGCGTGTTAGAGTGATTTTTTCGGCCGTTTGCACCTGTCGTCGCTTGCTGATTGGGTTGCTTAATATTTTCAACTGTTAGTGTCTCGCCGCGCTCTAACTTGCCACGTGAACCGCGTTGACTATGCGATTTACGCTTCGCACGAGTTTGCTCATCTGCCGTATTACTGTCTTTATCAGCATCATCATTGCGCTCGTTCGCATGGTGGCTACTGTCTTGACGATTACTGTTTTGCTGGTTATTGTCTTGACGATTGTTGCGGTTACGCTCATTCGTGCGTCTGGTATCCTGCTGACGTTTGTTTTGATTGTCAGCCTGCTTGTCATCAGCGTTATTTGCCGCATTATTTGAGGTGTTGTTCTCGGTATCGCCGCTTACTTCATTGCTCGACTCTTCTGCCTGATCTTTTCTTTGGCGAGGTTTAGAAGATCTAGATTTACGTGGCTTACGTCTTCTTCTATCTTCATTACTGCTATCATCATCGGTGTCGCTGTCTGAGCTACGACGTGCTTGTTGACGATTGACATTGTTGTCGGACGGTTGTTCGTCATTTTTCTGACTGTTCTGCTGATTTGTTGGTACACTGTTCGATGCACCCGTTGATGTATTACTCAGGGCACTGCTATCCACTTGTCCAAATGAGCCTAAGCTTTGTGCGCCATTATTTACTAGTGCTTCAATGGCTTCCGCTGCATCACGACTACTGACGCTAGGCGTCGTTGAGGCTTGTGGTGCTTGCGCAAATAAGTTTGATAACCACGCCACTGCTTGTGGCTGAGCTGCTGTCTCAATATGTGCAGGAGCTGTAGTCTGCTACTGGAGCAACAGGTGCAGGGGCTGCCACACTCTGGTTGTTGTTTGCTTGTGGCGCGCGCGCCGATGAAACGTTGGTCGTATTTTTATTGTTACGATGGTCGTTGCTGTGTTTACTATGCTCAGCTGTACTGGTCGGTTTGTTTGATTGGCTAGCAGTATCATTGCTCGCTATTTGACGTGGCTGGCGCGTTGGCTGTTGCTCTGGACGCTCTTTTTCAGCCGTTTGCCAGTCAACTTCATAACCCAAATCGCTATGTTCTTGGGCTGTATCCGTAATACGCTCATAACTTGAAGGCGCAAAGCCATCACGGTTAAAGTGTAGTTTAAAGTTAGGCGACTCTAAATGCGCGTGTGGCAAAATCGTGATACGCGTGCCACTGTCTTGCTCAAGATAAACTAAAGCATCACGTTTTTCGTTTAATAAGAAGGCGGCGATATCTGTTGGAACTTCTGCTTGTACTTCGCCTTGACGTTCTTTTAGCGCGATTTGTTCAATCTGACGCATAATTGATAGTGACAATGAGCGCAAGTCACGAATCATGCCATTACCATGGCAGCGTGGGCAGATATAGCCGGTTGATTCTTCTAGCGATGGACGCAGACGCTGACGGCTCATCTCCATCAAACCAAACTTAGAAATATCACCAAATTGCACACGTGCACGGTCATATTTGGTGGCATCGATCAGACGTTTTTCGACTTCTTTTTGATGCTTATTGTCATTCATATCAATAAAATCAATGACAATCAAACCACCCATATCACGCAAACGTAGCTGACGGGCAATCTCATCGGCTGCTTCAAGGTTGGTATGATACGCAGTTTCGGCAACGTCTGAACCTTTAGTCGACTTGGCTGAGTTGATATCGATAGAGACTAGTGCTTCAGTTTGATCAATAACGATTGAGCCGCCTGATGGCAGACGCACTTCACGTTGATACGCGGTTTCGATTTGCTTTTCGATATTAAAGCGCGAAAACATGGGCTCATAATCGGTATATTTGCGTAGCTTTTCTGCTTGTTTTGGCATTACCGCATCGATAAAACCTGCCGCTTCAATATAAGCATTTTCGTTATCGATCCAAATCTCAGCGATATCATCACGTAGATAATCACGGACAGCACGGGTTACGACGCCTGCTTCTTGATGTACCAAGCGCGGTGAAGGGTATTTCTGGTTTTGTTCTTGAATGGCTTGCCAGATATTCAGCAAGTGGTTTAAATCGTGCTGTAAGTCCTCTTGAGTTTTACCAATACCCGCGGTACGAATGATGACACTCATACCTTTTGGCAAATCAAGATTGCTTAGCATACGCTTCATGTCTTCACGAAGTTTGCCCGAGATTTGACGTGAGATACCGCCGCCACGAGGGTTGTTTGGCATCAATACCAGATAACGACCAGCTAATGAGACATACGTCGATAGGGCAGCGCCTTTGTTACCGCGCTCCTCTTTTTCGACTTGGACGATTAATTCATCGCCTTCTTTGATCAGCTTTTTGATGTTTTCGTCACGTGGATTACCGCTTAAGTATTCAGCAGAGATTTCACGAATTGGTAAAAAACCTTGGCGCTGTGAGCCATATTCGACAAATACCGCTTCAAGCGATGGCTCGACACGGGTCACATGACCTTTATATATATTGGATTTTTTTTGTTCACGAGTACGGTTTTCAAGATCGAAATCGTAAAGATGATTGCCTTTACATAAGGCGACACGAATTTCTTCGTTTTGAGTAGCGTTGATCAAAATGCGTTTCATATTTGTATCCTATGAGTACGCATAACAACGACGAGACGGGCTTTAGAGCGCAATGGCAAGTATGGCTAATATTTAAATTAGCATGGGCAGATGTTAATCAACGATAGAACGTAAATCATGGGTTAATAAAGCACTTGGGCTTTGTCAATGGCTTGTTTTTTACCTAAAGTGTGTTAGCAAAACTAACGTAAATATAAAATTTATAGGGTGTAAGGCTATCTATTTATATCCTATTATTGATAGGTTTGGTACAAATATTAATGCGTCAGCATGCGATTCAGTTGTACTATCAGCAAGCTTTATTGGTAGTCATGCCAGCTTACTTTGTAAGAGCAGGCGACGGGCAGTGACGAGATTCAATATACTGATATTCAAAAGGCGTTGTGCTGCTGCAATCCATCCATCAAAGTCTAGCAATAATATCGCTGTTATAAATACCATTATATGAAATGGTGATATTCAGCAATTATTTGTTTAGGTAAAGCAATTGGTCACTCTTTATTTATCGTTCTTTCTGGTATAACGTCAATAATATCTTGGGTGTTTTACGGTTAGGTGTCGCGGCTCCGGTGATCAGCGGGGCGTACTTGGCAAACAGAATAAATGACCAAACTATCGGTGTGGTGCTGTATTCATATCTTTTTTATCGTTATCTGTTTGACCACCAATACGTAGGCAGCTATCGATATACTTCTCGATCCTAATGCTAAACAACCCATACTTGCTCAACTACACTTGCGTAAAGGACCGCCAGATAACCAGTCATTAAATCATGAATAATTATCAAATAAAGTCGTTGTCATGCAGGTTGTGAGTCAATGTGTCATTATCGGTCAATAAACAGGCGCTTAGCCAAACTTATCAACGCTGAATTTATGAACACAAAGGTATTTAGTGTCACTATTTATTCTATGGTACTGAGTAAAGTCAGTACGATACTTTCATTTTACAATTTATGGGGACATATCTATAAATATCTACAAGTGATATTTCTAAACAGATACTGCGCCCTAAAATCCGATTAAACATACAATGTTGGCAGGGTATATCGCTAATACCTTTTCACTAAAAGTTCGTAAAAATGGTAATGCGCTATTTAGGACAACAACAATGATTATTGCTGCAGTCTCTGCTTAATTGTCGCTCAACATGCTAAACTATAGCAAATCTTTCTGTAAATACCTAACTAAAAATGACGAAGCCAAAAATGACTGACGACGCACCTACCCATGAAGCCCCTGCTATTTTAATAGTAAAACACGCCCGCAAAGCGCTGATGATGAAATCAGCAACTTTGGTAAGGTAAATTATCTTGAAGTAACCCGCCATCAACACGATCAGCGCTTGGATAACTTTTTGTTGAACCGTTTAAAAGGTTTGCCAAAACCGCATATCTATAAAATGATTCGCTCAGATGAGATTCGGGTCAATAATAAACGCTGCAAAGCGCATGATAGAGTACAGCGTGAAGACGTGGTACGTATCGCGCCAGTGGTACTTGCTACCCGCGAAAAACCAATTATCAGTGCCGAGTTTGCTAAAAGCTTGTTAGCGCGCATAGTATATGAAGACGAAGGAATGCTAGTGCTGAATAAGCCTTCTGGCATCGCCGTTCACGGTGGTAGTGGTTTGGACTTTGGTGTTATCGAAGCCATGCGTGAAGTGACAGGTAAAAATACCTAGAGCTGATACATCGCATTGATAAAGACACCTCAGGTCTATTGATGATTTCTAAAAAACGCTCAGCGTTAAAAGCGTTGCAACAGCATCTTGTCGATAAAACCATCCAGAAGCATTACTTATGTATCGCCAAAGGTCAGCCAGCATTAAATGAGCAACGCATTGATGCGTCATTGCTACGCTATACAGTTGCTAGTGGTGAACGCCGCGTCAAAGTAGATGCGCAAGATCCGCAATCTAAAGAAAGCCAGACCGATATCGTCGTTCATAGTCGTTTTATGATTGCTGATCAGCCAGTGAGTCTAATTGAAGCCAAACCACTGACCGGTCGCACTCATCAAATCCGTGTGCATTTGGCGCACATTGGTCACGCTATCTTGGGTGATGATAAATATAATGTGCATGATAAATCAGGCGTCCATCGCCTGTGTCTGCATGCGTGGCGTTTAGACATTCCAGGCTATGAAACTATTACTGCACCGCTACCAGATGACATGGCAGACTGGTTGCCAGAGCAAACCAAATTGCCTGAATAAGTCGCCAAATAAAATTTTTAAGCATTAACTTTAAACGTCACGAACGCTTATTTTTCTTAATAAGTCGCCGTGACGTTTTCGTATCTACCATTTATTATTGATATTCGTTAAGGTCTATTTATGAGCAATCAATCTGTCGCTAGTATCTCTAGCGCTTCCAAAGGAACTCAGTTATCAGCCAGCCATCGTTTCGGATAAGACGCTGATTATTTTTGATTGGGATGGGACGCTGATGGATTCCATTGGATTAATCGTTGAGTCAATGCATGTGGCAGGAGAGGCGCATGGGTTCCAGACCACCGATAAAGCTGTACAAGACATCATTGGGCTGAGTTTAATGAATGGCATTGAGATTTTGTATCCGCAAGCCAATGACACGCAAAAGCTTGCGATTCAGCAAAGCTATGCAGACCACTATATTGCCAACAGCCACAGTACACCGCTTTTTGCGCCGATAGAAGGGATGTTGCAGACCCTACAAGCCCAAGGTAAAAGTCTCGCGGTTGCAACTGGTAAAAAGCGAAAGGGCTTAGACCGCGTATTAGATGCTTCAGAGAGCCACCATTATTTTGTGATGACCCGCTGTGCCGATGAGGCAGGCTCAAAACCTGACCCGCAGATGTTGACCGATATTTTGGATTATACGCAGCAGCAAATCGCCGATGCTGTTTTCATCGGTGACAGTATCTACGATATCCAAATGGCAACGAGACTAGGCATGACCAGTATTGCGGTGAATTATGGTACAGCATCACCTGCAGAGCTCGCCGCACAGCAACCCACGTATCAGGTTGATACGCCACAAGCGTTGGCTGAGCTACTATGTGCTTAACTAAAAGCACTTAAATAAAAGTGCTTAAATAAAACACTTTTTGAATGCTAAAAAATGATAATAAAAAAAGGGTTTATCGATAATAGCGATAAACCCTTTTTACTTGGAGACGATGATATTTATTTGTTTTATTTTTGAGCACTATCCTTATTGAGTGCTATCCTTCTGAGCACTTTCCTTTTCAATAGCGCCTTTTTCGATGTTGTCTTTTTCAATCGCTTCTTCCAACTCAGCGCCTTCTAGTAACGCAAAAGAGGATTCAATAATTTTGTCTGCATCGAGCTGATACTCATACCAGTTGCCCATGACACCAGCCAGCTCATCAAGACCTTCTTTTCTCAGTGCTGAAAATAGCTGAATGCTACAGTTCAATCCCAGTTCTTTTAGTCTTTTACGAGTATTAAGTAACGCATTTTTAGATGCGCCATATTTCAATTTATCAGCTTTGGTTAGCAAGATATGTACTGGCAATTCGCCATCATTTGCCCAACGTAGCATTTGCTCATCAAAGAATTTCAATGGATGACGAATATCAGTCATGAGCACCAAACCTGCAAGGCTTGAGCGCGCCACCAAGTATTCTTCTAGCTCAACCTGCCATTCTTTTTTCATCTCAAGCGGTACCGCTGCGTAGCCATAACCTGGCAAATCCACCAAACGTCTATCAGCATCACCAATACTAAAAAAGTTAATCATCTGCGTACGACCAGGCGTTTTAGATGAGCGTGCCAGTTGGCGTTGGTTGGTTAAGGCATTAATAGCAGAGGATTTACCTGCGTTTGAGCGCCCTGCAAAGGCAACTTCTAAGCCCATATCGGGTGGGCAGAGACGAAAAGTAGGCGCTGACATCATAAACTCAGTTTGCTGAATTTTTTGACGAGATTTAGTGTTGAACAATGCATGTTCGGCGGCGACATCAGTAAACGGGGTACTCATAAATGGCTCATTAATCTTTAAGAAATTGGATACGGTTATAAAATTTTAATCAACTGGTTGTCGAGAAGACAGTGCATTAGACAAAAATCGTTACGAAGTTATTCATCATAACTTTCAATGTTTATTGGTCATAAACAGTCATTTCAAGTTATCGACTATTCTATACTATTACTTTATCTTACTTATTGAAATAACTATGATTAGCATCACATAAATGACAGAATACCATTAAAATAAGCGCTCATTAGAGCAAGTTGCCGCTTTTGTTCATGCGTTACCAAAGCCAAACTATATTTATCTATATTTATACGACATACATTGTTACAATGTTTAATAAGTTATACTGAACGAACGACGTTTAATAGCAAGATTGATTAAACGAGAGAAGCATCAAAAGGAGGTGTTCTATGGTTTCAATCAATGCACTTTTTAGCCAGACCTACCGAGTGTTAGTAGGTAGCGGAGCGGTATTACTGCTCAGTAGTGCTATCATGACTAGCGCTAATGCTGCTGATATTGCAGCCACCTATGATAACTCATGTGCTGCCTGTCACGATAGTGGGGCGCTGAACGCCATCAAAAAAGGTGATAGTGCCAAATGGCAACAGCTTATCAAACAAAAAAGCATGCCGACACTTATCAATTCCGTCAAAAGTGGTATGACGCAGATGCCTGCTGGTGGTCTTTGTAACAGTTGTAGCGACGATGATTATCGTAAGTTGATTGAGTACATGAGTAAGTGAGATGCTGACCGATAAAGCAACACAATACGACACACTATAAAACAACTTAAAAAAGCGCTGGGTTTTTTAGCCTGTAAGCGCTTTTTGTTTTTTGTTGGCATACTTGTCTATGTGTTAGAAAAACTGATGGATGTGACGATTAAGTAGGCAAATGCTACAAAGTCTTGCTATAATAATCGAAAATAAACCCTGATGTTAGTAAGTACTTTCAGACTGCTTGTGGCCAAGACCTTAAAACATATACCTACCTAACCAATAGTAGGGTGGTTTATATGAGGTATCTTATCAGTGCAATCACTCTAAATAATGCTTACGCCGAGCTAGTAGGATTTGTATCAATGAAAAAGTTAATCGCTGCTGCCAGCTTATGCGTTGCAAGTTTCAGCGTACAAGCTGCTATTATTGTTCCTGAGTACGACGTCAATGCCGGTAAGCAAATTGCAGAAACGGTTTGTGCTGCTTGTCATGGTGTTGATGGTGTCAGTGTTGTCCCTGCGCAGCCTAACTTGGGTGGCCAAAACGTAAAGTATCTTTACAAACAGTTGGTCAACTTTAAAGCAGGTTATCGCAAGAACGGTATTATGCAATCACAAGTTGCAAACTTATCGCAGCAAGATTTAGCCAACGTGGCTGGTTATTATGCTAGCCAAGCGCCTTGGGGCGTTGGATTTGGTAATCCTGCGACCAACCAAGAAGCCACTAAGCTATTCTTAGGTGGTGATAAGTCACGCGGTGTCATCGGTTGTGCAGGCTGTCATGGTCCAGATGCTGCTGGTAATACTTGGGCGGCATTTCCACGCTTAGGTGGTCAGCATGCACAGTACATCGCAACTCAGCTAAAACTTTTCCGTGCGGCTGGCCGTGTTGATGATGTTGATAGTGATGAGCAAAAACGTGTCAATGATGCTGCGAAAGAAGGCGATATGGGCATGATGCAGACAGTCGCATCGAAACTATCGGATCGTGATATTCGTATCTTGTCAGACTATATCAGTGCTGTTCACTAATTGATTGGTATCAGCTACGAGTGCCTAATACACCTTGCCTCACTGAAATTAATAAGCACTTGACCAGATATCCGCCATTGTTTCATTATTAAACCCCGATTTCGGGGTTTTTTTATAACTGTTCATCCCTTATATTATAGAGACCTTATAGTCATTCCATTATAAAAGAGTCGCCGCATTAACCTCGCTTGAAGTATTGAATATACATTTGCTTCTGGTTACCTTGTGCTTCTTCTAAATTGAATCGACTATATAAAATAAAACTGCTTACAGAGGCCTATCATTGCTCTGTATCATGATAAATTATCGTTATTCACTTTATACCAAACCCACAGACTATGATTGGCGGTGTCAAACTTGTTTCGTCTACAATGCGTAGTACGGGCACTCGTTTTCCCAGCTATTCTCATTTTTGTGAAAGGTATTAGATCGTTTGGATTTAGATTATGATGATCCGTTATGCTTCTTATTTTGTCGCGGCACTGCTACCGCTACTGCTGTTTCGTTGGTTTGCACCAGCATCCATTGGTGAGATTGACTTTTGGTTACTCTGGCTATTGGCTATGGTATTGGTATCCTTGCCCGTCGTTTATGCGGAAATTGCCTTAGCCTATCGTAGTGTCGATGCGCCATTAGCAGGGATGCAAAAGCTTACTCGCGAAGCAGATGCCAGCCCAATATGGCGTAGTTTTGGGTGGCTCGCCGCGCTGGTCTCTATTCTGATTGCGGCGTTAGTGATCTCAGGCGCGAGCACAGGTATTTTGGCGGCATTGACGGAGCTTAATAACGCTCCTGCTATACCAGATTTTGCGATCGCTGCTGGCCTGATGGTCATTGCTGTGTTACTCAGTTTATTGGGCGTTGCACCGTTACCGATTGGCCTGGGATTAATGGTGATAGGTTTGTTGCTGGGCGTGGCAAATGGCCTACCCAATATTGACTTTGCGATGACTGATATCAGCTTAAATGAATGGGCGCGTGCAGTCGCATTAGCGTTGGTTAGTGTGGGTGCAGGCACAGGCTTATACTGGTTTGGTCAAAACTTGGTAACCAACCAAGTGGCAACAGCGGTAGACACGGACAATATCAATGCGCAAAAACCTGCTCGCAGCCGTGCGACGAGTGAGTATCGGGCAACCAAATTGGTACTCCCGATTTGGATATTACAATTGATCGTTGGGGTTGTGGCGTTATCTATTAGTGGCATGGCATTGCCACCGATTGGACAGCTATCGTATTGGATAGGGGTGTTATTTGTCGCCAGCTATTTGCTGCATTATAGTACCCAGCAATTAGCGCACAAGTTTGGACTACTGGTCAGTTTGGTATTAACTTTTGTCTTGGCGCTTTTGTTAGTCGTTATCATACCAACTGTTTGGCTGGTCGGACTTTTAGTGATTATTAGCAGCATAGCGGTATTATTGCTGTCTCTTTGCGGGTTGGCAGATGAAAATTAGTCATCTGCGTAAGTCATTAAATTTTGGCAATGAAGCGTTTTATAACTTATGGCGAATAGCGATTCGTTTGATTGTGCCACTAGCACTGTTATTGGCATTGATAGGTTGGGTGATGCAGTGGTTGAGTTAACTGCTAATGGCGTTCAATCTGATAATAATTGTGCGCCGTCATCTGAGCAGACCATGCTAATGACTGTTTATTTGGCATACGCTGAAGATGCAAAATGTCAGCATTATTTAACCCTACAAGTTAATGATGAAACAAGTTTGTATGAGGCATTGAGGCAGGCAGGGTGGTTGGTGAAATTTCCAGCGTTAGCACGTTGGTGTGAGCAATTGGCAGATATTACCACGCCAACGGCGAAGCGTTGGCATGTGGGTATCTATGCACAAAAACAGCCGCTCAGCTATCGCTTGCAGCCTTTTGATCGTATCGAAGTATATCGCAGCTTAAGCGCTGATCCCATGTCTCAGCGCAAAAATAAATCTCGAGTTTAAGCGATGTTGCGCCATCTATCATCAAAGCCGGTTGCCGTTCTTGATTATGAGGCAGGTAGGCTTTCGATACCTTCAATACGATTGACCAAACCATTATTATCAAAGTAGATAATTAAGTGCTGACTGGCATTTTTGACATCAGCAATACCCTTGCGGCTACCTTCTGTCCCTGCTTTGTAATCGTAAATATAATCCCAACGCTTAGGTTCTAAGGTGTCTCTAATAGCTGGGCTACCAAGGATATAAAGGACTTGGTTTTGATTCATACCCACTTGCAGTTTTTGCGCTTGTGCTTGAGTGATGGCAGTGCCTTGTGGCAAATCAATCTTATAAACACTCAATAATGAGCAGCCAGACATAGCGACAGTAGCGCTAAGCATACTGGTTATGACAATCTTGCGTAATACGCTTGCAGGGCTTAACGGACGAAAAGTTAATGTCTTTATCATGGTAAGATGACTCATAAGAAATGAATTAGGCGCAGCCAGAGGTTGTTAATGCGAGTCTGGCCGACAATCTTGGACAAATGATACGTCATTTACTTGCAATTTCCTACCACTTACGACATTATTTACCAAATGCTACCTGAGTCATTTTATTATTTATATTTTAAATTCATAGACTTGCGTTAGGATTATTATAGAAAATAACAGGCTTGGACATGAGGTCAAATCAGCCAGTCTGCTGTTATTAAAATGTTTCATATACTATAAAAAATAATCGTTAACGATTATTTATCTCATATTTTTGGTTCTTTATTTGCTAAGACTGTCACAGTCAGAAGGGATATTATGGCTTCTTTTACCAATCAAGATTTACGTAAAGCGGGATTAAAAGTCACGTTACCTCGCATCAAGATTTTAGAGCTACTGGAGAGTGCAGAGTTGCATCATATGAGTGCTGAGGAGGTTTATAAGGCACTGATAGAGCAAGGTGAGGATGTGGGTTTAGCGACTGTCTACCGAGTGCTGACGCAATTTGAACAGGCTGGTATCGTCGAGCGTCATAACTTCGAAAATAATTTATCGGTGTTTGAAATTACCCAAGAAGGCCATCATGACCATTTGGTTTGTGACGTTTGTGGCAAGATTATAGAGTTTCATAACGAAGTCATCGAAGAAGAGCAACTTAAAGTCGCAGAAAAGCACGGATTTAAATTATCAGGTCATTCATTGGTGCTATACGGTATTTGTAATGACCAAGAGTGTCAGGATAGCATCAAGTAATTTTTTTAATTGGTGAGCATGATCTACCTTTGATATCGTTTTTAGTGCGTTATCGCCATATATAAAATAGGAAAAGCCCTCATAATAATATGAAGGCTTTCTTATAAGTTTTTATGGCAAAAACGAATAATAACGCTCAAAAGCCATGCTTAACTGATATCTAATGATAAGTTATCCGTACCTTCATCCAGATTGGCTGTGCCATTTTTACTGCTGAGTTTGATTTTTAGGCGCAAATCATTAGGAGAGTCAGCATGAAGAATGGCTTCTTTATAGGTGATTTCTCCTTGCTCATATAAGTCAAAAAGAGCCTGATCAAAGGTTTGCATGCCGCTATCCCGAGATCGTGTCATGACATCTTTGATTTCATGAACCTCGCCTTTACGGATATAGTCACTAATCAGCTGTGAATTTAACAAAATTTCGATAGCCGCACGGCGTCCTTTACCATCAGGAGTGGGAATGAGCTGCTGCGCAATAATGGCTTGCAAGTTGAGCGACAAATCCATAAATAACTGATTGTGGCGACTGGTTTCAAAAAAGTGAATGATACGGTCAATCGCTTGGTTGGCGTTGTTGGCGTGTAAGGTTGCAAACACTAAATGCCCTGTCTCAGCGTACTGAATCGCGTAACTCATGACTTCACGGTTACGAATTTCACCAATCAAAATAACATCAGGTGCTTGGCGTAACGTGTTTTTTAGCCCTGCCTCAAATGAATGGGTATCGATACCAACTTCACGCTGGGTAATAATACAACCACGATGTTTGTGGACAAACTCGATAGGATCTTCGATGGTAATGATGTGACCATGCGAGTTTTGATTACGGTGTCCGATCATAGAAGCAAGGGTCGTTGATTTACCTGTACCTGTTGCACCCACAAGCAGAATGATACCGCGTTTTTTCATTGCCAACTCTTTTAACGCGGGCGGCAAACGTAGCTCTTCGACAGTCGGAATTTTATTCTCAATTTTCCGTAAAATCATCCCTGCCATATCACGCTGTATAAAGGCACTGACCCGAAAACGTGCTTGCTGTGCTTCATCAGCAATGGCAAATTGGCACTCGTTGGTCTCTTCAAACTCTTTTTGCTGGTTGGGTGTCATGACGCCTTTGACCAATCGCATGGTTTGCTCAGCAGTTAAAGGCGTTTTACCGACAGGCAGAATTTTGCCATTCACTTTCATGGAAGGCGCTACATCAGCGGTAATAAAAAGGTCCGAGCCATTTTTATTGATCATTAACTGCAATAGTTTATCAATGTCCATATCGTACCTGCATTCGATGTAAATCGATTAAAAAAGTATTTAAAATCATGTTTTAAAAATCGCCAGTAGCAATAAAAGTAAGGCATATCATGGCTTATGAATGCTTGTATTATTGACTCACATATCAATCGTCAATCATTATAAGCCAGTAACGCACGATTAATAATATTACAAGAATGCCTCAGGCTGTTTGGCATAAGGACGGGCTACGTCTTTACTAATGGTGCCTTTCGCTACTAGATTTTTGAGCGTTTGATCCAGTGTAATCATACCTTCACCTGCGCCTGTTTGGATAGCAGAGTACATTTGAGCGATTTTATTTTCACGTATCAAGTTACGGATAGCGGGTGTGCCGAGCATGATTTCATGTGCGGCTACACGTCCGCCTGCTTGACGACGCAAAAGCGTTTGTGAGATAACGGCTTGTAGTGACTCTGATAGCATCGCCCGAATCATGTCTTTTTCTGCGGCGGGGAATACATCAATGACACGGTCAATGGTCTTGGCGGCTGAGCTGGTGTGTAGAGTGCCGAATACTAAGTGACCAGTCTCTGCTGCTGTCAATGCCAAGCGAATGGTCTCAAGGTCACGTAGCTCACCGACCAAAATCACATCGGGATCCTCACGTAGGGCCGAGCGCAATGCAGGCTCGAAACCTAAGGTATCGCGGTGCACCTCACGCTGATTAATCAAGCTCTTTTTGGAATCGTGGACAAATTCGATCGGATCTTCAATGGTCAAGATATGCTCTTTACGGCTCTCGTTGATATAGTCAATCATGGCCGCCAACGTTGTGGACTTACCAGAACCTGTCGGACCCGTGACCAAAACCACACCACGTTTAAAGTCTGACACGCGCTTGAATACATCACCCATCCCTAAGTCTTCCATCGTTAAGACTTTGGACGGAATGGTACGAAAGACAGCGCCCGCCCCACGGTTTTGATTAAAGGCATTTACTCGAAAACGTGCTAGATTAGGAATCTCAAAAAGAAATCCGTCTCATAAAATTCTTCAAAGTCAGCGCGCTGCTTATCGTTCATGATGTCATAAATAAGCTGATGCACAACCTGATGAGTCATCTCTGGCATATTAATACGGGTCATTTCACCATCAACACGTATCATTGCTGGCATACCGGCTGAAATATGTAAATCTGATGCTTTATGCTTAACCGTAAAGCGCAGCAAGTCTTCGATGCTTAAATTGTTTTTTTCAGCCATAATCGGATATTCCTATCAATAAATAAGGGTAGGACAAAGGAGCAAAAAAGGGGAGTGATTATCAATCGATAAACGATCTGATTAAAGTCGGTCACGTTAATAAAGGAGTAGCGATGGTCTTTACCATTACTATTATATTCAGTAGCATATGTTAAACCATGTAACAATATAATAACAAGACTACCGACAATTAACCATCTACTACAACAATAAAATGTAAAATTAGTCATTATGAGTGCCGATTTATTTATAGATTGATGCTTATTGAGTTTTTCTATATTAGAAGACATTTATAAAAAGTTTAACCATAGCTAATAAAAGTTTTATATAAGTCATTAAAAATATAAGTCATTAAAAGTGACTGATTAAAAAATGGATTAAATTATTCTCGTGAGTAATATATGAAAGAAATAGAAAATAACATTGATAGCCAAAATCTTATTGCGAGCTGGCAGCAAGTGAGCAAGCAAATGACTCAAGCGTGTGAGCATGCGGCACGACAAGCAGATAGTGTGACGTTGCTGGCAGTTTCTAAGACCAAACCAGCTGATATGATTGCTACTTTGGCTCAGCAAGGACAGCAGCACTTTGGTGAAAATTATTTGCAAGAAGCCATCGAAAAAATCGATACGCTAAAACGACAGCCAGAAACTAAAGGCATTGTTTGGCATTATATTGGTAGTATCCAGCGCAATAAGACCCGCGATATTGCTGAGCATTTCGATTGGGTACAAACGGTTGAGCGTGACATTATTGCTCAGCGTCTAAACGACCAGCGCCCAGCTGAGCTACCCCCACTGAATGTATTGATTCAGTTGAATATCGATAACGAAGAAAGCAAATCAGGCTGCCTGCCAGCACAGCTACCTGATTTGATAACTGCTATCAAGGGGTATGACAGGTTACAGCTGCGTGGTTTGATGATATTCCTGCTAAGGGAGGTACGGATGCTTTTACCCGTACCAAGCAGTTATTTGATGAGATTAAAGAGACTCATGCAGAGCTAGATGCTTGGGATACACTGAGCATGGGCATGAGCGGTGATATGACAGAGGCGATAGCCAGTGGTTCGACAATGGTGCGCGTTGGTAGCGCCATATTTGGCGCACGAGCTTAAATTTTTATTTATCAGACAGTCTCATCCATTCTGGTCACCAGCATCTGAGTGATTTTGAGATTGTCCGTTGCGATAATTTCAAATCGATAATTGGCATATTCGATAGTATCGGTTTTCTTTGGAATCTTGCGTAGCATGTACATCATAAAGCCACTAATAGTTTCATAGTTCTGACTGCGTGGCAGATTAACGATATCTAAAGCGCGTACGACGTCTTCGATAGGAGTCATGCCATCGATTAGCCACGAGTTGTCAGTACGTTGAACAATGGGCTGCTCCTCCAAGGTGACAAGCTCCCCCATGACGATACTCATCACATCTTTAAGAGTAATGACACCCACTACCAATCCATACTCATTCACGATGACGGCAAAGTCAGCGCCTGTAGATTTAAACATCTCTAACACTTCAAACAAGGACAAAGTGTCAGGAACGAAGAGTGCAGGTTTTAGTAGGGCTTTGTCAGTTAAGCTGACCTCTTGCTGGTTAAGAACCAATGCCAAAAAGCTGCGCGACTCTACATAACCAATAATGTGCTCTAGATCATCTTCCTGACAGACCAAAAACTTGTTATGTGGTTGTTCAATCATCACTTCAACGACTTTTTCAGTGCTCGTTTTGGTATCAAAATAAACAATATTCTCACGTGGATTCATCACCGACGTTACGGTGCGCTCTTGCATATCAAAGATATTTTCTATCAGATGATGTTCTTGTTTTTTGAGCACCAGCTTCAGCACCAGCATCCATGACAGCATAAATATCTTCTGGCGTCATATCGTCTTGTCGTATGGTTGAAATACCCAGTAATTCAAAAATGACATTTGCTGCACCATCAAATATCCAAATCACGGGTTTGAATATAAAAATCAATAGCATCATTGGTCGTACGAGACGTACAGCGATAGCTTCAGTGTTCGACATCGCCAATCGTCTGGGCATTAAATCAGCGAGCAGAGAAAACAAGCTGGTGATCAGCACAAATGATATGACGGATGACACTGCTTCATTCTTCACCAAAAGCTCTAGATAAGGGCTAATAGCTGACTCACCTACCGCACCAGCCGAGATAGCGACGGCATTCAAAACCACTTGTACGACAGTAATAAAACTGCCAGGGTGCTCTTGCATTTTAAGGACGTCAAATGCGCGGACATCCCCTTTTTGCCATGATTTGTAGCTTAATTTTGCGACCAGCAGCGATGGCAATTTCGGCAGCAGATACAAAGGCACTTAGGGCAAGCAATAAAAGAAGAAAGATACTAGCGGTTAGCAAACTCATGACATACTCGGTAAAAATATAGGGATTAAAATAATTGAAATTAAAGAATGAATGGGTTAGAAGTACAAAAAAGAAAGTGTTGTTTATAACAGCTTGGCATTAAAAATCGGTTTATAGAAACTAAAAAGCTGGGTAAGCACCCAGCTAATTATAATAAACTTGATTTTTTATAAAAGTATTGAATTAGCCATGTTGCTCGCGTTCTACATAAAAGTAGGGCAAGCAACAATGGCTAATCTAATTTAGCCTTTTACTGACCATTTATTCACTAATGGATAACGGCGTTCACGTCCAAAGGCTTTATGGCTAATTTTGGTACCGATTGGCGCTTGTAAACGCTTATATTCGCTATTGTCTACCATCTGGATGACTTTTGCGACCAGTTCAGCGTCAAACCCTTTATTAATGATGTCTTGATAGCCCATGTCTTCATCGATGTATGACATTAAGATGCCATCTAATACATAGTCAGGCAAGCTGTCTTGGTCTTTTTGGTCTGGGCGTAACTCAGCAGATGGCGGGCGAGTGATGACACGCTCAGGAGGGTGGGGTGTCTTCCAAGCGGTTGCGATAGCTGGCCAATTTATAAACCTGCGACTTATAAACGTCTTTTAACACATCAAAGCCGCCTGCCATATCACCATATAATGTCGAATAGCCGACTGCTAACTCAGACTTATTACCAGTGGTGATGACTAAGTGCCCAAACTTATTGGACAGCGCCATCAGTACCACACCGCGCGCACGCGCTTGGATATTTTCTTCAGTGGTGTCTGCTGGCGATTTGTTAAATAGTGGGGCTAAGGTATGACGGATGCCTTCAACCGCATCAAAAATAGGACAAACCGTATAAGAAACATTTAAGCGGCGAGCCTGTGCTTGAGCATCTTCTAGACTAATTTGAGAAGTATATTCATAAGGCATCATCACCGCATATACCTTGTCAGCACCCAAAGCATCAACAGCGATACATAGCGTTAAGGCAGAATCAATACCACCTGATAGACCGAGGATAATGCCAGTGAATCCTGAATGGTTAACATAATCACGCAGGCCAACGACCAGTGCTTGATACATCTCTGACTCACGGCTCAGTGTTAATGGCGCTTTAGTTTGACTATTAAACTTAGCAGTTTTGACGTCTAAAGTGGCAAGAAGTAACTGATTCATAAAACGTGGTGCTTCATGCGCAACGCTACCATCAGCTTGCACTGCCATAGAACCACCGTCAAATACCAAGTCGTCTTGACCACCAACGGCATTGACATAGACGATAGGCAAATTATTTTCACGGCTACGCTTAGCCAGCATCGTTTTACGATTGTCTTGTTTTTCGATCTCAAAAGGTGAGGCGTTCAAGCTAATAATCAGATCGGCACCTTGCTTTTTAAGCTCGGCAATAGGGCCTTTTTCCCACAAGTCTTCACAGATGAGCAGACCGATTGTGATGCCTTTATAGTCAAATAAAACTTGGTTACGACCTTTATCAAAATAACGACGCTCATCAAATACGCCATAATTTGGCAAGATTTGCTTATGATAAAAGCCTTTTTGATGACCATTATGCAAGATAGCAGCAGAGTTGAAAGTACCATGATGGTCGACATGTGGATAACCGACAATCATCACGATGTCATCGATATCACTTAAAGTAGACAAGGCGCTTTTGATGCGACCAGATAAGCTTGGGCGTAGTAATAAATCTTGCGGTGGGTAACCTAATAAAGCAAGTTCTGGGAAAATAATGACATCCGCACCTTGCTCGCGAGCTTGCAATGCGAGTGCACGCATTTTTTCCGCATTGGCAGTAATATCACCAACCAAGAAATGCGACTGAGCCAATGCAAAAGTAACGGTTTCTTGGGTTTTATTGGTCTTACTGACCTCAGTTGAGGGAGTTATATGGGATTATCATTGTCTTTTGACATTGTTATTGTTCCTATCGATATATGGTTTAAAATTTGTTGGGTCGTTGTTGATTTAAAATAAAATCAAAGTAAGTCCGAAATTCACTCAAAATAGCACTCTGTCATATCGAATTCTAATAGTGAACCGAGATGATGAGCTTGCTTACGCACAGTATCCAACGTTGTAACCCTCTACAGGTTTGATCTTATGATAGTCTATAGAAGGACGATAAAAGAGGGCTGTAGCGCATCGTCTGAAAAATGTTATATATGTAGAATGATCCAAATAAATAAGAACAAACGAATTTAATGCTATTAAAAAGCTTAAAATAATTGCTTTAGTATAGCATCAATTATCGTTGCAAATAGAACGCGCCAGTGAATTACCTTTCAATAGGTCAGTTTACAGTATGAATGTAAAATATCCTTTTAGTGCATTGTTTTTACATGTTAAATCTATGTGTCAACTTCTATCTATTAATGTCATCATCTAGTAAGCTTATGCAGAGAAAGTTGTAAGTAAAGATTACAACATATCGTTATATCATTGTCGTATTTTACGGCATAATAAGCCGTGATAATCGCTTAATATTTATCTTGCGTTAGTCAAAACTATCGTCCGTAAGTATGTTACGGTATGCTACGATTTGATGCTCTCAAAGCAGGTTTGCTGGCACTGATTGTTTACACCCCTCGCTAATGAATACCGCTAATGGACAGGGTCTTTTTATGGGCACCGTCTGTGAGTTGATCATCACACATTTATAAACTTGCCAGCAAGGTCGCGATAGATCTTCGCTGTCTGCTCTTGGTTTATACGCTATGATTGAAAATTGGACAAAAGAATTTATTATTCAGCGCTTATTGGCTATTACTCTGTTGGTGGTGCTGTTCGTAGTGTTTTCAAGTGGTACAGTTTTTTATTGTACCCGCATTATGGGCGGCGATTTTAGCGTATGTTACCTTTCCTATTTATAACTTTTTTTACGAAAAAGTAAAGCTGAGTCCTAATTTTAGCGCTGCTATTATGACGGTGAGTATCTCCTTAATGATAGGTGTGCCACTGGTTATCGGTATTTTTATTCTACAGCAAGAAGCCTTGAGCCTAATCAGTAACTTGATTTATCGTATAAAAGTGGGCTATTTAGATGTGCCTGATTCTATCAAAGATATGCCTATCATCGGTCAGCAAGTGAAAGATGTGCTGTGGAGAATCAATAAAAACCCAGAAGGGACGTTAGAGGCGTTTCGTATTTGGGTACAGTCACATTTATTATGGCAAAGTAGCATTTGATGTGGTGTTTAGCGGTCTTGCCAAGTTAGGTATGGCGCTGATGACGTTGTTTTTCTTTTATCGTGATGGTACCAGTTTGGTGCGTCAAATTCGCCAAGCACTGCGTAATATCATTGGTAATCGCATCGATGGCTATATTGATTCTGTGGGTACGACCACGCGTGCGGTGGTTTATGGCATTGGTTTGACGGCATTGGCACAAGCACTGCTCGCAGGTGTGGGTTACTACTTCGCTGGTGCACCAAGTCCTATCTTACTCACTATCGTAACCTTTATTATCGCCCTGATTCCGTTTGGCACGCCATTTGTCTGGGGTGGTGTATCCATTTGGTTGTTAAGCCAAGGTCATACTGTAGAAGGGATTGGCTTGGCACTATGGGGCATTTGGTTATCAGTGGGTTGACAATCTCATCCGTCCTTTGTGATAGTGCGCGACCAAAATCCCTTTTATTATTATTTTATTGGTGTATTGGGTGGTCTCCGGCTCTTGTTGGTTGGTGTTTATCGGTCCTGTGGTGTGCAGCCATCGGATTGGCGGTATGGCGAGAATGGATATCGCAGCATAAAAATGAGATATTTGCTCCGCAGGATTTGGTGTTGTCTGACAACCAAACGTTGCCACCAGTCAATGAATCAGAGTAGAGGCACGTAGAGGCACATAGTCATGTTAAATAAGGATACTGCAAACGCTATGCAAAATAGAGCGAATTCTATTGACAGCATTACTATCGTGGCCGATAGCAATATCGCGAGCTTGGATGCGTTTTTTAATGCTTCGATGCTTGGACAGGTATCTGAGCAGACGGTCAATATAATCACCGTCGCTGGACGCGATATCAATGCGCAGTTGCTCGCAGAATTACAACCTGATGTGCTGTTGATACGCTCGGTGACGCCAGTAGGCGAGGCATTGCTAGCCAATAATAACAGCGTAAAATTTGTCGGTTCGGCGACTATCGGTACCGATCATGTCGATCAAGACTATTTAGCGGCGCGAAATATCACTTTCGCCAATGCGGCTGGATGTAGCAAGCATTCTGTTGCGCAGTATGTCTTGACGGCGATTTTGACGTTGCGTCCGCACTATTGGCAGCAATCCACGAAGCCATTAACATTGGGCATCATCGGACTTGGTAATATTGGTAGTACGCTCGCTCAGTATGCCAATGATTTAGGCTGGCAAGTACTAGGCTATGATCCATTACTGCCTGCATCAAATACGAATAATGCCAGCCTTGAGCAAGTGCTTAGCCAAAGCGATGTAGTGAGCTTACATGTGCCTTTAACCGATAAAAAAGATACTACAAACCCTAGTGGCAGTGATTATCCAACAAAGCATTTGATTGACGCAACTACGCTGGCAGTGATGCCTGCGCATACTTTGCTGATTAACAGCGCGCGCGGATCAGTCATTAATGCGCGTGATTTAGAAGCAGATATTGAGCGCACAGATCGCCAAGTAGTGCTCGATGTGTTTGAATTTGAACCAGAGATTTCTGAGAGTTTATTGTCCAAACTGGCTATCGCCACTCCTCATATCGCAGGCTATACGGTCGAAGGTAAGCTGCGTGGTACGCAAATTATCTATGACGCGCTCTGTGAAAAATTGGCAGTGGCACCTGTTCAGTCCATGCATAGTTTACTGCCGCTCAATACTTACCTCTGGTCTGAGCTAAAAGCACATCCAGACAGATTACAGAAGTTTTACGATATCATGCACGATGATGCTGCACTAAGAAGCAAGCTGGCTGACGGTCAAATAAAGGGTGCTGACTTTGATCAGTTACGCCGAGATTATCACTTACGCCGCGAATGGCAGTGGTAAAAGTTAGGCAGCCTTCAACCCTAAAGTAGCATCTGAGAACTTATTCTTATCCTTAAATTGCAGTAAATAATAATGACCCAAGCAAGTAATTCTTCTTCAAAACCCAGCTATGCGCCGACCATGACATTGGCAATGGCTCAGCAGCGTGCGCAATTGATGAGCACCGTTCGTCAGTTTTTCGCCACGCATCAAGTGCTTGAAGTGCAAACACCGCTACTATCGCAGGCTGGCAATACTGATACTTTCTTACAATCAGTCGCCGCGCAAGTGACGTATCAAGATAAACCTTGTACTTATTATCTGCATACTTCACCTGAGTTTGCCATGAAGCGTTTACTTGCCAGCTGGCAAGTGCCTATATATCAAATTTGCTCCGTATTTCGAGATAATGAAATAGGCGTACGCCATAATATCGAATTTACCATGCTTGAGTGGTATCAGCCGAATTATAGTCTGGATGATATGGCGGCTGAATTAGGTGAATTATTAGCGGCGCTTTATGGGCATTCAGTGGTGATGAGTCATTACCGCTATGTTGATGCGTTTATGGATTTTGTCGGCATACATCCGCTGACAGCTAGCCTTGATGCCCTGCAAGCAGTAGCAGAAGATAAGGGTTTGACAGGTTTTGATTTCAATAGTGATTTGGATAACACAGAAGATGGCGAAGCAGATATTCGTCAAAGCTGGCTGGATTTGCTGTTTAGTCATGCGGTCGAGCCAAACTTGGGTCACGACTTACCGACCTTGATTATAGAATATCCACCTGCCACGGCGGCACTGGCAAAAACAGCGGTTGATAAAGAGGGCAATACAGTCGCTAAACGTTTCGAGCTGTATATCAATGGCATCGAGATTGCCAACGCTTATGATGAGCTAGCAGATGGACAAGCGTTAAGAGAACGGTTTGAGCGAGACAATCAACTGCGTAAGCGTCATAACCTACCACAAATGCCAATCGATGAGCATTTATTAGCAGCGTCTGATGCTTTAATACCCTGTAGCGGTATCGCCGTTGGTATCGATAGATTACTTATGGTAATCACAGGCGCGAATAGCTTAGAAGATGTGATTTCTTTTCCAAGCGGTTTGGCCTAGTCGATTATTGAGAGACTTAATATAGTTGCCACTTATTTATTTGACAAGCCTATTAGAAAAAAGCGAGTAACCCATTAGGCTTACTCGCTTTTTTCGTTTTAATCGCTGTAAAGTTGATTCTTATAATTTTGCAATCGCTTCATCAATCGCAGTCTCACCGTTATGCATACTAAACACTTTCTTGATGGTATTATTGGCATTTAAGACGGCTGCCAAAGTAGTCGCCACATCGGCAATTGAGTTTTCACCAGCATTATCAACGTTGACAGTGATTTTACCAGTTGCTTCGCGCTCTTTTAGTGCCCCTGCTTGAACGATAGTGTAGTTAAGGCTACTGTTATTAATCAACCACTGATCCGCATAGTGTTTGCAAATATAGTATTCTTTTAGGTCAGCAATACCAGCATTGTCCCATTTACTGGTGTCTAACGAAAAGACGGTGCTAAGCATAATATAGCGCTTAATGCCTTTGTCCTCTGCGGCTTGCATGGTTTTGACCGCCCCATGTAAATCCACTTCTAAGACGTCTTTACCGCCAGACCCTGCAACGAAATAGACAGCGTCAATGTCTTGATCAATTTGCTTTTGTATAGCCTCTTTTTCGGCAGTGATATCTAAATCGAGTTGGCTATAATTGTCATCGGTAAACAGTTTTTCTTCTTGGCGTGTCGTGCCAACAACTTGATGGTTATCCACTAATAATTGCTTAACTAAATCCGTTCCCACTCGACCACTTGCCCCAATTACTAAAATTTTCATTGTCATTCCTATTCTTATGTACGTTATCGTTGTTATAAAAACTGACTATAGCGTATCAAGAAAAAAAGGCACACTTCGTTATGAAGCGTGCCGATTGCATAGTGTTTGGTTATGGCGTGTATACAGTTTGCAAAGTGGATAAGATCAAAAAATCAAAGACAAAGCGGGTGAAAACTAGCGTACCAACTTGTTTAATCCATCAGCAAAAGCTTTTTTATCACGATCGCCATAAGATTTTTGACCACTCATTTCTTGTAGCTCGAGCACGCCAGTACCGCGCATGGTATCCATAAAATCACGCATATTGAGCTTTTGCTTGATATTATTTTTGTCATAGATCATTCCGCGAGAGGTCAAGACCATACCACCTTTGTCCAAAATATCATTAGCCAAAGGAATGTCGCTAGTAATAGCCAGATCGCCTGGCTGTATTTTCTCAACGATATAATCATCGGCTTTATCAAACCCTGATGGCACCACTGTCATGACAAGCAGTGGTGACTTACGCAGTTTGATCGGCTGATTGGCGACGAATATTGCCATGGTTTGTGTGCGTTCAGCGGTTTTGATAATCAAATCTTTGGCAATCAATGGTACCGAATCGGCATCTACCCAAATCTGCATTATTTCTTAACCTTTTCTGTTTTTGCCGTAGCGTCGATAGCCTGAGTTGTTTGGCTGTCATCGATATTGACTTCTATACTCTCTAAAATATTGTCATTGTTATTGTCAGTAGTGATTAGACTATCTGCCGCTTTTGGCTGGCTATCAATCGCAGATGGTTTTTTCTCAAGTCCCATTTTATTGGGTAGCGTCGCGACGAGCTTGGCCAAAGCAGGTTCTAAGTCGGCAACATCATTGGGCATCAAGGTAATATGCGCAATTTTGCGGTCATCGCGTTCTGCTTTGTGGTAGCTATGATAGTGTGCGCCATCGATATTTAGTACGTCGCTGATATCTGGATATTGTTCCAAGACATTGAGCATAATCGCTGGATGCACGTTGTCGGTATCACCTAATGGCAGATTGACGACGGCGCGGATGTGGTTTTCGAACTGGCTAGTGACAGCGCCTTCAATGCTCCAATGTCCTGAATTATGCACACGCGGCGCAATTTCATTAGCGAGTAGCATGTCATGGCCACGCGCATCTTTGGTCACAAAGAGCTCAAGTGCCATCACACCAACATAGTCTAAGTGGTTCATGATCTTGGTGATGGCATCGGTTGCTTGTTTGAATAAATGACTGGTGCCAACGGCAGGCGCTTGGGTCTTGGCTAAAATACCATTATGATGATGGTTTTCGACCAAATCGTAGCAACGAACCTGACCATTTTGTGCGCGTGCGGCGATAATAGAAAGCTCGCGGCTAAAGTTAATAAAACCTTCTGCAATCAAAGGTGCAGGCGTTGGCGTTAGTGAGCCCTTACCCGTAACTGCATCTTTAAGATTTTGCCATGCCGCCTTGATATCACTGTCTTGTCTAATCACGAACTGACCTTTGCCATCATAACCGCCACGGCTGGTTTTTAGGACGATAGGCAGTCCTAATTCATGACAGGCTTGCTGCAAATCCGCTTCAGAGTTGACAGCCATAAAGGGCACGGTAGCAATATCAAGTGAATTGAACATTTGCTTTTCTTTCAAGCGGTCTTGAGCGATATCAAGCGCAATCAATGGCGGAAACATACCTTGTTTGTTACCTGATTTTGACAGATCAGTCAGCTGTTCAACTGTCGCCGTCGGTGTGTTTTCAAACTCTAAGGTGAAAACATCTGCTGCTGCGATGAAGTCTTCCAATTGATCGCTATGAAAGACGCGACCGTATAGGCTAGCAGGGCAGTCAGCGCTGTCTTCTAAAAACACATTGGTAGCCAAGTGGCATCGCTGCTTCGGCAAGCATCATACCAAGCTGACCACCGCCTAAAATACCGATGGTACGAATGGTTTGGGTAACAGGGTAAGCGTTCGCTGTAGTCATGGCAGGCTCTTTGAGTTAAAAATGAATAATATTTTGGGTGTAATAAAAGGTAAAAAGTCATCTATTAAAATAGGAAAAGGTGCATTACATGCACCTTGTATTAAGTAAAACCCATCTAAAAATAAATATCAAGTAAATAGCCGCTATGTCTCAATAAAGGGATTCAAGAACCGCTATCAAAGACAGGTAATTAGCTATGGATAATGCCGGGCGTTGGGCTAGCAAGGATAGTATCAGTTTGCATTTGGCGCAGATTGTCCAGCTTAGCCGCAATGGTCTCATCATGCAGCGCTAACACTTGAATCGCAAGCAGGGCAGCATTGTAAGCGCCTGCTGAGCCAATCGCTAATGTGCCAACTGCGACGCCTTTAGGCATCTGTACGATAGACAAGAGACTATCCCAACCGCTGAGCATAGAAGATTTTACAGGAACACCAAACACAGGTAACGGCGTTTGACTGGCACACATGCCAGGCAGATGAGCAGCACCACCAGCACCAGCGATGATAACTTGTAGACCGTTATCTTTTGCGCTTTTTGCATAGTCAAACAATCTATCAGGGGTACGGTGTGCTGAAACCACTTCACAATCAAAAGCGATATCAAAGTCTGCGAGCAATTGCGCTGCCGCACTCATAGTTGCCCAATCAGATTGTGATCCCATAATAATGCCAACTTTCGGCTGACCAGCAGGGGAGGAGATAGGGCTGTTTTGATCCATCGTGTTAACAGTAGCTGTTGTGGTGCTCATGCTTTGATATCCTCAAAAAGACCATCATACAAAAGTTTTGTTGCCTTCGTAAAGCCAAGTTTGATTTTTAATAAAACGGGGGCAATAGTACCAATTTTATGGATTGGGGTTTACCGTTTTATCATGGCGATATTGGAGAAAGTTACTGGCTTTTAGTGGCAATGGTTGCTCAGTATTGAGCTGATAACAAGTCAGATATCCGCTGTCTACCGCCGCTGAATAATCAGTACAGGCAACTTGTGAACTCAGTGGCTCAGGCGTGCCAGTTAACCAATAATGACCGACAAATACCGCTTTATCCGTTTTCAGGGCGAAATCAATATTTTCAGCCAACACCTCTTTTGGAATCTGCGCCAATGCTGATGCAGGCGCACGCGCCACCTCATAAAGACGGCGTTTATTCAGCCCGTCAAGCCACCAGCATACTCGCACACGCTTGCGCTCAGTGCCTTCTTTATCGACCATGACCATGCCGTCAGGTAATGCTGTTTCTACACTTTAACACACCCGCTCTAGCGCGTCAAATGGCGCCGTATTTTCTTTGGCAGTGGCGACTAGCCCGTGCGGCGTTAAACAGTTATCGTCAGTCAATAGCGGCTGCAATACCGCCATACTATCGACATCCCAGCAGGCATGAACAAAACAAGCGTCGTCTGTTTCAATCCATAAAGGCAGCTCATATAACCGATTAAGCCAATATTGATGACGCTCTGAGCCAAAAGCTATTTCGGCTAAAAATGCCGCATGTTGGCGTATATGTATGTCATTGTGCGAGCGCAGATATTGGCTGGAGTTATCAGGGTCAAGTGTGGCAAAGGCGAGGGCATTATATTCATGATTACCCATTATCGCATCTGCCACGTTAGCATCTAACATGGCAAAAACAATCTCTAAGGTAGCCAATTGCTGTGGTCCTCGGTCAATCAAGTCGCCGATAAATAACACCCGATGCCCTGCTGGCGGTACAAAGTACGTGCCATTATGAACGTAACCTAGCTGCTCTAATAAGCCAATTAACTTGTCTGCGTAGCCATGAATATCACCGATAACATCTATCATCATAATAATTATCAAATTCTTAAATAGTTTGTTGAGTATAAGTTTGTGCAAAACATAACGCGACGTTAATCATCGCTTAATTACTTAAACTGTCATCATAACCCAAGTGCTCATTTCAATTTTTATCATTGAGCTTCATTAATAAACTTCATTACTAAATTTAAAGCCCAGGTGATAATAGCGCATTGATAAAATGCGGTAGGACTTGCGGTTCTAAAATAATCGTGGCAATAACCCCAAACGCGCCGCCCCACATATGCGCCATATGATTGATATTAGAGCCGCCCCGTTTGTCTGCATAGATACTATAAGCGATATAAGCGACGGCGAATAATATCGCAGGTATAGGAATAATCGCGAATAGGTAGATTTTTTCCCACGGTGCCAGCAAAATAAAAGCAAACAATACGGCTGATACACCGCCTGACGCGCCAAGGCTTAAATAGCTCGCATTATTTTTATTCTTGAGGTAGCTTGGAATCATCGCAATGATAATGGCCAATACGTAAAAGACCACAAAACCATAACCAAATAAGAACGGCTGATACAGTCCTTCAATAGCACGACCAAAAAAGTATAAAGTAAACATATTAAAGAGCAGGTGCATGCTATCGGCATGAATAAAGCCATGCGTGACAAAACGGTCCCACTGCCCATTATTTACCGCTGGCGGATAAAAATAAGCCGATTAAATACTGTTTTGTTTTGCCATGCCACTAAGCTGACAATAACCGTGATAATAATAATAAGGGTCGTATGATTGAACAAAGGAAAATCCTTAGGCTGCGCCTGATATGTGACAAGGTGATGAATAACAATGTTCAAAGCCTACGCATTATGGCTGAGTGCAAACTAAATAGGACTGACAAGCAATTATTAAGCATGAGCTATTTATAATAAAGTAATACTAACAGTAGTTATGACAATGCAAAAACTTATTATGTGACAAAATAGTGCATTTATATGCTTTTATAGTGAATAATATAGCAGGCTGTCAGGCAAATTGAGTAATGCTTCGTATCTTGACGGTAATGGCGGGTTAAATGAGAGCGGTATCTAAGAATGCAGATGCTAACGACAAGTAAAATAAACGTTTCATGCGTTGGTAAATTTAAAATAAAGGCCGAAAGAGGCAGTAATCTATGAGTATTATCGACCAATTAGAAAAGACCGTAACGCCAGCTGTCATAGGTGAGCGCAATAGTCAGGATAGTGTGGCTTACATCAGCTTATTGGAGCAGTTTTATGCCATCTTGGCATCGCGTCTCGCCTTGCCGCAAGTGTATGCACAATTTATCCGCGCCGAGCAAGGGATGGTTGATAGAGTCACAGAAAGTCCACTGTTCGAACAACTGTGGCAAGATAAAAGCATACAGCAGCTTATGATCCGAGAGCTGTCTGCTACCCATCATATTGATGAGTCTGCTACGTTACAGCTGCTCATCAATGCCGCGCCACTGGCTTATCGTGAGCTGACAGTATTGGCAAACGGACAGTTTTTGCCAGCGTTTTTGCAGGGAGAGCAGGCAGCATTGCGTCAGTATTTACCGATGTGGTCAGCAGCTATTATTACTGCTCCTCAAAACGTCAATAGCGCATCAGAAGCACACCCACACATCGTCGCGGATATTGATAGCGTACCAGTGCGTGACACCTCTTTGGATGGACGACAAAATTCTCATATAGGTACCAGTACGATCGCCGCAGCGACAGCCGCTTATAGACAAAATGCTGATACAGCAGATAAAAAAGATATTGGAAATACTGATGTAGAAAGTATGAAGATAGGCGATACCGATGGCCATTTTAGTGCTCATACTGGTGCCATTCATGCCAATCCATCCACGCATCATTTGGCAGAAAATAGCAGTATGAAGCAAGAAAAAGTGCGTACTCGCAATCAACGTAATGATTTACTGGTACGGGTGGGTTTATTAATAGTAGCCATTGCCGCGATAGGGCTTGCTGCTTGGGCAATATTAATACCGAACAACGCGCCGCCTGTAGAAGCCGCTGCGACAGTGCCTGTTGTGGTAGCACCAACGCCTGCACCAGTAGCGCAGGTAATGACTCCCATTGAGCTCATCGTTGGCGTAGATAACAGCGGTAGTCTGTATGCCTGTAGCGCTACCATTGGCGATGCAGCGCTACAAAGCACCTTGCAACAAGCGCTCAATACCAGCTTTGGTGAGCAAGCGAGTATTTGCGAATTAACAGTACAGGCTGGAGTTGCCAGTAGTATTGCCAATTTACCTGAGGAAGTACTGCCCAATGTCTTGACGATGATTAGGTCTACGCCATTTGCACGCCTACATTTGCAGAATGATCGCCTTATGTTAGAAGCGCCAGACAGTATGCTCTTGCAACGACTGGTTACGGATATGCGTACTTTGATACCTGCCATGGTCATCGATAGTACTGCACCATTACCATTGCCTGAAAATAACGATGCCAATGCAATGAATAATACGAATAATCAGTTTGAGAATGAGGGAGCTGCCAACAATCAGTATGCTAATGACTATAACAACGGTGGGTCTGGAGAGTTCCAAGCAGCAGATGATGATACAGGCGATCGTATCGTACCTAATCCTGTACCCAACAATTATAGTAACAATACCAACAATACTCCCAGTAACATTCCTAACAATATCCCTAACAATACACCGATGAATAACAGACCGTCAGGTTCTATTTCAGAATCGGAGGTAGATGATATGGCAAGCACACTCATCATCGCTGAACCTGCACAAGTAAGGAATAAATGATTGGATAATAGAGGTGTTTAAAGATTGTTTAATCATTTATCCATTGAAATAAGTTATCAAGTAAGGATGGCGGTATAAGTTGCTTATACCGCCATTTTTTCTGTTGATACCCAGTTGGAATTATGTAAAAGACCACAAAGTATCTGAAAAAAGGATGTATTTTCTCCATTTATACATAAGTTTTACTGATTCTTTTATGGGTTCTCACTGAGCTAATGATTGGTTATTTGCCATGTTTTTGGTTACGTGTGACACTTGAAATATTACCTAACGTATCATTTGTACAACAACCTGTTGATTGTTAACACTGACTTAATACTTTTATAATGATGAAAATTGAACAGGGTTAAGATGGTTTTAGCTGTCATGGTTCTTATTTCAAATCATTATTTTATCTGGCGTTTTTTGAATATTTTAATTATATAAATCGATACTAATATAGGCATTAATAGGAGAATTGTATTATGGATATTATCAGTCATTTGACGCGTACCGTTAGCCCAGCCGTGCTGGAAGATGATCATAGTCCCGCTAAAAAGGGGCTGCTTGAACAGTTCTACGCTATTTTTGCGGCTCGCTTAGCGGATAACGATACTTATAATCGTTTTGCAAATGAAAATATCACTCGTGACGACCAAGGGTTTTATGACCGTGTATGGAGCGATGATTCGCAACGTGATCGAATCGCTCGTGAGCTGGCAGGCAAGCATAATGTCGATGCAACGTCTTCGCGCGGACTGATAGCGATGGCAGCGCCACTGGCTTTTCACGAAATCAAAAGCTTGGCAGGTACCACACCAGTGCCGCAGTTTTTAAATGATAATCTCGATAGTTATCAGCGTTATATCCCTGCGTGGGCAAGCGCCGTTCTGCCAGTCGGTATGTTGGCAGCGACGCCTGCTGCTGGCGCACGTATCTCTGATACGGTGAGCACCGCTCCATTGCAACGCGAAGAAGAGCAGCAAGGCAGCTTTATGAAAGCATTGCTCCCCATTATTGGCTTGATATTTTAGGCGCATTGGCTTGGGCTTTACTTCGTGGTTGCCAAGAGAACCCTGAGCCTGTCGCCACACCGGTGGCTACTGCCCAACAAGCAGCGCAGGGAGAGGGTCAGTTGGCAGTGGCAGGTGATAGCCTGCATCATTGCGCATTGCGACTGGTGAAAATAGTGAGCTGTATGCTTGCCGTATGAATGTGGGCGACGAGACCTTGCAGACCAATGTAATGAATGCGTTAACCAGTGCATTTGGTGAAGAAGCCAATAAATGCCGTGCTGATGTCGATGATAATTTTGCAGTAGATATGCCAGCGGCGGCTCAGCTAGCTACTATCTTACCTATCGTCAAAAATGTACCAAATGCGAGCATGATCATCAAAGGCGATGTGATCACTGTCAATGCGCCTGATGCAGCGGCATTAGATAAGCTAGTGGCTGACTTACAAGCGGCTGTTCCTGCAATGACCATACAAGCCGAAGGGCCATTAGATTTGCAGGGTGAGATTGATAATAGTTTGGCAGCTGCGGATGTTGCTATGACCAATCTTGGTAAAAACCCAGATCCACGTGATGTGGCTCGTGCATTGAGTATTCAGGTTATCAACTTTGAAGTGGATGAGGCGGTCATTCCTGATGTCAATAAAGAGCTGCTTGACCGCGCTGCTAAGATCATCAACGAAGTACCGAATATGAAGCTGACGATTATCGGTCATACTGACAGTCAGGCATCAGATTCTTACAATGTAGAATTGTCTCGTGATCGCGCTGAGGCAGTGAAAGAGTATTTGGTATCTCAAGGTGTTGATGCTAGTAAATTGATGACGAAAGGCATGGGTGAATCAGAACCTATCGCTGATAACTCAACTGAGCAGGGTCGCTTCCGTAATCGCCGTATTGAATTTATAGTCAATGACGAGATGGCCAGTGCAAACGATGGTATGATTATTAGTAATGATGCGCTTGACCCAGACTTAAACCCTCTGGATAGCAATAACGATGACTTATTGCCTGATGGTGATGATGCCACTCAAGGTACGGCAGTAGATCCAGCCAATTAATGCACAGAAAATTGATTGAGTCATTACTAATTTAAAAAACCACATCTTATAAAGGTGCGGTTTTTTATTTTGTTAAGGCTGTTGTTTATAGGTGGCTAATGATAAGTATCTAATGATAAGCGATTACTTATAAGCGGTCGGATCTTTTAATTCAGTAGCGCTGCGAGTCGCTTGTGCCTCAGATTGAGGATTAAAAAAGGTTTGAGTCACGTTTTGCTTTGCCTGTTGCCAATAGTCAAATTGTTGGCAAGTTGATTCTAGATCACCTTCCCATGTTGGTATCTGTCCGCACATTGTTTTAATACGGTTTTGATTGGGATAAGGCAGCTCTTGTGCGGTCTCTGCGGCTTCATGGGCGGCGACGCGATCATTACAAACCAGCGCAATATCACAACCCGCTTCAATCGCGGCTTTCACACGTGCGCTGACATCGCCCGCGGCTTGAGCACCTGCCATACAAAGATCATCAGAGAATAAGACCCCATCAAACTTTAGCTGATCCCGTATGATGTCCTTGAGCCAAATTTTAGAAAAACCTGCTGGCTTATCATCGACTTGCGAAAAAATAACATGGGCAGGCATTAAGGCATCAAGCCACGGTAAGGTTTGGGCAAAAGGCTGCATATCGCTATGCATAATCTCATCTAAGCTACGCGTGTCGATGGCTTCAGCCACATGCGAATCAGGCGCAATGGCACCATGACCGGGGAAATGCTTACCTGTGGTTGCCATGCCAGCGGCTTTCATACCGCGCATAAACTGAGTCGCCAGCGCAATGATCGCTTGCGGCTCTTGATGAAAGCTACGATCTCCGATGACTTGGCTGATGCCATCTCTGTCAAGTACTGGGGCAAAACTGAGATCAATGCCCACGGCCAATACTTCTGTTGCCATTAGATAGCCACAATCGTAAGCACAGCTTAGCGCATGGTTAGGCTCTTGATTGAATAACTCCCCAAGCTTGCCCATGGCAGGTAGTGGGGTAAAGCCATTGCGTAGGCGTGCGACTCGTCCACCTTCTTGGTCGACACCGATTAATATGTCTGGGTTGTGATAACGTATGTCGTCACACAACGCCCGTACTTGTGCCGCATCTGCAACGTTTCGGGCAAATAAAATCACCCCGCCCACTTGTGCCTGTTTGATTAAGCTGACATCTTCTGCTGTCAGTGCGGTACTATCGATATCAATCATTAAAACGCCGTACATTGCGTAATCCTTATGGTGTTATATCTTGTTATATGATCGGTTCAGCTTCAAATAAATAAATGATGATAATTGGCAATGCGCCACTATTATCAAAACTGCTTTATTATGACAGTTATTATTAGATGAGCATAATGTGGCAGATGAATAGACTCAAATCAATTCGCGAGTGGGCATTGAATCGTCAATAAATGACCCAAATAATGATGAACAATAAATGTAATAGAAAGTTTGGTATGTGCAGGCGTAGCGTGTAAGATTGCTTATACAGTTTGAGACAGTTGGATATCTATGTGCATGATAATATTGAGTGATTTTTAACAATATATTAGCAAACAGCAATGGCATTTAGTGACCATAACTATTCAGAAAATAGCATTTTAGAAAGTATCATTGAATACATATTCGATTGATAGTGGTAGATAAATATTTCGTGACTTAAAGATAAAGCATTTATAGGCGGCGACTGATTTAATCACTTTTGATTTTTATAAAACAAATAATATTATTAACGTAAAATAACTAGGTATATATGATGAAAAAAACAACCAGCACAGTGGTTACTCAGTGCAGCGTCAGTGGGCATCGCCGGTATTATTCTCACCCAGAGCTACGGGACGGCAATGGCCGACACCAATACTGAAGGCTTTGTACAAACCCCTGAACAAAAAGTCACCACTCGCCAAGTAGCCGCATTGCTGGATCGTAGCCACTATTTAAATCAGCCGCTAGATAGCAAAACGGGCAGCGAAATCTTGTCTATGTATATTGATAGCCTTGACCCAAACCATACGTTGTTTTTGCAGTCTGATGTGGATGAGTTTAAGAAAAAATACGCCGATGAATTCGGTGCTCGCCTCAAGCGTGGCGACTTGTCTGCAGGAGTAGAGGTCTTTGAACGCTATCGCAAGCGCTCAAATGAGTATTTTGCGATGGCGAGCAAGATGCTAAAAACGGATATTGATTTGACGGGTGATACGATTGTACTTGACCGTGAAAAACTCAATCATTTTAAAACCAAAAAAGAGCAGCGTGATTATTGGACGCGTCAGCTTAAGTTTCAGCTGATAAGTATTACCTTGGGTCAAGAAGATGAAAAAGCCAAAGAAAAAGTATTCCTAAGCAATCCAGATATTACTCGTGGACAAGATTTGGTGCGCAACGACCAACGTACACCAAGCGAGATTTTACAAAATCGTTTATCGCGACAGCAAGAGCAGTTTAAGCGTCTCACAAACGATGAAATCATGGAAACCATCTTAAATACGGCGATGTTGACTTACGATCCGCACAGTAATTATTACGCACCGATTCAGGCCAACGAATTACAAATCCAATCTAGCCTGCAATTAGAAGGCATTGGCGTCTCTATTCGCCCTGATCGTAAAAACCCAGATTATACTCGCATCGTGACCTTGGTTGATGGTGGTCCAGCAGCCAAATCTGGTCAGATTAAACCCAACGATTTGATTATCGGTATTGCCAAAGATGGCGAGAACATGACAGACGTGGTTGGCTGGTCAACGCGTGAGATTGTGAGCTTGATTCGTGGTAAACGTGGTACGTCAGTGACCATCAAAGTGCGTCAGCCAAATACGCCTGATGCCAGTGCCCGTAACGTGACGGTGGTTCGTGACATTATTCAACAAGAAGAGTCAGGGGTTACCCAGCGCGTGGTAGAATTACAGCGCCCTAATATTGATAAAACGCCAAAACGCATCGGCGTCCTTGAGATACCAAGCTTTTATCTGAATTATCAGGCACGCCGTAACGGTGAGGATTATCGCAGCGTCAGTATCGATACCGAAAAAGCATTGAAAGCGTTGAATAAAGAAAATATTGATGGCCTCGTGGTTGATTTGCGCAATAATCCAGGTGGTTCATTGGATGAAGTAGCAAAAATGCTTGGCTTCTTTATCAAGAGCGGACCGATGGTGCAAATCCGTGACAATCGCGGCAACATTCAGGTCTACCGTGACGATGATGGCGGTGAGCAACTTTATGATGGCAAAGTGGTCGTTATTACCAACCTAGCGTCTGCCTCAGCCAGTGAGATATTTGCCGCGGCTATCCAAGATTACGGTCGTGGTCTAGTGGTTGGCAGTACGACAACGGGTAAAGGTTCAGCGCAGATTCAACTCGATAATTTGGCATTGGGTTCAGCCACTTTAACGCAGCGCAAATTCTATCGCATCACTGGTGGTAGTACACAGAATAAAGGTGTGGTACCTGATGTAGAGTTGGTCAATATCTACGATGATGCCACTTTTGGCGAACGTGCGCAGAAAAAAGCGTTGCCTTGGGATACCATCAAAACGGCGCCTTACAAGCCTGAAGGTAAGTTCACTGATACGACGCTGGCGACACTTAACCAGCAGTCTAAAATTCGTCAAGAGCAAACCCACAGTTTGTTTATCTCTCAGCGCTAAACAACATTCGCGATATGGAAGACGAGAAAAAACCAATTCCACTTGATATCAATAGCCGCCGAGCTAAGATGCAATTGATTGAAAAGCGTTCACTAGAGGCTGAAAATAAACGTCTTATTGCAACGGGTGAGCGCCCTTATGCCAATTGGAACACCTATCAAGCAGCAATGGATGCAAAATTTGAAGAGCGCAGCCGCATGAAAGCCAAGGAGCGCCCAGAGTTACCTGAAGACGAAGCGTTCATCAATGAAGCGGCCTATATTATGCTAAGCGCTGAACCTAAAGCATTGTTAAGCCCTGAAGAGAAGCTATAAACGGTCAGTATTGTCAGCCAAAAAGGCTGTGATTAAAATCCACGTAAGCATATGCTTACATGGATTGACGTTTATACCTCTTACTAACCATGAGGCAATCTGCGATTATAACTGTACGGCACGATTGAACGAAAAGGTTCATTGATACTAGGGATTGGTATCTCAAAGGTCGCATCAGGGATAGGTGGTTTGCTGATTAAGGATGATAAGGCTGGATGCCTGTCAGTTATAGGATACTCCGGGATTAGGTATCATGTAACGATAACATGGATGGTTAGTGATAAAAGCCGCATAACGCTTGTCGTTATGCGGCTTTGTTACGTCTGCTATATATTAATTGAGAAACACGACTAACTAGCTAATAGATAACTCAGTAGCATTGAATAGTTTGTAAGCCTGTCAGGTTGCTTAATGTAAGCCTAAGAGGCTCATATTTTAAAAGGTGATTGTGATAAATAATAGCCATAAAAAAAGGTCAGTAGACAAAGCCGCTGACCTTTTTTGACTAAATAATGGTCTTAATAAAGACTACCATTTAACATCTCACTATACTCTAGAAGAGATTAGTGCTCAACGCCACCAGCGCCATGGACATGACCATGGTTTAGTTCATCTTCAGTCGCTGCACGCACTTCTTGGATTTCAACATCAAACGTCAAACGCTTACCAGCCAATGGATGGTTTGCATCAACGGTCACTTCTTTGTCATTTACTTCAGTAACGGTAACTAGCATTACTTGTCCGCCAGCTTCTGACTGAAACTGCATACCCGGCTGGATATCTTCAACGCCTTGGAAGTTATCACGTGGTACATGTTGTACCGCTTGCTCTTGATATTCGCCGTAGCCATCAGCAGGTTCAACAACAGCATTAACTTGTTCGCCAGCAGATTTACCTTCTAGCTGTTGCTCAAGGCCTGGAATGATGTTGCTGTGGCCATGCAAATACGCAAGTGGTTGACCTTCTGGTGATTGGTCAAGAATGTTGCCTTCGTCGTCTTTTAGTGTGTAATTGAATTTGACGGCAGTGTCTTTTGCAATAATAGTCATAAGTTATCCTAAATATATCTATGTAAAAAATTAAATACGGTTGCAATAAACCTAAAAAATCCAATCAGCAAGCCAAATAGCCACGTCATTAGTCAATTATCATCAGTTTATTAAAGTAACTTTAGCAGTTAGCATCTTTAATTGAGATGGCTCATATAACTTTCAAGGTAGAAACAATAAAAAATGCTATTTTATACTGATAAATGGCATTTTTTATGAAAATAAACACAGTTTTTTGTGGTTTTAAGACCGTAAATGGATATTCGGGGTTTGCCAGTTGCGTTTTTGGACAATGGCTTTTACCATAATGATATAAATAAGGATAAAAAGACAATGACTTCTTATTTGCCAATAATTCAGGTAGTCAGCTATCAGATGCTAATACAATCAGCGATCACCATAAAGCAAAAGCTGATATCAATTATCGACTCAATTTCGAGCGTTTTTCTGAGCACTTGGTTGATGTGTCGCTCAATTTTACGGCAGTAAATGATGCGCCTCAACTTTGGATGCCAGCGTGGATACCAGGCAGTTATCTGATGCGTGAGTTTGCGCGCAACATTACCGCGGTGCATTATCAGGTGTTAGACAGCCAAATCAGAGATGATGATACTCATCCTAAGGTTTATCGCGCGCACAAAATAGATAAAAACACGTGGCAATTACCAAAAGCCAAGGCAGGGCAAGCCATCGGTGTCCACTATGAAGTCTACTGCTATGATTTATCGGTACGTACTGCCTATGTCGATCAGCAACGTTTGTATGGGAATTTCACCTCACTGGCATTGGCTGTAGAAGGGCAGGAGCATCGAGCTGTACAAGTCAGTTTGGCAGTGCCTGCAGCATTTTTAGCAGGTAAAGACGAGAGTCGGCTGCTATTGGCATGTGGGTTAGAGTCTACTCATCTACGCCTTGATGGGCAGCATAGCTATGGACTACAAGCAGGCAGTTATCACGACCTTATTGATTACCCTTTTGAGATTGCAGAACAAGATAAGTTTGACTTTATTATTCAAGACAGTACGCATCAGACGCTACATCATCGTTTTTACCTCTCAGGTAAGCACAGTGCCAATATGGGCAGGCTACAGCAGGATGTCACTCAGATCTGTCAGTGCTATTTAGATTGGTTGGGTGATGCGCCATTTAATGATTATACGTTTATGACCTTTGCCAGTGGTCAGGATTATGGTGGACTTGAGCATATCAATTCGACCAGTCTCATTACGCCGCGCCGAGCCGACTTACCAACTCTTGATGAGCCAAAAATACCAAGCACCGATTATCAGCGATTTTTGGGCTTATGCAGCCATGAGTATTTTCATTCGTGGTGGGTCAAAACGGTACGCCCAGATGTTATGTTGGATGTCGATTTGCGCCGCGAGGCATTTACACCACTGCTATGGGTATTTGAGGGCTTTACTTCGTATATCGATGACTTTATGTTACAAGCGTCGGGCGTGATTGATAAGCCAAGCTATCTCAAGCTACTGGCTGAGCAAATTAATCGTTACTATCAAACCGCGGGTCGCGCGTATCAAAGCGTTGCAGAATCGAGCTTTGATGCGTGGATTAAGCTATACCGTAACGATGAAAATACAGGCAATGCTGGTATCAGTTATTACAACAAAGGTGCATTGGTGGCGTTATGCTTAGATTTAACACTGCTCCAAAAGAGCAATGGTCGCTATCGTCTGTTTGATGTGGTCAAGGCTTTTTATACTCAAGCAAAGCAAAACGACAATAAACGCATTGGCATCAATAGTGCTGATATGGGTACAGTCATTGGGCAGTTCATGCCCATAGAGGATTGGGAAGACTTTGAGTATCGTTATGTCAATGGTGTTGAAGAGTTGCCAATTGAAGCGCTGCTGGCGGCAAACGGCATTAACATGCATAGCAATAGCAAAAGACGGCTGACAAGCATGTGCCTTGGGGCATGCGCTGTACTGAAACACCTGCTGGACTCAAAGTCAATCGCGTGACACGTGCTATGTCGCTGCTAGAGCGGGTATTCAGCGAATGATGTCATTGTGGCGCTTGACGGTATCAAGCTGACAGTAAACAATTGGCGTTGCTGAGTAATATGGAGCGTGACATTGAGTGTCATCTGTTTCGCCGTGATGAGTTGATGCGTGTTAATGTGCTGCCTAAAGCGGCTAATGAAGCCATTGACAAAGCATCTCCGCATAAAGTGAGCTTGCACTTGGCACAAGCAAATCAATCGTCAGAAGTCAGTGATAACTCTTCTCCAGTCGATGCAGGCTGGCAAGCATGGCTTAACGCTATAGAGCGTTATCAAAGTTAAATACATTGCTAAATGTATTAATGTGAATGTACTTGTTCTCACTATTCTGGTCAATAATTTATTAAAAATTAAAGCCCCTGCCAAATAATATTATTTGGCAGGGGCTTTGTGTAATGACTGGCAGTCTTTTAAGGTTTATTAAAAATTAACAGCTAAGTCAGCGTTTAGTAATTCAGCACCTAAGAAGCAGCTTGCTCAGATTGCTGATGATTATCACTTGTGCCCTGTGTCTCTTTAGCCTTGTTATCTGCATTAGCGTCTACAATCCATTGTTGCATATGCGCAATCTCAGTCTGCTGACCATCGATGATATCTTGTGCCAATTGACGCATCTCTTCGTCAGTGCCATAGGTTAGCTGAATCTTTGCCATCTCTACCGCGCCGATATGATGCGGTAGCATAGCGCGTGCAAATGCCATGTCGGGGACAGGATCAGCGATACCCAACACCATGTCGCCATTTAAGACATCCATGCTCCTCGCATATGCTTGTTGCATCGCTTCAGTATTGGGTTTAGGTTTGGCTGTATCAGGGTGGCTAGCAAGCCATTTATTCAAAATATCGATTTCAACTTGCTGAGCGGCGATAATCTCTTGTGCCAATTGACGCATCTCTTCGTCAGTACCATATTTCAGCTGAATTTTTGCCATTTCTACGGCACCGCGGTGGTGTCCAAGCATCGCTTTAGCAAAGGCTGTATCAGGTTATAACCCATACCGATTATCATCTCATCATGCATTCTAGTCATCGACCTTGTATAGTCTCTGAGTATGTCAGTCATTTGGCTCTCTTCTGCGCTGTTTTCGCCAGCTACTAGTTCGTTGTCAGCGTCAATGTCATTTGGAGCATCGACGATATCAGTCACAGGTGGGGTCGCTGCATTAGAATCTGTGTCATCGTTGTTTTTGTCGGCTGACAGGCGCTCAGTATAAGCGCTGTAGAAACGCTAGTGGCCAACAAGATCCAACGACGAGAAGCAAACATAACATATCCCTATAATAAAAAATCAAATGATAAGTGGATGAGACTTATGATACCTAAATAATGGTGTTCTGAAGCTTAGCAGATAAACCTTGCTCGTTCGAGACGCGATGTTTAGCAAGTCGTAATTGGGTTTAATTGCTATCAAAGCCAATGACTAAGACGTGTTCTTATTTAAAAAAGCTGATAGAAATAAGGATATGCCCTAATAAGCAGATGCCAGTCACGAGCAATCAGCAATGAGATACCAGTAGATTGATAGTAATAATTAATCGAGAATGCCTAATTGCTGACAGCGTTCGCTAGTGAGATGAATGCGCACAAACTCACCAACGGCTAAATCACCCAATTCAAACCCTGCCACTGACCAGCGTATCAAACGCAGGCATGGCAGTCCAACCTGCGCTGTCATACGTCTGACTTGGCGATTCTTACCTTCATAAATCGTCAGCATGAGCCATGAAGTCGGTATATTCTTACGCTCACGAATAGGCGGCTCACGTTGCCATAAATCAATGGGTAAGTTTGTCTCTTCTACCATGAGAGCCGTCGCAGGTAGTGTCTTGCCATCTTTTAAATGTACGCCAGAGGCAAGCTCATTCAACTGCGCTGGCGTTGCTGTACCTTCAACTTGCACCAAGTAAGTTTTGCCTTGCTTATGACGGTTTTTTGCAAAATTAGCAGCAGAAGGTGGCTGGGTAATGGCTTTATTGACTCGACCATCACTCGTTAAAATCAGCAAGCCCTCTGAGGTGGCATCAAGCCTACCAGCAATCCGTAAAGACTTATCGGTAAAATACTGTGATAGGGTGGTGTGATCATTGTTGCTGTCATCACGAAATTGACTTTGCACCCCATAAGGTTTGTTGAATAAAATCAGACTAGAGGTTGACATGGTTTGGGATTTCCTAAATTTGAATCATTATTTTGTGCATATTTTGAGGGTAGGGCGTGTCCTCAATTTACGATTTTTAAAACGAGGACACACCCTAATAAAACGTTGTTTTTTTAAATCAACGCTATAAGCTGCAAATTTGTTGATTTTATATAAAATATCTTTGTTATTTTGCGCGTTATTATAACAGTCTGTGTGGATGCTATTTTACTAAAGGGATTTTTACAGTATCGTTAAGTCAATAAATGATTATTCAGTGCATCACTATTTTACTTATTGATTTTTTAAATCATTTATCAGCATATCGCAACTTACCTATTGCTCAGAGTTTTTAGTTTGGCCAATCCGTGTTTAAAGCGGTATAAATAATCATAATAGAGTGGCTAGCATAACAGAGTGCTAAGGATGCTTGCGATATCTAACATACAACCAAGGAGTTTTATCCATGTCTTATGAGAAGGTTATCGTCCCAAGAGACGGCGAAAAAATTACCGTGAACGCTGATCTGTCGCTAAATGTACCCAATCATCCTATCATCCCGTTCGTTGAAGGCGATGGCATCGGGATCGATATCACGCCTGTCATGATAAAAGTGGTCAATGCGGCAGTGGAAAAAGCTTATCATGGCAAACAGTCCATCATTTGGATGGAGGCTTATCTTGGCGAAAAAGCCGCTAAAATATATGATGGTGACTATCTGCCAAGCGAGACGCTAGAGATTTTAAAAGACTATGTTATCAGTATCAAAGGCCCATTGACCACGCCAGTTGGCGGTGGTTTTCGCTCATTGAATGTGGCGGTACGTCAAGAGCTTGACCTCTATGTGTGTCAGCGCCCAGTTCGTTGGTTTGAAGGTGTACCAAGTCCTGTTCAGCATCCTGAGCTGACAGATATGGTCATTTTCCGTGAAAACTCAGAAGATATCTATGCAGGTATCGAATGGAAAGCGGGCAGTGAGGATGCTAAGAAAATCATCAAATTCTTAAAAGAAGAGATGGGCGTTACGAAGATCCGCTTCGATGATGATTGCGGTATTGGCATCAAGCCAGTATCCAAAGAAGGTTCGCAGCGTCTGGTGCGTAAAGCCATTCAACATGATCGATAATGATTTGCCCAGTGTGACTTTAGTGCACAAAGGCAATATTATGAAGTATACCGAAGGCGCATTAAGGAATGGGGCTATGAGCTGGCAGCAGAACGCTTCGATGCAGATTATTAGATGGTGGTCCTTGGATGACAATGAAAAATCCAAAAACAGGCAATGATATTATTATCAAGGATGTTATTGCTGATGCCTTTTTGCAGCAAATCTTGATGCGTCCTGAGGATTATTCAGTCGTTGCGACGCTAAACTTAAACGGTGATTATATCTCAGATGCCCTAGCAGCCGAGGTGGGCGGTATTGGTATCGCACCGGGCGCTAACAAAGGCGGTGCAATTGCGGTTTATGAGGCAACTCATGGCACAGCACCTAAATATGCGGGTCAGAATAAAGTAAATCCTGGCTCATTGATTTTATCGGCTGAGATGATGTTACGAGACATGGGCTGGACAGAAGCCGCTGATCTCATTATCAGTGGTATCCAAGGTGCGATTGCTAATAAAACGGTCACTTATGACTTTGAGCGCCTCATGCCAGATGCTATCTTGCTCAGTACTTCTGAGTTTGGTAAAGCGGTTATCAAGCACATGGATGTTTAAAAAGTATATAGAGCTGAGTCAGCAGTTATCAGAATTTTATACTATTGATAAAAGTATCAATATTCACAAAAGTATCGTTGAACTTATCAATGTCAAAAAGCCACCTACAGTTATGTAGGTGGCTTTTTTATTGGCAGTTTTTTGCTGTTTATAAGTGGTATTTTAAAAGTAACGTTTTAAACGTACTGTCTTATGTTCAAGCATAAAAAACACCGCTTAAGTCTGAGACCTAAGCGGTGTTTTTATTTTGCTTAACTGGGTTCAAAAGTCTTTATAAGTAAAGAAAATTAAGCCCAATTATCTGCTGTATGAGCACACAACTCAATTACAATGAGGCGATTGCTGCATTGAATAGCGTGCTTGGACGCATCGCTTGTTCAGCCAATGCTTCGTCTGCCAAGTAGTAACCTTTCAAGTCTACAGGCTTGCCTTGAGCTTCATTTAGCTCTTTGACGATAGCAGCTTCGTTGCTCTCAAGTTTTTCTGCCAGCGGTGCAAATTTTGCTTTTAGATCAGCATCTTTATCTTGTGCTGCAAGCTCTTGTGCCCAGTACATCGCCAGATAGAAATGACTACCACGGTTATCGATTTCACCTGTTTTACGTGATGGACCTTTGTTGTTTAACAACAGTTTCTCTGTCGCCGTGTCCAATGTATCCGCCAAGATTTGCGCTTTAGCATTGTTATCGTGACTGGCCAAATGCTCCAAAGAGACGGTCAAGGCTAAGAACTCACCCAATGAATCCCAACGTAAATGGTTTTCTTCTAGTAGCTGTTGAACGTGTTTAGGTGCAGAACCACCAGCGCCCGTTTCAAACAAACCGCCGCCTTTCATTAATGGTACGACTGACAACATTTTCGCACTGGTTCCTAATTCTAAAATTGGGAACAAGTCAGTCAAGTAATCACGTAAAATATTACCAGTTGCAGAGATAGTATCCAGACCACGGGCAACGCGCTCTAGCGTATAACGCATCGCACGAACCTGTGACATGATTTCAATATGCAGGCCTGTAGTATCATGATCTTTTAAGTAAGTTTGAACTTTTTTGATCAACTCGTTCTCATGTGGGCGATAAGGGTCTAGCCAAAAGATAACTGGTGTATCTGATTCACGGGCACGGCGTACGGCAAGTTTTACCCAATCTTGGATAGGCTCATCTTTAACCTGACACATGCGCCAGATGTCGCCATTTTCAACCTGCTGCTCAAGCAATACCTCATCAGTATCTTCATCGACAATACGAGCCAATCCTGAACCACTCGCCTCAAAAGTCTTGTCATGAGAGCCATACTCTTCGGCTTTTTGCGCCATCAAACCAACGTTAGGAACCGTACCCATCGTCGTTGGATCAAAATTGCCATGCCATTTACAGAAGTTAATCATTTCTTGATAGATACGAGCAAAAGTAGACTCAGGCATGACCGCTTTACAGTCATACATTTTGCCATCAGCGCCCCACATTTTACCGCCTGAACGAATCATCGCTGGCATAGACGCATCAACAATCACATCACTTGGTGAATGGAAGTTGGTGATACCTTTTGATGAATCAACCATCGCTAGGCGTGGACGATGCACTTGGCAAGCATGTAAATCGCGTTCGATTTCTTCACGCTTACTGGCAGGTAGCTCAGCGATTTTTTCGTACAAACTTGCCATGCCGTTGTTGACGTTGATACCTAGCTCGTCAAAGAAAGCGCCATGCTTATTAAAGGCATCTTTATAATAAGTTTTGACCGCATGACCAAACACGATAGGATGCGATACTTTCATCATAGTGGCTTTTACGTGCAGTGAAAACAAGATACCAGCTTCACGGCAATCTTCCATTTCACGCTCATAAAACTCAAGTAATGATTTTTTGCTCATAAACATCAAGTCGATGACTTCTTTGTCCAGCAAGGCAATGCCTGTTTTGAAGACATGAATAGTGCCATCTTCAGCGACACGCTCCATACGTACGCTACGTGCTTTATCCAAAGTGATAGATTGCTCACCAGCATAGAAATCGCCACTGTGCATGTGCGATACGTGGGTCTGTGACCATTGCTTCCATTCACCCATAGAGTGTGGATGCTTGCGTGCATAGTTTTTAACCGCTTTTGGTGCACGGCGATCTGAGTTGCCTTCACGCAATACTGGGTTGACAGAACTGCCCAAGCTTTTGCCGTAACGCTTACGGATCTCTTCTTCTTCTTCTGTCTTAGGATCATCTGGAAAATCAGGGATAGCGTAGCCTTTGCTTTGCAACTCTTTGATACAAGCTTTTAGCTGTCCAACAGAAGCACTGATATTAGGCAGTTTAATGATATTGGTGTCTGGATCTTGAGTCAGACGACCCAGCTCAGCCAGATTATCAGGAACGCGCTGCTCTTCCGTTAAGTACTCTGGAAACTCAGCCAACACACGGGCAGCAACAGAGATATCGCTGGTTTCAACTTCGATACCTGCTGTTTGAGTAAAGGCTTTTACAATTGGCAAAAATGATAAGGTTGCTAGCGCTGGTGCTTCGTCAGTTTTTGTATAAATAATTTTAGACATTAGTTGGGCATTCCTTTTAGTTGTAATTAATAATAAGGCTCAAATATAAGTTAATAATTCCATGCAGCTCTGATGTAATAATGGATCATGCAACGATACTAAATAATGTGTCGCGAGCTTTTTGTAGCCAGTTTCTTGGAGACCATCGAGTCTGCTTAGAATTTTTCTTCGTTAAGCGGCAGTTTGACTGTCTTGTCTGAACGACCTGCTCATATGAATGACTTAAAAATAGAGTGCGGACGCTACATCATAGTTAACTGATTATAAATCTGATACGATGTCAATATCGCATAATGAACTAAGTGTAGTGTTTTCGGTTGTTTCTAATATGTCTTAATTACATTAAGCTGTTAAGAGCCTTATTCTACCAGTCATCGATAAAAATTTCATCCTTTCTATACAAACACTGCCTGCTAATATTCATCATAAAACGATGAATAATACAATCATTATTCAAAAAACTGCCAGTCATATCATAGATATGAATCGTGACTAAGTGATTCTTACTCTTCTGTCAGACATGAGCTGACAAACCAAATTATCTATGTTTTTAGAGGTGACTTTACTGGGGTAGCTTTTATTATCGAGAGTGCATTGTTACCTATTTTATTCGTAATATCTGACAATTATGAGAGCATAATTGTGACAGAGTTTGAGTAGAATTTTGCTAGGCTAGTCATATACGAAACAAGGTATAAAAAACTACGCCCATATAAAAATAAATAGTGAGTATTATGAGTTTACAATATGCATTACTCAATGACACCAGCTGGCAGAGTCAAACAGACTGGCAAACCCCCGATACCCCTTTTATGTCGTTTGCTTTTTGGCAAGCGTTAGCTGACACTGGCGCGATTGGTGAGCAGGCAGGCTGGTTGCCGATATTTGTGTTGGTACATCGTGTCGCAGATAGTCAAAGCGGCAGCTCGATAGACCACGCTGATCATAGTGAAAACCATAGTGAAAACCATAGTGAAAATCATTCTGCGATTAACGAAGCTGCGCAAACAGTCGCGCATCCTGTGGCGGTGTTGCCAGTATTCCTCAAAGGTCATCATCGTGGCGAGTTTGTTTTGACCATTCATGGGCAGAAGCCTATGCGCGTTATGGGGTGGATTATTATCCAAGGCTGGTTACTAGCGTGCCCTATACACCGATTACGGGTCAGCGGCTTTGGTTGGCAAAAGGTGAGACGTTAACCACCGACATTATAAAGACAGCTATCGCAGGCGTCGATGATATTGCTCAGCAAGTAGGTGCCTCAAGCTGGCATGGATTATTTATTACGCCTGAGCTGGCAAAGATTGCGACGGCATCTATGCCTACTGATATTGATATAGCGCATTTGCTAGCCGCTCAAGATAATGGTTTAGAATCAACCGCAATTGACATGCCTATACTGGAACGTCAAGGCTGCCAGTTCTTATGGCAAAATAAAGACTTGCTACAAGACTGCCAACCGTTTGCTGATTTTGAAGCATTCTTAGCGACGCTAAAAGCCAAAAAACGCAAAACCATCCGTGCTGAGCGTCGTAAGGTTGCTGAGCAAGGCATCAGCTGCCAACGTAAATGCGGTGATGCTATTACTGACGAGGACTGGAAAGCCTTTTATCATTGTTATGTGATGACCTATGCAGTACGTGGACAACAGCCTTATTTGACGATAGATTTTTTTATGGCACTGGCAGCGACTATGTCTGAGCACTTAATGCTCGCACAAGCGTTAGATGCCTCTGGTGAAATTATAGCCAGTAGCTTGTTTTTATACGATGATCGCCATAGCGAAAATGCCACTCTTTATGGTCGCTATTGGGGGGCACTGGGTGAGTACGACAGCTTACACTTTGAGCTGTGTTATTATCAAGGTATTGAATTTGCCGTCGAGCAAGGGCTTAAGTATTTTGATCCGGGTACGCAAGGCGAGCATAAGCTGGTTCGTGGTTTTATTCCAACGACGACACACTCTATCCACCGTATTTATGACCCACGTTTTGTGCCAGCTATCGCCAATTTTTGCGCCCAAGACCGTGAGCATATGGCGCAGTATCGTCAGCAAGCGTTTGAGGCATTGCCCTTTAATGCGGATAATATGCCAGCCTTTGATACCACTCAATAGGCTTTGCTTAATACGCCTAACGCTCGCTTTCTTTTTTATTATTCACTATTAGCCGTTAACTATGTCCAGTACTCCTTTTATTTGTCTTACCCATTTGTCTCCTCCTAGTGAGCTACTCTCGTGGCTCAATGTCGCAGGCTCTCTCACGGCGGTGTTGGAAGTGAAAGCAGGGCAGCCCTTGCGCGTGGAGCGTAGCTTTGAGGGCTACCGATTGCTGTCATTGGCACAAAAAAACAATTGAATGTCACAGGTGCCATGCTAAATCGTCCCATGCTAGCATGGGTGCGTGAAGCGCAACTATATGGTAATGACGAGCATCCGTGGGTGGCCGCGCAAAGTATCTTTGGTTACCCAGTCTCAAAGGTCACGCCCGCCGTCTACAGCAGCTCAAAGGCACACCCATCGGTTATGTGTTATTTAAACGCAGTCGGACTTTGCCCAATCAGCGTTTTATCCAGCAGACAAGTGAGGGTTGGCAACGGCAAACACGTTATGATTGGTATGGTCGCCAGTTGCTGATCAGCGAAACTTTTTTGCCAGCATTTGTCGCTACTGACAGTTAAATATCCATTAAGTAGCCAGTCAATAGATAAATGTCTCTACTAATCTGCTGACCAACAACAGGGTAGGAGCAATATGATAGCGGTAAACCATTTATTTTATTGGCTATTTATCTGCGTTATATCACCATTTAATTCACTCAGCTTACAGTGAGGTTTTTTTGCGCTCACCGTACAAATTTTCATGTTACACTTAATGTTTAGCGATGATTTTGATGCCAACGCGTATCGAGTTTATTGCCGAATTGGACAAGTTAATGACAGGCCTATTGCCTCTGCTTACTCCTACTTACCTTTGCTAATAGACTCAATTCACAATAATGGTCATACCATAAAACTGAGCGTAAAAGTACCGCTGGTACTTTGAGCGACGTTGACACAGTAATTGTTTTATTGTGGGCAGCCTATAAGCTTCTTTTCAACGACATTTTTCAATGACAGTCACTACCTAGGACATCACTATGTTTAAAGATATTTCTATCAAAGATTTTGATCCAGTACTTGCTGAAGCGATGGCTGCAGAAAGCGTTCGTCAAGAAAACCATATCGAATTGATTGCGTCTGAAAACTACTGCTCGCAAGCAGTGATGGAAGCGCAAGGTACAGATCTAACCAACAAATACGCTGAAGGCTATCCTGGCAAGCGTTACTATGGTGGTTGTGAGCATGTAGACGTTGTAGAGCAATTGGCGATTGATCGTGCAAAAGAGTTGTTCGGTGCTGAGTACGTCAACGTCCAGCCACATTCTGGTAGCCAAGCAAACTCTGCCGTATTTTTAGCGTTACTTGAAGCAAATGACACCGTACTAGGCATGAGCTTAGACGCAGGTGGTCACTTGACTCACGGCGCGCACATTAACTTTTCAGGTCTTAACTACAATGCTGTACAGTACGGCTTGGTCGAAGGCACTGGTCTTATCGATTATGACCAAGTTGAAAGTTTGGCAAAAGAGCATAAGCCTAAAATGTATTGCTGGTTTTTCAGCGTATTCACAAGTAGTCGATTGGGCACGTTTCCGTGAAATCGCCGATGAAGTTGGTGCTTATTTGCTAGTAGATATGGCGCACGTTGCTGGTCTAGTTGCTGGTGGTGTTTATCCAAACCCAGTACCGTTCGCTGATGTGGTTACGACGACTACGCACAAAACCCTACGTGGCCCACGTTCAGGTATGATTTTGGCACGTGATGAAGTACTTGCTAAAAAGCTGAATTCTGCCGTATTCCCAGGTAACCAAGGCGGTCCGTTGATGCATGTCATCGCGGCAAAAGCGGTTTGCTTTAAAGAAGCGTTAGAAGCTAACTTTTCTACTTATCAGCAGCAAGTGGTCAAAAACGCTAAAGCGATGGCAAAAGTGGTTCAAGACCGTGGCTATGAAATCATCTCTGGTGGTACTGAAAATCATCTCATGCTGATCAGCCTCGTTAAGCAAGAAATGACAGGTAAAGAAGCAGACAAATGGCTTGGCGATGCGCATATTACTGTGAATAAAAACGCTGTACCAAATGATCCAAAATCTCCGTTCGTGACTTCTGGTATTCGTATCGGTACACCAGCAATCACTACTCGCGGCTTCAACGAAGCGCAAGCGGGTGATTTGGCAGGTTGGATTTGTGATGTACTAGATAGTCGCGGTGATGAAGCCGTCGCTACTGAAGTACGCGGTAAAGTAGAAGCGATCTGCAAAGAGTTACCGGTTTACGAAAAAAATCAGTAAGTCTTAACTGACTCTTTTTGAGAGCTGTATAACAGAAACCGCTTAGCTTTTGCTAGGCGGTTTTTTATTTTTTAATAAAAGGATAATTTGATGATGCTACGAATTCATGCTCTTTACCATGTTGATTTTGAAGAGCTCAGCCATATCAAGCAGTGGGCAGATAATCGAGACCATAGTATTACGGTCACACGTTTTTATAAAAATGAACCATTACCCGCGCAAGACAGTTTTGATTGGTTAGTCGTTATGGGTGGACCAATGAGCATTCATGATGAAAGTGACTTTCAGTGGCTAGCTGATGAAAAATCTTTCATTCAGCAAAGTATTAATGACGGAAAAACCGTGATTGGTGTTTGCTTGGGTGCACAACTGATTGCAGATAGCTTGGGGGCGAAAGTTGCGCCATCAGGCATAAAAGAGGTTGGCTGGCTGCCCATTCAATTGACCGAACAGGGGCTTGCGCATCCGCTGCTAGCAGATTTGCCAAAGAATGAATTCACTGTATTTCATTGGCATGGCGATGGTTTTGAGTGTCCCAAAGGCGCGATGCCAATAGCAACGTCACATACTTGGGCCAATCAAGGTTTTGTTTATCAAACATCAAAGCATAAAGAATTAGGTACGTGGGTGCTTGGTTGGCAATGTCATTTTGAAGTGACTAACAAGAGTATGGTAGATATGGTGTCGCATGGACAGACGTATATACAAGAAGCGATGATTGATCATCCTGACTCTGTGCAAGCGGCTGATGAGATCCTAGCACTAGGGGACACGTATATTGCAGATAACAATGCATGGCTCTCGACCATGCTAGATAAACTAGCTAGATAATTCAGTGAAACGCGATTAATAATCTGTAGCAGGTGAAAATTCAGTATAAAGAAAAGCGCTAAAATGACAGATGAGCAAACCAGTCAAGACTGTGGGTTTTACTTAACTTACATAATACTCGCTATTGATTACTTAACCTGCGACCTATCTTTTATTCAATCTCATTGAACTGAAGAAAGAACCATTTAGCTTCTGCTAGGTGGTTCTTATTTTTAATAACAGATAAGGAGAATACGATGCCTATTTCTACATCTATGTCATTTTTTTTTGTAGTGTTCGTGAGGAAAATTTAGCAAGTATGTTCAATGGTAGTATTACACTTGATGAGCTAAGAGAAAATCGCGATAACCAATACTTGGATGTGAAACAAGCATCTGTTGAACACTATACGGAAGAATTGATTGAGCTGTTGGGAGAGGGGTATTACGCCTTGTGCTATCTGTTATTTTTGACAGACAACAGCACGCCTCTGCATGATCAGCATGACGGGCTATTATATGATATGGCAGTCGTACCTAAGATTATCAGAGCGTTTGCCGCGACAGATTTAAAAAAATTGGTACACGACATCGGTTACTACGAAGCAGAGAGCCAAGAAGGTTTGAATACATTTCTTGAGAATTTAAATCATGTTCATAAGTTATTTGAGTTTGCAGAAGAGAACAAGCTCAATGTGATTGGGTTTACGCTTTAGTATATAAAAATTTGCTTTAAGTATTTGTTAATTGAAGTATTTTAAAATTTGAGCGTCTTAGTTTGATGTGAAAAACTGCTTAGCATTTACTAGGCAGTTTTTTTGTGATTAAAATTGGTAGTAGTTTTTGAGATTTGGGTTGAGCTTATGTTTTAATCTAGCTTTCATTTTTTGTGAAATGACAATGTTTTGACGCAACGCAAACTAATCCTTCTTCAGCGCATGACTGTCTTCTAATATGCCCATAAACCTCTCATATAACCTCTCAGCATCATCGATGGCTTGGTTATATATTTTAGAGCCAATCAAGTCCACTATAAAATCGAATAAGAACTTGGCAGGCAAATTACCGATATCCAAATCAAACTCTTCGCTCATATAATCTCTCAAATTATCTAACAGCGCTTCTTCTCCTCTTCTTTCGATAACTTGATAAGTTTATCTTACTCATATCATTCTCTCAATACTAGGTAATGATCTAGCTTAGTTCAATCATACCTTTATAGGAAGGTTGAATAACCAATAAAAAGGCTGGGTTACGATAGCGTAGCCCAGCCTTATTCAGGTTAATTCGACTTTATTGCTTATAAAATTACATAAACGGCAGTTAGTAAATATCTGCAAGATCGTCGCGTTGACGATATCGACAAAGAATGCACCAACCATTGGCACAATCAAAAACGCCTTAGGCGAAGGCAGATAGCGATCCGTGACCGCCTGCATATTGGCAATCGCCGTAGGCGTCGCACCCATACCAAAACCACAATGTCCAGCTGACAAGACCGCTGCATCATAGTCTTTACCCATCACCTTAAAGGTTATGAAATAGACATAAACAACCATAATGACCGTCTGTACCAGTAAGATAATCAACACAGGGCCTGCCAAATCAGTCAGCTGCCATAGCTTCAATGACAGCAGCGCCATGGCTAAGAACAGACTCAAAGAAGCGTTACCAAATACGTCGATAGAGCGATCAAACATATCAAAATTAAAGATAGTGGTTAAGACATTACGAATAATCACACCACCTGCCAACGCCCAAACGAAGGTAGGTAGCTCAACCACGTGCCTTGGGCAACAAGCGTCATGACATCGGCGAAGGCCAACGCTGTGGCAAACAATGCCAATGTCTCAATAGTAGAAGAGGCGGTGATAAAGCGCATGCTATCAGGTCTTTCGAAAATTTCTTTATTACTACTCGCTGAATCTTCATCGTGTTTGGTGCTATAAAGCGACTGCGCACCAGCGACTTTTTCGATATCACTAGGATTGGGATTGGCAGGTGTTGGTTTTAACCCCAGCTTTTGAATCAGGCGACGGGCAACAGGGCCACCAATGATACCACCAGCGACTAAGCCATAGGTAGCAACGGCGATACCAAGCGTCGTTGCACCGACCACACCGTAATCTTGCTCCAAGGTGATACCCCAAGCGCCTGCCGTACCGTGACCACCAGTCAGGGCGATAGAACCTGTCACTAATCCAAGTAGTGGATCAAGTCCCAACGCGCTTGCCATGGCCACACCAACGACATCTTGCAAGACGATAAAAACGGACACAACGATGGTAAAAATCAACAATGGCGTACCACCGGCTTTGAGTCTACTAAAATCAGCACTCAAACCAATAGAGGCAAAAAACATAAGCATGGTCGCCGTCTGTAATCCTTGATGAAAGTTAAAACTATATCCCCAAATGATATTTAGAATATAGACCACTATTGCTGCGACCAAACCACCAGCAACAGGCTCTGGAATGTTAAAATCTTCTAAGAATTTAATTTTCTTGACCAAAAAGCGCCCAAGCAGCAGCACTAGAGTGGCTAGTATCAGCGTGTAATAGCCGTTTAGGGTAATTTCCATATATTAATCCTTTCTATAAAAATAAATTAACCTGAATTCGGGATAAATATGGTTTTATCTCGAATTCAGGTTTGTGTGGTGATTGGCGACTAGGCATCATCCACGGACGGCATAATAACCCATAATTGCGGCTTGCCAAAATCTCTGTAGGCATCTTCAATGATACTTTTGAAAACATTAAAATCTTCGGTGTTTATTTTTTTCACCGCTGTTAGATCCAGCATCAGGTGAGTCACTTCGCTGTCCGTTAAACAGTCCCATGCGCTATCCCAGTTATGTGAAAAATAGCTGGGAAAATCACAGGCATTGGCTAAGTTTGTTAATGTGGTTTTATGAGTATCTCGTCTACCGGTATGTTAACAGTCTGAGCGGGCATGCTAGCATTTAGTGCTGTAGTTTTTTGGTTAATATCTTGGTCAAAACCCAGATTAATATAGTGGATGGCTTTACTCATATTATTTTACGTCCAGTCTGCGAAAGCTATCATAATGATCAACGGTTAAGTAATACATGGTCGGCGGATGACCACCTGTGACGATACGCCGTGCACCGCGATGTGACACGCCAGGGGTCGGCACGGTATATTCGCGGTAGTAGCCTTGCGACTGCGCGGGCAATCTGCCCTCACGATTATAAAATGTCGTGCCATCTTTATGAGGATAAGGAAAAGGCCCGCCTCCTTGAATAAGGGCAATGGTATTGTCTATCTGAGCATCGCCCGTGATGCCGCTTGTCTTTACTGGCTGGGTCTCGGATGAGGTTTGTGATACCGCTGTTGGGTCAATACTATTGGTCAAAAACCCAGACGACAAATCACCAAAAAAGTAAACAGCAACGGCAATAAGGGCAATCAAACTAAATAGGGTAGAGCCTAAGCTTCTCTTGTTTTGATTGCCACGCTGACTATGGCGATTGTCACGGGTAGTGTGTCGCGGGTTTTTGTTATTATCAATAGCGGTGTGTCGGCTGCTAGTATTTGAATAGTGATTGGTTATATTTGAGTCTGGAGTGGCTAAAATACTCAATTCGTTGGAAGTGACTTCAGTGGCTCGTAGTTGGTTTTTATCATTACGCTCACTATTAAAATAGACGCTTTGACCAACGGTTATCGGCTGTGATAATCGCACTTTACTCACATGAAAAAACACGTTTCACTTTGGTTGTCTACATCGATAAAGCCATAGCCTTTATCTGAATTCCAGTGCTTGATTTTACCACTCTGCATAAGCCCACTTTCCTATCGCTTGTTTCATTATCGTGCCGCATGACTTCTACCATACATATGTTTTAATACCGCATATATAACATATTTGACACTACTAAAAAACGCCAGCAATTGAGCTGGCGTTTTTTTGTGGATTATACGTTAAATCAGAGAGTGGATGATAGGCTAAGCGATAAGACGTTAGGCGCGAGTCTCACCATGACCATAAACGATCCATTTCTGTGAGGTGAGACCTTCAAGTCCTACTGGGCCACGAGCGTGGATTTTATCGGTCGAGATGCCAATCTCAGCACCCAATCCATACTCAAAGCCATCAGCAAAACGGCTAGAGGCGTTAATCATGACGCTCGCTGAGTCGACTTCACGGATAAAACGTTGCGACTTGGTATAGTTGTCGGTGATGATAACGTCGGTATGATGGCTGCCATGAGTGTTGATATGTTCAATGGCTTCGTCAATACCTGACAAAACTTTTACCGCTAAGATAGGCGCTAAATATTCGGTATCCCAATCCTCAGCAGTGGCTGCAGACAGATGACCAGCAAGCTTAGCATTGTCATTTAAGATGGCTTGCGACTTGTCATCAAGGCGCAATTGCATCGCATCATCAGCGGCGATGATGGCTTCGGCAATCTTTGGCAATAGCGCACCCGCGACTGATTCGTCGATCAATAGCGTCTCCATAGTATTACACGTACCGTAGCGATGGGTTTTTGCATTGACGCTGACCTTGATGGCGATTTCGGCATTCGCATCACTATCGATAAAGGTATGGCAGTTGCCATCTAAATGCTTGATGACAGGAACGCGAGCATCGCGGCTGATACGCTCAATCAATCCTTTGCCACCGCGTGGGACAATGACATCAACATAGTCTGTCATGGTGATCAGCTCGCCGACAGCAGCACGATCTGTCGTTTGTAATACTTGCACACTGTGCTCAGACAGCCCGACTTTTTGTAGTCCTTCCAAGATACACTTGGCAATCGCTTGATTGGATTCAAACGCTTCAGAGCCGCCGCGCAAGATAATAGCGTTGCCTGATTTTAGCGCCAATGAAGCCGCTTCTAAGGTCACGTTAGGGCGCGACTCATAAATCATGCCGACCACGCCGAGCGGCACCCGCATTTTACCCAAATGAATCCCTGATGGCTGATAGGTCATGTCAGTGACTTCGCCGATGGGATCTGGTAATGAAGCGACGTCTTTTAATCCTTGGAGCATGCCGTCAAAGCGGGCATCATTTAGCGCTAAGCGATCCAGTAAGGCTGCCTCTAAATCGTTGTTTTGTCCATTATCCATATCGATTTTATTGGCGGCCAAAATATCTGATTTGGCCTCTTTTAACACATCATGAATCGCCATTAATGCTGAGTTTTTGTCACCAGTGTTTGCCGCAGCCAGCACACGAGAAGCAGCTCGTGCCTGTTTGCCGACAGCTTGCATATACGCAGTAACGTCTGTGGTATTCGATTGACTCATAAATTATTTTCCTTATGTTATAAATGTTTTAAGCAAATGAAAGCGCCCAAAAAGGCGAAAATGTGGCAAAAAGATGATTTTGATACCTGTCAGGTATTATGCTATTTAACATAGAGGAGATTGAGGCGATAGTAAAGATGATTTTGTGAACAGTGCCTGCTTTACATAGCGTTTATGAGCATTGTCGTCGCGTCATTTTACTGACTTTACCATTACTGAGTCCTTGCCATTTCATGATACAAACATCACTTCAGAGAAAGCAAAAACGCAAGTTTGCGGTTACGTGGTTTTAACAGAACTGCGTTGTAACTACTAAGGTAGCTAGCATTAATCATACGTATAGTAGAGCTTAACGGTGCATCAAAAAGCAATTAAAGGGCAGACATTCATGTACGAATGGCTGCTCGTCAAATACAATTCAATAAATGAAATAATGATGGAGAATAAAAATGGCTATTAGAAATGACACTATCGACAACACCACGCGTAAAAGCTTGCTAACAGTTGGTTTGGTTGCTGCGGCATTGACATTGGGCGCTTGCGGTAAGAAAGAAGAAGCCCCTATGGAAACTGATCCAGCCGTTGATGCACAAACAGCAGTAGAGGATGAAGCTACTGGTGTTGCGACAGCAGGCGATGGCGATGATATTGCAGTTGCTAGCGCCGATGATGGCATGGCAGTGGGTAGTAATGATGATGTGGCGGTGGCAACAGCAGATGACGCCGAAGTGCTGGACGGCACTGAGAGCGAAGAACATGTCTCAACGTATTAAATCGCTATCTTGATTAACTGATTATCATTAGTTGATGATATAAGCGAATAAAACTAGATAATCAGATAAAACTACGCCCAGTACACGAAAGTGATAAAATAAGGCTCAGCGCTGTAAATACAGTCTGGGCTTTTTTGTGTTAGCTATTTAGTGTCTTATTAATATTTATTTACCACTGATTGAGCATCTGGTTCAATACAGGATTTGCCTTTTTGCTGTGTAATAAGAGACAATATGACATTTTTTCTATTTGTGTCACGAATCATAGCCTTATCACAATAATGCTATGATTGATGCTGATACTATTTATGCTGCCTATGCCGCTATTTTTATTTATTTTTATTCGTGTTTTCACTCATATTTATTGGAAGTCTGCTGAACCATGCTTGATATTGCAAAAGATCCGACTCGGCCTATCGCCTTAGATTTACAAGACGTCCATAAAAGCTATGGCTCATTGGCAGTGCTAAAAGGAGTGTCCCTTACCGCATATGACGGTGATGTCATCTCTATTTTGGGCTCATCAGGCTCAGGTAAATCTACCTTGCTGCGCTGCATTAATTTGCTTGAAAAGCCCAATCAAGGTCGTATTATTATCGGTAATGATGAGCTGATGCTCAAGCCTGCCAAGTCAGGTGAGCTGCAAGCGGTCGATATTAAGCAATTGGAAAACTTGCGCGCGCGCGTGGGTTTTGTCTTCCAAAACTTTAACTTGTGGCCGCACAAAACGATTTTGCAAAACATCATCGAAGGACCAACGCAGGTTTTAAAGATTAAAAAAGATCAAGCCATTAGCGATGCTGAAAAACTGCTCGATAAAGTCGGTTTGCTTGATAAAAAAGACGCCTATCCAGCGAATTTATCTGGCGGTCAGCGTCAGCGTGTCGCTATTGCCCGTGCCCTTGCCATGCAGCCACAGGTGCTACTATTCGATGAGCCAACTTCAGCCTTAGATCCTGAGCTGGTCAATGAAGTGCTCGCTGTCATGCGTGAGTTGGCAGAAGAGGGGCGTACTATGCTTATCGTCACCCATGAGATGCGTTTTGCGAGAGAAGTATCAAGCAAAGTGGTGTTCTTGCATCAAGGCGTGATTGAAGAGATTGGCACGCCTGAGCAAGTTTTTGATAATCCTACCTCTGAGCGTGTCAAAGACTTTATGGCATCGCATCGTCAGAACTAGCCTCGTATTTAGTATCCGTTTTATATGCAAAAATGGGGTGGTAATATTCTTACCACCCTATCGTCATTTTATTTTAAGCATAAAATTACTGCTTAGTAAGCAGCGTTGACCGTTTATTACTCGTTAATAACAGTCGGTATGTAAAACGTTTGTTTTTGATATTTTACTCAGGTATTATCAAAAGGTTTACAGGTGGTCGATAATGACGGCTGCTTGTGTATTCTGCTATCTATATTGCTTGTCTGGCAGGGACGTCAGAGAACAAAATATCAGAACCCTACATTAAAAACCCATCAGAATTTAAGGAATGTATGATGTCGAATTCTCGCCTATTGTGGTCATCGATGACCGTTACCGCCGCATTGATGCTGAGCGCCTGTAGTCAACCGGCTAATGAAACTACTGATAGCAACACTGACGCCACTGCAGCAGAAACGGCTGGCAAGACCATTCGTATCGCGACCGAAGGTGCTTATCCTCCTTTTAACTACACCAATGCTGATGGCAGCTTGGCAGGCTACGATATTGACGTTGCCAATGCCTTGTGTAAACAGATGCAAGCCAAATGTGAAATCGTCGCTCAAGATTGGGATGGTATTATTCCGGGTCTTTTAGCACAAAAATATGATGCAGTGATTGCGGGTATGTCTATTACACCTGAGCGTCAAGAAAAAGTCGACTTTACCGAGCCTTACTTTGCCAATACGATGGTTTGGCTGACCGATACCAAAGGCAGTTTTGATCCTATGGCGATCAAAAACTTGACACTTGGTGGTCAACGTTCAACCACGCCTGGCGCTTATTTACAAGATAACTATGAAGGCAAAGACGGCAATACTGTGCAGTTGTATGACAATTATGACAATGCTTATCTGGATCTAAAGTCTGGTCGTAGCGATGCAGTATTGGCGGAAAAAGTCTCTGCCAAATCATGGTTGGCAGACAACCCTGAAGGCTTTGGTATCGTTGGTGACGAAATTGACAATGACGACAATATTGCCATTGCTGTTCGTAAAGGTGACGCACTCAGAGACGACTTTAATAAAGCACTCAGCGAAATCCGTAGTAACGGTGAGCTGGCACGTCTTGAGCAAGCGAACTTTGGTCAATAATCTTCTGATTGAAAAATGAAGGAATAGCAAACATGACAATATCAATGACATCATCATTAAAAACTAAGGCGCTTTGGCTTGCGCCATTAAGTGCCGCGATGCTTATGCTGGCTGGTTGTAATAATAGCGCCACGCCAGAAGATGGGGCGGCAGCTGACACCACAGCCGATGCACCTATGAACATAAAAATTGCCACCGAATCAAGCTATAAGCCGTTCAGTTATACCGATGCTGATGGCAAGTTAATTGGTTATGAGATTGAGCTGGTCGACGCTCTGTGTGCACAAATGAAAGCAAAATGTGAAGTCATCTCACAAGATTGGGATGGTCTCATTCCTGGTCTAAATGCCCAAAAATTCGATGCAATTATCGCAGGTATGTCGATCACGCCTGAGCGTAAAGAAGTGGTTGAATTCACTGACCCGTACTTTCACACTGGCATTATCTTGATTGGTAAAAAAGGTGATGACATTCGCGTCGATGCATTAAAAGGTCAGCCCATTGCCTCACAGCGCTCAACCGTCGCTTCACAGTACTTGCAGGATGAACATGCAGATGCTGATATCAAGCTTTATGATACCCAGGACAATGCGTATCTGGATCTGACTTCAGGTCGCGTACGGGCAATGATGTCCGATAAAGTCACTGGCATCGATTGGCTAAAAACGGATGCTGGCAAAGATTATGAAGTAAAAGGACAAGAAATCAGCACCGACGAAGATGCCATGGGTATCGCGCTTCGTAAAGGCGATCCATTGGTCGCTAAGTTCAATAAAGCGTTGGCTGAATTAAAAGAAAACGGTACTTATGACCAAATCACAGGCAGCTATTTTGGCACCAGCTCTACTGCTGCTGCGCAAAAAGCCGTGGCAACCACCGACGTAAAAGAAGTGATGGTGGTTGAAGGTGATGATGCTGTTGAAGTGAAAGAAGAATCAGCTGAAGCGGCGACTAACTAATATCATAGCTCATCTCTGTGCTCGGCTGATATGGCTGTCACGTATGGCGATATTCACTCATAGAGATGAGTGTTACTTTACTCACAAACCCCAAGGATGATCATGAACAACCATTTTGACCAACACCGTGCAATCGCGAACGCATCCGTTATCAATGGCATCAAGGCGCGACGTTTTTCAGCGCCCTTGCTTGCGATGGCGGCGCTTTTAACCTTAGTAGGGTGTAGCAATGGTCAAAATGATGCAAATGATGATGTCAGCCCAGACGCCGCTGAGACCGCAGCGACGGGTGATGTCTTGCGTATTGGTACCGAAGGCGCTTATGCTCCCTTTAACTATACCAATGCGGATGGCACCCTTGGTGGTTTTGATGTTGATATTGCCAATGCTATCTGTGCCGATATGAAGGTAACATGTGAAATCACAGCGCAAGATTGGGACGGTATCATCCCGGGTCTAAAAGCGGGTAAGTACGATGCGATTGTGGCCGCCATGTCGGTGACGCCTGAGCGTGAGCAACAAGTCAGCTTTACAGAGCCGTACTTTAGCAATACCTTGGTGTTTTGGCCAAAAAAGACAGCAGCTTCGATCCCAATAATAGCGATGATATCAATGCGCATTCTATTGCCGCTCAGCGCTCGACCATTTCTTCGCAGTGGTTAGAAAAGGTTTATCCGAATGCTGACATGAAGCTTTATGACACGCTAAGTAATGCGTTTTTGGATTTGGGTTCGAATCGTGTTGATGCGATGGTGTCTGATAAGCTGCCAGCGCTAGAATGGCTTGGCTCCACCTCAGGCAGTCAGTATGCGCTCAAAGGTCAAGAGATTGACATCAATGATAATTTTGCCATCGCGGTGCGTCCAGGCGATGCATTGCAAACAAAAATTAATAAGTCATTGGTCAATAAAGCCGATGGCACTTACGATAAAATCAATCAAAATATTTTGCGATTCCAGCGTCAAGCTCAACGGTCACTACTGAGCCGGCAGAAAAACCTGCTGAATAAGTCTTAAAATACATTTAGTACTGTTGCGTCGTAACCGTGAGAATGGTGATTTTTAATAGGTTAATTTGAATTCCATTTCATAGGAAGGGTATTGCTTCAATAGCGATATCCTTTTTTTGTTTTTTATAAAAAATAGTTCGGTCTTGTGATATTGACTGTTCGGTTTGTAAAAATATGACTAATCTAATGTGTTTTAAGAAGATAAGCGTCTATTTAAGCACTGCTTTTACGTGTGAGTATTAACATAGCTGGCAGCGAATATGATAAAATCAGCGCTCATTTCTACTGTGTCAATTTCCGCCGCAATAATCGTATTGATTTGACGTCGATCTATGACGCAAAGCACCAAGGTCTATTTGGTATAAAATACGCTTATCAGCAGCGCTCAGCGATTGATGCTGATTCTTTTAACTCATATTTTGCAAATTGCTAATATAAAGAGACTGAGTGGATAATTGTGTTTGATTTACAAGGATTTGGCGCGCTACTACTGAGCGGCGCTACCGTCACCATCAAGCTTGCCATGACCAGTTTAGTCATTGGCATGGCTTTAGGGCTGCTCGGTGCCACAGCTAAGCTGTCCAATGTCTGGCTGCTGCGTAAAATTGCGACTGTATATACGGCGACAATGCGCGGTATTCCAGAGTTGCTATTGGTATTGTTTATCTATTACGGTGGCTCTATGCTGCTGATGACGATTCTCAAAAAATTCGGCTATAACGAATATGTTGAGATCAGTGCCTTTTGGGGTGGCGTGATGGCGTTGTCTATCGCGTTTGGCGCTTATGCGACTGAAATTTTTCGCATGTCGATCCAAGAGATTCCAATAGGGCAGAAGGAGGCGGCGCAAGCGATTGGTATGCGTCCTTTCCAGACGTTTTATCGCATTACTTTGCCACAAGTTTGGCAGATTGCGTTGCCAGGATTGGGCAATTTGTTTTTGGTGTTGCTCAAAGATACCGCATTGGTATCGGTCGTGGGTCTCAAAGACATCATGTATCAGGCATCACGTGCCGCCCAATCAACGCAGCAGCCATTTACTTTTTATATGGCAGCGGCGATTATTTATCTGGGTTTAACCATGTTGATTACTGGTTTTATGATGTGGCTCGAATGGCGCGCCAATCCAGCGGCACGCTACGCTAAAAAGCTGAGCCGTCAGTCAACCCACCGTCAATCGACCATAGGATAGAGGAGAGATACTATGGATTGGAATTGGCAGGTCATTTTTGATAGTATTCCTGATTTATTAAACGGGGCAGTATTGACCGTACAGCTGGTAGTTATCTCAGGTATTATCGGTCTATTTTTGGTTTGGTTTTAGCCCAGTTGCGCTTGTCAAAAAACTGGCTGGTACAGATACTACCATTTTCTTATATCTTCTTCTTCCGTGGCACGCCACTGCTGGTACAGATATTTTTGATTTATTATGGTCTAGGACAGTTTGAGGCTATACGGAATTCGTTCTTATGGGAACCTGTGCTCAGTCAAGCGTATTGGTGTGCCATCATTGCCTTTACCATGAATACCAGTGCTTATTTGGCAGAAATCATTCGCGGTGCGATTCAGACCATTCCTGTTGGTGAGCTCGAAGCAGCTGACGCTATCGGTATGTCGAAATGGCAAAAGCTTACGCGTATTACCTTACCCCGTGCCTTTGGTATTGTCATTCCAGCCTACAGCAATGAAGTGATCTTTATGCTAAAAGGCAGTGCGCTTGCGTCAACCATCGCTTTGATGGATATCACGGGTGTCGCTCGAACCATTAGTGCGCGAACTTATACCTTGATGGAGCTGTTCTTCGCTGCTGGTATTATTTACCTTTTATTATCATGGGTGATTTTGTTTAGCTTTAGGTTGTTTGAAAAAAGAATGAATCGCCACACAAGCTATGTACCGCCTGATGTAATGACCAACACCATACCTTAATGGTTTGGCTCAAAATAATGCTAAAAAATCAATGAAATAGCGGGTTAATATCTTAATATTAACCCGCTATTCTTTTGTTTAACTGCCATTTATCTCATTTTTATGGCTACTTTTAAAATGAAGATAAGCCCTAGAAAAATAGCGACAGATAGTGCAGTATGTATGACCAACCTATCAATAATCTGCTGTGAGTGCCTAGTATGAGCCAATCACCCCATATGTCTTTAATCAATGCGATTGCTGCCAGCGTCAATGATGACGCGAGCATCGCAATGGTTAACGATAGCGTACGTGCATCCATCGGCAAGGTGGTCTGTGTCGGTCGTAACTATGCGGAGCACGCCCGCGAGCTTGGCAATGAGATACCAAAATCACCCATCTTATTTATGAAACCAGCATCGTCATTGGTCAGTGTGCGTCATGATATCGTCCGTCCCAATCCAGCGATATATGGTGAGACCCATTATGAAGCTGAGCTGTGTGTACAATTAGCAGCAGACTTATCGGCAGCCACGCTTGAACAAGCACAGCAAGCGATTGGTGGCGTGACTTTGGGGCTGGATTTGACCTTACGTGACTTGCAAAGTAAGCTCAAAGAGAAAGGTCATCCGTGGGAGCGTGCTAAGTGTTTTGATGGTGCCTGTGTACTTGCCGATTGGATTGATCCGCAAGCGTTTGGTGATTTTAGTCATGTCGAATATCAGCTTTATATAAATGATGAGCTGAAGCAAGATGGTGATAGTGCTTTGATGCTATTCCCAGTTTATGAATTGCTGGCAGAGATTAGCCATGCCTTTAGCTTACAAGCAGGTGACGTGATTATGACTGGAACGCCAAGCGGCGTTGGCATATTACAAGCAGGCGATGCGTTAAAATTGAAGCTCGGTGCCCATGAATGGCAGGCGCAGGTTCAATAAATTTTTATAGCAGTACTATTTTATCAGTCGTCAAATGCAGCGACGCTATCAAAAAATCCCAAGTTAACGCTTGGGATTTTTTCGTTTTATGAGGTGCTTACACAGTGCTGTCATGAGACTGTCATCTATGTTTCAACGTTCTGTCATAAACTCTCGGTAGACTTAGGCGTAATTCGTATTTTGTAGTGATAATTGTAAAGCCGCGACCAACTCTCCGCCAATCCAGCCTAACAGCAAGGTGACTGATAATGACATTATTGAATAATAAACAACCACTTGCCCATGAAGTCGTTGAAGACTCTAATCCGACTGACAATATCGATTTTCAAACCATTATTAGTCGTCGTTTAAATCGTCGTAGTATCCTAAAGGGTGGCACAGGATTGACGGCGGCGGCTTTTTTTGGGGCGCTACCTTTGGTTGGCTGTAGCGATGATGATGACAGCAGTCCTATCAACAATACTGATAATAACGCGGCTATCCCTGCACAGGGCGATCTCAAACGTCCTGAGACTTTGAAATTTACGGCAGTGGCGCATTCAACTGCCGAAACGATGAGCGTGGCAGCAGGCTATAAAGCCGAGATGATTATTACCACTTGGTACGCCGCTGATATCTGGTATCGATGATTGGAAAGACAACCGAGAGCAGTCGGCAGAGTCATTCGAATGGCGCATGGGTGATAACCATGATGGCATGTGGTTCTTTGGTAAAAAGGGCGGCGCTTATGATGCCAAAGCGGCAGAGAATGGGCTGCTAGTGATGAATCATGAATATGTAAACAGTAATGAGCTGAGTCCGTTTGGCTATCATGTGATCCAAGATAACAACGCCGCGCCCATCTTTAAAAAGTCGACTTGCTAGTGATGTGCGCCGTGAGGTTAATTGCCATGGTGTTGCGGTGGTCGAGATGACCAAACGTACTGATGGTAAGGGTTATGAGATGGTGGCTGATTCGAAATATAATCGCCGTCTCACGAGTAGTAGTACGGCGCAGTTAACAGGGCCCGTTGCTGGCTCTGATTTGGTCAAGACTAAGTTTGATCCGACAGGCTTTCAGACGCGCGGCATCAATAATAACTGCGGTGCAGGTTTGTCACCTTGGGGCACCTATCTGACCACCGAAGAGAACTTTTTAGGGGTATTCGCCCGTGGGCAAGATGCTAGCCAATTAAGTGATGGGCAAAACTATGGTCGCGAGCGCTACGGTGCAACAGAGGATTTCCCAGGCTGGGAGTATCTGTGGCACACACCTGAAGCCAAAGATGCCAAGATAGCCGATGAATTTTCGCGCTGGGATATGACCGCCGTCGGTACCAGTGCTGCTGACGATTATCGTAATGGCTTTAATACCTTTGGCTATATCACCGAAATTGACCCGTTTGACCAAAACTCTATGCCGCAAAAACGTACGGCACTGGGACGTTTTGCCCATGAAAACTGTGCTTATGCGCCCGTTGAACAAGGCAAACCGGTGGTTTTTTATATGGGCGATGATGCTCGCGGCGAATATATTTATAAGTTTGTCTCCAAAGCCACATGGTCAAATAGTGATATCGGTGGTGGCTTAAAAGCGGGCGATAAATATTTGAATGATGGGACGCTCTATGTTGCTATCTTTAATGAAGATGGCAGCGGTGAGTGGAAAGCACTCGTCCATAGTCAAAACGGACTGGATGCTTCCAATACGGTATTGCCTTTTAATGGACAGGATGAGGTGTTGGTTTTTGCTCGTGCCGCAGCAGATGTGGTCGGCGCCACCAAAATGGATCGACCAGAGTGGGTGTCGGTTAGCCCTATGACTGGTGAGGTGTACGTCACATTGACCAATAATAAATACCGCGGCGTACGCGAAGATCAACCTGTGTCAGCCTCTAATCCGCGTAGCTATCAGGCAGGTGAAAAAGCGGCAGGTAATGACAACGGTCATATCATTCGCTGGGCAGAAGCAGGTGGTGATCATGCGGCCATGAGTTTTGAGTGGGATATTTATCTGTTTGCTACGCCTTATGATCTGGCCGCAGAAAATTTGTCACAGTTAAATGATAGCAATGATTTGTCTTCTCCCGATGGTTTGTACTTTGATCCACGTGGCGTATTGTGGATTCAGACCGATGATGGCGCTTATACCGATACCACCAGCTGTATGTTACTGGCGGCGCTGCCGGGTAAAGTCAGTGATGGGACAGCCATAACGACCTCAGCAGGACAACAAACACGAGTTGGGATGCCTGCTAGTAATGACAATATCAAACGTTTTTTTGTCGGTCCTGAAGGCTGTGAAGTCACAGGTATTACCATGGCTCCTGACTTTAAAACCTTATTTATCAATATTCAGCATCCGGGTAATACTTGGGGCGCTATTGCTGGAGGCAGTACGCCGCGCTCAGCGACCGTAATGATTACGCGTGAAGATGGCGACGTCATACTGGCAGAGTCGTTTGTCTAGTTAGACATTTGCATGAGTAATGTGTCTTTCTCAACAAAAAAATCCCAAGTCATGGCTTGGGATTTTGTATTTTGGAGGATAGTTATTAATATGCAAGCATTGGTATTAAAGGATAGCGCCTTTCTTTGACAATAAAGATACTTGATAGTTAAATCATTCTCTTCTGTTTATGACAATTACAGGATAGTATGGAAAATCCTTTCAACTGCTTGATATGTTAACACTATGACCAGTCCAAAACCTTTAGAAATCATTCATGATTTATTTGCCACCACTCGGCGTCCAACTGCTATTGAGTCGGATACTGGTGAAGGTTTTCAGGGCGATGTCTATGAAGAGTTGGCGAAACTCGAATATATCTATGTCGATGAGCTGAGCGCCGAGACGGTAGATAACAGCTATAGTAAACCGCATCAGCCCATTACTTTGGTTGATTTTTTGAAGGATTGGCTCAGTTGGCAACGATGGGCGTGGTGGAAGTCACTGATATTGTAGAGGCTATCCATCGTGAGATTCTGCTGCGTCCTTTAGGGCGGTTTAATAAAGGCAATATTGAGCACTGGCAGCGCGGTATCACGGGGCGGATTTATGGCACGGTGCGTTATACGATGCAATTGGTGGGCAATAATCTTGCCTCAGGGCTGCGTCTTTATAACACTGTTTCTAAACCCAAAAAATACAACCTTTACCCAAAAACTTACGTCGCTTGGTCAATATTCTAAATGGCGTCATGGGCGATCATCTTATCACTCATCACAATCCATTGGCAGTATCGATGGTGCTATACGATGAATACAATCGTGTACAAAGTGGCGCGCTGTCAGGGCGTGTTATTATCTTATGCCATGGGCTTTGTATGAGTCACTTGAGCTGGCAGGTATCTGGAGAAGGCAATTTGGGTGAAGCGTTGGTCAAGCACTTGCCAAAAGCGACGGTTCTGTATTTAAACTATAATACGGGTCGGCGTATTTCTAGCAACGGACGTAGCTTTGCAAAAGTTTTGCAAGATTTGGTTGAGAATAATCCCGACGTCACTCAGATAGATTTAATCGGTCATAGTATGGGCGGTTTGTTGAGCCGTAGTGCGCTATTTTATGGTAAAGAGCAGGGCTTTAGCTGGGTCAAACGCGTAGGCAATCTTGTCACCTTAGGCTCACCGCATCATGGCGCAAGCTTGGAGCAGATTGGACATTTTGTTCAAGATAAAATCGCTAAGCTGCCTTTTGCAGGATCATTGGCTAAATTGGGCGACTTGCGTAGCGCTGGTATTATAGATTTACGTTACGGCAGTATTCGCGATGCTGATTGGAAGTCTACCGAAGGGCGCAGCGTGCTGCCAGCAGAGTTTCGTCATCCCACGCGTTTGCCCCTGCATGTGAACACCTATTTAGTGGCGGCAGCTTTGATTGAAACTCATTATGAATCTAAGACCACAAGTTTGCTTGGGGACGGGTTGGTCTCAGTAGAGTCAGCGCTCGGCGAATATACCGAAGAGCATACGCTAGCAGTACCAGAGGGACATAAGGCGATTTTTTATGGAGTCAATCACATGAATTTAATCTACAGCGATAGTACATACATGAGCAAGTTATTGCTTGGCTGTTGGATAATAGGCTAGGCGATGCCCATGATGCAAAGTATGGGCTTGATAGTCGTATCTATTCTTATCCAGAAGTGGATGAAGTAGCCAATTAAGCGTGCTCGAAACCAGTTATATCGTCAGTCATAAATTTCAAGCCATGACATTAAAAACCCCCAAGCATGATACTTGAGGGTTTTTTTATTACTAAGCGAGCTGCACTAAATCCTAATTACTCAGAAAATATCGTGGTCACATCGTCTTTATTAAATTTATACATCTCGCCACAAAATCCGCAATCCATCTCAAAGTTACCGCCTTGCTCATCAATGATGTCTAAGGCTTCTGCTTCACCGATTTGCTCAATGGCCATCTCACATTTCTCACGTGAGCAGGTGCAACCAAATGATAATGCAACAGGATCGGGCGCGACGACATTTTCTTCATGATACAAGCGATAAAGGATTTCGTTGGCATCAAGCGTGGTCAACTCTTCAGCTTTCACTGTCCGTGTCAAAACGCTCAGACGCGTCCACAAGTCATCGTCGATACCCGCATCTTGGTTTTGCTCGACTTCATAGGTTTCTTCAGCAGTACGAGGAAGCATCTGTACCAACATGCCACCCGCTTGCAGACCATCAGATGCCAAATTAATCAAGGTTGGAATCTGCGCCGATTGCTTTTGGTAGTGCGCTAAGCAGTCTGCCAAATTGTCATGGCTGCGCTCGACGATGCCTTGATAGGCTTCGCCGCCTTCAGGTTGAATGTTAATAAACAACACGCCTTGACCCATCGCACCCAATTCAGCAAATGCCTCTTTGGCATGAGTCATATTTTCCCAAGCCTGTACTTGCTCATCAGTCTCACCCTTCCAGCTAGCAAGGGCACGGATGATACCGTCTTGATTGCATTCTGCCATTGCCCAGTTTAGCAAGCTATCGCTGTCTGATGATTGCAATTGAATCGACAGATGACCATTGATTTTGACCGTGCCGATAAGCAAACTCGCTGCTGTCAGCATCTCACCCAATAAGCGCTTAATCGCTTCAGGATAAGGCTTTTGGGCTATCGTACTGGCATAGCTGCGTGATAGGCGCACCACATCACCGCGCACTGGCGAATCTTCAATAAAGAAACGTTGACGTACGTCATTGTCACTATGGTTGCCAGCGTTCTGGCTGTCCGTATTAGGGACTTGAGTATCTTGTGTCATAGGTCATTTATAGTATTAAGAAGTTGATAGCTTTATGGGGATTCATCGTGATTTATCAATTGCCCGTTAGATATTGTTTAACAGATTAAAGGCGTTTATTGGATAGTTATGGTGATACTAAACCCGATATCCTTAAAAATAAGCCTCATTAAAAATTTTTTACCCACACCCGCTAATTTGTTGTACAGTAACATTAAGTTGCATTGTGATAAATAACAGCAACAACAACCGCATGGATGCGTGGCAATGAGGTCAATGAATAAGACCTGTGTCGTCCAAGCACTCATTTAATCTTGTGATAATGTGATAAAAGGATGTATCTCATGAGCTATCTATCTTCTAGGTCTTTCTCTAAACCTTTAACTCTCGCTGCTTTTATGGCGCTAGGTCTTGCAGGGTGTAATAACAGTAGCCAAACCAGCACTGATGTGCCAGCAGATGATGCAACAGCGACAGAAACCACTACCAACGGTACTCAAAAAAATCAAAGACTCGGGTACTATCGTGGTCGGTCACCGTGACTCTTCTATTCCATTTTCTTATATCGCTGACGACCCAAATCAGCCGATTGGTTATGCACACGATTTAGAGATGAAAGTCGTCGAAGCGGTTAAGCAAAAGCTAAACATGCCAGACCTCAACGTCCGTTATAACCTTATCACCTCACAAACCCGTATTCCCTTGGTACAAAACGGCACGGTCGACTTTGAATGTGGTTCGACCACCAACAACGAAGAGCGTCAAAAACAAGTGGCATTCTCCAACGGTTTCTTTGAAATCGGTACGCGTCTATTGACCAAAAAGACTCAGGTATTCAAGATTTCGAAGACCTAAAAGGTAAGACCTTAGTCACGACCGCAGGCACAACTTCAGAGCGTTATATTCGTCAGTATAACGATGACAACAAAATGGACATGAATATCATCTCAGCAAAAGACCACGGCGAAGGCTTCCTTATGCTAGAAAATGGTCGCGCGGATGCCTTTATGATGGATGATGTACTACTTGCTGGCGAAAAAGCCAAAGCAAAAAATCCTGATGAATGGGTCATCGTCGGCACGCCGCAATCGTTTGAGATTTATGGTTGTATGATGCGTAAGGATGATCCTGAGTTCAAAGCAGTGGTCGATGAAGCGTTAGCGAATGTCTTTAAATCAGGGGAAATCAACAGCATTTATGACAAGTGGTTCTTAAACCCAATCCCACCAAAGAACGTCAATCTAAACTTTGAGATGTCTGACAACTTAAAAGCCTTGATTGCCAGTCCGCATGACAGCGCTCAGCCGAAAGTTGCGACGGCACAGTAATTATTGTCCTGCAACATAGCTTGCTTACGTGTTCAGACTGATGTTGATGTCAATCTGAACACGTAGGATTTTCAGTCGCTGCTCGGAGAGACAACCATGAATTATAGCTGGAACTGGGGTGTGCTCTTTGAGCAGACTGGTATCGGTAATGAGCTTTATATCCATTGGATGATTACTGGTCTTGGCTGGCTACTATTGATTGGTAGTATCGCATGGGCCATTGCTATGGTCGTAGGTACTATCTTTGGCATTATGCGTACTTTGCCTAATAAGACCGCTCGTGCCATTGGCACCGCTTATGTGACATTTTTTCGTAATATTCCACTGCTTGTCCAGTTTTCTTTTGGTTTTATATTGCACCTGGCTGGCTCACGCCCACGATACAAGAATGGTGGTATAAGGATTTATCGCCCAACACGTCAGCCATGCTCTCAGCAAGTATCGGTCTTGGCTTATTACCGCCGCTCGTATCGTTGAACAAGTACGTACAGGTATTGAGTCGTTGCCCGAAGGTCAGATCAATGCTGCTTATGCACTAGGCTTTAGTATTCCGCAAGTCTACAAAGAGTACTGCTACCGCAGGCCTTTCGTATTATTCTGCCACCGCTCAGCTCTGAGCTGACCAACTGCTTCAAAAACGCCTCCGTTGCCTCATTAGTGGGGGTAATGGAGCTGATTAGTCAAACCAAAACCATCAGCGAATACACCCAAAACAGCATCGAGATTTATACCTACGCGACGATTATTATTTAGTATTTAACTTATCGTTGATTGCTATTATGGGGTTAATTGAGCGCAAACTGCGTGTACCTGGGCTCATTGCAGGAGGTCAGAAATGAACATGATGACCGAATTGGCAACAGCCTATCCTGGTTTGATGGGCGGCATGATTACCACCTTAAAGGTGCTGTTTTTGGCGATTATTGGTGGTATTAGCTTAGGAACGGTATTGGCGTTGATGCGCTTGTCTGGTATCAAAGCGCTTGAGATTCCAGCAAAGCTATACGTCAATTACTTCCGTTCTGTACCGCTACTACTGGTGCTACTGTGGTTTTACTTTGCCGTACCGATGATTTATTTTTGGATAGCGGGTAAGTACTTACAACTTGATGCTGCTTTTGCCTCTTGTGTGGTTGCTTTTATGATGTTTGAAGCCGCTTACTTTTCAGAGGTGGTGCGTGCTGGTATTCAATCGATTGGTAGTGGGCAGGTCAATGCCGCCAAAGCGCTGGGTATGACTTATGGGCAGACCATGCGTCTGGTTATTTTGCCACAAGCCTTTCGCAAAATGCTGCCGCTAATCTTACAACAGTGTATTATTTTATTCCAAGATACGACGTTGGTTTTCGCTATTGGTTTGACAGACTTTTTCCGTGCCGCCTATGTACGCGGTGAGCTTATGGGTTTGCTGACGCCTTACATTTTGGGTGCGGGTGCGGTGTATTTTATCATCAGTGTCAGTGCCTCCGTGGGTGTACAACAATTGCAAAAGCGTTTGCGATTCTGATAGATATTTATCTTGGCTTGCGCTTTTTGAGTGTTGAGGCTTTGGTTGAGTAGTTGATCTAACTTTTCTTAAATGACGATTATTAAAAACAATGTGGTTAGGAGCCAGTGATGAGCAAAGCTGATACATACTTAAATGCCTTTGGCGGACTGGTCACCAATAATGGTCATGCTAGTGATGAGATGGTCATTCAAATGTCCGATGTCAGCAAATGGTATGGGGATTTTCAAGTATTGAGTGATTGTACGGCGCATGTACATAAAGGTGATGTCGTCGTCGTGTGCGGGCCATCAGGTAGTGGTAAGTCAACCTTGATTAAGACGGTCAATGGACTGGAACCTTTTCAAGAAGGTGGAATCATGGTGAATGGTATCTCAGTTGGTGCAGCAAAAACCAATCTGCCGAAATTACGCAGCCGTGTCGGTATGGTCTTTCAGCATTTTGAGCTATTTCCGCATTTGACCATTATTGATAATTTAACGGTGGCGCAAATAAAAGTATTGGGTCGCAAAGAGAGCGAGGCCAAACAAAAAGCCATGGCATATTTAGATCGTGTTGGACTAACGGTACAGGCCGCGAAATATCCCGCGGAGCTATCGGGTGGTCAGCAGCAGCGTGTTGCAATTGCACGAGCGCTGGCAATGGATCCTGTAGCGATGCTCTTTGATGAGCCGACCTCTGCTCTTGACCCTGAGATGATTCAAGAAGTACTTGATGTTATGGTCGAGTTGACTCGCGATGGCATGACCATGATGTGTGTTACCCATGAAATGGGCTTTGCCAGTCAAGTAGCCAACCGTATTATCTTTATGGACGAAGGTCATATTGTCGAGAACTGTAGTAAGGATGAGTTTTTTGAAGGGGCAAAAAGTGATCGCGCGCAACTGTTCTTATCGAAGATTTTGAATCATTAAAACTCTCTACTGCGTTATTCGAATTATTTATAAATAGCAGATCTAAAAAGCACCTACTAAATAGGCGCTTTTTTTGTGCCCGCAGATTATTAGTAGATTTATATTCAAGGATATTATTGGTATAAGTAAATGATATAGTTGGTTTAATATAACGCGGGTACGAAAAGGGCAACTGACAGTATTATAAATAGTAGACTGAATAAGCCTGACAACGTATTTCATTATATAGGATCAACTATAGTGACAGGTTAGCTGTCTTTATCGTTTTTTAAGGCACGCTTTTGTGACTCTATTCTAGTATTTATACGCTTGTAATAAGTTGCATTTTATCTAACACTCATTCGAGGACAAAGAATGACATCAATGCGAACCGTTGGAATATTACTATTTAACGAAGTCGAAGTGTTGGACTTCGCAGGACCTTTTGAGGTGTTTTCATTGGCTGCCAATGCTACTAGTGATAAATACTTCAAAGTTATTACCATTGCTGAGCATCACGCGCCGATATCTGCTAGAAACGGTCTACGTGTTGTTCCTGATTACAGTTTTTCCAACCATCCAGACATTGATGTTTTAGTAGTTCCTGGTGGTTATGGTGCCGAAAAAATAGAGATAAACAATCCAGTGGTTATCGATTGGATTGTCACTCAAGCTAAGCTCGTTGATTTGACACTTTCAGTTTGCACGGGTGCTTTGTTGCTCGCTAAGGCTGGGTTATTGGCTGGCAAGTCTGCAACCACTCATTGGATGGACTTATATAATCTAGCATCCTATGCTGATATTGATGTGATCTCTCATACTCGTTTTGTCGACGCTAGTGATGAAAGTGCTAAGCTGATAACTTCGGCAGGAATAAGCGCAGGTATTCATGCCAGTCTATATTGCTTGGAGACGTTAATAGATACTAAAACCATGCAAGCAACGGCAAAACGTATGGAGTTTGATCTGGATTAAAATATTTTTTTAGAGCATCTATTAATAGGTGCTTTTTCTGTGCCAATAGAATATTAGTAGATTGATGCATTCAATCGCGACGTTGGTACGATTCACTACATAAGTGAAAAGGTGAGTGAATACCTGTTTACTGATACAATAGCGGTCAATATTTTTGATAATTAAAATAATTCATAAACCGTATTGGAGTTCATATGAGTGTAGAAAATTCATTAGTAGAGTCATCTAAAGGTATCGTCATTATCGGTGCAGGATTGGCTGGCTGGCATGTCATCGATGCCATTCGTGCAAAAGACAAAGGTATCCCGATTACCTTAATTACTGCCGACAGTGGCGATCGTTATCACAAGCCAATGCTGACCATGGCGATTAGCCAAAAGAAAAGTGCAGCAGATTTGGTCAGAGCAACGGGCATTGATGCCGCAGAAGCTGCAAATGTTAAGCTACTTGCCAACACGCAAGTGACGGATGTTGATACGACCACTCAACAGTTGCAGCTTATCTCTGCGCTGCGCTCAGATCCCGTTTATACCAATTACGCTACGATCGGCTATGACAAGCTGGTACTAGCGATGGGTGCGCATCCTATCTTCCCAAAAAGCTTGCCAGAGGAACTAGTCTGGCATGTCAATCATATTGAGCGCTTTGGACAGTTGCAAGAAAAGCTAGCAACTGGCAGTCAGCACGTTGCTATTGTCGGCGCGGGTATGGTTGGGACGGAGATTGCAGAAGACTTATTAAAAGCAGGTCATCAAGTGACGCTCATTGATCTAAACGATGCGCCACTATCACAAATGCTACCGCCAAAAGCAACTTCTCGTATCGCCCAAGCGGTCAATTCGCAAGGGATTAACTTTTTAGGAGGGTATCAGGTATCTGCTATTACTCGTCTCAGTGATGGAAAACTGCAGGTCAGTTATGAGGCGCTAGCATCAGCGACAGACAGCAGTACTGCTGAGCCAATCGAACCGCTCATCGTGGATCATGTGATTGCCAGTACAGGTCTGACGGTCGATGACAAACTGCCTACCGCAGCTGGTGTCGAGTTGACCGTCGCACTGGTATCGTGGTGGATGCGCCGACCTTGCGTACCAGTACAGCCAATATTTATGCGATTGGTGACTGTATGTCTATCGATGGCGTGCCGTGTCGTTACGTCGCACCGTTGCGCGCGCAGGCTGCTACCATTGCTGATGATGTATTAGGTCTAGAGCATAATGGCTACGATCATAAGCCGCCAATGATTCGCCTGAAAAATAAAGCAATCTCCGTCATGGTGACAGGTGTGCCAAAAGCGACTGGCAATTGGCAGGTCAAAATAGAAAGTGATGAAGAGTTGGTCATGGACTTGCTAAATGATAGTGATGAAGTCAGCGCAACGGTAACGATTAAATCGCCTGTAGTGCCTAAAGTATAATTGTAAAAGTATTATAAATTATAGCCAGTGTTGCCATCTTTATGCAGCACTGGCTTTTTTATGTCTATCGTATCTTTATATAAATAATCAACTTAATAAGATGGCGCAGCAATAGTAATCGATACGTCCTGTATCAATATTATTGACAGGCTTTCATTTAAGAGGCTATATTGGTTAGGGCTTGATTTAATTATAGTCTATGGTGACAGAGAATATTCAAGGAAGAATATGACATTTACCTTTGTAGTATTACCGCTCTGATAACAAACACCAAACAGCAAAACGAAAGGACTCGTGATGACTCAGATTACCGATTTTGACAGCATTATTAATGAAAGTACGCCTAATAACATTATTCTCAATAATATCCAAAGTTAATGTAGGCGTGCGTTCAGCAAATGCGCCACTCACCCAAAGCCATAAAGGTATTGATGTGCCGCTGATTGAAGCGACAATCGGTGATTTTTTTGATGCTATTGTCAAAAATATCCTGATCGTGAAGCTTTGGTTTCTCGCCATCAAATATCCGTTGGATCATCGTGAGCTACAAGAGAAAGTTAATCAGTTAGCGAGTGCCATGATTGAAATGGGGCTAGAAATCGGTGATCGCATCGGTATCTGGTCACACAATAATGCTGAATGGCTGCTGATGCAATTGGCAACCGCGAAAGTCGGCGTTATCCTCGTCAATATCAATCCTGCTTACCGTACCTTTGAGCTGCAATATGCACTGAATAAGTGGGCTGTTCGGCATTGGTATTAATGCGTCATTTCAAAAGCAGCGACTATACGCAAATGATTCGTGAGCTTTGTCCTGAGATTTATCATAAGAACTATCAGCAATTGGACTTGGTGGAGATTCCAACGATTGAGCGCATCATTTGGATTGACGAGCCAGCATCTGATGAAAATTTCAATTTTATGCAGAAATTCTCTGCTTGGATGGCAGAGGGTAATGCAAACGACCCTCGTTTAGCTGCGCGCCAAGCCCAGCTAAAGAATACCGATGCTATTAGTGTGCAGTTTACTAGTGGGACAACGGGTACACCAAAAGGCGCTACTTTAACGCATCGAAATATCTTGAATAATGGCTACTTCCTTGGCGAAGGTATGAGGCTGACAGAGGAGGATAGGCTATGCATTCCATTACCGCTTTATCACTGCTTTGGCATGGTAGGTGGTAATTTAGCTATTTTGACCCATGGTGGCTGCGCGGTGTATCCCAACGATGGTTTTGATCCGCTAACGGTATTGCAAACGGTGGAAGAGGAAAAATGTACCGCCTTGCTTGGGGTACCGACGATGTTTATCGCAGAGCTCGATCATCCAGAATTCGACAGCTTTGATTTGTCCAGCGTACTGGTATCATGGGCGGCTCTAGCTGTCCGATTGAGGTCAGCGCCGCGTCATGGATAAAATGCACATGAGCGAGGTGACGATTGCTTATGGCATGACCGAGACCAGTCCAGCTTCTTGTCAAACCAGCTCGCAAACACCCCTTGAAAAAAGGTTTCTACCGTAGGGATGGTGCGGCCCGCGCTTGAGGTCAAAATCGTGGATACCGAAACGGGTGATGTCGTCCCGATTGGAGAGACGGGCGAATTACTCACTTATGGCTACGCGGTGATGAAAGGCTATTGGGGCAGCCGCTTTAAAACACGCGCGGCGATTACGGATGGCTGGATGCATACGGGTGATTTGGCAGTGATGGACGAAGATGGCTACATCACTGTGGTGGGTCGTAGCAAGGACATGGTCATTCGCGGCGGCGAAAACATCTATCCAGTAGAAGTCGAAAACTATCTCTATCGTCATCCGAAGATTCGCGATGTACAAATCGTCGTGTGTTCCTGATAAAAAGTATGGTGAGGTACTCGCGGCGTGGATTATTACAAAAGAGCCAAATAGCTTAAGCGAAGAAGAGGTAAGGCAGTTTTGTTGTGACCATATTGCTCATTATAAAGTGCCGACCTACTTTCGTTTCGTTGATGAATATCCAATGACCATCACTGGTAAAATTCAGAAATTCAAAATCGTTGAGCAAATGATAAAAGAATTGGGTCTGGAGTGATTTGAGACTATTAATCACTGGAAAAGCCAGCTTTTTTCTATATGTGATAAGGCTGGCTTTTTTGATTTAAGTCATTCAAGAAATTCGTCATTTAATTATGACTGATGAATTTATCGTATATTATCATTTTAAATGATACATATTGTATTACTATTATTGACAGTCTTCGATTTAAGACGGTATAGTAGCTAACGATAGTCAAGACCTGTTCAAGGAAGAATGAATTGATGATAGGCGACTAATAAGTACCATAAAAAGTAAAACGAAAGGACTCGTTATGACGCAAATTCTGATTTCGATGCGACTCAAATTGATTTTGATACTATTCTAAATAGCATTCCTAGTATTAATATGGGCGCACGCTCAGCAAATGCACCGCTTACCCAAAGCTATGATAAAGGCCCTGATGTACCGCTCATTGAAGCGACTATCGGTGACTTTTTTGATGCAATTGTATCTAAGTATCCAGAGCGCGAAGCTTTGGTTTCTCGCCATCAAATATCCGCTGGACTTACCGCGAGCTACAACAGCAAGTCAATCAGCTGGCCAGTAGTATGATTGAGATGGGGCTGGAAATCGGTGATCGCATCGGTATCTGGTCGCACAATAATGTTGAATGGCTGCTCATGCAATTAGCGACGGCAAAAGTCTGGTGTCATCCTTGTCAATATCAATCCTGCCTATCGTACTTTTGAGCTGCAATATGCCTTGAATAAATTGGGCTGCTCAGCGCTCGTACTTATGCGCCATTTCAAAACCAGCGATTACGCCAGTCTCATCAGTGAACTGTGTCCTGAAATTTATCATAAGACTACACTCAGCTTGATTTGGTCGAGATTCCGACGTTGAGCGAAATCATCTGGATTGATGAGCAGCATCTGAAGAAACCTTTGGCTTTATGCAGAAATTCTCTGCATGGATGGCGGAAGGTGATGCCAATGATCCACGGGTTGCAGAGCGCCAAGCCCAGCTCAAAAATACTGACGCTATCAATGTACAGTTCACCAGTGGCACGACTGGTACGCCAAAAGGTGCAACTTTAAGCCATCGTAATATTCTTAACAACGGTTACTTCATCGGTGAGGCCATGAACCTTACTGAAGAAGATAAACTGTGTATTCCGGTGCCACTTTATCACTGCTTTGGTATGGTACTCGGTAACCTAGCGATTCTCACGCATGGTGGCTGTATCGTTTATCCGAACGATGGTTTTGAGCCACTGACGGTATTACAAGCGGTGGAAGAAGAAAAATGTACGGGTCTACATGGCGTGCCAACGATGTTTATCGCTGAGCTTGACCATCCGGAATTTAAAAACTTTGATCTATCGACTTTGCGTACTGGCATCATGGCAGGCTCTAGTTGTCCGATTGAAGTCATGCGCCGCGTCATTGATGAGATGCACATGAGCGAAGTCACCATTGCCTATGGCATGACAGAGACCAGTCCAGTATCTTGCCAGACTAATGAACATACGCCGCTTGATAAGCAAGTATCGACCGTTGGTTTAGTGCAGCCTGCGCTTGAGGTCAAAGTCGTCAATACTGAAACGGGTGAGATTGTCGCATTGGGCGAGACCGGGGAGTTATTGACACGCGGTTATTCAGTGATGAAAGGCTATTGGGGCAGTCGCTTTAAAACCCGCGCGGCTATCCAAGATGGTTGGATGCATACGGGTGATTTGGCTACGATGGATGAAGATGGTTATGTCAAAATCGTTGGTCGTAGTAAAGATATGGTCATTCGCGGCGGCGAGAATATTTATCCGGTCGAAATCGAAAACTATCTCTATCGTCATCCAAAGATTCGGGATGTGCAAATCGTCGGTATTCCTGATAAAAAATATGGCGAAGTACTCGCGGCATGGATTATTCCTAAAGAAGCAGACAGCTTGACAGAAGAGGAAGTTCGCGAGTTCTGTAGCGAGCATATTGCCCATTATAAAGTACCGACTTATTATCGTTTCGTGACTGAATATCCAATGACCATCACTGGGAAAATTCAGAAATATAAAATTATTGAACAAATGAAAGAAGAGCTGGGTTTGTAATCAGATGATGACTTAATCTGTAATACTAAAGACTATTTCAGATCTGTTATATTAAAAATTATTATTATGAGTCAAGACTAAAAGAAAAAAGCCACTCGCATTTACGTATCTACGTATTAAAGAAAAAGGGATATCATGAGCGCTATCATAACCAGTAAACTGAGTCCAAATGCCGCTGAATTTCAGCAAAACAGTGCCGCCATGCAAGCGGTGGTCGATGACTTATATGGTCACTTACGTAAAGTCGTGCAAGGCGGTTCAGAGCGTGCCCGCGCCAAGCATTTAGCCCGTGGCAAACTCTTGCCTCGTGAGCGCGTCGAGCGTTTGCTCGATGTAGGTACGCCATTTTTAGAAGTGGCACCGATGGCAGCGCATGATATGTATGGCGAAGAGATTCCAGCGGCGGGCGTGATTGCGGGTATCGGTCGTATCAATGGCATTGAGTGTATGATTGTCTGTAATGATGCCACGGTAAAGGGTGGCACTTACTACCCAATGACGGTCAAAAAACATCTGCGTGCGCAAGAAATCGCGCAAGAAAACAATTTGCCTTGTGTCTATTTGGTGGATTCAGGTGGAGCCAATTTACCCAATCAAGATGATGTATTTCCCGATAAAGAACACTTTGGTCGCATTTTCTTTAATCAGGCCAATATGAGTGCCGCCGGTATTCCACAGATTGCCGTGGTCATGGGCAGCTGTACGGCTGGAGGGGCTTATGTACCAGCGATGAGTGACGAGTCTATTATCGTGAAAGACCAAGGCACCATCTTTTTGGGTGGTCCACCACTGGTAAAAGCGGCGACAGGTGAAGAAGTCACAGCCGAAGATTTGGGCGGTGGCGATGTGCATACCCGTCTGTCAGGGGTTGTCGATCACTTAGCACAAAGCGACACTCTGCATTGTCGATTGCGCGCAAATCGTTAGCCATCTAAATCGTCCTGCGAAGCAAGTGCCCAATCAAATCAAACCACGTCAGCCACGCTATGACGCCAAAGAGCTATATGGCGTCATTCCAACGGATAAACGTAAGCCGTTTGATATCAAAGAAATCATTGCTCGTATCGTCGATGACAGTGCTTTTGATGAATTCAAATCACGCTTTGGCACGACGCTGGTTTGTGGATTCGCTCATATCGAAGGGATGCCAGTCGGTATTATCGCCAATAACGGTATCTTGTTTAGTGAGTCGGCACAAAAAGGTACGCACTTTATTGAGCTGTGCTGTAAACGCAAAATTCCATTAATATTTTTGCAAAACATCACCGGATTTATGGTTGGTCGTAAATATGAAAATGAAGGTATCGCTCGTCATGGCGCCAAGATGGTGATGGCGGTGGCGAATGCAAAAGTACCTAAGTTTACTGTTATCGTTGGCGGCTCATTCGGTGCCGGTAACTACGGCATGTGTGGCCGTGCTTATAGTCCGCGTTTCTTATGGATGTGGCCAAATGCGCGTATCTCTGTAATGGGCGGTGAACAAGCAGCATCAGTATTGGCAACGGTGAAGCGCGATAACTTTGACCGTAAAGGCGAGGCGTGGAGCGACGAAGATGAAGCGGCGTTCAAAGCGCCGATACGCGAAATGTATGAAGAGCAAGGTCATCCCTATTATGCCACTGCACGTTTATGGGATGATGGCGTGATTGATCCTGCTGATACCCGTAATGTATTGGCGTTAGGGTTGAGCGCCGCCTATAACGCGCCGATCGAAGAGACGACGTTTGGTGTTTTTAGAATGTAAGCATTTTCAGGCCTTCCCATAATAAGCTACTACTGCGTCAACCTCATTTGAAGTACGATTTGTACATCTACATTCGGCTTCCTTGTATTAACATTATTATGGATTGACCGAGCGTTTGTTTAAATATTTACATAAAAATACAGAGAAAGTTATGCAAAAAGACAGTGATAAAAATTATAAAAGCTTATTGGTTAAAGTAGAACAACACGTTGCTACGGTGACATTAAATCGTCCTGAGATACGTAATGCTTTCAATGATGAAATGATTGCTGAGCTAACCGATGCATTCAATACATTTGGTGCTGATGATGAGGTACGTGTCATTGTGCTAGCCGCTGCTGGCAGGCATTCTGTGCGGCGCGGATCTCAATTGGATGCGTGCCATGGCGGATTATAGCTATGAAGAGAATCTTGCAGACGCCGATAAATTGGCGCAAATGCTGAAGACTATTTATGAGTGCCCAAAACCAACGGTTGCTGCTATTCAAGGAGATGTATATGCAGGTGGCATGGGTTTGGTTGCCGTTTGTGATGTAGCAATCGCTGTGAGAATTGCCAATTTTTGTCTTAGCGAAGTACGTTTGGGCTTAGCACCTGCAACGATTAGCCCTTATGTGATACGTGCATTAGGTGCCAGAGCCTCGCAGCGTTATTTTCTCAGTGCTGAAGTATTCGATGCTAAAAAGCCCGGCAGCTTGGCTTTATCCATGAGCGTGTCAGCGAAGAGTCGTTAGACGATGCGGTTGCGACATTCTGCGCTAAAGTGGTCAAAAACAGCCCCGATGCGGTCAAGACCTGCAAGTGTTTATTGCATGAAGTCGCCGGCGCGCCGATTACCGATGAATTGATTGCAGATACCGTTAAAGGTATCGCTGATTCGTTCATCAAAGCAAGGCAAAGAAGGGGTACAAGCCTTTTTGCAAAAACGTAAGCCCAATTGGTTGACGGCAGATTGATAATGCACGAGAGATAAACGAATAAATAGACAAGACCTCAAATAAAAACGATAACACACAGGGATAGTTATGTTTTCTAAAATTCTAATTGCCAACCGTGGTGAAATTGCTTGCCGAGTGGCTGCGACTTCTAAGCGTCTTGGCGTCAGTACCGTTGCTGTTTATTCCGATGCGGATCGTGAGGCCAAGCATGTGGCTGTCTGTGATGAAGCCATCTATTTGGGTGGCTCAGCGCCGAAAGACAGCTATCTAAAAGGTGATGCGATTATCGCGATAGCGCTTGAGACTGGCGCACAAGCGATTCATCCGGGTTATGGATTTTTAAGCGAAAATGCTGATTTTGCGCAAGCTTGTCAGGATGCAGGACTGGTATTTATTGGACCTTCAGCCGATGCTATTCGTGCCATGGGTGGCAAATCCGAATCCAAGCGGTTGATGGAAACAGCTGGCGTGCCATTAATACCGGGTTATCATGGTGACAATCAAGACGCAGAATTTCTGCAGCAGCAGGCAGACGCCATTGGCTATCCTGTCTTGATTAAAGCCAGTGCAGGTGGTGGCGGTAAAGGCATGCGTATCGTCGAGCAAAGCCGCGACTTTGTGGATTTATTAGACTCATGTCGCCGTGAAGCCATTACCAGCTTCGGTGATGATAAAGTGTTGGTTGAAAAATACGCCTTAAAACCGCGCCATATCGAAATCCAAGTATTTGGCGATACCCATGGCAACTATGTGCATTTATTTGAGCGTGATTGTTCCGTACAGCGCCGCCACCAAAAAGTATTAGAAGAAGCGCCTGCACCAGGTGTTGACATTGCGATGCGTGAGGCGATGGGAACAGCTGCCATCGAAGCAGCCCGTGCAGTCGATTATGTCGGCGCAGGCACGGTTGAGTTCATCGTTGAGCAGCGCGAAAATTCTATGAATTTTTATTTCATGGAGATGAATACGCGGTTGCAGGTTGAGCATCCAGTCAGCGAAGCGATTACCGGTGTCGATTTGGTCGAATGGCAGCTTTTAGTCGCGGCAGGTCAACCATTGCCAAAGACCCAAGACGATTTGACTATCAATGGCCATGCAATTGAGGCGCGTATCTGTGCCGAAAACCCTGATAATAGCTTCTTGCCCGCGACCGGTACGTTGTTTACGTATCAAAAACCTGAACACAGCACTTTTATGATTGATAAAGATGGTACTGGCGTACGTATCGATGATGGCGTGCGCGAAGGCGATGTGATTAGTCCGTTCTATGACTCTATGATTGCCAAGCTAATCGTTCATGCGCCAACGCGAGAGCAAGCCTTAGCCAAGCTCGATCGAGCACTTGCGCAAACGCGTATCGTGGGTTTGCCGAATAATGCGGCATTTTTACGCTATATCTTAAATACAGAGTCTTTTAGCAAAGCCAATCTCGATACGGCATTGATTGAGCACGAGCGTGATGCGATTTTTAATCAGCAGCCTTTAGCTTTATCGACGCTCGTTGTGACCGCCATTACTCGTCAGCTTGCGAGCGAGATTGCAATGCAAGAGTCAGATATTGATCCATTTAGCAAACCTACAGGCTTCCGTGCTTATAGCGACTACACCAGATCATTTAGCTTGGTTTATGATGAGCATGCTTATACGGCCCGCATGAGCAACTGGCATAATGCAAGTTGTTCAGACAGCAAAAAAGGCGGTGATAACCTCAGTAGCTTTACGCTTGTTATTGAAAAAGAAGTCACGAATACACAGGATAATAGTAATATTAATGTCGCTGCTCAGACCGAAACGGTTTATGAAGGTCAAGTGAGCTATGCCAGTAGCGACGAGCACAATCATACATTATGGTTGGATGGTGCTCGTACTAGCGCGCAAAGCTGGGTGCTTAATGAGACGGTCTATGTATTCACAGACAGTGGTCGTGACGAGATTACGCTGATTGATATCATGGAACACGTGGGTGAAGAGTCCGCGGCAGTCGGCAGTTTAAAATCACCGATGCCAGGACAGGTTGTTGCCTTTAAAGTGGCGGTTGGCGATACTGTGAAAAAAGGCGAGCCGTTAGCGGTCATCGAAGCCATGAAGATTGAGCATACTATTACTGCACCGACAGATGGGGTAGTGGCAGAATTGCTATTTGCAGCAGGTGATTTGGTTGCTGATGGTGACGAGTTATTACGCATTAATACGGAAAGCGAATAGCTGACATAGCTTAATAATAGGTAAGTAACAATAAGGACGACAAGCATGAGCCACTCGTATCCAAACCATCCGTATCCAAAGCATGTCAGAATCGTTGATGTTAGCCCGCGTGATGGACTACAAAACGAGTCAATGACGGTACCGACTGAGGTTAAGCAAACGCTTATCAATGATTTGATTGCGGCAGGTGTCAAAAAGCTTGAGACGACAAGCTTTGTTTCGCCAAAGTGGGTGCCACAAATGAGTGATAACAGCGCGTTGCTCGATGCGCTAGCGCCGACGCGGCATGCGGATATTTGTTATTCAGTTCTAGTACCCAATATGCGCGGCTTTGAAAATGCCATCATTCATCGTCCTGATGAAATCGTTATTTTTGGCTCAGCTAGCGAAACCTTTAGTCAACAGAATATCAACTGTAGTATTGATGAGAGTATTGAGCGTTTTGCATCAGTTGCTGCTGCGGCAAAAGCGCAAGGTATCAAAGTACGCGGCGTTATCTCTTGTACGGTTGGCTGTCCTTATGAAGGCGACATTGACCCTAGCCAAGTAGCTTATGTGACTAAGCGTCTGGTAGAGATTGGTACTGAGCAAATTGGCATTGCCGACACCATTGGTGTGGGTACACCGCTCAAAGTGCAACGAGCATTACAAGCTGCATTAGAATATGCTGATATCTCTATGCTATCGGGTCATTTTCATGATACTTATGGTCAAGCATTGAGCAATACCTTAGCTGCACTACAAATGGGTGTCAGTGAGTTTGATACCTCGGTGGCTGGACTAGGCGGCTGTCCTTATGCCAAAGGCGCAACGGGTAACGTGGCGACCGAAGATGTGGTGTATATGCTGCATGGTATGGGTATCAGTACAGGCATCGATTTGGATAAATTGGTCGTGGCAGGCGAGCGTATCAGTGCGTTTTTAAAGCGTCCAAATGGCTCAAACGTGGCACGTGCTTTAATTAACAAACGTCAGTCTTAACTAATTTCATTAAGAATATAGTTAGTCATAAGCTAAATGAATAGATAGATAGGTTTATGGCTGGGACAAATTTTTTGAAGCTTCTGGAGTGACGAAGTTGCACAGCAAGCGAGGAAAATTTGTTCAAGCTATATCATCTATTTTTAAATTGACACAGCGCTAGTAAAAAATTAAACATCAAAATACAAGGAATGGCTATGAGTTTACCTGGATTGAATTTTCAGCTTGGCGAAGATATCGATGCCTTACGTGACATGGTACAACAGTTTGCGACTAATGAAATTGCCCCACGTGCTGCCGAGATTGACAGTAGCGACGAGTTCCCCATGGATTTGTGGCAAAAAATGGGCGACATTGGTCTACATGGTATTACCGTTCCTGAAGAGTACGGCGGCTCTAACATGGGCTACGTCGCACATATGGTCGCGATGGAAGAGATTAGCCGCGCTTCGGCATCGGTAGCGCTGAGCTATGGTGCGCACTCAAACCTATGTATCAACCAAATAAAACGTAACGGCAGTGAAGCACAAAAACAAAAGTATTTGCCAAAATTAGTCAGCGGTGAGTTCATCGGTGCATTGGCTATGAGTGAGACAGGCGCTGGCTCAGACGTCGTCAGCATGAAGCTCAGAGCTGAAGAAAAAGACGGTAGCTATGTGTTGAATGGTAGCAAAATGTGGATTACCAATGGTCCCGATGCTGACGTGATGGTGGTTTATGCTAAGACCAATCCAGAGCTAGGCGCGAAAGGCATGACGGCCTTTATCGTTGAAAAAGGTATGGAAGGTTTTGGCACGGCACAAAAGCTGGATAAGCTCGGCATGCGTGGTAGTCATACGGGCGAGATGACCTTTAATAATGTTGAAGTACCTAAAGAGAACATCTTAGGCGGCCTCAATGAAGGCGTTAAGGTATTGATGAGCGGGCTAGATTACGAGCGTGCAGTATTAGCTGCAGGTCCTATCGGCATCATGCAAGCGGTGATGGATAATGTCGTGCCTTATATCCATGATCGTAAGCAGTTTGGTCAAGCCATCGGTGAGTTCCAGCTTATTCAAGGCAAAGTCGCAGACATGTATACGATATTGCAAGCAGGTCGCAGCTTGTACACTGTCGGCAAAAATCTCGATATGTTGGACGCGCGCGGTGCCGGTCATAGCCGAGAAGTACGTAAAGATTGCGCTAGTGTGATTTTATGGTGTGCCGAAAAAGCCACCTGGATGGCAGGCGAGGGCATTCAAATCTTTGGTGGTAATGGCTACACCAATGAGTATCCACTTGGTCGCTACTGGCGCGATGCCAAGTTGTATGAGATTGGCGCGGGTACCAGTGAAATCCGCCGTATGCTAGTTGGTCGTGAGCTATTTAATGAGACTAAATAGTATAAAAATATAATACTATCATCAGCGACTTTCTAAATTTGGCATAACCAGACTAGCTTAGGACAATGGCTGGTTAATAACGAACAATTGTGCTAAGGTATATTTTATTTTTTGATTGACAATAATCGATTAATAGAGTTGCTTCTTAGCCTTTTTTATTCGCCATATTTATAAGATATCGTCTATGCTGCTGACTATTACCACACCTAAAACACGCTTCAAGATAAATCTGCGATTAACTATTATTTCTGTGCTGACAAAAGCGCTATTTCTACTGAGTGTATTTGCGGTACACTCAGCAAATGCTGAGTTAGCAGACATGTCACCATCGCAACCCGTCATTCAGTTTTCAACTTCTGATGCGAAGTGGGTACATCAACCAAGGTTCGATAGTCGTCACATTCGCAACTTAGAGGGTAATTGTGATCCGGAAGAACCTTGCAAACTCAAACGTGCGGAAATGAAATTTTTATTAATTGTAAATCAGGAAGGTAAAGTTGCAAATATTACCGTATTGAAGAGTAGTGGCTCCGATAAAATTGATAGTGAGTTTATGAGAGAGTTACGCCGCAGTCTTTTGAAACCATTTAGAAAAGATAGTAAGACAGTAGTAGGCAAAGTAACCGTTCCAATAATATTTGAGTATTACTAAAGCTTAAACAATACTAAAAAGCAGTACGCCTTACACGTACTGCTTTTTTTATTTTCAATGTAAAAGTATCTATTGAGTATTACGACTGTTTGGTATGATCAAAATATCGTGCCAGACCGTTCAACAATAAATCATCACGCAAGCGTACTGGACGGTTGACGTGCTGCGAGATAATAGATGCATCACCCGTCATGATAACTTCAAAGTTGGGATGGCGATGGCTAATCTCATTGATGGCACCGACGATTGATAATAGTATGCCGCGATGTACCGCATCTTGTGTGGTCATGCCTTGACCCACACTATCAAAGGTGCCATTGGATATGGTGATTTGCTTAGTGCCTGAAAATAGTGATTCACGTTGCAGATAAATACTGGGGAAAATATAACCGCCCAAATGCTCAGCATGATCAATCAAGTCAATGGTCACTGCTGTGCCACAGCCAATCACGCATTGACGTTTTTTCTTATCTACGGCGCCCAGCATCTGTAGCCAACGATCACAGCCGAGCTGTTCGTCATTATAAGCACTCTTCATCAAAGCATGCGCTGCATCGACATGGACAAACTCAAACGGAATATTCAGACGACCTAACGTCTCTGACACTTTAACATTTAAATCGTCGCCCAGCACCGATGAGATACCAATGAAATCAGGCGCATAACGCTCGAAGCGATCGGTCAAACCCATCAGTAGTTCGGCAGGCGCTTGCAAATGTTGCTTGGCATCATGCGCGACTATTTGTCCGATATCATCGGTGAGCCAGTATTTTAGACGGGTGTTGCCAAGATCTAACCAGAGCATAAAAATCCCTTTATATCGTGCCCATTGGGTCTTTGATTTAAGCCTTATCAATAACGTCGATGCGTCCGGTAAAAAGCGCAGAAATCTTACCGCTATCTTGACGCAATTGCAAACATCCATGTGTATCAAGACCACAAGCATAACCTGTGATACTATCTGTTTTACCGTTATGCTCTTGAGTAACGTGCAAGCGTAATCCTGCCAGTGCATCCATCGACTCAAACTGTTTTAAAAAGCTGTCCAAATTATAGCTTTGACCAGTGGGCTTCTCTAATCCTAAGTGCTCAAAGCGTGTCATCGCGGCTAGCAGGGCTTTACTCATTTGTTGGTAAAGTATTTTTAGGCTTGGCAGACTCACAATATCTGTCTCTGGTTTTAGCTTCTCATAAATATCCTGTAGGCTAATCGCTTGATAACTCATGCCTTCGCAGGTTTTTGCAGTGAGATTGGGCGTTGCCTGTACATTAAGTCCTACGCCCATCACCACGCCGACCAATTTGCCCGTTTGGGTAACAGGTTCTATCAAAATACCCGCAAGTTTATTAAAAGGTAGGGTCTGTGCTGCCAGTTTAGGCTCATTTGACACTGAGTCAGATGGCGGTTGATAAAAGCCCAAATCATTCGCCCACTTCACGCCGATGGGCGTCAACCCTTGCGCGCGCAATTGCTCATTTAATATTTGAATAACGGGCATTTTTGCCAGTTCAACGCCGATGATTAGTGACAGTAAACCGCTAATCGGCAGATGAACAGGATGATATAACGACAGATAGACATTGCCGCGCGGTGATTGCCACGAGCGCCCGTGCTGCCCACGACCTGCGCTTTGGGTTTCAGCGGTCAGTAGATGCATCTGCGCAGCATTTAACGTGCCATGTTGTACATCTGTTATCAGCTCGCTATTGGTAGAGGCACTGCTGACAAGGTGGCGATGGTTCAGCTGTGGTAAATGATGAAGCTCTAATGAGTCGTCAGAAAAATTGGAAAATGGCGGCATAAGTTTCGTCGATGTGGTTAATATAGCGTGGATAATCTTTGTTATACTGGGCGGTTGTCACGATTAGACAATACCAAATAAACAGCATAAAGGTCGGATTATGATTTAGCAAATGCGATAGGCAAGTGATTATAAAACTAAAGAATTTTTATAAAAATAAGTGTGATAAAAGGCTAATTCGATGATGTTATATGTGTGGTTTGTGATTGCAGGCGCGTTTGCGGGTGTCAGTGCCGGTCTATTTGGCGTTGGCGGCGGCATGATTATCGTACCAGCATTGGTATGGATTTTTACCGCTTATGATTTTTCGCCAGAAGTGGTGACCCATTTGGCGATTGGTACATCACTGGCGACCATCGTTGTGACTTCGATTAGCTCAATGACTGCGCACAATAAGCGTGGCGGCGTACGTTGGGAGGTCTGGCGCAAAATGGCACTCGGCTTGGTCATCGGTAGTTTGGTCGGTGCTGGTATTGCCGATATGATTGACGGTAAAGTATTGCAAGCCATCATCGGTGTCGGCGCGTTATTGGTCGCTTTAAAAATGCTGTTTTTGTCCAATAAAGAGCAGCTGGGCAAACCGCTACCGTCAGCTGGCGTACAGTTTGGCGCGGGTACAGGGATTGGCATGGCGTCGTCTATTTTTGGGATTGGCGGTGGCAGCTTGACCGTACCCTTTTTAAATTGGGCGGGGTTACCGATGAAGCAGTCGGTTGGCACGTCTGCCGCTTGTGGATTGCCGATTGCATTGGCTGGTGCGGCAGGGTTTGCATGGTTCGGGCAAGATGTGGTCAATCTGCCTGAGGGTACGATAGGTTTTGTCCATATCACGGGATTTTTATGTATTTCTGTCGCTAGCTTTGCGATGGCAAAAGTCGGTGCCAAGCTTGCCCACCAATTGCCTGCGCTAACGCTTAAGCGTGCCTTTGGGGTGTTGTTATTGTTTGCAGGCGGGCAGCTGTTGTTAAGTGGGATTGGGGTGATTTAGAATACTAATCGTTCGACTACTTCGGATGATATTACTTTAGGGAATATGAGTGGACGCATTAATAGCTGGTGTTATCGGTGTGATAACTGGAGGAGGAGTTTCATTCGTAGCAAATTATTTTTTGAATGTTCAAAGGTATAAGCAGGATACTAAAAAACAGAACTCTGACCACGATCATGATCTTGTAAAACAAGACTCCGAACATAAACATGACCGTCAAGTTTTTCGAAGACAAAAGTACGAAGAGCTGACCTTCCGACTTATTGATTTTACCAATATTCTGAAGAATATTAGTTTACAACTATCTCAACTAGAAAGTGGAGCTCTTATAGATACTGCTGAGTTCGATGAAAAAGGTGCAAAAATTGAAATTCTTACTATTCTGTATTTTCCGGAATTGAGTACTGATTGTGAATATTTTTTGGCGATTTCACGTCAGTTTCTCTTGTCTCATAGCCCTAACAATAACTCTAGTAGTATAAACAATCGAGAATCAATGAAGATAAGGTTTGATAAAAGTTTTGATCAACTTTACGATAAGATTAAAGAACATATATCAGACTATACTTAATAATATATAAACTCTAAAACTGACCAAGATTTCAGATAAAACAGTTACCTGCTTTTATTTACCAATCATTTATGTATTTAAATTATTCGGAACTGACAAGCCAAATACTTTCACTGTTAATAGAATGCTATTTCCTATCAATCGAATCCAGCCCCAAACGCATCCATTTTCTTGCTAGCTCATCATGGTCGCTGAGCATACTCCACAGCGCATCTTCACTAAAGATAGAGTATTCATCACCTGAATGCTCAATTGGCAGATCCGCTTCACGATCTGCCATCCATTGCGGGTCTAGGTAGTAATTTTTCAACTCATTTTGCAATGCTTCAGCTTTTAAGAACTGCTGCTGCGCTTCGAGTTGCTGGCGATGCAGTTTGCACCATTCTTCATATTTTTGCTGTAGTTCTTGCGGATTATAGTTAGGCATTTTTATACTCTTATTTTTTGATAGTTATATGAATGATTATTATTTTAAGCCATATTATAGCATTCCTGACAAACCCTAAAAAATTAGCACAATTTGAGGTAGAATAGCCGCCTGTTTTCGCCATATTTACTGATCCTTCATGCGCCTAAAATCTCTCAAGCTGGCAGGCTTTAAATCCTTTGCCAATCCAACGACTTTTACTTTTCGTCATGGTATCACCGCCATTGTCGGGCCGAACGGCTGTGGCAAATCTAACGTCATTGATGCCATTCGTTGGGTGCTGGGTGAAACCTCTGCCAAGCAGTTACGTGGCGGCGCGATGAGTGATGTTATCTTTGCCGGTACGCAAGATAAATCCGCCAAAAGTGTCGCTAGCGTTGAGCTCACCTTCGAGCATACGCAAGATGAGCAAAACGGTATTCGCCATGAATTTAATCTGTATCAAGAACTGTCCGTTCGTCGTCAGGTAAATAAAGAGGGGCGCTCGGATTATTTTATCAATGGTACGCGCTGTCGTCGCCGTGATGTCGTCGATGTATTCTTGGGTACGGGACTTGGCGCACGTAGTTATGCGGTGATTGAACAAGGTATGATTGGGCGTATTGTTGAGTCTAGCCCCATGCAGCTGCGTGAGTTCATCGAAGAGGCAGCAGGAGTCTCACGCTATCAAGCTCGCCGTGAAGAAACCCAAAAGAAGCTCGAGAAAACGAAAGATAATTTGGCACGCCTGCATGATATGCAAAGCGAGCTGGTCAGCCAACAAAAGCGTCTGTCTAAACAAGCCGCTAGTGCTGAGCGTTACGAAGCGTTAGCGTTGTCGCTTGCTGATATCAAACAGCAACTTGCCATTCAGCAGCTCTATCAAGCCAAGCATACTCAGCAGCAGCAAAAAATAGCCCATGAGCGCAGCGCCACTGAAGTATCAACTTTACAAGCCAACTATGACACCCTAAAAGCCAAGCAAGATAAACTTGCTGCTCATATCAATCAAGAACAGTGGTTAAAAGATGACGCTCAAAGCAACCATTATCAACAGCAGCTAAGCTATCAACAAGCAGAGCATCAATTAGGTGATGCTAAATCACAATTAAACGTTATCGCACAGCAACTAGCCAGCTTGGATCAACAGCGTCAGCAAGCAGTCGATGAGATAAATCGCTTAAAGGCTGAGCAAGCCGAGCAGCACACTGTGCTAGAAGGATTGCGTCCTAAGCTCAATGAATTAACGAATAAACGTGAAGCGCATAAACGCAACGAGCAGCCATTACAGCGCGCCTACCATGACGCGCAAAATCAGCTATCACGCTTGCAAGATAATGCACGCATGCTTGAACAACAGCAAGCCATTAATAACCAAGCACAAAAACGTTATCAGCAAAATCATGATAAGTGGCAGCGTCGTCATACAAACTGGCAGCATTTATGGCAGCAACTCCAACAGTCGCTATCACCAGTTGAAAGTGCTGGTTTGCAAGATAATTCTAATGCAAATAATTTACAGCAGACGTTATCGGCGCAAGTTGCTGAGCTAAACAAAAAATTGCAGCAGATTGAACGCCAACAAGACAGTGTGGATGAGCGCTTGTCTGAGCTACAACCGCAAGCGCAGGATTTACAACAGCAATTGCACACGCAGCAGCGCGAGTTGAGCGAGAATGAGAAGCGCCACGCCGTATTGGCAGGTGAGTACGATACCCTGCATCAAATATTGCATCCTAAGCCGGCATCAAAATCGCAACAGTCTGCTGATGCAAAAACTGCTGATGTTAAAAGTGATTTAGAAAGCAAAATAGTCAGCGACTATAGCCAATTGACCATTACCACCTTGCGTGATCAGATTGAGTTAAGCGCGAAAGGTCAGCAGCATGCCAAGCTACTCGATAGTGTGTTGGCATTGTGGTTAGACAGCCATGTGCTAGTTTCTAACCAAACCTATCAACCAAATGTTAATAATGTGAGCGCTGACTCCGAGCAAACGCATAGCTTATGGCAAGTACTTGAGCATGAGTTAAAAGATTTATTTGTTTATCAAAATGCGCAAACCAATACAGTGGACAAGTCATCAATCAAAATAGAAACGGGCCATAGCTTGTGGCTATCTGCTAAACAAAACGGTGTAAACGCAAAGCCACTGGTTAGCGAATTGCCTGAGAGTTTGATTGATAAAGTATTGCCTTTATCACAGCTGATTAGCGCACCGAACTTAGCGCTTTGGCAGCACTGTTATTTATATATTGCACAGCCTGAGACAGATAATAAGCAAACGTTAGAAGCGCTTGCTGAGATTTTAAAAGTATTGCCATCGTCAGCTATTTTACTAACGACTGACGGCTGGCTTATCAGTCGTCAGGGTACGATGAATCTAAGTAAATTTGTTGGTGCGCAAGATGGACAAAATGGTAGCAATAACAGCAACAGTCAATTTTTAACCCAGCGTTTACAGCAGCGCAGCCGTTTACAAGCGTTAGAAGACTTGCTCGATGAGTTTGAGAACAAAATAGAAGCGCAGAAAAAAGCGATTACAAAAGACCAGCGTAACTATGATGCAATGACGGTCAGCTTAGAAGAAACACGCGCGCAAGCTGAGCAATTAACCCGCGATAAGCATCAGTATCAGCAAAAGCTCACTACTCAGCGTGCCAACGCTGAACGTTTGCAAGCGGACAGCCAACGCCTTAATGCTGACAAAGTTACCCTTGAGCAAGAGCAACAGGAGTTGGTGCAAGAACAACAATCGCTCAATCATGAGCAGCAGGATCTCCAAAGCAAAATCGCAGCGCTAACGCCACAAATCGCCGATGCTCGCGCGGCAACTCAGCAATTACAAGCGGAGCGCAGTGAGCTAAGTCGTACCCGTCAAGCAGATGATGACGCTTGGCAAGCTTTGCAGCTTCGTATTCAACAAAGTGAGATGCGTTTAGAACACAGTGTCAGCAGTCTTGCTCGGGCAAATGCGCAATTTGATAAGTCGCTACAAAGCGAGCAAAATCTAAAGACGCGTCATGAGCAGCAGCAAAATATGCTGCCAGCACTGCAAGCAGCATTACAAACAGTACAGACCGCGCGCGATGAGCAGCAGGCTGTATTAACAGGGCGAGAAACTGCATTAACGGTGCTCAAGCAAGAATACAATCAGCAGCAGGTTGAGCTAGATAGCTTACAAAACACACTGCAAACTCAGCAAAATGCGCTTGCCAATCACTCGACCGAGCTGGCACTAAGCGCTGCAAAATTACAGGATGCTAGTAGCCATACGCAAGAAGCGCTAGATGCTTATTATAAGGTGAGTCATAAATATAAAGCGCATTTGGATATAGCGCAGCACCCACAGCATCAGCAACAAGTGATGAGCGTTTCAAACTTATTGGCAGATTTTATTGCGCATGATCGCCGTGTGCGCCCAGATAAAATCGCTGAGCTTGAGGCTGAGCGCGTGCAGCTTGAGCAGCAGCTAGGCAAAATTGGCGCGGTCAATCTCGCTGCCGTGGCAGAGTTGGCAGAGGTTAATGAACGCTTAGAGCCACTCGCGCAGCAGACAACCGATATTGCTGCGAGTATGCAGACGTTAACGGAGGCGATTGCTTCGATTGATGAAACGACCAAGACGCTATTTATGCAGACGCTCGATGCCGTCAATATTGAGCTTGCCAATTTATTTGCCAAAGTGTTTGGTGGCGGGCAAGCCAGTTTAACGCTCAATACGGATGATATGCCCATTAATGCACCAAAATCAGAACAGTGGCGGGCAGGGCTAACCTTGATGGCACAGCCAAAAGGCAAACGTAACAGCCGTCTCGCTGTGCTTTCAGGCGGCGAAAAGACGCTTACTGCATTGAGCTTGATTTTTGCGATATTTAAGCAGCATCCCGCGCCATTTTGTGTGTTGGATGAAGTCGATGCACCACTTGATGACGCCAACGTCGCTCGCTTTACCAGTCTTATTCATGAATTAGCAGACGATTTGCAGTTTATCTTTATCAGCCATAATAAATTAACGATGCAGATTGCCGATGAGTTAAAAGGCGTGACCATGCCAAGCGCAGGGATTTCTACCTTGGTCAGTGTGTCACTCGATGAGGCAGCGCGTTACCTTTCTGATTAAGAGCAGCGTTGAATAGCAAAAATAATTGATAACTGGCAGCAGTTGTCGGTGGTATAGTTAGAAATGATGTGACAATATTACAACGTCACGCAAGTGTGTCAGCCTCACGGTAAACGATGACTATATGGTGACGATATTCATTAGCCATGCTAGACTATTGCCATTTATTCCCTCTTATGTATTCCCTTTTGTCATATATTAGGATGTATCTCTTATGACCGCTATTCAGTTTATATTGATTGCCATTGCCGCATTTATCATGCTTGCAGGGCTATTTATGGTCATTCGTAGCTTTAAGCGCCGCAATAATGCTGAAGCGGTAGCGGTCAATTATGATAAAAACGGTATTCCTATCATACCGCGTCATGAACGCAATATCGTCGATCAGCCAGACTTGGATGATACAGTCGCTGGCGAAACAAGTATCGGCCCTGATCGCAGTTATCTAAATGCGGTGGTCGAAGACGAACCTTTGACCCAACCTCATACCCATGTTGATACGCAGCTGACAGCTGGGCATGCGGATGTTAATGACAGCGATACTGGCACAATAGATGATGCTGACTATGTGCGCTGGCAAGCAGAGCAGCAGCGTGCTGACAATAGCGAGTTTGCAGAAGCCGCTGAGCAGATGCATATCGAGCAAGAGCCTGATGCATTTTCTAGCTTGATGTCGGCAACTGACAGCTTGATGCCCTCTATTGATACCGCAGACGAGCCAAGCTTCGATAATAACAGTCCGATACTCGATCAGCATCTCTCAGAGCCAGTGGATGAAGCGCAAAACGGTCCACTCATCAATGCCAAAGACAACATTAATATCACTATCTTGCCGCATCAATATCGCGACCGTCCAGCCGCAATTATCCGTGGTCGTGACTTATTGGCATTAATTGATAAGTATGGTCTGCGCTATGGCGCGATGAATATGTTCCATCGCTATGAGCAAAAAGACGGCACCGGTATGCTCTGGTTTAGCATGATGGGCATCACCGATAGTGGTATCGCGCCTTTTGATCCGCATAGCGTGGCGACCAATACTTATAATGGCGTGGTAGTATTCTTATCTTTGCCGCATCCACAAGCGCTGCGTAGCTTCGATAGTATGATGAGCATCGCTTATATGATGGCAAGTGATTTGGACGCCATTATGCTCGATGAAGAGAACGAACCAATCACCCCTGAATACAAGCAGCAATTGCGTAATCAAGTCCGCGATTATGAAGGTTAGTTTTAATGTATGAATACAGGTTGATCAATAAAAGCTGATTCATATTAGCAGTATTAAAAAAGGCAAATAGCGATTGACGTTATTTGCCTTTTTTAATGGGCTTTAGTTTCTGCAAAATGCTAGAGTCGGTTCAAGATAATTTAGATACAAGGAAGGTGAGTGAAAGTACTACACATAGTAGACTGAGCGAGCCTGACACAGTATCTAATTTATATAGGAACGACTATATCCGAGCATCCTACAAACTTGTTATCATATCGGCATCTTGAATTGCAAATAAAAGACGCCGACTATGACTGACCCTATCTCACCACTTACCTCTAAAGACATTAATAAAGACATCAATACTACTAACCCTATAAAAAATGATGATGCTATCGTCACCCAGATGCGCACGTTTATCGATGCGCTTAAGCAGCACAATTATGCCTACTATGTGCTTGATAATCCTATTTTAGAAGACAGCGAATACGATCAGTTGCGTCGCTCTTTATTGGCGCTTGAAGAACAATATCCGGATTTGGTGCAGCCAGATAGCCCGATTAACCAAGTTGGCGACATGCCGCTATCGGCTTTTACCCAAGTCACTCATGATATTCCCATGCTCTCGCTTGGCAATGTCTTTGATTATGATTACATGGCTTTATGCGCCGCGTGAATGATCGCCTCAACGATGCACAGCAAAACCCTGAATACGAGATGGAGCTAAAGCTCGATGGCTTGGCGGTGTCACTCAAATACGCTCATGGCAAGTTTGTCCAAGCGGTGACACGCGGTGATGGGCAAACGGGCGAGGACATCACTCAAAATGCCAAAACCATTCGCAATTTGCCACTTTGGCTCGCGGCTGCAAGCGAGATTCCATTATTGGAAGTGCGCGGTGAGGTGCTGATGCCGAAAGCGGGTTTTGAGCGTTTGAATCGCCTTGCTGAAGAAAAGGGCGACAAAACTTTTGCCAATCCACGCAATGCCGCTGCTGGAAGTTTGCGTCAGCTAGATCCCGCCATTGCTGCTAGCCGTCCGCTCGCATTTTACTGTTATTCAGTCAATCAAGGTTTACCTGAGCATATCAAAACCCAATCAGCAGCGCTTGCATGGCTAAAGACCATTGGCTTTACCATCAGTGCAGTCGAGGTGGTACAAAATCCACGCGAGGCTCAAGCCTATTATGAATCGGTAAAGGAAACACGCGGCGAGCTACCGTTTGAGATTGATGGCATGGTCATCAAGGTCAATAGCTTGGCATTGCAGCAGCAGCTTGGGTTTTTATCGCGTGAGCCGCGCTGGGCAACCGCTTATAAATTCCCTGCCGAAACTGTCATGACCCGCTTGCATGCTATCGAGTGGCAAGTCGGACGCACTGGCGCCATTACGCCCGTTGGTAAATTAGAACCCGTGAAAGTCGGCGGCGTCACGGTCAGCAATGTCACCTTGCATAACTTTGGCGAGATTCAGCGTCTAGATGTGCGCGCAGGTGATATGGTCAGCGTCCATCGTGCAGGTGATGTGATTCCTAAAGTGACTCGTGTTTGGACAGATCAGCGTCCAGAAAATTCTGAACCGGTACAGCTGCCATCGACCTGCCCAGTGTGTGACTCGCCTGTGGTATTGCCCAAAGATGAAGCGTTAGCGCGTTGCACTGGTGGGCTATTTTGTCCCGCGCAGCAGGTCGAGGCGCTCATCCACTTTGTCTCGCGTCGGGCAATGGATATCGATGGCTTAGGCGCAAGTTGGCTGATTAACTTTTTTGAGCATGGCTTGGTGAAGACAGTCGCTGATATCTATCAATTGCACAATCATCAAGACGAGCTGATTACGCTTGAGAAACTGGGCGAAAAATCAGTACAGAACATCCTCAGCGCTATCGAAGCCAGTAAGCATACAACACTCGCGCGCTTTATTTATGCGCTGGGTATTCGCGGCGTTGGTGAGACCACGGCGCAGAATTTGGCACAGCAATTTGGCGACCTTGATAGCCTAATGGCTGCTGATATCGATAAGCTCCTACAAACGCCTGATGTTGGCGCTATTACTGCCGAGCTTGCTTATAAATTTTTCCGCGCACCGCACAATATCGAAGTCATTACTGCATTACGTGAAGCAGGTGTGCATTGGGATAAAGTCGAGCAAGTAGCATCAGAAGGATTGCCGCTCGATGGGCAAACGTGGGTCATCACTGGCGCGCTCGATAGCATGGCGCGTGATGAAGCCAAAGCCAAGCTGCAAGCACTAGGGGCAAAAGTCTCAGGCAGTATCTCTGCAAAAACCACTGCGCTACTGGCAGGGGATAAAGCTGGCTCGAAGCTCACCAAAGCGGAAAAATTGGGCGTTAAGATAGTGGGTGAGGAAGAGTTTTTGGCGATGGTTGGGGAGTAGGGTATGGATGCTGATATAAGTAAATATAAGAAACTATATGCTAATTATGCCGAGGTTTCTTATCCAATAACTTATAGTGAGAGTAAGCACAAAGTTAGTGATAGACTGAGCCATAAAAGACTTTCTAAAAAAATTGCAGAAAATATGGAAGAGTATGTTTCCATATTTGACAATAGGGATTATCTTAGCCTAGATAGAGATACTTATATTTATCCTTTTGAAGGAAGTGTTAAAAAATGTGCATTTTGCTTAAAAAGTGAACCTGATGTCAGTTTTAAAAATAAACCACATGTAATCCCAGAGTTTTTAGGGAATAAGTATTTATTACATTACGATGAGTGTGATCAGTGCAACTCAGAATTTGGCAACACTATAGAGAGAGAGCTTAGTGAATATTTAAGACCTCGCAGAGTATTTAGTAAAATAAAAGGCAAAACGAGAAAGTATATTAGTTCTTACTCCAAGAATGGAAAAAAGGGGTTTGAGTTTTCAGAAGAAAAAGGTAGTTATATTATACCAATTAATGATAATTTAGATTTAAACTTTAAGAATAAAGAGTTTACTTACGTTTGTGAAATAGCAAAACATACTCCTATAAATGTTTATAAAGGGCTTATGAAGGTTTTATATGGCTTACTACCTAGAGAGCATAGAATGTACTTTGAGGTTGTTAGAAATTTTTAATAGATGATAAGTTGGATAAGATTTCAGATCAAATAACTATAAAAGTAGTTTCTACATTTATGCCTTACAATAACTTAAGCTCTCCTTATGTAAGTATTTTACATAGAAGTAAAGATACATCTGAAAATGAAAGTGTTAGAAGAAGATTTTTTGAATATGTAGGAACCATCTGTTTTGGAAATACTATTTTTGAAATACCTATGTATTGTGATAAGGATATTAAAAAAGCGATAAATAAAAAGGAGATATCTTTGAAGTTAACTCCTAAACCTTATGGGAGCTTTTGGAGGGAGATAGAAGACTTGAATGGAAGAGAGAAGGTTGTATCAGAGTATCCGTTAAATTTTGGATATCATTCAATTACTGTTTTTGATTAGTTAGCGTAGGGTGCGCCCAGCGCACCTAGAAAAAAACTACTCTAATTTATCTGAAAAACTCTCTGAAAAACCAATTGACTCATTACCCCAGTCTTCCGCATAAACACCTTGCTTCACATAACGATGAAAGCTCGAATATGGCCAGTCTACTACATTTTTAACTAACCCATGCTTAACAGGATTATAGTGCAAATAATCCATATGCCTTATGAAGTCTGCTTCGTCTTTTATTTCATGTTCATAAAATCGACGTTGCCAAATCCTCTTTCGCTTCTTTTAATTTTTGAACGGCTTAACACATCTATTGGTAAATGATATTGCGGACAGGCTTGGGTGGTTAATCGTTTTATCTGCGACCAACGCATACTATAATTAGCATCGTCAGTAGGCATTTTCCAAATACAGTGTAGATGGTTGACCCCTGCCGTCAATCCCGTAGACTTAAACTTGGGAGATTTTAGTTACGCAGCCTGACGATAATAATCAAACACACCTGTCTTGGCGATTTATAGGCCAAACCCTTTTGAATCCTCGTTTGGTTGTAGTACAGCTCAATATAGCCAATGATATCGCTGATGGCTGTAAACCTTGTTTTATAGTCTTCGTGATATACCAGCTCGTTCTTTAAAGTGCCCCAGAAGCTTTCTATGGGTGCATTGTCGAAGCAATTACCTTTAGCGCTCATTGAGCCTGTAAACTGATGCTGTTTGATAATCTTGTGGTAGGCATGGCTACAGTACTGACTGCCTCTGTCAGAGTGAACTATTAGCTCTTTGCTGGGCCGTTTGTTCTTGATGGCCATGTTCAATGCTTTGCATATTAGATCAGCGGTCATACGTTTGTTAATGGCATAGCCAACCAGCTCTTTAGTGTATAAGTCTTTAACCCCTGCTAAGTACAGCCAACCCTCATTCGTCCAGATATAGGTGATGTCACTGACCCAAGACTCATTAGGACGCTTAGCATCAAACTGCTGATCCAACACGTTTGGATAAACCATTTTATTATGGTTTGAGTCTGTAGTGACTTTAAAGCGTTTATGGCGACGGCATTTTATGCCATGTTCTTCTTTGATACGTCTGACCATGTACAAGCTAATATCATGGCCTTGCTCTATGAGCTTTGCATGCAGTCGCTCAACACCATAGCGCTCACGAGTTTCACTGTGAGCAGCCCTAACCAGTAGCTCAGACTGATTACGATGTATCTGTTGGTCACTGATATCACGACTCAGCCAGTCGTAATAACTTGATGGCTTAACACTTAGCACACGGCACATAGTGGTGATGCTAAAGAAGTGCTGATTATCTTTGATAAAGGCGTACCTGACTAACTGTGCTTTGCAAAGTACGCCGTGGCCTTTTTTAGGATCTCTCGCTCCTCTTCGGCAACTTTAAGTTGTCGCTTGAGCTGCTTTATTTCTTGAAGAGCCGTCATAAGATCAGGATCGTATTGAGCTGTTCCTACAAGCTTGCCTTGATTAGCTTTGTTGTTCCAGTTCGATAAGGTTTGCATGGCGATACCAAGCTGCTTTGCGGTCGTTGAAATATTGCCGTTGTTGTCTGCTATCTTTTTAACAGCTTCGGCTTTAAATTCGTTACTGTAGGTTCTTACTTTCTTGGTCATGATAAACTCCGATTAATACGCTTAGTTTACCAAGTTTACTTGTACGGTTTCTTCAGCATAGCTCAGGTCGGGTAGTTGTACCCATGCAATGATTTTAAAAGGATATTGTTGTTGAACTTGTTTGATGCTTTTTTTAAAGGCTTTTAAGAAGTCATCTTCACACAGTATTTTCTTCGATCGTATGACACCAAAGTAAAAAAGTAGGTAGCACCTTTCGTGTATGAACGAATGTATTGTGACATTTATATTTACCGTATGAATTTTAATACTCTATAGGTGCGCAGGGCGCACCCTACAAATTAAATTACTCCACTACCTCTCCATGTGCCTTCGCTTCACCTTTTTTACCATCTGGCTGTATCACGATAGGCAATACCAACCCTTTCGCAAAGTCATCAGACAGCACATAATCATAGCTACTGGCAGCGATATCAGGCGTGGTATGAATGACAAGTTTCATCTCATTGCCATCGGTTAGCTCATGCGAGACATAGCTTTCACTGAGCTGATCCAAGGCTTTGGATAGTGCCTCATTACTTGCCATACTGATAGTGAGGTTGTGTTGAGCAGTGGCATTATCTACCTTGAAATACTCTGCGTAGTCGAGCACATTTTGGCTATCAAGCGCAAACGGATATTGATAATTGGCAGGGTCAGCGGGCTTCTCACCGCTCGCCATGACAGCCCAGTCGATAGTCTTAGTGGCTGTCGTTGAGGAGTCTGCGGTCGCCACTGCTGGCTCAGAAGCTTGAGCGGCCGTTTCAGCATTGTTGTCGCAGCCAGCCAGTGCCCACATGCTGGCAGTAGCGATGATTATCATATTCATTAAGCGCTTAGCCATCGACGTATCCTTAGTATTATTAATCATAGACAATGTCCTATCAGTGCTATTTTGACAGGTTTCTTGATGCTTCTCTAGACAAAAGCAGCAAACCGTTCATTCTCACCAATGCTTGACCTGAATCTGTGGTTTTGATGTCAGTTTTTATACAGATATTCAATGCAATATTGTTCAATCAATACGCAAAAAAAACAGCCATCCTATGATGACTGTCTTGTATATGTCGCTGGTTTTTTAAAACTGGCAGGCTGTTTATAGCTAGCTAACTAGATTTGGCAGTTTACTTGATATTCTTTACCGTTTGCCCATTTGATGGCAAAAATACCTTTATCGCCTTTCATGTGCCATGCATAGACAGCTTCTGGATTTGACTCATTAACGTAGCTTGCAGTATCACCTTGTACATCACCATTTAAGATGATTGGTTGCTCAGCCCATTTTACTTTAGGCAAGGTCGCATTGAGCATCACTTGTTTTTTATTGATAGATTGTTTAGCCATGATGGTGCTGTCGTCAGTACAGGTATAAGGTGCTGGTGCCATACGATCATAAGCGGCATCGGTGACGCTTTCTGATGCAGGCGTGTTTGATGCATTTGGCGTAGTAGGAGCCGTGGTCGCACAAGCACTTAATAAGGCAAGGGTAGGTAGCGCAACAGCAAATTTAGTTAGGGTGTTCATGGCATTCTCCAAAGATATAAAAATCATAATGTATTTATTTTTAATAATGCGTTAAGCATATAGCGCATATGGTAACGAAAACAGCGCTCGAAGAATGTTAGAAATTGTTTGTTACGTGTTCATTAAGTTACTTAATCACTGACTAATGTAACGCATCATTTGGCGCGTTTTGATTGGTATTTAAACTTTGATTATGCATTTATTAAAAATAAGCTGCTTCAAATAAAAAAGCGCCTATCGATCTTTTGACCGATAGACGCTTGTTTGATGAGCTTAAATAAGTGTTCGTCACTCATTTAAGCATCTGCATTTAGCACTGAGATACAGAGCTTTAACTACTTGGTTTTACGCGGTGGCAGACCCGTATGCTGGGTTTGGAAATTGCCTTTGCTTACGCGCTTTTTGGTGTTTTTGCTGACCGTGTTTTGACCCGCAGTGCCTTTAGCCGATGCGCCATTGATTGACGAATTATTATTACGCTTCACCGAATCATTCCCGAGGCGGCTGTTCTTTTTACGCGCCGATTGATAGCTGTCTTGTGCCGCATCGCGCCCTTCTAAACTGGCGTTGAACGGCGGGATTAAGCAGCCACGGTTTTTACCAATCAAATCGCCACGACCCATATCTTGTAGCGCTTTACGCAGCAGTACCCAGTTTTTTGGATCATGATAGCGCAAGAACGCTTTATGCAATTTGCGCTGTTTACCAGATTTGACGATATCCATGTCACCTTCATCACGGCTGATCTTATGCAGTGGATCTTTATGCGTATGATACATGGTGGTCGCTGTCGCCATCGGGCTAGGATAAAACGCTTGTACTTGGTCAGCGCGGTAGCCATGGCTTTTTAGCCACAGCGCAAGGTTCATCATATCCTCATCTTTCGTGCCCGGATGCGCGGCGATAAAGTAAGGAATCAGATATTGCTCTTTACCGGCCTCGAAGCTGTACTGCTCAAACATGGCTTTGAATTTATCATAGCTGCCCATGCCCGGCTTCATCATTTTCGATAAGACGTTTTCTTCTGAATGTTCAGGTGCAATTTTTAGATAACCACCGACATGATGGCTGACCAATTCTTTGACGTATTCAGGGTCTTTCACCGCCAAGTCATAGCGCAAGCCAGAGGCGATAAGAATCTTTTTCACACCTTTGATATCACGGGCTTTGCGATACAGCTTGGTTAAATTACTATGATCGGTAATCAAGTTTTCGCAGACGTCAGGATAGACGCAAGACGGCTTACGGCAATTCTTTTCAATGGTCTCGTCTTTACAGCTCAGACGATACATATTGGCCGTTGGCCCGCCAAGGTCAGAGATAACGCCAGTGTAGTTAGGTGCGGTATCACGAATCGCTTCGACTTCTCGTAGGATAGATTCTTCCGAGCGGTTTTGGATAATGCGTCCTTCGTGCTCAGTGATCGAGCAGAAAGTACAACCACCAAAACAGCCGCGCATGATATTGACTGAGAATTTATGTCATAAGCAGGGATGCGTGCATCGCCATAGCTTGGATGCGGCAAACGTGCGTACGGCAAGTCAAACACATAATCCATCTCTTCGGTCGAGAGCGGAATCGGTGGCGGATTGAGCCAGACATCGATGGAGGTGTGTGAGTTACCAGCACCGCTACTATGACGTTGCACGAGGGCACGGGCATTACCCGGATTGGTCTCAAGATGTAAGATACGGCTGGCATGAGCGTACAACACAGGGTCAGATTTGACGTGCTCATAATCAGGCAGACGAATGACTGTCTTTTCACGTGGCGGCATTTTTATTTTATGCTTACGCGCCGTCATTGGCTTGTCAAAACCACGCATTTGCACCACTTGCGTTTCTTCGTCAACTTGCTCAGCATTTAGAATTTTATTGGCAACTGGTTCAGAAACAAAGCCCGGATACTGTGAAGCCATTCCTGAGAGCGCTTGCCCAACTGGTGAATCGCTGGGTTTGTCTTGCTCGATTGAGCATTGATCCACGTCTTCGGTCATCACATATGGATTGATAATCGGGTCAACACGGCCCACGGTATCGACGTCATTACTAGCAACTTCGGTCATATCGTCTTGCCAATGGCGGCGCGTTGGCGTCAATAGATATGAGGTACCGCGCAATTTGCTCATTTGCTCAAAGCTGTAGCCTTTTGACAGACCATGTACCACATCGACGATGGCGCGCTCAGCATTACCGTACAATAAAACATCGGCACGGGCATCCATCAAGATACTACGGCGGACTTTGTCCGACCAGTAATCATAATGAGCGATACGGCGTAGGCTGCCTTCGATACCACCCAAGATGATTGGCACATCAGGATAAGCTTCGCGGCAGCGCTGGCTATAGACGATAGCGGCGCGGTCAGGGCGTTTATTTGCCACGTTGCCCGGCGAGTACGCATCATCGCTACGAATCTTGCGATCGGCGGTATAGCGGTTGATCATGCTGTCCATGTTGCCTGCGGTCACGCCATAAGCATAGACAGGTTTGCCCAGTTCCATAAAGGCATCTTTGCTCTTCCAGTCTGGCTGGGCAATGATACCGACGCGGAAGCCTTGTGCTTCTAATAAGCGGCCGATAATCGCCATGCCAAAGCTTGGATGGTCGACATAGGCATCGCCTGAGATGATGATGACGTCACAAGCGTCCCAGCCCAAATCATCCATTTCTTTACGGCTCATCGGCAGATAAGGCGCAGGCTCGTAGCAGCTCGCCCAGTGTTTGTCGTAGTCGTAAAGTGGCTTGGTGCCTTGTTTAAAGGCGGTGCGGGCGATGGTATCGGCAGACATGAGCGGACCTGTTAATTAGAAAAATGGCACTAAAAAAAGCCGTTATTCATTAAAAATATTAACGGCTCATTTAAAAGCGCTCATTTTAACATGAATTGTCTTCATGATGTCATAAACGATGACAAAGGATTGACGATAAGTTATTGATAGTTTAAGTAATCTATGAATAAAAAGGCTTCTAGGAACTAAGCGCATCTTTATTTCAAATCATCGTTTATAGTAAGGATTTACTACTCTAATAACTGAAATGGGAAAGTGACAACGTCAAAAGCTAAGGCAAAAGGCAATAAAACCAGCTTCTGAGCTGTATTTGCGCCACTACGAGACACTTGATTTTGCTGACTTTGGGTATAAAAGCTCACCGTATAAGGCTTAGTTAAAGGGCGATAATTGGATTGGATTAAGCTGAGATTACTCACTTGCGGATAAATAGCGCCTTTGACAGGAACGCTAAAGCAAAAGCGCTGAGCATTGATACGCTGGTCACTGGCTGAGGTACATTCTTTGCCGTTGTTTTGCAAAAAGAACTGATAGTCAGAACGTTTAAATTCATCTCTTAGTTTGGCATAAGACAGCTTCATTTCACCCTGAAAGTAGCCATCGTTATTGGGCACATAAAAGTTCATCTCATTATCGACTTGGATATTTTTTGGTGTCAAATTGGTCAGTAAATTCACCATCTCTGTCCCACCTTGGGTCAGCACATAGCTGTTTTTTTCGCCAACGATAACCATCGTCGCATTTGGCATTTTTGGTAATGCTTGTGCAGGGCGACCAAAAGCCACGATTTGATCTTCAGACAAAACATGTTTAGTTGTCGTTGTGTTGACTCGATTGTCACTGTCTAATAATGAACTGGTTGCACAGCCAGAGCTGGCGAGCAATGCCGCAAGCGATGCACTGGCCATCACTGTTTTAAAGCTTAATCCTTTTAGTACTGGATTATTACTTTCTTCTTTTCTAATGGTACGGGTGTTTTTAGTCATGGTAAGGCTTCCTTGTCTACTAGGCGATGGACTACTGGTGCGGCATCTATTATTTACTGCCAAACTTTCGTTGATATCGTACCTTGTTTGACCGCGACTTATCTACTTTTAATTAAACAGCCAAGCAGTTTTCATAATCAAATTAATCGAGCAAAATCTTTGTCCCACTTTTAGTAAAGTTCATCACAAATTGGCTTTTAAAGTTGCGCACATTATTCTCATAGGTGAGCAAACCAGTCGTGAATCGATGGTAGTCGCTCATATTTTTGGCATTGACCATCAACATAAAATCCGCATCGCCTGATACCTCATAACAGCTCATCACCTGTGGCTGCGCATTCATCAAGCGCTCAAACCGATGTTGCATCGAGGTATTTGAGCGCGCCATCTCTATCATCACCACCGCGGTCAGTCCGTAACCAACCTTGTTTGGGTCAACGATAGCAACTTGCTTGGTAATGACGCCATTGCTGATTAATGCTTGGATACGGCGCTGAGCAGTAGCGATAGACACATGCACTTGTTCTGCCACGGTTTTTAATGGCAAGGTCGCATCGTCCTGTAGCAAGTTTAAAATCGCTTTATCGATATCATCTAAAACTTGGCTCATGGTGTTCTCTCTTTTAGAAAGCATTTCATTCACTGGATTTTTTATAATTATTATCACTATAAGTCAAAATTTAAGAAAATATTTATTTTTAAAGGTCATAAAAGCTAAATTTGTTCATAAATAGATTTTTATAGAAATAATATCTCACCGACACTCAGTAAAATGGACGCTATTAATCAAGGTTTAACAATCAAAACTTAGCAATTAAAGCCTAGCAACCAAAGCTTAACCATAACAAGTAAAAGCTCACAGCTGGTTTTCTAATATCTATTTAAACTTATGGTGCTTTTATGTCTACTTCAATGCTATCTAACGTCTTTGCAAATACGCTCGCAAGCTTGCCATTGCCAGCGATTTGGACGGCGGGTAGCGCACAGCAACGCACATTAATATTGGGCGTCATACTAGCCATCTTGTCGAATTTGTTATTTGGCGTACTTTATGCTTACAGCAGCTTTTTGGCGCCGCTATCAGGTACGCAAGTTTTTATCTGGCGGATGCTAGCGATGTGGGCGGCATTGGTGGGATATTTGCTGATCAGTGGGCGCTTAGGTTTTCACATCGATAAACTCAAAGCGCTAGGCACAGTTAAGCAGTGGGCGTGGTTGCTATTGCCCACACCGATATTCTTAAGCCAGTTTTGGTTATTTATGTGGGCACCCGTGAATGGGCAAGGTGTACAAACCGCGATGGGGTATTTCTTATTCCCACTGATGATGGTTATATTTGGCTGCGTCTTTTTTGGCGAAAAGTTAAGCCGTCTGCAATGGTTGGCGGTTGGCTTTGCCGCATTAGGGGTCGGCAGTGAAATTATCCGTACGCAAAGTGTCTCTTGGGCAACGCTTTGGGTCTGCGGCACGTACCCGCTATATTATATTTTACGCCGCATGCAAGGGATTGGCGCGGTGACTGGACTCTTGGTTGATTTGACGATATTCGCACCATTTTCTGTGGCTTACTTATTGCTGTTTGCGCCAAGTAGCTTAAGCTTAGTGAGTGGTTCTGGCTTTTTTATTCTGATGCTGGCGGGACTAGGCGTCATGAGCGTATTAGCCATGAAAACCAATGTCGATGCCAGTCAGATGCTACCAGTCAACGTCTATGGCATGATGAGCTATTTGGAGCCAGCATTATTGTTTATCTTAGCCGTGACAGTGCTAGGCAATCCTTTCGAGTCAGCGATGATTTATAGTTATGGCTTAATTTGGTTAGGCATCGCATTTTTAGTGGCTCATGGGGTGCGCAAATTACGTAGCGCTCATAAACAATCGCAAACAACAAAGATTGCGCCAGCTATTTGAAAATTAATAAGTAAGCTTGATTGAACAAATAAAAACGGACGATTCAACACTATGCTGAATCGTCCGTTTTTTTTAAGATTAAAACCAATCTGTTGAAAGATAGCTTTAATCTAAATCCTTCTTGAAACCACGCTGCTTATCACGTTCCCAGTCACGGTCTTTAAGCGTTTTACGTTTGTCGTGTTGTTTTTTACCCAGTGCCAAGCCAATTTGACATTTCACCAACGAGTTTTTCCAATAGCAGGATAACGGTACGCAGGCATAGCCTTTTTGGTTGACTGCACCCATTAACTTTTCGATTTCGCGGCGATTAAGCAGCAGTTTACGGGTACGGATACTATCAGGACTGACATGCGTCGAGCTTGACAGCGGTTGAATATGCGCGCCAAATAAGAATGCCTCATTATTACGAAAGATAATATAAGCTTCGTAATGTCATTTTGGCTGCGCGAATGGCTTTTACTTCCCAACCTTGTAACGACAGACCTGCTTCAAACGTTTCTTCAATAAAATACTCGTGTCGAGCTTTTTTATTGGCACAAATTTGATTCTCTGGTTTTTTTTTTGATTTTTTTGACATAATTTTCCATAAGGACTGCTACAATACAAAGTCCTTATCTGGACTAGTCCTACTGATTCCTCATCCTAACTCAATAAATGGTATTGTCCTTTATTTGGTTTATAAAACGGATGAGTCGAACCGCCTATTGTAGCAAAGCCTCTAATAAAAATGTAAGTCGGCTATTAGGACAAATGTAGCCAATATAGTCGAAGTCATTTAAGGTGGTCACACAGCAATCGAGCGCAAACAGAAGACTGAGTACATTAAGTGAGGTTAAGGCGGTAACTATTTACAAATGCATCGACGATAAGTATTAAGTTTGAGAAAAATTTGCTAGCATATAGCCTACTATTACTGACCCTATTAGCCACGCTATGAGCCACTCTACTTCTGCTAACCCCTCAAAGCTGCACACCAGAATTTTATATCCTGGTACCTTTGATCCTATTACCAATGGTCATGTAGACTTGGTCACACGCGCCACCAAACTGTTTGATGAGGTCTTTATTGCGGTGGCCTCAGGACATCACAAAAAGCCTTTATTTAACTTTGAGGAGCGCGTCGCCTTAGTCGAGACAGTATTTGCTGACTTACCACAAGTATCGGTGGTGGGTTTTGAAGGTCTACTCGTTGACTTTATGCGTGAAAAAAACGCCACCGCTGTCTTACGAGGTCTGCGTGCGATGTCAGATTTCGAATATGAGTTTCAGCTGGCCAATATGAACCGTGAGCTTGATGAAAACTTTGAAGCGGTGTTTTTGACGCCATCGCAGAATTACTCATTCATCTCTTCGACGATGATTCGAGAAATCGCCAAACTCGGTGGTGAAGTGACTAAATTTGTCCCGCCATGTGTCTCACAAGCTTTTGCTGAAAAACTCAATCTTAGATAGCAAAATACCTGCTGACAATGAAGATGTGTCGAACATTTAAACGCATCGAAATCGTCAAAGCCAACGATACAAGTGCTATAAGTAAATATAAGGAGCAGTCTATGGCGTTATTAATTACTGATGAATGCATCAACTGTGATGTGTGTGAGCCTGCCTGCCCAAACGAAGCCATCTCAGAAGGCGATGACATTTATGTGATTGACCCTGATTTATGCACCGAATGTGTCGGGCACTTCGACGAGCCGCAATGCGTAGTCATTTGCCCTGTGGATTGCATCCCTTATGATCCCAATCATGTCGAGACCGAAAGTGATTTGTTGTCAAAATATAAACGCATTACTGGTCAATAAAATATGACAACATCACTCTTATCTACGAAATCACGAACGACTTTGACCAGCAACATCTCTGGCATCCTTATGCTAGTCTACCGCCGACTTATCCTAATATTGTGATTGATCACGCTGATGGTATTTATATCGTCACGCAAGATGGTACGCGTCTGATCGATGGTATGTCATCGTGGTGGGCGAGCGTCCATGGCTATAATCATCCCAAGCTGAATGCAGCGATGATTGAACAATTGGGTAAAATGGCGCATGTCATGTTTGGTGGTTTGACCCATCAACCCGCAATAGATTTGGGCAAAAAACTGCTGTCAATTGTGCCTGCTGGACTGGATGCCATATTTTATGCCGATAGCGGCAGCATTGCGGTAGAGGTGGCTTTAAAAATGGCATTGCAATATCAAATTGCCGCTAAGCGTCCGCAAAAGTGCCAATTTGCCTCGACCCATTCTGGCTATTATGGTGATACGTGGCATGCGATGAGTGTCTGCGACCCTATCAATGGCATGCACAGCTTGTATGGTAAACAGTTACCTATGCAGCATTTTGTGCCAGCTCCGCCACTAGGCTTTGAGCGTGATATTAGCCAGTCTGAATATGATGAATTAACGGATTTCTTTGATAAAAATAGCGATAAGTTGGCTGGATTTATTATCGAGCCGATTATTCAAGGCGCAGGCGGCATGCGCTTTTATAGTCCTCAATATTTACAATTGCTTCGCAAATTGTGTGATAAATACAAAGTGGTACTAATTACCGATGAAATTGCGACTGGTTTTGGGCGTAGTGGCAAGCTATTCGCTTGTGAGCATGCAGGTATCAGCCCTGATATCATGACGATTGGTAAAGCATTAACTGGCGGTTATATGACTTTTGCGGCGACTTTGTGCACTCGCAAAATTGCCGATACCATTAGCCAAAGTGATTATCCATCCCTTATGCATGGTCCGACCTTTATGGGCAATCCGCTAGCTTGTGCCGTCGCTTGTGCCTCAATTGATTTAATACTCTCCTATGATATTGAAGCACGTACAGCAAATATCCAAACAATAATGAAACAACAACTTGCGCCAGTTGCGAGTTTAAATGGCGTTGCAGAAGTACGTTGTTTGGGTGCAGTCGCCGTCATTGAGCTAAATGAAGCGGTTGATATGTCGACCTTTCAGTCTTTATTGATTGAAAACGGTATTTGGGTCAGACCCTTTGGCAAATTGGTGTATATCATGCCGCCATATGTGATTAGCGAATACGAACTTGTCACTCTTTGCGAAGCGTTATTAAAAGTGGTGAGCACGTATTTAAGCCAAGCTTATTTAACGTAAAAAGGTCAAGAATGAGCGTTCTCTTTATCTCCGGTATCGATACCGACATTGGCAAAACCTACGCCACTGGTATGATTGCAAAGGCACTCATGCAGCAAGGCGTCAACGTCATCACTCAAAAGCTGGTGCAAACGGGCGTGGCGATTAATCCACTCAATGGCGAGATGGGCATTGCTGACGATATCATAGCGCATCGTCAACTCATGGCTATTCCTCTACAGCCATGTGATCTTGATTTTACCACTTGCGTTCATCGCTATGAAAAGCCTGCATCACCGCACTTAGCGACTCGATTATCAGGAGAAGTGCTAGATCCTAAACTGATCACTAGTGCCACCAAACGATTGCAAGCTACGTATGACTTGGTATTACTAGAAGGTGCTGGTGGATTGCTCGTACCAATAACGGAGCAATTATTAATTTTAGATTATATTGCTGCTCAAGGTTATCCGATTGTTTTGGTCACTTCTGGTCGTTTAGGCAGTATCAATCACACATTACTGAGTTTGGAAGCAATAAAAGCCCGTGGATTATCTGTACATAGCGTTATTTATAATCATATCCATGACGATGCTGCTCAGACAGATGCTGAGATTGCAAATAGTACCATGGATTTTTTACAAAATTATTTAGCTGCAAATTACCCCAAAGCGCATTGGTTACAGATACCGTATATAGATGGCAGTCATCAAGCCAATTATGAGGCGTTATCAAAAAGCTATTCATTGTCTTTACCAGTCGATTTCGTCTAAAAGCTTTATGAGTGTGGTTTCTTTTCTATCGCAAAATAGGCTTTTATCTCAAGTCTGCAAATAAATAGAAAACTCATTCCCAATTAGTCGATATGTTTGCTATACTAGCGCGCTTGGTAGACTAGGCAATCGCCGCTGCACACTGGCAACAGACATGCAGGGGAGGAAAGTCCGGGCTACATAGGGCAGCGTGCCAGCTAACGGCTGGGCAGGGTAACTTGACGACCAGTGCAGCAGAGAGTAGACCGCCTTTGGCTTATATGAGTATCGCAAGATGTTCATGTCATCGGTAAGGGTGAAAGGGTGCGGTAAGAGCGCACCGCGTGGCTGGCAACAGTTCACGGCATGGTAAACTCCACGCGTAGCAAGACCAAATAGGCATCGGCATGGCGCGGCCCGCGTTCGATGCGGGTAGGTTGCTTGAGCGTACGAGCGATTGTGCGCCTAGAGGAATGATTGTCCACGACAGAACCCGGCTTATCGGTTTACCAAACCTTTTTTATTGTTCGTGATAAAAATGCAGAAAATATGAATAAATTTCATATTTTCTGCAAAAAATGCCCTTATAGGGGTTGACGACAGTCAACAGCTTGGGTAAAATGTGCATCCTAAAATGGCGATGTAGCTCAGCTGGTTAGAGCGCATGACTCATAATCGTGAGGTCAAGAGTTCAAGTCTCTTCATCGCCACCATTTTTAGTAATACCTGCAATATTAAAAATGCCAATCATTATTTGATTGGTTTTTTTTTGCCTGAAATAAATTATTCCAGAATATGGTGAATGGCTCAAGCCGCCCCATAAAACATAATAATTACCTACTGATTTCTTGCTAAATCATAGCTTTATCTGTTTAGGTACAGATTAATTGTTGTAACTTATGTCCCGCTTACTTATCATAGGGGCTGTTTTCGGTAAAGTCCTGTAACGCCATGTCTGTACAACTACCTCCTTATCGTCCTATTAAGCACCGCAGTGGTCTAAAAGTCATGGGTGCCGCATTTCATGCTTTGCTGATGCGTGAGCTGCAAACGCGCTTTGGTGGTTATCGCTTGGGCTATCTATGGGCGCCATTAGAGATAATGTTTCAAGTTGCTATTTATTTGATAGTATTTGGCGCTATTATGACCCGTGTGCTGCCAGGAATGGACTACATGTTATTTCTGGTGGCAGGCCTAGTGCCTTTTCGTATGATGAGTACCATAGCAACACGAGCGTTAGGAGCAGTTGAGGCCAATCAAGGGCTTTTAATGTATCGATCAGTACGTCACATTGACGTCATTATTGCCCGCTCATTTTTAGAACTAGTGATTTACTTTTTTACCTTTGTACTGCTGTTAGTCATACTTGCTTTTATTGGTATTCCTATCAGTCTTGCACATTTGAATGTGGTTTTGTTTTGCTGGTTAACTTTATTCTTATTTGGCTTTGGATTAGCTATGATAATGATGGTTGTTGGCTATTATGGGGGTGAAATCAGCAAAATTATTGGTTTGATTTTTACTATTTTATATTTGTATCTGGAATTATGTATTCTATTCATATATTCCTGAACCATATCTGAGTTATTTATTATATATTCCATTTGTCCATAATATTGAACTAATGAGAAATGCACTATCTCCTACTTATCCTGCATATCATATTGACATAACGTATTTTTTAAAATGGATGGTCGCAGTCAATTTCTTAGGTTTATTGATGTATAAAGCGGTCGAAAAAGACCTTATCCGTTCAAAGTAGTGACAGGTAAATGAATGATTGAGATTAAAAATGTTTCTAAGTCATTTATGACCAAGCAAGGTCGGCATTATCTATTTAAAGATCTAAATCTGACTATTGGTGATAAAAAAAGTGTGGGTTTACTCGGTCGTAACGGGGCGGGTAAATCGACTTTGCTGCGTATTATTTGCGGACTAGATAAGCCTGATCACGGAGAGATTATTACCGACTCGACGATTTCTTGGCCAGTAGGGGTAGCCGGCGGTTTCCAAGGTAGTTTGACGGGTCGTCAAAACGTCCGCTTTGTTTGCCGTCTTTATTCAAGCGGTCCCTATATTGACGAAAAAATTCGTTTTGTGGAAGAGTTTGCAGATATCGGAAACTATTTCGATATGCCGGTAAAAAGCTACTCTTCAGGGATGAAAGCACGCTTAACGTTTGGCTTAAGCTTGGCCTTCGATTTTGATTATTATATGCTTGATGAAGCAGGCGCTGTGGGTGATGCGGCTTTTCGTAAGCGTAGTGAAGAGATATTGGCCGCGCGCCGTGAACAAGCAGGGTTTTTGATCGTATCGCATAACATCGGTGATATTAAGCGTAATTGTGATATTGGTATTGTGCTAATGGATCAAACAGCACACGTCTTTGAAGACACAACAGAAGCGATTGAGGTATATGAAGAGCATGTCCACAAAGCGAAAAAATAAGATAATTGACTTCTCGCTGTTTATTGGCTTGGTGGTCCTCCCTTGGGTATTGGTGATATTTTATGTCATGACCATTGCTCATCCGCGGTTTATTTCGACGGCTGATGTGGTGGTCAAACAAGTCAGTGATACCAGTGTGCCTTCTGGCGGTGGACTGTCGGCCTTGTTGGGTGTGAACAGTACCAGTAAAGAAGATGCGACTTATCTGACCGAGTATATTCTATCCAATGATATGGTGAAGCGCCTTGATAATAAGTTCAAGTTCCGCGAAGCGTATCATGTCGATGGCTCAGATCCGCTTAATGAGATTGAGCCTGATGCCACACAAGAAGAGTTACTTGAGTACTTCAAAAGCGTGTACACATCAATCTGGACGAGCAAAGCTATGTGCTGTCAGTATCGACGGAAGCCTTTGATCCAAAGTATGCTTTTGAGCTGAATAAAACGATCCTCAATGAGTCTGAGCAGTTCGTCAACCGTATTTCACAAGAGGTGGCTCGTGATCAGCTGGTATTTGCTGAGACACAGTTAGATGAATCACAAGATCGCCTAAATGATGCCAAAGAGCAGCTATTAAAGTATCAAAACGAAAATGAGATTTACGATCCACAATCCAATGCTCAAATTGTGAATCAGCTGATTGGTAGTTTGCAAGCGCAATTAAGTTCATTACGTACCGAAGAGCGTCAATTACTCAGCTATCTGAACCCAGACGCACCGCAAGTAGTGTCATTAAGAAGTCAGATTAAAGCAGTCGAAGAGCAAATCAACCAAGAGCAAACCAAGCTGACATCACCGAATACCACCAAGTTAAACCGTCAAGCGGTACAGTTTGAGACTATCAAGGCAGATGTTGATTTCGCTACTGAGCTCTATAAATTGTCGTTATCTTCACTTGAGAAGGCACGTTTAGAAGCCTTTAAAAAGATGAAAAATTTGATTGTCATCTCAACACCATATCAAGCTGAAGAAGCAACTTATCCACGCCGTGCTTATATTATTTGGACGTCGCTAGCATTACTTTTGATGCTTTATGGATTTGTGCGCCTAGTGATGGCGGTTGTCCGTGATCATCGTAGCTAGTTTTAACACACCAGATATCAGTAATGATCGATAGATCAGCAAAGGAATACCACTCATGAATATGAAACCACGTCCTCTTGTGACCGTGATAAAAGTGTTAAGTTTGGCCATGGCAGCCAGTAGTGTGCCCGCGCTAGCAGCAGGCAGTTATGCGGATCAAATCTCAGGATCTAGCTTGGCCCAGCAATAACAGCATGAGTCAAGACCAAAACCGCAATAACATCAATGTCTCAACACAGGCATTTGCAGGTGGTGTATCAGGACAAGCGACCCCGCAAGAAGCGGTTAATGCCTCAAGTTTGCCAAGTCAGTCAGTCATCAATACCACGCGCCCCTATCAAGAAATCAACACGCAAGACATGATGTTTGGTGAGCAGCTCTTCCGTGGAGCATTTTCGACCACCTCTGGCTCTACCTTTAATGACAGTTACGTGATCAACCCGGGTGATAACGTCCAAGTACGGATGTGGGGCGCTTATCAATATGCTGCTACCATGACCGTCGACCCACAAGGCAATATTTTCTTGCCAAATATCGGTCCAGTACGTGTCTCAGGTGTGCAAAATGGCAGTCTGCAAAATGTGGTAAAAAGTGCTGTCAGTCGTATTTATCGCTCGAACGTTGGCGTTTATGCCTCATTAGAGCAAGCACAGCCAGTAAAAGTATTTGTAACAGGTTTCGTTAAACAACCTGGTTATTACGGCGGTTTAGCAGCAGATTCCGTATTGTCTTATTTGGATAGAGCGGGCGGTGTTGATCCGACTCGTGGTAGTTATATTGATATTCAAATCAAACGTAATGGGCAAATGCTACAGCAAGTCAACCTGTATGATTTTTTACTGGCGGGTAAATTACAAGCATTCTCTTTTCGTGATGGTGATGTGATTACGGTCGCGCCGCAGAAAAAAACCTTTGAAGTAGGCGGTCAAGTCCAAAACGAATATACTTTTGAATTTGACGTGAACGATCTGACCATTGGTGATGTATTGCAAGTGGCCAATCCAGCAGCAAATGCGACCAACGTTAGTATCACTCGTAGTGCAGGACGCGCGCAGACGGCAGAATATTACTCGTTAGCAGAAGCTCAAAACGTGCCTGTTTATAATGGTGATCAGATGGTAGTTACTTCCGATCGCTATGCGGGCACAATTGCGGTGCAAGTAAAAGGTGCGCATACGGGTAATGGTGCCATGGTTGTACCATATGGTGCTCGCTTAAAGGACATCGTGCCACAGCTACAGCCAAGCCCACTCGCTAAACTGACTCATCTGACCATTTATCGTGAGTCTGTTGCTGAGCAACAAAAAGCATGATTAATGAGTCGCTCGATCGTTTAGAAGAGCTGACGCTTGCCACGCAGTCAACCACTCGTGAAGAAGCAGCACTGCGTCAAGACGATGCAGCGTTGGTTAAGCAGTTTGTTGCCAAAGCGCGTAATGTTAAAACGACGGGTCAAATTGTTGTCGTCCCGAATTCGTGGCAGGATATTATCTTACAGCAAGGTGATATCATTGAGATACCTGCGCAAACGTCTGTCATTACCGTTAATGGTCAAGTACGAGCACAAGGCGCGCTGACCTTCAACCCAGATTATACCGTTGGTGATTATGTTGCCAATTCAGGCGGTTTCTCTGACAATGCTGATGTTAAAGAAATCTTGATTATCCATCAAAATGGCGCCAGTGAGGTGGTCAATACCGCTTACCGTATCCAGCAAGGCGATGAGATTATGGTATTACCAAAAGTCAAAACCAAGCGCGTAGAAATTGCTCGTGGCTTATCGCAAATTGTTTATCAGTTGGCCATTGCTGCTAAAGTGGTTCTCGATTTATAACCATTATTGAAAAGTTGTATAACAAGAGAAAAAGTCATCTGCATAGATAGATGCAAAAGTAATGAATAAGGGTGTTAAAAATGGCAAAAAGTGCGGCAGATGATGTCAATGTGGCAGTGACCTCTCACTCTGATAATGCCCTGCTTTTGCCATCATCCCAATACCAATTGCCACAGCATTTGGCAGTCATTGGTAAGGGTATGCGTCAAAACAATGTACTTTTGTCCCAGGTATTGCAAGCAGATATTCAGCGCTGGTATCCGTGGTCAGGTATACCGCAACGTATCAATGCAGGTAAAACGCTTTTACTGTCTGCATTACCATTACCAAATATGATAAAAAATCAGATAACTCATTTGTCCAGTTCCTCTCTCTCTTTTCAGCAACCCGATGCCTTTATCGGTTGGGGTCGTAAAAAAAGTTATCAACGAGCTAATAAAGTGGCTAAGCGGCAAAAGCTTGAGACATTGAGTGTTGAAGATGGCTTTTTGCGCTCATTAGATTCTGGTATTGGTAGCCGTCATGGCCTGAGTGTCGTCGTTGATGACCTTGTATTTATTTTGATATGACGCATGACTCACGCCTTGAGCGGCTGATTATTGAGCGTACTAAAAATGCTACTACGCCTAATAATCACGAAATAGATGACGCGCACGCGAGGCAATTGATTGCACGTATTTGTAATGAGCAGCTCAGTAAATATAACACAGTGATCGATTGTCCGTCCTTGAATAAATTGATAAATGAAGACGGCGTTAATACAACAGCAGATCCATTGAAATCGCATGTTTTATTGATTGACCAAGTGGTTGGTGATGCTTCTATCACCGGTGCGGGCGCGGATAAACGTCAGTTTAAGAAGATGTTAACATCTGCGTGTCGTAATCATCCTCATGCCCATATTTGGATAAAGGCACATCCTGCATCAAAATCGGGATACCTGACTCGTTTAAAACTACCTAAGCAGGTTCGGTTATTAACTCAAGCGCTCAATCCTATCGAGCTATTAGAGCAAGTTGACCATGTTTATACGGTCAGCTCCCATATGGGCTTTGAAGGGTTGATGTTAGGTAAAACAGTACATTGCTTCGGGGTCAACTGGTATAGTGGCTGGGGTCTAACTGATGACAGCGGCGCACCCAAAAATCTGCTTAAAGCGGTCGAAAAACGTCGTCAAAAACTTGTCAGCAAACAGCTAGAGTCTAGGGGACACTCAAATCCTGCGTTGTTTCCTACATCATTTGCTAAAAAAACATCTGCAACGTTAGAAACGTTATTTTATAGCGCCTATATAGATTATAGTCGTTATGTAGATCCAGCCACCAAGCAAGCCTGTGATATTGATACAGCGATAGAATGGCTAGTGACTAATCGATATTGGCAAGCGCGCCTTGAAGGGGATCTCACGATATATGAATTTAGTCGCTGGAAATTACCATTTGTAAAAGCTTTTACGAATCTACCGCGTACGACATTATTTATCAAACCCAAGCCACGTCTCAAGAATTTATTGCATCCTGATCATTTTCGTGTTGATTATCAGCAGCCTCTACTAGCGTGGGGTTTGGCTAAACGCCAGCAAGTACAAAATAAATTACAGCGTAAGCTTGAGAGACAGCCACATTTGTCCATACCGTCTATATACTGTATGGAAGATGGATTTATCCGCTCAAATGGTTTGGGCGCGACGTTGTTAGCACCGTTGTCGGTCGTCATAGACAAGCAAGGTATTTATTATGATGCGACCCAGCCTTCAGATTTAGAGACGTTGCTACGCCATTGTCAAGCACTGAACCCACAGCAAAGTGTCCGTGTACAACAGCTGCAAGATAAATTGCTGAATCAGCGGGTGAGTAAATACAATGTTGGAGCTGATGTCGCCAGTGCCAATAACCAGCATACTTCTTGGATGCATGAGGCTAGAGTATCTGGCAAGCGCCGTCTGCTTATCATCGGTCAAGTCGAAGATGATTTATCGGTGCAGTACTGCGGCTCGACGATCAAAACCAACAGCGGCTTGATTGAGCGTGTATGCCAAGATAATCCTGAGGCTTATCTTATTTATAAGCCGCATCCTGACGTTGAAGCAGGACTAAGGGCTGGTAAGGTTAGCGCAGAGTTTTTACAGCAGGTCAGTGCCGTCGCCTATGATACCGCGATGCCTGATTGCTTAGAGTGTGTTGATGAAGTACATACGATTAGCTCATTGACTGGCTTTGAGGCGTTGCTGCGCGGTTTAGACGTTACTTGCTACGGCTTACCGTTTTATGCTGGTTGGGGGTTAACGGCAGATATTGATGCCCAGTTTTCACCGAAAGCTGACTATTTAGAGAGACGAAAACGCGACACTGCATTAACGCTTGAGCAATTATTATATTGTGCGCTTATTCACTATCCCTTATATCGTTTACCTAATGGCTATGGGCTTGCACAAGTAGAGCAAGTGATTGACTATTTATACCCTCCTAAAAGCGCTCCTTTGCTTAAAGATATTCATAATGCAGAATCTCAAGCTCAAATATCCAGCCCTATAAATAGCTCGATTAACCATGCGACTTCAGTTTTATCAACGCTACCTGAAAATTTTAAACGCCAAATGACTACTCGTTTTATGCAGCAGCGTCATCAATGGCAGCAGCGCCTGCGTAAATTATCTCGTTAGTTTATTCTAAACTTGTGACGCAAATCCATTGCGACAAGTAGGGGCTTTTTCGGTATAATCAGTGATGATTAGTGTGTATTTACACGGCTTAATATTCAAGTTATTTAATAAATACTCTCGATTTTATTCTTCATCTTCTCATTAATGGTAATTCAATACTATGGCAGCTTCGATGTCTCACTTGCTTACTCATCGACACGTCTTGCTGTTACAAGGAAAGATGGGCGGATTCTTCAACCGTTTTTCGACATTTCTGCAAACTCAAAATATTAAGGTTAGTAAGATTAACTTTAATGCAGGTGATGCATTTTTTTATCATCATGATAATACCTATGAATATACCGATACGTTAGCGCAGTTCTCTTCTTGGTTGCAGGCTTTCATTGAAGAAAATAGCATTGATGCGATTGTCTGTTTTGGTGATTGTCGTCCGCATCACACCCAAGCTGCTTATATCAGTGAGCAGTTGGGCACCTCTTTTTTGTATTTGAAGAAGGCTACTTGCGTCCCGATTACATTACATTGCAAGAATATGGCATTAATGGCTATTCGCGCTTAAATACGGCAGATATTAAAGCGCTCAAAAAAGCCAATGATAAACCACTGTATACTCATAATCGTTTTTATCGTTTGAGTATCGCTGCGATTGTCTACTATATTATCGTTTGGGTGTACAAAAGTCGCTATCCGCATTATTCGCACTATCGCGGTATGACAGCGTGGCAAGAAGCAATCGCTTGGCTCAAAGCACCATGGCGTAAATTGCGAGGGTATTTACCTGATAAGCAATTGCAAAATAAGCTGACCAAAGAACAAAGTGATAATTATTTTTTGATTAGTTTACAAGTGCATAATGACTCGCAGATTACCCATCATAGTGACTATCATGATGTGGTGCAGTTTATTGATGAGTCTATTGCCAGCTTTGCAGAGTATGCTGATAAGCCGCAATTACTGGTATTTAAGCATCATCCGTTAGATCGTGGTCATCGAGATTATCGCGAGCTGGTATCTAGCTTGGCTAGACGCTATCAAGTGGCGGATCGTGTGTTTTATGGTTGCGACATGCACCTGCCAACCTTGATGAAACACAGTATTGGGATGGTGACCATCAATAGCACGACAGGGTTGCAATCGGTATATCATAAAAAACCTACCAAGATCATGGGTCGCGCGATTTATGATACGCCGAAACTGATAGACCAAAAACCACTGAATGAGTTTTGGCAACGACCTAACCGCCCAGATAATGAGTTTTATCTTAGATTCCGTGAATACTTGATAGAGCAAACTCAAATCAACGGGGCTTTTTACGGTAAGTCACCATGGATGCATAAATATCTGCATAGCGCAGGATGTGAACCCATAGAGAGGGATCTGTCCAAAACCAATACCCCTCAGTAGATTATTGATTGTTCATATCCAGTTAGCATGAGTCTTGTTGAAGTAAGTAAGGTGCTATCAAGCGGCTCGCTTTCTATCTGTACAGTTATCCGCTCGTAACTTCACTTGTAAATCCTCCCTCTGCTAATAAAATCGCCTTACTTTATGGTAGAAAACTGCTAGAATACTCTTTCATGCCTGCGCGTAAGAGTTGACGTCCTGAGCGGTTGATTGGAGATGATAATATTGGCAAATAAGCTGATTCTAATTATTTTCTCTTGTTATTGCTCCCTTAATGATGGACAGCTATTTTAGCGGTTGCGCCTGACAGCATTTATTTCTTAATTTTATTATTCTATCACCCTTAATTTAGTAGGCGCTTTGTGACTGCATTAGCAAATATTCGTAACTTTTCAATCATTGCCCACATTGATCATGGCAAGTCGACGCTTGCTGATCGTTTTATTCAAATGTGCGGTGCCTTGCAAGATCGCGAGATGCAGGCGCAAGTACTTGACTCCATGGATATTGAGCGTGAGCGCGGTATCACCATTAAAGCGCAGTCGGTAACCTTATTCTACGATCATCCTAATGGTGAGCGCTATCAGCTCAACTTTATCGATACTCCAGGACACGTTGACTTCTCATATGAGGTGTCGCGTTCACTAGCCGCTTGTGAAGCGCGCTATTGGTTGTTGATGCCGCGCAAGGGGTGGAAGCTCAGTCAGTGGCCAACTGCTATACTGCCGTTGATCAGGGTCTAGAAGTCATGGCGGTATTAAATAAAATTGATTTGCCACAAGTCGAGCCAGAACGCGTTATTCAAGAGATTGAAGACATCATTGGTATTGACGCAGTTGATGCGCCACGAGTTTCTGCTAAATCGGGTTTGGGCGTTGATAAATTACTAGAAGCATTGGTTGAATTTATCCCTGCACCGACTGGTGATCGTGAGGCGCCACTACAAGCATTGATTATTGACTCTTGGTTTGATAACTATCTAGGCGTTGTGTCTTTAGTTCGGGTACGTGAAGGTACTATCCGAAAAGGTGATAAACTTTATATCAAATCAACCAAAGAGTCGCATTTAGTCGGCTCGATCGGTGTCTTTACGCCCAAGCCTGTCGATACGGGTATCTTGGAGGCGGGTGAAGTCGGTTTTTTATTGCTGGTATCAAAGATATCGCTGGCGCGCCAGTGGGTGATACGATTACCCACGCCAAAACGCCAGACGTTGAGCGTATTCCAGGTTTTAAACAGATTACTCCGCAAGTCTATGCCGGTATGTTCCCTGTTGATTCTACTGATTTTGAAAAATTCCGTGAAGCGCTGCAAAAGCTACAAATCAACGATGCGTCATTGTTCTTCGAGCCTGATACCTCAGATGCACTAGGCTTTGGTTTCCGTTGTGGTTTCCTTGGTATGCTGCACATGGAGATTATCCAAGAGCGTTTAGAGCGTGAATATGACTTGGATTTGATTACTACTGCGCCATCCGTTATCTACGAGATCGTCAAGAAAAATGGCGATATCATGTATGTTGATAATCCATCAAGACTCCCTGAGCCGAATAATATTGAAGAGTTCCGTGAGCCCATTGCCCGCTGTCAGATTTTAGTACCGCAAGATTACTTAGGTAATGTCATGACGCTTTGTATCGAGCGCCGCGGCGTACAGGTAGATATGCGTTTTATGGGTCGTCAAGTACAGCTGATCTTTGATATTCCGATGGGAGAGGTGGTCATGGACTTCTTTGACCGTCTAAAATCCGTTTCGCGCGGTTTTGCCTCACTTGACTATAATTTTGAGCGTTATCAAGTCGATAAATTGGTTAATAGATGTATTAATCAATGGCGAAAAAGTCGATGCGCTGGCCATGATTGTGCATGAAACCCAATCGCGCTATCGTGGTAATGCGTTGGTGACTAAGATGAAAGAGTTGATTCCGCGTCAGATGTTTGATGTGGCAATTCAGGCCGCGATTGGTAGCCAAATTATTGGGCGTAGTACGGTGAAAGCCATGCGTAAAGACGTCTTGGCTAAGTGTTATGGCGGTGATGTGTCGCGTAAGAAAAAGCTATTGTCTAAGCAAAAAGCGGGTAAGAAACGTATGAAGCAAGTCGGTAATGTGGAGATTCCACAAGAAGCCTTCTTAGCGGTATTGCAGGTTGAGTAAGTCATTACTAATTGACTGGTCAACGATAGTTTTGTTGGTGTAATTAGTGGCGCAGTTGATAGTATAGATAGCCAGATAAGTCGCTCGTTAATAGGCAATTGAGTATGGATTTTGATTTTAATTTAATTTTAGTACCATTAACCATTGGTTTGGGTATTATTTGGCTATTAGATAAGCTGACCCTGAAACAGCGTAAAACTCGCGGGCGTGGTCAAGAAAGTCTCTTGGTACGCTGGGCTTACGATTTTTTCCCCGTATTGGCAGTGGTGTTAATAGTACGCTCGTTTTTGATTGAGCCTTTTAATATCCCTTCATCTTCTATGGTGCCGACATTATATACGGGCGATTTTATTGCGGTTAATAAGTATGCCTACGGGGTGCGCCTACCGCTGACGTATAACAAAGTGCTGGATACGGGCGCGCCTGAGCATGGTGATGTGGCGGTATTCCGCTATCCTGAAAACCCAAGTATTTATTATATTAAGCGTGTCATTGGTTTGCCTGGTGATACTGTTAGTTATGATCAAGGGACACTTTCTATCAATGAGTCCCAGTTGACACTAAGCCTATCGATTTTGCGGCGAACCCTGAGTTGACCTCACAGCTTTATTTACCAGGACAAATCGGTCCAGGGCAAGTACTGACCGAAGACAGTGCGGCAGTGATGGGTGAGCAAGAAGAGGGTGAGGCGCAATACTTTCAGGAAACACAAGGTGAAAACAAGCATCTTGTTCGTTACTTGAATGGTATGAATAGCTCTCAATATGCACCATTTTTGCAGCAGCAATCGCCAGAAGTGGTTAGCTCAGCAGGTACTAAATGGCGTATTAGCGTTCCAGAAGGTCAGTATTTTGTGATGGGCGATAACCGCGATCGTAGTGCTGATGGTCGGTTCTGGGGTTTTGTTCCTGATGAGAATTTAGCGGGTAAAGCGGTTTATATCTGGATGCATAAGCCACCCGGACTTAATTTACCAACCTTTGAACGCAATGGTACTATTGATTAAGATTATGTAATTAAGATTATGAGACGCTCTATTGGTTGATTTATCGATAATAGTTTTATGCTAATATTGTTGCTATCTAATAAACGGCTACCTAGTATTTCGGTAGCTCCTAAAAATAGTTGTTTACCAGTAGAGGGATATCATAGTGCAGCAATTATCTGGAATCGCCACACAGCGTGGTGCTAGCGTAACGAGTATCGTTTTAATTATTCTTGTGTTAGGAGTTGCTGCCAAATTGATGGTTGCTATCGTACCTGCTCAGATCGGTGATTATCAATTGACCAAGACCTTAAGCGCACAGCTTAAGGAAGCAAATAATAATGAGACGGCCAAGCAGTTTGTCGAGCGTGTTAATAGACAGCTATCTATTAATGCTGATTATGATACTCAGGCGGAAGACGTATTTACTTTTATTGATAAAAACGGGACAATTGGCTATTCGTAAAGAATATGCAGTCACCAACAATTTCTTTGGTAATGTTGATATCGTCAATCGCTTCGAAGGTGATATCGATATGACAACAGCAGAGTAACTAAAAAGAATGTTAGATCACTCTTAAACTTTTAATCTCTGAATGTCTTTATAATATTCATTAATCCATACTATTACTAACCAAATCAGTAAAACAGAAGGGATAACCACAAGCCACGCATGAAACCAACTTTGCAGCATTCCCAAGCGATTACTACTCCTCAACAAAATAGCACGTCTGTCGACACGCTGATTGTTAGCTCAGAATTTATTCAGCAGTTAGCCGTATTAACACGCAAGTTAGGCTATGTGTTTAAGGACTTGAGTCTCCCCAAACTTGCGTTGACACACCGCTCATTTGATAGCAAAAAAAATTATGAGCGTTTAGAGTTTTTAGGAGACGCTCTGTTAGGAATGATTGTGGGTGAGGCTTTATATCATCGCTATCCTAGCCAAAATGAGGGTCGCTTGACTCGTATGCGTGCCACCTTGGTACGTCAAGAATCATTGGTCATTATTGCGCAAAACTTAGAGCTCTCTAACCATCTGATATTAGGGATAGGTGAGCGTAAAGGTGGTGGGCGCAATCGCGCTTCTATATTGGCTGATGCCGTGGAGTCTTTGATTGGTGCTATTTATTTAGACAGCCAAGATTTGGATATTACTCGCGATTGTGTTCTCTCATGGTATGGTGATTTGATTGACAACGTTAATGACCAAAAAGCCTTAAAAGATGCCAAGAGTCGATTGCAAGAGTGGCTACAATCTAAGCAATTTGATCTGCCACATTATGAGCTAATGGAAACACGTGGTAACGCGCCGCATCAAATTTTTGTTGTACGTTGCCATGTTAATATCAATAACTGTGCTGATATTACTGAATCTGGTGAGAGCCGCCGTATCGCTGAACAAAAAGCAGCAGAACTAATGATTAACCAATTGCATAAGCTGCCGAGCTCAGCTAAAAAGCGATCCTAACTAGGATTAACCTATGGATCGCACATACCACTTTTTTTGACAATATATGTTAAGTGACGTTTTAAGAATCGTTTATTTGAATTAGCGTAAACGTCACACATTTCAAAACCTTAAATACTTCCCAGCCGATGATGGTTTTGCTTTTTTAGTGCTGATACAGCCAATACATCATTAACCATTTGACTGGATATAAATTCTATAGGATTAACCTATGAGCAATCGTACTGACTTGCCATCCAATGATGAAGATAATGCCAAAAATATGACCGAAAACACAGAATTGAATCAAAACCAATAATATCGATACTACTAACGATGGCATCAATCAAGCAGAAGATACTACTGTAGACAACGATATGGCAATTGAAGAATTCTTTGCCCCTACTAGTAGTCATGCAGGTATTGCTGATGATTTTAAAGCGGGTTATGTCGCGATCGTTGGACGTCCAAACGTTGGTAAATCGACTTTGATGAATCACTTATTGGGTCAAAAGCTGTCTATTACATCACGTAAGCCGCAAACGACTCGTCACCGTATCCACGGTATTTTGTCAAATCATGAGATGCAGGCAGTATTCGTTGACACGCCGGGTATTCATCGCAATGAAGTACGTGCTATTAATGAGCGTATGAATAAAGCCGCGGTATCTGCATTAGTAGATGTTGATTTAGTGTTATTCGTTGTTGATTCAGATCAATGGCGTGATGATGATTTGTTGGTTTTACAAAAGCTTGGCGATACCAATTTAAATGTAGTATTAGTTATTAATAAATCTGATACCTTAAAAGATAAAGGCAGCGTGTTGCCGCTGATTGAGACGTTTAATGACAGTTTTGATTTTGCCGATATCGTACCAGTATCTGCCTTAAAAAACAAAAACCTAGATCGTCTACAAGAAGTGATTGCTTCGCATCTTCCTATTGCTGCCCCTATCTATGATACCGAGCAAATTACTGACCGCTCAGAACGTTTCTTAGCCAGTGAAATCATCCGCGAAAAAATCATGCGTAGCGCTGGTGACGAAGTGCCATATGACCTAACTGTACAGATTGATGGGTTCAAAGATGAGCCTGCGCACACTGATCCAAAAACAGGGCGTCCACGTAAGGCTTGTACTTTCATCGATGCGACTATTTATGTTGAACGTAGTGGTCAAAAAGCCATTGTGATTGGTGATAAAGGTCAGCGTATTAAGCAAGTGGGTATGGATGCTCGTGAAGATATGGAGCAGCTGTTTGATAAAAAGATTATGCTGACACTGTGGGTGAAAGTGAAACGTGGCTGGTCTGATGACGAACGTGCATTGACTAGCTTAGGATATTGATTGAAGAATAGCGCTTTAATCACTTTTCTATATGCTCGATGCTGAGGTGATAAAAAATGCGTAACGAAGCGTTAATCGGTTATTTATTGCATCAGCGTCCTTATCAAGAAAAGCGCGCCTTATATTATCTGTTTTCTCAGCAACATGGCGTGATTCATGGTATTGGGAAAAAAGGCGCGCCATTGTTCATGCCATTGCAGCTCTTTTCCACTGGTAAACGGGATTTAAAAACGTTTAGTCAGATCAATATTGCATCGCAACACGCAACTCAAACAGGCATAGCAAAAGATGATGGCATTGCCACTGTTTTAGAAGCACTGCCCTACGAAAATATTACAGGTCAACATCATATGCGGCGTTGTATTTAACGAAATACTATGGCGGTTGTTGTCGACTGAAGATCCAATGCCAGTATTATGGCTACATTATCAGGACAGTCTGTCTCAGCTTAGGCGACCTCTGAGCGCCAACGAATTACGGTTGTGCTTGCGCCAATTTGAGCAGCATTTATTCAATGAGTTGGGTTTTAGCTTAATGTTGACTCACGATAGTGTTGAAAACATCATTCAGCTGACGATTCTTATCGTTTTTTACCTGATGTTGGTTTAGTGCCTGTCTTGCAGAATGATATACAGACTGAGCATTTAGATAATACTATGGGGCAAATTTTTTTCAAAGGTACTGATATCATTGCGATGACGCAGTTAGGTATTACTGACAAAACCTTAAATAATTGGTCAAAAATGCATCGACAGCTTATTGACCATTTACTGGATTATCAACCATTGCAAAGCCGCCTACTGTGGCAGCAGCAACAGCGTTACCAATAAATAATAGTACCATCCTCAAAGTGCTATAACCAATCCGATTGCTACTGAGACTGTCTAAAGTTTCATATTCTTATACCGTTTATCAGTCAATTGGTTTTCGTTATCAAAAAAATTCTTATGACCACTGCTTCGCTACCTTTATCCAGCAACCCTTTGCAAAAACTTTTATTAAGTGTAAACATTGATTACGTAGCAACTTTACGTCAAGCGCGTGGGGTTAGTTATCCAAGCCCTTTAGCCGAAGCTCTTTGATGTGAGAAGGCGGGAGCAAATGGTATTACTATCCATCTACGCGAAGATCGTTGTCATATTAAAGACGCAGATGTTTATGAGATAGCAGGGTAGTTGATGACTAGAATGAATTTAGAGATCGCCGCTACCAATGAGATGCTGGCGATTGCTTGTGAACGTCAGACAATTTTGGGTATGTTTAGTATCTGAAAAACGAGCAGAGTTGACAATAGAAGGCAGTCTTGATGTCGGAGGGCAGATCACTTGGTTGACAGACTATATTCGCAAGTTACAAGCGGTAGGTATAAAGGTTTCTTTATTCATTGACCCAGAAGAAAAGCAAATCGCTGCTGCTATAGAATGTGGCGCTGATGCTGTTGAGTTACATCAGGCGCTTATGCTGAGGCAAGCTTGGTAGCCGATATGAACATGCAAAATGCTGAGCTGAAACGAATTAAGCAAGCTGTTGCTACTGCTCGACGCAGTGATAATAAGCTCTTAATTAACGCAGATCATGGTCTGACATGTGATAATGTGAATGCTATCGCAAAAATTGAGGGTATTTATAAGTTGAATATTAACCATGCATTCATTGCAGGCGCTGTATTTGTAGGACTCGAGCAAGCCGTCATTATGATGAAAGAAGCAATATATACAGATCTACAAAGCTATTAAAAAATATCATTGGTAATTTATGTGAGTGGTAACTTATGCCATTAGTAATTTCTTATTCGTCACATTCGGTGGGATGATCTTCATTAAATTTTTGTTTAATAATACCTCCTTGGTTAATGATATTAGATACATTGCTTCATTATAAGCAACGATGGGACAGTATTTTATATGGCCAAAATGTCCTCGTGGTTTGCCACTATCACCCCAAAATTTGGTGTAGTGGCGTCGACTTCCAACTCGTAAACTTAGCTTACTGTATTTAGGATTTAAAGACTGCTGAACGACTAATGAATCTACATGAGCATCAAAGTGATTATTGTCATTTTTATCTATGAATAACAAAAGCGTCTTATCGCTGTCTCTATGGCAGCGGCCTCCAGTATCAGACAAGCAAACAATGATATTCTGTCTTCTGATATAACTCTCAGCCTTGGCTAAGGCAAGAGAATTCTCTAACTGACTTTGAATCCGTTTGGCTTCCATACGTGCTAATTGCGTTCGTATGACTGGGGCTGCGATCGTCACTATAATTGCTAATACACATACAGTGACGATAAGTTCAACCAGCGTAAAACCCTTGTTATGTCTATTAACAGTGCTTGAGTCTGTTATATTGTTTGTATTAGGTGCTCTTTTATAGAGAGATACTATATATCTTTGATACACATAAAGAATCAATCGGCTTTGAGCTAGCCTGTGCTTATTTGAAGTAAAAACCCATAACATAAATGCTGAGAGCTTTTTATAACTTGATAATGTTTTATGCAGCAATGCCATGAGGCTTGTTACCTATAATAAGTAGTTTAGTTCAATAAAACAGTCTCGCTTCTTTAAATGTTATTCAATCCAATCATTGCCTAAAATCGAGCCAATATGCTCGTGAAATTTTGCAGTAATGATCGGATTTATGATGTATGAAATAATGTTGAGTGATATAATATAAACAGAATATGTGTCTACTGTCAAAAATGTTTCAATTAGTGAATGACTGGTTTTAATAATAGAGAAAAAATACTAACTGTACTAAAATACGCCCAGACAATAGATACTGTTAGGTTTACTATCTATTGTGAACTGACATACAAAAGATAAAAAGCGTAAGGTGTGTTAGTTCTAGGTAACTTAAGCTGGTTATTGTGTTTTAGTTACGACATTATCGTGTAATAATGTGTAGCTCGTTAACGAAAAAAGTTGTAAACTGAATTGATAATCGCTAAGCTACTCCTTAATTGGTTTTGCTTTGTCACTTAAAATTCGTAAAAGATGTCTATTTTAGAGCATCTTGAGAAGCGGTTTTGCTTAATGCATCACTCAAATTATCCTTTGGAGGAAGTCCATGAAATTGAATAAAATTGCTCTAGCTCTGGTTGCTGTAGCAGCTGCACCTTTAGCAGCTAATGCTGGTGTAACTATTAGCCCATTGTTACTAGGTTATCATTACACTGGCGAAGCTCATGACGAGCAACGCGAAGTCCTTAAGACTGGTAAAGACCTTTATATGAATGGTCAGAATCCATCACAACCAATTGATGGTCGTAACGGAAATCTAAACGGTGGCGTAGCTAAAGAAAGCAGTCTATATACTGGTGCTGCACTAGGTATTGAACTAACTCCTTCTACTCAGTTCCAGGTAGAGTATGGTGTATCAAATGCAAACGGCGAAGCTTCAGAAAGATCAGCAGACGCTGGTGTTAACCGTTTTGACGTAGAACAAACCATGCTTTCTGGTAACTTCTTAATCGGTACTGAAGAATTTACTGGTTATACTGATAGCGCATTCAAACCATATGTATTGGTTGGTGCTGGTCAATCTAAGATTAAAGTAGAGAACCAAGAGCAATATGTTGCGACGGGTAATGCGCAAGGTACTACAGCAGGTCAACCTGTATCAGCTGGTACTGAAGTTGCAGAGTCTAAAGATACCATTGGTAACCTAGGTCTAGGTGCTATGTATCGTATCAACGACGCTTTAAGCCTACGTGGTGAAGCTCGTGCGATTCATAACTTTGATAACAACTGGTGGGAAGGCATGGCTTTGGCCGGTCTAGAAGTTGTACTTGGTGGCCATTTAGCACCTACAGTAGCAGTACCACCAATGCAAGAGCCAGTTATCGATACTACTCCAGTAGTCGTAGTTGAATCTGATCTTGATTCTGATGGCGATGGCGTACCTGATAGCATCGATGCATGCCCAGGCACTCCTATGAATGTAGTAGATGAGCGCGGTTGCCCAGTACCAGTAGATATTACTGATGAGCTGAAAATGGAACTACGTGTATTCTTTGATAACGATAAATCAACGATCAAATCACAGTATCAACCTGAAATCGCTAAAGTAGCAGAGAAGATGCGCGAGTATCCTAACTCTACAGCACGTATCGAAGGTCATGCTTCTAAAACTGGTCCTTCAGCACGTTATAACCAACGTTTATCTGAAGCCCGTGCCGTTGCTGTTAAATCTATGTTGACTAACGAATTCGGTATTGCTCCAAACCGTATATCAACAGTTGGCTATGGTTATGACCAACCAATCGCTCCAAACGACACTGAAGAAGGACGTGCTATGAACCGTCGTGTTTATGCCATCATCACTGGTGACAAAACAATGACTGTTGAACAAACTAAAGATATGGTTGTTCAGTAAATATTATTGGACCGATTGTTTTACTAAATATATAGTTACAAAAAAGTCACCTAATGGGTGGCTTTTTTTATTTATGGATTGAGAAAAGCAAGTTATTACATAAATTTGTGAAGCAATAATGTTATACTAGCTGCCCAAACATTCTGTAAATTGACAGAATGTACATTAGCATAGCTATCTGTATGATGAATTTATCAGTGTAGATACTTGATTATATTGAAATTATTTGATTAACCGCATCTATTGTGCAGTCTTCTAAAAGTAAGTACTCAATATCTATCTGGTTGATGATAAAAGTTTATCCAGCGGCGCTTATTGCTACTGCATTTTTTTAAGACGAAACGAGCATTTTATATGGCGAACGATATCAAACACCTGCGTAACATTGCAATTATTGCCCACGTTGACCACGGTAAAACAACTTTGGTTGATAAGTTATTACATCAGTCTGGTACTTTTGGCGACCGTGCAAACATTGCTGAACGTGCAATGGATTCAGGCGATATTGAGCAAGAACGTGGTATTACCATTTTGGCTAAAAATACAGCCATCCGCTGGACAGATAAGACTGATGATACTGAATATCGTATCAACATTGTTGACACCCCAGGTCACGCCGACTTTGGTGGTGAAGTTGAGCGTGTAATGTCTATGGTTGACTGCGTGCTTCTAGTCGTTGATGCGGTCGATGGCCCAATGCCACAGACCCGTTTTGTGACGCAAAAAGCGTTCGAGCAAGGTCTAAAACCTATCGTTGTCATCAATAAAATTGACCGTCCTGGCTCACGCCCTGACTGGGTAATGGATCAAATCTTTGATCTTTTTGATAACTTGGGTGCAACTGATGAACAGCTTGATTTCCCAGTTGTTTATGCCTCAGCATTGAATGGTATTGCAGGTTTGGAAGCTGACGATTTGGCTGATGACATGACACCGCTTTTCAAAACAATTGTTGATGTGGTTCAGCCTCCTCAAGTTGATGCTGACGCACCGTTCCGTATGCAAATCTCAAGCCTTGATTACAACAGTTTTGTTGGCGTTATCGGCATTGGTCGTATTCAGCGTGGTAAAGTTAAAACCAATACAACTCAAGTGACTGTAATCGACAAAAACGGCAATACCCGTAATGGCCGTATTTTGAAAATTATGGGTTATCATGGTCTTGATCGTATTGATGTTGAAGATGCACAAGCTGGTGACATCGTTTGTATTACTGGTATTGATTCGCTTAATATCTCAGATACGATTTGTGATCCTAGTGCTGTCGAAGCGTTACCAGCATTAACGGTTGATGAACCTACCGTTTCAATGAACTTCCAAGTAAATAACTCACCTTTTGCTGGTCGTGATGGCAAGTTTGTGACCTCGCGTAATATCCGTGAGCGTCTTGAGCGTGAATTGATTCATAACGTAGCATTACGTGTAGAAGATACAGAATCTCCTGATAAATTCAAAGTATCAGGTCGCGGTGAACTTCATCTATCTGTATTGATCGAAAACATGCGCCGTGAAGGTTTTGAGATGGGTGTTTCAGGCCCAGAAGTTATCGTCAAAGAAGTGGATGGTAAGTTACAAGAGCCGTATGAAAACGTTGTTTTTGATATTGAAGATGAGCATCAAGGTTCTATCATGGAGCAGGTTGGCTTGCGTAAAGGCGAGATGACCAATATGGAACTTGATGGTAAAGGTCGTATGCGTATCGAAGCGACGATGCCTGCCCGTGGTTTGATTGGTTTCCGTTCTGAATTCTTAACCTTGACTTCAGGTACAGGTATCATGACGTCAAGCTTCTCACATTACGGCCCACAAAAGATCGGTGATGTTGGTGGTCGCTCGAATGGTGTCTTGGTTTCTATGGCAAAAGGTGTTTGCTTAGGTTTCGCGCGCTATTTAACCTGCAAAAACGTGGTAAATTGTTTGCTGAGCCACAGCTTGAAGTTTACGAAGGTATGATCGTTGGTCTTAACTCACGTAACGATGATATGGCTGTTAACCCAACGACTGCTAAGCAGTTAACCAACGTTCGTGCGAGTGGTACTGATGAAGCATTGACGTTGACTCCAGCAGTCAAGTTCACACTTGAGCAAGCGCTCGAATTCATTCAAGATGATGAATTGGTTGAAGTAACACCTAAGGCGATTCGTCTGCGTAAGCGCTATTTGACTGAAAGTGAGCGTAAGCGTCACGGCCGTGGTAAAAAAGGTGCTTAATATTGAGCCATGAATTACTGAGTAATTTATTGGATTGATATTTTGTAGAAGCATTTGATGCCATTATTATTTAATAATGGGCATCAAGATAACTAAAAAATTAGCAGTATAGAGTGAACTGAATATGGTTCATTTTATGCTGCTTTTTTTTGTTGTAATTTCCATAGAATATAGACAGAATAACTGACAGTAGTAGTGTTTCTTACTATTACTCTTAAGGCTCAAGATTGGGTCGACTGTTGAGATACTTATTCGATTATAGATTGGTATTTTGAGGAGAAAATAATGAGTATGGTTTCTGAGTTTAAAGAATTCGCTCTAAAAGGTAATGTGATGGACTTAGCGGTCGGTGTCATTATCGGTGGAGCATTTGCTACTATCACAACGTCCTTAGTTGAAGACATTATTATGCCAATAGTGGCCTTCATAGCAGGTGGCGAAATCAATTTCAAAAACATGTTCTTAGTGTTGGGTGATGCGCCTGAAGGTGTTGCCATGACCTATGATGCTCTCAAAGCAGCTGGCGTTCCTGTATTAGCCTATGGCAGTTTCATTACTGTACTGATTAATTTCTTAATTTTAGCATTTATTATTTTTATGATGGTTAGAATGGTTAACAAAATGCGTCGTAAAGAAGAAGTGCAAGAGCTGGTAAAACAACCTTCAGAAGAGGTGCAATTGCTTCGTGAAATTAGTGCTAAGTTAAGTAATACCACTGTTTCAAAATAAAATATGATGATTTGATTAAAAACACAAAAAAGGCTAACGTCGTGTTAGCCTTTTTTATGGATAATTTATAAATGCATTGTCTTTAGCGCAGTTGTATCATTTAACCAGCTGTTAATATAAAGACTATGGCGTAACTACGACATAATCGTTGGTATTAATCAAAATCTCAGATGGTTGATCAACGACAATACGGACAACATTATCATTAGTCACTTGTGATTTGTAATAGTTGTCTTCAGCCACAGTACAACCTAAGCAGCGTCCCATCGCATCCCAAGGTTCAACAAAAAGTTTCTGCTGCGCCTGATCCGCATTACCACCGATAAGCGAGAAGGGTAGACTAACTAGGTAGGCGGCAGTACCAGCAACGGCACTGACCAGTTGTAGAGGTTTACCCACTACAGTATCAACCACCATTGTCTCATAAGAGGGCCCAAAGTCTGTCTCATCAATTTCTATGGCTGCCAAGGCAGGCTGCATAGTAGCAGCCATTAAACTTAAGCTTGCGGCTATAGTAATGGCTTTTTGCTTAACTGTGCGTTGGTTTTTGGCTTTAACAGTCATAACGATGTCCTAAAATTCATAATTGGTATGATTATTAGCTGCTGCTATTTCCACACAGAGACAATTTCCCTATATAAACAATGCGCAACGATAAGTAAGCTAAATATATTACAGATGTATAAACATTATGCACTATTTATGTAAGTGCTCATACTATTAAAGCAAGATGTGTGTCAATAAGCAACAAAATGGCGCGCGATATAATAATCTTAGTGCAAAATAATAAGACACTTAGTCAAGAGTATTGTGCTGCCATATTCTACGACTTGATACCTAAGTTATTCTGGTACTTAAGGCGAAACAGATAGTGATAGTTTCAGATAATATTTAAAGGATTGGCTGACAGTTGGGGCAGAATACACTGGCGCGACCATTAATTTTGATATTCTCAAGCACCGCATCACAATGCGGACAAGTTTCCCCTTGTCTACCATAGACATTTAATGTCTGCTGGAAGTAACCGGTTTGGCCATCTGCTACGGTGAAGTCTCGTAGTGTGGAGCCACCAAGCGCTATCGCCTTTTTTAGAATAACTTTAATATGATCGACCAAAATAATCATCTGAGCATAGGACAGTTGGTGAGCGGGGGTGGCTGGATGAATAGCTGATAAATATAGGCTTTCAGTCGCATAGATATTACCGACACCCACGACGACCTGTTGTTCCATGATGACTGATTTTATAGCGCGAGCAATGGGCTGCTTCTTTGATTTGGCGTTGCCAATTGCTACGGTATCAGCACTGTGATCAAGCAGGTTTGTCCGTTGAATCAATTGATACAGGTAGTCTGCAGTAAATTCATCTGATAATGGTTCAGGACCTAAATGATCTAATAGCTTAGCACTATAATCCTTGTGCCATAACACTGACCCAAAACGTCTTGGGTCGTAGTAATGTAGCTGGACTTTTGTATTATTAACGCCCTTAAAAACAATGATGAGATGATCATGCTTGCGCTTTTCAGTACCGTAGCTCTGCTGTTGCAGGCTGCCCGACATGCCTAAATGAACCAAAATTTGACGCGGTACTAACGTAGCAGTTTGAGCCGCAGCGCTATCGTCATTGGGTAATAAAGGTAAAAAGTTAAGAATTAAATATTTTGCGCGGCGCTCAACGCTATCTAGTGTGTAATCAATCAAGCTATCTAAATCATCTGGCATCGCCCAGCGCAGCTTTGGCTGAAAAACTTTTATATCGATAATGCGTTGCCCTAATAACGGTGCAAGGCTGGTTTTGGTTGTTTCTACTTCAGGCAATTCAGGCATGATATTTTTATAATAACCTTATGATTCAGTGGATGTACTTTGTGAGTTTATATCTAAGCGACGGCGCGGCGAGCATGCAAGATACCATGCTGTTGCTCTAGTTTCGCCAAAAGCTTAGATAGGTGCGCCAATCCTGAGACTTCAATATGAAATTTTAAAAAGGCAATGTTATCATCATTACTAAGCGTTTCAACTTGACGAATATTGACATTTTCTTTATCAATAATTTGCGTCAAGTCACGCAACAGTCCGCGTCTATCATAGGCTTCTACGTGAATATCAACGGGTTGATAACGACCAGCTTGTACCCGCCACGAAGCTTCTATTTCGCGCTCAGGATCGCGTTCAATCAAGCGTGAATATTCAGGGCAACCACGATTATGGACACTGACACCTCGTGATAAGGTAATGTAACCAGCAATTGGCTCGCCATGCACAGGGTGGCAACAGCCTGCTAGATTGATTTCTATATTATCCAGCCCATCGATACGAATTTTATAAGCATCGATTTTGCCTGCCTCTCTAGCATATACTTGGCGCAAAATTTTCTGGCGGTCTTTCAGGTTCTAGGTGTAGCTGACGAGAGATGTGGCTGGTGAGTTGGTTGAGACCAATGTCGCCTGTGACCAATCCAACGATAATATCAGTCGTATTGACATGGAAATGCTGAATATAGTCGTTTAAATCGATGCTATTGGGATGTACCGATAATCGTTCAAGCTCTTTACTGAGCATTTGACGACCAATTTCAATGTTTTTATCACGGTCTTGCTTATTGAACCATTGACGCAATTTTGAACGTGCACGGTTGGTATGAATGTATCCAAGTGAAGCAACTAGCCAATCACGGTTGGGCTCACGTGATGCTTTGGTGATAATTTCAACTTGTTCACCCGTTTTGAGTTGATAGGTTAATGGTACATAGCGCTGATTGACTCGCGCAGCTTGGGCACGATTACCGACTTGTGTATGTACATAATAAGCAAAATCAAGAACGGTCGCCCCTTTTGGCAGTTCAGTAATGTCACCATCACGGCTAAAGATATAGATGCGTTCGAGCTCGTCAAAGTCAACGAGTTGCTCTTCTTCGTCAAACTCCATGCCCTCTATTTCTTCACCAGTTAGTAAAGGTGAGCGCGGTTGGTTACGAGTTTCATTATTGATAGATAACAGTTGGCGCAGCGAGCTGATTCTTTGATTAAGATAATTGTCTTTTTTATTCTTTAGACCTTCTTTGTAGTTAACATGAGCACACATGCCAAGCTCAGCTTCGAAATGCATTTCATGAGTACGAATTTGCACTTCCAGTGACTTGTTTTCAGCATGACTGCCGTATGTAGTGAGCGATAACCATTGGACTTGGGGTTGGTAATATAGTCATCGAATTGTTCTGGAATATATCGCCACAAGCCATGTACCAATCCAAGCACGTGGTAACAGTCTGATGGATTGGTGACCAATACTCGCAGCGCGCGAATGTCATAAAGCTGATCAAACGATAAGCCTTTGAGCTTCATTTTTCGGTAGATAGAGTAGATATGCTTAACACGTCCAGAGACTTCACCTTCGATATTAGCCTCTGCTAGTGCCTCATTGAGCTTATCTTGTACGCGCTGAATATAGGACTCGCGTTCGCTGCGTTTTTCGGAGAGCAGTTTGGCAATCTCTTTATAGCGTTCAGGCGCAAGGTAGCGAAAGGCTAAGTCTTCTAGCTCCCATTTAAGTTGCGCGATGCCCAAGCGATGCGCCAGTGGTGCATAAATGGTCATGACTTCACGCGCCACCCGATTCTGACGCTCTTCATTAGAAAAGGTCAATTCGCGCATGGCGAAAGTACGCTCAGCCAATTTGATAAGGACGACACGTACATCATTGGTGACGGAGATTAGCATGCTATAAATATTAGATAGCTGGTCGCGCTGATTGTTTACGAAGTGATCTTCTAGACGCTTATTGCTTTCAATAATCTCAGACAGCTTACCCATTGCCAAGGTATCTTTGACGAGGGTCGATATGTCTACACCGAATTTTTTCTCGATATCAGCGAGGCTTATGATTGATTTTCGCGCACTACGATAGAGCATTGCAGCCACAAGAGCGTCTTCGTCTTGGTAGAGATAGGTCAATATGTCTGTCATGCCAATACCCGTGACATAAGCGCCTGAACGCTCAGACTCGCTGGTATTCATATGACTGCGAATAAATTCACAAGCAGCATTCAAGTGAGGTACAGACTCTTGTCCGATACGTTTGGCGACATTGTCTAACCAAGTGGGAACATCAATATTGACTTGATCTAAATCAATCGCTTCCAGCTCTTTATCTGAGAGAGCATTATTTTTATCTAAAAGCGGGTTATCAGAATATTCGTTTTCAAGCTTTGGATCATGACTATGAAAAGCATGTAGTGCTGAGCGATCAAAAGTGGTGTGTAGTTTATGAGTGGACAGCTGGTATTTGATATCGAGGGGGATTTGGGCATAGCTATTGGCAGACTGGTGCGAGCGTTGGCTCGCGACCAGTTGAGCGGCAAGTGCTGCACTATCGGCTTGGGTGGTCTGTCCATCCACCAGCGGTAATCCTTCACGAATTTTTACCATAGCCGACTCCTCTTAGCTATTTTGAATTGATTATAACCTCATCTACTATGCACACACGTTGAACTTACGATTCATAAAGTGTCAGCTATAAACCAATATAACTGCTAAAAAATCTGTTTTTTAGCAGTCATAAAATGCGCGTAAAATATATAAAGCTATGAGTGCAAACGTTCACAAGAATGGAAAAAACCAGTCTAGGAATATTGTTTACTATTATCTCACTTTAAAGAGACAAATCAAGCGAGGCTATGTAATGTCTGCGGTTAATCAGGATAAAAACCATCATTTTTTGCCACCGCTTGACTCAAATTTTGAATCAAGCTCAGTGACCTTTAGCATGGCTATTTAATGCTCTGAACCGCTCACTTAACCGTAAATTGAATTACACCGCTACTTTTTCAAAACGAGCGATGGACTCAACATGACCGGTATGACAGAACATGTCCATTACGCCAGCATGAGTCAGACGATAGCCTTGCTCTAATAATGCTTTTGTATCACGGGCGAGGGTTGCAGGGTTGCAAGAGACATAAACGATTCTCTCAGCGTTAAATTTCGGCAAGTACTGCATAATTTCCCAAGCACCAGAACGCGGCGGGTCGATCAATAGCGCATCAAAGCCCTGATTTGCCCAAGGTTTATCAGTACAGTCTTGCGTCAAATCTTGGCTATAAAATTCTGTATTATTGATGCCATTACGACGTGCGTTATCGGCTGCACGTGCGGTCATCGCTTCGCTGCCTTCAACACCAACCACAGAACCTGTCTCACCAACGAGGCGCGCGAGTGGCAAGCTAAAGTTGCCTAGACCACTGAATAAATCAAGTACGCGTTCACCTGCTTTTAAGTCTAACAAATCGCAAGCAAGCTTGGTCATTTGACGATTAACGGACAGGTTCACTTGGGTAAAATCTGTCGGGATAAACTCGAAAGTCAAATCGTATTCTGGCAATTGGTAATATAAACGACCAAATTGCTGGCTCATGTCATCATCTGCAGTCAATGCAATACGCTGGATACTGTCCGCACCTTTAGACTGCAAATATAGCTGCCAGTTGCGTGCGGCAAAAAATACTTTTAGCTTTTCTATATCCGCGTCTGATAATGGCTCCAAGTTGCGTACGATAAGGGCAACGGGCTGATTGCCATCTGGCAGCTCAGGCATCTCCTCACCCATGGCCAACTCAAGCTGAGCAATCTTGTTACGGCTCTCTAGCGTACTAATCAGTGTTTTTAAGTTTTCAATCTCAAAACCAATTCTTGGATCTAAAATATGACACTCATTTAATTCTGCCAAAAAGTTACTTGAGCGCTCACGAAAGCCGACAAGCGCGGTTTCTTTTTTGGTGACATAACGCACACCCAATCGTGCTTTGGTACGATAACCAAGACGATCACCAACTATTGGAGCAAGCCAGTTATCAGGCGTGACATTGGCTTGGTGTATCAGCATTTCAGCCAATACAGATTGCTTAAAGTTGATTTGACCGTCTGGCTGCCAGTGTTGCAAATTACAGCCGCCGCAGACGCCAAAATGTGGGCAGGGCGGTACGGCACGTTCAGAATTTGGGTTGGCAGTAATACTGACAGCCTCGCCTTCTTCAAAGCTGGCACGGCTATTGGTTATTTTGACCAAGGCACTTTCACCCGGCAATGCAAAGCTTACAAAGATTTTTTTGCCATGTTTGTCTTCGACATGACCATCGTCTATACCAAAACCATTACCATAAACGGCAACGCCGCGACCATCATGCGACAAACCATCAATGGTGAAGGGCAGAGGTTCTGCATCCTTTAGGCGGCGGCGTGTCTTTGATGAGGGTTTAGATTTTTTCTTATTAGGCGGAATAGTAATCGTTTGGGTCTCGCTCGTTGCTGGCGTAACATCAGAGGTTGTAGACGTTTTTGAATCGGTGGGTTGCATAAACCTGCCTTAATAATAAATGATAAATAACTAAAAAAATGAGGATAAACGCGATGTCTTATAACGCGCCTTCATATAACTTCATTTGTTATGATGTGGGCGCAGATGACCAATCAGCGATGAAGTCTTGATGGCGAGCATGACCATCCGCTTGGGTATATTTTACTAAATAGTCATAGCTCTGCTGCTGCCAAGCGTCAAAATCTTGTGAGGATAGTTGCCCAGTTAAACGCAACCAGCGCAAATAGATTAGCCATGTATTCATGACGTCAGACTCGCAATAAATAGACAGCGTTTGCCAGTCATTAGTGCTGACAAGCTCACCAACCATACTACCGTCGACAGCTGTTTTACCCGGTAGACCATATAAGCTTGCGACAATATCCATGGCTTCGCGGCGGCTGGCACCGTACTGGCTAAATCTGTCCATCAAATCAAGGTGACGGGTGTGGAAGCGATTGACATAATTATCAAAGCGCATGTTTTTGATGCGCTCGCCTTCTTCAAATAACCATGGCGCTGATAAATCGTATTGCATAGCCCGATATATCAGTACAGGAATATCAAAACCTGAGCCATTCCAACTAATAAGCTGTGGCAGTTTTTCAAGGTCACTAAATGCCCGAAAAAATTTGGCAAGAATATCTTTTTCACTAAATTTATCAGCGGTCAATGAGAACAACGACAACTTGCCATCTTTGATATATAACGCTGAGATACAGACGATACGCTGCAGTGGCAAGCGCATAAAATCATGCCCAGCTTCTTGTATTCGAAGCGCTGTGAGTGCGCTCAATGCATCTGCATCATTCAACTCTGCCAATTGCGGATAGATACGGCGCGCCGCATCGGTATTAGCGACAGTTTCGATATCAAAGACCAGTATAGGGTCGGATGGTAGAGCTTGTGACATAAGAAATCCTGATTGAATCAACTAAACTGAGCAGGGTTGTCTGTGCGTTAGGTAATTTATGTGCGGTTATCGATCGACATTGCTGGCGTCAATATTGTCGTCGTTAATATTGTATAAACCCGTCGACAAATAACGATCGCCGCGATCACAGACAATAAAGGCGATGACGGCATCAGGGTTTTCTTTAGCGACTTGTACGGCAGCCCATGCTGCAGCACCTGATGAAACGCCCGCGAAAACACCTTCAGTTTTCGCCAGTTTGCGCATATAAATTTCTGCGATACGCTGATCCACATCCATGATTTCATCAACCAAATCTGCGTTAAAGATACCCGGCATGTAAGCTGCAGGCCAGCGGCGAATACCAGCAATCGAAGCTTCTTCATCAGGCTGTAGTCCGATGATTTTGATATCTGGATTTTGTTCTTTGAGGTATTGCGATACACCGGTAATAGTACCAGTGGTGCCCATTGAGCTAATAAAATGAGTGATTTTACCTTCGGTTTGCGCCCATAGTTCAGGCCCTGTGGTCAGGTAATGGGCTTGACTGTTATCAGGGTTATTAAACTGATCCAATACGATGCCTTTGCCATCTGCTTGCATTTGCAGCGCTAAATCGCGTGCGGCTTCCATGCCTTCATCCACCTCGATTAACGTCGCACCATACGCAATCATAGCATCTTTGCGCTCTTGAGTTGAATTGGTTGGCATCAGTAGCGTTATCGGATAGCCACGCATCGCCGCGACCATGGCTAAAGCGATACCCGTATTGCCACTCGTGGCTTCAATCAGCATGTCGCCCGCTTTGATATCACCGCGCTGTTCTGCCTGATAAATCATATTAAAAGCAGGACGATCTTTAACAGACCCCGCTGGATTGTTACCTTCAAGCTTGGCCAGTAACGCAGCACCATTGGTCAGCTGCTCTTGCTCAGGTAAGCGCTGCAATTTAACCAATGGCGTCTGACCGACGCAATCAGCAAGTTTGGTAACTTGAGTAATGAAATTAGAGTTGGAGATAGCCGTTGCGGACATAAAGTATCCTTGCGAATTTTTAAAATTGATTTTTAATTACCGTTTATTTTTTAATTGTCATTTTGATTTTTGAATAAATATCTTGATACGGCTGCTATTGAGTGAAGTGAGTAATTTGATCGTTAATGATATTTCTACCGCTTTAACCAAATAGCAATAAATGAAAAGTTGCGTCATTATATCATTTTGTTTTTGGCTACGCTGAAGGCATCAAGAGATTTTGGTAAATGAGTGGTGTTTAAAAAGGGCTGGACAGTTAAAATGCCTTTGCATCATAGCCACTCACCATGATCGATGAAATGCGTTATAGTTATGGCAATATATAGGTACGGCAAGAACAAGAATCACTAAATTTATCATGGGTATGCAGTTATCATTTTTGAAATGACGATAGCTTTGAAATGAGGAGAGCTTTGAAATGAGCACAGCCCCTAAAAAAATTATGATTGGCTAACACCGCTTACCGCCGCTATTGATTCATAGTGTGCAATTTTCTGTAGAGAGTAAAGCTAGCATGGCATACAAAAAACGTTTTGATACTAGCAGTGCGTATGGCCAGTTGATTATATTGGTGTTCCTACCCATTTGTATCTTGGCAGCGGTGGGCGGTATTTTGGTCTTTTATGAGACCATGCGTGCCAGCAATTCCGAACAAGAAGTATTGGCGGAGGCGGTGCTGATTCGTTATACCCCAGCGATTGCAGAGCTAATCCCTGAGCTGTTGGCGCAAGAGCGCCAGCAAGCAGACGGCGAACCCAATGTGGATGGCGAAATCAGAGCAAATGATGCCACTCAAACGACCATCACGAAGCTTGAGGAAATTCAAGATAAGCTGGGTCGTATGCAGTCCGAGCAACATGTACAGCGTATTGCGATCATCAATGAAAGCAATCAAGTGCTCGCCGCAGTCGGTTATGGACTGAACGAAGCATGGCCTGCAATAGACACAAAAGAATTTTTTATCGCAGCAACCAACGCCTATTGGAACCGCTTATGGCAGTGTGTTAGGGGAGTTTGAAGGAAAAAACTGTGGCTACTCGTCGATATGGACAATGAACCACTCTACATCGCCCGCTACCGTATCGCCATGGCGTTAGTGATTACCGGCTTGTTCACCATTTTGATTTTATTGCTGAGTTTAAATATTTATTCAAGCGCTGGATAGCACCAATTTATGAGCTACGTTTGCAGTTGCAGCGTACCCATGTCGACAATCTGTATCAGCCTATTCCTGTTGAGTCAGATGGTGAGCTGAACTTATTGCAGCAAGACTTGGTCAAAACGCTACGCCGCCTGCATAGAAGCTTTCAGGAGTTAAAAGACCATGCCGAGCAAACCGAGGATGATTTGCGCCTTGCGTTTGATGAGATGGAAATGCAAAACATCTCTATTCGTAATGCACGTGATGCGGCAATTTCAACCAGCCAAGCCAAATCGGCGTTTTTGGCCAATATTAGCCACGAGCTGCGCACGCCATTAAACAGTATCGATGGCTTTATCAATTTGCTGGCAAGGCATGGCGAATTGAATCCTGAACAAGATTTGTACGTGCAAACCATACGTAAGTCATCAGCACACTTGCTTGCCTTGGTTAACGATGTTTTGGATTTCTCTAAGATCGAGGCGGGCAAGCTGGTACTTGACCGTCATGAGTTTGACCTTTATGACACTATTTATGATGTGGTCGATATGCTTTTCCGCAGAAAAAGGTCTGCGCATGGCGGTGTGTTTTATAATGATGTGCCGATGCGCATCAATGGCGACGCCCTACGCCTCAAGCAAGTATTGACCAATATCGTCGGCAATGCGATTAAATTTACCGATAGTGGCGATGTGGTAGTGCGTGTCAGCTTGGATGATCATCGTGATAATTATCTCATGATCAGTGTGCAAGACAGCGGTAAGGGCATCTTTTAGCGATCAAAAAATGCTGTTCAAAGCTTTAGCCAAGGCGACCCTTCAATCACTCGTCAGTATGGCGGCACAGGGTTGGGGCTCGTTATCTCCAAGCAATTAACGCGGCTAATGGGCGGTGATATTGGCTTTCATGATAACGCTCAAGAGAATATTGCCAATCAGGGCGCAACGTTTTGGTTTCGGATGCCAGCACATGTCGATGTGTTAGAAGCCGCTACTGGCCAGACAATTGAGCTTCCAGTCTTGGCTCCATTGGCGAGTGAGACCGATGAGTTTAATGTATTGGTATGGATCAATCATACCGCCTCTATCCAAGTGCTCAAAGCCAGCTTGCAATATTTGCCGATTAAATTGACCCAAGCCAATTCCTTACCAGGCGTACTTGAGTCATTAAAAGAGTATGGTAATTATTGGGATTGGGTCATCGTCGATGATGATACCCAAGACGATATGATGGCATTACTCAAACAAATTCGTCTGCATTATCAAGGCAAGCTTGCGGTATTTGGTTATCAAGTTGCTGCCGATCAAGCATTATTAAATCGTTATCATGCCAATATTTTGTATGAGCCTTTAGACAAAAGACAGCTTTATGCCATGCTCGACACCCAAAATCGCAGTACCAAAAAAAGCGTGCAAGAACCGCGCTGGACAGGGGTGACGGTACTGGCAGTCGACGATCATCTGCCCAATTTGTTGGTGCTCGATGCATTACTTAGTGAGCTTGGCATCCAAGTCATCACAGCGAGTAGTGGTTTTGACGCCATAGAAATTATCAGCAAACAACAAACCAAAAATCTTAAAACCACAAAGAATGATAAGCAAAGTCTGTCGAATAAAACGCAAATCTCTAAAGCTGAAACGCGCGATGAGGTAAACAAGAAATCAAATAGTACGCTTCATGAAGAGATGAATACCGACGATAAAGTTGCTACTCAGGATAAAGGTCATATTGATCTAATATTCATGGACATCCAAATGCCGCGTATGTCAGGGCATGAAGCCGCAAGACAAATTCGCAACATTGAAAATGATGATAGCCGTATCCCGATTATTGCGTTGACTGCCCATGGTTTGGCTGATGAGCGAGACAAAACTGATCGCCAGTGGCATTAATGACTATGTGGGTAAGCCCATTAGCCCAGCCTCAGTTATACAAGTACTGCAAAAATGGCTTGGACGCACAACGACAATGCCGCAGTTAACAACGTTGCCTGATACCAATCTGCACAGTACGGATGTGCACAATACTGATGTGCAGGTTATCGATTTGTCAAAAGATAACTCACACTCTACTGATTTACAGAATAGGGAGGCTGAAACGTATTCAACGTGGCCATCAGACTCTACAACCATTGCCTATCCTATGGTGAAAGGGGATGAAAATAACCGTCATAGCGATTCTAATACAATCAATCAGCCAAAAATAACGCGTCCTTTATCATTGAAGAAAATTCGTGATAATTACTTGCGAGACAGCCAACCTCGTGAGGATTATAGACGCGAAACACCGCGTGACACCCAGCCACGCTATGAGAACTTGCGCTTACATAAACAAGGACAGTCGCCACTATTAAAGCCATCGGAAACACCGATAAATGTGCTCGCGATGGAGTGGTAACGCCTACAAATTCCCACACATATGCGCAAGAAACGAAGAATTGGGACAGCAGTCACCACCATTTAAGCCATCACTCTTTGGGGGCTAACGAAAGTGATGGGTTTGCTATTTTAGATTGGCAAGACGCGTTGACCCGCTCAGCGAATAAGCCCGACTTGGCAGCCAAGCTTATCATTATGATGCTTGATACGATCAATGATGAAAAGCAGGCGCTGACGCAAGCGTGGGACGCCCGTGATCGCAGTATGCTAGCGCAAATTGCTCATCGCATCTTAGGCGGCAGTCGTTATACTGGTGTGCCGCAATTACGTCAGGCCAGTCAAGACCTAGAAGATAAATGCTTGCTGAATGTCCAACACACCCACCCCTGCGCAGTTGCTATGCTTGAGCCATATTATGCCGCATTAATAACAGCGTTAAATAATTTGCAGGCGCTAGATTTGTCAGCCTATCCTCAGCTCAATTATCATCGTTTGAGTGAAATGATATGACGTGGAAAATGATTAGAGATGATGGTTTTATGACATAAATGGTGAATCGAATCGTTGCAGTCAGTTATTGATGAGGCGTCGTAACAAGGCTGTTAATATTGTTGCCATCAGCTTTAGACGTATCGGCATCATATTTAGATGCCATTTCTATTTATTCATGAAAGGATTGTTATGAACGCGATGCCATGCCACTTACCAATATGAAACCTTACAATTAGTATGACTGACAATATACTTACGGTAACCTTAAATCGCCCACACAAAAAATGCCATGAGCTTTAAAGTGGGAAGAATGATTGCTGTCGCAGAAAGCATTGTAAAGACAAAACGATACGTGCGGTGATTCTCAATGGTGAAGGCACGTTTTTGTGCGGCAATCGATTGGGTGATTTAAATCACCGAAAAATCAAGCGTTCGCCGTTTGGGAGCTGGTAAAGCCATGCATAGCTCGTTCCAGCGAGTTTGTCTGGTATGGCGCGATGTGCCTGTACCGGTCATGCTGTATTAGAAGGCTATTGTATCGGTGCAGGGCTTCAGCTAGCGCTGGCTTGCGATGTGCGCATCAGTCATCCAGATTGCAAACTGTCTATTATGGAAGCTAAGTGGGGGCTGGTACCAGACATGGGTTTGACGCAATCGGCGTTTGGCGTGGTACGTGAAGATGTGCTAAAAGAGCTTGCCATGAGTGCGCGTATCGTGACTGCCAGTGAGGGCAAAGCATTGGGTCTTGTCAGCCATTGCAATGAAGCGCCACTTGATCAGGCGCAAAAGCTCGCTGCTGAATTTGCAGAGCGCTCTCCTGATGCGGTGTTGGCGAGTAAGCGTGTGGTCAATGCTATGTTCCAGCAGCCAGCCACTACTTTATACAAAGAAAAAGTATGGCAGCTTAAAATGATGCTCGGTCGTAATCGCAAGCTTGCGTTAAGAAAGGCCAAGCAAGCCAGTACGGCATTTGGCAAGCGCCAGTTCCGCTAAATATCTTTTACTAATTATGCCGCTACGCTGACGCTCAGACCTATTTTTACAAATTATTATGATTGTTTTTAGTTGTTATTGTTTGTTTTATTAACGTCATATCTCTATTGAAATGTGAGCGGATAGTACGATATAACACTGTCCACTTGCGCCGCTGCATGCAAATGTGCACTAATGGTGGCAATGACCCTTGTTTTCAGTATTGAGTAAAGACTAAATATTAAAGACAATGGAAGCCTGAATAATACAATAACAATCACTAGGGTGTATTGAACCTTTATAAAAATTCAATACACTCTATATAAAATGGTCTGAATATGTCTGCTCCAAAATCCTCTCTACCCAATCGACCCATTGCTTCTGAGCGCGTACGCTCTGCTGATTTGCCTGTTGCATGGATTATGATGCTTGGACTTATCGTGGCAGTGGGGCCATTGTCTATTGATATGTATCTGCCTGCATTACCATCGATGGCAGATGACTTTGGCGTATCCACAGCCTTTATGGCCAACTCTGTTCCTGCCTATTTTTTAGGCTTGGTATTTGGTCAGTTATTTTATGGACCATTTAGTGATCGTGTTGGTCGCGTTAAGCCTTTATATATCGGTATGACGCTATATGTCATCGCCTCCATTGTTTGTGCGACTACTAATAACGAGTATGTATTGTTTGTTGGGCGGACGATGCAAGCGCTTGGTGCCTGTGTCGGCGCGGTGGTTACTCGTGCTGCGATTCGCGATCGATTGACTGCCAAACAAACCGCAAAAGCCTTTTCTATTATGATTTTGGTGATGGGTTTAGCGCCGATATTAGCCCCATCGCTTGGTGCGCTATTTCTACAGTTTTTTAGCTGGCACTCTATTTTTGGTTTTTGGCTGCTTTTGGCACGTTGAATTTATTACTCACAAAGTTTTTCTTCTTTGAAACGTTGACGGAAGAAAATCGTAATGTACGTCCTGCAAGAGAAGTACTGAGTCAGTACTGGGACTTATTAAAAGACCCGACGTTCAATTATCCAGCGATTGGTGGTGGCCTGCTGATGGGGGCGATGTTTGTTTATATCAGTTCAGCCTCTGAGCTGATTATGGATACCTATGGGGTATCCGCCACCCACTTTGCTTGGTTATTTGGGATGAATGCTGCTGGTTTTGTGGGTTTGACTCAGCTGAATCAGTGGCTCACCAATCGCTTTCGTATTTTGAGTATTTTGCGCTTTGGTGCGATGATGCAGGTTATTTCTGCAGGCGTGCTATTTGTAATAGGTCTATTTTTGGGTACTGATGCTTGGCTTCCACTGGTGCTGGCTTGTATTTTCTTCTGTATCGCAGGCTTAGGTCTGACTCAGCCAAATGCTTCTGCTATTGCGCTGGCCTTTCAAAAACGCCGAGCGGGCATGGCAAGTGCGCTACAAGGCTCGCTCATGTTTTCAGTCGGTATCTTTGGTGGATTTTATTAACCTATTTCCAGTTAATCCTGTACTCAAAATTGGTATTGCGATGTTCGCTTTAATGAGTCTTGGCTGTTTTTTGATTTGGCAGATAGATCGTAATTTAAATCTGGACGATGCGGAATAAGCCAGAGACTTTATAATTCTTGCACTAGCATCTTAAAAGGCATTCTTACATTGATTATGTAGGGATGCTTTTTTTTGTACTTTTTATTTTATTTTTTGCATAAAACTGATCATGAAACAAGGCCATATTAAAAGTTTTCAGGCATATAAATAGACTTAAGTACGCCCTTAATATCCTTTATTTGCCATATATAACAAATTGTACGTAATAACTAAACATAATTATTGCAATCATAAAGTTAGGCAAGTATTATCAAACGTAACTTTCTGTAAGTAAGTATTGTGAAGATATTACCTAACCTTGCTAGATTGTCATTAATTAATATGTACAACCACGTGAAGCTTTAAGGGTAAATTATGATGCAGTTATATCGAGTGTTACCAATTGTATTGAGTGTTGGCCTGTTTGGCTGCGGTAACTCTTCCACTCAAGAAAATGCCAATTCGACTGGTACGCCAGTAACAGAAAATAAAGATATTTTGTCAGTAATTTGCCTGATACGGCACCAACATTAAAGGTCGCTATGACGGGTGATTTACCGCCTTTCTCATTTCAAGATGACTATGGCAACATGCAGGGTACGGACGTTGATTCCATTAGAGCTATCGGCGAGGAGCAAGGCTTTAAAGTCGAGTTTTATAAAGAGACTTGGCAAGATATGTTCGATAGTGTGGAGTCAGGAAAACGTGATTTAGCTATTTCTGGTATCTCTTATAAAGATGATCGCGCGGTAAGATATGGTCTATCAACGCCTTACTTTTTTAACCCAGCTACCATCATGTACTTGGAAGGTAAGTTTGATATCAAAGGCTTAAACGATATAAAGGGTCTAAAAACTGGTACGTTGGCAGGTTCTAAAGAAGAAGATACTCTGAAACAGATGGGTAGCTCGGTTGAGTTGGTTTCAAGATCTACTGCATTTTTGGCTTATCAGGACTTAGTACAAGGTAAGACTGATGTTTTCTTATACGACATGCCAGTGCTGCAGTACATCATAAAAGGTTATCCAGAACATAAAGTGAAGATTGTACCTTATGAAGCGGCAGACGCACCTTCAGCGCAACAAGTTGTATTAATGGCGAAAGAAAATACTCAGTTGATTAATACGGTTAATGAGGGTATTGCTAAACTGAAAGAAAAAGGGACATTTAAGGAAATTGAAGAGCGCTGGTTAGGTGAGGCTGTACCTGCATCTGCTGATAAGAGCAATTCTGATACTAATACTACGCAATTGAACTAAGGAATTCTGAAGATGGCAACCACTCCCAATGTTGACAATAAGCGCTATCAAGGTCTGATCATTTCAATTGCACTATTTTTATCGCTCATCGGTGCTTTGTTAGCCTTTACGTTCTATACCTCAAACTTATTAGAAAGAAATACTGCGTTAATTGACCAAACCAACCAAGTCGCTAATAGCGCGCAGGCGGTAATTAAAGATTTATTTGACTTAGATAATAGCTATGGCGAAGATACTAACTCTCCGCATATTCAGCGCGTTTTGGAGCGTTTGGAGGAAAATACGGCGTTGATTACCAGCTCTATTGCTGCTATTGAGCAAGGTGCAACGATCACTGACGTTGATGGCAAAACTTATGATCTGCCAAAGATTGACAGTAACGCACAAGTAAACATTACCGCGGCTAATGAGCAGTGGAAAGCGTTAGAGCCTAAGATTCAAGCATATCTCAAAGATGCTGATAATATTATGGTTTCCTCTGAAGATGATCTGACCCAAGCCGTTGAACAAGCCAAGACGTCAAGTCTATTGATTAACGATTCGTTAGACAATTTGACCAAAGATGTTTTTAATAGTGCCGAACGCCAAGCGACGACCATTCGTCTTATTCAGGTACTTGGTGTTGCCGCCATCTTTACCTACTTTCTAATCTTTGTATTCTTCTTTGTACGTCGTTTACGTGAAACCGATGCTGAAGCGTTCGCTGCTCGTCGCGAGACGCAAGAAATTATGGAAACGGTAAATACGGGTCTATTCTTACTTGATAAAGACTTGAATATTGGTCAGCAGCATTCTCGCGCACTGAATGATATTATCGGTGAGGACAGATTGTCAGGAGAGAACTTTACCAACGTTTTACGTGGGCGTATTTCTGATAAAGATCTAAAAACCACACAGCAATTTATTGAGCAGCTTTACAATCCACGCGTTAAAGAAAAATTGGTAGATTCTCTCAATCCACTGCACAAAGTCATGCTACACAACAATGCTGGTGATAAAGCACAGAATAATCGCTTCTTAGACTTCAAGTTCTCACGTGTTTATGACAACAAAGACATTGCCCGTATTTTGGTCAACGTCAACGATGTATCAGATGCCGTATATTTAGAGCAGCGTCTAGAAAAAGAGCGCTCGCAAAATGATATGCAGATTGAGATGCTCACCACTATTCTGAATGTGAATCCAAAAATCATTAATGAATTTATTGATAATACTCAGATGCACATTGAGAAGATGAACAATATCTTGAAAAATCCTGGTAGCTCACAATACGAGCTTGAGGGCAAACTAAAAGCCATCTATCGCGAAATGCATAGCTTAAAAGGTGAAGCTTCTGCGCTAAAACTGCACAGCTTTACTAAAATTGCCTCAGATGCGGAAGACAAGCTGCACGCATTGCAAAACCAAGGTCAATTATCTGGTAACGATTTCTTGCCATTGGCCGTACATTTGGATGACTTATTAAGCCTATCAAATACCATCGCGACCTTGGGCGAGCGTATTAACCGTTCAGCACCAGAGACTGCACCAACTGCAAATGGGTTAGATGACAATAGTGCTCAAAACAGTATGTCAAAAACGGTGGCGACTGACAGTCAGACATCAAATCCTTCAACCAGTATCATAGATACTGATATTGGTCAGGATATTGACCTAGATAATGACGCAACTGATGATCATCTGTCTTTTTATAAAGCATTTGCAAAAGATATTGCCGCAAGACAAGGTAAGCAAGTAGAGCTAAAGAGTAATACGCTGATGCAAGCGGACATACCAGCGCATCTGGTAAAGCCGATTAAAGAGATTAGCATTCAGCTACTACGTAATGCTGTGGTACATGGCATTGAAGCGCCAAGTGTTCGTCATTCGATTGGTAAGACTGCGGTTGGGACGATTGATTTAGAACTAAAAGACAACGGCTCAGATTTCATGCTGATGGTGCAAGATGATGGTCAAGGTATTGATTATGACAGCATTCGTGCCAAGTTAAGCAGTGACGGTCGTTTTAGTCTAGAAGAAGCCAGTCAGCTCAGTCAAAGCGAGCTGCTCAAACAACTGTTTTCTTCTGGTTTCTCTACCAAAGAACATGCAGATGAAGATGGCGGACGTGGTGTCGGTCTCGATATCATTAAAGCAAAAGTAAAAGATTATGATGGCAAGCTTAACGTAAACAGCGAATTTGGTCAGATGACACGGTTTGTTATTACTTTACCAAAAGCTTAATTAGAAACAGCAGGTATATTGTCAAGGATGACAAGCACTTCATTAAAGGTAATAGATCAGTTATATAAGTTAATGATTGTTGATGATTCAAATATTAGAAATCGTATTCAACGCGCGTACGATTCAGGGCAGTTTATGCTGGTTGCGACGGCAACCAGTGGCGTCCAAGCCATTGAAAAGTTCAATGTCCATCGTCCTGATGTAATCACCATGGACTTGACCATGCCGCAAATGGACGGACTTGAATGCATTGAGAAAATCATTGCGATTGACCCTGAAGTACGTATTTTAGTGGTGTCAGCACTGTCTGATAAAGCCACTGGCATTGAAGCATTGTCGTTGGGTGCCAGCGGATTTTTGTGCAAGCCTTTTTCAGAAGAAGAGCTTGTAGAGTCTTTGTATGAGCTAATGCAAGACTAAACCATTCAACGACTTAAGTAGATGTCATTATGAAAGAACAAAAGCTACAGATTTTTTTAAGTATTATTAGTAATTATTTTAATCAGTTTGGGGGCGAGGAGCTTGTCGCTGACACCCCATATCTGTTAGAGAATAAACAGCCAAAAGTCCATGATTATACGGGTGTGATCGGTATATCGGGTGGACAAAAAGGCGTGGTGTATTTTTCGGCAACCCGTCAGTTATTGTCCGCTATACTAGATAGCATGGGTGAAACGGATAAAAGCGATGAAAACTACATCGATTTGGCTGGTGAAGTGGCCAATACAATCGCTGGTAACGCGCGTAAAGAGTTTGGCTCAGAGTTCCATATTTCTGTGCCGTTTGTATTTAAAGGCTCTCCACAAAGTATTGTGTTGCCGAATGATGAGCGTTCTTTTATCATTCCCATCACTTGGAACTCGCAGATAGGCGAGATTGTGGTCTGTTTGCAGGATTAACGTTGCTGCCACGCGCGTCATAAAGATGGATATTATATTATGGTTAAATTAGAAAAATTGGGTGTGTTTCTGAGCTCGATCAATGCATTTTTTGCACAAATTGATGGCTCGGAAGTGTCCATTGATACCCCTTATTTAAATCATAACAAGAGTGCTGTTGGTTATGATTATAGCGGCGTTATCGAGATATCAGGGCCTCTGGAAGGCTGTGTGTATGTGAGTGCACCAAGCGTGATGCTGCGAGAGGTCATAAAAGTGATGGGCGAGCCTGACTCATCGATCACGATGATGAAGGATCTGCTCGGTGAGATGGCCAACACTATCTCTGGTAATGCTCGTACTGAGTTTGGCTCAGAGTTTATTATCTCGCCGCCGCATATTGTTGAGAGCGCACCAAGCGTGTCTTATTTGCCAAAAGATCGCCAAAGTTACGTCACACCATTTACGTGGCGTGGGTATAAAGCGGTCATTGGTATCTGTATCGCTTAATCTACAGCTGCTCATTTATTCAGTATAAAGAACGACGTTAATGCGTCGTTTTTTTATGCGTTATCATCTACTTAAACAGCATAATAGCGCTAGCAGTCGCTAAGCATTATATGATAAAATACAGCCCAGCTATTTTTTATCACATCGTATTTTTACGTTCAAATGATAGCTCAATTTTTTAAACCAACCCATCAACCAATGACACACACATCATGGCAAAAAATTGCTGGGTGTTTGGCGACTTGATTAATTTGCAAAAAGTTAGTGCTGCCACAATAAGCATTAACCGTTAGCAGATGCGTGTCGCTAGATAGGCAGTTTTTTGATGTGGAGGCATAACCCAACCAATAGGAATTTCACATGTCTACAAAGAATCCAACCAAAATCGAAATGCGCGACTTACTACAAGCCGGCGCTCACTTTGGTCACCAAACACGTTTTTGGAATCCAAAAATGGGACCATACATTTTTGGTGCTCGTAATAAGATTCATATCATCAACCTTGAGCACACAGTAAAAGCGTTTAACGAAGCATTGACTTACGTTAACGGCTTAGCTGCTAAGAAAAACAAAGTATTGTTTGTTGGTACTAAACGCGCAGCAAGCGGTATCATCGCTGAGCAAGCAGCACGCGCTGGCATGCCATACGTTGACCATCGCTGGTTAGGTGGTATGTTGACTAACTGGAAAACACTTCGCCAGTCAATCAACCGTCTAAAAGAGCTAGAAAAACAAGCAGAAGACGGTACTTTCGCCAAGCTTACTAAGCGTGAAGCGTTAGAGCGTACTCGCGATATGGAAAAACTTGAGCGTTCACTAGGCGGTATTAAAGATATGGGCGGCCTACCTGACGCAATCTTCGTTGTAGACGTAGATCATGAAGCGATTGCTATCAAAGAAGCTAAAAATCTAGGTATCCCAGTTATCGGTATCGTTGATACTAACTCTAGCCCAGATAACGTTGATTACATCATCCCAGCAAACGATGATGCTATCCGTGCTGTGACCTTGTATGTGACTTCTATGGCTGATGCGATTATCGCTGGTAAAGAATACGCACAGACTCAAGCGGGCGGCAAAGCTGAGCAAGAAGCACCTGCTACTGAAGAAGCACCAGTTGAAGCCAAAGCAGAAGAAGCAGCGACTCCAGCAGAATAATTGGCTGACCCCAAAGGTTTAACTTTGTAAGGATAGCTTGATAGTCACACTATCTGCATCCATATAACGTTATTAACAGCGTATAAGCTCACACGTATAAGCTCACAATAGGCATGATGTAGTTTTACTCGTCATGCCTTATTGTTGATGGAACACTCGTTAATAAGCGAGTATTATCGCTTATATATGCCCTCGTGATGCACAATATCTGTCATTACAATGATGTCTGTTATCACGATCAACCATGAGTGCTTCCGTTACTATAAGAGCGATATAGTACCAATAGATAGCAAAGATATATCTCATAGAAATTAAGCACTCCCATACATAATAAAAGGTAACTCTTATGTCAGAAGTAAAAGTATCTGCCAAAATGGTAAAAGAATTGCGTGACCGTACTGGTCTTGGCATGATGGAATGTAAAAAAGCGTTAGAAGAGTCAAACGGCGATGTAGAAACTGCCATTGATAACCTACGTAAATCTGGTCAAGCCAAAGCAGCTAAAAAAGCGGGTAACATTGCAGCTGATGGCGCTATCATCATCGCTCAAGGCGACAACAAAGCATTCTTGTTAGAAGTAAACTGCCAAACTGACTTCGTTGCAAAAGACGAAAACTTACGGCATTTGCAGAAGCAGTAGCGAACATTGCATTAGAAAACAATGTGACTGACGTAGCTGCTATCGCTGAATTGCCATATGGCAATGGTCAGACTGTTGAAGAAGCTCGTGTATCTTTGGTACAAAAAATCGGCGAAAATATCCAAGTACGCCGCGTTGAAGTATTAGAAGGTAGCAACCTTGCTTCATACCGTCATGGTCTACGTATCGGTGTTGTGGTATCTTTTGAAGGCGGCAACGCAGATACTGGCAAAAACCTTGCCATGCATATCGCTGCGTTTAACCCAGTTGCGGTTGATGACGAAAGTGTAGATGCTGATTTATTAGCACGCGAAAAAGACATCATCGAAGCAAAAGCTCGTGAGTCTGGCAAGCCTGATAACATCGTTGAAAAAATGATCGAAGGTGGCCTACGTAAGTATTTAGAAGAAGTGACTTTATTACGTCAGCCATATGTTATGGACAACGAGAAGAAAGTTGGTGATGTACTAAAAGCTGAAGGCGTAAAAGTACTTGCTTTCAAACGTCTAGAAGTTGGTGAAGGCATCGAGAAAAAGCAAGAAGATTTCGCTGCTGAAGTTGCTGCAACACAAGCACTGGCTAACAAGTAATTTTTAAATTTTGCTAAGAAGAATGGTGAGTGCTAAACTTTTTGGTTTGGTACTCGCCGATCAGCTTTATTATTAATCTTGTATCGAACTCAAAAAATATGACAAGATAGATTATGAATGAATAGATAAAGCCTCTTATCACAAAAAAGCCCGTTAATTATATTAACGGGCTTTTTTACGTTTGGATTCAACGGTTCATATAGTCTTCATTTTAGCGTAGCGCATCATATGCTGAGTTGGCATAGCTGGCACTATTGCTATTACTGCTGGTACCATAGCTGACGTTTTGTAAGCCGCTACTGAGACTAGGATTGGCGATTTGATTGCTAGCGTTCATGGTACTGCCTGATAGCCCTGAGTCGTTTTTATACAAGCTATGGTAACGGCTCATGACATTTTTGACATAGTTACGGGTTTCTTTAAAAGGCGGGATGCCGTTATATTTATCAACGTTACCTTCACCCGCATTGTAGCCCGCAACCGCAAATTCTACGTTGTTATTAAAACGCTTCATCAGCCATGCAATGTATTTAGCAGAGCCTTCGATATTATCTGCAGGGTTCCAAGGGTTGCTGACTTTAAAGCGTCGCGCAGTCGCTGGCATTAGCTGCATCAAACCTTGTGCGCCAACAGGTGAGCGTGCATTTGGGTTAAATGCGGATTCGCTATGCATCATTGCTTTTATAAGCCCAGGATCTACGCCATGACGCTGAGCTGAGGCGCGAATATAACTGTCGTATGAGTTGCGGCTTCCGCTACTGCTGGCAGAGCTACTACCATAGCTATCGCCACTGCCATCATACATTTTGGATTTTTTATAATGGGTAACTTTGACTGTTTTAGTAAACTTATTAAAGTTACCACTAGGTTCACTGCGATTGGTAAGTAGTATCTGACCGTCGTTACTTTTTTTAATATACATACTCTCCGCGTGAGCAGTAACAGAAAAGGCAAGTGAGCTAGTAATGACAATTAATAGAAGAGGAGACAAGCAGCGAGTCACTAAGGTTGTAACATTTATCATAGGGTTATCACTTTTCATCGAGTAATAGCAAATTGCTTTGCCTATAGGCGCGTCGTTCTGCGCATTTAAGCGGTTATCGTGCTGGTAGGATTTTATCGCTGTAAACGATATAGCACCCTAGCAAAAACCACGTCTAACTAGAAACCACTCGCATTGGATACAAAAAATAATAGTTGCTTACTATAACATATAATAACTTTTCGACGCATACGATTATCAGTACAAAGTATAAATGTCATTTTTAATTTGTAAAAAAATCAACACACTACCGTTTTTGAGTACGTTGATTGAGTATCGGTTTTATTATTTTTAGGCGTATGTGGTACGTGAATATTCTGGCTGTGGCAATGAATGAATCATGAGAAATAAAAGCTGTTCAAAGCACTGAAAACTGCTTTGAACAGGGTTATATAGAAAGTGCACTGATAAAAATAGGCACCCAAACGGCGGTGACCAGCCCGTTTACTGCCAATCCAAATGCCGCATAACGCCCAGCAGTGTGGCTAATTTGCCATGCTTCGACGGTACCAAAAGCATGCGCTGCCAATCCAAGTGCTAAGCCCTTGGCACGGTCATCATCGATACCGCGAAATAAAAAGCGCGCCAAAGTACCACCGATAAGCCCTGAGACAATAATAATTAAGTTCGCCATGGCTAGTGGTGCTTTAATTAAATCTGCGACACTCAGACCGATGGGTGTGGTCACTGAACGCGTTGCGAAAGCGAGTATGGTGTCGTGACTTAATGAAAAAAATAAGCCAATGACATCGGTAGCAATGCACCAACCACGCTTGCAAGGATAACTATGAGAGTAAGCTTTTTGACTGGCAGACCTTTAAAGTTCATTGCTGCTAATGGTACTGCCAACAGTACGGTGACATATCCCAATAAGTGATCAAATACAGGCTTGGCAACATCGTAATAATCGTTGTAATCCCATTGTAGGATAAACAAAAATAAGAGAACAAGCGCCAACGCCGTAATCACCATCGGCAGCCATGAGAGCTTACGTGCCAGTACACGAGCAGTCACATGGGCGATTAGCGTTAATAATATCGCCGCAAAGGTTGCCACAAACACGTTATCAAAAATCATTGCATTTCCTTGTTCATGCAGCTCATAGCTGTCCTTTGTGCTCTTCAACGGTGGTGCTATCGATGCTAACATCGTGATTGAGCGAACGGTTGGCAAGTATGGCAAGTCCCCAAAGCGGTATGAGTGTGCTAATAATCATCGTCAGCATAACGCCCCAAAGCTCATCACCTAAAGCAAATAGCAGTAAGCCTGCACCTGCAGACACGGGCAAAAAAGCAAAACCGCTATCCACCAATAAAGTGTTACTGGCTTGGGTGAGCCAACTGGGCAGCCCTTTAAGTAATCGCCATGCCATCAAAATAAAGAACATGGCGACCAATCCAACGATGTTGGCAGCCTTTTCTATTCCTGCTAATTGACAGATGATAACGGCTGATTCACGAACCACGATGACCATCGTGAGTGTCAGGATTAAGGCAAGCCATAGCGGCAAATGGGCGGAATGAGTAGATTTCATAAGAAATACTGGCCGATTTAGAAATAGATAGGATGGGAGCCACAAAATAGGTAACCGCACTCTAATGAGTGTGTTCTATCTATCAATGATATGAATATTGGTTGAACCTATAGCCGATGATTATATAGAGAGTAGGCAAACTAATAAAGCTTATAGCATATCGTCAGTGCGATTATAAATAGCAACAGTGTTAAGCTCGCTTACTATAATGAATGTATCATTTGCGCCAGGCTACCTTGTGCTCACTTTGAACGACATAGGCTATGGTAGCGCGTTTTGGTGATCGGAAAGCCCCAAATTTAATGCTATGTGCCAAAAAAAAGGATGATATCAATGGATATCATCCTTTTGTCTTTTATAAAGTTATTTTACAGATTCAGTCATTTATATCTTTAAGTCAGGAGTTTCCGCTTCTACTGCTAATTCCTCTGACTTAGCGGCTTCAGAATTCAGCGCATCAAACTCATCAAACGCTTTTTCTTCTGCCTCGGTCATCGTCGGCTCTTCAACCTCATCAGGCCTTTCGAAGTCTTCAAGTACTGGCATCAATAATGTGGCTTGTGCTAATGGCAGTACATCTAAAGGCTCTAAATTGGCCTGACCCAGTAGCTGTCTTAGCGTATCGCTTGGCAAGCGAATTGTTAAGCACTCATGACCACTGTCATCGTAGCTCTCTTCCTGAATAACACCCAGCTCATATAAGGCGTTTTTTAACTGACCTGCATGATAAGGTAAGGTCAACTCAAAGGTGGTGAGTGTACCAGTAAGTAACTGCTGGACGGCTAACGACAACTCTTCCATACCTAGGTTTTCTCTAGAAGAAACATAGACGCGATTGGGTTGTCCTTCGCTAGCATAACCAATATGTGCAGGCTCATCTGTCAAATCAATCTTGTTGTAGACATTGAGCACTGGTACATCATTATCAATCTCTGCTAATACGTCTTTGACCGCTTGAATTTGCTCATGCATATCTTCACTAGAAGAATCGATAACGTGTAGCAATAAATCTGCTTCCAAGGTTTCTTCTAATGTCGCATGAAAGGATTCGACCAACTCATGCGGCAGATGACGGACAAAACCTACCGTATCGACTAAAACAACACGACCAACGCCCTGCCAGTCTAACGGCGTAAAGTAGGATCTAGCGTGGCAAATAGTTTATCCGCTGCATAGATATTCTCGTCGACCAAGCGGTTAAATAGTGTCGATTTACCAGCGTTGGTATAACCGACAAGCGAAATCGTCGGCACATCTGATTTTTGGCGACGGGCTCGACCTTGCGCACGTGTCTGTCTGACTTTCTCGATTCTGCTTTTAAGCTGATTCACGCGCACTTGTAGCAATCGACGATCGGTTTCAAGCTGGGTTTCGCCGGGACCACGTAGACCAATACCGCCTTTTTGACGCTCCAAATGCGTCCAACCTCGTACCAAACGCGTCGATAAATGGTTGAGCTGCGCCAGCTCTACTTGTAGCTTACCTTCATAAGTACGGGCACGCTGCGCGAAAATATCCAATATCAAACCCGTACGATCCAGTACGCGACATTTAACCAAGGCTTCAATATTACGCTCTTGTGATGGCGATAAGCTATGGTTGAATAAGACGATATCCGCATCATGTTCGCGTACCAATTCTGCTATTTCTTCTGCTTTACCGCTACCAACGAAGTATCTGGCGTCGGGTCTTTGGCGTGAGCCTGTGACTAAAGCCAAACGATCAGCCCCTGCTGAGTCTGCTAACAGCTCAAATTCACCTAAATCATCAGGATCTTGAATTTGACGGATGTCTAAATGTACTATAATGGCGCGCTCGCCACCTTCGTGTCTTTCAAAATAATCCAAAGAGTATCACCTATTTAATAAAGTAAATATATCGCTATTATCCATTCAGTAAACGTCGATATAGCGTTCATATGACCATATATATGTGGTCTCATCAGTTAATATTAAAGCGTTATAGCACAATTAACGATGGTTTTATGTTACAGCGTAAATGAAAGCAATAGGCAAATCAGTGAACGCAGCAGAACTGGTTAAATAAACAGCAACTCAGTGAACAAATCGTCACTGACTGAATTTTTGTTATACTCATGGCGCTTGTTTACGATATATAATCATAAGTTTTTAACCACGAGGGACACAGATGAGCCAATCTAAGTCAGGCTTCTCACTCAGACAACAGTTGGGGCGCGGCAAACAAATTGCTGGCATGACCACCACTATCGCTGGTGGATTGCGCGCCGCCCAACGTATTGGCGCATTTAAGCAGCCCCCACGCGAAAAATTGCCACGCTATATTCAAGCCTTTTGCCGCAAAATGGCAGGCTCTTTTGGCGTCAAGGTTGTGGCAGTCGAGCGGGTAGAGCAGCACCACGGATTATGGGTATCCAATCATGTGTCATGGATGGATATCCCTGTGGTGGGAACACTGAGTCCTGCTTTTTCTTATCCAAAGCTGAAATCGGTGAATGGCCTGTATTTGGTAAGCTGGCTCATGCAGCAGGCACGGTATTTATTGAGCGTGGTTCTGGTGATGCAGGGTCGGTCGCCGCCCAAATTGCCAGTTTTTTGACCAAAGGTTTCTCGGTCATATTCTTCCCTGAGGCGACCACCACCGATGGCAAAAAAATCAAACGTATTCATGGTACTTTGCTACAAGCTGCCATAGATGCTGACGTGCCCGTACGCCCGCTGGTAATTGCTTACGTCAATAAAGACGGCACGTTAAGTGAAGAGTTGCCTTACTATGGCAAGCTTACGATGAAAGAGAGCATAAAAAAGGTGCTCGATACGAAAGATGTGACCGCCTATGTATTGCCACTGGAGCCAATAGATCCTAAAGGGTTGAGCAAAAGTGAATTGACGGATTTGTTACAAGCCCGTATGCAAGAAGGTTTGGCGGAACTGCATTCGCGAGTCTTAACGAAAGTCGCTAAAGTTTAAGCGCTGACAGCTTAATAGTTTCGAATATTTAACACGCTCTAATAAAAAAGGCGCAAATCGCTCAGTTTATAACTGCGATTTGCGCCTTTTTTGTTTACTAAATACTCAAACATTAATTTATAAATGCTTTACCTATATCAAACTAAGGTGATGGATTGGGATGCTGTGTATGCACGGCTTCAATCGCTTCTAATATTTCTGAGCTTAAGGTTAAATGGATACTATCGATGTTGGATTTTAGCTGCTCGATTGTAGTAGCGCCAATAATGTTACTGGTAACAAATGAGCGTGAGTTAACGAAAGCTAGTGCCATCTGTGCCATATCTAAATCTGCATCTGCCGCTATTTTGGCGTATTGAGCGCAGGCTGATAGCGCTTCTTCATTGGTATAGCGCGCAAAGCGATCATACATCGTCAGACGCGCACCCGCTGGACGTTTGCCATCGAGATATTTACCAGATAAGACACCAAAGCCAAGCGGTGAATAAGCCAATAGACCTACATTTTCACGGTGCGTAATCTCGGCCATAGCGACTTCATATAAGCGATTTAGCAAACTATAAGGATTTTGCACCGTGATAGGAGCGATCAAACCATTTTTATCAGCCTCCCATAGATAGCGCATCAGTCCCCAAGCGGTGTCGTTCGATAGTCCATAAGCGCGAATACGCCCTTTTTTAATCTCATCATTTAACGCTTGAATGGTCTCTAGAAATGGTGTCAAATCATCTAATGGTTGCGATGCCATCTCTTCGGTATAGCCAAGTTGACTAAAAAAATTTGTTTGGCGTTCAGGCCAATGGAGCTGATAAATATCAATATAATCGGTCTGCAAACGCTGAAGATTGCCATCGATGGCGCTGCTAATATGTTCGGCATTAAAACGCGTTTGCCCATCACGCAAAAAATCCATCGGCGATTTTTGCTAGCAAGGATAACTTTATCGCGCTGTTTGGTTTTATTAAACCATGTGCCCATGAAGCGTTCAGTATCGCCTTGCTTGTCTTTATCTGGCGGCGATGGATACATTTCCGCCGTGTCCCAAAAATTCACCCCTTCGCTTAGCGCCATGTCCATTTGTTCATGTGCTTGGATCTAGGTATTTTTGTCCCCATGTCATCGTGCCTAAACAAATCTTAGAAACTTTTTCATTGAGTTGTGGCAACATTTGATATTGATATGAATGTCCTTTGTAAATGTATTTTTATAGCTGACAGTTTTTCAAGCGATTACATGAGCTTTATACCAGTGACACCAGGCGGGGTAACTTTAAAGATTTTTACTTTAAATAACAGGGATTGTCCGGCAAGGGGATGGTTAAAATCCACTTCGACTTGATCGTCATCGAGTGCACTAATCGTACCCGGCAGCGTGTTTTTGCCTTTGTCTTCGAACTCTACCATCATGCCGATTTCTGGATTATCAGCGATTAACGCAAACTGAGTACGGCTGAAATGTTGGATGTTGTCAGGATTCCAATCGCCAAATGCCTGCTCCGGCTCAAGGTGGGCAGAGCGCGTGTCACCTGCGCGCAGGTTCATTAATACCTGCTCAAAGCCAGGTAACAAACTTTCATCACCAATGGTGAGCGTCACAGGCGCATCACGGCTAAAGGTAGAATCAATCATCGTACCGTTCTCTAGTGATACTTCAAAGTGCAGCTTTACAAGGCTGCCAAAACTGATACGGGTGTCTTCATTGGGATTGATAAATTGTGAGTCGGTCATAGTCAACAGCCATTTATTACGGGATTAGGAATTGGTTTGGCAAATAATATAAGAAATGATAAGCCATCTTGGAGAGTATGTAAGCGTAAATAGTGTAACGCAAATAGTGTAATATATTTGGCAATTCTAAGAGCAGGCAAGGGTTTTTATGGTAAATAAACAACAAGGTCACATTAAAAAGTGGCAAGACGACAAAGGCTTTGGTTTTATCGAAACACAGAATGGTGATTCAATATTCTTTCATATCAATGAGTTTAAAGCGCGCCGTCGCCCTGAGGTCGGTGAGCCAGTTGTTTTTACGTTTGGGCAAGACAATCAAGGGCGTATGCAAGCAAAAGATGTACAAGAACTGAGCTTTGTGCAGCAAAAAATGGCGCAAAAGAATCAGAAAATCCGTCAGCGTAATCACAAACGTAGCATGCAAGCAGACTTTGAAGCAGGACAAAAGAAACGTTTGTTCCTTGGTGTGGGCTTTTATGGCGTATTAATCTTGTTGGCTGCCATGAACAAGCTCAGCTGGCTGGTCGTGGGTTGGTATGTGGCCTTGGGTCTCATTACTTATATGATGTATGCCAAGGACAAAGCCGCTGCTCAGAATAATGATTGGCGCACACCTGAATCAACCTTGCATCTGCTAAGTGCGCTGGGAGGTTGGGTGGGCGCGATAGTTGCGCAAACGTATCTACGCCACAAGTCGCAAAAGCCTGAATTTCGAGTGGCGTATTATTTAACTGTCGTAATTAATATGGCGGGGTTATTGTTTATATTGACAGGGGGAGGCTTAGCATTTTTGCAAGGATTACTTGATTCTTTGGTATAAAAGCACTTGTTTATTTATCATAGTGAGCGGTGTAGTTTTGATGTTTAATGCTTAAGTCTAAAATAAACGGCTGATGAAACATCAAAGTTTATATCTTGAGTGGCTGGTTGCCGTGCATTGGTATTTTGTGCGAGTATGACGAATCGTACGCAATGAGCACGATTTTTCAGAATAAACCTTAAATGGATTTCATTAATAATAAAAGGCGAACGTAAGTGATTACTTTATACAAATATAGCCATCCAAGTCGCGCTGAAACGGTCATTTGGGCATTACAGGAGCTGGGCTTAGAATATGAGACCAAAGAAATAGATGGCAAAAAAGGGGAGCAGCGAAGTCCTGAGTTTTTAGCCGTTAACCCCTTTGGTAAAATCCCTACCATCACACATGAAGGCAAACACTTTACTGAGTCGTTAGCTATTATTGAATATCTCAATGAGTTACACCCTGACAAACCTTTGACACCAAACACAGCAGATGAGAACTTCGCTGAGAAAAACTATAAACTTCGCCAAGTAATTTCATTTGGCATGATCGAGATTGAGAGTTATCTATGGATACTCACCAAAATCAAGGTATTAGACAATTATGAAAACTGGCCTGAGGGCACCGCTAACAACTGCCTGAAGTGTATCCAAAAAGCCCTGCCGATTGCTTATGCTTGGGTAGATGAGCAGGAGTATATAGCGGGGGACAGCTTTACGCTGGCAGACATTTATTATCAGCATTTGTTTTCATGGTTGAAGATGCTGGGTGTTGAGTTGCCTGAGCAGGTTCAAGATTATCTTGGAAAACTATCGAAGCGTGAGAAGTTTCCTAAGAGATAATCAATCATGAATGTAAGCTGTTGAGAGTGGCGTATAGGCACAATACTCTATGCTAACTAATAGCCTTTATCAGAAAAAATGATGAATAAAAAAGGTGGGTTACGACTGAGTAACCCACCTTTTTATTTATAAATTGAATTAATATCTCTAGCTGTAGACGGTTACGACCGTGGCATTTCACGCTTTTTTTCTAAAAACAGCATGTCAATGACAATCAACGCCACACCGATACTAATGCCCATATCCGCAATATTAAAGATAGGGTAATGCCAGACATCAGCGTTGTGTACATGGATAAAGTCGATGACGTGACCATGTAGCAAGCGGTCAATGAGATTGCCAATCGCACCGCCGAGCACTAGCGCTAGACCTGTCGATAGTAGCTTGGCTTGGCGCGGGGCTTTTATCAGGTAGCCAATTAAAAATAGCGACATTATCAATGCCAATCCCGAAAAAAACCACTTCTGCCAACCACCAGCATCTGCCAAAAAGCTAAATGCCGCGCCATAGTTGTATGCCAATGTCCAATTCAGAAAAGGCTCAATCACAGGCACTGGCTCATGAAAAGTCAGCTTAGTTTCAGCCAGCCACTTCGTCCATTGATCGATGATTAGCACGACCAACGATAGGAGATACCACGTAAACGCACGACGGCCATTCGCAATCATTTTTGGCGTCTTATTCAGACGACTTTTCGGTGTCGTTGAGCTGCCTGTGGTTGCATGAGCTGGCTCAGGTGATTTATCGACTTCACCATATGGCGGCTTGTTGTCTGATGATTCTGTTGAGTTAGGCGTATGGTTAGGCATAGTGGCGCACCTCACCATCACCGCTGACGTTAGTCACGCAGCGTGCGCATAATTCTGGATGTGCACTATCGGTACCGATATCATCACGGATATGCCAGCAGCGTACGCACTTGGTGCCAGCTGCGGCGCTCACATTGACCACTAAGTCTACTGATTCATCCGTGCTGGCGTCAGTTTGCTCATCTGTGCTTGTTTTATCGGCAGGAGCGTCGCTCATAGGTTTCAAAGTTGCGCTACTAGTGATTAGTACAAAGCGCAGCTCTTCACCCAGCTTGGCCAAGCTTTCGTGCATTGCACCGTCAGCATATAGATTAACATCGGCAGACAAGTTAGCGTTGATGATTTTTTCACACGTGCCGTTTCGATATGTTTATTGACCATATCCTTTGCCAACATGATACGTTGCCAGTCATCGTTGCTGATCGCGCTTAGCTCAAATTCTGGAAATGTATACCATTCTTCAGTAAATACATAATTGTCAGCGCCATGCAATACTTCCCACGCTTCTTGTGCCGTGAATGACAAAATCGGCGTAATCCAGCGAATGAGCGCCTGAACGATATGATAAATAGCCGTTTGCGCAGAGCGGCGTGGCTGTCCATCAGTCTGAGTCGTATACTGACGATCTTTGATAATATCTAAATAGAAGCTGCCCAAATCTTGCGAGCAGAACGCAGTAATATGCTGGGTGACTTGGTGAAAATCCATGGCATCATAAGCACTGATGATTTGTGCTTGCACGGTTTGCGCGCGCTCAATGATGAATTTATCAAGGCTGACCAGCTCATTGATATCGACGCTGTTGGTCGCAGGATCAAAGTCATCGGTATTGGCAAGTAAGAAACGCAGGGTGTTACGGATACGGCGATACATATCGATTGCACCTTTAAAGACCGTTTTACCTGCGCTCATCTCATAGCGATAGTCGCTTGAGGCAATCCACAAACGCAGCATGTCCGCGCCTGTTTTGTTGATCTCTTCCTGCGGCGTGATGATATTGCCCAGTGATTTACTCATCTTGCGACCGTTTTCATCAACCACAAAACCATGCGTCAGTACTTGCTTAAATGGTGGGCGACCGTATATGGCTTCGGTCAATAATGAAGTCTGGAACCAACCGCGATGTTGGTCAGAGCCTTCCAAGTAGATATCTGCTGGATTGGTCAATTCATCGCGCTGCTCAAGGACCGCAAAATGCGTCGTGCCAGAGTCAAACCAAACGTCTAAGGTATCGGTTGCTTTATCATAGTCAGCAGCCTCGTTGCCTAAGAAGTCTTCACAGCTGGCATCAAACCAAGCTTCCACACCGCCCGCATCGATTTTTTGTGCAGCGACTTCCATCAGCTCAAGCGTGTTTGGATGCAGCTCGCCTGTTTCTTTATGGGTAAAGAAAGTAATCGGCACGCCCCATGTACGCTGACGTGAGATACACCAATCTGGTCGACCCGTCATCATGGCTTCGATACGGTTTTGTCCCCATGCTGGTGTCCAGCTTACTGCTGGGATATCTGCAAGCGCACGCTCACGCAGACCTTTGGTTTCCATATTGATAAACCACTGCGGCGTTGCGCGGAAAATAATCGGTGACTTATGACGCCAGCAATGCGGATAGCTGTGCTCAATCTTGGTATGACTGATTAGATGTCCATTGTCATGCAGTGCGGCGATGATTTTTGGATTGGCCTTATAAATGTGCTCGCCCGCAAATACCGCTGCGCTGTCCAGATAAACGCCCGTACCACTGACTGGGTTTTCAACGGGTAAGTTATATTTAAGACCGACGATATAATCGTCAAGACCGTGACCGGGTGCTGTATGGACGAGGCCAGTACCACTATCTGTGGTTACGTGATCTCCTAGGATAAGCGGTACTTGACGGTCTGCAATCAGTGGATGCTGGGCACGCAAGCCTTCAAGCTCGCGCCCAGATACGGTCGCTAGCACGCCTTGATTGCTAAGTTTGAGTTCCGTTAATGCTGTTTCAACCAAGTCCGCGGCTAATAGCAAATTACCTTTTTCAGTCGCCACCACGCTATAGTTGTGTTCAGGATGTACAGAGATGGCTTGGTTAGCAGGTAGCGTCCAAGGGGTCGTCGTCCAAATAACAGCGGCGATATTGCCTGCTACATCAGCCAACGAGGCAACCTTATCCGTATCTAAAACATCGAAGCTCACATAGATAGCATCAGACACTTTATCTTGGTATTCCACTTCCGCCTCAGCCAGCGCAGAGCTACAGTCTAAGCACCAGTTGACCGGCTTCATACCGCGAGTCACATGACCATTGTCATAAATTTTGGCCAATGCGCGCACGATGTTGGCTTCTTGATGGAAGTTCATCGTTAGATAAGGATTGTCCCAATCACCAAACACGCCTAGACGTTTAAAATCCGCCTTTTGCAATTCAATCTGGGTACTCGCATACTCGCGGCACAGGCCACGGAATTCAGTGGCGGAGACTTTTTGACCAACCTTGCCGACTTTGGCTTCGACCTTTTGCTCGATAGGCAGACCATGACAGTCCCAACCAGGGACATAAGGCGCATCAAAGCCGGATAGCGTTTTTGACTTCACGATAATGTCTTTGAGTACTTTATTAACCGCGTGACCCAAGTGAATCTGACCGTTGGCGTAAGGAGGGCCATCGTGCAAAATGTATTTGGTCGCCCCAGCACGTGCCTGACGAATTTTGCCGTACACATCATCCGCTTCCCAAGCAGCAAGCCAATCTGGCTCACGCTTGGCAAGGTTGGCACGCATCGCAAATGGCGTATCGGCAAGGTTTAGCGTGTCTTTATAATCTTGGCTTGGCGTATCAGTACTTTTATCAGTCATAGAAGGTGTCTTTTTAGAAAATGGATTAAAAATCGATGTAAAGTCAGATGTGACATTTAGGGTAATGCTTAGCTGGCTGCTTAACCGTTGATGATCGCTTTCTCACTTATAATATATCGCTGTGCATCAACGTCATAAATATGCTTACGTCAATAATAAATGCTATCGAGACGAATGCAACATAAAATATGCTTATGGATAATAAAATACCGTGATAGCAATAAACTAAAAAGAGGCAATGAGATTGCCAGCTATTATATGACAAAAAGGCTAGGGTAAAAAGAGCTGGTCAGTATTGTCCTTATTTTAGCCAAAACCAATCATTTATATGAGTGATGCATCACCTATTGAATCATACGGATGGCAAGTGCCATTGTCTATCGATTGGGCTCTAAATAATTGGACTCTAAATAGCAGGCTAAGCGTTAAAAAACGGATGATAACCATAAGCGCAATTTAAGCGACCATAAGGGTTGAATGCCCGTCAAACCTTGAGTCATCTCGCCATTCTTTAAGATGACATACGAAGGTGTCACTTGTCCTTGCCAATCAGCGAAGATGCTGCCTTCTTGATCATTTATCGTCGTAAAGCGATAGCTGTTTTATTAAGGTAGCGGTGCAGCTCTTGGTCAGTGCTTGATTTAATGGCAATCGTAACGACTGGATAATCATTTGCGGCGGCAAGTTTGTCTATGGTCGGCGAGGTGATACTACAAATGGGACACCACGTGCCCCAAAAATACACCAGCGTTGGTTGTTCATTGCTCAGCGCCGCTAAGTCAACGACTTGCCCTTGATAATCGGTCAGTTGCAATTGCGGGTTGGCGGGCATGATAGGCTGTCGCCACCAATTGATAGCGGTATAAATAACAGCAAATACCAAGCCATATATGAGTAGGTTTTTAGCGATAGACAACCCCTTTTGCTTGGGTGTTTTCTTTGGCTTTTTAATGGATTTTTCAGTATCAGTATCAGTATCAGTCGTCATAATGGCTGCTTTTTTGCTATAGGTTTTGTATAAACGGCTTTGATAAGTAGTTGTTGATAGATAAAAATAAACGGCTGAAATGTCAGCCGTATTACTCATAAATTTTATTAAACCGTGTTCAGTGTTGGTTTTAAAGTGACTGATTAAGGTTTTTGCGCACGGTTTTGTAATGGGTCACCGAGCAGGACACTACCAGAGTTTTCGAGGCGCTCATCATCGCTTAGCTTACTGGCTGATACTTTAGATTTTCTCTTCCACTTCAAACTATACAAGTCGTCACGGCGATCAAGCAGATTATGTACCGAGCCTTCGTTACGGACATGAATAAGCTTGTCTAAGTTCACATCTGAGAAAAATACCATCTCAGTGTTGGCGGTGGTTTCTGCCATAATCGCATCATGCGGGAAAGCAAAATCTGATGGCGAGAAGATAGAAGACTGTGCGTATTGAATATCGAGACTTTCAACCTGTGGTAAGTTACCAACCGAACCACAAATCATCACATAGCATTCGTTTTCAATCGCACGTGCTTGGGCGCAGTGGCGCACGCGTAGATAGCCGTTTTGCGTATCTGTCCAAAAAGGCACGAACAAGATATCCATATCATCAAGTGCCATGAGGCGGGCAAGCTCAGGGAATTCAACGTCATAGCAGACCAAAATACCGATACGACCGGCATCGGTATCAAACACCTTGACCTCGTCACCGCCTTCGATGACCCAAGCGCTACGCTCATGCGGGGTAATATGGATTTTGCGCTGCTCTTCGACCGTACCATCGCGGCGGCACAAGTAGCTGACATTATATAACGTATCGTCCTCGTCCAAGTACGGCATCGAGCCTGTAATGACGTTGACGTTGTAGCTGACCGCTAAATGCGATATCTCATTTTTAAACCATTCGGTATAACCGGCCAAAAATCGAATAGCGACGTTTTGATCCGTCGATTCACACAGACCCATCAGCGGTGCGTTAAAGAACTCTGGTAAACAAGCAAAGTCAGAATTGTAATCAGCCATAATATCGACAAAGAATTCGACTTGCTGCAGCAGCTCTTCAGGTGACTCGACTTCACGCATTTGCCATTGGATACCACCAATACGCACCTCAGACTTACGAGTGTTTGGCTTATAGTCCTGCGGCTCGTAATAAATATTTGCCCACTCAAGTAAAGTAGCAAAACCTTTAGATTGTTTATCGTCAGGCAAATAAGCCGTTAAGATGCGCTTGACGATAAAGCCATTTGAGAGTTGGAAAGACAATGCAGAATCATGAATTTCACGAGCCGCGACGGCTTCAATATATCGCCAGGTGTGAGATCTTGATGGTTATGATAGTTCGGGATACGACCACCAGCCAAAATAGCTCGGAAGTTTAACTGGCGACACAGCTCTTTACGGGCATCGTATAATCGACGTCCTAGGCGATAACCACGGTATTCAGGGTCGATCAGCGCATCTAAACCGTAAATAGCATCGCCTTCAGGGTTGTCTCTGATAATCTCTTTATGACCAATCAAGTCGTCGTAGGTGTGCGGGTTAGAAAACGTGGCATAATCAACACGCATAGATAACACGATACCAATCAATTGATCATGATCAAATAAAGCGATCTGACCTTCAGGGAAGGCATCGATTAAGGTATTAATAGTGTTCTTTGACCATGCACCGCCCAAGTTGACATAGACGCGATCCATCAGTGCTTTTAATTGTGGATAGTCTTTCTTCTTGATTTCAGCGATGGTTAGATGAAAGTCGTCTAGTTTTTCTATTTTGCTCATAATGTTCCTGCTTTGGATCTTTATTAATTTTAGTGATATCAAATAGCATGCGTTGCCACAATTTGGTTGGCAATTTTTTGTGTAAAAAAAGTGATAAAAATATTCCAATCATAAAATATTACCGTTACAATAAATTATCATTGTATTTACAATAAGTTATGAAGATAGTTTATCTTATAACTTCTGTCAGCTTTGGCGTTACTGATGTGTTTTTTGAACCTCATATCATTTTAAAGTAGCTATAAATTTAAATTAAAGTGACTATAAATTGAAGTAACTATAAAATTTTTCATAATGTTCACAAACAGTCGTTGGGGTTAATACAAGCCAAGTGTTTGGTACAGATTTTAACCTGAGGGTGTCAGTACAGATATTCTGTTAGCTTAACATTATTTTTAAATATCATATCTTAGAGCGCTTGGTTTTGATCTATTTGTTTTGCTGGTTATCATAACAAGCTACTCAAGTAATGACAGTTTAACGTGGTAACTATTTGCTACGTTTTTGTGAGTCGCTGTCTTTTTTCATTGGGGCATCGTTTTGTTTAGCCGTATTTAATCGGCTTTTTAGGATTGTTTTATTATGCCCTCAAGTCACAACAATAGAGTCAGTAGCTGGGATGAGATAGAAGACTCAGCGCTGGTTCAATTGGTGTATGTTAGTAGTTTGACACTTGTCTCACGTTTAAGCGCCTCTATATTTGATGAAGTAGAATGTCATGCGCGTAACTATAATCAACAGCATGGCATTACAGGTACTCTATGTTATGGTAGTGGTCATTTTTTGCAATGCATCGAAGGTGAGAAAGCGCACGTATTTGCCTTAAAGCAACGCATATTTGCGGATAATCGTCATAAGAATACTGAAATATTGCTGTTGCAGACGATAGAACATCGCCGTTTTGCGGATTGGCGTATGCGCTTATTATTTTTAGAGCGTTGGTTATGGTCACCAGCGAGCAAAAAGCAAGCTGCACAGTTATCGCCATATTTGCCATTTGCGCCGCATAATTGGTCACCTGATCGTACCGAGAATTTTTTACAAATCATCAAAACCTTTGATACGCCGCCACATATCAAAGCGGCTGGTATTACCTATAATGCACTGGGCAATATGTTTCGTCATATCGCCGCCCCGCACCAAGCATTTTTAATCGTTCAAGGTTTTTTAAGTGTGTTATTAGTGGTAGCGCTAGTGTTGTTATTTTTATAAATAATCGCTTTGATAAGCCAAAAAAGACGCTAAACCATCACGTTTAGCGTCATTTTTTATGCCATTTTAATTATGAGCTTAATCATTGAATAAGCACTTACATATCAAAAATCTTGCCACGGTTCATAATATTATTTGGATCAAAGACTTTTTTCACCTCTCGTAAGTACTCAATCTCAGTCTCACTGCGGCTATAATGTAGATACGGCTTTTTAGTCATACCGACGCCATGTTCAGCCGAAACCGAACCGCCATACTTCTGTACCGTCTCAAAAACGTGTTGTTGACGATTTGACACTCTGCAAAGAAATCATCTTTACTCATGTTTTCAGGCTTTAGAATATTAAGATGCAAGTTACCATCACCGATATGACCGAACCAGCAAACCTCAAAGTCAGGGTAGTTACTGCTGACGATGTGATCAATCTCGGTGATAAACTCAGGGACATAGCTTATCAGTACAGATACATCGTTTTTATAAGGCGTAAATACTGAGATGGTCTCAGAAATGTATTCGCGCAATTTCCACAGCTCTTCAGCCTGTGCCAAGCTCTGGCTCATGACACCATCGACGACCCAGCCTTGCTCCATACAATGCTCAAATATCGCCATGGCTTTATCCATGATAGGCTCGTATGGTGCTTCAAACTCTAATAGCGTATAGAACTTGGTGCGCGACTCAAATGGCTCTTGTACTTGACCATGTGCCATCAACTTATCAATCGCCACATCATCAAAGAATTCAAACGCGGTCAAGTCAATCTTCGCTTGGAAGGCTGATAGCACATTCATGACATCATTAAAGCTGTCCATGCCCAGTACCATGACATTTAAGTCTTGCGGCTGACGCTCAAGCTTAACTTGTGCATGGGTCACAAGCCCAAGTGTGCCTTCGCTACCGATAAACAATTGACGCAAGTCATAACCAGTGGCGTTTTTGACCATACCGCGGTTGAGCTGCAAGATATCGCCTTTACCAGTGACCACTGTCAGCCCCATAATCCATTGACGAGTCATGCCATAGCGTATGACTTTGATACCGCCTGCATTGGTGCCAATATTGCCACCGATTTGACTTGAGCCAGCTGAGGCAAAGTCGACAGGGTAGTACAAGTCTTTAGACTCTGCGAATGATTGCAACTGCTGAGTAATGACGCCTGCTTCGACTTCAACTATTCGATCGGCTGGATAAAACTGTCCGATACGGTTCATTTTATCCATACTGACGACAATCTCGCCATTGGCGGCGACGGCACCAGCTGACAAACCGGTACGACCGCCACTTGGCGTTAGTACCACATTGTGCTCATTGGCAAGCAGTACAATCGCTTGTACTTGCTCAGTAGTCTTCGGAAAGACGATGGCAGCAGCAGCAGGCGCAAAATGCTTAGTCCAGTCTTTGCCCCAATGCTCTAAGCTCTCAGGGTCGGTTTTGATTTGGATGGCGTCAAACTGATGAACATCCATCAAAGTGCTCAAAATAGTTTGAACAGCAGCTGTTGTATGGGTTGCAGAGGTGCTTTGGCTAGATAAAGAAGTCATGGTCAAATCTCGGTATAAACGTAAGCGCTATGCCTAAAGGGGATTATTATATCGCTAAATGGATATAAACATAGCCACATAGGTATGTTTATATAGTACGTTTATATGATTATAAGTGAGCCAGTAAAGCAATGATAGAAAGATGTCATGTTGCGTGCTTATATGGCGGTAAATGGTAAAAAATAGTTTAATAAACGTCGAACAGCGTGATTTACTATAGCATAAAAATTTTTCAGGCTTGATAACCAATAATTCATCTAATCTGCTAACATCGCCGCCCAATTTTGTGTAAGATATCCAGACTGTTTTCGTTTCACCCACCCTATAGTTAAAGCATTGGTAAGTGGTTACGACGTTAACCTCATTTAATGTACTCAGTGTATGGTTTGCGCTTGGTTACTTTGTACCTACTTTAAACGGCTTCGACTACAGATTATCCCTCAGATAATTTTACAAGACAATTATAGGACAGTTCTCATATGGCGTTATCACTACAAAAAGAAAAATCCGGTTTTTATGCTTGAAGGTCTACATGACAATGCTTTAAAAGTATTGGAAGGAGCTGGTTATCATAACATCGAGAATATCAGTCACGCATTAGATCAAGATGAGCTGATCGAAAAGATTAAAGACGCTCACTTTATCGGTATCCGTTCGCGTACGCAATTGACACGTGAAGTACTTGAGCACGCGCACAAGCTCATCGGTATTGGCTGCTTTTGTATCGGTACTAACCAAGTAGACTTAGACGCCGCTCGTGATTTGGGTATTCCCGTCTTTAACGCGCCATACTCAAATACCCGTTCGGTGGCTGAATTGGTATTGGCCGAAGCCATCATGCTATATCGCGGCATTCCTGAAAAGAACGCGACCGTACATCGTGGCGGTTGGGGCAAGTCTGCGACCAACTCACATGAAGTACGTGGTAAGACGATCGGTATCGTCGGTTATGGTTCTATCGGCTCGCAACTGTCTGTCTTGGCAGAAAGCTTTGGTATGAAAGTCATTATCATGATGCTGTGACCAAATTGCCACTAGGTAATGCGGTACAAGTAGGTAGCTTAGAAGAGCTACTATCAACGGCTGACATCGTGACTTTGCATGTACCTGATGTACCAAGCACCCGCTATATGATGAAAGCTGAGCAGTTCGCCCATATGAAAGACGGCAGCTACTTCATCAATGCCGCTCGTGGTACTTGCGTAGAGATTGATGATTTAGCCGCTGTGCTTGAATCTGGTAAAATACTGGGCGCGGCGATTGACGTGTTCCCGAAAGAGCCAAAATCAGCTGATGAAGAGTTTGAATCTCCACTACGTAAGTTTGATAACGTTATCTTGACGCCGATATGGTTCAACGCAAGAAGCGCAGGCCAATATCGGACTTGAAGTCGCTGATAAGTTCGTTAGATACTCTGACCAAGGTGATACGGCAACCGCAGTCAACTTCCCAGAAGTTTCTGTTCCGTTCAAAGAAAACTCACACCGTCTGCTACATATTCATAGAAACGTACCAGGCGTGCTGTCACAGATTAACCGTCTGTTTGCAGAAGCAGGGATTAACATCCTCGCGCAAAGCCTGATGACAGAGGGCGATGTCGGTTATCTAGTGATGGATGTTGATTATAACGATTCAGATGCCGCACTAGATCAACTAAAAGACGTAGAAGAAACGATTCGTGTGCGTATTTTTTTTAAGTTATAGTGATAACTTATTCATAAAAAAGAGGCTAATAAGCCTCTTTTTATTTTTAAACTATTATTCAGTAAATGCTTACGATATCATTACTACTCAATTGTTGATTAATTATTCATGGACTACTACAGGAACATATTATGTCAATGGTTTGGCTTCTGCACAGCATCTGATGACCAACTAGAAAATATAATTAATGGTAATATCGACCTTCATGAAATGCGTTGGAATACTGACAATCAGTATGAAAATTTCATTCAAGAATCATTCGAGTTTTATTCCATGGAAGTGCTAGAAATTTGGGAAGTGGTGATTACCCGTTATCCAACTTATTTTTTAGCAAAGGAAGATAAAGAGTTTTATGAGGCACAGGAAGGTTTTATACGATTCTGATGCAGTGACGCAAATTGTATCAGACTTTCAAGAGACAGACTTAAATGAAGTGGTATCAGATAGGGTTATGCAGAAGATCAAGATGTAATTAACCTGTTCCAAAAAGTTCAAAAACTATTTGAGTTCGCAAATGAGAAAGATATTAATGTGATAGGTTTCATAATTTAAAGTAATGTGGCAAGTTTTCTTACAATAAATCTGCCACATTTTTTAATAGACAATATTTACTTGCAATTATTTTTTAGCTTGATTAGCGTCTTCCGCTTGACGACGTGCTTCAATTTTAGCGGCTTTGCGTTTCTCAATCACATCAATCACATCACTACCAATATGCGCTTCGCCACGTTTCTTCGCCAGCTGCATTTGATGCTCGCGCTCACGAAAGCGTGCTTTTTGCTCGTCGGTCGCTTTATCAATGCAGTGTGGGCATGACTCGCCTTTGATGTAAGCAAGGCTTTGCATGTCATCGACAGTAATGGGCATACGGCAGGCGAAGCATTGCTCATAGTTGCCTTTTTCTAAGTTATGATTGACCGACACGCGGTTATCAAAAACGAAGCAATCGCCTTGCCACATAGAGTCGCTGGCTGGGATTTCTTCTAGATACTTCAAGATGCCGCCCTCTAAATGATACACCTCTTCAAAGCCTTGCTCACGCATATAAGCAGTCGACTTCTCACAGCGTATACCACCAGTACAGAACATCGCGACTTTTTTATGTTTGGCTGGATCCATCTCTTTTGCGACGTATTCTGGGAACTCGCGGAACGTTTCGGTATTTGGATTGACGGCATTTGGAACGTACCGATTTTAACTTCATAATCATTACGGGTGTCGATAAGAATGACGTCAGGGTCTGAGATTAACGCATTCCATTCGCTTGGTTTTACATAGCGTCCAACTGATTGCAATGGATCAATATTCTCTACGCCCATTGTAACGATTTCTTTTTTGAGCTTCACTTTGGTACGATAAAAAGGCTGAGCATCGGTATAAGATTCTTTAAAGGTAAAGCTACCAATCGCTTCGATACTGCGCAGATACTCAAGGACGTTATCGATACCTTGGCGTGTGCCAGAAATCGTACCATTAATGCCTTCATTGGCAATCAATAACGTGCCTTTGACATCATTATCGAGCATATTATTTAAAATTGGCTCGCGGTATTGCTCAAATCAGCAAAACGCGTGAACTTATATAGAGCGGCAACGACGATGTTATTGGTGACGCTATCGTAGGCTGGGGCTGATTTGTTGTCGGTGACAGTGCTGTTTTGGATATTGCTAGCTGTATTATGGTCTTGAATGGTACTCATTTTTTTCTCCTGCTGGCTAGGTCGCAAACCTAGTGCGTTGGGTTTAAGGTGCTTTTTAAAATTAACGGTTGAAACTAATTGGTAAGATTCATAACACTAGCGCAATTGTGGAATTGGCTAATGGGGGCGTAGTGTAGCAAATTTTGCAGAGTTTTTGAACATAACTCATACCCATAATGTTCGCAATATGAAGATATAGTGTACGAAAAACCTCTCATGGATTGAAATCTCTACAGTTGAAACAAAAAATAGGTAATTGTAGTCATCACAGTTCTTTCACAAAAGTAGCTTGTACTCGCTTCGAAATAAGAATGTAGGGTATCCATATAAGACAAGCGACAAGCGTTCGAACCAGCTCTTTAGTCGTATCAGGATCGAAAATAGGATCATTAGGGAAAATAATTTTAACCGCCATCGCATCGATAATGATGAATACGAGAGTAAACAGTAGAATGCCGATATAGAACTTTGGAAAGACAGCCTTCTTCAAGAAGAATAAGAATCCAACAAATATCCATGTGAGCACTAATGCACCATTAATAGTCATTTCTGCTAATATGATTGGCGCCCACATAGGATGATACGCTTCGGTTCCTGATGAGGTCAATATATCCCAAGAACCATCTTTGAATATTTCAGAATAAAGTGGAAAAATAAGAAAGATGATTCGTAAAGGTGAAGCTACTATCCCAAGAGCAACCAACCACAGCCAACCGCCTATCCCTTCTAACGGTTCTTCGCCTATCCCTTTTAAGTGTTCTGCCACCAAATTCTCCTTTAGTCATTGATTTAAAATTAAGCTGTAACTAGTAAACGTTGTCTCATGATAAGTCAACCTAAGCTGATATTATAGATAATAAAAAACCCAGCAGTTACGCTGGGTCTTTATTGTCTCAAATTTTATTAACTGGTTTACTTACTCTGGAACCAAGTATCCGCTTTGCTACGAGCGCTAGCGATATCTGAGCTTGATAAGTTCAATGCCAATTGTCCGATTTTACCGCGTGCTTTATTACGTACTTTTTCATCAAGCATACCATCACGGGCAGCCAAATCGTACCATTTATAAGCATCGACGAGATTTTTTTGCTTTTCATCGAGCAATGCAAGGGTATAGCTGGCACGGTTATCGCCACGCATAGCGGCTTTTTCTAACCAAACTTTCGCTTGTTGCAAGTTAGGCTGCACACCTTCACCACGCAAATACATGATGGCAAGATTCAACTGAGCAGGGGCAACGCCTTGCTGAGCCGCTTTGGTATACCACTGGATAGCTTGTTGGGTATTCTTTGCAATGCCTTCGCCTTTCTGTAAGCGCTTGGCTAAATAAAACTGAGCGTGATCGTTACCTTGGGCAGCGCGGTTAGACAGTTCACTAACTGGCATTAGCTCAAAACGTGACGTATCAAGTGGCACGTTTGATATTAACTCAGCGTTTGCTAGACCTGCACAAGAAAATAAGGCAGTAAACAACGCAGCTTTTAATAATTTCATAGCAGCTCCAAAATTAGGCAGTTAATAAGCAAAAAAAGTTGCACCGCTAAAAGGGTTTAGACGGCGATAACAATTAGGTGAAATCTTGCGATACCAACTTACCTAATCATTAGCAATATAATTAATCGATGTGTTGTGGCAAATTCCTTTAATCGAACCGATAAACGGTCAGAATCAGGGTGCGATTGACACTATTTTGCTAGCTTAACACCCAAACTTACGAAACTCAAATACTAATTACATGATTTAATGCTTATTCATACCTCATTGTCCTCAATAAAATCATAGAGTTACTTAAGCGTAAGAATAAATTAATAAGTCATTAAGGTTAAAATTTGTATTTATGAGTCGTGCTACCGCTTTGAACCAATGCTAGGGCGTGTCTTCAATTCAATCGATTATCTTCTAAATGGGCAAAAATGATTAAATTTTGCCAAACATCGTCAAATAGCTTAGCAATATCTCGATATTATTTGCGCTACTATCCTTATTTGACAGCAATTTATCTCATTTTATCACCATTTTTAAAATGAAGACACGCCCCAGGTAGATAAACCTATTATTCAGGTTTTTGTTTGGTGACACGATAGATATAGCGACGTCTGCCAATAGGTTGGGTGCTTGGCGTATCAATGCTTTCATAAGTGACGTATGACCTTTTTCAGAATCGCTGACGGCAAAGCGGTTGACGATATGAATATCATGCTGGGCGCAAAGCTGCTCAAAATCCTTAAACGTACACAGATGAATGTTTGGGGTGTTATACCACTCATAAGGCAATGCCTCTGAGACAGGCATCATGCCTTTAAGCCCTAAATGAATGCGGTTTTGCCAATGAGCAAAATTGGGGAAGGTGATGACGGCTTCGCGGGCAATACGTAGCATGTCAAGCAAGAGCACATCAGGCGATTTCACCGCTTGCAGCGCCCGTGCCATGACGACGGTGTCGAAACTGTTATCAGCAAAACGTGCCAGACCATCATTCAGGTCTTGCTCGATGATAGATAAGCCTTTGGCGATACCATCATTGATTTTTTCTTCGTCAATCTCAAGTCCGTAGCCAGTGACGCCGCGATTTTGTTGTAAATGCGCGAGTAGCTCACCATTGCCGCAGCCCAAGTCCAGTACATGTGAGTGCGGCGCAATCCAGCGCTCAGCCAATTGATGATCCATTCTCATGAGCGTGCTCCTGCTTTTTGCTGGCTATTTTGATTTGTGCCTTTTGCTGGCTGTTTTGATTTGCTGTCGGAGATAAATGGCGCAGTCAAAAATCCTCGGACGGAACCCATATAACGAGGAATATCAAATAAGAAAGAATCATGACCATGCGGCGCATCGACATTGATGTAGCTAACTGGTTTGCCAGTGGCCATCAGTGCATCGACAATCTCTTGTGAGCGCTCGGGTGCAAAACGCCAATCCGTGGTAAATGAGACCACCAAGTATTGGCATTGTGTATGGGCAAAGGCCGCTTTGAGCGCAGACAGCTCTTGCTGACGATTCTGTTCACTCTCATCTATTGTTGCCACCGTATCTTCTAACGCAGGTTGCGTGCTTTGTTTACTAGATTCGACTGATGTGGTGATTGAGTCCTTAAGCTGCGCTGCTGTTTGTCGAATCTGTTGCCATGGCTGATGGATAATCACGTGTTGGATCAAAATAATCCAAAGCTTTGGTCATGAGCAAATAAGTATTGGCATCGAAGTTTTCGCTAAAGCGCTCACCTTGATAGCGTAAATAGCTCTCCACTTGGAACTCAACATCGTAGCCATACATAAATTTGCCAGACTTTAAATCACGACCAAATTTCGCCTTCATCGCGTCATCGGTTAAGTAAGTGATATGCCCAACCATCCGAGCCAATATCAGTCCGCGACGAGGGTAGGTGCCTGCTTGTAAATAACGTCCCTCTTTGAAATCAGGGTCGGATAAAATGGACTGCCGCGCCACTTCGTTAAAGGCGATATTCTGTGCTGAGAGCTTTGGCGTGCTGGCAATGACCACGCAGCGTTTTAACCGATTTGGATAATCAACTGACCATTGCAGCGCCTGCATACCACCCATTGAGCCACCAACAATGGCATGCCAAACGTCAATACCGAGACGATCTGACAGCATCGCTTGGGTTTTTACCCAGTCCTTAATAGTGACGAGCGGAAAGTCAGGACCATAAACTTGCGGCTCACTGGCTGGATTGTTTTTGTTTAAACTGTCTTTGTCTAAACTGTTTTTGTTTACATTATTCTGGTCTGAATCGATACTGTCAGGATTAATCGTTGTTGGACCGGTAGAGCCGAAACAGCTGCCGATGTTGTTGACACATACGACATAAAAATGATTGGTATCGATGGCTTTATTAGGGCCAATCATATTGTCCCACCAGCCAGCCTTTTTATCATCAGCACTATGAAAACCTGCCGCGTGATGACTGCCGGATAGGGCGTGGCAAATGAGTACCGCGTTTGATTTATCACTATTTAGCGTGCCATAAGTTTCGATGATTAAATCAAACGATGGCAAAGTACGATTACATTCTAACGTCAACGGCTCAGCGAAATGAAAAATCTGAGGCGTGACAATGCCGACTGAACCGACTGAGTCAACGGGATTAACTAAGCTGGCCGAATGAAGCGTATCTGTCGGGGACTGGTCACTGGTATTATTAGGGCGTGCGTTCAAAGCTACCTCGCAAGACAACAATCATCAATAAAATAAAAAGGGCAAACTGTCGATAGGCAGTGTTGCCAATACTGCTTTGCCGACACTGTTTTCTAAATGTTTTTCTTACAATGTGCTTGCCTATTGTATGGTGATGCGCGTAGGAGTACAACCGTCGAGCGAGTCTTTTGGGCATAGTCTTTTAAGCATGGTTCTTATGGACGATGGGTGGTAGGCAGAGAAGGGTTGGGGTGAATGGATGATTGATGACTATCCATAAATAGCAATAAATAGCAACTAAGTATCAAATTGTATAAGGGTGCTTTTACCATGCGTTATTAATGGATAAAATGCTACACTAATAAAGCATTTAATCAATCATGACTTAATAATCTTTTATCGCATATTCTTCTTTAATTAACCTAATAATAAAATAGTGCTGCTATGAAACCTGAACTGCCTCCCCGTATTGCCGTCCTATTAGTGAACCTAGGTACGCCAGATGAGCCAACAGCGCCTGCCGTACGTCGTTACTTAAAACAGTTTTTGTCTGACCCCCGAGTAATTGAGATTCCGAAATTCTTGTGGGCGATTATTCTCAATTGTTTGTATTGCCAAGCCGCCCTAAACGTGTGGCAAAAGCCTATGCCAGTATTTGGGAAGGCGACTCACCGATTCGTAAGATACTAAAGAGCCAAGTGGAGCTATTGGAACCACGGCTTGCAAATAGTGCCGCACCATTTCGGGTTTCTGTCCATCCGGCGATGAGCTATGGCAATCCTGGTTTGCCTGATGTGATGGATACCTTGCGCGGTGAAGGCGTTGATCACTTTGTTATCTTGCCATTATTTCCACAGTATTCCGCTTCCTCTGGTGGCGCTGTTTATGATGCACTGACAAAGTGGACGCTCAAGCAGCGCAATTTGCCGAACTATACTATTGTCAAAGATTACTTTGCGCATCCGCTGTATATTCAAGCATTGGCTGATTCGATTAGCCGCTTTCAAGCAGAGCATGGCAAGCCTGACAAGCTGATGTTTAGCTTCCACGGCATCCCGCAGCCTTATGCTGATAAAGGCGATCCCTATCCTAAGCGTTGTAAATGTACCGCCGCACAAGTGGCTCACGCGCTTGGTCTAAAAGATGACGAATGGATTATCAGTTTTCAATCACGCTTTGGCAAGCAAGAATGGGTCAAGCCCTATACCGATGTGGTACTAGAAGATTGGGGCAAGTCAGGTGTGCGCTCGGTACAAGTCATTAGTCCGGCTTTTTCTGCTGATTGTCTGGAAACGCTAGAAGAGCTGGCCATCGAAAATCGTGAAAACTTTCTCCACGCGGGTGGACAAGAATATCACTATATTCCCGCATTGAACTTGGATGAGGCGCACATTGATTTGCTCGAAGCGCTTAGTGCGCCATTGGTCAAAGGCTGGGCGGGAACGCTAGATGGTTGGGCTTGATTAATTGAATTTGTAAGTTATAAAAAAATACCGGACATCATGTTCGGTATTTTTTTGACTAAATGATTTGAATGAATTTGATTAAAATAGAATAAAGTTGGGATTTTTGGTGACTGATATGTAAAACTATGCCAAATAAACCTTTGTTTCATTGTCATTGTTAGTTTCACGTTTGCTTAACTTTTTTTTTGAGGATAAAAATGTCCAGCTCCAATTATTCACAACCTTCTGTGTCTCTACAAAAACCCGATAGTCAACCACCGAATTTACCGCCCACTGACGAGTATGGCGGCCTATTACCGCAGTTATTGGTAGAACCTCGAATGTGCCAAGCAGGGTGGGGTATAAGTTGGATTACCAAAGCATTTGCAATATTTAAAGATCAATTTTTATTATGGTTAGCTATTGGTGTTGTTTATTTAATCATTGCTATGATTGGTAGTAGCGTACCCGTGGTAAATTTCATCTTCCCTTTTCTTTCCTTTGTGTTTGTTGGTGGAATAATAAAAGGTTGTGCCGATCAAGCTGTAGGTAACGAGCTGAGATTTGACCATCTTTTTTCAGCCTTTTATACGCATCTCAAGCCATTAGTTATTTTATTCGTCTTGTATTTAGTGGCTGTTATTGTTGCAATGATACCTATGCTGATTATATTCGGTGGTATGGCTTTGTCTTTAGCTCAGGAGTCAAGTGACGTTGCGATTGCAGGTATGGTATTGAGTGTTTTATTGGTTTTTGTACTATTATTTCCTGTACTTATGGCTATCTGGTTTGCACCTGCTTTAATTGTGCTTCACAACATTGAGCCTGTTCAGGCAATGAAAATGAGTTTTAAAGGGTGTTTAAAAAATATCTTACCATTTTTCGTTTTTTGGTTGATTGCTCCTATAATAATGATATTGATGGTAGTTTTTACACTAGGGCTAGGTATGCTAGCACTGCTTCCAATAGGTATGATTACCTACTACACCAGTTACCGAGATGTTTGGACAGATCAGCCATTGTCAGCGCTATAGTTGGTTGCTCAACAGACCCTGATATCAGAAGTACGGTAAGCACAATAAAAAAGCACGCTCGATATAACGGGCGTGCTTTTTTGTTATGAGAGAGCTTTTTTATCATGAAAGAGCGTGGTTAAAAATCGTCATCATTACTACGTTCCGCCGCGTCTCTATCAGCGATATCGACAATATCTGGATAATCGCTGTCATCCAAATTATCGTCCACTAGTACTTCATCGATTCGCGATTCGTCTATATTTTGATGATGCATGGGTGTCAGCCCTTGAATCGCATCACTGCCGGCTTGCGAGTTGTCAAATCCTGCGCTATTGTCAATGACATCATCATTATCAATGGTATGCAACATAGGGTCAGCCAAATCAATTTCTTGGCTGTTATTATTGACGTCCGTATCACCTTCAATGTGATCCATTGCTTCTGGTAATGGGCTTTTTGAATTGTCCATCATAGTTTTCCTCATTATTGATAGTTATTATTAATGGATGTGACTGATTTATTTATTAAGATTTATTTATTAAAAGCATTGTGATTTTATTAAAAACATTGTGACGTGTTATGACGCTTGCTAATAGTAGTAAGGTGTCACAGGATGTTCAAAAAATGTAAGACGGTCAGTAAAATTAGTACCCCTCCTAATAAAATAATAAGACTTTATAAAATGAGAAGACTCTATATGTTATCTCCTAATAAATTACTACTGACTGCAACCTTGATAAGCAGTGCGCTAGGTCTTATCGCATGTGAACGTTTAACGTTTGCCAGCAATGATGTAGGACTGGATGAAGGCATAGCAAAGCCGCCGCTTGTGATTGATGCCAAACTGCCAAAAGCCACGACAGCCATAGACTGCGCACAATTAACGCCGAAGCAAATAGTTAAGGTAAAAGGTCACAGCGTACTCAGTGCAAGCTGTGATTTGACAGCCAAGTCGATACGCTTTGAGTTGAATGATTCGCACAGCTCTCTCGACTGTCAGGGCGCACTACTCAGTACTCGCGCTGATGATGCGTCAACGGCCAGCGCAATTATGATTAAGCCCAAAACAGATAGCGCTATCGAAGATATTACCGTTGCCAATTGTCATGTGGATGGCTATGGTCATGCGCTACATATTCGCCAATATAGCCAGCCCAACCAGCGTTATGCGCGCGGCTTGATAGACCCTGCTGCCAATCGTGCGCTTGCACCAAGCGATATTCGTGTGATTAATGTGAGTAGTCAAAACAGTATCAATAGTGGCATATTCGTCGGCGATCATGTGCATGGAGTGAGCTTTGATAAAATACGTATTCAAAACGCAGGCACCGTTGGGTTATATCTGGAATTTGGTAGCCGCGATAATGTGATTCAAAATTCGGTGTTTGTCGGTAATGGTTTCCGTACCTTTAAGCCCAATCGTGAGGCCATTGCCGTGGATTCGTCGAGCAATAACCGTATCGAGAATAACCAGTTTATCCATAATGGGGCAGGCAGTATTTTGCTGTATCGCAATTGCTTTGAGCATGCCGATGATCAGGCGCGTGGTAATCATTTTAAGCGTACCGAGTCAAGCCGTGACAATATGATTCGTGGCAATACTTTTAACGATGAGCCAGTCGGGGTTTGGGTGGCGTCAAGGCAGTCGCGCAATCTCAAAGGTTTTGAATGCGGTGCTTATTTGCTGAAGCAAACGCCATTTGCCAGCTATCATTTAGACAGTGCTAAGGACAATCAGATCATTGATAATCGTTTTGAGCAAGTAGCGCAGGGCATTGTCGTGGAGGGTGACGGCACGCTAATAGCTGACAATAAGTTTGCAGCGAACGTGCGTTTGCCCATTCATGTCGGTTCTGAGATTCGGGAGGACAGCGCAGCAGGGGCAATAAAAAACACCATTATTAAAAACAATATTTTTACTGGCAAAACTGCCGAGCAAGCTATAAAAATTCGTGAGGCAAGCAAAACGGCTACTCATATTGAGCAGCCGTAAGTGTGGTTTTATATTAAAAAAGCGTTATCGGTAAACAACAGTATAACGAATAGGCGATGTTGTTATTAAGCACCAACCTTGGTATTGACCCAGCGGATTACAGAATCTGGCGTGACTTGCGAGACTGCTTGAAAGATTTTTGCTGGCATGCCCACAGAGTAATGCGTACTTTTGAGTTTACGATTGGGACTGGTCGTCAATTTACACAATGTTTTGGCGACATCGTTGACCGTTAGATGGATGCCCAAGCGATCCATACTGGTCACTTCGATATCGGCAGTCATGTCAGATTTGACCCACAGCGGCATCACATCGATCACCTTGATACCCAATTTTTCGTACTCAATATTAAGGCCTTCTGTGAGACCTCGCACAAAAAACTTACTGGCCGCATAAGTCGCAACTTCGGGTTGACCATAGATAGCAGAAGCAGAGGACACATTGATAATTTTGCCGTCTTTGCTATCAGCTAGATAAGGTGCCAGTTTATGACAGCCAATCAAAACACCTTTACAGTTGACGTCAATTAAAGCCAATTGCTCATCTAGATTGGTCGTTGGCAATGCGCCACTGACCAGCACCCCAGCATTATTAATGAGTGCATCAATACCACCGAAATGTTCAATCATTTGCTTGATCGCATTGTCCCACGAATCAGGCTGGTTGACATCCAGCTGACCTGTGATAACACGCTGTTGTTTGACGGCTTTCTTAAAAGATTTGTCTTTAATGGCGCTTTCAAGTGTGGCAGTATTGGTCGCAAATAACCCAATATGATGACCTTTTTCCGCCAGCCTTTTGGCGGTGGCCAAGCCGATACCACGTGATGCGCCTGTAATCAATATATTCATAATAAGTGACTTAATCGTTATTAATCATGAGTAAATCGAGGTCGTATATTAGGATGCTTATCCCTCGGACTTATTATTATAGTCATTCCACTATAATAATATTACTGCGTTAGCCTCGCTTGAAGTATTAAATATACATCTACACTCGGTTGCTTTGTACTGTTTTTAAATTGAACCGACTATAGTATAACAAATTCGTCTAAATGTATTTTGCTAGAGAGTATAACTATTGATGTAGAGCGCATGGTGATTAATATAACGAGTAGTTATCACTGTTAGCAGAGACACTCTGCGTTAGTGTGAAGCCGTTTGACAATGCAGCTCGCTCGTCTCTTCTGCTTGACAGTCGTACTCGTTTAAGTTTAAGCGCCACAAATAAATCAAGGCAATGCCATAAATAGCAGTCTCTGATAGCTCTTCTGTAATGACGCCAAAAGCTTCGGGAATCATAATGGCGTTTTCGCCCATATATTCTAATAATGCCAAGGCAGCGACGCTAAAATACAAAGAAACGGGTACTTTTTTTAATATTGCCCAAAGATAACGCCATGAATAAGCCAATAAACCAACGATCAGCACATAAACGATGGTCAGGATGAGGTCTTCCCACCAGTCATAAGAATGGCTGAACAACACAAAATCAGCGGGAACCAATAAGTCTGGTAGATAATTTAACTCACGGCGTATCACAGCAAAGAATACCAGCACCGCTGCCAACCAAAAAGCTCGAATCTGTTTAAACGTATTTGTGGCAGAGCGCTGTAGTAAACACTGCACGCAACGTAGCAGACAGGCGAATAAAAAATAATGCCAGGGATTTCGATGATGCCATCTGAACTCAAAATAAAAACCTCCTGATTTTTTAAAATAAAAAAAGTGAGCACAAAGGCTCACTTTAGACCGAACATTATCCAATGACATATAACGCAATAAGCCGCTATTATAACGCCAATGTCAGCGCTATAACGTTATTTAATATAACTAATGAGTCATATGTCATTGTTAATACAAGCAAACAAATGCTCTTTGTTGTGCACATTGCTATCGGCTATGTATACCTATGATGATACAACCAATTCAATAGATAGTAGGGTTAAAATAACGCTTCCATCCGTAATAATGCTGACGGGTAATGGTCCTTATCCGCTGTTTTATCATTGTAATAATTTAGCTCTGTTTGTACATAAAGCCACTCTCGCCAGACAGGTTGGCGGTAGCTTATAGCAGGGCCATAGCTGTTTAATGTTGATTTAGCATGGTCAAAGTAACCGCCAGTAGAGACACCATAAGCCAACTGTTTTTCATTGCCCAAGTAGTGTACTTGTCTGAGGTCGTTGCTCCAGTCTGTGCTTTCTTCATTGTCTTGATTGCGATAACGGATGGCGGTGCGATTATTGATGAACTGGTCAGCATTTGTACCATATTGCAGATTTAGCCCGCCTTTTGCATAGTGCTCACTATCGAGTCCATAACGATAGTAACTATCACTAGTGACAGTCCATTTTTTGCTGTCATACCAGTCTTTATCGACGCTCACTTTTACGTATAAGTCATCGAGCGAGCGAACCCCGACATCGATATCTGTTTTGACCCCTAACTGCTGCTCAACCTCATGACTAAAACGTGACCAACGAAGGGCGATAGAACCATTGTCTTCTCGCGTTTTTCTTCTGTTGACGAGTCCGTCTTGGTTACTGGTATTTGCTTGGTAAGTATCGCCCGTCACATTCTGTTTTAAGAAAGTATCTTCATCCAAATCCTCATCACCGATAATCAGGCTCAATCTTTTTTCTAATACTGGCAATCGTAAGCGGCCGCGAATCCTAGGTTCAACGCTCACGTCACTGCCTGATTGTGGATCGTTGACCCAGCGGGTATCTAGTACAACTCGTAAACTGGCTTTGGCAGGTTTTTTGGGATCTGGTTCGCCGAACCAACCGTCCATTTTTTGTGCCCATTCATGCAGCTGTTCTTGGACCTCTTCACGGCGCTCGTCCGTCCAGTTTTGTGCTCCTTGTACTGATCGAGCAGACTGCTCGGCAGATGTTTCGGTAGGTTGAGGTCGATAGCCAAATTGATTGAGGTTTTCATCTCGATTAGAGTTAGCATCATGAGATAACGAAGCCGTGTCAGATTTTAGCGGTTCGACTTTCGGCTCTGTGGTAGACGTAGTATCCGCCCATGCTTGCGTGCATAAACTTAAGCTGGCAAGTGTGTAAAGGGTAATGGTGTTGAAATTTGCTGGTTTAATCATGGAGAGCTTCAATTACTTTGGGTAGCTAAAAAGGACAAACAAAAGTATTATGCCATAAGTCGTTAAGCACACATATAGAGGCGCTATTATATGAAAGTTTTAATCATTGTAAGCTTGTTTCTGATGGTCTTGCCTTCAGCACATGCTGAAATATCTCTTGATGCTAGGCAAGCTGTTGAAAAAATTATGAGTGTTTATTACAGTTCAAGCTATGATAAGTTGCGTGGTTGTACCTTATATGATGACGGCTCAGAAATCTATTGCCTTGCTCCTAAGCATTATGAATTTAAAAACATCGAGGGAGTAGATACTTTATATGTATTGGTTTCTGGTGATACGGTGGAAGATGGTGCACGAGTGACACCAGGACTTGGCGGATTATTCATACTTTATAAATTAGGCAATTCTTGGGTCGTCTCTGCAAGCAGTCCTTATAAAAAATGGCGGAGCGGGTAGAAGTCAGCTCAAAGATTTTGATTTAAGAGAAGTGGGTGCTGATAGGTACGGTTGGGTAGGTAAGTTTTGTGGCTCCGGTGCAGGTGGTCAAACCAATTGTTCTTGGAGTATGTACGCTGCTATGACAAGTGGTAAAGTCGAAGAAGTGGCAAGATTGGATTTAGATTATTCGTATGAGCTTATGAGTAAACCGTCATATGGTGAAGCTGAAAGTGATGTTAGTATCAATACAGGTGGGGTTATGACTCAAGGCTTTTATCCCTTAAAAGTCACTGTCAATTACGAACACGGTCTTTATGATAACAACTACGAGCCAATACCCTCTAGTCTGGATAAAGGTACAGATAGCTTTATTGTAGAGTTCAACGAGCAGACACAGATGTTTAACTTGCCAGATGATAAAAGTTAAGATGAAAAATTCTTATTATCTTTAGCGGTTACTGTATTTATCTTTGTCTATCGAGTATCACTTCAGGCATCGTGTCAAGATAGCTGCTAACAGCTAAGCGATCACCATTTGAATCAAAATAATAAAAATTATTGCCTTTCAAAAACTTAAAAGTATCTATGTAATAATTATCAATGAAAATAGGCATGTCATACTCCGTAGGGACGATTATTTTATTATCTTTATTTATCATGCCATAACCATTCTCTTTTGCCACGACTGCCAAGCCATTATGAAATGAATCAGCATTCAGATAGTTTAAGGGTACAACAGTCTTTCCACTGCTATTAATATAACCCCACAGTTCATCCTTTCTTACAGGTGCTAGTCCTTCTGAGAAATACCTGATTTCGTCAAACTGATATGGAATAGTAAGTTCGCCAGTATCATTAATAACACCCCATTTACCCTCGTATTCAACAGCCGCCTTACCTTCAGAAAAAGGTCTGACATCATCATATATTATCGGAATAATGACTTGGTTTTTTTTGTTGATGTATCCATGATGTTCATTTTTTTTAACGATGGCGAGTCCATCAGAAAACTCAGCAGTAAAGTTATAACTGAATGGAACGATGATATTGGCTTGTTTATCAATAAAACCATATTTCCCATCTTTCTGAGCACTTGCTAAACCTTCATTGAAGTCACATAGCTCACCCCAACTTACTCCCTTCGACAACTTATATCCTGGCAATAATCCGCATGCTATTACGTAATTGCTTAAAGACAAGCTAAAAGCTAGGATGAGTGTGGTCGATAATTGTTTGATAACGGAATCCTTAGTCATCAACGTCAGCTCCTACGAATTAGATACTATCGATTGGGTATGATATGGGCAATCTAAAGAACAGCCCATATCCTATAAAATAAAAACGTTAGGTCTTGAGCTGTTTTATTCTAAAAAACGCTTAATGCGCCTCATCCCAGTTCTCGCCCGCACCCGTCTCAACCAATAATGGCACAGCAAAGTCCACATTCCAGCCTTTTTCAACGGCAGTGGTCGTTAAGACGTCTTGCATTGCATTGGTAATGAGTTGGCTAATCTCATCTACCTTGTCACTATCCACTTCAAACACCAGTTCATCATGGACTTGTAGCAGCATTTTGGCGTGCGCTTTTGGCAGTACTTTATCGACGGCAATCATAGCCAGCTTAATTAAATCAGCCGCTGAGCCTTGTAGTGGCGCGTTAATCGCAGCACGTTCAGCGCCTTGTTTGACCATGCGGTTGCTATGAGTGATATCAGGCGTGTAAAGCTTACGACCCAATATCGTCTCGACATAGCCTTGCTCATGAGCACTGGCGCGAGTATTGATCATATAGTTTTTGACACCCGGATAGCGATCAAAATACATATCGATATAATCTTGTGCCTCATTGCGGCTCATTTGTAGTTGCTTGGCAAGTCCAAAGGCGCTCATGCCGTATAGCAAACCAAAATTAATGGCTTTGGCATTACGGCGCTCGGTCGAGGTTACGTCGGCAACATCCTTGCCAAGTACTTCAGCAGCAGTCGCAGCGTGAATATCTAACCCTTCGTTAAAGGCATTCGTGAGGGTTTTGTCTCCTGAAAAGTGTGCCATGAGACGCAATTCAATTTGTGAATAATCCGCCGCCAAAATAACGCGACCTTCTGGTGCGATAAAGGCTTGGCGAATCAAGCGACCAGTCGCGGTACGAATCGGAATGTTTTGTAAATTGGGATCAGTCGAAGACAAACGCCCAGTACTGGTCAATGCTTGATGATAGCTGGTATGTACGCGGTCAGTCTCAGAATCTGCGACATTATCAAGCGCATCGGTATAAGTGCTTTTGAGCTTAGATAGACCGCGATATTCTAAGGTGATATCGACCAATGGGTGATCTATTTTTGATAATACCGCTTCACCAGTAGAGTATTGACCGGATTTGGTTTTTTTGCCGCCCGGAACGCCGAGTTTCTCAAATAACATTTCGCCGAGCTGCTTAGGTGAGCCTAAGTTAAATTCTTCACCAGAGATTTCATAAGCCTGTTTTTCAAGCGCGATAACTTCTTCGTCGAAGCGCTTTGATAGCTCATTTAAAAATGGACGTTTGATTAAGATACCGTTTGCTTCCATCTGGCAGAGTATCTCCGCCGTTGGAATCTCTAGCTCGTGTAGCAATTTGGCATTATTGGCATCGTTCGCCAGCTCAACGCTGAATACCTCAAATAGCTGATAAGTAATGTCAGCATCTTCACAAGCATAGTCGCTAGCGATATCGATGGCGACTTGGTCAAAGGTGACTTGCTTAGCGCCTTTACCAGCAACGTCTTCATAGCTGATGGTTTGCGTTTGTAGATAATGGCGTGCCAAATCATCCATGCCATGACGAGTGATAGCGGCATTAATCACGTAGCTGGCAAGCATGGTATCCATTGCCCAGTTATTGGGACGAGAATGAATGCTACCCAATAAATCGATATCATAATGGCTGAGAATATGCGCATCGTATTTTAAATGCTGACCGATTTTACCGATATTTGGGTTTTCTAAAATAGGTTTTAGACGTGTTAAAACGGTATCACGGTCGAGCTGTTTAGCCGTCAGCTCGTCACCCTCTAGCGCATGTGTCAGTGGTATGTAATAGGCTTCATGCGCTTGTACCGCAAAAGACAAACCGACGATTTGTGCTTGACGCCAATGGACGCTAGTGGTTTCGGTATCAATGACAAAGTGCGGCGCAGACTCTAATAATTCAATCAAACTGTCAAACGCATGCTCATCTAAAACGGTGTGCCACGCTCTATCATGCTGTTTGCCGTTTTGGACATTCTCAATACTGCTTGATTGTAGCGACTTAGCGATTTGTGCTTGTGATTCTGCATCTGCTTGGCTACTTGCAACACTTTGTGCGCCGTTCCCATTAGCATTGGCTGGATGGTTTGGGTGGTCAAGAGAAGCAAGCTCATTTCTAAACTCAAGCTCGCTATATAGCTCGCGCAATTCATCTATATGGGCACAAGGATTGGTATCGATTTTCAAATCATTCCAGTCTTGACCGATATCTAAGTCTGTGACGATAGTGGCCAGTTTGGCATTGAATGGAATTTCCTCTGCATGCTCAATCAAGCCTTTAGCGCCGCGTCCTTTAATAAAGCCAATATGCTTTAACATATTGTCGATATCACCGTACTCAACGAGTAAGTCTTTCGCCGTCTTTTTACCGATGCCGGGCACGCCTTTGATGCCATCAGAGGTGTCGCCCATCAAGGTTAAAAAATCAATCATTTGGTTTGGATTAATACCGAATTTTTCGATGACCGCTTGGGTGTCTGTTACTTTGCCCGTGAAGCTGTCTTCCAATATGACGCAGTCATTGACCAGTTGCATCATGTCTTTATCGCCGGTTGAGATAACCACATGATGACCTTGCTCGACCGCACGGTGCGCCAGTGTGCCTATAATGTCATCTGCTTCTGCACCTTCGATGCGTAATAAAGGGATACCTAGCGCGGTCACCAAACGATGGATATAAGGAATTTGCTCCACCAGCTCTATGTCGATGGGCGGACGCGCCGCCTTATAATCAGCAGACATATGATGGCGAAAAGTGGGTGACTTGGTATCAAAACAGACCGCCATGTGAGTAGGATGATATCGACGCATCAGTTTTAGTAGCGCATTGAGCGTGCCACGGATGGCATTCGTTATCAGCCCTTGCGAGTTTTGCATGGTTTTTGGCAAGGCGTGATACGTGCGAAACAGATAGTAAGAGCCATCAACCAAAATAAAAGGTGGCTGATTTTTGTCCACGTGACTGGTGTCCATAGTCGCTACGTTGGGCATGGTATCAAAATTTGGTAAGGCTTTAGGGTCAAGCGCTTGATGCGAGTTGTGGTTATTGTCTACGGAGGAGTCGGTCATATGGTCAGTCATAAAGGTCACTTATTATTAGGTATCAGATAGAGTCAATATCAGATAAAACGATGCTTCCATTATAACGATAAAATCAGACCTTGCCGAACTTCTCGATAGTTATGATATTTATACTGCTGACAGACGCTCATAAAAAAAGAACCCAGTATTCACTGAGTTCTCTTATAGATAAAGCCGACATTGTTATTGTTAAAAATCTATCTCACTTCTGAAGTCACTTCACTATCGATATTACCGTGAGTCGCTTTAGAATATGGGCAAACTTTATTGGCTTTTTCGACCAACTTTTGGAACTCATCCGCTGATAGCTCTGTGTTTTCAGCAGTAACATGAATTTTCACGGCTAATTGAAAATCTAAGCCTTCACCTTTCATTAAATCTACGGATACTTCAGTGGTAGAGTCAAACTTTGCTTTTTCTGCCCCTTTGACCGCAGCAAGTGCGCCATCAAAGCAAGCTGCATAGCCCATCGCAAATAACTGCTCTGGATTATTACCGTCCTTACTGGAACCCGGCGCGACCATATTAATCGTCAAATCACTGTCTTGCAGACTGGCATTACCTGTACGGCCGCCAGTAACTGTTGCTTTGGTGGAATATAGTGTTTTCATAACATATCCTTTGTTGTGAGTTTTTATGTTTAAGCAATAAATTTTGATAGGAGATTCAGCATAACAAACCAGTGCATGGGCAATATAGGTCAGTCGTAAGTATATACTGTGGATTTGTAAGTGAACTGTTAGTAGAATCTTTAGCTGCATTTAACTATCGCAAGAAAAGCTTAATCGCTATAAGTGACAGAAGTATTAATGTAATATAGGAATATAGCTGTAAAAAATAAAGTTATCAAATAGATGATAAAAAATCTAACCAATAAAGGTCTTATTCGATGAATAAATCAATAGTGTTACCTATTGCACTTTCTTTGCTAACATTTACCCTTGCTGACCAGCTTTGACAATAGCTGATAAGCAAGCGAAAGATAGCGCTATTGCACGCATCGATGAGACCTACCGTACTGGTGAGCGTGAAATCAAGATAAAAGATATCGTTAATAATTATAGTAATCAAGGTTTGAATACTTTGGACAGAACGGTATTATCAGACAATTTTGAAGGGCGACTGGATAATAAGAATATTGAAGTTGATAACCGCACTGTCAAACGTCTGTCTATGAAAAAGACAGTAATAACAAGCTAGACTACGAAACCAATTATAAGACGCTTAACTTATCAGGCTTGCAGGCAAACAGTTATAGCGCTGGTACAAACATAAATAACAGTCGCGGTATTCTCACCGACTTAAATAATTATCCTAAGATTCCGGCTAATGCAGAGTTTCCGATAGGCTCTGTTTGTTATATTCCAGTAGTTGAGAGCGAACGCTCGTTTTTAGCTTTTAACGACAAAAACGACGGGATATACATCGCTCGATAAGTGGATTGATGCAGCTGAAAACCGTTTTAGCGATGATAGAGGCTACAGAACCTCTGAGTTTGGTGTAGGCATAGGCAATAAGCAAAAAGCGGCACAAGTGACGTTCTTTGAATACCGGAATCAGCCTGCTTATCAGTACAATGGTGTCGAATATAACGATAGCACGGATGATAAAAATGCTATTTATGAAGCAAATTATGTTGCCAAAGGTGTGATAAATCCGAATACCAACAGTATTCGCGGTGTGGTGGATTGTACGATAGTCAATGAAGTCGCAGGAGATTTCTTGGCCGCACAAATCAAACGTTACTATTAATCATAAAAACTTATCATGTTAAAAAACTGACCAACACTCTCTATTTGACTATCTAGGGAGTGTTTTTTTATGCGCTAATTCTGCACCTTGACGCTAAATCCGCTACAATACGCTCATTATTTATTCTATTTAGTTAGATTACTGTCTAAAAGACAGCCTTTTTGAAGTTAAGGTTGAAGCCAAAAATTATGAGCGTAGATCCAAAGAAATTAAACAAAGAAGTGGCTAAACGCCGTACTTTCGCCATTATCTCGCATCCCGATGCAGGTAAGACCACCATGACTGAAAAGTTACTGTTATGGGGTCAGGCAATTCAGGTAGTAGGCGAGGTCAAAGGCCGCAAAACTGATCGCCATGCGACTCAGATTGGATGAGTATGGAGCAAGAGCGTGGTATCTCGATCACCACTTCTGTCATGCAGTTTCCTTATCAAGACCATGTGGTCAACCTATTGGATACACCGGGTCACGCCGATTTTAGTGAAGATACCTATCGTACCTTGACCGCTGTCGATAGCGCGCTGATGATGGTCGATGGGGCTAAAGGGGTCGAAGAGCGAACCATCAAGCTGATGGAAGTCTGCCGCATGCGCGACACGCCAATCATCTCATTTGTCAACAAGCTGGATCGTCAAATTCGTGAGCCGCTTGAGTTGCTTAGCGAGATTGAGGCAGTGTTAAAAATTAAATGTATTCCAGTGACTTGGCCTATCGGTATGGGACAAGATTTCGTTGGTGTCTACCATCTGACCGAAAACAAAACCTACCTTTATGAAAAAGGTAATGGCGGCAAGATGACAGTCTCTGAGACTCGCGAAGGCTACGATTATCCGGACATTCGTGAGCGTTTGGGTCAATTGATGTTTGATGCTTTCGAAGAGTCACTTGAGTTGGTACAAATGGCGTTAGAAGAATTTAGCGTTGAGGCGTTCTTAGCGGGCGAGATGACGCCAGTATTGTTCGGTACAGCATTGGGCAACTTTGGCGTAAACATGGTACTTGATACCTTGATCAAATATGCACCGCCACCCAAGTCGCATCCGACCAATGAGCGTGAAGTAGCGGCAACAGAAACAGATTTTAGTGGTTTTGTCTTTAAAATTCAGGCCAAATGGACCCACGCCATCGTGATCGCATTGCCTTCTTACGCGTGTGTTCAGGCAAGTATGAAAAAGGCATGAAGCTAAAGCATGTACGTTTGGGTAAAGACGTACGTATTGCCGATGCACTGACCTTTTTGGCAGGGGACCGCGAAGCGTTAGAAGAAGCGTATCCGGGTGATATCATCGGTTTGCATAATCACGGCACCATCTCTATCGGTGACAGTTTACGGAAGGCGAGGAGCTGAACTTTACGGGTATTCCGCATTTCGCGCCTGAATTGTTTCGCCGCGTCATTCTAAAAGATCCGCTCAAATCGAAAGCCTTGCAAAAAGGGCTACAGCAGCTAAGCGAAGAGGGCGCGACACAGGTCTTTATGCCGCAGATTAATAACGATTTAATCTTGGGTGCGGTTGGTGTACTACAGTTTGAAGTGGTCGCGCATCGTCTCAAAGAAGAGTACAAAGTACAGTGTATCTTTGAGCCGATATCGATTGCCACCGTACGCTGGATTCATTGTGATGATGAAGTGGCATTAGCGAAATTTAAACGCAAAGCTCATGACCAATTGTCGCTAGATGGCGGTGGTTATTTAACGTATCTTGCCCCATCACGGGTCAACTTGCAGCTGATGCAAGATCGCTATCCAGAAGTCACTTTTAGCAATACTCGTGAGCATTAAAATTCAATTTCATGAGTTAGTTTATCTTTTAAGACACGCCAGCCGTGTCTTTTTTATTAGCTTAGATTTAGGCATTAAACGAGAGAGGGTAGGTAGCTATTCGTTAGCAGGAGACAGCAAAACCCTAAAAACACAAACAGTGTTCCTACAATACATCGTCATTGTTACGGTAGAATATCAAGTAACATCTTATGTTTATGAAAGAGGATATATGAACGCTGCGAATCAAATTGATATCAATAAGCCAACAATGAATCCGCATTTATCGATGACAGCAAGTCGTAGTCGTCTGCTGAGACTGCTTGCCGGCAGTTTACTGCTAGGTAGCATCGCGATGCCTGCAAATGCAGGTAATCTCATCAGTAGCACGGATTATCTAGAATATGAGCTGCCTAAAAAAGTGCAAGCACAGTGTGTTGAGCGCGATAATTGTCCAGAAATTGACATCAAATATCTGAAGACCAATCACGGTTGGATCAATGATATCGCCAATGCGCGTATTAATAATCGCCAATAGTAAACCGACTGAATCTGCGCCTATCAAAACGAACGTCAATCAGACAATGGTGAAAGCCGCCATTGATGACTTTGCCAGCTCACAGTTTATAGATATGCCAGAGGGCGGTTCATGGGCTTATAGCCTAATGGTAACGCCTGAGTATTTGGGTCATGTCAGTGATTTTGAACTGTTTGAAATCAATACTTATGTCTTTACTGGTGGCGCTCATGGCATGCCTTATAGCGAATACTTGATATTTGACCTTGGCACCAAAAAACAAATCAAGCTTGAGGATATGCTTCAATCAGGCAAGGAATCACGTTTTAAAGCGCTTGCTTATGATGCTTATAAAACTTGGGTTAAAACGGTTGACGACGATGTCAGCAGTTATGAGAAAAACTGGCCATTTACCTTAAGTGACAATGCGACACTGACGGACAAAGGCATCGATATTCGTTATCAGCATTATGCTATCGGCCCATATGCTTATGGTATGCCTGTACTTAGTATTCCGTACAGTAAGCTCGACGGTGTCATAAAGCCGCACTTTATACCTAAATAGTTCGGATGGTCATTGCATAACTTATTACGGTTTATATTAAAAAAATCGTAAAATCTCTTAAAAAATTGGCAATGATTTATCTAAAACCATTTGAAATTTAATAAAAGAATAAGGAGTTACCGCATGACGAACAATACAGATAGTATGAAGGCGACAGTCGACACAGAGACTTGGCAACTTAATGCATTAACAGAAGCGCTTGGTGACCTAACGTTGACGGTCAATGACAGCCTGTCTGTTGGTCGTGGCAGCGACAATGACGTGGTACTTGGTAGCAAGCAAGTATCGCGTAATCATGCGGTGTTAAGCATCTTAGATGGTCGATTGTATGTCAAAGATTTAAACTCATCGAACGGCACATTTATCAACGAGCAGCGTATCGAAGGTAATACATCGAGCCTTTTACAGGTAGATGATACCATTGGCTTTGCCAGTTTCAGCTTTCAGGTGAACGCGCCACTTGCTGCTACAGATACTGATGTATTAGCGCCCGTAGCAGTAGAGGGTTCAGTGGCTGAGACTGAGACAGTGGCTGCTGAAACGACTGCCGAAATACAGGCTGTCGAAAACTCGACGGTGAGTGAACCTGTTGTGCATGAATCAGTAGTAAAAGAGCCGATTGTTAAGCAAACGGGCGTCGAAGCTATTCTGCCTGTGACAGCTGATGTGAAGACAGTACCTGTTGATAGCGCCTCGGATAGAGTAGCAGACTCAGTAGGGGTAACTGAGACCAGTGTTAATGAAACGGTTGAACCAGTCTTACAGGAGCCGATTGTGAAACAAACGGGCATCGATGAAGTTTTAACGGCTATAGATAATACCGTGTCTAACACAACTGAAGCGGCACCAGTCGCTGCTGCAACTGTAGCAGATGCACAACCTGCTGTAAGTCAGCCAGAAGCCGTCACAGCGACAGAGGTGGCATCGACAGCACCTGCGCATGATACGTCATTAGTAGAGCAGTCAGCTGTACATGAAAAGCCAGCAGTTGAATCAGAGCATGACAAAACGACTAAAACTGCTCTACAAGAAGAAGCAGATCCCGACATTCTACGAGCCAAGCAGGCGGCAACCGCACAGTTTTCTGGCACTGCCAATCTAGGTCAATCTCGTGATCTTGGCACAGAAGGTAATAATGCGATGGATCAGGCTATCAGTAATCCAGCCAATGCAGGACAGGCAGAGAAAAAACCAAGCGGTGGTTGGTTCATTTGGGTGTTTATTGCCATCATCATTATTGCGTTAGCATTGTGGTTATTTAACATGGGCGGTGCGTAACCAAGTACTGACCAGTGCATTTGACATGCTCTAACCCAAGCGGGCTTTGGTATAATTGTTAGCCAACTGTTAGCTACTATCGGCTAATAATCCGGCAACCCTCACGAATATGTCACTTTGATAGCGTCAACATTCAATAGAGTGTTGACGCTATATTTTATTTAACAGTCTGCTGTTTTATCTTTTGCCAATGTTTTGTTAAGAGAGCATTATTATGATGAACTTTGAAGAATATCAAGCTTTTAAAGACCGTGGCTTTAGTCATGCTCCACTGATAAAAAAACGTCTAATGGATGCACAGACACCAGTATCTGTATTTTCTAAAGTACGTGATTTAAACGGCTCTGCATATTTATTTGAGTCTGTCGTAGGCGGGGAGCGTTGGGCTCGATATTCGATGATTGGTTTAGGTAGTGATCTCATTTTGCAGTATGCCGATGGTAATATGACCGTCAAAAAAAATGACCATACCGATGTCGATGCAGTCGCTGACCCGTTTGACTATATTCGTCAGCTAATGGCGCAGTATAAGATGCCAACAGTCGAGGATATTGCAACGCTACCGAGCTTTAGCGGCGGCTTAGTAGGTTACTTTGGCTATGACATGGTGAGGGTTATCGAGCCAAGCGGGGTTTATCAATGCCCCCAATCCGATGACAATGCCGGATATGTGGCTGATGCTATCAATGAGCGTGATTGTTTTTGACAGTTTAGAAAATACGTTATCTATCATCGTTTATGCTGATTGTCACACTGAAGATGGTTATAGCAATGCCATCCGCGAGCTAGAAAAAATTGAAGAAAAACTGGCAGAAATGCCAAATCTGAGCGCACCCGTAATGCCGACGCCGACATTTACCTCACAAACAGGCGCGCAGAAATATTGTCATGATGTCAATAAAATAAAGGATTACATTTTAGCAGGCGATGTCATGCAAGTCGTTCCTGCGCAGCGTTTGACGGCCGATTATACTGGCGACTCATTAGCAGTTTATCGTGCCCTACGATTTTTAAATCCATCGCCTTATTTATTCTTGGTACATGGTTACACCCTCGATGATCACAAGCGTTTCGACATTATTGGGGCATCCCCTGAGATATTATCACGTATCGAAAATGGTAAAGTGACGGTACGACCATTGGCGGGTACTCGTAGACGCGGACAAGATGAAGCGGAAGATTTAGCGCTTGAAGAAGAGCTGCTGAGTGATAAAAAAGAGATCGCCGAGCACTTGATGCTTATCGATTTGGGTCGTAATGATATTGGCCGCGTTTGTGAATATGGCAGTGTCAAAGTCACCGAAAAGATGTTTGTCGAGCGTTATTCGCAAGTGATGCACATTGCTTCTAATGTTGAAGGGACGATATTGCCCAATAAGGATGCGTTGGATGTTTTTTGTGCGACGTTCCCCGCTGGTACGCTATCAGGTGCGCCCAAAATACGCGCAATGCAAATCATTGACGAGATAGAGCCAGTCCGCCGAACGGTATTTGGCGGCTCAGTCGGTTATCTGGGCTGGCATGGCAACATGGATAACGCCATTGCTATTCGTACTGCTGTGATGCGCCGTGGTAAAATTCATATCCAAGCGGGTGCTGGGGTTGTTGCTGATTCTATTCCAGAAGCAGAGTGGGAAGAGACCAACAAAAAAGCATTGGCGTTGGTCAAAGCGGTAAAGATGGCGTGTAATGGTTTACGGATTCGCTAGGGACTCCAGTCATAAAACACAGTATGCGGTTATTGTGGAAAAACAGCCTATTTTTTTATTTAAAAAAATCATTACAATCAATTAGTTTATTTTTTATTGAAATAATCAAAAAAGGCAAAAAAGGGCTTGCGTCTTTCAAAAAATTTGATAGAATAGCCACCACTTTAAGAGAACAAGCCGACTTAGCTCAGTTGGTAGAGCAACTGACTTGTAATCAGTAGGTCGCCAGTTCGATCCCGGCAGTCGGCACCATCTCTCTTAAAGTAGCTTTTTATGAATCTGTCTTAAACTAAAGCCATTTTTGTTTAAAGCAACCTAAGGTGGGATTGGGGAGCGGTCAAACCCAACAGACTGTAAATCTGTCGCGAAAGCTTCGAAGGTTCGAATCCTTCTCCCACCACCATACTTTTTTAAGTTTGTCATAGCGCCAAGCATACTCTTTATACTTAATGACTCTCGATTAGAGTCCTCTTGAATAAGAGTAATTGCGGGTGTGGTATAATGGTAACACCTTAGCCTTCCAAGCTAATGACGCGGGTTCGATTCCCGCCACCCGCTCCATATACAACATCGCAAAGATTATCAATAAATCATCACGACAGTCAGTTTTAGTATTGCTGTATCGTGATATTTTTTTTAGTAAATCCATAAGTTGTTTTTTGTGGTTATTAAAAACATGCTCATATAGCTCAGCGGTAGAGCACTCCCTTGGTAAGGGAGAGGTCTTGAGTTCAATTCTCAATATGAGCTCCATTTTGTTTAAACCTCTTGTGTTTGCTTTGCCATCTTTAAACAGTTCGTGTCGATATCGAAATTACAAATATTGAAAATTATAAATTACAGTGTAGCAAATAATATTTAAGGGTGACACTGAGGTGTTGCCTTTTAGTGCTGTCAATTTATCAAGCTATCAATACATGAGTAATTATCTAAAAGTATCTAAGACAAAATTATTTAAGATAAAAGTATCTAGGTTCGGCAGGCTCCAATATTATTAATGATTTACACTAAGATAAAGTAGTGCAACAGCGATAATGTAATATCCTGCAATGTTCACTAGATTAAAAAATACGTATAATGCTTAAACCTATGTGTGCAGCATTGAAATGCATGATCTGAGCACATATATACAGTCGTAAAGTGATCAAACAGTTTTAGTAGATAAGCCATAGCGTCAACGGTTTGATGGTTCTGTATGCATCATGAGCCGTCAAACAGCTATTCACGATCTTTGATTGATAAAGATTCACCAAAAAAAGAGGAAATACCCATGGCAAAGGCCAAGTTTGAACGCGTAAAGCCACACGTCAACGTCGGTACAATCGGACACGTTGACCACGGTAAAACAACCCTAACAGCTGCCATCGCAACTGTAGCAGCAATCACCTCTGGGCGAAGCAAAGACTACGCGTCTATTGACACAGCACCAGAAGAAAAAGCACGTGGCATCACCATCAAACTCACAGTAGAATATGACACCCCAGCACGTCACTACGCTCACGTCGATTGCCCAGGTCACGCCGATTATGTTAAAAACATGATCTGGTGCCGCTCAAATGGACGGCGCAATCCTAGTCGTATCAGCAACTGACGGCCCAATGCCACAAAACCCGTGAGCACATCTTGCTTTCACGTCAGGTTGGCGTACCGTACATCATCGTATTCATGAACAAATGTGATGTTGTTGATGACGAAGAATGCTAGAACTCGTAGAAATGGAAGTTCGTGAACTTCTTAATGACTACGACTTCCCAGGTGATGATACAATCATCCATGGTTCAGCGACTGAAGCCCTAAAAGGCTCACAAGAAAAGTACGGCCAACCAGCGGTTGTAGAACTTCTTAACGTTCTTGACACCTACATCCCAGAGCCAGAGCGTGACGTTGACAAAGCATTCCTAATGCCAATCGAAGACGTATTCTCAATCTCAGGCCGTGGTACTGTGTAACAGGTCGTGTTGAATCTGGTATCGTACGCGTAGGCGACGAAATCGAAATCGTCGGTATCCGTGACACTCAAAAAACCACCTGTACTGGTGTAGAGATGTTCCGTAAACTGCTTGACGAAGGTCGTGCAGGCGAAAACTGTGGCGTACTACTACGTGGTACTAAGCGTGAAGACGTCCAACGTGGCCAAGTACTCGCTAAGCCAGGTTCAATCACGCCGCACACCAAGTTTGACGTGAAGTATATGTTGAGCAAAGAAGAGGGTGGTCGTCACACACCATTCCTAAACGGCTATCGTCCACAGTTCTACTTCCGTACTACTGACGTAACTGGCGCAATCCAATTACAAGACGGTACTGAAATGGTAATGCCTGGTGATAACGTTGAGATGGGCGTAGAGCTTATCCACCCAATCGCTATGGACAAAGGTCTTCGCTTCGCAATTCGTGAAGGCGGCCGTACTGTAGGCGCTGGTGTTGTTGCTAACGTACTAAACTAATCTATCAGTCTCAGTAATGAGATTGTAAGTTAGTCAAAAAAAAGCCATCCTTGTTTAAGGGTGGCTTTTTTTGGTTACAAAACAGATAACGGCATAATCAATATTATAATGATAAATATTTGAAATACAGTAAGTGCTATTGTATTTGGGTTTGTATAAATAATAGTAAAAGGATACATAATGTTGATGATAAAGATTTTATCAACCCAAAGTGTAGATTTTGAGCAAGTGCTGCAAGCAGTAGCGGATATTGAAGCCATCGTTCAACCGCAAGATGCTTGGGGCTATCAGACATTGGTGGAATCACTCAAGATAGCATGCATCTGCTGATCGTTTATGAGCAAAAAGACAATATTAATTAATACTACTGTGACAGGCTATTGTTTATATCAAGTGATTTTTGAACAAGCGGAGATTTTACGTATTGGCACTCATCCTGATTATCAACGTCAAGGTATTGCCTCACAAATTTTTGCCAGATTGAATACAGAATTGAGAAAGCATCAGGTGGAGAGCCTTTTATTAGGTGCGCGCAGATAATACGCCTGCGATAGCCTTATATGAGCAGCAAGAATTTGCTCTCATTCATAAGCGTAAAGGGTATTACCAAACTCCCCATCAACCAGCTATTGATGCCCTGATTATGCAGCGCCTGTACGTCCGAGAATAATGAATGGTATCGAATGGAGCCAAATAAACCCGCAGAATAGTAGATGGGTCGGCACTTTTATCATTATTGGGTGGGTATTTTCTTTTTACAGATTTCAATATTGAGTTTATAGTCATTATCTACTTTCATACGCTCAAGAACATCGATGCGTTCGCTTAATAGTTCTACCATGAGGCTGATATTGGCTTGCTGTTTTTGTATTTGCGCCAATTTTTGCTGAGTAAGCATCAGTTGTAAATCAACATCCAATTGACCATCGTAATAATCATTCAAGCTGTCTCTGATTTCAGTGAGTGTAAAGCCAATCGCTTGCGCACTTTTGATTAGCTCAATACGTTCGATACATTCTGGATGAAACTCGGTATATAAACGCGAGCCTGCCTGACGCTTACGAGATTTTAGCAAGCCCAGTTGGTCATAATGACGAACGGTATCTTTGGTTGTTTGAGCTTTTGTTGCCAGTGTTCCAATCAGTAAGAACGATGTGTCGGGTGCCATGATAACCTCGTCGGTAGGTAGCAGTTGATAAGGTACGAGTTAATAAAGTAGCGATTAACAAACAGACATAAGCTATCAATCACTTAGTCATCGTATTTATTTTAAGATAAGCTGCCAAGGTTCTATGGTATCAAGTAACGATACGGCGAGTGGTTTATGAGAGTTATTTTGCCATTTGACAGTGCTATTAGCCGTTAACAGATCCAATTGAGTCAAAAAGTCAGCACGCGGTAGCGTGGTTGCACCCAAGCTCATCAAATGCTCATTTGGTAGCTGACAGTCGACCAGCGCCACATGGCTTTGTTCACATAAGCGCATTAAACCCCAAAATGCGAACTTTGAGGCGTTAGAGGCGATATGAAACATCGATTCGCCAAAGTAAATGCTACCTATTTTTAGACCATAAAGCCCGCCAATGAGTTGCCCTTTATCATTCCAAACTTCAATGCTATGTGCAAATCCTTGTGCATGCAGTTCGGTATAAGCCTCAATCATTTCTTCATGAATCCAAGTATGTTCGCCCTCGGGCTGTTCATTATTGAGGCGATCACTGCGCGGTAAACTACAGGCATGAATAACGTCATCAAAAGCTTGATTCAGGGTTAATTGCCAACGCTCGCGGATGGCTTGCTTACGCAGCGACTTGCTTGGCTTATAATTGGTTGGCACCATCACACAGCGCGGCTCTGGGCACCACCATGCAATTGGTTCATCTTCATTAAACCAAGGAAACAGACCTTGCGCGTAAGCAGAAATTAATGTTTCGGCTGCCAAATCTCCTCCGACAGCGACGATGCCAATGCCGTCAGGATCAACCGTTAAAGGGTCAGGAAAGTCATAACGCCCAAGACTTTTTAAGGTCTCAGGCGTGATGTGCTCATTGTTGTATTGAGAGAAATTACCCATTTAGGCTTCTTTATCAGCAGTCAATGTTGACGCATAAGTATGGTCAGCGGCTGTGGCTTCGCCAATCGCATCCAAGTATTTTTCAGCATCTAGCGCGGCCATACAACCCGTACCAGCAGAAGTAATTGCTTGACGATAGACATGGTCTGCGACATCACCTGCGGCAAATACACCTTCGATGCTGGTTTGTGTGGCATTGCCGTCTAAGCCGCTTTTGACAATAAGATAGCCGTCTTTCATATCCAGCTGACCTTTAAATAAGTCTGTATTCGGCTTATGACCAATCGCGACAAACATGCCAAACACGTCTAACTGTTTGGTGCTGCCATCAATCATAGATTCGATGATTACGCCATTGACGCCCATGTCATCGCCGACGACTTCTTTGACTTTATGATTCCACTCGATTTTAATATTACCGTTTTTGACTTTTTCAAACAGTTTATCTTGGAGGATTTTTTCAGAGCGTAAGCTATCACGGCGATGCACCAAGGTCACTTCAGCAGCGATATTTGATAAATATAGGGCTTCTTCAACAGCAGTATTACCACCACCGATGACGGCAACTTTTTGGTCTTTATAAAAGAAACCATCACAAGTTGCACACGCTGATACGCCTAGGCCACGGAATTTGGTTTCTGATTCCAGTCCTAAATATTGTGCTGATGCACCAGTCGAGATAATAAGCGCATCACAAGTGTAGCTACCATTATTACCCGTCAGCTCAAAAGGTCGCACGTTTAAATTGACTTCATTGATATGGTCATAAACCAATTCAGTACCAAAGCGCTCGGCATGGGCTTTCATGCGATCCATCAATGCAGGACCTGTTAAGTCATGCGCATCGCCCGGCCAGTTATCGACTTCAGTGGTGGTGGTTAACTGTCCACCTACTTCCATGCCCGTGACCATGACAGGTTTGAGGTTGGCACGTGCTGCATACACAGCCGCTGCATAACCAGCAGGGCCTGAGCCTAGGATAATGAGTTTTTCGTGACGTGGAGCAGTATTGTCAGTTGCCATGAGTTATTCCTTGCTAAATATAGATGTTAAAGATACGAGTGAGCAATATAATAAAAACAGTCTTCAAAATTGATGCTAATGGGATTTTCTAATCGCTGCGTGATAATAACATAAGGGCATTGGACGAAAAGTACAAGTTTGCTAAAACAAACACAGGTATGATTACAATCAAAGTATATTTTTCTTGAAATACTATGGTTAGAAACCGCTGGTATTTTATAGGACTTACCTAAATGACTGTCCTTGTTCTGTTCGTTATATTTTGCGAGTGACATAAGTTTTTGTTTAAACCGTATGATTTTTATCTAAACCGTATACAGACTGATTTTATTGCACGCTTTCTTTGTAAGACGGTCGCCACTATCCCTATGTATTTGTTATTATAAGAAGTTATGCCAAGTGTACCAAAGGCAAAAAGAAGGCTGTTGTATATCGCTTTTATAATAGACAATGTTTTCTGTACACTTCGCTAAGTGCGTCTGTATCAGCACTTTATATCCAACCCTTTATCAGCGCTTTATGTCAGCATGATTAGGCTTAGTCATGTATTGGCAACCATTTAGTATTAATAACAAGGCAGATCTTACGTGATATCAGCACCGCTTATTGAGTATTTAAAAAAGGGAATATTTACCCTCCTTGGGTTAATACTGGCCGTCTATCTATTTGTCATTTTGATGACATATACCAGTAACGATCCCAGTTGGTCGCATATCAGTAGCGATATGACCACGATTAATAATGTAGGCGGCGAATCGGGTGCTTGGTTATCTGACTTGCTTTATAGCTTCTTTGGTTTTGGTGCATGGTGGCTGCTGGCGTTTGTGGTTTATGAGTCTATCCTTATTTGGTGGGACAACAAGCCAACGTTTTGGCTGATGCGAGTGGTTGCTTATGTGTTTTTATTATTAAGTGCCAGTGCGTTGTTTGCACAATTGGTGGCGTTAGTACAGCAATTGACCAATCCAGGAACGCTAGGGCTGGAAAGCGTGGCTGGTGGCATTATTGGGTTTGAATTACAGGCGCGTTTGGCACAGCTTTTATCGCAGTGGGGGAGTGTGATTTTCTTGACGGCATTCGTCATTATTACCGCGACTTTTGCTTTTAATATTCATTGGCTAGCGATTTATGAGAAGGTTAAGGCGCTATCGTGGCTGGGCTCAGGGGTGAAGCATCAGGGTAGGATGCACGATAGCGTGTCAACCACGCCAGAAAATATCAATGCCAAGCAAAATGATGAAAACATAGCCAACAGTAACGCGAAAAAAGACGCAGCCGATCACGAGCAGCTGCCATTTGAGTTACAAGTTGCTGGCAATGCTCAAGCCGTAGACAACAGTGGTCGGTTCAGCAATGTGTTGTCAGAGTTTTTGGCAACGTCAGGGTTGGCTGAGAGCGTTAAAGCTTCTGTAGTTGCCGCAACACAAGCGGCGATGCCTAATTCAGCTGCTAAATCTAGTCGTGAGAATAGTGAACCTGTTCCTGTCTCAGTAGAGACACCTAGCAATACTGTTCAAAATCTAGCAAGTCATACGAATACATCGACGCCGTCAAGTCCTGCCATGACTACTATCCGTAAAGTCGAGCCAAGCTTTGCTTGGAATGACGCCAATACTGTCGATGACTTGTTAGCTAGCGAGCAAATGGCTTATCACGCTAATAATATGAACACTTCTGATTCAGCTGCTACTACTTTTGTATCTGCTGATAGCAATACTGAGTCGTTAGAGACTGTGGTACCAGACTCTACAGCGATATCAGCCGTAGAGATGTCCGAAGCTCAATCAACAAGAACTTGCCGTCAACAGCTCAGCCATCAATAAATGAGCTGGTATACGGTGAGACGGCTGACGAAACGGATAATGAGCCTAAATCGTTCGAGTTAGAGGATAACGTGGAGGCCGTTGATATACTGGCCGATGCATGGTTGGCAGAGCATGCTGATGTCTCAACATCTACAGTCATGCAGCCTACAGAAATAGGGCAACCTGCAGGAACAGTACAAGTAGACGATATGGGCGAGCTGCCCAAAGCAGTAGTCACAGCGCCTGAGACAGACTCATCTAATAGCGAAATGAACGACTTTACTGATAGATGGGTTGATGAAGAGCCTGAACTGTCACGATTTCGAGCCTTCTTCTGTACCTAATGAAGCGAGTATCGCCAAAGCAGTAGACGTGGTTGAACCAGTTGCTGATATGACGCCGACCAATACGCCACCGTCTAATCCTAAACTGCCGCCTACGGTAGTAGAAACCCGCGTCACAGCATCAGCTATTGAACCAATGGTTGCGCCTAAACCAACGGTAAGTTTTGCGGTACCTGAGGGCGATAGTAGCAATCATATCACTGACATGATGCCAGAGGATGATAGCGCTGAGGATGTCAATGCGCCCGTTATGCCAGATATTAGTGATGATGCCGCCTTCAGTCAAAAATCACGTTCGATGCAAACGGCTGCCTATCGTAGTAGCCTAACGCCTATTCCAGAGATTTCTATTTTGGATAAGCCAGACCCTGATCGTAAGCCCAGTTATACCGTCGCCGAGCTTGAGCAATTATCAGAGTTACTAGAGATTAAGTTACAAGAATTTAATGTAAAGGCGAATGTGGTCAACGCCATTCCGGGTCCTGTTGTCACCCGCTTTGAAGTCGAGCTTGCTGCTGGTGTAAAAGCCAGTAAGGTTACCGGTATTTCACGTGATTTGGCGCGCTCGTTATCGATGGCGTCTTTGCGTGTGGTTGAAGTGATTCCGGGTAAGCCGTATATCGGTATCGAAGTACCCAATAAGCAGCGCGAAATGGTACGTTTGATTGAGCTACTGAATACCGAAAAATTCCAAGATCCCAAAGCTCAAATCAGCATGGCGATGGGTAAGGATATCGGTGGTAATGCCATCATTACTGACCTTGCACGCGCGCCGCATATGTTGGTTGCTGGTACTACAGGTTCGGGTAAATCGGTATTGGTCAACTCGATGCTATTATCGATGCTACTCAAATATACGCCAAATGAGCTGCGTCTCATTTTGATTGATCCAAAGCAGCTTGAGCTTGCCAACTATAATGATATCCCGCATCTATTAACACCAGTCGTCACCGATATGACTGAAGCGGCCAGTGCTTTGTCATGGTGCGTGGCAGAGATGGAACGTCGCTATCAACTGATGAGTTTGCTCAAAGTGCGTAAGCTTAATGAGTTTAATAAAAAAGTCATTGCTGCTGAAAAATCGGGCAATCCGATGCTTGATCCTTTGTGGCGACCTAATGACAGCATGAGTATCAGCCAAGCACCGAAGCTAAAAACCTTGCCGATGATTGTCATTGTCGCGGATGAGTTTGCCGATATGATTATGCAGGTTGGTAAACAAGCCGAAGAGCTTATCACCCGTCTTGCACAAAAATCACGCGCAGCAGGGATTCATTTAATGCTGGCTACCCAGCGTCCATCGGTCGATGTAATTACTGGCTTGATTAAAGCCAATATTCCTGTGCGGGCGGCACTACGAGTGAACTCAAAAGTAGATTCGCGGACGATTCTGGACAGTGGCGGTGCCGAAGACATGCTGGGTAATGGTGATATGCTCTTTCTAGGACCTGGGCAAATTGAGCCAGATCGTGTGCATGGTGCCTATGTCAGCGATGAAGAGGTCAACCGTGTTTGTGACGCGTGGCGCGAACGCGGTGCGCCTGATTATATTGATAATATGGCAGGCAACTTTGAACTGTCTAGTCCTAGTGGCGGTGGTAGTACGGCGAATGCATCTGGTGAGGATGACGATCTTTATAACGATGCTGTGGCCTTTATTATGGAGACGCGAAAAGTTTCTGCTTCTAGTATCCAGCGTAAATTTAGCATCGGCTATAACCGTGCCGCACGTATCGTAGATTCCATGGAGGACGCGGGGTTGGTCAGCTCAATGGGCAAAAGCGGTAAGCGTGAGCTATTAATGTAGCGTTTAGACTTTATTAGACAATAAAAAAGACGAGTCACAGAAGTGGTTCGTCTTTTTTATCGGAAAAATATGATAACGCTCATGTCTGAATGACCAATCAGTTTTTTTATCAATTATCAGCACTCGTTTTTTATACTAAACTGACCTTTGTTGATAGCATAAATATCACTCAATTTTCAGAAATTTTAGGTTTATTACTCAGCAAGGACGCTACTATGTTTAAAGAATATACCCAATATGATGCCATAGCATTGGCGGCATTGGTCAATGCAGGTGAAGTCAGCGCTAAAGAGTTGTTAGATGCTGCCGTCTATCAAGCCAATACACTCAATCCCAAATTAAACGCCATCATCCATCGTTTTGATGACCGTGCTTATCATGCTGCACAGGCGGGATTACCCTCAGGTATATTCAATAGTGTGCCTTATCTGCTCAAAGATTTGTCATTTAGCTTTGCCGATGAGCCAATCACGATGGGCAGTCGTAGTGTTAATATCATCTCTGAGAGCGACAGTGAAATCGTCAAGCGAATGAAAGCCACAGGTGTGAATACCTTTGGCAAGACCAATACGCCAGAATTTGGTTTAATCATTACCACTGAACCAAAAGCCCATGGTGCGACTCATAACCCTTTCAAAAAAGGTTACAGCTCTGGCGGTTCATCGGGCGGTAGTGCAGCATCAGTAGCGAGCGGTATCGTACCGATGGCGGGCGCGGGTGATGGTGGTGGCTCGATACGCTTCCCTGCTGCTTGGTGCGGCGCGTTTGGACTCAAACCCAGCCGTGGTCGTAACCCGATAGGCCCTAAATTCGGGGAAGGCTGGGAAGGTGCAGTCGCAGATCACGTGATTACCCGCAGCGTACGTGACAGTGCCGCGATGCTCGACGCTACAAATGGCGCAGAGATTGGTGCGCCTTATGTCATCGCGCCACCTGATGGCACATTTTTGCAAGCTGCGATGCGCGCACCAAGGCAATTAACCATTGCCTTGCATCAACAGCCATTGATTGCCAATACTGTGGTGGATAAAGAAGTGTTAGCCGTATTAGAGCAAACGGCTAAGCAGCTAGAAGCCATGGGTCATCGCGTCATACCCGCTGAGCCGAATATCAATATCGAGCAGTTTTGGCATGACTTTATGGTGGTGGTCTGCACCCATACCGCTTTTACCATAATATTGAGCGTGACTTTGGGGCAGAACATATCAAAAACCTAGAGCCACAAACCTACAATATGGCATTGCTGGGTCGCTCATTATCAGCCGTTGATTTGGCGCATGCTAAGCATGGTTGGCATCACAGTCAGTATCAAACTGGCTTGCTACTTGAAACCTATGATATGATTTTATGTCCGACCGTGCCGACACCTTCAGTTAAGCATGGTGTATTGCCACCAAGTGTTATGGATGAAATGCTCATGCGTAGCGCAGGATTGCTCAATAAGGGCATCGATATGGGTAAGTATGCCTTTAGCTCAGGTATGATCGAAAAGCTTAGTCAGCCTGTGCTGGGCAAAATGGCCTTTACACTACTGGGTAATATCACGGGATTGCCAGCGATGTCATTACCGGTAGGAATGAGTAAAAAAGGTTTGCCAATTGGGATGCAGCTGATTGGGCGTATGAATGATGAAGCGACATTATTCAGTGTGGCAGGGGAGATGGAGCGAGCAGGGTTGTTTACCAAGGCAGCCTTTGAGAAGTAAGTTTGCATTCTATCGATTAAGTAATGATTACTCAATCAAATCGATAAATATCCATGCCCAAGCTATGATGCGCCATGCTTTGATGGACAACTGAGACACGCTGACCTGTACCTAAGGCAAAAAACAATGGCAACAGATGCTCGTCACTCGGATGAATATCTTTATAGTCAGGATATTGCTGCCAATCTAAAGCACTAGGAATGTCTGTTTTGAGCTGTTGTAGCAGCCATTGCTTAAATGCTTTAGCCGTTTGGTCAACACTATCTGCTTGCCAGCGTAATGCTTGCAGATTATGGGTAATGTTACCTGAACCAATGATAAGTATTTGCTCTTCACGTAGGCGCGCTAGCTGCGCACCCAATTGATAACAGGCGATACTGTCATAATGCTGCGGTAGAGAAACCTGTACGATAGGTATCTCAGCCTCTGGATATAAGTGGCTGAGCGGTGCCCACCCCATGATCGCAAGCCCGCACCGGATTGACGCTACAAGTAATACCGCGTGCAGTGAGCTGCTGGGCAAGGGATTCAGCAAGTGCTGGCTGACCAGATGCAGGGTATTGAAGCTCATATAGCTCAGGTGGAAAACCTGAAAAATCGTGCCAAGTCTTAGGTTGCGGATTACTGCTCATTTCGAGTTTGGCGGATTGCCAATGCGCTGACATAATCAGGATGGCACGTGGCTTTGGTAAGTTTTGCCCAATACGTGCCAGTGCACTGGTCGTGGCAGATTGCTCAACAGCAAGCGTGGGTGCGCCATGCGAGATAAACAATGCTGGTAGCTTAGCCACATTTGACCCTAAAGCAGATACATCTGTCCAAACGCTAGTCGCCGTAATAGGCGTTGACGAATGAGAGTACGAGTCATCAGGCTGATGAATTGAATGAGGGGCGTTAGGTGTCGCATGTTTTGGATATTTCATGTAGCGTTTATTAGGGCGCGCCGCGATTTTTCAATCGCTTCTATCATTGATATTGTTGCCCATAAACTATCAGCACAGAATATCGGCAAAAAATATTAGCACAGAGTATAGCAGTGTTTAATGACTGCTTAATTACCACGATTAAGGATGATTGTTGTTGATACTCATCGCGCGATACAATTGTTCCATTAGCACAACACGTACCAACGGATGCGGTAATGTCAGCGCTGATAGTGACAATTTTACATCGGCTTTGGCTATACTTCTGGCGATACGCCGTCTGCACCGCCGATCACCAGTGCATATCATCGCCTTGCTGCATGCCATCAGCTAATTTATCAGCCAGTCCTTCTGTGGAAATCATTTTACCTTTGACATCCAATACCCATAGTTGCTCACGCCCTGAGGCATTGTGAGCGGCTAATATTGCCTGTCCTTCTTGCTCACGGTATTGTGCCAAATTGGCATCAGACGGGTTTTTTGCACGCTTTGCGGCAGCAATTTCCACGATTTCTGTGCTGAGCATAGGCTGGATACGCTTAAAATACTCATCGAACCCCGTCTGTACCCATTTAGGCATTTTATTACCGACGGTTAAAATCCTTACTTTCATAGCCAGTACCACTTTAATTTTAGTCATTAGTAAAATGTAACAAAAAAATTTTACGCTTAAGTGAACGTAACAAACAAGATTCTACGAAGCTTTTTTTATGCTTTACTAATCTTGGATAAACAATAGGTCTTACATCAAAGGCTGTATGGTTTGTGAGGCAGTATCTTCTGTATTTTGGTCATTATTGCTAGCATCAGTTGGGCTAGGTTTTGGAATAATAGTAAGCTTGGCATCCGATTCAAAAACGATGGCTTCAATATCATCAAAGCTATTCATGCCTTCGGAGCGCATCGCACATTCAATCTCTTGACGAGTCAGCCGCTCAGCGCGCATGGCATCTGGCAAAAACTGCCCCTGATAAAAAACAATACGCGGCTCTGACAAAATAAAACTGCTAAATTGCGGTGAGATAGAGGCGTATTTCGTAACTAAAAACTGCAATAAATAAAGTACTAAAATCGATGAAACTCCTTCGACAAAAGGAATGTCTTTGAGCAAAATAGTACTGGCACCAAGTGAACCGATCATCACGGTGACGATCCAATCAAAATTATTGAGCTGCGAGGTGGAGCGTTTACCTGAGACTTTGGTCACCAGTACGATCAACACATAAACCATGACTGTCGTCAAAACGATGCGTCCAAGCTTGTCTATATTGTCAAAAAAAACCATGTCCATGATAAATGCTCCTATTAAAATATAAAACCGTTAATCACCCACAATCATTCAAAAGGTTACTCATTAAAGTTAGCCTAACGGATTTTATGTATTAATAGGAAGAAAAATTTGTAGCACCTTGTAGAAATTCGGCTGAGGTTTCCTCGCTCACATAGTTTTGCGTTTAGGGTCAAGCAGGCGATTGATCGCCCAAAGACTGATGCGAACACTGACCAGTGTCAGCACCAATATCATCACCAGCGATGAGACCAATGGCAATGGTTGCTGGACGGCCATCTCCAGTAGAACTTCGCGATTTACCGCATCAAACAACCAAAACCATATGGCTAAGAAGTAAATGACAGTCAGTAGCCCGACCACCGCGACGCCGCCAAACATTAAGCGATTGATTTCACCGCTATTCAATGCGCGCTGCTGATGTTTGACAAATTTATGAACCGCGATATAAGCGCCGATAATGATAGACAATACCGTTACTAGTTGCGAATTCACAGCAAGCTTGGTTTGAATCATCATAAATATTGCGCTGGCAAGCGTATAGCCTATCGCGAAATATCCTATATATTGTGCCAATTTAGGCTGCGCTGACTCATGGTTTTTCGGCAGCGGCTCGCCACCTGAATGAGTCTTGGATTTATTGAGATTGGTTGTCTTGCGTGACATAAGTGAACCTTTATAAAGGTGAAAAATAGGATGTGAAAAACACTTAATGCTGCGCCGTCCAATCAAGCATCGCATCTAGCACGGGTCTGGCTGTATAAGCGTTATGTGCTTGCTCACTATTGATGAGTCCAACCACGACATAATCCTGTCCTGACAATCCTTTGACATAGCCTGCCATCGAGGTGACGTTGTTTAAGGTACCTGTTTTTATCCACGCACGACCAATGGCTGCTGATTCTGGTAGGCGTTCACTATGAGCGGTAATGGTGCCACTGACGCCAGCGATACCTAACGAGTTGACGTAAGCGTCAAAACTTGGATGGCTATAAGCATAAGTTAATAGCTCGCTTAGGTTGGCGGCTGTTATGGTGCAGTCGCGGCAGAGTCCTGAACCATTGGTCAAATAGGGCGGCGGTGTGCTTAGATTGGTCTGCCACCATTGATTAATAGTCTGTAATGCGACAGGATAGCTCGTCGCAGTCGGCTTGCCAAATTGATACAAGCTATGTGAATGATTAATAGCTTTATCGAGTGTTTTTTATCAACTTTGTCATAAACACCAATCGATAACGCCACTTGCTCAGTCATCACATTGTTTGAAAAGTGATTGATATCGTAAATCTACTGCGTCAAATTCAACGATGGGTAGCTGACAATAGGCAACGGTGATATAGGAAGTGCTGTCAGACCATGCGTTAATTTGGTGCTTTTCGTTGTAGTGTAAGGTGCTTCTTGAGTGATGACACTACCACTCAGCGTATTGCCTAGCTCTTGCCATTTTGCGGCAATAACGCGTGCGGCAAAATCTTTGGCATCAGGATAAGCCACATAAAAAGCATGCTCTTGGCAGCTGTTTGGCAAATGAGTATTTAACACCAATTGTTTTGCTTGCCACTCAGGTGCGAGACTATAACGCGCTTGCCCACAGGCCGCCGAACGTGTATTTATGATGCTGGGCAAATCATAATTTGCTAATTTTGGTGTATAAGTCAGATTTGCTTGGACATTGTTTAACGGATAGCTTTTGATACCGATGGTACTAAAATTCACCAAAAAACCATCGGGACTGGCGTTATAAGGACGCAGTGGCGAGTTATCAAAGGCAGCAGGGTCTTTACTGACATTTTTAAAGACGCCACTGTCAATGATAATGTCACCGTCGATATGACGGATGCCTGACGACTGTACTTTATAAAGGAGCTGTTTTAAACGCTCGTGAGTCATTTTTGGATCGCCGCTGCCTTGGATAATCAAATCGCCATGCAGACGGTCGCCGATGACAAGGCCTGTATGATAGACACGGGTATGCCAGACAAAATCAGCGCCTAGGGTGTCTAAAGCAATAAAGCTGGGAACGAGTTTCATGGTGCTGGCAGGCGTGCGAGCGATATCAGCTTGATGGTTCAGTAATGGTGAAAATGAAATTTTTATGGAGGTATTATCAGTACTGATGTCACCAGTTTTATTATTACTGTTACTGGTGTTGTTGTCGTTAATGACAGCTGTTTTTGCCTTATCACCCAATATCGTCGGGATGCTTTCTAAGCTTTGATAAGTGTAAGGGTCATCGGTGTAAGCATGCAGTTTTTTCTCATGCTTTTCAATGGTACGCTGCTCAATAGTAATCAGCGTACTCTGTTGGCGCACATGGTTATTACTGGCTTTGTTATTATTATTTTGCGTGGTTTTTTGAGAGTTACTTTTTATATTAGCATTTATATTGGCAGTCGGTTTTGGCTGAAGAGCGGGTTTAGGTGAGCGGTGCGTGCTGCTGCTATCAATAACCTGAATGGGAGCGGGCAGGTGACTGGCATTTTTATCACCGACTGGTGTGACGATAATACTAATATCAGCTTCTGTTAAATCGGCTCGTGATAATGCTGCTTCGATGGCTTTTGGTAGTGCTGCTTGTGCATGGATGGGCAATAGTGTCGCCGTTGCTAATAACGCCATGATAGGTACGTATTTAGCAGGCGGCTTCGACAGTCGCAGATAACGAGAAAAAGGAAGTAATTTGGCAGTAAAAGCAGAGGAATGACGGAGTTTAGAGGTGGGTCGCATGAGCATCTTTCATCAGGTAGCAAAAACAGCCTATGGTAACATGAGTTGCCGTTTTCGCGTAGATGGTAGGCGTGGTTGAAAACCTGTTTTTATCTGAATGTTCAAACTACGGACGCACGCTAGCGCACATGTAAAAATGCCATGGCAGTCATGATCGCATCGTTATAAGCATCATGGGCGCCTAGCTCGGGTATATTATAATGCGCTAAAATATTGGTCAGATGCTGCGCTTGGCTAGATAGTCCTTGGGTTTGACCACTCCTGCGCCGACTATATAAATGGCGCAAATCTATGATTTCGTTGGGCAGCGCTGTGCCCATATAGCGTTTGACCAGAGGGTTTAAAAACGCTGTGTCTAAACTCGTACAAAATCCCACAATCGGGCGATTGCCTATAAATGGCAACAACAGCGCCAGCATCTCATCGTAGCTCATACCATGCTCAACGTCGGCAGTACGTAGACCGTGAATCACAATGGTGTCACGGTCTGGCATCACAGGTGGTCTGCATACGATATGCATGCCATTGCCAGTGTCGATTGTATTGTCATTGATATGAATCGCGGCGACAGACAGTAAATGGTGATTTTTTGGATTGAGTCCCGTCATTTCACAGTCAATCGCTACCCACTGCTTAGCCAAAGGCTTGGTAAACATCGATGCCAATTCTGGACGCTGTAGCTGCGTTTTTTGCCAAGCGCAGGATAACTGTGTTAGCCAACTCATAGTTGTCGCTCATCCATTTATGCGATTGTTTTACTTATGCGAGTTCTAGTTGATAATGCTGACGTAGCTGGTTTTTAAAGCTTTTAACAACGGCCAAACACTCTTTTAATAAGTCGCGCTCAAGCGCGGTCAAGGTCATTGGGTTGACTTGCCGTGCATGTTTATCATCGGTTGATAGGGCGACGGATAGGCGCTGTGCCATAAAAAACTCCAAGGCCTCTAATAGAGTATCTGCGCGCTCTTGGGTCAAGGCGCGCGCTTGTACCAAAGCTTTAAGACGATTTTTACTACTGGGCAGCTCTAAGATATCGTTTTCTAATGCCAAGGTACGAATACCATGAACCAGTGGAAAGATACCGGCTTTCTTTAGATCAATGTCTTCTGACCCGGATTTACCACCGAGCAAAGGCACGAACTTTTGCCACCACTGATTGACATCACCGAACTGTAGCGCGGCGCGCGCGAACTGGCGTACAAACATAGGGTCTGACTGCCTGTGGGCAACCTTTAAATGTTGACGCACCTGAGTCAATAATGACTCATCTCCGCAGACATATTCGCCATCGAGTATGGCGGACAAGTAAATACCATGCATGGGATCCGTATTTCTAAACCATAAACCAATCTGGGCATTAAACTGTTTTAGCGGCTGTCGCCACATAGGGTTGGTCATCATGATATTACCATCGCACAGTGGATAACCGAGGTCTGCTAAATGCTGATTAAAAGTATCCGCAAATTGTGCCAGATCAGGGTGAGTATAGCCGTCACGTAAGATGAGCGCATTGTCTTGGTCAGTACGCATGATTTGCTCACCGCGCCCCTCGGAGCCCATCACGATCAGGCAGGTATTTGTCATGACCTCATCAGGCACGATAAGTTGCCAGAGCTTGGTAAATACCTGTGCATTCAAGGTCTGTACCATGCGGCTGATATTACCGATTTTGACACCGTTTTGATGTTGTGCGCGAATGTAACGACCGATAAGCTCGACGGCAGTATCTAAGCTCGATAAGTCTTTTGCCTGCTCGATTTGGATACTAATGAGCTGTGAATGATGACCAATATGCGCAAGCATATCGCTTTGTCCCAATATACCGACGACATCCCCATTTTGATCAATCACTGGTAGCCGATGGATGCGATAGCGGGTCATGGTCAATAATGCATCGCCAATCTCATCACTGGCTTTGATGGTACGCAGGTTAAAATTAGCATAGCGCTGGCATGGGGTAGTGGCTGGATCTTGCTGGTCACTCACGGCGCGGCAAATGTCGGTATCGGTCAAAATGCCCAATAGATGACCAGTACCAAATCGCACCTCTCCCTCGTTTTTTAGGTGGTCTAAGGGTTGCACCAGTACGTGTTTTAGCCCCGCTTTCGTCATGATAGACGCGGCTTCGTACAAGCTGTTATTAGCGTTGACGATATGGACTGGCAATAGATTGACATCAATGACGGGCTGCAACATGATTTGCTGCACTTCTTGTTGGTCATTGTAGCTGGCAGAGACTATGGGTTTAGTATTGCGGCGCTGCTGTAATGCTTTTAGCCGTTCGGGCAATTTGTCTGACAGCATTTGGCGCACTAGATGATTTTGGGCGCTTATTTTATCGACTGCGCTACCAGCGACTTGGAGCAACAAGGTATCATCCTCAGCGGCTCGAAACTGATAGGTCTGCAGCGCTTTAGTATTAAGGCTATTTTCAGTCAATGATTCAGGCAGACGACGGCTGTCGAACCAATCGTTATTATTGAGATGGTCGGAGTGGTTACTACCCAAGTAAGAGGCAACAAACTCACCATCAAGCAATTGCTCAATCTGCCCTTTAACCACATACAGATATTGCAACTCTTCGGCAGTTAGATGCTCATTTTTGGCAAGGTAGCGGATTTGAGTGTTTTTTCTGATGCTTTGGCGTTCAGCCAGACTCAATACGTCAAAGGGCGGCTGGGTAAAATCAAGATGGGGCATGGCATCATCCTTGATGGCATATTGAGTAAAAGATAATTGATGATAAAATACACTTTACTATAGCATTATTAAAGCAAAAAACCTCTAACAACCACAGTAATATTGTGGCTATTAGAGGTTGCTGTTTTTTTGAAAATTTTACGTATAAAGCGACTGCTTATGCGCCTAGTAATTTCCGAATACGGTTTATTGCTTCGCGGCTCTCATCAACACTCGCAACAAGCGCAATGCGCACATAGCCTTGCCCAGGGTTTTTGCCATCAATATCACGTGACAGATAGCGCCCTGCTAGTGCGTGAATATTGGCCTGCTCATACAGTGCTTTGACAAACCGCTCATCATCCCCATTGAACGGCTCAGGGACCTTTATCCAAAAGTAAAATCCAGCCTCAGGCATTCGTAACTCTAGTAGTTCACCAAGCTCAGACATCCACAAGGCAAACTTTTCTTGATACAGAGCGCGATTGTGTGCCACATGCTTTTCATCTTGCCATGCAGCGATCGAGGCGAGCTGATGTGGTATCGGCATCGCACAGCCTTGATAAGTACGATATTGCAGGTAAGCTTGTAAAATATTGGCATCACCTGCCACAAACCCTGAGCGCAAACCAGGCAGATTTGAACGCTTAGATAAAGAGTGAAAGACAATACAGTTTTTGAAATCATGACGACCGAGGGCAGCGCAGGCTTGCAATAGTCCAATCGGTGCCGTATCAAAATACAGCTCGCTATAGCACTCGTCACTGGCAATAATAAAATCGTACTGATCTGACAGACGAATGAGATACTCCCAATCATCCATCGTCATGACTGAGCCCGTCGGATTGTTCGGACTACAAACAAACAGCAACTGCGTGCGCGCCCAAACGTCTTTTGGTACGGCGCGATAGTTACCTTTAAAGTCATCGTCCAGTGTGCAAGGCACAAAATAAGGCTCGGCTTGCGCCAGTATCGCTGCACCCTCATATATTTGGTAAAAAGGGTTGGGCATGACTATTGTAGGAGCAGTCGTAGGAACAGTCGTAGGAGAAACGGCAGATAACGGGTCAGAGCCAGACAGCGGACTACTCTCTGTATCGCTTACTTTATGATCAACGACTGCTTGTACCAGACTAAAAATAGCCTCGCGTGTGCCCATTACTGGCAATACTTGCGTATTGGCATCGACATGGTTCAAAAAGAAGCGTTTTTCTAGCCAATGCGCGATGGTTTGGCGCAGCTCAAACATGCCATTAGTCGTTGGATAACGACTTATTTTGTCCAAATTTTCACGTAGTACGTCCAGCACGAACGCTGGTGGCTCATGTTTTGGTTCACCAATACCGAGCTTGATTTCACTGTAGTCATGGGCTGGCACACTGTTAGCAAGCAATGTTGCCATCTTTGCAAAAGGGTAAGGATGCAGGTACGTTAAGTTGTGATTCATAAGTAGGGTAACTATAATAGACAATTAATAATAAAGTTATAAAGAAAAATTACATTTAAGCAGTGTAGCACTTCTCTTATTTTTTGTCTTTTACTTCTCATGCTCAAGCTGCTTAGCTATTTAACCATAAATTATAATAACTAATGAAGCCGTCACAGATTTAAAAATCCTAAAAAAAGCTTATCAATTGATAACTTATAACAATACAAAAAACTGCTGTCAGCCCTAATGATAGATTATGGTGAGGATAATTTGATATGCCTAGTATCTCAAAAACTAATGATCTTAACGCGACAGGCATTCAAGATGAAAATTTTGATGATGCGCAACAGCGAGCCAAATTCTACGAGCTATTAAAACAGCGGGAGCAAAGCTGGTGGCAAGCTCGCCAGCAATTAATTAGCCATAAAGAACGAAAAATGTTTTGGTACGGTGAAAACAGCTTGATGATGTGGTTACTGTGGCAACTGGTCAGTTACGTGATCGTTGCGATGGTGCTGATGTTGCTTAGCAATCAGCTCGGTATTTTACTACCCTTATGGCAATATATTGCCTTATTTGTCTTACAGACAGTGATTTTTGTGGCCATGCTCGCGTCCAAAAGTCGAATGGCAGACAGCTTGCAACGTAAAATCGATAAAGATGAGTTGATGCGTGAAGAGGCACTGAATGAGATGATTATCTTAGCAGAGGACAGCCTTTATCCCGATGTGCATGCCAAATCGCCTATTTCTCTAAGACAAATCTATGAGTGTTTTGGCAGAGATTTTCATTTAGCAAGTTTGCATTGTTTGCTACAAAAAGAGGTCAACGCTGGGCGCTTAATACTGACGCAAAAACAGATTGAAGCAGAGATTCTGCCACCAGATCTTGCGGATGATGAGCTCAATGAGCACGCTAGCGAAATGATATATAAAAGCACCTTATAAAGGTGCTTTTGATATTAACGGGTTAAAAAATACAAAGCATGCCATCAATGAATGGATGATACACGCCGAGTATTTATCTTAGACTTATCTTGTAAGCCCATTTGTTCAATCACATTTGCTGTAAGCAGCAGGCTGCTCTCTTTGCATACTGAGACTTGCCATCAAAGCGGATCGTAGCGCTTCAAGTCTAGCAGCAGATAGCGGTTCATCATTTTGATCGCTGATATAAAACATATCTTCTGCACGTTCGCCCAAAGTGGTGATACGCGCCGCATGTACCTCAATTTTCTCCTGCAAAAATACCTGTCCTACTCTTGCCAATAGTCCCGGCTGATCAAGGGTTTCCAAGCTCATAATATGCTGATCAGAAGCCTCGTTAAACTCAAAATTAATCACCGTGGTTACTTCAAAATGTCTAAGCTGACGCGGTATGCGCTTATTGGTAAGTTTCAGTAATGTCGGGTCTTTAAAAGCATTGATTAAGCGCTGTTTGAGCTCTTGTTGACTGTCCTCATCGACCAATAATGTGCCACTGGGATCGAGCAGTACATAGGAGTCCAAAGCAAAATCGCGGGTAGCAGTAATGATACGGGCGTCTAAAACATCCAAGTTCATTTGATCGAATACAGCCATGGTGACTGCAAACAGGTTCGTCTGATCTTGGGTATAAACAAAGACCTGTACCGCATCAAGGGCCAACTCACGATGCTCACGCAGTACCACCAATGGCGGGCTATCCGCATTAGAAGCAAGACCAATCGGCGGATGGTTCAAAATGGCCTCGGTATGCCATAAGATGTCTTCAGGAATTTCTCTCAAGAAATATTCATCACCCAAATCATCCCATAGCCTCAAGACTTCATCACGATTCATGTGTTGATTGTTGACATTATCGAGCATCGCTAAGGCTTGGGTACGTGTGGCACTGATCATATCTTGGCGGTTAGTAGGTGCATCGATATCAGCGCGCAAAATGCGCCGAGTTTGTGAGTATAACTGTTTCATTAATGTGGCACGCCAGCTGTTCCACAACTGTGGATTGGTCGCATTCATATCCGCAACAGTGAGCACATATAAATGATTGAGGTGGGTGACATTACCGACTAAATTGGCAAAAATAGTGACCACTTCTGGATCTGAGATGTCTTTTTTCTGAGCAGTCATCGACATCAATAAATGATAGCGAGTGAGCCAACCGACCAAGTTGGCATCTGCCAGACTCATACCATGCGCCAAACAAAATTCAGTCGACTCAGTTTGTCCAAGCTCACTATGGTTGCCACCGCGACCTTTGGCAATATCATGAAACATGGCGGCCAGTACCAAGATTTCCTTGCGCTCGATACGTTGAAAGATAGAGCTAACCAGTGGGAAATCTTCATAAAACCGTGGGTCGGTGAAGCGATGCAAAATCCGAATCAAAAATAAGGTATGCGCATCAACCGTATAACGGTGAAATAAATCATATTGCATCAGACCGGTCACTTGGGCGAACGCAGGAATGTAGCTGCCTAAGACGCCATAGCGATTCATGGCACGCAGGCGATGAAACAGATAATTCTGCTCTTTTAAATTGGCTAAGAAGAGCGCTTGGTGAGCGGGGTTATCACGGTAGATTTGATCGATGCCACGCGCGGCGATTTTTAGCGCACGCAACGTATGAGTGCGCACGTTTTTGATACCGTACTGACCCATCAGTAAAAACATCTCTAAGATGCATCAGGATGCTGGGCAAAAACCCGATGATGCGCCATGGCGATTTGGTCACCAACTTGGTTAAAGCGCGCATTGATTGGCTGCTTTTTTGGACGCTCATCATCAGGCAACTGCGGCTCTATAATCGTCTCGTAATAGTGATTGGTCAGCATCTCAGACAGCGTCGATATCTGCATGGCACAGCGATAATAGTCGCGCATAAAACGCTCGACGGCGGCATTTGGTTGATCGTCTGGCTGCGTCTCATAACCCATCAACTGGGCAATTTCACGCTGATAATCAAACAGCAGCTTGTTTTCGTTGCGACCAGTCAATACATGCAGATAATGACGTATTTGCCATAAATAACCTTCTGCAAAGTTCAGCTCATCGAACTCTTTTTCAGTCAAAAAGTTTTGTTGTACTAAGTCATAAAGCTTACCCACTCGAAAATAGCGTTTGGTCACCCAGCCGATGATATGAATGTCGCGTAGACCACCAGGGGCGGTTTTTATATTGGGTTCAAGGTTGTACTCGGTGGCATTGTGCTGTAAATATCGCGCTTTCGCTTCTGCGATTTTTACTTCAAAAAACTCACGTGGCGACCACTGTTTATTGACAATTTGAACGGGCACATCCTGTAAAGCCTCATTACCAATTAATAGCCGAGCTTCTAGCTGGGCACTGGCAATGGTGTGATCGAGCGACGCCTCTAAAGCGTCATTAACACTACGTACCGAGAGAGCAGGCTCTAATCCGATATCCCACAATAGAGCCACCAACCGATCTATTTTCCCACTGGCATCAGCACCAATCTCATCAGGGAGAGCAATAAAATGTCGATGTCTGAATAAAGCGACAGCTCGCCGCGACCATAACCGCCTGTGGCAAATAAAGCCAAATCTGTCTTATCCAGCTCAAACCAGTTGAACAAGGCAATCAGCAATTCGTCAATCGCACCAGAGCGTGCCGCGACCAATTGACGAATATTGACACCGCGTTCAAGTGCACGGTTAATATCCTGATTAATTTGAGTCAACCAGTGAGGAATACCCAGTAGCGACTTTTCAGTGACAGGGGTGTCCGCTAGCAGTGACGCGTTTGTCGCTATATCCTTTGATAATAGAGGTAAAGGTGTCAGATCGATAGAAGCGACATCACAAGTAAACATGAGTGTTATCCCGTTAAGAGTTTAAAAATAAAACGTTTCAGCTGAAAAGCGTAGAATCACCAGTGTGCTGGTAGCTGACAAAAGCCACAAATAGAAGTTACCAATATAAGTTATTAAGTCATCAGAGTATAAAGATAAAAAGCGGGTGAGCACAATACTCAATATGACCTAATTATTGGCCAAAAAAAAGACCGCCTAGGCGATTTTTTTGATATTACTGGGTCAAAAAACTCAAATCTTCTTCAGGGCGAGTGGTAAACACCTCACAGCCATTATCGGTCACGACCATCGTATGCTCCCACTGTGCTGACAGCTTACGGTCTTTAGTAATCGCCGTCCATTCGTCAGGCAAAATCTTGGTTTGCCATGTACCTTGGTTAATCATCGGTTCGATGGTAAAGGTCATGCCTGTTTTTAGCTCAAAGCCTGTGCCTTTTTTGCCATAGTGCATGACTTGCGGCTCATGGTGAAACTCATTACTAATGCCGTGACCACAGAACTCGCGAACGATACTGAAACGTTCAGGCTCGACCACTGCTTGGATAGCAGCACCGACATCACCTAGACGCGCACCGTTTTTGACGACACTCATACCAGCATATAGGGCGTCTTGTGCCACTTTGCAGATACGCTGTGCCATGATAGAGCCGTTACCAACGATCCACATTTTTGAGGTATCGCCATAGTAGCCATTTTATCACGGTCACATCGATATTGATGATGTCACCATCTTTGAGTAGCTTGTTTTCGGCTGGGATACCATGACAAACCACATGGTTAATCGAGGTACAAATTGATTTTGGGAAGCCATTGTAGTTAAGCGGTGCAGGAATAGCCTGTTGCACATTAACAATATAGTCATGGGCGATTTGGTTAAGTGCCTCGGTACTGATGCCAACTCGAACGTGCTCATCGAGCATGACAAGGACATCACTGGCAAGTTTACCGGCCACGCGCATTTTTTCTATGGCTTCTGGGGACTGGATAAGGGATTTTTTAGTCATCATTATATTACTTATAGTTATGGAATTAATGGCTTGAATTATAACATAAATGAAGACGCCGCTGTTTTACGTTAAGTGATAGTGAATCTATCATTATTATTGATAATAATTGCTTTACAGCGAAGTAGGGGCAGTTGTGACCCTCTAGTCACGATAATATATTCATATTTTGACAATTTAGTTGAATGTTACAGAAGATATAAGTAATGTAATTTTGCATGCTAAAGGAATTAGCAGCAATCTTTGCCGCTTCTGCTGTCGTATTTGAGAGGTAAAGATAACCCACATTAATGATAACAAGGACGTTATTATGACGCTAAAAACTTCTCTAGCTTCGGCTTTCACGCCCAGCGCATTTCTCCCCTCACTTGGTGTTATCGGTGCCGGTGTACTCTTAATGGCTCTACAAACCACCTCGGCTCAAGCTGCTGGTCAATACTATAATTGCGCCAATTCAACCGGATGTAAGCTGGTCAGCAACAAATACTGGACGTCAAATCATACTGATACAAAATACCCAATTGTTATGGCACATGGTCTTGGCGGCTTCACTAACTTGTTTGGGATTATCGACTACTTCAATGGCATTCCTCAAGAGTTGATGAAAGGCGGCTCAGAGGTATATACCACCAAAACGTCAGCCGTCAATAACAGTGAGATTCGCGGAGAGCAGCTGCTACAACAAGTCAAAACCATCACTGCCATTTCAGGTGAGCCTAAAGTCAATTTATTTGGACACAGTCAAGGCGGTATAGATATCCGCTATGTCGCTGGCGTCGCGCCAAAATATGTCGCATCAGTCACGGCAGTCTCAAGCCCAGAACAAGGGTCAAAAACGGCAGATTTTGTCAAAAACACCCTCGAGCCAAACAACACCACAGGTAATCCATCCAATGTCACAACACAGCTAGTCTCAGGCGTGTTCAATTTGATTGGTGGCTTTACAGACGTTGGCTCAGGTATCAGTTTTAAAGAGATACAAGAGCAAGATGGCTGGCAAGCGCTCGTGGCTCTATCAACCGATGGTGCTGCTAAGTTCAATGCCAAATTTCCTGCGGCAATGCCAAAAAACTATTGTGGTCAGCCGACCAGTACTGCTGTCAATGGCATTAAATACTATTCGTTCAGCGGGGTTGGGCAAATAACAAGCGCACTGGATCCTAGTGATTATTTATTGGCAGCAACGAGCGTACCGTTTGCAGGCGAGTCTAATGATGGGTTGGTGTCTGCTTGCTCAAGTCGTCTTGGTTATGTGATTCGGGATAATTATAGAATGAACCATTTGGATTCAGCCGATCAAGTATTGGGTCTGACGGCATGGGGCGATTCTGAGCCAAAATCTATCTATCGTACTCAGGTCAATCGTCTTAAAAACGCTAACCTTTAATAATGTAAGCTTTTAAGAACATACGCTTTTAAAAACATAAGCCTTTAAGCTGACTTATAAAAGAACCCTTATTTATGTCGAATAATCGCCGCCCAGCCTATCTACCAATAGTTATAATCGCCGTGGTTAGCATAGCCATAACGGCGGCGGTGATTATGTGGTTCAAACCTGATAATACACGTATGGCTACAGCGCAACCAGTATCCAGTGCCCTCACTAGTGAGGCTGATGCTACTCTATCAACTGCGCTGGATAATGGCCAAGTAGTGCAAACAACAGCCGACCAAAACCAATCTCTATTTGTCACTGGATTGGAGCGTTTGCCGCGCTCATTACAAGGCACGCAAATTGACGGCGAAATCATTATTGACGAAAATAAGCAGTTGGTCGTCACTGAAGGTCTACGGCGTCTATTCGATTATTTTTTGTCGGCGCTGGGTGAAGAAGATGAAGCGGTTATTTATGCCCGTGTTGAAAGCTATATTCGTCACCACACGCCAGAGCCAGCCGCTAGTCAAGCGGTCGCTATATTTGACCAATATATTACCTATCTTAAAGCCATTTCTGAAATAGAACAACGTTATGGCAATCTGCAATTACAAGCGGCAAAAAGCGGTGAGCTGGATCTAAATATCGTCGCTCAGCAAAAGCAAGATGTAGCCAAGTTGCGTCAGCAGTATTTTACTAAAGAAATCATTACCGCCTTCTTTGGTGCAGAAGAGGAGTATGATGATTATAGTATGGAGATGGTCAGAATCAACCAAAACCAGCAGCTAACGGATGTGCAAAAAGAGGCAACACGGCAGAACTATATAAGCCGTATGCCGGATAATGCGCTCAAAGCCGGTATCACCCAGCAAGCCAACCTGAACGAGCTGATGAATCGCACAAAACAGATGCAAGCAAAAGGGGCAACGGCTCAGGAATTGTATAACATGCGTCGTGATCTGGTAGGTGCTCCAGCCGCCGCACGCCTCGCGCAAGTCGATGCAGAAGATGCTAACTTTGCTCAACGTTTCGACCAATATCAAGCTCAAAAACAGCACTTATTGAGTCAAAGTGCAGATAAAACGCAAGCACAAACCCAAATCAATCAAATCGAACAGCAGCTATTTAGTGAGGCTGAACGCAAACGTTTGGTAGGCTATGCTGCTTTGCAACAACAGAACCTCGCCAATCTGGAGTAATGCCTAACATAAATAAGTAAAACGGTAATTTTGACGAGAAATTGTCGGCTTTTAGAGTATATTCGAGAAGTTATATAAAAAGTGTTAGCAGTTAATGTACTGTCTAACAATAGAGGTTAGCAAAAAGACTATAGAGCGCAACAAAAACAGGGTAATCATACACTCAATCTATAATGACAGTTAAGCTCCAGTTGTGCATAATGACCGCATTATTGAGAGTAATGAATAAAACAGTAAATTAATCATAATAAAAACGAATGTTTAGGATAAGAGTTATTTTTTATTCTAAAAAAACCACTATAGGAGCTTATATGAAAAACATGACTAAAATGATGATGGCAGCGACACTTGCGGTAGGTACGTTGGCTGCTGGTTGCCAAACCACCCCTAGCGTAACAGCGCCAGTGACTCAACCAATTACTTCTAATACGCTACAAGCATATGATTGGCAGCTCGTTGACGCAAAACGCAGCAATGGCGATAAGGTTAGCCAATTGTTCTTTGATCCAGCGAAGCCGTTGACGCTAAAGTTCTTCAAAGATAGTGGCAGTGACCGTGTGACCTTTATGAACACCTGTAATAACATGGGCGCTGACTACAAGGTTGTGAATGGCAATGTCGTATTAGGCAACGTTTTATCTACTATGATGGCATGCCCTGAGCCACAAGCAAGTTTTGATACTGCGACTTTAGCGACCGTGCAAGGTAAATATAGCATCAGTAAAAATGCCAATAACACGCCTATCTTGACCATTACCAATAGTAATCAAGTTGCCCATTTCAAAGCCGTTTCTAAATAATTCAATCATTATAGATGGTTTTTAAATAGTATTTGCTAAAAGCTTTTTTTTATAAAAGTCAGATGTAGTTTTAAAAATGCCTCACTATCTAGTGGGGTTTTTTTGTCCAAAATTTGGCATGGTTTACGCTACACTGTCATTTGCTATTAAGTAAAGTCTTTAGGCTAGGATATTTTAATGCACTCAATCTTTTAGCCTTGATTGTCAAGATTCTCAGTACGCAATAATCAATACTTTATTGGACGTTATTTTATGTCAAAAATGCTTGTATCAAAATCATCCGTCAATATAAGAACGATAAGTAATATCACCGCACTAACGACTTTTATTCTGTTGACGGGTTGTCAGACCTTGCCTAGTACGATGTCTAAAACGATGCAAGCACCTGCTAATAATATGAGTGCGAGCAATCCACTAACGGCACGAATGTCAGCGATAGATCGGCAAGGGCGCATTGCCTATGTCGAGGAGCAAGGAATCGGAGCTGCAAAGATATCGACGCTTTATAGCATTCGTCCTGATGGTAGTGATCGTCAGTTAATCGATCAGCTTAATGGTTATATTTATGCGCCAGCCTGGTCAGCTGATGGGCAACTGCTGGCATATAGTAAACAAGCGCCGCGCCAGCATCCTAAGATTTATATCTATGATCGCAAAAGCAACATCCGCAACCTTGTGGTAAATGCTGAAGGCAGCAATATGTCAGCGTCGTTCTCACCTGATGGGCAAAAACTCCTATATAGCTCAACTGTCGGCGGCAATTCTGATATCTATGAGATACGTCTGAGTGACGGTAAGACCACACAGCTCACTACGTTACCGAGCACGGAAGTACAGCCAAGTTACGCCAGTGATGGGCAAAGTTTTGTTTATACCAGTGATAAAGTCCGCGCTGGACGTCCACGTATCTATCGCTATAACTTCGAGACTGCTAGTGCCGCGCCTGTGCTAACAAGTGGCTATGTCGCCAGTCCGCAACTGAGCTTGGACGGTCAGCGCATGGCATATCTCAATGGTCGTAAGGCTGCGGTGATGACGCTGGCTACAGGGCAAGTTATCAATCTAGCAGAGACTGGACTGGATGAACCAGCACGTCTTTCACCATCTGCACAGTATGCTGTCTATCCGACAAAGCTTTCACAAGTGGGCGGTCAAAATGGCGGCAGCTTGGTCATTCATTCATTATCTGGTAATACAAGCTATGCGATCGGCAGTAAGGTGGGCGGAGTCGTGCGCTCGCCGATATGGGGACGCTAAAGGCAAAACCTATGTATTATGTAATGGAATGTATATAATCCTTGATAAAGCAACATAAGTTGATTTTAAAAATGTAAACTTGGCAGCATTAATTCGAGTGAGCATCATCCACATAATACCAATTTGCATAACCAAGTCATTGAGCTAATAGATTGGGTGAGCAAAAGGAGAACACGCGCAATGCAGGAAGCTTTTTTAGTCTTTATCACTAAAATCAGTTTATATCCTACGATTATTTTTACGGGGCTTGTGATGTTCGTCACTTTATATTGGGTTGTGTCTTTACTCGGCATGGCAGATATGGATAGCGTAGACCTTGGTGAGTCAGGCGGTGATGCTGATGTCTCTACCTTATCATCGACTGGTTTTTTCACCGGTCTCATGCTCAAATTTGGTCTTTACGGTGTCCCTTTAATCATCATACTAAGCTTAATTAGCTTGATCGGTTGGTTGCTCAGCTATTTATATACCAGCTTTTTACACCAATATTTCGATTCTGGCGTTCTGTATTATTTATTCGGTACAGGGGCGCTCATTTTCGTATTGGTCGTATCCATGTGGTTGACAGGCATTATTATTTCGCCGATTCGCAAAAATATCGCCAAAATTCCTAAACGTAATTCGTCTAATAATGTGGGTAAGATCGCTGTTGTGCGTACGCTTAGTGTCACAGATAAGCATGGCGAAGCAGAGCTAAATGATGGCGGTGCAGGATTGATATTAAAGATTCGTTCAGATATTGATGATAATTTATTAAAACAAGGCGATAGAGTGATGTTGGTCGAGTATTTAAAGGATGCCAATACCTATCGAGTTGCTGTCGTCGAAGATAAAAAAATATTGTAAAAATATGAATAAAATTATGCATTTTTAGAAGTAGCATAAATCGTTTTAAATTTGGTTATAGTCGGTTCAATGTAGTTCAGATATCAGAATGGTGCGTGACAGGGCTATAAAGCGCACATGCTGTAAACAGTGCTATGAATAGTAGAGTTAGCAGGCTTGATAGCGTATCTGATTTATATTGAATGGATTATGGAATGTTTTAATTAAAGGAATGGATATGGACACACTCATTATCGTCGGCGTGGTTGTAGTGCTGGCGTTTGTTTTTATGATGGTCGCACTATTGATGCTCAAGGCCTTTTACTTTAAGGTCGAGCAGGGCAAAGCACTCATTATTAACGGTGTGAGTAAAATTGCCGTACGTTTTGATGGTGGTTTTGTTTGGCCAGTCATCAACAAAAAAGAATTGATGCGCATATCGCTCATCACCTTAGAAGTGGACAGACGCGGTAAAGAAGGTTTGATTTGCGCAGACAACATGCGTGCTGATATCACCGTGGCATTTTATTTACGCGTCAATGAAACCGAAGAGGATGTGCTAAAAGTCGCTAAATCGGTTGGTGTAGAGCGCGCGTCAGACAAAGTCGCTGTCAACGAGCTGTTTAATGCTAAGTTCTCAGAAGCCTTAAAAACAGTTGGTAAGCAGATTGATTTTGTCAAACTGTTTGAAAACCGCAGCGAGTTTCGCGACAGTATCGTTCAAGAAATTGGTAACGATCTGAATGGCTATGTCTTAGAAGATGTGGCGATTGATTATTTAGAGCAAACGCCAAAAGCGTCATTAGATTCAAGCAATATCTTAGATGCTGAAGGTATCAAAAAGATTACTCAATTAACGGCTTTTCAGAACGTCATTACCAACGAGCTCGAGCGTGATGAAGAGCTGGCAGTTAAGAAAAAGAATGTCGAAACCAGAGAGGCAATGCTAGAGCTAGAGCGTCAACAAGCCGATGCCGAAGCCAAACAGCAACGTGAAATCTCGTCAGTGATTGCACGTGAGACTGCTGAGACCCGCAAAATTGAAGAAGAAGAGCGTAAAAAATCTGAAACGGCTGTTATCTCGGTTGAGCAAGATTTGGCCATTCAGCGTGAGAATCAGCAGCGTGAAATCGAAGTAGCAGGACAAAATCGTCTGCGTGCAGTCGTCATCGAAGAAGAAAAAGTGACGCGTGCTCGTGATTTAGAAATTGTCTCTCGTGAGCGTGAAGTTGATCTGCAACGTATCGAAGCCGAACGTGCGATTGAGCTTGAGAAAAAAGAAATCGCCAACGTCATTCGTGAACGTATCGCAGTGGACAAAACCGTTGCGCAAGAAGAAGAGCGTATCAAAGAAGTCCGCGAAATCAGTGAAGCTCAGCGTTCTAAGCAAACACGCGTCCTAGCAGCTGAAGCCGATGCGGAAGAAATCAAAGTACGTCAGGTGAAAAAAGCCGAAGCAAGAGCTGTCTGCCAAGCACAAAGCCGTCGAAATCACCACGCTTGCCGCTGCCAATCTTGAAGCATCCGCCAAAGATGCAGAAGCCAAAATTAAAATGGCCGAAGGTACTAAAGCAGAAGAGTCAGCACATGGCTTCGCTGAAGCGGCTATCCAAGAAGTCAAAGCGGCTTCTTTGGAAAAAGAAGGCATTGCGAAAGCCAATGTTATCAAAGCGACTGGACAAGCTGAAACAAGCAGATCGTGAAAAAGGCATGGCAGATGCTGAGGTTATCGCGGCTCGTGGTGAATCTAAGGCAAAAAGCTGGAACGTGATATCGGTATGGTGAGCAGAAATATCGCGGCTCGCGGTGAAGCTACTGCCAGAGCTGAGCGTGAAAAAGGCATGGCAGATGCTCAAGTCATCGCGGCTCGCGGTGAGTCAAATGCTAAAGCAGAGCGTGAAGTTGGATTGGCAAAAGCCGAAGTTACTCGTGCACATTTCCAAGCCGAAGCAGATGGTCTGGTCGAGAAATTCAATGCCATGGGTAGCATGAGCAAAGAGGCACGTGAGCACGAAGAGTTCCGCATGAGCCTTGAGACAGCATTGCAAGAAGCGCTTGCCTCGATTGATGCTGGTAAAGAGATTGCGAAAGAAAATGCTGAAGTATTGGCTGTGGCGTTACAGAAAGCCAAAATCGATATTGTTGGCGGTGAAGCGCATTTCTTTGATAACTTTGCCAAGTCATTGTCTATCGGTAAAGCCATTGATGGCCTAGCAGGTAAGTCAGACACATTGAGCGGTATCATCAATGGTGTGATGGCCAGTCAAGCAATGAAATCAAACCAGAAAAATGATGATAAAACGACTTATTAATAAGGTCTAAATGCCTAGTATTAATGGGCAAGTATTAGTGAGCAAGTTTTTATCTAACAGTATGAATGAGTAATATTTTCTAAAATAAAGTATCTGTCGTGTAGGCGGCAGATTTTTTTGGCTAACTCAGGGTGATTCAGAATGACGAATCATGATGAGTTGGTTAATCTAAAAAAATAGCAGTGACGACTTGTTTTTTTAGATTAGCCAAGTGCTTCTTTACTTTCAATGATTCTTTATTGCCCAAAATTCTCTTATAGTGGATTCAGTTTAAAAGAGATACAAGGCAACCGAGTGCAGATGTATATGTGATACTTCAAGCGAGGTTAACGCTGTAGCTCTTTTATAAAGGATTGACTATATTATGTAAAAACAGAAACGGACGAGCAACGATGGCGGATACGCAAACTTCAAAGAACTCAGATAGCAACGATAAAAATAACGCTAATCAAGCCAACCAAACCGATCAGGCAGTCGCTTCAGGCAATGCTTATGAGCTCATCAAAAAACGTCTGACCGAACAAGGCAGCCGCTTAGAGCAGCAGACGGCAACGCTAAATAATGCGCGTCTCGAAGAGTTTGGCAGCACCCAAATGCAAGTCATTGCTCGCACTCGTATTCGCACCGAGTACAACTGTGTGGCACAAGACATGGTGCAGGTTGGTGATTATCTGCTATTTGGCTATAACGTCTTTATGGGGCTTAAACGTGCGAGTAATATCAAGGATGTATTGTCGTTATATCGTCTGAACGAGCCAGTTGGTAATGAAGAAGAGTATCAGCTCGAAGAGGTCGATTTAAAAGGGACTTTTTTGGCTCAAGACGCCTTTGTCCAAGACTTCAATGAGCTGTATCGATACTACAAGCAAACGCGCCTGATTCAAATAACAGTTAAAGACAGCAAGTTACTGTTAGCGTTTCAGATTGGTGAGCGCATCACCGATATTCGAGTGTTCCGTTTTGCGTTAGATTTTAGCCAAGGCACACCAGAGTCGGCGCAAGTCGCTTATGTGGACAATCGAGGCGAGCGTGACATTGAACTGCCGCCTGCTTATGATTTCGACTGGATTGAGACCACACGCGATCAAATGGTGAATGGCAAATACCCGCATATGAATATCTAGACACGATATTTGTGGAAACGGTCGGTGGTGATTTGACCATTAAGATTGAGGACAATACGCAGTCCGGTCAGGGTATTTATAGCGAACCAGTCAATGACCGTACTCAGTCGCTGACGGATGCTGAGATTGCTTATGCCAAAGTCGGTAGTCTAATACTGCTCAAAATATTGCCTTATCGCGAAGAGGATTACCGTTATTTCGTTTATAACACCTTGACCGAAGCAGTGCTGCGACTGGATGCGATTGGTCAATCATGCGTTCAGCTACCAGAAGACCACGGCATCATGTTTCCGGGTGGTTATTATCTACAGACGGGTGAGTATAAGCTGTTCGAGGCCAATAACGTTGGCGCTACTGACTTACGGTTTAAGCGTAAAATTGTATCGCCAAATGGTGAAGATGTTTTATTCTTATTTTACGACAGAGACTTGGGCGTCACGGGGCTGTTCCCTTATAACCTGATTAAAAAGCAATTGGCAAACCCTATCTATTGCAACGGTATGGCCTTGGCTGAGAATGGTCGCTTGGTGTTGTTTAGTGACCAAAGCGAGCCATCTCGTATTCACCCAATGCAGATATGGCACACGCCTTATGCCTCGCATGAGTATGTGAGTGAGCTGCCAGAGAGCACGAGTTTTTATGGCAAGATTGGCAATAAAGAATTGGTGCGCGGTATCTCCGACCTTTATAGCATTACTCGCCTGATTGATAATCAAAGCGTGTCACAGAAGCTCTATGAAGAGCTTACCAATAATACTAGCCGACTCTTTGACAGCTATTATTGGTTGTCTGAGCCTGAGCTGAGCGAAGTCGCCAGCAGTATTAAAGAAGTGACGGCCACGGCTGAACTGGTGATTGATGAGTTCGCTAAAGTACAAAGTATCCAAAAGCAAACCCAAACTGCGCTAGCCGATGCTGATACGCAGCAAAGTGAGATTTTGCGGCAGATACGCGTCACTAGCTTTGAGTCTGGCAGTGATTATGTCGATCAGTTGTCAGCGTTAAGACGCCAAAAAGGTCGCTTAGTCAGCTTGGAAGAGTTGCGTTATCTGGATGCTGACAAGCTACAAGCATTACAGACACAGTTAGAAGAAGCCGAAAGCGAGCTCGCTGAAAAGACTGTGCTGTTTTTAAGTGGTGAAGAGGCGCTATCAAGCTACGAAGGCATATTGGTCGATGTCAGTGAGCGTTTGAACACTGCTGAAACCAATGCCGAGCTAAAACCTGTACTAGAAAAAATCGACGAGACAGCGCAAGGGTTAGATTTATTAACCGAGTTGCTAGGCACGTTGGATGTGGCTGATGCTACGGTGCGTACGCAAATTATCGATGATATATCGACCATTTATGCGAGCCTAAACCAGAGCAAAGCCAAACTCAATCATAAGCGCAAAAATCTAGGCTCAGCGGAGGCCGTTGCACAATTTGGTGCGCAGTTTAAGCTATTCGGGCAATCGATTGCCAATGCGTTATCTATTGCCAATACCCCTGAGAAATCAGATGAGCAAATGGCTAAGCTATTGGTGCAGCTAGAAGAATTAGAAAGTCAGTTCGCTGATCCAGAGACCAATAGTGGCGATCAGTTTTTAGCCGATATCATCAGTAAACGTGAAGAGATTTACGAGACCTTCGAAAATCATAAGCAGCAATTGCTCGATGCCCGTAACCGTAAAGCGCAAAACTTGGGTGATGGCGCGCTGCGAATGCTTGAGAGTATTAAAAAACGCACGCAAAGTACTGGCGTCACAGGCTTTACAGAGGAAGAGGCGCTAAATACGTATTTTGCGGCTGATGGTCTGGTACAAAAAGTCCGTAACATCGCAAAAGAGCTGCAAGCGATGGGCTTTAGTGTAAAAGCTGATGACATCGATGCCCGTCTAAAAGCCATCCAAATCGAGAGTTATAAGAGTCTAAAAGACAAGTCGGATTTGTTTGAAGATGGCGGTCAGATTATTAAACTGGGCAAGCACCGTTTTTCGGTTAATACTCAGCCACTTGATTTGACTTTATTAAGCCGTCAGCAGTCAGATGGCAACCGTGTTTTAAATCTACATCTAACGGGCACAGACTATTATGAAGTGCTTAATAACACTGAGCTGAACGCCTTGCGCCCGTATTGGGACATGAATATCGCCTCTGAGTCCGATGCCGTTTACCGCGCCGAGTACTTGGCGTATAGCATTATTGAAAGTGCTAAAAATAGCCAAGATGGCTTGACCGAAGCACGTCTATATCAAGCATACGATGCAACTGTTATTACTCTAGACATTAATGGCGATATTGATAACGACAGCCCCTTGTCCAAACTGGTCAAAGCTTACGCCACCCCTCGCTATCAGCTCGGCTATGACAAAGGCATTCATGACCATGATGCCACGCTATTATTGATGCAAATACTGCCGACTTTGCGCGAGGCAGGGTTGTTGATTTATACCCCGCAAGTACGTGCCTTGGCGCAATTATTCTATTGGCAGCTCAATATCGTACAAGCGCTGGGCTTAGACAGCTTACGTCAGTTCGGTTATGACGCTTGGTTAAATGAGTCCGTGCTGACGCGCGCGAGCAACTGGACGGATAGAGCCGCGACCGCCGAGCAACTGCGCCGTGCATTGGGTAGTGATACCGCTAAGTCTCTATTGGTCGAAGATATGAGCCAAGTGATGCGTGACTTTGTCGCCGCTCATAATGATGACAGTCTTAGCGCTGATAACGGTGCTAGCATCGATAAAGGTAGTAGCGTTGATAACGGCGCTAATATCTTCAAACCAAGCTATGTCCAGCTTGCTTGCGAATATTTGGTTAGCGTGATGGGGCAGTCGGTTGAAACCAATGCAGGTGCATATAACACAATAAACTGGCAAACCAGCCAACAAGCGCAGCAGTTGTGTGAACAGCTAAGCCAAACGCTAAATAGTGCCTCAGGTAGCATGCAAGCGACGGCCAGTTTTGACCAACTACAGTCTTCAATTGGCAAGCTTGGCTTTCAACCCAAATCAGCCTATGAGCTATTGGCAACATGGTTCCATGCATTGCTTGATAAAACCTACGCTAGTACAGCATTGGCTAATGCAGCCGATGATTGCACCAATAAAGACGGCGAACTCAGTGAGGCACAGCTTGCTGAAATTGAAGAAAAAGACGCGTTACGTAAGCAGCAATTAGAAAGTGGCCGTCATTATGTGCCGGAGGCGATTGCAGTTTTACTTACTCAATTGAACGATGCCCAACGTGAAGCCTTGGTGCAACGATTGATTGATTCAGGTGCTAGCTTTGATAAAGGATTGGGTAGTAAAAAAATAGATAATCAAGGCGCAAGTGGAACACCGTCAGCTTTGTCATTTTCATCAGCCACCTCATCGACTCTGTCATCGATCACGTCATTGACCAGTATTAATAATCCGCTCAATCAAGTGCAAAGCTTTGAGCGTAGTACGGGCAAGGTATCGCTTGAGATTCAGGTGAATAACTTGCTGGGTGAGCATGCGCGTATTCATCAGCAGACCTTAACCTTTGCCGTTGATGACTTCTTGAATCGTCTGCATCATCATGATACCCAAGTCATCCCTGCCTATAGACGTTATCTGGCCATGCGCTCAGAGATATTACATGACTCAAAAGAGACGTTGCGACTGGACGAGTTTATGCCACGTCCATTGTCTTCATTTGTGCGTAACCGTCTGATTAATGAGAGCTATCTGCCACTCATCGGTGACAACCTCGCCAAACAGATGGGCACGGTCGGTGAGGATAAGCGTACCGATTTGATGGGTATTCTCATGATGATATCGCCACCAGGGTATGGTAAAACCACCTTGATGGAGTACGTGGCGAACCGTCTGGGCCTTATCTTTATGAAGATTAATTGTCCATCACTCGGTCATGATGTGACGTCTTTAGATCCCGAAAAAGCGCCCAATGCTACCGCACGAGAAGAGCTGAATAAAATCAACTTAGCTTTTGAGATGGGCAATAATGTCATGCTTTATCTCGATGATATTCAGCATACCCATGCGGAATTTTTACAGAAGTTTATCTCACTCGGTGATGGTACGCGCCGTATCGATGGTGTTTGGCAAGGTAAAACCAAAACCTATGATATGCGTGGCAAAAAGTTCTGCGTGGTCATGGCAGGTAACCCATATACCGAGAGCGGCGAAGCCTTCAAAGTGCCAGACATGCTCGCCAACCGTGCCGATATCTACAACTTAGGTGATATCATGAGCGGCATGGAAGAAGTGTTTGCGCTCAGTTATATCGAAAACTCTCTAACTTCTAATACTGTCCTCGCGCCACTGGCCAACCGCGACCTAGCGGATGTCCATCGTCTCATCAAAATGGCGAAAGCGGACAATGCGAATCTTGCACAAGCCCAAAGCGGTGATTTGACGTATCCGTATAGTACCTCAGAGATTAATGAGATTGTCGCGATCTTGCGTCATATGTTTAGGGTGCAAGAGGTCATTCTAGACGTCAACCAAGCCTATATTGCCTCGGCCTCGCAAGATGACAAGTACCGCGTTGAGCCGATATTTAAGCTGCAAGGTAGTTATCGTAATATGAATAAAATGACCGAAAAGCTGTCGGCGGTCATGAATGAGAGTGAGCTAAATCAGCTGATAGATGATCACTATCTGGGCGAGTCACAGCTATTGACTCAAGGCGCAGAGAGTAACTTGCTCAAGCTTGGTGAGATGCGCGGTGTCTTGACCGAAGCAGAAATGCAGCGTTGGGCGCAAATCAAAGCCGACTTCTTGCGTAACAAAGCCATGGGCGGTGAAGATGGTGACACGGGCGCGCGTATCGTTGCCCAATTGGTCGATTTGGCCAGTGGCTTCAATGCCATCAGTAGCCAGTTTGAGACATACTTAACGAAAAATGATCCAGAACAAATCGCTCGCTTACGAGAAGCAGGGCAACAAGCGCAGCTCGATGCGCAGTTAAACGGCCAATTAGAAGCACAGAAAATCCTTGCCGATAGTGTCATTAATAATGCCAAAGTTGTCAGCGACAGTATCGATAATGGCTTTGAGAAAAGTCTGAATCAGCTGATGCAAATATAAAGCATGATCACAATGCTGAAAAGGCAGAAGGCGAGTATCTCAAGCAAAACCAAGAGGTGCAAAAAGCACTGATGGTGCAGCTGGTCAACGCCGTTGAACAACTGGCACAGAAAATGGCGGATAGCCTGTCTAATAGTTTAACTGAAAGCCTGATTAAAAATGAAGAGCATCAAACCGTAGATAGCGATGCGCCTGATATCACTCAGCAGACCGCGCTTATAGCAAACGCATTAAAAGAAGCGCTTGCACCGCTGACGATGCGTATGGATGAGAAATTACTTATTGATAGCAGTACCGATCAATCAGGCAAGCTCATCGTTAATAGTCTCAACAGACTTAATAAAATCTTTGATGATTATGACTAATTACTACTGATTAATAGCTGACGATTAGTCACTACTGGTTAACAGCTATGATTGATGGCTAACGATTAAGCGTTAATGCTTAATTATTAACGCTCATGAGCCATGCTGATGACTTGCACTTATGAACATCACTTATGAATAGCACTATAAATAGGGCTTATGATTAAGAGACAGTGGTAATATAGTCGGCAACAGCTACTTTGGATACAATGACGGCGAGTAAAGTTGCTACAAACAGTAGGTTGAGCAAGCCTAACACCGTATCCGATGATAGTGAATCGACTATAGATTAAACAAACCAATGAGAAAGTTATGGCGCACAAAAAGAAGAACGTCCGCAAAAAACTCTGCCCTGTCTGCGAGCGCGAGTTTAGTTGGACTAAGAAGCTGGATAAAAACTGGGAGAGCATGGTCTATTGCTCCGACCAATGCCGACGGGTGAAAAGTATGAAGGGCTGGATCATCAAAAAGAAGCTAGGTAGGCAGTAAACGTTAACCATAGATATGAGACATACGGAACAAGGGAGCAGACGATGGCACATAAAAAGGTAAACCTACCGCAAAAAACCTGCCCCGTCTGTCAGCGCCCGTTTACGTGGCGTAAAAAATGGGAGAAGGATTGGGAGCAGGTGATTTATTGTTCGGAGCGGTGTCGGCGGGGTAAGGGTAAAGTAGAATAAACAGAACATTGAACAATTTTAATATACATCAGGGACGAGTATGCATCTATCAAATATAAAGTTATGGAATTATCGTAAATTTGGTTCAAAAACTTTTGAACTTTCTAAGCCAAGTCTCAATCTTGAATTTACCAAAGGGCTTAATGTTATTATTGGTGAAAATGATTCAGGTAAGACTGCAATTGTCGATGCTATTAAACTGGTCTTAAAAACGCACAGTTATGATTACATTCGAGTGGAAGATGAAGATTTTTTCCAAGACTCTTTAAGATTCAGGATTGAGCTTAAGTTTTCAAATTTATTAGACGAAGAAGCTGCACATTTCACAGAGTGGTTGGGTTGGGATACAGACAATGGTGGAAAAGTAACTCCGTATCTAAAACTTATATATGACGTTCGCCGAATAAAAGAGAGAGTGCTACCTTCTGATGTTAGAGCAGGCGCAGATGATGAGGGTTATCCATTAACAGCCGAAGCAAGAGATTACTTGAAAGCTACTTATTTAAAACCATTGAGAGACGCTAAAAACGAGTTAGTAGCAAAGAGAAACTCCCGATTAGCTCAAGTCCTTTTAGGAGATGTGGCATTTAAAGGAAAAGAAGACAACCATGAATTACTCAGTTTGTTCAAACAACTTAACAGTAGTATGACTGAATATTTTGAAGGTAATTTGCAAGTCAATAGTCCTGTGCCCACTAGTAGTTCAACAGTTCCGCAAGATGGTAAAAAAATAAAAGACAATATCGATAAGTATGTACAGAACTTTTACGGTGCACATGCTGAAACCGAGTTTTTCGCAAGTGAGAATACTTTAAAAAGCATTCTCGAAAAATTGACCCTTGGGCTTAAAAATGAAATTAATCTTGGTTTAGGAACGCTAAATCGTCTATTTATGGCGACTGAATTATTACATTTGAATAAGCAAAACTGGACAGGTTTACGTCTTGGTTTGATTGAGGAATTAGAAGCTCATCTTCATCCTCAGGCTCAAATGCAAGTAGTAGAATACTTACAGAAACAAGATGATATTCAACTGATTCTTACTTCTCATAGTCCTAATTTAGTATCTAAACTCAAATTGCAAAATCTTATTGTTTGTTATGGCGGAAACGCTTTTCCTATGGGAAGTAATCACACTAAGCTCGAAAAAGATAATTATAAATTTTTAGAGAAGTTTCTAGATACAACAAAAGCTAATTTATTTTTTGCAAAAGGAGTTATTTTTGTTGAAGGTTGGTCTGAGGAAATATTACTACCTAGCCTTGCTAAGCTTATAGGTATAGACCTAACAGCGCAGGGTATTTCAATTGTTAATATTGGGAATATCGGTTTTGAACACTATATTCGTATATATTTACGCGAAAATGAACCACATATGAAAATACCTGTTGCCGTGGTTACTGATCTTGATATACAGGTCTATGAAAGAACTGAAAATAATTTTAATAAATTAGATGAAAAATTGATCGAGTCTCAGATTATAACTAAAAAGACCGAAATGGAAGATAAGAATAGAAATAATATTAAATATTTCATTGCACCATCATGGACTCTAGAATATTCGTTATTGAAATCGACAACCTTAAAGAAAGAGTTTAAACAAACGCTGAAAGATTCCCACACAAAAACTAATTGGGATAATGACTATGAATTAGAGCTTGCAAGAAAGCTTATTAATGGTGGACTGCATAAAACAGATGTTGCTTGTAGATTAGCTAGTGTAATAGATGAAGATTTGGATAAAATCGAAAGTGAACGTGAAATTGAACTAGATCAAAACGATGATTACATAGGATATTTACTTGATGCCATCCGCTATGTAGCAGGAGTAAGCGATAATGCTGATAACGGATGAAGATATAAATTACGCAGAAAAGCTATTACTAGTAGATGGTCAGTCTTTCGATGAAGAACGTAGAGACTTTATCAAAAATATGCAAACGATAGACTTGCAAGCAGTCCCTGGAAGTGGGAAAACAACTGCATTACTAGCTAAGTTAGTAATACTAGAAACTAAGTTACCGCTTGAAGGTGGTGTTGGTATATTGGTGTTGTCCCATACAAATGCTGCTATTGATGAAATTAAACATCGAATTCAAAGCTATTGTCCAAAATTATTCGCTTACCCTAATTTCATAGGTACGATCCAAAGTTTTGTGGATACGTTTTTAGCAATTCCTTATTATAGTAATATATTTAAAAGAAAAATAAGTAGATTAGACAATGAGATATAGTCAGTTCACAATAAAATAAATACAGCCCATATCCTGAAATAGCTTAGGCAGATTATTCTCCATCCACCCTTGGCGTAGAAACTTAGCTTGAGCCCATTTCTTTTCAATGGGGTTTAGATCAGGACTGTAGGGTGGCAGCCATAGAATACGATGACCGTGCCTGTTCAGTAGTTTTTGAATACGCTTGCTCTTATGAAAGCGGGCATTATCCATAACGATCACGCATTTAGTCTTGAGACTTGGAATTAGCGTGAACTTGCACCAGTCATAAAATATATGGCTGTTGATATTTTGTTCAAAGTAATCAAGCGCAAACAGCATCTTTTTATACAAAGCACCGATGACATTAGTGCGCTTTTTTGCTTGCCAGTTGAAGCTGTCGATACAGGGTTTGCCTATCGGTGAGTATCCGTAAGGTCTTATAGTTTCAGCCTCAAAGCCGCTTTCATCCATATACACAATGGGATAGCCTTGCTGTGTAAAGCTATCAAGCTTACTCTGATACGACGCTCTTTTTCAGGCAGGCTTTTGGATGCTCTAAGGTCTTTTTTTTGACTGATACCTAGGCGTTTTAAAGCATTGTGCATGCCGGTCTTACTACAGTTGAATCGCCTAGCTCGCTCATATAAATAGTCATCTGGATGTTGTTCAACGTCTTTTAAGAGTGCTTCATTCGGTATTTTAGTCGGTGGTTTATTCCGGGTTTGTTTGATACTTGAATCTTTGAGCCAGCGCTGTAATGCGGTTTTGCTAATATTATAAAAGTACAAGCCTGACGGATACTCATGTCTTTGTTTTTGACACTTTTAATCACTTGTGCTCGAAAATCTGCTGAATAGGTCATTTGTTATTCTGCCATTTCGCTTGTTTTAAAACGATTGTATCTTATTTAAAAAGAACTGACTATATATGAAGAGTTTGCTTTAAGAAGATATTCCAAACTAAAAAATATAAATTATAGTACTTTTAATTGGTTAAAGAGAAAGAATGATCCGGAGAAATATTTTTAAATCTTAGGTTTGATAAAGATTTAAATTTAGTTGAAGGTTTGCATGGAAATGTATGTCTACAAAATAAGAATGAAAAAAGTTCCCAATCTTATCTGTGCCTTAGAGATATTAAAATAGATATTCTTAGGTCAGGCTGTTTGCATTTTGATGATGCCTACATAATTGCAGAAGACGCAATTATGTCGACTGGAATATTAGAAATACTCCAAAAGCGCTTTCCTTTCGTCTTTGTTGATGAAATGCAGGATATGGGACAACACCAATACGAGCTAATAGAGAAATTATTTCATCGAAATAATTGTGACTGTATCTTACAGAGAGTTGGAGACATATAGTCAGTTCAAAACAAAAGTGTTATGTCTAGGACAAACATCATAAAATAATTTGGATAAGTCATTTTCCATCCACCCTTGGCGTAGAAACTTCACTTGAGCCCATTTTTTCTCAATAGGGTTCAAGTCTGGGCTGTACGGCGGCAGCCATAGGATACGATGACCATGCCTGTTCAGTAATTTTTGGATACGTCTACTTTTATGAAACCGAGCGTTATCCATGACAATCACGCATTTGGTTTTAAGGCTTGGGATTAGGGTGTGTTTGCACCAATCGTAGAATATGCCGCTGTTAATGTTGTGTTCAAAGTAATCCAGTGCAAATAGCATCTTTTCATATAGAGCCCCAATGACGTTGGTTCGCTTTTTACCTTGCCAGTTGTAGCTGTCGATACAGGGTTTGCCTATCGGTGCATAACCATGAGGACGAATGGTCTGGCTTTCAAAACCGCTTTCGTCCATATACACAATGGGATAACCTTGCTGTTTAAAGTTATCAAGCTTACTCTGATACGCCGCTCTTTTTATTGGACATGCTTTTGGATGCTCTAAGGTCTTTTTTTTGACTGATGCCTAGGCGTTTTAAAGCCTCACAAATGGCTGGGGCAGTACAGTTGAACCGTCTTGCTCTCTCATAGTGATAGTCATCAGGGTAACGCTCAACGTCTTTGCGTAGTGCATCATCCGGTATTTTTGATGGCGTAACATTGCGAGTGCTCTTACTATGCAGCCGTTTCTTCCACTTTTGAATAGTGGTTGGACTAATGTCATAAAAAGAGGCTGCCTCGGCAAAGGTCATGCCATCTGCTAAGCTTTTAAGAACTTGTTTGCGATAATCTAGTGAGTAAGTCATGATAATTGAGTATATCTGTTGAGATGTTTTATCTTATAACATTTTATACTTAATGCACTATAAATCAAGCTATATACAATTTGGGAAAATCAGATGCTAACTCTATATGGCAACAAAGAGAACCAACGTTACCTTTAGCAAACAGCCATAGACTTAGTCCAAATATTTCAAATATAGTTAATCGTTTAGCTGTAAACGCTGTTGATTATGCGGTTCAGGGTAATAATCACAGTGCACTCCTAAGGCCTCATATTCTATGTTTTAATAATGAGACTATAAGAAGGTTATTCCTTTTTTCTCACGTTTGGTGCATCAATATTATAACGAGGAAAAGTTGCCCAACTTTGGTAGAAAGCCTATTAAGGCAATTGCATGGAGTGTCAATTGGAAAGAAGATGAAGCAAGTCGGAATGATATTTCTAGGTTAAGATTAGAAGATTATTTTACTTCATTTGATGTTAATACGAATAGTCCAAAAATTGACTATAAGTGCCTAAAAGAGTATCTGACCCATCATCTAAAAGATACGAATACTCTAGCACCTATCAGAAAAATATATTGAACGCTTTTATCAAAATACTAAGAATAGAAAATATAAAAGATAATAGTCCAAATAACTCAATGTTTTATACAAAACGTAAATTACTTAACAAGATAAAAGATGAAAACGAAGAGCTTTATGCTAAATTTAAGCTTAAGCTTTACCAGTGGTCTGTTGGCGTGGTCAAAGGTGATATTGATGATGTATTGGTAAACATACAGTCTTTTGTCCCAGAGCTATTAGAGTTTTTTGAATGTTCGGTTAATAAGTGTCAGCGATTCATTACAGATGAAGATATTAGAGAGGTTGAAGGTATTGAAATTATAGCGCAATCGAATAGTTATTATGAAGATGGATTTGAAATCGATATTACAAGTGTGCATTCTGCAAAGGGACAAACCCATTGTGCCACTTTATATCTAGAGTCTTACTATCACGGCTATGAAGCTAAAAAGCTTAAAAATTTTTTCCTTGGGGGAGAAATAGATTTAAGTAAGAGTAGGCAGGTTGAGGCATCTAAAATGATGTATGTAGGTTTTTCACGCCCAATGGATTTGCTATGTTTCGCTGTTCATGAAGATAGATTAAATGATTTGAGAGAAAGTCTTGGAAACGACTGGGAAATTATTAATATGTTTAGCGAGAGCTAGAATTAGATATACATATTTGTTATTTTGCTAGTCTATCATTTAAAAAAGCGGGCTTTCAAATAGAAGCCCGCTTTTCTGTTGTTTAATAAAACACTCCTACAAATTCGGATTTAACCACTTCTCAGCAGTCTTCATATCCCAGCCTTTACGCTCAGCATAACTCTCTAACTGATCACGGCTTATCTTACCGACGTTGAAATACTCACTGTCAGGATGCGAGTAATAGAATCCGCTGACCGATGACGCAGGCCACATCGCATAGCTTTCGGTTAGCGTTGTACCAATCGCATCTACCGTACCGAGCCAATCAAACAATTTGCCTTTTTCGGTATGCTCAGGGCAGGCAGGGTAGCCAGGCGCAGGGCGGATACCCACGTATTTCTCTTTGATCATCTCATCATTAGTGAGTGATTCAGTCGGTTGATAGCCCCAATACTCTTTACGGATGAGCTCATGCAGATGCTCAGCAAAGGCTTCAGCTAAGCGATCAGACAATGCCTGCACCATGATGGCATTATAGTCATCACCTGCTGCTTTGTACTTTTCAGCCAGTGCTTCTGTACCGACGATAGAGACGGTAAAGCCGCCCAAGTGGTCAGTGTGGGTGTTAGATGGTGAGATAAAGTCTGCCAAGCTAAAGTTAGGCTTGCCGCTGGCCTTGTCGCTTTGCTGACGTAAGTGCTCGAATTGATATTCTGCTGCGCCGCCTTTAGTAGTACGGTCATAGACAGTAACGGTATCGGCACCCGTACGGCGAGCTGGCATAAGTTTGAACACCCCTTTGGCGACGATTAATTTTTCATCAATCATCTTTTGCATCAGCTCATTGGCATTATCGAACAAATCGCGTGCCGCTTCGCCGACTACATCATCTTGCAATATTTTCGGATACTTACCGACCAGACCCCAAGAGATAAAGAATGGTGTCCAGTCGATATAAGGCAGCAAGTTAGCGATTGGATAGTCATCAAATATCACTTGCCCCAGCTTATTGGGGACTGGTGGCACATAGTTTTCCCAATCATACTGAAAGCCAATTTTGACCGATTCGGCATACGTGACCTTCGCCGCCTTTGGTTGACGCTTAGCAAGGCGTTCACGTACCTTGACATACTCTTCGCGAGTTTCATCGATAAGCGCTTGACGGTATTCTTTGGAGAGCAGTTTAGTGACTACACCGACTGAGCGTGAGGCATCAGATACATAGATGACGGCATCATTTTGGTATTGTGGCTCGACTTTGACCGCGGTATGCGCTTTGGAGGTCGTTGCACCGCCAATCATCAAGGGTAGCGTCATGCCGCGCTCTTGCATTTGCTTGGCGACATAGACCATCTCATCGAGACTTGGGGTAATCAGACCTGATAAGCCAATGATATCGACTTCTTCTGCGATAGCGGTATCGAGGATTTTTTCACACGGCACCATGACACCCAGATCAACAATATCATAGCCATTACAGCCCAGCACCACGCCGACGATGTTTTTACCGATATCATGGACATCGCCTTTGACGGTCGCCATGAGGATTTTGCCTTTCTTTTCACCCTCGACTTTTTCTGCTTCGATATACGGATTTAGCCATGCAACGGATTGTTTCATCACTCGCGCAGATTTCACCACTTGTGGTAAAAACATTTTACCGGCACCAAATAAGTCGCCGACGATGTTCATCCCGTCCATCAATGGCCCTTCGATGACTTCTAGCGGCTTGGGGTATTTCTCCCATGCTTCTTTGGTATCGGCCTCTATAATAGTGATGCCTTTGACCAGTGCATGGGCGATGCGTTCTTCTACCGTGCCTTCGCGCCAGCTCATATCAACGGTGCTGTCTTTTTTCTTGCCACCGTTTTGGTAGTTTTCAGCCACAGTCATCAGACGTTCGGTGGCGTCTTGACCGCTCTCACCTTGGTTGCGGTTGAGCATCACATCTTCGATAGCGTCGCGTGCTTCCTTTGGAATATCATCATACAGCTCAAGCATGGCAGGGTTGACGATACCCATCGTCAGACCATTCTGAATCGCATGATAGAGGAATACGGAGTTGATGGCTTCACGGATAGGGTTACCACGGAAACTAAACGACACGTTAGAGACACCACCCGATACCATCGCATTGGGCAAGTTATCGGTAATCCATTTGGTGGCGTTGATAAAGTCCGCACCATAATTATTGTGCTCAGTGATACCAGTGGCAACGGCAAAAATGTTCGGGTCAAAATAATGTCTTCTGATGGGAAACCAACTTCATTGACCAACACATCATAGCTGCGCTGACAAATCTGAATCTTACGCTCGTAAGTATCGGCTTGACCGTCTTCATCAAATGCCATGACGATAACGGCGGCACCGTAGCGCATACAGAGCTTGGCACGCTCAACGAATTCAGTATGACCTTCTTTTAATGAGATAGAGTTGACAACGGACTTGCCTTGGATACGCTTAAGACCTTCTTCGATGATGTCCCATTTAGACGAGTCAATCATCAGCGGTACGCGGCTGATATCAGGTTCACCAGACACCAAGTTGACGAAATGAATCATCGCTTGCTTGGAGTCGAGCATGCCCTCATCCATATTGATATCGACGATTTGCGCGCCGCCTTCGACCTGATCTCGCGCCACATCGAGTGCTTCGGTATAGGCTTCGGTTTTGATCAAGCGTAAAAACTTTTTAGAGCCTGTCACGTTGGTACGTTCACCCACGTTGACAAACAAGCTATCAGAATTAATAGTAAATGGCTCAAGACCTGACAAACGGCAGGCAGGTGGGATATCTGGAATGACGCGCGGTGGATAATTTGCCACCATTTTAGCGATTCGACGGATATGCTCAGGCGTCGTACCACAACAGCCACCCACGATGTTTAAAATACCCGCTTTGGCAAAACTTTCGAGTAGGGCAGCGGTTTGTTCAGCTGTTTCATCATATTCACCAAACTCGTTGGGCAGACCTGCGTTTGGATGCGCTGACACATAGGTATTAGCAATGTTCGACAGCGTTTGGATATGCGGACGCAGTGCATCAGCGCCTAATGCGCAGTTAAAGCCAACCGATAATGGCTTGGCATGGCGAATTGAGTTATAAAAGGCTTCGGCGGTTTGACCTGATAGCGTTCGACCTGAGGCATCGGTAATGGTGCCCGAAATCATAATCGGTAATTCAAAACCAATGTCATCAAACACGCCGGTAATGGCAAAGATTGCTGCTTTGGCATTGAGCGTATCAAAAATTGTTTCGATGAGGATGAGATCAACACCACCTTCTATCAGGCATAAAGTTGCTTCACGGTAATTTAGTACCAATTCGTCAAAGGTAATGTTACGAAAAGCTGGGTCATTGACGTCAGGTGATAGCGAGCACGTGCGTGAGGTTGGTCCCACAACACCAGCGACAAAACGCGGTTTCTCAGGCGTTTTTGCCGTAAATTCATCCGCCGCTTGACGGGCAATCTTGGCTGCTGTCTTATTCAGCTCAGGCACTAGATACTGCATATCGTAGTCAGCCATCGACAGACGCGTACCGTTAAAGGTATTGGTCTCGATGATATCGGCACCAGCTAGCAGATGATCGTGATGAATGTCTTTAATCATGTGCGGCTGTGTCAGTACCAATAAATCATTGTTACCGCGTACGTCTTGATTGATATCGGCAAAACGCTCACCACGATAATCCGCTTCTTCTAATTTATAGGTCTGAATCTGTGTACCCATCGCCCCATCTAACATCAAGATGCGTGACGCCATTTGCTCGGTGATACGGGCACGTGCCGTCAATTGCTGTTCTTTATAAGGAAACACGGCAGGTGGCGTTAAAATAAAGTCATCAGCGGATGATGGACTAGAAGTAGGAAGATTGAGAAGTCATCGTTTGAGTCATAGGAGCGCTGCTTATATCGTCAATGTTATAAAAGGGGAAGTAATAAGAATAATAAATAGCGTGCAACATTCATAAAAAGCGTGGGCAAATCCGCATTATTCTAGCATGAAAATCATACCTCACGTGGGACAGTACTTATTCCTCTTTGGCAATATGCTAGACAAAAAATCTGCCTGTTGATTGAGGGAGCATGATGTTCAAAGTTTATGCCATTAAGCGATTAGGAACAAATGAATATCATTTCGCTTAAAGATTACATAAAGCTTTGTTTCTATAAATGAAAGCACAACGATTGTGCTTAAAAGTCAGACAGAGTTTACACCTGTACTACAAAAAGTTGCGTAAAGAGGAATTGATAAAGCTTGGTTATATGTTAATTTAATTTCAGAAGGATTGATGTTTCATAAGCAATACTTACTAGTAAATGTTAATAGTTGTATTCAATGACACTTGGCATTTATCAATATTATTAGCGCCAGTATTTGCTATAAGGGAAGACGATCTAATCTGCAAGACAGTTATAGAACAGTCAATAAATACTTAATCATTAAGGATAATGTTATGAAGCTTACTAAAATTGCTACCATCGGTACATTAGCACTCTCAATCGCTGGTTTAAGTGCTTGTAATAATATGATGCCAAGCAAAAGCGCAGCGATGAAAGCACCTATGCACAGTCAATCTATGGCAAAAATGAATGTGGTACAAGTTGCCCAAAGTAATCCTGACTTCTCGCTACTGGTCGAAGCCGTCGTAGCGGCAGATTTGGCGGGTGCTTTGTCTAACCCGAATGCAAACTATACAATATTTGCGCCGACCAATGCCGCATTTGTACAAGTTCTGCAAGAAACAGGCATGAGCAAAGCACAACTATTTGCCAACAAGCCACTATTGACTAAGATTTTAGGCTATCACGTGATTAACGGTGCTGCGCCAGTGTATGCGAAAGACGTTAAACCGGGCAATATTACTATGTTCAGTAAAGATACTCTGATGGTCACCAATCAGGGCAAATTGATGGACGAAAATGGTCGTACTACCAATATTATAAAAACCGATATTGCTGCGAATAACGGCGTAGTACATGTTATCGATAGAGTATTACTGCCCAAATAAGATAGATTTCAAAATTACAGCTAAAGAATTATATCCCTATTACTTTGTATGATGAAGCTGGTATGAGTACCAGCTACCGTCTTTGATGACATGACTATTAAATACACGCTATTTTAATTGCCAACGGTCTTAGATGAAGCTTTTCTAAATGAAATTGCTGGCATTTAGAATGTTTGAGATATTTTTTAAGCGTGTCATCATTATTGTTTAACACTACGACAATGAACGACAGTCATCTTTGTTTCTTGTTGAAAGCTTTGATCATTTAACAATTTCAATCATTCGACTTTAATCATTCGACGGATGCTACTGAAAAAGTAGATGGTTCATCTGAACTCATACATAAGGATATACTCATGCTAAAAAGAACCCTATTATCTCTGGCGCTTGCCATGACCGTTCTGCCGCTAGCCGCTTGTAATGACGATGACAATGATTTTTCAGTTGTTGTAGAAGCGCCAACACAAAATATTGCAGAAATTGCTGCTGAAAATAAAGATCTAACCATTCTTAATGCTGCGTTAAAGGCATCTGGACTTGATAAAGTTTTGATGTCATCAGAGGACGAATTTACTGTATTTGCACCTACTGATGCTGCATTTGCTGAATTATTGGAAGAGCTCGATGTGACATCAGAAGAGTTATTGGCTGACAAAGAGCTATTAACCATGGTCTTAACTTATCATGTTATCCCCAATATGACAGTCAAAGCTGCTGACATTCCTTATGGCGACAGTATCGAAACGGTCAATGGTCAAGCGTTCTCTATTAGTGATGCCAATGTCATTATGGATGCAAGTGGGGATACCTCTAAAATTATCAAAACAGATGTATTGGCCACTAATGGCGTCATTCACCTCATTGACGACGTATTGCTACCTACTGACAAGTCTATAGTCGATCTAGCCGTTGCCACAGAGGATCTCAGTATCCTCAAAGAGGCGGTGGTAGCAGCAGGACTGGCTGACGCCCTCGCCAATGAAGATGCTGACTTTACCGTATTTGCGCCAAACAATGCCGCTTTTGCTAAATTATTAGCTGAACTTAATATAAGTAAAGAACAGCTATTACAAGATAAGCCGCTGTTGACGAAAGTGCTCACCTATCATGTGATTAAAGACGACCGCGTCTTTGCCTCTGAAATTATGGCAGGCAGTCAAGAGATGCTGGAAGGCAGCAGCATCACATTTGACGATAAAAAACAAATTACCGATGGGAGAGATCGTACCTCTAATATCGTGACCGCGAATATACAAGCGAACAATGGAGTTGTACACGTGATCGATACAGTGTTGCTACCTAAGTAAGCATTAATCCGAAATTAATCAGTTAAAATTATAGTTATTGGTATAGATAGCAGAGGCGACATTATTACTATTGTTTAGTTGCTATCATTTGCAATAGATAAGTGGTTCGCTGTTATATACATTAACTGGGTTAAGTTATTTGTTAAACGAGTCACTTAACAGACCATCCCTTTATAAGGAAATACTTATGTTGAAGAAAAACTTACTTTCTATCGCTGTCGTTACAGCTGTCATGTCATTAGCCGCTTGTAATGATAAAGAAGCAGCTACTGATCCTGTTGAGCCTGAAGTGACTACTGAAGAAGTGGTTGTAGAGCCCGTTGCCGAAGTTGAGCCAATGACTGAAGCCGATCCAATGGCCGATACTGCTGCGACGCAAAGCATTGCTGAAATAGCAGCTGGCAACGAAAATCTAACGATTCTAACGGCTGCATTACAAGCTGCTGGCTTAGATACAATGATGATGGATGCTGGGACTTATACGGTATTTGCACCAACTGATGATGCATTTGCTCCTGTGTTAGAGAAGCTAGGCGTTACTAAAGAAGAGCTATTAGCCGATACAGATCTACTGAAAAAAGTACTTCCGTATCACGTAGTACCGATGGTCGTTATGGCAGCTGACATTCCTTATGGTACTGATGTTGCTACTGTAAATGGTGCTACTATCAATATTAGCGATGCTAATGTTATCACTGATGCGACTGGTAACACGGCTAATATTACTGGTACAGATATCATGGCAACGAACGGTGTGGTTCACACTATCGATGCAGTATTGATGCCTGAGTAAGTTGTTTCTATAGCCTCTTTATTTATGACTAATTAATTATTTAAATAATAACGTCGAAGAAGCCTAGCTATTGAGCTGGGCTTTTTTGCGTTTGGGGGATACCTAATGCTTACCATAGCATTGATATAAGTCAGTCGCATGAAAACGGTTCAATGTAATGGAGAGTAAGATAAATAGCTTCTCATTGGTTCACACTAATGCAAGTTTAAAGAGTAATGATGACTTATGTAAGATATCTATTGAAGGCTTATGAATGCAAAGGTTTGAAACAGAAAAGCCCGAAACGATGGTTTCGGGCTTTTGCTTTGGAGGTTTGAATAACAATTATGTTAAAGAATAGTAGCTACGTTATAGAATATTACTTATGCTCTTTGCGTAGTGGATCTGCTGCCATTCTTTGTTGCTCTTTTAGATGACGCTCTTCCCAATAAGGGGCGTTTTTGATGCCGAATTTTGCAGGATCAAAACTGTAGCGCTCAACACCTGCTTTACGCTGTGCTTCATAGTCTTTTAGCATGGTAAGTGTTGGACGAGCCACAATGAAGATGACCAAAATACCAACGATGTTCAACCAAGCCATAAGCCCAACACCAATATCACCAATAGCCCAAATGTAGCCAGCTGAGTTTAGGCCGCCGTAAGCAACCATCACCATGATTAAGATTTTGACTAAGAATAGACCAGTCTTGTTGGCACTGCGACCGACAAAGCGCGTTAGATAAGCAACGTTCACTTCAGCGATGTAGTAGTAAGCCAAGATAGTGGTGAAGGCAAAGAAGAAGACAGCAATAGCGATAAAGGTGTTACCAAAACCACCATAAACAGATTCCATCGCCATTTGCGTGAATGCAGGGGCGTTGATTTCAGTGGTAGCAGCGACATTCTGTACGATGAACTGACCGTCTGGTAATGTCCCTTGAATGTTGTAAGTACCCATGGTTAGGATCATGAAGGCAGTAGCAGAACATACTAATAGGGTATCGACATATGAGAATGCCTGAACCAAACCCTGCTGTGATGGATGCTCAACTTCAGCAGCAGCAGCAGCATGAGGACCTGTACCTTGACCTGCTTCATTTGAGTAAATACCACGTTTTACGCCCCAACCAATCGCTGCACCAAAACCTGCTTGAGCAGTAAAGGCATCGCTAACGATTAGACCGAATACTTGTGGAATCATATCAAAGTTAGTAAACATGATGATTAGTGCAAGAACGATATAGCCCAATGCCATAAAAGGAACGGCATACTCGGTAAACGTTGCGATACGCTTGATACCACCAAAAATGATAATACCTAATACCACAAGGATAATGGCTAAGGCTACTAGACGCATTGAGCCAACTTCTAAGGCGCCAATGCTCATAACAGACCCTTCGCCCATTACCTGTGCGAAAGCATTGATAACGCCGTTTGCCTGTACACCTGGTAAAAATATACCACAAGCGAGGATAGATGAGATTGCAAAGAGGATGCCATACCATTTTTGGCCAAGTGCGCGCTCAAAATAGTAAGCTGGGCCACCGCGATATTCGCCAGTGATGACGTCTTTTTCTTTATAAATCTGTGCGAGCGTAGACTCAACATAAGCAGTAGATGCGCCTAAGAAGGCCACGACCCACATCCAAAATACGGCACCTGGGCCACCGAAACCGATAGCCGCAGCTACCCCAGCGATGTTACCCATACCCACGCGTCCTGCGAGTGATACGGCAAGTGCCTGAAATGATGAAATACCTTGATCACTAGATTTACCAGTAAAGAGTAATTTGATCATTTCACCGAACAGACGCACTTGTACGAAGCGCGTCATAATGGAATAAAATAGGCCCGCGCCCAAGCACAGATAGATCAGTGCGGGGCTCCAGATAATTCCGTTTACTAAGTTAACTAAACCTTCCATATGTATATTCCTAGTACTGTCTCAAAGTGGCTCTGTATGCTAGGAGTAAGCTAACTGGTTAACTTACTTATTTAAGTTAAGCAGTTAAATTATCTACATTGACTCATGTATATCCGTTAAGTCTCATACGCGCTTAGCCACTAAGAATGGACTGTAGTTGTCTGTCGTTATCCGCTTGGTTTATCAGTAACATTGACAGTTTGCTTAAGCTTATTACCGACGATATGCGTATCAGCATAGTTGCAAGGCGTAAGCTGTCTCAATTACTGCGACATTTATCTTATCACTTAATATCTGAGATGAATGTTCAGTAGACCGGTGGATAAAACAGGCGGTTATAATATTAAATACTTATCATGCCGATAGCATTCAACTTTTTGTGAGCGGTATCGATTGACTACAGGGTCGGTGTGGCTGATTGAAACGATTAAGCGAATCTCTAATAATTGAGTAATATTTTACATAGAAATCAACAACTCGCTAATACTAATCAAGCCATAAGTCCACTACCAAATGTATTCAAACCGTACGGCTACGTAACTGCAATTTGCCATATTTTTGTCGTAATTACTAGAATTTTCTTTGTACAGAAGCATATATATTCATATTGAGTCAGGAAGATATGACTACAAATAACGATAAAATATCGTATGTTTTGACCATTGTTAGATATCGAATCAATAGATAAAGCCACATCAACTACACAAAAACAGAGCGATCATTAACCGCTTATCTGTCACTCCTCTATACTGGACAAGCTATGCACTAAAGATAATGCCAGTGGTTCGATGATATTTGTGAGGTAGATGTTATCAATGATAGGTAATAAAAACGAGCAATAGTCATGGGATAGCAGTGTGGTTTTGCGGTTGTGTTTTGGTAACGGCTAATTGTAAAAATAATGAGATAGCGCCATCATTGTGTAAGATATCTTATCCTATAGTTTCGTTTCGTTGATAAGACGAGATCATAGGGCGGCATACGATTGCTATCGTAATCATTAACTGCTGTTTTTTGTTTAGTGTGGCTTTAATATAAGTGATTTGCCTTTATTATAAAAAATATACGGCTTCAATATAAATAGACATACATTTGCATGACCTCATTTATCAGCTTCAAAACACAAGCTTTAAAAAATTATTAAAAAAGTGTTACTGGCTATTTATTATTTACCATTATTAGGAGAAACAATGATGACGCGTCAATCAATTGTAAAACCCATATTGCTCGCGGCCGTGTTAGCGACGTCTACCGTTGGTCTAAGCGGTTGTGGCTACAACAACCTGCAAGCTCAAGATGAGCAAGTTACCGCATCGTGGTCAGAAGTGTGAACCAATATCAACGCCCGCGCTGATTTGGTGCCAAACTTATCAAAGTCGTGCAGCAGTATGCTGAGCAAGAACAAGAAGTGTTTACTCAAGTAGCTGAGGCACGCTCTCGTGCTAGTAGCATTACGGTGACGCCAGAAGTACTGAATGATCCAGAAGCGATGGAGCGTTATGCAGCTGCACAGGAACAGATGACAGGTGCACTATCACGTTTGATGGCTGTCTCTGAACGTTATCCTGAGTTAAAGTCAGATGCTTTGTTCCAAGACTTACAAGCCCAGCTCGAAGGCACTGAAAACCGTATTGCCGTCGCTCGTAACCGTTATATTCAAGAAGTGCAAAGCTATAATACGACGGTGCGCCAGTTCCCAACCAACATTACAGCAAAAGTATTTGGTATGAATGCCAAGCCAAACTTTAGCGTGGCGAATGAAGACGCTATTTCAACCGCACCAAGTGTTGACTTCGGTGATGATAAGTCAGCGACAGCTGAGTAGTGGTGATTAAATAGATGAAAACAGAGCGGGATTTGCCGCTCTGTTTGTTTGCATTTTTATCGTTTAGCTTAGTTAGCCACTAGTTTGCTTAGCCACATTTTTAAAGGTATTGATGGATATGAATGCCTATTAAACTTAATACCAAATCCAAAAAGTACGATTAGCTATGTCAAATTTGGTTTTTTTGCTATGCTAATTTTTGTGAATGGTATCACGTAGATTCACTCAGTACAGATGTCACTTGAGGTGGTATAGATTAGATGAACAATTCAAAAGCAATCCTATCAGTATTACTGTTCACACTCAGCATCAATAGTGCGCCTGTGTTGTATGCTGCGCCTAATGAAGCCATTGATAGCACCTCAGACATGCAAAGTCGTAGTGTTGAGGACTTGGTAGCGATTGCCAAGCGGGCGAGTCTAATGAAGCGATCAATGACGCTGTATTGGGTAATGATGCAATCAATGATGCCTTTTTAGGTAATGAGGCGATCAACCCTAATGTGGCTAATAATGAGGCAACAGTTGGGTCAACAGCCGCAAATCCTTCTCCTATACAGTCGAATGCACCAGTGTCGATGCCAATAAACTTATATTAAATAATCCTGTCGTTGATCAGGCATATTTTAAATCCGCAAGAAAAACAGCGTCTAGAGGCGCAGCTTAGAATATTTATCAGCAAGGTCTTGCGCAAGCAGCGGTGGTTATCGTTCCTACGACCAATGGTGTTCCTATCTTTGACTATGCTCTACAAAGTAGCTGAGAAGTGGCAGCTGGGCAATAAAGACATGATGATGGCTTACTCATGGTAGTCGCCGTCAATGACCGTGATATGTACATTTTGACGGGTTACGGACTAGAGGGTGTTTTACCAGATGCTGCCGTCAATCGTATTATTCGTGAAGATATCACGCCGTTATTTAAGAAAAATAACTATGGCGCTGGGATAATAGCTGGCGTTGACGCGCTCAAAACGCGGCTGACTGCTGATCCTGAGGTATTGGCCCGTGCTGATGCGCAAGCAGCGAGCGTAGTGCACAACAAGGTTCAGACGAGCTACCATCACCCATATTTTTATTTATTATGGCAATGATTTGGAAGCTTTTATTACATATTTTGGTCGTGTATTTGGTTCTATTATTACTGCTGGTGGTTTTTTTGCGGGATCGTTAGCCTTAGGCGGTGGTTTTTTATGACCGTTTATGGCTATCTTCTTATGGCTATTTTTGATTTCACGAGGTGGTGGCGGTGGTGGTAAAGGTGGATCTGGCGGCGGTCGTAGAGGCGGCGGCATGGTATTCCTACCCGGTATGGGCGGCGGCTCTGGAGGTGGGGTTTTGGCGGCGGCGGCTTCGGGGTGGTGGCGGCGGTTTTGGTGGCGGCGGTGCTGGTGGCTCGTGGTAGACGCTTGGTAGATGCTAAGTAAAAACAGATACTAAACGACCGTCAGCAATGACGTATTTGAGGAAATAGTAAAATGTCAGAAAACAACGCGTCAAATCCCAGTTTGCCCGCTGGTGGCGTCAAGTCTTATTTATTCCTATATTGCATAGTAAATGGTTAACAGCAGCAGCCAAAGCACGTTTGACAGACGAGGTGACCCGTGCAGAGCGAGGGCATCGGGGTGAGGTGTTTTTGATTGTAGAAAACCATCTGCCGATTCAAGAGGCGTACTATATTGGCTGTCGCGAACGTGCGATTGAGCTGTTTAGTGAGTATCGAGTTTGGGATACTGAAGAGAATACGGGCGTCTTGGTGTATGTCAATATTTGCGAGCATCAGTTAGAGATCGTAGCTGATCGTGGTATCAGTGCTCATGTCAGCCCCACCGTTTGGCGGGCGATGTGTGATAAAGGCCGTGTCAGGTATTGCCAATCAAAAAAACCGAAGAAAGCTTGCTGAATTGTTAGATGAAGTGGGCAAGTGCTGCGTCAGTATATCATTTGGAGCAGGATCCAGCGGGTAACGAGTTGTCTGATACGTGGTGTTTTTGAAGTAACGTAGATGAGGGAATCTGATGGCTTGTTATTTTGCTAGCATCGTGTCTTTTATGGGGTTCGGCATCAATTACAATATAATAGCGCCTCTAGAAATCGAGGGTGACTGATATATTGCTCAAGCGCTATACGGCTTTGCATTATAAAGGCACTTCTCAAAAGCACTTCTCAAAAGTACTCTACTACAAAAAGCCGTCACTGGAATCCTATGATTGATTTAATAAAGAAATTACCAAAAGCTGAGCTGCATTTACATATGAAGGCTCACTAGAACCTGAGCTGATGTTTAGATTGGCCAAAAAGAACCAGATAGAGATTCCCTATAAAAACATAGAAGATGTGCGCAATGCCTACAACTTTACCAACTTGCAAACCTTTTTAGATATCTACTATGCAGGCGCAAATGTCCTGATCACTAAAGATGATTTTTATGATTTAACGTGGGAATATATACTTAAGTGTGTTGAAGACAACGTCATTCACACAGAGATATTTTTTGACCCGCAGACGCATACTGAACGAGGCATATCTTTTGAAGTGGTGATAACAGGCATCAAAGAAGCGCTTGCAGATGCCAAAGAAAAATATGGTATTACCTCTTGTATTATCATGTGTTTCCTAAGGCATTTATCACAAGAAGAAGCGTTTGAGACGTTGGAGCAAGCACTGGCATTCAAAGATGACATCATCGGTGTCGGTCTTGATTCGTCGGAGCTGGGCAATCCACCATCGAAATTCAAAGATGTCTTCAAAAAAGCTAAAGAAGCAGGTTTTAAGCTGGTCGCCCATGCTGGTGAAGAGGCAGATTTTTCGTACATTTACGAAGCACTGGACTTATTAAATATCAATAGAATCGATCATGGTGTGCAATCGATAAAAAGCCCAGAGTTGATGCAAAGACTGAAAGATGAGCAAATGCCGCTGACCGTTTGCCCGAACTCAAATATTGAGCTAAAAGTCTTTGATAATTACACAGAACACAATATCAAAGAGCTGCTAGATTATGGTCTAAATATCACCATAAACTCAGACGACCCAGCCTATTTCAAAGGTTACATGAATCAGAACTTTATAAATATATGCGCAAATTTACCGCTGACAGAAGATGATGTTGTTACTTTGGTAAAGAACTCCTTTAATGCCTCATTTATTAGTGATGAATTAAAAGCAGCATATTTGGCGAAAGTTGATCTGGCGCTAAAGTAAATCAACTATGACTAGGTTTTAGATCCGAGGCTTAACGGTTGATATCAATCGTTAAGCCTTTTCTTTTTTATACGGTATGCTTTTTAAGTTCAAGCGACTTAGGTTCAGGCGACTTAGGTTCAGGCGACTAGAGCGCAGTGATTTTCTGGATTAATAACGGCATAATCACACCAGCTTTTTCTGCTAAGATGATATCCACAATAGTATTCGGCGTTGGATTGGGATTTATCTCAATAATTTTGGCACCATTTTGCTTCGCTAACTGTGCGAGTCCAGCGGCAGGATAGACGAGACTGGAGGTGCCAATACTGATAAATACCTCGCAGTTCGCCGCCGTATCTTCTGCCGTTTGCCATGCTTGTACTGGTAATGCTTCGCCAAACCAAACGATATCTGGTCTGATATAGCCATCGCAATGGCGACAGGTCATCAGTGTGTCATCAAAATTGATTGTATCCTCGCTATGATACGAACCCCTCGATTGACTTTGGTAGACTGTCTCGCATTGACTACAGCGGTTATGCCACAGATTGCCATGCAAATGAGTTACCGTACTGCCAGCTTGCTCATGTAAATCATCAACATTTTGAGTGATAAGCGTTAATGATTGATTGGACGACTGAGTATGGTATTGCCACTGCGCTAAGGCAAAATGTGCAGGATTCGGTTTTTTATCTGCGACCAATTGCCTGCGCCATTGATACCATGACCACACCAGTTGGATCACGAGTGAAAGCCTCAGGTGTCGCCAAGTCTTCCACACCATAGTTTTCCCACAAGCCTGTTTGCTTATCTCGAAAAGTTGGAATGCCACTTTCGGCTGAAATCCCTGCACCCGTTAAGATGCAAATATGCTGTTTGGATGTCAATAATTTAGCAGCAAGTTCTACTTCTGCTATTAACGCTGGATAATTCTGCTAACATGAGCCAACCCTTGCTAATAATGGATATCTCTTCTAATGATAGATGGAATTTGGTGGCTTGTCATATTGTTTGCCGTTATTGCCGCTTTATGGTTGTTGGCAAAGTCACGCGGCGTAAAAGTGGGTGAGACAATTCATATAAATCGTCTAAAAGCGTGAAAAAACCTATTAATGACGACCTGCAAAAAACCTCCGTGCTGATCAAACAGTATTTTCCTGATTATCGAGTCACACGCAAGACCAATCACTTATTGCTCAGTAAACAAGATAGGAAAATTGCAATGATTACGATGGATAAGAAAATTGCTTCAGGTCAGCGCCTGTTGGGTAACGTGCCTGTGATTAATTATCATCGTGTGCCTAACCGTGCCCAGCTAGCAGCTAATTTGCAGCAAGCAGAATAGGCGAGTGTTATAGGTGAGAGATTCTGAAATCTATAGGCACAGAAAAGCCGCAAATATTTTGAGCGCGGGGTTGATGTATATTTGAGATTTAGGTTAATACTAAGGAAGGATGAAACAAAGATTATAAATACGTTGATTGGTGCGCTCGGCGGGAATCGAACCCACGACCCTCGGCTTCGGAGACCGATACTCTATCCAACTGAGCTACGAGCGCATAATAACAATGGCGTACGGTATTATCAACATCATGCCTAAACGAGCGTTATGAGCAGTAAAGATGTCGAAAAATAAAGACCGCTTAGTCTAACAAATAAAATCCATAAAGCCAATGAATGAAGACAGTGATTGATGTTTTTTAAGAAAAAACAGGATAGTCATTAAACAGGCATGGCAATCTACCTGCCTTTTCCCTTATAATGACAGGGAGAATTCATATTTATAATCACCGATTACAAGTGTGCTAGTACGCGGGATGGCTGTTTGCTATTGATAACTATTTGGTTGTCAAAGGAGGACAAGCAGAATGTCTGAGCCGTATGAGCCTTTGTATATGTAATAAGAGAACGTGACGAATGAGAAAAGTAGTTATGTTATCGGCAGCTGCCATTCTAGGAATCGCTAGTATCGCGGTGAGCCAAGCTGAAAGTGTTGTAGACACTCCTGTAACTGTTTCTGATGTAGCAGCGGCGCAGGAAGTGGTAGCAAATGCGCCTGAGCAGTTGGGTGATGATACCCAAGCTGCTGCAGATACGACTGATGGCGATGCACCTGCCGCAGAAACTGCCGCTGCCGCACCTGCGGTTGATGAAGAGCCTATTCCGCAAGATACGCCGCAAGTGCAAAAGCTGATTGCTTTGTATCCTAACTTAATTGCTCGCATTCAGCCAGTTGCTAAAGTGTGCTTTGAAGACGATGAAGTTTGTGATGTGACGGCACGTGCCGCTGGCCCATCAGCTGGTGATGGTCCTCGTGATGGCAAAGCAGTATACAATGCTGTATGTCAGACTTGTCATGCGGCAGGTCTACTTGGCTCACCAATCTTAGGTGACGCTGGTGCATGGGGACCACGTATCTCCAAAGGTAAAGAAACATTATATACTCATGCTATCAATGGTTTTAACGCCATGCCTGCTAAAGGTGGCGCTGATATCCCTGATGAAGAAGTTCAAAACGCTGTCGATTATATGGTTGGTGAAGCAAGCTAATAGTATTGAATATCTGGCTAAGCCTTTTACCCTATATATCAGTGGAGCGCCTATTTCATTAAATGAGATAGGCGCTTTTTTAATGATGAGTATTATCAATACGGTACTTCTAAGGCATTACAGTTGAAATTCATCGACACTAGCCTCACTTTATGACACTACACAGTATCTTCTGTCTGTTTATATTCTAAAAACATTTTTACATAAATTTATAACCAATAAAGAGGTTTTCATGTCTGAGGTACCAGCACTTGCTATCCAGAATTTATCCAAAACCTATAGCAATGGGTTTTCGGCACTCAAAGATGTCAGTTTAACCGTCCCGCAAGGAGGTTTTTTTGCGTTGCTGGGGCCAAATGGTGCTGGTAAATCAACCATGATTGGTATTATTAGCTCGCTTTTTAAACCAACCACTGGCAGCGTAAAGATCTTTGGCACCGACTTACTAGAGAATCCGTCTGTCGCTAAACAGTATCTTGGTATCGTCCCACAAGAGTTTAATTTTAATATGTTCGAAAAAGTCGAAGATTTTTGATTACACAGGCCGGTTACTTTGGCATTCCTGCCAAAGAAGCACGCCCACGGGCAAAACGATTATTAATGGCGCTAGGTCTATGGGACAAGCGCAATAGCAAGTCACGTGAGCTATCAGGTGGTATGAAGCGCCGGTTGATGATTGCAAGGGCGCTGATTCATAAGCCAAAATTATTGATTTTGGATGAGCCAACCGCTGGGGTAGATATCGAGTTACGCCGCTCTATGTGGGAGTTTATGCAGCAGATTAATATCGAAGAAAACACCACGATTATTCTGACGACTCATTATCTTGAAGAAGCGGAGCAGCTGTGCAAACGCATTGCGATTTTGGATCATGGTGAGATTCGTATTAATACTGAGATGAAGGACTTGCTAGCGCAGCTATCGGTTGAGACCTTTGTGTTTGATTTGGAGACACCGCTTACGCGTCAATTGGTTTTGGCAGGAGTGACAGACACATCGCAGCCTGATGATCAGACGCTTGAAGTCACACTGACTGAAGGCGAATCGTTGAATGGTGTTTTTGACCAGTTATCTGAGCAAGGTATCACGGTAGCCAGTATGCGTAATAAAGCCAATCGACTAGAAGAGCTATTTATGCGCTTAGTAGACAAAAATATCCAAAGTGCAGACAGCATGAAGGAGGCAGGATTGTGAGTCAAGAAATGATAGATCCTAATAAAACCATGTCATGGAATAAAAAGTGGATTGCTTTTCGCACCATTTTGTTAAAAGAGGTTCGCCGAATTCTGCGTATTTGGCCACAGACCTTGCTGCCACCAGTGATTACGATGAGTCTCTATTTTGTCATCTTCGGTAAGATGATTGGCTCGCGTGTCGGTGAAATGGGCGGCGTACCATACATGCAGTTTATCGTGCCTGGCCTCATTATGATGTCGATTATTACCAACAGTTACTCCAATGTGGTATCAAGCTTCTTTAGTGCTAAGTTCACCTCCAGTATCGAGGAGCTATTGGTCTCTCCCGTATCCAAACATGCGATTTTGATGGGCTATATTAGTGGGGGTATCTTTCGTGGACTGGCCATTGGTATCATCGTTTCGATAGTCGCACTATTTTTTACCGACCTTGGCATTGAGCATTTATTTGTGACGGTATTTACGGTACTGGGTACGTCTATCTTATTTTCACTTGGTGGCTTTATAAACGCCGTGTTTGCTCGCTCATTTGATGATATCTCTATCATTCCAAGTTTTGTGCTTACGCCATTGACATATCTTGGCGGTGTGTTTTACTCGATGGAAAACTTGTCACCATTTTGGCAAAATATCTCGCTATTAAATCCTATCGTTTATATGGTGAACTCATTCCGTTACGGTATTCTTGGTTATTCTGATGTGAATGTCTGGTATTCAATGGCCGCTTTTTGTCTTCTGTGCGGTATTCTATACCATCGCCTATCGTTTACTCAGTAATGGCTCACGTGTGCGCTTGTAGATTAGTTTGTAAAATGTAGCTTGTCACCTTATTATAAGAGTCCAACATTGTTGGGCTTTTTTTATGAAAATTTTTTTGTCGTCAGAAGTATGAGTAAGGCTTTTACAGCCACTTTATTGAGTACAATCACGAGCATTGCCATCGCAGCACCATTTGCGGCAATGGATGATTATGATTGGGTCGTCATGGAGACGCCTGTAGATCCTGCAACGTATAAGTATGATTGCCATAATGACTACAAATATGAAACTTATGATGCGCTACAAAACTGTCTGTATAACTTGAGGGAAGATGCAGATAATGCGCTTAGTAAGCAATGGAATATCAGCGATAAAGTCTTTAGAGAGAGAAATGCCATTTATATCAAAGTCGCTAATCGGAAAAATCCACTAGTATTTGTTGACTACTCGAGCCCTTATGAGGAGGATTTCAATCCTTATTATTCGCTACAAGACTACGATAAATCACGGAAATTACTGACAATACATCAAAGATTTTATGAAGGAGAGAGCTTGACGCTAGTCAATTTGGCTACTGGGTTTTGGCAAGATTTTAGTCTCAAAGCTAAGTATCTCTCCTGATATGAGATATATAGTCGGTTTTGAAAGTGAAATGGGAGCGACGGAACACGTCAATATTTTGGAGCGACAAGATAGCGGTTACTATGAAGGCTACTATAAACAAGTCTATAGCAGTAGTGACGATTCAAAAAACTACGACAATCATAAAAAGTTTTATCAAGCAGATAAAGCACAGCAGGTTTATGATAGCGAAATCTTTACTTGGGTAAATGGTGATAAGTTTTATGCAGATTCTTTTTATAAGTTGAATGAAGCGGATTCAGCGGCTTTTAGAGTACGATATACCTTTATTAAAAATGCCTCAACGGATAAGTGGCAACTGTATGAAGGTAGTAGGTAAATGATCGCTATCTCTCATTGTATAACGGTGTTGACTGTCGCAGACTATTTATATTGACCACAATAGCATCCTTAGATGCACAGGCAGCGCCTTTAGCTTTAGAGCCATCGACAAATGAAGAGGTATGGATAAAAGTCCCTGCGCCTGTAGCCATAGACTGATATGAAGACAGCTGTCGATACAATCATACTGAATATCGAACGTTTAAAGATTATGAAAACTGTATTTTTAAATCGTTAGCCCAAGCTGATAATTTTCAAAGCCGAAAATGGGGCTTGAGTGACCGCGTTATTCGAGAAAAAGATACCATTTATATAATACACCCAACCATAAGCAGTCATTGGTATTTAAGGATTATCTTGAACCGTTTGAAGAGGAACATAGCGCTCACTATGAATTGCAGTACTACGATAAAGTGCATCATTTATTACAGTTACTACATACTATGTATGAGACTCAAGCGACTGTCATTGTCGATTTAAACACGGGGAGCTGGCAAGAGCTATATGCGACCAATCTTAAGTTTTCTGACGATATGACTCAAGTGGTAGGGTTTAATGGTAGGCAAGGTATGACCAAAGATATCATGATATGGGAGCGTCAAAAAGGGAATAATGACGGACGCTATGCAACGATATTTGCTAGTAATGAATTATATGAACAAAATGATGATAATAAAAAGCATGAGGTATATGAAGCGCGAGATATCAGTTGGACAAGCGATAATAAAGTTAACGTTGATTTTTATTACAGAGTCAATCCCACTGACACGGTAGCATTTCGCGTGCGCTATATTTATGCGGCTGATAATAAGAGGGTGAATGGCAGAGAGTTTTACCTGATGTTAATACCAACGATTAAAAAAAATAAAAAGGTCTAGCTCTCATATGCAAGTAACTCTACCAGTAGTTAATTCAATTCGCATCTGTATGACGAGTGCAATACTGCTAATGCTATCAATGCCAGCACAAGCAGACCTGCCCCAAGCGACGACGGATGACTATGTTTGGAAAGTACTAGACCCAGCCAGAAAATCAGATTACTTTGATAATGAGTGTGAATACGACAGTCTGGTCTCTTATAGGAAATGCCTTGAGATCAGCTTAGAGAAACATGATAACAAGCTTAGCGGAAAATGGGGATTGAGCAATCGCGTTTCGAGAGAAAAAGATACGATATATATTCAAGTACCCAATCGAAGCTTACCGTTGGTTTTTCGTGATGAGATGTTTGCTCCTGACGGCCAATCCCACTCTTATTTTTCGTTGTATGATCATGACGAAAAGACAACTGCTGTACTTGTTGAGAAGTTTTCCCGAAATAGAAAGTACTGTACTTATTAATCTCAAAACTGGATTTAGTCAAGAATTTGATGGTATCGATTTAAGTGTGTCACCCAACAAAGAACGTATTATTACAGTAGAGCGTTATATAGATGAAGAAAATATTACGATTTGGCAAAAGCAGAAGGAGGGCGACTATCAGATTGTTTACGAGAGTGACCCCAGCGAATTAAAAGCGCATTTGGATTCTTATCAAAATCGAGACCAAAGACATAGTTTTGAAAATGTAGATATTGAATGGCGAAGTAAGAATAGTGTTTTAATCGATTTTTATTATCTTATCAATGAAACAGATGATGTCGGCTATCGAGTACGTTTTAGCTTGGTCAAAAATGCTAGTTCATCAGAGTGGCAAATGATTCCCATAAAATAGCCCATTGCTGTAAAATGACTGGTTTTTATTTCATTATATTTAAGCATGAAAGGTAAGTAACTTATGAGTATTCACGGTATCTTGGGTGAGCAAACCACTGACTATCCAACCGAGTATAGTCCCGAGACTTTATATCCTATCGCTCGCAGTATGGGTCGCGATGTCATTGGCTGGCAAGACGATAAGTTAATGGTTGGCATCGATTGGTGGCAGGCATTTGAGATGTCTTGGTTAAATCAACAGGGTATCTCGCAGGTTGCGATAGCACGCTTTGGTATTCAAGCCAGCTCGCCATTTATCGTTGAGTCAAAGTCACTTAAGCTCTATCTAAACAGTATCAACTTTACTGAATTCGCTAGTTGGAATGATGTGCAAGCGCTGATTGCTAAAGACTTATCAGCCTGTGTACAAGCAGAAGTACAAGTTGAGTTGTTTGGCTTAAATGACGACTTGCATAATAAGACATCAGGATTATTGGTGGCTCAACCTGAGGGTGTTTGTATTGATGACGCGCTTGCTAATAGTAGCGAAAAAGTCGCATTGTGTGAGCATCCTGATGCATCATTGCTAAGTAGTGATAAAGATTTAAACAGTAGCTCTATTTTAGAAAATACTGGCACTGAGCCTTATATTTTCTATTCTAATTTACTACGCAGTAATTGTCCGGTGACCAATCAGCCAGATTGGGGGACGTTGGCGGTTTTGATGACCAGTAATAAAACAGTCGATGAGGTTGGAATGCTGCGTTATATCTTAAGTTTTCGTCAGCATAATGGTTTTCATGAGCAATGTGTGGAGCAAATATTTGCTGATTTGAGTCAATACTATGAGCCAAGTGAGCTGATGGTTCGCGCTTGGTATACACGCCGAGGCGGTATCGATATCAACCCTTGTCGCGTCAGTGATATCCGCTTAATGCCACAGCCAAGCCGCTTGATTCGGCAGTAAATAAATATTAATTTTTAGCTTTCATTGATGCGCGTTCTTTCTTATACTCAATAAACCTTATTTTATGAATATTGAGATGCAGTTATGAAGTTAAAAACCAGCTTTTTAACCGCTCTAGGGACTGCTACTTTGTCTCTAGCTACCTTGCAGTTGGCACAGGCTGCATTTGTGGAAAATCAATATAACTGTGAAGACGCTTATATGGAAGTGGCTTATGATTGTGGTAACGATGCGATTGTAGTCGAAAAAAATCGTCTTAATAAAATCTATATGAGTGCTTATCGTACTTTGAATACGACACAACAACAGCAGTTGGATAAAGAACAGCGTATATGGTTAAAGGATCGTAATGATAAGTGTGACTTTGAATACGAAGGTCCAATGAATAATTCTGTGGTATACGCCCAGATTAGCGCTAATGTTTGCACCGCTAATGAGACACAGAAACGCAGTAAGGTCATTGCTAAAAGATATAATGTTAAGTAGTTTTTTTTAGCTATATTACACGCGAAAAAGCGCCTATCTCATTTAATGAGATAGGCGCTTCTTATGGCATAGTTTTTATTGAAAAACTATTTGCCGCTTACTTTTGCCATGACTTCTTCACGGCTGAGCATTTGCTTTTCTGCTTCACGGCGATTGACGTATTCGTACTTACCTTCAGCAAGGTTGCGGTCAGAAACCACGATACGATGAGGAATACCAATCAATTCAAGATCAGCAAACTTAACGCCGGGACGCTCGTTACGATCATCAAGAAGTACATTGATGCCTTGAGCCTTTAGCTCTTCGTACAGTGCTGTTGCCGTTTCCATTACCGTCTCTTCTTTTGACTTCATCGGTATGATAGCGATTTCAAAAGGAGCGATTGAATCATTAACCGTTGGCGTCTGTGGCCACATGATACCGTTTTCGTCGTTGTTCTGTTCGATAGCAGCGGCAATGATACGGCTCACACCAATACCGTAGCAGCCCATCATTAGGGTCACAGGCTTACCATCTTCACCAGATACGGTAGCATTTAACGCTTGCGAGTACTTATCACCCAACTGGAAGATATGACCGACCTCGATACCACGTTTGATTTTTAGGCTGCCTTTACCATCAGGAGAAGGATCGCCTTCCTGCACATTGCGTACATCAACGACACGAGTAATGCTCGCATCACGCGCCCAGTTCATACCAGTGGTGTGTTTATTGACTTCATTGGCACCGCATACAAAGTCTGACAGAGTTGCTGCCGAACGATCAACAAAGACAGGCATATCCAAATTAACGCCAATATAGCCTTTATGCAGACCAGCAGCTTTCAGTTCTTCGTCAGAAGCCATTGTCAGCGGCACATTGGCCTCTTCGATTTTCTCGGCTTTGATCGTATTTAGCTGATGATCACCGCGTAATACGATAGCGATAAGCTGTGGCTCATCATTTTCGGTATGACCATGGACGATTAACGTTTTGACCGTCGTTTCTAATGGTAAGCCTAAATGTTCAGCAACCATTTTACAGCTGGTCATATTTTCCGTCAGGACGTCTTCGCGTTCCATTTTCGGTGGCTGACGCTCAGCGGTGCTCACTGATTCGGCAAGCTCAACATTGGCTGCATAATCAGAAGAATCAGAGAAGGCAATATCATCTTCGCCGCTGTCTGCCAAGACATGAAATTCATGTGAAGCAAACCCACCAATAGAACCAGTATCCGCTTGTACCGCACGGAAATCTAAGCCCAAACGGGTAAAGATACGCGTATAAGCGTCATACATGTCATGGTAAGTTTTTGCCAACGATGCTTGATCAACGTGGAACGAGTAAGCATCTTTCATGGTAAATTCGCGTGCGCGCATCACACCGAAACGTGGACGAATCTCATCACGGAATTTATTCTGAATTTGGAAAAAGGTGATTGGTAGTTGTTTATAACTACGCAGCTCGCCTTGCGCCAGATTGGTGATGACTTCTTCATGCGTCGGACCAAGCACAAAGTCGCGATCATGACGGTCTTTGAAGCGCAACAGCTCAGGACCATAATCGTTAAAGCGTCCGGTCGTTTGCCAAAGCTCGGCAGGCTGGGTCATCGGCATGAGTACTTCTTGTGCACCAACTTCTTGCATCTCTTCACGAACAATACGTTCGACTTTTTGCAAGATGCGTAGCCCCATGGGCAACCAAATATATAACCCAGAAGCAATCTTTCGAATAAGACCGGCACGCACCATCAATTGGCTTGAGGCGATATCGGCATCACTTGGGGTTTCTTTTAGAGTGGCAAATAAAAATTGACTGGCTTTCATAAATAAAGCGTAACCTTATCAACGATAAAATAAATAAGAAATAGTAGGATGTTGAGCGTGTGCTTTGATGGCCGACGCAAGCTTACCTTTGTATCACTTGGTAATAGTCTAGGACATGCCTAGCTAAAAAGTACTGCGACAAACAGTACATGAATAGAAAGTGCGTTCATAAAACGCCTTACAAAAAGGCTGGAACTTTTCATTTTGTATTAAAACGTTGATGTTGGCAGCGTCATACTTTACGCATAAAGACCAGAAAAATAGATGTACGCCAACATTTTGCTTATACAATCTGACTATGTTAGGTAAAGTTAGCCTAAGACGCAATGACTTTTTGTTTTTTCAGACAGAACGTGACTTAAACGTGACTTAAACGAGCAAATGAGGTCACTACAACTCGATTGTTTGCCAGTTTTTAGGGTATTTATAGTAAATGGTAGCGCTAGTCATTGTGTAGCGTATTGGTAGTTATTACTTGAAGTTGCTGCTCAAAAGTAGCATTTATCATTTAGACAGTTATTTGTTATACGTTTAATAAAAATAAATGATAAAACTCTGAGGGTGTTTATATGAATAATCCTGACAATCGATCTCCTGTTAATAATGATGCGACTCATTCACAAGCGAAAAAACCCATTGCGATGATGTCGTGGATGATATTGCTCATCGGTTTAGCAGCTATCGTTTTTGCTATTTATAGTGTGCAGAATATAACCAAGGAAGAGCCGATAGAAACCATTACTCGTGAAGGCGTGGTCACACAAATCCAAAAATTGAATCGTTTGGAAACGGTGGCGTTTAGTGTCGATACCGTCATTACTAGCCAGCGCCCTGGCAGTTGGATGAAGCTGTGGCAAGATGAGCAAAAGGGTTTGTTTATCGCGCGCGGACGAGTGGAGGCGGGGATTGATTTAAGTGCACTTACCCCTGAGATGGTACAAGTGGTGCAGCCTGAAATTAACGTCGATGAGGTACAAGAAGCGGATGCCAATACGCCAGTCTCAGTGATGCCGCAAATCAATATTACCATCCCACCATCAGAGATATTTTCGGTTTATCTAGACGATATCGAGATTTATGATTGGCAGACTGGTGCTTTTGGCATGATGCAAGTCGATCCAAAATATTGCAACAAGCGCAAAGTATGGCAAAAAAAGAAGTGCTCGAACGCGCTTGTCGCGGTGATGTCATGAATATGGCACTAGAAAATGCGCAAACCCAACTGCAACAGTTATTTTCGTTAACTGGTGCAGTAGTGACGGTGACGACTCAAGGTGCAGGCGCGTGCCAGATGCCAGTAAAATAACGCATACATAATTTTATTAGAGCCATAGACTAGATAGTCATACGTTAGTTTATTAATTGGAAACACTTAAAGTAACGCCATTTATATTGTATAGTAGAGCTTATCTATTATTCATTATCAACTTATGAATTTCGTTGGTAATATAACCCTATAAAAGGTGGCGTATATGACAACTCTTAATAATAAACCGTCTTCTGACTCTGAAGATCAGCTTAATAAGCGCCCTAAAGCGAAGGAATCGCTTTCTTTTGCGACATGGGTGCTGTTAATTATAAGCTTCACTCTACTAGCCTATGCCCTATACATTATCCAAACTCGTATCTTGTAAACTCTAGCTGATACTAGGGCGTGTCCTCAATTCAATCGATTACTTTCTAAATGGGCTAAAAATAGCTAATGAAATTCTTAGTAAATTGAGGTTTTAGTGTTGATGTAATGCGTCGCTATTTTTTAAATTCAGCAATCGCTAATTGGCGAGCCGCTTTATGTTCGACCATCGGTAATGGGTAATCAATGTCAGCAAATTTACCTCCCTTTGCCAGTGCTTGACGCATTTTATCCTCGCTATGCAAGATGGTGGCAGGAACAGCTTTTAGCTCAGGCAGCCACGTCTTGATAAATTCGCCATCGGTATCGTGGGTTTTGGCTTGGCTAAAAGGGTTCATAATGCGAAAGTAAGGTGCAGAGTCGGTGCCAGTCGATGCGCTCCATTGCCAACCCCCATTATTGGAGGCAAAGTCACCATCTATCAGCTGCTGCATAAAGTAGCGCTCACCTAAGCGCCAATCAATCAATAAATCCTTGGTTAAAAACATTGCCGTGACCATCCGCAAGCGATTGTGCATAAAGCCCGTCGCATTCAGGCAGCGCATTGCCGCATCGACTAACGGCACGCCAGTTTTACCTATGCACCATGCCTCAAAATTGTCTTGATTATATGACCAGTTAATTTTGACATCAGTCTCATGTTTATAAGCTTGATGGCGAATCAGCTCGGGCTTATAGTCTAAAACATGGCGATAGAAATCTCGCCAAGCCAGCTCGCTTATCCAGTGGTTAATGTCGTTATTATCAGTGTTGTCAAAGCTATCCTCGCTATCTAAGGCGTCACCGTCACCTTCATTCTCATGTAATTCTCCCAGTGCTTTGCTTAATTGTAGGGTAGCTTGTAAGTAGCAAAGTCTGGGGCTGATTGCGCCAATAGTCAGGTAGGCAGATAGCTGACTGGTGGCATTTAAACTGGGTACATCGCGACTGATATCGTAGTTATCAATATCCTCAGCGATGAAGTCCTCTAAACGCTGGCACGCCGCCGCTTCGCCAGCAGGGTAGGCTGCCCGAGCGTGCTCAAGCTGTACGTCTATATCCATGGGCTCTAATAAACCAGCATTTTGCAGTGCCTTTTGATAATCTTCGACTACTTCTTTACTTACTCTTTCTATATCTTCGATAGTAGCACTGGCGTTCGAGACTTCTAGTTTGACTTTAGTGTTGCCATTTATGGCGGATGCCTCATGCATTTGTATGGTACTGATATCCAAGGTATGCCGCCATTTTTTATAAAATGGGGTAAACACCTGATACATGCTGTCATCGTTCGTGGTGATGGTTTGTGGTGGCAAGATACATTGATCATGCCAGCGGATAAATTCTATATCGTTGTTTGCAAGCTTTTTGGTTAATTGTTCATCACGCTTAATCTCATTGCCTTCGTACTCGTGATTTGCCATCACAGTGCTGATCTGGTTCGCGCTACAGATATCTAGCATCGCCTCAACACAGTCAGTAAAGCTTGGACAGAGCTGTATTGTTAAGTGGATGTTTAATTGTGTTTGCAGAGATTTGGCTAGGATAGGCAAGGTGCGAGCGATATGGTCGAGCTGTGTCAGCGACATGTCATGTGCCTGCCATTGTTCAGGAGTCACGAAGTAAATAGCGCTTACTGAGGCGTTATCCGCATTTGCCTGCTCGCAAAGCGCAGCTAGCGCGGTATTATCATGAACTCGCAGGTCACGACGAAACCACATTAAATAATGTGCTGGGTTTACGCTAGTGGCATCGTCGCTATTGTTGACGTTGCTTGTTTCGGTGTTATCTATGCTATCTGTGCTATGAGACGTTTCCGCCGCCGTTTTAGACATTCAACTATCCCTCTATTAATCAATCGCAATCATAAAAAAAACTGGTAATAAAAGTATGCTAGGATAAGTTTTTGGATGCAATGGATTTACCATTCAATTAACAAATCCTCATATTTACGCTTTAGCGTTGGCAATTGACGTTTACTTGCCGTCAATGTAGCGAAGACAGTCTAATAGTGTCGCACTAAGTGTTATATCTAAGGTCACATCATGCACGTTAAGTTTTGCGGATTTACCCAGCCTAATGATATTAAAATTGCCGCCCAGTTGGGTGTTGATGCGGTTGGCTTGGTATTTTATCCGCCCAGTCCACGCGCTGTCACTATCGAGCAGGCGCAATCGTTAAGTGCGTCTTTGCCAGCTTTTATAAGTATAATGGCTCTAGTGGTGAATATGCCGCGCGCAGAGCTGATAGAATTAGCGAATCAGGTCGCTTTTGATATCATTCAATTCCATGGTGATGAAACACCGGAGCAATGTGCGCAGCTGGCCAGTGCGGTCAATAAACGCTGGATAAAAGCGCTGCGTATCAATGCTGACCAACACACTGCCGCTAGCGTAAGCGCCGAGATTAATGAGTTTGCTGCCGCTGGCGCGAACAGTATCTTATTGGATGCTTACCATCCCCATAAATATGGCGGCACAGGGGCACGTTTTGATTGGAATCTGCTACCGAAAGACAGCTCGCTACCTATTATTTTAGCGGGCGGACTGGATGCCGATAATGTCGCTGCCACTTTAGACTTGCCTATTTATGCGGTCGATGTCAGCGGTGGGATTGAGTCTGACAAAGGCAAAAAAGACGCTGCCAAAATGCGTGCCTTTATGAAAGCGGTAAAACGCGACCGATGGCAAAATGAGACGCTTGGCGAACCTTCGAATATCAGTAACTAGTTTTTTAGCCGTGAACTTTTTATCCGTTACATAGCTAATTACTTGGAAAATTTTCCCCCTTATTTATTTTAAAAAATACCACTTATTATAGTAGGAATTATCATGAGTCATGTCGCGAGCAAAGATGTATCTACCACTGCTAAAGCTATTAATACCTTCACCAATCCAGAAAACGTACAAGATTTCAATCAATATCCTGATGCCCGTGGACATTTCGGCGTGCATGGCGGTCGCTTTGTCTCTGAAACCTTGATGGCAGCACTAGAAGAGCTAGAAACGTTATATAACACAGTAAAAAAAGACCCTGCGTTTTGGGAAGAATATCACAATGATTTGGTCAACTATGTCGGCCGTCCAACGCCTTTATATCATGCCAAGCGATTGAGCGATGAGATTGGTGGTGCGCAAATTTATTTTAAACGTGAAGACTTAAACCATACTGGCGCCCATAAGGTTAATAACACCATTGGGCAGGCGCTACTTGCCAAGATGAGTGGTAAAAAACGCATTATTGCGGAAACTGGCGCAGGGCAACATGGTGTCGCGACGGCGACGATTGCCGCGCGTTTGGGGCTTGAGTGTATCGTTTATATGGGTGCTGATGATGTCGAGCGTCAAAAGATGAACGTCTATCGTATGCGTTTGCTCGGTGCGACGGTTGTGCCAGTGACTTCAGGCTCACGTACCCTAAAAGATGCCATGAATGAAGCGATGCGTGATTGGGTTACTAATGTCGATAGCACCTATTACATCATCGGTACGGTTGCCGGTCCGCATCCTTATCCGTTATTGGTACGCGATTTCCAAGCGATTATCGGCAAAGAAGCACGTATTCAGCATCTGCAAATGACGGGTAAATTACCAGATGCATTAGTCGCTTGTGTGGGTGGTGGCTCAAACGCCATTGGCTTGTTCTTTGATTTCTTAAACGATACTGACGTTAAAATGTATGGCGTTGAAGCAACGGGTGACGGTATCGAAACGGGTCGCCATTCGGCACCATTAGCCGCTGGTCGTATCGGTGTACTGCATGGTAACCGTACCTATCTTATGGCGGATGATGACGGTCAAATTCAAGAGACGCATTCTATCTCAGCAGGTCTTGATTATCCTGGCGTTGGTCCTGAGCACAGCTTCTTAAAAGACATGAAGCGTGTTGAATATGTCGGCTGTACTGATAAAGAATCGCTAGAAGGCTTCCATGAAGTGACGCGTAAAGAAGGTATTATCCCTGCGCTCGAATCTGCGCATGCCGTTGCTTATGCATTGAAGCTAGCTAAGACGATGACCCCTGATCAAACCATTATCGTTAATATGTCTGGTCGTGGGGATAAAGATTTGCATTCAGTGATGAAGGCGGAAGGGATTGAGCTTTAGAGTCATTTTCTGGCTTAAAAATTATTGATGTTTTTTTAATAAGATTGATATGCCCTCTATTAAGCTTAATAGAGGGTTCGCAATATAAATTCATATTATTTAATTTTGAAAGAGCAGAGAATTAGTAAGATGTCAAAAGTCACCCCCTCTATGGCAAAAAATCAGATTAAGCGTAGCCTATTACAAGTTATAGATACTCATCCTAATAAAGCTCAGAAGCAGCAAGTTTGGAACTACTTTGATAATAAATGCGCTTACTGCGAGATAGTCATTGATCCTAACAGTCGCAAAGGTCATCTTGACCACTTGCAAGCTGTAAAAGATGGCGGTACTAATGAAATTTATAACTTTGTGCTGGCATGCAATATTTGTAATGGTGATGAAAAAAGAGAAATGCCTTGGCGAGAATTCTTAGTCAATAAATGCCAGAACCTACCTAATTCGATGTATATAGAACGCTTAGAACGTATTGAGACTTGGCATCAGAAATCTCTTATCAGTCAGTTAGATGCTAACGTAGTGTCTCAAATCGCAGCCATTATAGAAACTGCCCAAGCGAATTTTGACAATTCTATTAAACAGATGCGTGCCTTACGCGATTCAATGACAATGAATTAATTTTAAAATTATAAGAGACCAATATGACCCGAATTGAAAGCACTTTTGAAACTTTAAAATCACAAAACAAAAAAGCCCTGATTCCTTATGTGATGGCAGGTGACCCCAATCCAAGCAACTTCGTTGGTTTGCTTCATGATTTGGTTAAGCATGGCGCGGATATGATCGAAGTTGGCTTGCCGTTCTCTGATCCGATGGCAGATGGCCCAGTCGTCGCTTTAGCTGGAGAGCGTGCATTAGCCGCAGGTACGAGTACACGTGATGCCCTAAAAATGGTCGCGGAATTCCGTCAGCAAGACACGCAGACGCCCATTATTTTGATGGGCTATCTCAATCCCGTTGAAATCATCGGCTATGACAACTTTGTCGCGCTATGTGAGCAGTCAGGTGTCGATGGTATTTTGATGGTTGATTTGCCGCCAAGCGAGGCGGGCAGCTTTACCCAGCATTTGACTGAACATTCGATGAATGAAATTTTCTTATTGTCACCAACCACTTTACCTGAGCGCCGTGAGCAAGTATTGACCCATTGCGGTGGTTATATTTATTATGTGTCATTAAAAGGCGTGACGGGTTCGGCAACACTTGATACTGATGATGTTGCGACTCAAGTGCAAGCGATTAAAGCAGCAACTGATTTGCCAGTATGTGTGGGTTTTGGTATTCGTGATGCGGCTTCTGCTAAAGCGATTGGAGCGCATGCGGATGGTATTATTGTCGGTAGTGCCTTGGTGCAGAATTTTGCTGATATAGATGCCAATGATAGCACTGCGGTTGCCGCCGCTCAGCAAAAAATCATGGCAAAAATGGATGAGCTACGCGGTGCACTTGATAGTTTGAGTGCCTGAGTGAAATAAAGTTAAATTATCGTCACTTAAGTCGTCATGGCAATATGAATAACAATGTTTATAAAGACAGGGTTAAATGACTTTGCTAAAGTTAGTTTACGTGTGTAAACTAACATCACATATAAATTGTTACAGTTTCACGAAAGCGTGCCTTATAACTGCGCTTTATAACTGCGAAAGTTATGAGAATATGTGACGATTAAACTGATCCTTATAAATCGATTCTTAGGGACAAGCGCATGAGCCAGCTTGTCGATAAGCCTTTGATAATGGCGAATAATATGACTGATACGATAATAAAACCTGATATGAAGACTCCGAACCATACTGAAAAAAGTAACGCTGAGCCAAACGGTAATACTGCTGGGCAATCGTGGTTTAATCGCCCGATACCGGGTATCAAGCAGCAATTGACAGCGCCTTTGACAGCAGTAGAGACTGAACCGTCAACCAAGTGCAGTAATTGTCATTCGATGATTACCAATACGGCGCTTATTTTTAACTGCTATGTTTGCCCGCATTGTGATCATCATTTACCGATGAGTGCTCGTGAGCGCTTAAACTGGTTGCTCGATCAAGTAGACGGTGAGCTAGGACAACAATTTACTGCCAAAGATCCATTGAGCTTTGTGGATAGTAAGCCGTATCCGCAGCGTATGATAGAAGCACAGGACAAAACCGGCGAGTCTGAGGCGCTGATTGTGCTGTATGGTAAGCTGCGCAATCTTGATGTAGTGACTTGTGCCTTTGATTTCCGCTTTATGGGCGGTTCTATGGGCTCTGTAGTTGGTGACCGTTTCGTAGAGGCGGCTGAGAAAGCGCTGGCAGACAACGTGCCCTTAGTCTGCTTTGCTGCCTCTGGCGGCGCACGTATGCAAGAAGGTTTACTGTCTTTGATGCAGATGGCACGAACGGCTGCTGCAATTGAGCGTTTGAGAATTGCTGGCGTGCCGTATATCGTGATATTGACCAATCCTGTTTATGGCGGTGTGACTGCGTCGCTCGCTATGTTAGGTGATATTCATTTAGCAGAACCAAAAGCCATGATCGGCTTTGCTGGTAAGCGCGTGATTGAGCAAACGGTTCGTGAGACGCTAGAAGAGCCGTTCCAGCGTGCCGAGTTTTTGTTAGAGCACGGTGTGGTCGATGAAGTGGTACATCGTCATCAAATGATTGATACTATTTATCGTCTGTTGGCAAAGTTAAGCCGCATGCCTAATGTTGATGCCTAGCTTGCTCATCGGCTTGACTAACGGATAACTGAGTTTAATATTCCGCATGACTTATGCTTAGTAGCATGCTCAATTTCTCTGACTAAGTAAGATCAATCAATAGCATTTATCGTCAACAGCGGTAAATGCTTTTTGCTTTTTGGACAGGTAGTTATATACTGTCTGTACTTTCTTAATGAATGCTTTCTCATTGACCATTTTTATTCAAATATTTCAATATAGGCTGTGTCCATGTCCGACTCTCTACTTTTTAACGCTAACACTCCCAACAAGCATTCTAGCTTGACCGAATGGCTCGATTATATGCAGCAGATTCATGTATCGGCAATAGACATGGGGTTGTCGCGAGTTTTGCCAATTGCCGAGGCGTTAGGCGTGGTACAGTCAGCCAAAGACGATGCTTATGTATTTACGGTGGCAGGCACCAATGGTAAAGGCTCAACGACGGCTGTCATCGCGCAGATGTGCCAAGCAGCAGGCTATAAAACGGCTCTGTATCAATCACCGCATCTAAGTTTATTTAATGAGCGCGTGCGTATCAATGGCGAGATGGTCAGTGACGAGACGTTAATTGAAGCCTTTAGCAAGGTAGAAGCAGCGCGATTAGCGTGTGAGCTGACCTTGTCATTTTTTGAGATGACCACACTTGCCGCATTATTAATATTTGCCGAAGCGGACTGTGATGTCTGGGTGTTGGAAGTCGGGCTGGGTGGGCGCTTAGATGTGGTCAATATCATTGATCCTGATATGGCAGTGATTACCAATATCGCTATCGATCATGTCGATTGGCTGGGTGACAATGTGGAAGATATGGCCGTGAGAAAGCAGGTATCTTACGTGATGGTATCAGCGTGGTTTATGGTGCTACTGCAATGCCAGTCAGTGTGCAGCAAGCGATTGATAAGCATCAAGCAACTTGTTATCAAGTTGGGCGAGATTTTGATTATCGTGAGTGGGTGCAAGCGCTTGGCAATATAGCAATGCTGCGGTCACTATGCAGTTACCGTGCCCAGCACTGTCATTGACCAATATGCCACTGCGTTATCAGCAGTGCTCGCAAGTTCGTTAAATGTCGATAGCACTGCTATCGAGCAGGCGCTGCAAACGGTCAGGCTCGCTGGCCGCTTTGATTATCGTGAGATCCACAATCGCCATTGGCTGTTTGATGTGGCGCATAACGAGCAAGGCGTTGAGTTTTTATTGGCGCAATTATTACCGCTTTGGCAACAGCATCTAGCCAATCAAAATAGCTTTGATGCTCTCAATCAAAGCAGTAATCCAAATAGTAAATATCAGTAAAGCTATAGGAAAACCTGCCAGCATTAAAATGCTGTTTTCTATGTTGGGTGATAAAGATATCAATAAAGTCGTGCAGCATTTGACGATAGCGGGCTTACCGATTAGCGATTGGTATATCGCTGAGATTGATTATCCACGTGCTGCGAGCACTGAGCACTTGCAAGGTATCCTATCGAGCTATGTCGACAATGCTCAAATACACGAATTTAAACGTTTATCAGAAGCGACCGATGCGGTTATCAATGCCAGTCAACCGCAAGACCTTATCGTGGTATGTGGCTCCTTTCATACGATCGGCGAGGCACTGGCAGCACTGGCGGTTGATAATTAACATTAAAATGGTGCTTATTTAATGTTAATCTTAGCAGTAGCATGATGGCAGACAGTATGAAAAATATGCTTTATAATCAAAGTGATTTGGCAAGTTGCTCTATAATGGCATTAAACGCTTGGCATAACATTTAAAAACGGATGGACGCAACTGGTGGCAATGACACCTATCAAGGCTATTAAAACTATCTAAACACAGTTTTGAGACGGCAGTTGCGCCGCTCAATCAACCTTATTACCAACTAAGAGACGTAAACGGATGAACTTTTCGAGACAAGCCTTATTGGGCATTGGGATGATTATCGGCGGTAGCGTGATGCTATACGCCATGGTGCAACAGATTGGTGATAGTAATGAACCACAACCAGCGTCAGCAATGGTAGATAAGCCAAGCCCTGAGCAAGAGTCTCCTCAGCCGCTGACGACGGATATCGAGACTGAAAAACGTATCTTGGCAGAAAAACAAAAAGAGCGCGCTGCTCGTGTGCTGAACAAGAAAAACGTGCCCAGCAGTTAACTGAACAGGAAGCCGCTGAGGCGGAAGCATTGGCAAAAGCCCGTGCAGAAAGTCAGCAGTATATGGCCAGTAGTGCGGCAGCTGCTGAAGAGAGTGACAAATCCAAATCCGACGCGGAAAAAGATGCCGCTACAACGCCAATAAAAAAGACTAGCGCTGCTGCGTCAGCTGAAAGTGAGACAAACACTGGCAACCAGCAAAAAGCTGCCCAAGCGCAACAAGAAGCTCAAAGGCAAGCGGCGATTAAAGAGCAGGCTGCTGCAAAGAAACTAGCAGACAGTAAAAAAGAAGCGGATGCTAAGAAACAAGCGGATGCTGCGGCTGAGAAAAAACAAGCGGCAGCCGAAGCGGCTAAAAATGAGCCACCAAAATCGCCTTCTGATTATCAAGTTAAAAGAGGAGATGGGCTGATTAAACTGGCGCGGCAATACAATATGCCAGTAGAAGTATTGGCACAAGCGAATGATCTGTCACCGTCGACATCGCTACAACTGGGTCAAAACATCACCATTCCATCACGTAAGCAAGTAGAGCGATTAGCACGTGAAGCGGCAGCGGCTGAGCAGGCACGCGAAGACAAGCGTCAGAAAGAAGAGGCTTTAGCCAAAAAATCAGCGGATGCTAAACGTGAAGCACAGCAGAAACTCAGCGAAGCCCGTAAAGAAGTCAAAGAAACCGACGCCAAAGGCAGCTTTGGGGTGCAAGTAGCATTGGCAAACGATCAAGCCAAAGCTGACGAACTAGCAAAGAAATTTAAATCCGCAGGCTACCAAGTTAAGACCAGTCCTACCAGCCGCGGGGTTCGCGTCATCGTCGGTCCTGAGCGCGGTAAAGTGGCGGCGTTAGCGTTAAAAGATAAAATCAATAGCGATCCTAAGGTCAGTACGACCAGTGCTTGGGTTTTATACTGGCGCTAAAATAGTGTGAAAATCACTATAATCGGATGACTGTTATTGCTAAATAAACAGCAGAGTCTTGGTTAGTTTATTGTTTTATCTGAGTTTTATTCAAACACGACATTTATTGTCGTGTTTTTGTTTTAGTGTTTGCTGATTGGCGTAAGCTTAGCTACGATGTGCGCCGATTGTCCCTGATTTTTTCTGTATAACGGGTCAGCCTATAAGGGCTGCCCTGTCGCAGTTGAGTATATATGTCACTTTATGGAAGTCGTCATACATATTTGGCTGCCTTAATCATGTATAAGGTAAAACCATGTCATTTGGTGTTATATTTTTAATATTGGCCGTTGGGTTTTTAGGGCTGATTACCGTACCAAAGCTGTTGAAAAGACCTCCAGTTGTTGAGCCTGATCCAAAGCCAGTACGCGGTGATGAGTTGGCTATTTGGCCGTTTGCGCCGATGCCGATTATGACGGATACGGAAGTCATTTTCTTTAATAAGCTAAAAAGTGCGTTGCCGGATATCATATTTTCGTTCAAGTTCAACTGTCACGCATTATCGAAGGCAATAGCAGTGAGGCGTCCGAGCGTAGCTTTTGGTTCAATCGTATCTGTCGTCAAAGCGTCGATTATGTGATTGTGGACATTGATGCGCAGACCACGCTGGTTGCTATCGAGCTTGATGATGGACACATACGAGTAAAGCGCGTCAAAAGGCGGATGACAAAAAGACAAAGCCCTTGCTAGTGCCGGTATTGCTATTGTGCGCTTTCACGCTGAGCGCATGCCAAGCGTAGATATGCTCAGGTACGAGCTGATGCAAGTGATTGAAAATTATTGATAAAGTATCTTTGGTAGACAGTTAAGATTAGTCGCAACAACGGCATTTATTTTTTGTGTAACATTGCTGTTATATCCGTTTACTTTATAGATAAGTTGTTTAAATAAGAGTATTATTATTTATTTTAAAGCAAACTTAAGTTTTCTAAATTAAGAGGCGCTTTTCTGAATTGAGGCATTATTTGCTTAATTAGATAAAGATTTTGGTGCTTCTCGTTTTTAAAATCATTCTATAAAGGACTGTGTTATGAAATTTTTTAAATTGAGCGCATTAGCGTTAGCCAGCACGTTAGCGTTAGCAGGCTGTGGTGATGACAATAATAATAGCTCTTCTGGTAATGGTACTAATACGCCAGATGTGCCAGTTAAGCCGCCTGTCGATAATAGTTTGTCTGAGATCGAGCAAGCGAAAGAGATGATTCGTACCGCCAAGCTATTTGTCAGTGACAATAAAGCGGTTACAGATGCTTACGAAGATGTAAGTGATATCCTTACAGAAAAGCAAGATACGCGACTTGGTTATACTGAACCGCCCCGACTATATCGGAGAGTGATTTACTTGAGTCAGGCAGCCATGCCTGACAGGATTAAATTATCATAATACCGCTTTTCAAACTCAAAGGGTGACACATAACCAATCGTGCTATGCAGTCGTATTTTATTAAACCAATCCACCCATTCAAGGGTTGCCAGTTCAACATCATTGATACCAGTCCAGTTCTCCTTTAAATAGTCAATTACCTCAGATTTATAGAGTCCATTGACCGTTTCAGCCAGTGCATTATCGTATGAATCACCAGTCGTGCCGACAGAAGCGATGATACCAGAGTCACACATTTTGTCAGTATAGCGAATGGATAAGTACTGAACCCCTCGATCGCTGTGATGAATCACATCTTTGGGATGGTTCCTATCTGCTATCGCCTGATTTAGCGCAGCCATAACCATATCGGTATTCATGCGATTAGATACTTTCCAGCCCACAATAGCGCGAGCAAATACATCAATAATAAAAGCGGTATATACCCAGCCGCTAGTTGTTTTTATATAGGTGAAGTCAGCTACCCAAAGCTGATTGGGTTGACGTGCATTAAAGTTACGATTGACTAGGTCATCAGCGCGCTTTTGGTCGTCACGGCTGTTGGTGGTAATCTTGCTTTTGCCACGCCAGACACCTTGCATACCATACTGCTTCATTAAACGCTCTACGGTACACCGAGCAACCTTTAACCCGTCAGCATCTGCTGCCAGACTTTGCGCGCACCGTAACGGCACTTGCTGTCCCGCCAAATACGTTTAATCTCACCGATGTAATAGGCGTCATGCTGACTGCGCAGTGAACGCTTGTGTGGGTTGTCGCTTAAGGCTTGAACACGATAATAAGTTGACGGGGCAATCGGTAGGACTCTACAGATCAGCTCGACCCCATAAAGGTGTTTATTGTCGTCGATGAAGTGAATCATGATTTTAGTCAGCGGTCGAGCTCCGCCTGGGCGAAAAAAGCCGCAGCCTTCCTGATGATTTCATTAGCTTGCTTAAGTTCTTTATTCTCGCGTTCAAGCTCTTTGATGCGTTCTTTATCACTTTGCGCTTGTACTGAGGCAGGAATAGTTTGATCGATGTGCTTTTTATGCCAGGATCGCAGGGTCTCAGGTGTGCAGCCAATCTTAGGGGCGATGGCTTGAATCGCTGACCAGGTAGAGGGGTAGTCGCCTGCCGCTTCAATGAGCATGCGAACGGCGCGTTCTTTAATCTCAGGAGTATAATGTCGTGTTTTCATTGTCGTATTCTCTCAGAATATTAGGTCTCCGACAATCCCGGGGCGGTTCATACCTTCGATATCCCAAGTGATCTAAAATACTATATGGAAGAGAATGATGTATCACAGCTCACTGCAGCTGACATTATTGCACTGGCTAATGATGAAGAGTTTGAAACAGCATTGGGAATATAGTCTTGACCCCAGAAAAAGACTTTTTAGCGACGCTAAATGCTGATGGGAAGTTTACCTTAACTGGTAGCACCAAGGTTGATATTGAAGAATACGATTATGTGTATAACCCACAAACAGGTTTGTACGGACCTGTTGTCGTCAATCAAGACAGTTTTAAGGTAGCATTTGATGGCTTTGAAGATGCGTTAAGCTCAAACACCAGTACAGATAACTTTAACGGCAGCTTGGGTTTCAAGAGTATTAAAATTGGTACTGGCACTGATATCGTTGCCCTCAACTCAAGTACTAAAGGCGCAACAGTCAGTGGTCAATTCAGTGATAAAGTCGTGGTCAATGATGAGTTTGACATCAATGATGCAATAAAGAAGGCATCACGCTAGAAAAGGCAGTCATCAAATTAAGCAGCCTGAAGTTGACGGCTAATGATAGCGTGATTGAAGCAAAGATTTTGAATTTGCTGCGCTGGATGTCAGCAGAAAGCTAGCAGATAACAGTCTGGTGGTTAGAACAATCCCTTATAAGTTTGCTATAACGGGCAAGATGACCAAGCAAACCGATGACTGATGTAGAGATTACACTGAATGCGACTGCCAATGACGCTGATATAAAGAAATTTATCATAATCGATGAAGTTGGTGATATCGAAGAGGCCGCCAATTACGTAGGTATGGAAATAGTATTGGCGATTAAAGGAACAAGGAGAATACAACGACGATTCCGCTTGATTTCCAAGCCAATCTTAAACGTACTGCTCGTAATGTTATTGAGCTACAAGGTTGACTGCTAGCGTAGAGGGTAAGAAGCTATTTGTAACAGGTAAGTCAAGCTTAGATAATAACATGATGTGGTTAGCACCCAGTTTACCGTTGAGCAAAATAAAGCGTCGATCAAGTTAAAGGTTGATGCCAAGGGTGATTTTATCAAAGATAAAATGGGTAAGCTTGGCGATATCATGGTTAACGGTAAAGACTACGGTGATTTAATGGATAATGATGGCAAAGTTACTGCCAAATTTACTGATGATAGTTTAATTATTCTATAATCAAATCATGTGTCACATCGACTCTCAACCGTTGTTAGTAGCGATTGAGGTATAGCAACAAAAAAAGAGACAGATTCCTGTCTTTTTTATGCTCTCTAATAAACGTGAGAAATTTATGCCATATAACGTTTCAAGTCTCTATGGTTTTTTACCTAAAAGCTTAGCATCGCATTTATACAGCCGTACGTTAATCACTACGCCAGCGATTGCCGCTATGATGATATCCAGCGCTGCGGTTGCTGATAGTGCAGATATACCAGCTGCTGACACGAATTTTTACTTCTACCCCCAAGCGACAGGCTTGCTGGACAGTCATATTACTCAGTCAGACGCGCAGATAGAGTGGAGTGTGATGGCAACGGCTCATAGTCCAACACAGCCTATCTCAGAATTTTTAGACGATTGCTCCTTTGGATTCAGGAGATCATGCTTATGCCCAAGGTCGGACGTCGCTTGAGATTCGTCCTGCGGGCAGTGCGATTAGCTACGGTCTAGGTTGGCGTTATGATTATTTAATGACGTTTAGCAAAGAGACTGCCGAAGTTTATTGGCAGTATGAAAATAAAAAGCCCTCAAGTACCAGTCAAACTTATCCGTTATTTTTAGAAGCCAAGCACAATGAAAGATTCGGTGCTAATATTGGCCTGACGCAGCAGCTCATGCCCAACTGGCAATTGACGACTCGTGCCAATCTCTGGCAAGGACTGCATGCATTAGAAGGTAAGATAGTTGGCGATTTAAGCACCAAAGTGTTGCCAAATAATGAGCTGACAGACATACGAGACAGTTTGGATAAAACCAACGCTTACATCGATTATTACTATGATGCACCAGCTTTAGGGGAGGAAAACCTAAACTGGAACCCCGCGAAACCTTCGGGATATGGTTATTCGCTCGATTTGCAGCTCACAGGTCAGTTGTCTGATAGTACGCAGTTGTCTCTGAGTGGCTACGATATCCTTGGACGTATGCACTGGAAAGACATGCCAAGCACTCGTTATGCATTGGATTATGACGTCAACGGCAGACCTCTCTATACGATTGAAGGGCAGCTTAGCACTGATGATGTCACACAGACATTGCCATGGCGAGTGGAAGGTAGCCTTCAGCATCAGCTAGACAGTCAATGGCAGCTCGGTCTACATGGTCAAGTGAATGACATTCAAGACTTATATCAATTATCCGCAGGCTACCAAACGTCCAACGATGCTTTCCCCATTACGGTGACGGGCTTGATAGAGCCGCAAACGCAAGCATTGGGTCTTGCTGTAGACAGTCGTTATGCTGGCATCAAATTGCTGACCGACAGTCTCGATTCAGAAAAAGCCAAACGCAGTGAGATTAGCTTGTATGGACGCTATGCTTGGTAGCTTCATTGCATTGCATTAAAAAGCAGATGGCTAAAGCGTCGATGTGCATATAATGCGGTGGACGTTACTAAAATTTATCATGCGTTTTGTCGCGCTGTTCAGGATAAATGACGATCGGACTATGACCTTCGAAGTATAGTCCTGTCGTAGGCATAGGCATTGCGTCGTTTGACCAAGCTACCTGCGGCTGTCGTCCATCATAGCAGTCGCGCCTAGTAAACCATTCGATATAATGGGCAGCTCGTAATGCCCTTATATCAAGCGTCGCAAGATTAGTCATATCGGTGTTATCGCACCATTTATGTATAGGAAAGCTTGGTGCTAACCAAGATGGATAATTAAAGTTAGTGGTATTAATTGGCAAAAAGAGCGTCCTTTAATCACGCCATAACGCTTATCAATGTTAACTTGTCCATGCTTTTCGGTATTTACCCATACGGTACGAAACTGTTTGGTTTGCATATGGGTCATTTTACGCTGTAGATTGTCCTTGGAATTAATCCCAACCCAGTTCTCAGGAGCAAACGGTGCTGAGCCCATAAAAAACTTAATCGCCAGCTCCCAATGCTCGACCAGATTTTCTCCATGATATATAAGATTAAATCCAGCTCACCAGTCGTCTGCTTACCATTATACAACTGGACGTTACTGGCTAGGGTCTCATACGGATGTAGCTTGCGCGCAAAGCCATCCTCTAACCAAAATGACAGTAACCCCTCAAAGTGAAATCCCAGTCGATTGGGACTTGGGCGCTTGAGTAAATAGCGGGTCAGCGCCTGATACGCATTGGTGTTATCTAGCTCTTCCAAACGCTGCTGATACGCTGCAAACTGCTGTTGCCAGAAGTGTGCGCTATGTACCGACACGGTATGTGTATTCTGATGTGGCGCAAAGTCTAGCCATTCGGTCAAGACGTTAGGGCAGGCAAGCACATACGCCAAATCACGCACATAAGGTCGCTGGTATGCGTCCCAAGGTGCGTCATCTATAAGGTAATTCGAGAGGGGCTGAGCGATAACCTCAGACATAGGTTGAACCTTTATAAAGTGGTACATTTACCCTAGCTGCTCGCTTGCCAAAAGTCTATAGTCAATCTTACTATGTTAAGATTGAAAGTATCTGGCAGCATATACTTTGCCAATCATTCAATAATAATGAGGATTCAATAATGAAATATCTTTTGCAAATCGACTTTCCTTATAGCGGACCTTTTGGTGACCAATTCTTTGAGTCTATGAAAGAGTTGGCTGAAGACATCGCAAACGAGAGCGGTCTGGTCTACAAGCTATGGACAGAAAACGAAGCAACGCAAGAAGCGGGCGGTATTTATGTGTTTGATAACTTAGAGGATGCCAACAGATATTTAGAGAAGCATACCCAGAGACTGACCTCATTTGGCTTTACGGATATTAAGTCTAAAGTATTTATCATCAATGAAGCGCTAAGTGCGATTACTAAAGCGTCTCTGTAATACTTAATGAAGAGTAATAAACATAAAAAGGCCAGTCATTGGGTTCAATGGCTGGTTTTTTTATGTGGATTTTCAACTTAAAATAGGATGTTAATGGTATAAAAATTAAGCTGAATATCTGGTGCATTTGATAATAGCGGTACTAGGATAACGATCAAAAATTTCAATATAGTAAACGACCATTTGGGTGGCTTGTTAAATAGCTTTTGGACTGTTGATTTTGTATGGTTAAGACTCTAGCTTTTTCTAAGTGTTTCATCTGATAGCTCCATATTTACCGTAACTTGATTGATACGGCTTATGGTTGCTATTTTATGGGTTGGAGTTGATTAAGAAAATCCCCTAAACCTATGTCTATATAGATTAACTTAGGTTGAGATACATTTAAATTATGATTGTGGTCTGCCTGCTTCACTTGCATATTGAGGTATCGAGCTAAGCCAGCTCTTTAAAGTAGCTGTTCTTTCAGGAAGCATTTCACCATGCCCTGTATCAATTAGGTAGCTCCATATAAGCTCACACATTTCACCAATTCTTATTTTTTTATCATGGTCTTTCGACCATAAGTATTGCGCATGTGTATCAGCTACTAATTTTGCCTTGAGTAATTTTGGGCTAACTCCCTTTTTCTTAAAAACAATTTCTGTTTTTTCAATCGCTGGCTTGTTCTCGATAATAAGCTCTATTAACAGCTCTAAATCTTTATGTAAAATCAAAATATCATCAGGCGTTGCTTCTAGGTTAAGTGCGTACGTTTCTTTGTTATTAAAGAGACTATTAACCCCTTCGTAATGTTCTATTTGATAATCTTCTAAATGATAGTGATCTAAACCCCATATTAATTCTTGATAGTGCTTTTTCAAGTCCGTACTCTTCGATGCTCTTTTGGGTAATATCGGCTGATACCTGCTTTCTACTACTTTAATTTTATCAAAGTTATAATCTTGACCTTTATATGTGCTAGGCCTGTCACTAGGCAAAAGAAACTCTTCTACGTCTTTTGGATTAGCGTTTAGTCTATTGTGTGGTAATAAGCCCTCAATATCTGCCCATTCGTCACTAATTTCAGTTCGTTCCAATAGAAGTAAGTTGCTAATCATTCTGTGGCTTAGCTGGATAAAAACGCCTAATTCTTTACAAGTTAACGAGGGCTTTACGTCGCAGAAAAATAAATATGCATCTATTTGCGTTGTATAGATTTGATAGTCTTCACCGTCTTTGTCTAAATCATCTAAAAAGTCTAACTTGTCTTCATCAAGATAATGACTTCCCATTAAATAAAACCCTCTACCATAAATGTAAGCGTCTAAATCAAACTCATAAATTCTTTTAAGTAGTTTTTTTGGCGATATGTTATCGGTTTCAAATTTTCTGTTTAAGTAGTCGCAAGCTTCTTGTAGATTATAATATTCTGCGGTATCAAAGCTTAATGCTATATCATTATTACTCATGTTCACACCTTTACACACCCTTAGCTTTAAATATAGTCAAGGAATTTTAGAATCGCTACAAGGCGACCGACCACAGATAGTACACTGAGTACATCTAGGGCGGGTAACACCGTAGCGGTTTAAAAGTGCTCTGACTATAGGTGCAAGGCGCTGGCATCGTTTGAGGTGGTAAAAATGCCGTTCGGGTAATTAGCCCTAGCCTTACAGGATTTTTTATTATTTATCTGCTTAATGCATCATACAATCAACAGTTAAATTTAGGGCGTGTCATCAATTAGCATAGATATTTCAGAATAAGCTATACTTAGATCGTATTTAGGAATTTGAGCTCAATGACTATGACAAGACGACATGCCCTACGTGATGACCAATGGGAGAGAATTAAAGACATTCTACCTGGTAAACCAAGTGACGTTGGTATTACTGCAAAGGATAACCGCTTGTTCGTAGAAGCGGTTCTGTACCGTTACAAGACCGGCATACCTTGGCGTGACCTACCTGAACGCTTTGGCGACTTCAGAGTGATTCATACTCGTTTTAGTCGCTGGTCAAAAAAGGCGTATGGGAGCAGGTTTTTAATCAACTCTCTGAACAATCCGATGACGAATATGCCATGCTAGATGCCACGATTGTTAAAGCCCACCAGCACAGTGCTGGAAAAAAAGGGATCAAGCCATTGGACGCAGCAAAGGTGGACTGACGACTAAAATACATACTCGTACAGATGCGCTAGGCAATCCTACTGGCTTTTATCTAACAGGTGGCGCAGCTCATGACCTGTGTGGCTCAGATGAATTGCTTGATGTCAGTATTAGCCAAACGTGGCTTGCCGATAAAGCTTACGATGCTGATGCCCGCGTTATTGAACCGATTAAAGCAGTGCAAGGTAATGCAGTTATACCATCTAAGTGTCATCGGCTGCAGCCAAGAGACTTCGATAAAGAGCTTTATAAAGCACGGCACCTAATAGAGAACTTCTTTGCCAAGATTAAGCAGTATCGTGCGATTGCCACTCGCTATGACAAGTTAGCCTGTCATTTCTTAAGTGCGGTTCATCTAGTTTCTTGTGTCGTTTGGCTTAATTGATGACACGCCCTAGCACAAAAAAAGCCAACCATTAAAAACAATGATTGGCTTTTCTCTTTACTACTATGTTTGGTCGGAACGGCAGGAAGTAAAGTAGGGTCTGCATGCCTTTATTTATATAGGTTTTATGTTTTTTAATTATGATGATACCAACAATAATACCAACAATCGTTTTTAATAACGCCCTTTTTTGGCTGTTTGAGACTCAATTAAGTATTATGTAATTAATGGTCATGATACTATCAAAAAATGTTTTGAGTATTGGTGACATTATTATGAATAAGCTTTTTATTTTACTTACTGCAATATTTTTTACTGCATGCAGTGATTCCAATAGTAAACCTGAATATGGCTCAGATTCTAACTTACCTGTTAATTGTCGTGCTTATATAGAGGAAGCTATAAGCTACTATGAGCGTGAGACTGAGCCTTACGAATATGAAACACTAGATACAAACTATTATTGCTCACCTGATGACTGGTATAGCAGCTTGTGCCAAGAACATATAGATAATGTAGGAGAGGCTTTAGAGGTAAAGACCGAACAAGTCAAAATATTAAAAGATTCTCTAAGAGGTCATTGCGGCTTAGGGGGTGATTTATGGTGAGGTGAAATCAGCTATTAGGCATGTTCTATTTATTTGCTTGCCTAATTACTACCTATCCAATACTTTTTTATACTTGCTACTTTCTTTCATGGGGTTGAATTGCTAATCACTGCACGCGCTCAATAATGGCGCTTAAATGCGTGCGTTTTTCGTGCGTTTATAATGCGTTTTATTGCATCTGTACTATTTAGCCCATTGGGAATTATTCCAATTCTTGCTTCCTAAAATATATCTGCTTCCATCTCTATGCGTTTACTGTACTGACTTGGCGGTAAATGGGAATAATAGAAAATGCGCTGTTTTACTTCCTATTTTCCTTGCTTCCATACCCCAGTTTTGGGGGCATCTGTCTAGTAGGTTTTTACGCATTATAAAAAGGCGTTTACCTGTCCGAAAAGTCCCTTTTGCTGCTCACGATACCTGTTAAGAAACTACCTATCATGGGCAGAATGTGCCCCGTGCGCGTACTGTTCCATAAACTCGCTCTAACGTGTCCAACAATTCATTTTTAGCCCCTCTTATGATGTCCGAAAACCAACCCTTTTTATGGACTCGCAAAACTCCCTTCTATGGACTCCGAAAATTAGGTAACGGCAAGATTACGGCAAGGATCAAGCCAGCATTGCGCGGTGTGTGCTTTGGTTTTCAATGTAAGGTTTTGGCATTGGCTAATTCGCGTTTGAATAACAGGTTTTGACAGGTTCTAGCCTTGGGGTAATCTTGGGGTTCGCTATCATGGCTAGGGTGTAAAGTTCTTAACCTCCAGTTTTGGACAGTGGATTATTTGCAAGTCATTCACCATCATTTGAATGTTGGGTTTTGCTAGGTTCTAACGTGTCCGAAAACTAACCGTAATCTTACCGTTATTCCTACCCTTTGATATGCGATATAACCAAAATAGGATTTATCTATAATCCGCTACAGCCCCTTGCTAATTTAGCCCTAAAACTGCCTTATAGCCCATGATTGGTAAGTGTTTGCGCTCCATTCACTTTTTGGCAGTTCGTAGCGGAATAGTTAACTTAAACCACGCTCAATACGCGCAAGATTGCTCATATCTTTTGTTTGACGGCTCTATCTTGTTTTGGTGGCATCATGACTCTGTAGGCTAATGACAGTAAGGTATCACGCTAACAGTTACCCCATTGGGGGCTGGTGATCGGTAAAACGTGGTAAAAGTAATTGCACTGTTTAGCTGTGTGGTGATCTTCTCCATAAAGGTTTTAAACCTTAACATAACTTAACATGCTGGCAGTCGGCAAACTGGTTTGAATGTTAACAAATGACAACATGCTGCCCGTGATTTTCAAGTAAACATTGAGCGCCTAACCTTAGGTTTCCCCTAGGTTTTTGCAGTCCATAAAAAAGGCAGACGATAAACGGCTGCCTTTGATTGTTTTTGTCTGCATCTGTTTTTTGCTTGGGACACTTGGGACAACGGGACAACGCCCGTGGTTATTGGCTTGTAGCTGTCCCAGCCCCTTTTTTGCCCTTGGGACACTTGGGACAGATTAACAAATTGAGCTACTTTGTCCCAGCTGTCCCAGTGGTGTTTTATTGCTTGGGACAGTGCCTAGCCCTTGCGGTGTATGGGTTGTCCCAGTTGTCCCAGCTGTCCCAGTGCTTTTTGTAGTTTCACAACTTAATATCTCACTTTTGACCGCATAAACACGTTGACGGTTCTTTTTAAATGGTAAAGGCACTCTACACGTTTTACGGTCATTCTCAGTCACGTTCAATAATCCAGCTTCATCTAACACTTGCAATACTTTGCTTTTGTTAAATGGTGAACAGACATCATCAAAGGTACTGGTAGAGAAATAATATTCCCCTGTGTCGTAATTGTGATAGCCAACGCGGTTATTGATTTTAGGTTCAAAATCTTGGTACGTGTGAATGTGGCAAGGCTGAAAACGACTTGATCCATGCTGTTCAATAAATGCCTTAATATGCTCTATGATTTGGCGCTGCTCATGCTCACCATCACGCCCATAGTTATCAAGCCAATTATCTAAGCATGTCATAACGGCTGTGGTTGCTTGTCCTACTTGCCAGCCTGTAATAGCTGCCAGTGTTGCTATCTCACCAGCTGCTGCCACCATAGCGAACCGTTTAGCCACTCTATGCGCTTGTGCTGTCAGGTCGCTATACTTACTCATAAAGCTACTGACAAGCTGCCCAGCGTTGGCGGTGGTCGCTGTCTTGTCACTGGTGATATGTTCTAGCCATGCTATGCCAGCTGATCCATAGTAAGCGTGTGATAACTCGTTGATCGTATCGGCTTGGGCTTCACTGGTGTCTGCCAGTACCAAACTATCAAACGTCTTTAAGCCTTTGCCAGCATCAGCATCAATATGCGCTACTCGAACCTCAATACCTGCATTGGTTTTCTGTCCTGCTTGTGCCATGAAATTTTGTAGCGACTCCTCACCATTAGACAAAAAGATAATGCGCCATGTTTTGGCTATGCGATTGTGTCCCGTGGTGGTGCTACGCCCTTTACCTTGACCATTAGCCAGCATGTAAACGGTTTTACCTACTATTTTGGGATCACATTCGCTGATTTCATCAAGTGGCAGAAAACTGTCGTTGTGCTCGCTTGCTGTGCCCTCTAGTGCGTTATCAGTGCTGCGCCATGTCTTAACATACCTGTCAGGGTTGCCCCATACACTAGCAGCCAATTTAAGCGATAATGACTTACCCATGCTTGATGAACCTAAAAGGTGAAAACCGCCCCCGTCATACTCCAATAGCTCCAGTAATTGACCTGCAAAAGCGCAAGCAATAGAGAAAACAAAACGGCTTTGTTCTGCTAGTGGTTTGCATAAGTTATCACGCCACTGGGCTAATGTGCCTTGCTGGGCTAAGGTGCTGTTTATGGCGTTGGCAGATTGATAGACGATAAGCTGCTTACTATCACTGCCTATTGCCCTGTCAGGTAATATGTATTGCTGCTCATGCCAGCCTAACCTATCTACGCATAACGCCCGTTTGTGAACGGGGTAGTTTTGATATAGGGGTCTAAGTAGCTGCGCTGTTTGCTATTGGTGGTAATGTTCAATCCTTGACTGGCAAGCTCCTTGCGGTATTCCTTTGCATCACCTTGTAGCAGTGATAACGGCATTGACCATTGATGCTTGATATTATCATCATCACGCCATTGCAATAGCCGCCCCCATGTACCGCTGCTTGTGTCCCTAGTCTTAGCGATAATCTCAATCGGTGAACAAACAAACGCCTTAAACTTAAAGGTTATGTTTGCTGGGTCGTCATCGTTATACTTCACAAAAAACAGTCCGTCATGGTATAGCTCAAAACGCCCATCAGCATAAATCATCGGCTCATTCAGCTGTGGATCATCGCGCCATTCAGGATAGTAAGCGGTGTCTTTTAGGTTAATGATTTGAGTTTCATCAGCTGCCAGTATTGCCTCATAACTATTGTTAGCATGTAGCATTGTGAGAATATCAGCTATGGTAACCAATGCCCTAGCATTCACACCTGCCAATAGATTTATCATGCCTTTGTTATCTATGGTCATTGGTACGGTTAGCAGTGATCCGCCGCTCCAATGCTGCACCATCTTTTTAAAGCATTGCTTTGTTTTTTGAGGGCTGATAATAAAAGTTATTTTGTCGTCTGCCATACACTGATAGGCATCAATGCCATATTCTGCATCATCAAAAGCAATTATCTCATTGGCTTTGTTTGGCTCACCAATGACGATAGCGCCATACCCTGTAGGATCAATGACAATAGGCTTTGCTTTGCTGTTTGGTGTGTAGAATACTGCGCCTACAATATCACCCTGTTTATCGGTCAATCTTAGGGCTATCGTGCCAGCGGTCGGTACTAATACCGCGTCATCTGTAGTAAGATTGTCGGTGATACTTAGCAAGCTGTCAGGCGGTAATAGCTCGATTAGCTTTGTCAAAGTAGGATCATCTGCTAGCCCTTGCCGTGTGGCTGCATCAAAGCTATTTATTACTACTGTAAAGCCTGTGCTAAATGCACGGGCTTTTTCATGAGCGGCTGTTTGTGGTGTAGTGGTCATTTAGTCCCCCTTGCTTGTGACTGGTTCGGCTTACGCGCTGCTCTATTTTTTGTAGTAGCTTTTGCGCTTGGCGTACTTACGGCTTTGCTTTGGTGGGTAGGTTTTCATTATTTACCCTCCTTGCCGTAACGGGTCATAGCTAGGGTGTCATTGATACTGCCTAACTGGTCATGAAGTAGGTTTGACCACGTACAAGTGGCATCATGGGCTAGGCGTGCCATTGCTGGTACGGCTTCACCCTCTCTTTCTATAGTGAATAAGCCCTAGTAAATAACCAGTATCGTCAATGACATTGATAGCGCCTTGAATATCACAAGCGATATGCGATAAATCATGTGACGATATTAATATCACTTCGTCATCATCTGCTTTTGTAGTGTCGATAACTTTGCGCTGGTTTGATTGGTTGCCACTGTATAGCGTATTAATCGCTTGCTGATTGGCTGGGGTATTTTGGTATAGGCTTGGCTGAAAGTCGTCTGTTTCGTTTTGGCTGGCACGTACGAAATAACCGTTACCATCATAGTAAAAATAACTGCCTTCAAATTCTAGCGCCAAATTATTACGCTTGCCGTATGGGTCATTTATTAGCACAAAAGGGCTATTGCTTAATGACGGGCATAGCACGCTGTCACCTGCCTTGAATGTGGCTGGTGTGCTGCTTGTAGTGGTTTGAGTGTTTGAGGTCGTACGGATTGATTTACCCATGATGGATAACTCCTTGCGTTGTTTTTTGAGTGAATGCCACGCTATACGGTAAAAGTATAGGGTGACGGGTCTTACTCTCGGTCACGCAAGCAACCGCCCTGCATATTCGCCTTACGGCTATTTTATTTTGCAGCGTCAACCCGTCATAGTCGGTTAGCAAATAATTTGCTATAGATATGATGGTTTGCCCCCTTGTGGCGCTTAGGTGCGCTTGTGGGGCTGTGCTTGAATGGATAGTGACAGCTTGAGAGGCTGCGCTATTATCAGGCACAAAAAAAGCCAATGGATAACGGTATGGCTTACCGCTTGCGTGTTTTCTTGAGAGGTCTATATAGTAACCATTGTTGGTATTGGTTGCAATCTGTTTTGCACTGGCTGGCTGGCACGCTACCAATGACAGTAGCAAGCCAATACCTACTACCCATGCCATAAAGATAGTAAAGCTAAGTAATAAGCCACGCTTACGGGGCTGGCTGTCGCTGTGCTGCCCGTGGTTGGCTTTTAGATTGATTTTGTTATCGTTGGTCATCTCTTACGTCCTCCACGTTGAAAGCGATTTCTGCTATGTTTTTCGATAGCTCTTTGAGCGACTCCACTTGTCGGCTGCCTGTCGGTAGCAAGCTGCCTAACATTGTGGTTTCTAATTCGGCTATTTGGGTCATGGTATTAATAAGGGTCACATTAGCGTGTAAGGTGGTGATAAGCTGATCTATAAAATCATCAGCTATCATCAAAAACCCTTCATCTTTTAGCCTGTCCATGACTTCGCTTACTAGGTCGTCATTACTCATGATCTGTTACCTCCAACTCAGGCAGTAAGATAAGCCCGTCCATCTGTTCGCTTAAAATGGTTGCCAGCTCACTATTAGCGAGTAGGGCAGACCTTACAGCGACTATTACGCCCTTACTGGTATCATCATCGGTGCTGATCGCGCTAAGTGCCATTGCTAGGTGTTCGCTATCGTTTGATAGGTCTTGTATGCGGTCATTGATGACAGATAGATAATAGCTATCTACTGCCACTAGGCGCGGTTCTAATATGTCGTTTGATTGGCTCACTTAGTTCACCTCACTGTTAGATAGTTCGCTTTCAAGCAAGGTCTGCTCATCAAGCCAATAGACCGAAAACCGCTTGTCATTGTGCGTGACTATCTCGCTTTGAATGGTTAGCCCTGCGGTTCTCAGGTCATGTATGCGCTGTGCTAAGCATGTGATTTGATAAAGGCGGTAAGCGTCCCATGTGGTGATCGTTGCGCCTGTCATCAGGTGCGCTCTGACAATATCAATCTGTGTCTTAGGTGCTGGCTGGTTGGTCACTGGGGCGGTGGCGGTTGCTGTAGTAGTCATGGCTTACACCTCGCTAGTGGTGAGGTGTGAGAGTTAAGCCATTCGTGAACGTCTGCATAGCTCCATGCGGTCATCGTTGGTGATAGCTTTCTGCCAGCTGGGAAACGTCCATCTTTTGACCATTCAAACAAGGTGGTTTTGCTAAAAGGTAGAAATGGCAGAATATCTTTAGCCCTGCCCATGCCTGTAGTAGGCAGTTGCATAGCTGGACTGTTTGCGGTGGTTGGTTCGGTATCGTGCGAGGTGTTATCAGTAAAAGGAATTACTGGGGTGTTTTGAGTGGCTTGTTGCTGTGTCATGTTCATAGCTCCATGTAGCGTATTGAGGCGATACAGTGTGTATCGGACATACTCATAATGGCACTAAAGACAAGGGGGTAATAGATAGCAAACTACCCCTAAACATATAGCCATGTTTAGGGGTAGTTATAAGTAATTATTTATATATTTCTATAAAAGCATTGAGTTTAAAGGTCTAGAAAGGTATATCACCATTGTCCTTTTCCTCGGGTTTTGGTTCTAAAAATTCTATAAGTTCAGGCAAAAAACTATCATCTTTTACTTGCAGTAGCTTTATTCGGCATTTGGCTATAATCATTAGGTATGTTGTCCCTAAGGTATGGGAATGTTGACTTATTACCTCCCTTTGAGTTCCAGTTACATATAGTAGCTAGGTTTTCTACCATAGTATCACTGCTACTTAAGCCGTATTCTTTTGCATGGTCTCTTATGTAATCTTGCAACCATAGCCCTACTGCTACGTTATCAGGCAAGTATTGGCTTGATTGCCACGCCCTTATACATAGTGCGAGCTTTGGAACATATCTGTCGTGCTCTTTATTTAGATAATCAGCGTTATCATTCTCGCTATCAGTGAACAAGGAGGGGGGCTTTACGTCATGGCTTAATAGCCAATGCTTTAATTTAGAACGTTGAATAAATGTGTTGTTTATATCAATGTTAGCAGTTGTAAACCAATCTCCGCTTAAGTCATCTTGATATAGATATGAGGGATTGCTGAAATTGTTATATTGAATAAGAGCACGGGGTTCATAAGCAATAGTAGCTTCTAGCGAGCCAAACTTTACAGCGTGCGTAATAGCTTCTAAAACATCGCTAAACTTCTCAGCCGTCTGATAATCATTGTGCATATAGGGGAGTTGCGATTGATTATCATCATTTTTATAAATGGTAGCAGGAGAAACTCCTACTATAAGACTAGCAGCTTGAATGATATTTAAATGTTGCATCAATTTAGCTACATCTATGTCTGAAATAATATTCATAACACACCTTTACACACCCTTAATTCAAAGTAGGTGCAAGGCAGTGCCAGCCTAAAGGTGTGTGAACGGCTGGCTTTCGGGTAATTAGTCCTAGCCTTGCATAGTTGGTGCTAAGCCTTAGCCTAGCTTTTGTTTTTGTCCTTTAAAGTCTGCACGGATCACGTTGTCCAGCTTGCCAGCGTAAGCATTATCAATGAAGTTTGCCCATTCATTCATCATCTTGGTTCTATAGGGTAAATGCTGCGCCCCGTTATAGGCTTTGCTGATTTTGTTCTCTTTCTCATGTGCCAGCTGTAGCTCTATCGCTTCGTGCATGTATTCCTGTTCGTGTAGGGTAGTGCTGGCAAGTCCACGGAAACCGTGCCCCGTCATTCTGCCCTTATAACCCATGCGCCATAGGGCAGTGATAAAAGCATTGGTACTGTATGGCTTACGGGTTGATGGATTAAAGAAAACGTATTGATCGGAAAACCCTAGCGCCTTGATCTGCTTTAAGATTGCCATTGTTTGAGGGGCAAGCGGTACTAAGTGAGGTCTATCCATTTTCATTTTTTCGGCTGGTATGCGCCATAACTTAGCTTTGTAGTCTATCTCGCTCCATTCCATAAAGCGCAATTCTTGAGTACGCACAAACGTATAGCACATAAACCATAAGCCCAGCTTCACCAATAGATCACCCTCATAGGCGTTAATATCTTGTAGTAGCTTTGGTAATTGCTGGCTAGTGATACGGCTATGATGCTTCACCTTATGCGGTTTTAATGCTTCGGTTAGGTCGTTGGCTGGGTTGAGGTTGGTTAAGCCCTCACGTATGGCTTGTTTGAATATCTGCCCCGTTTGACGCATTGCACGCCTTGCCATATCACTAGCGCCCCTCGCTTCGATAGCTTTACCAATGGCTAAAACATCAGGCGCGGTTATGTCCTCTATGTTCATGTGTCCAATGACGGGCTTAATATCGCGCTGGTACTGTGAATAGTCACGGCTATAGGTGGTAGGGGCTATGTGTGCTTTGCGGTCATCGTGCCAACGCTGGGCTATAGTATCGAACGCCCTTGATCCGTCATTGTCTGCTTGTGTCTTTTTCTTATCGTCTTTTGGGTTGATACCATCAGCTATGAGTCTTTTGATCTCAATATTGCGCTGGCGTGCATTCTGTAGGCTCATTACTGGATAAGTGCCAATAGTGAGGGTTTGCTGCTTACCTTGCCAGCGGTAGGCGCTGATCCATGACTTCACGCCTGTATAACGCACCCATAATTGCAGCCCGTTACCGTCACTGTGTTTATCAGGTCGTTTTGTATCAATAGAGGTGCTACTGGGCTGTAGCTTGTTGATACCTGTATGGGTTAGGGGCATGGGTCTATCCTTTGTTGGTATTGTCCATGTTGGTATTGCTCGATACCAACAATAATACCAACATTCTATATGAAACGCCATACACCTATAAGGTAGTGAAAACCTGAAAAACGCCCAAAATAAAGGGCATACGGTCTGTGACGGTATGCCCTAATATTGTGTTGGTCGGAACGGCAGGATTTGAACCTGCGACCACTACACCCCCAGTGTAGTGCGCTACCAGACTGCGCTACGCCCCGAATGACTGACTATTTTACGCAAAATTATGCATATTGCAAGAGCTATTTATTTTAGTCAAACTCTATAACCTTAATTTACGTATCACAGTCAGCATAACCAATCAGCAATTATCCTTAACCGAGTAGCTCTTTTAGGATTTGGTTCACTTGCTGCGGGTTGGCACTACCACGACTGGCTTTCATGACTTGACCGACCAGACCATTAAAGGCTTTTTCTTTACCGCCACGATATTCTTCAACCATGGCTGCATTCTTAGCGATGACTTCTTCAACGATGGCTTTGATAGCACCCGTATCGGTTTCTTGCTTAAGCCCTTTTTCTTCGATGATTTTGTCAGCTGCGTCATCAGCATCTCCGCCTTCGCGCTCGTATAGGGCGCTAAAGACTTTCTTCGCCAATTTGCCAGACAAGGTGTCGTCTTTGATACGCGCTAGCATACCAGCCAATTGCTTGGCGCTGATAGGGGAGTCAGTAATTTCTTTATCATCTTTATTTAGCGCACCGAGTAGGTCACCCATCACCCAGTTGCCAGCCATTTTGGCATCTGCTTGCCCAATTTCTGCGACCACAGCTTCAAAGTAATCTGCAATTTGACGACTACCAGTCAAGATACGAGCATCATATTCTGATAGACCCAGCGCTGCTTCAAAACGCGCACGACGAGCAACTGGTAGCTCAGGCATTGCTGCACGAATGCTATCGACAGTATGCTGTTCGATACGCACAGGCAGCAAGTCAGGTCAGGGAAGTAACGATAATCGTTGGCGTCTTCTTTGGTACGCATCACACGAGTTTCGTCGCGCTCAGGATCATAAACATCGTTGCCTGCATACTTGGCCACCGTCCCTCTAAAATATCAATTTGACGCTCGATTTCGCGATTGATAGCGCGTTCGATAAAGCGGAACGAGTTGAGGTTTTTTAGCTCAGTGCGCGTACCCAATTCAGCACCAGGCTTACGGATAGAGACGTTACAATCACAGCGGAATGAGCCTTCAGCCATCACTGCGTCTGAGATACCAAGCCACGTGACCAGCTGATGAATGGCTTTGATATAGGCAAGTGCTTCATGAGCTGAGCGCATGTCTGGCTCAGAGACGATTTCGATTAGTGGCGTACCAGCACGGTTCAAATCTACACCAGTCATACCATCGACTGCGTCATGGACAGATTTACCTGCATCTTCTTCTAGATGCGCGCGAGTGATACCCATACGTTTCGGATATTCGTTCTTTTCACCTTCATTGACGACAACATCGATGTAGCCTTCACCCACGATAGGATTGGCCATCTGAGTGATTTGATAGCCTTTAGGCAAATCAGGGTAAAAGTAGTTTTTACGGTCAAACGTATTAAACAGACCCAGCTCAGCATTGACACCGATACCGAATTTTAATGCGCGATCGACCACACCAGCATTTAACACTGGCAATACACCAGGTAGACCCAAATCGACGATGCTAGCTTGGCTGTTTGGCTCATGACCAAAGTCAGTCGGCGCACTTGAGAAGATCTTACTTTCCGTATTTAGCTGGCAGTGAATCTCGATACCGATGACCACTTCATAACCATCGACGAAAAGCTCTTTACGCACGGCATGCTCGCGGACGGCATTGTTATCAGTAGTAGTTGCTGTGTTCATTATACCGTCTCCTTTGCGATGGTAGAGTGTTGTAAATGATGGTCGGTATGCTGCTGGAATAGATGAGCAGTCGTGAGCAATTGGCTCTCTTGCCAATGCTTACCGATGAGTTGTAAGCCAACAGGCAAACCTTCTGAGGTTAGACCAACTGGCTGACTGAGTGCAGGTAGACCCGCTAAGTTGACCGCGATGGTATAAACATCGCCTAAGTACATGGTCGCAGGGTCAAGGTTGTCGCTTAATTTATAGGCAGCGGTTGGTGCAGTTGGACTGGCAATCACGTCACAGCTAGCAAACGCCTCATCGAAATCTTTGACGATTAAGCGGCGGATTTTTTGTGCTTTAGTATAGTAAGCATCAAAGTAACCTGCCGAGAGCGCATAAGTACCGGTCAAGATACGGCGTTGTACTTCAGGACCAAAGCCTTCAGAGCGTGAACGCGTGTATAAATCTAGCAGATCGGTTGGATTCTCACAGCGATAGCCAAAGCGTACGCCATCGAAGCGTGATAGGTTAGATGATGCTTCTGCAGGCGCTAGCATGTAATAAGTGGCAAGCGTAATTTCAGGGTCAGTGATGTTCACTTCTACAATCGTTGCGCCCAGCTCTTCATATTTTTTCAGAGCAGCACGTACGGTTGTTTCTACCTCAGCGTCTAGTCCCGCACTAAAGTATTCTTTTGCCACACCAATGCGCAAGCCAGCAAATGGCTTATCACCAGCCGCGGCTTCTGCATCATTGATGTCTTGTACGTAGTCAGGCATATCGTATTTGATAGAAGTCGCATCGCGTGGATCGTGACCAATCATTGGCTGTAGCAGATAGGCACAATCTTTAGCGCTGCGACCCATGCTACCAGCTTGATCCAGACTTGAAGCGTAGGCAATCATACCAAAGCGAGAGACGCGACCATAGGTTGGCTTGATACCGGTTAGTCCACAAAATGAGGCAGGCTGACGAATAGAGCCGCCAGTATCACTACCCGTTGCGACTGGGACAAAACCTGCGGCAACGGCGGCAGCACTACCACCTGATGAACCACCAGGGACGCGCTCTAGGTTCCAAGGGTTCTGCACAGTGCCATAGTAAGAGCTACTGTTGTCTGAGCCCATCGCAAACTCATCCATATTGAGCTTGCCCAAGCTAATCATGCCTGCTTTGTCGATATTAGAAACGATGGTAGCATCATAAGGTGAGATAAAATTATGCAGCATCTTAGAGCCACAAGTCGTTAGTACACCTTGAGTACAAAAAATGTCTTTGTGCGCCATCGGTACACCAAGTAGTGGACGCTGATCGCCCTGAGCACGCATCTCATCTGCTGCCTTTGCTTGCGCGCGTGCTGTCTCAGAAGTATGAGTGATAAAGCTGTTAATCTTATTGTCTAGCGCGTCTATACGTTTGATGTAGTGTTCTGTCAGCTCAAGGCTGCTAAATTGTTTGTCTTGCAAGCCCGTAATAAGCTGCTGGGTACTTAATAAATGAAGTTCTGACATAAGGTGTCGTCCGTCAAAATGTGAATAGCATAAAGTAAAATAGGGTAGCGATTAAAGCAGCGCGCTGCTTATTCAATCACTTGTGGAACCAAATATAAGCCATCTTCAACAGCTGGGGCGACTGACTGATTGCGCGCGCGGTTGATATCGTGTTTGGCCACATCCCCGCAATTCTTGGCAAGCTTCATGAATGTTTGCTAAGGGTTTGATGCCTGTGGTATCCACGTTAGATAGCGTATTCATAAGTTTTAATACTTTACTAATATCGTCGGCATAGCTATCGGCTGTGCTTTCATCGACACCCAAACGTGCAAGGTTGGCAACTTCTAGGATTTCTTCACGGCTGACGTTGCTGTCAGACGTTGCTGGTTGTTGTGACATAGTTTCTCCAGTGAAGGACAGTTTTTGTTAGAGTAGAATGCGGCTAAAATAGACAAGCATTAGATATAGATAATTATTAACACAAACTAAAACAAGGGGTTTATCTTAAGATGTATATATAGTGGCTTTATTATAAAGCATCTGGCTTAAGTTTACAGAGCATGACGCTTGATTGATGCACAATATCAACCAAGATGGCGTGATTTGCAAAATTGACCGTATAATTCACGATTGATTCTCAATTGCTTACCCATTACGTTCTGAAATACGTTACAGTATGCACCTGTGCTGCTAAGAAAAATTACCGTTTGCCTGTAGAGCCTTGTTAGTTATTGAATTAAATGATGTTTCATTAAGTCGAATGGTATTTACTGCTATTTTAAACTTTGTAACAACTTTTAGCGTTTAAGACTAAAATCCTGACTTACTGATGCAAATATCTGTGTTTTTTTTGAGCCAAATCGGTATAATTTAGCTCAGTTTTTCCATTGCATCATTATTGCTTAGGTTTGACTTGTTGCGAGGTTCAAATTTCGCCATAAGTGATGTCTAACGACGACCTGCTCAACGCTGACGAGTAACGCCTCAGTCAATCTCATTCGCCTCATTCGCCTCATTTGTAATACGCTGGAAATATTAGTCATGAACCTGTTTGGATTTTTATCAAATAATATCGCTATCGACCTCGGTACTGCGAACACTCTCATTTTTATTCCTAATAAAGGCGTCGTACTTGACGAGCCTACGGTGGTTGCGTTACGAAGTAATCGTACACAAAACCCTACCGTTGCGGCTGTTGGTATTGATGCCAAGCAGATGCTTGGTCGTACACCTGCCAATATTACAGCGATTCGCCCATTAAAAGACGGCGTGATTGCTGACTTTGAAGTGACGCAAAAAATGCTCAAGCATTTCATCATGAAGGTAAAAGCCAAGCGTTTTATGGCGCAGCCTAACGTGGTGGTTTGTGCCTTGTAAGTCTACTCTGGTTGAGCGTAAAGCGATTCGTGAAGCGGTCTCATCAGCGGGCGCAAGTAAAGTGCTACTATTAGAAGAACCAATGGCGGCAGCGATTGGCGCAGGCTTGCCAGTTCATGAAGCCAGCGGTTCGATGGTGGTTGATATTGGTGGCGGCACGACGGAGATTGCCGTTATCGCTTTATCTGGTTGCGTTTATGCCGAGTCGATTCGTATCGGTGGTGATATGTTTGATGACGCTATTATCACCCATGTGCGCCGTACCCATGGTTGTGTGATTGGTGAGACGACAGCTGAGCGTATTAAGCACGAAGTTGGCTCTGCTTTGAATGAAGACAGTCAGTTAGAAGTCGAAGTTCGCGGTCGTAGCATGGCAGAAGGCGTGCCAAAAACCTTTACTGTCAACTCAGAAGAAGTACAAAAAGCCCTAAGTGATCCGCTGAGCGGTATCGTTAGCGCGGTGAAAGCGGCACTTGAGCAGACGCCACCTGAGCTGTCATCAGATATCGCAGAGCGTGGTATTGTTTTGACGGGCGGCGGTGCGCTGTTACGTGATTTGGACAAATTAATTTCAAGAGAGACAGGTCTACCTGTGACCGTTGCTGAAGATCCATTGACTTGTGTTAGCCGCGGCGGTGGTATTGCGCTTGACTTTATCAATAACAAAAGCTTGAACATGATTTTTGTTTAGATTGCTTTAGTTAAGCACTGCGGTATTGATAAATCATCTTCGTCGTGCTTGATGATAGCTTGCGTAAAAATAGTGGGTCAAAACAGTATAAAATTAAAGGTAGCCAGTTGCGCTGCCTTTAATTGCATTCATTAACTAGAACCCAGTACTGGCTACTGCTTATTTTATAACTCCTGAGTTAGACGACTTATGACCCCAAGTATTTTTGCGCGCCAGCCGTTAGCACTTCGTAAGACTGCCATTGTATTAATAGCAGCTCTAATACTGATGTGGTTCGATAGCAAAAATTCAGAATGGTTTAATCCAGTACGTAGTACCAGTCATGCCGCTATGCAGCCTATTTATGAGCTGTCACTGTTACCGAGTTATGCCAAGCATTGGGCAGGTGGCAGCTTACAGTCTAAAGAAGCGCTGCGCCGCGAAAACATGCAATTGAAGTCTCAGCTTATCCATGCGCAAGCCAAGTTACAGCAGCAAGATTATATTTTGGCACAAAATGCGCGCCTGCAAGGTATTTTATCAACGACCAAGCCTGAACAATTTGATCTTAATTTGGCACAGGTAATCGGTACAGACACCAACTTACTCAGACAAATCGTGGTGCTCAATAAAGGTGTTCAAGACGGGGTTCAAGTTGGACAGACAGTGATTGATGAAGACGGTATTTTAGGGCAGATTATTTGTCTATCCCAATACCAGTCGCCTACTATTGATTACTGATGAGCAGCAATCGGTTGCAGTTACAGTCAAGCGCACAGGTCAACGCGCTATCGTGACAGGGCAAGGTATACCAACCTCATTAAGCCTTGACTATGTGTTCAAAACATCAGACGTGCGTGTGGGTGATGAGCTGGTGTCATCAGGATTGGGGGGCGTATTCCAGCAGGTATCGTGTCGGCCGTATCGCCCATATTAAAGATACTCAAGCCGATAACTTTAGAAGTATAGAAGTGACCCCAGCGGCGAACTTTATCGATAATGCATATGTATTAGTCCTGCAAGATAAGCTGGTGAATAAAATAATATGACTCTCAATGACCGTTAAGAAGTTAGGCGCTCAATACGTAAGCACCAATCAGATAATGGCTGGCATCTATTTATTAACTGGTCTGTTTGTCGATACATTTTTAGCCATGGTTTTTATCCCATCAATGCCCACTCATGCTTTAACAGCAGCCATCAATACATTCGTTAAGGTAAGTACCCATGTCGTATCCTGATTCTGAGAATGCAACGGTACTACTGATTGCTACCATCATTCTAAGTTTTGTTATTGCGTCATCGCTTAATGTCTATCCGTTAAGTCCTAGTATGGCTACCTTACGCCCTATGGTCATGATCATGGTGCTGATTTTTTGGTTATTATTTCAGCCACGCTATGTTGGTATTTTTACAGCATTTACCATCGGTCTCATTGCTGACTTACTCATGGATACCCATTTGGGACAGCAAGCCTTTGCCGCCGTGGCAGTCGCCTTCTTCATAAAAATAACCAGTATTTATATTAGGCAACTAAATACCATCAGTGCATGGTTATTAGCGAGCTTAGGATTGGTTGTTTTTCAATTATGTTTATGGATATTGCAGATGTTTATCCAAAATGTCTTTGTCGCACAATCTGCCTTATCACTGTTGATGAGTATCATCAGCTGGCCATTGGTACTACTGGCTTTGCGTAAATTTGCGTCATAAGAAAAATTCTGCTGATAACCAATAAGATTTTAGCGCTGGTGTTTATTAATCCTGACTAACTAATATTAATGCACTAAGAGGCAGCAGTTTTCGGTAGTAGGCAGATAAATTCAGATATAAAGAGAGTAGCGATGGATATTATTTTAGCTTCTGGTTCGCCGCGCCGTCGTGAGCTGTTAGAAAGAGCACAACTAGAATTTAGCACATTGAGTGTAGATGTTGATGAAACACAGCATGATGAGGAGTCACCCACAGACTATATCGAGCGCATGGTCGCCACTAAAGCTGAGGCTGCCATACAGCAACTAGCATCACGCTTGAAAACGGATAAAAGCTGTTTTTCTGACTCACTTATCATTTTAACGTCTGATACCATCGGTGTGCTGGCAGATGGTCAAACAGTTCTGGTCAAGCCAGTCGATCGTGAGCACGCTTATAGCATGTGGCAACAGATGTCTGATAATGTCCATGAAGTATGGACAGCGGTTCAAGCAACTTATATATCATTATCTTCTAAAGTGGCTAACAGCTCAACTCATGAGCCAGTATTTCAAATCATTAATCAGCAACGAATCACTGAGCGTACCGAAGTGACCTTTATAGCGCTCACTGCGGAGATGATGAGTAACTATTGGGAAAGTGGCGAGCCTGCTGATAAAGCGGGTGGTTATGGTATACAAGGCTTAGGTGCTATTTGGGTCAGCCGTATCAATGGTAGCTATACCAATGTCGTGGGTTTACCACTTCCACAAACGCTGGCGTTAATTAAAAACGTCACGGATATTGGTATCAAGTAAAATACGAGACAGAACCTGATGGAGATTATTGGTCTCTCAGAGATTGGTTGTCACTCTAACCTGCTGCACATAATAACACGCTAGAGTAATGGGCGAGAGCCAGCTGCATTTGTTACACTATAAAGATAATAGACGATGAACGTCTAACAAGAAAGCTGAGAGATAAGAGAAAAACATTATGTCCGAAGAGCTGCTGATTAATATTAGTCCAATGGAATCCCGTGTCGCAGTTTTAGACAATGGCATCTTGGGCGAAATTTATATTGAACGTCATCATAAATTGGGTCTGGTCGGCAATATCTATCTGGGTACAGTCGTACGCGTTTTACCTGGTATGCAGGCAGCATTCGTTGATATCGGGCAGTCGCGGACAGCATTTTTACATGTCAATGATATGCAGCGTGAGCCGCGTCCAGTAGCAGAAAATAAAAGTAAAGCGGCTGACAATAGCGATAAAAACTCGGATAGCAATATAGAAGATGCTGTGGTAGAAAATAGTACTGATAACTTGGCTGTCACGCCACCGGTGATTAGTATACAAAATACCGAAGTCATCCCTGTTTCTAAAACGTTGATTCAACATCGCTTGCATGAAAGCCAACGTATTTTAGTGCAAGTAACCAAAGATCAGTTGGGCAGTAAAGGCGCTCGCTTGACCACCAATATATCCTTGCCATCTCGCTATTTGGTGTATCTGCCCTCAAGCGAACACATTGGTATCTCTCAGCGCATTGATGGGGAAGAGGAGCGCACCCGTCTTAAAACTGAGTTGTCTAGTTTGATGCAAACGGTCAATCTAAAAGGCGGTCTCATCGCTCGTACCGCTGCTGAACGTGTCCCTGTCGATAAGCTTGAAGAAGACATTTATTATCTATTGCAACTGTGGCGTACCATCTGCGCGCGTCGCCAAGAGATGAAACAACATCAAAGTTCTGAGCTTATTTATCAAGAGCTATCATTACCGCTGCGCTCTATCCGTGATTTGGTACACGCGGATACCGAGAAAGTCATCATTGATAATGCACAAATTTACGCACAAGTCAGATCCTTTGCCAAAGAGTTTGTGCCTTTTGTCTATGACCGCATTGTACATTATACCGCTGAGCCATCCTTGTTTGATGTCCATCGTGTCGAAGATGATTTGCGTGATGCTTTAAAACGCCGCGTAGATTTAAAATCAGGTGGCTATCTCATTATCGACCAAACAGAAGCGATGACCACAATCGATGTCAATACGGGATCATTCGTAGGCGGGCGTTCGTTAGAAGATACGGTTTATAAAACCAATCTTGAGGCAACTCATGCAATCGCCCGTCAGCTGCGTTTGCGTAATCTAGGCGGTATTATCATCCTAGACTTTATTGACATGCTTGAACAGCAGCATAAAGATGATGTGTTAGAGAGTCTGCAATCACAGCTAGTACAAGACTATGCCAAAACTAAGATTACTCAGGTCAGTGAGCTTGGGTTAGTAGAGATGACGCGTAAACGTACGCGTGAGTCGCTCGGGCAGCAGCTATGTGAGCCGTGCTCGACCTGCCAAGGACGCGGCTTTGTTAAAACGGCTGAAACCGTGTGCTTTGAGATATTCCGTGAAATCATGCGTTGTGCTCGTACTTATAACTCTCCCAAGAAATTTACGGTCGTTGCCCATGCCGCAGTGATTGATTTACTTCTCACTTCAGAGTCAGACACGGTGGCAGATTTAGAGTATTTACTTGGTAGAGTGATTACCTTTGATGTCGAAAATCTCTATACTCAAGAGCAATATGACATTGTTTTGGATTGATGTTTCATAGCTTTAGATTAACAGTGCATAGTTATCAATTCATATAAGCGTGATTATTAAGCACAGATACGGTTGTTTACATATTACTGTTTATAAAGGGTATATCAAGTCGCTACAGATATTACCCTTGCAATGACTGAAATACTATGTATAATATACACCACTGAATTATATGCGCCGCCAATCAAACAGCGGGCGCTATGACAGCTAGAGCATCGTTTCTAGCACTATTTCATTATGCCTTTGCTGACATCCTATAATGGAAGGGTCGGCGGGGCTTTAAACTATTTTGCTTTTGGCACGCTACAAGTTCGGATAAAGAACTCATTCTGGTTAAGAACAGAAGGCCGCTTTAAGTGAATATTTAACCAAACGGCTTTTGATCATATCTTTGCAAAGCAAAAATGACAAAAGCACATATTAGGAGCTTGCTGGCATGGCTAACCAGAGAATCCGTATCCGTCTTAAGTCTTTTGATCATCGTCTGATTGATCAATCTGCACAAGAGATTGTTGATACTGCAAAGCGCACCGGTGCGCAAGTTTGTGGTCCTGTACCGTTGCCGACTCGCATTGAGCGCTTCAACGTTCTAACTTCACCACACGTAAACAAAGACGCTCGTGATCAGTACGAAATCCGTACTCATAAGCGTATGGTTGACATCGTTCAACCTACCGACAAAACTGTGGATGCGCTAATGAAGCTTGACTTGGCGGCGGGTGTTGACGTTCAAATTGCTTTGGGTTAATGCACATAAACACCCAACCCATTAATATAAGATATAAAGAGGTCTAAAATGGCGATCGGTTTAGTCGGTAAAAAATGCGGCATGACCCGTGTCTTCACTGAAGCAGGCGCATCTATCCCTGTAACAGTGGTTGAGATCAGTGCTAATCGCATTACTCAAGTAAAAAATACTGATGTAGATGGCTATCAAGCCATCCAAGTTACCACAGGTACCCGTCGTGACAGCCGCGTAGCAGCAGCTCAAAAGGTCACTTCGCTAAAGCTGGCGTTGCCGCTGGTCGTGGTGTTTGGGAATTTCGTGCCAATGATAGCGATCTTGAAGGTCGTGAAATTGGTGGTGAGATCCTAGCTGACTTGTTCGAACAAGGTCAGATGGTTGATGTCACAGGTAACAGTAAAGGTAAAGGCTTTCAAGGCGGCGTGAAGCGTCACAACTTCAGCATGCAAGATGCCACTCATGGTAACTCAGTATCTCACCGTGCCATTGGTTCAACTGGTCAAAACCAGTCACCAGGTAAAGTCTTCAAAGGCAAAAAAATGCCAGGTCAGATGGGTAACAAACGCGTTACCGTTCAGGGCCTAGAAGTGATATCGGTTGATGTTGAAAAAGGGTTACTTGTCATCAAGGGTGCTATCCCAGGTGCCACCGGTGGCGATGTCATCGTACGTCCGTCAGTCAAAGCCTAAGCAAGGGGATTAACGTGGATTTAAAAACAGTTACAGGGGCGGCAGTTGAGCTTTCTGATACGGCTTTCGGTCGTGAATTCAACGAAGCACTAGTGCATCAAGTCGTCACCGCATATCTTGCTGGTGCTCGTCAAGGTACACGCGCTCAAAAAACCCGTGCCGAAGTTTCTGGTGGTGGCATTAAGCCATGCGCCAAAAAGGTACTGGTCGGCTCGTGCAGGTTCTATTCGTAGCCCAATCTGGCGTGGGGGCGGTCGTGCATTCGCGGCTAAACCACAAGATTGGTCACAGAAAGTTAACCGTAAAATGTATCGCGGTGCTATGCAGTGTATCTTAGCCGAATTGATTCGCCAAGAGCGTTTGATTTTGGTCGAAGAACTAAGCGTTTCTGGACCTAAGACTAAAGAGTTGATTGCAAAGTTAGGTGAGTTAAATGCATCACGTGCATTAATCGTCACTAAAGAAGTTGACGAAAACTTATACTTAGCTGCTCGCAACATCCCACATGTCAATGTACTTGATACAAGTGAAGTGGATCCAGTGAGTTTGATCGCTTTTGATAAAGTGATCATGACAGTCGAAGCTGCGAAACAATTTGAGGAAGCACTAGCATGAATAACGCAAGACTTTATCAGATCCTAAGAGGACCTGTATTCTCAGAAAAATCTCAAATGCTTGGCGACTCACTTGGTGTGCAGGTATTTAAAATTGACTCTAACGCTACTAAGCTTGAAGTCAAAAAAGCGGTTGAGATGATGTTTGAAGGTGTTGAAGTTTTAAAAGTAAACACTTTGAATGTTAAAGGTAAGACAAAGCGTTTTGGTAAAAGTATCGGCCGTCGTAATGACTACAAAAAAGCCTACGTTACCTTAAAAGCTGGTCAAGATGTACAAATGGCTGATGCTGGTGAAGAGGTCGCGAATACGACTGCTTCTACTAGTGAAACAGCGAACAACGAATAAGGATTACACTCATGCCTATCGTAAAAGCAAAGCCAACATCACCAGGCCGTCGTTTTGTTGAAAAAGTGGTGCATCCACACCTTTATAAAGGTCGTCCGTTTGCAGCGCTTCTCGAATCAAAAAGTAAAACTGGTGGTCGTAACAATAATGGTCGCATAACGACTCGTCATATTGGCGGTGGTCATAAGCAGCATTATCGTATTATCGATTTCAAACGTACTAAAGACAATATCCCAGCCACGGTAGAGCGTATTGAATACGATCCTAACCGTACTGCGCACATTGCTTTACTTAAGTACGCTGATGGCGAACGTCGCTATATCATTGCTGCTAAAAAACAAGCAGTTGGCGATACAGTAATGTCAGGTGAGCTATCACCAATTCGTCCAGGTAACTGTTTACCGCTAAAAAACATCCCATTGGGTACTGTGATCCATAATATCGAACTTAAAATCGGTAAAGGCGCACAGATGGCTCGTGCGGGTGCTAGCGTTCAGTTGTTAGGTCGTGAAGGTATTTATGCTATTCTACGTATGCGCTCTGGCGAAACTCGCCGTGTACACGTGAACTGCCGTGCCGTTATTGGTGAAGTTTCTAACACTGAAAACAACTTGAAATCACTTGGTAAAGCCGGTGCTTCACGTTGGCGTGGTGTTCGTCCTTCTGTTCGTGGTGTTGCTATGAACCCGGTTGATCACCCACATGGTGGTGGTGAAGGTCGTAATAAAGGTCGCCATCCAACCAGCCCTTGGGGTCAGAAGTCTAAAGGACTTAAAACGCGTAGTAATAAGCGTACTGACAATATGATCATCCGCCGTCGCGCCAAGAAGAAATAAAGGAAGAATTTCATGCCTCGTTCATTGAAAAAAGGTCCATTCATAGACGCGCATTTGTTTGCCAAAGTTGAGAATGCATTAGACACCAACTCACGCAAGCCAATTAAGACTTGGTCGCGCCGCTCGATGATCCTACCACAAATGGTTGGCTTAACCTTGTCTGTTCACAATGGCCGTACTCATGTACCGGTTATCGTGAGTGAACAGATGGTTGGTCATAAACTAGGTGAATTTGCCCCGACTCGTACGTATCGTGGTCATGGCATTGACAAAAAAGCTAAGAGATAAGGTGCTTACCATGGAAGTAACTGCAAAATTACGCGGTGCCGCCATATCGGCACAAAAAGTTAGACTCGTTGCCGATGAAGTTCGTGGCAAATCTATCGAGCGTGCTTTGGATATCCTAACGTATAGTAATAAAAAAGGCGCTGTATTTGTTAAGAAATGTCTTAACTCAGCCATCGCCAATGCCGAACACAACAACGGTCTAGATATTGATACCCTTAAAGTATCAACCATCTACGTTGATGAAGGCATTACGCTAAAACGTATCCTACCACGTGCTAAAGGTCGCGCTGATCGTATCAGTAAGCGTACCTGTCACATCACTATAAAGGTAGGAGAATAAGTTATGGGTCAAAAAGTACATCCAATCGGAATTCGTCTTGGTGTTGTAAAGAAGCATAACGCAAACTGGTATGCTAACCCTAAACAATACTCAGAATACCTAATCAACGACATTCAAGTTCGTGAATATCTGCGCAAAAAGCTTGATAGTGCTATGATTAGCAAAATCATGATTGAGCGTCCTACCGGTGCTGCTAAGATTACCATCGCCACTGCGCGTCCTGGTATCGTTATCGGTAAGAAAGGCGAAGACATCGAAAGACTTCAAAAAGAATTGACCAAAATTATGGGCGTACCTGCTCAGGTCAACATTGAAGAAATCACCTCGCCTGATCTTGATGCTCATCTAGTAGCGGAAGGTATCGCAAGTCAGCTTGAGCGTCGTGTTATGTTCCGCCGTGCTATGAAGCGCGCCGTACAGAACAGCATGCGTTCTGGTGCTAAAGGTATTAAAGTTGAGCTGTCTGGCCGTCTTGGCGGTGCTGAGATTGCTCGTACTGAATGGTACCGTGAAGGTCGTGTGCCATTGCATACACTACGCGCTGATATCGACTATTCGTCAGTACGTGCGGAAACTACTTACGGCACCATCGGTGTAAAAGTTTGGATCTTCCGTGGCGAAATCCTTGACGGTATGAACAGTGTATACAATCCCGTTAAAGAAGAGCAGACTCGTGCGCCAAAACGCCGTGGTCGTGGAAACGGAAACCGTCGAAACACAGACAGAGGTTAAACTATGTTACAGCCAAAACGTACCAAGTTTCGTAAAATGCACAAAGGTCGTAACACTGGGCTAGCTCATCGTGGAAGCACCGTTGCATTCGGACAAATTGGTCTAAAATCGTTGACTCGTGGTCGTATGACTGCCCGTCAAATTGAAGCAGCACGTCGTACCATCACTCGTAAAATTAAGCGTGGTGGTAAGATTTGGATTCGTGTATTCCCAGACAAACCAATTACCAATAAACCACTAGAAGTACGTATGGGTAAAGGTAAAGGTCCTGTAGAATATTGGGTATGCGAAATCAAACCTGGTAAAGTGCTATATGAACTCGAAGGGGTTTCAGAAGAACTTGCTCGCGAAGCGTTCACGCTTGCTGCAGCAAAACTGCCCTTTAAAACTACCATTGTTAAGCGGACGATAATGTAATGAAGATCAGTGAATTACGTGATAAATCATTAGAAGAACTGACTCAGTTACTTGATGAAAAGCAACTTGATGCTTTCCGTATTCGTATGGCTAAAGCAACTGGTCAGTTGGGTAATACCCATGAAGTACGTGTTAATCGTCGTGCGATTGCTCAGCTTCAGACTTTGATTAACGAGAAACAACGAGGCGACTCATGAGCGATAACAATCAAACAGCTAATGCTAGCGTATTGACAGGACGAGTTGTCAGTGACAAGATGGACAAGTCCATCACAGTTTTGATTGAGCGTCTGGTTCGTCATCCTTTGTATGGCAAGCAGCTTCGTCGTTCTACAAAAATCAAAGCCCATGATGAGAATAATGTTTGCCAACAAGGCGACCTTGTCCGCATCAAAGAAACGCGTCCAATCTCTAAAACCAAGTCTTGGACTTTGGTTGAAGTGGTTGAAAAAGTAGAAAAAATCTAAGTAAATTGCATTAAAAGCCAGAAGCTGTTAAAATAGCCGCCTTTTTAAGGATGCTGATTGCGCCGAGCGTATATCACTCACATTAAGAGTAGCAGCGGTTATTTTTATTAAAATGCCGACTACTCATACTGTGCTAGCGGCAGCAACTGGTTTTTATTGCTCATACGTGTGGAGTAACGCTATGATTCAGGTTGAATCGATGCTGGAAGTTGCAGATAATAGCGGTGCAAGACGAGTTCAGTGCATTAAAGTACTGGGTGGCTCTCATCGTCGTTATGCATCAGTTGGCGACATTATTAAAGTAACGGTTAAAGAAGCCATTCCTCGCGGTCGTGTTAAAAAAGGCGACGTGATGAATGCTGTAGTTGTACGCACCAAAAAAGGCGTTCGTCGTCCTGATGGTTCTGTTCTGCGTTTTGACGACAATGCTGCGGTATTGTTGAACCAAAATAAAGCACCGATTGCAACTCGTATTTTTGGACCGGTAACTCGTGAACTACGTGGTGATCAGTTTATGAAAATTGTATCACTAGCACCAGAAGTATTGTGAGGTAATCCATGTCAAAATTACGTAAAGGCGATACAGTTATCGTGATTGCTGGGAAAGACAAAGGCAAGCAAGGTACTGTACAAGCTGTAAAAAATGATCGTATTAAAGTTGAAGGCATTAATATTGTCACTAAACATCAGAAGCCAAATCAGGCAACTGGCGTTGAAGGTGGCATTCTTAAGAAAGAGCTTTTCTACATATCTCAAATGTCGCAATATTAAATGCGCAAACCCAAAAAGCTGATCGTATTACTTATCAGTTCGGCGAAGACGGCAAGAAACAACGCGTCTATCGTTCGAACGGTGAAGTAGTGGCGACTGCGTAAGACACTAAGGGTGTAATGGTAATGGCAAGATTAAAATCTTTATATAACGAAGAATTAAAGCAGCAAATCAAAGAAGAGCTTGGTTTGGCTAATGTGATGCAAGTGCCTAAAATCACTAAAATCACACTTAACATGGGTGTAGGCGGCGCGTCTCAAGACAAGAAATTGCTTGAAGGTGCAGTAGCTGACATGACCGCTATCGCTGGTCAAAAACCTGTCGTCACCAAAGCGCGTAAATCAGTTGCTGGCTTTAAAATTCGTGAAGAATGGCCAATTGGCTGCAAAGTAACGCTACGCGGTGAGCAAATGTACGAATTTTTAGATCGTCTCATTGCCATTGCAATTCCTCGTATTCGTGATTTCCGCGGTTTTTCACCTAAAGCCTTTGACGGACGTGGTAACTACTCATTGGGTATCAAAGAACAGATCGTATTCCCAGAAGTAGATTTTGACAAGATTGATCGTATCCGCGGTATGGATGTGACAATCACCACGTCAGCTCAATCTGATGAAGAAGGTCGCGCGTTGCTTAAAGCATTCGGCTTCCCATTTAAATAAGGTAAAGACGTTATGGCAAAGAAGAGCATGATTAACCGCGAATTAAAGCGCGAAAAAATGGTTGCTAAGTACGCTGATAAGCGTATCAAGCTAAAAGAAACTATCAGTGATATGACTGCAAGTGACGAAACTCGTATGGAAGCGATGCTAGAGCTACAAGCTCTTCCACGCAATTCATCGCCAGTACGTCTACGCAATCGTTGTGCTATCACCGGTCGTCCTCACGGTTACTTCCGCAAGTTTGGCTTATCACGCAATATGCTGCGTGAGCGTGTCATGCAAGGCGATGTGCCTGGTGTTCGTAAAGCAAGCTGGTAAGGGGTAACTATATGAGTATGCAAGATACCGTTGGGGATATGCTAACCCGTATTCGTAACGCACAAATGGCTAACAAAGTATCGGTAGCAATGCCGAGCTCTAAATTACGTAAATCAATAGCTGATTTGCTAGTTAGCGAAGGTTATGTGGCGAGCGCTGTTGTTACTGAAGAAGCGAACAATAAAGCAAGCCTATCTATCGAATTGAAATACTTCGAAGGCCGCGCTGTCATCGAAACGATTCAACGTTTTAGCCGTCCTGGTTTACGCCAGTTCCGCGGTAAAGACGCTATCCCTACTGTTAAGCAAGGTATGGGTGTTGCTATCGTATCAACTAGCCAAGGCATCATGAGTGATCGTGCTGCACGCGCTGCTGGTATCGGTGGTGAAATCGTCGCATTTGTAGCGTAAGCTACACGACGATAAAGTCTATTTGATGATTGTTAGATTTCTATTGATTGAGTAATAATGAATTATCTCAAATTGATAGGTGTCTAACGCAGTCAACTATGCTAAACTAACACGCTTTTTAGCCTGTTAGTTTTTTCGCTAATATAAAGAAGTTAATTTTTTAAGGAATATTCCTATGTCTCGTGTGGCTAAAGCCCCAGTGACACTGCCAAACGGCGTAAGTGTTACTTTGAACGATCGGCAGGTCGAAGTGAAAGGCAAGAACGGCATTTTGTCTTTACGCCTGCATGAATTGGTCGAGCTGAAACAGGAAGATGATGCGATCATTTTCTCACCTACAGTCGATTCAAAAGAAGCTATGATGCACACTGGCACCATGCGCGCTCTCGTTAACAACTATGTTAAAGGCGTGAATGAAGGCTTTGAAAAGCGCCTTCAGTTAATTGGTGTTGGTTATCGCGCACAAGTTGCTGGTAACAAGGTAACTTTGAACGTTGGTTACTCTCATCCAGTAGAATATACGTTGCCTGAAGGTGTGTCAGCTGAAACCCCAACGCAAACTGAAATTGTTTTGAAATCAAACAATAAACAGCAGCTTGGTCAAGCAGCGGCTAATATCCGCGGTTTCCGCCCACCTGAGCCTTATAAAGGTAAAGGTATTCGTTATAGTGACGAGCATGTGATTCGCAAAGAAGCCAAGAAAAAATAAGGTGAGTTGAAATGTTTGATAAAAAAGCAGCTCGTCTGCGTCGAGCTAAGAAAACCCGCGCATATCCGTTTCTTAGGCGTTCATCGCTTAACGGTTACTCGCACGCCAAAACATATTTATGCCCAGATTATCTCTCCTACCGGTGGTGAAGTGATTGCTCAGGCATCTACCTTAGACGGCAGCTTGCGCTCAGGCGCGACTGGCAATGCTGATGCAGCAACGTCTGTGGGCCAAATGATCGCAGAACGCGCAAAAGCAGCTGGTATCACTAAAGTTGCCTTTGACCGTAGTGGTTTTAAATATCATGGTCGAGTTAAAGCTTTAGCAGAAGCAGCTCGCGAAAACGGATTGGAGTTTTAATCATGGCTAGAAATGATAAAAATGATAAAAATGAACAGACTGACGGTCTAGTAGAACGCTTAGTTACCGTTGATCGCGTTGCAAAAGTTGTTAAAGGTGGTCGTATTTTCTCTTTCACTGCATTGACTGTAGTGGGCGATGGCAATGGTCGTGTTGGTTTTGGTCGCGGTAAAGCACGTGAAGTGCCAGCTGCTATCCAAAAAGCACTAGAAGCTGCCAAACGTAATATGATTACTGTTGAGCTTAATGATGCAACTTTGTATCATCCGATCAAAGCACGTCATGGTGCTAGTAAAGTTTATATGCAGCCTGCGTCTGAAGGTACTGGCGTAATCGCTGGTGGCGCAATGCGTGCTGTATTAGAAGTTGCTGGTGTCAAAGATGTTTTGACTAAATGTTATGGTTCTACCAATACTGCTAACGTTGTTCGCGCAACGTTTAACGGTTTACGTGATATGTCAACTCCAGAGAAGATGGCAGCAAAACGTGGTAAATCTGTAGACGAAATCTTGGGTTAACTTAGACTAGGTGAGTTACGATGAAAAAAATGAAAGTCACTCAATTTAAATCGGGTGCCCATCGCCTAAAGAGCCACAAAGCGAGCTTGAAAGGATTGGGTTTACGCCGTATTAATCATACTGTTGAAGTAGAAGATACACCTTCAACACGTGGTATGGTCAATCGCGTTAACTACATGGTAAAAGTGGAGGAAGCGTAATGGGTCTTAGATTAAATGAATTATCACCAGGTGTTGGTGCAAAGAAAACTGCCCAACGTCGTGGTCGTGGTATCGGTTCAGGTCTTGGTAAGACTGGTGGTCGTGGTGTAAAAGGTCAGAAATCTCGTTCAGGTTCTAGCATACGCTCAGGATTTGAAGGTGGACAAATGCCTTTATATCGTCGTCTACCTAAATTTGGTTTTACCAGTAAAATGGCAATGAAGACGGCTGAAGTACGTCTTTCTGAACTAAATAAAATTGATGGCGATGTGGTTAGCCTTGAAACACTTAAAGCTGCTAACCTAATCCGTCACGACATGAAGCGTGCCCGTATTATGTTGTCAGGCGAAGTCACTAAAGCTTATACCTTTAAAGGTATCAAAGTGACTAAGGGCGCTAAGCTAGCAATCGAAGCTGCTGGTGGTAGCATCGAGGAGTAGTAACGTGTCAAAACAATCAATGTCATCGACTGGTATACCGCTCAATCCATTTGCATTCATACGCAAGTATGATGAATTATGGACGCGTTTATTATTCTTAATCGGCGCATTGGTTGTTTATCGTTTAGGGTCACATATTCCAGTACCGGGTATCAATCCGGTCAACTTGGCTGATCTGTTTTCGCGCAACGAAAACACCATTTTGAGTATGTTTAACATGTTCTCAGGTGGTGCACTAGAGCGTATGTCTATTATGGCGCTCGGCATTATGCCGTATATTTCAGCATCGATTATTGTACAGATGATGTCTGCAGTATTACCATCGCTTGAAGCCCTCAAAAAAGAAGGCGAAGCGGGACGACGTAAGTTGAACAAGTATACCCGTCAAGGGACACTTGCTTTAGCCCTAGTACAGTCATTAGGAATGTGTGCTGGCTTAATCAGTCAAAATCTTACTTTATCTTCTGGTCTGACCTTCTATATTCCAGCGGTTACCTCATTGGTAGCGGGCGCTATGTTCTTGATGTGGCTTGGTGAGCAGATTACAGAGCGCGGCGTAGGTAATGGTATCTCAATGCTCATTTTTGCGAGTATTGTGGCTGGTACGCCAGGTATGATTTCGCAGTCTATTGAGCAGGTCAATCAAGGACAAATGAACTTGATTGTACTGTTTATTTTTGTGCTACTAGGCATCGCGGTTACTGCTGGTATCGTTTATATTGAACGTGCTCAGCGCCGTGTTCCAGTGAACTATGCACAGAAGCAGCAACAAGGTCGCAAAATATATGCTCAGCAGCAGTCACATTTGCCGCTGAAGCTTAATATGGCAGGGGTTATCCCAGCCATTTTTGCTAGCTCGTTGTTGTTTTTCCAGCAAGTTTAGGGCAGTGGGTCGGTCAATCAACTGATCCTACCCTTACACAAAAGATACTACAGAATATGGCATTGGTGTTGTCTCCAGGACAGCCGCTATATTTGGTTCTGTTTGGCGCGATGATTATTTTCTTCTGTTACTTCTATACGGCATTGGTATTTAGCCCACGTGAAGTAGCTGAAAACCTTAAACGTAGTGGTGCGTATATCCCAGGTATTCGCCCCGGACAACAAACTCAGCGTTACCTAGATCATGTATTAAACCGACTGACCTTTATTGGCGCGATGTATATGACGGTTATTTGTTTAATGCCAATGGTCGTCCAGTCATCGTTTGGTGTGCCGTTTCAACTCGGTGGTACGTCTTTACTGATTATGGTGGTTGTGGTAATGGACTTCATTTCGCAAATCCAAGCGCATTTGATGACCCATCAATATCATGATCAGACGTTAATTCAATCGCCCACTCAACCTTAAATGAGCGGTACGATATCTCAAAGGAGCATGCTATGAAAGTTCAAGCATCAGTTAAAAAGATTTGTGGTAGCTGTAAAGTTGTACGCCGTAAAGGCCGTGTACATATCATCTGTACAGCAGAACCTCGCCACAAGCAACGTCAAGGTTAATATTTAGTATTATAAAGTCTCAGACTTTTGTTACTATCTCAATTAATACTTGAAAAATGACGGCGGATGGGATATCATCCGCCACTTGCCGTAGTTTATGCAAAAACTTTTATAAGACCGTCAATGAATAGGCTTGTAATCAAGTCAAAGCAGCGATAATAATTATAAAAGCTTTAGTATTGACAGCAACAAATCTGAAAAATAAAGCCTTATTGATAAATAACGCTTATTTTTCTTTAATGGAGAGAAATCAATGGCTCGTATTGCCGGCGTAAACATTCCGGATAATAAGCATGCTGTTATTTCACTAACTTACATCTTTGGTGTAGGTCGTACCACTGCTCAGAAAATCTTAGAAGCAGTTGGCATTGCCCCTACTACTAAAGTTAGTCAGTTAGATGATACACAGTTAGATGCTATCCGTGCACAAGTTGCAAATTACATGACTGAAGGTGATCTTCGTCGTGAAGTGTCAATGAATATTAAGCGTTTAGTTGATCTTGGTTGTTACCGTGGCATCCGCCATCGTCGTAACCTACCAGTTAGAGGTCAGAATACTAAGAACAACGCTCGTACTCGTAAGGGTCCGACACGCCCTCTCAAAAGATAATTAACTTAGGAAGCTAAAAGATGGCTAAAGACACTCGTAGTCGCAAGAAAGTGACTCGTCGTTCAGTATCGGAGGGCATTGCCCATATCCATGCGTCTTTTAATAACACCATTGTTACGATTACCGATCGTCAAGGTAATGCACTGGCTTGGGCCACTTCAGGTGGACAAGGCTTCCGTGGTTCACGTAAATCTACACCATTTGCAGCTCAGGTTGCAGCTGAGGTCGCTGGTAAAGCGGCTCAAGAATATGGTGTTAAGAATATCGACGTTTTGGTCAAAGGACCAGGACCGGGTCGTGAGTCTGCGGTAAGAGCACTAGGTGCATTGGGTTATAAAGTTAACAGCATCTCTGATGTAACCCCAATCCCACACAATGGTTGCCGTGCGCCTAAAAAGCGCCGCGTCTAATATTAAAGACGAAGCTTTTTATCCCAAAAGCTTATAGGAGACATAACAATGGCCCGCTATATTGGACCAAAACTCAAATTATCACGTCGTGAAGGCACGGACTTAGGTCTTAAGTCTGGCGTTAAACCATACGACGTAAAAGAAAAAAGCTGGTCGTCCACCAGGTCAACACGGTGTAAGCCGTAACAAGACCTCAGAATATGCTTTACAGCTGCGTGAAAAGCAGAAAGTTAAGCGTATTTATGGTGTACTAGAGCGTCAGTTTGCTAATTACTATAAAGAAGCTGCTCGTAAGCGCGGTGCTACTGGTGAAAACCTGTTAGCCATGCTTGAGAGCCGTCTAGATAACGTTGTTTATCGCATGGGCTTTGGCTCAACTCGCGCTGAAGCACGTCAGCTAGTCAGTCATCGTACTGTTATGGTAAAAAAAGCTGGCCGTGATGAGTTTGTTCGTGTGAACATTCCATCAATTCAGTTGCAAGATGGTGATGTCATCGCTATCCAAGAGAAGTCTCGCGAGCAATTACGTATTAAAAACGCAATTGAGCTGGCTACCCAACGTGGTATTCCAGAATGGCTAGATGTTGACCACAGCAAATTACAAGGCACGTTTAAACAAGCGCCTGATCGTATTGATCTACCTGCTGAAATCAACGAAAGCTTGATCGTTGAGCTATACTCTAAGTAATGACGTACTGCTCGATGTCGTGAAAACGGCATTGAGCAATTAACGTTAATTAAACCAGTTTAATAAATCGAGGTGACATCATGATGCTAAATGCAACTGAGTTTCTAACGCCGAATGCCATTAATGTGGATACGGTTAATGAAACGATTGCGAAAGTCACGCTCGAACCGTTAGAACGCGGCTTTGGGCATACCCTTGGTAATGCCTTACGTCGCATCTTGTTATCTTCATTACCTGGTGCTGCAGTCATTGAAGCTGAGATTGATGGTGTTGACCATGAATACTCAACGCTTGAAGGGCTACAAGAAGATGTACTTGACTTGCTTTTGAATCTAAAAGGCTTGGCTATTACGCTTCATGACCAAAATGAAGTATTTTTGACCTTGGATAAACAAGGTCCAGGCACTATTACTGCTGCAGACATCGCGTTACCGCATAATGTAGACATCGTCAATCCAGAATTGGTGTTGGGTACATTGAGTGATCGTGGTCATCTTAAGATGCGTTTGCGTGTAGTAATGGGTCGTGGATATGAGCCAGCAAACCAGCGCCGTGAAGATGGTGATACTAAAGCAATCGGACGTTTAAAGCTTGATGCAAGTTTTAGTCCTGTGCTTCGTGTTGCTTATCAGGTTGAGAACGCTCGTGTAGAGCAGCGTACTGATCTTGATCGTCTTATCATTGAGCTTGAAACTAATGGCACTATAGATCCAGAAGAAGCAATTCGTAAAGCAGCCACTATTTTACAACAACAGATTTCTATCTTTGTTGACCTAGAAGCTGAAGAAGCGCCTGAGCCTGTGAAAGAGAAAGAAGAGGTTGATCCGGTGCTATTACGCCCTGTGGACGATCTTGAACTAACGGTTCGCTCAGCCAACTGCTTGAAAGCTGAAAACATTTACTATATCGGTGATTTGGTACAACGTTCAGAGACTGAACTTCTAAAAACCCCAAATCTTGGTAAGAAATCATTAACGGAAATCAAAGACGTACTAGCGTCTAAAGATTTAGAGCTCGGTATGCGCCTAGATAACTGGCCACCAGCTGACCTTCGTGTTGATGATCGCTTTTCTTATCGTAGCCGTTAAACTTTAAGGATTTTTGACTATGCGCCATCGTAAGAGTGGAGTCAAGCTGGGTCGTACCGGCAGTCATCGTAAGGCAATGTTTCAGAACATGACTAACTCATTATTTGAGCATGAACTGATCAAAACAACTTTACCAAAAGCAAAAGAGTTACGTCGCGTTGCCGAGCCATTAATCACTATGGCTAAAGAAGACAGCGTTGCTAACCGTCGTTTGGCATTTAGCCGTATGCGTAGCAAAGCTATGGTAGGTAAACTATTTGGCACGTTAGGTCCTCGTTACCAGACCCGTCCAGGTGGATATTTGCGTATCGTAAAATGTGGTTACCGTGATGGTGACAATGCGCCAATGGCATATGTAGAATTGGTTGATCGCGACTAATTTTACAATAAGCAAAAGATGTATATAAAAAAGCTCCAATTCAATTGGAGCTTTTTTTGTGTTTGATGCTTTAGTTTATTACCGTAGTAGTGAATCTACATCCGCGGCACCTTGTCTGATAATTTCAGGCTGGCTACCAGTCATATCAACAATCGTAGTTAGTTTAGTGGTCTTTACACCTGCATTTATCAAACCGTCGATTTGATTGCCTAATAAATCCTCAATCTCAAAGGGATCATCTAGTATGTCATCACGGTTAGGTAGTATTAATGAACTGGTTAAGATAGGTTCATCCATGGCCTCTAAAAGCGCTTGCGCAATGGGGTTGCTAGGTACTCGAATACCGATGGTTTTTTTCTTCGCATGTGCCAATTTTTTTGGTACGTCTTTTGTGGCATTGAGGATAAAGGTGATGGGCGCAGGAGTAAGCGCTTTGAGCTGTTTAAATTGTATATTGTCCACTGCAGCATAGTTGGCAATTTCGCTTAAGTCACGGCACAGTAAAGTAAACTGGTGTTTATCATCAAGTTCACGAATTTGTTTGAGCTTATCGAGTGCATCCTTTGCCCCTAAGCGACAGCCAAAAGCATAGCTGGTATCGGTAGGGTAGATAATGAGCTGGTCTTTACGTAACAGATCCGCCACTTGCTCAATCAGACGTGGCTGTGGATTTTCTGGATGAATATAAAATACTTGCATAGCAGTTCCTTATTTTATAATTATGGGTTTTTAAATGTGAGGTTTTTGACTAAGTAGAATATCGGTGGCGCGCATGCTTCTTTCACTCAGTTTACTAAAAAAGCATCACTGCCTTCCTAGTATAGCGCAAAGCCAATATAAGTTTGATTGCAAGCCGTTACTATGCGTAGACAATCGTTAACATAAAAATACCGCACCTTTACGCTGATATGCTGCTGTTACTCTAGATCAGCTATAGAGACACTGAGTAAGGCGTGTAATAAAGTTTTAGCATCAGGTGGCAATATATTCGGCTTAGCGATGTATTGTTGCACTTGTCGGTAGACGTCATTTGCGAATGTACTATTGCTCGTATCAAAGTCAGCAAACAAATTATCTTGTGACACACTCAAATGATCGTTCACAAGCGAGAGTAAATAAACACTCTAACGCTTGTGGTTTAATCTCTACGCGCTCAAATGCTTGCTGCTGAGCGGCGGTACGCCCATCTGGTGCGTACCAGTAGCCAAAGTCAGGTAAACGTCTACGAGCCTCTCCAGCCACACACCAATGGCTCAGCTCATGCAATGCGCTAGCAAAAAATCCATGAGCGAATTCAATTTTTGCGGGTTCGTTATTTTGTGCCGGAAAGTACTCTGGTTCTCCTTGTCCACGAACCAATGTAACGTTTTGATGAGTGAATAAATTATTGAATAATTGGATGAGCCAATCAGTAGCCGCTTGCTCGTATTTATTAACCAATGATGGAGTGCTATCTAAGCCTTTGATAGCAGCTAACCTTTGCCATTCACTTTTTACATCCTCTAAGCACTGATTGTTGTTAAGGTTCCACGAGTCAGTGGAAGAGGCATTCACATTATTGGTTAACGTAGTGAGACGTTGCAATAGTATTTTTGCTTCAAGTGCAGAAAGTAGGTTCGAGAAGTCAGGTTTATCATTAAACACATTCATAGGTAAAACACTGGTCAAATAAAAGATGAAAAGAAGAACTATCTTTGAATATAAATAGGAGAAATAAAGAGATGAAAATAGAGCTTATATCAAATAAATTTAACATACTAGCGCTAGCGTCGCTCAATGCTTTCCGTTAGTATGGCAGGCAATATTATACACCGTTTTGATGAATGAGGTCGCGCATGTCAAGCACTCCAAAAAGTAAACCGTCAGCAGGTTATGCTGATAATAAAAAAGCGCCTTTATCTACTAGTATGCCTGAATCTATTTCTTTGGATAAATGGGCAGATACTGGTTATGAATGGACAGGAGAGGTAGAGCCAAGCGCTTTCAAACGTCTTGCTGCTACCTTAGCCACCGAACATGAACAAGCAGACATCTCGCTTAATGCCAATCTGTATCGACGCAATAATGTCTTACATTTGGCATTCACACTGACGGGTGAAGTTTGGTTAACCTGTCAACGTTGCCTACAGCCAGTGGCTATCGATTTGTCTGATGATTATAATATTGCGCTACTAGAAGATGAGAGCCAAGCACGTTCAATCAATGATGAACAAGACTATTTATTACTTGATGAAATTATTACTGAGCCTGCACCAGAGCTTTTATTGCCATTCAAAAAATTGGTAGAAGATGAGATATTACTGAAGACGCCGATGTCGCCAAAACATGACGACTGTGAAATGACGGTAGAGCAATTTGGTGAGATCCCAGAAGAGGAAGAAAGCGAAAATCCTTTTGCTGCTTTAGCCTCGCTAAAAGGCAAGTTGTAATCTTATTAAGAGACAAGTCATATATCAATGTACTACTTAATAAATTTATGATACCTTTCATCAGCTTTCTACCAAAGAGTGAGAAGCAGGGCTTTATTAATCCGCTAAACATGCGTATAATGTCCCGTTTATTGCATTCTAGCAATCTGCTACTGGCAGATAGATGCTGATCTTGCAGACTAACTATAGATTTTAGACGTAATCAACACTTTAATACGTGGCAATCTATTTAACTAATGATGCGTAAGACTTAGGTTGTTGTGATTATATAGCCTCTGTCAGTGTCGATTAAAGCTGAATTTCAAGCTTATCCCCTTTTAAGTATAGGAGCTATATCATGGCCGTTCAAAAAAGTCGTAAAAGTCGTTCTCGTCGTGACATGCGCCGTTCACATCATCGTATGGAAATCGCTGAGATAAGCGTAGATGCTACCACTGGTGAAAAACATCGTCGTCATCACGACTAAAGATGGTTTCTACCGTGGTCGCCAGTTGTTTAAAGTTAGTCAAGACGCTTAAATTATTGGCTATTCAATAGCTGATTGTAAAAATAATGATAGTACTGGTGACTGTCATTATTTTTGCAACGCTGTTATTAGGTAATATGCTTTGAGCTGAAGAAAGCCAAGTTATTTCGCTATCATATATTATGGGCTAGATAACTTGGCTTTTTGCTATTGGCTTTTATGGTAGGTATTTGAACAACCTTTTACCATGTGCCTTTAGAAAATATGAAAATGAACCGATATACTCTACCATTTTAATTTGAATGGTATCTTTTACTATACGTGTTTCAGTAGCATCCACTATGATAATAGTGTGCGTCAGTGTATAGTTTATCGATAATCCGTTTTTTTAGACAAATACTAAAGCAACGGCTTTATATCGCCTCTAATAATATAATAAACCCCAATTGTTTTTAGGGATATTTCCAATTAAATAAGGAATATTGGTTATGGCCTCTGTACCCGATATGGTAAAAAAGCCGCCGACACGTATTGCGGTAATTTTTCCTGGTCAAGGATCGCAAGTAGTCGGGATGACTAGTGAGCTTGCTGAAATCTATCCAGAGATTCTCGATACCTTTACTGAAGCTAGCGCCGCGCTTGGTGAAGACTTATGGGCAATCTGTCAAAATGAAGAAAAACTCAACCAAACACAGTATACTCAGCCAGCATTACTGACGGCGAGCATTGCCATTTGGCGTATCTTAAAACAAAAAATAAATACAGCGCCTTGTTATTTAGCGGGTCATTCTCTAGGTGAGTACAGTGCGCTTTGTGCGGCTGAAGTCATATCGCTTGCTGATGCGGTTAAATTGGTACATAAGCGCGGTCAGTTGATGCAAGAAGCCGTTGTAGGTGTCGATACTGCCATGGCAGCAGTGTTAGGGCTTGAGGACAATCGAGTAGAAAACTTGTGTGAGCAAGCGACTGAACATGTCGAAGGTGCCATTGTAGGTGCAGCCAACTTTAATAGTCCAGGACAAGTGGTGATATCGGGTAATGCTGCTGGTGTGAATGCCGTTATTGATAAAGTGCAAAACACTGGCAAAAAATCTATCCCGCTAAAGGTCAGCGTACCATCACATTGCGCGCTTATGGAGCCAGCCAGTAGTGCATTGGCTGAGATTCTGGCAGAAATAAAATTTGATCAAGCGACGATTCCTGTTATCCAAAATCGACATGCGCGTGTCGAGAGCAGTGCGGTCGGTATCAAGCAGGCATTAACGGAGCAATTAAGCCAACCAGTATTATGGTCAAAAACCATGCAAGAGCTGGCTGACAAGCAAATTAATATTTTAATCGAATGTGGCAGTGGTAATGTATTGAGCAACTTGGCGAAGCGCCAAGCACAGCCAATTACGAGCTATCCTACTGACAAGCCCGCTCGTCTTGATAAATTAATGGAGGTGTTATCATGAGTCGTACGATTACTCTAGTGACAGGTGCTAGCCGTGGTATTGGTAAAGCCGTTGCCAAACGTTTCGCCAAAGAAGGACATTTTGTTATTGGTACAGCCACTACGGAAAAAGGTGCTGAGCTGATTGATGGTTATCTCCACGATAGTGGCGGTATTGGACGTGTTTTAGACGTGCGTGATACCGCACAAATTGATAAGCTGTTTGAAGAGATTGAGAGCGTCTACGGCGCAGTACAAGTCTTGGTCAATAATGCAGGTATCACCCAAGATGGTCTGCTGATGCGTATGAAAGATGACGACTGGGAAAATGTTATCGATACCAATTTGACGTCGGTATACCGTATGAGTAAACGTGCTGTGCGCGGTATGATGAAAGCACGCCGTGGTCGCATCATCAATATAACCTCTGTCGTTGCGCAAATGGGTAATGCAGGTCAGTCTAACTATGCGGCGACCAAAGCAGGTGTTGAAGGGTTCAGCCGTACGCTCGCGCGTGAAATTGGCTCACGACAAGTGACGATCAATTGCGTAGCCCCTGGTTTGATCGAAACGGATATGACGGACGAGCTTGATGAGCGCCTATTGAACTCTATGCTAGACGCTGTACCTATCAGTCGCCTTGGACAGCCAGAAGACATTGCCGCCGCCGTACATTTCTTAGCCAGCGATGAGGCCAGTTATCACAGGCGCAGTTATTCCTGTCAATGGTGGTATGTATATGTAGGTGATAAATAAGTGTTACACAGTTATAATAAAAAACTCTGTGCACGAGTGTAAACTATAATAAAGGGTGTTATAATGACGGATACTTTTATGTCAAAGCCCTGTATTATAGCAGGGCTTTACTAGACATCCGTCAAAACGTATAACCAGCTATAAATAAGTTACAAAGTACTCAGATAGCTGTGCTAATCTGAAGATATGATTTTATATACAATTCTGTAGAGCCTAATGATAGGACTATGGTGATTTGCCAAAATAATAGATCAAAAAGGAGAAATCTACATGAGTAATGATACCGAGCTAAGAGTTAAAGCTGCAGTAGCTGAGCAATTGGGTATGAATGTTGAAGATATCAACAATGATGCATCATTTATGGAAGACTTAGGTGCAGATTCGTTAGACCTAGTCGAATTGGTTATGTCATTTGAAAGTGACTTTGGCATTACCATTCCTGATGAAGATTCAGCAGAATTAACGACTGTTCAAAAAGCGATTGATTATGTACAAGCGCAGCTATAATTAGCTAGTGGCTTAGCGAGTTATTTTAGCCGCCTATCTGTAGAGATAGGCGGTTTTTTTATGTTCTTAATTTGCCATGGCGACAGGTAGTTATGTGACTAATCAATACGTTAACATAAGCTACGCCAAATCAACATTACTCAACATACTATTACTATCTACCTCACCTATCTTTGTCTATACTCACAATGGTAAGCAGTAACAAAGTGTAGTTATATATAAAGTGTGGTTATATACGAATGTATATGCCATTAAAAAATAATGATCAATAATAAATAACAATATTTAAGGGAGTATGTAAATGGGTATGTTCAGTTTTGCAAAAGATATCGGTGATAAAATTTTCAATCGTGATGACGCCAAACACGATGCCAAGTCAGAAACTAAAGCAGACGCCAATACGCCAGTACAGAGTAGCGAACCTTCTGCGCAATCAGTTGCCAATATTTTACTTCGTCGTATTCAACAGCAGAATCTTAATATTAGCGATTTGAAAATCAAGTATAACGGCTCAACAGATACTGCAGAAATCAGCGGTAAAGCTAAAACGCAAGCAGACCGCGAAAAAGCGATTATCGCCATTGGTAATGTACAAAACGTGGCCAAGGTAATCGATAATATTGATATCGAAGAAGATGCGCCTGAGTCAACGATGTATACAGTGAAATCTGGTGATAGCTTGTCTAAGATCGCAAAAGAGGTTTATGGTTCAGCGGATGATTATATGAAAATCTTTGAAGCCAATAAGCCGATGCTATCTAGCCCTGATAAGATTTATCCTGGTCAAGTACTGCGTATTCCTAAGCCATAATAGGCTTTTGAACTGTCAGAGATATGTGCGAAAAAAATAAAGAATGCCTCTTACTATAATAAGAGGCATTTTTTTGGCATATAGAAATATAAACTTAAGATTTAGAGATTTTTTAACTTCTCGTACTGTTCAGCTATGGCCCAATTGATATGTACATCGAGCATTTCGTTATGTACGCCCAACTTTGATTGTAACTGAGTAATGGTTTCTTCATTACCATTAGCATTTCCAAGACCAATCGCGATATTACGCAAAAAGTTCACATAGCCTGTGCGTCTAAGCGGGCTGCCTTCAGTTTTTTTCATAAATTCAGCTTCTTGCCATTGCCACAGCTCAAGCAAACTGCTGCTATCAAGGTTATGCCGTGGTGCGAAATCCTCTACAGGTGTAAGATTGGCGTAGCGATTCCAAGGACAGATAAGTTGACAGTCGTCACAGCCAAAGATGCGATTACCAATCGCGCGGCGGTATTTTATATCAATAATACCGTCGTGCTCGATAGTAAGGTAGGAGATACAAGCTGAAGCATTGAGCTCATAGGGCGACAATCGCTTGAGTAGGACAGATGTCGATACAAGCGCTACAACTGCCGCAATGCTCTTTGACCGGTTTGTCATCAGGTAATTCGAGGCTAATAAATAGCTCACCCAATACAAAAAATGAACCCGCTTGCTTGTTGATTAATAAGGTATGCTTTCCTGTCCAGCCAAGACCAGCAGCATCGGCAATGGGTCGCTCGAAAATAGGAGCAGAGTCGCTAAAAGGCCTAAAAATAAAATCTTGCTCTGAACCTATATTGAGGTGTTGCCACTCAGGAAGCATGGCTTCTATCTTTAGTGCCAATTGCTTCAAACGACTGCGCATCGTTTTATGATAGTCGCGTCCTCTGGCATAACGAGCGATGATGCCTTGATTGGGGTAGTCATTGTCAGTGATCGTACGTGGAGTTGGTGCTTGAGTCAGGTAATCCATACGGACACTGATGATGGTTTTTGCTCCTTCTACCAGTTGGTCAGGATTTGCCCGCAGTTCATGGTTGTTATGCATAAACTGCAGTTGTCCCTCATAGCCTTTATCGAGCCATTGTTGCAATTGTACAATCTGCTTAGCAAATAAAGGGTGATGCACCGATAAAAACCCACAGTCGGCAAACCCTAAAGCCTGTGCTTGGTCTTTAATCCATTGTTTGACATCTGCTGTGGTGGTAAATGTTGGGCTATTATTCACATTAATTTTTTTTTCGGACGCAGGCTTAGGTTCAGAAGAGATTTTCTTAGCTGATTTCTGCTGGGTTGAAGAGATAGGCAAGTTTACTTTAGGAAGATTATTCATGTGTGACAGTAGGCGATAGAGTGAATATCGATATAATAAGCCAGTGAGCTAAGAGCGCAAGTATAAAAGCAAATAATTTCACATTCATATTGATACATACGTTGATGTAAGCGTTTGCTCTGATGCTAAATGATAGTAATCATATCTCAATAAAATAAAAAATCAGCAAAAAATACTCAAGGATTAGTTATGAAAAATCAGACCAATTTATTACCTATAAAAAGTACAAAACCTATCCCGTTATATAGCAGTGAACAACTCTATGCGATGGAGCAAGCATGGTTTGTAGAGGGGCATGATAGTTTTGGGTTGATGAAACAAGCAGCCTGGCAAATGGCGCAACACATAGAGCAATTATATGAACAAAAACAATTAAACATATATCCATCAGCCACTACTTATGTGCCTCGTCGTCATATGCGCCAGCATCGAGTGAGCATTTGGGTTGGAAAGGGTAATAATGGTGGCGACGGTTGGCTCATTGCTTATTACTTACAGCAAATGGGTTGGCAGGTACAAGTGGTGACAGTTGGTTTTGAGAGTGATGATTTTGATACCAATGACACAACTGTATTCTCCGACGCACAAAAAGCCCTAAAAGAGGCGCTATTGGCTAATTGCCCTTATCAACGCTTTGAAAATAGTGCTTGTGAGCTAGAAGAAGGAGTAGATGGTAATCTGCAAGCCGATGTTTATATTGATGCACTGTTTGGTATTGGACTGGATCGTGCGCCTACAGGTGTTTATAAAACAGCCATTAGCACTTTTAATAAGTTATCTGAACGAAATAGTACCTTGGCCATTGCGGTTGATATTCCAAGTGGTTTGGTGGCTTCGACTGGCGAAGTGTTTGAGCATGTGGCTATACAGGCTGATATAACGCTATGCTTAATTACACGGAAATTCGGTTTGCATACCAAAGATGGTATGGATCATAGCGGCAAGGTAGTTGATATACCGCTGATACCTTATGCAATAAACGATAAAAGATTCATGCCAGTAGCAAAACTGATTACTACTGCATATGGTCTAAGTCCTCGCCGTCAAAATAGCTACAAAGGGAGCTATGGTCATGTACTGATTATTGGCGGTAATCGTATCGATGGCTCACAAGGTATGGGCGGCGCTGCGATATTGTCTGCTTCGAGCTCGATGGCGGCAGGAGCGGGTAAAATTACAGTTGCTTGCCATGAGGCTTTTCATAGCGCCCTATTAACTTCGCTACCAGATGCAATGACGATCAATTTGCATGATGTGGATGGAGTGCAGGAGTTAATTAAGTCAGCCACTGCGATTGCGATTGGTATGGGGCTTGGTCGTGATGAAAAAGCAAAAGTGTTATTTATAAAGTATCTACAAACTGCGATGACAGCTAAAAAGGCAATAGTGATTGATGCTGATGGACTTTATCATTTGGCATCATTGCAATTAGAGCATCATGAATTGGTCAGTCAGCTGCGAGAATATAGCGTTAATCATCAAGTTTGTTTGACACCGCACAGTGGCGAAACTGCTAGATTACTGAATAAGAGAATCAGTGAGGTGGAAAGCGATAGACTACAAGCGATAAAACAGTGCGCTATAACTTATGGTGGTGAATGGGTGCTAAAAGGCGCAGGTTCTTTGATATTAGAGCAGGGCTTAGATGAGCACCACGTTTATGTTTGTGCTGCCGGTAATGCGGGTATGGCGACGGCTGGCATGGGTGATGTGTTATCCGGTGTCATTGCTGGTCTGCTAGCACAACAAGATTTATCATCAGGAATGCAAAGCTTGCATCAAGCGGTTGTTATACATGGATTAGCAGGGGATACGCTGGTCAATCAAAGTAATAATACGTTATTGGTTGGACAACGAGGACTACAAGCTCAGGATATGCTAGCAGCCATTCGTCATGTGATGCAGCTATTGATTAACGTCTATAATTAGCATTAAGCCTAGGTAGTTGAGTTACCACAATACTGATCAATTGCCTGCTGTACGCGTTCACGTTTGAGCTCAATTTCACGACCATCTAAATATTGACGCTTGCCATTTGCATCCATCTCATAAATACGTCCGCCGACATTCAAGTTGGTCAAATTATTGCGGAGTGACTGGCAACGCTGTGCATTGGCTTGTGCTTCTTGTTCTTTAATCCGTGCTTCAAGCGCTGCAACTCTTTGCTCTTCTACGCTTTGAGTATTAGTACTTTGATTGGCATCTGTTTTGCCAGCCAATTGTCCTGCATTGCTTTGTCTGCCATCACTACGAAATTCAATCAGCTCAATGTTTTTACCATTTTGCGGCGCATGTTGGCTGTATTTGACTTCACCATGTGCACCAACAGATTTGTAAACTTGAATAGCATGACTGGCATTCATCGACAGCATTAGCACATACGCAGTACTCATGAGCAGTTTGGTAGCAGTATTTATTTTAGACGCATATGCCATAGTAGCAATCCTCTCAAGGGGTAAAAAACAGATGTGTATATATGTGTCAATATAACATTTAAGTGTTGGAATGGTACTAAAAATGTACCAGCTTTCGATTCTAACAAATAATCCTTATGAATGTATATTTAATAACTAATAGTTAGGGATGGGCTTTAGAAGTTTTTCTTGACAATAGCTCACAAACCATCGAATATAATAGCAGTTGATTGGTCAGTGAGCGGCTTTTATGATATTGCCGTGGCACTTGAAAATGAGGACGATAGGTTACTTATCAGTGGCTTACGCAGTTTTCGTTTCTTTGTGACAATGATATTGCAAAGATAGTAATCATAACGATTGTTATCGATGACTTTATGTATTGTCTCCGGACTTATCTGTCTACAATGACTAAGATAAACTTATTATTTGAAATGCGCTAAGCGTGACTCTAGCGGTTGTATTAAACATGGAAAAATATTCAGCAATTAAATCTTTTTAATAAGCCTATCGTAAAATCTAACCATTTTACAAATTAGTATTGGCTGTGAGAGTGATTTAAATTGTGAATATCAATGCCTCTGTATAAATCAATCTGTTGTAAATGCTATCTGCTATTTATCAATAATAAGCTTCTTTTATAGATGCACGCGCATCTTGTCACTGTACATCGATAGACTCCTGCCATAAAACTGACCCTACTATATTGCTGTGTTTGAGTAGCCTGCTGTCTTATAAAACAGCGTTACTTAGAGATAGTGGGCACACATTCTTGATATGGATAAGGATTTGCAGCCATTTCTATAAGACGAACCATCTTGTGTAAATAGCGTGGTTTTCTCTTATAAATGAACGCCAATTCTTGACAAAAAAAAGGTGATGACAGTGACGCAAACCACGCAAAGTCCGAATATGACGGGACATACCCAAACGGGGAATGCCGCCAAAAATTTTGAAGAAAAGCAACAACGCCTCGCTGAGGGTAATGAGCAACCTATAATGCTATCTGGTGCTGAGATGTTGGTGCAATCACTGACTGATGAGGGCGTCAAATATATTTTGGCTATCCAGGTGGTGCGGTTCTTCATATCTATGATGCTTTGTTTCAACAAGAGAATATCGAGCATGTTTTAGTACGTCATGAGCAAGCAGCCGGTCACATGGCAGATGCTTATTCGCGAGTCACAGGGCAGACGGTGTAGTATTAGCGACGTCAGGTCCAGGTGCTACTAATACCGTAACGGCTATCGCAACAGCGTTTATGGATTCTGTGCCGATGGTGGTTATCGCAGGTCAGGTACCTAGCAGCCTAATTGGGGAAGATGCCTTCCAAGAAACAGATATGGTCGGTGTATCACGTCCTATCGTGAAGCATAGCTTTCAAGTGCGCCACGCTAGCGAAATCCCAATGATTGTCAAAAAAGCCTTTTATATTGCTCAGTCTGGACGCCCAGGTCCTGTAGTGATTGATGTGCCAAAAGATATGACTGCGCCAAGTGAAAAGTTTGCTTACGCTTATCCAGAAGAAGTGTTTATACGTTCGTATCAGCCGTCATTAAAAGGCCATAGTGGTCAGATTAAAAAAGCGGTTGAAACGCTGCTTGCTGCAAAGCGTCCGATTGTTTACTCTGGTGGTGGTGTTGTGTTAGGCAATGCGCATAAAGAGCTTACTAATCTTGCGCACCGTTTAAATTTACCAGTAACCAATACATTAATGGGCTTGGGTGCGTTCCCTGGTTCTGATAGTCAGTTCTTGGGTATGCTCGGTATGCATGGCACTTATGAAGCCAATATGACCATGCATCATGCCGACGTCATCTTGGCAGTTGGCGCACGTTTTGATGACCGTGTCACTAATAATGTCAAAAAATTCTGTCCAAATGCGACGATTATTCATATTGATATTGATCCTACCTCTATTTCAAAAACGATTAATGCGCATATTCCGATCGTGGGTGATGTCAAATCTGTCCTGACCGATATACTAGAGATTATCGGTGAAGATAAAGAGTTAGATCAACCAGCATTGTTGGATTGGTGGTCACAGATTAATGAGTGGCGTAAGCGTCATGGCCTGCGTTATGACACCAGCACCGATAACGGCATTAAGCCCCAAGCGGTCGTTCAAGCTTTAGATAAAGTGACGAATAGTAACGCTATTATCACGAGTGACGTCGGTCAGCATCAGATGTTTGCAGCGCTTTATTATACCTATAATGAGCCGCGCCAATGGCTAAACTCAGGTGGTTTAGGAACGATGGGTGTTGGCTTGCCGTATGCGATGGCAGCCAAACTTGCTAACCCTGAGCGTGACGTGGTTTGTATTACGGGTGAAGGCTCTATTCAGATGAATATTCAAGAGCTCTCAACCTGCTTACAATATAATTTGCCAGTTAAAATCTTAAATCTAAATAACGCCCAATTAGGCATGGTGAAGCAGTGGCAAGATATGCTGTATGAAGGTCGTCATGCCCATTCTTATATGAATTCACTACCACTTTGTCAAGCTCGCTGAAAGCTATGGTCACGTCGGCATCAAGATTACTGATCCTGCGACCATGGAAGCCCAGTTGGCGGAAGCCATGGCAATAACAGATAGATTGGTATTTATTGACGTTTATGTCGATCGTAACGAGCATGTATATCCAATGCAAATCGCTGGACAAGCGATGCGTGATATGTGGTTAACAAAAGGGGAGCGTACCTAATGCAACAACATCTGATTTCGGTATTGATGGAAAACGAAGCGGGTTCGTTGTCGCGAGTGGTCGGTTTGTTCTCTCAACGTGGCTACAACATCGAAACTTTGAACGTTGCGCCAACAGACGATTCGAGTATTTCTCGCTTAACATTGACCACTATTACATCACCTGAAAAAATAGAACAAATCACCAAGCAATTGCATAAATTGATTGAAGTGGTTAAAGTGCTTAATCTATCAGATACCGTACACGTCGAACGTGAGTTGATGCTTATAAAAGTACGGGCGACGGGTGGCGTACGTGAAGAGATTAAACGCAGTGCCGATATTTTCCGTGCACAAATCGTTGATGTAAACGCTAATCTATATACCATTCAAATCGTTGGTGACAAAGCCAAACTTGACGGCTTTATTGATGTGATTGGTCGTGAACGTATTATGGAAGTGGTGCGTTCGGGTGTGATTGGTATTGCACGCGGCGAAAAAACGCTCAGTTTATAATGGGTGCTTACTGTACTATTGTAGGTCAAATTATTTATTCAAACATTAACATAGCGCTTATCTCACCTATCACTTCGATAAGGTGATTATAATTTAAGTGTTTATTTATCCATGGCAAGCCATGATTTAGGAAAAGGACTCTGTTTATGAACGTTTATTATGATAAAGATTGTGATCTATCAATCATCCAAGGCAAAAAAGTTGCCATCATTGGTTATGGTTCACAAGGCCATGCACACGCGCTTAACCTACAAGATTCAGACGTTGATGTGACCGTTGGTCTACGTGCTAACTCTGGCTCATGGAAAAAAGCAGAAAACGCAGGTCTAAAAGTAGCTGAAGTAGAAGAAGCCGTAAAAGCTGCTGATGTCATCATGATTTGACGCCTGATGAGTTCCAAAAAGAGCTTTATAACGACGTGATTGAGCCTAACATCAAAGAGGGCGCGACCCTAGCCTTTGCTCATGGTTTTGCGATTCATTATAACCAAGTCGTACCACGTGATGATCTTGATGTCATTATGGTTGCACCAAAAGCACCAGGTCATACGGTACGTTCAGAGTTTGCCAAAGGCGGCGGTATCCCTGATCTTATCGCTATCTACCAAGATGCTTCAGGTCAAGCCAAACAATTGGCATTGTCTTATGCTGCTGGTGTTGGTGGTGGTCGTTCAGGTATCATCGAAACAACCTTTAAAGATGAAACTGAAACTGACCTATTTGGTGAGCAAGCGGTACTTTGCGGCGGTGCAGTAGAGCTAGTGAAAATGGGCTTTGAAACCCTAACTGAAGCTGGCTATGCCCCAGAAATGGCTTACTTTGAGTGCTTACATGAGTTAAAGCTTATTGTAGACCTCATGTATGAAGGCGGTATCGCTGATATGAACTACTCAATCAGTAACAACGCTGAATATGGCGAATACGTAACTGGTCCTGAAGTCATCAATGAGCAATCACGTGAAGCCATGCGTAATGCCCTAAAACGCATTCAGTCTGGTGAGTACGCGAAGATGTTTATCTCTGAAGGCGCAACCAACTATCCATCAATGACTGCTCGTCGTCGTAACAATGCAGAGCATCAAATCGAAATCACTGGCGCTAAGCTACGTGGCATGATGCCTTGGATCGGTGGTAATAAAATCATCGATAAAGAAAAAAACTAATTCAGTATTAAGAGATTAATCGCTGATATAGATCTAAGAGCCCATGCTATTACTTAATAGTGTGGGCTTTTTTAGTTTGCACTACTTTAGTGAAATTTTAACCACAATCGTTTTGGTGTTGGTTGAAAACGACCAATCGATGCCTCATATATCTAGCCTTCATTGATTTTTTTGAATATTCTTAGTGCAACCAATTGCTGGTTATCAAGACGATTGAGTTGCGCGTTCTCATTTTTTATAAATTATAGGTTGTGTGTTGTGCAAATATCTTATCCAGACTGGCTAACGCCGCAATTCGTATATATTACTCTTAGCGCTGTGGTAGCTGTTTTAATATGGATAGAAGGGGAGATGCTCAAAAAAACCGATGGCAAATTGCCTAAGTCTAAGTTTTTTCAAATCAGCTCACTTTTAGATACTTTGTGGTTCTTTATTTCCGTTGTCATATTATATGTGATTGACTTGACGCCACTAGCCATTACGGTACCTGCTGCTTATGGCATCTATACTACTACTTTGGATGGATATACGGGACGCGTTTACTAAAACGTAAAGGTATTCCTGATTCTCCTAAAGACTTGGTGATACCTGCTAAATATATCGCCTATAGTCAGTCATTTTCGCTGATATTTTTTGCGCTTTGTTTGTTAGTATTAAGTTCACCGTGGTTACCGATATCTCAATGAAGCATATGCTGACTTATCACCTATTTATTATTTGAGATAATGCTGTCACCAACTTAAATGACACCTTTACGTTAGAATGATAGATAGTAAATAATATAAAACATCTTTCTTATCAATGTATTAGATAGTATTTATTGGCTGTTGTGACTTTTCAAAACGGATTATCGTTATTTACAAAAATCATCAATTTAACCTGTTGCGATTATAAAAAGCTGCTATAATCAGCCTGTACTCAAAAGATTTTAGGTCGTAATTTCAAGCTATCTAACGATATTTTGATCGTATTGACTGTTGCATTTAGCAGAAAATAGTTTGGGTATATATCAATTAATCGGTGATGACACACGTCTCGCCAACAGTTAAAGAGTTAGGAAAATTTATGTCAGATAAAGTTGAAGGCACTGTAAAGTGGTTTAATGAAGCTAAAGGTTTTGGTTTTATCGCTCAAGACAATGGCGGACAAGACGTATTCGCTCACTACAGCGCTATCCAAGGTGGTGGTTTCAAAACTCTAGCCGAAGGCCAAAAAGTGTCTTTCATCTTAGGTGATGGCAAAAAAGGCCCACAAGCCGAGCAAATCGAAGCTATCTAATCTCATTTGACATCTGGTAAGCTGATTAGTCAGTAAGCTTGATGACAGTAAGATTATCAATATGCATTGATGCCTTTGTTTGTTAAAACAATAAAAATACTGTTTCAACTCTAAAAAAAAGCAACCTCTTATCAGGTTGCTTTTTTTATGCCATTTTTCTCGCTATAAGCGTAAAATCATCAAAAGCATACTGATATTAGCTGTCAGTCATCAGCACTGACTCAAAAAAGATCTAACAAAATAAGGTTGTTTTATGAAGTGGGAGGCATGGTTTTCAATCGATTGGCAGCAAGTTTTGGGTATTTCTCTATCTGCAATTGGTTTTTATTTAGGATTAATGTTATTTACAAGATTGATGGGGTTGCGAAGTTTCTCCAAGCTCTCAAGCCATGATTTTGCGATGACTGTCGGTATTGGCAGTATACTCGCTTCAACGGTGCTATCAGACACACCGTCATTAATGCAAGGGCTGTTTGCTGTCGCGGTATTATTTGTGATTCAAGGGGTTATCTCATTTATCAGGCGTAAATTCAAACCTTTAAAATCTCTGATAGACAATCGAGCCATTATATGGCCCATGGCGAGTATTTTAGTGGAAATTTAAAAGAGGCCAATCTTAGTACCAGTGATGTTCAACAGGTTTTACGCAAGAATGGGATCAAGTCTAAAACGGAAGTATTTGCTGTCATTATGGAAACTACAGGGGATATGAGTGTCATCAAAAATAATGCGGTTACGCCTGACTGGTCATTATTCGATGATATACGCGACAGTGAGTTGCTGATTGGTTCCAGTAAAACAGCAAATCGTAGATTTTGAGTTTTTGATTGTTGTTCTCGATTGATGCCAACGAGATAGATCACAACAATCCATTAAGTAACTATCGTGTTGACAGTGCTAAAAACAGGTGAAATATTGAGAATGTAGGTTAAAGAAGGCTGTAAAATTGTGCACTTATAAACTATTTATTATAGAATGGTGACAAATTTATGACGCATTATTCACGGCGTTGTCTTGACCTTATGCCTGTGGTCACGCAAGATACAGGGGTCTGATTAACGGTTGGCTTAGCTTTAGCAGATTTTATCAATGAGTAGTGTGATACTAATACCATTTTCGGTATTGTTTCTTCTTGCTTAATTAACTACTATCTGTTGACGCAGTAACAATCCTAAGTAGTATTTTGAACGACAGTTTAAAAAATGAACCTTTGGTTCTTAACTGACAATTTTTAATTCATAACATTAATAAACGAGGAACGTATGAAAGCATTAGTAGCGGTCAAGCGTGTCATTGATTACAACGTAAAAGTTCGTGTAAAAGCTGACAACTCTGGCGTTGATTTATCAAACACTAAGATGTCAATCAACCCTTTTGATGAGATTGCAGTAGAAGAAGCGGTTCGTCTAAAAGAAGCGGGTGTGATTGATGAAATCATTGTTGCTTCAATCGGTCCAAAAGAATCACAAGAGCAAATTCGTGCAGCGTTAGCATTGGGCGCTGATCGTGGTGTTTTAGTGTTGACTGATGACAAGCCGTATCCATTACAAATTGCTAAGATCCTCAAAAATATCGCCGAGAGTGAAGGCACTGATATTATCTTATTGGGTAAGCAAGCCATTGATGATGATAACAATCAGACTGGTCAGATGCTAGCGGCATTGATGGGTATTGGTCAGGGTACGTTTGCATCAGAAGTAAAAGTTGAAGGCGATAAAGTAAACGTGACTCGTGAAATCGACGGTGGTTTACAGACGCTAGCACTTGAGCTACCAGCGGTTATACCACTGATTTACGTTTGAATGAGCCTCGTTATGCTAAATTGCCTAACATCATGAAAGCGAAGAAAAAGCCACTTGACGAAAAAACGCCGGCTGATTTTGGTGTTGATATGGCCTCTAAGCAAGAGATCATTAAAGTTGTGCCACCTGCTGAACGTAAAGCTGGCATCAAAGTGGGTTCAGTGGATGAGTTGGTCGATAAGCTAAGAAACGAAGCAAAAATCATTTAATGTTTCAATGATTGGATACTTCGCTACGGCATATCCTGTACAAGGCTATAGATTTAACTGATTTATTTTATATAAAATAATAGTTGTTCAAACAGCTTTGTACACAACAACCGCATGAATAGATGCGATTGATCGACAACAAAGGATTAAAATCATGGCAATTTTGGTATATGCAGAACATGACAATGCCAGTCTAAAAAAGGCAACTTTGAATACCATCGCTGCTGCTAAGCAAATGGGTGATGATATCCATGTGTTGGTTGCAGGTAGTGGTGCTCAAGCTGTCGCTGACCAAGCAGCTAAAGCAGAAGGCGTGACTAAAGTATTATTAGCGGATAACGCTGCCTATGAGCATCAATTAGCGGGTAACGTCGCGCTATTGGTTGCTGATATCGCTGGTGATTACAGCCATATCCTTGCACCTGCTACCACCACTGGTAAAAACTTTATGCCACGCGTTGCCGCTTTACTTGACGTAAGCATGCTATCAGAAATCTCAGCCGTCGTAGATGCGCAAACGTTTGAGCGTCCTATCTATGCTGGTAACGCAACAGCAACTGTTAAGACCACAGAAGATAAAGTCGTCATGACAGTACGTACCACGGCTTTTGACCCAGTAGCAAGCGAAGGTGGTTCAGCTACTGTTGAGACAATCGACAACGTGCAAGAAACTGGCAAAGCAAGCTTCGTTAATGAAGAGATGGCGAAATCTGACCGTCCTGAATTGACTTCAGCAGGCATTGTGGTTTCTGGTGGTCGTGCATTGGCAAATGGTGAAAACTTCACCAAATATATCGAACCATTGGCTGATAAACTTGGCGCTGCTGTTGGCGCATCACGTGCCGCTGTTGACGCAGGGTATGTGCCAAACGATATGCAGGTCGGTCAAACGGGTAAAATCGTTGCACCAGACTTATATATCGCAGCGGGCATTCAGGTGCGATCAGCATTTAGCGGGTATGAAAGATTCTAAAGTTATTGTTGCTATCAACAATGACCCAGAAGCACCTATCGCTAGCATTGCTGATTACTTCTTAGAAGCGGATTTATTTACAGCATTACCTGAGCTTACTAGCAAGATTTAATCGTTATTTAGTGATTAGTTAAGTAGAAAACCCGCTATTATTTATAGCGGGTTTTTCGTATTTGAGAGGTATTTTTTTGATTCAGTCAAACAACATTAGTTATAGTTTCTTTGACGCAGCGTCTCATATAAGCACAATGAGCCTGCAATGGCGACATTCAAACTTTCTTGACCATTAGGCTGTGGTAGAGCGATAGGGGTGGCGCACTGCATCAGCTCATCACAAACACCTTGTCCCTCATGCCCCATAATCCAAGCGATAGGTTTTTTTAAGTCATGTTGATAAATGACTGTATCAGTATGGGAGCTGGTAGCAAATAGCGGTGTTTGCACATGCTCCAAAATATCTTGCACATTTAGACCTTCATAAATAGTCAGAGCAAACTGAGCGCCCATGCCTGCTCGTAATGTCTTAGGAGACCACACTTGTGCTGTCGCACTGGTACAGAGTATATTTTTGATGCCAACCGCTGCTGCGGTGCGTAATAGCGTGCCCACATTGCCGCTGTCTTGCACATCATTTAAAATCAAGCAGTCATCATTAATCATCGATAAACTAGGCGTTGGTACCTTAATGATTGCCATGATATCGATACCAGTACCTAAGCTACGAATGCTCTCATACAGCGAATTTGATAAGGTTAAAGTAGGCGTATAAGTAGGCAAGCGCGTCAAAATTTGCTGAACCTCAGGATGGTTGTGCGCAGACTCTGCGAGTAGGATTTGGACAAACGGGTAGTCGCTACGCAGCGCCGCATCGATGAGATGCACGCCCTCAATCAACGTTTGACCTTGCTTCTTCCGCTGCCGCGCTTGCGTTAACAAGGATTTGACAAGTTTAACGGTCGTGTTTTTATCTGAGGTAATAAGCTCGGTGGGATTTGCTACCATAGTAGATCGCTTAGAAAAAAATATAGAAAAATTAAACAATCAGTATAAAGTATTACAAATGCTCTGGCTTTATACTGATTATTATCAAAGTAACGTTAAAGTGCTTATTTATCAGCGTAAGTTACATGCAGATTTTTAACATAATCGACTTCATTTTTACTGCCTAGTACCACGGGAACGCGTTGGTGAATATCGGTTGGCTCTATGTCTAAAATGCGATTGACTGCATCAGTAGCAGCGCCACCCGCACGCTCAATCAATAAGCTCATTGGATTGGCTTCATACATCAAGCGTAATTTGCCCGCTTTATTGGCATATTTGGTATCGAACGGATAAGTGAAGAGACCACCACGACATAAAATACGATGCACATCACCGACCATGGCCGCCACCCAGCGTGTATTGAAATCGCGACCACGGACACCCGTTTCGCCAGCAATTAACTCATCGATATACTGCTGCATGGGTGCGCGCCAGTAGCGGTAGTTTGAAGCATTGATGGCATATTCGCTGGTATTGATATCGATTTGCACGTTTTCTTGTATTAATACATAATCGTTAGTGTCAGGATCTAGGCTAAACATCACGACATGATCGGCGATAGTTAGCGCTAGTACGGTAGAGGTGCCATAAAGCAAATAACCGGCGGCTAACTGTTGATTGCCTGCTTGTAAAAAATCAGCATTCTCACTGATTTGACCTTGGCGCTGGTACGGTAAAACGGAAAAGATAGTGCCAACGGCCATATTAATATCGATGTTTGATGAACCATCAAGCGGGTCGAACAATACCAACAAACTGCCATCTGCATTGGCAGGGGTAGCATCGTCAAGCTCTTCTGAGGCCACGCCTGCACAATGGGTATTTTTCGCCAAAGCATCTAACAATAAGTCATTGGCCAGTACGTCCAGTTTCTTTTGATCTTCACCTTGGACGTTTTGGTTGCCAGCTTCGCCTAGAATGTCTGCTAGTGCCCCTTTTCTCAATAATTGTGAGATGGTTTTACCCACGTCGGTGACAGTCGTAATAACGTCACTCAGTGCAGGATTGGGTGAATAATCATTGAGATAGTCTGTAAGGGTTGTCATAAGGCTTCCTAATAAATGCTGTTAAAATAAAGGCTACTGAAACTAAGGATTAAATAAGGGGTTGAAAAATCGGTTGGGTCGCACGTTACAGACCTAAATCTGGCAAATTTTTAAATACCTCGCACGGCATCTTTGTCCTGACCACAAAATCAGCTACACTATCATTATATTTATTTATCGTTTGGCTAAGCGGATTTTTGATGATGGTTTTGACAGGTCTATGGCTACTGCCCAAGAGGATGACAATGGCTGTTTTTTACGGCGCTATGTCTCTCACTGCCACTGGGGTAAATTGTAGCAAATAAGTGCCAAAATGTCCTTGTCTCTGTGCTTATCGTCGACTATAAATCGCCAAAAAACGCATAAATAATGATTATTAAATCATATAAACCAACAATAAAGACCTGCCATTATGCCAAATTCTATCGATAGCCGCTCAACTCAGACAGTCTCGCCAACGGATTATGCCAAATTCGACCCTGATACCATTCATGAGAAACTTGATGCGTCGTTAAGTCGTCCGCAGCTTAATAGCGATGGCAGTATTCGCCATTTTTTGGGGGTAGAAGGTCTTAATAAAGCGCAGCTGCAAGCGATTATTGCCAAAGCAGAGACGTTTTTTGATGATAATGGACAGCTCATTAACCGTCCTGAGCTCGAAGGCTATACGGTGATGAATTTGTTTTTTGAACCGTCAACGCGTACCCGTACGACCTTTGAAGTAGCCGAAAAGCGTCTCGGTGCCAATGTGCTCAATATCGATATCGAGCGCTCTAGTACCAAAAAAGGTGAAAGCTTGCGCGATACGCTGTGGAATCTACAAGCCATGACGGCAGATATCTTTGTGATACGGCATTCAGCATCAGGTGCTGCCCATTTTATGGCAACAGAGGTGACACCCGATATTGCTATTATTAATGGCGGTGATGGCTGGCATGCGCATCCAACGCAAGGGATGCTTGATATGCTCACTATTCATCGTGAAGCGCCGCGCCCATTTGAGGAATTGTCAGTGGCTATCGTTGGCGATATCAAGCATTCGCGAGTGGCGCGCTCAGACATTAGTGCTCTGCAAACTTTAGGCGTCAAAGACATCCGTGTCTGTGCGCCGCGTACCTTATTACCGAAAGGCATTGAACGTTTTGGGGTACAAGTCTATGAAGATATGAATGACTGTGTCACGGACTGTGATGTCATTATGGGATTAAGAATACAAAACGAACGTATCGGCTCGCCACTATTGGCATCATCGAGTGAATATTATAAACACTACGGTATTACACCAGAGCGCATGGCATTGGCCAAGCCCGATGCGTTGGTCATGCATCCAGGGCCGATGAACCGCGGTGTTGAGATTGCATCAAGCGTTGCCGATGGCGACCAGTCAGTGATTTTAAAACAGGTGAATAACGGCATCGCTATTCGTATGGCAGTACTGTCATTAGCTATGGAAGGTCAGCGCGCTCACCAAGCTGCGAGCAAATAATTCTTTGCCTCGCTGTTTTATATTTATTTATCCCATTTTATTGATACGGTAATAACGCTCATGACAACTATGTTAAATACGGATGCACCGATACTTAACCATCTTCCTCAATCATTTAAAGACTCACTATCAAGTGCTGCGACAGATAAGTTGGCGTCACTCGAAGCTGGGCGTGAAATGTGGCTACTGCCGCCTTTGGTGGATCTGTGCGCCCGCCTACGTGAACCAGGTCAACAACAACATGGCACTTTGGAGTCAGAAGGGCGCGCTGCTCGCGCTAATGGTTTTTTGCATGTGGTCATTCCTCCTGATACCAATCCTATCTTAGAGAACGGTTCATTATTAAAAGGCTTACGTGAGCGCGCGCTTGGTGATGGCGGCATATATTTGCATATTTTGGGTGCATTGACTGCTGGTTTAGAAGGCGAGCGTCCATCAAATATCGCTGGGCTTAAAAAAGGCGGTTGCATAGCCGTTTCTAATGCGCGCCGCCCTTTTCGCAATGATTTAGTATTACTGCGTACACTGGAATACGCCGCGACTTTTAATATGAAAGTATTCTTTTATCCTGATGAACCAAGTCTATCTGGTGATGGCGTGGCGCATGAAGGTTATATCGCGTCATATCACGGCTTGCAAGGGATTCCTTGGATCGCTGAAACGGTTGCCTTGTCAACGCAGTTGCTAATGGTTGGAAGAAACGGGCATCGCTGCTCACTTTAGTCAATTATCCTGTAAATCTTCAATCGAATTGATGCGCTGGGCAAAAGATAAAGGCTTGCCCGTGACTTGTGATGTGGCGATGCATCAGTTGTATTTGACCGATGATAATTTAGAGGGTTTTAACGCCCAAGCCTATGTATTACCACCCCTGCGTAGTAATACCGATCAGCAAGCCATCCGCCGTGGTCTAAAAGATGGCACCATTGATGCGATATGTAGCCATCATGAACCCTTGAACAGTACCGCTAAAAAAGCCCCATTTGCTGAGAGCACACCAGGCATCTCAAATTTTGATACCTTTATGGCGCTGGCTTGTCAGCTAGTCAATGATGAGGTGTTAACCTTAGAGCAACTTGTCGATAAAATCTGTCTCAATCCGGCGAAAATCGCTGGTATTAGTGAGCAATATGAAAAAATCGGCGGCGCAGTACTGGTGGATCCTAATTTGGAGTGGCAAGTGACCGCCCAATCCATGCTGTCCAATGGTAAAAACACGCCATTCTTTAATCAGCAGTTGCAAGGCCGCGTTGTGGAGACTTTCTTTGGCTAATTTGCCTAGGCAGGATGATAGTCTGCAACCATCCTCGAAGGATAACGATCATCACTTGCACAACCAAACCATCAAGTCGCACAGTACTGCCAGTGAGTCTATCAAAGCGGTGGCAATCTATGAGGTGGTTAAAGGGATCGGTGCACTATTAGGGGCGGCTTTATGGTCATGGCATACTGACCTTGAGCATTGGCTGACGACAGCGACTGCTTCTTGGCAACAGACTTTTGGACAGCTACTGGCACCGCAAGTTGACAGTGCAGTACGGATTGCCCAGCAGGCAAGTAAAAACTGGCCATTATTCTTGTTATTAATCTTTGCTTACGCCAGTTTGCGTTTCCTTGAGGCTTATGGCTTATGGCAAGATAAAACATGGGCGTATTGGTTTGGTTGGTGTGCTGGGTTATGGGGTGTTTATTCCTATTGAGCTTTACTATCTAATCGTTAGCCCATTTGATTGGTTTAAGCTTGGGATATTAGTCTCGAATCTTCTTATTGTGGTCGTGGTCTATCGTAATATGAAGCGTAAAGGCTTGATATAAAAAGGGCTTATATAGCGGCGATCCAAAAAACTGAATGTGTATGAAAAAGCCAGCACAAGATACTGTCTTATGCTGGCTTTTCTGTTGCTAAAACGATGGGCTTAAAACTGGTTATAAATTATGGCTTTGCTGTACTTTTATCAGTACGAATGCTTTTGGCGACTTTGCCAATACTCAAACCTTGCACCAAGATAGAGAATATCACCACTGCATAAGTGAGCGCCAACAAGATATCGCGTTCGGTTCCCAGCGGTAGCTGCAACACTAAAGCAACCGAAATACCCCCACGTAATCCGCCCCATGTCAGCACTTTCCATGCACCAGTCGGTAAATCGAGCTGACGATGAAAGGTTTTGGTCGTCATACCTACAACGATAAAACGTGCAACTAGGGCAATGACAATCGTCAGGCCAGCGGCGATAAATAAATTACCCGAATAAGCAATCATCACTACTTCTAAACCGATGAGTACGAATAAAATAGCGTTGAGAATTTCATCGATTAATTCCCAAAATAGATCAATATAATGCCGCGTTTTATCGCTCATCGCCAATGCTCGTCCGCGATTACCAACCATCAACCCCATCATCACCATGGCGAGTGGTCCTGATAAATGCCAATGGCTGGCGAGTGCATAACCACCTATCACACCAGCAAGCGTTAATAACACTTCTTCTTGATAGCTATCGATACTTTTCAGCATGTAATACAAAATCGCCCCAAGTACTAAGCCAAAAATAATGCCGCCACCGGCTTCAACCGCTAAGGTATGCGCCACATAATTGGCGGTTGGGATATCACCACTGGATAAAATACCTAGCAGCAATACAAAGATGACGACGCCGATACCATCGTTAAATAAAGACTCACCCGCGATGACCGTCTCTATACTTTTTGGCGCGCCAGCCGATGAAAGGATGCCCATCACGGCAATGGGGTCGGTCGGTGATATTAGAGCACCGAATAGCAAACACCAAAGAAACGGCAAACCGAAACCAAGCAGCGGCAGCATAAAATAAAGCGCCGTGGCGATAAGCATCGCAGAGACAATGGTACCGACGCAAGCAAGGATGCCAATAGGCAGCTTATAACGTTTTAAATCGCTGATATTGACGTGCAGCGCTCCTGCGAACAGTAGCATAGAGAGCATGCCGTCTAATAAAACTTCGGTAAAATCAAGCTGCTCTAATAAGCTTACTTCATAATCAATCAGCTGATCAAATCCCAAAAATCCCAAAAATATGGCGCCAATAGATAATAAAATGGAGATAACCATCACGCCAATCGTGGTCGGTAGACCAATAAAACGATGGTTAACATAAGTTAATAGGGGTGATGGATAAAAATATGGCGCTGATTTCAAGTATGGTTAGGCTACTGGTAGGGGCCATGAAAAAATTCTCAAGTGAGTTTAAAATTGTCATAAGCTTAGCGCTTACAAACACTAAATAGGTTTTGATTTAGTTATCGTTTGTCTTTTTATTTTGATTGCGTTTTTAATGCTGATGGATATGGGTGTCAAACGCGCTAACATAGTTAAAATACTGATGATGAGCATCGTTACTAAGTATAAATTGTGGGCTTGTGGCTTCGCGGTATCTTCTTGTAGTAGGCTGTCTCCTCGCGCTCTCAATCAGTTTTATCTCATGCAATAGGGTTTGCTGCTGTGCGTTATTTACGCGAGCATAACTTAGATTGACCATCGCCTGACACAGCGCTTTTAAGACCATCAAATCTGCTGCTGCATACCGACGTATCTCGCCTAGTGATGTATTGATAAAATCAGATATTTTGGGAGTATGAGTAACTATGGCTAATATAGCCAAGCGTCGCTGTTTAACTTCGGCTTTCGATGAATCATCGTTTTGTGCCGGTGTATAAAAATGATAGGGACTGGGCGGCTGACGACGCATCATAATACTTAAGCAACTGGTCAGTGATTGTACGCAGTTGACCGCTGTTTTTGGATCATTGATACCTGGAGACAATGCTCGTACGGCGATTTCAGTCATTTGTCCCAAGCTATAAGCAATATCGTTAGAATGAGTCAATCGTTGTTCGATACGTATACAGCCGGCAAAACGTTGCCAAAAAATTCCGTCAGGCGCGCGCGGCACAACAGCTAAAGATGGCGTCGCTGTTTTTTGTCGATTATTTGGATGACCTGCTGGACGCTGGTAAAAGTAGCCGATGACGTTTTTGTCAGTGACATAATCGCCAAGATTAATACGCATTTGCACCACGCCGCCATAGTCTTGTGTCAGTGTAATCAGCGACTCAAGGTAAAATTGTTGGACATAACCTGAGCTTGGTGGATAAATGGGCATCGCTGACCAATGATGAAACTGTTCAATGTCATGATGTTCTATATCGCGTTGATGCTGGATATCGCAATGATCACGATACCAATAGTGAATATTATTAATCGCATCATTGCTGGCGTTTTGAATCACATGTGAGGCTTGAATGGCATGTACCATATGCTGTACAAAGTACACCAGCAACAGCGCACATATAATTGCCATGATAATCGCAAAAGTCACTGCGAGCTGTGGCACACCAAAAGCCACGTCATATTTATGGATAGATTTTAACACCAATAAACTATAACTAAAGGTGCCAATGAACGCCCCCAATACAAACTGGTTAGGCGTATCGGTCAAAAAATTGCGCAATAGCCGTGGGCCAAATTGCGAAGAGGCCATCGACAGCACGGCGATTGTAATGGAAAAGGTCGTGCCTGCTACGCCTAATACTGCGCCTGCGATGGCAGTCATGATAGCGCGCGCCGCATCGTCGTCACCGGTAAAAGCAAAGGTAATCTCTCTGACGGTTTCGCGGTCAAAGTGTTGATCGATAGTGACCAATAAAGGCGCAAGCAATATTCCAACGATGACGCATGCCGTTGGGATAAACCAATAAGAGCCGATAAGCTGCTGCCATAGGTTTCTTAGTCGATCAGGCATATCGGTCAGTGTCTGTAGCGACCATAACTGGGCGAACTGCTTTAGTCTGTGCGTTATTGTCAGCAATGCAGGGTTAAACCAGCCACTTTCAGGGTGTTTATTCAATATTATATGCTCCACAAGTGACCTAAAAAGCGACCCATTTTTTATTACTAAGCTACGATTTTGTTTGGCTAATAAAAACTCTTAAAAGTAAATTACCTTACCATATAAGCCACAAAGATTAAAAATTTAGTAAAAAAATAAGCCCCTATCATAGGAGCTTATTTTTAGCATGATGGATTGTTCTGTTAATTGACTAGATTGTCAATCCAATTGCTTATCGCAGTGCTTACTTTTGCTAATACTGAAGGCTCTTCTGTATTATCTGTATTCAATGACCTTGTTTGCATATTATCCATCGTTTGCATATTATCCATCGTCACTGCTTGTTTTTGCATACTATCCACAATTAATGGTAGGTTGTTACCAGCGGTTGCTAAGATAAAGCTTGGGTTTTTAGTCAGCGTCGTCCATTTCTGATTCCAGCCACCACTACAATTGTAAGTAATTAAGCTTCCGCGATTATCTACTAAGTTACCAGTACGCAAATCAAAGCATTTGCCACCTTGTTTGATTTGGTCGGCACCGTTCATCTCCCAAACTTGCGCTGGCGAGTCCAAACTACAAGCGCCTAAAACGACCCAAGAACCTTGTTCCGTTAAGCACTGATCTAATGCCATTTTGCTGTGAATTTTGCCTTTGAGATCGTAAATCCACTGTTCAGAGTCATCACCAGCACAGCCACTTGGGCCGCTAATAAAGCTATTTAACTTACCATCTTCTAAGGTTTCAACTTTAAGGCAGTTGTTGCCATTACGGATAGTAGTCACATTATCTAAAGTTTTGTCATCTTGTAAATCTAACAATTCGACAAATCCCTGAAATGCAGTGAGTGCTTTAGGCTCTTTTTTGATTAAATCCGTACGATAGACATTGACCCAGCGGTTTAGACGATTTAGAGTTTCTTGCTGCTTCTCATAACGCTCTAATGTTTGGAGTGCTAAAGGGCTAAGCTCATCACGATACTCTTTATAAGAATCATATAATAACTGACCGTTGGCGTCTAAACTAATAGTCGAATGTTCTGCTTGAGCAAGAAGTTTCTGCTCTAAGATTGGCAATTCTATCTTTCTTAGTGCCGTATAGCCCTGTTCTTTACCAAAGGTAACCGCGGGTTTAATCGCATCACTATATTGACGAATATCAATGGTTGAGAGCTGTACTTGTGCTTCATTGGCTTTTTTACAGTACAAATCTACTTTTTTCGGGTTGTCTGCAATCGCTAAATTAACATGGAACTTATTGGCGTTACTGGTCATCCGATTAGGAGCCAACGCAATATCATTAATCGTGTTATTACTATAAGTAACGCTTAACCAGCAGCTTGCTGATTCAAGCGAGTTATGGGGTGTCGGTAGCTCAAAAACGTTGCCCCAGTTACCACGTGCTTCTGGATAAATGATGCCTTTTTGCGTGACAGGGTCATAACCGCCTAAAATGGTAAAGACTGGCACGCCTTGTAAGCGTGGTTTTAAGTAATTACCGTCGGCACTGTTATACCAAACGTTTTTGGATTCTTTCCACACTTTAGGCTGGATGACTTCCATCTTTCTGAGCTTAGCATTCCACTTCTTATAGCCAGTTGGTGAATCAGTGTCAAATACAGCCCGATCAAACGCTGGCTGTATCTTAATTTTTGTACTATAACCTGTATAATGAGTGTAACTTGAATAAGCGCCACTCTGTGATCCACCAGACATCGCATCGCGACCATAGCCATAGGTGGCTAAGAAAAGAGGTTTACCAGTGAGACCATCACCCTCGACCTGTCGTGGCCAGTCTAAGTTGCTGCGCATTTTGTTTCTGACGCCATTATAGCCCCAGCCACTATTGGCATGATGCTCGGCCCAAAAGAAATCGCCGTTCTGTTCACCAGGATAATGACCCAAGCCATAATGATGACCGATTTCATGGCTGAACTCATTACCTTGAGAGTCGATTAGGGTCAACATACCATTACCGCCGCTTAAGCCGTGGTTATATTCACCATTCTTATATTTACCGCGAGCGTGATGCGCATTGACGTTCTGGGTCAATTGCGGTTGCTCTTGACTTTGCATTGACGCACTGGTGACGCCCCAATTGGCTAAATTAATGCCAACACCAAAGGTTGATTTCGCGGTGTTTTCGCGCATATCACCAGCATAAACGCCAGCATCATTTGAGTCACTGACTGAGTCATAAATAGTGCCATTGGCGACTATTACTCGTTCGAGCTTCATGTCATCATAGCTAGCAACGGTCATTTGTGCTGCTGGAATGGTCTGGAAGTAGTCTGAACCTGCTCTTTCTGGATCGCGTAGCATATAATGACCCCAAGATTGAGGTGCATCCGTTAACATGCCCAGACGGATATTGGTCAATACCAACTCACCAGGGGCGGCAAAATCTATGTTATCTTCTGACAATTCACCGCTACGATTTTGGTCATCCACAATGCGAATTTTGAGACCACCTTGTACCTCATCCCAGTTGAGTTTGGTTGACCATGCGCGCTTACTGTAAGCAACGCGAGGACGTTGGTCAGTGTTAGTCTGATCCGTGTCTGGGATTTGAGTCGGATCGGCTAAATTGACAGTTCGTAATAAAACCCCATCTTGATAAATCTCTACAACTAGCTCATCAATGTCACCCATTTCAAGCGTAGGTGTCACTAATAACAGCGCCTCTTTTTCTGCCGTCAGGCGCGGCATGTTTTTTGCTTCGTTACCCTGTGGATCAACGGTATGATTCTGCCCAAACTGTATCATCGCTTGAAAGTCGCCAACCAAGTCTGGACGAATAGCACGAATTTCTCCCGCTCTACCATCGTGGTCAAAAAACCCTAATAAATAAAAATCAGCAATATCCTTTTTTGGTTCTGGATATTTAATAGGCGTACTTGGTTCAATTGGCGTAGCAGGAATACTCGTTACTGGTGGCTTAATAGGCGTACTTGGCCCAAGTGGCGTAGCAGGAATGCTCGTTATTGGTGGCTTAATAGGTGTACTTGGTTCAAGTGGCGTAGCAGGAATACTCGTTATTGGTGGCTTAATAGGTGTACTTGGTTCAAGTGGCGTAGCAGGAATACTCGTTACTGGTGGTTTAACAGGCGGCGTTTCTACTGGTAGATTAACTGTTGGTGCAGGTGATGATGTGCTGCCATCACCTTCACCACAAGCAGAAAGCATAATGGATACGACACAAATGCTTAGCGCTTTTACTGGGAATGCTATTGTGTTTTTCAATTTATTGCCCTAATAAAGTTTAAGGCAATATAACAGCTGTGTTAGTATCTCGTACGACTTTTGTTCTATAGATAATAATAAGTTCTATTACAAACTCTAGTGAAAATTAATTTTTATTATTCAATATACCTCATTCATTACTAACGCTTTTCTTAATTCGTCTTTGGGTTATCTGATTCAGTAATGATTTCGTCTTTATAATTAAAGAGATTACCATTGGTTTTAATTTGAGAGTCATTCAAATCTTTAGGAATAAGAATCTCATTGTCCCGCTCATCGCATTCAATATCACTGTCTTTATCATAAGCTATTGGGTCAAAGTGTGGGGTGTCTTTGATCGGCTCATTCTTGTCTAATGCTGCAGTGGTTGCCGAGGTTTTTCTAAATAAATTTGATTGACCGCCTTTGATGCCTTTCCCATTAGAATCAGCTTTCTTACGTGGCTCACTATTGGCAAAAATAGCATTTAACGGTAGATCTAACTGTTGCTTGGCATAAGCTTCCGTATTTTCAAAACGGTTGACTAGCAAGCTAAGCCAAGGTTTTTGATCCTCTGGCCCCATCTCATCCAGCTCATCTTTGATAGGCAAGGGGTAAGGTAGCGTGCGATAAAAATCCCATAATGTCATTTTGCTCAAATCTCTCTTGAGCACATAATCATTATCTTCAGTCATGGTGATTAAATTGCTGTCTTGCAGATAATTAATATAGGTATACCATTTTGGTAGCTCTTTGCGTCCTAGCACGTTACGTAGCGCTTGTTCGCTTACCGCTTCCCCTTTTAAATGATGGGTATAAACGAGGTTTAGCATATCGAGCAAACTTAGGAGTGGGTGGCGTGGATAGACCTCTTCAGTCTCAAAAATCGTCAAGGTATAGCTAATCTCAACACCTAATAGAATTAAGTTCCAAGACAAATATATCCATAATAAGAAGATGGGCAGTGCCGCAAAAGCCCCGTAAATCGCTTCATAACTGGTGAAATTTGCCATTACTGTACCAAACAGGTGCTTCATCAGCTCGAATACGATAGCGACGAAGAGACCAGCAATGGCTGCATTTTTTGCGGGTACGCGTGCTTTTGGGATAAACCAGTACATACCAATAAAGCCTGCGACAGTGATGCCAATGGATACGGCTTGTACCCAAAAAGACCAGTCAATGCCATAACCAGCGATTTGTCGATTTAAAAAACTCAGACTTTGTACCGCGCTTGAAGCAAGAAATGCCGTACCAAGTACTAACGGTCCTAAAGTGACGATGGTCCAATAGCGCAGCATACTTTTCATACCGCCAGAGCGATTTTCTACCCGCCAGATTTGGTTAAATGCGCGCTCGATGGTTGTTAACGTCATAATGGTCGTAAAAAATAACACCATTGCCCCAATGATGGTTAGATTTGAGGATTTTTCAGCGAAGCTATTGATATACTCACTGACCTGCATGCTTGATTGTGGTAGCAAGTTACTATAAATCACTTCATATATCTGTGCTCTAACGGACGCAAGTGCGGGTACAGAAGATAGGATCATCAATAGGACGGTTAGGACGGGTACAATTGACAACATAGTCGTGTAGGTCAGCGATGCCGCTTTTTGCTGGCAATTGTCTTCAAAAAAGTGCCGAGTCAAGAATCGTAAAAATTGAAACCAGCGTTGATGTAAAAACGGGATTTTTTTTGATAAATTTTCCATATCGACCATTTAGCAGGTGTTTGAGTGACAGTAGTGTAACAAAGATATGCTGTTATCATCTGCGGTTTAATTGTGTCAAAATGCACAGCAGTAACCCCTCTAGCAGGTTATTAGCGACAATGTGTACCAAGGCTGTTTGCATGTCGGTGAATGACTGGGGCATAATATATGCCTATATTGCAGTATCTGTCACAGATTATGTATAGTCATTCCACTATAAAATTATTACAGCGTTAACCTCGCTTGAAGTATTAAATATACATCTACACTCGGTTGCCTTGTACTAGTACTATTTTTAAATTGAATCGACTATAGCTACATAATCAATAAGGTTTTATGCTAGAGAAATAGACTGCATAGAAGCTGTTGTAGGTGATTAAAATCAACAATAACATTAATGGTTTTATGAGGAAGTATTGCTAATGAGTCAGACCGCCCCTTATGTTTTGGTGCTCTATTATTCAAATTACGGTACGACTAAGACATTGGCTTATGCTATCGCTCAAGGTATTGAGGATGCTGGTATGACAGCCCGTATCCGTACTGTACCAACGGTTGCACCAGAGACCACGTCGAGCAAGCCTGCGATACCTGATGAAGGTGACTTATATTGCACTATGGACGATCTAAAAGACTGTATGGGTTTGGCGCTTGGTAGCCCGACGCACTTCGGTAATATGGCTGCTCCCATGAAATATTTTTGGGACAATACGGTCACTATTTGGCTGGCAGGTAATTTACAGAACAAACCTGCTGCTGTATTTACTGCGACCGGCTCGATGCACGGCGGTCAAGAGACGACATTGCTGACCATGATGTTGCCGTTGATGCATCACGGCATGATTCTTGTTGGTGTGCCTTATGCTGAGCCTGCGCTTAATCGTACTCATCATGGTGGCTCGCCTTATGGTGCCAGCCACGTGAGTGGGGCGTTACATGATCAACCCGTCTCAGCTGATGAGCGCGAGTTGGCTATCGCCCAAGGTCGCCGCTTGGCTATTAGTGCTACTGCATTGGCGCAAGCTAACTGGACTCGCTAAGCGGATTTTTAGCATGCAAGGTCTTATATAACGCTATTAATTAGGAAGTAAATATATCTAATGGTTACAAACCGCTCCGATAGTGAGATAAGCGCACCAGCCAAAAAATCTGCCAAAGCTGCTAAACTTAAAAAGCCAATTACGCCCATTCGTCAGCGCTTGATGGTGACTTGGCTGATTTGGTTGGTTTATAGACTGCTTGGGCTACCTATTTTTATCAATGTTTTTAATCCCAGTAGTCCTGATGTCATTGGCGGTATCGCCTGGCAAGCATTATGGCTAGTGCCAGCATTTATTTTGACGCCCGCGATACTACGGGGTCGTTCGCCGTATGTGCTATTGATAGGTAGTATGCTTACCTTGGTTTATTTGGGGGCGAGTGGTGTGGTGCTGTTTACCCGCGTTTACGGCAGCAGTTGGGCAGAGATAGTGGTTTATCTGCTTGATTTTGTCTTATTACTGGCAATCAATATTTGGTTATTTATTCTACTAAAGCGTCTTCCTTCAATGAACAACGTCGTTAAGCAGCCGCGTTAGTTGATTTAGCGAAGTGTAAGACAAAAAAAGCGGCGCTCTATTTAGAGCGCCGCTTTTTTATGCTATTTCTGTTTATTTAAAAAGCTTAATTTACTTTGGTTAATTCTAAATCCATCTTTTTGCCATCATTAATTTGGCTAACTTTTACTGGTAGGTAATTTAAGCTTGGTGCGAGCCAAAAACTGGTAGAACGACTATTGTCATCGTGGATACGGTCGACACGTACGGTATCAAATGTGCCAGCTGGAACGGTAATCTTGGTGTTACCAGATTTTTTAAAAGGGGTTTTCTCTATTTTGTCTTTTTTCGCCATGTAATAGTTGCCAGAGAATTTACCGTTCAATAAATCTTGGCGAATTTGTACTTCCAAACTTAAATCATCAAAAGCTTGTTGTGCCATGTTCATGGTCGTCGATTTGCCTTTATAGTTACTCACCACCTTCTTACTGCTTGGATTGAAGTCTAATTTGTGCGTACGACCAACGCCTAATAGCTTATAAGTGGTGCTGGCTTGAGTCGGAATGACATTATTACCGTTGATGGTAAAAGTACTGTTTTGCGAAGCGCTTGCGACACCTGCCACCCGAGCATTGACATTATATTTCCAAGTATTGCCAGATTTGTTAAGCGTGCGAGTAGCCGTACCTTTATATTTGTCCTCAACCGTAAAGCTGTAGTTGGCGCTTGAAGGTTCGATATTCTTTGCGCTGGCAAGGGTTGGTGCAGTCATACTTATCGCTCCAATCGTAGCAATACTGGCCCCAGTGGTTAGGGCGGTTAAAAACTTAGACTTGCTACGTTTAGTATTATTAGTATCGGTTGTTAATGACTTTTGATCGTTTGATAAAAAACTCATGGACATTCCTTAATCGCTATTTATGGCATTGCTTATAACTATTGTTATTTTCTCAAGGACTATAATGGTCATGTCCTGCTATCTTTTCAAGAGTGCCAGCTGTCCCTGTGGTGTTGCTATTGTAGCCAAGGTTGCTGGCATCGAGCGCGATATCATCAGGCGTCACTTGCTGTAACTTGAGTAAGCAGGAGTAAGTTAATCGGTCAGTTGTAAATGATATGCTGTAACTTATCGGTGTTGAAATTTAGCACTCATATGGCGGCTTTTAAAATCATGCTAAGGCCTTTAATACGGTGCAATCCAATCAAATGACTGTTCATAAACGTCATTACCAACTAAATCATAAACGTCATTACCAACTAAATAATCCACGATATGCAAAATTCTTGTAAATTTTTGGGCTTTACACTTGAAGCTAACTCACTTTGCCCCCACTTTTTGATACAAGCTCAAAGCTTATCTTTAGAATGCTGTTTTAAGCAGTAGTGCCTATAGATATTGGTATTGAGACCATTAATTCAAATAAACCCTTATTGCAAATAACCAAATTATTGGAGACATATTGATGAATATTCGTCCTTTACATGATCGCATCGTTGTCCGCCGCATAGAAGAAGAAACAAAAACGGCTGGTGGTATCTTGCTTCCTGGTTCTGCTCAAGAAAAACCTTCACAAGGTGAAGTGCTAGCAACTGGTAACGGTCAGATTCGTGACAACGGCGAAACTCGCGCGTTAGATGTAAAAACTGGCGACAAAGTCTTGTTCGGTCAATATGCTGGTCAAACCGTGAAAGTTGACGGCGAAGAACTATTGATTATGAAAGAATCTGATGTATTGGGTGTGTTAGAAGGCTAGTCCTTTTTGAGTATTTTTATACTCAGCGCATTTTGACAACATTATTGAAAAATCATTGAAACATTTAATTGCATTCTCATACTTATAATAGTGGAGTAATTTAACATGGCAAAAGACGTAAAATTCGGCATTGATGCCCGTAAACAAATGATGGATGGCGTAAACATCCTAGCAAATGCAGTACGCGTAACCCTAGGCCCTAAAGGTCGTAACGTGGTTATCGATAAGTCATTTGGCGCGCCTACCATCACTAAAGATGGTGTTTCGGTTGCCAAAGAAATCGAGCTTGAAAACAAATTCGAAAACATGGGCGCACAGTTGGTCCGTGAAGTGGCTAGCCGCACAAATGATGTTGCTGGTGATGGCACGACTACTGCGACCGTATTGGCGCAATCTATCTTGCAAGAAGGCATGAAATCAGTTGCCGCTGGCATGAACCCAATGGATCTAAAACGCGGTATCGATAAAGCGGTTCGCGCTGCTGTTGAGCAAATTCATTTGCTGGCTACACCAGCTGACGATTCAAAAGCGATTGCCCAAGTTGGTTCTATCTCTGCCAACTCAGACACCAAAATCGGTGAGCTAATTGCTCAAGCGATGGAAAAAGTCGGTAAGCAAGGCGTTATCACCGTTGAAGAAGGTTCAAGCTTTGAAGATACCTTAGAAGTTGTCGAAGGTATGCAGTTTGACCGTGGTTATATCAGCCCGTACTTTGCGAACAAGCAAGACAGCCTAACCGCTGAATTTGAAAACCCATATATCTTGTTGGTTGATAAAAAAATCAGCAATATTCGTGAAATAGTGCCATTACTTGAGCAAGTGATGCAGCAGAGCAAGCCATTGCTAATCATTGCTGAAGACGTTGAAAACGAAGCATTGGCGACATTGGTTGTCAACAACATGCGTGGCGGCTTGAAAACTTGTGCCGTAAAAGCACCAGGTTTCGGCGATCGTCGTAAAGCCATGCTTGAAGATATCGCAACGCTAACTGGCGGTACGGTTATCTCTGAAGAGATTGGTCTAAGCCTAGAGACTGCTACTTTAGAGCAATTAGGTACGGCGAAAAAAGTCACTGTTGGTAAAGAAAACACCGTTATCGTTGATGGCGCTGGTAACTCTGCTGACATCGAAAATCGCGTTGAATCTATTAAACGTCAAGTAGAAGAATCAACGTCTGACTACGATAAAGAAAAGCTTCAAGAGCGTATGGCGAAACTGGCTGGCGGCGTTGCCGTTATCAAAGTTGGCGCGGCGACTGAAACTGAAATGAAAGAGAAGAAAGACCGTGTTGATGATGCGCTACATGCGACTCGTGCAGCGGTTGAAGAAGGCGTTGTACCTGGCGGCGGTGTTGCCTTAGTTCGTGCAATGAATGCATTGTCTGAGCTACGTGGCGATAACGATGACCAAAACGCGGGTATCAATATCTTACGTCGCGCAATGGAAGCACCATTACGTCAAATCGTTACCAACGCTGGCGAAGAAGCATCAGTAGTAGTGAAACGAAGTGAAGAGTGGCAGCGGTACTATGGTTACAACGCAGCTTCTAGCGAATACGGCGATATGCTAGAGATGGGTATTCTTGATCCAGCCAAAGTAGCTCGTTCAGCGCTAGAAAATGCAGCATCTGTTGCAGGCCTAATGCTAACGACCGAAGTCATGATTACTGATTTGCCACAAGGTGATGACGGTATGGCTGGCATGGGCGGTGCTGGTGGAATGGGCGGTATGGGTGGAATGGGCGGCATGATGTAATTTATGCCTCGACTAAATTTGTACGACGTTGTTAACCTCGCTCGATGTACTATTAGTACAATCTTCACTTGGTCGCCTAGTCGTACTGCTTTAGTCAATCCATAAAGCGCTTTTCGCTAGAAGTATGATTTTGTCATAAAGTTTATTTGATCATTAGAGGCTCTGTTATCGGAAGATAGCAGGGCTTTTTTTGCCTAATTTTTATAGCGCTACTCATTGGTATATGAGGTATTCACGGTTTTATATACATTCATTCGATAGTGCTGGATAAGTGTTTTATGCTTGGAAAGGTTGCCAATTGACAGACATAGTGAGAGCGTTGCTATTTCCCAGACTCAGTGGTGACACTCTATCTATTATTTACTCATGATCTTTGATGTATTTCTAAAAACTTCAACAAGTAAATACCAATTAGATCAACAAAATCGATCTGACATTATCAAAAGTATTGAATATATAAAGTTTTTTTATATATGTTATTATTTAAATGTAATTAATAAATAATCAATGGACTGATACTTTATCAAAGGACAATTGAACATGTGTTATGGCTGCCCAGCCACAAACTCTTGTGCAATTCAAGGTGATGATGATGAAAAAAATTAGGCTTGGAATTCTGGTAGAAGAGGAAACATTGCCATGGCATAAGTTCAAACCATTAAAATCTCTCGTCGATGAAGGCAAGGTTGAGGTTTGTATTGCTGTCCAACGAGATAAAAAACAAGCGTCTCACATGTCTCGTCTATCCAAAGTTATTCCTTCCATTAATCAAAAGTTATTTTCTTTTCTTTCTCGAAATAAGAGTAATACCAAGCGTTATTCTATTCATGACTTGGTGGCTAATGGTACGATGCCCATCGTAATATCAGTCGCAAATCAGGATAAGATTTATGATGAGATTGAGGATTCAGTAATTGAGAAACTTGAAGCCGCCAATCTAGATTATCTAGTCAAATTTGTTTTCGAACCTTAGCAGGGAGAATTCTGAGTGTTTCAAAAAAGGTATTCTGTTATTTCGTTACGGCGATGAAACCAAACAAAGGCACGGATCAGCATTGTATTGGCAGTTTGCCGAACAATGGGAGAATAGCGTAGTCACGCTACATCTGTTAAATGAGCGTCTTAATGGTGATAAAGTCGTTGGGAGAGGATATGGTTCTTTATTTTACTGGGACTATAATTTAACCGAGCATAAATTAAATGGTGTCACAGCATCGATATTGTATTGGTATTTCCATAAAAATAAAATTGGCGTCAAAAGTAGAAATTCGACGAATTCAATGCTTGACGATGCAATTTATGAAGAACCCCAGCAACTGACTGCCATACGGCATTTGATGAGTTTTTTTAAAAACTATACGATAAAGACTTTCTATAAAAGTCTTTATCACAATAACTGGAGTATTTTGATTGGTTCTATTGATCAGTCGATGCAAACATACACTGAGCTATTGCCTGAAAAAGGATGTTTTTGGGCTGACCCTTTTTATATTGAGCGAGATTCAAGGCGTTATATATTTTTTGAGAGCTTAAATTACAAAGAAGGTATCGGCCGTATAGAGTGGGTGGAACTGGATGAGCACCATCAAGTTATCAATTCTGGACCAGTCGATTTAGGTATTCGCTCTCATTTAAGCTTTCCTAATGTATTCGAGCATGAAAACGCTGTATATATGATTCCAGAAGCCGCCAAGACCAATTGTATTAACCTATTAAAAGCGACGGATTTTCCGCAGAAGTGGGAAAAAGTTCATGAGTTGGTGTCTGGGGTTCAGGCAGCAGATAGTGCCGTTATTGAGCACAATGGCTTATGGTATCTTTTTACCACGCATGGTTCAATTTCAGTCCTTACGATGGATTTAGAATTGCATATTTATACGTCTGATAAGTTGGAGTCAGATAACTGGAGCATTCATCCCTCGGCCTTTAAAAATTGATGTGCGTGGATCACGATTAGCAGGTGCATTATTCCGAAAAAATGGTCAGCTGTTTCGTACGGCTCAAGATGGCACTATTAGGTATGGACGTAGAGTGGCTTTGTATCTGGTAGAAGAGTTGACACCGACATCTTACAAAGAAACCTTTGTGCGTTATATCGAACCCAATTGGGAAAACGAGATCGATCGTCTTCATACCTATAACGTATATGATCAAACTGTCGTACTTGATGTCTCAAGAGATAAATTGCGTTTTACCGTATAATCATTGAGAGGCTTTACGGCAATTGGTGATAATATTCTGTCGAAAAACCCCGATAGGCTGAGCTTATCGGGGTTTATTTATACAAATTAGATTTTTTTTAAAATTACTGACTGGCTGCATCCCGACGAAAAGTCCAAGTCTTATCATCAGAAGCCTCTTCACAGTAATAATATCCCGCCAAATCAAACTGCTTTAGCTGCTCAGTATTGGTCAGCTTATTATCAGCAGCATACTTCACCATCAGTCCACGTGCTTTTTTAGCATAAAAGCTAATGACTTTGTATTGACCATTCTTTTCATCTTCAAATCGTGGTGTGATAACTTCCGCATTCAGCGCTTTCTTATTGACCACTTTGAAATATTCATTTGACGCCAGATTAATCAAAATCTTATCATCACTATCCGCCATACGTGCATTAATAATGGCAGTTACTTCCTCGCCCCAAAATTCATAAAGGTTATCACCACGTTCATTTTTCAGTTTGGTACCCATCTCTAAACGATATGGCTGAATTAAATCGAGCGGTTTCAATACGCCATATAATCCAGACAAGATACCCAGATGATTATTGACGTAAATGGCGCTGTCTTTATCCATATGATACATATCAAGTCCCGTATAAACATCGCCATCGAATAAATAACCTGCAGGTTTGGCATTGTCTAAAGTAAAGGGCTTATCGTTGCTCCAACGCCACTCTTGATTGCGCTTGGCATTGAGCTGTGCCAAATCATCAGAGATGCCCATCAGTTCTTGTAAATCAATCGGTTCTTTTGATTTTAAGTTTTTCATCAATGCTTGCGCATGTTCGATGAGCTCTGGTTGACTATAATATTTGTCTAAGTTCACTGGCACCGCATCTTTCTCATTTAAAGATTTGGCAGGGGAAAGTAAAAAATACATCCATTCCTTATTATAGTGAGTCAATGGGTATTCTATTTATGTATCAAGTTTTCTTATTATACGATATGCAGTATTGTATCTTGACCTACCCGTCGTTATTTCGTGTTTTTTAACGTTACCCTTAAAAAGGACAGATATTTGAGTGATATAAGCCGATAGCTTGTTAAGTCTAGCGTTTAATTGAAAAGGAAAAATTTTTAATATAACAATAAAAGTTATGCAGATGGTGTAAATGCCTAACTTTTTTTTTACTTGTGGGTCATCATTAGGCAATGAAAGTTGGCAGATGATGTCTCTATAATAAAAAGGCATGATGGCAAAGTAGTCATCATTTATTAAATTGATAGTCTTTGGTCTTAAGTGTTAACCAACCATGACCAAAGGTTTTTTCGTCCCCTGTGCTTTTTAAATGTGCGTTGAGGGTGTTAAAGGTAGTCGTGAGACGTAAGTATAGTCATTAGACGTAAGTAAGGAGACGGTATGAAAATCGGAAGTGTAATCAGTGCAGATATCGCGAGCGAGAGCCGTATAGCGATAACCCCAGACGCAGTCAAAAAATTGCGTAAGCTTGGCTTTGAAGTCGTCATACAGTCAGGTGCAGGTCAAGCGGCATATTATGCGGATGAGTTGTATCAGGCTGCAGGTGCCGATATTGCCAGCAGCAGCGCCGAGGTCATTACACAGTCTCGAATTATTACCACCGTCAATGACTTGCCTGCTGCAGCTATTGAAGGATTAACGTCAGGTCAGATTGTCATTGGCATGCTCGACCCTTATCGTAATACTCAGATTGACACTTATGCGACCAAAGGTGTCACTGCCTTTGCGATGGAACTTTTACCTCGCACATTGTCACGCGCACAGAATATGGATGTCTTGTCATCGCAAGCCAACCTTGCTGGTTACAAAGCAGTATTGCTAGCGGCAAATGAATACTCGCGTCCTTTCCCGATGTTTATGACCTCAGCCGGTACGGTTAAGCCTGCCAAAGTGGTGATCTTGGGCGTCGGGGTTGCAGGTTTGCAGGCTATTGCGACGGCGAAGCGTTTAGGCGCTGTCGTTGAAGCCAGTGATTTACGTCCGACTGCTCGTGAGCAAGTGGAATCACTCGGTGGTAAATGGCTGGATGTGCCGATGAGTGCAGAGGAGGCTGAGACAGCTAAGTCTACAGGTGGTTATGCTTGGACGCCATCAGAGCAATATGTCAAAGATCAAGCTGCTGTCGTGGATAAAGCCTTGAGCAACGCGGATATCGTCATTACCACAGCGCAGATTCCTGGTCGTAACGCTCCTCGTCTGGTGCACGGCGCAACCCTTGCTAAAATGAAGGCGGGTTCCGTATTGATCGATATGGCTGCTGGCACAGGTGGCAACGTCGAAGGCAGCGTGCCTAACGAAACCATCACTACAGACAATGGTGTGCGTATCGTTGGTGCCGCCAACATCCCATCGATGCTCGCCGCGCAGTCTTCAGATTTGTATGCCAACAATTTGGTTAACTTTATCACCACATTAATTGCGCCTGCTAGCGATGACGCTTCAGCAAATGACGCATCAGCTAATTTGGCACTTAAATTAGACATGGAAGACGAGATTCAAGGCGCACTGGCAGTGACACATGACAGTCAGGTACGACTAGCCAAACGCTAGTTTTAACGGTCTATCACCATATGCTTTGTCACTACACATTTGCCAGACACGAATAAATTTTTAGGAGGATTAGATGATTGCCACTATTTTAGCGGCAGCGCCAGCTGGTGCTGCCATGAGTAGCACACCATTCGTAGCGATTTTTACCGTATTTGTACTCGCTATTTTTGTCGGATATTACGTCGTTTGGGGCGTCACGCCTGCATTGCACACACCATTAATGGCTGTCACCAACGCACTATCAAGTATCGTCATCGTCGGTGCCATGCTACAGACCGTCACCATTGATGGTTCTATCTTTACACCGACCAGTATCCTTGGTGCTTTTGCCGTATTTTTAGCCAGTATCAATATCTTTGGTGGTTTTGCCGTGACCGAACGTATGCTTGCGATGTTCAAACCTAAAGTGAAAAAAGCACCCGCTCTTGAAACTGGGACAACAGAAACTGGAGGCGACGCATGAATGATTTCTCAACAATGATTGCGGCAAATGCTGATTGGTTTTATTTAGTAGGCGCTATCCTCTTTGTATTGACCTTGCGTGGTTTGTCTAGCCCTAAGACGGCTATCCGTGGTAACCGCTTTGGTATGGTAGCGATGGCGATTGCGGTCGTCACGACATTCTTCTTAGCAGAAGGCCCTGTGCTGTGGTTAATTATCGGTGCGATGATTTTGGGTGCCCTCGTCGGCATGTGGAAAGCGAAAACAGTCGCGATGACGCAAATGCCAGAAACCGTGGCTTTGATGCATTCGTTCGTCGGTTTGGCAGCGGTCGCCATTGCATTGGCAACCGTATTGCATACTGAACAACAGCATGGTGCAGTGGCGCGAGTTGAGCTATTTATCGGTTGTTTCATCGGTGCGATTACCTTTTCAGCATCCGTCTTTGCCTTTGGTAAATTGGCAGCTAAAAGCTGGGCTAAAACGTTGGTTGGCGGCTGGGTAAAACCTGTCCAAGCGTTATTATTCATTGCAATGATTGGTTTCGGTGGCGTTTATTTCGTTACTGACTCATTACCAGCATTTTATGCGATGGCAGTGATTGCCGTTATCTTTGGTTGGATGTGGATTGCGCCAATCGGTGGTGGTGATATGCCAGTGGTGGTCTCGCTATTGAACTCGTTCTCTGGTTGGGCAGCAGCAGGCATTGGTTTCACCCTTGGTAACTCAATGCTGATTATTGCAGGGTCGCTCGTTGGTTCATCAGGTGCGATCTTGTCTTACATCATGTGTAAAGCCATGAACCGCTCATTACTCAACGTCTTATTTGGCGGTATGGGTACAGGCGCTGTAGCAGCGGGCGGCGATGATGGCGCACCGAAGAACTACAAAGCTGGTTCGGCAGAAGATGCGGGTTTCTTAATGGCCAATGCAAGCAGTGTTGTGATCGTACCGGGATATGGTATGGCACAGGGCCGTGCACAGAATGCGGTAAAAGAGTTGTATGAGCTGCTAAAGAAGAAGGTGTGAATGTGCGTTTTGCGATTCATCCGGTTGCGGGTCGTATGCCAGGTCACATGAACGTTCTATTGGCTGAAGCCGATGTCCCTTATGATGATATTTTAGAGATGGATGAGATTAACTCGGACTTCGCAAGTACCGATGTGGTGTTGGTCATCGGTGCGAACGACGTGGTAAACCCCTCTGCGAAAGATGATCCAACTTCACCAATCTTTGGTATGCCAATTCTAGAAGTGACCAAAGCGCAAACGGTCATGGTCATCAAGCGTTCAATGAACACAGGTTATGCAGGTCTTGATAACAGTCTGTTCTATATGGACAAAACCATGATGATCTTTGGTGATGCCAAGAAGATGGTCGAAGAGATGGTTCGTAGTATCAATGGCGCAGGTCATTAATCATTAAAATATGTGTTTAACGGTTAGCTTTTGCCTATAAATTTTTAAGTAAAGAAAGTCACTGAGGTGGCTTTTTTTGCGTTAAGGTACGCTGCATTTATAGCCAGTCGCTGTTATATTATTATACAATAATTTTATACCCAATAAATTTACAAAAATAAGCGTAAGAGAGTCATTTATGAATATGTTGATACGTTTTTTATTATGGTCAGCTTGCTAAAACAACAACTTAAGCAGCAATCAGTAAGCGAGCGCCTTAGTATTGAGCTCTTGATTGCACCGACAGTTCGTCATTATCGAGTGTTGCCGCATGATATGGGCTTTCGGAATCATCTGCCTAATTATCGTTATTTGTCTTTTATCGAGCTAAACATTACTCGCTGGCTGATGGCGTGCTGTCATCAAAAAGGTATTAAACCATTAAATTGGGTTATCGCCATGCAAGAAATGGTTTATCTGAAAGAAATTAAATTTTTAGATAAGATGACGGTAAGTAGCACGCTTGTTGGCTGGGATAAAAAATACGTTTATTTTGAAACGCGCTTTTTTGTAAAAAACCAGCTGATGGGCGTTGGTATGACTAAGTTTGTATTGACCAATAAAAAAGGCAAATGTGCGCCAGAGATATTGGATATGATAGGTGAGCGGTTGAATGAGGTCATTGATTCTTGGAATCAGCATCAAGTGGCGATTAAATCTGCCAAATCTGCTGAAACGAGTAAAACAACAAGTGCGGCATAACGAACTTGTCTATAATCAGCAGGCGAATTTTGGTAGGATAGCGGTTATTAAGTTGCCAATCAAATCACCAGTCAAATTGACTACTGATTTGATGAGGTGTATAAAAATGATTAAAAGTTAAGGAGCTATCATGACCCCGCAAAAATTAAAATGGACAGACAGCTTAGATATCGCTATTGAGCTGTATGAGAAGTTTCCAGAGACCGACCCGCAGTACATCCGTTTTACTGATTTACATCGCTGGGTGACTGAGCTTGAAGGTTTTGATGATGATCCACAAAAATCAAATGAAGGCATCTTGGAAGCGATTCAAATGAATTGGATTGATGAAGCAGATTAGATATACCCTGAAGCGCTATTTTTAATACTATCTCAAATAGAAAACTGAATAAATATATAGGACTTACAGATCATGACGTCACAAATTAAAGAGTTACCTGAAGCAATAACTTGTAAAGGTATTAGCGTTCGTACGACCAATAACGCTGAGATTAGCGAAGACACGGCGAAACTGGGTCGTTTATGGCAAAAGTTTTACCAAAACCATGCCAGTGATCTTCCTAAAGGTGAAGACATCTATGGTGTCTATCAACTATGAGAGTGAGGATTTGGTCGGCGCTTTTGACGTGGTTGCCAGTTGGAAAGTAGCCAGTGAGCAAGAGTCAACAGACGATAACAATACCGCTAAAGTTGCAAACCTAGTAACAGTAGATATTCCTGCAGGAAAGTATTTGGTATTCTCTGAGCAGGGTAGAATGCCATACACGGTGATGAATGCTTGGGAAAAGGCTTGGACCTACTTTAATGATCGCAGCTGTGAGCACACGCGAACTTTTGATGTCGATTTTGAGCATTATATCGGTGGTAATCTAGAGTATGGTCAAGTTGATCTCTATATTGGTATTGAGTAAAATTAGTATTGAATAAATCAGTCAAAATAATAAAAAAGCGCCAAGTCTGCTATCAGACTTGGCGCTTTCTTTGCTTACTTCAACGAATGATTAATCTAACAGTAAATTCTCTAAAATTCCCTCATAAATTTGGGCGAGCTTGCCTAAGTCATCGACTTCTACCTTTTCATCAACTTGGTGAATCGTCGCATTTCTTACACCAAGCTCAACGACTTGTGCACCCGTTGGCGCAATAAAGCGTCCGTCAGAAGTACCACCTGATGTAGATAGTGTCGTATCAGTATCGGTTACCTTTTTGATCGCTTTTTGACAGGCAGAAACCAACTTACCTTCAGGGGTCAAAAACGGCTGACCAGATAATTTCCAATGGATATCATAACTGGCCTTACTATTAGTAAAGTGTTTGTCAAAGATAGCATGCGTTTTTGCCTTCAGCTCATCTTCAGTCGTTTCCGTAGAAAAGCGGAAGTTGAAGATAACTCTTAACGTCTCAGGAATGACGTTGGTGGCGCCTGTACCGCTTGATATTAGAGATTTGCAGGGAAGTCGCAGGGAAGTAGTCATTGCCATTATCCCAAGTAGCGGCAGTCAGTTCCGCCAAAGCTGCCATCGTTGCATGAATAGGGTTGCAAGCTAAATGCGGGTAAGCAACATGACCTTGTTTGCCAGTGACCGTAAGTTCCCACCCAATGAGCCGCGGCGACCGTTTTTAATGATATCGCCGAGCGTATCTGTGCTCGATGGTTCGCCAACCAAGCAATAGGTGATTTTTTCATTGCGGGCTTCTAAGGCCTCAATGACTTTGACCGTACCATTGATGGAAGGACCTTCTTCATCGGAAGTGATTAAAAAGGCAATAGAGCCATTGTGCTCAGGGTGATTTTTGACAAAACGTTCAGATGCGATGGTAAAGGCGGCAATACCTGTTTTCATGTCAGCTGCACCGCGAGCCCATAGGTAACCATCAGCGATGGTTGGCGTAAATGGCGGATACGTCCAATTGTTTTCATCACCTGTTGGCACGACGTCGGTATGACCAGCAAAACAGATAACTGGATCAGTGGTGCCACGGCGCGCCCATAGATTTTTGACTTCTGCATGTTCGCCGCTTTGATCTCTATCGCCAAAATACATAAATTCGCAGTCAAACCCAGCTTGTGATAGTCGTTTTGACAAGATATCTTGACAGCCATCATCATCTGGGGTGACGGAGGGACGTTCAAGTAGCGCAATACTTAAATCTAGCGTTTGCTGCTGATGGTTTTCTTGTTGATGGATGGTTTGTTTATTAAAGTCCGACATGAATAAACCTTTTTATTATAAATTAAGATGATAATTTTTTAAAATTGGCAGCCACGATAAAATACAATCAGTCGTTGCTTGTTACTTGCTAATGCGTTTTAAATCTTGTCTTCAACAAAAGGCACCAAACCATCACGGCGCATCCACGTAGCGATAGAGTAACGCTGCCGATGGGCAATTTGTACTTGATGTTGTAGGTCACTGTCAAATATCACCAATCTATTGGCGACAGGCATGACGTTATGATGAACGCCATGTTTATCAATGATTTCTAGTGCGCCGCCGTCAGTTGGTTCCCATTCATCATTGAGATAAAACACCGCAGAGATAACGCGTTCATCACGCCCAGCTGGATTGTCACTATGCCATTGATAGCCAAAACCTACCGGATAGCAAGCATAATGCGCTTCACTGTGGCGAATACCGGCAAATAAACTGCGATTAAATAAGGCGGCAAGCGCATTGATACTTTGTAAATAATAAAACCCAGCAAAGAAGTTTTCTGTAATCCAGCGGATGCGATCACCGCGAATATCACTGACACGAATCCCAGCCGTCAGCTCTGCGTCACGATAGTCAATAAAACCACTCTCTGCTTGCAAGGCTAACAGCGCTTTCGTTTCAAAGACCTCATCAATAATGATCCAACCATCATCAACGAATGTATCCAGTTGTGTATCAGTCAGCTTATCTTGCCAACTGATATCGAAATCAGACTGTTGTAATACGCGCTGAGTCAGTGGTTTTTGGCTTGGGTCGTCGCTATGAGGAAATAATAATGGTGGATTATCTTCTCCTATCGGATGATCAATCACCAACTTTGTCACATCAAGATTGCTAATAATCCTGTCATTTCGTCTCACTATGGTCAGTTAGCTAGCAATACATAGCCAATCAATGCCTTTTTACCAAAACCATCGTTATCTTTTACTCTGCCTATGCTACCATAGATGTAATTTTTCTTATTTAAACTTTTGAGATTATGAACTATAAACACGCCTACCACGCTGGTAACTTTGCTGATGTGGTTAAACACATTTTATTGGTACAACTCCTTAATCAATTGGGGCAAAAAAACAAACCTTTTTATGTGCTTGATGCTTATGGTGGTCGCGGACTGTATTCACTGAGCAGTGAAGAAGCGCGCAAGACAGGTGAGGCCAAAGGTGGTATCCAAGCGTTACTAAATGCCAATACCGACAAGGCACCCGCTGCTGTCAAAGATTATATGGAAGGCATTAAGCAGCGCGTTTCACTTATGACAATAAAGTCTATCCTGGTTCTCCTTGGTGGGTTGCCCATCATATCGAGAAAAATCCAGATGCGGGCGTGCGCGGTGAAGCTTTTGAAGCCAAAGCTAGCGAATATGATGCGCTAAATTATCAGTTGCACAAGTTACCCATTGGTATACAGCATCGTGATGCCTTTGAAGGTATTACCGCCGTTATTCCGCCAAAAGAAAAGCGTGGTCTGATTTTTCTTGATCCGCCTTATGAGCAAGAGCACAAAGATTTTACCCGCCTTATAAATTTACTCGTTGCTGCTTATAATAAATGGCCACAAGGCACTTATGCGCTTTGGTTCCCTATTAAGAACGTTGAAGCCGTTGAATTGTTTTATAAAAAACTGAAGCGTACTGAAATGCGCCGCCAGTTGGTTTGTGAGCTGAATATTTATCCAAATGATGTGGCGGTTGGTCTTAACGGTACAGGTTTACTGGTAATCAATCCACCTTGGCAATTTGATAATCATGCACGTGAGATATTACGCTTCTTACAGCCTGCATTAAAAGTGGCTGATGCTCCAGACTTAACGCCTGATAGCGCAACCAATGTACGCTGGCTAGTCGGCGAATAACCATGTTAGTGAATAACTATGCCGGCAAATAAGGATATTGAGATGACTAACGTGCAATCACCTAAAGACGAATCAAATCATCCGCTTCTAAATGATGGATTGTTACAAGACAGCGCAGCCGCCCAGCCGCCCTTTGTCGATGAGCATGATTTCAATATTCGCTTAGCGGATAATGAGAGTATGATGGCTTGACCTTTGAAGTGATTGAAGCAGAAGTTGCTGAAGGGCAGCGAGTAGTCAGTCGCGGTGTCTATTTAGCGCCAAACCTAATTACAACCTTGTCACTGCTATCTGGCTTTTATTCGATTTTAGCCAGTACGCAAGGCGAGTTCTACAAAGCTTCTTTAGCCATCTTTTTGTCCGCTATTCTCGACGGTGCTGATGGGCGAGTGGCGCGTATGCTTAATGCGCAAAGCCCCTTTGGCGAGCAATATGATTCGCTTGCCGATATGCTGGCTTTTGGTGTTGCACCAGCGATCTTAGTTTATAGTTTTGCGCTACAGCCGTTAGGTCGCATTGGCTTGGGCTGTGCGTTTGTCTTTACCGCCTGTGCCGCCTTCCGTCTCGCACGTTTTAACGTTCAGGTCGGTATTGTTGATAAAAATACTTTGTCGTTGGCCAGTCCACTTGCTGCTATATTAGTAACGGCAGCCGTTATGGTCGCTGTTGACCATAATGAATGGGTTGGGCAGTACGATACGGCAGTCATATTCTTATTTGCTGCTTGGGTGGTGATTTGTGGTTTACTGATGGTTAGTAATGTCAAATACTATAGCTTTAAAGAGTTTGATAAAAAAAGTACCTTTTGTAGTTCTAATAATTGGTGTGTTGGTTATGAGTATTGTGCTCTATGATATACCTGTTGGTATCTTGGCGATTGGTATTATTTATGCGTTATCGGGTATTGTTACGACGATTAAAGCAAAAGCAAATTTTTAGAATTGATTGTTCGTGTCATATTAAGGAATTTACCGTAGGGTAAGTTCCTTTTTTTATACGCTTTATATCAAACCGGCTATCAGTGTATTCATCACGATAAGATAAGAAAGACCAGCTCATTTTTTAGATAATGATCATTGATAACGACTTGTTAAAGAAACCCACATGATTGAGATGAAAAAGCATGCTTATTTACGAGCTTACCTCAGCCCAACGCAAAACCCCGTAGACTGCCATTCAGTTAAAGCAAAAGTAGTGTCGCCATCCTGCTAATTTAGTTTAATCACCAAGTTTATTTAAATTAAGCTAAAATAGCCCTTGACTAAACATTCAAACCCTCTATAATACGCCCTCATCAAGACGAGCTGGAAGCTTATATGTAAGATACATATAAATAACCCAATTCACTTGAAGAAACAAAACATAAAAAAGCTTGACAAATCAAATCATTATGATAAGATAGTCGGCTCGCTAGATAGCTTAACCCGTAAGGGATTGAGACTAAACAGCAAGAGAGATACCCTATATATCAGTTACTGGACGACAGTGATTGAGCACTATTTAAAAGCATAACTAAAGAACAACTTGTGTGGATTTTTGCTGATTCAGAATGCTAAAAAATAAAGTTGGTTTTAACTCCTTTTCGGAGTTCATTCTAACTATAAAAATTATCATTTAAGACAGCAGAAAAACTCAAAGTTAATTCATTACGAACATAATTTTTAGCGATTTTGCCAGATTAGATGAGCCAAGTTTAGAAGCTTCTTTAAAGAGCTTCATAGCAAGATTAAACTGAAGAGTTTGATCATGGCTCAGATTGAACGCTGGCGGCAGGCTTAACACATGCAAGTCGAGCGGAAACGATGATAGCTTGCTATCAGGCGTCGAGCGGCGGACGGGTGAGTAATACTTAGGAATCTACCTAGTAGTGGGGGATAGCACGGGGAAACTCGTATTAATACCGCATACGACCTACGGGAGAAAGGGGGCAGTTTACTGCTCTCGCTATTAGATGAGCCTAAGTCGGATTAGCTAGATGGTGGGGTAAAGGCCTACCATGGCGACGATCTGTAGCTGGTCTGAGAGGATGATCAGCCACACCGGGACTGAGACACGGCCCGGACTCCTACGGGAGGCAGCAGTGGGGAATATTGGACAATGGGGGAAACCCTGATCCAGCCATGCCGCGTGTGTGAAGAAGGCCTTTTGGTTGTAAAGCACTTTAAGCAGTGAAGAAGACTCCGTGGTTAATACCCACGGACGATGACATTAGCTGCAGAATAAGCACCGGCTAACTCTGTGCCAGCAGCCGCGGTAATACAGAGGGTGCAAGCGTTAATCGGAATTACTGGGCGTAAAGGGAGCGTAGGTGGCTCTATAAGTCAGATGTGAAATCCCCGGGCTTAACCTGGGAACTGCATCTGAAACTGTAGAGCTAGAGTATGTGAGAGGAAGGTAGAATTCCAGGTGTAGCGGTGAAATGCGTAGAGATCTGGAGGAATACCGATGGCGAAGGCAGCCTTCTGGCATAATACTGACACTGAGGCTCGAAAGCGTGGGTAGCAAACAGGATTAGATACCCTGGTAGTCCACGCCGTAAACGATGTCTACTAGTCGTTGGGTCCCTTGAGGACTTAGTGACGCAGCTAACGCAATAAGTAGACCGCCTGGGGAGTACGGCCGCAAGGTTAAAACTCAAATGAATTGACGGGGGCCCGCACAAGCGGTGGAGCATGTGGTTTAATTCGATGCAACGCGAAGAACCTTACCTGGTCTTGACATATCTAGAATCCTGCAGAGATGCGGGAGTGCCTTCGGGAATTAGAATACAGGTGCTGCATGGCTGTCGTCAGCTCGTGTCGTGAGATGTTGGGTTAAGTCCCGCAACGAGCGCAACCCTTGTCCTTAGTTACCAGCGGGTTAAGCCGGGAACTCTAAGGATACTGCCAGTGACAAACTGGAGGAAGGCGGGGACGACGTCAAGTCATCATGGCCCTTACGACCAGGGCTACACACGTGCTACAATGGTAGGTACAGAGGGCAGCTACACAGCGATGTGATGCGAATCTCAAAAAGCCTATCGTAGTCCAGATTGGAGTCTGCAACTCGACTCCATGAAGTAGGAATCGCTAGTAATCGCGGATCAGAATGCCGCGGTGAATACGTTCCCGGGCCTTGTACACACCGCCCGTCACACCATGGGAGTTGATTGCACCAGAAGTGGATAGCTTAACCTTCGGGGGAGCGTTCACCACGGTGTGGTTGATGACTGGGGTGAAGTCGTAACAAGGTAGCCGTAGGGGAACCTGCGGCTGGATCACCTCCTTATAGATGGCATTCGGTCAGCAAGAATTCACAACAAGTTGTTCTTTAGTTTAAGCTTACGTTTTAACAAGCGTAATTGGGTCTGTAGCTCAGCTGGTTAGAGCACCGTGTTGATAACGCGGGGGTCAGTGGTTCAAGTCCACTTAGACCCACCATTTTATAATGGGGCCATAGCTCAGTTGGTAGAGCGCCTGCCTTGCACGCAGGAGGTCAACGGTTCGACTCCGTTTGGCTCCACCACTATAGACGAATAAGCTTTAAGTGCTAATAGTATAAATAGAAACAAGTGATTTATCTTTGAATAAAGACACGATTACTTCTTTCTGTTTTATACAGAATCTGTGACTCGACGAGAGCATAGAGACTATTTAAAAACATAGATATGAGTCTGGGTTAGGAAGAGCGTGTTCACGCGCACTTCCTAACCTTAATCACTCACCTCTTAACGACATCAGTTGTTATCCCAGGGGTGAGTGATTAAAAAAAGTAAAGAGAACTGAATCAAGCGTATAAACATAGGTGATATCGTTATCATAATTAGACTTTATAACACTTAGCAGTCGAAAGACTACTTGGGGTTGTATGGTCAAGTAATGAAGCGCACATGGTGGATGCCTTGGCAGTCAGAGGCGATGAAACGTGACAGCCTGCGATAAGCTTCGGGGAGGCGGCAATATCCTGTGATCCGGAGATTTCTGAATGGGGAAACCCACCTACCATAAGGTAGGTATCTTGTACTTGTACAAGAAGCGAACGAGGGGAAGTGAAACATCTCAGTACCCTTAGGAATAGACATCAAATGAGATTCCCCTAGTAGCGGCGAGCGAACGGGGAGAAGCGATTAATGCTAATGTAGAAGAACAGCGTGGGAAAGCTGACCGTAGTAGGTGATAGTCCTGTATTCGAAACATTAGCGTTAACATATTAAGTAGAGCGGGGCACGAGAAATCCTGTTTGAAGATGGGGGGACCATCCTCCAAGGCTAAATACTCCTGACTGACCGATAGTGAACCAGTACCGTGAGGGAAAGGCGAAAAGAACCCCTGTGAGGGGAGTGAAATAGAACCTGAAACCGTGTGCGTACAAGCAGTGGGAGCCTTAATTTATTAGGGTGACCGCGTACCTTTTGTATAATGGGTCAGCGACTTATATTCTGTAGCAAGGTTAACCGTTTAGGGGAGCCGTAGGGAAACCGAGTCTTAATAGGGCGTTTAGTTGCAGGGTATAGACCCGAAACCGAGTGATCTATCCATGAGCAGGTTGAAAGTGCCGTAACAGGCACCGGAGGACCGAACCCACTGTCGTTGAAAAGCCAGGGGATGACTTGTGGATAGGGGTGAAAGGCTAATCAAACTCGGTGATAGCTGGTTCTCCCCGAAAGCTATTTAGGTAGCGCCTCGGACGAACACCATTGGGGGTAGAGCACTGTTTCGGCTAGGGGGTCATACCGACTTACCAAACCGATGCAAACTCCGAATACCGATGAGTGATATCCGGGAGACACACAGTGGGTGCTAACGTCCATTGTGGAGAGGGAAACAACCCAGACCGCCAGCTAAGGCCCCAAATTCCTAGTTAAGTGGGAAACGAGGTGGGAAGGCATAGACAGCTAGGAGGTTGGCTTAGAAGCAGCCATCCTTTAAAGAAAGCGTAATAGCTCACTAGTCGAGTCGGCCCGCGCGGAAGATGTAACGGGGCTCAAACTAGGAGCCGAAGCTGCGGATTTGAATTTGTTTTCAAGTGGTAGGGGAGCGTTGTGTAAGCCTGTGAAGGTGTGTCGTAAGGCATGCTGGAGGTATCACAAGAGCGAATGCTGACGTGAGTAACGATAATGCGAGTGAAAAGCTCGCACGCCGGAAGATCAAGGGTTCCAGTCCAACGTTAATCGGGGCTGGGTGAGTCGACCCCTAAGGCGAGGCCGAAAGGCGTAGTCGATGGGAAATCGGTTAATATTCCGATACTTGTTTATAATGCGATGGAGGGACGGAGAAGGTTATGTCAGCCTGGCGTTGGTTGTCCAGGTGAAAGGATGTAGGCTTACAACTTAGGTAAATCCGGGTTGTTATATGGCTGAGATCTGATAGCAAGCTGTACTTGTACAGTGAAGTGGCAAATACCATGCTTCCAGGAAAAGCTTCTAAGCAATAGTTATAAACGAATCGTACCCTAAACCGACACAGGTGATCAGGTAGAGAATACCAAGGCGCTTGAGAGAACTCTGCTGAAGGAACTAGGCAAAATGGTACCGTAACTTCGGGAGAAGGTACGCTGCTGATGGTGATAGGACACGCTCCTTGAGCTGTTGGCAGTCGCAGATACCAGGCTGCTGCAACTGTTTATTAAAAACACAGCACTCTGCAAACACGAAAGTGGACGTATAGGGTGTGATGTCTGCCCGGTGCTGGAAGGTTAATTGATGGGGTTAGCGTAAGCGAAGCTCTTGATCGAAGCCCCAGTAAACGGCGGCCGTAACTATAACGGTCCTAAGGTAGCGAAATTCCTTGTCGGGTAAGTTCCGACCTGCACGAATGACATAATGATGGCAGCGCTGTCTCCAGCAGAGACTCAGTGAAATCGAAATCGCAGTGAAGATGCTGTGTACCCGCGGCTAGACGGAAAGACCCCGTGAACCTTTACTACAGCTTTACATTGAACTTTGACCTGACTTGTGCAGGATAGGTGGGAGGCTTTGAAGCCGAGACGCTAGTCTCGGTGGAGCCAATCTTGAAATACCACCCTGGTCATGTTGGGGTTCTAACTCAGGTATAACAATACCGAGGACAATGTATGGTGGGTAGTTTGACTGGGGCGGTCTCCTCCTAAAGAGTAACGGAGGAGTACGAAGGTGCGCTCAGACCGGTCGGAAATCGGTCGTAGAGTATAAAGGCAAAAGCGCGCTTAACTGCGAGACCCACAAGTCGAGCAGGTACGAAAGTAGGTCTTAGTGATCCGGTGGTTCTGTATGGAAGGGCCATCGCTCAACGGATAAAAGGTACTCTGGGGATAACAGGCTGATACCGCCCAAGAGTTCATATCGACGGCGGTGTTTGGCACCTCGATGTCGGCTCATCTCATCCTAGGGCTGAAGCAGGTCCTAAGGGTATGGCTGTTCGCCATTTAAAGAGGTACGCGAGCTGGGTTTAGAACGTCGTGAGACAGTTCGGTCCCTATCTACCGTGGGCGTTGGAAATTTGAGAGGATCTGCTCCTAGTACGAGAGGACCAGAGTGGACGAACCTCTGGTGTTCGGGTTGTCACGCCAGTGGCATTGCCCGGTAGCTACGTTCGGATGGGATAACCGCTGAAAGCATCTAAGCGGGAAGCCCACCTCAAGATTAGATTTCCCTAAAGAGCCGTTGAAGACTACGACGTTGATAGGCAGGGTGTGGAAGTGCAGCGATGCATGTAGCTAACCTGTACTAATTGCTCGTTTGGCTTGACCATACAACACCCAAGTGGTTTGTATGAAAGCTCTAATTAATCTATCTTGTATAAGCGAAAGCTTATAGAAACGAGAGAATATTTCGATATCACCTTTAACCTTGATTCAGTTAGGTTACAAGTTGATCGACCATAAACTAAACACTTATAGTCAAACAATAAAAATAACAGACTCATATCTAACCCCCTTTGCTGACGACAATAGCATGATGGCACCACCTGATCCCTTCCCGAACTCAGAAGTGAAACATCATTGCGCCAATGGTAGTGTGGGTTCGCCATGTGAGAGTAGGTCATCGTCAGCTCTCTATTCTAAAAGCTAAACCCCCTTCTGCTTATGCAGAAGGGGGTTTTTCTTTGCGTGGGATTAATTTTTATTGGAACATAAAATGTTAATATGTTTTATGATATTGTAGTTAAATTAATATAATTTTATCAAGATGTTGTGAACTATTAGAGTATTTAATTATGAACTGGGTTATTGCAAACAAAGATTGGTTATTTAGTGGAGCGGCTGTCGCTTTACCTCTCTCGGTAATAGGGTGGTTTTTCTTTAATCGAAAAAATAAACAGGTTCAAAAAGGCGGTGATAATTCAACAAATATACAAGTTGGAGGAAGTTTAAATATAGGAAATAAAAAAAATGATGAATAGGCAGAACCAACAAGCAGGTGATAACTCTAATAACCTTCAATCCAAAGAAATGATGACTGTTAATATATAGAGTAAGAAAAGCGAGCTCGTGAGGTTTTTCAAGAAATGAATTTACAGTTGAAAGATAAGTACTCTGAAGAGGCAATGAAAATCGCTCAAATTAGAATTGATGAGTTTGAGAATAGACTGATGCCTAAGATGGAAGATTTAGAAGGTGCTTTAGAAGTATTTGCAGATCCAAGCTTTCAATTATTACTTGTCGAAGCTCAAAAAACAGCTGCTGCTACCGAAAGACCCGTTGACTATGAACTTCTTTCCGAATTGTTAGTACATAGATTCCAAAAGAGAAAAAATAGAGTAGCACGTGCAGGAATCAGCCGTGCTGTAAAAATTGTAGATGAAATAGACGATGATGCCTTACTTGGATTAACGGTGTTCCATAGCATAAATAGTTTCTTACCACTAACAGGAGATATTTCAAGGGTTAGATGTTTTAAATGAACTATTCGGGAAAGTTTTATATGGAAGTTTACCTTTGGGTAGAGATTGGCTAGATCATTTAGATATATTAGACGCTGTGCGTTTGAGTCCAATTGGTACCTTAAAGAAAATAGAGGATTATTACCCTGAGCAATTATATGGATATGTAGATGTAGGGATAAAGAAAAACTCTGAAAATTTTGATAGAGCAATGAGTATTATTGAAGCAAATAAATTACCTAAAGATATTATAATTGAGCATGCTCTGAACCCTGAATTTGTAAGAGTACCTATTTCAAATAGACAGCATATTGAATCTCTTGTCTTAACAAAACAGCTTTTTCAGCAAGGGTTTTTTATTCCTAAGTCTATAGCTTTATCAGATAGTCAGAAAAAAGCAATCAATACGATATATGATCTTTATTCGCAAGATATAAATTTAAGAATGAAAATACTCGATTATTTATAGAACACTGGGATGAAAGAGCTAATTTAAATACTCTTAAGAAGTGGTGGAATAGTATAAATATAGGTGCTGAAGTTACTTCTGTAGGAAGAGTACTAGCTCATTCCAATGCACAAAGATGCGATAAAAACCTTCCATATCTTGATTAAAATATTTTAAACAGTAACATTCACACTGTTTTATAGTTTATAAAGGACAAGCTATGACGACACGACATCAAAAGTGACCTACCAAGGCGATTTGCGTACCACCGCCATTCATTTGCAGTCAAATAATGAAATCATTACTGATGCACCGACTGATAATCACGGCAAAGGCGAAGCATTTTCGCCGACTGATTTATTGGCGACTAGCTTAGCCAGTTGTATGTTGACGATTATCGGTATCAAAGCTCGTGATATGGATATCGATATTGCAGGCACTACAGCTGAAGTGACCAAAATAATGGCTGCTGATCCAAGACGAGTCAGTGAAGTACATGTTGTATTACTTTTAATCAACCATTAGATGATAAAACGCAAAAGATATTCTAAACACCGCGCTACTTGTCCAGTGCGAAAAGTATCCATCCTGATATCATTCAAAAAGTGACTATTCATTCCAGAAGCCATTAATTCTAAGAGCTTTTAATTCTAAGAACTACTGATTCCAAGAATTGTTAATTCCAAAAACCAGTGACCTTTATAAGGATGGTTGAGATGGCTAGCAAACCTTACTTATGTTGCGCATGCGCCATCACCTAATACTAAGAAGTTGGCGCAAGCGGCTTATGATGGTGCCAATCATCCTGATATAGATATCAATGTCATAATCAAATCTCCCCAAGATACCCAGCCTGAAGATGTATTGGCAGCTGACGCGCTATTATTAGGGACGACTGAGAACTTGGCTTATATGGCAGGACTGACCAAAGACTTTTTTGATCGCTGTTATTATCGGGCGTTAGAGAAGAAGCAGGGCATGCCGTTTGCGGTATATATTCGAGCTGGGCATGATGGGACAGGTACTAAGCTTGCGCTCAAAACCATTACCACAGGACTGCGCTGGTCATGGGTGCAAGAGGCGCTGATTTTACAAGGTGATTGGCAAGAAATCTTTACTGATCAAGTCGAAGAGCTAGCGATGACACTGGCAGCTGGGGTAGAAGCGGGTATTTATTAGTTTTTTCGACGCTTTGCTTGTCGCCATTATTAATATCAAAGCTACAGTAATGAAGATATATAAGGATATTAGCAGTGTTGAATGATGATTTAGATAATAGCCAATCGATTGCTCCTACTGGAATAGCATTTTCTCAAGCGTGTGAAAATAATAAGCAGCCGATTCTAGAATTTTTACAGCAAGAGTTGCAAGGTTCTATTCATGTGTTAGAGGTTGGGTCAGGTACGGGTCAGCATAGTGTGTATTTTGCCCCTAGATTGACTCATTTAACATGGCAGACCAGTGATATGTTGGCTAATCACGCCACCATCAATGCTTGGCATGCTGCCTATCCTGCCCCTAATTTATATCACCGCTTACTTTTGATGTATCGTGTGATTCAGTGCCAATGAAAAATGCGGTCGATATACCGTATGATGCGGTATTTACCGCCAATACCTTGCATATCATGTCGTGGTCTTTAGTGGCTAAATTATTCCAATTGGTCGGTGATATGCTACCCTTAAATGGTAAGTTCATCATTTATGGACCCTTTAACGAAAATGGCAGTTATAGCAGCGCAAGCAATCGTCAGTTTGACCATAGCTTGCGCCAGCGCGATGCTAACAGCGGCATCCGTCATTTAGAAGACGTTATAGATTTGGCAAATACACATCATTTAACGTTAAATAAGCGTTATGAGATGCCATAACAATCAAATATTAGTATTTGAAAAACTATATAACGTAAAAAGCTGAGTTGGTTCACTGTGATAACACTATGAATCAACTCAGCTTTATGTAAGTTCCAATCAGTAAAGCAACCTATTTATAAATACTAACCTGTATTGCGTAGCCCTGCTGCCAAAGCGTTGATACTACGAATTAATGCATCTTCGACAGCAGGTCTATCGTCATTTTCCAGATTGGTCATTGTCAGTGTTATCGGATTGGCGCATACGCTTGAGTAGCTCAATCTGGATGTAGTTAATGGGATCTAAATAGGCGTTACGCCATTCCAATGAATGAGCCAAGTCTTGTTGGTTTGAGAGTAAGAAGATGCTCTAGCAAGGAGTTGAGACCTGCGTGCGTCAGTTCATGCTCATCAATCACTGCCTGCATGACTTGCTCACGTAAGCTTTCGTCTTTACACAGTTGACTGTATGCACGGGCGTCATCTCGGATTTGGTAAAAGCCATTTCAATATTACTGATAAAGACATTGAAAAATGGCCAGTTTTTATTCATCTCCTTCATTAACGCTTCGTCTTTTTTGACGCTATCTAAAGCACTGCCCACGCCATACCAAGCGGGAAGGGTAAAGCGCGCCAATGACCAGCCAAATACCCATGGTATCGCCCGAATCGTCGATTTGCTCGGCAGTCCTTTTTTACGGTGAGCAGGACGCGAGCCAATATTGAGCAATGAAATCTCTTGTACTGGTGTGGCCTCAGAAATAAAACTGATAGAAGCCCTCTGTATTATCCGTCAGCTCTCGATATTGCTGTTCGCCTGCATCTGCCAAATCAGCAAACAACGCTTCATAGCTATCTAGCTGTTTGGGTTGTTCGACAAATCGTGACGAGCTGGCTTTTAGCGCTCCCGTGATTCCCATGGTTAATTCAAACACGGCAGTATCTGGATTGGCATACTTGGCGTAAAGTACTTCGCCTTGTTCAGTGAACTTGATCTGTCCATGTAAAGTGCCAGCAGGCTGAGCAGCGATGGCTTGATGGGTTGAGCCACCACCACGACTGACGGAACCACCACGACCATGGAACAGGCGGGTGGTGATACCATATTGATTGGCGATATCGGTGATGGTTTGCTGGGCACTATATAACTGCCAAGCGGAGGTAATAATGCCGCCATCTTTAGAGGAATCTGAGTAGCCAAGCATAATCTCTTGAATGTTTCCTGAGTGCTCAAGTAAATCACGATATAGCCGATTGTCCAACACCATTGGCATAATTTTATCGATATTTTTTAAATCTTCGATGGTTTCAAACAGTGGCGCAACTGGTAGGGCAGAAAATAAATGCCCGTTCTTATCAATACCCGATAAACCTGCAAAACGCATCAGTAGCAGCACTTCTAATAGCTGACTGGCGTTATTGGTCATCGAAATTACATAGCTACCAAAAGTATCGTCGCCGACCAGTTTACGCAGTTTAGCGACAGAATTCATCAGAGCAAGCTGTTCGTGTGTTTGCGCGCTTAAGTTGTCGGTATAAATCAGCGGTGCACCTGGCTTTTCTAGCAAACGCGTTAGCCATTCTTGCCGCTCTGTTTCGCTGAGAGTGTGATAGTCGGGCAGATTCGAGGCGCTAGCAAAAATATCTGCAATGACTTCGCCGTGATAACCTGAATCTTGGCGAATATCTAGCGAGGCTAAATGGAATCCACAGGTTTTGACTAGGCGAATGGTATCAAGCAGTAAGCCTTCGCCATGCGCTTTGTCATGAGTATTGACACTTTTGCGAATAAGGCGTAAATCATCTAGCAAGGCCGTCGGTGTTGAGTAAGCCTCTTTTGCAGCCTCCTCATCTGTGCCTTGGCTTTGGATATGCTGGTTGGTCGCTTTTATTTTAGCCAGAATAATGGACAGCAGTCTTCGGTACGGCTCATTATTGTAATCATCAGGATTGTAGCAAAAGACTTTTTGATCGAGTGTGTTGTAGTCTTTGATACGGGTATAAATCTCTGGCGCGATATCGACGATAGTATCGCTATGAATCAGCTCACGACGCAATTTTCTGATCAACACTTGGTAATGGCGTAGCACGGTATTAGCATGCATCAATACCGCCATTTCAGTGGTTTCATGGGTGACGAATGGATTGCCATCTCTATCGCCGCCAATCCAAGAGCCAAAACTGACAAAGGCGGGTAAAGGGTAGTTGATTAACTCAGGATAGATATCGACGATAGCGTCTTTTATATTACGATATACTTTGGGAATGGCAGTGAATAAGCTGGCATCAAAATAGTGTAAGCCGTTGTTTATTTCATCATAAACCAAAGGTTTTCGGCTGCGAACTTCGTCTGACGACCACAGCAAGTCAATGGTTTCTGCTGTCTTTTGCTTAGCTTGCATAAAGGCTAGGCTGCCTTCGGGATAGTCGCTCATGGCATCGGTATGCTCATAGAGGGTTTGCAAGATATTCATGGTGGTGCGTCTACGGGCTTCGGTAGGATGAGCCGTAAAAACAGGAATAAATTTAAGGTGATCAATAAGCTCTTTGATTTGCGCAGGTTCGATTTGCCGCTCACGGCATTCTAACAAGGTGCGGCGAAAGGATCCTTCCCAGCTTTGATTGGACTGAGCACGCATAGTACGGCGTTGCTCACGCAGATAGTTTTCTTCAGTTAAATTGGCAAGGAAAAAGTAAATAGAGAATGCGCGAATGACGTTTTTTAAGGTTTGATTGTCTAATGAGGCAATAAGATCGATCAGCTGCTGTTTGTGTGCTGGATTATGCTCGCGGCGCTCCTGAATAAAGCCCTTGCGCAATGTTTCGATAGTACGTAGGGTATCCTCCCCAGATTGGCGAGAAATGGCCTCACCTAAAAATGCGCCTAACAATCTAACACGCGCACGCAATACGTCGTTCTTCAATAACATAATTGGCTTCCTTGGCTTTTAATCGACTCATTTATCAATGAGATAGGCTGGTTAATAATTAAGGGTCGCTGTTCTTATAGGATATGAATTAAAGTTATTTATATTCATTTGCTAAAAAATCCAAATAGCGTTTCCACGAGCGCTCATCGGCACGTGCATCATATCTATCACTGCCGAACACGCTAAAGGCATGTGGTGCACCACTATATGTCACCATCTCATGCGGTACTTTTGCTGCTTCTAATGTCTTACCCAAAGTTGCGAAGCTCTCTAGAGAGACAGATTCATCAGCAGAGCCATGGAATACTAAGATTTCTCCAGTTGTCTTGTCATAACTTTGACCTGTTGGAATATCGAAGGCACCATGGAAGGGTACAAATGCTTTTTGCTCAAATCCTGAGCGCGCCAGCTCCAGAGCAACGGTACCGCCAAAACAATATCCCATGGTAGTGCCTTTACGCACATCATTACCTTGTAGTCTTCCAGCATTCAACGCACCTTGAAGTATGCGGCGCATTTTATTGCGATTATCGTATAATTCCCCAGTTAAGCGTTTGTTTTCTTCAATAGAAGTAGGACGAACGCCTTGCCCGAACATGTCTGCCGCCAATACGTTGTAGCCCTCCGTGGCTAACATGTCAGCACGTTTGCGCTCATAGTCTGTCAATCCATCCCAATCATGAATGAGTAGGATAAAAGGCGCATTAGCTTTGTCGGCTTTGGCGTAATAGCCTTCGTATGCTTGATCATCCACGGTATAGGTAATATTTTTGGTTGTAATGGCGGCAGCTGTTTGGCTGAAAGTCAGTGCCATTAGTCCGATTGACGCACCCATTAGCAATGAGTGATAAGGTTTTTTGGACGTAGTCTTTGAAGTTGATAACATGGTATGTCGCCTTATAATCGTATAAAAAGATAAATAGTTGGCTAAAACCATGCCCATTTTATTTATCAACTGTTTTAATGCTTCCTAAGAGCATACCTTAAAAAATCACTACATGACAAGAATCTATCGTCAACGTTGAGGCTCTGTTTAAATACGCTGAAATTACGGCTTTATCACGGCTGCAAACTTTAACCAAATATCAACAAGGAGTGCCATGAATTAGTCATATTTTTTGGCTAATATTAAAGACAGCTCTATACAAAAGTTCTAAAGAAATAGAGCCTACTTTTAATTACTAGCTAGGATGCATAATGAAAAATAATATTGATCATACTGACCCCGCTAAAGATATGAATACGGAACGTGGCAATGGCGGTGAGACTCACCAGCGCGCAGGGGATGACACCAAAGTATTGACGACCCAACAAGGTGTCATCTCTGATAATCAAAACTCTCTAAAAGCAGGCGCACGTGGGCCAACCTTATTAGAGGACTTTGTGTTACGAGAAAAAATCCATCATTTTGACCATGAGCGTATTCCTGAGCGTATTGTTCATGCGCGTGGTAGTGCTGCTCACGGTTATTTTGAACTCACTGAGTCGCTCGAAAAATACACCACGGCGAAAATTTTGACTGAAACAGGTAAACAGACGCCTTTATTTACCCGTTTTTCTACGGTTGCAGGTAACAAAGGCTCAAAAGATACGCCACGTGATGTGCGTGGTTTTGCTGTGAAGATTTATACCGAAGAAGGTAATTGGGACATCGTGGGTAACAACATGCCAATTTTCTTTATTCAAGATGCGATGAAGTTTCCAGACCTCATTCATGCGGTCAAACCAGAGCCGGATCGTGGATTTCCGCAAGCTGCTTCGGCGCATGACACCTTTTGGGACTTTGTGTCATTAAGTCCTGAGACCATGCATAATTTAATTTGGCTGATGAGTGATCGTGCACTACCACGCAGTTTACGCATGATGGAAGGCTTTGGTATTCACAGCTATCGTTTAATCAACAAAGAAGGCAAGAGTACCTTTGTCCGTTTCCATTGGAAACCTGTACTCGGTGTACAGTCAACCACGTGGGATGAGGCGGTAAAAATCTCAGGCGCTGACCCTGATTATCATCGCCGTGATTTGTTTGAAGCCATTAATAATGGCGACTATCCTGAATGGGAGTTTGGCGTCCAGTTATTTACTGAAGAAGAGGCTGATAAATTCCCGTTTGATCATCTAGATGCCACCAAGCTGATTCCAGAAGAGATGGTGCCAGTGAAAGTCGTGGGTAAAATGGTGCTGAACCGTTATCCCGATAATTTCTTTGCAGAAACGGAGCAAGTGGCGTTCTGTCCATCGCATCTGCCACCAGGTATCGACTTCAGTAACGATCCATTATTACAAGGTCGTTTGTTCAGTTATCTAGACACGCAATTATCACGTTTAGGTTCGCCTAATTTTGCCCAAATTCCAATCAACGCGCCGAAATGTCCGTTTGCCAATAATCAGCAAGATGGTCATATGCAGATGCAAGTACCTAAGACTCGTGTACTCTATGAACCACAAAGTTTAGACCCAACCAGACCACGTGAAAGCGCCAAGCGTGGCTTTGAATCATTCCATGAGCAGTTGGATGATGGTGTGAAAGGTCGCGTGCGCGCAGAGAGCTTTGCCGATCATTATAGTCAACCGCGCATGTTCTATCGTAGCCAAACACCAGCTGAGCAAGCGCACATTGCTTCTGCTTATGCCTTTGAGCTAGGTAAAGTAGATACGGCGCATGTACGTACGCGTATGCTGAGTCATCTACCGCATATCGATGAAGACTTGGCAAATCGTGTGGCAAAAGCGCTAGGTATGGAACTGCCAGAGCCTGCTGATGCCGCTGCTCCTGTACAGGATATGGCGACATCGAAAGCAGTACAAACGATTGGTCTAACGCCTAAGAGTTTAAAAGGCCGTTTGATTGGTATCTTGGTCGCTGAAGGCTCAAAGCATAGTGAAATCAAAAAGTTCGAAGAGGCGGCAAAAGCGCAGGGTGCTAGCGTGAAAATCGTTGCACCCAATAAGGAAGTTGTCTTAGATGATGAGACGCGCATACAGGCTGATGAGCGTCTCGCTGGCGGTCCATCAGTGATGTTTGACGCAGTCGTGAGTATCATTATGCCAGAGCAAGCTAAGAAGCTAGCCAAAGACAGCTCAGCATTAGATTGGTTCAACGATGCGTATGGTCATTGCAAAGCCATTGCTTATTGCGGCGCGACCGATGAGTTTATCTTAAGTAAGCTACCTATCGAAAAAGATGCCTTTGTCACGCCACTAGCTGAATTGGATACTTTTATTGAGAATGCCAAATCTCGTCTGTGGGAACGTGAGCCAAAGGTTCGTGATTTGGCGTAGTTTTTTTAGACCTCTAATAAAGAACTCAGCCTTAGCGCTGGGTTTTTTATTGAATTTTTAAAGCTAATTTCAGAGTGCTTGGTAGCGCCCAAATATTTGAAAATAGAATAAAAACTCAATGTGTATTTTAGTTGTTTTTTGTTAAATAAAGTTTAAATTATCTAACAATACTATTCGTCCGGAATTTTTATCGTGAAAACACTTAATAAGAATTTATCACTTAGTTTGTTGATTCTACTGACAGGCAGTCTAGTAGGTTGTGGCGGATCAAGTGGCAGCGATAATGCTGCTTCTAACGAACAGATAAATACTGAAAAACCGAAACCCGAAAAACCCAAGCCAGAAAATTCAAAACCCAGACCTGAAATACCGAAACCTGAAGCAGTAGAGCTAAAAGATACTTTGACCCTACCTTCATTACCTCTCAATAATAAGCCATTAGATATTGAAGCTAATAATGACGGATTGAATGACCTTAAAACAGGAATATTTGATATTGACATTGGTCGCTACGAGGATAATAACCCGCAGGGTTATAGCTGTACGGACAAGAATCGAACATATTGTACTTTTGTTAAACAGTACAAGCTGGACGAAAGTTTAAATAAAATTGTTGAACGCCATTGGATGTATGAGCCTGCATTAAAGCAATGGCTCTCAGTCAGTGATGGTATTACGGAAGACTTTTTTTATAATAGATACTTTACTGGAGATACTCTAAGCTACAATGGCAAATGGGGCAGCCGCGACGAACTTACGTTTCCTGATTATAGAAGTGATTTTAAGGTAGGCGCGGGTAAGCTGATTTTTGATAAAGGCAGCTCAAAATATGACGTTATTATTAAAGCGGTAGGTCTTCCGGGCGGGGCTAAAAGATACAATATCGACTTTATTTTAACGCAAGGTGAGGTAATAACGCTTGAAGATGTGGATTTTTTCTCAGGAAATAATCAATCAGGAGATGCCAACAAGTATTCAACATTAAAAGCGTATCGTGACGCTCACTCAAAAATTGAAGATTTGGTTTGTGCGCTTAAATTGAGTAACAGTGGACTGGTCTTTAACAAAGACATTCTTGGTGCTACTTTGTATAATATACAACCAGTTGTACTTATGCCATCAATTATAATGTTTCACCTCAAATACTAGAAGAAGGCGTCAAAACAGTAGCTGGGAAAAAAGTAATTTATCTAAATAACCCCACTGATATGTCATTAGAGGCCTCTAAAAATACCAGTGAGCAGCAGTATCTGATGGCAATTGCATTGGGTAGTGATGGAGTTGCTCAAATGGGCCGAGCATATCAACCAGGGTTTGGCCTCTTTAGAAACCCAGATTATGATAGAAAAGGAATTATCAGTATATGGAAATCACCAGTGACGATAAAGAGGCATTGGTTTTACCATTCTAATTTAAAAACAGCATGAATTAATAGGCAGTAAAAACTCAAATAAAACCTAACATTAATGTTAGGTTTTTGCTTTTTAGCCAATGATGATTAAGCCAAAAAAAGAGCTAAGAAGCAAACCTATTTCAGATAAAGCCCATCTCAAGAAAAATAGTCACAAGCGTTCACTCAAAGTCATTACAAGTTGAATGGTGGGCGCTATACTAAATCCTATTAAGGCGCATTAAAAGCGCCTCCTATAGTAGGGATACTATAACAGTGAGCAATCATGTAGCAGGGAATGCAAATGAGTTTATGTGAAATTATACGTTTAGAAGGATATATCCAAAGTACTTATCTTGCGGTATATCCAGATAAAATCATGCTGCTGGACGGTGGTTGCCGCCCTGATGTAGCGATGGTATTAGATTATATTAGAACGACGTTACAGCGACCAATCAGCGATCTAAAAGTCGTCGTGGTGACCCATATGCATCCTGATCATGCAGGCGGCGCTCATCAATTTAGAAAAGAGACGGGCTGTATCATTGTTTCGGCAGAAAAAAAGCATCAATGGTATCGCGGTATCGGTGGGCATGCCATGCATTTTGTGGATATAAATCTTGCGCATTATGTGGCCAGACGTCAAGGTCGCTCCCTTAAAAATCTGTATTATCCTGCCCATCTTACGCCTGATATTATCGTTAAAGATGGGGATAGCGTGCCAAAATTTGATGAATGGCGAGTACTGGAAACACCCGGTCATACAGATCGTGATTTATCTCTATTTCATATACCAAGTCGGCAAGTCTATACGGCAGATTTAATTATCAAACTGCGTCATAAGTTCGTGGCGCCTTTTCCTATTTATGATCCTAAAGTCTATATTCAGTCACTACAAAGAATAAAGGCGTTAAAACCTTCTATGGTCATGATGGCACATGGATGTGAGCTGGCAATCGACGCAGAAACGTTTGATATGCTGATTACGCAAGCACCCAAGCATCCACGGACGATTAAAGACACGATTAAGCATAAGCTACTGTGGCGAAAAGACGCTGACTTCACTATTTTTAAACGAAACCGTAAAAAATAAAGTGAAATTTTAAACAAAAAAAGCCCAGTCACTATTAACATAATGACTGGGTTTTCTAAATATGGTGGGCCGACCGCGACTCGAACGCGGGACCAATTGATTAAAAGTCAACTGCTCTACCAACTGAGCTATCGGCCCTGAAGAGTATATAAAAAAGCATGGCTTTTTTAACTCTGCAAGTGAATTTACAACTTCGTAAATTCGGTGAAGTTTTCTAAAAGAAAGCTTCTTAAACTTTGTTACTTATTATGCCAATACCTGATAGGGCAATGTACATAACAAGCATAATACTAAATATGGTGGGCCGACCGCGACTCGAACGCGGGACCAATTGATTAAAAGTCAACTGCTCTACCAACTGAGCTATCGGCCCTGAGCGAAGATAAAATGAAGTAGTACTTCATCTGAGTGCAAGAGAATTTACATTTTCGTAAATTCTAAAAACTCTATACCTTTACTAGGTTTATATCTACTACAAGATAAATTTCCTTGAAGGCAAACTTATTAAAACTAGACATCTAAAAAATGTCTTTAAACTTAATTTTAATATTAGGTTAATCAACATTAAAAGAGGCATTAAGTTTGTTTCAACGTTTAAAGAATTTCTATCCCTAAACGTGAGAGCACATTATATACACTATCAGGACAATTACAACCCCGTAATATAAAAAAAGTGCAATTAATGCGAAAAAATGCGTTTTTTTTATATAATTTGGCTTATTGGTGGCTGTTTCATGGCAGTAAATGCCTATTTAAAACGTCAGTCGCGACGTTTTAGTCCCTAGACAGTGCTTCAACAGGATCTAATTTAGCAGCATTACGCGCTGGCAAGAATCCAAATACGACACCAATCAGTGTTGAACATATAAATGCAGCAATGATAGAGGTTGGTGAGTAAATCACTTTAAAGCTATCACCAGCAAAATTATTAATGATTTCACCAATAGCAAAGGCCAGTCCAATACCTAATAAGCCGCCCAAAATACAGACGAGTACGGCTTCTATCAAAAACTGCTGCATGATATCGTTTTGACGAGCCCCAACTGCCATACGTACACCAATTTCATTAGTGCGTTCCGTGACCGATACTAGCATAATATTCATCACACCAATACCACCAACGATCAATGAGATAACAGCAACCGATGAGATGAGCAGTGTCATAGTACCTGTCGTTGATTCAATGGTCTGACGAATAGAATCTGAGTTAATAATATTAAAATCATCTTTACCATGGCGACCTTCTATTATATCGGAAATAGCTGACTCAGCTACACTAGATGAGACACTATCATCTAACAGTGCTATAAAACTATCAATATTTGCACTACCAGTTATACGTGACATCACAGTGGTATAAGGCATATATATGACAGGTGTCGTGCTACTTGGTCCAAAGCCACCGTCGCTTGCCTCAAGGACGCCAACCACGCGTCCAGGCACACTACCGATGAGTATGACTTCTCCGATAGGGTTATCTATATCTGCAAAAAAAGCACTCTTGGCATTGTCATCGATAATAATATCTTGACTGCGAAGGTCGATACTTTGCGAATCGAACCTTGACCTAATGCCAGCGTCTCACCAGTGACCTCTAGATAATACTCACCAACACCATTGATGGTCGAGTCTTCCTGCACGCTGCGATAGCGTACACTAGAGCTGGTATTGACTTGAGGGCTCACATTGATAACATACGGTTGACGCTGACCTTCTGCATCTTCTGGTGTGAGGTTGTCGTCATTATATTTACGTCGCGGGTCGCCTCTAGGGTAGCCGTCATTGACGGTGATGGTATTGGTTCCTAGCGAGCTAATATTTGCGAGAATTGCTGCTGAGAGCCTTGACCAAGACCAACGATAGACACAACCGCAGCGATACCGATGATAATGCCTAACATGGTCAGCAAGGTGCGCATCTTGTGTGCACGCATGGCAAGTAAGGACATTTTAAAAGCTTCGAGCAAACGATCCACAAAACTGCCAAAGGCACTTTTACGATGTCCACCGAGGATAGATTCTGGGTGTTGAGTTGTCGGTTTATAATGCTCAGTTTTGTAATCTGCAATGACGTAACCATCTTTTAACTCAATAACTCGTTCGGCTTGGGCAGCAAGTTTGGGATCATGAGTACCATGATAATGGTATGACCTTTAGCATTTAGATCATGTAAGATCGCCATCACGTCTTCGCCAGATTTGCTATCTAGTGCACCAGTGGCTCATCTGCTAAGAACATCGCCACCATTCATCAGGGCACGAGCAACCGAAACACGCTGCTGTTGGCCGCCTGAGAGCTGGCTAGGACGATTATTTACTTTTTCACCAAGACCTAGATCAGTCAAGAGCTTTTCTGCGCGATTGATTCGTGCCTCAGTGTTCATACCAGCATATACGGCAGGGACGGCAACGTTATCTTTAGCGCTAATGTCACCAAGCAGGTGGTAGCGCTGAAAGATAAAGCCAAAATGCTCTCGGCGTAACTCAGCCAATTCATCTGCCTCTAGCTTGTTTGCTGATTGGCCATAAATCTTATAGTCACCTGCTGTCGCCTGATCTAAGCAACCCAAGATATTCATTAGTGTAGACTTACCAGAGCCAGATTGCCCGATAATCGCGACCATTTCACCTTGATTAATCGTTAAATTAACCTCGTGCAATACGCGAATGGTTTGCTCTCGGCAGCAAACTCTCGAATAATACCCGACAGCTCCATAATTGGCTTGTCAGCGGTAGCTGCAGTATTGATATTATTCGGTGATTTTTTCTATCGAAGCACTAGTGCTGTCAGTCGGCTGTTTAGTAGATTGAGATATAGTCATAGCAATGTCTTTAATCAAAGATAGTGAGTGTCGTGAGAAAAGGGCTAAGTTGCTCAAGCCCTTTTATCGTTAACATAGTCAAAGAATTAATTACATCCTTGGAGTACCAGGTATACGAGTACCACCACCCCCACGGTTACCTGGAGCTTTGGCACTAGCTTCGCCGATGATGACTTGCTCACCTTCTTCCAATCCGCTTAAAATTTGCGCATTTACTCGGTTATCAATGCCCACTTCTACTGTGCGAGGTTCTACTGTGCCGTCATCATTTAGTACGCGTACAACCTTGCTGGTTTTTGCTTGACCTTCAGTTTGATTTCTCGCGGGTCTTTCTTGTATGGCTGCTGATGGTACAAGTAGGGTATCTTTGGCTTGATCGATGATGATATAAATCTGGGCGGTCATATCAATACGAAATAATCGCTCAGGGTTAGCTACTTCTACGTAGCCAACATAGTAGATTGCAGAATCGGTTGAGCTGGTCTTGCTAATTTCCTCGGGTGCCGGCTCAATATGCTGTCGTCGCATCATACTGCTTGTCTGGATTACCGATGATATTAAAGTAGGCGGGCATACCAGCATTGACATTGATAACATCGGCTTCGGAGATTTGTGCGTTGATTCTAACAGTAGACAAATCTGCTAAAGTTACGATGGTCGGGGCTGTTTGATTGGCATTGACCGTCGTGCCTTGCTCTGTGGTCACTGAGACGACAGTACCTGATATTGGCGCGCGAATCGTTGTATAGCTAAGGTCTTCTTGAGCCGTTGCGACATTGGTTTGAGACTTTCGTAATGCTGCTTGTTGGCTATTGATGTTTGCAGTGGCTGTTGCAATGGCGGCTTGTGCTGTATCAATAGCAGCGCGGGCATTGGCTACTGATGCCTGAGCGGTAGCAACCTTTGTCGCTTGCGTATCATAATCCTGCTGCGATAATCGCATCGATAGCCAGTAAGCCTTGCAAGCGCGCAAAGTCAGACTGTGCTTGTTTGAGCTCAGACTGACGGCTGGCAAGATCGGCATAGGCACTTTTTAGACTCGCTTGTTTGCTTAACGATTCTGCTTGCGCACTTTGTAGCGCGGCTTCACTTTGCTCAAGACTGGCTTGTTCATTGCTCAGGCTGTTCTTCTGAGTCACTTGATCAATCTGTGCAATCAAATCGCCTTGTTTCACCTCGTCACCCACTTCTACATAGAGGTTTGTGACCTCACCAGAAACCTGTGCACCGACATCGACGGTATTAAGTGCTTTAACTTTACCTGATGCCATGACATTGTTTTCGATATCACCAACCTCAACAGGTGCGGTTAAATAACTGGGTTTTCTTCCTCTGGTTTTAAAAAAGTATAGGCCAAAGCCCCTAATGCTACGATGATTAAGGCGATGACCCCCATTTGATGCAGACTTTTTGCTTTTTTGCGCATAACAACAATCCAGTCACAATGAAATCAAGTGTACATATAGTAGAGGCTTGAAGTCCAAAAGGGAATGGTAATTAGTTTAAGAAAGGTTAAGAAGTTCAGCAGTAGAGATAAGGCAGACTATATTATGGAAATAATAAACAAAGGAAGAATGTAATGTTAAACCATCAGCAAATTCAAAAAATAATTAACGATTATAGTAAAAAGATAGGGCTAAATATTGATGATGTTATTTTAAGAGATATGCCTTCTGGATTTGGTGAGCCACACTTGGAGATAAGCGGTGGCTATTACCACTATGTAATATGTGAGCGCGGTAGTGAGTTATCTAGAGAATCTTTTTTAGATGTAGACGATTTCATTTAGTTTTTTGAGATGGTAACGTCTAGGGTAGCAGGCGAGTATGAGCAAGAGAATAGTGTCATGAGTGAAGATCAAAGAGTTATACGCTTTAATAAGCAAATTGAACTTATGACGCAGCTATCATGGGGTAGAAAAAAAGAGCAGATATAACAGAAACTTTAAAAAAATTTCCTTATTCAGTTAATAACAGAACTTACGATAAGAAAACTTGGTTAAATAAGTTATTGAATTTTTCAACCAAAAACGGCAAACAGCCGCTTACCTGATAACTCAAGCGCTGCCTGCAATAATAACTCCCACGCTGGCTGACGCACGAGTCCTTTGATGGCTTGGTCACATTTATAAAGCAGGGCAGGCCATTCAGCCGTTTGAGTTTTTGACTGGCGACGGCAAGCTTGCTGGTACAACCCTTGTTTGCTACGCCAAATACCAAGCGCTTGCGGATCTTGCCCATCCATCAATTGCATAATTTGCCGCATGTCTTTACTAATCGCCCATAATACCAAGGTGGTTGGCTCGTCGGTGGCTTTCAGCTGAAACATGATTTTGGCGACTTGCGTGCTGTTACCGGCAAGCATGGCATCCGATAAATCAAAGACGCTAAATTGTGCATCACTGACCAACGCGGCTTGTAGATCCTTAATGTCTAAGGCAACATTGTTTGGAAGTTGTGTAGAGTGATCAGCCTGATGATTAGCCTCAATATTCTTAGCGACTAGCTGCGGCGCAAATAAATAGGAGAGCCGCCATAAGGTCTGATAAGCGCTTAGCAGATGGTGCTCAGTATGCGACATAAGCAGCTGCCACGCCTCTTGCGATAGCCGTAAACCAAACTGCTGAGCTTGTATTTGCAGTAGCTGCTGTCGTTGCTGCTCATTATATAAATTGCAATCAATGACATGACCATATTGAGCAAATGGCGTAAACCACTTGCTGCTTTGCGCTCGTTTGTCTTGCTTGGGCGTGAGCCATAATAAACTATGACTGTGCGTCCCTGTTTGAGCTTCAACGGCAAAGTGCTCAAGCTCAGTGATGACCGCCTTGTCAGGCTTATGGTTACCCGTCACGATGAGTGCACTGGCATCATCAAATAAAGACTGGCTACCAAGCTCTGACAATACTTCTTGCCAGCTCTTGACTGATATCAGCAATACGCTTAATCGCGTAATTCTGCGCGCGCCAATGTGGTCGCAGGGCATCGATGAGCCATTGACTGAGTAGTGGCTCATCACCATGCGCCAGCCACAAGCCCGCGACTGCAACGGAAGGCTGTAGTAGCTTTGGGTAGGCTTGTATAAAGGTATCTTGCATAGGGTAATAAGTACACAGATTGATGAAAATAAACGTGGAATGTGTTGCGCATTATAAACTATGGGTTTGGCACCACCACCGCGATCGATGTTGAGCCATTACCGCTTTGCACAGATTGTCTGACTCCAGAAGAGCTGACCTTTGGTAGGGAGATGGCGACATATTGATCAGTAATTCGGCGTGCCAAACTGTCATAGAGCCAGTCACGAATTTGATCGCCTTGCTGATCATCAGTGCTTACCGATGCTTCATTATATTGATAGCTACGCTCGACTTGGATAGGGTTGCTTAGCGTAATTGGTTTGCCATTTTCCATGGTCTGATAGCTGACATCTGCTGAAAGTACCAAGCGGATCTCTGTCAGTACACCGACCAGCTCATAACGCTTAAAACGGACGTTATTGATGGTGATAGCGGCAATAGGTTCAGCATTTGCTTGTTTGTTATTGTTCGCAACATCAGCTGCTGTCATGTTGTCAATGACCTCAACACCTAAAGTTTTTAGGCGTCTTGTCAATGGCAGCTTAAGCGGAAATGAGGTGCGATTGTCTTCGAGAATCACGGCTGTTTTGGCGACATCAAGCAGCATCGGCGCATCATAGCCACGCAGTTGAAAGCCGCAGCCACTAATAGCTGCCGTTGCACTTAGTAGCGTAAACATTGGCAGGGCAGTTAGAAAAGCCGCCGCCAGTTTTTGTCCGTTTGATTTTTTGGCAAAAGCGTCTTTTTTGCTTAAGCTGGCTTTGGGTGACTGACCTGCTCGATATTTATACGACATAATCGCTATCCTAATATTATGAAAAGGCTCAGACTAATCATTAAACTAATAAAAAGTACTGAGCCTAAAAAATCTAGCCTACCACCACGATGTTTACCAGCTTATTAGGGACGACGATTTCTTTTTTGATGTCGCCAGTCAAGAATTTTGCCACACTTTCCATTGAGCGTGCTTGTGCTTTTAGCTGTTCTGGATCGCTATTTGGGGCTACGTCCATTTTACCGCGCATTTTACCATTGACCTGTACCACCATCGTGATCATATCTTGTACCAGAGCATTTTTATCAACTTCTGGATAATTCAAGGTAATGGTATCTAAACCCAATTGCTCAAGTAAATGTTCACCAATGTGCGGCGCATATACGGATAGCATAATCAGCAGATCCGTCAATGCCTCATGCTGTACCTGTAGGTCTTGCTTGCTATTGGCCTTAAAACCAGTCAGCTCGTTGGTAAGCTCCATCAAACTTGATACAGGTGTGTTCAATGCCAAACGATCACCCAAATCACTATCAATTTTAGCAATGGTTTCATGGGTTTTACGGCGTAAGTTTTTGGCTTCTTTGCTTAAGCCATCAGTGCTCAAAGCTTCATTGTTCAGCGTCTCGATACTTAGGTTCGCGGCAGTAAGCGCTTGCATGTGTTCAGTAGCAATACGCCATACTTTTTTGACGAAGTTATAAGGGCCTTTGAGCGCATCATCTGACCATTCTAGCGTTTGATCCGCAGGTGCGGTGAAAAGCGTATAGAGGCGAACGGTATCAGCGCCATATTTATCGATGGTAATTTGCGGATCGACACCGTTATTTTTTGACTTAGACATTTTCTCGATTTTGCCAATGGTCACCGGCTGCCCATCAGATTTTAAGATGGCTTTAATCGGTTGACCACGTTCGTCATAGTCGATATCAATGTCTTCTGCAAAATAGTAGGTGGTACTGCCATCCGCATTTAGGCGATAGAATGTCCCTGCCAATACCATGCCTTGCGTCATCAAATTAGCAAACGGCTCATTTCCTGACACCAAGTCTTCATCACGCATCAGTTTATGGAAGAAGCGTGCATAAAGTAGATGCATCACCGCGTGCTCAACACCGCCGATGTATTGATCGACAGGCAGCCACTTATTGGCGGCAGATTTGTTGACCATGCTTTGCGCATCATTTGGGCTTGCAAAGCGTGCATAGTACCAGCTTGACTCCACAAAGGTGTCAAAGGTATCGGTTTCGCGCTCGGCAGGATTACCGCATTTAGGACACGTCGTATTGACAAACTCTGGAATATTTTTTAACGGATTTCCGCGACCATCAGGAACGACATCCGTTGGCAAGACAACGGGCAAATCTTGCTCTTCGACAGGTACGGTGCCGCAATGCTCGCAATTGATCATTGGGATAGGACAGCCCCAATAACGCTGGCGAGAAACACCCCAATCACGGAGACGGTATTGGATTTTTTTCTTAGCAAGCTCTTGTGGTTCTAGTTTGGTCAGCATCGCTTCAAATGCTTGCTCAAAGTCTAACCCATCAAATTCATCTGAATTGACCAAAGTATTGCGTTCGGTATAAGCACGATTAATCTCAGTATCGTTCGCCTTTGCATCTGCTTCTAACGCATCGAAATAGCCGACAGGGATATCGATGACTTGTTTAATGGGTAAGCTGTATTTAATAGCAAACTCATAATCACGCTCATCATGAGCAGGGACAGCCATCACCGCGCCTGAGCCGTAGCTCATAAGCACATAGTTGGCAACCCATACTGGCACTTCTTCGCCAGTGAGTGGGTGCGTGACCGTAAGACCAGTAGCCATGCCGATTTTTTCAGCTTTAGCTAGGTCTGCTTCTGCAACTGAGCCTTTCTTGCAAAGCGCACAGAATTGCGCAATCGCTTCATCATGCTCAGCCGCATACTGCGCTAGCGGCGGCGGCGACCGCCACATAAGTCACACCCATTAAAGTATCAGGGCGAGTAGTGAACACATCTAAGGTATTGGTCTCGCCAGCAAGCTCATAAGGGAAGTGTACTTCCATGCCTGCGCTACGACCAATCCAGTTGCGCTGCATGGTCAATACTTCTGATGGCCAGTGACCTTCTAGCTGATCCAAATCATCGAGCAATTCGTCTGCATAATCGGTGATATTGAAGTAATACATCGGAATGTCGCGCTTTTCGACCGCAGCGCCACTACGCCAGCCTTTACCATCGATGACTTGCTCGTTGGCTAAGACGGTATTGTCAACAGGATCCCAGTTGACTGTCGACAGTTTTTTGTAGACTAAGCCTTTTTTGTATAGCTGTAAAAACAACCATTGTTCCCACTGATAATACTCAGGGCTACAAGTGGCAAATTCACGTGACCAGTCGATTGATAAACCAAGCAGTTTAAGCTGCGCGCGCATGCTGTCAATATTGGCAAACGTCCATTTGGCAGGTGGCGTCTGATTGGCAATCGCCGCGTTTTCTGCTGGCAAGCCAAAACCATCCCAGCCCATAGGCTGCATGACCTCATAGCCCTTGAGGCGATAGTAACGGCTCAGTACATCAGAGATGGTATAGTTACGCACGTGACCCATATGCAGCTTACCGCTTGGGTAAGGGAACATCGACAGCATATAGCGACTTGGCTTATCGCTTGGCTCATTGCTCACTTCAAAGCGTTTATCAGTTGCCCATTTGGCTTGCTGCGCCGCTTCTATCGCTTGTGGGTTATAATGATTATTTTCAGCTTGGTCAGATGTCACAGTATTGCTCATAGTTGGCTCGAGATTGAATATTTTGATAAGAAATTAGATACGCTAGAATAGCGCAAATCGGCAAAAAATGCGATGGGGCAGCGCAATAATAGAGCAGTATTAAATACTATATAAACACTTATGGACTTACAGTAAGGCTAGGCATGCAAAAACTAAAAAAAGGGCAAGTATTAACATATCCTATTGATTTGTATTTATCAAACAAACACATATTATTAATTTTGGCTTTGGGGTTGTTGATTTTTCCGCTGTATTACTGCGTACCTATAATGCAAGAGGAGGGCGGTTGGGTTGCCGTCATAATCTTGTTGTTACTTATAATACTTATCGTTTTAGGAGTAATAGTGTCATTACTGGCTTTACTTAGCGGTAAACCTGCCTTACAGATCAGTACGAATGGACTAACCATTTTGCAAGTTCTACGCAAGTCAAAACAAAAATCTGTGTTGTGGCGTGATGTTGAGTGTATAGATATAAGTTATCAGGTTTATGGTAGAACAGAGACTTGGGCATTGGTTATTCAACCAAAACAAGGTAAGGTCATACAGTATCCGTTAAAAACTATGAGGTACAAAGATACGCTACTCAATGAGATGGAGATTTATCATATTGTTAAACTCGCTTTTGAAGGAAAGCCTGCCATACATTATCAGTCGATTGAAATGGAAAGAATAAAGCTGATTACTAAAAAAACCAAATGGCTATTATTAAATTTTTATACTGTTATCGCTCGTTTATTTTTTTCAGTAAATAAGCATTTAATTTATATTTGACGTTGAGGAGTCTCTATGACCATCACTATTTACGGTATCAAATCGTGCAGCACCATGAAAAAAGCCTTTACCAAACTAGACGAGCTCGGTGTCAGCTATGAATTTCATGATTATAAAAAACAAGGTATCGATAAAGATAGCGTTCAGCGTTGGGTAGCTAAATTAGGCATCGATAAAGTGCTTAATAAACGCGGTACGACATGGCGTAAGCTAGAAGATGCTCAAAAGCAAGCGGCTGATGCTAGTCTAGATAACGCCATTGATTTGCTCGTAGAAAATACCAGTATGATTAAGCGTCCGATAGTTGAAGGTGAGCTGACTGATAAAAATAGGATTATACTACTATGCGGTTATGATGAAGCTGAGTTTGATAAAGTTTTTTCGTAAAAGAATACGGCTACCATCAATAAAGCCCGAGCTAAGAACCTCTTAGCTCGGGCTTTATAACACCTAAAATAACCAAATCACACTTGCGAGCCATATCAAGACGTAAAAGCGAATTTGTTCAGCATTCCAATCTAGTGCAAACCAATTAATGAGGAAAAATGACTTCCACCCTTCTATCCATTTTGCGCCACCATAGCCAATAATCCACCAGCAATATAGGCTTTCTAAGATAAAAAGCAGACACCAAAGCCATAATGCCATGATTTACTCCTGCTACTCGGCCAATGATGAACCTAAATCACGACTGATTAATGTACCAACCCCTTCATTGGTAAAAATCTCTAACAGTGTGGCATGAGGCACGCGACCATCGACGATCACCGCGCTTTTACACCGCTACGTACCGCATCAAGTGCACATTGGATTTTGGGAATCATGCCGCCTGAGATAGTGCCGTCTTCAATGAGGCTGTCGACTTTCTTTGGTGTGAGTCCAGTCACGACTTCGCCGTCACGACCCACGCACACCTTTGATATTGGTTAGAAGCATGAGCTTTTCAGCTTGTAAGAATTCGGCTACTTTACCTGCAACCAAGTCGGCATTGATATTGTACGTATTGCCTTCGCTATCGACCCCAAGTGGCGCGATGACGGGAATAAAGTCAGAGGCAATGAGCATGTTAATCACGTCTTTATTGACACTGACCACATCACCGACAAACCCTAAATCTACGGGCACAGCAATCCCATCTGCGCCAATTTTTTCCATCATCAGTTTTTGGCTAGGATTAAATTGGCATCTTTACCCGTCAAACCGATAGCGCGGCCACCGTGCTTGTTGATTAAGCTAACAATAGATTTGTTGACACTACCACCCAAACCATCTCGACAATATCCATGGTGCTTTTATCGGTGACGCGCATCCCATCGATACGGTCTGACTGACGCCCCAACTCTTTTAACAAATTATCCACTTGTGGACCACCGCCATGCACGACCACGGAATGCCAACGGTTTTTAACAAGACGATGTCGCGGGCAAATGAGCTTTCAAGCGCAGGATCCGTCATCGCATTGCCGCCGTATTTGACCACGATAAGCTTATCGACAAAGCGCTGGATATAACAGCGCTGTGGTCAATACTTCAGCAGTGTTTTTGGCATCATCTAAATTAAGCGTCATTATAAACTCCTAAGTTATGGTATTAAAAAATCATATTTTTATGTGACAGCAACTACTTTGACGGTAACTGTTTTGATCAAAACTATTCGGCAGGAATAGCGACAATTTGTTCCGCTAGTTTTTTATCAAATGGGCGACATAAAGCGGCAAATTTGCTTGGATGTCGCGTAAGTCTTCTATGCTATCACCAGCAAAGCGTGCGGTAAGATTGTGACTGGTGTTTGATTGGCGGAGCACCCCAAAACCATGGTCGAAATCCAAACGCACGCCATCAATACAGCTCAGCTTCGTCCCCCTGGCAATAAGCATTTGGCTTGCTTGGACGTCATATATTGCCGACTCATCGAACAACGGCAAAGCGATGGCTGGCTAGTAGCTATCCAATGATCACCAGAATCTTCTGCCACGGTCGCTTCCACGAGCTGGCGTAATACTGACAAAATTTGGTCAGCTGTACGACGAGAGCATCGTCTTTTCTAAGGGTTTTAGGCATCGGCAAATAATGATCCGCCGTACTGACCATAGCAGGCAATTGCTCTGTAATATCAGTCAGAGATTTTTTACCGTGAGCATCGTAAGCCGCTAGCCAATGCAGCAATCGCAAGGCCGCGTACATGGCGTCATCATAAATAATAAAGCGGCTATCGTTAAATATGAAATGCCCTGACAATTCACCTGCAAAGACGATTTGACCAGCAGACTGCTGCATCTGTCGGCGCATAAAGCTGCTGCCCGTTTTACTGAGCACAGGTGTTGCGCCAAGCTCAGACAAGAGTTTCGGTAGATGATGGGAGCATTTAATATCAAAAAGGATTTGAGAGGGCAGTTGTGAATGGCCTCGGCCTTTAGAACACAGCGATTCGGGGTGTTCGGTCAGTGCTACTTGCGCTAATAAATATAGCAAGTGATCGGGCGTGACAACTTTACCGCTATTATCGACGATCATTAAGCGATCGCCATCGCCATCAAAAGCGATACCTATATCTGCTTGATGTTGACGCACACTTCGCTGTAATTGTTTAAGACGGTGTGGTTCAGTGGGATCAGGATTGCCAGAGGGAAAACTGCCATCTGCGGTGTCATTAATCATGATGACCTGCTGGCAAAAATGCTCAAATAAACGCTGGGCGATATTACTGGTCGCGCCATGCATGCAGTCTATGACCACCACCACATCAAGGGTGCCAGATGGTTGTTGGTTATCTTTGAGAAGTGGTTTATTACAGGGATGGATTTGCTTAAAGACTTGAGCGATAGCCTCAATATAAGTCGTCGCGACTTGTGCATCAGATAAATTGAAAGGTTGATTACAAATAGATTTAGCAGTTGTATTTTTCAGCGTATTTTGAGCATCAACCTGTGCTTGAGCGTGATTGAGGTGGCAAGCATAGGTAGACCGTGTTTTTTGCCAAAGCAACTGAATCTCTGCATGGCTCGGAGATTGATGGTTGACCAACCATTTAATACCTAAAATGTCTTTAGCAGAATGACTGGCGGTAACGATGATGCCATGACCAGAATATTGCTCTGCCCAAAAAACCATCATGGGGGTAGTAATTAACCCCAGCTGGATAACTTGTAAGCCATATTCAGTCAGTATATTAGCCAATCTCTGAGCGATAATATTACTACCGAGACGCACATCATAACCAAGCACAATGACGGTTCTTTTGCGGTCGATACTTGGTTTTGGTAGGCAGACCTTGACAGGAGCTGCGGTTGAGTTGCAATCTGCGGCACTATAAAGCTGAGCAAATGCCTTGCCCAATGCTTGAATAAAGTCAGTGGTAAAATGCTGGCGTGAACCACGAATATCATAAGCACGAAATAAGCATTGCTGCGCAGCAAAAGACGGCATCGCTTACTCTCCTTATGGCGTGATTCACGTGATGGTGATTTTGTGATGACTAAAGTACAATTAAAATGGCAAATCAGTAATGATAACTAATTACTGGCGGCCTGAATGTCCAAAGCCGCCTGCACCACGTGCACTGGTATCACTAAACTCTGATACCACTTCAAACTCAGGGCGGGCAACGGGTACGACGACATATTGTGCCATACGTTCCGCAGGATTCAACACAAAGTCTTCATTACTACGATTCCAAATACTGACCATCAGCTCACCTTGATAATCGGCATCAATCAAGCCAACCAAATTACCCAAGACGATACCGTGCTTATGACCGAGACCTGAGCGCGGTAAAATCATTCCTGCAAAGTTAGGATCTTGGATATAAACCGCCAAACCAGTACCAATTAAATGCGTGGCACCTGCTTTAATCGTCAATGGCTCATCAATACAAGCGCGCAAGTCGATACCAGCGCTGCCATCAGTGGCGCGTGTCGGTAACGAGAACGCTTTATCTTCAGTAATTTTGGGGTTTAATACTTTAACTTGTACAGCTTGCATAACGCACTCACTTAACGGTTGGATAGTTTCTAAATAATATTGTTTCTAAATAAGATAATTTCTAAATAATATTGCTTCTAAATAATATTGTTTGAACGTTGGCTATGTGATTATAGTATCAACACACTTGCCAAACCCAAGAATGACATAAAGCCGACGATATCTGTCACGGTGGTTAAAATAACCGAGGCGGATAGGGCAGGGTCAATATTCATGCGTTTTAGGAGCAGTGGAATACTAATGCCCGAAACGTTAGCAGCAGTCATATTAATGGCAATGGCAAAACCAATGACGGCGCTAATTTTAATGTCATGAAACCATAATTGGGCAATAATCGCCATGATTATCGCCCATATGATACCGTTTATCGCACCAACCCACAGCTCTTTATTTAATAACCACAAACGGTTGGAACCACCGATTTGACCCATCGCCATACCACGAATAACCACTGTCAGAGTTTGTGACCCAGCAATACCGCCCATACTCGCGACCACAGGCATGAGTATCGCTAGCGCCACCACTTTTGCCAGTACCGCCTCGAACTGACCAATCACAGCGGCAGCCAATAAGGCGGTACACAGGTTAATACCTAGCCAAATACTGCGGCTTTTAGCACTGGTTAAAATAGGCGCAAACAGCTCTTCATCTTGGCTGACACCCGCGAGGTTTTTCATGGTGCTATCAACATCATCTTGGATAATTTCCATGATGTCCTCGCCATTTAACTGACCGACCAACTCACCATGGCTATTAATAACGGGGGCAAAACGAATGTCCTCTGAGCGGAAAATCGCTGCGGCATCTTGGATGTCTAAGCGATCATTAATGGTGATGGCGTTATCAATCAATTCTGAGACTAAGGTAGTTTGATCATGTTTAATCAAATCGACCAGACTGAGCAGCCCGAGTAATTGTTGGCTTTGATCGACGACCAGCAGCTCTTGGCTTTCATCATCGAGCAAATCGTCATTTTCTCGTAGCCAGTTCTGTACTTCTGCAAGGGTGATATCATCCCTGATCTGAATGAGGTCAGGATCCATGTAACGCCCGACTTCCCAGTCAGCATAGGTATCGAGCTTATTGACCTGCACTCGGATGTCTTCATCCAAGGTTGCCATCACTGAGGTACGCACACTTTCGGTGACGGTGTCTAAAATCTCAGAGATGTCTTGCGCATCAAGGTCTTGGGTAAATAAGGAAATATCTTTCGATGAAACGTTTTCTAACAGCGGCTGGCGTGTATCAAACTCTAACTCGGCAAGTACTTCGCCTTTGATGTTTTCTGGTACTTGTGCCCAAATCAATAAGCGATTTTGGCTAGGGAACGATTCTAATAGGCTCGCAATCTCATATTTGGACTGCTTTTCTAAAAACTCAGTAATCGCCTCGTATGCCTTGTCAGCAACCAAACTTTGCAGGTATAAAAGCTTATATTCGCCGCTATACTCTGCCGGATTATAATCTCCCTGTAGCGTAGATGGTCTTTCCTGATCAGGCATAGGGGTAGGCATAAAGGTTCCAAAGTTTTTAGAAAGTATAAATAATAACACTAAAATGTCGAATAAGTGCTAATTTCTCATGTCGCTAACTGGTGATGCTCTCAAGCGTTGAGCCTAACGCTAACGATTAACCAATAAAGCGCGAATATTAGCCAAGTATTCATCAGCAACAGCTTCTGGGTCTTTCTTTGTCGCTTTTTTCTTTTTCGCCTTGGCTGGCCAGTCGATATGCTCTTCTGGTAACTCATCTAAAAAGCGCGATTCAGAAGTGACACGCATCTGACCGCCCGCACGGCGCTGAGTCGCTAGTGTCAATGTCAGCTCTCGACGCGCACGAGTAATGCCGACATACATCAAGCGCCGTTCTTCTTCGACCGTCTCGCTTAGGATAGAATTGCGGTGCGGTAGCATTTCTTCCTCAAGCCCCATGATATACACAAAATCAAATTCCAAACCTTTTGCTGCATGCAAGGTCATCAAGTTAACCTTGTTGGTGTTTTCTTCTTCTTGCTGTTGCTCGAGCATATCCAGCAACACCAGCTTACGAATGATAGTATCAATGGTGCGATCTTCGTCTTCTTCGGCGCGATTAATCAGCGATTGAATACTAGTGTAGAGCATATCAATATTATCGATACGGTTTTTTCTTGTTGCGGCGTTTTGGCGTCGCTACGCACAAAGTCGATATAACCCGTTTCATCAATCATTTGGCGGACGATAGGCACAGGGTCAGGATGCTGATCGAGCTCACGCGTATAATGTTCAATAAACTCACCGAACTCCTTTATCGTACCATAAGCCTTCGACGGTAAAACATGCGCGAGCCCTGCATGCGTACAAGAAGCGAGTAGCGAGATGCTATGCTCTTGTGAAAATAAGCCTAACTTCTCTAGCGTTGCTGGCCCCATTCCACGCTTAGGCGTATTGATAATACGTAAAAACGCACTGTCGTCTTCAGGGTTCAGAATCAAACGTAGATAGCCCATGATGTCTTTGATTTCACTACGCGCAAAGAACGACTGACCACCCGACAACTTATAGGGCACTTGCAGTTGACGCAACTGCGCCTCTAGCATGCGCGCCTGAAAGTTACTGCGATAAAGAACGGCATATTGCTCCCACTCATTACCGAAACGCAGTTTATGAGTGACAATCTCTTTTGCCACACGCTCAGACTCATCATCATCATTACGACAGTTAATAATGCGAATTTTTTCGCCTTGACCTTTATCTGACCAGAGTTTCTTTTCAAATAAATGCTCGTTATTGGTAATAACAGCGTTGGCAGAGGTCAAAATACGCGTGGTCGAGCGATAGTTTTGCTCAAGCATGACGATTTTGAGTTTTGGGAAATCTTCTTTGAGTAGCGCCATGTTTTCCGGTTTTGCACCGCGCCACGCATAGATAGATTGATCGTCATCGCCAACGACGGTAAAACGCCCTTGCGGTCCGACTAAGTATTTAATCATCTCATACTGGGCGGTGTTGGTATCTTGATATTCATCGACGAGTAAGTAACGAATACGGTTTTGCCATTTATCGCGCAGCTCTCTGTTTTCACGTAATATCTTGGTCGGCAGGACAATCAAATCATCGAAATCAACGGCGTTATAAGCACGCAAATTGCGCTCATATAAGGCATAGAGGGTCGCAAAAATCATGTCTTCTGGATCGTCTAAGGTTTCCATCGCCTTATCCGGTTCAATCAGATCGTTTTTCCAGTCAGAAATCATTTTAATGGCTTTGCCGACCAATTCACGACTTTCAGCGCCGCTTAAATTATCACGCATCATCAGCTCCATCAGCAAACGCTTACTGTCGTCACTGTCCATGATGGAGAAGTTACCTTTGAGCGGGGTATGAATCAGCTCATAACGTAAAAACTGTAGCCCAAATTGGTGAAAGGTAGACACCGTCAGCCCGCGAGTTTTTTCACTCGGCAGCAATTTACTGACACGGGCTTTCATCTCGCGCGCCGCTTTATTGGTAAAGGTCACCGCGGTGATACGCTCGGCTGGCATGTTGCATTCTTCGATTAGATACGCAATCTTGCGGGTAATCACCGATGTCTTACCGGAGCCGGCACCTGCTAGCACAAGCAATGGACCGGATACGTAAAGCATCGCTTCTTGTTGTTTGGGATTAAGTTGACTCATAAGGTGACCTGTAAGACAAAAGCAAAAAGAAAGCAAAAAAGGCGAGTGTTGATATCAAGCGTTGCTCAGTGAGATAAAAACAGCACGTATGAGGCAGATCGATAGCGCAAAATGGCAACATAGCATTATAGTTGGTTGCATCATTTCGATATCAAAACATGGCGTCGATAAGGTTAATCAACCTATCCGCTAATCACGCTCATGACCATTAATATTTTGTGACAATTAATCAAGAGAGCCATCGTTAAAACAGCCGCTGATACTACCATGCAATTAGGCGGGATTATAAAGCAAAAACCGTCACATTGGGGAGGAGTTCAAGGATCGGCACCCAGTAAAAAAGCGTTAATTTTTCGTGACTTATACTATATATACTAGCGTCCACTCAAAAATGTGGATTTGGGCTTAATATAAGGTAACGTCTATATCATAATTTATGGTAAAAAAAACATGTTTCTTTCGCCTATAAAGTGACCGTTCAATACAGTTAAAAACTAGCTTTTAGGCACTGATATGCGTATAGTACGTAAATAATTTATGCCAGTTGTCTCGTCATTGTTGACCACGTGTAATGAGCTATTAAATCAATTAAATAAACTATCGAATATGATATTGATTTAATACGTTGATCTTACGTTGTTAGAAGATGCGTTAGGCGACCAGCCTTTCTCCGTTAATATCGGAGTATCTATAGTTGGTCATGTCTGACATCGTCGTCAATAAGCTTGATAATTGGTTATTACCAGCACAGTATCTATATGAGCCATTGAGTTATTAAGACCCAATGGCAGTTACTTTGTGTTTTCGTCTGCGTTATGCCAGTCGCCATTACCACTCTATAGTTTGTGAGTATGCGCGCTGCGCTTGACACTCGATTGGGTGAGGAGCACGTATTATCATGTCTGCTTTTAATTGGTCAGCCATTGCTTTTATCTTAGCCGCCATTGGGCTAGTGGTCTTTATGCTGGTTGTGCCGCGTTTGCTTGGCGGTCGCTCTCAGGGCTCACAAAAAGAAGAAGTATTTGAAGCGGGTGTTGTCGGAGCTGGCAACGCCCGTATTCGTTTGTCTGCCAAATTCTATTTGGTGGCAATCTTCTTCGTTATCTTTGATTTAGAAGCACTATATTTGTACGCTTATGCTGTTTCAGTACGTGAAGCAGGCTGGCTTGGCTTTGCCGCTGCCGCGATATTCATTACCATCTTGATTATAGGCTTGGTATACGAGCTCAGTCTGGGTGCGATGAATTGGGCACCATCGGACAAGCGCCGCAAGCAACCACGTCTATATGCAGCTCCAGCAGGTTTTAATTTGGCAGATATTACGCAGTTTGATGGCGTCGATGAGCTGATGGTCGATCCAACTGGCAAGATACCAGCCCAGTCTTCAGGGCAGATTAATGTCTCGAACAATATCGAGACCAACCGTCGTCACTTGCAAAATATCGATCATATTAATACTACTGGTAATGTGACTTCCATGGATTTTGCTACATCTGCGCAACAAGACAAAGTCAAACGCTAATCGCTTTTGACGGTCTTGTGGCACATTACTGCAAAATGGTCGCCTATTAATAATAGAAGTTAAGGCGATAGCGGAAGCAAGATGATTGCTGCGCTTCGCCTAATATAAAGGTTGTATGTTATGAAATACACATTAACAAAAGCCAACCCTGATGCAGATGTCTATCCTGCACAGACCAGTCAAACGGTCAATGATCCAATCGAAGACGAAGTGAATAAAAACGTCTTTATGGGTCGTCTCGAAGACCTTGTCCATTCAACAGCAAACTGGGGGCGCAAGCACTCACTTTGGCCATTTAACTTTGGCACCTCTTGCTGTTATGTCGAATATGCCACCACCCTAACCGCCGTTCATGATTTGTCACGTTTTGGTGCCGAAGTCATTCGCGCGTCGCCCCGTCAGGCGGATGTGATGATCGTTGCTGGTACTTGTTTTGTCAAAATGGCACCGGTTATTCAGCGCCTGTATGAGCAAATGCTTGAGCCAAAATGGGTTATCTCGATGGGCGCCTGTGCCAACTCTGGCGGTATGTATGATATCTATTCGGTCGTGCAAGGCGTGGATAAAATTATCCCTGTTGATGTCTATGTGCCCGGTTGTCCGCCGCGTCCAGAAGCGTTGATCCAAGGCTTGATGTTGCTGCAAGAGTCGATTACTAAAGAGCGTCGCCCGCTAGGTATTCATGTCAATGATCAGGGTATTTATCAGCCACAAATGACGCCTGAGCGTGACCGTAAGCAAGCAGATCGTATCGCTGTGAAAAACTTGCGTAGCCCAGACAGTATTTAATCAGCGAGCCTGTAGCCAAACTGCATGTGATAAACAGCATTTAGGCATAAATTATTTGGCTATATCATGTTTTAGTTTGGCTCAATCATACACAATCCGTAAAAGTGCTCAGTACGCATATATTCATCGTAGTTCGCTTATGTTTAGCGTAGTTCAGTTATGATTAACATGGTTCAGTTATGATTAATGTAGCTCGGTTAGGCTCAACATAGCTCAATGATGATTAATGAAGGAATACATCATTCATGGTCACGGTAGTCGAAAACATAGATCCTAACATTAAGCCTGTTCCAGCGGTTATCACCGAGCTGGAGCAGAAGTATGCCGGTAAGTTTGTCGTGCAGCACACTGTGGATGAGATTCCAACGGTTTGGGTGGCACGTGCTGATTTGCTGGATATTCTTCTATACCTGCGTAAATTACCCCAGCCATACGTCATGCTATTTGACTTGTCAGCGATAGATGAGCGTCTGCGTCAGCATCGCCAAGGGTTGCCTGACAGTGACTTTACAGTGTTTTATCACCTAATGTCGCTTGAGCGTAATAGTGATGTGCGTATTAAAGTCGCGCTGAGTGAAGACGATGTCAATGTACCGAGCGCTACGCAGATTTGGCCAAATGCCAACTGGTACGAGCGTGAAGTGTGGGACATGTTCGGTATTGTCTTTACCGGTCATCCGCATTTGACCCGTATTCTATTACCAAAATACTGGGAAGGTCATCCACTGCGTAAAGAGTATCATGCGCGTGCAACGGAATTTACCCCGTACTTCTTGAACACTGCCAAGCAGCAATACGAGCAAGAAAACTTGCGTTTTGTCCCAGAAGAGTGGGGCATGAAGCGTTCAGGTCGTGATGAAGACTTTATGTTCTTGAACATCGGTCCTAACCATCCTTCTGCTCACGGTGCATTCCGTTTAGTACTACAGCTTGATGGTGAAGAAGTCGTCGATTGTATCCCTGATATCGGCTATCACCATCGCGGCGCAGAGAAGATGGCTGAGCGTCAAACTTGGCATTCATTTATTCCTTATACCGACCGTATCGATTACCTCGGTGGCGTGATGAATGAGCTGCCGTACATCATGTCGGTTGAAAAGCTTGCTGGAATTACGATTCCACCGCGCGCTGAAACCATTCGCGTGATGATGAGCGAGTTTTTTCGTATTACCAATAACTTACTGTTTGTTGGTACGTTTATTCAGGATGCGGGCGGCATGACCCCGGTATTCTATATGTTTACCGATCGCCAAAAAGCCTATGACGTCATCGAAGCCGTGACTGGCTATCGTATGCATCCTGCTTGGTTCCGTATCGGCGGTACGGCTGCTGATCTGCCACGTGGCTGGCAGCGTCTGGTTCGCGAATTCTTGGATTGGATGCCAAAACGCTTGGACGAATATGTCAAAGCGGCATTGCAAAATAGCGTGCTCAAAGGTCGTACCCAAGGTGTTGCGCAGATAATGCTAAGCAAGCACTTGCTTGGGGCGTGACGGGCGCTGGTCTGCGAGCGACAGGCGTTGATTTTGATCTGCGTAAAGCGCGTCCATACATGGGCTATGAGAATTACGATTTTGAAGTGCCAGTGGGTTACAACGGTGACGCTTATGATCGCTGTATGGTCAAGGTCGAAGAGATGCGTCAGTCGTTACGTATCATTCGCCAGTGTATGGACAATATGCCACAAGGCCCTTATAAAGCCGATCATCCACTCGCTGTACCACCGCCAAAAGACCGTACCTTAAACGATATTGAAACCTTGATTAATCACTTTATCTCAGTATTGGGGTGTGATGCCAGCGGGCGAGTGTACGACAATTGTAGAAGCGACCAAAGGTTTGAACAGCTATTACATCACCTCAGATAAGGCGACGATGAGCTATCGTACCCGTATCCGTACGCCGACGTTTGCACATTTACAGCAGATGCCATCGGTGATTAATGGTTCGCTCGTTTCTGATGCCATCATGTATTTGGCATCGATTGATATCGTAATGGCCGACTGTGATCGTTAGTACCGTGATCGCTAATACTTTAGTCTAATGCTTTGATCAGAAAATTATCGTTATTAAAGAAATACGTTTATCAATATATCATTGCCAAATGGCACACCAAAATGCTGATATCTTGCCATGTAGCGACACTCATAAGACTGTCGTTATTAGCTGATAAAGCGTGATGAGTGAGGACAGATAGAAGACTATGAAAATTGTTTCCGACAAAATGCCAAAAGTAGATGTGGCAAGCATCCTCACTAGCGAGGAAATTGCGGCTATTCATGAGTTTATGCACCATTACCCACAAGCGCGTGCTGCTTCGCTCGATGCGCTAAAGATTGTGCAAAAGCGCAACGGCTGGGTCGATGACGCACAAGTGAATGCCATTGCCAATATTCTAGACATTCCGATGTCAGATATGGACGGAGTCGCCACTTTCTTTAACCGTATTTATCGTCAGCCTGTCGGTCGCCACGTCATCCTTATTTGTGATTCAGTGGCTGTTTCTTGACAGGCTATGAAGCCTTGTCTGCTGAGATCAGATCGCAGCTGGGTATTGAGTATGGTCAGACGACGGCTGATGGTCGCTTTACGCTATTGCCAATTTGCTGCTTAGGTAACTGTGACAAAGGCCCTGCTGTGTTGATTGACGAAGACACCTATGGTCCAGTACAGCCCGAAGAAGTCACGCAATTATTGGAGCTATACGCATGAGATTAACGCTTTCAGAGCAGATTGCTCAACGTAGTCAAGGCAAAGCACCTAGCCAGCTCAATGAGCAGAGCATTCCAATTTATGGTGATAAAGCCACAGCGACTAGCGAAACCAAACCGTTAACATGGCGTCTAGCACATCATGATGCCGTACTAGATTTGACCACCTATGAGTCGTTAAAAGGCTTTGATGGCTTAAAGCAAGCTTGAGTCAATCGCCTAAAGAAGTCGGGAATATGATCAAAGCTGCCAACGTCAGAGGTCGCGGCGGTGCAGGTTTTAATGCTGGTTTGAAGTGGACATTCATGTCACCACCAGATGGTTTACCTCGTTATCTCATCTGTAATGCTGATGAAATGGAGCCGGGTACCTTTAAAGATCGTCTATTGATGGAGCGTCTACCGTTTCAGCTGATTGAAGGTATGTTGATTACCGCACATGCGATTGGTGCGACTGACGGTTATATCTTTATCCGTGGTGAATATATCTTAGCCGCCCAGCGTCTGGTCACTGCCATCGAAGAATGCTTGGCTAACAATCTCATGGGCAAGAACATTCTAGGCTCAGATTTTAGTTTTAATCTGCATGTGCATACTGGCGCTGGACGTTATATTTGCGGTGAAGAAACCGCATTGATTAATTGCTTAGAAGGTCGCCGTGCTAATCCACGTACCAAGCCACCTTTCCCGCAAATTTCTGGTGCATGGGGTCGTCCAACCGTCGTCAACAACGTTGAAACCTTGTGTAACATGCCAGCCATCCTAAACCATGGTGTTGAATGGTATCAGTCATTATCTAACATCAAAGGCAAGAGCCAGACACCGGGTACCAAACTGTTTGGCTGCTCAGGTTTAGTCAATGACCCAGGTCTGTGGGAGTTACCGTTTGGTTATACGGCACGCGAAATCATTGAAGATTTAGCGGGTGGTATGCAAGATGGTAAAACCCTCAAAGCTTGGCTACCGGGCGGTGCCTCTACTGACTTTTTAACCACTGAGCATTTAGATGTGGTGGTGGATTTTGACACCATTCAAAAAGCAGGTAGCCGTATGGGTACTGGGCTAATTATGGTCGTTGATGAAGCACAAGATATGGTGCCACTCGTTCGTAATCTCGAGATTTTCTTCCAACGCGAATCCTGCGGTTGGTGTACGCCATGCCGTGACGGTCTGCCTTGGGGTGTCAAATTGCTTACCGCTATCAATGATGGTGAAGGGCAAGTCGGCGATGTCGAAAAACTAGAAGGCCTCACGCGTGACTTATGGATTGGTAAAACTTTCTGTGCACATGCGCCAGGTGCGATGGAACCACTGATGAGTGCGATTAAATATTTCCGTCCAGAGTTTGATCAAAAAATCGCGCAGGCGGTTGGTGTCGATGTCATTGATGCGGCAGCCAATCAACAGCCAGAAGTGAAATAAGGAGAGCGGCATGGCAGTCATACATATTGATGGAACCACTGTCGAAGTAGATAGCGCAGATAACTTGCTACAAGCCTGCTTATCACTCGGCATTGATGTGCCGTATTTTTGTTATCACCCAGCCCTTGGCTCAGTAGGGTCGTGCCGTCAGTGCGCGGTCAAGCAATTCCAAAATAAAGAAGACATGGAAGCAGGTCGCGGCCGTCTTGTGATGTCATGTATGGTCGCTCCGGGCGATGACATGTATATCTCTGTCACTGACGATGAAGCCAAAGCATTCCGCAAGTCGATGGTTGAGCTACTGATGACCAACCATCCACATGACTGTCCAACTTGTGAAGAGGGCGGACATTGCCATCTGCAAGACATGACGTATATGTCAGGTCATAGCCGTCGTCGTTATCGCTTTACCAAACGCACCCATCATAACCAAGAGCTTGGCCCATTCATCGCGCATGAGATGAACCGCTGTATCGCTTGCTATCGCTGTGTCCGTTTTTATAAAGACTATGCGGGCGGCGAAGATTTGGGTGTTTACGGCTCAAACAACCGCGTTTACTTTGGTCGTGACAAAGATGGTCAGTTCGAAAGCGAATTCTCAGGTAACTTAACGGAAGTATGCCCAACGGGTGTATTTACCGAAAAACGCATTCAGAGCGCTACAACCGTAAGTGGGACATGCAGTATGCACCAAGCATTTGCCATGGTTGCTCAGCAGGTTGTAATATCTCACCGGGTGAGCGTTATGGTGAATTGCGCCGTATCGAAAACCGCTACAACGGTGAAGTGAACCGCTATTTCTTATGTGACCGTGGTCGCTTTGGTTACGGCTATGTCAATCGTGACGATCGTCCAACCCAAGCGCTTGAGCGTATCAACGATAAGCATGTCAAAATCAATATTGACTATGCACTTGATGAAACCATCAAACGACTCAAAGACAAAAAAGTCATTGGTATTGGCTCACCTCGTGCCAGTTTAGAAACCAACTTTGCACTAAAAAATCTGGTTGGCTTTGATAAGTTTTCAACAGGTCTCAATCATCAGCAGCAAGCATTGGTTAATAAATGCATCGAAGTATTGAGTACTGATGGCATTTATAACCCAAGCATGACTGATATCGAAAGCTATGATGCGGTATTGGTATTGGGTGAAGATATCACTCAAACCTCATCACGTGTCGCGCTGTCAGTACGCCAAGCGGCAAAAAATGAAGGCCTGAAAATGGCAGCGGCATTGCAAACGCAGTCTTGGCTTGCAGAACCGGTTAAACGTATTGCTCAAGATGCGTTAAGCCCAGTTTATGTCATCGACGTGGTGCAAACTAAGCTAGAAGACATCAGTAAAGTCAGTGTGGTAGCAACGCCTGAAGACATCACTAAGCTTGGCTTTAAAGTCGCTGATGAGATTGCTAACTTCGCTGATGATTTAGCAGAAATAACAGACCCACAAGCGGCTGATCAAGATGTCGATACTGCTACTAGTACTAATGCCAGTACTGAGACTGACGGTATGCAAGCATTAGCGAAGCAAATCGCTTATGACTTGATTCAAGCGGATAAGCCATTGGTTATCTCGGGTAGCAGTTTATCCTCTACGGCTTTGATTGAAGCAGCGGCGCAGATTACTCAAGCATTGACCCAAAAACGCTCAGCCATTAAAGCGACTGAACAGCAGCAAGTGGACACGTATAATGCTCAAGTCCGTGATGAGCAAGCGCAAATAGAAGATAAAGAGCTATCCGCTAAACCAAACAAACCTGAAACCGGTGTTGATACAGAAACGCAAGACAATGTAGAACGCGCTCCTGCTAAAAAACTTGAGCTGAAAGAAGTAAACAGTAAATATCAGGCACAAGCAGGTATCTACTTAACAGTTACCGATGCCAATAGCATGGGTGTTTGCATGCTTGGCGGTCAATCAGTCGAAGAATTACTGGCGACTGATTTTGATGTGGTCATCGTCGCTGAAAATCAGCTGACTGATGCCATCGATGCCAATAAATTGACGCAGCTATTATCTGATAAAACTGTCATTGCACTGGATCATCAGCTACTTGATTGGCACAAAGATGTCGATATTGTATTACCTGCGGCTAGTTTTGCAGAAGCAGACGGTACGCTGATATCGGCTGAAGGTCGTGCACAGCGCTTCTTCCAAGTTTACGACAACGAATACTATCATCCGATGAGCAGTATTAAAGAAGGCTGGCGCTGGTTACATGCAGTGCATAGCAGCATCGAAGGTCGTGATGTTGATTGGACGCAGCTAGATGACGTCATCAATGCATTGATCGTAACGCACCCTAAGCTTGCTGGGATTAAAGGCGCTGCACCTGATGCCGATTACCGTATGACGGGTCTTAAAATTGCTCGTCAGCCGCGTCGTTATTCAGGCCGTACCGCCATGCGTGCGCCGATATCCGTACATGAGCCGATGCAACCAAAAGATTTAGACACCGGTTTGACTTTCTCAATGGAAGGTTATAGTGGTAAAGAAACCCCAAGCTCGATGATTCCTTTTGCCAATGCGGCAGGTTGGAACTCACCACAAGCGTGGAATAAATACCAAGACAAGGTCGGTGGTCATCTAAAAAATGGCGACCCAGGTGTGCGCATGTTCGATCAGCTAGCACGTTTAGAAACACGTCAATATGTTGCACCAGATGCCATGTCTGCGACGACGACCGATATGCAGCAAGGACAAGCCAAACTGGTGCCTATCAATAATATTTATGCCAGCTCTATGATGGCGTCACGTAGCCCAGTGGTTGCGGAGCAACTGCCTGTTGCTGCATGGCGTATCGGGATGGATGATGCTAAGGACTGGAACATCGCTAATGGCGATTACTTAGCGATTGAAATCGATAAGCAACAAATTACCTTACCAGTACAGATTGTCGGTTATTTAGCAGAAGGCTGTATTGGTTACCCAGTTGGTCAGGTGAGTATTATTCATCCATCAATGGCAGCGTCGGTTCGTAAAGTGGATGCACCAGTGACGATGATGGGTAGCATAGCTAACGATATGATGAACAATAACGATGCTGCGCAAATGAATACAGCACCGACCACCACACAGGAGGTGTAATATGCAAGTTACCCGTATTATCCCTGATGTGCCAAGCTTCTTGGCTGGTAGCATGAGCTTTGATGCTTGGTCCATTTTATTTATGGTCGGGCAATCACTGGTCATCTTCTTGGTCGTGGTTATGGTTGCCGCTATGATGATTGTCTATGAGCGCCGCATGCTAGCTTTATGGCAGGATCGTTACGGTCCAAACCGCGTCGGACCCTTTGGTTCGTTGCAGCTGGTTGCTGATATGCTCAAAATCTTCTTTAAAGAAGATTGGACGCCAAACTTTACCGATAAGTTTATGTTTACGTTGGCACCTGCGGTCGCGATGTTTACCGCATTGGCCTCATTTGCCATTATTCCTATCTCGCCAACGCTTGGTGTGGCTGATTGGGATATCGGTATTCTGTTCTTCTTTGCGATGGCAGGTATTGCTGTCTATGCCGTGATGTTCGGTGGTTGGGCGTCTGCCAATAAATTCTCACTACTCGGCGGGCTACGTTCAGCAGCACAAACGATCAGTTATGAAGTCTTCTTGGGCTTATCACTGATGGGCGTGGTTGCATTAACCGGCTCATTTAACTTGCGCGCCATTGTTGAGGCGCAAATCGACGGCTGGTATATCATTCCGCAGTTTTTTGGCTTTTTGACCTTTGTCGTTGCTGGTGTTGCAGTCACCCATAGACATCCATTTGATCAGCCAGAAGCAGAACAAGAGCTAGCTGAAGGCTATCATGTTGAATATTCTGGCATGAAGTTCGGTATGTTCTTTATTGGCGAATATGTCAACGTTGTACTGATTTCTGCCTTGATGACTTGCCTATTTTTTGGCGGTTGGTTGGCACCTTTTAACTTAGATATTCCATTTATTCCACCAGCTTTTTGGTTCATGATTAAAACGCTGTTCTTTATGACCATGTTTATTTTGGCTCGAGGCTCACTCATGCGTCCGCGTTATGATCAAGTGATGAACTTTGGCTGGAAAGTTTGTCTGCCAGTAACGCTGATTAATCTGTTGGTTACTGCTGCGGTCATTTTGATCTTTTCCCCAACGTTGTAGTCATCATTAGCCATCATTGATGAACTAGGGTAAAGCTGATAAGGATAATAATCCCATGTTTACTACCATAAAAAAGACCGTCATTGGACTATTTACCATTGTCCGCAGCATGTGGATGGTCAATAGTCATGCGCTCAGACCGCGTGACACCATCCTTTATCCTGAGGTGCCGGTACCTGTGCCGCCGCGTTTTCGTGGACGTATTGTTCTAACGCGTGACCCTGATGGAGACGAGCGCTGTGTGGCTTGTAACTTGTGTGCGGTGGCATGCCCGGTAGGGTGTATCTCCTTACAAAAAGCGGAACGTGAAGACGGTCGTTGGTATCCAGAGTTTTTTCGAATTAACTTTTCGCGCTGTATTTTTGTGGCTTGTGTGAAGAGGCGTGTCCAACGACAGCCATTCAAATGACGCCTGACTTTGAGTTGGGTGAATATAAGCGCCAAGACTTGGTCTACGAAAAAGAGCATTTGCTCATTTCAGGGCCGGGTAAATATCCTGATTATAACTATTATCGTGTGACGGGTATGGCGGTAGCGGACAAACCAAAAGGCGCAGCACAAAACGAAGCTGCACCGATTGATCTAAGGAGCTTGCTACCATGATGAATATTTTGAACCATCCTGAACTGGCGGGGTTTTATTCGCTTGCAGCAGTGGCCATATTTGCCAGTCTGCGCGTCGTGACTCAGGCCAATCCAGTGCATGCTATCTTATCGATGATTGTGTCATTACTGGCAATCGCAGGGATATTTTTCGTCCTAGGCGCGCCATTTGCTGGTGCGTTAGAGATTGTCGTCTATGCCGGCGCCATTATGGTGCTATTTGTCTTTGTTATTATGATGCTTAATTTAGGCATGAGCAATGATGAGCGTGAAGAGCGCTGGCTTGATGCGGGCACTTGGGCGCTACCGACAGGGTTAACGATTATTATCGCGGTTGTGCTGTATGCGATGATTGGTATGGGTCATGACGAAGCGGCAATGATTGGTGGCTCGACAATATCTGCCAAAGCAGTCGGTACGGTGCTATTTACTAAATATGTGATGTTGATAGAAGTGGCTGCATTGCTACTATTGGCAGCCTTAGTCGCCGCTTATCATTTGGGTAAAGAGTCTATCGCTGATGAGGTTACTGTTAATGCAAACCACAGTAATGGTAGTCAAGGATCTAATGCTAATGTCGCAAGTATCAAACACTACGATGATCACGGCATGCCGATAGATGCTGACGCGGCGAAAATGGCAGAATCTTACGAATATAAAGATGTTGACCCGCATGACTATGTAAGTATGAATGTAGGTACGCAGCTGGGTGTGAATAAAGTCACGCGCAAGGAGTCAGACTAATGGTACTAGCAGCGAGCGTGGCACAAGATGTGTCAAACGTGCCGTTTGCCCACGAGGTAGCAGGCTTAGTACAGCCAGTTGCTGAGGCGCAGAATGTACTGGGCATGATACCCATGAGCCATGGACTGATTTTGGCAGGTATCTTATTTGCCATTGGTCTGTGCGGCGTCATGGTACGACGTAACTTCCTATTTATGCTAATGAGCCTTGAGATCATGATGAATGCAACAGCATTAGCATTTGTGGTGGCAGGTAGTCGTTGGGTTGATCCAGATGGACAGATTATGTTTATCTTTATTTTGACCTTGGCAGCAGCAGAGGCCGCCATTGGTTTGGCAATATTATTGCGGTTTTATCATCAGCGTGGGCATCTCGATGTCGACAGTGCCAATGAGATGAAAGGATGATGTCATGAGTTTATTACCATTAACCTTTATATTCCCGCTCGTTGGCTTTTTGATTTTAGCCTTTATGCGCGATAAGCTAACAGAGCAGGTGGCAGCGATGTCAGCGATTGTCGGTGTCGGTAGTATGCTGTTATCAGCACTATGCACGCTAATCGTTAGTTATACTTTTTTAACCAATAATCCAGCAGGAACAGTCATAGAGATTCCGCTGTGGACATGGTTCCAAGTCGGAGATTTTGCCCCAAGTTTCGGTCTGAGCTTTGATGGTTTGGCACTGACGATGACGGGTGTCATCACTGGGATTGGCTTTTTAATCCATCTCTTTGCCGCTTGGTATATGAAAGGCGACACTGGCTTTGCCCGTTTCTTTAGCTATATGAACTTGTTCGTCGCCAGCATGTTATTGCTAGTCTTGGCAGATAACTTGTTCTTGCTTTATCTTGGCTGGGAAGGCGTTGGTATCTGTTCGTACTTACTGATCGGTTTTTATTACCATGACCGCGCCAATGGTCTTGCAGCGATGAAAGCCTTTACGGTGACGCGCGTGGGTGATGTATTCTTAGCCTTCGGTCTGTTTTTATTATTCCGTGAATTTGGTACGCTTAATATTCAAGAAATTATTACTCGTGCACCAGAAGTGTTTGATATCAACAATCCAACGATGATGTTGACCACCATGTTGGTTGGCGGCGCGATGGGTAAATCAGCGCAGCTGCCATTACATACATGGCTGGCTGATGCAATGGCAGGTCCGACGCCAGTATCAGCGCTTATTCACGCGGCAACGATGGTCACCGCAGGTGTTTATTTAATCGCTCGCTTACATCCATTGTTTGAGCTGACGCCTGGTATTTTATTATATTGGGTCGGCGGCGTAGGGGCGTTGACGTTGGTCGTTGCTGGATTCTGTGCGCTGGCACAAACCGACATCAAACGTATTCTCGCTTATTCAACCATGAGCCAAATTGGCTATATGTTCTTAGCACTCGGCGTTGGGGCATGGCAAGGGGCGATCTTCCATTTGATGACGCATGCTTTCTTTAAAGCCCTGTTATTCTTATCATCAGGTGCAGTCATCCTTGCGGTACATCATGAGCAAAACATCTTTAAGATGGGCGGTCTACGTAAAAATACCGTTGGTATTTTGGTGCTATATCGTTGGTGGCGGTGCACTTGCGGCAATACCTTGGGTCACGGTCGGATTTTATTCTAAAGAAGCGATTCTTTGGGAGAGTTATGCAACCGGTCACATGGTTTTATTCTATATGGGCGTATTCGGCGCATTTTTAACCGCACTTTATACTTTCCGTATGATTTGGATTATCTTCTTTGGTGAAGAGAAAACGCACGCGCATAAGTTATCTGGTGTGTCGTATTGGCTGCCACTTAGTGCGTTGCTCGTATTATCAACGGCAGTGGGTGCATTTATCACTCCGCCATTACAAGGCGTCTTGCCAGAGAGTGTTGGGCATTTATTGGAAGTCGCTGGTCAAGCGCATGGTAAGCATACGGCTGAGTTTATCGCCATGGGTGCGATGCTGGCTGGTCTAATAATAGCGGCGCTATTATATGTGGTGGATAAAGGTCGCATGCTCACCCGCTTTAAGCGCTCACGTGTTGGTGGGGCGCTATATCACTGGTGTTATCATGGTCTAGGTTTTGATGCGCTATACGATGTAATTTTTGTAAAACCCTTTTTGTTCATCGGCCGCTTATTTAAAGCCGACCCTATCGATAAAGCGTGGCTCGTCTTGCCTAAGCTGGCATCTGCTGGTAATAAGGTATTGTCTGCGACGCAAACTGGGTCACTTCGAGGTTACGCTGCAAGCTTTGGCTTGGGCATGGCTGTATTACTAGTGCTGGTAATGATGACGGTGGTATAAGATGATTGAGTTACAACAAACGTGGATGCTACCAGCATTAATTGCAATTCCCTTTATTGCCGGGTTGTTATGTTGGTTGGTCGAGCGATTTAATAAACGTCTGCCGCGCTGGATTGCTTTAATCGGTATGACGTTGACCTTTGTGTTGTCGCTAGTGCTGTGGCAATACGGCGACTTTAGTGGCATGAGTAAGCAAGTGATTGCGCCAGACGCTGCTGTGCCTTGGGTCGCTGAATTTAGTGTGCCATGGATACCAAGCTTTGGTATTAGCTTCCATTTAGCGATGGATGGCTTGTCACTGATGATGGTGGCGTTAACAGGATTGCTTGGTATTGCTGCTGTGGCTTGTTCGTGGAATGAGATTCAGCGTCGAGTCGGCTTTTTCCATCTTAACCTTTTGTGGAGTTTGGGCGGCGTCATTGGGGTGTTCTTAGCCATTGATCTGTTCCTATTCTTCTTCTTTTGGGAGATGATGCTGGTTCCTATCTACTTCTTGATCGCGATTTGGGGTCATGATGTGGTTGGCAAAACCAAGGAATACGCAGCGACTAAGTTCTTTATTTATACTCAAGCGTCTGGGCTTATTATGCTGGTTGGGATCTTGATATTGGTCATTATCAGCTACGCTCAAAAAGGGGTGGTGAGCTTTAATTATAATGATTTACTCGGTACGTCACTTGGCGGCTGGGAATATCCGATCATGCTGTGCTTCTTTATTGGCTTTGCGGTTAAGTTGCCGATTATTCCGTTCCATGGTTGGTTGCCAGATGCGCATGCGCAAGCACCAACGGCAGGTTCGGTGGATTTGGCAGGGGTTTTGATTAAAACCGCCGCTTATGGCTTGATTCGTTTCGTGTTGCCGTTATTCCCAGCAGCATCACAAGATTTTGCGCCGATTGCGATGACCTTGGGTATCATTGGTATATTCTACGGTGCATGGCTCGCCTTTATGCAGACCGATATGAAGCGTTTGCTCGCTTATACCAGTATTTCGCACATGGGATTTGTGGTATTAGCAATTTAGCTGGAACCTTACTCAGCTTGCAAGGTCTAATGATTCAGATGTTAGCGCACGGCTTAAGCTCAGCAGCGCTATTCATCATGGCAGGGCAGTTATATGAGCGTCTACATACGCGTGATTTGACCTTGATGGGTGGTATGTGGGGTCAGTTCCGTTACTATGCACCGATACTGATGTTCTTCTGTGCCGCATTGCTCGGTATTCCGGGGACAGGTAACTTCATCGGCGAGTTCATGATTTTATTTGGTGCCTTTGCTCAGTATCCAGTATTTGTGGTCTTTGCAACATTCAGTCTGGTACTAGCAGGGCTATACTCGCTTATTTTGATTCACCGTGCATTATTTGGCAAAAACAACATCGAAGCAGTCGCCATGCAAGAAACCAAAGCACATGGTTTGCCTACGCGTCCATTAAAAGATTTGGGTAAGCGTGAGTTGTCATTGTTATTGATGCTCGCTGCAGGCTTGGTATGGCTTGGTCTATATCCACAGCCGTTCCTTGATACCTCAAGTCATGCGATGCAGTGGATCAATAACGCTTATATATACAGTCAAGTCACACAAGTAGATGCGTCGCAACTGCTTGATGCAATGGAGGCACGTTAAGTCATGAATGATATTACGATGAATGATTTGATGGGATTGTTGCCTTATGCGCCAATCATTGCCGTCGTTATTACGGTATTGGTGGTCATGATTGCCATCGCAATTAAACGCTCACATATGGTGACTGGTACGATAACGGTCGTCGGCTTAAATATTGGTCTGTTTACCCTCATTGGGCAAATGACAGGGATTGTGAATAGCGGTACTCTCATACCAAACGCTGAGCAGTTATTCGTTATTGATAACTTTGCTCAGTTTAATATGGTGATTATTTTTATCTGTGCATTGGCTTGTTGTACGCTCTCTTATGCGTATTTGGCAAATCTCAAGGATAATAAAGAAGAGCTGTATTTGCTCATGTTGCTATCGACGATTGGTGCTTTACTGATGGTCAGTGCTCAGCATTTAGCGTCATTCTTTATGAGCTTAGAGATGCTGTCTATACCGCTATACGGTATGCTGTCATATACCTATATGCGCAACCGCTCGCTAGAGTCTGGGCTGAAATACTTGGTGCTGTCAGCGACGGCATCGGCGACATTGCTCATGGGTATGGCATTTATCTATGCCGAAGTAGGCTCGCTCGCCTTTAAGCCAATCAGTATGGTATTGGGTGATGTTTTTGAGTCGCCACTTCTGATACTTGGTGCGGCGATGATGATGTTCGGTATCGCCTTCAAACTCTCTGCTGCGCCGTTTCATATGTGGACACCAGATGTTTACGAAGGCGCTCCAGCACCAATTGCTACCTTTTTAGCATCGGTATCAAAAGTAGCTATGATGGGCTTAGCGGTTCGTTTCTTAATCGATACGTCTTTATTGGCCTTACCCTCGGTACAGATGCTGCTCATGGTCATGGCAACTCTATCTATCTTAGTCGGTAACTTATTGGCAGTACGTCAAACCAGCCTAAAACGCCTATTGGGTTATTCATCCATTGCTCATATGGGTTACGTGTTGATTGTCATCGTCAGTATCGGCGCGGCAGCGGATAGTATCTCTAGTATGTATATGGCGGTTTATGCCTTGACCTCTATCGGTGCCTTTGGCGTCGTAACCTTGATGTCGAGCCCTTATCGCTTGTCTGGTGAAGCTGATGAGCTAACCCATTATCAAGGTCTATTCTGGCGTCGTCCCGTATTGACTGCGGTTATGACTATTATGATGTTGTCATTGGCGGGTATTCCTTTGACGGCTGGCTTTATTACCAAGCTATTTGCGATATTGGCAGCGGTACAAGGAACTAATTGGTTCTTGGCAGCGATGATCATCTTGGGTAGTGCGATCGGCTTATTCTATTATTTACGTGTGATGCTCACCCTCTTTAAACGTCCGAAACAGTTCATTGAGTTTGACGTTTCTAGCCAATGGGCGATGCGTACTGGCGGGATCATGGTTATTGCGGTGACCGCGATGATTATCTTCTTTGGTATCTTGCCAAACAGCATGATTGAATGGGCAAGTCTGGCACGTATTTGGTAAATAGCAAAAGGGTAAGTAGGGGTATGCTGATACCGCTGCTTATCTGTTATTACGGTCAGAAACCCAAGATGCGCCAGCTTTATGATAAGCTTGGCGCATCTTTTATTTTGTGTCGTTCAAAGTCTTGATAAAAATAATGATTACTAAAAAGTGAGTCGATAATTTATGAGTGATAATATTCAGACAGTAACGTGCTTAGTAAGACTACGTGGACGCCAAACCTATTTAGCTTCACTGTCAGCCGTCCTGATAGCTTTAAGTTTACTGCGGGTCAATTTGTGCGTTTGGGCGTCAATCCCAGTCAATTAAAATATTACCAGCAGCAACAAGGCGACACCGTTAACGATGTACCTGATGCTGCATTGAATGAAGACATCTTTCGGGTATTCCATCGTCTCTTCACCTTTTGATGAAGTATTAGAATTTTTTCTATTGTCATCCCCGATGGTGCATTTACGTCGCAGTTGCAGCATTTAGAAGTGGGCGATGAGCTGCTGCTTAATACTATGCCGTTTGGTTTTTTGACGTTAGCACGTATCAAAAGCCTTTACCAAAAGATTTATGGCTGCTCGCGACTGGAACGGGCTTGGCACCATTTTTGTCAATGTTACAAGATTTGCAGACGTGGGAAGATTACGAGCACATCATCTTGGCTTATAGTGCGCGCTCGATAGAAGAGCTTGCCTAATCGACAAGATGAAAGCTTGCAAGAAGACTTTGGTTCTCGGTTGACAATCTGCAAAACTAAATTTTATTCCCATCGTTACCCGTGAACCTGTCGAAGGCGCAATGACAGAGCGTTTGCCCAAGCTGCTGCTGGATGGCACGCTACAAGAGCGCGCAGGGATTGCCTTAGATATTGATAGCACGCACGTCATGTTATGTGGCAATCCAGACATGGTGGAAGACACCAAAGAAGCGCTCAAGACTTTAGGTTTGGTGATGAATCGTCGCGGCGAGGGAATATTGCGGTAGAAATTACTGGTAGTTGCATGATTGATGACGGCACGCTTTAGAAGCCATTGAAAATTTGCTTGATAAAAAGCGCTGACGCTAAAGACAACAATAGTCTCTAAGTGTCAGCGCTTTTTGCTAACTAAAAAACGTCATTTTTATACTGAGGGATTTATACCTGACTCGGTTCGGTCGCATCATCTATTGGGTTAATAGGGCCTTGCATCAGCTCAGGCTCATCATCATCGCCGATGATATCTTCGTTACTGCTGGCAGCCAATAAATCACGATAATTGATTTGAGTTTTCAAAATCATTTGCTCTTCTTCAAGTTCGCCATAGTTGACTTGAACTTTATGCAAAGTGCTCATGATTTTTTTGTTCTTTTTTAACCAGCGATTGATATCAAGGTAGATAACCTCGTCCTTTGCACGGGCGATATTGATATAGGAGAGAATAAAGCCTAAAGGGTCTTTTTTCAGAATAGTGTGATAAAACCAAATAAACAGTTTGATACCTTGGCGCTTAATAAACGACTCACAACGTAGATTTAGCACATCAGTATAAGTCTGTTGACCAAAGACAAATCGCTGGACGTTACGATCGAGCTGTACATGAATCAAACTAAAATTACTCGCCACCTCTGCATAAATGCCACCAGCATCGACCGTACAGTATAAGCGGAACCAGTCATCATGCATCTCAACACGCAGCTCTAAGATGGCTTTTACATTATCAGTGACGAACTTCTGCAGCGCATCATTGACATAAATCTGTGCCACTGGCAGCGACAACTCATCTTCGAATTTATCAGTCGTTCTATGATATATCTGTTTGATTGATTGGGTAAGGCGCTCCCAACCATCGCTAAATGATTCGTCGAAACGATAGCCCATATTTTCAAAAAATTCATCAAAATTGTCTGAATTATCCCTGTTATCAAAATCACTCAAACTTATTATCCTTATAATTATAGGGGAGGTAGCTGACTCAATGGCATAAAGAGCGACTGATTAAAAATGACAGACTGTTCTTTAATGAAAGCTGGCGAGTGGTCATTGTATGCGTTTTTGCCAAATCAGCAATAATCTGCCCTGTCTATTTACGCCTGTTTAACCCGCCCTAATGACACAAAAATTATAAAACAGTATATAACAAATATGATGGCTTCAAAATGGACACATGGGTTTTGTCGCAAATCATTTAATTGGCAATGCTTATATGTTCAAAATACGGTCTAGCGATGACATAACCGCATTGGTGTTATATCATTTTTGCTGGTTCCGCTCGTCAATAAATTGACCAAAGGAGATAAGTAATGTGTGAGTGGATTAAAATGAGTCGGCAACGGTTGTGCTAGCGACAGAATTCTATGTCATGTTATGATAGCGCCAGTATAAATCCTGCCCATTATCATAACGCTTATTACTTGCTGTCTTGTATTTATAAGCTCATATTCATAAGCTGAGACCCATTGTGGCCTATATCAAAGATTCACAAAGCTATCATTTTTCCGCGCAAGCACCTAAGCGTGATGTTAGTTTACCAGTGGCCATCGTTATCGCTGTGGCCGTACACGCCATTATTTTTGGTATTGGCTTTTCGATGGGCAAAGATCCTGCGGCAATGATGCAAGATGTGGCAAAAGCGCTAACTGACAATATGCAGCCAAATGAAACGCCCACTTTATTGCTAATGCCTCCCAAGAAGGTGGCGGCACAGTGGAGGAGCAATTAAGACAAGAGAACGACCAAATCAGCCCATTGTCTGCTGAGCAAATAAGTGAGACGCAAGATGTGATTAGCCTGCAGCGTCAAGTCCGCCAGCAGCATTATCAAGAAAGCTATCTGCGTACCACCTTAAGCTGGCGTCAAGCGAGCGTGGAGTCTGATAATGATAGCAAGCAAGCACAAGATGATATGATGGCGCAAGAAGAGCGTCTGCGCAAACAAATTGCTACTTTAGAGACACAGCTGTCTCAACGTCAGCAAGTTTATGCAACCAAATCAAAAGTAGTGACGGTCGATAGCAACTCGACGACGCGTGGTGCCGCGGCTGATATTAATACTTTCCGTGAGCATGTCGAACGCATTGGGAATTTGCATTATCCCATGCAGGCACGGGCACAAGGTATCACGGGCGAAGTGCGCCTTATGGTCATCATTAGTAGTGATGGTAATATCAAAGCCATACGTCTGCTTGAAAGCTCCAACTCCACATTATTAGATGAAGCAGCAAAGCAATCGGTACGCCAAGCAGCGCCCTTTGGTAAATTTACCAAAGACATGGAAGATATTGTTGAGCTGCGTTTGATACGTACCTATCGTTACAGCGATAAAGTGGATGTTACTTATTAGGGCGAATTCAATATATAGATGATGAGCGTTAGCTACGCTGCAAACAGATAAGATACCAATGTTTATAACAAACGAATACCACACACCGCTATAAAATAAAGAGTCAGTATGGAATTTTAGGTTTTACAATAGATGTTGCCAACTTAACCAGTAACGCATTAAGCTTGGTCATTAAAGTTGCGTTAGCGATATTAATATTCGTCGTAGGTCGCTGGCTTGCTAAAAAAGCAGTCACCGTTGCTCACAAAATGATGTTGCGTAGTCGCTTAGATGACACCGTTGCGAACTTTTTAGGTCGTCTAATCTACGGAGTGCTACTGGTCGTGGTTGCGTTGGCTGCCTTGAGTAAGGTTGGCGTACAGACCACCTCAGTCGTCGCTATATTGGGCGGTGCTGCAGTAGCCATTGGTCTGTCACTAAAAGATCAGTTGTCTAACTTTGCCGCTGGCATCATGATTGTGACGTTTCGCCCCTTTGTACGCGGCGATTATGTGCAAATCAGCAGCTACACAGGAACCGTAACAGAAATCACTTTGGTCAATACCCACCTGACGACGATAAACAATCACGATATCATTATCCCAAATAGTGATATTACGACTTCAGCTGTGACGAACTATACGGCGCTACCCAACCGCCGTGTCGATATCACGGTTGGTATTGGCTATGATGCCGATATCAAAACTGCCAAAAACGTGATGTTGAATTTGGCAAAAAAATAATCCGTTGGCCTTTACTGACCCTGACCTATCGTACGCGTCACCAATTGGGTGATAACTCAGTAGACTTGACGCTAAATATTTGGACACCTGACTGGTGGACATGCGTGTGATTTGTGGGGCAAGCACAAATACGCCTTGGATGATAAAAAATCGACATTCCATTCCCGCAGCGTAATGTCCATGTTAAAGGATTGGATCAGATGATTAATCAGATGAGTCAAGCACAAAAGCTACCGATGACCAAAGACTAGTCGCTAAAAATTCGAACTAAGTATAAGGGTTTGGAAGGCTGAGACCTGCTAAAATCTCAATTTCAAACCGTTCCATCTCATCTTGCTCGGCTTGTCCAAGCTCATGATCAAAACCCAATAAGTGCAGCACACCATGTATCAGTAAATGGCTAATGTGCTGTGCGGTTGTCTTTTCTTGTTCTGCGGCTTCACGTACTATGACGCCATGACAGATGACCAGCTCACCGAGGGGTAGCGTTGGCATCAGCTCAATAATTGCGGCTGGCAAATCACTTGGATAAGATAAAATATTGGTCGCATAATCCTTACCGCGAGCTTCCAGATTTAATGCCTGACCCTCAATTTCATCGGTAATGTATATGTCTAATACTTTAGATTTCTCTTGCCATAGCTCAGGGTCGATATCTACAAAATAGGGTAGCGTCAGACCTTCTTTAATGCGCCCATCGATATAATCCAACGCTGCCATCATCACAGACTGTAAGTGCTTACGATCATAAAAAGTGTCTAGTATGTCATCATCAATACTACTGGTGGCACTGATATCAAGTGCTGCCAAACTGGCATCATTGCCAGCACGCTCATTTGTATCATGGTTGTCAAAGCTGTTGTTACCCTTCTCTTGGCTCATGCCATTATCCTTTTACTTTATTGTAAGATGGTGTGCTTTATCATCTGATAGAACTTATGACTAAATCTAAAAAGCTCTCGTCGTAAAAAACCGGATTACTGATAGTAATCCGGCTTTGCATTTTTATAAAATTAAGTAGCAGGCTAGACCGTTTATAGCTTGGCTGCAGCATTAGCAATAACTTGTTTACGCTCTTGCTCTTTTCTGCGCTCAAACTTACGCTTTTCTTCTAACGCTACTTGTTCTTCATCATAAACATCGTAGGCTTCTACAATTTTCTGTACCAATTGATGACGTACCACATCTTTTGAATCAAACTTGGTGATATGAATTTCTTCAATACCACTTAAGATTTCCATTGCTTGCGCTAAGCCTGACTTATGACCACGTGGCAAATCGACCTGTGTAATATCACCTGTAATTACTGCTCGTGAACCGAAACCCAAACGGGTCAAAAACATTTTCATCTGTTCAGGCGTGGTGTTTTGCGCTTCATCTAAGATGACAAACGAGTTGTTTAACGTACGACCGCGCATATAGGCAAGGGGTGGTGCTGATTTCGATGATTTTCAATCAGCTTGCCCACTTTTTCAACGCCGATCATCTCATATAGCGCATCATATAATGGACGCAAGTAGGGATCGATTTTTTGCGTCAAGTCACCTGGCAGAAAGCCCAGTTTTTCACCAGCTTCTACCGCCGGACGCACCAATAAAATCCGCTCAATCTCATTACGCTCAAGCATATCCACGGCGCAAGCCACGGCTAAATAGGTCTTACCCGTACCAGCAGGGCCAATACCGAATGAGACATCAGAGTTCAGTACGTTTTGGACGTAGGTCTGCTGATTGCCACCGCGAGGAATGATACGACCTTTACGCGTGCGTAAGCTAACTGGCGTAAACTCGTGAGCTGATTCTAAGTCCGCCTCAGCGTCTGCATTATCCTTGGCTTCTTGCTCATCCGCTTCCATATCTTCATCACGAGAAATGCTTGATTGGATAATAAGATGTAGCTCCGCTGCGCTAATGTCCTTGGTATTCTGTGCCTCGTCTACCAGTTTATAAATAATACGTTCACCGCGCTCGACATTCGATATGTCGCCACTCAAGCAGAAGTCACCTTGACGCTGCATGATTTTGATATCGAGGCGTTGTTGGATATATTTCATGTGGTTGTTGTATTCACCAAGCACGGTTTTGAGCTGTGCGGGTGTCAATGATTCAAACTTTATACGGCGGCTCATGGAATCAGTCAAGCGATTATCCTTTTATTATGTACCCCAACGCTATGATTTGGTTTTGATGGCATTGCGGGTTTAAGAGATAAAATGGTCGGTCGTTATGGTCTTGGCTTTACGTTATAGAGATAGAAATGACGGTAGAATTATTATTCGTTTTAGGAGTGATGATAAGTAACGGTCTTGCCTTTATTATGGTCGATAGATTTTAAATTTCAAGCCATACGTCGAACAGATGACACTGTTTTTGTACGACGATTGCAACCGCTTTTCGACATTGATATTTTTATGTCTACTTTTGAGCGGGTTACAGTATTGCAAATAACGTTTAGAGCGTGACGAAATCAAGCGTTTCTGTTATACGTTTTGGCTACTGTTAAGGCGACAGAGTGATGAGTGATTTGTGGTAATCTATGGGGGATGTCATAGTACTTCGTCGCGAGGTTTAAAAGATGAATAAAATGATGAAAGCTGACGAAGGTTAGGGCATATTACGTATTCGACTAAGGCTATGCCGATGTGTGAATGTTAACTATTCCCTATAAAATTAAGATAATTCTAGCGATTATTCATCGCTTATAGTGCGTGCGCCCAACAGCGTAAAATAGACATGAAAATTAGGAATAATAATGCAAAATAGTGATGTGAATTTATCGAATGCTAAAAAAAAGTTTGAACATAAAAAGGCAGCTACTGAACAGCAAGTCCTCATCGCTGGCGGTGGTCATGTGGGATTGTCATTTGCACTGTTACTAGCGCATCACGGTATTGCTAGCACGTTATTAGAAAAAAATAGCTATCCAACCATCAGTCCAAATGATGACAGCAATAGCAGCCATATTTAGACAGCCGCAATACAGCACTGTCACGTCGTACGGTACAGATTTATCAAGAGATTGGGTTATGGGATGAGTTGCAAAGTCATGCTTGTCGTATCGATGCGGTGCAAATTAGTGAGCAAGGCAGCTTTGGGCGTGCACAATTAAACAAAGCTGAAGAGCGGGTCGAGTCATTTGGACAAGTGATGGAAAATGCGTGGCTCGGACGTAAGCTTTTAGTAGCCGCGCAGCAAGAGCCATTAATCACTTTGATCGATAATGCCAATGTCAGCGCCGTGACCCAAAAGCGGATGGGGTGACACTCAGCTTTAACTATTATGGTCAAGAGGAGCATGAGCAGCAATTGCAAGCCAGCGTTTTGGTCGCCTGTGATGGTCGCGATTCGACGGTACGCCAATTATAAATATGTGGCACGACGAATTTTGATTATCAGCAAACCGCTATCGTCGGTGTGGTAGAAACGGACAAGCCACACGAACATGTGGCGATAGAGCGTTTTAGTCCAGCAGGGCCACTGGCGGTGTTGCCATTGACCGATCCAGAAGGTGACGGCAATGATGACTATCAGACAGGCTATAGACGCTCGGTGGTTTGGGTCTGCCCAAAAGGGGAAGATAAATACTTAGCAGACGATGCGCATTTCTTAGCGACATTGCAGCAAGCCTTTGGTGAGCGTGCGGGCACGTTTGTCGCTGCTGGTCGCCGCGGCGCTTATCCACTGACACGCGTGCTGGCAGACAAGCAAGTCGAGGGTCGCTGTGTCATCATGGGTAATGCCGCCCACACTTTGCACCCTGTTGCAGGACAAGGTTTTAACCTCTGTATGCGCGATGCCCATGTGCTGGCACAAATGATGAGCGCGCAAGTGCTAAAGGGCGAAGACATCGGCGATACGCAACTGTTAAAACGCTATGAGACAGCGCGTCTAAGCGATCAAAAACGCGTCATTCGCTTCTGTGATGCCGTGGTACATGGTTTTACCCATCCTAATCCAGCCATCAAGTTGGCAAGGAATGTGGCCTTGGTTGCCTTTGATAAACTGCCAAATATTAAGCCACTAGTCGCTAACTACGCGATGGGATTAAAGTCCTAGTTTGCCATATCACGGTATATTAACGGTCTAGACCAATGTTCTATACGATTGCACTTAACTATAGGAATAACTTATGAAGAATAATCATACGCTGATTATCGGTAGCGGTATTGTTGGGGCAACGCTTGCTTTAAAGTTGGCGCAAGCAAAAATGCCCGTGACGTTAATTGATGCTCGCCCTGCACGTGATGACTCAGAATGGCAACAGGTGCTTGGCAAGCGGGATGCGCGCGTTTATGCCTTGAGTCTTGCCAGTATTAACTTACTTAAAGACGTGGGCGCATGGCAAAAGATTGCTGCCTCTGAGCGTAAAGCGGACTACTCACAAATGCAGGTATGGCAACTGAATGGCATGGGCGAGCTATTATTTGGTGACAGTGCTGATAATTATCCTAACAGTCATTTACCGAAAATGCTCGGTAGCATGGTCGAGCCTGCCGTCATTGAACATGCATTGTGGCAACGCCTGTATGAAGATGATGTCAGTGACTATCTAACCATTATCGCGGGGCAAAAAGTCACAAACATGGATTGGTTAGGTGCAGATCAAGGCTACCGTGTGACGTTAGACAATCAGACTGCTATCGATGCGATGCTGCTGGTTGGTGCTGATGGTCGTGGCTCATTTGTGCGCCAGCAAGCGGCGATTGGGCTAGATACACTTGATTATAATCAAACCGCTATTTGCTGTGCGATTCACACCGAAAAACCGCATCAAGCGACTGCGCGCCAAGCAATGCTGCCCACAGGTACGCTGGCACTATTGCCGTTAGCGGATATTACCGATGAGGATAAAGCCAACCCACAACATTGGCAGTCGATCGTATGGACATTGCCGCGCAATCAAGCATTGGCGTTGATAGAGGAGGACGCGCGCGTCATTGCTGATAAATTGGCTGCTGCCAGTAACTATGAGTTAGGTGCTATCACTCAGATTGAGTCAATCGCTAGCTTTCCACTGACCGCGCAACAAGCGAAAAGCTACGTCGCGGACAACCTAGTCTTGATCGGTGATGCAGCGCATGGCGTCCATCCGTTAGCGGGTCAAGGGTTGAATCTGGGCATGCTCGATGTACAGACTTTAAGCGAGCAATTGGCACATGATTTTGAACGTAGTGGTGGAACCAGCTGGGGCAGCAATCAAACGTTGCGTAGCTACGAGCGTTTGCGCCGTCCGCATAACAGTCTAATGATGCACAGCTTCTCGGCGCTTAACTGGCTATTTGCAGGGTCACTTGCACAGATGCGTCCTATTCAACAAATTCGTAATGAAGGTATGTATCGCGTTGGCAAAATCAAGCCATTGATGCGTTTGTTTGCTAAACAGGCGAGTGGGGTTTAGAGGTTTGAATGAAGTTATTAACTAAACTAAGGATGGCGTATGAAGACTCAGTCATGGATGGCGATAGCTGTCGTAATAGCTAGTTTTATTTTAGCCTCCTGCCAATCTACACCTAAAAATAATACAATAGATAAAAAGGCAGACAACACACCTAAAGTATTGATAGAACCACTTGCAGATACAGACAATGACGGCGTGCCCGATGAAATTGATAACTGTCCTAACACTGCTGAAGGGGTCAAGGTTGATCCCTATGGTTGTCCAGTGGCGGTCAATTTGATTGGGTCACTAGTAATGGATATTCGAGTCTATTTCACCTCAGATAGTATTACCCTAACCAACGAAGCTTATTTAACTGAAGTACAAAAGGTCGCTGAAAAAACGCGTAACAATCCTGACTTAGTTACCATTTTATCAGGCCATATCTCCAAAGCTGAAGCTGAAAACCGTCAAGCCACTAACGCCACGCCTAATAATAGACGCTTAGCGAGTAATCGCGTGAAATTAGTCAAAGATTATTTAGTAGAGCAAGGGATTGTTGCTGATAAAATTTTGGCGTTTGATTGCAGGGATAAAATTCAGCTTGGTGTTAATAATGAAGGTGCTAATATTGAAACTGCATGCTGCTGAAATGTCATTGTTGAATCAAAGAGTTTTTGGGGCGGTAATAGAAGCTGATAAAGCATATTCTAGGAATTACCCTGATGAGCAGCATTCTTTGAAGCATTATAAAGAAGTCTGTCAGCAGCTTTAGAAGAAATAATTTATGAATACGCTATTGAGAAGTATACTTGTTGTTTTAATCAGCGTCTTAACGCTATCCGCATGTCAAACACATGACTTGTCTAACCAAAAAGCTCAAACTATTAATTTGCCAATTATTCTGATTAATTTAGATAGCGACGGCGACGGCGTGCCTGATGATTTAGATCAATGCCCAAATACGACAGAGAACGTGGTAGTGGACGAAAGAGGTTGTCCTGAGATTACAAGTCTTATTGGTATGCCTCCAATGATGGAGTATCGTGCTTTTTTTACCAAGGACAGCAGTGAATTACTGCCACAGTATCATGATGAGCTTGATAGAGTAGCAGAACAAATGAATAACTATGATACGGCTACTATGAAAATTGAAGCTCATGTCTCGAAGGATGAGGTCAATAAAGCTTCTACCTCAATGTTGCAATCAAACTCACTAGCTAAGAATAGAGCACTCATTGTTAAAAACTACCTAGTTTTAAATCACAAAATCGAGTCTAGTCGTCTGACTACTCTCGATTGCGGTATTAAAGGTTCTATTGCACCTTCTGATACCGAGGAAGGCAGATCTATGAATCGTAGAGTTTATAGCTTAGTAACTGATTTAAAAAACTACAAAGCTAATTATCATCAAAATGACCTAGGCTCAACAGGTGTATCGAGTTTTAGTTTTGTCATTTATTAATAAATAACCATAAAATAAAAATAACTACTCGAAGGTAAACTTCATGCTCATCCCTAAATACTGGGCGCAACACAAACAGCGCTTTGAATCGCTAGAAACGTCTAGTAAACCTTCCAAGCAAGCCACTATAAAACGTTACGGTTGGTCAGATAGCCAAATGGAAGCGCTATCCCATGCTAAATTGCGAGTCAATGAGGCGCATCATCGCTGGCTGGCAGGTGAAGATATCTTACGCCGTGAGCGCAGGGAAGAGTATAACGAAGGCAATAGCATTCCTATTCGTGAAGAGATTATTTATGAGCATGATTTTCCAAAAAATGAATTATCTAATAATAGTGCAGCAGTAACGAAGCTCATTGTCACGCGCAACAGCTATGGCGCACAAGTCGCTAACGTCGATAATATCGCCATTATTGATGTTGATAATGATGATTTATTGCGTCATAACTATCCTGATGATTATAACCATCATGGCTTTATGCCTGCCTTTCTCATTAATCAAAGCAATCCAACAACCAAAATAAAAGTTTGGGCTTTTGTTATTGTTTTTATACTCATCGCCAGTATTATCGCTTGGTTGGGGTTGTCATGGTTATGGCTGTTAGTCGTTATGTTTGGGCGACCGTCTATTTGTGGCAACAAGCCAGTGTTAAAGACAAGGCCCGCGCGCAAAAATATGCCGATGACGCCGCCTCGTTACTGCCCTATATGACGGATTTGATCAAAAAACGTATTGCTAATCATCCTACCGAATGCTTTCGTTTATATCAAACACCTGCAGGCTTTCGTATTATTGCGACTCACGATGTTGTATCGCCAAGTGATAACGTGGTAGAAGGTTGGTTTGCATATTTCCATGCGGATACCAATTATGTCCGTCTGTGTCAGGTGCAACAGTGCTTTCGAGCGCGGATTACTGCCAAGCCGTGGCGTATGAGTGAAGTTGAAAATAAGAAGTTGGCTAAAGATATCCCTGCTAAGGACTTTTGGTTTGGCTCCGAGAACACAGATATAGATAGTAGCATTGAGCAACGTCAACATGAGTTAAAAGCGCGCAAACAATGGATGGCTGATTATGATAAGTATGCCAAAAACTATCGAGCATGCCATTATGTCGAAAGTATGGTTGGTAAAGAGGTTGCTAGGGAAAGTGGCAGTGGAGCACCTTCTCATATTGATGAGTTTATCCAGTGGCATGATAAGGCGTGTCAGGTGGAAAAAAATCTAGAGATGGCTTAGGTTATACTTTTCTTAATTTTTTTTACGAATGCTAAAGTAGTATTTAATTGTATAGAGGAAGGCTACTGATGGGACTTTATAGCGTTTTATTAAAGCATCTATTGCTTTAGCTGGCTGCCAAACCACTACAGCTGCGCCGTCTAAAAAGCTACCTAAAGATGAAAATATCAGGACGATGCAAGCAGAGATTGATTCAGATGGCGATGGCGTACTCGATGATATAGATGAATGTCCAGGTACACCTTTTAACGTAGTGATAGATGAAAGAGGGTGTCCAGATTCCTTACTTTTTGGTGAAAATGAATTTATGATGGAAGCTAGAGCCTATTATGATGAAAATAGCAGTGAGATAAAAAGTGAGTATTATGAACAGCTAGATAACGCAGGCAAAAAAATGCAAGTTCATTTGGACGCTGTTATGCATATTGAAGGGCATATATCCAAACGTGAAGACAATAATGCAAATCAAACATTATCAAGATACCGCGTGGAAGGAGTTAAAAATTATATGACCATGACATATAATATTGATCCTGATCGTATTAAGACTTTTTACTATGGATCAGAACGTCCAATTGCGCCAAATGATATCGAAAACAGTTGGCTCAACCAGCGTATCTATGCGCTTATTAGTAATGTTAAGTAATATATTAAACATTTCAAAAAAACTGAAAGTGATGACAGATAAAGCCTTAAATTATTCTGAATGAAAAGAGAGTAGCAATGACAACTAGAAACTATGGAAATTTATTGCTACTGGCATTATTTATTGGTTTAGCTGGCTGCCAAACTAATACAACTGCGCCGTCTAAAAAGCTACCTAAAGATGAAAATATCAGAACGATGCAGGCAGATAGCGATTTAGATGGCGATGGTGTGCTTGATGCTATAGACGAATGCCCTGAAACGCGACCCAATGTAGTAATTGATGCTAAAGGCTGTGAAATAATAATTGAGGGAGGCAAGGCACTTGAAATGGAGTTCAATGGGGTTTTCTCGCAAATGAGCAGTCAGCTATTTGATATCTATGATGCAGTATTTGTGAAAATAGCAGAAAGTCTTAATGATCGCCCAAAAGCCAATGTTTTTATTTTCGGTCATGCAGCGACAAGTGAAATAGATAAAGATGCTTTAGCGACTTTTGGTTTCGATTCTTTATCACGCAATCGCGCGCTAATTATTAAGAATAATTTAGTGTTGTAATATAATATCGATGCTGAGCGTATCCGTACTTATGAGTGCTCAAATAAGATTATAGTTACAGATACAGCGTTTATAGATCCAAGTTTTGAAAAGCTCAATCTTAAAAGTATTGAGGCAAAACAACGCCGCGCAACTTTAATGGCGAGTAGTGAAGTTCATGATTTGATGAATCTTGAATATGATTCTGATATGCAAAAATATGGTGAATATGCCAAGCACTGTGAGTTATTTGAATAACGTTGCAGATGATGGTTAATGACTACCAATCATCAAAATTTAACCTTACCCCAACGCCGAAAACACCACCATCAGCACTGGCGAGACAATATTAATAATAAAGCCAAAACTAATCGCCAATGGCACAACTTTAAGACCGCCAGATTGCTGAATAATTGGTAAGGTAAAATCTAAGCTCGTCGCGCCGCCAAGCCCGACTGCTGCTGATGGATATTTACGCATAAACACGGGAATAAATATCAATGCAAAGAACTCACGCACCAAGTCATTAAATAGCGCGACACTGCCCCAAACCGCGCCATAAGCATCGGTCATGACGATTGCTGATAGCGAGTACCAACCAAACCCTGACGCCAGTGCCAAGCCTTTGGTCCACGATACCTCACTGAACATCAGCGCAAATATCAAGCCACCAATCAATACAGCTAGTGTAAAGATGACACTCATCTCAACGCCGCGCTTGTTCAGCAGCACTTCTTTTAGCGTAATACCTGAGCCTTTTAAGCCAATGCCGACCAACAAAATTAATATCATCAGCATCACCGTCATCGTATTTTCAGGCGGCATATAATTGTCTGGTAAGAAATAACCAATCACCATACCAATGACCACACAAATAACTTGAGCGAGGCTACCACGGATACTCACGCGATGTTCTTTAGATTTTACGCTGGATTTTTTGGCATGCCATGGACGCAGTCGGTCAAATAACATCAGGGCAAACAAACCACTGGCAATTGTCAAAATCGATAGTATGGTCACATACAGCGCAATTTCGCCTATCTGACTGCCAAGTCCTTCAACTTGTGACAGCTCGATACCAATCAGCGCTAAGATGATAAATACCAGATAAGATAAGCCTTTATCTGCAAGCTTTGTCATGGTTGGATGAGAAGGAATGGCAAAGCCAATAAACATTGGCATTAATACCAGAACAAGGGACTAGTTTGCATGGTGATTGGCTCGCGGCATTTTCAAAGGCGTTTTTAAGAAGCTGGAAATTGTATCACATGAAACGATCAATGCTGACATGAGCGGCTAAGATTCCTTGTAAAAGCCGACTGTTTAACGACCAATATTCAGTGTTAAGATAAAATCGTGAATCACTAAGCTGTAAGTCAGGATTTCATTCATGATAATTTGACTGCTAACACGCTTAAGTATTTACCTGACCAACTTTTGTTGCTACATTAATAGACTTACTATATTTGGCTTGCCTCATGTCGCTATATCAGCTCAAGTCTCAGTTTCAAGATCAGCTGCGCCCAATAAGTGATGTGTTGGTCGAGCAAAAGGTGACAGCAAATCAAGTGACGGTGTCAGCCGTATTATTGAGCCTTGGTACGGCCTATATGATTGCCAAACCCGCAACTGAGCAGCAGGCATTATGGTTGCTGTTACCTTCATCACTGTTTGTGCGTATGGCGCTCAATGCTATCGATGGCATGATGGCGCGTGAGCATGGGCAAGCCTCAAGGCTTGGGGCAGTGCTTAATGAAGTGGGTGATATCGTGGCTGATACGGCGCTTATCGCAAGTTTAGCTCCGCATGTTGCTAATGGTAATTTACAAGCGTCGACAGTCAATTTACCAAACCGTATATCAATCCATCAGCGTCATATTATCGGTCTGATTGCGCTTAGTATCAGCACTGAGTTACTAGGTATCACTAGTAATACGATGTTAGACATTAGAGCAAACCAAGGGCCTTTAGGCAAAAGCGATCGTGCTTTTTTACTAGGTTTGCTTGGCGCTTTCATGGCGACTAAAATGCCGATCATGCTATCGCATATCAAAGCGCGTCCACTATTGATACTGACAGAGGCACTACTATTAAAAACCTGCTTGAATCGCCTGCGTTATATGGCAGATTTATACTTGATACGTAAACCACCCGCGCTTCGTTCAAATTACTCAGAAACTCTTGAGTTAATACCAGAGCCATCGTACAAATCTATTTTTCCGCTTGGTTACCAAATGTATGTTGGTCAATCCAATACGCTATTTTTCGATGCTGTTTCATCAAATTATTCTTTATTAAGCTATCCTCTATCAAATTTTTCTTCATTAAATGCCCCTTTATCAAATTCTGCTATTAAAACTTCCTTTTTGGAGCCTAAGATAATGCCGACCACCCCTCTCAATAGTCATGAAAAAGTGGAGCAGGTTAGTGATACGCTCAATTTATCGTCTTCCAAATTGATAAGCGGGTGAAAGTTGCTATAACGCTTACGATGGCACGGCAATATATTATCGCTATTGGTTAACGACACCTTTAGAGGGTATCAAACAAGCCAGTCAGCCTCTGCGTCAAGTCATTCTGTTACATGGGTCACGAGCATTCGGGACGCTTAGCAGAACTTGGGGAGCAGTTTGCCATGGCGGCTATCAAGTATTTGCTTGGGATGCGCGCGGTAATGGGCGCTCGGGTGGTATCAAGGATCATGCAGAAAGCGTCACCGAGCTTGAGCGTGATTTAGATGGTTTTGTGCAATTGGTTATCGGGCAAACGGGCATTGCTATCGAGGATACCTTAATCGTCGCCAGTAGTATCGGGTGCAGTACTCGCCGCAGCATGGGTACATGATTACGCACCCAACATTCGCGGAATGATATTGGGTACACCAGCGTTGAGTATCCGCTTGTACATGCCATTTGCCATACCATCGTTAAAGGTGGCTCGCGCGCTTGGACTGATGTCACGCGTGAGCAGTTACGTCAAAGCGCAAGTATTGACTCATGATAAAGACGCACAGCAAGCTTATAATGCCGACCCGCTGATATCTAATAGCATCTCGACCGACTTGCTCATCGATACTCATGCAACGGGTCAACGCTTGCTCGATGATGCTAGCCTATTAATGTACCGACGTTTGTATTATGTGCGGGTAAGGATTACGTGGTCGATAAACAGGCAGAGCGCGATTTTTATGAGGCGATTAATACGACCAATAAACGCTGGCAGTTATATCCAGATAGCTATCATGCAATCTTCCATGAGACCAATAAGGCAGACGTCTTTGCAGATTGTATCGAGTTCGCTGAGCAGGTATTCAGTAAGGACATTGAAGCGCCTGATTTGAGCTTGGCGCATATGAATAGTGCCAGTAAAGATAAGGTTGACCGTTTAGCGATTAAGCCTTTTAATCCGAGCTTTGCCATTACTCGATTTGCCATGCAAAAATTTGGTCATGTCAGCGACGCGATTGCTACAGGACTGGAGCATGGCTTTGATTCGGGGCATTCGCTCGATCACGTTTATTATAATCAGCCTAGTGGTCAAAATAAATTTGGGCAGGCGGTCGATAAATTTTATCTTAGTAATATAGGCTGGCAGGGGATTCGTATTCGCCGCGAGCATATATTAGAACTCGCACGGGAGGCTCTGGCAGATATTGAAGACAAAAACCAGAGCAGTACTAAACCATACCAACCAAAACTACTCGATATCGCTAGTGGGCATGGCTTTTATGCGTTTGATTTATTAATAGAGTTTACCAACTTGCATGCTGAGCTACGTGATTATGAGCAGCATAATATCCAAGCCTTACAGGCAAAGGCGGAGCAGTTAGAGATTGCTGATCGTGTCCTTACTTGTCAAAAAGATGCGTTTGACCCTGCCAGTTATTCTAATATGCAGAAGAGAAGTGCCAATGCTAAAAGTCTTGATGATAAAAATTCGATATTGCTATCGCCTCTGGCGTGTTTGAATTGTTTTCTGACAATACACTACCAGCGACAGCATTGGCAGGCATTTATGACAGTTTAAAATCTGATGGTTATTTACTTTATACCAATCAGCCGTGGCATCCTGAGCAGGAATTCATTAGTAAAACCTTAAACAATCATCGCGGCAGTAGTTGGGTGATGCGCTGTCGCTCACAAGCGGAAATGGATCAATTGGTTGAGAATGCTGGCTTTAAGAAAGTCGCTATGCGTATCGATCGTTTTGGTATCTTTACCGTGTCATTGGCAATTAAAGTCACCTCAACCAATCATGAATAATACGCATGCCAAGCCCTATGAGCGTGTGCAACTTTTTTCAGGGGGCGGTTCACGTTTCGCCTATTATTTGGGCAGCTATGCGGCATTGGTTGCTCATGATTTGAAGCCAGATGTCATCGTCGGCACTTGCGGTGGCAGTCTGTCGGCTTATCTGGTCAATCTAGCGCCTGATCCCAAGGATTTGCAGGAGCTCATGTGCAGCCGTGAGTTGTATCGTGTCATTACGGCAATCAGACATGTTGCGCCAGACGAAGCCAATAGGCGATTAAAGATACGTTATATGACTCAGGCGCTTAAACGTTGGCAGTTATCAAAACAAAGAGGTAAAAGACAAAACAGCAGCAATCAGACAGCTACAAACGACTATTGGATGAGTTGCAGTATTTAGCGATGTTTCGGATAGATAACGAGGGGCAATGGCTCGATGAATTGTCTCATTTTTCTCCTAATCACAATAATCTATATAACCCTACCGCGCCAGAGATAGCCATTATTGCTAGCCGACTTTATCAAACAGCCGATCAAACGCTTACTACTGATAGTTCTGTTTACGATGAGTTTAAGCTGCAAGAATTGTTATTTGCGCCACCGTGTTTGGCAGTATCAGAGCATTTTGATGAAATACTTAACGCACCTGCGCATACGTTTGCCGATAGGCGTATTCATCAGTCAGTAAATATCGTAAAGCAGTGGGAATTCAATCCAGCGGTTCGTGCTTCTATGGCAGATATGTATTATCTACCGCCAACGCATATTGAAACGCTTGGCTGGTGCTTGGGCGGAGTGATTAATCTCACGCCCGTTGAGCTAGCATGTCAGCTAGGACAGACGGTATTTGCAGAGACCAAGGCAGGTTATGATTCATGGCTTGCCGCACCAGCCATTCAACGCGTTTTTGGTTTTGACCCAAATGAGCGTTTGGCACAGGTGCATGGTTATCAGCCAATGGAAACGTCATCACTTATGAAGTCAGAAAGAAATAGCCATCAATTGCATTGGTTACCCTTTGCAGATAATGGTCAGCAGTTGGCAGGACAGCATGTACAAAAGCGTTTTAATATAAATCAAATGACGGTTGAACTCATTCACAGTGACTATGATGGCTTTGTACAGCAGATGCAGGTGCAATGGCAGTATGGGTATCAGCGTACGGCTGACTATATACAGCAGCATGGTCTATGAACTCTAAAATGAAAAACATCACACAGTCGACTTCAACTCATAAGCCATCGCATATTATCGTCTTTGGTGGTACGAGTGGACTTGGCTTGGCGTTGGCGCTGCATCATCAGGCGCTTGGCTGGCAAGTGAGCGTGGTTGGTCATAGCGTAGAGAAGATAGCCCATATCAATAGTCAGCATCCTGACATTGTTACTCACTGCTGTGATTTAACCGATAGAGCGCAAACACAAACGTTGGTAGATAACTTGTCAGATAGCAGTTTTCAAAGAGTGATTTATAGTGCAGGCAGTTATACCAATGAGCGTGTCCATCATCTCAATCAAGCTGACAGCGATAAAATGCTAGCAATTAATCTGCAAGCGTTTGAGCAGGTTTTTAGATGGGCAAGTGAGCAGTTAAAGCGTGAAAGTCGGTCAATAGATTTCGAGGGAAAAAGTAGGCTGAGCCTGATTTGTATCGCGTCTATCGCTGGTACTATGGAGTACCCTTATGCTAGCCTTTATGCCAAAAGCAAACGCGCGATGATTGCGACTGCTAGCGCTTATCGAGCGGCGCTGATGCCTTATCCTATTCAAGTCAATTGCATCGCCTCAGGCTACATCGATACCCAAGCATTACGCGATTTGAATAACGGCGATGCCAGTCATAAGCCATCCATCATCAGTACGCAAACGGCGGTTGAGAATGTTATGCAAGCCATTGATAAAAATATTGAGCTGGCCATATTTCCACGCTCCATGCGCTATATTACTCGGGCGCTCAATCATTTGCCTAAGCCTGTGCTTAATTGGATATTACGCAGTAAGTTGGATAAAACGACTTGATAACAGCTTACCCAAGCAGCCAATAAAACAAGGTAAATAGCGGCACGCCAATGAGCAAGCTATCTACTCTGTCCAATACGCCGCCATGTCCGGCGAGCATCGTACCCGTGTCTTTCACCCCATGCTGACGTTTAAAGGCGGACTCTAATAAATCTCCAGCGATACCACTGACCGCTAAGCCGTAAGCGGCTAATAAGCAAATCCACCAGTTAAAAGGCGTGAGCCAAATGCCTAATAGTGTTGCCAATATCGCCGCTAGCATACTGCCGAAAAGAGCGCCTTCGATACTTTTATTCGGGCTAATAATTGGGGCAAGACCACGCGTAAACAGCTTGTGACCAAGCAATCGTCCGCATAAATACTGGGCAATATCATTAAATTGACTGGCGAATAACACAAAAAATAAAACGCCATACTGCTCGCGCTGCCAGATTAATTGTTTTAAAGCAATAAGACTGACAATCAGTGTGAGAAAAGCAGAGCTAAAGACTAGGTCTAACAGATTTAGACGCGTATAAGTTTGAGAGGAATGCGCAGGATTTTGGCTAAAAGGTATGGTCATGGGCTGTAAACCACGTGCTTGCAGCTTTTTAATCAGCACCGACTTGCTATGTAAGCACCACAAACGTTTAATCTCATAGCAGCCACGCAAACCAATTAAAACGAAAAAAGCGATGAGCAGCCACTGATAAGGGTAGGTAGGAGGCTGCATGGGTTGGCTATTATTCGTTACCTTAGCGATAACGTAACACGCGCAAAGCGCCGCTAACATGAGCCACCATGAGCGCGCGATTAAATAGATTTTCGGTAAGCGCTGACGTAAGCGAGGTAGGGCAAGCATGCCCCAAGTCACACTGACGACCATCATAAGTCCGATCACAAACTGCAAATCAGTAGCCATATTTTTAGCAATTCAAGGTCATAAAGAACGGCAAGTTACCGTTTTTCATGGCTAAAGTGGCGGCCTCCAATTGCTGTTAGATGTTAGCAACTGTATTTACCACTCTAGCCTCTGTGTCATCGATTATAGGCTGAAGCAGCCAATCAATGCCACCCTCTTTGCTGCCTGTTTTGTCAGCTTCTCTCAACTTCGATAATGGCGCAATCACACTGGTTCGAGGTGTGGATGCCAAATGTGGATAGTCTTGACGATAGTGACCACCGCGACTCTCATAACGCTGATAAGCTGACTGAATAACCAACGTGGCTAATTGTAATTGTCGTGCTAATTGAAATAGTGCCAGCTCATTAGCAGTGATAGTGCCATCTAAAGTACTCATACTGGACTGATTTAACCTAGTTTTTTCAAGCCACTGTTGCCATTGCTGTATCTGTATTAATATTTGCTCTAATGATTCGGCATTTCGAGTGATACCCATATAAGAGGTCATTAAAACTTTTAATTCTGTGACTATTTTGCCCGCATAATCGCGGGTAACGATATCAGTGTCATCACAATGAGATAAATTAAATAGAATGGTAGGAGAAGAAGGAAGCTTAATAGTTTGAATATCTTTGAGCGTTGGTGCTGTCCAAATGGCAGTTGCTGATAAATGTAAATTATCATAAACGTCAACGGTATCTAGATTGTCTAATGCTTTTAAATATCGCGGTAAGTCAGCAGCGATATTGCGCCCAACGACTACGCATTCTAAAAGTGAATTACTTGCTAAGCGATTCGCACCATGCAAACCTGTATAGGCAACTTCGCCTGCGGCATATAAACCTATCACATCGCTCAAACCATTGGCGTCAGTAACCACGCCACCGCAACTATAATGCGCAGTCGGGGCAACGGGGATAGGTTCCCTAGTCATATCAATGCCGAGGTTGAATAATGTTTGATAAATCTGTGGGAAATGCTCCCGTAAAAACTGTTCTGGCAAATGACTGACATCTAAATGTACGTAGCCAAGCCCGTTATTACTGATCTGCTCAGCGATGGCGCGAGCGACGATATCGCGTGGTGCCAATTCTGCCCGCTCATCAATTTTTAACATAAAGCGCTTGCCAGTTTGCGGACAGGTCAGCCGCCCACCTTCACCGCGTAGTGCTTCCGATATCAAAAGCTGCTGTCATCTAACGCTAAACCTGTTGGATGAAATTGAATGAACTCCAAGTTTGCTAAGCGACAGCCTGCTTGCCATGCCATCATCACACCATCGCCAACACAGACATTTGGTGCACTGGCTCGCTTGAACAGTTGTCCTAAACCGCCACTAGCCAGTACGACTGCGTGACTATAAAAAGTCAGTTGTCGTTGATTATTATGATCAAAAACTTGCGCCCCTTGGCATTGCTTATTTGGATTGGCACTATTTGTTAAAAGGCTCAGCGCTTCATGATAAGGCAAAATAGTGATATTAGCAGCGTTTTGCGCCTTTATAGTCAAGGCTTCCATAATGTGTCGACCAGTCGCATCATCCGCATGTGCGACCCGCCTGCAACCATGCCCGCCTTCTTTGGTTAAATGTAAGTCGGCAGTTTGTAGTTCAGTCTGTAGTTTGGTGACAGGTTCTGCATTATCTTCTTGCGGTATTTGGGTAAAAGGCACACCTTGCTCACATAGCCATTGAACGGCCTGTTGCCCGGCACTTAAAATGCGACTGGTATTATTAGCTTCGCATAACCCTGCGCCAGCGATTAGGGTATCGGCAATATGGTCAGCGACAGAGTCCTCTTTATCCAAGCTTGCCGCGATGCCACCTTGGGCATAATGACTGGAGCAAATCTCTAAGGCGGCTTTGCTCAATACAGTAATATTCAGCGATTTTGGTAATGCTAGAGCCGTGCTTAAGCCTGCTAATCCCGCGCCAATGATAAGCACGTCCGTTTGTACTATAGCAGCAGGGCTATCGAGACCTAATGATTCCGCTGTCAATGCCGCGCTCATATTAGGCAGCCCCGACATTGGCAAATAACTCACGGTTTGACAATATCGCCGCTCGTTGCCACACGTTGCTTCTGCGTTTCGGCAAAATCAAGCATGCGTTGCAAGGGTTTTCTAGCCGCGACTGCCAGCTCAGGTGTCATTAATACTTCACCGCTATTATTGATCAGGCATTGCTCGATACCTTGTAGACCATTCATCGCCATCCATGGGCAAAACGCGCAACTCTTACAACTGGCGCTTTCACCTGCAGTAGGTGCAGCTAAGAAGCGCTTATATGGTGAGCGTTTTTGCATTTCGTGCAAAATACCCAAATCGGTGGGACGATAAAGGTATCGGCATCCATCTCATAAGTCGATTGCAACAGCTTACTGGTCGAGCCGACCACATCGGCGAGCGCCACCACGCTATCAGGGGATTCAGGATGCACCAATACTTTGGCGTTTGGATGATTCTCTTTTAATTGCATTAGCTCGGTCGATTTGAACTCATTATGTACGAGGCACGAGCCTTGCCAAAGCAGCATATCTGCGCCAGTCTCAGCAGCAATATATTTACCTAAATGGCGATCAGGCCCCCAAATAATTTTTTCACCATTCGCATGCAAATGGCGAATGATGTCGATGCCAACCGATGACGTCACCACCCAATCGGCACGGGCTTTGACGGCGGCGCTAGTATTGGCATAAACGACAACTGTACGCTCAGGGTGAGCATCACAAAATGCGGAGAACTCGTCAGCAGGGCAGCCCAAATCAAGCGAACACTCGGCTTCTAGGTCTGGCATCAGTACTGTTTTTTCCATACTTAAGATTTTCGCCGACTCACCCATGAAGCGGACACCAGCGACCACTAAGGTCTGGGCGCTATGCGCTTGCCCAAAGCGTGCCATCTCCAGCGAATCACCCCACAACCACCCGTTGCTAATGCCAAATCCTGAATAAAGGGGTCGACATAATAATGGGCGACCAATACCGCATCATGCGCTTTTAATAGCCGTTTGATGTTTTCCTCGACCATGAGACGTTCAGTACGCGGCAAGTCTGCTGGCATTTTAGCTTTGGCATATTCAATATTCATTTGTATTGCAATGCGATTGTCATTACTCATGATGGGCGCGTCGTAAGGATAAGTTTTCATAGATGCAAACCTTTTAGGCAGTAACGACAAGCAATATGCCGCTAAAAATAAGTCAATTAATATCGCTGGCTAGTCAGATGTTTTGATTATGCTCATTTTGAGCATAAATACAAGTATTTTTATACATTTATGATTTATAAAGACTCATTTTATATAATTACAACCACGAACTATGATAATCGTTGATTCAAGCTATACTGAGCAAATGGTCAACGGCTTAGCAGTTGAGCTTTATTTAATAATTAAAATAAAAGGTAATCACTAAAGTCATGACGTTGTCTTATTCACACGCGCATCAGCAAGGTAGTGGCACCACAGAAGTCGTGGCCGTGCTAGTCGCCATTACTGAGCATACCGCTCGGGTCTTAACCGTTGATCAAGGAAAGCTGTTACCCAATGGTCCGTTGATGCCGTTGCATCGCTCATTGCAAGCGGGTGTGCGTCAATGGGTTGAGGAGCAAACACAGCAACCACTTGGTTATTTGGAGCAGCTATATACCTTTGTCGATACCAATAGGCGCAACGTTGATGGTCATGCACTGGTCTACGTGAGCTATTTGGGACTGGTGCAAGAGACACAAACGCCGCAGCTACAAAGCCAAGCATTGTGGCACGATTGGTATGATTACTTTCCTTGGGAAAATCATTTGGATGGCATACCTAGCATCATTATGAATAATATTGTGCCAGCATTATTGAGCTGGGCAGATAGCGCTAAAGATTCAGGCATTCAGCAGCGCCGCCGTCAGCGTATTGGTTTATGTTGGGGTGTAAGTGAAGCGCTCTTAGTGGGTAATATGACCACAAGTGAAAATGCGGATAATGAATACACAGCCTATGAGCATTATGAAAATAGAGAGTGGGTCGCTGAGCATGTGTTACTGCGCTATGAGATGCTGTATGAAGCGGGACTGATACCGGAAGCACCAAACTATCCACCCAGCTATTCAATGAATCATCAAAGCGTTCATCAAAGTGCTCACCAACCGAGCCATCAGAATAAGCTACCTGAAAACTGGTCACAGCTCATTGGGGTGCCGATGTATTATGATCATCGCCGAGTGATTGCAACAGCTATTTCACGGCTGCGTGCCAAAATTGAATACCGACCGCTTATTTTTGGCTTGATGCCAGATGTATTTACCTTGTCACAATTACAACAAAGCGTAGAAGCGCTTTCAGGAGTGCGATTGCACAAGCAAAATTTCCGTCGTTTGCTAGATTCACAAAAACTTGTGATGGAAACAGGACAGAGTAGTAGCGCTCAACGTGGTCGTCCTGCCAAGCTTTATCGCTTTCGTCATGATATTGAACTACAAAGCTTATTGATGGATAGTAAGTTGCCTAAGCGTAAATAGGAGTTAATAGACTACCTTGCTACCTTGCTATCTTTATTTTTATGACTAAAAACCCTGTCGGCTGCCCAAAATGATGACGGTTCCTTGCGAGGCTGTTAACTTTACGCTATATTTATGCTCATTTTGAGTTTAATTGCATAAGCATATATGAACGCCACGTTTATTTAAGGGTTAAAGATGACAGTTAAAAAAGAACCAGCATTGGATGATGTATTGCTTAGACCTTTGGTTGAAGCTGCGCTAACTGAGGATTTGGGCAGACGCGGAGATGTCACATCACAAGCCACCATTCCAGCCGATATGCAAGCGAAGCTAGAGATTAAAGCGCGGCAAGCAGGCGTGATATGTGGTATGGATTTGGCACGTTTATCGTTTGCCATGGTTGATCCTCAGATTGAGTTTGTGGCTCAAGTTGCTGATGGTGAATGGGTTGATGCAGGTACAGTCTTGGCTAGTGTGCGTGGTAATGCGCGCCATTTACTGACAGCAGAACGTACCGCGCTCAATTTTATGACCCACTTGAGTGGCATTGCGACAGATACCAGAAAAATTGTAGATAGCGTTGCAGAGTATCCTGCGCAAATTACTTGTACACGTAAGACCATTCCTGGCTTGCGCATTGTACAAAAGTACGCGGTACGCTGCGGCGGCGGGCGCAACCATCGTTTGGGACTGGATGATGCTATTTTAATCAAAGACAATCATATTGCTATCGCTGGTGATATCAAGACTGCGATTAAACAAGCGCAAAACTTCGCTGGGCATTTAATTCCCATCGAAGTAGAAGTGGATACTTTAGAGCAGCTAGCGCAAGCATTAGATGCTGGTGTGAGCTTGGTGCTATTAGATAATATGTCCCCTGAAATACTAGCGCAGGCAGTAACGATGTGTAAAGGTCGTGCTAGAACAGAAGCTTCAGGTGGTATTACTCCTGAAACGGTGCAAGCAGCAGCAAAAACGGGTGTTGATTTTATTGCCATGGGTTATTTGACGCACAGTACCACGGCATTAGATATCGGTCTTGATTTTAGCGCATGATTTTCAACATGCCTGTCTCCACATACCTGTTTTAGCGATTAGGCTTTATGAGGTTATTTACCCACCAAATAGTGGCTGATAGGTCAATGTTGAGCCTCTATTTTCGTTGATAGTCTGCTGCCAGAAAGGTAAGCAAAGTTAATGATTTAATTAGCTTATCTGCCTATGATACAATATAAGCTACAAAGTTATTGTTAACCATCTATTGGGTCATCGTTGCACTCGCACGATGACCTTATCTTTTTGCCCGATTTGACTAATAGACAAGCGAGCGCTCAGTGAATACTGAAATCATCAAGATAATCTTAGCCTTTATGGTGCTGATTAATCCCTTTAGCGCTTTGACGTTTTTTGGATTTGACCCGTGGTTATTCAATGAATAATCGACGCAAAGTGGCGCGTGTTGCTTGTTTGACGATTTTTATCACTATTAGTTTCTTTACGGTAGCAGGCGAGACATTACTAAAAGCACTTGGTATTTCTATCGGCTCGTTTCAGCTGGCAGGTGGTATCTTGGTGTTTTTGATTGCTCTTAATATGATGAATGGCGACGGTAATCCCGTGAAGCCCGATCAAGAAAACTTCGATGTTGACCATGTACAAGACGCGCCGCCCACCATGGCTGCAGCAGTTGTGCCTATCGCTATTCCAATGATGATTGGACCAGGTGGTATCTCGACGGTGATTATTTATTCTTCACAAGTCTCTGGTATTTTGCAAGTATCTGCCATATTGATTGCTGGTTTATTTATCAGTCTGTTTTGTTATCTAGCACTGATGGCGGCAGGTCGTATCAGTCGCTTGCTGGGTGATACTGGATTGAACATCATGAGCCGAATTATGGGGATGTTATTGGCGGCAGTTTCTATCGAAATTATCGTTAATGGCTTACGCACTTTATTTCCTGATTTAGTGTAATGACGCTGCTACGTTATGTTTGTCCGTCAATTTTTTGATTTATTCCTTAATGGGCGTGTTCAGTATTCAACCCTAGCACTGACAGTGCCGATTTATGCATATTTAATACGCCCTAATGAAAAGCACGTGTTAACTCATATCAAATTTAAAAACCAAAGATTCGGTTAGAAGCCATTTTTGGAGAATAGTCATGTCTTAAGCTATGGCCAATTAATCACCAAAAGTATTCGAAAAAACACCATTCATAAAAATATGTTACAGTGGAGAGACAACTATTATCATAGGAGTTAGTCTTGAGTAATAAAAGAATTGCTATTTTAGGTGCAGGTCCAAGTGGTTTAGCACAATTACGCGCTTTTGAAGCAGCTCGTTTGGCTGGCGCAAAAAACTTACCTGAGATAGTGTGTTATGAAAAGCAAAACGCTATTGGTGGCATGTGGAACTATAGCTGGCGCACAGGATTAGACAGAAATGGTGAGCCTGTTCACGGTAGTATGTACCGTTATTTGTGGTCCAATGGTCCCAAAGAGTGCTTAGAATTTGCTGATTATTCGTTTGACGAGCATTTTGGTGAAGCGATCCCCTCATACCCACCGCGTGAAGTCCTAAAAGACTACATTATGGGGCGTATCGATAAACAAGATATCCAAAAATACATCCGCTTTGAATGCCCAGTACGTTGGGTATCATTTGATGATGAGACGCAAAAATTCACCGTGACGGTGATGAATCATAAAACCAATGAGCAAGTGGAAGAGTTTGATTATGTCGTCGTGGCGACGGGTCATTTTTCCACGCCCAACATGCCTTACTTTGAAGGGTTAGAAGCTTTCCCCGGTCGCATTCTGCACGCGCATGATTTTCGTGACGCCTTAGAATTCAAAGACGAAGATATTTTACTCATCGGCAGTAGTTATTCAGCCGAAGACATTGGCACGCAGTGTTATAAGTATGGTACCAAATCAGTCACTATCAGCTATCGCACGCAAGCGCTTGGCTATGATTGGCCAAAGGGTATCAAAGAAGTGCCTTTGGTCACCCATTTTGAAGAAGATGTGGCGCACTTTGCCGATGGTAGCAGCCAAAAATTTGATGCCATTATTATGTGTACCGGTTATCTATTTCATTTCCCCTTTATGCCCGATGAGTTACGTCTGCAAACGCATAACTGCTTATATCCAGCCAACTTGCACAAAGGGATTTTTTGGCAGCCAAACCCAAAGCTCATTTATTTAGGTATGCAGGATCAGTACTTCACCTTTAATATGTTTGACGCTCAAGCATGGTATGCACGCGATGTGATGATGGGCGATATCGAATTGCCTGAATTGGTACACCGTGAAGCAGATGAGAAAAAGTGGTTGGCAACTTACGCGAAGTGCGTGACGGTCAGCGATTCAATCGACTTTCAAGCCGCTTATATTCGTGATTTAACCAATGCGACCGATTATCCAGAATTTGCAGTTGAAAAACAGGGTGAAATCTTAAAAGAGTGGCAAAAAGACAAAGCCGATAATATCATGACCTTTAGAGAAAAGGCGTATCGCTCTACGTTAACAGGCACGCTATCGCCTGAGTTGCCAGAGCCTTGGTTGGACGTCCTTGATGACTCGCTTGAGCATTTTTTGAACTTAACCTTTGTTAAGCCTAAAAAGCGTAAAAAAGTATCGTAAATAGTAAAAGTGTCAGATTTCAAAAAGCCAAACGCATTTATACAAGGTGTTTGGCTTTTTTTATTCTTATATTAATATGTAGGGGCTGTGTTAATGGTTTAGTCTATCACCTATTTTTGCCTTTATCGTTGTTTTTAACTTTGGTACAAATGCCACGCCAAATACAACATCAGTATCCCTACCAAAGCATCGAGTATATTCCACGCTTTTGGTTTGGCAAATAATGGTTTGAGTAATCGCGCCCCATAACCCAACGCAAAAAAGAAAAAGAATGAGGCGCTGACTGCACCGACTGCAAATGCCAGCTTACTACTAGCACCCGTTGAAACCATACCAACGAGTACCAATGTATCTAAGTAGACGTGTGGGTTAAGCCAAGTAAAGCCAAAACATAATAACAGGGCTTTTTTTAAGCTAGTGACGACTTGTCCCTCGACGGTGAGTGCATGTGTGACGCGCACACTGGCATATAAGCTCTGCAATCCATAGCCTAGCAAGAATACGACGCCAGCGAATTTTGCGATATTGACCACTTGCGGATATTGCGCCGTGACCGCGCCAAAACCGCCAACGCCAGCAGAGATTAATAGCGCATCACTGACCGCGCAAAATAAGCAGACAAAAAATATGTGCTCGCGTTTGAGTCCTTGTTTGAGTACAAAGGCGTTTTGTGAGCCAATCGCGATGATGAGCGATAGCCCAAGTAAGAATCCAGAGGTGTAGTCGGTCGCATTCATAATAGTGTGCTTAGCATGGGGCGGATGAGAGGTGTTGACATTTTGCTTACTGGCAGCGCGGTAAAAAGCTGTTAAGATACGCTATTGGATAAATCTATGCAATACGAGCGCAATAAGCGTGCACGGGACGAGGGGCAAGGTAGGTCATGGTGGTAAGTCTGACAAGAATGCTAAAGTCATTTGGGCAAGCTCAAGATGACCTGCCAACGCTAGCAGCCAAAAATGCTCAGGAGATGGCTATCAGTCAAGATATAGAGGTGACTGATAATAATAGTACAAACAATGATAAAAACGATCAAGCTGTCAGTCAGCGTTCTGTACTGACGCCGCCTGAGCGCAGCGAACGTATTTGTGATGCTTTGGCGCAAGTGAGTGATATCAGAACGCCGACACCTTTGACTGATCGCTACCTGTCCAATCGCGCTCAGATGCGCCCGACCAATAGACCACCTTTTGACCCCGATACTTTATGGTATCTCAAACATGGACGCTGCCCGATTATGACTGAGCTTGTTGATGTGGTCGATGAAGCCACCCTAAACGCCATGCCCATCGAGGCGGTTGCGATACTAGACCGTATCAATGGTAAGTTAAAACGCTATCGTGAGTGGAGCAGTGAGCTCAACGAACAGCAGCAACAGCAACATAATGAACGCCAATTTGTCATCGATAAGCTGGTGTCAGAGAGCATTCCAGAAGCGCTACATCATTATGAGCAATTACAGCGTTTTAGCCCGCACCGTACCAAAAACAATATGGTGCAAGGAAAAATGACGGCAGGTGACATGCTGACGGATTTGTTTTTAGAGATTGATTATGAGCTTGATGAATTGTTAGACGAGCTGCATCAAACGGTGATGAATCGTTTGGCTTCAACGCACCGTTATGTCAAAAGCCGGACAAAAAGTTAATTACTAATAGATAATGGCTGTTAATTGGCATTATAAAATTAACATAATTCAGAGCTGTGATTAAATTGGGGACACGCCCTAACATGGTTTTCACACAAGCGACGTAATGCATAACAATATAGGGCTTTAATAGAGCCTTATTTTTTTGTTTAATAATAACTATCTATCTTATTTAGAATAATAAGAAATTTACCAAGCTATTTAGCCAAGCCATTTTATTCAACAATTAGGATACTCTAATGACTCAAGTTACTGCGATGTTTGTCATGTTCATTTTATATGGAGTGTTACCAGTCGCTGGGTTATATCTTGGGTATCGTGGTATCAAAAAAATGACTGCGCCTAAGATGCTTGAGTACAAAGCGATGCCGCAATTGGGTTACATCCCAGAAAAAAGCTTGCCTGTTGAAGTCAAAACAGCACTCGACCAAATCAATGAAAAAGGGGAGAAGCTGCGAGTCATTTATGGCGATACCAATAATGATGGCAAGATAGACGATAAAGACACGGTCAATGAAACCTACATTATGATTCAAAACCTAATGGACAGACATGTGCCACTTGCTGTGACTGACTATCGCCGCTTGCACGACTTAGATATGGGGGAGGGCGCGCGCGCTGACACGACCAAAATTAAGCACTCTAATGTGACTGGAAAAGAAGCGCTATTAGATGTATTGCGTACCATTAATACTCAGTTTGATGATTTATTGAATGCCTCTTATCATCAAGATGGTCAAAAGCTGCTCGCGACCAACCGCTATCTACAAAAACGCTTTAATAATCCTGCTACTACGACAGATATGCAAAAGCTCGATAGCAATGTTAGTAGTGTCAGTAGTGCTAATATAGAAATTAAAGCGATTGAAGATCCAACTGGCGCAACTGGTGAGAATGTGAGTGCTGAGAATATTAAACTGTAAAGGCAAAGTGGTTTGATTAAACGATGAAGAGTAAGGGTATATGAGCATCTTAATAGGCATTGGCATTGTAACGACCGTTACCACCTTTTATTTGGGTAAAAAAGGCTGGCATGCGCTGCACAAAGCGGTCGGTATTTCGCCAGGTGTACTCACTTATCAGGATTATGATGCACCGTTGTCATTGTCCAAACTCAGTTGGCAGCAACTAAATTTAAATAAAAAATACCTGAAAGATTTGTCAGAGCCACAGCTGCGCCAATTAAAACGTATCGATGAAAAAGTAACCCGCTATCAAGTGTATCAAAAATCACTACAAGCTCAGCATAAAACGCCTGCCGTAACCGAGCAACAGTTTGTATTGAATAAGATGTTGCACACTAGGCTGCCTGAAATGCTTGCCAGTCATCATCATCTAGCGAATATTAATATAAGCGCTGACAATGCAGATAATGAAAAAAAGGCAGAAGCCAATCAGTTATTACAGCAGGTATTTAATAATATTGAGCAGCGTCTAGATAGATTATTAGAACAAATGGGAAGTCAGCAGTTACAAGAACTACGAGTAATGAGGAATTATATTAATAGCCACGATAGCTAAATATAAGTCGTCAGGTTGACAACGACTTTTTGTAAAACTTATATAAAAAAGCTGCCAATGATTATTCATCATTGGCAGCTTTTTTGTGGTCTACTTTAAAACTATTGAAGATTCAAAGTCACACTACATTTTACATTTAGGCGATTAACGCTTGTCGTTGCGGTCACGAGTATTGCGCGTACCACGGCTGGCAGGGCTAGCACTACTTTTAGGCTTCGCGCTGCTGTTACGATTGTCGCTACCACTGCGGCTATCGCTACGACTGTCAGTAGCGCGACGCGCTTTAAGCGGCTTGCTTCTGATACGCTCTTGCTTCTCTTTCGCTGCGCCATGCAGACCCGTACCATAACGAGGACGCAAGCTCACTAGATCGGTCAACGTATTGATGTCTTTTCTGTCGAGTTCTAAGAAACGACCAGTACGTAGCTCTTTTGGTAGAGCAATCGTACCGTAACGCGTGCGCAGTAGACGGCTTACTTTCAGGCCTTGTGATTCAAACAAGCGACGTACTTCACGGTTACGACCTTCTTTTAGTTGGACGTGATACCACTTGTTGACGCCTTCACCACCGCCTTCTTTGATATCTTCAAACTTTGCAAGGCCATCTTCTAGCATAACGCCAGCCGTTAATGCACGTGCAATTTCAGGCGTGACTTCACCCAATACACGTACTGCGTACTCGCGAGTGACTTCACCAGACGGATGCATCAAGCGATGCGCCATCTCACCATCATTGGTAAACAATAATAGCCCGGTTGAATTGATGTCCAAGCGACCAACCATCACCCAGCGATCATGAGTCAGTTTTGGTAAACGCTCAAAAACGGTTGGACGACCTTCTGGATCTTTAGCAGAGCAGACTTCGCCTTCAGGTTTGTAGTAAGCGATAACACGGCGACGCTTTTCGTTTTCAGAGGTGTATTTGATCTGACGACCGTCAACGCGAATCTCATCGCCTTGCTCGACGCGATCACCAATGGTCGCAGGTCCGTTATTAACAGTAACACGCCCTGATTTTATGACTTCTTCCATTTGACGGCGTGAGCCAAGACCCATACGGGCGAGGGCTTTCTGTAATTTTTCATCTTTCATAATCATGTCCTTGAGTCGGTGGGTTTACATTTCTCAATGTAAAAAATTGGATTGACTATTCTACGCTATTTTGATGACTTTAGCACGCAAACCAGTATCTACAAACGGTATCAATTTATCGTTTTACATTAATAAAAGAAAGTTTGCTAAATTAAAAGAGATTTCTAAAATAAAAGTTGATTAGGGTGTTGTGAAACTAAGCTATTTGCACACAAATGCTTATATTTATTTTTTAATAAAACAGTAAGTTCTCTAAGTATTATTAAGATCAGTTAAGCAGCATAACCAATACCAAATTTCTATTTTCGGCAGCATGAACCGTAAAAAACTGCTAACACCTTTTAATATGTCCTCCTATTTAGATTTTTCTGTCTTTTTGTTTTTATTGATATGCGCTATACATTATTTACGAGAAGGGCTTGCGTAAAATAAATTAACTAAAAAAACTGTTCTTACATCAATGTTTATAAATATTGCGTTATGTATAGTTTAGGTGTATATTCAATAAATACATCCTTTTTTATGAATATATTGATAGCAGCAAGGCACTTATTTTTGATTCACGAATATAAATATGAGTAACTGTTATGGTTTATAAATATTTCATTTCTGTACAAAAGCGCTCCTTAATAGCGAGTGCGTCTTGCTTATTGCTGACAGTATTACTCAGCAGTTGCACCATAAATTCAGGACTTCAGTCTGGAAAATTACCTGAGTCAGGGACATTCACTGCAGAAAACGGTCTACAATTCTATATTCAACCTTTGAGTTTGGCTAATCTACCACCTAAAGAAGCCGTCAATCTTGATCGAGATTTATATCATTTAGTAAAAACATCTGGGCGTGTCAGCTATGGCATTGCTAAAGGGGATGTTCTCAATATTATCCTGACCAATTATCCAGATATTAACGCCTCAACGTCTAGTCTGACCGTTGACCAGCAAGGGTTTATACAATTCCCCTTAATAGGGAGAGTCAAAGCCAGTGGTCTCAGTGTGCCGCAGTTCACTGCCACTTTGCAAAGCAAGCTTCAACGCTATCTCAAATACTCAGATCCTCAGGTCAAAATCATCAACTACCGTGGTAGTAAGTTTTTCGTAGATGGTGAGGTCAAGCAGTCTGGTGAGTTTGTTATCGCAGATGTGCCCATCTCTATATGGCGCTATTTCTATGGCGGGTGGTACGACTGATACGGGTGATTCAAACCATATCGTATTAAACCGTCAAGGCAAAAGTTACAAGCTCGGTATCCAATCATTAAATCAAATGGGGCTGTCTGCCAATCAAATATACTTACAAGACGGCGATGCTATTCATGTCAATAGCCAAAGCCGCAATAAGGTCTATGTATTGGGAGAATTTGGCAAAATTGAGCCCGTTGCTATTCCTGAGCAAGGGCTGAGCCTAGCGCATGTATTAGGTGAGTCAAATGGATTGAATTCTAATACGGCCAATGCGGCCAAAGTATATATCGTTCGGGATAATCCAAAGTATCAATACACCAATATTTATTATGTCGACATGCAGAGCATCACAAGTTTTGCTTTGGCCAGTCGTTTTGACATGCAAGCCAATGACATCCTTTATGTTGATCCAACTGGCTTGGCGCGCTGGAACCGTATTATCAGCGCCATACTGCCTTCAACATCAGCAATCAATGTGATTTCAGGGATATAGGAGTCAGTCATGCGAGCGTTTGATCAGATCTTGGTTGTTTGTGTTGGCAATATATGCCGCAGCCCGATGGCCGCTGCCATATTAACGGCATATTATCCAGAAACACATCGACTCTGCTGGTCTGTCAGCGCTCGTAGGTCACGCAGCTGATGCCAAAGCGGTTGCATTGATGGCTACTCATAATATAGACATCAGTGCTCATATCGCCAAGCAAATTGATGAAGCATTAGTCAGTCAGTCAGATTTAATTTTGACGATGACAACCAGCCAAACCAAATGGATTGAAAGTCAGTGGCCGCACTGTCGCGGAAAAATCTTTCGAATTGGGCATTGGCTTGATAAAGATATTGCTGACCCTTATCAGCAGGATGACTCAGCATTTGAGAAGAGTAGACAAGATATTATCGATAGTCTTGAACAATGGACTGACAAGATTAGCGACGCGCCATCGATTAGAGCGTTGAAGTTCAGCGAATGCTATTAAACGATCAACATTGAGCGATGAGTATTGGTTATGAATAATATGGATTCAAAAGACCTATCAACGTCTACGGGCGAAAAAAACAATGACGACATCGATTTAATGGCGCTGGCTTTAGTATTGTTACGTGGTTGGAAAATTATTGCTCTCATGGCGATATTGGGGCTTTTACTAGGGCTTTTGTATACCCGCTATGTGAATCCCATCTATAAATCAGATGCGCTGATACAGATTGAAGAAAATACTCAAGGAATAGAGGCGCTTGGTGAGAGTATCTCAGAGTTGGTTGGTGCAGAAGTTAGCAAAGCGGAGACAGAAGCAGAGCTGATACGATCACGTATGATATTGGAGCCGGTGGTTGAGCTATTGCACCTACGCATTAAGCTAACAGATCCCAATATTGGTCATCTTGATAGAATAAAAAGCAATCGTACTTACACGCAATTAAACACACCGGATGATGTGTCACTTGATACCGAAAATGGCATAGTAAAAGTCCGCCAATTTGATGTATCACCAGCGTACTTGAACCAACCTTTTACACTAACAAAATCTGCTACAGGGTTTGTTTTGAGCAATGGGTTTGATGAATTTAAAGGTCAGCTTGGTCAGGCGCATCAGTTCAAAGGGTTGGACGGTCAGATTAATATTACTGTCACAGAGTTACCTGCTGATGGTTACCCAATTAATATTAGTAAGCAGACGATAAAGGCTGCGACTGACGCTATCAACGGCGCCTTATCCGTTGAAGAAAAAGGTCAAAAAACGGGGATTATTCAGCTGTCGATGACGGGTCCCAACCAAGAGCAAATCACGACTATACTCAATCAGATTGTCCAATCCTACGTCGATCAAAACCAATCTCGTGGCTCTGAAGAAACGACCAAAACACTTGCCTTTATGGAAACGCAGATACCTCTATTAAAAGAAAAATTAGAGACTTCTGAAGCACTGTTTAATGACTTTCGTAAAAAATGGCACGATTGATGTGGGTAAAGAAGCTGAATTGTTATTGAATGAGAAGTCGCGCATTGAGGAGCAGCTCAATGAGCTTAGACTCAAAAAAGCAGACCTAACTACTTATTACACCGAAGAACATCCACTGGTCATTCAAATTAATGAACAGCTCAAAGTGCTGAATAATAGAATAAGAGAGATAGACAATACCATTGCAGGTCTCCCTGAAATACAGCGAGAGTTTTTAAAGCTGTCAGAAGATACCGCCATCAATCGAGAAATCTATCTGACGCTGCTCAAAAACTATGAGCAACTTAAAATCGTCAAGGCTGGTCAAATCGGCTATGCCCGTATTATCGATTCACCGACCAGCACCTTTAATGCCATTGCACCAAATAAACTACAAATCCTGATGCTGACCACATTGATAGGCATGATGTTTGGGGTGATGATGGTGCTCTTGAAGAACCTTGTTAGAAATGTCGTAAAAGATCCAGAGCATTTAGAGGTCACAACGGGCATCCCTGTCATCGCAACGATTCCACGCTCACCCTTACTGTCGAGGTTGAGTAAAAAGAAGAATACCACCCCTCGCATGCTCGCTCATGTTGATCACAGTAGTTTGAGTTATGAGGCGATCAAAAGCTTAAGAACCAATTTGATGTTTGGTATGCCAATGGGGACAGCGGTCGGGCAGCCCGCGCAAGTCATATTGATTACTGGGGAGAGCCCTGGTGTGGGCAAGTCGTTTATCGCTGCCAATTTATCAGAGGTATTTGCCCAGCTCAACAAAAAAGTCTTGGTCATAGATGGTGACATGCGCTTAGGTGAGCTGCATAAAATGTTTAATATGAGCCAACATGATGGTCTTGCCGATTATTTGTTGCAGGATAAAAAGCATTTTTCTCCGATTGATGGTACTCGATCAGACAGTGAGGTTCCTAGCTTAGGGGTCGAAAGCTTTATTCACCCCACTGGTATGGAGTTGATTGATTTCATACCGCGCGGACGGCAACCGCATAATCCCACCTCCTTATTGATGGGCGAAAAATTCAATCATTTGATGGCAGAATTAAAAACTCAATACGATTATATTGTCATCGACTCACCCCCGATATTGGCGGCGTCAGATGCTATGGTACTTGCGCAACATGCAGACAAAGTACTCATCGTTACGAAGTTTAATCATTCAATAGAAGGGCAGCTGGTTTATGCGATCAAGCAAATGAATAAAGCCAATGTACAAGTAGATGGCATTATTCTCAATGATGTACAGCAGGGTCTTATGGATAAATATAGCTACCATTATCATTATGCCTATGGAGATAACCGCTAGTTTGCGTGGTTGTCGCTCATAAGCAAACCAACTTAATTGGGTGGATATTATGTTTATAAAAACAGAGTCAAACAATGCTTATCAATCGTCCAGTGGTTTTAATCAATGGTCGAAGCGTATGGCTCTGTATTTATTGTCATTACCACGCCTGACTAAAAGTACCCTCTTATTTAGTATAGATTTTGCCATGTCGATCTTTTGCCTATTATTGGCATTGATGCTACGACAAGGGTATATGGCCTCTCATATCAGTCTTGCAGCATTGGCTTTTTATGCATTCGTGCCGGTTGCTAGCTTATATCTTATTGGTTTTTATCGCAGCGCCTCTCGAGGGTTTTTTGATGCAGTGATGGGTCGTGTGCTGCAACTGTTTTTTTTACTTATTATTGTTTATCAAGTCATCATTTATTTGAGCCCATCAGCGACAATACCGCGCTCAGCCCCCGTTATATTTTTATTTCTATTTTTTATTTGGCTGTGGAATAGTAGGCTCATGATCCGCGCGTTACTGAAACGTCTACAGGGTGCAGGTCAAAGCCGTCGTCCAGATGCCTGTTGTGACAACGTGATTATCTATGGTGCAGGAGAAGCTGGTCGAGAGTTGCTAGAAAGTTTGAGGCATTCTTATCAGTACAATGTGGTGGCATATATCGATGATGATCCGCAGCTTACTGGGGCTTATTTACATGGCAAACAAAATATGCGGCTCACGCGCTTCCGTGGTTGATAGAAAAACTCAATGTGGCGCAGGTGATTTTAGCCATGCCCTCTATGAGCCGTGCTCGTAAAAAACAGATTATGGACAGTCTGTCAGGTATCTCCGTTAAGATAAAAGACTTGCCAAGCTTACGTGAGCTTGCTGATGAGATAGTAACCGTCAGTCATATACGACCCGTTGACATACTAGATGTGCTCGAACGAGAAACGGTCGAACCTGTTGCGGAGTTGCTACAAAAAAATATCACGGGCAAAAATGTTCTCGTTACCGGGGCAGGTGGTTCAATCGGTAGTGAGCTGTGTCGGCAAATCATCAAAAAAGCCTAAATGCTTGGTGCTATATGAACAGTCTGAGTATGCTTTATACACTATAGATCAAGAACTTGGTAATCTAAAAACAGCGAATGCTGATTATCAAAATATTGAGATTATTAGCATTATCGGCAGTGTCAGTAACGAAAAAAAATTAATCAATATATTCGAAAAAAACCATATAAAAACGATTTATCACGCTGCAGCCTATAAGCATGTGCCTATTGTTGAGTCCAATCCCTTTGAGGGCACCATCAATAATACCAAAGGCACCTACCATTGTGCCCGTGCTGCGATACAGGCTCGCGTTGAGACTTTTGTGCTGATTTCTACTGACAAAGCCGTGCGACCTACCAATGTCATGGGAGCGTCCAAACGCTTGGCTGAGTTGGTCTGCCAAGGATTGAGCCAAAGTAACAGTCAGACTTGTTTTAGCATGGTGCGTTTTGGCAATGTTTTAGGGTCATCAGGCTCTGTGGTGCCGTTATTTACCAAACAGATTGAGCAAGGAGGTCCGATCACCATCACTCATCCAGACATCACACGCTATTTTATGACGATTCCAGAAGCGGCCAGTTTGGTTATTCAGGCAGGTGCGATGGCATTCGGTGGTGAAGTGTTTGTGCTTGATATGGGCGCGCCCGTCAAAATTGTTGATCTGGCAAAACGTATGATTCGTTTGACAGGTTGTGAGCTAAAAGATGATAGCAATCCCAATGGCGATATCGAAATCGTATTTACTGGCTTGAGACCGGGTGAAAAGCTCTACGAGGAGTTAATCATTGGTGAAGACAATATCGAACCTACTTTTCATCCATTGATTATGCAAGCAATGGAGCACAGCTTTCCTTTGCAAGATATCGAAAATATTTTATTTGAATTTGCAGAAAAAGCAAAGCAGCAGGATGTGGTCTGGCTAAAAACACAGTTTAAGTTTTTTGTCGAAGGTTACCGAGAAGGGTCTGATAAAGATGGCGAGGTAGAGAAAGTAGATACCACACTGACAGATGAAATGGGTTAATAGAGAGAGGCGCGCTGTCATAAATTCCTTACAAGTTCTGTGAGTCACTAAATTGGACAATATGTCATGAGCTCTGGAGTATTTTCATCGATACAGAGCACAATAAACAGGTTGAAAACCAGTCACTTTGTGCGAGATGTGGTCATGGTCGGTGGCGGGATTGCTGCTGGACAGGCCATCGCCATGATTTTTATGCCATTTCTTACCAGACTATATAGACCTGAGGATTTCGGTATCGCTGCTGCCTTTACTGCTATCGTCAGCATTATTACGCCGATTGCCACTATGGGCTATGCCAATGCAATCGTGATGCCTGACAGTGATGAGGATGCTGCGGCCATTGCCCGATTGTCCATATTGCTCAGTGTGGTTATAGCTGTCCTCTCATTCATTGTTGTCTATGTCGGCAAGTTTTATTTGGCAAGTTGGATGGGTATGGAAAGCACGCCAAACATGCTATATCTCATACCATTAACGCTATTAGTCGGTGCTTTTCTTTCTGTCGCTGATCAGTCTGCTATTAGAGTGGGCTTATTTAAAGCGAAAGCTCGGGCTTATGTGGAAAGCAAGCTTGTGACAGATAGTAGTAAGCTGATAGGCGGTATGCTAGCACCTTCAGGGATGTTGCTTATTTTATTGACGATAGCAGGGCAGCTCACAAACTTTATCATGCAGATGCTTCGTGTACCTAGAGTAGGTGTATTAAATGTGCGTCATTGGTTTGGTACTAAGGGTGTTCGACATGCCGCCATATCGCAGCGTGATTTTGCGATATATCGTATGCCACAAAGTATCCTGAATGCGGCTTCAGTGGGGTTGCCAACTATCTTGTTAGCATCACTATTTAGTGCCTCTTCTGCAGGGCAGTATTCGTTGGCTGTCCTTGTGCTTGGTGCACCCGCGATGCTGTTAGGTCAGGCGGTTGGAGAGGTTTTCTATCCTAAAATTACGCGTGCCATCACAGCAAATTCACCTGAGGCTTATCAATTTTTATTAAAAGTGACGTTGATTTTATTGGTGGTTGGTATTGTGCCATTCGGTACGGTGTTCGTTTTTGGTGATTATCTTTTTTCTTTAGTGTTCGGTGTAGAGTGGGCATTGGCAGGTAGTTATTCGCAGTGGCTGTCTATTTGGCTTTTGACCAGTTTAGTGTCTGGTGCGAGTACTGCGGCATTGCCAGCATTGCGTTTACAGCGATTTCTTTTGATTAGAGAAGTGTTTGCAGTGGTATTTCGTGCTGCAGCGCTGTATGTAGGTTTTGACGTTTTTGAGTCAGATATGATAGCCATTGCCCTTTTCTCATTTGTTGGGGTTTTGCTCAGTTTATCTATCATTTATGTTGCTTTTCGGCGTCTTGTTCATATCGATGAAGTGGAGCAGTAGGTATGTTTTTTGACTGCTTTGAATGTCATAAAGGATATGTATGAGAAGTCTCAACTTGAGAGGCTCACTATGATTTCAGTCATTATCGCTGCATTTAATGCCGCTGCTACTATTGATCGTTGTATTAATAGTATTGACGTTGCGAAAAAGAATCACGACATTGAACTGATAGTCATTGACGATGGTTCTAAAGATCATACTGCTAGCCTATTGCATAGCTGGGCAAGTACTAGGTCATGGATTACGGTGAAATATCAAAAAAATGGTGGCGTGGCAGAGGCTCGTAATACTGGGCTCGATATCGCAACCGGCAATTACATCGTTTTTATAGATGCGGATGACACCATTGATGATTGGTATTTTGATTTTGTTTTTGAACAAGCTGTAGATCGAGATGTCGAGATGTTGGCATTTGGTCATAAACGCATGATGCTGGATGGTTCTGTTATTAAGCGTCCTAATAGTGCGGCAGAATACTCACGGCAAGATATCGAAACGCTACAACTGAGAGTGACAGAGAATAGACATATATATTGGTATGCCTGTACCAAGGTGTATAGAAAAAATTTAATTGCAGAGCTGCGTTTCGATAGCGACGTCAAATTTGGTGAGGATGGTATTTTTAATATCGCATGTCTAAGCAAAGCGAATCGTTTATCGGTGCTGCCAGACTGTCCATACAACTACTATGAAAATGCGACCTCGATAACAAGCTCACAATATAAATCAGGGCTTTTGGAGTCCATTGAAGCGGACTATACAGCCAGAGTCAGGATACATGATTGGTCGATCAGTGCTACTGAAAAGCAAGTGCTATTATCGGACTTTGCTCGTAGTTATGTTGAGCATATGCTGCCATATTTACTTAATAATTTGGCACATATCGATATGAAAAAGCGTCGTGCAGAGTTAATAAAAACGACAGTCTTTCGTTTATCAGAACTGTTTGCCGCATTATTATCAACGACATCCAGCACGCGGCATTCGTGTATTGATTTTATGTTTTTCACGGCGCTGGTATGTTATGACGCTGGTTTTTCTTCAACTGTCTTGGTCGAAAGCAAAGGTGAAAAAATATGCTTAATATTGTTTGCCTCAGCCTTTACGCAGTGACGAGAAGGGTCAAAAGCGCTGTTGTTTGCTGCAACAGACAACAGCTAGTGGGCAAATGACTGAGAAGGCATTGTGGTTTGTATATCCAGCGAACTTGCCAATGCCAGAAGACGATGATTGTGATGCTTATTTACTGGCCACATTATTGCCCGCGATGCAGATGCGAGCAGCCATTCATGTGCATGGTAGCGTGTCGCATGAGCTATTAGCCAACCTGACAGAGCTACAGTATGTTTGGAATAAGTGGTTGCCAGAGCGTTATTTTTTGATTGATATACAAGTTGATCGTATTAGAGAGAGCGACGTACAAGTAGATGGTGCGATTGCTGCATTTTCTGGTGGCGTTGATGCTCAGTTTACCGCTTATCGTCATGCGACAGGCAGAGCAGGATACGCCACACGAAATATTAAAGCAGGGGTTTTTGTGCATGGCTTTGATATACCTTTAGAGGATACAAAAGGCTTTGCCAGTGCAGCAAAAACAGCGACAAAAGTACTTGCAGATATCAATATCGATTTGGTCATTGTGAAAACAAATATTCGAGGACTTTGGGACATCAACTGGGAAGACTATCATGCTGCTGCTATCGCTTCGGTCTTATGTGGCTTAAAACGATATGCAGGAATTGGGCTCATTGGTAGTGGTGATTCTTATGATGTATTGATTAGTCCTTGGGGCTCACACCCAATCACTGACCCGCTGCTAAGTTCTGGCGACTTTAGACTCATTCATGATGGTGCAGGCTTTAGTCGTTCAGAGAAGCTTCAAACTCTTTCAGCATGGCCCTTGGGTATTGAAGGCCTGCGTTTCTGTTGGGCGGGTGATCAAAATGATAGCAACTGTGGTCGCTGTGAGAAATGTGTTAGGACGCGTCTCAATTTTTTGGTTGCAGGTATAGATAACCCTCAATGTTTTAGCGAGCCTATTGACTCATCACTCTTTAAAAATATGATTTTAAAAAACGAAATAGTACGTATAGATTGGCGTTTTATTCGCCATGAAATGCTCAAAACGGGCAGGGGTGTTGAATGGCTTCCACAGATTGAAAAAGTGCTCAAACGTAAACCGCCTCCTAACTTGAATAGATTGTTTCCTGTTGGCTCAAGGCGTCGTATGTGGGTGAAGAAGCTGTTGATGAGAAACGAATAAGGGAGCATTAAAAATGAATATTGCTGCTATAAAAAAGCTCATTCCGCTCAGATTAAAAAAACACTTGGCCGCTTATATGGGGGCGAGAGGTTTACCGTTACCAACTGGTAAACGGTGCTTTATTTTCTTGCCGCTGACTATGGCAATATTGGTGATATTGCTATTTCTCACGCGCAAAAGCAGTATTTGCAACGTGTGCTGACGGATTATGATGTTGTTAGTGTGGCTATCAGTCAAACCAGATTTGTGCTCCATTCCATTAAACAGCAAATAAAAGAGACGGATATTGTCACTATCATTGGCGGCGGTAATATGGGTGGCACCTATCCTGATATTGAGGAGCTGCGCCAATTAGTCATCAAGTCATTTCCTGCCAATCGTATCGTTTGTTTTCCTCAGACACTAGATTGGAACGACTCTATTCAATCTAAACGTGCCTTGCAGCGTATTGTAAAAGTCTACGCCAAGCATCCAGATATACATATTTTTGCCAGAGAGTCGATAACAGCGGCAAAACTCATCGAGCTTTTTGCTAAGTATAGTAATGTGCATATTGGTCTCGTACCAGATATTGTGATGAGCGCGAATGCCACAGTGCTGGGTACGACAGATTGCTTAGCGCCTTCAGATATTTTGCGCTGCTTACGAGATGACAAAGAAGCCGCATTATCAGCTGAGCAATACGCCATGATAGACAAAGCCTTGGCAGATACTGGCTATCAGATTAAAAAGACCGACACACACGCTGGTGGTTCGCAACTCGATGAAGCACATTGCACAAAATTACTGACTGACAAGCTTAATCAATTCCGTGCTGCAAAATTGGTCGTGACTGACCGGCTGCATGGCATGATTTTATGTTTGCTATCGGGTACGCCGTGCTTGGTACTCCCGAACGCCAATCATAAGATAAGACAGACGCAGTTGGACTGGTTAGGCGGTCATCCAAGGCTGGTGTTTTTAGAATTGGAAGAGATTGCTGATATTGCAACATTCATCGATAGCCTTCTGTCCCTGCCTCACGGTACGATGGATGAGTCTCCAGTTGATATAGCTGAGTATGATGACCTAAAAAAAGCGCTGGTAGCGATATGACGACTATCGAAACGCCATTAGTAAGTATCATCGTACCAGTGTATAACGTTGCGTCATATATCGATGCTTGCTTGGCATCCATCAAGCAGCAGACTTATCAGAATATTGAAATTATCGTTGTAGAAGATTGCTCCACTGATGATTCAAAACAAGTACTTGCGTCACATCTCACAGATGAACGCATCAAAGTCATTCAGCATTATGAAAACAGTGGTCTTTCTGCGGCACGTAATACTGGTATCAAGTCTGCGATAGGCGAATACATGATGTTCGTTGATTCTGATGACATTATAGATACTCGCTTGGTGGCAGCGTGTGTGGATTGTGCGCTCACCAAGAATGCAGAGGTCGTGACGTATGGCTTTACGCCATTCAAAGATGGCATCATAGAGACAGATCTGCCGTATCCCGCTAGCAATTTAGCATTTGAGGCAACCGAAATAGACGGCTCATATTTTAGCTTACCGCATTTTGCATGGCTCAAATTTATTAAATCTAGCGCAGTGCGGTCTGACTCGTTACAGTTCCCAGTGGGTCTGTACTACGAAGACTGGCCTTTTCATTGGCATCTTGGCTTAGCTACTAATATTAAGTATTACCTGCCCATTGATTTTTATCTATACAGACAGCGTGGCACGTCGATCACAGGGTCAACAGATAAAAAACTATTAGACCTTTTCGTTATCCACGCAGAAGTCATCAGTTTAGTAGAGGACTATCAAGCGGATGAGGTTAAAAAAACGCTCGCCAATAAAATTAAACAAAGTCATTGGAGTATCCTTACTCGTATAGATAATGACTATTTAGCAGCTGCAGTAGCACAAGCTAAAAAAGCAGATAAAACGTTACGACTAAAGGGTTATAAGAGCGATTTGACCGTAAGAAATATGATGATTAGTAATATCGTACGTATGCCGACGCAAGTTGCCTTGCTTATGTTACAGGTGCTTCGTCAAGCGCTAGACAAAAGAGCAAGGGTTAAAGGTCAAGAGAAAACAGATTCAGAATAGTTTTGAGAAATACGTTTGGTTTTATGGCTTCTTAATAGGTAAAGAGATGACTATTCAGAGAGTGCTACACATCGTGGGAAAAATGGATCGGGCTGGGGCAGAGACCATGCTCATGAATCTATATCGCCATATAGATCATAGCCAGATTCAGTTTGATTTTATCACTTTTACCGACGAGGTCGGTGACTATGATGCTGAGATAATAGCGCTGGGCGGTAGGATTATACCGATTTTAGCGGATCATTCGTTAGCGCGTATGTGGAAGCTTAAAAACTTCCTTAAACAACATCCTGACTATCAAGTCATTCATGCTCATATGCTATTAAACAATGCTTTTCATCTGCTGGCTGCTAAAGGTGCTGGCGTGCCGCATCGCATTTCACATTCTCATAGCACCAATAATGGGAAAACCAATATTGTTAAAAAAATATGAACAGTGGGCGTTCATTACCAATCGTAAATTGGCCACGGATAAAATGAGTTGCGGTGAACAAGCGGCACATTACCTATTTGGCAGCATAAAAGATGTGTGGCTACTGCCCAATGCTGTTGATATACAGCAGATGATGACAGTCGCTAACCAATCAAGACAGTATATCGACCAAGAATTTGACGATGAGGGGCTAAAAATCATCCAAGTTGGTCGTCTAAATGAGGTTAAAAACCATCAGTTTTCTTTAGAGATCGCTGAGCAGTTAAAAAACGTCAAATCGCTTTTACCTTATATATTGTTGGACAAGGTTCATTGGATATGAGGCTCAGGCAACAAGTAGCAGATAAGTCACTCCTAGATACGGTCAAGTTTTTGGGGATGCGTACGGATATCACAGAATTAATGGCCAGCGCCGACTATATGATCATGCCTTCGTTGCACGAGGGTTTCCCTGTCGTCTTGGTCGAGAGCCAAACAGTTGGGTTAAAGGCGTTGGTTTCTGACCAAGTATCGCCTGAAGTAGATTTAGGACTTGGATTAGTACAGTTTTTACCGATTCACTCAGCCAAGAATTGGGTTGATTGCTTATTAGCGCCTAAACAGCCAAAGCCCAATGAAAAAGACATAACCGCAGCGCTGAATTTATATGGATTTAGTGCTGCTACCAATGCGCAAATACTAATGCAAAAGTACTTGAGTATGTGACGGAGTGGTTGCTTCTTATTTATAGTCGTTTCAAGGTAGTTTGGACGGAATGAGAAAAAAATCGAGGTGGGTAGGAAGGCTATAGTTATAAGGCTATAGTTATATAGGTACTGGACGGTAAAAAAGATACTAGACGGTGTAAACCTGCCATCACATCCGATTTATATAAGATTGACGACATCTACTTTTATAGAGGGTTAAATGCTTCCATACCTGCTGGTTCTTAGCCTTGTTATTTTTGGATCGTACTGGAGAAAAAATCTCTCAATCGTACGTCTTTTTGGCTGCCGCTAATTATATTGACATTATTTGCAGGCCTTCGTAGCTACCGAGTTGGTACGGATACAGGAAACTATACGAGAAATTTCAACAGTCAATTGAATGCCGAGTACTTTAGGTTCAACGAAGACATTGAGTTCGGTTATCAGTTATAGAGTATGCGTTGTTACGTATGACCACTCATTATTTTTGGCTGCTTGTTATTACCAGTTTAATTATTGTCTATTGCTATCTTAGAGTGATTAAAAAATACAGCGTAAATTATTGGTTTTCCGTATTTTATTTATTACATTAGGCGTTTATACTTTTTCTTTTAATGGACTGCGTCAAGGATTGGCAATGGCGATATTTACCTTGGCGATTCCTTATCTGTTAGAAAAACGATTTATTCCATACCTGCTGATTTGTGCAATTGCTTCATTGTTCCATGTAACCGCATTATTTATGATTCCATTTTATTTTATCGTCAATTTAAGAATAAAACCCTTATATAAGATTTTGGCAACATTTTTAGGATCGCTATTAGTAAGTGGGGTATTGGTCGCTTATATTTCTTCTACTAACGATAGATATGAGGGCTATGCGAAAGCATCCGATGAAGCAGGCGGGTTTTTAACGCTTGGTTTTATACAGCCATCATGATTTTAATCATCTTGGTCAGTTATCTGTATAAAATTAAAGATAAGGATTTTCAAAAAATAATAACATTTTATGCATCAGGCGTGGTTTTTATCATACCGTTAGCGATGTTGGGCACCAGTCCTTCAGGTCCTCAAAGGCTGCTTGCGTATTTTACATGGACATTGGTTTTGATACTGCCTATGATTTTAAAAAGGATTAATAATATTTATTTATATATAGCGAGTATCATTATTTTTCTCATGTATTTTGTCTTGACGACATCGAGATTTAGTAACTTGAGTCCGTATATTATCAATCCGATATTTGAGGTTTTCTAATGAAAAATCAGACATATAATCCATTGGTATTCCCATTTATAATGCTGAAGCGTACTTGGAAGATGCTATCAACTCCATATTGGCTCAAACGCATGAGTTATGGGAGCTTATATTAATCGATGATGGCTCTACTGATGCGTCATTGGCCATCGCCAAGCGTTTTGAAGAGGCTGATCATAGAATAAGGGTCATTGCTGATGGTATAAATAAAAAACTGCCTGCTCGATTAAATCAGCTTATTGAAGAAGCGAACTATGATTATATAGCGCGCATGGATGCCGATGATCTCATTCATCCAGATAGACTGGCAATTCAATTAAGTTTTTTAGAAAAAAATCCAAATTATGATTTGGTTTCTACAGGTGTCGTGTCTATTGATAATTTTAATAAAGTTTATGGTTGTCGTCATGTCGATCAAATTTACACGGAATTTAAAGAAATAGCCGCGGCTTATCCTATTGTACATGCTGCTGTTTTGGCAAAAAGAGTTGGTATGAACGAAATAAATATAATGAAAATTATCCAAGGTCTGAAGATTACGATTTGTGGTGTAGAGCTATCTCAAATCAAGATTTAAATTTAGCGGTATTGCCCGATTTATTATACTATTATAGAGAAGAAGGAAATTTATCACTATCTAAAATAACCAGATCATACAAAGACAGTTTTAAAACGTACTGTGAATATAAAGGAAACAGTTATTTAGGTTCTTTAAAATTATCAGCAAAACTGACAACAGTTACTTTTTTAGATTCGATAGGATTATTACAAAAGATAGCCAATAAAAAAATAAATTAACAATATCTGACACGCTAAGAAGTCATCATCAGTCAGTGATAAATAGTATTTGTGCTAAATAATATTATTTATAAAATGTCACTGATAAAATAATATAAAAAATATTGAGGTGCTGAAATGACATTAAAGATATGCTTTCTAATGACAGATGCGGTGTCATTTAATGTGCTATATCGTGATCAGCTTGAATACATTAGAGACCATGCGGATGTTGAGATCACCTTAATCTGCGGTGGCGATAAACAGCAGTTAGATATTTTACGTGAGCGCAAAATAGGCAAGGTGATTAATTTAAATTTTCAGCGTAAGCCATCTTTGTTTAAAGATGCTCAGTCGCTCGCGCTTTTAACCCGTTATATGCTATCGAATCGTTTTGATGTGGTGGTTTTTTAACGCCTAAAGCCTTGTTGTTAGGGAGTATCGCAAGTGCTGTTACATTGCAAAAGAGACGAATTGCTTTTAGCGTGGGTAGAGCCTATGAGAATTTTTCAGGTTTAAAAAAGAGGGTGTTTCAGGGTCTGGATATATTAAGTTTTGGCTTGTCTCACGAGGTTTTATTTGTTTCTGAGTCTTTGCTCAGCGTATGCTTGGCAGAAATATCCTCAAAAAAAGCAAGGCAACTGTCATTGATAATGGCTCATTTAACGGCATCGATACTGATTTGTTACAACCTATGGCTCAGTTAGAAAAGAGGCATTAAGAAAGAAGTACAAGGTACCTGAAAATACCTTTGTGATTTGCGTGGTAGGACGAGTTTGTGATGATAAAGGCTTCAAAGATATTGAGTATATCCGAAAAACTAAGAGCAGAAAATGTCTACTTTATGTTCATAGGAGACTGTGAAGACGACGTAGGAAAAGTAGTCGTTGAGAAAGTTGTCAAAGATAATAGAGGTGTATATATACCAGCCAATCCAAATGTGCACGAGGTTTTTCAGTGTGCTGATTTACATTTTTTTTGAGCTATCGTGAAGGGTTTGGCAGTGTCGCTATTGAAGCAGCAAGTTGCGCTGTTCCAACTTTTGCCTATGATGTCGTTGGTGTAAAGGATAGTGTCAAAGAAGGTATCAGTGGTCGAAAATTCAATTTTAAGGATATGTCGTCTGTCGCCGAAGCAATCCGCGATGCCGTTACTGATAAGGAATTTGAAAAGAGATATCCTGATGCAAGAGACTGGGCCATTGCAAATTTTGAACGCAAGCAATTGTGGCAAAGTTTTTAAGTTTTTATTTACGCAGTAGGGATGACCGCGTAAACGACAAAAGGCGGGCTGCAAAATGATAAAGCGACTATTGACATCACGGCGGCCACGGCGGCCTTGGTAATACTATCTCCTGTTTATGCTATTACGGCTTATAAAGTTAAAAAAAACTTAGGATCACCAGTGATATTTAAACAAACTCGCCCTGGTCTAAATGGCAAGCCGTTTGAGATGATTAAGTTTCGCTCGATGAAAGATACTATCGATACAGAGGGTAATCCTTTAGAGGATGATGAGCGTTTGACGGCATTTGGTAAGACTTTGCGTAATAGCAGTCTCGATGATGAGCTGCCTGAACTATGGAATGTGATTAAAGGCGATATGAGTTTGGTGGGGCCGCGACCATTATTGATGGAATATCTGCCGCTATATAATGATGAGCAAGCGCGTCGCCACCGTGTACGTCCGGGTATTACGGGATACGCACAAGTTAATGGTCGCAATACGATTGGTTGGCATGAAAAATTTACGCTCGACACATGGTATGTCGATCATCAGTCATTATGGTTAGATATTAAGATTTTGATTAAAACAGTAAAAAAAGTCATTATCAAAGATGGCATTAGTGCTGATGGTGAAGCGACCATGAGTAAATTCACAGGTAATAGCGTCGATAAAAACACGCTTTGATGAGGAACGCATGCTAAATACTCCTTTTTCACCTTGGCCTAGTTTTACTCAGAAAGAAGCGGATGCGGTCAGTCAAGTATTGTTATCCAACAAGGTCAATTATTGGACAGGGCAAGAATGCCGTCAGTTTGAAGAGGAATTCGCTGACTGGGCGGGTAGCAAATACGCGATTGCATTGGGCAACGGAACTTTGGCATTGGACGCGGCATTGCAGGCACTTGGTATAGGTGTGGGTGATGAAGTTATCGTGACGCCGCGCACTTTTATTGCCAGTATCTCCTCAGTGGTTAATGCAGGCGCGACGCCCATTTTTGCGGATGTTGATGAGGCGACAGGGAACATCACGCCAGAGTCGATAGCGGCGGTATTGACGGACAAAACAAAAGGCATCGTCTGTGTGCATTTGGCAGGTTGGCCCTGTGATATGGATGGCATCATGGCACTGGCAGATCAGCATCATTTATATGTCATTGAAGACTGCGCACAAGCGCATGGTGCACGCTACAAAGGTCGTAGCGTTGGCAGTATCGGTCATATTGGCGCGTGGAGTTTTTGCCAAGATAAGATCATGACCACAGGCGGCGAGGGCGGCATGGTCACTACCGATGACGAGCAGCTATGGCGAAAAATGTGGGCGTATAAAGACCATGGCAAAAGCTATGCGGCGGTCTATGAGACTGAGCAGCTGCCCGGCTATAATTGGCTACATGAGAGCTTTGGCACCAACTGGCGCATGACCGAGATTCAAGGCGTGATTGGGCGTATTCAATTGGCACATATGAGTGACTGGATAGCGAAGCGCAGTGCTAATGCTAAAGTGATATTAGAGTCATGTGCTAAATGGGAAGAAAAAGGCTATCTATCGGTGCCGACATTAGATCAGGCCTCTCAGTTTCCAAACTCTACCCATGCTTATTATAAATTGTATGTTTATGTGCAACCACATAACCTAGCTGAGGGCTGGACACGTGATCGCATCATTGAAGAAATAAATGCGTTAGGCGTGCCTTGCTATTCAGGGTCTGCCTCAGAGGTATATTTAGAAAAAGCATTCGATGATACAGGCTTGCGTCCAGAAAACAGACTGCCAATAGCAAAACAATTGGGAGAGACCAGCTTAATGTTTTTAGTTCATCCTACCTTAACCACTGCCGAAATCGCGCAAACGGTAGATGCAATCGATCGCGTGTTTGCTTCAATGATTCAGTAATGTGAGAATATCGCTTATTAAGGCGTGTTGAGTATTTATAAGGTGTTGCAGCTATTGGCTTTTATTTTTGATTGGACTTTCTTATAAAACGGTAAAGGTTGTCAAGGTTGCATCGGCAATGACATGATATTGCTGGATTGGCGAGTGATAGAAATTTATAAGTATCCAAGTCCTATCTCACGCTAGGATTTTTTAGTCCAGACAGGTACAATATCAGTCTTAATCATACATTGATCAAGCATAAGACAGGCATGCAAATAGTTGCGGGCGCTGTCTTTCTTTTTTTATCGCACCCTCTATTGGAGTTACTATGTCAACTGCCCAAGGATCTGCTACCGTTTTGGACGGTAAAGCACTTGCTAAACAAATAGAACAGCAACTGAGTACGCGTGTAGACGCTATCAAGAATAAAACAGGACGCACCCCAAGCTTAGCGACGATATTGGTCGGCGACGATCCCGCTTCTGCGACTTATGTACGTATGAAAGGTAATGCTTGTAAACGTGTCGGCATGGATTCTATACGCGTTGAGATGCCAAGTGCGACGACCACTGAAGAGCTGATGACGAAAATAGATGAACTTAATAGCAATCCAGACGTCCATGGTATCTTGCTACAACATCCAGTGCCTGCACATATCGATGAGCGTGCTTGCTTTGAGCAGATTGACTTAGCAAAAGACGTCGATGGTGTGACCTGTCTTGGCTTTGGTCGTATGGCGAGCAGAGCGCTTATGGTTCATGTACCCCGCAAGGCATCATGCACTTATTAGAGCATCATAATATCGAGCTTGCTGGTAAGGAGGCCGTAGTTGTAGGTCGAAGTGCCATCTTGGGTAAACCAATGGCGATGATGCTATTGAATGCCAACTGCACCGTAACGATTTGCCATTCAAGAACACAAGATTTAGAGTCGCATATTAAGCGTGCGGATATCGTGGTTGGGGCAGTGGGCGTGCCTGAACTGATCAAAGCTAATTGGATCAAAGCGGGCGCTGTGGTTATCGATGCAGGCTTTCATCCAACGGATAATGGCGGCGTCGGTGATATTGAGTTGCAAGGTGTTGAAAACATCGCCAGTGCTTATACGCCTGTACCGGGCGGCGTGGGTCCAATGACCATTAATACCCTCATTCGCCAAACCGTTGATGCGGCTGAAAAATCTGCCGGTTTGAATATCGGCTAAAAAGAAGTCATACGAATACTGATTGCCGATAAATAAGGGGCCTGAGTAATATGTACTCAGGCTAAATCAACCACATCTCAGTTGATAGGACCTAAACATGGCTAAAAAAAACGTAGGTGTTCATGAGCGACTACAAGGTATCGGTAGAGAGTTTGTCGATGTCTGTCATTACGTTATTTTATTCTAATCAGTGTGGTTGTCGTTTGGACGGCTGGCAAAGAGTTCGTTGGTATTGTTCAAAAAGGCTCAGCGGATTTAAAAGACATATTGATGTTGTTTATTTACCTTGAGCTGCTGGCCATGATAGGTATTTATTTTAAAACACACCGTCTGCCGGTACAGTTTTTGATATTTATCGCGATTACTGCTTTATCACGACATTTGGTGGTTGATGTACAGGCGGTCTCAGACTATTTCCATTTATGGCTGCTGGCGACAATTTCTGTGGCCATTATGCTATTGAGCGGTTCTATCGTAGTATTAACTTGGACAGCAAAAACGTTTGGCCGTCCAGAGGACAATCTTGATAAACAGCATGCAAACTTAACGATTAAAGCGCTGTTACCTGATAATGCTCAAGCGCCTGATAGTCATACCAAGCATCGCCGTGAATAACTATTAAATAGCAGCATAAAAAAGGGTTACCACTGGTAGCCCTTTTTTGCCTTCTTAACTCTCACATTTTATTGTTTGAGCGTTAAATGCCCTTTAAGAAGGTCATTAATGTTTGTTTTTGCGTGGCGGATAACTGTGTAAAGCGCGTCTTTGTACTTTCTGCTTCACCACCATGCCAGAGTATCGCTTCAGTCAAGCTGCTGGCACGACCATCATGCAAAAACCGCGCTTCTGGATCACGTGCCACAATGCCAATTCCCCACAATGGCGGTGTACGCCACTCAAAGCTTTCTGCATTTTTCTCTTTCACGCTGTCATCTAGTCCAGCGCCCATATCATGCAGTAATAAATCAGTATAAGGATAAATGTTTTGCTGTGATAGGAGCGGGAAGCGATCACTATTGCCTGTTTTTTGCTTGGGTGTGACAGCCAGCACAGCCGACTTGCGCAAACAGTTGCGCTCCTTTATTAAAATCTGATAAATCGTCTATTCGCCTTTCAGGTACGGCAAGGGCGGTCATAAAATCGGTCACAGCGTCTAGACTGCTGTCTGAGACTTCTGGAGAGCCGCCATTCGCTGCCGTCCAACAAATAGGCTGATTTACCGTACAGTTAGGATCCATAAATACCGAGGTCGTCAAACCCATATCTTGCGACATGGCATTGGCGTTTTGGGTACGTAGACTGCTATTAATGCCCTTCCACCCAAAGCGGCCAATGCGCTGCTGTTTGCCATCTTGTACCCAATGTACGCGGCCACTGATACCGTCTTGATTGTTATCATCAGGGTCAGCTGCCGCAATGATATTCGCTTCAGGAATCAGGTCGAGCAAGCCCATGCCGACCAATTGCGGTGAGATACGTCCGCTAATCGCTGTATTTCCTAAGGGTTGATTAGGGTCAGTTGGAGTAAAGCTAAACTGTATGCCAGCAGGTTTATCATTTTGACTGGGCATCGCTGCGTAGCGCATGCTCCCTTCGGGATGGATACTTGTGGCAATACTTTGATGCTGCATTTGTTCACCGTAATAAGCATGTGGCAGGCCTTGCTTATTACCCAACCGGAATAAAATCGCATCACTCAGCTGACCATTGGCTGCATAAATGGGTTTGCGACCTTCAGCGCTATGGCATTGGGTACAGGCATTGGCATTTAACAGTGGCCCCACACCATCGAACAGTACGCGACCCTCATTTGCTGGTGTCCACTCTGTGATAAATAACTCACGTCCAGGTGATACCCCGCCTAAAGCGCTGCTCGGTAGGTTGGGCATGATTTGCAAAAAAGGCTGTGACCCATTGGCGGCAATCGTAGCACTGCCACCTGCTGGCTGCCAGTTGGTATCGATTTCTGGAGTGTCAGGAGTAGTGGGTGGGTTGGGTACGTTAGTATTGCCATCATTACTGGAATTATTTGAATCATCTGAGCCACCACAAGCAGTGAGCAGCAGCGCCATACTTACACTGAGTAGCGTGTTACGTATGATAGGAGGTGATGTATACAGTGAAGAATTTGATATGGTTGACGAGTTTGATCGTAAAAACATGGGCTGACCTGAAATAGCTAAAATATAAGGGGTTAGGGTATATCTTCATCGTCAGCCTATTTAGAGGGCTGTCGATTTAATTGAGGATATCCTGAGGATTATGCGATAAGTTACCGCGCAATAGTTAGGCGTATTGACTCAAACAAGCAGCATAAACGAGGCTGCTTGTTTGAGAATTTTATGACAGGAAATTCAACCAACTATGCACTGTTCGCTTCGTCATGGTTAAAGCACTTATAGCTGACTAGGTAAAGCAACTGGGATAGGATTGTTGTACATCCAATATGAGTGGTGTCTTTGTTGCCGAGTGAGCCTTCAAAGCTCCAGCCCACGTAAATAAATGACCAGCTTTCAGCGTATTATTATCTTGGTCAAACGATTTTTCATGAGCAATCAGATGCATGGCACCCATGGCCATATTATCGATATTCTTTAGATTCGGCAGCTTATTGGTTGGTTCATCTAGGTCGTTGTAAATGGTCTTGCCTGCGCCGTTTGTCTCCCCAAACATGCCCCATGCATAGAGAATACCATCCGTTGTTGATGAGCCATTATTAGTGGCGACATTATCCAGTAACGCATAGCTGGCATTGCCATTGGCATAGACGCGGCGAACTTCTTTATCTGTAAACCAAGGCAGTTTGGTCGGTGAGGTAATGACATCTGCCCATGCCTTTTCGCTGCCATTAAATGTCTCACCATTGTAGCCCAATTGACTAGTGGCATTTAACCCCCAACCATACACTGCGTCTTTATTGGTCAATGCTAAGATATGGTCTTTGCCAGCCGTCAATTGGGTCACTTTTTCTACATCTATAGCGGGTTGGTCGTCAGCTTTTTGAGTGGCGTCATCTGTCTTAGCAGTAATGGCGTGATTAATCGTTTCATTAATGACATGAATACGTACAGGGGTTGCATTGACGTTGATACAGTTGGTTGTAGTGTTACAGACTTTGCCTTTGCCAAGATTGGCGTAAGCATCGCTGCCCCAACCCCAAACCTGACCTTTGTCATCTAAGGCATAAGAGCTATTGCCACTGACAACCACCTGCACGATATGTCCTGCCTCTGTGGCTGCTGTAAAGTCAACTTTGACAGGGGTGCTGCTATCGGTGCTGGTATTATTACCAAGTTGACCATACCCATTGGCACCAAAGGCCCAAACCGTACCCTCTTCGGTCAATACCAAGTTATGGCTATAGCCGGGTGCGACCATGACGGCGTTTTCGATACCTTCGATCGCGCTGATATCCAAACGACAGTCAGCAGTCTTGCTACAATCATTACGACCCCCATCACCGCGACCCAGCTGCCCGTATTTGTCTTCGCCCCAACTATAAACTTGACCATTTTGAGCAATAGCGAGTGAATGATTTTGATTAAAACCAATAGATAACAAATCTTTTGGTGCGCTGTTCATCAGCATCGGCGTATCTGGATGTCCCATAATATCGCTGATTTTTGTGGTCAGGCCGAGTCCTGTCTGACCATAATTGTTGCGACCCCAACCATATAGCTGACCATCACGCAGGGCAGCGGTATGCGAACCACCTGCCGCTATGGTATCGCCTACGTAGAGGGTCTTGGTTGAGCGCATGATATTACCGGCATTGTCTGTGGCTTCTAAGACAATGGTATTGCTACCTAGCGTTAATAAAATACGATCATCAAAATAACCATCAGCATCTAGCGTTAGCGCTTGGGCTAATTCGTTATTATGCATATAGGTCAATGATTTGACGCCGCTGCTATCTTGTACTTGTCCTGAGACAAATACCGCTGCAACCGCGCTATAGCCATCAGTAAAGTTGCTATCAGTGGTTAGTAGTGGCGGTGTCCCATCTATGATAGCAGTGGCTGTGTCGGAATCACTGCCACAAGCAGTAAGAATCAAGGCTGCGGTAACGACCGCGACAGCTTGAGTAAGACGGGATAAACGCATAAAAACCTCGATAGATGCAAATTGACAATATGTCAGTATGCCAGCTGTAAAATAACAAAACCGTCCCATACAAATCCGACGGTTGTAGGGTTTGTGCTATTGACTGAGTCAATCGTATATGATGGCGTTGGAATAATAGAAATGGTGGCAAGAGTTTAGCAATAATAAATGTGAATAGTATTACAAATAAGAATTATTATCAATAATAAAGTGGAAAAACAGCACCATGAAGGATGCTGTTTTTAAAAGCTGAACGCTGACTATCAATGAAACATCAACTATAAATTTTGGTTATAACCATTTAAGTCTTTTAAAATTGTAATATAAATAGCCACATAATGACCCAATGATGAGCATGATGACAAAGTAGGAATATTGCCAATGTAGCTCGGGCATAAAATCAAAGTTCATCCCATAGATACCTGCAATGGCCGTCGGTACAGCTAAAATACCTGCCCAAGCAGCAAGCTTACGCACCACCTCGTTCTGTCCCATATTAACCATGGCCATATAGGTATTCATGACCACACTCAGCATCATCATTTAGACCATTAATAGCGTCTAATGAGTGCAGCAAATGGTCATTGACGTCGCGAAAGTAGGGCTTAGCGGCTTGAGAAAACCCAGAGACCATCTCACTTTTTTTATGATTGATAAAAAAACTACAGATATCCTGTACTGGTAAAATAATCGCCCGCATATGTACGAGTTGCGATTTGAGCTCATAAAGGTTTTTTAATGTACCTTTATCAAACTCATAGGTAAACACGTAACGTTCTTGCTCACGCAAATAGCGACCTAAACGATCGGTAATCGGCATATAATTATCCACGATAAAATCGAGAATAGCATGTAGTACAAATATCGGCCCCATACGCAGCTTTTCAGGGCGACGATGACAATGCTCACGGACAGGTGCGTAGGAGTTTGATGGACCATTACGGATGGTAATCAGGTAGTTTTTGCCCATAAATATCGCGGTGGTGCCATAGCGAATGACATTGTCCTCAAGCTTAGCGGTACGCAATACCACAAACACCATATCATTGTCGTAGTTCTCGACTTTGGCACGCTGGTGATCGGCGAAAGCATCCTCAATCGCCAACTCATGTAGCCCAAAGGCTTCTTTGACTTTGACCATGGTTTCTAGGCTTGGATCATAGAGACCAAGCCAAATAAACTGACCATTATTATTTAATGCACGACTAACATCGTTTAGCGCTAATTTATCGAGATTTTCACCGGTCTTACGTGAATAAGCATAGCAATTGACGACTTCATCGGCACTGGAAGAGTCAATATCCTCATAGCGTTCAGAGTCAGGATCGTAGACCGTCATGGTCTCGATGGTGTCCTCAGTGGTGGTATCAGCATCGCCATAGATATAGCTGTCGTCATTGTCTAGATAGAGATGTTCATCATTCATATCGGCGTAAATACGATTGATATTAGAGTCAGGTGCAATACGCGCGGTTTTTTTGATCAACTGGTCGTTATTGTTTTCCATACACCCTCCCTTTATAAAGTAAAAAACGTGTCACAATCAGAACTTATAATGATTGTTGTTAATAATGATCGTTATTAAAGGGCGTAACTTTTCAAAGTATCAATATCGACCAAGCTCAATAAGCTTTCGTGGCAAGCTTCTAGTTTGATTTGCGGGGCAATATCAAAGTCCAAAGCTTCAACCCAGCGTAACGCGCAAATGCACCAATAATCACCAGGCTTAAGACCAGAAAATCCATACTCAGGTAGCGGCGTAATCAAATCATTGCCGCGACTGGCAGAAAAGTTCAAAAACTCGCTGGTCATCTTGGCGCATACGGTGTGTTGACCAACGTCATGGTTGCCAGTATGACAAAAGCCGTTGCGGTAATAACCGGTAATAGGGTCAAAGCAGCAGCTGGCAAGTGCTGTACCTAAGACATTGGCTTGATTGTTGGCAGGGTTTGGGTGGTAATCAGATGACATAAGGCTTCCGAGATAAAAATGGCTTAGTGTACCATGAGTCGGTATCGAAGGCGTTGTTCTCACTTTGCTCATTATTTTCTTTATGATATAAAATGATGGTAACCATTTTTGAGTCAACGATTACTTATATAGTCTACAGATAACCTTCATAGATTAGTGCTGATAAGACGTAATTAGATAGTAATTGTGGCTAATTGTCACTAGGCGAACCTTGGCTGCTATGCTAAACTAAAGCATAAAGTGCCTTGATTATTTAACGCCGTTTATTAGCGCATAAAGATACTCGTCTTATCATTCTAAATTATACTTATTACTCACCCTTTTGCGGCTACCTAGTTTGTTTATAAATAATTGGGTCAATGATGTTGCGCGTTAAAAATAAAAATGCATGGCGTCAATGCAATTGTAAATATAACCTTTAAGTACCGCATCAGTACCGCGTTTTTGGTAAGCGATACGCCAAACAAGGATTTATTGTGTCTGTCAGTTCTGATTCTGCAAAACTTGCCCAGTTAAATACGACTAATGAAGCGGCGGCTCAGCCTGCTGAAAACACTGCTACCTCTACTAGCATGCCATATTTGAACAACTTTGCCAGCGACGTTGCCAATAGCTGGTTGTTGCCTGATGGGGTGGTGGATGTGCTGTTCGAAGATGCGCGTAAGCAAGAAGTGCTTAGGTATCAGCTGACTCAGCAGCTTATTGGTCATGGTTATCAGTTGGTTAATCCACCAATGATTGAATTTACTGAGTCATTGTTGAGTGGCGCCTCAGAAGATTTAAAGCGTCAAACTTTCAAGATTATCGATCAGCTAACGGGTCGCTTGATGGGTCTGCGTGCGGATATTACCCCGCAGATTTTGCGTATTGATGCGCATTGGGGCGGCACAGGTATTGCGCGTTATTGCTATGCAGGTGATGTAATTCATACCTTGCCATCAGGGCTGTTTGGCTCACGTACGCCTTTGCAGCTCGGCGCTGAAATATTTGGCTGTGCTTCACTTGCCGCAGATATTGAGCTGATAGATGTGTTGTTTGGTATGATAAATAAGCTAAATATGAGTGCGACGCTGCATATAGACTTGGGTCATGTGGCGATATTCAAACGCTTGGCTGAGTTGGCAGCGTTGTCTGATAATGACACTGAGCAACTCATGCATTTATATGCCAATAAGAATCTACCAGAGCTAAAGCGTATCTGCCAGTTATTGCCAATGGGTGATGATTTTTATGCTTTGGCACGTTTTGGTCATGATATTACCAATCTATTGGCGAGATTGTCAGAGACTGCACAGCAGGACACGCAAATCGCGACTGCTATCAATGAATTACAACGCCTAAAAACACATCTACAAGACCAGTGGCAATGCCCTGTGAGTATCGATGTGACGGAATTATCAGGCTATCATTACCACACGGGTATTGTGTTCAACGGCTATATCAATAGTGAGACGCAACCTCTGGTACGTGGCGGTCGTTTCGATGGTATGCAAAGCGGCAATCAGTTAGCAATCAATCAGCCACGTGAAGCCACTGGTTTTAGTATGGATGTCAGTCGTTTGCTTGCACACACGCAGCTTGAGGCACCAATCATCGTATTGGTCGACTATGAAGCATTGAGCAGTGCGAACCAAGAACAGAGACAGATACTGCTACAGCAGGTTGAGAGTTTACGTGAGCAAGGCTATCGCGTCACCATGCCATTGAACGCAGAAGATTGTCCCTCTGATATGACGCATCTTTTGAGCTTTATAGATAATCATTGGCAGTTACAGAGTATTTAAGCATTAATTTAAATAGTATTACCATTTTTTAACGTCTTTAAAATCAAGATAACGAAAGTTATCACAGGTTTTAAACCGTTATTGCACACACCTCAATACATAAAGGTAAGGATTGATCATGGGTAAGAATGTCGTAGTTTTGGGTAGCCAATGGGGCGATGAAGGTAAAGGTAAAATCGTCGATTTACTAACCGAAAAAGCTTCAGCAGTTGCACGTTTTCAAGGCGGACATAACGCTGGTCACACGTTAGTTGTCGATGGTAAAACCACCATCCTACATTTAATCCCATCAGGTATTTTACGTGAAGGCGTTACCTGCTTCATCGGTAACGGCGTGGTGTTAGCACCTGACGCATTATTAAAAGAGATGAAAGAGCTAGAAGACAACAACGTGCCGGTACGTGAGCGTCTGCGCATATCACCGAACTGCCCACTTATCATGCCGTATCATGTGGCACTTGACCAAGCACGCGAAGCAAAACGCGGTACTGGCAAAATCGGTACGACGGGTCGCGGTATTGGACCTGCTTATGAAGATAAAGTAGCCCGCCGTGCCATCAAGCTTGCTGACTTGTTCCGTGATGATTTAGAAGAAAAACTACGCAACTTAATTGAATATCATAACTTCCAACTGACTCAGTATTATAAAGTTGAAGCGATTGATTTTGATGAGACACTTAAGCTTTGCCAAGAGTGGAAAGAAGAGATTAAAGGCATGGTTACTGATGTGACCGAAGACCTTAATCAATTGCGTCTGGCTGGCAAGAATCTGATGTTTGAAGGTGCGCAAGGTACATTGCTTGATATCGACCATGGTACTTATCCGTTTGTTACTAGCTCAAGCGTGACCGCTGGTGGCGTATCGACTGGTACAGGTATCGGTCCATTGTACTTAGATTACGTACTTGGTATCACTAAAGCTTATACTACCCGTGTCGGTAGTGGTCCATTCCCAACTGAGCTATTTGATGATGTTGGTGCGCATTTGGCTAAAGTCGGTCATGAATTTGGTGCGACTACTGGTCGTGCGCGTCGCTGTGGTTGGTTCGATGCTGAAGCGTTACGCCGTGCAGTGGTACTGAACTCTATGTCAGGTATCTGCTTAACTAAGCTTGACGTATTAGATGGTCTTGAAGAGCTACTAATTGGTGTGGGTTATAACCTGCCTGAGACTGAGTGTGCAGGTGCACATGATGCTGAATTCTATGAGTCAGTCACGCCTAAATATGAGACGATGCAAGGGTGGAGTGAGTCAACCGTTGGTATCACTAACTATGATGAACTTCCAGAAAATGCGAAAAAATATATCAAACGTATCGAAGCGTTGATTGGTTGCCCAGTTGATATTATCTCAACCGGTCCAGACCGCGAAGAGACGATTGTATTGCGCGACCCGTATGATGCTTAGTTTCTTATCATAAAACTTAATTAGTTTAAGCGTTCATAAAAAATCCCAGTGCTGAGCATTGGGATGAGTATTATCTTGTGAGTAATGTCTTATCATTTTCTATTATGTGAACTATTATTAATGCCAAGTGATAAAAGTGTTAATCACTATTAATCTCTAACGATAAAAAATCAAGATATCTGGCAATTGAATAAATTGAGATAAGAAAAAATAGTATAAAAGAGAGAATTGCTAACATTATTCTGGTTTAATTGGTATATTGTCATAAATGAATGTAATTTTATCAATATATAAAAAGGAAAACGTGATGAAAGCGACTATTATCAAGCACTCTATAGGCAAAACAGCTCTAGCGCTGCTAACGTCTGCGGCTTTTATGTTTCCTATGCTGTCATGGGGCGCGCAAAACTGTGATAAACCCAACAATGATTTTGATGATTTATATTGCTTAAAAGTATATTTAGCGGATAAAAGCTGAATAATTCTTATGCAAAATTGGCTAAGCAGTTAAATAGCCAGCAAAAATCCAAATTAAAGCGCGGACATTGGCGTGGATACGCGAGCGTAATGACCAATGTAGTTATAATAATGATGAAGGATTTTTTGTCAATATGGGCTGTGCGACTCGGGTGACAACTGAGCGAGTGAACTTCTTAAATGATCGTGTGCGTGAATGTAGCGCTGGCAGTTGCCGCGACAGCCGCTTAGGCGAGTAGTTGTTTTTTAGTATTGCTTGAAAGCAGTGACCTTCATAGCTGCGTATTAACAAAATCCCTTAGCATTATATGCTGAGGGATTTTTTTGGTAACACTTACATAGAGTTTTCGCCAAGTTGGTTTTATGCTCATTAATGACAAAGATAGTTAGTGATGAGATACGTAGGGTAAGAATCTGCTATTGATGAATGCTCACTTTGTCTTAAGATAAGCTGCGGTCATAAATTTACTTTTATGCAAGGTGCGGTCATAAATTAACCCTATTATTTATAGCGCTAATCATTATAATAGGCAGCAATCCTGTGTTGGCGCTCATATTATCGCATTGATAGACCATGAGTTATTTAAATCTGCCTAAGTCAACATTGCGGCCAAAGATAAAACAAAGTATTTACCATCTCATTTTTATCGAATTCATTATTTATTAGGAGCTTTTCATGGCTAACGAACGTACTTTATCTATCATCAAACCTGACGCAGTAGCTGGCAACAACATCGGCGCTATCTACGATCGTTTTGAAAAATCAGGTCTAAAAATTGTTGCCGCTAAAATGATGCAACTTGATGATAAAAAAGCGGGCGGTTTTTACGCTGAGCACGCTGAGCGTCCATTCTACAACGATCTAGTGTCATTTATGACTTCAGGTCCAGTATTGGTATCTGTATTAGAAGGCGAAAATGCGATCGCTAAGCATCGTGATATCATGGGCGCTACTAACCCGAAAGACGCCGCTGAAGGCACTATTCGTGCTGACTTCGCTAGCAGCATCGATGAAAACGCGGTTCATGGTTCAGATTCAGCTGAATCAGCAGCACGTGAAATCAGCTACTTCTTCAATGAAGAAGAAGTGTGTGCACGTACGCGTTAGTATAGTAAACCAAATATAGTCTGTTACGGTGTCAGACTCGCTTAATGTACTCAATGTACAATTGGCGCTTGTCTTCCTTGTAACAGCTCTATATTTGATTCACTATGCACTAATAGCTTATAAAATTGACTATAAATTATTAGTGTGGCAAGACGGCTTATATCTTTTGGTATAAGCCGTTTTAGCTATTATAATAGTCTGACTATGCATTGAAATTTTAACTTTTCTCCCTCATTATTGGTTTTATATAGCGTTATCAATCCTTTATCAGCATATTACTTTTAGCTTTTGGTAAAAAATGCGCTCATAACGGATTGCTCATGCACTCATATATTGAGTACGTCTAGCAACACCCATCTCAACAATTGCATCGCTTATACCAGTAGATGCAAAAAGGTTATTTATTATGTCAACTGCTCAAACTCCTATTCAAACTGACGTCCAACACGTCCCTGCTAAGACTACTAAGAGTATAAAATTAGTAGACGAGGCTCAGGCGAAAACCAATCTACTAGGTATGACACAAGCGCAGCTGGCGGAATACTTTAAGAGTATTGGCGAAAAGCCGTTTCGCTCGACGCAAGTCATTAAGTGGATATATCAGCAGGGTGTCACTGATTTTGAGCAAATGACCAATCTGAGTAAATCTTTGCGTGATAAATTATCAGCCAATGCCTGCGTCATTCCGCCAAAAGTGATTCATCGTCAATACAGCGATGACGGCACGCGTAAATGGGTCTTTGAAGTCACGGGTGGCTCGTTGGTCGAGACCGTACTAATTCCCGCAGATGACAGCAAATTAAACGGTCGTAAAACCTTGTGTATTTCTTCGCAAGTGGGCTGTGCGCTCGACTGTAGCTTTTGTAGTACGGGTAAGCAGGGCTTTGAGCGCGATTTGACAGCGGCTGAGATTCTTGGACAATTATGGGTGGCAAATGCCTCTTATATGACCGATGAAAATGATAGTTTAGAAAATGTTGACCATAGTTTATGGGAAAACAACGTCACCAATGTGGTCATGATGGGTATGGGCGAGCCGTTATTAAACTATCGCCCCGTTGTCAGCTCGATGGAATTGATGCTCAGTGACCATGCTTATGGTTTATCAAAACGCCGCGTTACTTTGTCGACTTCAGGTGTGGTGCCAAAAATGTACGAGTTGGCACAGGAGCTTGACGTGGCTTTAGCGATTTCATTGCACGCACCAAATGACGAGCTGCGTAATGAGCTAGTCCCAATTAATAAAAAATCCATTAGAGCAGCTCATGGCGGCAGCGAGAAATTACGTTTTTGAAGTAAATCCGCGCCACAAAAAACACGTGACTATTGAATATGTGATGCTAGATGGTGTCAATGATAGTAATGAGCATGCTGAGCAATTGGTCGCATTATTGGGCGATTTACCAAGTAAGATTAACCTGATACCGTTTAACCCGTTCCCTCATGCGAATTATGATAAGTCGAGTAATAATCGAATTCATGCCTTTAGTAATATATTAAGTGAAGCAGGTTTTGTTTGTACCATACGTCAAACTCGTGGTGATGATATTGATGCGGCATGTGGTCAATTGGTTGGGCAAGTTGCTGATAGAACGCGTCGTTCAGCCGCATGGCAGCAAAGCATCAAGGATCGTGAAAGTATTTAGGATGATGGTTATATAAATGGTGAATAGACATTTTCGATGTAGCATCGTATTTGTCTTTTATCTGTCGCAATGGTAATAAAAATGTAGCAATAACGATTAGTTTGGATGTGCACAGTAATTAATGACAACTAAATTGTACTTATGCGGGCTAAATCTATTAAACTGATGCCTCGAGGATCGAACGCATTGAATCACAGTTTTATGATGGCGGCTATGATGACTTCTAGAAATTCTTGTCAGTTCAATTATCAAAAAATATTTTCTCAGACTTATAAGCGATTGAGTACAGCAAATGGACAAATGGCTATTGACCCAATAGCGATGTCGAAGCGTACAGTGTTAGTGACGGCATTGGTAGGGCTGCTGCTCACTGGTTGTCAAAGCACGCCGACCAATGATTTGACAAACATTGCGGCTTATCAAACGTCTACGCGACCCAATGACAATCGTAACTTAGATCAACAAGAAATTGCTCGCGTGCGCACTTCACTGGCCGCGCAATATATCCGCAAAAATGAGCTTGATACCGCTCAGCGCCAACTCGAAAAAGCCTTTGCTGCCGATAGCCGTTACGCGCCAGCCTATGATATGATGGGCGTTTTGCTGCAGCAAGAGGGCAGTCGACTCAATCTCGAAAAAGCCGATCAATATTTTAAAAAAGCGATCGCGCTTGATAAAGATTTTGAGCAAGCCCACAATAACTATGGCGTTTATTTGTCACAAATGAAGCGCTATCGTGAGGCGGCAGAGCAGTTTGAGATTGCGGGTTCAGCATTAGGTTACGAAGGTCGTATTGGTGCGCTAGAGAATCTAGGACGCACTTACTTACAGCTAGGTGATCGCAGTGCGGCTGCTAAAGCATTTTTACGGGCACTTGATGGCAATCGCAATAGTATTATTGCCCATATCGAGTTGGTCGATTTATTGCTTGAGCAGCAACGTGTTCCACAGGCTCAAAGGCTTTATGAAACGTTGATACTGGTGCAAGGGCAGGGCATTAGCCCGCGCTTGCTATTACAAGGTATCAAATTGGCCGCTGCACAAAATAACATAACGACGCGCCAGCAATTGGCACAGCAGCTTTTATCCGCTTATCCTTTAAGTGATGAAGCAAAACAACTTAAGACTTGGCTTAACAATCCAGAGGCACCATGGAAATGACCACCCCATCATTAAACACTCATCTAACGCTCAGGGATCATTTGGTGCCGTGTTGCAGCAAGCCCGTAAAAATAAGCAAATCAGCTTAGACGAGGTAGCTGCCGAGTTATTTATTTTAAAGCGTCATTTGCAAGCGCTTGAAAATGAAAATTTTTCGGAGATGCCGCAAGCTGCTTTTGCCCGTGGGTTTGCCATCAATTATGCTAAGTTTTTGGGTTTAGATCCTGTAAAAATAGCGACCAGCTTTGATGCCGCTTATCCTACGGAGCTGAAAGCCAAGTCAGTGAATAACACGGATACGCCACTGCGTCCAATGGGCACGTTGCAACGTGATACGCACAATCGAATTCGTTTTAACCCACTACTGATCATCGCCGTTATTGGTGTCATTATTTTAGCGATTTTCTTATTTCGCATGGTGAGTAATGCCAGTAAAGAGAATGCCGAGCAGCCAGTATCGACGGTCGAAGACGTCTCAGCGATAGAGCAAGCGCAAGGGGCGGCAATCAATACTGATGAGATGGGCGTTGGTGCCTCTGGCTCTGCTCTAAACTTGGGCGGCGATGCAAGTCCAGCGTCTTTAGATGTCAAACTGACGGATACCGCCGTCGTGAGTATTACTGATGCCTCTGGTAGTAGTTTAATGAGTGGCTCGCAGACATCTGGGGATTATAAACTGTCAGGTACGCCGCCGTTTAATGTACAAATTGATAATGTTGATAATGTCAGCATAATGCTTAACCAAGAAGCGGTTGCGCTAAATACTTATGCAACGGATAAGCAAGCCAATTTTGAGTTAGCGCCTTAACTTTTTAAGCGGCTAATTTTGAATGCTAGTCTTATCGACTGCTGTACAAGATTTATTTTTAAAAGTTGCTATCTGCAAGCTATTATAAGTGTATTTTTTCTGCGTTTTTTCGCTTTAACTGAAGGGTTTGTCTATGTCAACGTCAGCGCCTATTAACCGTCGCCTTACCAAAAAAATATATGTCGGTGATGTCGCGATTGGTGGTGATGCGCCGATTAGTGTGCAGAGTATGACCAATACAGATACTTGCGATGTGGCAGCAACTGTCGCTCAAATCGAACGCTGCGTTGAAGCTGGTGCGGATTTGATGCGGGTGTCGACGCCAACGATGGATACGGTCAAAGCTTTTGGCGAAATTCGTAAGCTGGTCAGTGTGCCTTTGATTGCAGATGTGCATTTCGACCACAAGATTGCGTTAGCAGTTGCCGAAGCAGGGGCTGACTGTCTGCGTATTAATCCAGGTAACATCGGTAGCGATGCTAAAGTACGCGAAGTGGTTGCTTGTGCCAAATATTACAACATCCCTATTCGTATCGGTGTCAATGCAGGCTCGCTCGAAAAAGACATTCAGCGCAAATATACCGAGCCAACTGGCGAGGCGATGCTTGAATCAGCCATGCGCCATATCGATATATTAGAGCGTCTAAATTTTGATCAATATAAAGTATCGGTTAAAGCCAGTAATGTGTTTTTGACCTTGGATGCGTATCGCCTGATTTCTGCCCAAATTGATAACCCGCTGCATTTAGGCGTCACCGAGGCGGGCGTTTATCGTACGGGCGCGGTCAAATCCGCGATTGCACTTGGCGGTTTATTATTAGATGGCATCGGTGATACCATTCGTATCTCACTGGCGGCAGAGCCTGAAGAAGAAATTAAAATCGGCTTTGATATTTTAAAATCGCTCAATATACGTTCTAATGGTGTCAACTTTATTGCGTGCCCAAGCTGCTCTCGCCAAGAGTTTGATGTGATTAGAGTCATGACGGCTCTAGAGTCGCGTTTAGAAGACATTCGTGAACCGATGAATCTGTCTGTGATCGGCTGTAAAGTAAGGTCCTGGTGAAGCGAAAAGAGGCCGATATTGGCATTGTTGGTGCCGCACCAAGATCCTTGGTATATCGTATGGGTGAAAAAAGCCATCTTATCGATACCGACAATTTGGTCGATGAAATAGAAGGCATGGTACGCGCACATGCCGAAGATTTGGCTAAAAAACGCGAGAATGAGATTATCCGCGTAAAATAAAACACTATTATGAGCAAAAAATAAAAGAGACACTTGTTAAAATTTTTAAGGATACGACCGTACCATGATTAAAGCTATCAAAGGGTTCAATGATATTTTGCCTGATCAGTCCGCAAAATGGCTGCATTTAGAAGCGATATTGGCTGAAGTACTGGGCAGATACGGCTTTGAGCATATTCGCTTGCCAATCGTTGAGCAAACCGATTTGTTTGCGCGTGCCATTGGCGGCGCGACTGATATTGTCGAAAAAGAGATGTATAGCTTTACCGATAAATCTGAGCCACCAACGCCGTTGGCTCTACGCCCTGAAGGTACGGCAGGTGCAGTACGTGCTGTGATTGAGCATAACTTGCTGCGCGGTGATACGCCTAAATTATGGTATATCGGTCCAATGTTTCGCTATGAGCGTCCACAAAAAGGTCGTTATCGTCAATTTCATCAAATAGGTGTTGAAAGCTTTGGTAGTGCCTTACCAGACGCTGACGCTGAGCTGATCGCCATGACTCATCTAATGTGGCAAGAGCTGGGTCTAAAAGATGAGATGCGTTTAGAGCTGAACAGTCTGGGCGAAATTGATGAGCGTTATGCTTATCGCGAAGCATTGGTTGCTTATTTAACCGATAAAAAATCAGCTGGATGAAGACAGCAAGCGCCGCTTGACCACCAATCCGCTACGTATTTTAGATAGCAAAGAAGCAAGCACCCAAGCTCTATTGGTAGACGCGCCTAAGCTTGCTGACTTTTTAGGTGAAGAAAGCGTGGCGCATTTTGAGCAAGTACAAGCCTATTTAACAGAGCTGGGTATTAATTTTGAGATCAATCCACACTTAGTACGCGGTCTTGATTATTATAACAAAACGGTTTTTGAGTGGGTGACCGACAAGCTTGGTAGCCAAGCGACTGTTTGTGCAGGCGGCCGTTATGATGGTTTGATCGGGCAACTAAAATCCATCGGTACTGATGGCAATAAGCCAGTAAAATCTGAGCCTGCTGTTGGATTTGCCATGGGGCTTGAGCGTTTATTACTGTTAATGGAAGCGGTTGCGCCGATTGCTGATGTTCCCGCTTGCGATGTTTTCGTGGTTGCGCATCCAGAGGTTTATAGTGCTGGTATTGGCTATGCCCAGCGCCTACGCTATAGTCGCCCAGACATTCGGGTGAAAATGGCGAGTGCGACGAGCCTAAAAGCGCAAATGAAGAAAGCCGATAAGTCAGGTGCTGCATTGACCGTTATTATTGCGCAGCAAGAGCTGGATGATAATACCCTCAGCGTTAAAGACATGCAGACGGGCGAACAACAGACGGTTGCGACAGATTGGCTGTCGAACAAAGAAAATTTTATCCGTCAGTAATCGATTGCGGTTTTAGCATTAGCAATTTCATAACACTTTTATCAGGTAAACACATATGGCTCTGACACCCAATTCGCCGAATGCAGACAATTCAATGCAAGCGTTAAAGCAGTATGGCAGCTATATTGTCACTGCGATTTTGTTGGCACTGGCCGCTTATTTTGGTTGGACATATTGGCAGGACAACCATGCGCGCGTAGACACCGTTGCAGCAGATCATTATGCAGACATTCAGCGGTTGAATGAAGAAGTCAGTTTGGCCTCACAAAACCCTGATTTGGAAGCAGAAGCACAGGCAGCACTTGCCCAAAGTCGCACCCAGCTAAACAAAGATATTGATGCGCTAGTCAGTAAGCATGGTGAGTCGGTTTACGCTTGGCAGGCACTGATGATTAAAGCGCGTCAGCAAGTAGATAATAATGAATTTACCGAGGCAAGTGAAACCTTCAAAAAAGCATTGGCTATTGACTTAGGTGATGCAGGTTTACAGGCAATTACTCGTTTGCGCTATGCGACAACGTTACTGGCGGCGGGCGATACGGATGCTGCATTAGCAGAAGCCAACAATGATATGCCAAGCTCATTTGAAGCCAGCCAACAAGAGTTGTTAGGGGATATTTATTTGGCACAAGATAATAAAGACTCAGCGATCAAGTCTTATAATAATGCTTGGGAGTTGTTACGCAACCGTCAAGAGACGCGTGCAGTATTGGCATTAAAGATGGAGAGTCTGGGCATCGTACCTGAGCCTATCGACGAACCAGTCAGTCTGATTCAAGAGTCAAGTAATCCTGCACAGCCCTTGGTGGAAGAAAATGCTGCTGCCGAGGTTGCGCAATAATTGTACAGTGACAAGCGCTGTTAACCAATAATAGCGTTTGCGTTCTACCTAATGCCTGATAATTGCTAGTCAATAGCGCGTATCTATAACCGTTCTACAAGCTAAGTGGTACAGTAAAACAATCGCGTCGCATGAACCACCAGCACTCATTGAATGTGCTTGGTGAGTACTAATCGCCGATCTTATACTTACTGATAACCAATTTACTAATTAATAATAATTTATTTGTAGTGAGAACTCATAATGACTCAATCTATTCGCTCTAGCAAGATATCAAAAGCTAAAACCATCAAATCGACGGTGATGCATGTGGCAGTATTGGCAGTGATGAGCACTGCGGTGATTGGGTGTAATCGCGGTATTAAACCCGTCGTCAATGATCCAGTCAAGCTGGTACAGATTGCTGAGCCTATCAGTGTGTTGCAACCGGTTTTTAGCACAGATATTGGCAATAAAAAAGCCAGTAAGAAAGATCCATTAGACTTGCAAGTAGGTTATGTCAATGGACAAATCGTCACTGCATCGCGCGGTGGGGACTTGACCGGCTTTAACAGTGCAGGCGAACGTTTATGGTCGATCAACGTTGGCGATCAAATCACGGGCGGCGTTGCTTTAGATGCTTTAAGCCAAACAGCGATTATTAGCACACGCGGTGGTCAAGTGATGGCATTTGATAGTGTGACTGGCGCAAAACGCTGGCAGAAGCAGTTATCAGGATCAGTATTGACACCCGCTTTAATTACCAATAACCGTGTCATTCTATCAGCGAACGATGGCTTTTTACATGGCTTGTCACTACAGACAGGTCAGTCTGTCTGGCAGTTTGCCACACAAGTTCCAGCCATCAGTGTACGCGGTAGTGCGGCGCCAACGTTATTAGATAGCAAAACGGCGTTATTAGCGACTGCTGATGGTCGTTTACATGCGGTGACGACTGATAGTGGTTTACCGCAGTGGTCAAGACGTGTTGGTGTTGGCACTGGTAGTAGTGAAGTTGAGCGCATGAGTGATGTCGATGGTACGCCGATCGTCGATAAAAACCAGCTATTTGCCATCAGTTATAGCGGTCAGTTATTAGGTATTGATTTGGCTTCGCGTCAAGTCATGTTTGTCAACGAGCTTGCCAGCTTAAAGTCACTTGCTGTAAATAACCAGCAGGTGATTGCTACCAGTTTAGAGGGTAAAGTGGTTGCCTATAATCGCAGTACTGGTGAGGTTCTTTGGGAAAGTGAAGAGCTGGCTTATCGTCATTTAACCAATCCTGTGATGATTGGCAATTATATTGCTGTGGGTGATTTTGACGGCGTGGTACACTTATTTGATCCAGCTAGCGGTAAAATCGTTAGCCGTGTACAAACCAAGGGCGCTTTGAGTAGCTTGCAGGTACAAGGCAGCCGCTTAATGACCCAAAGCACGTCAGGACAAGTTGCTATTTGGCAGTTAGCCCGCTAAGCTTTTTATCGGTTAACAGTTACTCAGATAGTGTGTTTTGATACTATCGTTAAGTCAACTGTAAGCCAACTGGTTGATTGTAATTTTAGAGAACACAAACGCTGCTTCGTCAGCGTTTAGTGCCTTGTGTAAATCGCTTGTTTAAACACAGGCTTTCGCGTACTCTATGCGACCGATGCGCCGTAGGTGTTATCCATATATATATTTTTATCTATAATTTAGTCGTCCTATGTACCACTTGCTAAGTGTAAAATAGCTGACGATTATTTTTGCTATTTTTTTATCATTCATTTTAATTTGCGGTCAAGAGCAGCCTATTCACGACTACTGTTATATCACTGGTTATAAGAATAACTGTACTGCCCGCCATCGTGCATTTCACTGAGAGTAACCCATGAGTATCAAGCCTGTGGTCGCCTTAATTGGTCGTCCAAACGTCGGTAAATCCACCTTATTTAATCAGTTCACAAAAAGTCGGCAGGCATTGGTTGCTGATTTGTCAGGACTGACTCGTGACCGTCAGTACGGTGATGCGACCTATGAAGACAAATCTTTTATCGTTGTAGACACTGGTGGTATTGGTGAGGCGGATGATGGTAGCGGCAACATTGATGACTATATGTCTGAGCAATCGCATACAGCGATTCATGAAGCAGACATCATCGTATTTGTGGTGGATGCTCGTGCTGGTATGATCGGCGCAGATGCTGAGATTGGTAAGTTTTTACATACACTTGGCAAACCAGTCTATGTGGTTGCCAATAAAGTCGATGGTGCTCACGACGCTGCACCTGCCGAGTTTTATGCATTAGGATTGGGTGAGCCATATCCGATGGCAGCAAGTCATGGTCGCGGTGTCGGTAATTTGCTTGAAATATTGACGGCTGATATGCCTGAGCAAGAGAATGTCGTAGAGCCAAAAGGTTTGAAGTTAGCGATCATAGGTCGTCCAAACGTTGGTAAATCGACGCTAGTCAATCGTCTATTGGGTGAAGACCGAGTAGTGGTTTTTGATATGCCCGGTACCACGCGTGACAGTATTTATATTCCTTATACACGCGAAGGTAAAGACTACGTCTTAATCGATACTGCTGGTGTGCGCCGCCGCGGCAGAATTGATGAAAAAGTAGAGAAATTCTCGGTCATTAAAACCCTGCAAGCAATCGAAGATTCTAATGTAACCGTTATTGTTATTGATGCGCATGAAGGTATCGTTGATCAAGACTTGCATATGATTGGCTATGCGCTTGATGCGGGTCGTGCTTTAGTTGTTGCGATTAATAAGTGGGATGGTCTGACTGCTGATCAGAAAAATTATATCAAGATTGAGATGGATCGCCGCTTTAACTTTATCCCTTATGTAAAAGTGCATTTAATCTCAGCACTACATGGTACGGGTGTGGGTAATCTATACCCGTCTATCTTGCGTGCTTATAAATCTTCGATGTTTGAAGTATCAACCAATCGCTTGACTCAGATTCTGCAAGATGCGGTGACAGCCAATCCACCACCAACGGTTGCTGGTCGCCGTATTAAACTGCGCTTCGCTCACATCGGTGGTCACAATCCGCCCGTGATTGTCATTCATGGTAACCAAACCAGCGCGCTACCTAAGAGCTATCAGCGTTATCTTGAAAACCAATTCCGTCAAGTATTTAAGCTCGAAGGCACGCCGCTCAACGTTGTCCTTAAACAAAATGACAACCCATATGCCAACAAGAGCGATACGCCAACCAAAGCGAAGACGCAACAGTTGCGCCAACGCGAGCGTAATCGGGCACAGAAATTTACTACCAAAGATAAGCAGAAATTCACCAATAAAGATAAAAAGCGTTAATTTAGCAAAATGATGACGGTCTTTATATTGTTGTAGTAAATAAAGACTGTTTTATTCTATTGTTCATGCTTCTCTGTAATGTGCCATATCATGATGATTATATCGGTCATCATGATATATTAATACGTTGTTAAGTTTTATTAACATGTGATATTTCCCTCACTACTCCTACAAAATACCTGTACTATAATCAAAAGTTTTCTTAACTCAGTTAAGTAATATGAACAACCGTCCCTCTCAAACCATCCCTACGCTTATTTGGCGTTCTGTCGTACAAGCCATTATTTTGGCTGTGTTGGCAGGCTTCTTGATGTCTATCGTTTATGGTTTGTTATACCACTATAAAGAGAAGCGTCAGCATATCCAGCAATTGGCTACCATGTTGACCACCAGCGCATCGACAGCCGATGGTGCTGATATCGTGGCTGAGCAAGTGAGATTCTTGTTAGAAAGTGAACCCAGCATTAGAAGTATTTTATTTTATTCAACACCCAAACCTATTGATGAAGTTAATCAATCCAGAGATGATTGGAAGAATGCCTTATTTGCAGATACTGTCAGCTTCAATTATCCCGTTACCAGTGACGATATCGGTGATGATAGCGCGCTAGATACGTTAAACAGCAGTCAGCAATCGTCCACGACTTTATCAAATGGTGAGCAAGAATCATCAGCGTCTGCTGAGGCCAATAAAAATAGCGCGTTAGTTGGATATATTAATCTCACTTTAGATGTGAACACCCTGCGTTCACATTGGTTTCGAAGCAATATATTGCTATGGCTTATCACCACGATATTGACGGTACTTTGGGTATTGTACATTCTGCGCAAACTCAAATGGCCAATCAGAGATATTGAAGCTTTGAAAGAAGTCTGTCACATCGTTGTGAAAAACCCAGAGCTTGAGCAGTTACCAGTGATTCCACAGCTTTTTGAATTTCAGGAACTGGTGCAAATCAAGCAAACTTTGGCTGTATTGTTTGATCGTTTACAGAAAGTCCAACAAGATTATGAGGCGCTTGCTATTTTTGAGCAGCAATTACACAACAAAGACGTATCCCTCGATGTGCAGCTGCATAACTTTCAAAGCATGATCACCCATGAGTTGAAAACTTCGCTAAATGCTATCGTAGGCGGTTTACAGCTGTTAGATTACGATACCCTCAATAGAGAACAAAAAGATGCGGTTGAAATTATCAGTGACGGTAGTGATAAATTGGTGTCGTCGCTTGATCATATTATTCAATTGAATCAAATACAAAAAGGTCAGATGAGTATTAATTGTATTGCGTTCAATCCACTGCAGTTAATCGCCGATCTGTTGGCAGAATATGAGCCTATTGCTCGGCAAAAAAGGCTAGAGTTGATTAGCCGTATTCATCATATAGACTATGGTCTGGAAGGGGATGCGGAAAAAATAAAACAAATATTATCGATATTATTGAGCAATGCGATTAAGTTTACTCCAGCGGGGCAGGTGACTATTACGTCGCAATTGACTCATTTTGATAAAAGCAATCGCTGGCAAATCAGTGTGAAAGACACAGGTATTGGTATCGATAGCACTCATATCGATGATATTTTTAATCCGTTTTTCCAAGTGGATTCATCACAAACTCGTCAATATGAAGGCTCAGGTGTTGGTTTGCCAGTCGTCAAGCAAATGGCTCAGCTGATGGGCGCTACTATAGAAGTCGATAGTACGTTAGGGTCAGGCACCCAATTCATGCTGACCATATCGATGACCAATAAACAGCAGTCTCGGCAGCAGCATTTATTGGCTGGATTGACTATTATTTACTATTATTATCATGAAGTTGGGTTTTTAGCGAAGGAGCTAGAGCGTTTAGGTGCGACTGTCATTTATCGTCAGCATGAAACACTGGTTATAGAGGAGATGAATGTAAGACAGGTGAATATGGTGATGTTTGCGGAAGATATTTTTCCAAGTAAAGCTGAGTCGTTAGCCAAGCGTATTCGTCAATTTGAAAGTGAACATCGGGCTTTATTGGTATATTGGTATCCACCACATCGAGCGAAGCAGTTAGATAGCTTTGAGCATGGTTTGAAAGCAGCTGGTGTCGATTACTGTTATAGCGCCACTTATAAAGATAAAGCATTAAGCGACTTGCTTAAGCGCTGGTTGGTATGGACGTAATAGATCGAAATATTTGTCATATTTACCGTACTAACCTCGTTTAATGTACTCGATTGCCTTTCATTTATTGTAAATAGTGTCGAAAATCGTATTTTTGACAAAGGTGCTTGCTTTTAATCTGAAAAATATGATGAACGGTGTCAAATCTTCTTAGTCTACTAAATACCGTGTTTACACCTGTTTTCTCATAACGCTGTTTTATAGGAATAATACAATTTCTGTGGTGAATGAGGACATAAAAAAGACGCCCCGTTTTGAGGCGTCTTTTTTTTCAGTAATGTTCTTGAGAAATAGCTTTTACTAATATTCTCTAAAACAGATTTTGTGCCCAACGTACGACACGCTGCCAAGTGCGGCTCATAAAGCCTGACTGCTCGATATCACTGGTCGCTATAATAGGCACTGAAGCCACCGCTTTACCATCAATAACGGCCATCATTTTGCCAATTTCTTGACCTTTTTTGATGGGTGCTTCTAGGCTCTCAGGAATATCTACCACAGTCGTGATTTTATTTTTTTGCGTTTTGCTGGTTAGAATTTGCAAATTATCCGCAGTGACTAGTTCGACTTCATCAGCTTCACCGAACCAGACTGGAACTTTGCTGACGAATTGTCCAGCAGGTGCTTTGGTGACAGTAGTGAAGTGGCCAAAGCCCCAGTTGAGCAGCTCACGTGATTGATCGGCACGTGCTTGCTGGCTCTCTGTTCCCATAATCACAGAAATCAAGCGCATGCCATCACGATTGCTTGAAGCCGCTAAGCAATAGCCTGCGGCATCAGTGTGGCCAGTTTTTAAACCATCAACGGTTGGGTCGGTTGCAAGTAGAGCATTACGGTTACCTTGAGTAATGCCGTTATAGGTGAACTCTTTTTCTGCATAAATACCATAATAGTCGCCGCTATTCTTGATAATAGCGCGTGACAATTTGGCCAAATCTAGTGCTGATGCCTCATGCCCTTCGTCAGGCATACCAGTAGAGTTGACGAAATGGGTATTTTTCATACCAAGCTTTTCTGCTTGCTCATTCATCAAGATAGCAAATGAGGCTTCGCTACCAGCGATATGCTCAGCCATAGCTTTTGAGGCATCGTTACCTGATTGAATAATAATACCGCGTAGCATGTCGATAACACTCGCAGATTTATTTACCGGCACATACATGCAAGACTGGCTGCTACTACCACGACACCAAGCATTTGGACTCATTATGACTTGGTCATCTTCTTTGAGGTCGCCTGATGCTAAGCGCTGCTCAATGATGTAACTGGTCATCATTTTTGTCAAAGACGCTGGCGGTAGCGACTCATTGGCGTTCTTTTGTGCCAAAATCTCACCAGTATTATAATCCATCAATACATAGGCGGTATTATCCATCTCAGGCGGCTGGATGGCTGCGTTTGCCATCACTGCACTCATAGAGATACTCACACCGACTACCAGCTGCACCAGCTGATTTTTTACACGCTTTACTGTCATATATCGTTACACCGCATCATGAAACCAAATGTATCTACCGCTTATACCTTGCACTAAATCTTAAGCATCATTTTAAGTAGCCTGTCTTAAACATTCTGTTTAAAAACAATGTATTAATAAGAGTGGTGATGGCTGAGCGACAGACATAAAATTAACGCCTTATCTTAGCAAAATGCCAACCGATGGGGAATCGATAAATGCAAAAAAAGACCCGATTAAAAAGAAAGAGTAGTAAGAAGTAAACGTTTGCTCAGACTAGGACTGCCACAATGTCTCGAATAGAAATAATTCGACTGTCATAAAAAAGCTTACGGTCATCCTGTTGGTATAAACAGAATTGTCGTAAGCTTTTTTGTTACTTATAAGCCTGATGAACAAGCTTATAAGGTGTCGCTAAATGGCCCATAATCAGCGTTCCAAGACAGATAATGCCATGATTTATTGTCATTAATTATAGCTGACTTTATCAATTTAGAATCAATACTGGGGCATATTTATTGTAGGGGAGACGATAGGATGTATGATAAGTAAGCCAATTATAATGTTGTAATTGTTGAGCTTAATTATGATGATCCACTACTGGTATTCAGCATTCGCCAAATCTTCGCATAGAGCTTTGTTGTCTTGTTTAGAGAAGCCCATTGTCCAGCTACGAATGCCTTGTAATATCTGGCGATAATCTTGCTGAGTGGATAGATATTGAATCGCAGCTTTTGGATCTTCTAAAGACGGCATCAACTCGTGAAGCTGCACGTTATAAGATTTATAAAAGCGCTGTTTTTGTTTGCCATTGAGCATCGGTGGACATATCTCTGATAGCACTTGCATGACCGCAATTTCATGCTTAGTAACATTGATGCCAGACATATCTAGAGGTATGGTTGTAGCAGAATTATTCGCCGCAAAGGATGCTTGAGACAGCATGGCAACAGACGTTACCAGTCCTGCAAGACTAATTTTGGACGCCGTCTTTGCTATCACAGAAGCTATAGATAATATCGATTGATTTTTCATGCAGTATTACACTCGCTTATCTTTAATTAATGGTGATATGTTAATGGGTAAAAAAACAAAAGTCACATAAAATATTGATTTATGTGTAGATATCTTGTGAGCCAAAGCTCTTTTTGAGCAACATATCAGCAGCATAGACTCATAAGTTACGTCAGCATAAAAATATAAGTTTGTATTGTTGTAAGGTGTTGCCTATTGTAACGTCACGCCAAGTTTTTTTGCTGTTATTGATGCAGATATCATCGTGATAAAATTATAAATTGGATAGATTCTGCGCAAAGACAGGGTTCGTGTCAGCGTATTATTAGGGTATAATCGCCCAAAATTATGGTGGCATCCGCGTTTTGCTCTATCAATTTTTTCATATCCATGCTGTGATATAGACACAGTGTCATTTTACTTTGATAGCGGTATGGCTTTTTTAACTTTTATAGTAAATTCAGCTATTATTTGGCGCTTGCCAAATGCTGTGTATAAATACTATTTATGTAGAAAAAGCCAATGTGGATGTCAGCGTCAACAGTATTATCACACAATCTAACCACCATTTTCGGGTCTGATTATAGCAATTTTATGCGGCTAAAGTTCATAAGTGGACAGGCGGTCATTAATGAGTATATTGAGTGAAAATGAAATTTTTAATTAGTAATGATGATGGGGTTTATGCACCAGGGTTATTGGCATTATATCAAGCCCTGTCTGCTATTGCAGAGGTGGTAGTGGTTGCGCCAAATAGTGAGCAAAGTGGCTGCGCGAGTGCTTTGAGCCTCTCGATGCCATTATATACTCATCAATTGGATTCTGGTTTTATAGCGGTAAATGGTTCGCCCGCGGACTGTGTACATTTGGCATTGCATGAGTTGTATCCTGATACGCGTTTTGATTGTGTGATTACTGGTATCAATTCTGGCGCCAATCTTGGTCAAGATGTTTTATTTTCGGGTACCTTTGGTGCTGCATTAACCGCACAGCTCTTTGGAATACCTGCCATTGCGACCTCCCTAGTGGGCGGCGGCGTCAAAGGAGAAGGGCAAGAGCAGACCAGTCATTATCAAATGGCGGCAGCTGAAATTGTTAAATTATTCATAGAAACACCGATATTAGATGCTTGCAAAAATTTGCCCTATCATGTATTAAACGTTAATATTCCTGATGTGGATAGTGCTGATGAGATCAAAGGTCGGAAAATAACGGCGTTAGGGCACCGTCAGATTGCGCGTCCTGTACATCATGTGGTCGATCCACGTGGGCGTGATGCTTATTGGTTGTCGCTACGTAAACGCCCACATGAGTTGCCATTAGAAACTGAAGATTTGCAGTCCTCCACAGATATGACGGATGATCAAGCGGTAGCGGCGGGTTATATTAGTCTATCGCCAGTGCGCCTGCATCATACGCCAGCAGACACGCTTAAAACGCTGTCGGCGTTAATGCTATAAATTTACGCTGCCAAAATGCGTCAAACAGCTGGTCAATATCCTGATATTATCTGCACTATTTTTCTTATTTGGCTGCCATTTATCTCATTTTTATCACCATTTTCAAAATGAGGACACGCCTTAGAAAATGGTTTACTATCGAGTGATTGATAAGGGTATTTGCCAAATACTAAACGGTATAAAAGTTAGCAAAATGCTTGTGAGTAACACAAGGAGTTTGTGAGTAACATAAAGAATAGGAAATCTTGTATGAAGAAGCTTATTGCTGGATCGCGCTTTGCAACAGTGGCATTGATAGGTACTTTAACAGCAGCAACGTTAACGATGGTGGGCTGTGCAACCAAGCCTACTTACCAATCAGCCAACCAAGCGGGACCGAAGATTATTACCAATGCACAAGGCGTTCCTAACTACCATCGCGTACAGCGTGGCGATACGGTCAGCCAAATTGCTGAGCGCTATCGTCTCAGTTACCGTCAAATCGGTTCGCTCAATGGTTTGGACAGCAAATATACGATTTATAGTGGTCAATGGCTCAAGCTGTGGCAAGGTACGCCAGCCGATAACAATCGTTATAACGCGCCTACAACGACACAGCCACCGTACAGACCACCTGTAACGAGCATGCCTAATAATAGCTCACAAAGCCCTGTATACGAAGTGACGGCTAACGCAACGTCAGGCTATGAATATCCAAGTCGCAATCAAGTGACTCGTAACTTTGATGCGGCAGCGGGTACGATGGGTATGTGGTTTGCTGGTAATATCGGTGATCCCGTACTTGCTAGCCAATCTGGCACGGTACTGTATTCGGGCGATGGTCTGCCAGAGTATGGCAATCTTATTATGATTCGTCATAGTGATAATTACATCACCGCTTATGCGCATAATAGTCAGCTACTGGTCAAAGAAGGCGATGCTGTACAGCGCGGTCAGCGCATTGCAAACATGGGTAACAGTGGCCAGACCAATCAGGTCGGCTTAGAGTTCCAAGTGCGCTTAAATGGCAATCCTATTGATCCACGTGCGGTACTAGGGCGTTAAACGTGATGCCAAATTGTGACTGATTTGGCAAGTTTAGTGGCTTTATTCAGAGCGCTTGAATGAAACCACCTTAACTAAATCGGTTTATTTGAGTCGCTTTACTTATTCATACTTGAGAATTTTATGATGTTAAAAAAACAATATCTTGCTCTGTTTCCTGCGTTAGTGATGGTTGGGTGTACCAGCCAACAGGCGATGCAAAAACCTAGCAAACCCGTGCGTCAAGGCAACGTTCAGATTACCCAAACTCAAACCATTCAAGTGAAGCCAGCACCGAAGCCTGTCATCAAGCCGCAGCCAGTGGCAAAGCCAAGCTATAACAGCTTTTCTGATTGGAAGTCGGATTTTTCTATGCGGGCGATTTCATCAGGCCATGATGCAGCGACGGTGCGCCGTTTACTTGATACCGCTTATTTAAATCAGCAAGTCATCTCGCTCGACTCAGGACAGCCAGAGTTTTCTAAGATGCCATGGGAATATGTCGATTCTGCCGTATCTGATGGGCGTGTGAGTACTGGTAAGCGTAAGTTCGCCGAGCAACGGGCATTTTTGTCGCAATTAGAATCGCAGTACGGTGTCAATGCAGAAATAATCGCTGCCATTTGGGGCATGGAGTCGTCATACGGCGTGGTGACGGGTAATAGCAGCATACCAAGCTCACTTGCGAGTCTGGCTTATGATGGTCGTCGCCAAGAGTTTGCCGAAACTCAGTTGTTGTCATTAGCGACGCTATTGCAGCGCGGTGATGTGTCTTGGTCGCAGCTCGATGGTTCTTGGGCAGGCGGCATGGGACAGACGCAGTTTATCCCTGATACTTGGCTGAAGCACGGAGTGGATGGCGATGGTAATGGTCACCGTAACCCGTGGGCAACGGGCGATGCACTGGCGTCCACCGCTAATTATTTGAGCAACTCAGGTTGGATTCGAGGTCTAGCGCCATTTTACGAAGCAACTATTCCTGCCTCATTCGATTACTCCATGGTTGGTAGTAAGCAGCCTGCCGCGAGATGGGCGGCGATGGGCGTTGATACGATAGCTGATGTTTATTTGGATGCCAATACTGAAATGGAGCTGTGGCTACCAGCTGGCAAGGATGGTCCTGTACTGCTACTCAGTCCAAACTTTGATGTGATCAAGGTTTATAATAACTCATCGAGCTATGCGCTAGGTGTCAGCTTATTGGGTAAAGCGCTTGCTGGACAAGGCGGATTACAGAAATCATGGCCGCGTTATGAGCGTCCATTATCCACAGCTCAAGTACGAAATTTACAGCAGCGTTTGACCAACTCAGGCTATGACACTAAAGGCGCTGACGGTATCGTGGGTACCAATACTCGGTTGGCGTTTCAGCGCTGGCAAGCTGACAATGGTCAGACTCCAGACGGCTTTATTACTCAGCGTAGTGCGTCATCGTTAGCTTCGTGGTGAAGCAGGTTGATTGCGCTGATTTTGACTCGTATTGATTCTAGGGCGTGTCTTCATTTCAAAAATGGTGATAAAAATGAGATAAATTGCCGTCAAACAAGGAAAATAGCGCAGATAATATCGGGATATTAACCAGCTATTTGACGATGTTTGGCAAGATTTAGCCATTTTTAGCCCATTTAGAGGACTATCGAGTGAATTGAAGACACGCCCTAATATTAGCGTGTTAAAAGAAATTTTTTAACCATCATTTTTGATGGTAATATCAAATACGATGAGCTTAGTGAATAAAATAAAAAAGCACCTTATTAAGGTGCTTTTTTATTTTACGCTATGATTATTTTGCAACAGACCATAATCTTGTCAGATTTTAATAAATAATATGGACACAAGCAGACTGATACTGTGACTGATAAACGCTACACTGTTTGTTTATCAATGTGCTTTACTTATCAACGCGCTATTTATAAGAGCTGGCATTATATTTGTCTGTTCAATATTTTAATATTAGATACAATAGATCCTTTATCCTCATAACGAAGGGCAACGAGCAGTGACATTATGATAGACCAGTCTCTTATGTCCGATATGCTTAGTCCGTTTTGGGTAAGTATTAAGCTTGCTGGTGTCACTACCATTTGTTTATTACTGTTCGCAACGCCTGTGGCTTATTGGCTCGCTAAGCCCAGTCGTAGGCAAGTTGTGGCACGTCTTAAAGTCTTGCTTATGGGCATCATTGCCATGCCATTGGTTTTGCCGCCTACCGTCATTGGCTTTTATCTTTTATTACTGTTAAGCCCTAGTGTCGGTATTGGTAAATGGCTTAGCGAACATAATATCAGCCCCTTGATATTTACCTTTGAAGGTCTTGTCATTGGTTCGATTATTTACTCTTTGCCTTTTTATATTCAGCCTGTCTACGCCCAATTTTTACGTATTCCACAAAGCGTGATGGAAGTGGCACATTTATTGGAGCCAAGCCGTTTCAAACGGTTTCTCAGAGTCGCTCTGCCACAAGCGCGTGTCGGTATTGTACTCGGCAGCTTAATAAGTTTTGCCCATACTATTGGTGAGTTTGGCGTGGTTTTGATGATAGGGGGTAGTATATCCGATGAGACTAAAGTGGTCTCGATTGCGATATACGAGCAAGTAGAGGCACTAAATTACGAGGCAGCGCACATGATGTCTGGGATTCTCATCATTATGGGAGTGGTTATGGTGGCGCTGATTGCTAGTGTAAGCCGGCTGAATCAACGCTCATAAGATTGCAGTTAATACCTATAGCTTGAGTTAATGCGTTAAAATTTATTTATCCATTTTTTTTCATCATATCTAAGTCACTTGAGTAGGCAAATAAAGCTGGTGCACCGCCCGTATGCCAAAATAAGACACGATCGGTTTTCTTGATTTTGCCAGACCGAATCATATCTATGAGTCCGCCCATCGCACGACCCGTATAGACAGGATCTAAAAGTATGCCTTCTGTTTGGGCCGTCATAGCAATGGCTTCATTTTCTAATGTACCAACCACGCCATAACCTTCGCCCACATAATCAGAGTTGAGTGTTAAATCGCTTTCTGTAAACTGATGATCGGCACCGATAAGGGAGGCCGTGCTATTGGCAAGCGCGACGGTATACTGATCAAAAGGCACTTTGTCTGTTTCGCCTTTATCGATATTGATACCTACGATTTGGGCGGGCGAGTTAAGTATTTTTTTTCCAAGCATCAAACCGGCTTGTGTTGCCCCAGAGCTAGAAGCAAAAACGATATGAGTAAATGATAGGTTCATGCTTTCGCGTTGCGATTCTAACTCTTTAAAAGCTTCTACAAACGCTAAAGCACCCAGCTCATTGGAGCCGCCATAGGGTATGACATATGGTTTTTTGCCTTGTTTTGTTAACTGCTCAACGATTTTAGGAATGTCTTCTCCTTTGCGATTGGCGCCTGCCCAGTGAATATGCGATCCAAAAATTTTGTCTAATAAAAGATTGCCACTTATTTGTTCGGGTTCTTCTCCACCCAATACTAAATGGCATTCAAGTCCCAAGCTTGCCGCTGCGGCAGCAGTTTGGCGACAATGGTTTGATTGTGCGGCACCTGCCGTAATCACGCAATCAGCACCTTGAGCAAGGGCATCACCCATGATAAATTCAAGCTTACGGGTTTTATTGCCACCCAATGCCAGTCCCGTGTTGTCATCTCGTTTCATAAAAATAGTAGGGCCATCAAGCGCTTTACTCAATCTGCTGAGTTCTATCAATGGAGTGGGGAAGAAGCCCAATGATTGTCTGAGTATGTGGTTATATTCCATATTTTGTCCCTTTTATAATAAAAAATGCTGAATAAGTTTGAAACATAGCCATTGATAAAGTCAGTTAAAGATGATTGTTTAGCGGCTATAAATAGCCAGTAGTTATACGTCGTAACAGCCTTATAAAACGTATGAATGCGTATCCAGCTTGAGAATCAGTGGAATCCTAAGGGTTAATTTATCAAATATAAAATGAAAATCCTCATGCAAGCTGTCAATTTTGCATGAGGACTATTCATTTTATTAACAAACTGTTTATTTTATTAAGAAAGAGTTAAGAGCTGTTTTAGAACTATTCGTCAAACCAGTTAGACTGGTTAAAAATGAAACTTCACTAGAGCGCTAGGCACGTTTTGAGTCGTATCACTGCCATACTTATTTTTCCAATAGCTATATTCCATACCGACCTCTAAGCGATTATCAATGCCTAATAGTGGTTGTAAGTTATACTTTATTTGCGGATTGATATGTAGTTGGTTTTTTAAGTCGTCGTTGTTAAAAGAGTAGTCTACATAACCATCGACCACAACGTTATTTTTCTCCCAACCGTAAGTTAAGGTGATTTGCTGGTCATCATCAGTATTATCATTGAAGACATGATATAGGGAAGCAGAGGCGTACTTCATACCTGAAATAGGCACATTCAAATCTGCCCCTAGTCCTATCATATAGTTGTCTTGGCTAAAGCCTTTGCTGTTCGAGCCAAACTCATATTGCCCCGCTAGATTGAGCTGTTTGATAAAGCTATCATCGAAAGTTGTGAGCTTAAGCTTGGGCGCAAACTCACCATACGTTTCTTTAAATCTATTGTTTTCAATATCATTTGCGCCTTGATGGCGATCGACGAAGAAAAATACGCCGCCCCAACTGTGGGTAGATGCGTGCTCCAGAGTGATGGTCGTCAATTCTCCGTCTTCTACCAGCTCATAGTCATTGCCATACAGTACAGAAAGACTGGTATCGGTGAAAAGCACCTTTGCATGGCTGCTGCTCATCGTACCTAAGGCAACGATCGCGGCTAAAGCGGTGGTTAATGAGCTACTAAAAAACAGTTTTTTCTGAATATTGGTTTTACATAATTGGCTAGCCAGTGGCAGGTTTGCAAATAAGTGATAACGCACAGTAATATTCCTTTATATAGAGTGGGTCATCCTAGCAGGCTGGGTATATGACAGAAGCGCGTTTTAACTTCCTGTCAAAACGGGTCAATGCTGCTAAAGACGAAGCGCGGTCAATTTTTGATAGTAATCTAAAATAATGAAGATAAATACTATCAATATAAGTATTGTCAAAAGTATAAAAAATGCTCTGTTGGCTATATTATCCGCAATAATTCTTAACACTTTGAAACAGTTAAGCATGTTTTATAATGAGTGACAACCATAAGCTGGCTAAGAAAAACGGTCTATCAAGCCTTCTAAGTATTTGATATTACCTAAGTTTATGATTTTATTAAATTAACTGACTAAATGGTCAGCTTTATTATTTTTGTAAACAAGGAGATATGTTGAATTAGTTGGTAGGCTCAACCACTAGCAATAATTATTACGATTCAGAGTAGTGAAAAGCGCTGGTAGGGTATTTTGAAACAAATGATATGAGAGGAAAGTGAATAGAGGTATGGCAGAATTAATAGACACAAAAAAACCTCAAACAATCTAATGTTTGAGGCGAAACTTGCTTAAACTTTACAGTTTAAATTCGTTTTAGCTTTTTACTAAATATGGCGCAGCGGACGGGACTCGAACCCGCGACCCCCGGCGTGACAGGCCGGTATTCTAACCAACTGAACTACCGCTGCTTAGGTCGTACTTAGTTTATTTAACCACTTAGCCTACTACTTGAGAGTAACGCTATACTAAATAGTGGTGGGTGATGACGGATTCGAACCGCCGACATTCTGCGTGTAAGGCAGACGCTCTACCAACTGAGCTAATCACCCTTCGAACAATTGCTAAGCAATTTATTCAACATCAACTGAGCTCTAAGTTTGTCACTAAGCTCTGCTGCTGTGGGTGTGTATTATATAGATTTACACATGGCTGTCAAACAGTTTTTTAACTATTTTGAAAAATAATTGAAAATACTGTCTGAAAGCTATTATTAATAGTAGTCTGAGGCACGTGTTTACTAAGGTTGCTGCTTAAAAACTTATTATGGTTAGTCATTGTTTGATGGTCAAAAACTACTATACTATTGAGGGTGTTTTACGACTCATGCTTTATTTTATGTTGATTGTTGGAGGCGGGCATAGAAAATTCCACTATTGAACAAACTTTTACGACCTGGTCTTGGGGAGACTTTGCAGGCTTGGGTCTGGTATTGCATATTGTTCTCATGATAGTAATGACGCTACGTGTTGTGTCGGTACAGCGCAATATCGGTGTATCTATTGCTTGGATTGCTGTGCTCTATACCTTGCCTCTTTTTGGTTTCATCGCTTATATACTATTGGGTGAGCCGATGATAGGGCGGCGCTATCGTCAACGGGTAGACCAAGCAAGCTTATTGATGGATGATATGGCACGGCGTGAGAATTTGGTTTTTGATCAGGGACAAGAGCTGCTGCCAGCCAACTACCGCGGTGTCAGTCAAATAGGCACGCGTTGGACGGGGCTGGGCGTGCTTCCTAATCACAATATGCAGCTATTGACAGATCCTCATACTATTTTTCAGAGATTAATCGAAGATATCAATGCCGCTCAGAGTATTATCTTGATGGAGTTTTATATTGTTTATCCTAAAGGACAAGTACTAGAGGTGATAGAGGCACTGTCAGCGGCAGCGCAGCGTGGTATTGAGTGTCATATATTGGCCGATAGCGTGGGCAGCTTTAGTTTCTTTAATAGTAGCGCCCATCGTACATTAGAAAAAGCAGGTGTTTTTGTCCATCAGTCACTACCAGTGGGTTTATTTAAAACGCTATTTAAGCGCTCTGACTTGCGCAATCATCGTAAAATTGTGGTGATTGATGAGCACATTGGCTATATCGGTAGCTTTAACTTGGTCGATCCAAGATTTTTTAAACAAAATAAAAACGTTGGACAGTGGATCGATGTGGCGATACGCACGACCAGTCAACACTCTATTAGTATTACGACCGCCATGGCGATCGTGGTGGCCACGGATATTGGTGCGGAAAACAACGATAATTTAGACGCGCTCAATCAGCGAGTGAATGGCTATACTCGTAAACTATATGTGATGAACCCAACCATTAATGATTTAAACAGTAGGGTAAAGGTATTGGCTGGTGAGGTGGACTATCATGAGCAGCCAAATATTGGCTCGACATCGATTGTGATACCGAAGATGCCGATGGTAGAAGGGGTGCTGGCGCAGCTGATACCCTCCGCACCGCAAGTGACGGCCCATGTGATTTACAATACATTGGTGACCGTTATTCATCGCGCCAATAAACGCATTCGCATTACCACACCGTATTTTGTACCTGACGAGGCGCTCTCAGGAGCATTAACGATCGCTGCCAAACGCGGAGTTGAGGTGACGCTGATTGTCCCTGAAAAGGTGGATTCGTTTCTTGTACAGCATGCGTCACAAGCCTACTATCAAGAGCTGCTCGAGGCAGGCGTGACGATTGCCTTGTTTAAGGGTGGTTTGTTGCATACCAAAACAGTGGTTATCGATGATGATTATTGTTTATTTGGTACTGTAAACATCGATATGCGCAGTTTTTATCTAAATATGGAAGTGAGCTTGGCCATTTATACACCAGAGATGGTCGCTCAAGTGGCTGATTGTCAAGAAGTCTACTTACAAAGTTGCCGTTTTTTGAGTTTAGAGCAGTGGCAACAGCGCCATGGTGCAGAGCGTTTGTTTGATAATGTGGTACGCTTATTTAGTCCTTTATTGTAGCATTTTCGATTTTAGGGTAAGGTAAACGACTGATGTCAGTTTAGTCCCATGATGACCTTATTTTTATTACTATTAATTTATCCCGATAAAGGATGCGCTTGTCTATGTATGCATCGTCTGCATCACCTCTAACGCCCTTTGATTATATTGCAGCAGGCTATTGGCAAGACTTTCTAGCGGATCGTCCTATCGCTGGTGGCATTGCTTACGAAAGCGAGCTTCGTGATTGTATATTAGATGAGTCATTGGCCAGCTTACAGCGAGTCGATACGCTGCTGTCGCACATACGCCGTGAGATGGTTAAAACTGGTCGATGGCATGAAGAGACATTATTGCTCGATGAACGCTATCGTAACTTTATGGTATTTTTGGCGTTTTATGCAGGGCGAGTATTGGCACAGCAATGGCAAAATACGCCGCATTGGTATGGACAGTTTGAGCTACATAAGCGCTATCCTGAACTGGCTCTTACAACCGATGATTTTTATCAACATCTGGCGGTTGTCTATTGTCAGTCGGCTGATGCTAATAGCGTTACGTCATTGTTTTTTGCAATAGAGCCGATAGGGATGCGTCTATTTGGTCATATTGATCGGCCGTTTAAGGCGGTACAAGGCGGTCAAGTGGCTAGTGGTCTGTATCAAGCGGTTAGCGCAAGGTTGCCACATGCGCACGACAATCACGTTGCTAATTCGATCACACCAGCCATTAATATCAGCACACCAAATACAAGCGCTAGTGTAGAGCGCATTAAAACGGTTGATAGTCAGGAACCGTTAGAAAAAGAAGGGTTGAGTCATACGCCACATGATGTGCCAGAATCTCAGAACCTGTCTCAGCAAGAGAACCAAACTAAGCCTGTGCTGTCTAAATCAGAAACAGTGCAACCTCATACGACCTCAGAAAATACGGTATTAGAGCAGCCACTACCATCGTCAGTGTCTTCTCCTCAAGAATTGCCAACGCCCGCGATTTTTACGCAACTACTCGTAGAGCTGGATAACATAGAGGTCATTCAAACGGCTGGCAATAGTGAATATCAGCAAGCCCATAAAGTGCTAGAGCAGTTAGAACAGCATATTGCCAAGCAAAGTCAGCCGCGCACGCAAATGCGCTTTTCAGAGAGTCATTTGACGACAAAAAAGCAAGCGTTATTAACACTACAAGAGGCGGCGCATGCGGGTAATAGCGCTGCCATGCTACATTTGGCAATGTATGAGTTACTTGGTGAAGGATTAGCGGTTGATAAGGGTGCTGCTACAGCGTCAGGTGCTGAGTGGGTTAAGCAGGCAGCCAGCAAAAATGACAGTCGTGCGCAGCGCCTACTAAGCAAGATGTATTACCAAGGGGTTGGCGTGGCGCAAGATATAGATACTGGCAAGTATTGGCTAGAGCAAGCAGCGGAGAATGGACACGCGGAAGCGGCGAGCGTAGTAGGGCAATGGCAACAGGCGCAAGCGCTGATAACGACACAAAAACAAGAGCAACATAGCATGAAGCGCTATCAGCTGCTATTCGCCGCCATACTCGTAGTGGCAATATTGATCCTAATTATTGTCTAAAATATTTTATGGCAACACGCTGTAAAGCGTATTGTTAATCGCTAAATTCAGGTAGAATTGGCGCATTTTTTACCGTCACCTTACTATAGTCGATTTAATTTAAAGAGGTGAATGCCGTCACTCTTTTATAGTGAATTGACTATATTATTTAAGCCATTACTAATCTGGGCAACTTTATGCCATCTTCTCCTATATCCTCTGATTGTGCTTTAGAAGCGACTGACCCAGTATCGTTGCCCAGCCGCACTGTTTATACTGCGCCTTTGTATTATCAGTGCGCCATTGGCTTACTTAAGCCGCTATATCGACTCCAAGTTTGGCAACGCTCACACAACCGCGACAACTATCAACAAGAAGTGGCGCAGCGTTTTGGCAAACAATATCCGCCGCGGCCAGTGGCTAAAGTGACTAATGCGCAAACTGATAAAGGCGTTATTTGGTGTCATGCGGTGTCATTGGGCGAGACCAATACCGTCGCGCCATTATTAGATACATTATTGGCTGATGGCTATCAAATATGGCTAACCAATACCACGCAGACAGGTTTTGCTCGCGGTGCTAGCCGTTTCGCCGATGATATTGCTCAAGGTCGGATGAGCCATAGCTACGTACCTGTCGACAGCCCAACTGTGATTGAGGCTTTTTTGGCGCATGTCAAGCCCATCGCTGCTCTGTTTGTAGAAACGGAACTGTGGGCAAATATCCTAACCAAATTATCCGAACACCGTATTCCCAGTATCTTGGTCAACGGTCGGCTGTCAGCGTCTTCTTTTAAAAGTTATCAAAAAATTGCTGCGGTCAGTGCCAGCATGATGAAAAATCTGACTTTGATTATCGCCCAAGACAGCGACTCAGCGAAACGCTTTCGACAATTGGGTGCGAATAGCGCGCAAATTCGTGTCGCAGGTTCACTCAAATGGGTGATTAATACGCCTCAAATTGAAGATAAAGCGGCTGATATAGAAAACAACTATACAGAAAATTCTAGCGTACCAAACCAATATTCTGAATCGGCCAAAGAGTCCACATTAGCAAAAGAGATGAATATCGCTGGTCGACCGATTTGGGTTGCCGCAAGTACCCATAGTGGCGAAGAAGAGACGGCATTATCATTGCATCAACAGCTATTGTCTCATCCCGCGCTCGCTGATGCGCTGCTTATCATTGTACCTAGACATCCTGAACGTTTTGATGAAGTAGCAGCGCTCATTCAAGCGTCTGACTTAACAATGGCACGGCGTAGTGCAGAAGATAGCATTCATGTAGACACACAAGTCTATCTGGCTGATAGCATGGGTGAGCTAATGACGTGGTATAAGTTGGCAGATGTGGCACTGGTCGGCGGCTCGTTAGTAGATGTCGGTGGACATAATCCCATTGAGCCAGCGAGTGTGGCAACGCCTGTACTCATGGGACGCTATACGCAGTCTTGTCAAAGCGTGGTGGATAAATTGGCGGAGGTCGGCGCGTTATATCAGCCAAACAATGTTTTCTATCGTCCCGTTACTGTTAGTGCGGCTACTACTAATGATGATACGAATCAACAATCCTCTCGTAAGAAGCCTGCCGCTAAAGAGGAGGTAGCGCTCATTTATCAGCAGCTAGTGTCTTGGCTCAGTGATCTTGAGGTAGCGGCACAAGCAGGGCAAGCTGGCGCGCGAATGACGAGACAACAGCAAGCCGTACTGACCCGCCAATTTACCATGATTAAAGAGGTTGTCGAGCAGCATGCTATTCAACAACCAAGCCAAGAGCTGCTATGAATTGTCTATTATTACCCATTGAAAACTTCTCTTCGGATGCGGCATATATTGATGAATTATCACAAATAAATCACGTCAATAAAGTACTAACAGCAAAAGTTGGTGATACGCTGAAAATCGGTCAAATGGGCGGTCATTTGGGCACTGCTGTGATTGAGAGCATCCGCTCTGATGCTATTGAGTTGCGTGATATTCAGCTCACCACTTCGCCGCCACCAAAGCTAGATTTGACCGTTGTGTTGGCACTACCGCGTCCTAAAGTGCTACGACGCTTAATTATGGATATGACCGCGCTTGGGGTGCGCGATATTATCCTAATCAACAGCTATCGCACGCAAAAAAGCTATTGGCAAAGTCCGATGCTTGAGCGCCTTGATGAGTTTGTATTAGAAGGGCTGCAACAAGGGGTTGATACCATCGCGCCTCGTATCACTTTACAAAAACGCTTCAAGCCATTCGTGGAAGATGAGCTGGCAGGTTTGGTAACCAATCGAGCCATCGTGGCGCACCCGTATAGTGAGCTATCCTTTACACAGTATCTACAACAGCCGCCATCGTTAGGATTACCAAGTCTGGTTTGTATCGGTAGCGAGGGCGGCTGGATTGATTATGAAATAGCACTGCTTGCCACTCAAGGTTGCGCGGCAGTCACTATAGGCTCGCGTATCCTGCGTACAGAAGCCGCCGTCAATGTGATTTTAGGTCAATGGTTGCTGTCGTGAATCAGCAGATCATTGAAAGATAATTAAGACATGCCATCACTTAGGAAATCTATACATTACTCCATGAAGATCTATAAATTTATCACTTAGAAAGTGACAGTTGAGCCAAATTATCGGTGCATTTCTGAGTTAAACAAATGTATTGATAATTAATCTCATTTCTATTAGTATGTTGTTTCAGAGATTATCGCGTGATTGAACCTTATTGTTAGAGGTCTTTAGCGCCGTCTTATCTTATTGTCATCTCGTCTATTTATCTCACCTTTTCGTAGCATCATTATGGGGAAAACCATGTCATTGAATGCCATTAGCGCTAACCTAACTTCTACTAAGCTTATCTTGCCTGTTGCCGTATTTGGCATGATGTTGGGACTGGCTGGTTGTAGCAATTCATCTACAACAGAAGAGAGCGTGGAGGCGGAGACATCAGCGGCGGCTACTGAGCAACCAGCTGCTAATGATGGTGCTACGAGTGAAGGTGGTCAAACGATTACTATTTATTCTTCGCGAAATGAGCAGCTGATCAAGCCATTGCTAGACCGTTATACCGAACAGACAGGTGTGAAGATTGAGCTGGTCACAGATAGTACAGGTCCGCTCATGGCGCGTTTGCAAGCTGAAGGTCAGAACACGCCAGCCGATATGCTGCTCACGGTTGATGCGGGTAACTTATGGCAAGCGGCTCAGCAAGGCTTGTTACAACCAGTATCCTCTACTGTGTTAGAGACCAACGTTCCTGCCAAATATCGTGATCCAAAAGGTCAGTGGACAGGGCTATCATTGCGTGCTCGTACGATCTTTTATGACCCAAGTAAAGTCAGTGCCGACCAATTGTCTACTTATGCAGATTTAGCCGATCCAAAATGGAAAGGCAAGTTATGCCTACGTACCTCTAAAAAGGTCTATAACCAGTCGCTTGTGGCCAGTATGATGGAGCATTTAGGCGAAGAGAAAACCGAAGAAATCGTCCGTGGTTGGGTCGCTAACTTAGCTACTGACGTGTTCAGTGATGATACCAGTATGCTAGAAGCCATCGCTGCTGGTCAGTGTGAAGTGGGCATTGCCAACAGTTACTACTACGGTCGTCTGCTCGATGAAAAACCTAACTTCCCTGTGAAAATATTTTGGGCAAACCAAGGCACGACTGGTACACACGTAAATATTTCAGGTGCTGGTGTGGTCGCAGGTTCAGACAATCCAGATGGGACGCTTAAACTGATAGAGTGGTTGTCTTCTGATGAGGCGCAAGGTCTTTATGCCAGCTCAGACAAAGAATTCCCAGTAAAAGTAGGGGTTGATGAGTCAGAAATGCTCAGATCATGGGGTGAATTCAAAAAAGACGATATCAATGTGCAAAAGTTTGGTGAGCTACAAACCCAAGCCATTCAGTTGATGGACAAAGCAGGTTATAAATAAGGTATTGACAGTCATACCCTTCTCAAAAATGACAATGCCTATCAAGCACGAGTATCAAGCTTGATAGGCTAAATGATAGTGTTTATGTTCAAAGCAGACAGTGTTTTTAGCCGTATTTTTGAGTTTGGTATAATGTTATAAGGTCTTTATGCGTATGACACGGTAATAATGATATGATCAAAACGCCAGACGCGTCTGTACGTCAAAACGATACAGTCAATGATAGTGCTAATGCCAACAATATGGATAATCATAATATTGATGGCAAGCAGACTGTCAGCCAAGACCACGCCGTCCGTAAACGTATTATCTCAAAATCAGTCTTAGGACTGATTTCGTCGTTTATGCTTTTGCCAATTTTGATTGTGTTGCTATCTTGGACGCAGCCAATTGCTGATATCTGGACGCACATGGCAGATTATGTGCTGCCGCAAGTGCTTAAAAATACCGCGATTTTATTGCTGATGGTAACGGTCGTGTCTGGCACTATTGGCACAGCGCTTGCTTGGGTAACCAGTATGTACCGCTTCCCTGGACAGCGGTTTTTTTCGTGGGCGCTGATGTTACCGCTGGCGATACCTGCCTATGTATTGGCGTTTGTCACCATTGGTATTGTTGATTTTAGTGGACCATTACAAACAGGTTTGCGCGACCTAGGCTTTGATACAGCGATTCCTTCGATCCGTAATGTTTGGGGAGCAGGTTTGGTATTGTCCCTAGCATTTTATCCCTACGTCTATTTGCTGGCGCGTCAAGCGTTCTTATCGCAAGGCAGGCGCGCGATTGAAGCAGGACAAATGCTGGGCTTAAGCCGTAGCCGCGTGTTTTTTCGGTTGGCATTACCACAAGCCTTGCCGTGGATTATTGGCGGACTATTGCTTGCCAGTATGGAAACCTTGGCAGACTTTGGTGCCGTGTCAGTCTTTAATGTTGATACCTTTACCACGGCTATTTACAAAGCATGGTTTGGCTTCTTTAGTTTGACCACTGCGGCACAATTGGCAGCTTTGCTCATCGGTGTGATCTTTATTGTGGTATTGTTTGAGCAGTATTGGCAAACCAAGCGCGGCAATAATGTGACTCAAGGTAGTAGTCAGCGTTTTGATGCCAGCACGCCCGCGAAATTGGGTATGACATTGCTGTGTACCTTGGTGTTTGCTGGCGCTTTTTTAATCCCATTTTTGCAGCTTATCTACTGGACGGCATTGAATTTTCGCCAAGATTTCGATGCGCGCTATATTGATTTTGTGACCAACAGCCTCATGATTGCTAGCATGACCACGATTTTTATTGCCTTTTTGGCGATTATTATTGCGTGGATTAAGCGGCAGTATCCTGATAAATTGACCAAGCTCATGACTACTTTGGCAAATTTGGGTTATGTGGTGCCGGGTACAGTATTGGCAGTGGGCATCTTTATCCCAATTGCTTGGCTAGACAACCAAATGATTGCCTTTGGGATTACCACGCAGCAAGTATTATCAGGCAGTGTGATAGTGATGCTATTGGCATTATCAACGCGTTTTATGACGGTGAGTTTTCAGCCAGTTGATCGACAGCTACAGCGACTAACGGTCAATCAAGAAGCGGCTGCCAAATTACTGAGTGACAGTCCTTACCAGCGCTGGCGGCAAGTGATGTTGCCTGTCATTAGTCCAGGAATATTGACAGGACTATTGATGGGGTTTGTTGAAGTCATGAAAGAGATGCCGATTACGTTAATGACGCGTCGCCAAGGCTGGGATACGCTGGCGGTGCGGGTGTTTGAGATGACCAGCGAAGGCATGTGGGGACGAGCTGCGTTGCCAAGTTTATTGATTGTGCTGGTTGGGCTGCTGCCTGTTTGGATATTATTGCGTCAAAGCGATAAGCAAGGTTAAGGTGTTTTTAGAGTGAATCTGCATTATCCGATAACGCTCCATTTTATGATTGTTTTCACTGTTTTATCTATGGGTTTTATTTACTAATAGCTAACTGGTACCGTCTATGTACACTGATTCAATGAAAGGCTCAGCAGACTCTAAATCAATCAATGCCAAGTCAATAAAGGCGAAGGCAAGACTGGAGCATATAAAAAAATTACCAGTTGCTCAAGTTAAGACGTCGCCCGCCCAGCCTAGTAAGTCTTTAGAAAAAAGTAGTGCTTTTAGCCAAGATGTTGAGACAAATACTGAGGCAGCTACGGCTACTAGTCCTTATTTTAGTGTGCAAGATTTAATCGTCGGTTATGACGATACGATTATCGTCAATGGTTTGTCATTGGAATTGAAGCAAGGCGAGATTGGTTGCTTTTTGGGTTATAGCGGCTGCGGCAAGACCACGGCACTAAGAGCGATTGCAGGGCTGGAACAAAGCCGTGATGGTACGGTTCTCTTAAACAATCAATGTCTTACTGATAAAACTGACCGCAACTCGTATGCAGTCGCACCCGCCAAACGCGGTATGGGTATGGTGTTTCAGGACTATGCGTTGTTTGGGCATTTGAGCGTGGCAAAAAACATCGCTTTTGGTCTGAATAAATGGTCTGCTGCTGACAAAAAAGCCCGTGTCGCTGAGATGCTAGAGCTGGTTGAATTGTCTGAGCATGCTGACAAACGTCCAAATGAGCTGTCAGGTGGCCAACAGCAGCGGGTGGCATTAGCCCGTGCATTAGCCCCAAAGCCAAAACTATTACTACTCGATGAGCCGTTTTCTAATCTAGATGTGGTGCTACGTGAATCATTGGCAATGAATGTCCGTGATATTCTTAAACGCACCAATACCACGGCAATATTGGTCACTCATGATCAAAACGAAGCCTTTGCACTGGCTGATAAAGTGGGGGTGATGCATAAAGGCAAGCTGGTACAGTGGGCAACCCCAAGCGAGCTATATCATGAGCCAATCAGTCCTTTTGTCGCCGAGTTTGTCGGCGAAGGCGCGATGATAGATGGCATCATCAAAGAAGGCCATGTTGAGACGGCATTAGGCGATATCTATCGGCGTATGGAAGTGTATGATGAATCAGGGTACCCACAGTATTGCGAGTATGATTATCCTAACGGCACACCGATTAAGGTGTTGGTGCGCCCTGATGATATCATTCATGACGATGAGAGCACACAAACCGCTTTAGTCGTTGGACGCGTATTTCGCGGTGCCAACTATTTATATCGCTTGCAACTTGACGACGGGCAAACGGTACTGTCTTTAGTCGCCAGTCACCATAATCATGAGATTGGATCGCAGATTGGTATCTTACCTATCCTAGAGCATGTCGTGGTATTTGATGAAAAAGACATCAATGCGACGACTTGGTCAGAGTATGATAGATCAGAGAGAGTTGATGAGACAGAATAGTCGTTATAATCAAAGCATTTATAAAGGATTAGGAAATTAACCTCGCGACATGCACACGGTATGCTATTGACGCTTGGCTGCCTTGTATCTACTTTATACCTATTTTACACTGCTGCGATTATATTGATTAAAACTCCCTCCAAAAAACAGGTGCTTGCACTTACGCTTATCGCGTCGCCAATATGTGCAAATAACGTCCCAACCGTTTATACGGCTCTAATTGCGAGTAGCGCAGCTCCATGCGTATCACGGCCTCTGGGTCATTGTGACCACCACGCTTAAGCGGGGCATAATCATGAAATACGCGCAGACCACTGGTACGTATGGTCTGATAATGATGCGCCGTCAACCAAGATTCAACTTCTTCTTTGGCGACAGGATGGTTGGGCGTGAGGCTTTTTTTGTTGTCCGCCTTGTATTCTGTATTATCGAGTAAGTTAAAATTCCCCATGATCAGGTTGCGATAATCAAAGCTTACTGGGTTATAAAAGCATAAAGATAGCGCACCATTATCCGTTAATTGCTGATCAAAAAAGTCCATCACGGCAGCGGGCTCTGCCAACCATTCAAGCAGCGCATGACACATGATTAAATCAAACTTTTCATGCTTTTCTTTGTCTAATTTTTCTGGCAGCTCCTGATAGGGGCAAACATACCATGTGATATCGAGGTTTTCGTCTATCTGCGCGGCACTCGCTTTCGCTTTTTCTAGCATATTGGCTGAGATGTCATTGATGACCAATGTATGACCTTGAGCTGCCAGCTCTATTGCAATCTGTGCGAGCCCTGCACCCACATCCAAAATACGTAAAGGTCGCCCAAGGCTTTCACTCATTTGCGCGCTATATTCAAAGATATCACGGCGTAGCACCGCCAATCGAATATCGCCTTTTAAGCCACCGTAGACCTTTTTTTCAAAATGATCCGCAATCGCATCGAAGCTACGATCGGCACGTATATCGCCTGATGCGTCGATTGTTTGTGTCAGATCAACCGATTGGTTGTCATGTTCTTTGGTACTTTCACTATGGGTTTGCATAAAGCGCTATCTGTATTAGGGTGGTATTTTGGAACATCGTACAACAAAGACAAAAGCTAAGCTAGGTTTGACGCCAATACTAGCTTTACCATAGCGTCAAAGATGCCATTAAATACCCGTTTTCCAGTAGCTTTTCACAATATTTTACGGTATAAGTAGTAAGGTTTAAGAAACAATTATTGAGTAAGTTTTATTGAAAATATTTGATACTTCAATGTATTCAATAAAAACCATTCAATAAAAAGAGTCTGCCATACTGAATTTTTTTATTGTAAAGGACTCTCAGCAAACGTCTGATCTACCACCGCTAAGGACAGCAACCATGATCGTATCTAAATCTACTACCGCTATAAATGACAAATCATCTAGCAGTACCCATCAATCAGTATCCATTACGACGGGCAAGCCTGTGATGCTGCGCTGCCTATTATCGGTCGCCATTGCCAGTAGTTTGCTGCTGGTCGGTTGTGGCGATGACAATGACAATGACTTTAATACTGTCATAGGCTCTGACTCTGCGACGTCAGTTAAATCAATCAGCTCATTTAACACCGCGCAAATAAATACCCAGTTTGGTCTTGATGGTACGGCAACCCCTGATGCCAAATGCGATATCAAAATCGAAAAAGTTAGCTATCCGACAGTAGGAGCCGCGGGTGAGCGTACCAACGCGACAGCAGCTTTGATGCTACCAAGTGGCGACAGTGCTGACTGTCAAGGCGATCGACCTATCTTGCTGTATGCCCATGGCACAACTACGGACAAAGGCTACGATTTTAGTCAAGTCGCCAATCCTCAAAATCCAGCAGCTGATGAGGCGACATTAATCGCTGCCAACTTTGCGGCTCAAGGCTACATCGTCGTTGCACCAAACTATGCTGGTTACGATGAGTCTGATCTTGATTACCATCCATACCTTGTGGCTGAGCAACAAGCCACTGACATGGCTGATGCGTTAGACAGTGCCCGTACCATCATTGCAAGACAACAACGCGCTAATGATCCTGACTACACCAACCTTGATGACTCTGGTAAGTTATTCATCAGTGGTTACTCTCAGGGTGGGCATGTGGCGATGGCAACTGCAAGAATGTTCGAGAAAAATGATGAGCCTGTCACTGCCATTGCACCTTTATCAGGGCCTTATGCACTGGCAGCGTTTGGTGATGCAATATTTTCGGGTAACGTCAATATCGGTGCATCGCGTTTTGCACCGCTACTGGCATCTGGTCTCCAAAATGCGTATGGCAATGTCTATAATAGTACTGCTGATATATTCACTGCCAATTATGCAAACACACAATTACCAAGTTTATTGAGCTTTGGTGAGTTGGTCGCTGCTAATAAACTGCCTGATAATGCGCTGTTTGAAAAAGATCCTGAAAACAATCCCACGCTTGATCTTCTACCAGCGCCTACCGTTCCCTTTGCTTCTATTGGCTTCGCGGATGATAATTATCTGATCAAAACAGACTTCCGTACCGCTTATGTCGCAGATGCATTACAGAACCCTGATAGCCTAATCGCGATGACAGGAGCATCACTAGCAGCCAATCCACAAAACAACTTACGAAAAGCCTTAAAAGCCAATGATCTACGTGGATATGTACCAAAAATGCCAACTCTGCTATGTGGTGGTAATCAAGATCCAACGGTTTTTTATGACCTAAATACCAGTTCAATGGCTGCTATTATTCAAGGGAGTGTCGCACAAAATCCAGCGCTTACCGTTAACGTGACAGTATTAGATGTTGATGCGACGACAGCTGATGATCGTCCTGATAATTCTAATGTTCAACTTATTGGACAGGCGTCCATGAACCAATGGAATATTAATTCTGTGGTAACAAGTGTTCAAAGTAACTTTGTTCAAAATCTTCAACGCGTAGTAGATGCAGGAGCACAGCAAGGCATACCTGCAAGCGTTGCTGTATTGGGCAACTATCACGGCGGTCTAGTCAGTACGGCTTGTACGCAAGCCACACGTGAGTTCTTTAATCAGGAATTTAAACCTGCTTAATAGAGGTCATTTTAACCATAAAAAATAGCCTGACTATCGAAAAAACTGTATCCACTGGATGCAGTTTTTTCATGAATATCATTTAATCATCAATAAGAGAAAAATATGAAATCGATAATATTATCACTAATTGCCTGTGTCTTTATCACAGCTCCGATCGGTCAAGCACAGGCTAAGAATACACCTTGTTCGGGCAAAATGGGCGGCGTATCTCACTGCTCAAAAGATGGTAAATTTGTTTGTAAAAACGGCAAAATCAGTCAATCAAAACAAGTATGTCGTTAAAGTTGTTTTTACCCTTGTTATTAGAGTGAAAAAAACCGCTAATCAGCTGTTTTGCTTAATTTTAATAACAGCCAGACGCCCCTAAATCAGCAAATTTGTGCTAAAATAGCTTCTTTAATTGAACATTATTTTTAACAAAAACCGTATCACTATTTTCCTATTGTTTTGCACCTTTGACAGTGCTTTTTTAGGGTCTATATTCTGATAGTAGCTGCGCATTGATGCAGCTATATTTTTGTATAACCCATGAGTATCTTGAACAAACGTGTCAACATTAGAAAAACAATGTGAGTGAAGGAGTGTATATGAGCGAATCGGTCAGTCCTATTGGCATCGTAGAGGAACTAAAGCAATCCTATCTGGATTATGCGATGAGCGTGATTGTCTCGCGTGCGCTGCCTGATGTGCGTGATGGGTTCAAACCTGTACACCGCCGTGTGATGTACGCCATGCACGTGCTATCTAACGACTATAATAAGCCATATAAGAAGTCTGCACGTGTCGTCGGCGATGTCATTGGTAAATATCACCCACATGGCGATAGTGCGGTCTATGATGCCATTGTGCGGATGGCGCAAGATTTTAGTTTGCGTTATCCGATGGTTGACGGTCAAGGTAACTTTGGTTCGATCGATGATGATCCTCCGGCAGCGATGCGTTATACCGAAGTACGTATGACCAAGCTGACGCATCAGATGCTTGCTGATTTAGACAAAGACACGGTTGATTGGGAAGACAACTACGATGGTTCTGAGCGTATGCCTAGCGTCATGCCAGCGCGTGTTCCAAACTTACTCATTAATGGGGCGACTGGTATTGCTGTTGGTATGGCGACTAATATGGCGCCGCACAACCTGACAGAAGTGATTAATGCTTGTTTGGCTTATGCCGAAAACCCACAAGTATCAGCTGAAGAGTTGATGTCACACATCTCAGGTCCTGACTTTCCTACAGGCGGTATCATTTATGGTCGCGCTGGTATTTTAGATGCTTATCGCACGGGTAAAGGTCGTTTGCACATACGTGGTCGCTATCATATTGAAGCCATGAGTGATACGGGTGTCAACCGCGATCGTGAGCGTATTGTCTTTACCGAAGTACCTTATCAATCTAATAAAGCCAAAATGATTGAGCGTATCGCAGAACTCGTACGTGATAAAAAGATTGAAGGTATTAGCGAGATTCGTGATGAATCTGACAAAGATGGTATGCGTATCGCCATTGATTTGCGTCGTGGTGAGACAGCTGAAGTTATCGTTAATAACTTGTTCTTGCAAACGCCGCTCGAATCAAGCTTTAGTATCAATATGGTGGCGCTCGATAATGGTCAGCCTAAGCTACTAACTTTGCGTCAGCTGATTGCCGCCTTTGTACGTCATCGCCAAGAAGTGGTGACACGCCGTACGATTTATGAGTTAAACAAAGCGCGTGTACGTGGTCATTTGCTCGAAGGTTTGACTGTTGCGTTAGCCAATATCGACGAGATTATTGCAACGATTAAAGCGTCTGCAAACCGCGGTTTGGCACGTGAAAGCTTATTGAATAATACGTGGGGTTCAGGTAGCGTGGTGGCGATGCTGACCGCTGCTGGTAGCCAATCTGTGCGTCCTGACTATATCGAAGGCGAAGATCCTAAAGCACCATTTGGCTTGATTGAGGGCGAAGAACGTTATCGCTTATCACTTGAGCAGGTCAACGCGATTTTAGATATGCAGTTGCATCGTCTAACGGGTCTTGAGCAAGACAAATTAACCGAAGAATACCAAGATTTGCTACGTGAAATCGCTCATTTAGAGTCTATTCTTGGTGATTTTGATAAGCTAATGACCATTATCTCCAATGAGATGATTGAGATTCGTGATAACTTTGGTGATGAGCGCCGTACCGATATTATTGACTCACGTACTGACTTTAACCGTGAAGATTTGATTCCTGAACAGACGGTTGTCATGACGGTCTCGCGTACAGGTTATGCAAAAACTCAGCCGATTGATGATTATGTCGCACAAAAACGTGGCGGTAAAGGCAAGTCTGCAACCGCAATGAAAGAAGATGATGTGATTGATCATTTGGTGGTGACCTCAACGCATGCTACCGTATTGTGTTTCACGGATAGCGGTCGTGTCTTTAGCTTACGTGGTTTTGAAGTGCCGATTGCCAGTCGCGGTGCTCGTGGTCGTCCATTGGTGAATTTAATTGGCTTAAATCCTGATGAAACCGTCACTACGATACTGCCAATTCCAAAAATAGTGGAAGAATTATCGGTAAAAGGTGACGCGTTAACAGATGCTCTAATAGATGGGGATGATGATTCATTAGACGCTATCACGCAAGCAGAGCCACCTTTTGTGTTCTTTGCAACTGCCAATGGTACGGTGAAGCGGGTAGAGCTTAAGCAGTTTGCCAATATTCGCTCGAACGGCTTGATTGCGGTTGGACTAGAAGAGGGCGATAAGCTGGTCAGTGCTCGTATCACTAATGGTAGCCAAGAAGTGATGTTGTTTGCATCCAGTGGTAAAGCCATTCGTTTTGATGAAAATGATGCGCGTGTGATGGGTCGTACGGCTAAAGGTGTCCGTGGTATGCGTTTGGCGGCTAATGAGTCGATAAAATCATTGGTTGTGATCGAAGATGATGTCCGCGAAATCCTTATTGCTTGTGAAAACGGCTTTGGTAAACGTACCTTTATCGATGAGTTCAATACCCAAAATCGTGGCGGCGGCGGTGTAATTGCTATCAAAACCAGTGAGCGTAATGGTGCGCTAGTAAGAGCCACCAAGGTTGACTCTACAGACGATATTATTTTAATCTCTGACAAAGGTACGTTGGTTCGTACGCCCGTTGAGCATGTCGCTAGCTCTGGTCGTAATACGCAAGGTGTGACGCTGATTCGTTTATCAAAAGACGAGAAGCTGGTCGCTATGGCGCGTGTTGAGCATGAAGAAGGTGACGATGAGCTGGTTGATGCCATGAGAGAAGACGGTACATTTGATGTGGCAGGTCAAGAGCAGATAGATATTGATGCGGCGACTGGCAACACAGCAACGAATGACGTTATGGATATTGCTACTGACAATGAATTAGATGTTGATAGTACAGACGGTGAAAACGCAGACGACGAATAAATGTCTCAGTAGTTAGCTTTTTGATCTAGTCTTATATGATTGTTCTATAAAAAGCCTCTGACGTTATCGTCGGAGGCTTTTATTTTTTTCTGCACGTCATCTATTGTTAGAGTCTGCCTTTAAGTTTCCGCTGCTCTAATTTTTTATAAATAATGCCCATAAAGTTCTATTTTTAAGGCTGTTGTTATGCTCTCGACCAATCAAACTTTTCAAGGAACCCTTGCTTCGATATCATCGAGCTTTTTATTTTCGATGATGTTCGTGTTTGGGCTATTTATGCTGCCTTTGACAGGTACGCAGGTAGCCTCATGGCGCGTGCTCATGATGCTGCTAAGTTTGCTATTGTTGGTCAGTTTTACCAAGCAATGGCAACATGTTTTTGATTATTTGAAAACCTTAGAAACTCCGAAAGAGTGGCTGATATTTATTTTGCCCACACCGATTTTGGGTGGTCAAATTTGGCTATTTATGTGGGCACCAGTCAATGGCTTTGGTCTGGATGTCACCTTGGGCTATTTTTTGTTACCGCTGGTGATGATAGTGTTGGGTCGTTTCTTTTATCACGAGCATATGAGTGCGTTGCAGTGGGTGGCCGCGCTATGTGCAGCCTTAGGTATTGGCTATGATATCTTTCAATATGGCTCAGTATCTTGGGTAACGTTGTTTGTGTGCTTGGGCTATCCACCCTATTATCTGCTGCGTCGTAAACTGGCTGTGCCGCCTATTACAGGGCTGTTGTCTGATTTGGCTCTGTTAACGCCAGTAGTGCTCATTATGTTGTATTTTAGCGGCGGCTTTAGTACGGCAGCACAGGACATCAAGTTCTGGTATTTATTACCACTGCTAGGAGCTTTTAGTGCGCTGGCGATGTCCTTAACCATGATTGCCAGTAGCAAATTACCCGTGTCATTATTTGGGGCGCTAAGCTATGTCGAACCTATGCTGCTGTTTGTTTTATCCATCACTGTTCTAAGTCAAAGCCTCGATGAGGGCGGCTCTTTGTTCATGTATGGTATGGTAAGTTTGGCGTTACTGGTGATGATTGCTGATAGTATAAAAGGTTATCTTAAGCGCCGCCGTGACAATCATTTGCATGGCTATCGAGAGCCACAAGTGGGCGGGTTTCCGCCGCGTCGTCGTTTCATAGATCAGCGTATTGATGGGGTTTTAACCGCGCATCGTTTTCGCAAGATTCGGCGCTATCAAAAAAAGATGGATAGAATACAGCAAAAAATCGAGCAGTTGAGTGCAAAGTAAGATACTGAATGAATAGGCGCACGCTTTAGTGAAGCAGGTGTATTGCTTATCTATTCTGACTTTGACATAATACTGACCATAAGATAAACACGATATATTCCAAGTATTTATCTCAATCTTATATGATAATGTTGTAGATAACAGAGTTTATAGATCAAAAAGCCTTCGACGTCCGCGTCGGAGGCTTTTGTTTTTTTTCTAAAATTGCCAAGGACGTGCGCTCATTTTTCAAGGTTGTCGTTATGCTCACCACGAATCAAACGTCGCAGGGTACCATCGCTGCAGTGGCAGCAAATTTTTTATATTCATTGCTATTCTTATTTGGTCTATTGATGCAGCCGTTGTCAGGCACGCAAGTCGCTTCTTGGCGCGTATTGATGATGCTATTGAGTCTGGTGCTGCTGATTAGTGTGCTGAAGCAGTGGCAGCATATTTTTGATTATTTAAAAACCCTAAAGACGCCAAAAGAATGGTTTTTATTTATCATACCCACACCAATATTGGGCGCGCAAATCTGGATATTTATGTGGGCACCTGTCAATGATTTAGGGCTTGAGGTGACATTGGGTTACTTTTTATATCCAATGATTATGATTATGGTTGGTCGGTTTTTTTATAACGAAGACATGAGCTTGTTACAATGGATTGCCACCATTTGCGCAGGCGCAGGTATTGCCTATGATGTCTTTCAGTACGGCAGTATTTCTTGGGCGACTTTATTTGTTTGCTTGGGTTATCCGCCTTATTATCTACTGCGTCGTAAATTGGCAGTGCCGCCGATCACAGGGCTTATCTCTGACCTTGTTTTATTGACGCCGGTGGTGTTGATTGCTTTATATCTCAATGGCGGGTTTGCGCTGGCGATATCTACCGATAAGTTTTGGTATCTGTTGCCACTATTAGGCATTATCAGTACGGCTGCGATGTCGTTGACCATGGTTGCCAGTCAAAAGCTGCCCGTCTCATTATTTGGCACCTTATGCTACCTTGAGCCGATATTTTTATTTATATTTTCCATCACGATTTTGCATCAAAGTATCGATGAGGGCGGCTCTTTATTTATGTACGGCATGATTTTTGTCGCGCTGTTGATGATGATTGTGGATAGTGCGCTTGGTTACTTGGCGCGTAAGCGTGATGACCGTTTGCATGGTTATAATGAGCCACAAGTGGGTAGCTTCCCGCCACGTCGCCGTCTGAAAAACCGCCGTATTAAAGGTGTATTAACCGCGCATCGTTTCCGCAAAATTAGAAAGTATCAGCAAAAAATACATAAGATGACACGCAAAATTGAAGAGCTGCATTCAAAGTAGCGCCTGCCAGCAAGTCGATCTAGACTTGACTTAGCGGGCAGTATTTTTCGTCATTACTCTACACAGTTTCTGTGTTAAAGAGGCATTAATTACGCTATTATCGATAGCATTGCTGCCACGCTTAACAACGTTTATTAATGGAATGCGTGGCACCAACTATACATATTACGACTTATTCATACGATAACTTATTCACATTATAACTAGGATGGTTTATGTTACACCTTCATCATTTAGCAAATTCGCGCTCATTTCGTATTATTTGGCTGTTAGAAGAGCTTGGCGTCGATTATCAATTGACTTGCTATGAGCGCAATAAAGCATACCGTGCGCCTGACAGTTTAAAAAAAATACATCCGCTCGGTCATGCACCCATGTTAGAAGTAAATGACCGTGTGCTCATCGAATCAGGTTTTATTATCGAATACTTGTTGAAGCATTATGATAGAGAGAAACAGTTCAAGCCTGCGGATGATAATGAAGCGGCGTGGGAGGCTTACACGTTTTGGTTACATTTCGCTGAAGCATCAGTGATGCCGCCATTGGTCATGCGTTTGGTATTTAACAAAGTGGTTGGGCAGTCGCCCATGCTGATCAAGCCTGTGAGCAAAAGCATTCGCAATCAAGTCGAAAAAAATATGATAAGCAAAAGTCTAGATGCTATATTGGCGATGATAGAGCAGCATTTGCAAGACAATCATTGGTTTGCTGGGGCTGAATTTAGTGCCGCTGATATCCAAATGCATCTTGCGGTTGTAGGTGCTAATGCTGGTACAGGATTAGATAGCAGTAAATATGCCAATATCTTAATTTGGCTAAAACGCTGTGAAGAGCGTGATGCCTTTAAGCGTGCAGAAGAAAAGGGTGGTCGTTTGCAGTTCTAAAAGCGTCGCATTTAATCGTTAATAAATGACTGATTTAATATTAAAATGAAGGGTTTTGTTTATTCATAAACAAAACCTTTTTTAGGATAAGAAATGACAGACTTAAATAAATTGAATAACAAGCATACTGATGTCGATACTGGCATTGCTGCTAAGCCTGCGCTTGATACGACTGCTGACAATGTGAACCATCAGCAGGTCTCCATTAAAGCATGGTCACAAAAATTGCTCGTGGTTATATTGTGTATTGCCAGCTTTTATGGCGGCTGGAAATCTTATGAGTCAAATATGGTCAGTGAATGTACGGCCAATGGTGGGCAGATGGTTGCAGCGCAAAAAACCATGATGTGCCAATTGTCATAGCAGATAAGTATCATGTGTAAGAGAGGTAATCTATGTTGAAGCTGACTTTTTTGGGTACCTCTGCCGGTGTGCCAACCAAACAGCGCAATGTGACCGCACTGGCGATTGAATGTCTGAATCCTTATTTATCTGGGTTACAGCAAGGCATTCGTCAACAGAATGCCAATCAAAATAAAAAATCGCGTCCATGGCTACTGATAGATTGCGGTGAAGGCACACAGCAGCAGCTATTGCATACCAAGCTCTCTTTGCATCAACTAGCCGCTATCTGTATCACCCATGTGCATGGCGATCATTGCTACGGGTTACCAGGGTTATTGGCGAGTGCCGCCATGTCAGAACGCCGTGATCCGCTGACCCTCATTGCCCCAAAAGCAATCGCGACATTGCTCGAAGCCATTACCTTAACCACGGAATTGTATTTACCCTTTACTCTTAATTTTATAGCGATTGAAGAGGTGCTATCTGAGCAACGTGATACAAGCAAGGTGAATATCCGATTAAGCGACCAGCATCAGCTTGATATTGATATCACGTTGCTAGCACATCGGGTTGCTTCTCATGCATTTGGTATCACGCAGACTATCCATCATCGCACGCTTGATACGGACAAACTGCTGGCGCAAGGTATTCCTGCAAGCGCACTATGGGGTAAATTGCAGCAAGGTCACGATGTCATCACTGAAGAGGGTCAGCAATTATGTGCAGGTGATTATGTCAATGATGAACTATCACGAACGCGAGTAGTGGTGGCTGGTGATAACGATACGCCAGCGTGTCTCACTGCGGCGTTGGTTGATACGGATTTATTGGTGCATGAAGCGACATATACGCATGAGGTATTGACTAAGATTCAAGCCAAAAATCCAGAGTTTGATCCAATGCATAGTAGTGCGCAATTGGTGGCGGATTTTGTAGAAAACAGTGGTGTAAACAATCTAATATTGACCCATTTTAGCGCGCGTTATCAGGGTTTTGAGAATCCTAATAGCAAAACGCCAAATATGGCATACATTCGTCTAGATGCTGAGAGCGTTTACAAAGGTAATCTATGGCTAGCCGCAGATTTTGACCAATACATGGTCGATGGTGCGGTTGATGTGGCAGGTATTAAAGAAAATAACCGCGTACAATATTTGGGTTCTGCACGCGGTCGTTAAGTACTGAGCGTCATCATAAAAATAACTTTTAATGAAGCTTTACGATGGACTGTCTTCAGCTGTTAATCGTGTCTGTCCTATCCAGTGGCGGCTAAACTGATACGCCACTCGTCCTGAACGTCCACCGCGCTCTGATGCCCAACGTAGCGCTGCTGCTCTGATGTTATCAGGTAACGTCTTATTTTTTTCTTCATTATTACTTTCTTTAACGTCATTCGCATTATCTAGATGGCGGTTTGGCGAAAGTGATAAATAATGGCGCACGATGTGTAAATAGGTATTTTGATCCATTGGATGAAAGGACAACCAAAGCCCAAAGCGATCAGACAGCGATACCGTCTCATCAATGGCTTCATAAGGATTGACCTCATCGGTTTGACCATTATAAATATTGACATTGTCTTTCATTAGCTGAGGCAATAGATGACGGCGATTACTGGTCGCATAGACCAGTAGCTTGTCTTGCTCTGAGTCTAGCGAGCCGTCCAATACGCTTTTTAATGTCCGATAACTTTCATCTTGACCGTTAAACGCTAAGTCATCACAGTACACCACATAATGACAGCCACAATCCGCTGGCAACGCATTAATGGCGGCACGTATCTTATCAAGCACTCGCAAGTCATCACGGGCAATTTCAATAATGCGTAATCCTTCACTATGATAGGCTTGTAGCAATGCCCTAATCAGTGATGATTTACCAGCACCACGTGTCCCTGTCATTAAGACATGATTGGCAGGATGGCCCTTTAGAAATTGCCGTGTGTTTTGTACCAGTTTTGCCTTTTGCGTATCGATACCATGCAAATCATCTAAACTTAAAAATAAGTTAACTGCCAATGGCTCTAAATGTCCATTATGACCACCGACCCAGCGATAGGCCAGCTGTGCAGGATCAATTTCGATAGTGGGCGTGACCTGCTCTTGTAGATACTGTCCGAGTAAATCCAATAAATGGTCGGGTAGGGCGTAATTCGTAACAGGCTTAGTGGATTGGGGCATAATACTCAGTCGCTCATAAAAATTAAAATGACGTTCGGCATACTAGCTATATAGAGGTATCACTTTACCATGAAAAATAGTGCCAGTAATTCCTCTAATGCAAAAGCGTGTGCAAAACAAGCATTACAAATGCAAGCGCAGCAAATGTTGCCAACATTGACTGCGTTATTCTCAAGCCTGAATTATAACGATATTTCGCATCAACGACTCAGCCAGCAAAGTAACAATAATAACGAGAATGACTACCAAGGCTTGACGCGTGCCCAGCATCTACAGTTTGGTCGAGTGATGATTAAATGGCAGTTAACGGCTGCTAGCAATCAAAATTTGGCGGGCTTAACCCATGAAATCGGTATTCTAAAATCTATCAATAATTTATCAGCCAATCAAAAGAGATTTCAAGACAGTCTTTTTGCTATTGCTCCGCCAATGCTCGCTTATGAAACTTTAAGGGTACAGGTATTAGATCCGTTTTCGCAGCTGACGATACTTACCATGCCATATTATCTCAGTGGTAGCTTAGCAACTCAGCTTAATATTCGAAATCATTCGTTATTAAATTCTCAACGAAAGCATCATTTTATGGTGCAATCTGCGCACCTTATCGCTACTCTACATAGCGCTGGTTGGCTACATAATGATATTAAGCCCAGTAATATTTTGCTAGATGATTTTTTGCCAAATCATGCGGATGATAGCTGTATCAAGGCTGATTTATTGTTAAACGATTTTGCCTTAGCTAAGCCAATTAGTAAATCAATAGAGACTAGTCTTGCTGGTACACCAGCGTATCTTGCCCCTGAACGCTGGCAAAGTAAGAGTCAGAGTGCGACAGTGCAAAGTGATATCTATGCGTTTGGTATTATGATGGTTGAAATACTAACAGGCAAGCGACCGTTTCAGATATGTGCTAACAGTAATGACAAATTAAAAGCATGGGCGATTCAGCATTGCCAACAGCCTATTCCAACCTTACCGTTAGAATATAGTCACTATCAAGGTATCATTAATAAAGCATTGGCAAAGCGGGTGGAGAGAAGGTATCAGAGTATGGAAGAGGTGTTGAAGAGTTTAGAGCAATTACGAATTTACTAAGAGTACAGTTTTATGTGGAAGGAGTTAAATAAAAAACCCACTATTTAGTGAGTTTTTTTTATTTTTAATGGTTAGGATATTATGTTTTACTCTACAGCATTATCTGATAAGAAAAGCGACTTCGATAAAGATGAGAAGAAATCTTGATATATTTTAGGATTCTCAATTGGCTTTAGGTTGTACTGAGCGTTAGCTCTAACGATTACAGACTTGCTAGAAGAAGACGGTCTCGCGGTTACAGTCATTCTAACCTTGTTGCCATTATACAATCTCGTCGCTGAAACAGTACCAAGGTCGGTATCAGCCTTATCAATTACAAAGCTCAAATCCTGTAACGTTGATATGACATTTCTAACAACTACAGTTTTATCACTAGTATCAAAAGATCTAGTTTGCATACTACGTAATTCTACTTGATTGTCAGCGCCTAAAATTCTGGCATCATGAGTTGTAGCGCAACCAGTAATCAAAGTTAGACAAGCTGCGAATAAAGCTATTTTTAATGTATTCATATTTTTTGAGCCTCTAAGAATACTGATTTAGATAGTTTGTTAAAGAATTCAGCATATAGCTCTTCTGTTTTCATTGTTTCGGCTTTGGTTACCTGTCCTTGTGTATTCGTCACAATGCGTTGAAAAGTAGCTCTAGCTAAATAACCATTTTTATTGTTTTTAGACGGTAATGTTACGAAACTAACTTTTATCTGTTGCTGGCTATCAATCGACATGTTTCCGCCACCAAGTACCGCTAGTAATACAGCACCCGCTATCTGCGCATTGTTAGTAGCATCTACAGTTTTAGATGCGGTCACAACACCTGATTTTGTCTCTGTTTCATCTATTGAATATCCCATGTCTTGTAACACAGCTACCCCAGCCGAAAGAAGCTCTACCTCGTTGCTTGTTTCAAAAAATCTCGATTGCATTTGTCGATCTTGTAATGAGGTCTCTGCTACTTGAAATAAGTTTTCTGGTGGAGTGGTTGCACAGCCTGTTATTCCTAAGGCACAAGCAACAAATATATATTTCAGTTTTTTCATTTAGCTGGCCTTTAGAATTTTGAGGAATGGTATGCAAAGTCTCTTACCAAGTTTTGCTCATCAAATTTTATTATGATAGTCAGCGTTCTTTGTGATCTAGACGATGCTCCTGAGCTAGTCTGGCCACCAGCTAAAACAGCAAATACCCAGCCTGTACTTGATGACTGCACGGTATCTGTTGCTACCTTATCGTAAACCCAAACTTCTCTTCTTTTGTCGTCAGTAGAAACCATATTTGGTGAGCCAAGCGCCTGCAACACATCTGCGCCACTCATTCCAACTTTAATCTGTTTTTGAACAACCCCTACAGAGATGTTTCCATTGTTTTGGACTTGGGCAGCATGCTCAGATGCTGAAACACAACCAACCAATGATAGGGCAGCCAACAAGGCAACTATAGTTTTCATTATCTTTCCTTTTGGACTATCAATAAACTTAACTCTTTTATTTAAGTATGATGTTTATAGAATATCTCATACCTAAGCCTGTCAAGGGTAATGTAAACAAAAAGTTAACTAATGTAAACAATTAGTCGTTAGTATTACTAATTAATTATAAATATTGTTTTATTGTAATTATTAGATGGGTGTGGGTTTTTATTCCAAAATACTAATCTGGTATTAAAGAAAAGCGAAGGAGATCTGAATTAGTTTTGAAGTGAGTGTTTGTTTTCCGACAAAATACAGACACAAAAAAACCTGCTAAAAAGCAGGCTTTGATATTTGGTCTAAGATGTACTATCCGAAAATGGTGGGGCTGGAGAGACTCGAACTCTCACACCTTGCGGCGCCAGAACCTAAATCTGGTGCGTCTACCAATTCCGCCACAGCCCCATTTTCCGTTACTCTATCATTATTAGCGTTTAAACTCAAACACAATATAGACAGTTAACTGATTCGGTAGTGCGTCTCAGTGGTTGGCTATTATATAGAGTTTGAAACGTTTGGCAACCCCTATTTGCAATTATTTTTAAATATTTATCATTTATTTTCACTTATTTTTATAAGCTATTGATATGAATGGTATTCATGTTTATGAGTTTGCGCCTTTAATAACGATTATTTTGCCCTTCTGCTGAAGAAATATCTAATTGCTGTAATTTACGTGTCAGGGTATTGCGCCCCCAACCGAGTAAATTAGCAGCAGCGATCTTTTTGCCACCACTATGGTTGAGCGCTGCCGTCAATAAAACGCGTTCAAACTCAGGGGTTGCCGTCTGCAAGATATCGGTTTCTCCTGTTTGTAGAGATTGCTCAGCCCAAGCAGCCAATGCTTGTTGCCAACTTGAACTGTGGGAATGAGGGCGTATTTGCTCATTGTGAGTCATAGCTTGTGTAGGCTGACTTTGCTCTTGATACGCTTCTAAATCAGACGAGATATTTTCAAGCAGCTCTGGTGGCAAATCATCCACCATCACGGTGTCGCCTGTGGCCATCACCGTCAACCAAAGGCAGACATTCTCAAGTTGGCGGACATTGCCACGCCACTCAAAAGCCTGCATGATGTGTAGCGCTGTCGGATGCAGCTGTTTCTCTGCACTGTTCATCTGTTCAGCAGCCCGCTGCATAAAGTAATGGGCTAATGCTGGAATGTCTTCAGGTCGTGTCCGTAATGGCGGCAACGGCAAGCGAATTACATTGAGGCGATAAAACAGATCTTCACGGAATTTGCCTTGTTTGACCAGTTCTTCTAAGTTTTGATGAGTAGCGGCAATGATGCGTACATTCACTTTGACCGGCTGCTGTCCACCGACGCGAAAAAACTCACCATTGGCCAGTACTCGTAGCAGCCGAGTTTGGGTGCTATAAGGCATATCGCCAATTTCATCTAGAAATAATGTCCCACCATCCGCTTGCTCAAAACGCCCTTGTCGCGTCGTCGTCGCACCAGTAAACGCCCCTTTTTCGTGACCGAATAATTCAGATTCAATCAAATCATGTGGAATGGCGGCCATATTTAGGGCAATAAAAGGTTGCTGGTGACGCGGTGAATGCTGGTGCAACGCACTGGCGACCAATTCTTTACCCGTACCTGATTCACCAGTAATCAGGACAGTAATGGGTGAGTGTGCCAGTCTGCCAATGGCACGAAACACCGTCTGCATCGCTTGAGATTGTCCAATGATGCCACTTGGATTGTCATTGGCGCTGATGGCAGGTTTAACTTTGATTTTAGGGCTGGATGTTTTATTGGTTTTGCTGACCAGAGTAGCCTTGCTAGCAAGCTTGGGTCTGGTATCAGGTTTTACCTGCATATTGGGCAAAGTACTTGATGAATTTTTGGTAACGGTCTTCGGAGTAGGTTCAGGAGTAGAGTTTGCTGCCGCCGCTGCCAGCATATTGGGCTGATAATTAATGGCTTTATAAATCGTGACGACTGCATCATCTAAGTCAAAAGGTTTTGGCAGATATTCAAAAGCACCTGTTTGATAGCTATTAATAGCAGAGGTGAGGTCAGAATGCGCCGTCATAATGACAATAGGCAGCTTAGGGAAATGCTCATGTACCCAGTCACTAAAAGACAACCCGTCCATCATGGGCATACGAATATCAGTCAATATCACATCGGGCAACTGAGCGGCTGATTCCTGCTGTTGCAAAATATCGTTGAGGCGTGTCCACGCCGCTTGCGCTTGGGTAAAGCTGATAACCGTCAATCCTGCGTCTTCAAAAGTATCTGCCAACACCAAACGCAGGGCTGCATCGTCATCGATGAGCCATAACGTTGCAGGGTTAGTATTAGGTGCATTATTGACCGTTACTTTTGTAGCTTGGTTATCAGGTTCTCGTTTATCAGACTCTCGGTTACTAGACTCTTGATTGTCTGATGTTTGGGCAGAGCCTTGATTGTCGCTGTTAGATGTGGCGTGGTCATTATATGCAGTCATTTATCAGGCCTAATAAGCAAGTGATTCAGGGTGATTGTTTCATAGGTTAGGTCATGGTTTCTAAGCCTTGGGTACTGGCTATTTTAAGCATGGTGCGCTGGCTGATTGAAAGGCAAGTACAGCGTAAAACTGGTGTGTTGGTGGTTGTAGTCATTTTTGACACTGTCGTTAAGGTTTTTTGATTGTTGGGAGCTCACGTCAATCATACCATGGTGATGACTGATGATATCTTGCACGATAGACAATCCTAGCCCCGTCCCTGCGGCACGGCTGGTCACCATTGGGAAAAATATCTGTCCGATCAATGCTGGATCAATGCCTGAACCGTTATCGGTAATGTTGATTTGTAGCACTTGCTTGTGCTGTTGCCCAGCAATGGTATGTTGAAAGGCAATGCGGGTTTGAATGTGCAGTGTTGGCTTATAACTGGTGCTGTCCTTATTACTCGTTTGTGAAGTGACAGGTTGTTGCACCTTAGTAGGCTCGGACAACTCTCTTTGCTGCAGCGTTTGCTCAAACTCAGTCATCGATTCACAGGCATTATTAATCAGATTTAAAAACACTTGTATCAGCTGATCTTTATCAGCGCATAACTCAGGCAATGACAAGTCATAATCGCGCTGTAGCGTCACTTGCGGATATTGATTGACGACCAAAGATAAAACATGCTCCAGTGGCTCATGGATATTTAGCGTTTGCCAATTTGGTAATTGATTGGAGCCAAGGAATTTCCCAATAAGATGGGTTAGACGGTCCGTTTCTGAGATGATGATATCAGTATAAGTGCGCAGTTTTTCAGCCGTTTTTTGCAGATGGCTATTCGGGTTTACCATAGGGTTTGTGCCAAGAATAGCAGGAGAGGCACTATTAAAAGGCGAGGCGTCACTGAATTTGATGAATTGCCGCTGTAATAATTGAGCCGCCCCGCGAATACCAGCAAGCGGATTTTTGATTTCATGAGCGACCGAGCGCAGCATATGACGGGCAACATTATATTGTTGCTGCTGGCGTTGTTCCTCTGATATGCGACTTTGGCGATCCTTACCCCACATCTCAATAATAAAATAAGGTTGCTGCTCATAAATGACAGGGGTCACGCTATAATCAACTGAGAATGATAAATTACCATTTAGCGGTGTGCTGATAAGGTGATCATGATCGATAAAGGGTTGTTGATACTGCTTTGCTTGCTGAAATCGTTCTTTCAAAGAACAAGTTTGTTCATGAGTATCTTCACCACTACTTTTATCGACAGTTACATGGTTGTCAATGTCATAATTGCTGTCGGCTGATTTCAATGCTTTGGATGTTTCGGATGCAAGCAGGGTCAATATAGACTGGCCCAGTAAGCGTCCACTACTAATAGCGAGTAGTTGTTCGGCTTGGGCATTTAGCCAAGTGATTGATAAATCATCATTGATCCATAAAATAGCGGTGAACAAATGCTGTGACATAAATGCTAAGTCAGGTGTCGGTTTTACGGTTGTCATGGCTATTGCCTAGAATAAGAGAAGACGCGATATAATATTTAACCATAAATCAACACTATAGAGCGGCAAAACTGGCGATTTTTGCAAAAAAAACGTACAATGCGCACAGCCAATTTATCTCTAGCAAGGTCAGCCATGCCCAACACTTCTACCGAGTCGGTTAATACGACTGTTACTACCTCACCGTCAACTTCTACGCCAACAGATTCTATGTTAAAAGACACTGCCACCGTTTTTAATCCTGCCAAACCAAATATAGCACAAGACAATCAGGTAGATGTTAGTCAAGCAAACACTAACCAACCTTACCATCATAAAGCCAATCACAATCAAAACCGTAGCATTGAGCAAAGCAGCGATGTGGTTTCAGCGGCGTCAGCTAAAGCGACAGCAGCGACTATTAATGCACCAGTGAATGCAGCGCCAAAGATTGGATTTGTGTCACTAGGTTGCCCAAAAGCCTTGGTTGATAGTGAGCGCATTATCACTGAGCTTAGCCGTGATGGTTATCAAGTGGCGAGTGATTACGAAGGTGCAGATCTAGTTGTCGTGAATACTTGCGGTTTTATTGAGTCAGCAGTACAAGAGTCGCTTGATGCCATCGGCGAAGCGATTAGCAAAAACGGTAAAGTCATCGTCACAGGTTGCTTGGGTAAAGAAGCAGATAAAATCCGTGAAATGCATCCCGCTGTATTGGCAGTAACTGGCGCTCATGCTTATGATGAAGTCATTAGAGCCGTTTCGCTGCATGTGCCCAAGCCTGACCGCAGTCAGGACGCTGGTTATGATCCAAAGATAGATTTGATTAATGAAGCGGGTATCAAATTGACGCCAAGCCATTATGCTTATCTAAAAATATCAGAAGGTTGCAACCATCGTTGTACTTTCTGCATCATTCCAAGCTTACGTGGAGACTTGGTTTCACGTCCGATTGACAGTGTGATGAATGAAGCGCTGGCACTGAAAAATGCTGGCGTGAAAGAATTGCTTATTATTTCGCAAGATACCTCTGCTTATGGACTGGATTTGAAATATAAGACCAGTTTTTGGAATGGCATGCCGCTGAAGTCGAAGTTTTATGACTTGTGCCAAGCCTTAAATGACTTAGGCATTTGGGTGCGCTTGCATTATGTCTATCCATATCCGCATGTCGATAAAGTCGTTGAGCTAATGGGCGAGAAAAAGCTACTGCCTTATCTCGATATTCCGTTTCAACATGCCAGCCATCGCATCCTAAAAGCGATGAAACGCCCAGCGCATAGCGAAAACACCTTGGCGCGTATCCATGCATGGCGTGAGATTTGCCCTGATATCGTCATTCGCTCAACCTTCGTTGTTGGCTTCCCTGGCGAGACAGAAGAAGATTTCCAATGCTTGCTTGATTGGTTAGTAGAAGCTCGCCTTGATCGTGTTGGCGCATTTACCTATTCAGAAGTCGAAGGCGCAGTGGCTAATGACCTGCCAAATCATGTGCCAGAAGAGATTAAGCAAGAGCGCTATGAGCGTTTGATGACGCTGCAACAAGACATCTCAGCGCAAAAGCTACAAGAGAAAGTCGGCAAAACCTTGATGGTATTGGTCGACGAAATTGATAGTGAAGAGGGCATTGCTATTTGTCGTAGCTATGCTGACGCACCAGAGATTGATGGTCACGTCTACGTTGATGAGATTACCGCTCAAGTTAAAGTCGGACAATTCCTAACGGTTACGATTGACGACGCTAGCGAATATGATTTGTTTGCCAATTATAAAGGCTAAGCAGTCACTGTAGCTGATTAGTCACTACAATATACGAGTGAAAATTGCCCAATCGCGGGCAGTTTTTGCTACAATTAGCGCAATTTAGCCTTTTTACACGTTTGTCATCAGTTGCGGTGCTTCCTATATAGTACCTCGGTGATGACACTTCGAGTAAATTCGAAGGCAAACTCTATTTGTGTTTTACCGCTCATTTTAATTATAATTTAATGCTAACAAGGTGACCTCATGTCTGACAAAAACCCGCGTTACTCTCGTATCTTGCTGAAACTCTCTGGTGAAGCCTTAGCTGGTGGCAAAGAGATGGGAATTGATAGCGAAGTGCTCGATAAGATGAGCTTGTCTATCGCCCATTTGCGTGGTCTTGGTGTTCAAGTCGGTATCGTGGTCGGCGGCGGTAACTTATATCGCGGCGCGCAGTTGCAACAAGAAGGCTTAGTCGGCCGTGTGACTGGTGATCAAATGGGTATGTTAGCAACCGTTATGAACGGTCTGGCGATGCGTGATGCGCTTGAGCGCCGCAATATTAAAACCCGCCTGATGTCAGCCTTGCCAATCGGTGAAGTGACCGAAAGCTATAGCAGCCGTAATGCCATTCGCTATCTCAAAAATGGCGAAGTATGTATCTTTGTTGCTGGTACGGGCAACCCTTTCTTTACCACTGATACTGCTGCTTGCTTACGTGGTATTGAAATTGAAGCGGGCTTAATTCTAAAAGCCACCAAAGTAGATGGCGTTTATGACAAAGACCCAAGCTTACATGACGATGCAGTTAAATATGATGGTTTAACTTTTGATGAAGTATTAGAGCAAAAGCTTGGCGTGATGGATTTAACTGCCATTGCCTTGTGCCGTGAGCACAACGTGCCGCTACAAGTGTTTGATATGACCAAGCCTAATGCGTTATTAAATGTCATTATGGGCGAAAATGAAGGCACACGCGTTTATCACTGATTTGCCTGAATACTCTAAACGCTCTGAACGCTCTAAATATTAATACGAGAATACCAGTTATTAAAATTAGACCAGTCGTTAATAACTACCAGCGCTAATAATTAGTAGTGAACACCCGTATATTTACTAACAAATGAATGATTTATCGACAGCGATAAATAAGGATATCTAATGATCAAAGAGATTAAGCAAGACGGCGAAGCGCGCATGCAAAAAACCTTGGAAGCGCTTGAGAGCACTTTTAGCAAAGTCCGTACAGGGCGCGCACATCCGGGTATGTTGTCAGGCGTGATGGTTAGCTACTACGGGTCGCCTACACCTTTGAATCAAGTAGCGAGTGTCAACGTTGAAGACTCACGTACGCTCATGGTTCAGCCGTTTGACCGTACCATGGTACAAGCAATCGACAAGGCCATTCGCGAAGCAGATTTGGGTCTCAACCCAGTGACCGCCGATGTGATTCGTGTGCCAATGCCTGCATTGACAGAAGAGACACGCCGCGACATGCAAAAGCTTGCGCGTGGAGAAGCAGAAAGTAGCCGTGTTTCTATCCGTAATATTCGCCGTGACATGATGAATGACATCAAAGAATTGGCCAAAGAAAAAGAGATCTCAGAAGACGACGAGCGCCGTGCCAGTGACGATATCCAAAAAATCACTGACAAGTATATCGAAACTATCGATAAACGTTTGAGCAAAAAAGAAACTGACTTGATGGACGTGTAAAGCACTGGTTTTTTGATCATGTAAGACAAAAAATCCGTTACATCATATCCTTATAATAAGCAGCCAATCTGTCAGTACTATTGGCTGCTTATTATTGTGTAGACTGTACCGATAATAGCGCCAATGTTATATCAATCGGATACGGCAATAGGCTTGCTCAGATTTGTAAACTGTATTTTATAAGCGCTATCTTGCAAACTAAATCACGCCCATAGATGGGTTTATGATAAGTTTGCGAATTATGGTTATGCCGCTTTCTAATCGTTATCGCAGCCGTTATTATTATTATTTTACCTTAACAATAAGCACTTTCGCCTATGTCCACTTCAGCCGTTTTGGCTCCTGATCTTCTTCCACGCCATATCGCTATCATCATGGATGGCAATAATCGTTATGGTAAAGCCAATGATTTGGGCAAAGGCCAAGGGCATGTGGCTGGCAAAGATGCACTCGATCCTATCGTCGAGTATTGCGTTAATACGGGTATCGAAGTATTAACGGTATTTGCATTTTCTAGTGAGAATTGGCAACGCCCGCCCAGTGAGGTGGCACTACTCATGCAACTGTTAGCCTCGACCATTCATGAGCAAATACCACGCATGAATGAGTATCGTATTCGTCTGCGTTTTATTGGTGACCGCAGTCAGCTGAGTGATGATTTGCAAGCACTAATGGCGGACGCTGAAGCAAAAACAGCAGACTTTAAAGCCATGACTCTAGTCATCGCTATCAGTTATGGTGGGCAATGGGATATTGCCCATGCGGCAAAACAGCTGGCGCAGCAAGTAGAGGCTGGTCAGTTACGTGCTGATGATATTAACAAAGAATTGCTCGGTAACTATGTGCAATTAGCTGATGCACCAGCAGTAGATATGCTGATACGCACAGGCGGTGAATACCGAATTTCTAACTTTTTATTGTGGCAGTCAGCCTATGCTGAGCTATTCTTTACCCAGACATTATGGCCGAATTTTGCAGCCGATGAGCTGTCAGCAATGGTAAAAGAGTTCGCTCAGCGGCAGCGCCGTTTTGGCAAAACCAGTGAGCAGATAGTGATAGAGCAAGCAAGTCGTTAATGGTGTTAAGCATTTGCCTGTTATTTTGTAAAGGAAAAAGCTCTTACAAAGCCGCTATCGTATAAGTAGTTAATATTGCTTGTTTGTGAAATAATAAACCGCGTCAATAAGCGTCAACTGCTATTAGTGGGCTATTGTAGATTAGCTGCTATAATGCACGTTTTGACCATGCGTTTTTCATTATTATAAGGCTCAATAAGTATGTGGCAACGAATTAAGACGGCAGTTGTTCTCGTTATTATCGTTGGTATTGCAATGTTTGCGAGCCAAACCCCTATTTTATTTGCACCGCTGTTAGCGATTGGCGTTATTATCGCCGCTCACGAATGGACTAAGCTGATGCCCAAGTGGCGTCATCCTGCGCTGTTTGTGCTATTGGTTTTGGTGTTGACCCTAGTATCACTCATGTTTAAAGTGACATGGCTGTTTTGGTGGGTGGCTTCATTGGCTATATGGCTAATGGCGCTGTCTTGGGTGCGAGTGTTCCCGACTCATACCAATTGGTATGGCAAAAAACTGGCATTGATGGGTGCGGTGATATTGACCGCATCGATTACGGCGATGTTTTATTTATGGCAACTGTCAGCATGGTGGTTACTCTATGTGTTCCTCTTAGTCTGGTGTGCAGATAGTGGCGCTTATTTTGTGGGGCGTAAGCTTGGTCGCCGAAAGATGGCACCGAACGTCTCACCCAATAAAAGTATGGAAGGGCTGGCTGGTGGTTTGGTTACCGGTCTGCTCGTGGTCATTGCCATCAGTGTATTTAAGTTGCAATTGACGGGCGCTGCGCTCATTGCCTTTGTGTCATTGTCGGCAATAACAATTTTAGCCTCGGTACTTGGCGATTTATTTGAGTCGATGCTTAAGCGCCGCGCTGATGTCAAAGATTCAGGAACGATTTTACCGGGGCATGGCGGCGTGCTTGACCGTATCGACTCACTGCTATCTGCCACACCGATATTTGCGCTTGGTTTTTGGGCGATACAGCAGTTAGGTTTGATAGTGGTTTAGGACTGAAAAAATAATTCATAGACGATGATACGCCCTAATCATAGTAGTTGAGATGAGTGACTAGTCAATACACTGGATATCGTCTATCTCTTATTTATCAGACGTTTTGTCGATTTCTTATTTAATTTTTTAGAGTATTATTTACAGGCACCGATGGTTATGACGCAACGCATCGCCGTACTAGGCGCGACAGGTTCGATTGGCGATAGCACGTTAGCAATATTAGCGGCGCAACCACAGCTTTACACGGTCTACGCTCTGTCAGGCTATCACCGTTTAGACAAGCTGTTCGCACTTTGCCAGCAGTTTTTGCCAAAGCGCGTTAGCGTACCGACCGCCGCAGTCGATGATTTTGCCCAGCGACTCCGTGCGGCAGGTCTTGACATCGATGTGGTAGGCGGCGAAGCAGGGCTGGTCGACATTGCCACTGATTCGCAGACGGATACCGTTGTCGCTGCGATCGTAGGCGCAGCTGGTCTGCCTTCTACTTTAGCTGCTGCTCGTGCAGGTAAGCGTATTTTACTGGCGAATAAAGAAGCGCTGGTGATGGCAGGGCAAGTGATGATTAATGCGGTCAAAATGCATAACGCTACTTTGCTGCCGCTTGACTCTGAGCACAACGCTATTTTTCAGTGTTTACCACTGGCTATTCAGCAGGACAATACCCAAATCCATCAGCTAAATCACGGCGTGCGCAAGTTATGGTTAACGGCCTCTGGTGGACCGTTTTTGCAAAAATCGTTTGCGCAGATGCAACAAGCGAGCGTCGCCGAAGCGGTCAAACATCCAAATTGGTCAATGGGTCAAAAGATATCTGTCGACTCAGCTACGATGATGAATAAAGGGCTTGAGTTGATCGAAGCCTGCCATTTGTTTGATTTGTCTGAAGATAAAATAAATGTGGTGATTCATCCACAAAGTATCATTCACTCAATGGTAGAATATAGCGATGGTAGCTTTTTGGCGCAGCTCGGCAGTCCCGATATGAAAACGCCCATTGCCCATGCGCTCAGTTACCCTGATCGTATTGAGAGCGGCTCGCAGCCGTTAGACTTATTTGCGCTCAATGGTTTAGAGTTTATTGAGCCTGACTTGCAAAAATTTGCCTGTTTGCGTTTGGCAAGACAGGCGATGCAAGCGGGCACACAAGCGACGATTGTCTTAAATGCAGCGAATGAAATTGCTGTGGCTGCGTTTTTGGCTGGAAAAATTCGCCTGACCGACATTGCTGATATCAATGAGCAGGCTTTGAATGATATACAGCTGCCACCGTTAAATGAAACGGCTGACATAGAAGATATACTAGCAATTGATAAAATAGCACGTCACCTTACAGAAAAACTTGTGGCAAAGTTGGTGTAACTGTATCAATAACTGCGTCGTTAAAAAACGATGTTAATAAAAGATGCTAAGAAAGAATGCTGAGAAACCATACTGAGAAAAGATCATGACGTTTTTATTAACGCTCCTTGCGGCAATATTTGTCTTAGGTCCGCTTATTGCCTTACATGAGTGGGGACACTATATCGTCGCTCGTCTTTGCGGCGTTAAAGTCTTGACCTATTCTATCGGGTTTGGTCCCAAACTCTTTGGCTGGACGAGCAAAAAAAGCGGTATTGATTATCGTATTTCCGCTTTGCCACTTGGTGGTTATGTCAAAATGCTCGATGAGCGCGAAGGCGAGGTAGCAAAAGCTGAGCAACATTTGGCGTTTAATCGTCAGCATCCACTAAAAAAGATTGCGATTGTTGCCGCTGGTCCTATCATGAACTTTATCATTGCTATTGCGCTGTTTTGGGTGTTATTTATGACACCATCAGAGCAGTTAGCGACGAAGATTGGGCAGGTATTACCTGATACGCCTGCTGCTATGGCACAGTTGCCAGTTGGCGACAAAATCGTTGCGATTGATGGGCATGAGGTACAAACGTGGGAAGGCATCAACTATCGGCTTGCCGGACGGATGGGTGAGACGGACAACGTCAGTATTACTCTGCAATCAGAGGCACAAGCTGATAATGCGATCAAAACTTATCAAGCGCCCGTAACTCAGTTTATGCAAGGCAGCGCGCAAGGTAAAGATGCGTTGACCAGCTTTGGCATGCTGCCATGGCAACCAGATATTGCACCGATAGTAGGTGACTTGACCGCTGATGGTGCCGCCAGTCGCCAAGGACTAAAAGTAGGCGATCGTATTATTGCTATCAATGATCAACCAATTAAAGATTGGCTCAGTGCTACTCGTATCATCCGCGACAGTCCTGAAACTTTGCTTAACTTCACAGTATTGCGTGATGGTAAAACCGTACAGCTTCAGATTATGCCGCAAGGTAAAAAAGACAATTTGGGTAACGATTATGGGCAAATTGGTGCTATGGTGGCACAGTCCGAAATTATTATTCCTGACGCTTACAAGACCACTGTAGTCTATGGCCCTGGTGAGTCATTGGTGAAATCATTTGAGAAAACTGAACAGCTTGCAGTGATGACCGTCAGCTCAATGGGGAAAATGCTATCAGGCATGATTGGTTTGGATAATTTGTCAGGTCCGATTACCATCGCTAAAGTGGCCAAACAGAGTTTTGATATCAGTTGGCAGATGGTGTTATCGACGGCGGCTTTGATTAGTTTGAGCCTTGCTGTACTCAATCTTTTGCCCATTCCTGTGTTGGATGGCGGTCATATTGTGTATTATCTTATTGAATTGATTCGCGGTAAGCCACTCTCGGAAGGGGTGCAAATGATTGGACTAAATATCGGCTTACTCTTGCTGGCAGGTTTCATGGTGTTAGCAATTGGTAATGATATCAGTCGGCTGTTTTGACCAGCGAATCGCTAATATGATCGATAAGGCACGAGATACTAATGGTTTTACGCCTATTATGGGATGATTATGACCATGATAGGTAGCATGCTTTGTATCATGGCCTCTGTACTAATCGTAATTTTTAGTTTATTTTGTGATGCATTTTATATAAAGTGTTCTGAGTCTGCTGCGTATGCGCTTAAATTTCATGCGAAATGCGCTAGACAATATGGGCTTTTTAACTTAACTTAAGCAAGTTTTTTATTGACGGATAGTGTTTATGCGTACGCCTTTATTTATGAGCGCGGCAGGGTTGCCGTTAGTTGTAGCGATGATGAGTATGCCAGTACAGGCTGCAGAATTTGTAGTCACTGACATCGGTTTCAATGGTTTGCAACGTTTAACCCCCGATAGCCTCTATCCGGTTCTACCTATTTCGGTAGGGGATACGGTAAATGACAGTAGTTTAGCAGCCAGTATTAAGGCGCTTTATGCGACCGAAAATTTTGCTGATATTCAAAGCCGTATCGAAGGTGGACAGCTACGGTTTGATGTCGTTGAGCGCCCAACGATTGCTGAAGTCAATTTTGAGGGCAATAAGCTCATTCCAAAAGAAGGGCTAGAGCAAGGTCTAGACAATGCTGGTCTGTCTGCCGGTAATGTGCTGAAACAAGCCACGCTACAAGGCGTCGCCAATGAGCTACAGCAGCAATATATCAGCCAAGGCTATTACAACAGCAATATTGAGGTTGATCAAACGTTACTTGATGGCAATCGCGTCAAGCTCGACGTGCGTTTTGTCGAAGGCAAACCTGCCAAAGTGGTCGATATTAATATCATTGGCAATAAACATTTTAGTGATGAAGAAATCAAAGACGTTTTTGCGGTAAAAGAGTCTTCGTGGACACGTCTGCTGTCAAAGTCTGATCGTTATGCCAAAGAAAAGTTGGCTGCCAGTTTAGAGAATCTAAAAGCGCTTTATCAAAATGATGGTTATGTGCGTTTTGCAGTAGATAATGCGGTGCTCAATATCAGTGAAGATAAGAGCAGCGTGTTTATCGAAGTGAGTCTAAGCGAAGGCGAACAATATCAGTTTGGCGAAGTGAATTTCTTAGGTAAGCCGACTTTTGAGAACAATGAACTAACAGAGTTGGTGACTTTTGCACCCAATGAAAAATACTCGCAAGCCAAGCTCGATGAAACCACTGCGGCACTTAAGAGTCGTTACGGTAATGAAGGCTATTATTTGGCGCAGGTGAGACCAGTACCACGTATCAATGACGAGACCAAAGTAGTGGATATCGATTATTTCATCGACCCTGCACGTCCCATTTACGTTCGTCGTATTAATTTTACTGGTAACATCAAAACTCAAGACGAAGTACTGCGCCGTGAAATGCGTCAATTAGAAGGCGCATTGGCAACTAGTGACAAAATCCAGTTGTCACGGACACGTCTAATGCGTACTGGCTTCTTTAAAGCAGTCAACGTTGATGTAAAACCAGTACCGAACCAACCAGACCAAGTAGATATCAATTATACGGTTGAAGAGCAGCCTTCTGGTAGCTCAACGATTGCCGCGGGTTACTCACAAAGCGGCGGTGTGACTTTCCAGTTAGATCTAACACAAAACAACTTTATGGGTACAGGTAACCGTGTGAAAGCGGCACTATCACGCTCAGAAACCCGTGATTCTTATAGCTTGGGTTATACCGATCCGTACTTTACCGAAAACGGCGTCTCACAAGGTCTTAGTGCCTATTATCGTGAAACGAAATACGATGATAGAAACGTCAGTAACTATGTCACCGATTCTTATGGTGCTACGCTGAACTATAGCTATCCTGTTGATGAAACCAAACGCGTTAGTGCCGGTTTGAACGTTGATAACACTTCAGTACGTGGTGGTCGCTTCTTAGGTGTATCAAACGTTCAGCAAATTATTGATGATGGCGGCACGTTTGAGAACTTTGTCAATGATGAAAATGAGGCTTCTGGACGCACAGGCTTCAAAAATGACTACAATACTTATAACCTACTATTTGGCTGGGACTATAGCACCTTAGATCGTCCAGTGTTCCCGACCAAAGGTATGAGCCATACGGTCGATGCCACCATTGGCTTGGGTGATACCAACTATCAAAAACTTGTTTATAGCGGCAACATCTATTATCCCTTCTACAAAGACTGGGTAGCACGCGGTTATACTAAGCTTGGCTATGGTAATGATTTGCCATTTTATGAAAACTTTTATGCTGGGGGTTATGGCTCTGTACGTGGTTATGAAGCCTCAACCCTTGGGCCAAAATCACAAACGTATTATGATGCCATAAATGATGATGTGCGTTACAAAGACGAAGACATCGGTGGTAATGCGCTAGTCAGCTTCGGTAGTGAGCTAATTTTGCCAATGCCGTTTAAGGGCGATTGGGCAGATCAAGTGCGTCCGGTATTGTTCGCTGAAGGTGGTCAAGTATTTGATACGACTGATAAGGAAGATCGCACTTTTATCAATCCTAATGACGGTACTGATACGGGCGTACCACTGTTGACGCAAGACAATAGTATGCGCTTTAGTGCGGGTGCAGGTATAACCTGGTATACGCCAATTGGTCCAATTTCATTAAGTTATGCTGTACCTATTGGTGATAAAGAAGGCGATGAAACTGAAAAAGTTCAGTTCCAGATTGGTAATACGTTCTAACGTAGCATGATTGTTTGCGTTCATGTCGTTAACCATAGCAGTTACTTAAATGAACGCAGCATCTGTTAGATATTAGTAGATCGCCAAGGTGATTGTTCAGCTTGGCGATTGTCTTATTCATAATAATATTTATATTAATAGTCACTATGATAACGATTGAGCAACTTATCACTCGGATTGAGCAGCGTCAGCCCATCACCAATAAGGCTGAAATCAGCGCTGAACAGCTACGTCAAAAATTCAGCAGTATTGGTAGTTTGACCACGGCTGGTCATAATCAGTTAAGCTTTTTGGCCGATCCTCATTATATTTCTAGTCTGGCTATCAGCGAGGCAGGGGCTGTATTGGTTACTGCAGAATATCGCGACCAAGTGCCCGCCACAGCGATAGCGTTAGTCGTCGCAAGCCCATACTTAGCTTATGCTGGTGCTAGCCAGTTGTTTGCTCGTGAGTCACTGTCTGGTGGTATTCATCCTAGCGCTGTGATTGCTGATAGTGCGGTCATTGGTGAGCAGGTGAATATCGGACCTTTTTGTGTGATTGCCGATTATGTGCAAATTGGTGCGCGTAGCTCACTTGCGTCGCATGTGGTGATCGAAGAAAATACGACTATTGGTACTGATGGTGTTATTAAATCACAAGTGGTGATTGGGCATGATTGTGTCATTGGTGATCATGTGAGGTTACACGCGGGTGTCAGTGTGGGTGCAGAAGGTTTTGGTTTTGCACCAACCAAAGATCCTAGTACCACTGGCTGGGAGCGTATTGCTCAGTTAGGACGGGTCGTAATTGGCAACCATGTACGAATTGGTAGTCAAACTTGCATTGACCGAGGTGCCATTGATGATACAGTCATTGGCAATCACGTTATTATTGATAATTTGGTACAAGTTGCTCATAACGTGCGTATCGGTGATGGCACAGCCATCGCGGCTCAAACGGGTATCGCAGGCAGCACTAGTATCGGCAAGCGCTGTATTATTGGCGGTGCCGTCGGTATCACAGGTCATATCGAGATTACAGATGATGTCACTTTATCTGGGATGACCATGGTAACCAAATCTATCAAAACCGCTGGTTCATACTCCTCTGGAACGGCTGCTATGCCGACAGCTAACTGGCGACGGGCAGCTGTACGCTTCCGTCAGCTTGGGCGTGATTAGCGCAAATATCAATGCATATATACAAACACAGTAAAGTCATAGCGATTTAAAACATAGCAAGGAAGCACCATTATGAGCAGCACCGATATCGATATTTTAAATGATAAAGAAATGAAAAGCTTAGCTGAGCAAGGTCTTACGCTGCCATTAACTTATCATACGTTAAAGCATTATTTGCCACACCGTTATCCTTTTCTTTTAGTAGATAAGATTATTGATTGCACACCTGGTGAGTGCATTACAGGTATTAAGAATGTGACTATCAATGAAGAGTTTTTCAATGGTCATTTTCCTGATGAGCCGATTATGCCAGGGGTACTTATGGTTGAGTGCATGGCTCAGGTCTCAGGCGTGCTCGGATTTATCAGTGCTGGTCTAACCGCAGAAGATGGTTATTTATATCTATTTGCAGGTGTTGATAAAGTCCGTTTTAAGCGTCGAGTGATTCCTGGTGATCAGCTGACTATTCGTGCTAAAACAGTGATGCAGAAGCGCGGTATTTATAAATTTGACTGTACTGTACATGTTGACGATGAGTTAGCTGCCAGTGCGCAAATAATGATTGCTCGCCAAGAACAATAACGTTTACCAATAGCCATTGTGCCTCGTAGCCGACCTAATTCTTTAAACAAAGCATCTAAAAAATTAGGTCAAAGCGGGTTACAAGCATTATAATTGACACTCGCATTTAACAGCAGAGCCATGCTTAGGTTTTCTCATAAAACTAAATTGGCTGTATTTGTTTTACCATTTACTCGCATCAGATCATACAAAGGCCCACATTATGAGTCAGATCCATCCAACAGCACTCATCTCACCGTCCGCCCAAATTGATGAGACTGCTATCATTGGTCCGTATTGTATCGTCGGTGATGAGGTCACTATTGGTGCTCACACGGTTCTGCATCGCCATGTAGTTGTTACCAAATTGACTCGTATTGGTCAACACAATGAGTTTTATCAATTTGCGAGCATTGGCGAAGATCCTCAGGATTTGAAGTATGCTGGTGAGCGTACTTGGCTTGAGATTGGCGATTATAATACCATTCGAGAAGCCTGTAGTTTACACCGCGGTACCGCACAAGATAGTGAGCTAACTAAAATAGGCAGCCATAATCTACTGATGGTGAACACTCATGTGGCTCATGATTGTGTGATTGGCGATCATAATGTATTGGCCAACAATGTTGGCGTTGCAGGGCATGTGACTATTGGTAATCACACGATCATTGGCGGTAATTCAGGTATTCATCAGTTTTGTACGGTTGATGACTATAGCTTGATTGGGGGCGCAAGTCTGATTCTAAAAGATGTAGCCGCCTTTACCATGGTATCTGGTAATCCAGCAACGACTCATGGTCTCAATGTGGAAGGCATGCGTCGTAAAGGATGGTCAAAAGAGACAATTGAGGTATTGCGTCAAGCTTACCGTATGATTTTTAGATCGGGTCTTACGACCGTGCAAGCGCTTGAGGTTTTGAATAATGAGCTGCTACCAAAAGAGCCGAAAATCCAGTTGCTCATTGATTCACTACAAAAAAGTCGTCGTGGTGTGGTGCGCTAGAACGGCGATTGGCTTTTACTGAAAATCATATATAGTATGCATTCATTAATCAGCCAAACTCTTGTCAGTTATAGATAAAATTACCAGAAGCCATAACCAATTGTTATGGCTTTTTATGTTTATGAGCGCTTGACTTTTTTGGTGGCTTAGCAGAAACTGAGCCTTTACGATATTGTAAACAATTCTTTCTTAATGTTGCTGGACGCCTCACATTGAGGTGTTTATTGAATAGCCTGATATTTCTCATGGCTATTTATGATAATCAAGGAAGATTATCAGTGATGTTAATTGAAGCACGAGGACGGAAAAAATGGCTATTAATAAACAAGAACATGCACAGTGGAGCTCAAGTTTTGGCTTCGTATTGGCAGCGGTTGGTTCAGCAGTTGGTTTGGGAAACATATGGAAGTTTCCTTATATGGTCGGTGAAAGCGGTGGTTCAGCTTTCGTTATCGCTTATTTATTCTGTATCGCGCTGGTAGGTTTTCCGATTCTAGTCGCTGAATGGCTGATTGGTCGCCGTGGACAAAAGAACCCAGTCAACACTTTTGCGGATGTTGCAGCAAGTGAAGGTAAGTCGCGCAGTTGGGGCATCATTGGCGCGTCAGGTATTTTAGGTGGTTTCTTAATTCTATCGTTTTATAGTGTGATTGGTGGTTGGGCACTCAACTATATTACTAAAGCAGGTACAGGCAGTTTTATTGGTCAAGACAGTGATTCTATTGCTGCGACCTTTGATGCTATGTTGGCTTCAGCAGGTACATTGACGATTTGGCATACCGTGTTTATGGCTATTACTGCTTTGATTGTTGGTATTGGTGTGACCAAAGGTATCGAAACTACGGCTAAAGTCTTAATGCCACTACTAGGCGTGATTTTGTTCGTCATCGTTGGTTATAACGTGATAAACGGTGGTTTTGGTGAAGCAGTGGCTTATTTATTCACACCAGATCTTAGCAAGTTGACTGGCGATGTGATGCTTGCAGCATTGGGTCATGCCTTCTTCACTCTATCTATTGGTATGGGTATTATGATTGCTTATGGCTCATATTTGGGTCGTGAAGTGAACTTACTAAAAACCGCCCGTACTGTTGTGATTTTAGATACGGTTATTGCTTTGGCTGCTGGTCTAGCAATCTTCCCAATCATCTTTAGCAATGGTTTAGACCCTGCTTCAGGTCCTGGTCTTATCTTTGTCAGCCTACCGATCGCTTTTGGTAGCATGGGCGCAGGGACGATCATTGGTACGTTGTTCTTCTTACTTATTACTTTTGCTGCTATTACCTCATCAATCTCATTGCTTGAGCCAACCGTTGAGTTTTTAGAAGAACGTACACCGATGAGTCGTACGGTATCAACCATCGTTGCCAGTACAGTGATTTGGCTATTAGGCGTTGCGGCATTACTATCATTTAACCTATGGTCTGACTTCACTATCATGGGGAACGGTATCTTTGATGCATTGGATAAAATTACCAGTAAATTCCTTCTCCCGCTAACTGGTCTTGCTGCAATTATTTTCGTTGGTTGGCAAATGGATCAACGCAGTATTCAACAAGAGCTTGGTCTGTCTAATAGTGCATGGCAATTATGGCAAATCGTTGCTAAGTTTGTAGCACCGATTGCCGTGATCGTGGTATTTGTAACCTCGTTAATGGGCTAGTACTGATTAACTAGAAATAATAAAAGCAACACACTAAAAAGGGCTTAAGATAATTCTTAAGCCCTTTTTATAGCTATGACAATGGCAAAAGTATGATTAGCGTAGATTTAACTCAGGTACTGTTTGTCCACGTTTGTTATAAAATTCGCTGACAAACTCATCAAATTTGTCTTGTTCAATGGCATCACGAATACCTTGCATCAAACGCTGATAATAGCGCAAGTTATGGATAGTCGCTAATTGAGCACCCAGCATCTCTTTACACTTATTAAGATGGTAGAGATAAGCACGGCTAAAATTTTGGCAAGTATAGCAGTCGCACTCAGGATCTAGTGGACCTTCGTCATTGCGATATTGGCTGTTACGGATACGTACCACACCAGCATTGTCTGCATCGCCTGTGACGAAGTAGTGACCATTACGCGCGTTACGCGTCGGCATCACACAGTCGAACATATCGACACCGCGACGTACGCCTTCAACTAAATCCTCAGGCTTACCAACGCCCATCAGATAGCGTGGCTTATCTGCTGGCATATCATCAGGGAGGTAATCTAGGACATCTATCATTTCATCTTTTGGTTCACCAACTGACAGACCACCAATGGCATAACCATCAAAGCCGATATCGAGCAGGCCTTCAAGTGATTGCTGACGCAAATCAGGATACATACTGCCTTGAATAATGCCAAATAATGCGTTGGTGCTGCCCAGTCTGTTGTGCTCATCAACACAGCGCTGTCCCCAACGTAAGGACAACTCTAACGATTTTTTTGCTTCGTCATGAGTTGCAGGATAGGGCGTACACTCATCAAATTGCATGACGATGTCTGAGTTCAAGCTGTACTGAATCTGCATCGATTTTTCTGGAGACAGAAAAACTTTCGCACCATCGATAGGAGACTTAAAGTCGACCCCTTCTTCGGTGATTTTACGCATGGCACCCAGACTGAATACTTGGAAGCCACCTGAATCGGTCAGGATAGGCTTATCCCAGTGCATGAACTTATGTAAGCCGCCAAACTTATCAATCACCTCGGTACCTGGACGTAACCATAGATGAAAGGTATTGCCCAAAATAATATCCGCACCAATGGCTTCAATATCACGTGGCAGCATGCCCTTGACTGTACCATAAGTGCCAACAGGCATAAACGCTGGCGTTTGTACGTCGCCATGATTGAGATGAACCGTACCACGGCGCGCACGCGTGTCACCGCTGGCCGTTTTATGTAAGACAAATTGCATATGATTATCGCTATTTACGCTATGAAAATGGTGATAATTATAGCATTGTTAGCAGTTTTTTTGGACATGGATGTTTATGAGGTATTGATATATCTGATAAATGTGTCTTTTGGTTAATAGTATTTTGTCATAACCAAAAGACACAGACAGTACTTATGAGTAGTTGGTAAAGTAGAAATCATAATGGCGAGACAGTAACCATTGCTAACCGATGTTTTAACTGCTGGAGACATACTATGAAAAAGGTAACCTACTTATTATTAAGTGGTTCATTATTAACCTCAGGAGCAGCTATGGCGACCGAAGAGCCGAATTATACAGTGTTGTCGCAAATGGATGACTTTGAGCTGCGTCGTTACGATAAGCAGCTAGTGGCACAAACGTTGGTAAGTGGTGACCAAGACTCAGCGAGTCGCGAAGGGTTTAAAGTGTTAGCCGACTATATATTTGGCAATAATACAGCGCCAACTGGCGGCAGTAGTAAAATTAGCATGACTGCGCCCGTTACAATGCAGCCTAATAACAAAAAGAGTGATAGCGAATCACAGAAAATTGCGATGACAGCACCAGTAAGCATGCAGCAAGACGATGGTAAGTGGCGTGTACAATTTACTATGCCCAGTCAATATACGATGCAAACACTGCCAAAGCCTAATAATCCAAACATCACGATTACCGAGGTGCCAGCACAGACGTACGGTGTGATTAAGTTTTCAGGGTTGGCAGGCAGTAAAAAAGTAGCGACTAAAACGGAAGAGCTACAATCTTGGATGCAAACCCAAAATTTGACTATAACGGGCGAGCCTGAACTGGCGCGTTATAATCCGCCTTGGACACTGCCTTTTTTGCGCCGTAATGAAGTGATGATTGCTTACAAGACAAAGTAATACTAGCCTCAAAGTATAAGATGAGCGTTGTCACATTTGCTGAGCTTGTTATAAGTAGGACTTGCATTTGTTTGCCGTGCTATTCAAATTTTTGGAAGTGGTACGCCCATAAAAAAAGACAGCATTTGCTGTCTTTTTTGTACTGACTTTTTAAGAAAATAAACTTAGTCTTTTTGCTCACGGATGATATTCAGCATACGACGTAGCGGCTCGGCTGCGCCCCATAATAATTGATCACCAACGGTAAATGCGCCTAGATACTCAGGGCCCATATTGAGCTTACGCAAGCGACCTAGTGCAACTGTCAATGTACCAGTCACTGCCACTGGCGTTAAACGATTCATAGTCGCTTCTTTGTCGTCTTCGACCAAGTCCAGCCATTCATTGCCGCTGTTTTTAAGTGCTGCTTCGATTTCTTCTAGCGGAATGTCTTTTTTGAGCTTGATGGTAAGGCCTTGCGCATGACAGCGCATCGCGCCAACGCGCACACACATGCCGTCGATAGCAATCTTATCGGCTTCAGAATTACCAAGGATTTTATTGGTCTCGACACCGCCTTTCCATTCTTCTTTTGACTGTTTGTTTTCTAACTGAACATCGATATAGGGGATCAAGCTACCTGCTAGTGGCACACCAAAGTATCGCTTAGGAAAATCATCTGAGCGCTGAGTCTGAGCGATTTTTTTATCAATCTCAAGGATGGCGCTGGCAGGATCAGCCAACTCGTCTTTGACCGCATTGTGTAGCACGCCCATGCCAGCGATTAATTCGCGCATGTTGTTAGCACCAGAGCCACTAGCGGCCTGATAAGTCATGGCGCTGACCCATTCTACCCAGCCTTTATTAAACAGCTCACCAATCGCCATGAGCATCAATGACACGGTACAGTTACCACCGATAAAGTCTTTTTTGCCATTGGCTAGGGCGCTGTCAATAACGGCGCGATTGACTGGATCGAGAATGATGATGCTGTCATCTTCCATTCGCAAGGTGCTTGCCGCATCAATCCAGTAGCCATTCCAGCCACTATCACGTAGCGGTTGATGGACTTGCGAGGTATAGTCGCCGCCTTGGCAGGTAATGATGACATCACAAGCTGCTAGCGCGTCAATATCATGAGCATCTTTTAATTGGCCGGTATGAATACCATCAAGGCTTGGGGCATCACCACCTGCGTTGCTGGTTGAGAAAAACACGGGTGTAATACCGTCAAAGTCTTTTTCCTCAGTCATACGTTGTATTAATACTGAACCGACCATGCCGCGCCAGCCTACCAAGCCTACTGTTAAATTACTCATGAAACTCAATCCTTTTTACCATAAATTGTTGCATTGTCAGCCGATAACAATGCCGTGAATAGCCATAAAAAGCAAGGCGTTTTGGCCGTTTTTAGTGGTTTTTCATACACTATTAATGATGTTCAGTATAACTTTAAGTTATTAACCTAATGGCGATAGTGGCGATGCCTCACTCGCCACAAGTAGATAGCCCTAAAAATAAGTTCGTCCGTAGTATTCGTTATGGTGGGCGAATTAAAAGTGTAATGTTTTATAGCGGTTAACGAATAATCCATGCTCATCAGTAGGCGATAACCTTCTGAAATGCTAAAGTAAACAGCTAACGTCAGTTCAGTTAAAACCATGGCGATATTCATCATTTAATAGACGGCTAATACATACTATGGATCTCTCACTATTATATTACAGCATACAGTGGCTAGCAGGATTCATCGCATTTGTGACGATTTGGGGCTGGATACCACTGGATAATTGGTGGGTGCGCGGTGTTGAATTTCCGCGTATTCAGATCATGGTGTTGGGTGTCATCGCTTGGATTGGTATGCTGATTTTTTGGTCAGAGTGGCAGCTGGGACAGTGGCTGTTATTTACCGTCTTAAGCATTACATTAGCCTTTCAGCTTAGGATGGTATTGCCTTATACCAAGCTATGGAAAAAAGAAGTTCAAAAGGCAAAAGACAAGCCAGAAGGGCAGGCGCATCAACTAAAAATAATGGTATCAAACGTACTAACGCCCAATGATGACACCCAAAAATTGGTGGATTTGGTGAAGCAAAGACAGCCTGATATTTTAATTACGCTAGAGAGTGATGAAAAATGGGAAAAAGCGCTGCATCAAATCGAGGCTGATTATCCTTACACCGTAAAAGTGCCACTAGACAATCTGTATGGGATGCATCTTTATTCTAAGCTTGAGTTGATTGATCCTGAAGTTAAGTACTTGATGATTGATGACATACCTTCTATTCATGCCCAACTGCGCCTGCAAAGTGGTCGCGTGATTTGGTTGTATTGCTTGCATCCCATGCCGCCGAGTCCGACGGAAGCGGATAAGTCTACTACCCGCGATGCTGAGCTATTGATGGTTGGCAAGCACATCAAAGAAAACAAGCAAACGGCGATATTGGCAGGCGACCTCAATGATGTAGCATGGTCAAAGACCACGCGACGCTTTCAACGTATCTCGGGATTGTTGGATCCGCGTATTGGTCGACATTTTATCAATACGTTTCATGTCAGCTATCCATTTTTACGTTGGGCGCTGGATCATATTTTCCATAGTGCTTGCTTTACGGTGGTAGATATTCGGCGTATGCCGTCGATAGGTTCGGATCACTTTCCTGTTATGACGACTTTACAATACGAACCAGAAGAGGAGAGCAATCAAGCGCAAAATGCCCCTACTGCAGAAGCGGAAGATATAAAAGAGACTGATAATAAAATAGTAGAAGGTAAAAAAGAAGGTGAAAAAGTCTCAAAGGAACATGCAGAAGAGCAGAGAAGTTAGGGTTGATAGCCTGCCAATACTATAGCCATCGTATGATGCAATGTTAAAAGAGGCTGTAAGCATATGCTTACGTTAAATAAGGTCTTTAGCCTCTAGTCGCATTAAACTGATTACCCTACAATACCTGCATCAACACAAGGATACGCATGGATGCAGTGTTGAGACAGTATCAATAAAACACAGGTCAGCCCGCTGTCTTATAGGATACTGTTTATGACTTAGGATGAGTCAGCATGGAAGAAATAATAACAACAATATGAAGCGCCATAGCCCCGAACCAATCGCCCTAGGTTCGGGGCTTTTCTTTGTGTGCGTAATGCTTACATTTATTTTATTCGATATTCTTGTGTTTGGATATGCTGCAATATATTTAAGATGACCTTCTGATTATTTTTAGCGCATAAATAAATGTCAATAAAGAAAGGGTACATGCATTAGCATATACCCTTTTTGACAAAGCATTATTAGATTTGACTTATCGATGCCTATATCAGTTAGCCAAGTACTTGGATGTAAGCACCTGCGCGTAGCTCTTGTAGCCAGTCTTCTTTGGCTTGCGGTGCTAAGCGCTGATAAAGCGCTTGACGTGCCATGTTGCGACGATATTGATCGCTAATATCTTGTTGGCGTTTGCCGTCTATTTTCAATATATGCCAGCCAAACTGGGTTTTGAAAGGAGCAGAGTAGTCACCAACCGCCGTATTTTTCATCATGGCTTCGAATGGACCAATCATATCTTCTTCGCTCACCCAATCAAGATCGCCACCGCGGCCAGCGGAACCGGGATCATCTGAATAGGTCGATGCTAAACCAGCAAAATCAGCGCCGCTGCGTAGCTGTTCATACAAATCATTAATCTTTTGCTCAGCAAGCGCGTCTGTCTGTAGCTCATCAACTTTTACCAATATGTGACGAGTACGCCACTGTGGTATCAGCATAGTGTCGCTGGCTTTTTTGTCAGCAAGTTTGATGATGTCGATGCCTTCAGGCGTTATTAGTGGTGCGCTGACCGCACCAACCTCAAGTTTGGTAATCTCACTTGATAGCTCTGTAGGTAGAGAAGCGGCTTTATGAAAGCCCATATCGCCACCTTGTAGCGGAATAGGATAGTTGCCTTGGCTGGCAGCGACCGCTTCAGCGACATCAACGTTTGGTGCAAGCAGGCGAGTACGCAGAGCTTCTGCTACCTTTAAAGCCTCATTGCGTTGGGCTTCTGAGAGTCGGCTGTAGTCATCCATGTAAGGCACTCGTACATGAATCGTTTGATACTCACTCTGGTTTAAGCGCTTGGCTTCAGGCGAGGCCAAAAATGCATCAATATCTTGTTCGCTAATGCGCACGCGGTTACCGATTTGGCGCTGTTGCAAGGCTTGAATGGCTGCGTCTTCGATTAATTGCGCACGTAGCGCCGCATAGCTACCAGGTTTTGCTGCGTCCAAACGCTGTTGCAAAGCTGAGATGCTCGTCAGCCCTTCTGCTTGCGCGATTTGACCAAGGCGTTGATTAATAGCCGCTTCATCAGGGTTTAAACCGACGCGCTTAACCATGGACAGTTGTAACTCACGCAATATGAGCGCATTTAACACCTCAGACTGTAGTTGTGCTGAGTTTGCTATTGGTTCACCAGCCGCTTGTGCACGTGCTTGTGCTTGGGTAGTAGCATCGATCAAATCGCTCTTTAAGATAGCATTTTCATTGACTAAAGCAATAATGCCATCGGTGCTATTGGCTGGCGTCAAACGATTGACGTTATTCTGCGCGGTCACGGCATTTGCTTGAGTCGCTTGTGATTTTGCAGGTTTAACGGTGGCAGCTTGGGCGCTCAATGTAAGCGCAAGGCTGGCACTCATAGCTAGCAATACAGCACGGCTGGTTTGACGTAAAGAAAAAAATCTCATGATGCTCCTCATCAATGTCATCGCATCGGATGGTAGTTGGTCAACGCTGTTTAATACTTTTAACAGTCAAATATCAGACAGGGTTGACCATAATAGGGTTACAAACTGGGTTATGAAATATATAGTAAAAATATTTATACAAGCACGGTCTTAATCTTTCCAAGCAGTCTGGACAGGTTCAAAGCCCAAGATTTTATCAGAGAGTAAGCGAGTCAGGCGGCTGCTACCACTACCCAAACCATTCAATCTAATCTCTGCCATAATGGCTTGCGTTGGTTTGTCTTTGACATTTAAGTCATTATAGTAACGACGACCATAAACTGCAAAACCAAAGCAGCAATCTTCGTAATCAACGCCGACCAACGAATCAAGGACTTTATCACGATTGTAATCGTATTGACCTTGAGCCAAGATTCGCCAACTGTTATTGATTGGAAAGACAGCCGATGCGGTAAAAGCAGAGAGTGGCAGCTGATCGGTGTTTTCATCACGTTGACGTTTGACAAATCCAACATTAAACAAGCTGTTGTCAGACGGCTGATAACGCAGCTCAGTCGTAATATAATTTAAATCATAATCATTGGTCAGTGCGCCACTAACATCAACCCAAAAGTTGTTGTAAGGCTGCGTGCTGGTATCCCAAACCATCCCTGAAGATGAAGAGGTGAAGACAGGTTGCTGATCATCAAGCGTAACACGTCCATTATCGATATAAAACTGCTCTGCAATGCTACCATCAAAACGTGTCACACCCGTTGCGTCGATGTAACGATAATTGATACCAGGAGTAAGCGAATGCAAATCTTGCAAGCGGTCATGCCCTAAGAACCAACTGTCAGAAAACAGCTGTTCATAGTTAATAGAGGCAATACGCGTATTAAAGTTCGGAATATCGTTTTGGTCTTCATATGGCGAGTAGGTGTATTTCAATCGCGGGCTAAGCAAGCGATAGCCACCCATGGTGTCGTCGAATGCGCCAAAAGGCGAGCCTGCTTGATAGAAATTCAGACCTGCATCGATACTGGCTTGCGGTACAAATACCGACTGGCTACCATCTTTATCACTCAACTGGTTGTCGGCTAAGCTGTCCTCGTCATAAGAGGTATAGAGATGTTGTAAGCTCAGTTTGGGTTTGATATAACCCCAAGATTTTTCCATTGGATAAACGGCGCTGAGTTTATTATAAATTCGCCCGCCACTTTTTTCATTCTCAGAGCCATCGTCGATGGATTTTTTGAAATAAGCAGAATCGTGTACACCAGTGATATCGAAGCTCTTCGCCCAAGGCAGTCGATAATCGAGCTTGAGCTGCGGCAATCTTGAGTAAGGCTTATCTTTGTCTTCTAAGGGTTTGCCATTACTGGTAAAAGCGTCTAGAGTTTGAAAGGTTTCTACCTTCAATTCACCATCAACATAGTCATTATAATAATTGACACGCGCACGGCGTGGTAAGTTTATGGTGCTGTCTGATAGACCCAGCGTATCAAAATCATTGAGGTAGTCGGAATCTGACACATAGCTGTATTTTGCATCACCGCTTAAGCGTGGAATGCTCTTAGATGACCAATAATGATCATAAAAGAAGCTAGAGCGGTCTTCGTCATTGTACTCTTTGTCATTAGGTAAATATGAACCATTAAAAATACCTTCGCCATAACTTTCGGTCAGATAGCGAAACTCGCCTGACACCATAGGATTACGATCGGTATAAATATGGGTATTGAGCGTGGCATCATAATTGGGTGCCAAATTGAAATAGTAGGGTATATCAACCTCAAGACCGCTTTCACTACTGATACTGGCATTCGGCAATAAAAAACCACTGGTGCGACGATTATCAATCGGGAAGTTGAAATAAGGCAAATAGAACACAGGCACGTCAGCGATACGGAAAGTAGTGTTATAGGCTTCGCCGCGACCTGTATCGGTATCCAAATCAATGCTTTTGGCATCAAACTGCCATTTACGATTGGTTGGTGGACAGGTACTAAACATGACATCATCTAGCTCATACTGACTGTCATTTGGTCTGTTCAAGCGCTTGGCATAACCATGAGCTTGCAGTTCTACACTAGCAAAAGCCACATCATTGGCTGTCGACTGCCCAGTTTCAGTATTATAATTTAAACTATCGGCAACCCCAATAAGCCCGCCTTTTGATGCTTTTTCAGTGAAATTGGCTTGGGGGTTATTCGATGAGCGGTTTGGCGCATTGCTATCTAGTGCGTTGCTAGGTGATACTTGCTGACCTGTCGCTTGGTCAGTAAACATGACTTTACCTTGAGCTGCGGCAATGCCATTGCTCAAATCTAACAAGACTTTTTCTGCTTCTATCTGCTGGGTACCTTGATTGATGATGACATTGCCCGACAGCTCTGCATAGTCGACATTGTCATAATAACCATAATCTGATTCTGAAAACAGCGGCGCTTGATTATTCGGGAGACCATTTAAGTTTGGCGCAGGCTGTCCATTGGTTGCTCCCGCCTCATTGACCGCGCGTTGATAGTTGGGGTTGCTCTTTGGATAAACCCATTGACCTTCGCAGCGTTGGGCGCTATCTACGGCATTCGGTAATAACTGTAAGTTTTTACCCACTTTTGGAATGGTTTGCGGGATAGGTGTTAGCTCGTTTTGAATGACATCTTGGTTAGCATTATCGCTATTGTTTAACGTTGAGGCGTCTGTATCAGGTGTCAGCTCATAAAATTCTGCTAAACGCATCAGACTATCTTGAATACTTTCATCACTCACATCAACTTTACCAGTCTTCTGTGCGGCTTTAGCTTTAGGGGCAGTGGTTTCAGTAAGCTGAGCCTTGCTATTGTTTTGAGTGGTCGCAATCGTATCTGATGCTGGTAAAAAACCTTGATCATCACTCTCGTTGATGGCGGTAATTTCTAGAGGGCGGTTGTCTAAGGCGCTTTCATTAATAGCACGCTCATTAGAGATGCTGTCGTTAAAGGTGCTTTCACTAAAGGTGCTTTCACTAAAGGTGCTTTCATTAAAAGTATTGTCAAAACTACTATCTGACGCATTGTTATCAGTAGCAGCCTCTTGAGACGTATTACGCTGAAAGTCAGTCTTTTGATTATTGCTATTTTGATAGCGGATATCATTATAGTCGCTGTCTTTTTGGACGCTACTGCGATTGGCATCAGGTGTAACATCAGAGATATAGCGGGTGCTACTGTCAGTGATTAGCGACTCAGTTTGCTGTGTATCAGCATTGCTGGGCGCAGCACTAACGGCTAGGCTGGACAAGCCTAAGGCACCAAATAAGATCAAACGGATGCTTTGGTAAAGCGGAGAATATAACAAGGGCACACCTATGATTGCAGAGCCTATTGGATTGCGATACTGAATTTAGTAACCATATTATTAAGCATGTATGGCGGTTAATAAACGACTAAAAAATCACTGATTGATAATGCTATCTTAAGAATTTGGCTGTTTTACATATAATGACGACTAATCATAGTCAAAAAAAACCAAATCAGCTACACTATTTACCAAAATTTATAATATAGCCAAGCTGTTTTTTGAATGGTTGCTGAGGTTATGCTCAGCGCTAGATGTCGAATGATATTCCAATACGCCTGCTATCGCAGTTTTTTTGGCTCAAGACGTTGCTATTTTAACAAGGTTTTGCCTGACTTATCACTACTTTAATTGTTTATGACTTATATTTAACCTGCGATGCCCATTATGACTGATAAAATACTTTTAGAGCCTAATATGATCGATAACAAACTCAATAGCCGTCTACAACAATTAGAGAGCTGGTTGCAGCAAGTATTTGCTGGTCAAACGTTCCAACTCGATAGTCTACCCGGTGACGCAAGTGCTCGCCAATACCATAGAATCCAGCTGTCAGACAGTAATGACACGACAGTCGCACATTATATTGTTATGGATTCAGCGGACGAACAAGACGCCATGCGCCAGTTTATCAATGTGACTAAGCTGATGGCACCGGCGATCAATGTGCCGACGCTCATCGCGCAAGACGTGACGAAAGGATTTTTGGTGTTACAGGATTTTGGTGCGGTAGAGTTCGCCCATCTGCTCGTTGATGCGACGCCTGCGCAGATAGATGAGCATTATCAGTTGGCAATGCAGACGTTGGTCGCGCTACAGACTGTGCCAGTTGAAACAGCCAAGTCGCAACATCAATTGCCAGATTATGATACCGCGTTATTAGATCGTGAGATGGATTTATTTAGCGATTGGTTTATACCTTATATCGGTGTCGAGTTTGATAAAGCATTATGGAATACTTTAAAAGAAGCCTTAATAAAAGAGATTTTGCAGCAACCACAAGTCATCGTCCATCGTGATTATCACAGTCGCAATTTGATGCAAGACCAAGCGGATCGCTCGCGCTTAGGCGCGATTGACTTTCAAGACGCCGTCATCGGCTCTTATACCTATGATTTGGTGTCATTGCTGCGAGATGCTTATGTAGAATGGCCAGAGAGCCAAGTCTCTGCATGGATTAATGATTTTTGGCAGTTGCAAAAGCAGGCAGGCTTGACTACGGCAGATAGCATAGAGCAGCTCGAAAACGATATGAATGTCATGGGCGTGCAGCGACATTTAAAAGTGTTGGGGATTTTTATTCGCTTGTCTGAGCGAGATGGCAAAGACCGCTATTTGGCGGATATACCTAAGGTGATGCGTGATTTAATGTTCGAGTTAGAATGGTTAGAGGCGCACGGTAGACCGCATATGCAACAAGCAGTAGCGCCGTTTAATGAGAGTCTTAGGGATAATATACTGCCAGCTTATCAAAGTAAGTTCGTACAGCAATATATTTAGGGTGAATCACTTGCGAGCTTCACTTGACGCGAATGCTCATTTGATAAGTTACGTTAAAAAATTAGCAAGTTTTAATCTGAATGTATAATCCCATAAAATAAAAAAGGAGCGCACATGTCTGAGATTGACCGAGCAGTGATTACCCAAGCAATGATTTTGGCTGCTGGTAAGGGCACGCGTCTGCGTCCGTTAACACTGGATACGCCCAAACCTCTGGTAGAGGTGGGTGGGCAACCGCTTATCGTCTGGCACATTAAAGCGCTACAAGCAGCTGGTATCACTGATATCACCATTAATGCGTCATGGCTGGCTGATAAGCTGATGGATACACTGGGTGATGGCAGTCAATACGGTGTTAAATTACATTGGTCAGTAGAGGATGATGAGCCTCTAGAGACCGCAGGCGGTATTTTTCAAGCGTTACAAACTGGCAAGCTGCGCGACGAGCCATTTATCTTAGTGAACTCAGATGTATGGACGACCTATGATTTTGCGCAGTTGCGAGATTATAAGCTTGGCGCTGATCAGCGCGCACATCTGTTATTGATTGACAATCCAGAGCATAATAACGGCGGTGATTTTGCCATCAATAATGGTTTAGCCAGCGAGCAGCCGATTGGTGATGCAGACAAATACACCTTTGCTGGCATTAGTGTGATGTCACCACGATTGGTCGATGGGCTGGTATCAGGTCAGCCAGCGGCGTTGGCACCATTGCTCAAGCAAGCGATGATAAAGTTCCAAATCACGGCTGAAATCATTTCTGATAATTGGATAGATGTGGGCACGCCTGAACGCTTGGCGCAGGTAAATGAATTTATCAAAAGCAACGGTGTTGATCACCATAAAGGCGCTTAGATTAAGATGCCTAATTCTTATTAATCTTATATAAGTAATCACATAAAAAAGCAGCGTCGATGAATCGGCGCTGCTTTTTTATGTGATATAGCCATGGCTAAGTGGGCTGCAAATGATTGCTAGATGCCCATAGCCAACTTGATCAATTGAGCAATCGTAAAAATAACTGCAAACCCTGCTATATATAGCCCAATGAACCATGCCCATTGTGACTGTTTCTTACTGAGCTTCTTCATGCTCGCCTCCTACTACGTGTTAATGCGCTTTAAAAAGTGTAGCCACTGCTAATATTTGCAGTCGCCACATTTTTATATCCTTTGTTTACCCTTAGTACATATGCTCATGTCCAGTTTTACCCTTAAAGGTGTAATAGGCAAAAGCGGTATAACTCAGGATAATTGGTAGCATTATGACGGCACCAACTAACATAAAGGATAGTGAGGTGTCAGCTGCGGCTGCCTCATAAATCGTCATCTGATACGGTACGATGTATGGGAACATGGCAAAACAAACCCCGATATAGCCCATCAAAAACAGTGCCACAGTCAACAAGAAAGGACGATATTCGCGCTCGCCACCTAAGTCTTTACGCATCAAGAAAAATAATAGTAAAACTATAATTGGCATAGGTGCTAGATATAATAGACCTGGGAAACCAAACCAGCCTTCGAGAGCATTAATGTCTGAAAAATACATAAACGCTGTGACGACGATCATTGCCACTACCAAAGCAGACAGCATCCAGCCAGACACTTTGCGTGCCCAGACTTGTAAGGTATGCTCAGTTTTGATAATGAGCCATGTAGAGCCAAGCAAGGCGTAACCGATAATCATGGCAAAGCCGCAGACAATCGAGAAAGGTGTGAGCCAGTCAAATGGCCCACCAGTATAGAGACGGTTGCTTGCCTCAAGACCTTGTACAAGCGCCCCAAGCATAATACCTTGAGAGAATGTAGCAACGACTGAACCAACAAAAAGAAAGTGTCCCATACGTGACGACGTGACGATGCTTTGAAGCGAAATTCAAATGCCACACCGCGCATTATTAGACCGAATAGCATAAAAGTAACAGGCAGATAAAGCCCCGTCATAATGATGCCATAAGCCACTGGGAAAGCAGCGAACAAGCCGCCACCGCCCAATACTAGCCAAGTCTCGTTACCATCCCAAAACGGGGCAATAGAGTTCATAATGCGGCTACGGTTTTTATCTGAGCCAGCAAAGGGAAACAAAATGCCGCAGCCCAAATCAAAGCCATCAAGCAATACATAGATAAAGACGGATAGAGCGATCAGTCCGCCCCAAATTAAAGGTAAGTCTAATACATCACCGTAGTTAAACATTAGCGTAACCCTCCATCATCGACGTCGTTTGCAGGAGTATCTATATCTTCTTCAGTACTCTTAGCAGGATTGCTATCGCCACTGAGCGCACGACCTTGGCTTTCGGTCACTGAGTGCTCATAGAAGTTATCATCGGCAGGATCTTCGTACGGTTTTGGCCCTTGAGCGATCAAGCGTAGAATATAAAAACTGCCTGCACCGAAGACAAATATATAGAGGACAATAAAACCAATCAACGTGGTTGCTACTTGCTGTGCTGCGAGCGGTGACATGCTTTCTGCGGTGCGTATCACACCATATACAGTCCACGGTTGACGTCCTGTCTCGGTCACAAACCAGCCCGCCAGTAATGCGATAAAGCCAAGTGGCGTCATCATCATCCAAGCACGGTGGAACCAGACACTTTCGGGATTATACTGCTGCTTTTTAAAGTATTTATAGAGACTAAATAAGCCGACCAGCACCATTAACATGCCAATACCAACCATGATGCGAAATGCCCAGAATACAATCATGACCGGTGGTTGGTCTTCAGGTGCCCAGTTTTTTAGACCTTTTACTTCGCCATCTAACGAATGGGTAAGAATCAAACCTGAGACATAGGGAATGCTCACTTCATATTTATTGGTCTGGTTTTCTTGGTCAGGAATAGCGAATAAGCGTAACGCTGCGCCGCGCTCATCCTCCCAAATACCTTCCATCGCTGCGACTTTGGCTGGCTGATGCTCTAAAGTGTTTAGACCATGCTCATCGCCAATCAATACTTGAGCGGGTGCGACAAATATCGCCATAATCATGGCCATACCTAGCATAACGCGACCGTGCTGGCGATGTTCAGTATGCTTTTTAGATTGAATATAATAAGCACCAACCCCGCCAATGACAAAGGCAGTCGTCAAGAATGCCGCTGTCATCATATGAGCATAGCGGTAAGGGAATGAAGGGCTAAAGATGATCTCAAGCCAGTTGGTAGGATATAACAGTCCATCTGCGCCCATCATAAAGCCTTGCGGCGTCTGCATAAAGCTGTTGGCGGCTAAAATCCAAAAGCCTGAAATCAGTGTGCCAATGGCGACAATGGCAGTGGAAGCAAAGTGCATACGCTTGCTCACGCGCCCCCAACCAAATAGCATAATACCTAAAAAGGATGCTTCTAAGAAAAACGCGGTCAATACTTCGTAGGCGAGTAGTGGCCCCAAGACGTTACCGGCTTTGTCAGAAAAGACCGCCCAGTTAGTACCGAACTGGTAGGACATTACTACACCAGATACCACGCCTAAGCCGAAAACAACGGCAAATATCTTGACCCAATGCTTGTAGACTTCAGCATAGATAGGCTCGCCTGTTTTGAGCCAACGGAATTCAAGTACCGTCAACCAACTGGCAAGTCCGATAGAAAAGGCGGGAAAGACAATATGAAACGAGATAACAAAAGCGAATTGGATACGCGCGAGCATCAGCGCATCGAGCTGGTCAATCATAAACGTAGCGAACATAAACGGTTACCCTTATCTGTTAGCTGAATAGCGCTGGCTTCCATAAAACGCTCAAGTAACTGCCCGCAATCGTCTATAGATTAAGGTAAAAAATAGTACGGGCAATGGCTCAGTGTTGATTAGCGAGCAATCTTAGGGATAGAGTGCGGCTAAGCTAACGACTGTTTAGCTGAATTAAGTAATTTATATCCCTATAAATTAATACATTACTGTCAGGTGCTGTCAATATATTATGCGCTTCCCTCGATACACACGCAAGCTGCGCAACAGATTGGTCGCATACCTGAGAGTCATTAAAAACTGCTGAGATAAACCCAGATATATCAGACTAATCGCTTGGGAAAACAAGGTGTTATCAATTTTACCTTAATAACAGTAATGTTTTATTTTTGTACTAGTATAGGCACAAATATCCAACACAGTACAAAGTTGCAAAGCCATCTGCTTTACTCTTAATTTTAAAGCGCAAAGACCAGTGCAGCGCTATATGACACAAGCAATGATTATTCCTGCAATTGTTTATGTAAAATCTGGCGTAATGTCAAAATAGTTTGCGGGTTAGTTTGAATGCTATGACCACCGCTGATAATCGTCTCAGAAGCTGCGCCATCGAGATGAGCGCTGGTATAAGGAACAATACCATCTGATAAACGTTCAGTTAGTGCCTGGCTGATATCTTCATTGACAGTGACGGCTGCAACCAGTGGTTGGGCAGAGAGCTTTGAGCTATCAGAAGGGCTACTGGTACCGACTGTTTCATTTTCAATGTCTTCTTCTACTGCTTGTGACAAATCAACCTTTGCACCAGCTGGCTGCATTTGCGCCAGTCCTTTGGTAATGTCGGCATCATTATTGGCAATGATAGAGTGATAGGTCACACGATCATTGATGGTGATGTCTTTCGTCAGCTGTATAAAAGAGGATTTGTCGCTCAGTTGACTTGCGCCATTTTGTAAATATAATGCACCCAAAGGATTTTGTGCCAAATCACCCTGCGTGGCAATAGTTGCTAAATTGTCCGTGACAGTTTTTACCAAACCGACTGGCAAATAGACAATACGGCGCAGTGCCCGAGTGAACCAGCGATCTGCATAGTCAGTTCCGCGAAAAGGCGCTGATAAAAAGACAGCCGTATCTACTTGTGGTAAGGCTTTTAGCTCAAAGCGTTCTTTTAGCTGATCTTCGCCAAATGATGCTTTAAGTGCGTCACGAATCTTACGTTTTTCACTATCAGACAGCACATTTTGATCGTCTAATCGATCTAGGTCATCGACCAAGTTTTCATCAGATAGCATCATGCGGGCGATAATGGCACCCATACTATGACTGATAATCACGCTGTTTTTGCTGGCACGATTTTGTCCTTTAGGATCAGTTTGCTGGTAGGTGCTGTTGATTAACTGTTGTATTTGATAACGGTTTTCTAAAATGGGCAAATTGGTTGGATAGAATATCTGCCACACTTGATAGTTATCACGCAACTTATCGTCGTTGAGAATATCGTTGGTTAAATTGACCCAAGTGGCAGGGCTAGAAGCCAAACCATGCAGCATAATCAGGACGCGCTTATTGGGATCATAAGGCTCAAGCATGAATAATTTGGGCAGTCTGGCCTCTGGCTGGCGAGTGATTAAATTGAGATAACCGACGCCATCCAGTTGGTTCTCTGACAGCCACAAGCCATAACCTGCAGAAAAGTTAGCCGCCAGTGGATAGTCACTATTAAGGATATTGACGCTTTCGCTTTGGTATGGGTTGTATAAATGAATATCGAGCTTGCGACTGCTTAGTACATCCAATACGCTATCGCCGCTTGGTTCAATCAATCCTGTTAATAGCAAATGTCCAGTAGGGTAGATACGCGAACTTGGCTTGCTCTCATCTGTGTCTCCATCTTTCTCATTGGCCAATCGACCTGACAATGATGACACTAATAATTGGCGAATCGTGGTGGTATAACGGTCATCTAGTGAGGCCACCAAGCTGATACCTAAGCCTGGACGTTTGCTAATTGAGTTAAGCCCAGAGAGGCGTAATTCGTAAGTGGAAACCAAGTCTGCTAGTGCAGAGGTCTGCTTATGTGCATTTTGCAAATAGTTATTTTCATTAGGCAAATAAACACCAAGATCATAATCATCAATTTGTATTTTCATGACGTTGACTTGATCAGTAGGTTTACCTTTGAGCGGTGAGTAATTGGCAATCGCGGCTTGGCTACTGTCATTAAGATTACTAGCGGATGTGGGCAAATAATCTACTTTGGTGCCGCCCATCAATTTATTTGAGCCGTTGGTTGATCTATAAAGCTGGGTTATCACATCATTACTGGCGGCATTATAGATGTCTTGGGTTTGAATATCGGTGTCATTTGGAATACGGTTCTGTGCCTGAGAGGGACTTTTATCTTGATCTGCGCCCTCAAAATCATGCGTCAAACTGTCATAAAATAAATAGGTATAACTGGATTTGATAGCATCGAATAGCCGCTCTTGATAACCTGTTAGACAGCGATTGGTGTTTTCTTGCTGGACTTTAGCTTCTGTATCTTCTAAAGGTGCGTTGGCATAATAAGGATCAAGTGGCGGGCGAGCCAGCGCATTGCGGCAGTCTTGAGAGGCAGAAAGCTGTCGCGCTTTTGCGTAGTGTAACTCTGCAAAAACTGCCAAAGCAGGACGGTAGTGTTCATTCAAAATACTGTCAGTAAGCTGAGTGAGGCATAAATCAAACTGCTGCATACAGGCTTGCTCATTGAGCCCTGCCGATAAGAGCGCTGATGCCGTGTCACTGCTGAGTTTTTTGGTGGTGACGATATTACCGCGCTGCGCAGTAATCGTCTTCGCTGACGCTTGCTTATTCACTGATACCGTACTGCACGCAGGTAGTAATGCTACCGCGGCTATCAAGGCGACTGATGTGATCGAAAATGGGGTTTTCTTAGCATGCGTCACCATATTTTTGATAGGGCTAGCGAAAGTCATAGGTGAGTCCAGTTAGTCGTAAAAGCATGATTGAGTCAGTAATTTATAAGAAGAAGTGTAGCGTAACTTTTCGCATTAAACTATTTTATTTAAATTTCAAAAATACGGTTTAAACTTGGATAATCGAATCGAACACGCATTTAATTAAGGTAGACAGCAAGTTGGGTTCAATGGAGTTTTGCTAGACATAAAAAAGCCCCTGACTCTATATTGAAGTAATTTCCATATAAAGTCAGGGGCTTAGTCGAGTCAATCTAGCTTATGGAGCAATCATAGTATTTGGTGAACTTACTTAATGACATTTAAACACCTAATCAATGTTAAGCACTAGGCTTAACATTGATGTCAGGCGCAGGTATATCCCAAATGTAGAATTTACCCTCTTCAATAAGTTTGATTTGCTGACGAATGATGTCATTGTTAGGGTTTTTCTGTTCAAGACGACGTAAGCGCTCTAGTGCGTTATCGCGGCGATCACTTAACAAGTCTGACTGTGCCAAGCTTTGCTCTGCTTCGGTATAGCCAAGAGACACTGCGCGGTCTAGGTATTTTTGACCTTCTTTGAAGCCGCCGCCTTCTGACAACATCATGCCATATAAGAAGTTGGCTTCGCCGCTATCAGGTTGCAGTTTAATGGCACGGTCAACATATTTTCCACCACGTATCGTATAGTCTGACCCCAAATCTAAGTTACGTCCCATGCCATTAAGTTTAGCAGCACGAATCAGTACATCATAAGAGGCATTTGGTGATTCAGCATAAGGCTGTATCCATTCAGCCAATACTTTGATTTTTTCACGCGTATAATGGCGCTGTGAGCGGTTAGGGAAGTTTGGTGGGTAATGACGGGCATTAGGTGAGACGTCTTCGATGAAATCATCAAGCAAGCTCACATCTAGCTGATCGTTGTTATTACCGTTTTGCTGAGGAATCAACACGGTCGGTACAAAGCTTACGTCTGACAATTGCACTTGCGGCGTTGGTATATTGGCAAGCTGACCACTACGCAGGTCGACACCAGTAGCGGTCAAAGGACCAGGCTCATAAACTCGAGTGGTGCCAGTGAACTCAGGTATTTTTGGTGCTGGTACAACATCTTGTGGTTGCAATGTACTCATTGGCGCACGATACGGCTGAGCATTATTTGGTAAAGGAGCACTTTGTGGAACGCTAGTGCTTTGAAGGTCAGTTGGTTGAGTATTGGCTGTCACCGCCGCAGTCGGTAAAGTACCCTCTTGTGCTGTACTAGCCGCAGTCGGTCGAGCAAGGCGAATCACACGTTTGCTAGAATCCATGGCACTAGGCACCGATGTGGCAGTAGTATCGGTCTTTGCAGCATCTGTTGCCGCATTGGTTTCAGCCGCATTGACAGGCGCTGATAATAGCATGGCACAAGCTGTTGCCAGTGCTGTCAGAGTTGCCAGTTTAGGCGACTTGCTAGACGAACGGGCAGAGAGAGTCGATTGGTTGATGGCTTTCATAAAAATCGTTACCTTAATTTATTTAGTTGTTATTTAGCAATTGAATGGTTATTAGCTCATGTCTTTGCGGCAAAATCATACAAATTTTTAATACCCTAACAAATTCAACTGAGCGCTATCAGTAGTAGGATTGTTAATAGTAACGCGATAGCGTGTACGTCATGCCAGCGACAGCAGGGTAAATGAAAGCAATATCAATAATAAAGCGCACTGTAATTACCCTCACAACGAACTTACCATCACAACCTATCGCTCAAAATCTGCTATCAAAGATGGCAATTACAAGTGATATGCCGTGGCTTTCATGCGATTGGCCATCCAGCGCATAGTATGACGTACAGGTGGTGATAACGCTGCGCCGCCATTTGCTAATGCTAGCTCACGATGATGCAACTCTTCAATATCCATTTGTGCCAGTATCTCTTTTGAGCGTTTATCGTGCTCTGGTAATTGGGTGATATGGTCTTGTAAATGTTCGCTGACTTGAGCTTCTGTCTCTGCGACGAATCCCAAACTAAATTCATTAGAGATGGCACCCGCGACTGCGCCAAGACCGAAAGACATGCCATACCATAATGGCGTAAAGACACTGGCATGACTGCCAAGCTCGTTTAATCGCGTCTCGCACCAGACCAAATGATCGACCTCTTCTTCGGCTGATTGCTGCATGGCTTGCTTGACGCCACTGTCTTTGGCGGCAAATGCTTGACCATGATACAGACCTTGCGCGCATACTTCACCAGTATGATTGATACGCATCAATCCTGCGACATGTCGCGCCTCGGTGATAGTGAGCTCAGGAATCTCGTCACTGCTGACTGGTAGTGGACGAGTGCTAGGGTTTGAATGTGGTACGACAGCTCGTAATGCCTTATCGACCCCAAGTAATAATTGGTCGACTTTGGATAAGGGACGCAGGGCCATGATTCACTCCTGATGGCTTAAATACGATCAAAAAATTAAACTTATCTGTTCTTCTAAAAACATTGTCTGTTTTTCTAAAATAATGATAGTGATTAACGCATAGACATTACTATAGCAAACAATCTAAATTATCAGCACCAATATTATCCATTTGATAACACACCGATTGCTATAGCAGCATGTCAATCTTACTTATGGAGCCACTTCATCATGCGTTTGGATGACCGCATTTTTAATATGTTTATTGAGTTTACTGTATAAAAAGGCACCGAAGGCAATGTTTATGAGTCCTGTCACCAAAAATAACTGAGGTAAATTGAATCCCAAAGCGTTCAAGATCACGATAGAGAAAATCGCTGAGGTGACCATAAATATCGCGTTAAAGATATTGTTGGCACCAACGACGCGCGCGCGGTGGCTCTTGGGTGCATAGGCTTGCATAGAGGCATACAACGGTACGATGTATAAACCGCCGCTAAAGCCCAAAAAGAATAAATCAGCAAACACGCGCCAGCTGCCACTCATCCCAAATAAATCGCTAATACCAAGTAACGCCTCACTAGTAACGTTAATATTCAATCCTGACAGCGAAAAGTATAAGTCAATCGCAAAAATACTTAAGCCGGCGATACCAAAGGGCAAAAGACGTAAGCTGACTTGGTTTTTGGTTAGTGATTTGCATAATAATGAGCCAATCGACACACCAACAGAAAACAAGGTTAATAGGAAAATAACCACTGATTCATCACCATGTAAGATGACCTTGCTGAATTCTGGCGTTTGGGTCAAAAACGTCGCGCCATAAAACCAAAACCAGCTATTACCAAGGATGACAAAGAACAAAAAAGGCAATGAATATAAGTAGCGCACCGTCGCCACACTAGTGGTCACAATGTTCCAGTTGATTTTTAGGTTTGGCTGCATCGCTGGCATGTGGGGTATCAATCGTGCGACAAAATAACCCAATACGGCGATGACCAATACGGTCACACTTATCCAATAGAGCGGCTGCGCTATCTGAGTTAAAACACCCGCGATAATCATACCGAGCAAGATCGCTAACGATGTTCCCATTTGAAACAAACCATTAGCACCAACCAATTCATCTTCTTTCATCGCTTGTGGTAAGTAGGCGTATTTAATAGGCCCGAAAAAAGTAGATTGAGTACCCATGAGAAACAACGCAACAAATAACAATGCATACCATTCAAACACGAACCCTACTGCCGCAATCACCATAATTACGAACTCAAGCAGCTTAATCAATCGTGTGAGTTTTGATTTTTCGAATTTATCCGCGATTTGTCCTGCCAGCGCAGAAAACAAAAAATAAGGCAAAATAAACAACATCGCGGCCAAGTTATTCAAAATACTGACTTCCATGCCCAACTGACTCGCAGCGGTGTAAGTCAAAACCAGTATGAGCGCTTGCTTAAAAATATTGTCATTAAACGCGCCCAAAAACTGGGTAAAAAACATGGCGCTAAAACGGCGGTGCTTAAATAATTGAAACTGATTGGCCATGAACATTCCTACAGACGGGTCGCGGTTGCTAGATCAAAGAAAAGCGCTGAATACCGCTTTTAAAGTGAAAGTAATTATCGATATAATTATTAACAGTATCAAAAACTTATCGAAATATAGCATAGGTTTTATCAATATTAAGCCGTATAATAGCAAGGCTTTGGTAAAAATACATGCGCTCGACGCTATGATTTCATAATTATCTAAGTTATGATTTGTAAATTTTGCATGGTTGCGTCGCGAGGTGTGAGTAATGGCAAAGGCTTGCTACCACTTATGCATGTCTATTTTTTGATAAAAACATGGTGCTAATCTGACACCAAGGTTTGCGTTATAAATGGTCATTATCCAAAGCAAGACAGTAAACCATAATTCAGCCAACTGCTATAAGTTTATTCACCGGTAAGACTAGGCGATTGTTATCGTTCATAATATTGTGCCGCGTGAGGTGATAGGAAATACACATGAAACACCAGCCTTCAACGCTCGCGCGCAATGTATCGATGATGCAGTGTGATACAGATAATGTTCAAGAGGATATTGAAATTCAAGATTTTCAGAGTGACCGTTTTCAAAAAACACGTCGTACAGCAGCTATGGCAACTCATGGCAATACGCCGCGCATTCATTTTACGCGTTCAGCACTTTTCACTGCGCTAGCGACCAGCCTGGTGGGTTTCGGTCTGGCACCTGCTGCATTGGCTGATACCACAAATAATATCAGTTCTCCTAAACAACCTACGAGCAATCAAATAGCTGTCGATCAATCAAATATTCAACCAACCAGTACTCAATCAACAAACACTCAATCGACCACACTGTCAGATGATGATACTCAGCTCGATATCGCTTTGGATGCATTGCGCCTAAAAAAGGCAGTAGAGCAGGGCATTATCGATCAGTCAGTATTGGATGAGTACAGCGAACAAAGCCTAGGCATTAAGAAGTCTGATGCGCAAGATAAAAGCGCTAAAAAACCAGCTGCTCAGCCTCAGGGTATGGCTAATGCTCAGGCAAATGCCATGGATAATATGGCTGGCGCAAATGATGCTCAGCTCGATCTTTCCGATAGCGCCAGTGATGACTTGTTGCAACAAGCCGCAGCCATACAGCAGCAGGGTTATCAGATGATGACGCCTGAGGAGATTGATCGTGAGCTGGCTGCGATGGACATGCAGAATGCCAAAGATATTGATGACATCAATAATAGTACGGACGTTAATAGCAGTACTGACGTTAATAGTACCAACGTTAATAACGATCGCGATTTTGATGCGCCAATTGCTACATTAGATGATGCAACCCCGCCTATTGGTTTAGATGTGGATTTGGATGCGACCAATCTGCCAGCTCCTAACAATCTTGAGACATTAGGTAGGAATGAGAGCGCTGCTGAAAGTGCACAGACGGCTGAAGTTATGTCGCGTCCGATCGATGTTAGCGACTCTGTCAGTAGTGGACGCGTGGATGGAACCGGTACTTTCGATAATGAGATTGTTGCCAATGCCAGTGATGAGACCAATGAAGATGGTACAACGTCAGATATCATCAATCCTGATGACTACTTGCCAGACTATCAAGCGGACTCTCAGGGAATAAACCAGAGTATCGAACAAGCCAGTAAGCCCAAGCCAATGGCGCGTAATAAAGGCAATATCGTGAAACGCCTTTATAACCGTTTATTCAATGCAGGTGTGATGGCATTACCACATGTAGATACCACAATTTATCTACGGCAGGCGACCGCTGAAGGTACTGTCAATGGTAAGCCAAAGCTCACCAAAGCGGATAATGACGTTCAGCCCATGAAAAACATCAAGGCTGCCCTTGATGATACGACGGTTCAGTCAGTTACCGACTTTACGGCCGCCTTGCCACGCCTACGCCAAACAGCATTAGAGGCAGCCCAAGCAGTGGGTTACTATGATATTACGTTACGCCTACGTCAGCGCAATGCTGATACGATCGATGTCATTATTGAAGAGCTGGGCGAGCCGGTACGTGTGGATAGCCGTATTGTTGAGATTCGCGGTGAAGGCGGTGAACAACCAGAATATATAGCACTTGAAAAAGACTTGCCGCCACAAGTCGGTGATATCTTCAATCACCGTGTTTATAAAGATAGCAAGGCGGCCCTTGAGTCGCTGAGTAATACTTATGGCTATTTTGATCAATATTGGCTCAACAAATCCGTTGATATTATCTTGCCAGATAATACAGCGGATGTGTCGCTGGTCTACAACACTGGTGATCGTTATGAGTTTGATGACGTTGTGTTTTTTACATACGATGAAGAAACCAACACCTTAACCCAAGATCCTGACAAGCTACCTGTTGAGTTGTCACTATTACAACAGTTGTTCGACTTTAAGTCCGGCGATCCTTTTTATCGTCCAGCGGTGACCGAGTTTAGCAATGACTTATCAGCGACTCGTTATTTTAATACGGTCAACGTTGAGTCGATATTGCCGCCAGATGAACGCAGTGAAGCCAGTACTTTGGCTTTTGATAACACGCCTACCAATAATAGCGGCACACTCGACGACGATATTAATAGTGATGGCGCCTTAGACATTGCGGGCAATAATGGTGCTGAAAGCTCAGCTGCTTCTAATAGTAGCCGTGTTAATCAAGACAATAACGCTGATGACGGTAATGAAAATAACGCAGAGAGTGAGGGTAATACGACTGCCAATAGCGGTGAAACAGTCAATCCCGCCGACATTGCGGCGATCGATTTTGAAGCTGATGCAGCAACACTTGATAAACTACAAGCTATCAAACAAAAAGCAGAGCGTTTGAGCCGCTTACCAAATGACCGTGTATTGGATGAAAAAGACCAAGAGGCGGACAATCTTTTGGGTAAAATAAGCGACGGCATCAGTAATATTGCGCAAAAAATATTCCCTGATGAAGAAAGCTTAATCACTGATGAAAACTTTGTACCACCAACGCTGGCTGGTCGAAAAACCCCGCAACAAGTGGCAGAAAGTAAAAAAGTACCGTTGTATGTTTTTGTCTCTTCAAGTAAGCCGCGCGATGCCCAAGTAGGTCTTGGTTACGGCACAGATACGGGCGTGCGAGCGACGGCAAAAATAGATTATAATTTGCTCAATCGTAAAGGCTATCAAGCTGGTGCAGAGACCGAAGTTTCCAGAATTACTAAAAACGTCGCTGTTTATGCCAGTCGACCTTGGAAACATCCACTTAACGATAAATTAGATGCGCGTCTTACCTATGAAGAAGAGGTCATCGACCAAGGTGAAGGCAACTTCGACTTATCTACTACGACGCTAAAAGCGGCATTGGCGCGTAATATTCGCCGTGACAGTGGCTGGAATCGCAGCTACTCTGTGAATTACCGTTTAGATGAGCTAGAGACTGGAGTTGATGAGACAGAGTTGGACGATCTACCTATTCGCTTTACTTCCTCTAAGCCTAAGCAGCAAGCGCTGCTATTTGGTTATGGTATGAACAAAACCGATGTAGACAGTGTGACCAATCCGACTCGCGGTATGCGTCAGTATTACTCGCTTGAAGCAGGGGCTGATAAAGCCCTTAGCGACACTAATATGGCAATCATTCGCGCGGGTGTCAGCGGCATTTATAGTTTTGGCGATGAGCAAAAGCATCAAGTGCTGGGCAGTCTGAATACAGGCTACATCTGGGCAGATGATTTTTATGATGTGCCTTATAAATTACGCTTCTTTGCGGGTGGCGATCAAAGTATTCGTGGTTATGACTATGAGAGCTTGTCACCGCTCGACAAGGGCTATTTGACTGGTGGGCAAGTGCTTGCGGTTGGTAGTGCAGAGTATAACTATGAATTTAAACCAGGATTCCGCGGGGCATTCTTCACTGATGTGGGTAATGCTTACGACAAAAACTTCGATACTGAGACAAAGGTCGGCGTCGGTGTTGGTATCCGCTGGGCATCGCCAGTCGGTGTGGTAAGAGTTGATGTGGCTGCTGGCGTGACAGAAGAAAGCATACCCGTTAGACTGCACTTCTTTATTGGCTCGCCTTTATAGCCATTCAATCCAGTAGTGACATCATTTAGCGCGTATTGAACATTCTTAAGTCGTCTCAGTTAGTGACATAGAGACAGGTTCAACACGCGCTATTAGCAATATCCGTTGTATTTCTTATTTATCGTGCCGATTGCCGGTGACCATTCTTTAACGTAGTTGAGTGTCATGCTGACAAAAAATACCCCGCCTAATAACGCCCCAGATGAAGATCCAGCACAGCGAGACGCTCGTGCCGTCAGACGTTGGTATCCGCTGTCATTTTTGCTCAAATTACTGGTGCTTATTTTAATTGTGCTGGCCATCATGTTTGCCGTGTTTTTTTACGCAATGGGCACAGAGTCGGGTACGAAGTTTATATTAGAGAAAGTCAGTGCTGAGACGGGCATTGATTTTAAATATGGTCGCGGTAATTTACGTGATGGTATCTGGGTCACTGATATCGATATCAAGGCGACTGAAGACCTTGAAGTATTGGTTGATAAAGCTTACGTCAAGATAGGCTGGCGTGCCATATTTGCCAAAGAAGTGCATCTGCGTGATGCAGACATACAAACCATTGAGATTATCAATAACAAGCCACCAACGGGTGAGCCGTTCGATTATAAAACGTTACAGCTACCAGTGAACTTACGCTTTGATCACGCTAAAATAAAAAATATTACTTATAAACAAGTGACCAAAGAGCCCATCGTTGTGCAGGATATTGTTGCCCGTGATTTGACATGGGTCGGTAGCACGGTAACGGTTGGTCGCGGCGATTTACAATATGCTGATATCGTCAAAATCAGTGCCTTACAAGGTGAAATTGATTTACAAGGCGACTATCCGCTAGATTTAAGCGCGATTGCAGAAGTCAGTGCGCTAGAAAAAGCCTATGTTGACCCATTGAATATCACAGCAACAGGGACGCTAAAACGTACGGTTGGTAAGGTTCGTAGTCGTTACAATGACAGCGATGTGAGCGGTGATTTTGTTGTACAAGGTTTAGATCAGGATTCGCCATTTCAGGCAAAATTGCAATGGGATGATATTTTGATCCCTTATGCTGACAGTCAAAAAATTCGTTTAAAAAGTGGTACTGCTACCGCGACAGGGGTGATCTCTGAAATACGTCTGCGTATCAATACTGAGCTGACGGCTAAAGACATTCCGTCTGGTCACTATCAAGGTCGCGCCGTTATTGCAAACAGTCAGATGCGTATTGATCGCTTAGATGCTCAGGTGCCAGCTGGAAATTTAATTCTGCAAGGTATTTTAGATTGGCAAGACAGTTTTGATGCAAAAGTACGAGCGACAGGTAGCAATTTTGATATTCGCCGCGTTATTCCTAATGACTATGTTGATTTCAAAGCATATGCACCGCAAAAGCTGAATGGTCGATTGTCACTACATTATCAGCAGAAAAACAGCACTGGTAACATAGAGCTTGATGCAGATTTGCGTCAACGTGATGGCGAGCATGTGAATGCTAATATCGTTCAAGGCAAAACGTCAGCGAAGTCGACACAGGTAGCGCCTTGGTATATCGATGCTAAATGGCAAAACCTAATCCGCCGCGATGTGCCCAATATCGGTAATATTGATAGTCCGCGTGGACAGGCGGATGTCATCATTCGTGGCTCACGGTTATCAGTAGATGCCAATGCGGTCATTAATGAATTGAATGCCGCTCCTAAAGGCAACTATGACGTGAGCGTGCGCAAAGCTGGGGATGTCATTGACATCAATCGCCTGAATTATAAAGGAGTCGTGGGCGACTTATCAGGTACTGGGCAGATTCAATTGGCAAATAAAAAGCGTCCGCTCACATGGCAGATAGATGCGCGTACCAATGGATTATTACCCAAACAGTATCGCAGTGATTTGCCGATTGAGCGCCTAACCGGTAGTGTCAGCGCGCGTGGTCGTTTATTGACTATTACTAAAGGTGGCGTTAGTGGTCAGCGTCATATTATCACCTTAAACAAGACCGACTTGCAGGCGCAACTTGATGCGACTCAAGATGGCCGTGCTATTGGTATAACGGGTGCGGGTGATGCCAAAATCGATATCGTTGGTGGCGAGCTATCTATGTTCGATGCGCGCTTCAATGGACAAGTCGATACTGCAGATGTACCAAAAGGACGCCTATCTATTGATGCGGCTGGCACGCCAAAGTTTATCAGTATTCGTAAGCTCAATTACAACGGTGAAGCGGGCGCAGTGAATGCCAAGGGCGTCATCGATTTGCGTAAAAATATCGGCTGGACGATAGATGGTCGCTTTGATAAATTTAATTTGGGTTATTTCTTGCCCAATAATCCAGCGATTATCACAGGTGATCTAAAAACCAGTGGCGAGTGGCAAACTGCGCCTAAGAATAGTAAAAATGCCGCAGGCAAACTGCAACGTTTTGCGGTGAATTTCGATGGAGTGCTAGATGCTGAGCAACTGCCAGCGGGCAAGCTAACCATTGATGCCAGTGGCGATGACCAGCTGATTCGTATCAAGCGTTTCCGTCATGTGGGCGCGGCAGGCAGTATTGATGCTAAAGGGACGGTTGATGTGCGTCAAGGCATTGCGTGGGATATTGACGCAGTGATGGATCGTTTTAATATTGGTTATTTCCTCAAAGATACTCCAAGCCTTATCACCGGCACTATCGATACGGATGGGCGCTGGAGTGACTCGCAGCAAATCATTAATATCAAAAAAATTGATTTAAGAGGTATGCTAAAGGGTCAACCGCTTAGTGCCAAAGGTAGCTTAGCAGCGAAGATGCGTCTGCCAAAAGATTTGGCAAGCTATTTCAAGCGTCTACAAACGCAAGATGCACAGGCGCAATATAAGCAAGTAAATGCCTTGATAGACAGCTTAAACGCGGATAATTTAGTGCTACGTTGGGGTGATAATTATGTCACTGCTAATGGCAATGCTAAGCAATTACAAACCAAAATTAATATTACCAGTCTGGATCAGTTGTCAGATAAATTGGCTGGCAAAGTCACTGGCGGTGCGACCTTATCACAGCCAGTAGGACAAGCGCTGCCAACTATTTATATCGATTTGGTTGGTGAGCGGATTGCACTGCCGGGCTTTATTTTGCGCCAAGGTCGCGTGCGCGGTAAGCTGGTCAATTTAGCAAACAGCCCAAGTCAGCTTATTATCACCGCTGAAGGCTTAGATGCAGCTGGACAGAGTTTTAAAAGCGTTAAAGCAACATTTAATGGTACTGAGCAGGCGCATGTGGTCAATCTTGACGTTGCCAATGAGCAGCTCACGATTGGCGCAAGGCTTAAAGGCGGCTTCAATCGGGATAAATTAAGCTGGTCTGGCGTCATCGGTAAAGGCCGTGTTCAATCCAAATATGCGACCTTAAATCAGTTACAGCCAGCGCAGTTGATTGTTGATTTACCCAACAATCAAAATGGCAATAATAACGATTTAAAAGTACAGTTGGCAGCGCACTGCTGGCAAGCCACCGATCAAACGGGCAAGGTGTGCTTACGTGAAAACTTAATCGCGTCACCTGATAAAGGTGAGGTGAATATCGCCTTGCAAAATCTAGATACGTCATTACTCTCGGTCTTTTTACCTAAAGATATCGACTGGCATGGCAAAATTAATGGTAAGGCGATTGTTGGCTGGCAACGTGGTCGTCCACCGACGATTAATACCACACTGTATTCGGACAACGGCAAAATTGGCTTGATTCAAGATGGTGATAGTTTACCCGTCACTCTGCCTTATAAGCGGGTCTCACTAATTGCATTGTCCGTCCCTGAGGGCATCAAACTACGTACCGATATTAACACTGGTGGCGGTGCGCGTGGCTATGCTGAAGTGGTCGTTGATCCTTATAAGACGCCTAAGCCAATTTCGGGCGCTTTGGTATTGAATGAGCTTAACCTTGCGATATTCAAGCCTTTCTTCCCAGGTATGCGAGTGCTAGAGGGCAATGTCACGATGGCAGGAGGATTGGGCGGTACATTAGATAAGCCGCAATTCTATGGCGATGTGAAACTTGCTAATGGCCGTATTGCGATGCTTGATTTGCCCATTAATTTAACCAATGTAAATACTGACGCCAAAATTCGTGGCACGCAAGCGACTATTGATGGAACCTTTAGCAGTGGTACGGGTAAAGGGGTTTTGACTGGGACCGTTAATTGGCAACAAAAACTCCAAGCGAAGCTTAGCGTCAGCGGCGAGCGTTTGGTAATTACTCAGCCACCATTGTTAGTGGCAGAAATCAATCCTGATATTGATATCATCGTGCGTCCAGGCGATCGTTATGTTGATATTAAAGGAGCGGTCAGCGTACCGTCAGCGACCATTCGTCCGCCAGAAGCCAGCGAAGATATCATTACTCAAACTGAAGATGCAGTGGTTCTTGATCGTCGTCTCATTGGCAATATTGACGAGGTATTGGCAATATCGAAACCTTGGTCAATCAATGCGGATATCGGTGTCGACTTGGGTGATGATATCAACTTCCGTGGTTTTGGTGCCGTTATTCCTTTAGCTGGTGCGATTAATATCACTCAAACTGGCACGGGTGTCATGCGTGCAAAAGGGGTGGTGCAAGTATCACGTCGTACCAATATCAACGCTTTTGGTCAGAACCTAGAGCTTAACTACGGACAAGTGCGCTTCAACGGTGATGTGATGAAACCTAACCTCAGTATTGAGGCGGTTAAAACGATCAGTGGCAAAACGGTAGGTGTGCGTGTCAAAGGCAATACAGAAAGCCCCAATATTATTGTCTTTAATAATGCAGGTTTGACCCAACAGCAGGCGATGAATGCTCTGGTGACAGGTCGAATTAATAACAAGGGCGCCACCCAAATCAGTGAGCAAGGCTTTAAATCGCAAGTGACGAATAACCTAGCCGCCGCGGGCTTAAGCTTTGGACTGAGTGGCACGCGCAATCTAACCAATCAAATTGGTCAGATTTTTGGTTTTCAGAGTTTGACCGTTGATGCCTCAGGCAGTAGTGAAGACACCAACGTCAACGTCACCGGTTACGTGACGCCTGACTTGTATATACGCTACGGAGTAGGGGTGTTTAATGCTCAAAATAGCTTATCTATTCGTTATCAGTTAACTCGACGTATTTATGTAGAGGCAACCTCAGCGGCAGAAAACGCGGTGGATGTGGTTTACAGCTGGCAGTTCTAAATCGCATTGTTTTATCCAATAAAAAACGCCTTTGAATGAAGGCGTTTTTTTATAGGTAGGTTAGGAGGTGTCCTCAATTCAATTGATAGTCATCTAAATGGGTTAAAAATGGCCAAATCTTGCCAAACGGCGTCAAATAGCTGACTAATATCTCGATATTATCGGCGCTATTTTCCTTGTTTGACGGCAATTTATCTCATTTTTATCACCATTTTTAAAATGAGGACACGCCCTAATATTGATGATGAATGATATTAATCTATTTGGTCAGGATTAAGCGATTATTACGTGTCAAACGTAGTCGATACTCTTCACCCTCATGCTCAATACGCACTTCTTTAGTGAGTGCAAATAAGTGTTGTGATTGCAAAGTTGGTAAACGGTTTTCGCGGCAATTCAAGTAACGAGAGATAACCATGCTCATAGTAAATTCCTTTTGATAATAAATGGCTGAATAGTAATGGCGATACAGTAACTATCTTTAACGATAATAATTATCATTTACATTGAAAGATTTTGCAAGGTAATTGATAAAATAAAATGCAGTCATTGTGTAAACTTATCTAAAGCAATTTTCGTAAATGAGATTTAAATAAATAAAAATTAGCTAATTATTATTATAAATCAATAGGTTGGCTATAAATTGACTTGGTTTTTTGAAAATATAAACCAATCAAATCACACTTTAAAAAAACAGTAATAAAGGAGACGCCGATGCCAAATGAAGCAGATAACCACACTGATAGCTCATTTAACAGCGAAAAAGTACTTATCGTAAACGTGGCAGTTGCGGTCATTCATCATAAAGCCCAATATTTACTTGGATTTAGAAACGCCGCCCAGCATCAAGGCAATCGCTATGAATTTGTAGGTGGCAAAATAGAAACCAATGAAAACGCCGAGCAGGCATTGATTCGGGAAGTCGCTGAAGAAACAGGCATTGAGATTTGTGACAATACGATGGTCAAGCTTGGACGTCTGCATCATGATTATGGTGCTAAGCAGGTCAATTTACAGATTTACAAAGTTGAGCTGACTGCGCAGCAGTATGAGCAGCATAAGCATCGCCAATATGGGCTAGAAGGTCAGGCGCTAACGTGGGTAGATAAGGCAGATTTATTAGCAGGAAAGTATCATTTACCCGCTGCTAACCAGACAATTCTCGAATGGCTGAGTGTGCCAACAACGATAGCAATTACCTATCCATTGACGCATTTTGATGCCACTCCTGATCCAATGGCCGCATGGCTGACTTTTCATCAAAACAAACTAACAGCCAATGCTTGGGTATATATTCGAATAAAGGCAGCTGGCTCAGCAAGTATAGCAGCGCAGTTGATGCACATGCGTCCAGATATTAAGGCGATTGTCCCTTGTGATGTCAATGGACAGACCCTAACCACTGAAGCGCCGCTAGCAATGAAAGATATAACTACTGCCAATTCAATCGTTGCCAATCAGCTGTCTCATACCGCATTGTTGCAATGGTCGGAGGATACACAAGATAGAGTGCTGTCTAAAAATTATCCGTTAATAGTCAGTTGTCATGATGCCGCCAGTATTGATGCTGCCAATAAACTGGCTCATGCTCGGTTACAACAGCAATTATCACCCGTCATTGGCGCCTTTTTGTCTCCTGTACTAGTCACCCATACACATCCTGATACTGTGCCACTTGGTTGGGAATCATGGTCAGCATTGGCACAATTGGCTGACATGCCGATTATCGGTTTGGGTGGTTTATCACCTGTGTTGATTCATCAAGTATCAGAGCATGGTGGTATCAGTGTTGCTGGTATTCGACAGTTCTTTGAATAGTAAAAAACTAATAGAAGGAGTGTTGGCACCAATGCTGATCAGTTCTGAACCAGAATTGCCATTAATTGGCATCTATCAGGGCAAATAATTGATTTTTAATATATTTATCCAATCAGTAACTATGTGTTTATTCGGTATTTATTCTACTGCATAAACGCATAGTTACTTACAAACCGTTGCTTTTTCCTACATTGCAACACTGTTTTAATAGTCGAGCTGCCATTAATATATATCACCTAAACAAAGAGTATTTACTCTATATTCTTATAAGCGAATTGATTATCAATATATCTCTTAACTGCTCTCATAATATTTGGTTTTTGCAGCGCCAGCTTTTACATTCAATATATTTTTAAAAGTTGAAGACGCACAGAAGATGAGAGTACATATAGGGCATATAAGAAGAATAGTTAACAGTCACTATCAATAATGGTACCTCTATGAAAACCAATAAGTTACCTCAATCAGCATGGTCTGATACAAAGGAAGCTGGTTCTCAATCTAAGCAGACTACCCAGTCGCGCCACTATCATCTGAATGAGGATAGTACACGGCAGACAGGTCACGCCAGCAACGATGCTAGCTACAACCATGATAATCTAAATGACCAATATTCTACCCATTTGGCAAAAAAAACGTCTTCGCAAGATCACTATTTTGGATATAAAAGCGCCGATAAGAGCCCACTACAGGCAAAAGAGTCTGCTATGATTAACAGCAACAATAACAAAGACGGCGATTCAAAACATAGCGAAAGCAGTGATTTCGTTAGTGATTACTGTACCAAGGATAGTGGTCACTGCACTAACGATTATAAATGGTCACAAGAGTTGAGCGAAAAAGAATCTGGACAGAATCATCATTCAACGCAAAATGCTGATTCATCATCAACCTCTACTTACTCATCATACAAAGAAATACCGGAGCGTATATTTATGAATGGACTTATCAAGCATACGGGTATAGCCCTAGCTATTATCATACCATTAGCTGCATTTTCAGCGTATGCGGCGACGCCACCAGTCAATGCTAACGCTGACATGACTGCTAACGCCACTACTGATAGAACCACTACAGAGACATTGTCAATCAAGCCAAGCGCCATCATTCATAAGTCTGCAAGTACACCGACCACAGTCGATAGCGTTGATCTAAAAAAGTATGCAGGAACATGGTATGAGATAGGTCGTTTGCCCATGTATTTTCAGCGCAATTGTGCCAGTGATGTCACCGCCAATTATACGGAAAAAACCGACGGTTCAGGTATCATAGTCACTAATAAATGCGTACAGAAAGACGGTTCTGGTATTACTTCTGAGGGTATCGCTAAGCCTGTTGATGAGTCAGGCAGTAAGTTAAAGGTCACATTTTTACCATCGTGGATTCGTTGGTTGCCAGTTGGTCGTGCCGATTATTGGGTACTAGCACGTGATGCTGATTACAAGACTGCTTTAGTAGGAACACCTGATAAAAAATATTTATGGTTATTGGCGCGTTCGCCAAACGTCACTCAAGAAACCTATGCCAAATATCGTCAAATCGCTCAACAGCAAGGCTATGACTTAAAGGAATTTAAGTTAACCTCGCAGACCAATCAAACGGTTAGTCTCGTTCCATAACGAGCATCACTTACTAGATACTGGGTTAAATAGTAGTGTTACTTCATCATCCACTATTTGATACTGGCAATAATAAACAATAAGGCAGCATAATTGGCTGCCTTTATTTTTATAATAACCTGCATAACTCAATAAAATGCTTTATAAGCGCTAGCAGATCGGTTATCACTGGCAAAATAGGCCGTTTTAGGCTAAAATCTAGGCGATCTCAATACTCTATATCAATAACTGACACCGATATCGTGCGGTTGCCATACTAGAGTGATTGCGTAGACCACACATAATCTATCTAATCTGTATTCTCTATCATTTACTGATCACACATTACTGACCATAAGGATGTTTCTCGTGAGCAACGCTGATACCTTACGCCAATTACATCAAGACCACTTAAGCAACTACAACAATCAAGAGCAACAAGCGATTGAGCTGATGGGGCTATTGAATAAGCTCTATAATGAGCAAGACGTACAAGTAACCTTGTTCGGTGACACGTTAAATACGACGTCAGTTGGTCAAATATTGGCATTGCATCAAAAAGTAGCCTTGCGTAACCAAGAGGCTAAATCTATTGATATCGCTGACACTTTAGCCATGGTTAAAGCGCTAGCGGCTAATGATAAGCTTCAGTCTGCACAGGTTGATGTTGGTCAATTAATCGCTAATGACAGTGATTTACAAGCAGCACTTCAAGCCGTTAATAGTGATGACACTACGGTTAATCCTGCGACTGATGTTGTGCTATACGGTTTTGGTCGTATCGGTCGTATTTTAACTCGCCTGCTATTATCACAAGCGTCAAGTGCTAAAGGTATGCAGTTAAAAGCCATAGTTGTACGTCCTGCGGCATCTGGCGATTTGGCCAAGCGCGCCTCATTGCTAGAGCGTGATTCGATTCATGGTAGCTTTGCTGGTGGCGTGGTGGTTGATGATGAAAACAACGGCTTGATTATCAATGGCCGCTTTGTTCAGGTCATCTACGCCAAAGATCCAAGCGAGATCGATTATACGGCTTACGGTATTAATGATGCGTTAGTGATTGACAATACGGGCATTTGGAAAGATGAAGCGGGTCTTGGTAAGCACTTGCAATCGACTGGTGTGAAAAAAGTCCTATTAACAGCCCCAGCTGGCGGTGAGATTAAAAACGTTGTTTATGGTGTAAATAACGATACAGTCGGTGAAGATACAATCGTCAGTGCGGCGAGCTGTACCACCAACGCAATCACCCCAACGTTAAAAGTATTGAACGATGAATACGGTATCGAAAACGGTCACGTTGAAACGATTCACTCATTCACTAACGATCAGAACTTGATTGATAATTATCATAAAGCGGATCGCCGTGGTCGTAGTGCTGTATTGAATATGGTTATTACCAGTACGGGTGCTGCTAAAGCGGTTGGTAAAGCACTGCCAGAGCTTAGTGGTAAACTAACGGGTAATGCCATCCGTGTACCAACGCCAAACGTCAGCTTAGCGATTTTAAACTTGAATCTTAAAACAGCACCAGAAAATGCTGATGCGTTAAATGAATTCATGCGTAAAATCTCTAATAGCAGTCAGTGGCAAACACAGATTGCTTATACAGATTCTACTGAAGCGGTATCGACGGATTTTGTTGGTGATACCCATGTAGGTATTGTCGATGCCCAAGCGACTATTTTGACCGACAATCATGCCATTGTTTATATCTGGTATGACAATGAAGTTGGCTATAGTACGCAAGTATTACGTTTAGCCACACAAATGGCAGGCATCAGTTATACACAGATTCCAGCTTAATACATTTGTACAGCAGTAGTGAGTTTTTAATATTGAGGTACTCTTTATAAGAAAGTATTTTAATAGTCACTTTTAGCATGGACAAATAGATGTGATTTTTTAAGTTAATATATACCGCACCCGATAGTCCAATTGGTTATCGGGTGTTATTGTCATAAATAAAGCAATGATATATAGCAACATAGACGTAAGTCTCCTATTTTTTAAAAGATACCTATAGGCAAAAGAAGCAGTATATGACTGCTATTGAGTCTATAAACTAGAGTGTAAATAAAGGAACGTAAGATGCGATTTATTGATGAAGCCGTCGTAACGGTAAAAGCAGGTGACGGTGGTAACGGAATCGCCAGTTTTCGCCGAGAAAAGTATGTCCCACGTGGTGGACCTGATGGTGGAGATGGTGGCAAGGGCGGAGATATTTACGTCATTGCAGAGGATAACACCAACACCCTAGTGGACTATCGTTATACCCGTCGTCATGATGCTATGCGAGCAGAGAATGGCCACAGTAGAAACTGTTCAGGCAAGGGCTCTGATGATTTGTTTTTACCAGTACCTATCGGTACCACGGTAGTTGATACCGAAACTGACGAAGTGTTGGGTGACTTGATTGAACTTGGTCAGACGCTACTGATTGCCAAAGGTGGTGATGGTGGTTTGGGCAATACCCATTTTAAGAGCTCTACCAACCAAGCACCGCGTAAATCGACGTCTGGTTTTGAAGGTGAGTTAAAAGTTCTTAAGTTTGAGCTAAAAGTTGTGGCTGATGTTGGCTTGATTGGTTTGCCTAATGCTGGTAAATCTACCTTTATTCGTCAAGTCTCTGCTGCTAGACCAAAAGTTGCTGACTATCCGTTTACCACCCTCGTTCCGAATCTAGGTGTGGTTGATATCGGTCGTCATCGCTCATTTGTGATGGCAGATATTCCAGGTTTGATCGAAGGTGCTTCAGAAGGTGCTGGACTTGGCATTCGTTTCTTAAAACATGTGGCTCGTACTCGTCGTCTGTTACATGTAGTTGATGTAAAGCCAATTGATGGCAGCGATCCGGTAGCCAACGCTCGTGTTATTTTGAATGAACTTGAGCGTTTTTCGCCTGAGTTATCCAACTTGCCCCAGATTTTGATATTAAACAAAATTGATCAGGTGCCTGACGAAGAGTTAGATGAGCTTTGTACTCATATTGTCGCCGAGCTTGATTGGACAGGCGATGTATTTCGCACGTCAACCTTAATGGGTGAAGGGACTGATGCAGTTAAATATCATTTAATGAATGAGATTGAACTAGAGCGTGAGCGTGAACTAGAAGATCCTATCTTCGCTGAAGCACAAAGAACCCGTTTTGAGCGCTTAGAAGTAGAAGTCCGTCTAAACACTGAGGCGCAGCGTGAAGCCTATCGTGCGGCTCGTAAAGCGGCTCGCGAAGGTGTAGATTTAAGCGACGACGATGCTGATTTTGACGATGACGACGAAGATGGTGTTGAGGTCATTTATGTTCCTTAAGCTAACAGGCTTGAGCTGATATACTTGAATTTTTTAGATCAATCCCCGTAATCAATTCACATGAGAGACAGGAGTTTATATGGCAGGTGACATAGAAAACACGACCGAAGAAGCAAGGTTTATTAAACAAACTCGCAACTTTGATATTCAACGCGTTATTGTCAAGATTGGCTCATCGTTGTTAACCAATAACGGTCGAGGGCTGGATCGAACTGCCATATACGAGTGGGCAAAGCAGATCGCTAAATTGCACAAGCAAGGCGTCGAAGTACTGCTAGTATCGTCAGGTGCTGTTGCCGAAGGTGTGGTACGAATGAACCTTGAGGAGCGCCCGAAGAAACTAGCAGCACTACAGGCCTGTGCTTCTATTGGTCAAATGGGTTTGATTGAAACGTGGTGGTCAGCATTAATTCAGCATGGTATTCAAAGCTCGCAGCTACTACTAACACATGATGATTTGTCTAATCGTAGCCGTTACTTGAATACGACGGGTGCGTTGACACAATTACTAGAGTGGCGCGTGCTACCAGTCATCAATGAAAATGATACCATTACCATTGATGAAATTAAATTTGGTGATAACGATACTTTGGGCGCGATGGCAGCGGCGATGGTCAATGCCGATTTATATATCATTTTAACTGATCAAGATGGGGTGTTTACGGACAATCCGCGCGACAATCCTAATGCAAAAATGATTCGCCAAGAGCGTGCGATGGCGGATTACTTATTTGATATTGCAGGGGATGGTGGCAAGCTTGGTCGCGGCGGTATGCTGACCAAAATTCGTGCTGGTCGTCTTGCAGCGATGGGTGGTTGTCCAACCGTTATCGTGAGCGGTGCTATCGATGATGTTATTACTCGTGTGGTATCAGGCGAAGCGGTTGGTACTTTATTGACCACCAATGATCAAGACAAAATCATTGCACGCAAACAATGGCTTGCCGCGCATTTACGTATGTCAGGCACTCTAATAGTCGATGCAGGCGCAGCAAAAGCAGTAGTTGAGCATCACAAGAGCTTACTACCAGTCGGTGTGGTAGAAGTACGCGGTGATTTCGACGAAGGCGACGTGGTTGAGGTGGTGCATCAAGATACGGGCGAGCGTTTAGCGGTTGGACAAGTGAATTTTTCATCTCGTGATGCTTGCCGAGTGGCTCGTGAGCGTACTGAGCAGTTTGATAGAATTCTTGGTAATAATGAAGAGCGTGTGGTCATGGTACACCGTGATAATTTAGCGCTGACCATGTAGACCATTCATGGTATTCATCCAATTTCAAATATGAGCACGATATTATTGATTAAAGACTAACGGCAAATGACGCTCTAAAAAATACAAATACTTTTAATGATTATTATTCTTATGATTGTTAACACGAGAGATATTAACCAATAAATTGTTATTAACTAATATCTCATTATTTGTGGTTTTTTAGAATAGATTGTCGCTATCTAAACGTTTTAATATTCTTTTATTCAACTTATTTTATCCAGCACCGTATTCATTGATGATCATGAATGCGGTGTTGTTTTGGAGATTTGTACATGAGTGCTTCAGACAATAGTAACTCGATCCAGCAAGAATTTGCGCCTTTAAAGAACGACAGATTGTTACGGGCATTACGCTTTGAATCAATAGACACCACGCCAGTCTGGATGATGCGTCAAGCTGGTCGTTATTTACCAGAATATAAAGCTACTCGTGCAGAAGCGGGCGACTTTATGAGCCTGTGCAAAGATACGGACCGCGCTACTGAAGTTACTTTACAGCCACTACGCCGTTATGATTTAGATGCTGCTATCTTATTTAGTGATATTTTGACCATACCTGACGCTATGGGTCTAGGTTTATACTTTGAGGCGGGCGAAGGTCCTAAGTTTAAACATCCTATTCGTACGCAAGCAGACTTAGATCGATTGCCAGTACTTGAACCCAATGATTCTCTTGATTATGTCATGCGTGCGGTGACGAGCATCCGCAAAGCATTAAATGGTCAAGTGCCGTTATTTGGTTTCTCTGGTAGTCCATGGACATTGGCCACTTACATGATCGAAGGCGGTAGCTCAAAAGACTATCGTTATACTAAAGGCTTTTTGTATAGCAACCCTGATTTTTTGCATCAATTATTAGATAAATTAGCTACTTCTGTCATTGATTATCTAGATGCACAAGTGGTCGCTGGTGCTCAAATTCTACAGATTTTTGATAGTTGGGGCGGGGCGCTTGGCCATCGTCAGTTTATCGATTTTTCTCATGCTTATAATAAGCGTATCGTCGCTGAATTAAAAGTACGCCATCCGCAGATACCAGTGGTATTATTTACCAAAGGTGGTGGGTTATGGTTGGATGTGCAAGCAGATAGTCAAGCCGATGTTTTAGGATTAGATTGGACGATGCCCATTGATCGTGCACGCCAAGTATTGGCTGAAAGTCAGCGTCAATTGACCAAACAGCATAAAAAACTACAGAGTAGTAAAGCCATTCAAGGCAATTTGGATCCAGCAACATTGTATGGTTCACCTGCGACGATTCGTGCTGAAGTAAATGCAATGCTTGATAGTGCTTATGCAAGCGGCGAAAAAACGGGTTATATAGCAAACTTAGGTCATGGTATTACGCAGTGGGTCAATCCTGACAATGCCAAAGTATTCATCGATGCGGTGCACGATTATAAAATCTAAAGCCGCTAGAATCTAAAAATGACAAAGTTCAGGTATATAATCGAGCTTTCTATCTAAGATTTGTTTAACAAACACTGATATTTACCAAGTAAAATAAAAAGGAATATCTTATGATTTCAGCAGCGATTGTTGGTGGCACAGGTTATACGGGTATTGAGCTGATTCGCTTGTTATCTGCGCATCCTGAAGTATCTATTGATTTGCTAACTTCACGTAGCGAAGCTGGTACACGTGCCGATGAGATATTTCCAAGCTTACGCGGTATATCAGATATTGTTTTTAGTGACTTGGGCGACGAGACGCTTGCAACGCTGCAAAAGTGTGATGTGGTCTTTTTTGCGACCCCACATGGCGTAGCGATGAAGCAAGCAGAGGCGCTAACGCAAGCTGGTGTGAAAGTCATTGATTTGGCTGCTGATTTTCGTTTGCAGTCACTGTCCGATTTTGAGCACTGGTATCAGCAGTCGCATGCCTGTCCTGAGCTGCTAAAGACAGCTGTCTATGGTTTACCTGAAGTGAATCGAGATAAACTTGCCACTGCTTTAGTCGTCGGTAATCCTGGTTGTTATCCGACTACCGCTATTTTGGGTTTGAAACCGATCATTGAAGCACAAAACAAACAAGCAGAACGTTTGATTGAATCACGCATCGTTATCGATGCAAAGTCTGGTGTTTCTGGTGCTGGTCGCCAAGCTTCACTTGCGCTTAATTATGCTGAAACTACTGATAACTTTAAAGCTTATAGCGTTGAAGGACATCGTCACCTGCCCGAGATTGAGCAAGGCGTGGCGCAGTTATTAGACAGCCAGTTCACCCATCGCATTCGTTTTTTACCGCATCTTGTGCCGATGATACGTGGCATGCTGAGCTCTATTCATCTTGAGCTGACGGATGCGGGTGCTGCTATTGATTGGCAGCAGATATTTGAAACATGCTATGAATCAGAAGCGTTTATTGATGTCATGCCAAAAGGTATTTATCCAGATACCCGTAGTGTCCGCGCCAGCAACCGTTTACGCATTGCTGTGCATCAAGACAATGAACGTGCAGAATTGACAGTGATTGTCGTACAAGACAATTTGGTAAAAGGCGCTGCAGGACAAGCGGTACAAACATGAATGTTGTTCGATTCGATGAAACAATGGGTCTAAACTTTGCACCTATTGTTCCGTAGCAGATGTTTAGCTGTGGTCAAATCATTCACATTTATGGTGCTAGGTATGATTATAAATTCCGCTATAATATTGCCATTACTGTTAAGAGATATTGTCTAAATGCGTGTCAAGCTTGTACGACGCTTTTGCTCACAGCCCGCACTTTCATCGTGCAAAGACTCTGATTTGTATCATTTAGAGCGTAGTCCGCATTCTCTTAAAACCAATGCTAGTTCAGTAACTAAGGTAGGTGGTACCCAACAAGGGGCATCCACATTGGTGTTGGCTCTCTTTGTCGTTGTCATATTGGTGACTGCCATTGTTGGATTGATATTCGGTCATAAATTAGGATATCAGCGTGGCTTTCATTCTATGCAAACTGAAACCAAGCAAGCGATGATCAATAGCACTGAGGCAACAGAAGCGCTTGAAGATTTGCGTCTTAGTCATAAAATAGCGGCCAATCAAGCGGCTACTGCTAAGCAGGAGCTGGCGATTAGCTTGGCTAACATCAAAGAGTTGCGTGAAAACCAGCAAGAATTAACGGTTGAGAATAGACAAGTCTCTCAACTGAATGAATTATATGCTGATGTCCTTCGTGACAAAGGCGGCATGCCTTTACAGGTAATAGCGGCAAAGATTGAGCCGTTACCTGAAAATGCCTTCGAATATGGTTTCGATATAGGCATGCTTGCTAGCGATGGCAAAGCCAAACGCCTAAAGCCAACGTTGACGTTGCTCAATGACGATGATTTTGTAGAGGTGCCGCTAGATCCTCCAGTTTATACTATTGAAGGTATCGTTCGTATTCGTGGTCGTTTCATGATGCCATCAGGCTTTAAACCGTTACAAGTCAAACTTAGCTTACAAGCTGGCGGGCAACAAGTGGAGCAGCTCTATGATTGGAAGCTTGGCGACCGAGTTGATAATATGCCGTTATCACTTTTAGATTTACCTGAAGTCGACGAAAGTCCGATTGAGCCTTAATCTATTCATATTTAAGAGCGCTATAATAAGCATTGCATTTGCCAACCTCTGTTAGCGCTCTTTATTCTGTTATAATATAACCATTAATTTGTATGCCAATTATGATAAAACAAACCCTATTGCAAGCGTTGCCAACTGTTGCTGATTGGCACTTTCCAACCATACCTGCTAATCGTGCACAAGATGGTGATACGGACGGCGAGACCTCGCCACAAGCAGATGTACTGGTTGCAGAGCCAGAAGTGGCTAAGCCGCCTATGTATGCCGTCGTTATGTATAATGATAATTATACGCCGATGGAGTTCGTCGTTTATATTTTACAGTCTGAATTTCGTCATAGTATGGATTCGGCAGTCGAAGTTATGCTAACGATTCATAACAGTAGCAAAGGCATTGCTGGTATCTATCCGAAAGATATCGCTGAGACCAAAGCCAAAAAAGTAAACAGTCTGGCACATCGTGAAGGCTATCCCTTATTGACCCAGATTGAGCCACATCAAGGCGAATAAGAAAATAGCGTAAATATTTTAAAGTTCTATCTTCTTTTCGTGTCTCTATCTTATTATTTCCAATGGTTTTATCGTTTAGAAACCCTGTCACGCTCTAAAAACTGCTCGTTGTGAGCTTGATAGGTACTCTGTATCCAAGCAGTCACTCATAAATTCCTTATTATAAAAATTTCCTAACCTTGATTTTTCTTTAATATACCCTTATCTATATTAAGCAATCACATCAAACAGCTGTCTAAATTTTATAGAAATGATTGCTGCACTCGTATCATTTTCTAGTCATTTTATTAACTTGAATTTTTCTATAATTTAATCAGCTGATGGCTTAAAAAAGTCACTTGTATCCTTCACTCTCTCATTTATTATTCTATTACTGATTTCTCCTTTATTTGCTCAGTTTTTGAAGCTTTCATGCTATTTCTTTACTATAAATATTGATGCGCAGTACGCCTTGATACATTTTAGTCTGTGTTAATAGATTGACTCTTCTTAAGTATCGTGTTGAGATAAAGAAAAGCAAGTATGAGTGATCAAAACGCTTAATTGGTGATAAGTAGATAGCACTGCTACTTGAGTAATACATGGTCAATATCATTTAGCGCTGTCTTTTGATAATACAGATTTAGCCCTTGAACAATCCATCTGTCGCCCTGATTTACTTACTAACTCATTCATAAAGCTATCAATTATAAAGATAGGTATAACCGTAGGAAGTCGTTATGTTAAGTCGTCATCTTGAAGTTTCTTTGCGTTTAGCAATGACACTTGCGCGCCAAAAATCGCATGAGTACCTCACTGTTGAGCATCTATTATTGGCGTTATTAGAGAATACTCACGCTGCCAATACATTAACTGCCTGTAATGCTAATGTTTCAACGCTGCGCACCGAGTTAGAAGCTTATATCAATAAGCATACGCCAACGGTAGACGCAGACACCGAGCAGTCACCGCAGCCAACCCAAAGCTTTGATCGTATTCTGCAGCGTGCTATTTTCCATGTACAATCTATTGGTGGTGGTCGCCTTGTTGAAGGCTCAGACATTTTAGTATCTATGTTTTCAGAGCACGATACTTATGCCGTTTATTTGCTCAAAAAGCAGGGTATTAGTCGTCTTGAGCTGACCCAGTACTTATCGCATGGTCAAGATAAAGACGAGCCATCTGAGCCACGTGCTTCTATGACGGGCGAACGCCGTAGTGCCTCAGAAAAAACCAGTAAAGATCCCTTGGTTGAGTTTGCGACCAACCTGAACCAGCGTGCGGCTGAAGGTAAGACTGATCCATTGATTGGACGTGGCCCTGAAATTGAGCGAGCCGCGCAAGTATTATGTCGTCGCCGTAAAAATAACCCGTTATTGGTTGGTGAGCCTGGCGTCGGTAAGACCTCTATCGCTGAAGGCTTGGCGTGGTTGATTATTAATGATAAAGCACCGAAACCATTGAATGGCTGCGTGATTTATAGCCTTGATATTGGCTCATTAATCGCTGGTACCAAATACCGTGGTGATTTCGAAAAACGCATGAAGTCGCTGCTTGATGCGCTAAAGAAGAAGCCCAATGCGATCTTGTTTATTGATGAGATTCATATGATTATTGGCGCAGGGTCGTCAATGAGTAGCAATATGGACGTATCAAACTTGATTAAGCCAGCACTTGCTAATGGTGAGCTGCGCTGTATCGGCTCAACTACCTTTACCGAATACCGTCAAGTGTTTGAAAAAGACCATGCACTGTCACGTCGCTTCCAAAAAATTGATGTCAAAGAACCAAGTGTCGACGATACAATTGATATTTTGCGCGGTCTGAAGCCTCGTTATGAGGAATTTCATAATGTTGAATATACCGATGAAGCGTTGGTCACCGCCGTTCAATTATCTGCTAAGCATATTCACGAGCGTTTTACCAGATAAAGCGATTGATGTGATTGACGAAGCAGGTGCCTATAAGCGTTTAGGCGTGATTCCTGATGCTGATGATATTGATGCAGAAGAAATCTTCATTGCGGATATAGAGCAAGATTTTGATGCTCAGATTGATGCCGATGTTGAGGGTCTCGATGGCGACACGTATAGCGATAGCGAAATGCAGGATGAAGCGGAAACTGCAAAAGCCAATGATCGTGCCAAATCGTTCAGTGAGTCAAAAAGTGCCAAGGCTAAGAAAAAACCACCAATGAAAATCGATGTGGCAGATATTGAGGCGATTGTTGCCAAGCTTGCACGTATTCCGCCCAAGTCAGTATCGAGTGATGATAAGAGTATTCTTCAGCACTTAGATCGTGATCTTAAACACTTAGTGTTTGGTCAAGATGAAGCAATTGAAACATTAGCCGACGCCATTAAGCTATCACGTGCCGGTCTAAAAGCAACAGATAAGCCAATTGGTTCGTTTATGTTTGCCGGTCCTACTGGGGTGGGTAAAACCGAAGTTTCACGTCAATTGGCAAATTTGTTAGGCGTAGAACTGGTTCGTTTTGATATGTCAGAATATGGAAGCCCATACCGCATCGCGTTTGATTGGTGCGCCTCCTGGCTATGTCGGTTATGATCAAGGTGGTTTGTTGACTGAAAAAATCAATCAACATCCACATTGTGTTTTATTGCTTGATGAGATTGAAAAAGCGCACCCTGATGTCTTCAACTTGTTACTGCAAGTGATGGATCATGGTACGTTGACTGATAACAATGGTCGTGTGGCTATCTTTAAGCAAGTCATTGTGATTATGACGACCAATGTCGGTGCTGATAGTATTAGCCGCTCTTCAATGGGCTTTACTCAGCAAGACCATAGCCGTGATAATACGGAGTCGCTCAAACGTGTCTTTACGCCAGAGTTCCGTAACCGTCTAGATGCCATCATCCAATTTAACCCATTAGATACCTCCGTGGTGGTATCTGTGGTTGATAAATTCTTGGTTGAGCTACAAGTCCAGCTTGATGATAAACAAGTCACCTTAGAGATTGATGACGAAGTACGCGATTATTTGGCTCACAAAGGCTATGATCGCCTAATGGGTGCACGCCCAATGCAGCGTCTGATTCAAGATGAGATCAAAAAGTCATTGGCAAGTATGATTTTGTTTGGTGATTTGGTCAATGGTGGGGTAGTACATCTCACCTTAGAGCCTGAAGCTAATGATGAACAAGATGGTGATTCTGTTAAGCTTGATAAGTACAGTGGTAAGACGGATTATAACTCTACATATAAAGGATCAGCAGATAGTCGTATTATCTTGACGGTCGTTGAGACTCATGAGCCACATCCAGACTCTGAGTCACTCGCCAGCTAAGTTTTTGCTACTAATGTAATAACAACGGTTACCATGTTACTGTGGTAGCCGTTTTTTTATTGCTATAATTCATAACAAAACCAACGTATGAAATCGCGAGCTCCCATTCATGTGCGAGATTGGTTTACGCATCATTACTCGATATTTATCTAATTAATAACAAATATAACAGGACATACTATGGAATTATTCGATGAACAAACGCCAAAAACGCCAGCGCAAAAACAAGCAATTTTAGACAATGTGCGCTTGCCAGAAGATTGGAAAACGGCGTTAGCAGACGAGTTAACTTCTAACATATGGACGACTTGCGTGCGTTTTTAAAAGAAGCCTATCAATCAGAAAACAGTATCTATCCGCCAGCACCTTTAATATTTAATGCGTTAAACCTGACCCCTTTATCACAAGTTAAAGTCGTGATACTAGGTCAAGATCCTTATCATGGACCAGGGCAGGCAATGGGCTTATCGTTTTCAGTGCCCAAAGTCATTCCAAAGCCACCCTCACTCAATAATTTGTTAAAAGAGATGGCAAGTGACGTTGGTATCGCACCCTCAAAACATGGCGACCTGACTTACTGGGCGCAGCAAGGAGTTTTGCTATTAAATAGCTCTCTGACCGTGCGAGAAAGTGAGCCAAATAGCCATCAAAATAAAGGTTGGGAGCAGTTTACCGATGCGGTGATTGATGTGGTTAATGAACAAACAGAACATACCGTATTTATATTGTGGGGCAGTAAAGCACAGAAAAAAGGCAAATATATCAATACTGATAAGCATCTTATTCTCACCGCTGTACACCCATCACCACTTGCTGCCAATCGTGGTGGATTCTTTGGTTCCAAGCCGTTTTCTAAGACCAATGATTATCTGGTACAGTATGGGCAAACGCCTATCGATTGGCAATTACCGCAATAGTTGTCAAAATAAATGAAACATAAAAAAAATATAAGCTTGAAGCCATATCCAACTGCAAATAGTCAGTTAGTTATTGAAGATATGCAAGCCAGCGCATTTTGGTCACTTCAAGATATGAGCTGGATGAACATAGCTCTTAAACTTGCTAGGCAAGGTGCTGAGCGTGGAGAGGTGCCAGTAGGAGCGATACTGGTACATAATCAGCAGATTATTGGTCAAGGATTCAATGAGCCAATTGGTCGTCACGATGCGACCGCTCATGCCGAGATTGTCGCATTAAGAGAAGCGTGTGCGCGCTTAAAAAACTATCGTTTACCATTACAGACAACGTTATACGTTACCTTAGAGCCTTGTACGATGTGTATCGGAGCGCTCATTCATGCGCGGGTAGATAGATTGGTTTATGCAGCAAGCGAGCCACGAGCGGGTATGGTTGGTAGTCAGATAAATTTACCGATACAACCTTTTATAATCATGCTATCGAAGTACATAATGGCTTATGTCGTGAGCATAGTAGCCAGATGCTTAAGACCTTTTTCCGTGAACGACGAAAAGCGGCAAAAAAGAAAGACAATATAAGCAATTAACAAGATATCAGTCTTGCTGCTAGTGATGGGTAGGTTTCTTTGCTATAATATCGCCCTATTTGATGACGAAATGATGAATTAATTGTCAAGCGTTTGATAAATAAGTAAATATTATTCTGCAGCTAGCATGCACTAAGCCGTATCAGTATCGTCTACTATTAAGTGAGTATTATGACCGTTTCTACAGCTGATAACGCTATACTTGATAACTTTGGTGCTGGCAGTAATGATAACCAAGCGCCAGTGTTGCGCTACCCAGTTATCTGCATTGATGGACCAAGTGGGGCAGGTAAAGGTACGGTCACGTGGCGTTTAGCCCAAGCATTGAATTATCAACTGCTAGATTCAGGTGCTTTGTATCGTATCGTTGGACTCAAAGCATTTGAAGCGGGATTAGTTGCGGCAGATGGAAGCCAAGCCATTGACGAGATGGTTGTATTAGCATTAACGCAGCGCCTAGAGATTGCTTTTGTACCTAACAATGCATCAGGACGTGTTGATATTTTAGTGAATGGTGAAGCGGTTGGTGAGCAGGTTCGTAATGAAACCGTGGGCGGCTATGCATCACAAATAGCCGTATTTCCAAAAGTTCGTCAAGCATTACTAAAGTTGCAACAAGATATGGCAACTCGTTCTGGATTGGTCGCTGATGGTCGCGATATGGGAACGGTGGTGTTCCCAGATGCGGATGTAAAAGTGTATTTGACTGCCAGTGCTGAAGCGCGTGCCGAGCGCCGCGTAACACAGTTAATAAATGCTGGTCAGACGGCAGATTTTGACGCGATTTTAGCGACGATTAAAGCTCGTGATGATCGTGATGAGAATCGAGCGACTGCACCATCAAAGCCTGCAGAAGATGCTCTACTACTAGATAGCTCTAACTTAGATGCTGATGAAGTTTATGCACAAGTGAAAAGACATTGTCAGGATAAAGGTATTTTCTTTAATAGTTAATAAAAACAAGTTAGTAAGTATGAAAAAGTTTCCTATACGCTTGATTTTAGTATAAAATCACAGTAGTAGACGCTAATAATCTCTAGAGAGTGATAAAAATATTCTTTCTAAATCATAGAGATTTAAAAGTATAAGGCATTGCAATATAAGACAGTTGTTGCTAGTGAGTTTAATAAGTTATGTGCTTACTAACAACAAACGTTTTTATATATGATTGTATGGGATATAAAACCAGTATTCTCGTTTTATGCAATCATAAATTTGATCCGTACTGTGCTGGACAGGATACGGCTATACAAAGGTAGACATAATGGAATCATTTGCTGAACTATTTGAAGCGAGCATCGAAGAAACAGGTCTGGATATCGAGCGTGGCTCGGTTATCACTGGTACTGTTGTGGCCATTGATAACGACTGGATCACTGTTGATACTGGTCTGAAATCTGAAGGTATCGTCGCTCGTGAAGAGTTTTTAAGCGAAGAAGGCGAACTTGAAGTTGAAGTTGGCGATAGCGTTGATGTCGTGGTTGAAGCGGTTGATAACGGCATGGGTCAAACCTTGCTTTCACGTGAAAAAGCCAAACGTGTTGAAACTTGGAACTTCCTTGAAAAAATCGCTGATAATGATGAAATCGTAAAAGGTATCATCTCAAGCAAAGTTAAAGGCGGTTTCACTGTAGATATCGGTTCAGTACGTGCGTTCCTACCAGGTTCATTGGTAGATGTTCGTCCTATCCGTGACACCACGCATCTTGAAGGCAAAGAGCTAGAATTCAAAGTTATCAAACTTGATCAAAAGCGCAACAACGTTGTTGTTAGCCGTCGTGCAGTTATGGAAGCTGAAAATTCAGCTGAGCGCGAAGAGCTATTGAACAAGCTTGAAGAAGGCATCGAGATCGAAGGTATCGTTAAGAACCTTACTGATTACGGCGCATTCGTTGATCTAGGTGGTATCGATGGTCTATTGCACATCACTGACATGGCATGGCGCCGTATCAAGCATCCATCTGAAGTTGTTGAAGTTGGTCAAGACCTAAAAGTTAAAGTATTGAAGTTTGACCGTGAGCGCAATCGCGTTAGCCTAGGTCTAAAACAACTTGGTACTGATCCTTGGGATAACGTTGGCGGCACTTACCCAGTAGGTAGTGTGGTTAAAGCACGCGTCACCAACTTAACTGATTATGGTTGTTTCGCTGAGATTTCTGAAGGTATTGAAGGTCTAGTACACGTGTCAGAAATGGATCATACCAACAAAAACATCCACCCATCAAAAGTTGTTCAAGTGGGCGATGAAGTTGAAGTAATGATTCTTGATATCGATGAAGAACGTCGTCGTATCAGCTTAGGTATCAAACAAACTCTAGCTAACCCATGGGATGAGTTTGATAAGAAACATGAGCGCGGTGATAAAATCACTGGTACGATCAAATCAATCACTGACTTCGGTATCTTTATCGGTCTAGACGGTGGTATTGATGGTCTTGTTCATCTATCTGATATCTCTTGGAACGAAACTGGCGAAGACGCTATCCGTAACTACAATAAAGGCGACACCGTTGAAGCAATGGTATTGTCAGTAGATGCAGAAGCAAACCGTATTAGCCTAGGCGTGAAGCAGTTAAGCTCTGATCCATTCAACGAATACCTAGTCAACAATGACCGCGGTGCTATCGTTAATGGTAAAGTAAAAGAAGATGCTAAAGGCGCTACTATCGAGCTTGCTGACGAAGTTGAAGCGTATCTACGTGCCTCTGAAATTCAACGTGATCGCGTTGAAGATGCGACTAAGCATTTGAGCGTTGGTGATGACGTTGAAGCGAAAATCATCAGTGTTGATCGTAAAACTCGCAACATCAACTTGTCTATCAAAGCGAAAGACGAAGCTGAAGAGCGTCAAGCGATTAAAGAGCTAAGCAGCACTAGCACGACTAGTACTACTGCCAGTTCTGATGCACAGCCAAAAACAATTGGTGATTTGATCAAAGAGCAAATGCAGTAAGCTGCACGTTATTGATATAAGATTATAAAAGAAGCGACTATGGTCGCTTTTTTTTTGCTTAAATTTTAAGTGCACTATTTAATCAACGAGGTTTTTGCTTAAACGGGCAAACTCTTATTTCCATTTACCGTAATATCCGCTATCATTTGCAACATTGAGTAACGAGATGTGAATTATTACTTATTTAAGACACTGAGATTATTTTAGTGAATGGCTATTTATCCTTATGATCTTGATGTATAGCTTGTCTTAAAAGTAACCAGCTATCGAAAATGATGGTCCAATTCACAGTCATCTTATCCATTAATCAACAAGGCAAGCGTAAATGCAGCAAGCGATTAACAAGTCCGAATTTATTAGTAATTTAAGTGCGAACTGTGACAATATGACTGATACTGTAGTCGATGATGCAGTACGTGAAATATTAAACTTGATGACCGATACGTTAGCCAATGATGGACGCGTAGAAGTTCGTGGTTTTGGCAGTTTTTGTCTGCACCATCGTCGTGCCCGTATGGGTCGAAATCCTAAAACAGGAGAAAGCGTACCTGTACCTGCCAAAGCGATACCGCACTTTAAACCAGGTAAGGCATTACGTGAGGCAGTCAATGATACAGTAGCAAATAGCTAAGTGTGTTATAAAGTATTTATTGGGTAAAATTGCCAACAAGAGTGCTTGCCAGCCATTTTTGCTAGAACTTATCACTAGTGAGTTTATAAGCATATAAATGTTTGGGTTGATGAAGGTTTTAGAGTGCTATTTTTAAAACACTAACGACATTCCAAATCGAGGTAGACGTCTCATGCGCTTTTTACTATTTGTATTGCTGTTTTTGAGCTTTGCTTATTCACTTGGTTTGGTGTTGGCAAATAATACCGAAGTTGGCGTAAATTTATTATTCTCGCAAGCACCGACGATGAATCTAGGATTGCTGCTGATTTTATGCCTTATGCTTGGTATTGTTATTGGCATCTTGTTGGCACTGCTTATCTTCCGTGTCTTACAGAATAAGTGGGAAATCTCGCGTTTGCAAAAAGCGAATGTGAACTTGCAAGCGCAACTGACACAAGCCAACGCTGTCATTGATCGCCAAGCAACTGCACCAACGGTGGAAGAGGCTGTTTATGGTTCGACAGCGACCAATGTGCAAGTGCAAGACGCAGAAGTACTTACTGTAGATGAAGGCGCGACACTTACCAAACAAAACGAGACTAAATTATATTTTGTACTGACCTATGAGCAGTTCATATATAGTGTTTTGATAATTCTGATATAGATATGGTAAAACCATGAATAATACAATGAACTCCCCAGTCATCGTTGCCTTAGATAATATGACGATGGAGGCATCGGTAGCATTAGCTGATCAGTTAGATCCAACATCATGCCGCTTAAAAGTGGGTAAAGAGCTATTTACTCGCTGTGGTCCTGAGATAGTTAAGGCGCTACATCAGCGTAATTTTGACGTATTTCTAGACTTGAAATTCCATGATATTCCTAATACTACCGCTCAAGCGGTACTAGCGGCAGCTGAGCTTGGCGTATGGATGGTGAATGTGCATGCCAGCGCGGGCTTAGAGGCGATGTCATTGGCTAAACAGCGCTTGTTAGACGGTAACTTTGATACCTTGCTGATAGCCGTCACCGTGCTGACCTCTATGGATAATCAAGCATTGATGCAAACAGGTATTACCGATGGTCTAGATGCGCAAGTGAGTCGATTGGCACAATTAACCAAGAAAGCAGGTCTTGATGGTGTGGTCTGTTCAGCGCAAGAAGCTAAAACGCTCAAGACACTATGTGGTCAGGATTTTAAATTGATTACCCCTGGTATTCGCTTGCTAGACGACAATGCAGATGATCAAAAGCGTATTTGCACGCCAAAACAGGCGTTAGATGATGGTTCTGATTATTTGGTGATTGGTCGTTCAATTACTCAGGTAGCAGATCCTGCGGCTAAATTACAAAAGATACTCCGAGGTATTTAGATACTTATAAAATATTTGGATATTTACAAAGCGTTTAGCATTTTATAGTGTCAGCATGATAAAAAAGACAGCCTCATCCGCTGTCTTTTTTTAATTTTTGCGGGTATATCAAAAAGTGCTAAACTATTTACGTTTATTTAATGATATTAGAACTTATGAAATTACAGATTTTAAGTGACTTACATATTGACAGTTATGCGCGTCAGTCACATCCGCTAGGGCATATTCCCAAAACTGATGCAGACGTGGTATTAGTCGCGGGCGATACTGCTAACAGTGATAGTGGTATGCCATGGCTACAAGAGCAGGCAGCACGTTTGCAAGTGCCTGTGATTACGATAGCTGGTAATCATGAATACTTTAATGAAGATGTGCTACATTTTGATAAAAAGCTGGCGACTTGGGATAATTATAATGCCCAGTCGCAGCAAGGCGTCCGTTTTCTACAGTGTCAACATATTGATATTGGTGACATACGTATCCTAGGTTGTACTTTATGGACAGATTACCAATATCAGGCCAATGAAGATACTATAGCTGCTGCTATGCGCTTTATGCGTGACTATAAACAAATCTATGCTGGAGGAGAGCTTTTTTCACCTGAAGTATCGATGCAAATCCATGCTAAGCAGCGTCAATGGTTAAAGCAAGCATTGATCACCGCCAAAACACTTGGCAAAAAAACTGTTGTAATGAGCCATCATAGTATCAGTCCATTATCGGTGTCTGAGAAGTATGCGAATCTACCAAGTAACGCAGCTTTTATCAGTGATTTATCTGGCTGGATGCATGAAGATTGGGCGCCAATACTATGGGTACATGGACATACACACGAAGCATTTGATTACCGTATTGGTAATACACGAGTCATTGTCAATCCACGTGCGTATCCAAATGAGGTGAGCAGCACTGCATTAGCGTTCGCGTGGGACAAAGTCATTGATATCGGCTAAGTAATTTTAGCCTCTTGAAAGTAAATATCTTTTTAGTTATTTGTCACCTTGATTCGTATTTTTTAAAATAGTGAATATAAAATAGTGCTTATTTTAAAGTCTAACCGCATAGACTCGTAAGCAATATTACAATTGAACTGATATTTTGTTCATTCATATCAAAAAATCTGCTACGCTTGCTACCATGAGCAAATATCTCAATAACAATCCCTCAAAACTGTCTGCTGAAAAGCTTGCGAGTCATACTCCAAGTGCTCCGGCGCCTTCGCACTTGCCTGATAGTATGATTTCCTCAGTCAGCTTATTGCCTGAAGATAAACGGCTTATTTTATTTACCAGACATTCCTTACGTGAACGCTCTGATGGCAATGGTTTTGCCAGTTATCAATTACCCCTAACACCTAAAGGTCGAGTACTAGCGAAGTCTTGGGGGCGTTGGTTGGCAGGGCATTTACCGTACTCGCTCGATGTAGACAGTATCTCAAGTCCGATTGGACGCTGTATTGACACGGCGCAGCTGATGCAAGCAGGTGCGGGACTACAACGTGATATTACGCATCAGTCATTGTTGGTCGAGCCTGGTAGCCTAGTGACTGAGCCTGAAATAGCAAATCCAGTATTTAAAGAAATTGGTGTACTCAACTTTATCAATCGATTTTTGCAAGGCAATCTTGAAGGTACCAAAAACGCTTACCAAGGCGGTCTCGATATTTTATCGCTGTTTTATCAACATCAGCCGCGGCAAGGGCATCTCATGCTTGCTGTTAGTCATGATACGTTGTTATCTGCTTTTTTAGCAGTGATGTTTGATGTGGTCGAGATTGATTGGAATGATTGGCCAAAGATGATGGAAGGCGTGTTTTTGTGGTTTGATGATAAGCCGTTTGAACAAGCCAGTGCACACTTCGTTTGGCGCGGTGAAGTGTATGTGCGCCCGATTCATACTTTATTAGAAGACTACCGTGCTGCCGGCTTCATCCTAATACATTGCTCTTACCACCAGAAGTAAAATGGATTTAAATACTATTTAATCTAAATACTATTGAAAAGATTACTACTCATTTTTCAATCAGACATAAAAAAACCTTGCCCCAGTATTAGAACCAGTAACAAGGTTTTAGTCATCACGCTATAAAGGCGAGATGTGGTCTAAACGTTACCAATCTTAAGCTTGTAGGCCTTTGATGGTTTTGTTCAGCCGGCTCTTACGACGAGCAGCTTTATTCTTATGAATAATACCTTTGTCAGCCATACGATCAAGAACTGGTACCTTTCCTTTCTTTTTTGTAAGCTTCGGTAGCCGCGTCATAATCTTTAGCTGCGATAGCCGCATCAACACGTTTTAAGTAAGTACGAACCATAGAGCGTTGTGACGCAGAGTTCTGACGACGTTTGGTGTTTTGACGGGCGCGTTTACGAGCTTGTGCAGTATTAGCCACGCGAATCTCCTTGATAAAGACAGATAAAAATATGAATGTGGATTACAATAAAAAAGGGTTTAACCATCATCGGTAACGAGCAGCCGTCTCGCCAAACATGATGTCGATGTCTAATATTAAAGTACCTATCTGTTATTAAAGGCACCTAAATGAGCAATAGAGCATCGCAAGCGCCAAAACTGTTTGGAATAATTAAACAGCGTTAACGTGTAAAGCCGGTTATCTTAGCAAATTATCGCCCTTAGAACAATATATTTGATGATTAATGCTTAAAGAAGTTGTGTGATCATATATACGACAGTTTTTTGTGTCTCTGCTCAACTATTTCTTGAAATATTTATCAATATTGTTGCACTAAAAACCGCTTATGAGTGAATAAATCGCTTAGCCGATAAAATCTCTTACAATAAATTCTATAGAATACCCTCAGTTATGCGTTAATTTAGGTATGATACTAGGGCATGTCCTCAATTCAATCGATGGACATCTAAATGGGCTAAAAGTGGCTGAATCTTGCCAAACAATGTTAAAAAAAATGTCAAATAGCTGGTTAATATCCCGATACTATTTAACATTCTGATAGTATCTGCGCTATTTTCCTCATTTGACTATGATTTATCTCATTGTTATCACCATTTTAAAAATGAGGATACGCCCTAAGATGAAAAGCTTTGGTGATAGGCTTTAAAATCAGATTTTTCATTATCATCTATTTTCCAACACACTATAAATGGATAGGCTATGCAGCGAAAAGCAATTGTAATTGGCGCGACAGGATTGGTCGGACAGCATCTTGTCAAACAGCTTAGTGAGCTTTATGACACGTTAATTGTGATTGCAAGGCGTCCGCCACGCTATATCAATACCAGCATGCGTTTTTATCAGGTCAATGATTTTGATAATTTGGCTGAAATATTTGCCAGCGTTGGTGTTGATCGAAAGACGGACGCTTTTAGCTGTCTTGGTACGACTAAGAAGCAGGCTGGTAGCGATGAGGCCTTTCGAAAGGTTGATCATGATTATAATGTCAATTTTGCCAAACTGTGCCAAGAAAAAGGTGTTGAAAATTTCTTTTTGTTATCATCCATGAATGCTGATATTCATAGTCGGTTTTTATACAATCGCGTAAAAGCTGAAACTGAACAGTCTATTATGGCGCTAGGTTTTACGCAGCTAGTCATTTTCCGTCCGTCCTTGTTACTTGGCAAGCATAAAGGTCGTCCGCTCGAAAGTATTGGTCAAAAAGCCTTTCAGCTGATATCGCCCTTAGTTTCAGAATCATTGTCACTGCATCCCATTTCCGCTAAACGCGTTGCCAGTGCCATGGCGATGAGTGCGCATGATGTTTATCAGCGTAATAAATACCGTAATGAACCAGCTATCCAAACCACTGATATCATCGAAAATAAGCAAATGCTAGCGATGACTAAAGTTAAAAAATAGCCTAAGTATTAAGTTAAGGGAATAATTAAAATTAAGCCCTAGTCATAAATAGTCAGTCATAAATAACCAATCATACATAACAAGGAGCGTCACTATGTCAGACATGCCAGAATCAATAACAATGGATAAAGAGAACTTTGTGACCTGTGATTTATTGGATGCCAATCCTGAGTCGCAGGTGTGTTGCCTAATATCGAAGGTAAGTCTTTTCATAGCTTTGGAGGCAAAAAGAAATTCTGCGGTGAAATTGTGACGGTGAAATGCTTCGAAGACAATAGTCGCGTCAAATCATTGCTAAATAGCGATGGTAAAGACAAAGATGGTAACGGTAAGGTATTGGTCGTTGACGGCGGCGGTTCGATGCGTTGTGCGCTGCTAGGCGACATGATTGCGCAGTCAGCGATTGATAATGGCTGGGCGGGGGTTATCGTATACGGCTGCGTCCGTGACGTTGATGATATGGCAGCAATGGACATCGGTGTTATGGCGCTTGGTTGCATTCCGCGTAAATCGAATCGCCGCGATGAAGGTCAAACCGATATTGAAATTAGCTTTGGTGATTTAACACTAAATTCTGGTATGTTTGTCTATGCCGATAACAATGGCATTATCGCTAGCGACAAGCCATTAATTTAAAAATGGCTTGTCATTTAACACTAGCTTAATAAATAGCACTCTAAAACCTCAGCTTAGCCGTTGAGGTTTTTACATTTAATCATCCTGTCTTTATATACGAATATAATCTTGATCAGCTATTTGGCTATTGGTTTTTTAATAAAAATGCTAAGTGACAAACCGTTACGGCATAAATTTTGGTAATTGCTGAAATATTCGTATAATAGCTCTCTGACTCTTAACATTGATCCTACTCTTTATGCCTATCATTGCTTTGACTGACGCCTTTGAACCAATTAACCAGCAGTTGTTTCCTATCCAGAATGCCGAGCGGCGTTGGCTGGCACCTGTGCATGGTGCAGTCAGCAGCTTGTGGCTAGCAAGTCTGGTGCAAACACCGCTATGGAATGTTGCCGACCGATTAAAAGTTGTGGTGACGCGTGACCAAAACCAGCTCAATCAGATAGAGACGGAATTGGCATTTTGCGGCGTCGATGCTTATGTGTTCCCCGATTGGGAGACGTTGACCTATGATGAGCTGTCACCGCATCAAGATATTGTTAGTGAGCGTATCAATCTATTAACGGATATGCCAACGACAGGCGTACTGCTAATCTCGGTACAGGCATTAATGCATCGCGTAGCACCGCCAAGCTGGTTGATTGGGCAGCATTTTGATTTGAGCGTTGGTGATCGATTTGATATCAATACCCAGCGCGGATTGCTGGCAAAGGCAGGCTACCGCGCCGTTGAGAATGTATTTGAGCCGGGTGAATTCGCGGTACGTGGCAGCATCATTGATATCTTTGCCATGGGTCAGCCGTTTCCACTACGTTTAGATTTGTTTGATGATGAGATTGAGACCATTCGTTTTTTTAATCCGCAAACCCAGCGGACATTGACCGTTGATGACCTCAAAACCATGATGAGTGGCAACGATAGCAGTATGGGCAAAGAGTCACTATCACTGCTACACAAGCTGCCAGATATCTCAAAACCTATCGAACAATTCCAAATACTACCCGCCAAAGAGTTCCCGCTTGATGAAGGGCGTGAGACGTTTCGTACCAACTTCGCCACGATGTTCCCTAATGCGAGCAGCCGTAAGTTTGAGCTACATAAAGACGTAATGGCAGGTATCGCTAGTAGCGGACTTGAATATTATCAGCCGCTATTTTTTGATTTAAAAGCGTGGACAGCAGAGAGTAGCTTGTTTGCTTACTTACCAAGCGATGCGCTGTTTATCACTGATGAACTGATTAATGAAAAACAGGTAGATTACTGGTCACAAATTCAGCGCCGTTATGAAGAGCGTCGTCATGATATCGATAAACCTATTGTCGCGCCTGAATGGTTATATTTGCTATCGAATACCTTAAATGGGCACCTTAATCATTATCCACGCGTGATTCTCAGTGCGCGCAATGAGCTGGCTAGCATGACGGATGTCGCTGCGATTGACAGCGGTGATTCGTTGTTAGCAGACAGTTCATTGTTACAAGTTGAACACCAATCAGATTTACAGCCACAATTGCCGCTGACGGCAAATAAGCAGCAAGGCTTGGTGACGCTCAGTGCGCAAGAGCCGCCACAATTGACCGTTAACCACCAAAAGGCTGAGCCTCTTACCCAGCTATTAGAATTTTTAGAGCTGCAAGCACAAACAGCGACGCCAGTATTGATCGTTGCTGAAACAGCGGGTCGTCGTGAGATTCTTATTGAGCTGTTCAAAGGCAAGATTGACATTAAGGCTTATGACAGCTTTGCAGCGTTTCTAGCAGCGGACAAAACCAACAGCGTTAAAGGTAATAAGCTGCCGCAGGTTGGTTTAACCGTTGCGCCCATTGAGCGCGGGGTTTATGTTCCTGAGCGTTTGGTGCTGATTAGTGAGACGCAGTTATTTGGTCGGCAAGTCCTGCAAACACGCCGTCGTCGTCAAAGTGGCGTGTCTGAAGAGTTTTTGGTTAAGAGTGTTACTGAAATAACCGAAGGTAGCCCAGTGGTGCATATCGAGCATGGTATTGGGCGTTACAATGGGCTGATTACGTTAGATGTGGGTGATGGCGAGCAAGAGTTTATTCACTTAAAATATGCCGATGATGCCAGTATTTATGTGCCCGTTGCTAATTTGCAAATGATTAACCGTTATAGTGGCGGTGATCCAGCGCTTGCGCCATTGCACAAAATCGGTAGCGGAAAATGGGATAAAGCCAAGCAAAAAGCGCTTGAGCAAATCCATGACGTAGCGGCTGAACTGCTTAATATGCAGGCGCGTCGTGAAGCTAAAGTCGGTATTCATTTTAAAATAGATGCGTCACAGTATGAGCTCTTTGCCAGTCAATTTGCCTTTGAAGAAACGCCGGATCAAGCCAATGCCATTCATGCGGTGATGGAAGACATGCGACAAAACCAACCAATGGATCGGCTCATCTGCGGTGATGTGGGTTTTGGTAAAACAGAAGTGGCTATGCGGGCAGCATTCATTGCCGTCAGCGCCGGTTATCAGGTAGCGGTGCTAGTGCCGACGACCTTGCTGGCCGGTCAGCATGAAGACAATTTCCGCGACCGTTTTGCTGATTGGCCAGTGCGTATCGAGACGCTATCGCGCTTTGGCGGCAAAAAGCATCAAGAAACGGTGTTGACAGATTTAGCAGCAGGTAAAGTCGATATCGTCATCGGTACCCATAAACTGTTACAACCTGATGTGAAGTTTTCTAATCTAGGTTTGATGATTGTCGACGAAGAACATCGCTTCGGGGTGCGCCATAAAGAGCGTATCAAGGCGATTCAGACTGATGTGGATAGTATGTCGATGACAGCAACCCCCATCCCTAGAACGCTCAATATGGCGCTCTCAGGTATGCGTGACATGTCAATTATCGCGACACCTCCAGCACGACGTTTGGCGATTAAAACCTTTGTCATGCAAAAAACGGATGCGTTAATGAAAGAGGCTATCTTGCGTGAGCTATTGCGCGGTGGGCAGGTTTATTTATTACATAATGATGTGGCGAGCATTGAGCGTATGGCAGAAACCATACGTGAATTGGTGCCTGAAGCGCGAGTAGGCGTGGCTCATGGGCAAATGCAAGAGCGCCAACTTGAGCAAGTGATGCAGCAGTTTTATCATAAAAAATTCAACGTCCTGATATGCTCTACCATTATCGAAACCGGTATTGATGTGCCCAATGCCAATACTATCATCATTGAGCGCGCCGATAAGTTTGGCTTGGCACAATTACATCAGCTGCGTGGTCGTGTCGGTCGTAGTCATCATCAAGCGTATTGTTATCTACTTGTGCCTTCTATCAAAGGTCTAAAAGGCGATGCTAAGCGCCGATTGCATGCGATTGAACGTGCCAATACCTTAGGTGCAGGTTTTATGCTGGCTAGCGAAGACTTAGAAATTCGCGGTGCTGGCGAAATACTTGGTAAGCAGCAAAGTGGTAATATGCAGGCGATTGGTTTTAGCTTATATATGGACATGCTGGAGCGAGCGACAAAAGCCATTAAAGCGGGTAAAGAGCCTGATTTAAGCACACCGTTGTCGCTGACTAGTGAGATTAATCTGCATAGCTCAGCATTGATACCAGAAGAATATCTACATGATGTCCATCAGCGTTTGTTATTTTATAAGCGTATCAGTAATGCCGATGATAAAGAGGCATTGATTGATATTCGTACCGAAATGATTGACCGTTTTGGTACATTACCAGAGCAAACTAAGCAGTTGTTCGCCATCCACGGACTGCGTATACAAGCTGAGCCGCTGAAGATTAATAAGATTGATGCCAATAGTAATAGCATGACATTAGAGTTTGCGCCTGATACCCCAGTCGATGCCTTGGCGATTATTAAGTTGATTCAATCAAATGGTCAGCGTTATCGTATGAACGGTGCTTCTGGTATTCGTTATCAAGATGCTGATAAACTGGCAACGCCGCAACAGCGTCACCGCGATTCAAGAGTTATTACGCTATTTTAGCGAGCATATGGTGGCAGAGTCAGCGTAGTTGTTTTGGTATTTCGGCATTTTGAGAGCTTAGCAATGATTTTCGGTAGATTCAATCAGCTCAATAAGTCAGCTAGCCAGTGCCCAAGTAGGACGTCAAGACAATGAGTCATAGCGCTATTTTATCGGTCGGATAACTGATAAAATAGCAACATCCTATATTTAGCCTATTGTTTTTTAGTAAATTAAATTCTGCTTTTCTAGATTTATATTCCTTTTATCTGAGTGTCATAACAAGAGAACCGTCATTATGTTCCAACTTCATCATAAACTTGCTGCCGATAGTTTTTTAGTGGGTGATTTCCCATTATCGACTTGTCGTTTAATCAATGATTGCCAGTTTCCTTGGTTAATATTAGTGCCGCGCGTATCAGGTATCAAAGAGTTATATGAGTTATCTGAAGCCGATCAAACACAGTTTTTACGTGAGTCAAGCTGGTTGTCGAGTCAGCTAGCCAAGACCTTTCAAGCTGATAAAATGAATGTAGCTGCACTCGGTAATCAAGTACCACAGCTACATTTTCATCATATCGTTCGCTATCAAAACGACATGCAATGGCCAAATCCAGTATGGGGAGTTCCTGCTATTCCTTATACTAAAGAAGTGTTGGCGCAGATGCAGCAGACGTTAATGATGGCATTGCGTGGTCATCATCAAATGCCGTTTGACTGGCAAATGTAATAAATACCTGATTAGTAACAGGTCGGTAAGTTGATTGGCAAATTGATAATGATACTCTATTGGCGAGGTATTGATTAACTGGGTATCGATTGACCCATCAAAATAACTGGAAAAATGGCTAAACGTTTAAAGTTAGGCTTTATTTTGGTGTCTTAGTCGTTTTACGGTTATGTGCCAACGTTATGCTCAGTTATTACAGCCCCTAATTTTTATATATTAATAGGTTTTAAGTATTTGAAATCCAGATAAATATTATCTGGATTTTTTGTGTTTGGTTTAAACGATATGTCTTATAATCCCGATTTAGTAGCATATTAAGACAAGATGAGTGATGAGTGGTAGGCTTTTGGCTATCAGTGACATGGGTTTTGTTGCATTTAAAAAGTATAATGTAATCATTGATTAATTTTATACATAACTTGGCATAGAGGTAGGTAGTACGCGTGTGCTATCCTCAAGCCTTTTAGTTTCTTACATAGCCTGTTTTACGTAAGCGAATACTTCATATGCCTTTTTTAGACACGCTGAGACCAAATCACTCTTCAAAAAATGAAGGGATTTATCGATTTGACTATCCAGAAGTCTTCGTTTTAATGCTTACGGTCATACTCCTCGCTGTACATTTTAATTTTAGACCTACTTCAATGGCACTGCTCGTTATTGTTTGTCTGCCAAGTTTAATGATTTTGATTTATAACTATCGCCGCCAAAAAAGCTTTTGGACGTCTAACATTGTTATCATTTTACTATCGGTAGTTATTGGGTCGATACAGTTTTGCACGGTTATTTCGCTTAGCTTAGCCGCGCTTATAGCACTCAGAATTATTATCAGTAGCCCTGAAAATCATTTAAAACTGATTGCCGTCTCTATAATCACCGTCATTGTTTTCTATTATGTTAGCGTTACCCTAAGCAGTGCTGATATAGATTGCCATGAAGGCTGGACCACACCAATAATATTATTAGCCAGTATGATCGTCATACTGTATCAGTTTTGGCATGTGTACCAAGAGTATATTGGTTATGAAACTCGTGCTCATCAGGCTGTTGGACGATTAAGCACGATGGTCTCCGTCATTAATAAGTTGACGCGCTTCATACCTCCGCAAGTTTGGGAGCCTATCGTAAAATCTGATAGCCCAGTTACTGTTGCTAATAAGCGTGCTAAGCTGACGATTATGTTCTCAGATATCGTTGGCTTTACGGAATTGTCAGATAGTTTGAGCGCTGACAATTTGGCTGATATCTTAAATACTTATATGCATTGTATGACATTGATAGCAAACAAGCATGGCGCCGTACTTGATAAATTTATTGGTGATGGCATGGTGTTTTTTTGGTGAGCCAAATAGTCGCGGTGCGCGCCAAGATGCTTTAGACTGTATTGCAATGGCAATAGATATGCGTCGCGAGATGCGAACTTTGAGGCAGAAATGGCGATTGATGGGCTTTGAGGGATTGTACATCCGCATCGGCATCAGCACAGGTTATTGCCATGTTGGTAATTTTGGTAGTAATAATCGTCTAAGCTATACTCTTATTGGTAAAGAGGCCAATCTAGCGGCAAGACTTGAGTCGAGCGCTGGTAAAGATGAGATACTGGTCAGTGAGAGTACTTACGATTATATCTGTCATAACTATGACTGTCAGCATGCGGGTGCGTTCAAGTTAAAGGGTTTTGATAGCAAGGTAAATGCATGGCAAGTGCTGGATCCAGATACGTATAAAGGTCATTTATCAAAGTGGGTTGATCACACACTACCAGGTTTCAATTTGCATCTAAATTTTAAAGATATGAAGGATAATGATTATCAAGATATCAGAGCACGCTTAAATTTTGCGCTTGAGCGTGTCGAGCAGGAGCAAGAAAAAGTGGCAACTGACATAGCGGCAGCAAGCAAACGTAATGACAATCAATGACAATCGTCATAAATAATCATCCAAAAATAATGTTTATAAAATCAAGCACAAAAAAGCCAGCTATTATTATGATAGCTGGCTTTTGCAATATAACAGTCAGATGAATTTCACGGTTAGCGTTTAGTGGTTTTCTTTTGCATGGTTGAGCGTATATTTAGGAATCTCAATGGTTAAGTCTTCATCATCGAGCATGACCTGACAAGATAGGCGTGAGTCAGGCTCTAATCCCAAGCACGATCCAATAAATCGGCTTCAATATCCATTTCATCTAAACTATTAAAACCTTTACGGACGACCACATGGCATGTGGTGCAGGCTTTTGACATCTCACATGCATGTTCAATTTTAATGCCTTTTTCCAATAGCGTTTACATAAGTTGCTGCCAGCTTCTAGCTCGACTTCAGCGCTTCAGGGCAAATTTCATGATGGGGTACGGTAATTTTTGGCATAAATCGTCTTTCCAGTGCTAATCAATTAAAGAATAAAATATAAGAAATGAGCTTAGTATGGTGACTAAGTCACATTTTAAATGTATCTGCTACCAATCTTGGGCATTCGTGCCTGCCATGCTGGCTTTGACGCTTGATTCATATACGGGCAGCAAAAGCATCACTGTGAGGCTTGAGCTTTGCTTGCTGTGCTTCGATAAGTGCCAAATCATCAGTACTGAGCGTTGTCTGCAACACTTGTATTTGCTCAGCCAATGAATGCTGCTCCTCAGAAGACAATAAAGCTGCAAATTCTTTAAGGGCAGATTGTAGCGCTAATACTTCACGCTCCGCTTCTACTCTGGTCTCGATTAAAGAACGTGTATTTTTATCTTCTTCTGCATGCTTGAATCCTGCAACGAGCAACTGCTCTTTTTGCTCATCTGATAACCCATAAGAAGGCACAATCTCAATCTTACTTTCTGTCTTGGTTGTGGTTTCCTGTGCGCTGACGGTTAGCTGTCCATTCGCATCAATACTAAAGGTGACTTCAATACGAGCAAATCCAGCTTTCATCGGCGGGATACCATATAGCTCAAAACGACCCAATGAACGGCAGTTATCTACTGTCTCGCGCTCGCCCTGTACCACATGAATCACCATGCCTGTTTGCCCATCTTGATAGGTGGTAAACACTTGGCGTTTTTTGACAGGGATAGGCGTATTACGTGGAATCAGTACTTCAACTAAGCCGCCCATGGTCTCAAGACCAAGCGATAGCGGCGTTACGTCTAACAATAATAGGTTGTTATTACTATCGCCATTGACCAATTGATGCGCCGTTTGGGCAGCACCCAAAGCCACGACTTCATCGGGATTTAGACGACAAAGTGGTTGCTTGGCAAAAAACTCTGTCACGACTTGTTGTATAGCAGGCATACGAGTAGAGCCACCGACCAAAATTACTTCGTCTAGATCAGCACTCAAAAGCTTGGCATCACGCAGGACTTGTTCGCATACGCTCAATGTACGGCGGCTCACTGGCTCTGCAATAGCCAGCAAATCTGTACGGCGAAGTACACCTTGATAAGATTGCTCATTCACAGTGATATCGATATCAACTTGTTCATCGTCAGTCAGGGCTTGTTTATAAGCTTTGGCTTGTTGCGCCAGTATTGACTTGTCATGACGACTCACATCTTTAGGATCGATATTTAATTGTTTGATAAGCCAATTGGTCATTAGACGATCGATGTCATCACCGCCTAATGCACTATTACCGCCAGTTGCCAATACTTCAAAGACGCCATCAGTCAGCTTTAAGATAGAACGTCAAAAGTACCGCCACCCAAATCGTAAATTAAATAATAACTTTCTTTATCGCCGTTTTGCGTTGACTGGTCGAGACCATAGGCGACGGCAGCAGCAGTAGGCTCATTTAGCAGACGTAAAACATTAATACCAGCCGCTTGGGCTGCATCTTTGGTCGCTTGACGCTGGGCTTCATCAAAATAAGCAGGGACAGTAATGACCGCACCCTCGATACTGTCTGCAGGCAATGCGCTAGCTGCCCGTTGCTCAAGCGCTGCTAAAATACGTGCTGATACTTCAACAGGCGATACTTTACCCTGAGCCGTCACAAATGCTGGCATGTCATCTTTGCTGCCGCTTAACTCATAAGGATGAGAGAATTTGATATCAGCTTGACTACGCCCCATAAAACGCTTAGCCGAGACGATCGTATTTTTTGGATCATCCGCTAAGTGAGCTAATGCATCAGAGCCAACTAACGGCTTACCTATACTTGGATAATAGACCACAGAAGGTAATAAGGTATCGGTAGCTGCGCTTGCCTCTAAGACTTGCGCCTTGCCTGAGCGTACTACCGCGACCAATGAGCGCGTAGTACCAAGATCAATTCCTAGGCCAAAACGATGCTGATGGGGTTGGGCGCTTTGATTGGGTTCGGCAATTTGCAATAAAGACATAAAATAACTCAAAGATAAAATGAAAGAGATAAAATTAATAAGTGAAATGAAACAAATATGATAAGCGCACTATTGTGGTTTAACTGCTTTGTATGCACGTGAAAACGAAGATACTTAGCGATTAAAAGTGCTTAAAATAAGGGATTATACGGCATCGCTGTGACTATTTTAACCATCGCTTATAATATAGTTTTCAAATAAGCGTCATAAGCTAATAGCATTTATAAATAAATTTGGCATATAAAATAAATTAACAAGCTTATACGTCAGTTAGTTAGACGTATAAATCATCATCATCTGAATGCTCAGCAGTCGCTAAATCATCGATACCAGTAGTCACGTCAGCATTTAATTTGACTAAGAATTTCAGTTTTTGTGTCGCATCAATCGCCGTTTGCCAATCTTGTTTTTGGTAAGCATCGTTAAAACGCTTAGACTGTTTTGCCAGTCGCTCGGTGATTTGAGGGTGTAGTTGTTGCAATGTCGCACGATTTTTACCCTCTATAGCGTCATCTAAATCCATGCGCATCTGCATCGCATCTTCTAAAAAGTCCAAGTCTGCAATTGAATGCTCTAGATTCTGTGCTTGATCTGCCATGTCTAGTAGATAGCTAGCACGACTATCAGGCGCACTTAACGCTTGGTAGGCTTGATTGATTAACGCTGAGGCCTGCTCAGACTGCTGTTGCGCTTGCGTAGTATTGGCTAGATTCTTGATGACATTATCAGGATGATAACGTTTTTGTAGCAGACGTAGATGCTGATCGAGACTCTCTTGATTGACTTCAAACTGTACAGGCTGCTCAAATAGGGCAAAGAAGTTATCAAACTGGGCTTCTGCAGTAATGTCTGTCATATCATACGCCTTGCTTGTTATTTATTTGGAAAGTTTTCTTTAGCTGAGAACATATTTATTATGGCTTGAATATAGAGTTAGGAAAATCTAAACTCAAGGGTTTTTTAACCTTTGAACCATTAAACGGTAAAAGACTCGCCGCAACCACATTCGCCTTTTTGATTGGGATTGGTGAACTTAAAGCCTTCGTTAAGACCTTCTTTTTCGTAGTCCATCAATAAACCATCTAAATAGACCAAACTTTTAGGATCAATAAAGATGTTAACGCCGCGGCTTTCGTAACGCGTGTCATTTTCATCAGGGGTATCTACAAACTCTAAAACGTAAGCTAAGCCTGAGCAACCCGCGGTACGGATACCCACTCGAATACCTTCGCCTTTGCCGCGATTGTCCAAAAAGTCTCGAACATGCTGAGCGGCGCGTTCTGTCATTTCAATCATGCCAACTCCCATTGACTATCAATGATAAATATCAATCAAAAAAATCTGTATAAACTGGCAATGAAAATAGCGCACTTGCCAAAAAATCTTAATAACGACCAGTTAAGAATTACTAGAAAATAAAAGGTGACAATTACATTAGCGTTATTGTCACCTCTTTAGCGTTAGTAGCTGTTCAATACATCGACTACTAAAGTACGGCCATTAAGACCGTGTACTTAGAAGTACAATACTTACGCTAATAGGTTTAGCTAGCCGCTTCTTCTGTCTCTACTGCTGCGCTATGCTTACCTTTATAGTCGCTAATAGCGGCTTTAATGGCGTCTTCAGCAAGTACAGAGCAATGCACTTTTACTGGTGGTAAGGCCAACTCTTTCGCGATATCGTTGTTTTTGATTTCGCCCGCTTGATCCAAGCTTTTGCCTTTTAGCCACTCAGTCACGAGCGAGCTTGAAGCGATTGCTGAACCACAGCCATAAGTTTTAAAGCGTGCATCTTCAATGATGCCGTTATCATCAACTTGAATCTGTAGGCGCATTACATCGCCACAAGCTGGGGCACCAACCATACCAGTACCAACGTTTTTGGCATTTTTATCAAGATTGCCGACGTTGCGTGGATTTTCGTAATGATCAATAACTTGGTCACTATAGGCCATGGGGTTTTCTCCTAGTTAGATGATGAGTAGTCAATTACTGACTTTAAATGTCTAACTACTCATCGATAATTGGGGTCAAACATTTAGTTAATAGAAACGGTATTTATAAAAACGGTATTTATAAAAACTGGATTTATAAGTGTCTGATCAATCGTTTAATGGTTCTGTTTGATAACTATGTCTGTCGTTGTTTTCGGTAATTTTAGTGCTCAGCCCATTCGACTGAATCTAAATCAACACCTTCTTGGTACATATCCCAAAGTGGTGATAAGGCACGTAATTTATCGACTGCTTCATGCATTTGTTTGATGACAGTATCGATGTCTGCTTCTGTGGTATAACGACCAAAGCTGAAACGAATTGAGCTGTGTGCCAATTCGTCTGGGCGACCGATAGCGCGTAATACATATGATGGCTCAAGCGTCGCTGACGTACAGGCTGAGCCTGATGATACCGCTAAATCTTTGAGCGACATCATGAGAGACTCGCCCTCAACGAAGTTGAAGCTGATGTTTACGATGTTAGGTACGCTGTGCTCAAGATCACCATTTAGGTAAATCTCTTCGATATCTTGTAGACCGTCCCACAGTTTTTGGCGTAGCTTGGCTGCATGTGCATGGTCTTCTTCATAACGCTCATTGGCTAAAGCAAATGCTGCTCCAAGACCAACGATTTGATGCGTCGGTAATGTACCTGAACGCATACCGCGCTCATGACCACCGCCATGCTGCTCTGCTTTCAAGCGGATACGTGGCTTACGGCGAACAAATAATGCACCAATACCTTTAGGACCGTAGGCTTTGTGACCTGAGAAGCTCATCAAATCGATCTTCGTGGTTTCAAGGTCAATTAATACTTTACCAACAGATTGTGCGCCATCGACGTGGAAGACCACACCCGCTTCACGAGTAATTTCACCAATGGCAGCGACATCAGTAATCGTACCAAGCTCATTATTCACCATCATGAGTGATACTAAGATAGTATCGTCACGTAATGCTTCTTTCACTTGCTCTGGTAAGATTAGCCCAGTGCTTGGCTGTGGCTCAAGATAAGTAATCTCAAAACCTTCTTGCTCAAGCTCACGGCACGTATCTAATACGGCTTTATGTTCGATCTTACTGGTAATGATGTGCTTACCACGAGATTGATAGAAGTGGGCGGCACCTTTAATCGCTAGGTTGTCTGATTCTGTTGCACCAGAGGTAAAGACGATTTCGCGTGGATCAGCATTAATGACTTCAGCCACTTGTTGACGCGCTGTTTCTACCGCTTCTTCTGCTTGCCAGCCATAGCCATGCGAGCGCGAGGCTGGGTTACCAAAGATGCCATCTACTGTCAGATACTCGCTCATCTTAGCAGCTACTGATTTTGCAAGTGTGGTGGCGGCATAATCTAAGTATATAAGGTTGTTATGTTGGCTCATGCTGGGTTTGCCTCGCTGTTCGATAGGGTAATAGTGTTGATATCTTTTATGGAAATCTCTTTGGTAGAGCTGTGCTGACGCTCTGACACTGACTGCACATTTTCCATGTCTAATAATTGCGCTAATGTTTATTTTTCAAGTACTGTTCGATATGATTGGACAGTGCACACCATAAATCATGGGTTAAGCACATTGTACCACCTTGACAGTCGCCACGTCCTTCGCACTGCATCGCATTAACCGACTCATCGACGGCAGATATGATGCTCATGACGTCTATTTCATGCAAGGGTTTGGCTAGATGATAGCCGCCTGCTGCACCTCGGATGCTAGTGACTAGACCACGCTTACGAAGTTTGGAAAACAGTTGTTCAAGGTAAGAGATAGAAATTGATTGCCGCTTGGCGATATCAGATAAGGAGACTGCAGTGTCTTGTTGGCTGGTTTGTAATGCCAAATCCAGTAACGCAGTAACGGCATATCTGCCTCGAGTAGTCAAACGCATGTGTTATCTCCAAACTTTTAAGTCATTTTTATTTAACAACGACCTTAGCAAAATGATAGTGGTGGCAGCTTGTAGCGCAATATGAAAGCTACTGATGGAATCACATAACCGCTAAGTTGTGTCTTATCGTTAAAACAGCAGATGATGAACCCGATGTGTGCAACGATTAAGCCAATTATACTTAATCCTGAGTAATTTAGTCAAGATTAAAGTGTGGTTGAATGGTTAATCGAGCTTATCACTATGATTGATAAAAACAATGGTATTAAAAGGAGGGGCTATAAGATTGAAAATATTGATTCCTAGCATTTTTGAAATACTAAAATACAGTCTTAAGGTTTGAGTCAGGCATTTTTTTAACTTCTATCAATTATATTAGGACGTACTGAATGGTCAATACGCCCTAGTCATTTAAGCTCTTAATATGCTTTAATCGGCATCAAACGCATTTGGTAAAGTAGTAAGCAGCCTTTCATTGTTAAGCTGACATTGGTAAGTCGTTGTTGGCGAAATTAATTCATTAATAGCGCGATAATGGCTGCGATCATAATGACAAGAGCAGCCACGGTGACGATTATCAGGGTTTCTGTTTGCTCTGTAACTCTTTAACCGTGATTTCAAGCTCACGGTTTTAATAGTCAAGGTGTTTATTTGGGTTTGTTGCTCTTTGATGCGTAATTTATAGCTGTCCTTTTTGTCAGCCATTTCAGCTTCAGTAGGCTTGGTCTTACCTTTGCCACCTTTTATCTTTTTAATAAGACCTTGAATTAAGCTGCCAAGACCGAGTTGCATAATAAACTGCTTGACCAACTGTACTTGAACAGACTCGCCGCGCATTTGTAGTTTTTCGGTGGTTTCGCTGTCATGAGTGGTGATCGCATTGATCACTTGGATGCTATAAGCATTAATGATGACGTCAGGTTCGCTGCGGTCAATAGGTAACTCTGCGTCTAATAATACGCCTTTGGTGCTAAAAGTGGCAAACACCTCAACATGCGGTAGATACAAGCGTAGCGCCACGACAGTACCTTGCTTGGCAAGTGGGTAAGCGGCCTTACGTAGTTCGGGATCTAAACGTAACAATAGTGTCAGCGCCGACTCGATGAACACCAGCATGATATTAAGAAAAGAGTGAGACAACGTAGAACGCTTCATGTAAATAATCCGTTTTATATTTGGCAAATTAGAGGCAAAAGACAAACAAGAGTCAAAATTGACCCAAAAGGTGCAGTGATATTTTGCTTATAGTAACGCCTTTATAATAAAAAGTAACGCTAGTTTCTGTCAGTTGGAAAATTATTACTTTACAATTTGGTAATCAACAAGGACACAGATATTTATGACTGGCGATGCCTCAGTATGAGATGACATCTTTGAACGATAAGGCAGTATAGAGGTTGACTCGCTAAGTCGAAGTTAGGAAAAGCCAAGGTTACTAGCAGTTATGACCGTTGCAGAGGCTTTGCGTAACATTGAGTGTCAAATACGTAGTACAGTAGGCAAAAATATGTAAAATCGCTTGCGCTCCTTATGCTGCCTTGATATAAAGACGATAACAAAGCGAAACCTTTTAATACGCCAGTCAGGCAGTTTTTATTGCTTAAATGCTATGAGAGCGTTACAATGCTTGGCGTGAGCGTTTATTATCCCCCTTAAACTTGAAGGAAATTTATGAATAAGTCAGAATTAATTGATAGCATCGCAGACAAAAGTGGCCTAAACAAAACCCAAGCTGGCGATGCATTGAATGCTGTTATGGAAAGTGTTGGTGAAGCGCTAGAAGCTGGCGATAGCATCTCATTGGTTGGTTTTGGTACTTTCAGCGTAAAAGACCGTAAAGCACGTACTGGCCGTAACCCTAAGACGGGTGAAGAGCTTAGCATTCCAGCAAGTAAAGTACCAAGCTTTAAAGCGGGTAAAAACTTGAAAGAGCGTTTAAACTAAGCCGTTTTATTAAAAACGGATGCTGTATAACGACGTGATATACGAATTAACACAGCATTTACTTAGTAAAGTACTATATGGTTTATAGTATGGCTGAGAAGTTATAATATGAATCATAAGAAAGCACCTAAATATTAGGTGCTTTTTTTATCGCTATAGTTTGTATCATACCACGTGAATATTTTGAGTCTGCATCAAAAATCACGTATCATAGGGCGCGCGATAGATGCGTTGTTTAAATAAGGCCGTTTACTCAGTCTTGTTATTCTATATCAAATTCACACTTTCTTATTCTTACCATTGCCTGCTTAGATAGCATTGATATTAATAGTAATATTACAATGGTTTTTCATCAATATAGGTTTATAAAGCAGAGATAACTATGGATAAATTGCGCGATTTCTTAAAAAGCTGGCCAGGTCGCATTTTATTGATTTTATGCCTATCGCCGCTCGCTCTATTGGGTGTCGAAAGCTATTTTGGAGGCGGGGTCGATCCCAACCAAGTCGCTCAGGTGGGTGAAGCAAGCGTAGGGTTGTCCGAGTATCAGACTGCCGTAAATAACCGTCGTACTGAAATACTAGAACAAGTTGATGATGCCAGTCTATTAAATGAAGATGTGTTGCACGAGCAGGTGCTCAAAGGTCTCATTGATCGTACGCTATTGGAGCAGCAAGCGGGCAAGCTTGGTATGACAGTCTCTGATGACACGATTAATCGTTTGTTGCGTGAAGAAGAAATTTTTAAGGACGCAGAAGGTAATTTTTCTAACGACCAATTTTCAAACTTCTTGCGCCAGCGAGGCATGACTAAAGATCAGCTATTTGCTGAGTTTCGTAACCAGTTAAGCCTCGACCAGCTCAATGCCAGTATTGTTGGCACGGCAGTATATCCCATGCAAGCGGTCAGTCAATTGATTGACTTACAACTTGAGTCGCGCAATATCTGGCTGCATCGATTTAATTGGCAAGATTACGCAGATCAGGTCAAGTTAAGTAAAGGCGATATACAAGCCTATTATGATGCCAATAAAGATACGCTAAAAAGTGCGGCGATGGTAGATTTGGCATATTTGCAATTAAGTCCTAAAACCATTCAAGTGAATGAGGTTACGGCAGAGGATTTGCAGCAGCAATATGAAGCTTATAAGCAAGGGTTAGCGGTCGTCGATGAACGTAAAATCAGTCAAATCCTATTGACGGGTAAAGACGCGAAGACCAGAGCGGCCAAAATCAAAGCCCGCTTGGATAAAGGTGAGTCTTTTGCGGCATTGGCTAAAGCCGAGTCAGATGATCCATCAGGAGCAACAGGTGGCGATATTGGCACCTTTAATCCCTCTGTATTTGGTAATGATGCCGCAGCGGTTGAGCAAGCTTTAGAGGGCTTAAGTGTGGGTGATGTAACAGCACCTATTAAGACCAGCTTTGGCTATCAGATATTTACTGTAACCGAAGATAACGGTAGTAAAATCCCAAGCCTAGAAAGCATGCGTGCAGAGCTGACAGCAAAAGCGAAAGAATATAAGCGTCAAGAAATCTATGCAGATAAAGTGACAGCGATTAATGACTTGGCAGCAGATGGCTTTAGTATCGAAGACATCGCTCAGCAAGAGAACGTAACGCTAAAACGTATCAAGGATTATCGTAAAGAAACAACAAGTCGGAGCTATCACAACCAGCAGTGATTAAGCAGGCTTTTGATGAGTTTACCATTCAAGATCAGGCAGTAACCGCAGGTATCGAAGTCGGTAACGGTACGGTATGGGTGCAGCCAAGCAACTATCGTCCTACGAAAACGCTTAGCTTAGCTGCTGCTACGCCAAAAATTACTCAGATATTACGTCAAGAAAAGGCAACGGCATTGGCGCTAAAAGAGGCGAAGAAACTAGCCGCTGGTATTAAAACGCCTGCTGATATCAATAAACAGCCAGTACGTTTTCAATCATTAGGTGAAGTTAATCGCCAAACCACTCTATTGACAGAGAAAGAACGCGGATTAGCCTTTAGTCAGCAAGCAGCTAATAATGGCGTCGTTGCCATTGCCAGTGAGACTGAGATGGGTGCGACTTTGTTGGTCGGTGATCGTATTAAAACAGAGGAGCAGTCGCCATTATCTGATGTGCAAAGAGCACAAACAGCTGCAATCATTCGTGATAACTTGGGGCAAGATCAGCTACAAGATTACTTGGATTATCTCCGCTTGGTATATAAAGTTGAAGTTAATGACGCCAATATAGCAAACGCGCAAGGGCGTTAGAAATAAAGCTATTAAGGAAAACTTGAGATACTTACTTAGTCATTCTTTCTGAATAACCTTTTCAAGTTTTAAGCATAAAAAAGCCACTGTCTACAGTGGCTTTTTTAATGAGTATTACTTTTATCATAAAGATTTAGCATTAATGGCGATACAAAATTCAATACTGCTATCAATGCTACTATTCAAAGTGATACGGAACAATTTAATGGCGGAAATGACGCATGCCAGTGAATACCATCGCGATGCCATGCTCATTTGCCGCAGCAATGGTTTCGTCATCACGCATAGACCCACCTGGCTGGATAATAGCAGCAATACCGACTTGGGCAGCGTTATCGATGCCATCACGGAATGGGAAGAAGGCATCTGATGCCATAACAGCACCTTCAGTAGCCAATCCAGCGTGCTCAGCTTTGATAGCAGCGATACGCGCTGAGTTGACACGGCTCATCTGACCAGCACCAACACCGATAGTACGCTGACCTTTGGCATAAACAATGGCATTAGATTTGACGTATTTTGCTACATTCCAGCTGAATAATAGATCGGCGATTTGCGCTTCTGTTGGTTGTACATCAGTGACAATCTTTAAGTCATTGGCTGTAATCAAACCAAGATCTTGCTCTTGTACTAGCAGTCCACCGTTGACGCGCTTGTAGTCAAGCTGACTATCGCGTTGATCTGGCGCTGGCAGTTCGCCGCACACCAATACACGGACATTTTTCTTAGCAGCTGTCGCTTCAAGCACACCATCTTCGATGCTTGGTGCAATAATAACTTCTACAAACTGATTGTCGATAATGGCTTTAGCAGCTACTAACGTCAATGGGCGGTTAAAAGCAATGATGCCGCCAAAAGAAGACTCAGGATCAGTACTGAAGGCAGTGTTATACGCGGTTACTTGATCGTTATCCACAGCGACACCGCAAGGATTGGCATGCTTAACGATTACGCAAGCAGGGGCGCTAAAGGCTTTCACGCACTCAAGAGCAGCATCAGTATCGGCGATATTGTTATAAGACAGCGCCTTGCCTTGCAGTTGCTTAGCAGTCGCTATAGAAGCTTGTTGGCTTTTTAGCGGATGGTTTTCTGTATAAAAAGCGGCGTTTTGATGTGGTTTTCGCCGTAGCGTAGATCCTGTGCTTTTTCGAGCTGCACATTAAAGGTACGTGAGAAATTCTCAGGCTGCTGGCTTTCATTGACACGGCTACCTAAGAAATTGGCAATCATTCCGTCGTACTGTGCAGTATGCTCAAAAGCCTTAACCGCTAAGTCATAGCGCAAAGCAGGTGTCAGCTCGGTGCCATCACCTAAAGCGGCAAGTATGCGCTCATAATCTGCTGGATCAGTCACGATACCCACATGAGCGTGGTTTTTCGCCGCAGAACGCACCATCGTAGGACCACCGATGTCGATGTTTTCGATAGCATCGTTCATGGTGACATCCGCACGAGCAATAGTTTCAGCAAACGGATATAAATTCACGACAACCAAATCAATACGCTCAATCGCATGCTCACTCATGACGGCATCGTCTGTACCACGGCGTCCTAAGATGCCACCATGAATTTTAGGATGTAGCGTTTTGACACGGCCATCCATCATTTCAGGGAAACCTGTGTAATCGGATACTTCGGTCACAGCAACATTGTTTTCTGTGAGTAAACGATAAGTACCGCCAGTAGACAGTAAGCCAAAGCCTGACTTAATAAGGCCTTGCGCAAATTCAACGATATTAGATTTATCAGAGACTGACAATAGAGCAAGTGGGGTTGTACTCATAAGAAAATTTCCATAAAAAAAGCCTGACGTAAACGTCTGGCAAGGTAACAATGACAATTTTTGCAGACATATCATGGTGGATAGCGTCAAAACGTTAAATTGCCATACATAATGATTGGTAATAAAGACAGAGAAATGCATATAGCAGATGCTACATTAAGTCATAAGTTTTGAGTTTTTTGCGTAAAGTGCCACGATTCAGACCTAAGATTTGTGCACACTTGGTTTGATTGCTCGCGTTTTTTCAAGGACAACCGATAATAGTGGCTCTTCAACTTGTTTTAAATAAGCTCATACAAGTCGGTCGGCATCTCATCGCCTAGCATCGCGAAGTACTGTCGTACCACACGCTCCACATGTACGCGCAGTGGTTCATGACGCTGGCTCGCATCGCTGTCTAATGAGGAGTCAACATGACGAGTTGAATGATGGTTAGCTGTACTATAATCGGCAGGATGCTCAGAGCTTGTGGCAAAATGATTGGCATTATGCTGTGCATGAGGTGCCATAAGATAATGTCCTTGGGATTGGAAAGAGTCAAACCATAAGATATCAGGGTATTATATCAAATTAATATCGTTTAGCGCTGACAGATTAACCTTATATTGGCAGCAGTATGACTAGGGTATATGCTTACTATTATAACATTGCCACAAATATAACTGGCTGGGTCGCACTTGCATCACTACTGAACTTGCGACCTGTCTACGTTTTTCTGACGATTGAAGTTTTAAAAGACAAGGTTGTTTATAGATAGACAATATTTTGTTGGTAATTATCCATTCAATACAGAGGACTTATAGTCACTTCTCGAATTTGTCTATTAGCAACAGGGATGGTAAATAATATGTTTCGACTACTGTTCGCCGCTAATTGGCTTTGCTTGCTTAATAGATAATCAGCTGGCGTGGCGATGAATTCTCCAATCATATCATTTGCGCCGTATACGCTGACTTTAACATTCGGATACAGCTGTGCTTTGGCACTTTGATTGTTTAATGTGGCACTGACATCGCTCGACTTTCCATCCATCTTAATCTTACTCGATTTATGATTAAGGTTGGTAATCGTGAATGCTGTTAGATCGGCACTAGGTAAACTACAGGCAGCCACTGCACATACTGATTGTAAGCGCTCTGCATGCACTGGGTTTTTCATCAAAGTTTCTAGATTAAAAATGACGTATTGAGCAAAAAGTAGCAGTGCTAATACTAAGCATCCTAGCGTCCATAGTAAGGATGCGATAGAACGTCTCTGCGGCGTAGGTGTAAACTTTGCTTGTGCTTTTCTCACACGCTCTTCGGAGGTTGATGCTTCATCTTTAATTGGTACACCCATATCGAGCAACAGTTGTGATAAGTCGGTATCGTCTTGTCGAACCTCTTCGCTTTTATTTTGGTCTTTTAGGAGTTTTTCGAGCCAAGAATTGTCCGCAGTATCATCCACATTGGCATGAATATCATTAGCGGCTGCTGAACTGAGCGCCATTTGTGCTGATGAGGAATTTTCTGTTGTCGCATCAGATGATACTTTCGCTGATGACGCGTTGTTTTTATCTGTTTTTTTAGAGAGGTTGCTTGTTGGTTGGTTGTCTGCTGTAGAAGTATAACTGCTATTATTCATATTGCTTGCTTGAGTCAGCCAAGCATCCATACTATCTAGAGAATCATACTCTAAAACACTTTCTTCTGGCTCATCGCTATCCATATCATCATAGATTAAGCCGTCATGAATCAAATCGTCCCCAATTAAAGTATCAGATGAAATATTTTTTAAATGTGGAGGAGTGAGTGGTGACTTAGAAGCGCCTGCTGCATGTTGATTTTTATTGATTGTCAGCGGTTTGTGCAGAATGTCCATTTGAATCGGATAGCGTATTGGTGTCAGTCGTTGTGTTTTCTTGAATAGTGGAAGTACTGACAGCATCGGCAGTGAGGATAAGATGTTTATTGACCAAAAACTCTGTTGGCATTGATCATAGCTAACAGTGGCGTTTACTTTATTCAACTGTGTTTGCTGTATTTTAAAGCAAGCTTGGCAATGAGGGCACTGAGTTTTTATGGGCGTGGTCATAGGGTCGAATCCAAAAATTATGGTTATCAATACCGCTTAGCCACTCGCTAATAGTTGCCTATAGTGCTAATACTGCCGTTTGTATCAGCTTTAAATATTAGCTGTAAATGTCCATAAATCATGAATAAGGACAGAGTGGCGTCAAATGCATGACATTTGACTGCCCTCTATCGTAACAGATGTAATTAAATGTTGCTAGCCTGTAAATGTACCAGATAAACGCTGCCAATGTTGGTCTTCTTGCGCTGTAAAAGCATGCTTTGCATCAAGCGCAAAATAAGGTTGATAAGCCGCCGTTACCTGTTCGGTTTGTGACTCTATTAGACCAGCCAAGACAATGCGACCTTTTGGTGCGATTAAAGTGGCGAAGTAAGGCGCTAAGCCAATAAGCGGCTTGGCTAGAATGTTTGCAACGATTACGTCTACAGGTAACACATCATTTTGTGCGCAGTAGTCAGTGAAGTCTTCTGGTAAAAACGCTTGCAGACGATCCCCAACGTGATTGCGTGCGGCATTTTGATTGGTTGCCAGCACTGCTTGTGGGTCGATATCGACGGCATATACGTGGCGTGCACCTAATAACAAAGCAGATGCCTAAAATACCTGAACCACAACCATAATCAATGACCACTTTGTCTTTTAGATCTTGTTCTGTTAACCAGTCAAGACATAAGCGGGTAGTGGCATGATAGCCTGTACCAAAAGCTAGGCCCGGGTCCATAATAATGTTAGTCGCCTCAGGATTGGGCGGCGTCAGCCAGTTGGGTACAATCCATAAATTATTGGCACATTCGATAGGATGGTAATTGCTCATCCATTCGCGCTCCCAGTCTTTATCATCTACAGCCGTGAGCCAGATACGAGTGGCTTGCACTTGTGCTGCGATTTCATGACTGAGCTGCTCGACTGCCTGACGACTGCCAGCATCGGTGGTCGCATCAAATAGCCCTGTCAAGATAACTTCATCCCATAGCGGTGATTCACCAGGTAAGGGCTCAAATAGAGGTTGGTCACCTGCGTCGTCTAAGGCGATGGATAATGCACCTGCTTCTAGGAGCAGTGCCTCAGCCAAATCGACGTTTGCTTTTTCACATTGTAAATGCAGTTGTTGCCATGCCATAACGATAACCTTAATTAAAAATAAATGTCTATTTTGGATAAATGATGCGTATGCATAATATAAAAAGTGAATAGAGACCAAATGATAAACTTGGTCTCTATTCACTTCGGTATGTCTTGATATTAGCGTAAGGCTTGCTTCGCTTCACTGATGACGCGAGCGTTGCCTTGGGCTTGTCCTGATTGCAAAATAATTTGCCACAGCGCGCGGCGACGACTGGTATCTTGAGAAACACTCAGACCACGGCGTGCCATGGCTTCTGCCTTGCGCGGCTGGTTCTTTTTCAATGCCACTTGTGCCAAATAGAAATACACCGCAGAAGATTTAGGTGCTAGGCGCTGAGCACGGGTAAAGCTGTTTTCAGCATTGGTCAGTTTGCCAGCTTTTAGTTGACTGATACCTGCTTGCATCAAATTGCGAAATGCTGGCAGGTTGCTATTGTTGGTGGTAGCTTGCTGTGTCCGTTGCTGCGAGTTTTTTCTTGCCTGCTCTAGCAATTCGTTGTGTGACGGTGCTGATGGCTCAGAGATGATGTAGTCATCACGCGAAGGTATGATAATAACTGGATCAGGTTGGGTCAACACAGGACTAGATGGTGTAAATACAGGCGTCTCTTGAGTCAACGGATTGGTTGCTTCGGCTGGTTCATAGGAATTATAAGGCTCAATGGGGTAGTCGTCCTCTGTTCTGACAATGGGCGTTTGCGTCACAGTCGCTATGGAGGCTTTAGCTGTATGCGATGATGGCAGCGTTTGAGTCGGTACCGTTTTTATCGCGGTAGATGCAGTCGGCGCAGTCTGGCAAGCGCTCAAACTCAACATGCCAGCTAGAGCACTGACTGCCAGCATCGTATTGGCTGGCTTGATTTTGATAGACCGCGTTATGACGGCTGACCTAGCTGATACAGTTTGCTTGAGAGATAACATTAAGTTGAGACCTTTTTTAAGTTTCACAAATAACTTTAGAACCATTCAACGGCACGATCATACCAAGTATCGGCACGACTTTCTGCATCATTACCATTTGAGCCATCACTGTTTTCTTGGTTGTCGCTATCAACAGCTTCGCCATTTGGAATCTCTAAACCTTCACTACGCGCTGCTGGTTTTGTTCACGAGCACGATCTTGTTGATATAAGCCGACAGCGCAACTGCTGGCTTCTTCTGGTAAATATGCCGACAAGACAGGCAGATAGCGTGCATCTGCACAGCGCTCATTAGACAGCTTGCCTGAGTTGTTCTCTAACCACAACCATTCAATACCTTCAGGCTCTGGTAGAGCCACAGGCGTCAGCTTCAAGCGATTCATATAGTCAACCCAAACTGGCAATGCGCCAGTACCGCCGCTTAAGCCAATTGGCTTGTTATCATCACGGCCAACCCAAACCACACTGACATAGTTGCCACTGTAGCCTGCAAACCAAGCATCGCGGTAATCATTTGTGGTACCTGTTTTGCCAGCAAGATTTAGATTGCTACCAAGTGATTGCACGCGTTTGGCAGTACCGTTTTTGACCACATCTTGTAAAGCATAGTTAATTAAGAAGTTGGTTTCAGGCGGAATACTACGCTGAGTGTTGAGTCCAGTACGTTGTAAAATACGACCACGGTCATCAATGACGGTGCGAATACTATGAATAGGCGTACGGAAGCCGCCAGTTGCAAAGACTTGATAGACACCAAGCATGTCCATTGGGCTAAGATTAACAGAACCTAACAATGCTGACGGGTAGGGTGGTATTTTTTCTTTAATTCCCATGCGCTGTAACTGCTTGGCAAAGGTATCGACCCCAAACTCCATACCTAAGCGTACCGCTGCTTGGTTATAAGACTTTGATAAAGCGGTGGTAAATGGCACATAACCATGGTCACGATTGTCATAGTTCTTGGGGTTCCATTTAGTACCATCGCTTAGATTCACGGTAATCGGTGAGTCATCGACTGAGCTTGCAAGATTATAGCGCCCACTTTCAAGCGCTGTCATATAAATAATAGGCTTCAATAAAGAACCCACTTGGCGCTTGGCATCGACCGCACGGTTAAAGCCGGTAAATTCACTGCCACTACCCACTACAGAGACCAGCTCACCAGTCTCAGGATTGGCACTCACTAGAGCACCTTGCAAGTCTTTAGTTTTGCTACTGTTACGACGCAGCTCACCCAATTTTCTATCAACTGCTTTGTCTGCGGCTAATTGTGCAATAGGGTCTAAAGTACTGATAATGATAAGACCTTCATTCTTGAGGTCATCAGAATAGTACACGGTATTCAGCTCGCGCTTGACGATATCCAAAAAGTCAGGGAATTGACTTTTGCCTTCGACAGGTTTGTCCACGACACCAAGTGGCTGCTTTAGCGCTTTTTCATAGTCTTCTTGACTGAGTGAGCCAACGGCCAGCATGTTGCCCAGCACGACGTCACGGCGCGCTTTTGAATCGTTTGGATGGCGACGTGGGTTGTAGATACTCGGGCCTTTTGCCATACCGACTAACAGGGCTTGCTGATCCAAGCGCAGCTCATTCAGTGGTTTCAAAGTAAAACTGTGATGCCAAGCCAAAACCATTAATAGAGCGGTTGCCGTTTTGACCCAAATAAATCTCGTTGAGATACGTTTGTAGAATTTCATCTTTGCTATAATGTAGCTCGAGCAATACTGCCATTAACGCTTCGTTGGCTTTGCGCTTCAGCGTACGGTCTGAATTGAGATAGAAGTTTTTAATCAGCTGCTGAGTGATGCGAGCCGCCTTGTCTAGAGCCACCAGAGAAGTTGTTCAGTACGGCACGTGCAATGCCTCGTATAGAGACGCCTTTGTGCTCATAAAACGCACGGTCTTCCGTGGCTATTAACGCATCAATGAGTGGTTGTGGCACTTCATCTAACGAGACGACCAAACGATCTTCATTACTGTCAGGATAAATACCACCGATACTCACCGGCTCTAAGCGAATGATGCCGCTTTTGGCAGGCAAAGTGCTTTGTACGGACTCAATCTTATTACCAGCAATGGTCATTTTATGACTTGCTCTTTATCCACATCGTTGGCGCTATAAGTAAAACCGCGAGTATGAATAAAGTAGGTATTACCTGATCTATGATAAGTTCCCGTGCGATCATAAGCTTTGTTGCTTTGATAGTTCAGCAACTCCAGCCATGTCTTCATCGTATCTTTGTCGACACTCGCGCCTTGATACAATTCAAGCGGCTGCGAATACACTTTAGCAGGAATATCCCAGCGCTTACCCTCAAACTTATGAGTAATGGTGCGATCAAGTTTGATTAAATATAGCGCCAAGAGCACCATGCCAGCAATAATGACAATTAAGATAAGACTACTAAATACCAACCCACGCTGCTGTGAAGGGAGCGTGTGGTTAACAGATTTAGAGGACTGTGTTAACTTGGTATTTGGTAACTTGGAATTGGATGTTTGCACTGATGTCGCACCATTTTGGTATAAAAAACTGCCTCATAATGACGCAAATTGACAAATTTTTCAATCTATCATCGTCAACGCAGGCATTCATTGATTTTAAGCTGTGCGTGGTTATGCTCTTCACAGCACTTGCTTATAGTATAATCTCTGTTAAAACACGGTCATTGCTAACAAAGCATTAAAAGCTTTAGATTGGCAGTATCATTGTTATATAAGTGTCATATAAGTGTCATATTAGCTTCATGTCACCATGTCACATAGCCATGCACGATAGCAGTTTAGAGACACACCAACGATGTGTTTTTTATGAATTAACCGCTACTGTTATTGTTTTATTTTTGTGAGCCGTGCTGAGAGTTATTTAAAATAGCTGTTTTAGATAGGTCTTCTGCATAGGCGTTGAGTCTCGTTAATGATAGTAAGTTTACTTAAAGCGAATAAGGTTCGAGCAAACCTGTCTAAAGGAAGTAAGCGCGATTATGTCCAATGTCCCATCATCAATGGCATCGACCACCAGCCAGTATTATGAAGATAACTCTATCACCGAAGGTTTAGTACTGCCACTCGCAGGTCACTGTTTCCATTGCGGTGATCCTGTACCGCAGCCGCCGTTCCATGCCAAGATATTGGGTAAGCCGCGTGAGATGTGCTGTATGGGCTGTCAGTTAGCCTCTCAAAGTATCGTAGAGGCAGGGCTGGAGCAGTATTATCTGGACCGCTCAGAGATTAATCGTACGGCAAGTCTACCAACGCAGTTGACTCGCCTTGAGGCGTATGACCATGATGAGATCAAATCACAATTCGTCTATGCTCAAGACGGACTGTCGGTTGCAGAGCTGTCCGTCAATAACCTACGCTGCGCGGCATGTACTTGGCTAATTGAGTCGCGTCTCGATGAGTTAGAGGGCATCAGTAAATGTCAGGTGAATTTGACCAATCAGCGTATGCGTGTGATTTGGAACGAGGACAAGCTGCCGATTAGCCGTATTCTTGCCACCATTAATGAAATAGGCTACGAGGCCAAGCCTTATCGTCAAGATACGCATGAGGCGATGCTGGCGCGTCATAACAACCAAATGCTGATACGTCTTGGCATTGCCGCGTTGGGCTCGATGCAAGCGATGATGTATGCCGTTGCCATCTATTTTGGTGAATACAGCGATATGCTAATATTTCAGCGCGATTTTTTGCGCTGGGTGTCTTTATTTGTCAGTACGCCCGTTTTCTTCTATGCGGGTATCCCGTTCTTTACCTCAGCGTGGTCGGCAATTCGTGCCCGTCAAGTCAATATGGATGTGCCCGTCAGTATCGCGCTGATTGTGACTTTTTTCGCGAGCCTATATGCCACCATCACTGGGCAAGGGGAAACCTATTACGATTCGGTCAGTATGTTTATTTTCTTTTTACTGGCAGGGCGTTACATTGAGCATAATGCACGCCTAAAAGCCGCCACCATGGCCAATGACTTGGTCGTGGTTGAGCCAGTACTGGTACAAAAAATTGCGGAAGATAAAGAAGCCGCCGAGCTTATATTACAGCAGTTAAAGAAAAATGAGCTCGAGAAAACAGCTGTAAATGAAGACGTGAGTAATCAAGTCAGTAATTTGGATACAAATGAGGTGAGCACATCAGCCAATCCAACGCCTAATTTTATGCAAAGCATGGATGCGAATGTTCATCGGCTCACATCAAAAATTGCACAAGACTGGCAACGCGCGCGTACTCAACAATCAGCCATATCAACAACAGCAGATGAGGCAAAAGAAAAACAAATGGTCACCGCCCATAGTTTGCAAGTGGGTGATATCATTTTAGTTGAATCTGGCTCTGAAATCATCAGCGATGGTATTTTGCTGAGTCAGACCGCTACCGTGTCGCAAAGCCTGTTGACGGGTGAGGGCGACTTGATTATCAAGAGCCAAGGTGACTATATCGTCGGCGGTGCACAAAACGATAGCCAACCGTTTGAGATGCTGGTCACAGCATTGCCAGCAGACAGTCAAATTGGCTTGATTGATCGGCTGATGAACCGTGCCATGAGTGAAAAGCCCAAACTGGCGCAGCAGGCCGATAAGCTGGCACGCTGGTTTGTTGCGCGTATTTTGGTCTTGTCTGTCTTGGTATTCATTGGTTGGTATATCGTTGACCCAAGCCAAGCGATTTGGGCTACGGTCGCGGTATTGGTCGCGACTTGCCCTTGTGCACTGTCTTTAGCGACGCCGATTGCGCTGACGGTCGCGACCAATCGACTGGCAAGCTATGGCTTTTTGACGACGCGTGGACATACGCTACAAACGCTCGCTGAAATCACTCATGTCGCCTTTGATAAAACAGGTACTCTCACTTATGGTAAGCCTAATTTATTAAATATTGAGCTGCTGAAAGATAATGATACTGCAACGGCTACAGACGAGCAAAAAGATACGCTATTAGCAATCGCTGCGGCTCTAGAAGTAGGGAGCCGTCATCCTATCGCACACGCGCTGCTTACCGCTGCCTATCAGTTGCATTTGCCATCGACGCAGGCCTTACAGCATTATCCAGCAGGCGGTGTCGAGGCAGTGATTGATGGCGTATTATATCGAATTGGTCATGTGGATTTTGCATTAAACGATGCTGATAATGATATAGTCATTGATTTAGTATCACAGCGCGCCAGCTCAGCGGTGGTTTTATCTTGTCAACAAAATGACTCGGTCACTTGGCAAGCGCTGGCATGTTTCTATTTCAATGATAAGGTGCGTGATAGTGCTAAAGCCATGCTCGATACGCTTAAAGAGTTGGGTATTGAGACAGTTATGTTGACTGGTGACCCAAGCCCGCAAGCGCTGGTATTGGCTGAAAGTTTAGGAATGCATTCTGCTTACAACGGTCTGTCGCCAACAGACAAGGTCACTCACATTCAAAAGCTACAGGCGGAAGGTGGCGTAGTGTTGATGGTGGGAGACGGTATCAATGATGCGCCAGTGCTAGCCGCAGCAGATGTCTCGACTTCTATTGCGGGGGCGGCAGATTTGGCACAAGTATCGAGTGACAGTATTATATTAAATGGTCAAATCGACGCTATTACTGCGGCTAAGCGTATCTCTGATAAAACGGAACGTATTATCAAACAAAACTTCCGCTGGGCACTCATTTATAATGGCAGTGTGCTAATACCAGCAGCATTAGGCTATGTGCCACCTTGGCTGGCTGCTATTGGTATGTCATTAAGTTCATTGTTTGTGGTTTTAAATGCGCTGCGCTTAAAACGCGCTTGATACCCATTCAAAAAAACGGTTAGCTGCGTCAAACTCACTTAGCCTATTAATGTAGTACTTGAGCTTGTTTTCCTTGCCAATCAAGTTTTTGCAAACAGTATGTCTATCATAAATATTTAACTTTACCCATAAAAAAACCGCCTTTAACTATATACATAGCTAAGGCGGTTTTTTTTTAAATAACGATCTGATTTAAATAATGATTAACTGGTTTTTAGATTAGTCTTGTAGGTAGCTAAGCAAACGCATAAATTCAATGTACATCCATACGAGCGTGGCAAGAATACCAATACTAAATAACCATTCGTAGTCTTCAGAGACACCCATCGCCACACCGCGATCGATATTATCGAAGTCTAGTAAAAGCGTAAAAGAGGCGATGATAATCACAAATAAGCTAAAGCCGATAGCGATAGCGCCACCTTCAAACAAGAAAGGTAAGCTTGAACCAAACGCTAAAGAAAGTACCCATTGCGCCACTAAACCAGCATATATTGCATCAATGCTGAAGTCACAATTGAGCGGAACTTTTCAGTCACCTTGACCAGACCTGAGCGATATAGCCCTAGCTAACGGCTGCCGTCACAAAAGTGGCACACATAGCGGTCACTGGTACACTCGGATCATCCGCATAAAGAACAGCGAGATGCCGCCTAAAATATGCCTTCTAAAGTGCATAAGGCACCGCAAAGGTTTGGCTTTGTGTGGTTTAAGTGATAAAAGCGCGAGACCAAAAGCGCACATACTCCGAAGGCAGCCATCGTGATAAAGCCTTGCGACAAACCTGCCATAAGGGCATAAAAGAAAAAGCCCACACCAGTGATCGCAGATAATCCAAGTAATAGACTGGTCTTTTGAATCACGCCTTTGACCGTCATTGGCTTACCGCCGATCGCAAGTTCTGCGCGACTGACAATAGGATTGGCCATAAAGTTGTCCTTAATAAAATTAAATATAGTGATTCTAGCTACTTTAGCAAAACAGCCATTATTGTCAACTGTGTTTACGTGACAGCCATTAAGGCCTCAAGACCTTATAGAGCTATTATTAGTTGATGTATTTTGGCATATTGCCTAGCTAAACAAACACGTTTAAGAGTAACGTGCGATGGTTTTATATGGGGTTGATTACGACAGTTAACAACGATAATTCATAAACATGCTAGTCTAAACGCTCGTTTATCGCTATCATTGGCGAGTACTTTACCGTTATGCCGAGTCGTTTTATGGAAAACTCAGCGCAATCCGCAAGATTGCCGCACTTACATGAATCAGAGCTGTTCCACGCTATCAAAAACCCTGCTTTTAGGCGTATTGGGCTTATGGGCCGCGCTGGTAAACGCAGTGTCACTCAAAGCTTGGTGCAAATTGCCCAGACTATCAATGAGATGAATCTCACATTGATTATGGATGTGCAAACGGCGAACTTGCCCACTTTGAACCTTACTGAGATTGAAAAGGTTAAAATCGTTAAGCGTAGTCTAATCGGCGAGATTTGTGATTTAGTCATCGTTGTTGGCGGTGATGGCTCGATATTGCACGCGGCTGAAGCGTTGGCACGCTACCGTGTACCCGTGCTCGGCGTCAACCGTGGTCGGCTTGGTTTCTTAGCGGATGTAAAACCTGATGAAGCGGCGTTTAAATTGCGCCAAGTATTGATGGGTGATTATCAGTTGGATCATCGGTTTTTATTGACGATGGAGATACGAGAAGGGCGCACTATCATTCATGAAGATATGGCGCTCAATGATATCGTATTGCATGCGGGAAAATCGGTACATATGATAGATTTTCAGATGAAAATCGATGGTCAAGATGTCTACCGTCAGCATAGTGATGGTTTGATTGCAGCAACGCCTACCGGTTCAACGGCTTATGCACTCTCTGGTGGCGGTCCCATTATTCACCCGAGTATGGATGCTATCTGTTTGGTGCCCATGCATCCCCATACGCTGTCTAGCAGACCGATTGTGGTGAGCGGTAATAGCGAAGTATGCATTCGCATTCACGAAGACAATCGCACTCAGCCGATGGTCAGTGCCGACGGTAAGCCAAGCGTGCCACTTGAGCAAGAGCAACGGCTCTATATTCGTAAGCATCCAGATAAGCTTACTTTATTGCACCCGCCAGGGTTTGATTTTTATGAAGCTTGTCGCACCAAATTGCACTGGAACGTCCATGCTGAGGAATTCAGTCTTGACGTGGATGATGATATTATGGACGACGAATAAGTGTCTCTTTTATAATAACGTTATAAAAATATGTTATAAAAAATAGTGGTGGAGAGTAGATAGGATGGACAAGCAAACGATATTAGCAAGTTTAACGCCAGAAGTGGTGGATAAATTCCGCATGGCGATTGAGTTGGGTAAGTGGCCTGATGGTCGCAAGCTGACCGCTGAGCAGCGCGAAACCTGTATGCAAGCGGTGATGGTGTGGGAGCACGAGCATCTACCACCTGCTGAGCGCACAGGCTATATTCATAAGCCAGTCAAAGAAGATGGTTCTATCGTCGGGGCAGAATGTGATGTCGAGCATGAGCATCATTATCCAAACATGCCTAATCCGAAAGGCGCAGTCCAACCGGTTAAGTTTCGTGATAAATAGGCTGATGGCTAAGTTTTATGATAAAAAATGAAGCAAATAAGAAAAGGCCACGCTAATCAGCGTGGCCTTTTCTTATTTAATAACTTTTTAAAGCGCCGTCGTATCAACACTAGGGCGAACCGTTAATGGGTTTTTTGCATCAAAAACCCTTGCCAGCCCCAATGTAAAAAGTTGCGGATATTGGCATGGTCAGTACCGTTAGGAGTTGCTTGAACTTTGGCATAATGCTCGCCAAACAGTTTTAGCGTGTCCAATTGATTCAAACCATGGTGCTTGGCAAAGCCAAAAATTTTCGCACTACCTTCATTTTCACCAGCTGCATTGTGTACCATGCCGTTCACAAACGGGGCAGGTGCGTAGCGATAAAAATCATCAATAAAACTGATGACATCATTGAATCCAATGGCTTTTTTATCCAAACCATTAAGTAGAGCCGATACATCTGATTGGCGGATACTCATAAATAAATGACCTCAGAGCAGATTAAAAAAGTGAAGTATGTAACTTAGCGATTGAAATAGTCTTCGTCATCAAATGAAGGCGCAAAATTGCCTTGCTCAAGATGTTGCATTTGCGACTGTACAGAACGCTCATGCTGAATACGTTGGTAAATCTCTTCGCGGTGTACGGCAATATCTTTCGGTGCATTTACACCGATACGTACTTGATTGCCTTTGACACCTAGGACGGTCACACTGACCTCATCACCAATCATTAGCGTTTCGCCCACGCGGCGTGTCAAAATTAACATGCGTCACACTCCTTATGTCGCATCAACAAATTATTACTCATCAGATTACTTCTCAATTGCAGGACATTACCTCAGCACTAGAAAAACAATGTATCAATGACAACCACAATGCTTACTATTGTGCCAATAGCGGTAATGATAGGTAGATTCATTTAGCCCAAATGAAAGCCCCATTATAGGGGGCATAACAGAGACTGTCACGGGTTTTCACAAAACTATTGGGTAAATAGTTACCCTAGCAATAATAAAAAATAAAAATAGGATCTAAAAAGACCCTATTTAATTTAATACATTGTTGAAAGTAAGTGATACTGATTTAATGCATAACTGTTGATGCTAAATCGATTATTTTAAGCGTTTTAAAATAAGTTATAGCCCAGCGATTTTACTTTCGCCATCTTCACGATCCAGACCAAATGCGGTATGTAGTGATTTAACGGCTTTTTCTAAATACTGTTCTTGGATAAGGACAGACACTTTGATTTCGCTGGTTGATATCATTTGAATATTGATATTGTTTTCAGCAAGGGTTTGGAACATGAGGCTCGCAACACCAGCATGAGAGCGCATGCCGACTCCGACTAAAGAGACTTTAACGACTTCATCATTAGCCAATATCTCTTTAGCACCGATCTCATCTTTGACTTCATTCTCTAGTACTTTCATGGTTTTGTCCATGTCAGTACGGTTAACAGTAAAAGTAAAGTCGGTGGTGCCGTTGGTAGAGAGGTTTTGCACTATCATATCAATTTCGATATTGGCACGACCAATCGGGCTTAGGATAGCAGAGGCAATACCAGGATGATCAGGTACACCGCGCACGACTATTTTTGCTTCGTCTCGATTAAAAGCGATACCTGAGATGATTGCCTGTTCCATATTGTCTCCTTCGTCTATCGTAATTAGGGTGCCGACATTGTCTTGAAATTCTTGGTCGAAGCTACCATCGTTGTTTTCATCAAAGCTAGATAATACGCGTAGTGGTACACCATATTTACCGGCGAATTCTACCGAACGAATCTGTAAAATCTTAGAGCCAAGACTTGCCATCTCTAGCATTTCTTCAAAGGTAATTTTTTCAAGTTTCTTGGCTTTTGAGGTCACACGAGGGTCAGTGGTATAAACGCCATCAACATCGGTATAAATCTGACATTCATCAGCACCCAAGGCAGCAGCAATAGCGACACCTGTGGTATCAGAGCCGCCGCGCCTAATGTGGTCGCATTGCCTTCGTCGTCAATACCTTGAAAGCCTGCGACGATGACGACATTGCCTGCATCGAGTTGCGCGCGGATATTTTTGTCATCGATACTTTCGATACGGGCTTTATTGTGCGCATTATCGGTTTTAATCGCGACTTGACGACCAGTAAATGAACGAGCGCCTACCCCAAGCTCTTTAATCGCCATAGCAAGCAATGAAATCGATACTTGCTCACCGGTTGAGACCATTTGGTCGTATTCACGGGGATCAGGCTGAGTGCTAATTTGGCGTGCTAGATCAATCAAACGGTTGGTTTCGCCGCTCATAGCAGAGACGACAACAACTATTTGATGACCGTTGTCATGCCAGCGTTTGACTCGTTTGGCGACGTTTTTGATGCGGTCGATACTGCCCATCGAGGTGCCGCCGTATTTCTGTACTATTAACGCCATAAAAATCTACCTATTATTCATTAATGGCCTTTTATTATCATCAATGAGAGCCAATATGCGGATGTGACGCTCAATCAATGCTTGTATAGATAAAGCCGTATTATAAGAATTGCGCCCATGCTTTTTGTTTATGTATTCAGTAGTGCTGACTAGGTAATGCACGCACGATGCATATAAACGTTGACCTTTATATCATATCTACGTCACAACGTTAAGTGCTCGTAGCGCTTAGATACATGGCGATTGGTTATGACCGTTATAACCAATCGCGTATCTTATGCGTAGTAGACTTAAGTGATGCTCTGTATTCATGTCTTTTTTAGGACTAGCTAAGCTGAGTTTCAATCCAAGCAGGTAGGGCGTTGATAACTGCGGTACTGTTGGCAGACTTTGGCGCGCCGCCTTGTGCGTAATCTGGCTTACCACCCCCTTTACCGCCCAGCTCACCTGCCAAATGACGAATGATATCACCAGCTTTTACTTTCGCAGTCACAGACTTTGCCACGCTTGCGGCTAAGGCTAACTGTTCGTCTTTATCACCAATTAATATAATCACGCTATCAGGAAGTTTAGATTTAATATCATCCATCAATGTGCGAATAGATTTGCCGTCGATACCGCTTAAGGTACTGATAAGCACGGGCGTGCCTGCGATGGTCTGTACTTCATCGAGTAAATTTGCCGCTTGGGCGCTGGCGATTTTTTGCTCTAAACGCTCTAGTTGTTTCTCAAGTTCGCGCTGCTTATCCGCCATGGTACGCACGCGCTGTGCCACTTCAGGACGTTTTACTTTTAGCTGACTGGCAAGCTCGCTCAGCTGCTGCTCACTTTGCTGAATGTTTTTAATTGCATTCATGCCAGTGACCGCTTCAATACGGCGGATGCCAGCAGCAATACCTGATTCGCTGGTAATTTTTAGCACACCAATATCACCAGTACGTTTAACGTGCAAACCACCACAAAGCTCAATAGAGAAGGGCTTGCGCTGACCATCGACGATACTGTCAGTGCCCATGGTTAAGACGCGAACGTCACTGCCATATTTTTCGCCAAACAATGCCATCGCACCTTGTTTCATCGCTTCGTCGATAGACATATTCTCGATGCGAGCAAGGGTGTTGGCTTGAATTTGCTCATTGACTAAGCGTTCGATACGCATAATTTCAGCAGTGCTGACAGGCTTGTCATACGAGAAATCGAAACGTAAGACTTCGCTTGATACTAGCGAGCCTTTTTGCGTGACCGCGTCGCCCAATACTTCTCTTAATGCGGCATGCAATAGATGCGTGGCAGAGTGGTTTTTAGCACTGGCTGCGCGAATACTCGACAAGACTTGCGCATCGGCGGGTTTGGTGTTAATGTCGCCCATGGTCACAACACCATAATGGATGATGGCTTGACCAGATTTTTTGGTATCTTGCACTTCAAAAACGCCCGTTGCAGTGCGAATTTCGCCAAGCTCACCAACTTGACCACCACCTTCGGCATAGAAAGGTGTACGGTCAAGAACTATAACGCCTTCCATGCCCTCAGCTAAGCTATCGGCTGGATTGCCATCTTGATACAGCGCATCAATCGTGACGCCTTCTTCTGCAAGCTGCTCATAACCGATAAAGGTCGTTGGGTTTTCTACTTGAATGACGCTGCTATAATCGACGTCAAATTTGCCAGCATCACGCGCACGCTCGCGTTGCGCTTGCATATGCTCGTCGAACTCCGCTTCATCAATGACAATACCGCGCTCACGAGTGATATCCGCAGTCAAATCGATCGGGAAACCATAAGTATCGTACAGTTTAAATGCGGCTTCCCCAGATAGCGTGTCGCCATCTTTTAGACCTTCCAGCTCACTGGCAAGTAGACGTAAGCCTTGTGCCAAAGTTTTGGCAAACTGTGCTTCTTCTTTTTGAATAGCATTTTCGATGACGCTTTGTTTGTCTTTTAGCTCAGGGTAGGCGGTGCCCATCTCAGCAACCAACGGCGCGACCATTTTATAAAAGAAATCGCTATCTGCACCAAGTTTATTACCATGACGTACTGCACGGCGGATAACACGGCGCAATACATAACCACGACCTTCGTTGCTTGGAGTAACGCCATCAGCAATCAAAAATGAAACAGCGCGAATATGATCAGCGATGACTTTTAATGACGATTGTTGCTGGTTTTCAATCTCTAAAATCTCAGCTGCCGCATCCATTAAATGTACAAATAAATCTATCTCGTAGTTGCCATGGACGCCTTGCATGATGGCGCTGATACGCTCAAGCCCCATGCCAGTATCTACGCTTGGCGCTGGTAGTGGTAGCATAGTGCCATCTTTTTGACGATTAAACTGCATAAAGACGCAGTTCCAAATCTCGATATAACGGTCGCCATCTTCTTCTGGTGTGCCCGGTAGGCCGCCTTCGATATCGGCACCATGATCATAAAAGACTTCAGTACAAGGGCCGCAAGGACCAGTGTCACCCATCGTCCAAAAGTTGTCTGAGGCGTAAGGCGCGCCTTTATTATCGCCAATACGGATAATGCGCTCGCTAGGAATACCGATGTCTTTATGCCAAATATCAAAGGCTTCGTCGTCAGTCTCATAAATGGTCACATACAAGCGATTTTTATCGATTGCTAGCCATTCATCTGAGGTCAAAAACTCCCAAATATATCCAATACCGGCTTGCTTAAAATAATCGCCAAACGAGAAGTTGCCTAACATTTCAAAGAAGGTATGATGGCGCGCCGTGTAGCCAACATTGTCCAAATCGTTATGCTTGCCGCCCGCTCTTACACATTTTTGTGAGGTTACCGCACGGGTATAATCACGTGGCTCCATACCCAAAAACGTTTCTTTAAATTGATTCATGCCGGCATTGGTAAATAGCAATGTCGGGTCATTGTGTGGAATCAAACTCGATGAGGCGACGGGGGTGTGCTGCTTGCTTATGAAAAAATCGATAAAAGCTTGACGAATATCGGCTGAGCGAAATGGCTGGCTCACAGCGGCTCCTTACTGGCGAATAGAATTGAGTAAAATAATTTTGCAAACGATTTTAGCACAAACGCCCAAGCTCTTGGTACAAGAGTTACAACGGCTAGGTTATTCTGCGCATGTAGATGCTCGATGGATTTGTAGCGCATCAAAGCCAGTGGGTCAAAAAAGCTAATTGGTCAAAATCGCCGCATCAGTCTCGTCTAGTTTATCTTGTATCAATGGATTGGACTCAATGACTTGTACTGGCAAGTAGCGTAGCTGTAGCTTAATGGGTAAATATTCAGGGAAATTCTCTGCCATATCTTGAGTGATGACGGTTTCGATTTGCCGTACATCGTATGAAGTAGGCGTCGTCTCTCCGCGAATGACCGCACGTACGACCTTATTTTCTTCTGAAGTATCAAACTGAGTATTGGTCAGTACGTTGCCTTTGTCGATAAAGTAGCTATTGATAGCTTCTTTGACGCTACTCTCAAAAACCTGTTGTTTGGCATTGGTCTGTAGATTGATGGACAAATACGTCCCTAAGCCACCTAACAATAATAACGTCACCGCATTACGGCGTAAAAAGGTCAAATAGGTGCTGGATTTATAATCATCATCGACCAAACGGCGAAAGCCTAATAACCAAAGTACTAAAGCATTGGTAAACTGGATAGCAATAATATTGGTTAGTGCCAGTAGCAGTGCCCCAAGTCCAAGCTGCGTCTCGCCATTGGCGAATAATATCCCACTCGCGGCAAGAGGTGGCACCAATGCAGTGGCTACCGCCACGCCGACCACTGCCACAGATAGGTGCGGTGAAACCATCGCATAAGCACCAGCAGTACCACCCGCTAGAGCAATCATTAAATCCATCGAGGTTGGCTGAGTGCGCGATAATATCTCTGCGGTCAGTGGCTGATCTTTGTGTAACCAGCCGACGATAAAACCAACCAATACCACTAAGGACACACCAACGATAACCGTAATCAGTGATTTACGTAGCAATGGCATACGATGATCAATAATCGCTAACGCTATGCCAGTAATGGGACCTAACATCATGGCAACCAACATGGCGCCAATGACGACGGCAGCTGAATTGGTCACTAACCCATAACTGGCGATGATGGCAGAAAGTATAATAATGAAATACATTTTGCTAGGCAGCGCGTTGGCCTCGATTCTGACCCGTACTTCTGGATAGTCTACCTTTTGATTGCTAAATTGCTCGGCAACAAATTGCTTATAAGACTCCAATTTAGCTTCTTTTTTTCTTTAATCTCGTCTTCTAGTTCTTCCTGATTATCGACTTTATCTTTCACAGTACTTTTTACGATAGTGTCATTATTTTTCGGTGTGTCTGGCTGTTTATCAATTGAGGACGGTTTTGTGTTGTCACTATTTGCTTTGCTTTCTTGCTGAGGGTTATCAGAGATAGGATAAGTGCTCTGTGCATCAGCGGGTGCAATATCCTCTGCCTCTACCGTTATCTCAGCATCAGCGTCAGCATCTTTTTGAGAATTTTGCTCTGAAGCGTTATCTTCTTCTTGAGCATGTTCTGCTGATGCATTTTCTAGATTTTTATGATTGGGCGCTGTTGTGGATTTTAACGATTCATTGGATAGTGGTGTCTCAGGCTCAGTGATTTCAAGTTTAGTTATTTCAGACTCATTGTTGGGCTTGGCGGTTTCTAACGTTGCTACTACCTCGTCAGCACCAATGGACTTTATCGCTATCGTTGTTTCAGGAGGCTGTGCACAAGCCATATCCTCGCCACAGTCATTGTCATCATGAGTCTCTGAGCTTTTTGAAGGCTCAGTATGTTCGACAGTGCTATCTAGTACAGAGCTACCATCTGCGTCAGTTAGCGCCGCTTTTTTGTCTGGATGATTGGCTGTGCTTGAAGCATCTTTTATAACTGAAGAATCATTAGAGAGTTCGTTTTCAGATGAGGTCATGGCGGATGGCTTTCTTAAAAAGTAAAAGAAAGACATTATTGTAATGATAAAAACAGGACAACGTATGGTTTTTTTACGACTAAATAGAGCGCAGTGTCATTAAATAGTAATACTTAAAATAGTAAAATTATGCATCATTAACTAATAACAATAAAAACCTTAACTCTAACAGGGTTTTCATGCTTAGTCACCTACTATAGCTGGCTCGCAGGTTTATAGGAAATACTTACTTTCTTTGTGGGTTTAGTGTATAAAGGTACTATATCCACAATAAAAATGAGGAATAAGTTATGAACTGGCCATTATTCTCTGTTATCTATTCAATCGCAGCAACCGTTACCATTGGCGTTTTTATGATTGGCGCTTTAGTCACAGGTTTTAATGAAATACCTCATATCCAAATAGCAGTAGCATTAGGCGTTTTGGTGTCTATCCCTGCAGGCATGTTTTTTACCAAAAAAGTTGGTAGCATCACTGGTAATGAAGAAGGCTATAAAGCATAAAAGCGAATAATGTTGTCAATTTAAATGAATAAATCCGATTATCAGCCATAAAAAAAGACCTTGATAGCAAGGTCTTTTTTTATTCATCGTTTATGACTTATTAGTTAAGCCAAATTTACTTAAGCTCAACGGTTGCGCCATTTTCAATATTGGCATAAACCTCTAATACATCCCAGTTGGTCAAACGCACACAACCTGCAGAGGCTTGGCGACTGATGCCTTCAGGCTTTGGTGAACCATGAATACCATATGAAGGTTTAGACAAGCCCATCCATACGACGCCAACAGGGCTATTTGGTCCTGGTGGTAGCATATGTATTTGTTTGTCTGCGCCTTTACCAACGGTTGCTTTATACCAAGGCATTTTCACCTTGTTAATAATTTTAAACGAACCTTGTGGCGATGGTGTGGCATCGCTACCGATTGTCGTTGGGTAAGTAGCCACCAGTTTATCGCCGTTATAAGCATATAATGTCTTATCGGCTTTATTGGCAACCACACGGTTAATGCGCTGCTTAAGTGGTGCACGGGTATTTAAAACAGTGATGGTTTCGCCCGCTTTATACTGCTTATTTTTATTAAGCTTATCTAAATAACGTACATCCATATGGAAGCGCTCACCAAACATCTCTTTAATGTCTTGATAGTATAAGCCTTTCATTTTTGACTTAGCTTCTGAACCTGCAGGTGTGCTGGCAAAGTTGGTCTTAATATCATCTTCAGTGATGGTGTAAGTCACGAGCACTGGTTTATTCGCTGGGATATTTTTATTTAACGCATCCCACGTTTTTTGATCCATTTTACCTGTGGCTGGCAAGCCTTTCATGGTTTGGAAGTTGATCAGCGCTTTTTTACTGTTCATGCCCCAGCCGCCATCGATGGCACCAGGAGAAGCATGGTTCCAATCAAGCAGTGCCTGCATTTTGATCGTCATTGCTGAGTTAACTTTCATATTCGGTGTCCATGTGGCACCGTTTACCTGTTTGGCGTAATTCGACAAATTCAGCGTGGTATGTTTTTTACCATTAACATCTTCGATGCTTTTGATAGAAGTATCTGCTGGGCTAGCATCAGATATGGCTGCGGTAGGGGCAGCGACGGCTTGACCTTCACTAATATCGTCAGTGCTATCAGACTGCACATCTTTACGAGCCAGCTCTTCTACCGTCATATTATCAGCACTGACTGCTTGTTGCGCTGTCTCTACATCGACTTCCTGCTTTTCGTCAATCAGCTGAGTCATACGGTCAGGCGTATTAGGCTTTAAAGCAGGCGTGGCTACGACAGGAGCACGACCATCGATTGAGCTACTGCGATTCTCTTGTACATCAAGGCTAACTTTTTTGGCAATGCTAGGCATTGAGTCAGCGGTTCGTACTGGCAAGGTGCGCGTATTATCAGCAGGTGCGGCAACGGCGCTGACACTGGCAGTAACGATAGCAATTGATATAGCGGTAATAAGAGGCTTCATTTTCATCATATTGGGATACTTATGGTTATAACTAATGGGGCTATTATGCGCATAATTTGAATGCTTCGCAAACTTTTGACACATCTTTTTTCATTAAAGTCTTGCCAAACGTCAACCGTTGACGTATTCACTACAGTTGGGCAATAACTGAGCGAGGGTATGCATAAGATGACGCGCTATTATTACTTACAATCCTCATTATTCACGTTGTTTTTAGAACCATTTTTATGAATATAAAACTGCAAAAATTGGCGCAACTTAGCGTTTATGTCTATAATGGTGAATAAATTTTTATTTAATAGATCGGCTTTTAATAAAAGGCGTTTTAACCCATCCGCATGTAGTCAGTGAACATGTAATCAGCAAGGTGCGATATGTCAGAAGACCAAACAATGAGCGCAGAAGAGTTTCAAAATCAATACTTCAATGACGATGGTCTAGAGAGTGAAATGGTGTTTGATTTAGAGAGTGGGATTCTGGGTGAAGACGATCAATTTGCCAATTTGCCTGCAGAATTAGAAGAGGCTCGCGAGCAACTGGTCAGTATTCGTGATTTTATTCGCTTTTCGGTCACCCAGCTTCGTAATTATGATGTGGTCGTTGCACAAGGCACCACCGATGAGTTTGCTGAAGCATCCGCCATTGTTTTGCATTCTCTGGCTTTAGACTGGTCAGCCAATGAGCAGATTCTCGATTGTCGCTTGACCACATCAGAGAAGCAGTTGGTACTGAGTTTGTTAGAAGAGCGTATCGCTGAGCGTAAACCATTAAGCTATTTGATCAACTTATCATACTTCTGTGATTTGCCTTTTTATGTCGATGAGCGGGTGCTAATTCCAAGATCGCCTATCGCAGAATTGATTCGTCAGCAGTTCCATCCATATTTTGATGTCAATGAGCTTGCCAAACCACTTGGTAAGAGCGTCAACGAGCAGGCTGCTGCATTTTATGATCACGGTTTAGAGGTCAAGCAGCTGTCGCAGCCTGAGCGTATTTTAGATTTATGCACTGGCTCTGGTTGTATTGCTATTGCACTTGCGACGCGTTTTGTTGATGCGCTGGTTGATGCTGTTGATATCGATAAAAGTGCGCTTGAAGTAGCCATGGTTAACGTCGATCATCATGATCTTGGGCATCAGGTTAATGTGATTGAGTCCGATCTGTTTGCTAAGATTCCTGCTGAACACCAGTATGAGTTGATAGTCACCAATCCGCCGTATGTTGATGCGGCTATTATGGCAGAGCTGCCACCTGAATTTTTATATGAGCCAGAGCATGCGCTAGCCGCGGGTCAAGATGGGCTGGATTTGGTGCATCGTATTTTGTTTGAAGCGCCAGATTATCTGAGCCCTGAAGGCTTGTTAGTTTGTGAAGTAGGTGATAGTGAGTGGGCATTAAAGCAAGCCTATCCTGAAATTCAGTTTGATTGGTTGAAATTTGCCCACGGTGGTCACGGTGTCTTTGCGATTACTTATGATGAGCTTATGGCACATCGTGAGCTGTTCAATGCTTACGTACAACTGTTAGATAGCATTCAATAGAGCTATAAAGTAACAAAGCTATCAAGCAAGAGAACTATTGAGCAATAAAACCATCGAGATTTACGCGATACTTAAAAATCGACTTCATTACTTAAAAATCGACTTCATTACTTAAAAATCGACTTCATTACTTAAAAATCGACTTCATTTGTTTAAGGATAAATATGGCAGGCAATAGCATTGGACAGGTTTTTACAGTCACGACTTGTGGTGAGTCGCATGGTGCAGGTCTTATGGCAATCGTCGATGGCGTGCCGCCTGGCTTAGCCTTATCCGCAGATGATTTGCAAATCGATTTAGATCGCCGCAAACCGGGCACGTCTAAATACTCTACCCAGCGCCGTGAGTCCGATGAAGTTGAGATTATTTCTGGTGTGTTTGAGGGTAAGACGACCGGCACCTCTATTGGCCTGCTGATTCGTAATACCAATCAAAAGTCCAAAGACTATGGCGAGATTAAAGACACGTTTCGCCCCGGTCATGCCGACTATACCTATAGCATGAAATATGGCTTTCGTGATTATCGTGGCGGCGGGCGTTCCTCAGCGCGCGAGACTGCGATGCGCGTGGCGGCAGGTGCTATCGCTAAAAAATATCTACAAGAGCGCTTAGGTGTGCAAGTCCGTGGTCATGTCACCCAAATTGGCAGTGAGTACAGCAATGTCCTAGACTCAAGCCAAATTGATTGGGACTTTGTGAATAGCAATCCGTTTTTTTGCGCCGATGCCGATGCTGTCAGTCGTTTTGAGACCTTGATAGATAGTTTACGCCGTGAAGGCACTAGCTGCGGGGCACGCCTAGAGATTATCGCTAGCGGTGTGCCAGTCGGACTTGGCGAGCCAGTATTTGATCGTTTGGATGCAGATATTGCCCATGCGATGATGAGCATCAATGCTGTTAAAGGCGTTGAGGTCGGCGACGGCATGGCAGTGGCAGGACAGTTCGGTCATAGCTCTCGTGATGAGCTGACACCAGACGGTTTTACTGCCAATCATGCTGGTGGTATTTTGGGCGGTATCTCTTCAGGGCAAGACATCCGTGTCAGTATTGCCCTGAAGCCAACCTCTAGTATTACGACGGCTGGCAAGAGTATCAATACACAAGGCGAGTCGGTTGATATGTTGACTAAAGGTCGTCATGATCCTTGTGTAGGGGTACGTGCCACGCCTATCGCAGAAGCCATGCTGGCCATTGTTTTACTCGATCACTATTTGCGCCATCGCGGCCAAAATGCGGATGTGAAGCCGCCAGTAGCATCTATTACTTAGATTGTTTACCGTAAAATTATAAACCCTCTATCATTTCTAACTAGCGTTTCTAACTAGATATGATAGAGGTTTTTTTTTGACTGATTTTTTATAAATAATTAACAAGCCAGCAATTCAGTTAATAAGATTTAATCATTAAATTGAATGAATTCTTAAGCTGCTACTTGATAGTGGTCAACTGCCACACATTGCTGGTGGCGAAATACCAATAGTAGTTGTTGACTGGGAATGGCTAACCAATGCCCAAAAGCGATACTATCAATCCCTTCATCTGACAGCGCTTGTAGGCAAAAATGGCGACTACCGCCTAAACAGTTTTCTATAATTTGGTTTTGTTCAATAGCGTCTTTCATGGTCTTTCTATCCTTAATAGGGGTTACGAATTTGAATAACGCTATCGTAAAACAAGCAGATAGAAAACCTGTGTAGGAATGATGGAAAATCCATGAACTGGCATTATTGCCAATCGAAAATAATTTAATGAATTTGAGTAACTGTCTATTTTATCTAAGCCTCTATTCTTTAGTCAAAGGCAAGGTAATACTAACCATCACGCCTGAATATCGCTTAATAGCAGCGTTTTTTTCATTACTATTTTGATTACTGTCATCGCTATTTTCTTGAATATTAGTAATGGCAACATGACCGCCATGATGCTCAATAACTTGCTTCACAAGAGTTAAGCCAAGGCCAGTGCCTTTTTTTAGGGTATTGCTAGCCATGCTAGGCTGTATCTGCGTAGTATCGAATGTTGAGTGATTCTCTACTGAAAAGTCTGATAGATGCTCTGAGGTTTTTTCAGCAGCTTGACTCTGATGCGATAAGCTAAAATAACGGTCAAACGCTTTATCAACGGCATACTCAGGGAGTAATTTACCATTATTAAAGATATCAATAGTGACAGTTTGCGCTGTGTTATGAATATGAATACTGACAATGCTATCGGCAAAATGAATGGCATTGTCCAATACATTTTGCAGCACTTGTACCAACCAAAACTGGTCAGCGAAAACGCTGGTATTTGCCAAGGCATTTGGTGATAAAGTCGCTGTTTCAGTCACCCATTTATCATTAAGATAGATGTCGATAGGCGCTAGGTGCTGCTGTTGCAATTTAGCGCTATTGTTTTTTGCAAGGGTTTGCAACAACGGTAGTAGAGGGGTCAGCTGGCGATTCAGCTTAAAAGTCGGTTGCTCAACTTTGGCAAGTAATAGCAGCCGATCAATCAATTGCTGCATTTTGATACTTTGTTCACCAATGGACTGGATGAGCATCTGTTGATCTTCTTTATCAAGCCCGTCGTCTTCTAGCAACTCACTACTGGCACGAATGGCGGTTAACGGACTTTTGAGCTCATGGGTCAGGGTATGAACATAGTCAGTAACATAGGCGCGATTTTCCAATCGATGTTTCATAGACTCAATGGTATCCGTTAGGCTATTAAGTTCATGACCTAAGTAAAAATAGGGCTTTTTGGTGTCTTCTGCCAGTGCACTGGTATATTGGGTCACCAAACTGATGCTTTGCTTGAGCCACCATGCGACCAGTCCTGCTAATATAAGGGCAGCAATACTCATGAGCAGTGCTGTGATAAGCATGCGATTGCGCGTATCGTCCAAATAAGGCAACACGCTAGCGACAGGTTTGCCAACGCTGATGATACCAATCAAGTTGCCAGTTTCATCCTTTATCGGCTGTGCCACATACATCACCGTACCATCTCGCTGATTATGATCTAGCGTTGTACTTCTCGCGCCATATTGACCATTTAACGTTAGATAGACATCATTCCAGCGGCTGTAATCTTGTCCTTCATCATTGTCAGGTTCGGGTAGTGAGTCGTATATGACAACGCCTTTATCATCGGTGACATATATCCGAAAGCTGCTAGGGCTTTTATTTTTATATTCTGGATCTGTTGTTTTACTTATCGTGGGCGTGCCGATAAATGCCGCATCGAGTTTCGTTTGATACTGCTCATCGTATAGCTGTCCTGAAGATAGCGGCATCTGCAAACTTGCTGCCAGCAATTTGCTGGTATCTAACAACGTATCTTCGATCACTTGCTGCGCCGTCGGTTTGACATAACCAAACAGCTGAGTAAATGCGACCACACCGCAGATAATCAGCACTAACGCCAACGCGAGCCAAATCCTAAAAAATATACTTAAATTCAGCAGTCGTTTTGGTTTAGTCGTTTGCTGCGCGGTGCCGATAGGATGCAGTTTTGCATACCAATTGCTTTGGCTGGCATGCGCGCTGTTATCAGCCTTATTAATATGAGTATTAGGATGGCTGTTAGCACTATCGTTGGTTTTATGATTCATATTTTTAGGTGTATTATTTGACGTTATAGAAGGTCGGTTTTAATCAAAATATGGCTATGGGTAGTGCAGCTAGGCGGGACACAAGGCGTAACCCAAGCCGCGATGGGTATGGATAACATCAATGCTGGCATCGACGGTCGCTAGTTGCTTACGAATGGACTTGATATGACTGTCTATAGTTCTCGCCAAGCGATGATCAGGGTAATCGCTCACCGCGCTCAGCAGTTGCTCACGGCTAAAGACTTGATTGGGCGCTTTTAACAGGGTCAATAAGATTTTGCGTTCGGTGTTACTCAGCTCAAGCTTCTGCTCTTGCCACATTAACGAATAATTAAGTGGTTGGTAGTGCCAGATGCCAGACTGACATTCAAACGTTAAGGCTTGCCCCGACATATTGCTAGAAGAATTGTCATTAACGGTATTATCTGCTGCTGTTGTATGATTAGTAGACTGGGACAATAATTGCTCACGTCGCCAAATGGCTTTTAGGCGAGCAACCAACTCGCGCGGGCTAAATGGCTTGGCACAATAGTCATCGCCGCCCATTTCCAAACCCAAAATACGATCGACCTCATCGCTACGAGCCGTCAAGAAGATGATAGGAATGTCCTTTAAGCCAGCAATATCAGGGGTGTGGCGTATTTGTTGACAGAGACTGAGACCATCACCATCTGGCAGCCCAACATCCAAAATAATTGCCGATAGATCTTGCGCTTCAGCACTATTATGTAAATTGCGCAGAAAAGGCAACACGCTACTGGCGTTATCAAGCCAAGTGATTTGCCAGCCTTCACGCTTGCAAGTGACTTTCAGTGACATCGCGATAGCAGGATCGTCTTCTACCAATAAAATATGGGTCATAAGCTCTATATCGCTATAAAGAAAAACTGTTTAAGATAAAGGGGTTATTAATATCTAATGAGATAGGAACATTGAAAAATGAGTGTAGGGCATCATACAGTAGCTAGAGTCAGTAGCTATGTTAATAAATTTATCGTAGCACAAAAGTCGCACTCGCTTTTGCTATCAGGCCTTAAAAGATGTGAAAAGTTGATGGAAATTGGCATTATTAGCGAAGATTTTTTGACTGGCGGTTTTGATGAAAGGCTGTAAAATAATCAGTATTATTATAAAAAATATTGAAATATAGTGCGAATATCAGTTTTACTAAAAATAAGTTTGATGTACCTACCATTTTTATTTAAAGGAATTTAAAAATATGAGTGACTATTTAGATGCGGTCATCGTTGAGCATAATCCAACGCAAAAAAAGATAGATAGAGCCGTTATTTGGCTACATGGTTTGGGCGCGAGTGGTCATGATTTTGAGCCAGTGGTACCACAGCTAGGTTTAGCGGATAATATGGCAGTGCGTTTTATTTTCCCGCATGCACCAAAGCGCCCAGTGACGGTGAATGGTGGTATGGTAATGCCAGCATGGTACGACATCTTAGAGATGAGCCTAGAGCGTAAAGTCGATGTCGCTCAGATTGAAGAGTCTGCGCAGCAAATCCGTGATTTGATCAGCCGTGAGATAGAGGGTGGCGTTAAGCCTGAACACATTGTGATCGCAGGATTTTCGCAAGGTGGGGCAGTGGCATATCATGTGGCACTTGGCTACCCGCAGCGTTTAGCTGGCTTGATGACACTCTCTACTTATCTAGCGACTAATGATAATATTAGCTATAGCGCTGCTAATAAAGATATGCCAATATTGATTGAGCATGGTACGCATGATCCAGTTGTTCCTGTAATTTTGGGCGAGCAGGCGCAGCAGTTATTATCCGCTAAAGGCTATAATGTTGCTTATCATACTTATCCGATGGCACATCAAGTTTGCATGCCGCAGATTCAAAATATTGGTAAGTGGTTCAATAAAGTACTGGCTTAGAGCGCGCAGCTGTAACGTAACGTAATGTAATATAGATATTATATATGTTGAAAGTCGACCTATAAGTCCTATATAATTGATGACCTTATTGGGGATGTTCTGGCTTCGACGCTGGTAATGAAACTCAATGATGCATGTCGAGAGTATATGTCCTCTCGTTAATCAAACATATATTGTTATAGTCGCAAACGACGAAAATTACGCTCTAGCAGCTTAAACCCTGTTTACATGGTTTAAACCTGTTTACTTAGTTGCTGATCACCTACAGTTGGTCAACTAAGTTGAAGCGTCCGCATGTAGGCTCGCCACAAGTGATTGTCTCAATCGCTTGGGTTCAAAAGTAGAGAATCGTCCAATCCATCCTGACTGTCGGATCGGTGCGGATTAAATCTAAAGACAGAAACTAAACATGTAGATTCATGAGCGTAATGCTGGCGGACGCGGGTTCAACTCCCGCCATCTCCACCAAATATATCAAATAAAGTCAGTCACTTAGGTGGCTGGCTTTTTTCTTGACATGATTTTGACATGATTGGTTTTTATATGTCATAAAATTTAAAGCCAGGGGTATATCTTGGTATGCAATATTCATCATTTTGTAGCAGGTCAAGTTCTATCGTTTCACGTTGTATCTCCATATTTATCCTATACGGTTGGCCTAGGTGATGCTCTACTGTAATTGGTAGCCCCTGCCAGATTTGGCAGATAGTAGAGTGGTTACATCTAAAATAAGCGCGCTTTTCTAGCTCTCTATACAATTCTAAAGAAACATCTACACTTAAAGTAGCTTTAAGCCCAGAGCTTAGTAAGCGCAAAACCTCTGCTTCTAGCTTATCGATAATTTCTTGTACTTCCACAACACACTCCTCACTCTATATTTAACTTCGATATCTCAAGTTTGTTCTGATCACCATGCAGCCAACGTCCATATCGCTTAATTAGCATCTGCAAGCTATGGCCCAATTGGTTGGCAACGAATACCGGATTCACATCTGACATTAATAACATTGTGGCATAGGTGTGCCTAGCATTATATGCTGGGCGATGTCTCACCCTCGTAGATTGCATTGCTTCAATCAAGCGCATTCGGGCAGGCTTTTCATTGTAGAACGGCTCATTCGTTTCTGGACATATCATCACATAGTCATCACTCAGCTTCATAGCGTCCAGTGCTTCAAATGCACGCTTCGAGCGGTCATTCAAATATACTTCACGTGCTGTATGAGTTTTAGTGACTTGTTTCTCAACGCCGCGCACACGGCTTTTATTGATGATCACTGAGCCGTTGAACCAGTCAATATCTTTCCATCTTAGAGCATTCAGCTCACTAGGACGACACCCTGTCCAAAAGGCCACTTCAAAATACCAATAATAAAAATGGTCTTTATCTGTCAAATTCTTATCTAACCAATTTAGTAATGCATTCATTTCAGCGCGGGTAAATGGGTCGGGTAGTCCTGACTGTACTTTTTTATTCTTAATCATGGCCATGGGGTTTTCTGCAGGCGTGATTAATCGCAGCTCAATGGCTTTATCAAAGACACCGCGTAGTGGTACCAGGCAATTATTAAAGGTCTTGTCAGATTTAAAGTTAATGTCAGATATGATGTCACGTATTAGATCAGAGACGTTATTTCGTGAATGGGTATCAGTGCCATTTCAGGCATCCAGTGCTTGTTCAATGCACTCACGTAGTCTTTTTTGGAGTCAGTATTGGCTTCACAGTGCTTCAGATACTTTTGGGCGATTTCTTGGAATAGGGCGCCATCACCGACGATAACGCTATCATCATTAACCATTTCGCCTTTAGCGCTGGCGAGGTCTGCTTCTGTGAGCACACCCCATTCAGCCTTTGTGATTAGGTCGCGTCTAATTTTAGCAGCTGCCTTGATGCCTTCCGCAGTGACTGGGTGCGGGAGCGTGACGTGATAGGACTTACCGTCTCGTCTAAAGTAGATCTGGATACGCCCCGATCTAAGCCGGACGCCCTCCGGTAACGTTGCTCTGCTTGCTGAGTCATCCATTTATTATATCCTCTCATTGAGTAATACAGATTACCAGCTTCCTTCATCCAAACAACGTTTTCTGGCCACTCTCGCTTACGGTGAGTAAGCTTTTGCTCGTCGATACCAGTTAGCGCGGCAAACTGCTTGGCGTCCACCCAATCAAGCGGCGTTAGACCCATTTGGTGGAGTAGGTCGATTATGGCTTGAGATTCATTTGGCATCTTCACTCTCCTTTAGTTTATCTAGCTCTTTAACCAAGTCGTCGCGGCTATCTAGAGCAGATGCATAAATCAGGTTTCCACCGCGCCACATATCAGCATTCGTCATCAAACTTGCAATCCGTTGGTATCTGGGATCGTCTTTGTCGTCAAAATGAACTGCGAATATGCAATTAACCTCCTGTTTTTTACTCACAATCACTCTCCTTATGCAGTAACGGGATTTGGCTCAACAGCGTCAATGAAATGCACAAAACGCCAAATTTTGCCTGTTGAGTCCATATAGCCATCGTCGTCATAATCAACAATAACTTTTCGATTTATAGCAAATTCACCAAAGCCTTTGGCGTCATCTGGAGATTTATTGCTGACGCTGCATATCGCTCCAAAACCTTCGTCAATCCATTGCTGAGTTTCATTTTTTGGGATTGGGTATTCATCAAGCAAAACGGCATGATGCTCTTCATCTGTAGTGCCTGCAGACCGGCAACTGGTCACGATATACATAAGATTTTTGTTGCCGTTGAATGTAAATATATTAGTAATTGCATTCACTGGTTTTGAGCTATAAAGACGTATTGGCACATCTTTGATTTTGTAATGCTTTCCGACTGTTTTACCTATCTTGCTTAAGCTTTTTAAGTAGCTGGCATTGATCAATATATTTTCATCTTTCTCTGACTTCATGTTGTCAACGTAGCCTGAAACCGCACGCTTAACGTCTGGGTACTTACCATCAATCAAACCTTTAAATGCTCTGAAGTCTTCATCTTTAGCGCAAACAAGGTCACCAGTTGAGGCTTCCAAGTGAATATAGTATTTAGTTTTGATGGCATCTTTAATAGCACGACGATTAATAATGTAAGAGAAATCTTTACCTTGATAGTCTTCACTCACAATCCAGCGCAGTAGCTGACGACCATCAGTAGAGTAGGCCAATACCTTGTTTTCGCCACCGACGAAGCACACGCCTTCCAAGTAATACCTAACATCCGATTTGGCGGCTGCGCATAACATAGCTTTTAAATAAGCTCTTTTTAATTCGATTAGGTCCACGGTATATTCCTTTTTGCGTTCATTTACGTTCATTTACGTTCATTTACGTTCATTTACGTTCATTTGCGTTCTGCACACTGCACTGATAGTTATCAGCGATACATAGCGATTTGCCGTATCTAGCGATGACACCATCAATGACTGACACCCAATAGCCCGCTTTGTCTAGCACTGGCCTACGCTCGAAGTATGCAACAGCGCCACTCTTATCGATTGCACGCCATGCCATATCAGGATATTCCCAGCGCACTTCTTTGATGGACTTAGGTACTTGGATACCACTTCTTGACGATGGAGGCTCTACAAACATATCTGGCTGAATACTGCCAAACCGAGCCTCAAAGTATTGAATCAAGTCTTCAGGATCGGCATTTAAGTCAACCGGCTCAGCCAAGCAATGCTGTGCGCCATTGAGTTAGCAGGTTGTCTTTGATAGCAAAGCGCTGCGCATGCTTATGTCTGATAACACCAGCCTTGGTCACATCATCGAATACAGCGTACATACGGACTGCATCAACACCATTGACGGTATCGCGTGCTACTGAGCTGTTATTTAGTCTTAGCATGTGCCAATCCTTACGTTCAACGACGCCCTTCAAAGTGATTTTGACAATCAACGCACCGGGTAACACCACCAATGGCACGTCGCTTGCTTGGTATTTCTTCACCGCATGCTTGGCAATCAAGCAATGAAGGCATACTAAATGTTGGCAGGATGCGCAGACGAGCTGCCATCTCAGCATCTATGCGCTCACCAGCGCGATCAATATCATCAGCCATCTTAATTACTCTCCATGTTGCTGCCACAGATAGGGCAAGTCTTTGCTGGCATGTCTAGGTTTAAATCAATAGCCAACAACTCTTCGGCTAAGGCTTCCATTTCTTGCGGTGATTTATAGTCTGGCATGGGTATCCCTAAAACGTATCGGTGATGAAGTTGCGAATACCAAGCATTTCAGCATTTTGCTTTAGATTGGTGGTTTCGATGTAAGGGCGATTTAACCTATGCTTACTACGTTCAATGTAGGCAGTGGCAGCTTCATGCGTGAAGCAAGCAGTAACGAACTTAGGTACAAGCATCACCGTCAACTTAATGTATCATCTAACGGTTACCTCATTAGCTCCGTCAGCAAGCTCTTCGAGTGCAGTGAATCGGTCTTCCCAATCCTCATAAGTGTTACCTTCGCATCGTCAAGCAACCAAATCTCTTCAGTTTTATAAAAACCGCTGAAACGACCTTCTTCATTGGCGCATACAAGGTCAATCTCATATACGCAAAACAACTGACGATAAGAGCTAACATCATTAAGGCGTCTAAGCTCTGTTGCTGTTTTAGTCAAATTAACCAAGCTCATTACTCTCTCCCGTAAGCGCTAGAAATAAAAAGATTGGCATGCCTTGCTGTACCTGCCTGCTCAGATGCATACACCTCATCATCAAAGCCATTCATCGGGTCGGTAACATAGTTGCCATCGTCGCTAGGCAGTGACAGGCCTTATGTTCAGCAATCATCGCGTCGTGGCCTGCTTGCGAGCGGTCAAATGCCTTATTTATTGTTGCACGCCAGCCGTTGCTGCTGTCATACCAAGTACTAATAACGTGAGGATGCCAATGCTGGCTAGAAAGTCTTTTATTGAGTTCATAACAGTTACTCTGCTTCGTTGTGATGAATATAATAACCATAGTTATAATTACTGTCAATAACTAAAGTAATTAAATATATAAATATTTATTACTTTGGCTCTTTTATAACCACTATAAAACTGTAAGTAATTGTTAAAATGAAATATGAGGCATAAAAAAACCGCCCATATAGGACGGTTATTAGAGTCTAAGAAGGAGATTTTATGATTTAGTTTTTTAGCCAGTCGGTAGCGCCTTTTTGGACGTTATATGAGTGCCAATTATCTACATCTACTTTTATGACAAACAAAATATCATCATGATCAATGTAATTTAACAAAAAATCTCTAACTTGCTCAGACGTCTTTTCAGAATGTATTATCCACTGAGATGCTGTTGGTTTAGCCCAAGCGTCATTAGAAATATTTTTAATACCACGCGCTATCTTTTCATAGTCTCTGTTCCTAACTAAATCATAAGTTATAGAGTAAAAAGCCATTTTCTCACCTCATGCTGTCGCCAGTCTCAAGCGCGCTGGCACGGACGCTTATTATCCTTAGCCTTAAAAGACTATTGAGAAAACAAAAATCAATATTATCGCGCCTACGACAATCGTTGTCATCGATATTTTTTGTTTAGGGCTTTCCGGAATTGGTGGTGGTGTAGGTTGGCTCGGCGTATCGTTATATTTTTTTAAACTTTGCGAAGATCCAGCTAAGTCCTCCAGATTTAAATCAACCCAAGCACCGTACATAGGATGATCTCCTCTATATATCTTACATCTTACAGACAGAGTATCTCTATTGCCTTCGCATAGGTGGCGATAACGAATAGCATCTTGCTTGGATAAATACCCTAATACCCCATGAGCAGAAACAACAGCTACTGCATTTTTGTCGTAAGGGTTATTTGGCTCATATACTAATTCGACATCAACAAAAGCGGATGCGCCTTTCTTAAAAGAATTAGGGTCTTTGTAGTTTTGTCTAAAGCGGGTTGGTAGTTCGATTCACCCACAATTGGGGTGTTGAACTCATACCCAAAATGCCAGTCCGTCATCTGCAAAATCCTTTTATTAATGTTTTAAAAACGAATATCGCACCCGTCCAAATAGCGCAAACTGATTAAACGTATCACGAGTAATTAACTGATCTGGGTAGGTGTCTTTGTCAGTATTATCTGATTTTAATATCACTGTGCCATCTAGGTTTTTAATGGTGCGCTTACACATCATTTCGCCATCGGCATTAAACACGTAAATCTTATTATTAATAAAATTATCGTATTCGCTCTCATTGGTATTTACTAGCATTAGAGTGCCATGCGGTATGGTATTACCCATACTGTCACTACAAGCGTGCATCAACACCAATCCATGGCCGTCGATAGGCAGGTCGTTATCTCTTAAAAACTCAACGGTAAACGCTTGGGTATGAGAATCAGGATGTTCAAGATTGACGTACCCATTTCCACAGCTGGCTTTGATGTCCAAATATTTAATATCAACCAACCCATAGTCTGTACGACCGCCAATAATAATATGCTCTGATTTATTGGTATTCTTTGAGTAGCCCCTGTCTTTCTCGTTAGACAACGCTGACTTAGTCACGCTTTCTATAGTGCCTTGATCAAGCATCTCTCCAATGCCGTTTGCCAGCCAATCAATATTAACCTCAAACACCTTGGCTAGCTCGCTTATAAATAGTTCGCTTGGTAAGCCCTTTCTCTATCTTGTAATAACTTGGCTGAGACATGCCTGTGGCATCTGCTACATCTTGTTGCGACAGATTTAGCCTATCTCTAGCCAGCTTAACCCTCTCCGCTAATGTGCTCATTACTATCCTCCAGTTATTGTGATCATTCTAATAACCTAGGTTATCAATGTAAAATGCCTAAAGTTATTGATTTATAATAACTAAAGTTATATTATTAAGGCATAAATTACCCAAGGTAATAAAAATGAAACCTAACAACTCTTATGAAGCCTTAGTTAGCTATTTCGGGAATCAGCATAAGACGGCTAAAGCACTGGGCTGTAGCCAGCCTGGTGTATGTAAATGGGTTCAAGGCAAAGCTAATATGTCAGCGCCACTGGCTTTAAAAGCTGAGCGGCTAACCAATGGTGAGATTAAAGCCGTAGACCTTTGCCCTGCATTAGCCTCACTCGAAGCCACTGATTAAATACTACAACCAACCACTCATCAACAAAACGTTTTTATAAATAGGTAGGACACGATGGACGTAATAGACGCAGCACACAGCACAGTACATAACCCAAAGCATGGTGGCAGTATCGCATTGGCAGCACGCATGGGTATGTCGAGCACTGTGCTTAACAACAAGGTTAATCCAAACACAGATAGTCATCATCTGCGCTTAGACGAAGCAATCACCATTATGGAGTACACAGGCGACACTAGTATCATCCAAGCCATGGCGCAGCGTCTTGGTGGCGTGTTTTATCAGGTTGATGGTGAGGCGACGCAGGCAAGCATACTCATGACAGCATTATCTACGTCAGCATGCCAGGGCGACATTATGTCTGAGATGCACAAAGCATTAGAAGACGGTCGTATCGATTGTAATGAGCATGACGCAATTCAAACCGGCCATTCAGCACGCCATCGTAACGTTTCGCACATTGAGCGTTCAAATCGCAAAGCATTGTGGGGCTGATCATGTGTAACGACAAGTGCAAAATCTGCCGTTTAAGAGAGAGAGTCGAAGTCGCTGGTAATGATGCAGATATCAAACGTGAGTTTGAATGCATCGAGCGCAATCAACAGATAATTGATTTGGGTGACAAGTTAGAAGCGATTGATTACCTAAGAGCCGAACAAGCAAAAAGCCCATCAACGGACATTGATGGGCTTTAGGTGTTTCTGTAATACAAACTCTGATAAAAGGAATACTACAATGAATATTCAATTGATGCAAGTAAATAACGATAAGCGCATGTCTAGCCGTGAAATTGCAGAGCTTTGCGATAAACGTCATGAGCATGTTTGCCGTGATATCGAATTGGTTAATAAAGATTATGAATCTGAGGGTCTCCCCAAAATTGGGGAGACCCATTATTACAACGAGCAGAATGGACAGCGCTATCGCCAGTACGAGCTGACAGAAATGCAATGCCTTGATTTGGTGAGTGGCTATAGTCGTCCACTACGTTTCCGTATTAATCGCAGATGGGTTGAGTTAGAGCGTCGTGCACAATCTAATTCTCCAGTAGTAGCGATGCCTGATTTTACTAATCCAGTAACAGCAGCACGCGCTTGGGCTGATGAGCTAGAAGCAAAGCAGGTTGTACAAGCACAATTAACTATAGCTCAGCCTAAGATCAATCATTATGACAACGTGGTTGAGCGTGCTGGCTTGCTCAATGCTACTCAAGTTGCTCAAAAGGTACGCCTATCAGCTGTTGCTATGAACAAGATACTTGATGAGCTTGGTGTCTATAACAAGGCTGTGAAGCGTTCGCGTGTATTCCAGCAATGGTTTATCGATAAAGGCTTGGGCGAAGTCAAACAGACTGACCAAGGCTACTCGCAAGCTATGTTCACCAAGCGCGGCGAAGCATGGATCATTGAGCGTTTGATTAGTGAAGGAGTCGCATAATGCATTTCGTTAATCACAACTTTACTGATATCGACTTTGAAACCAAGCATATGAGCCGTATTGAGAAAACCATCTATCTTGATTTGCGCTCATTGTACTTATCAGCAGAAAAGCCTATCGATGGTAGTGACATGGACCTATTGCAGCGCCGCCTATCTGTCACTGACGACGATGAAAAGGCAGCATTGGCGTTTGTACTAAAAGACAAGTTCAGCAAGGCAGGCAAGTACTACAAGCGTGCAGCTTGGGACAAGATACTCAAAGATTATCAATGGGGTAATAAAAACAAAGGTAACGCTACTCGTAACGCTGTAACGAATGATGTAACGCAGGGTGTAACGTCAAGTAACGATAGCTGTAACGTTACGTGTAACGATGATGATACGCCAATGACTGCTGCTGAACGTACTCGTAAGTCACGCCAAGACCGTAAGATAATGATTGATAGCCTTACTAATATAGGTGTGACAGTAGATAAGAGTATTAAAGCTGCTGACCTAAGAGAGTTATATGCAACTCACGCCGAAACTATTACAAGTAACGTTACAAGCAGCGTAACGCAATCTGTAACGCCTAGTAACGATGACGGTAACGCTAGTAACGCAAAAAACGCTGCTATAACTACGAACCATGAACCAGTAACCAATAACCATAAACCAGTTAGTGAAGACGCACACACAAACACAGGCGAGGGGATTGTGGATAAGTTTAATCATGGTTCTGTGGATAACTCTACTGCCAACAATCAACCATCAAACAGCCAACCAGTACCAGTTGAACCAGTAGCAGCTCAACCATCAGTCAACCAGCCAGCAACCAAAGCTGATCAGATACGTGACCAACGTGCTGATGATATTGAGAATTGGGAAGCACCAACCATCGATGAAATGCGTGGCCAGTTATTCAAGGCAGGCAAGATGATTCAGCTGACTGATGACCAGTATGATTTTGAAGTTTCAGCATTCAAAGCTTACTACGCAGAGCAAGCACTAATCGGCAGACCACTTGCCACAGAATCAAACCGCAAGGTCAGACTGGTCAAATGGATGATACGTGAAGCAAACAACCAAAAAGCCGATCAAGCACGTCAGGAAAAAGCTAAGGGCCGCTTCTCTACTGATAATGAAGATTGGGGCACCACTGCAAGCAAGGGCAGCTCAAACTTTGACAGCGATTTACCGCCTATCTACCACCCCAGTCACAGCACTAGTGATGCCGCTGATGAGTATGCGCCTTTATCTCTGAATGGTTGTAAGCGTCCACCACTGGAAGGCATGACCACTGCGGAAACCGAGGCTTATGTAGATAGATATGTTCAGTCTGGTGAAGCTCGAGTAACAGCATATGATCGTTTATCAAGAGAAATGAAGGAGGCGGTATGAAGCAATTAACGCAAGAGATATTTAATGGCATGCCCAAATGGGTTAAGAGCGCGCGTATAGATGCGAAAGGGAAGCTGGTTGTTTACAGCCTAGAGAAATCTTTAGTCACTAGAATTTTAAACAATGAGATTCTATTGCCGTGGAACTGCGGCATATGGGATTCAGGGTACGACACTACGGACTGGAAAAACAGTGCGATAGATAGAGTTGTTATTGAAGTTAAGCCTGGCTATACATGTGGTGACTGCGGATATCATCACGAGCCGCACCAGTGCCGGACGACATTTTGCGAAGGCTGCGACGCTCTACTTAGTTAAGGTGATGTCAGTATGAAAACCACAAAGGGATTCAACGTCGCAGGACTGCAAAAGTCATTTGATACAAAGGTTTATTCTTATCAAGGCTGGTCTGGTCGAGTGAGAGTGGTTGAAGGCAACCCTTTCTATGATGACTACGCCAAGTGGACAGATAGCGGTAAGGCTAGAGATCATGAATATGGTGATATTAATTTAAAGGATGATAAGTGATGATATTAATCGGTATCGATACAGGCGTTAAGACAGGCTTTGCTCATAGCATTGATGGTGTGCTCCAAGAGGTATCAACACAGACCATTCTTAGTGCACAGGATAGAGTCTTAGAGATTAGAGATGAAGCTGCACAGTCAGACGTTGAGCTGGTCGTTTGCATTGAGGACGTTCGTAAGCGTACATGGGTAGACCCTAGTATTGGTAAGGAGCGCTTGAAAGGGGTGGGTCAGTCACAAGAGATTGCAGCATCTGGCAAGAGTTCTGTGAGCGTAACGGCCTACGTCATATATTGGTACCGCCATCTCACATCGATACCAAACGCAAAGCCAAAGACTTCGCGATGATCACCGGCTGGACGGCACGCACATCTGAGCACGCTCGAGACGCTGGCATGATGATTTATAAATACCATCGATTGATTGAAAAGGGTGTGGTCGACGTGCCAGCAGCCAAGCCGATGAAGAAAGGTGGTAAAAAATGAGCGATATAATCGACAGGGACGTTAAAGTAAAGTTGGCAGCATGGGGTGCTTGGACCCGTAACATCGGTAACACTGGTGGTTGCTCAAGCCCAGCGCAAGCACTTATCAATTGCGCACCAGTCTGCGACAGCGACATCAAACGCTACGCCAGATACGAATCGTTTGAGCATATAAGTGATGATGAGGCGTTGGAAGTGGAAGGCGCTATGGCTACGCTTAAACGCTACTCAGCGCGATTAGATGTAGCGTTAGGGCATATGCTAGAGCATGAGCTTGATGATGATAATCTACTTATCTGTGTATTGATGTATCCAGTTTTGAATAGGTACTACAAATCTGACGAGTCGCTTAGATGTATAGCGAGCCAACTTACCAAGGATCTAGGAAGGAAAATAACCCATGTAAAGGTTCAAGTGATATTAGAGCGCGGCATAGGATTTATTGACGGTAGATTAATGTCTTGACTTTGTATTACAGCATAGGGTAGTATCCATTTATGCTCCGCATTTTATGTGATGAGCCACTAATTCAAAGCCCTACTTTAACGAGTGGGGCTTTTTAATGTCTGATTGATAAGCTGGTGCCCTCATTCATGAGGGTACCAAAGCATTCCTTACCCACGCTAGAAATAGCGTGGGCTTTTTTATGCCTGACTTTCAGCTATGAGGGTTTGTTATGTCTGATCAGTTTAACAGCACAACACACAGCGAACTCTTACATGCATTAGGCAGCAGCTTCACCAAGAAGTATTACACCGTTATGTTTCTTTGTCTGCCTTCTAGCTAACGAGCGTGAACGCCATGTGTGACCTAACCAACCAACAGGCTTATGATTATTACGATGAGCTGACAGAGCAGAGTGCCAAGGACTACTGGCTTGATTTTTTAAAGGCTAGAGCTGACAGAGGTTTCCCTGGTGCCAAGGCGTATGTGGACAAGATTGAATGGTATAACAATAAGGATCAATGATGGCCCTTAAAGCATTAAAGCCAAGATTGGGCACGATGGGTGCCAAGGCAATCGGCAATGATACTCATCAGCCCAAATCAAGATGGGGTCATGGCCGTGGTGGTAGACCATGGCGCAGACTGAAAGATAGAATACTAAAGCGCGATATGCACACCTGTCAGCACTGCAAACGTGTAGGCGGTGAGCTTGAGCTAGACCACATCGTCAATGTTGCCGTTGGTGGCACCGATGAAGATGCAAACTTGCAGATTTTATGCGTTGATTGTCATTTAATCAAAACGAAAAGTGAAAGTAAGGTGGGGGGAGGTTAAAAATATTTCGGCTGAAAGCCAGCGGACACCGCCCCCAATCTCACGCATAAAAAAAATTCCTTCTCAAAAATAAGTTAAAGGATTTGGCATGGCGTTAACTCCGAAAAAAAGGTTGTTCGCTGACTGCCTTTTTTCGGGTATGTCAAACAAAGAGGCAGCCATCGAAGCAGGGTACAGCAAGGCGACAGCATCACAACAAGGCAGCAAACTTGCCAAAGATGAAGACGTACTTCGCTACCTAAAACAATTGAAAGATCAGGCAAAAACTGAGGTTAAAAAAAAACAAGAAGTTAAAGTTTTGCCGGAAGTTAAATACGTTGATGATGACGAGCCTAAAATAACAGACCCTAAAGAAGCGCTACTAAAATTAATGAACGACCCAGATCCTGCAATGCAATTAAAAGCTGCGACTGCATTGATGCCATATATGCACGCAAGAATTGCACCCGCTGGTAAAAAGAGGGTGAGAAAAAAAGCGCAATCGAAGCAACTAAGACTGGTCGATTCGCCACACTCAGTCAGCAGTCAGACAAAATACAATAAGAGATAGTAATGATTACTAAATGGACAACGGCGTTACCTGATTGGGAAAAACGCATAGTCCAAAAACAATCATTATTACCTTGTCCACCACTTAATCAAGAAGTCGCTGACATTGCATTAAGGGTTTTTAATAGTCTTGTACTAGTCGATGTGATTGGTCAGCCAACATTGGGTGAGGCATCACTCAAGTGGTCAACGGATTTTGTGGCATCTATCTTTGGTGCGTATGATCCTGAGACTGGCATACGAATGATTACTGAGTTTATGCTGCTCATCGCTAAGAAGAACGCAAAGAGTACGCTGGCAGCAGGCATTATGATGACTGCCTTGATATTGAATGAGCGCCATTCTGCTGATTTGGCAATCATTGCACCGACTAAGGAGGTGGCCAACAACTCATTTAATCCTGCGCGCGACATGATTGCTGCTGACCCTGAATTGTCAGCTATGTTTAACGTCAGCGAACACACAAGGACAATTACACATTTAGGTACTAACGCAAAACTAAAGGTAATCGCCGCTGAGTCAGAGGCGCTGGCAGGTGTTAAAGCCTCTTATATTCTAGTCGATGAGCTATGGCTGTTTGGTAAACGTGCAAACGCTGGCTCGATGCTACGAGAAGCAACTGGTGGTTTGGCGTCACGCCCTGAAGGTTTTGTTATTTATCTGACAACTATGCCTGACGAGCCGCCAGTTGGTGCAATGAAACAAAAGCTGGATTATGCGCGTGGCGTTCGTGATGGCAAGATTGATGATCCACAGTTTTTAGGCCTGCTTTATGAGTTCCCGAAAAAGTATATTGATGATGAGTTATACCTGCAGCAGCAATGGTGGTTTATAACCAATCCCAATATGGGTGCTTCTGTCAATGAGAAGTACATCGAGCGTGAGTTTAAAAAAGCGGCCGACGAGGGTAAAGAAGAGTTGCAGGATTTCACCGCCAAGCATTTGAATGTGCAAATTGGCGTGTCAATGAGAGCCAATCGCTGGGCAGCTTCTGAGTTTTGGGAGAAGGCAGCAGCGCCAAAGCCATTTACCCTTGAAGAGTTAATCGAAGCATCAGAAGTTATCACCATGGGTATCGATGGTGGTGGACTTGATGATTTGCTAGGTATGGCGGTCATTGGTCGTCTGCCAACTGTCATTCGTGAGTACGAAGATAGAGTCAGTAAAAAACAGGTGCAAGTTAAGCCGTGGTGGGTATGGACCCGCGCATGGTGTCATGAGATTGCGCTTGAGCGTCGCAAGTCTATTGCACCCACATTAGAGGGATTTGCTAAAGATGGCGACTTGTCTATTGTTAAAAACATCGGCGATGAAACAGACGAGCTTGCCAAAATTGCTAAGCAAGTATTTGACAGTGGCAAGCTTGACCAGATAGGGCTTGATCCACTGGGTATCGGCGCATTGATTGATGAGCTCGTTATGATTGGCATACCAAGCGATAAGCTGATAGGTGTCACACAGGGCTTTAAAATGTCCGGTTATATCAAGACCGCTGAGAATAAGATTGCGCGAAAAGACATGCTGCACGCTAGTCAAGATATTATGGCGTGGTCAGTCGGCAACTGTCGCACAGTGGTCAGAGGTAGTGGCACAATGTTATCAAAGGCTGAGAGTGGTACCGCCAAGATTGACCCAGTAATAGGTATGCTCAACGCTGTCGCATTAATGAGTCAAAATCCAGAGCCACCAAACAATTCAGCGCCTACTATGTTTTTTGTATGAGGGTTTAATCATGACGATTGTCATAAGCGATAATGCGATGCTGATGTTGGTTTTTATTGCTGGCTTGATTATAGGTGCTATAGCTTATCGAATAATCACAGCACCACTGAACAACCAAGACAGAAAGAATCTTAAGGCGATGCGTGATGCGCTTGATGCTTTTGAAATGCGCAGCCGTCCACCACCACCCAAGCCTGACTATAACCCACATAAATAATCAGCCACTTTAACGAGTGGTTTTTTATTGCTAAAAATTTATAACGAGAAATCAATATGACCAAAGCTTATAGCGTACTCAAGGTCAAAGCGATAACTGAAGATGCGGACACTCGCACTATCACTGGTATTGCATCGACGCCTTCGCAAGACCGTGACAATGATGTGATGGAAATGGAAGGCGCAAGATTTGCTTTGCCTATTCCTTTGCTATGGCAGCACAACCACAACGAGCCTATTGGCGAAGTTACATCGGCAACGGTGACCGCTGAAGGTATCGAGATCGTAGCAACCATTGTCAAGATTGACGAAGAGGGCGCCTTAAAAAGCCGAACCGATGAAGCATGGCAGTCTATCAAGTCGGGTTTGGTTAAGTGCTTATCGATTGGCTTTCGATTGCTTGAGTATAACTACCTTGAAGATAGCTATGGGCTGCACATCAAGGAGTGGGAATGGTACGAGCTGTCCGCTGTGACGGTTCCCGCTAATCCTGATGCCCTGATTACCAGCGTCAAAAAAATCAAACAAGCATTTTCTGATGCTGATAAATCGAAGTCAGAACCTAAAAAAGAGATCGAGACAGCTCCTATTGATTCAGAGTTGACCAAACCTAGTGATTCAAACCCACCACCAGTACGAATCATCACCTTAGTTGACCCTAATCAGGGCAGCGTATCATTACTATCCGGAGAATAAGTTATGTGGGAAAAACAACGTGCGCAGCTACTTGCGACAATCAAATCAAAAAAGGGTCAGCTTAAAAGTCTGATGTCAAAATCTGCGGAAGAAGGCCGCACTACTGATGACGACGAAGAAGCTAAAGTCAAAGCGGTTGAAGATGACATTGCTCGTCTCGAAGCCAACCTTGCTCGTGTCGAAAGCTTTATTGCCGATGTTGCAGTAGCTTCAAACAATGCGACTCCTGCTGCTGGTGAGAGCGAAGAAGAAGCTGGTGCCAGTGCTGAAGGTGAGTCTGAACCTGAGAAAGCCGCCAAAGGCGAAACTTCTGTTAAGCCAAACAATGCCAAAAAGGGTATTGCGTTTGCACAGCTTGCCAAAGCCAAAGCGCTTGCGGTGCTACAACAAAGAAAGGTAATATTTCTTCTCCGCTTGATATCCCACAAGGCATGGACTCACGAGTTATCAAAGCACTTGAGAAAGCAGTGGTTCTTGATACGTCTAACTCTAGCGCTCTGATTGTAGAAAATCAGCTTGCCAATGAGTTCATTGAGTTGCTACGAGCAGAAACTATCGTTGATAAGTTATCGTCCATGATGCGCGTTGCTCCTTTTAATTCTACTATTCCGGGTATGGCCACTGGTTCTGTTGCAGCTTGGGTAGGTGAAGGTGCTGCGAAACCAGCAACCAATCCTACGTTTAACACTGTTGATATTAAGCATCACAAATTGGCTGGTATCGTGGTCCGTACTGATGACTTGCTAAAGCTATCAACGCCTAGCACTGACCAAATGTTTGCTGAACGACTTGGTTGAAGCATCGACCCCCTTTTGATACCACGTTTATGGATGATGAAGCGCAAACAGCAGTACGACCTGCTGGTGTGTTAAATGGTGCTACCAAAGTCACCGCTACAGGTGTGACTGTCGCTGATTATGATGCGGATTTGGCAAACCTAAACAACAACTTCATCACCAATAACCTGTCATTAACTGGTGCTTACTACATCATGAGCGCCACACGCGCTAGCGCGATGGGTCGTTTACGTGACGCATTGGGTAATCCGTACTATCGTGGTATGGCTAATGGCCCTGGTGATAAAACGCTAGATGGATTGCCGGTCATTGAATCTGAAAACGCTGGCGATGTTATTGCATTGGTCAAGCCATCAGAGTTATATCTTGCTGATGATGGTGAAGTTGAAGTTGCATTCAGTGATCAAGCGACTATCGACATGGGTGCCACTACATTGGTTAACCTATGGCAGCAAAATATGACGGCTATTCGTGCTGAGCGTCATACTTGGGCGAAACGTCGCACTATCGCAGCCGCTTACATCGACTACAGCACCTTACCTTAGTCCTTGGCTTTAAAGTTATAGATTGGCTAAAACCCTGACCACTGTGTCGGGGTTTTTTACGAGTGGGTATTGGTGTTCGCTAGTATCTATTCGTAAAAAACAAGAGGCTGATTATGAAAATAAAATATATCAAAGATGCACCCAATGGTGCTGCTGGCATGAGTGATGATGTCAGTGACTTTCATGGCAATATTTTGGTCAAGGCAGGATTTGCCGAAGTTGAACCTGATGCCAGTGAAGCACCTAGAAAAACCAAAGCCAAACCAAAGGCTAAAGCAATCACCAAAACAGATAGCGAGTAACAATTATGGGCATGCTTGATTGGTTTACAGGTAAGAAATCCGCAAGCACCGCCCAACCTGTCAATGGTGGCGATGTTTGGCATACGATACATGAGCCTAGTATGGGTGCATGGCAGCGTAACGAAGAAATTGAAGTGAGCAAAAACGACCAGATGCGCCATCATGCGGTGTTTGCTTGTGTGTCATTGATTACTCGTGACATCGGAAAGCTGAAAATTAAGACCAAAAAAAAGGTTGATGGTGTGATGCAGCCGTGTGATAGCCGCGTCAATTCATTATTAGCGAAGCCAAATGAGTTTCAGAACTGGCAGCAGTTCGCTGAAGCATGGGCGACCAGTAAATCAACCAGTGGCAACACTTATGTTTTAAAGGTTCGCAATATATTTGGTGATGTATGGAAGTTGCACATTCTTAATCCCGAACGCACTAAGCCGTTGGTTGATCCAAACGGTAATGTTTTTTATCAGGTGCGCCGTGACCGTTTGTTTAACTTAGATGAAGATGTGGTGTTTCCTGCATCTGAAATCATCCATGATCGCTTTAATTGCTTTTATCATCCGTTGGTTGGCTTATCACCTATCACTGCTTGCGCACTATCTGCCAGTCAAGGCATTAGTATTCAGCGCAATGCACAGGCGTTCTTTGCTAATGCTTCTCGACCTTCTGGAATATTGGTTGCACCGGGCGCTATTAGTGAATCGACAGGTGCAGAGTTAAAGGCTAACTGGGATAGAAATTACTCAGGCATGGGTAATGGCCGCACAGCGGTGCTAGGCGACGGCATGACTTATGTGCCTATATCGGTGGCTGCTAACGATGCGCAGTTGGTTGAGCAATTGAAGTTATCAGGTGAGATTGTATGCACTGCGTTAGTGTGCCAGCCTTTAAAGTTGGTCTTGCTTCTTTACCAGGCGGTAAAATTAGTGATCACAATGATATTTATTATAGTGACTGCTTGCAGCATTACATTGAGTCAATCGAAACTTTACTCAATCAGCACTTAGACCTTGAGGATGGTGTTGAGGTTGAGTTTGATTTAAAGGCTCTATTACGAATGGATTCGGGTAGCCAGATGGCATACCTGAAAGAAGGTATTGGTAGCTCGATATTATCGCCTAATGAGGCACGGGCTGAGCTTGGCTACAGTCCGGTTGATGGTGGCAATAGCCCAATGATACAGCAGCAGAATTACAGCCTAGCAGCATTGGCGGCGCGTGACGCTACTAATCCACTTGCTGTAGTCGCAGAGCCTACAGCAGCCAATGACGAGGTGGTTACTAATGACTAACTGGGTGACGCTAGAAGAGGCCAAGTATCACTTGCGCTATGACGATGACAGCAACGATATGATGCTTCAAGGTTATATCGCCGCTGCTGAGGCTGCAACCAATCGATACATCACCGAATCCGTGGTTGCTGAAGATACGCCTGATATCAAAGTGGCTGTATTGCTGTTGGTCGGTTACTACGACTACCACCGTAATATGGATAAAGACATGCCATCAGATGGCAATTATTTGCCGCCACCAGTTCGGGCTTTATTATGGCCTTATCGGAAACCATCTGTTAATTAGATGCTATTAACAAGGACAATGTTATGTATGTGTACAGCTTAAAACGCATGATGATCGGCAGAAAAATCGTGCAAAAGGCGAAACCGTTTCTGTTAGCCAAAAAGAAGGTCGTGAGTTAATAGAAAAAGGGTCTGTGGTTAATGTAAAAACGCCTGACCCTGCGGATTTTAAAGCCAAAACCACTAAGAAAAAAACAGTGGCAGCTGCAGATGCGGTCGAGATTGACAACAATGACTTGTAAAGGATGCGAGGCACGCCGTGAGTGGATTAAACAACGAACCGATGAAGCCAGAAAACGAGCAAAGCAGCTTGCCAAGCTTAATAACACTGGTGACCAAACTGGTCGAACAAAATAACGTACTCATTCAGAAGTCCAGTGAAAAAGAGCAAATCATATTACGACTGCTTGATCAGCATGATGAGATATTAAACGAGCTCGTTGAGCAGCAAGACGACGATGACGAAATGGGCTCTCCGTTTTTAGATGGGTGAATGATATGGCAGTCAATGCTGGCGAGTTAAGGCACCGAGTCACAATACAAGTCTACGCGAAAGGTGGTCGTGATGGCGATGGGTATGAGCTGCCATCGGAATGGATCGAATATAAAAAATCTATGCCAAAATTACACCGCTATCTACTAAAGATTTGCTTAGCGCACAAGCTGCAGATTCTGAAATAACTGCTCGAATGAAAGTCCGGTATAGCACTGGCCTTGATATCGACACCACTATGCGCGTTGTTTGGAAAGGCCGGTTATATGCAATAGATAGCCAAGGTCTTGATGATAGCGATAGTGGCTTGGAATATACAACGTTCGCTCTGTCAGGCGGTGTCGAACAATTTAAGGGCTAACTTCATGTCAAAAATATATCAAGGTGAAGACGATTCGATTGTCGTTATAGAGAAAGTGCGCGGCAAGATTTATTTATCAGATGATCTAGATGACAGCATTATTACTATTTGTCCTAAAAGCTGGCCACAAATAAAAGAGACTAGATAAAAAGCTATCCTCTATAAGTGATGGCGATTATGCCAAATGAAATTACTGGTCTTGACGAAGTGCAGGCAAAGTTACGTCAGCTTGGTAATCAACGTAAAGCCAAGAACGCTGCTACTCGCTCATCGCGCAAAGCAATGAACATCGTTAAAAAAGCGGCTGTGGTCAACGCCAAAGCGTTTGATGACAAAGACAGCCCCGAAAAGATTTGGAAAAACATCGTTACTAAGCCCGGTAAAACTAAGGGTGTTGATAATGTTGTGATGAAGGTTGGTGTAAAAGGCGGTGCGAGAAAGTACGGCACTAATGCAGATAATAGACGTGCAAACCGAATAGGTCGAACCTATCAGACGCAGGGCGATAAGAAAAACCCCGGTGGTGATACCTGGTACTGGCGCTTTAAAGAGTTCGGCAGTGCAACCAATAATGCAGAGCTTTTTTGCGACCGGCACTAAACAACAACATGGCCGCGGTGCAAGCTGAATTTACCAGGGCATACAAAGAAGAGCTCGACAAGGAGATTGCCAAGCTATGAGCTTTATACCGATATACCGAGCCTTGGCAGCCAGTGCTGACGTGACCAGCCTTGTTAATATAGAGACACAAGCGTTTGAAGACGTAGCACCGTTTGGCACAGCACCACCTTACATCGTTTGGCAAACCATGTCAGGGCAATCACAAAACCACTTGGATGAACCTGCAAATTTTGACGACACGCAATATCAGGTGATGGTGTACGCCACCAATGCACGCACCGCATATGAGATTCGTGATGCGGTGCGATCAGCACTCGAACAACACTCTTGGATATTGAACCCATCCATTAGTCAGTATGACAGCAAAGCCAAGCTATACGGTCGCGGCTTTGATGCCAACTGGATACTAGCAAGATAAACCACTTTTAATTAATAGGATAAAGCTCATGGCTAAAGTCGAAAGAGGTGTACTATCACAAGGTACGAAAGTATGGATTAAGCATGGCGATACGCCTGAGCTTACTAAAATGATTTGTATCACTAATATCCAAATTGGTGATGATAGTGATAACGACATTGATGATACGTGTCTGGAAGAGGAGGACGTTACCACCTCAGTGGCAGGCCTAACCACTCCCGGTGAAGGGTCAATCTCTATCAACACCGACCCAAAAAACGCTACACACATGACACTATTACAGCTTGCTAGCGAGAAAGCGGTTATTGAAGTGTTCATCGGATGGAGTGACGGCACTGTCGAACCTACGCTAGCAACTGATACGGTGACGTTACCCGAAGGTCGCACATGGACTTCATTCGTAACTCAGCTAAAAGACACTAATCCTACGTTTGAACCCAACGATCTGGTTAAGCACGCGATACCAATGAAGCGGCAATCGAAGGCTATCACCGCGTTTAAAACAACGCCGTAAACGTGCTGTAATCAGCAATTATCGCTAACACTAAGCCTCTTAATTGAGGCTTAACTATTTTTAGAGGATTGGAAAGATGGCAAAGTTAAATCTAGCAGACATTAAGTCAGGCAGTCTTGTCTCGCAAGTTCGTGATGAAACGGTGACGTTCTTTCATAATGGCGAAGAGTGCAGTGTTGATATTCGCATTAAGCAACTGCCGTTCTTTGAAACCGAGGCGCTATTGAAACGTATGCATGATGGCGAAAGTGTGGCATCAGACTGGATTAGTAAGGCGCTGGTCGATGACAAGGGTGAAGTGATGTTTACCAAAAACAGGTAGAAAATAGCTTTGTACAAACACTGGCTTCTGCTACTTTTGATAAAGTATGGGATACTGATAATATAAAAAGGCGATGCAGGCCAAGAGCAAAAAGGCTTCATAGCTGGTGAAAAGGAGCTTCTTTTTGAGCTTGCGCTGGCTGGCATTGGCGGCAATACCATCCATCAAGTTAAATCAAATCTGACCATGCTTGAGATAAACCAATGGGCTGAGTATCGCCGTAGGGGCAGCCTAACATTGGCAGGCGTGTCGAGCAAGCATCGGCAAACATCATCGCAATGAATATATAAAGCGCTTAAGTTGAAGATTTGGGTGGAGCCGCTTGAGTTTTGCCAATAAGATGACGTTGAGGTGGTTTGAAGAGAAGACGCTAATCTTACAAATGTGCTGATTGTTTTGATGATTTATAGTGATATCTTTATTACCGATGAAGATGGTAGGAATAGAGTATGTCGAAACTCATTAATTGTAAAGATTGTGGAAATGTCATTAGTAAAAATGCAGGCGCGTGTCCTAATTGTGGTGCTAAGGTCAAACGAACGTCGTTCCTTACATGGGTTGCTGTAGTATTTATTGGGATTATGGTTTTATCCGTGGTAATGGCTGGGGTGTCTGGTGATAATGTTGGTAGTGAGGCTGCTACCAATAAAGAATTGCCGTCTGATATTCAATCTGCGCCGTCTTCTTCAGTAAATAGCACTAATGAAGAAGTATTGGTTGAAGCACCAGTCACTACAAGTAGCTGGCAGTACGATGAATCCATCGATGAAATGCGTGGGGAATCATCTTATTTTGCGATTAACAAATCAACCAATGCTGTAGATCTAGGGTTTCCATATGGTCAAGATATTGAGCTTAATATAATAATTCGTGATGACGTTCAATATGGCAAGGATGTATTATTTGCTGTTGATAAAGGTCAGTTGTTTTGTACTTATCAAGATTGTTATGTCAGTGCTAAGTTTGATGATGGTCCTGTACGAAAATTGGTTGCTAGCGAGGCTGAGGCTGGTAGTAGCGAGGTTTTATTCTTGGCAAGCGATATTTCCGGCTTTGTTGAGAAGCTAAAAAAATCTGATAGTGTGATGATTGAGGTGAATTTCTACGATCATGGTAAAGAGCAATTTAAATTTAATGTCTCTGGATTAGAGTGGTCTAGGTTTTAGTTTGAAAAACTGACACGGTTCAATATATATGAAGCACTTCCCGCGCCGAAAGCTACCTGCTCAACAACTAAACTGGGCACAGATATGGGTACAAAATTTAATTGATTATAACCATTGGTCATTAGTTGATTCGATACCAACTGGTTATTACGTGTATCTATATTTAGATGATGAATAAAAACGACAAATAATAAAAACCTCACTCAGAAATGATTGAGGTTTTTTTATCTAAAATAAGGACAACCCATCATGGCCACAAATTCCCTTGGCAGACTAACCCTCGACTTGGCAGTGCGCCTAAGTGAGTTCACTGATGGTCTAACACAAGCTGAGCGTGAAGCAAGAGACAGTACAGGCCGCATTAGTGAAACAGTAACCAAAAACATGGGCAGGGCAGCACTTGCGTTTGGCGCAATGGCAGCGACTGGCGCAGCAGCTATCGGCGTGATGGTTAGAGAGCAGATAGAGCTGGGTACTGAGATAACGCGATTATCTCGTATTGCCAACACTGGCGTAGAGGACATGCAAAAACTGGCGATTGCGGCAAGGTCTGTTGGCGTTGAGCAAGACACATTGGGCGATATATACAAAGACACGCAAGACAAAATTGGTGATTTTTTGAGCAGTGGCGGCGGCGCGATGGCTGACTACTTTGAGAATATAGCACCGCTTGTCGGGCAGACGGCAGAGCAGTTTAGAGAGTTATCAGGGCCAGACGCGCTACAGCTCTACTATGACGGACTACAGCAAGCAAATATAAGTCAATCTGAAATGGTGTTTTATCTTGAGGGTATCGCGTCTGATGCCTCCGCACTAATACCGTTGCTGCATGATGCTGGCGCAGGGTTTGACGTATGGGCAACCGCTGCGCAAAACGCAGGCGCTGTCATGGACGCTGAAACCATACGCGCCACGCAAGAGCTTGAGGCCGCCACAGATCTGATGATGATCTCTTATGACGGTGCAAAAAAACAGTTTACTCGTGCGATTATTCCCGTGCTGTCAGACGTGGCAGGGAAGTTGGTCGAGAACGGCAATGCGGCTGATTTTGCGCGTGAAGCGGGTGAGAGCCTAGCTATCGGGCTAAAAGGCGTTGCAAAAGTGGGTGTGGGCGCAGCAGCCGTCTTTGACACCGTGGGCAGCTCGATAGGCGGTGTGGCAGCGACTATTGCAACGCTCATGGACGGCGTAGACCTTTGGGACGGCGGCATAGCAATTGCTATAAAGATGGCTAGAAACCTAAAAGCTGCTGGCGATATAAATCAAATAGTAGATCAGGATATACGCGCAAAAATTGCCAGTTATGGCGATATGATGCACGAGATAGACAAGATAGGCTCTGGCAATACTAATGAGTTTGTATCTACTGTGATGGCGCAGAATGAGGCGCAGAGAGAGTTGGGACGAACGCTTGGGGTAACTGGGCACAGTATCAAGCTCAACAAGAGGCCATCGAAGCCAGAACAAAAGCATTAGAAAAAGCGCAAAAAGTAGCTGGAGAAGTTAAATTAAAACCAAACGCCAAGGCGCTTGCCAATGCAGAGGACTACGGATTCGCAGGTTATGAGGCTCAATATGGTTTGCCACAAGGATTAATGACTGGCATTCATATGCAAGAGTCACACGGGAAAACTAACGCAACTGGTCCAGCTACCAAGTGGGGAACAGCGAAAGGCGGATTTCAACTTATAGATGCCACTGCCAAGAGATTCCAAGTTGATAACGCTTACAACATGGAGCAAGCGACAGAGGGTGCTGCTAAGTATCTGAGCTACTTATACAAACGTTTTGATGGCGACCTTGAAAAACCATTGCGGCATACAACACAGGCGAGGGCAATGTAGATAATAACCCAATGTCTTTAATCTTATCAGACCGATGGGCTAGAAACAAAAAGACAGGTATTGGCCAGACCAAGGAGTACACCAAAAACGTACTTGCTTATATGAAGTCAGCCACGACAGATACAAGTAAATTAGTTTATGACACCGTGTCCAAGCAAGCGCAAGATGCCCAAAAACTGCAAGAAGAAACTTTGAAAAAGCAAGTATCTCTGCTAGAAGGCTATATGACTGGCGAGGAAAAAATCACATATAACCACAAGAAAAAAATAGAAAGCATTGATGCTGCATTTTCTGAAAACGACAAATACAGAAAAATGCTTACTGACTTACAAAATGCTGAGTATCAAAAAGATTTAGCTAACTTCAAATTTGCATCACAAGCCAAAGCGCGTGAACAAGACAAGATGTACCAATCACTTGCCAATAGCATGAAAGCCAACGGTTTGTCTGCTGCTAGCACTGGTCTTGATGCAATGGCTCAGCGCACTATGTCGGCAGAGGGTTATGCAGGGTGGCGGTTTGGTCAAGACAAAGACGAGGCTTATAACTCGATAGATACGGATTACAAAAAACGTCAGGCTGATATTAATGTAGAAGATGAGCGCGGTGAGTTTGCACTACCAGAGCTTGAACGCTTTGAATTACTAGAGGCTGCCAAGCAAGAACACACTGACGCAATGTGGGCGATGGATCAAGAGTATGCGCTCAAGCAGCAAACGCTTGATCAACAAACAGCAGACGCCCGAACAGCTATACAAGCAAATGCTTTTAGCGCTATGACAAGCGTAGCTGCTATGTTCTTTGGTGAAAACTCGAAGATGCAAAGAGTGGCATTTGCCATGGAAAAAGCTTTTGCGGTGCAAAAAGCACTAATGACAGTGAAAACGACTTACTCAAACACTTTTGATGCTTTATCTGCCATTCCTTTGATTGGTCCGTATATTGCTATGCCAGGTGCGGTAGCAGCATCAGCGATACAGATAGCGCAAGCTGCTGGTATCGGTGGAATGGCAGCGCCAAGCGTGTCAGGGATTGCCCACGGTGGTTTGGATTACGTGCCCAAAGAATCTACCTACTTACTCGATAAAGGCGAACGCGTCTTATCACCGCGCCAAAACAAAGACCTAGCTAACTTTATGTCGAACGGTCAAAAATCCAGTGCCGGCAATATCACAATCAACAACAATTCATCTGCTCAAGTGAGTGCGAGCCGAGGACCTAACGGCGAGGTAACTATTGAAATGGTTGACAAGATGATGGACAAGCGATTCCGCAACATCGGTCGCGCCAACTCATTAGAGAGCAAGAGCATACAGCGCGGCACAACAGCAAGGGTGAATCGCCGATGAATAATTTTGCACTCTGTCCATTACAGCGCGGCTACACGCCAGAAGTGGCAAACAATTTATTAGAGCAAGCACTAATGGGCGGTTTCGCGCGTCAGCGCGTGCAGTTTGTCAATAATGTGCACACCGTCACAGCGTCTGTACTGCTCAGTGAGAAAATCAAACAGCAGTACTTTTGGGCATTCTGGCGCAGTCATCAGGAAAATCCACGTCCGTTTCTTTGGCGATTGATGGTCGATGACACTGAGATGACCACTTACACTTGTCAGTTTGTTGCTGGCTCGCTACAGCTTGGTGAGCGTGACGGCAAAGTCTATAGTGTGTCGTTTGGTCTGCGCCTAAAGCCAAACCCGCAAAGACTTTGACCAAACCATCATCGATCTGTGGGAGTCGGGCGACCCACGCGAAATGCTCAACTTGCTCGAAAAATTGGTCAATGAAGATTTGCCAGATGCACTAGGGAGTTTGTAATGGCAGTAACGATTGATGATATCAAAGACCTGCATCTTGACAGCTCTCCCAGTATCGCCGCGCTCGAGACAATAGAAGTTAGGCACAGTTTATGGCCCACGCCAATACGTATCGTGACTAATCATGCTGATGGTGTTGATGCCATGCTTGAGACTTGCGAAGTGGTGAACTTTGAGTTTGCGCCATTGCTAATCAACCGCGGTAAAACCTCTGATGATCTTGATCAAAGCTTCAATATCACTTTGGGCGACCTGGGTGAGATTGTACCACCGCTAATCAAGCAGATAAGAGCATCTGATAGCGACGAGTACCCACAAGTAATTTACCGCCAATATGCTTACGACGTGACCTCTATGTCCTTTGCTAAGGACAAACCTATCGATGTTGTAAAAGGCTTATTTATTGAACAAATGAGCCGTGACCATCAGGCAACAACGTTTGATGCTAAGACGCCAGATAAGAATACTGTGCCCACAGGTCGAACTTACAGCCTTGAGGAATATCCTGATTTAAAGGCGTTGTTATGAAAAGCATTGATCCTTTATTGAATCGTCAGTTTGACCGTGACAATTATCACTGTGTCCACTTGCTCATAGATGCTGGCAAGCACCTGTTTGATTATGACTTTAGCCATTGCTTTTTGGGATTGACTGGCTCGCTTGACGATACATTAATACCAACCAAAGAAGGAATGGGGCAGGGTGATTTAGTTGCTAGGCCACGTGACGGCACTATCATCCTCATGATGACCCTAGACAATAGACATCATGTGGGCTTGTACTATTGCGGACGCATACTGCATCTATCAGAAAGCGGTCCACGTTTTGAAACCCTTCGAAGCATCAAGAGACAGTATAAAAAGGTGCGATTTTATGATGTTAAAAATTTTTCACAATGAGCTTGATGCTAGCGAATTTGCTGAGCATTTCTATACGTGCTTATTAACCGAATGGATAGCTGTCCGCGAACATTATCCGCAAGCCCGCTTGTATAAAGGCACAATTTGCGTACAGAACGATATTACCCCAAAGACCAAGCTGGACGCATGGGCGCTCAAAGACGTGACTGGCGACTATCAAGTACTATGCCATGCGGGCGAACCAGTTACTTTGGGAATCATTGCTGCTGTTATATCAGTAGGTGTGGCAGTTTACACTTACATGAATATGCCAGAAATGAACGCACCGCAAGATGTGGCAGGTTCACCCAATAATAGCCTTGCCCAGCGTCAAAACAAGCATCGTGTGGGTGAGCGTGTGCCAGACATTTACGGAAGACGCAAAGTTATGCCCGACTTGATATCAACTGTTTATCGATATTATGAAGGCAGTGTGCAAGTCGAAGAGTGTTTGTTGTCTATCGGCACGGGCTCCTTTGCTATAAACGAAGATACGATCAACGAGGGTGAAACTCCTATCAATACGATTGATGGTGCGTCCATCAGCATCTATGAACCTGGTCAATCAACCATAAGTCCAAATCCACAAATACAAATAGGCTCTGTCTTTGATAAGTTGCAGATTGTCGCTAAGCAGGTAAGCGCCATCGATGGCAAACAAACATTACTATCGCCTAACAGCGCTAGAATATCTACGCGCTCAGTAACCATAACCAGTCCAAATGAAATCAGCGTGCCCAGTGACACGATAAATGAGTCTGGCCGTGAGTGGAATGATGATTTTGGCGCTTGGGTAGACTATAAGATTGAAGGTTCTGTTGATTTTTCTTATAAATTTACCGCTGGCGAAAAAGTAACGATCAGCAATGCTATTTATGGCACGGTCGAAGACATTAGATTGTCGGGTAACACCAATGTGGCGATGGATGGTGTACTAACCATTGCAACTTCTATCGATGTGGTTAATCCAGATAATTACAAAAGAGTTCGAATTGCGTCGTTATTAATCAATGACCCAGTAAGCGGGGCACTCGATTTGGCGGGCGAGTATGATGTTGCTTCAATAACAAAGTCAGGTTCACCGGGCGCTTATTTTTACGAGGTCACATTGTCGGACAGCTTTGCTGCTACGAACCCTAGTTTTTCATTACTGACAGAAGACGCTGTTGCACTTACAGCGTCAGTATTGACGGGTAATAGCAATAATGTGGATTTGAGTGGTACATATACAGTCGCTAGTACAAACGGCGGGGTATTAAAGTTAGTGAATCCCGTGGCGACCAATGCGGATTGGAGCAAGGTTGATAGTTTGACCGCCGCTCAAAAACAACAGTTTCTGAGCAGGCAGGTTTTAATCAAGGGCTCAAAGGATAATTTCATTGGTTGGTATTACGCCGGTAGCAAAGACAGTACTGGTTTCATCCTTAACTTTTTAGCGCAAAACGGCATATATGATGGTGACGACAGTAAGCAGGTGACCATTGAGGTTGAGTATCAAATGGTCGTTGACGGTGTGCCCACAGGTCAGGTCTATCGCTACGGTGATGTCATGCAAGGTGTTGCAAATAACAGAAATCCAATTGGTATTACGCTTAGAAAAGAGTTACCACAAACTGGGCAGTTTAGATTCCGAGTTAAACGTGAGAATGATAACGGTGATAGTGCAAGTTTAATAGATGATGTGGTTTTTGAGAGTGCATACAGCTACTACGAAACTAAGAAATCAGTCTATGAGCATGACACGATTGTCAGATTACGGCGCATGGCCATTGGTTCTGGTACCAACGCTAGTGAGCTAAATATGATTGCTCATCGTAAGCTTGATACGCCCAACGGCTTTATGGCAACAAGCAACTTTTCTGACATATCGATTGCAATGGCACTAGACCCTTTCATCGGACGTATGGATGCAACCGAAGTCGACAGCGAATCTTTTTATGATGTTAGTAATGAGATAGCCGCTTACTTTGGCACTGGCAAAGCATGTGAGTTTAACTACACGTTTGATGATAAGTACAGCAGCTATCAAGAAATGATATTTACAGTTGCTGAAGCGGTATTTTGTACGGCTCGTCGTGAGGGTGGCTTGCATTACTTTAGCTTTGAGCGCGAAACACCTAATAGCCTAGCTTTATTTAATCATCGTAATATCGCACCAGAGAGCATGGTGGTTACTGAGTTCTTCGGCATCCAAGATAATTATGACGGCATTGAGTTTAAATGGCGTGACCCATCTGATAATTATAGTGAGGCGATTATCAGGCTGCCTGATGACTTGCGCACCAACTACAAGACGATTGATAGCCAAGGCGTCACCAATTACGCACAGGCTCATTTCTTGGCGCACAGGGCATGGAATAAGCTGCGGTATAACCGTAAAGCCATTGAGTTTACCGCTTATGGTGAGGGTGACTTGGTGACGCGCATGGATAGAATCGCAATCGTTGATTCTACGGTGCCGATACTGTGCAGCGGTCAAATTGAATATCAAGAAAACACGATATTGACTTTAGATTATCCAGTTGAGCTCGATGCTGGCAAGAGCTACGTCATCCACCTACAGCTTAAAAACAGCACAGTCGATGTGATTGAGATCATCGGTCATATTGATGACTATCAGATTGAGCTGGCACGCATACCAATGATGGCGCTAGTCACATCGGGCGTGACTCATGCGGTGTTTAATATCACTGAAGCCACGGAGGTTGAAGCTGATGCGTATCTGGTCAGCGAAAAGGCTGGCAAGGGGGTGTTTGAGTCAACGATAAGCGCAATGGCTTATGACAGCAGGTACTATCCAAACGATAAAGACTTTATAAACGGCTTGATAGCCTAAATTGATTTAAACATACGCCTCCTTGATCGGAGGCTTTTTTGTGGGGAAAAGAAATGCCAGAGATTATGACCACACAGGATTTTGTAGACGGACGATTAGATGTTAAATCGTTAGGCGAAGCTGCTAATGGTGACGAGAACACACAGGTTGTTACGCGAACAGGCGAAACTTATCCGTCTGCTAAAAAAGCTATTAAGACAATGATTGAAAGTGGTGCGCTACCTGCGCCCTTATTTAAGTCTAAGTACCACTTAGAAAGCAGCGGGTTAACTGACGGCAAGTACGGCTATGTTACAGATAGCATCGTTGAGTCAGCGAACGGACGGACTTTGGTACAACGATGCAGGTACGTGGGTTTTTAGTAAATACAACGCCGCAAACAATGTCAAAAACCTATTGCAAGCTATTCAAACTCTTACGTATCCCGTGGTTGCGTCTAACAATTTAGTGAGAGGCTTAACCTCGTAGCTGCTGCTGTCTATAGCGGTAGTCCTGCTATATCAGCGGCGAACGCAGGTAAGCATAGCTACGCCTTAAAAGTCGATCCAAATACTACTTACACGTATTGCGTGGCCGCAAGTATAAGATCAGTAACGCTTCGGGGCTTTTATAGCAAGCCCGAAACTTGGTTTAACTACCAACTGGCGGATACAGGTAGCACCCTGTCTTTGGTTGCTGAGCCGAGCTTGGGTTTCCACGGCACATTCACGACAGACGATCAGACAGAGTGGCTTGTTGTTGATAAAGGCGCTTATGCTGGCTATCTGTTTGCCTTGTTTGATGGTGAATATGATAAGAAAATGTGGGACGGCTTATCAACACTAAATATCAACAAACAAATGGTTATTGATAGTGCAACTATAAAGTCAATAAGCTCAGACGACTTCGTGGACACCAAAAACCTGTTTAGAGGCTACGCTTTTGGCTTGAGAATAAACACTGTGGCTACGCTAGATGCTAACACTACTGATATTTATAGTGGCGCAGGGGCCGTTGGGACAACTGAGAGAGAGCTTAGCATATATTCTTTAATAGAAATTGAGCCTAACACTACTTACACAGTAAGCAAGGCATCGAGTGATAGGTTTAATGTCGGACTAATTAAGAGCGGTGCTTCCGGTAGAGTTATCTTGCGAGATGCAGCAAAGCGCAGTCTTACTATAACGACTGGCGCTGACGACAAGCTACTGTTTGTGCAAGTATCAGAGAAGGGGTTGCGCCCAAAAATTCAGATAGAAAAAGGCTCTAAAGCAACCAGTTATGAGAGTTATGGGCGCAAGTTCAAAGATGCGGCAATGCCCATCGGTCTTGATGTTACAAAAGATGATTATCAGACTGACAACACCTTCATAGATTTGGGCGTACAGACCGACAGGTTTAGATACCCATCGGGCGCAAACACATATAACACAGATACCATATTGAATGAGTTTTATGAGCCGTTGCTAGCCGATTATCCCACCCATGTGACAAAAAACACACTAGGCAAAGATTCGTCAGGTTTATATGATATTTACGAGTATGTCTTTGAGCCTGATAATTACGAGCAAACCATACTACTTACATCGGGTATGCACCCGACAGAGCGAGTTCCACCGTTTGCACTTGGTTTACTGATAAATGAGGTATACAGAAACCCAAGCAAGCACGAAGGGTTAGCGTACTTAAAAAATAAGGTTAAAATTGTAGTCATACCCGTGGTCAATCCGTGGAGCATGAATGCTGAAAACAAAGTTGAGCCTGATAATTACGCTAACTTTAGGGGCGTAAACCCAAATAGGAATTTCCCCTCTCGTTGGGATTTAGTGCCAGTTAATAATGATCCTTACAACCAAAAAGGAGAGTATGCGCTAAGTGAGGCAGAGGCAGAGGTTATATACACTGTTTTAAATCGTGAGCATGAAGACCTGTCATTTTACTTTGATTTGCACACAGCTCAAGGTTGGATTCGTGATTCCCTTGTTTACTGGCTTGAAGATGACGACCTATTGCGACCTGTCATGCAGGGTGTGGTGTCAATGTATAATGACGTTGTTAGGGATAAGTACAATAGAGAGCCTGTGAATTTGACGCAAGAAACACAGAGGGCGCTTGGTTTATACTACTCACACCGCGTATTAGGTGTCCCTGCTGCAACGATAGAATTTGGCGCAGCAGACACAATAAACTTGATAGCTCGCAAACGACTTACTTTGTTAATCACTTATTCAATCACTTGCATTATGCACTAAAAGCGAAGATTAAAGACAGCATAGAGCAAAGCAAAACGAATGAAGATAACAAACGTATATCAGCCTATATAACACGCTCGATGGTCACAGCGAGCCACTTAACGTAGTTTGGAGTTATGCAGAATTACAAGCTAATTTGTATGACAATCTAGACTTGGTTAAAAGCGTGGTCGGCTCTATTAGCGGCGGTTATAACTTAGTCGCTTACACTCATGAGCCTGATAGTTTTGATAACACGATTGTGCTATGTGCAGGTATGTATGGCTCTAGCAAAAAAGACGTTGTATCTTTGGCATTTACTGCGCTAAAGCTATTTACCGACGACAATCCGCATTTAGTTGCATTGCGATCTAATACAAATTGTGGTTATACCTGTCTTAAATCCATACGGCTACGATAACGCAAGTGATTTAAACGCAAACTCAGTCATGGCGTATGCTGGGTTTTCGACTTCGACTGAGCCTGAATCTGTTGCGTTAAAAAATACTTAGATGGTCTTATGCCTGATATGTTGATTCAGTTTGACATACCTAATACTGAGTTAATGCCGTCAGGTTACAAAGATATGCAGGTTGTGATTAACGATAAGGCTAATGTTAATTATAATGCTATGTTTAAAAACCTAGCAATTAAGTACAGCACCAGTCACACCACAAGCGTTGTTAATAATACAAACTACACTGCTAACGGTAATTTTGGTGCATACATTACCTCACTAGGCGCTGCTTATCAGTACATTTACCAAAAGCAGAATGTGCTACCTAAGCGCACCTTGTCAGTCGGAGGTTATAGAGATGACGGGTACGAGCCACATGAGTTGGCATATTACGCTGACTTCGCTCTAAACAGCGTTAATGCAATCAATGAGCGATTAAGTCTGGCTAAGTATCTAATTTAACCCCGCCTCACAGGGCGGTTTTTTATTATCTAAAAATAGGGGGCTTTATGCCAGACCGATACTACTCCGCTGTCAATGCTACTAGATTATTAGCAGCGTCAGGCAGCGGAACGGCAATAAGTGCAGTAAGCGTGATGGTACAGCTTAATGAGCCACACGCTTTTTTGCATTTACAACTGCCATATTGGTATTTTTTAATAGCGACAATAATGCTCGTTTTTGTTGGGGCTGTACTCGCAATGACCAATGACTACATGAAAAAGCAAGGCACGTTTTTGGGTAACTTGCTACTAGCAATCGTCGTCGGCTTTGTTATCTCGTTTGTCATACTGCCAGCCATCAACGATAAACCAACGGTAGTCGTTATGATGCTAACCGCTTTCTTTGGTGGCCTACTCGGTACGATATTTTTACGCATGATACTTGAGGTTGTCGCAGATGACGAACTTAGAGCGTCAGTCGTTAATATCCTAAAGTCATCAATACTTGAGAGCATAGAGCTAATCAGCAATGCACTCAAAAACTTTGTTGGTCGATGGTTCGGGGGTCGCAAATGATACCTTTAATTAATGCGATACTGGCATTGCTAGGGCTTGCTATCTGCACGGTGTTTTTAATATCAGACAGATTTAACACGGCATCAAAAGAGACGATTTTACAGTTGAGCCTGTGGATCACAGTATGGATATTTTTAGTCGAAGCAGCATTGCCGAGTAGCAGCTTTGAACCGTCATGGTCAACGACAATTGCAAGAGCAACGTGCTTGCTGTTAAACGTCTGGCACTTTAAGCAGTTAATTATCAGTCGATGCAAAAACAAACACGCCCCTTAATGGGGATTTTTTTGGAGCTGGATATGAGTGTAAAAGATAGCGTAAAAAGGCTACAGGCAGACATGGGTATCGACCCAGACGGTTATTGGGGTGGCTTATCTCAAGAAGCCCTAGAGGTCGGTTATAAGTTAGATTTTGATTTTGCTAAATTCAAAGAGGTATTTAAAGTCAGCTCAATCAGTCAAGGTTTTTTAGATGGGGTAAACGGCTTGTTTGCAGCCTTTAATCACTACAAAGAATTAGACTCAAGCAATCCGCTATACGTCAGCTACAATCTCGCCACGGCGTATCATGAGACAGCTTTTACAATGCAAGCAATCACCGAGTATGGCGGTGTTAGATACTTTGATAAGTACGACACAGGGCGATTGGCTGAGCGACTAGGCAACACGCCAGAAGCTGACGGTGACGGTTACAAGTACCGTGGTCGTGGTCACGTCATGATTACAGGTTATGGCAACTATAAAAAGTTTACCGATATTCTAGGCATCGACCTAGTTAGCAGCCCTGATCTAGCATTAGACCCTATTGTCAGCGCAAAAATACTAACTATCGGCTCGCTAAAGGGCACGTTTACAACTCGCAGATTAAACCAGTATATCAAGTATGGTCTTGAATATAACGAATGGGTAAATGCTCGCAGGGTGATTAATGGTGTTGATGACAATAAAGCGATTGCAGATTATGCCATTAAGTTTTTACAGTGCATCAAAGTTGTTGCAGCGAATGTACAAGATAGCGTTGTTTGCGAGTGCTGCGGGCATCTATTGCCGCCAGAAAAAATGGCAATCTAAAGATAGGTTAATCGCTCTTGACATGATTCTTGACAGCCTGCCATGATACGCTATCACATCTAATCACATTGCATAATCGTAAGTTATTGATATTATTGATAGTGTATTTGATAGCGTGTGATAGAATATGATGTAATCGGGTTCAACTCCCGCCATCTCCACCAAATATTAAAAATCCGATCACTTAATGTGGTCGGATTTTTTTTTGGTTTAATTTTAAATGTAGATAGTTGAAATAAAAGTTAAAAGGGACAATCAACTGATTCTTCATTAGCAAAAAAAGTTATTTCGTAATTATAAGTATTATTGACGCAAATCTGTGCATCATTAACAGCATCAAATTGCTCGGCTGTTAAAGTGATAGCCATTGTAAAATCGATCACTTGCTGTGGCGATCTCAAATCTTTAGTTAAGTCATTAGCAGTAAAATGAATCTTAGCGATGTGGTTCTCAATTTTCACTGTAAAATTTTCATTGCCGAAATTACTAGACTCAAACCCTAGCTTTTTCTCCTCTGGTGTTAGACCGTTTAAGTATTCTTGAATCGCATTCTTAAGTGGCGATTCTTTATTCACAAATCTAATGACATAGTCTGAGTCATCTAGATTTGGGTTTTCAAAATAAACTTTCACAGCTAATTTGTCTTTAATTGACTGCTTGCTAATTTTATTAAGATAGCTTTTATAGTTTTTGGTATATATAAATGATATCTTAGTCATCATCGCATCAGCTAATTTAGGATTATCTCTTATAGTTGACTCTGTAGCAAAACCCCATAAAAATGGCTTAGAACAACTATCTTTATTACAGATTAAGTTGATAACTTCATTTCCATTTGATAGTTGGACTCTAGAATTTGGAAAAATATTAGCCTCATAACTCTTGTTTTTATAATACATATTTGTAGTTGTAAAAAAATTATATTCAGTCGGAGATAATTCATGGACTTCTATAAGCGAAGGGTAAATTTCATATTCTTGGATTTTTATCTCTTCCTTAAATTTCTCAGAGTTTTTCCAGTAGGTACATACAGTATTATAGTCAGTTCAAAACAAAAGTGTTATGTCTAGGACAAACATCATAAAATAATTTGGATAAGTCATTTTCCATCCACCCTTGGCGTAGAAACTTCACTTGAGCCCATTTTTTCTCAATAGGGTTCAAGTCTGGGCTGTACGGCGGCAGCCATAGGATACGATGACCATGCCTGTTCAGTAATTTTTGGATACGTCTACTTTTATGAAACCGAGCGTTATCCATGACAATCACGCATTTGGTTTTAAGGCTTGGGATTAGGGTGTGTTTGCACCAATCGTAGAATATGCCGCTGTTAATGTTGTGTTCAAAGTAATCCAGTGCAAATAGCATCTTTTCATATAGAGCCCCAATGACGTTGGTTCGCTTTTTACCTTGCCAGTTGTAGCTGTCGATACAGGGTTTGCCTATCGGTGCATAACCATGAGGACGAATGGTCTGGCTTTCAAAACCGCTTTCGTCCATATACACAATGGGATAACCTTGCTGTTTAAAGTTATCAAGCTTACTCTGATACGCCGCTCTTTTTATTGGACATGCTTTTGGATGCTCTAAGGTCTTTTTTTTGACTGATGCCTAGGCGTTTTAAAGCCTCACAAATGGCTGGGGCAGTACAGTTGAACCGTCTTGCTCTCTCATAGTGATAGTCATCAGGGTAACGCTCAACGTCTTTGCGTAGTGCATCATCCGGTATTTTTGATGGCGTAACATTGCGAGTGCTCTTACTATGCAGCCGTTTCTTCCACTTTTGAATAGTGGTTGGACTAATCATAAAAAGAGGCTGCCTCGGCAAAGGTCATGCCATCTGCTAAGCTTTTAAGAACTTGTTTGCGATAATCTAGTGAGTAAGTCATGATAATTGAGTATATCTGTTGAGATGTTTTATCTTATAACATTTTTATACTTAATGCACACTATATCTAGATTAAACTGTGCGCATTTTAATTGAGGTTCGGATGTTTTTGATGATTGCATTTTTGGTTTATCTAAAAAAATATCTTCTTTATTAGTCTGAGGTAGCACTGATTGATTTTTATTCTCCGCATTACTGCAACCTGCTAATGTAATAGATAATATTGTCAGTAAAATCCTATAAATATTTTTTTTCATTTCTCATCCCTCAGGAAATCTTGGATCAAGTATAAGCTTACTATTATGATAAGGTGTGGGTTTGTTTCCAGAAGGAGGATTTTGTAAGTATTTTTCATTAAAGCCACCAGTAAGTAATGGTGATCTTAGAGCAAATCAAGGCGCTAGGATTTTCGATCATTACGTTTTCTTTAATACTTTAACACGTAAGCTATACAGTCAAAACGCCTTTATTAATACCCTATAAAATATAGGCTATAAAGGAGAAGTATTTTATTCAACTTTAAGGACTTTTTAACGTTTGATGAAGTAGGAGGAAGCAAGCTTGCCTAATGATTTAGACATCGTGTATTGTAGGTACATTTGAATAAAACTGAGAGTAAACAATACAATGAAAGCATTAAACCAATTATTTACATTTCTATCAGGTGTAATAACTTTGACTGTTTTTACTTTGGAGTAGCAAATGCCCATAATGAATATGCCATGGCTGCAGCCAAACAACCTAGTGTAGAAGCATACACAAAAGCACACGCAGCAGAAAAAGTAGCTAGGGCAGAAGCCATTGCGAAAGCAGACGTAGCCATTGCAAAAGCGAACGCAGCCATTGCAAAAGTAGAATCTGCTAGGGCAGCAGAAAAAGCAGTTAGGGCAGAAGAGAAAATAGCTAGGGCTAAAGCATACGCAGCTTGGGCAGAGTCCAATGCAGAAGCAGCTAGGGTAAAACCAGAAAAGAGGATTGAGCGACTATCCACAGTTAAGCACTACAACCTACCATAAGTAATTGTAAGATAATAAAGTCCACAGCGTAGCAATGACCTATCAATACAAGGGCCAGAAAGGCGTGCCACTATGACATCGAACTATTAAAGATCAAATGCAATTATGAGCGCCCGAGCATGGGCAATGGTGGCTTTACGCCAATACAGAAACTAAACCATACAGCTTAATTCTATTTGATAAGTGTCTTATGGTTGGGATGATTACCTCTCCACCAAATATTAAAAATCCGATCGCTTAATGCAGTCGGATTTTTTTGGTTTTTTTATTAGCTTTTCTAGCTACTATCATCGGTAAAGCTTGTAATGAATGTCTTTGCCTCGAGTTAGTTTGGTATAGGCGTCAAATCACGCTTATCGATCCAACCAAATTTAGTACCATTTTTATAAGATACTTGTACCCAGTCTTCATTTTGATCAATAGCTTCAATAGTATCTTTTTGGATATAGTAATTTGGTGGTGATCTAGATTCAAAGGTGTCAGACAATATTTCTGCCTTATCTGACGTGACGACGTACTTGGTGGGTGGTGGGGTACAGGGCTTAGTATCATCAGCAGGCGGCATACTATTAGTATATTCTTTTATGTGTTTTTGATTATTATCAATACAATAATATTCTCCACTAGGCATAGACCCTCCCATCGTAGTGGTTGAAACATACCAATCTTTATTTTTAAAGGTAAAAGTAATAATGTTTGGTTGACCTTTACTTGAAAAATATGTGCCAAGAATAAAACCATTATAGTTCGGTCGAGGTAATATATCGTATAAAAAGTAACCTCCATCGCTGGCATAATTTGACGTACTCAAGCTCAATTGTATTTACCACCTTTGTCTCCAATAAGAACATAAAGTTCGTCACCTTGATATAGATTAGCATTATCATTGATACGACTAATCACTAAATCATCTATGCCATCTGCAGTAACATCAAGAGTAAATATTTTAAACTGATTTTTTGTCAAATCCTTTTCGATTTCCTGCAGAGATAGTGGCCCATTAAATATGAATTCTTCAATGGTACCATCTATATTCCATGATTTAGAAATACCAAATCTTTTACCATTCTTATATTTACTGTCAGAGTGATAGATATTAGGATATAACGTGAATTTTGAATAACAGCGACCATTTTTGACACCATGGTCATAAGTGCATTCACCTGTTAGGTCACCTTGCTCATTCCATTTCTTAGATATACCATGCAAAACCCCATCTTTGTAAGTATCTTCACTCTTTTTTTGTCCATTTTCAAAATACTCAATCCAAGTCCCTGTTGGCAAATTATTTTTATAATAGGATTGTATTTTTTTACTACCAGACTCAAACAATACGGTTCTTATTCCTTCCCTTGGATAATAATTATTGGGATGGGCTACGTCCTCGTTATCGGTATAATCAAGCTTTCCCTCTGTCAATATATACGGATCTGTAAACTGAACCGCCCCGACTATATCGGAGAGTGATTTACTTGAGTCAGGCAGCCATGCCTGACAGGATTAAATTATCATAATACCGCTTTTCAAACTCAAAGGGTGACACATAACCAATCGTGCTATGCAGTCGTATTTTATTAAACCAATCCACCCATTCAAGGGTTGCCAGTTCAACATCATTGATACCAGTCCAGTTCTCCTTTAAATAGTCAATTACCTCAGATTTATAGAGTCCATTGACCGTTTCAGCCAGTGCATTATCGTATGAATCACCAGTCGTGCCGACAGAAGCGATGATACCAGAGTCACACATTTTGTCAGTATAGCGAATGGATAAGTACTGAACCCCTCGATCGCTGTGATGAATCACATCTTTGGGATGGTTCCTATCTGCTATCGCCTGATTTAGCGCAGCCATAACCATATCGGTATTCATGCGATTAGATACTTTCCAGCCCACAATAGCGCGAGCAAATACATCAATAATAAAGCGGTATATACCCAGCCGCTAGTTGTTTTTATATAGGTGAAGTCAGCTACCCAAAGCTGATTGGGTTGACGTGCATTAAAGTTACGATTGACTAGGTCATCAGCGCGCTTTGGTCGTCACGGCTGTTGGTGGTAATCTTGCTTTTGCCACGCCAGACACCTTGCATACCATACTGCTTCATTAAACGCTCTACGGTACACCGAGCAACCTTTAACCCGTCAGCTTTCATCTGCTGCCAGACTTTGCGCGCACCGTAACGGCACTTGCTGTCCCGCCAAATACGTTTAATCTCACCGATGTAATAGGCGTCATGCTGACTGCGCAGTGAACGCTTGTGTGGGTTGTCGCTTAAGGCTTGAACACGATAATAAGTTGACGGGGCAATCGGTAGGACTCTACAGATCAGCTCGACCCCATAAAGGTGTTTATTGTCGTCGATGAAGTGAATCATGATTTTAGTCAGCGGTCGAGCTCCGCCTGGGCGAAAAAAGCCGCAGCCTTCCTGATGATTTCATTAGCTTGCTTAAGTTCTTTATTCTCGCGTTCAAGCTCTTTGATGCGTTCTTTATCACTTTGCGCTTGTACTGAGGCAGGAATAGTTTGATCGATGTGCTTTTTATGCCAGGATCGCAGGGTCTCAGGTGTGCAGCCAATCTTAGGGGCGATGGCTTGAATCGCTGACCAGGTAGAGGGGTAGTCGCCTGCCGCTTCAATGAGCATGCGAACGGCGCGTTCTTTAATCTCAGGAGTATAATGTCGTGTTTTCATTGTCGTATTCTCTCAGAATATTAGGTCTCCGACAATCCCGGGGCGGTTCAAAGCTTTAAATGGGCTTTTCAAAAGTTTTTTGCCATTACTCGTAATAGTTGCAGTTCTATACAGATTTTCCCAACTATAATTTAAACTTTCTCCATTTTTTATATTAAATTTATTTCCGACTTCTTCCATTATGTGAGCAAAGAAAAAAGCTTTATTTAAACAGTTATCCATCAGAAAATTTGAATTTACACTATTAAAGGCATCAATACATATCTTTAATTTTTTCGCTGTATCAGGGTCCTGTGAAAAATAAAATGCAGCTCATCAAGAGTCAGTGTTTGACATCTTGGGCAACCATCCGTGGTCACATCAAACTTCGGCGTTCCAGTCTGACCTCTATCTTCACTTGCTTGTGTTTTAATAGGATTTGATGGTTGCTTAGATTGTGATGAATTAGCAGAGTCAGAGTTATCTGATTCTTCATTGTTCTTTCTTTGGGTTGGCTTACTTGGAAAAGAACGAGGACTATCTGCTGATTCTCCCTCTTTAGTACCACTAACGGCATCATTGAAATCTTCAAACCCTTCTTTAAGACTGTCAGCTGCTTCTTTAAGGGCTTCTTGCCCTCTATCGATCAGTCCTTTTTCTTCATTATTAGGGCTATTAGAATTAGAGTTACTAGATGAATTTGGAGGAGTCGAGGGCTTCGCTGTCGGTTCAGCAGTAGAAGGGCGGGCTGAACTAATATCACGCAGCTTAATCGTCTGCCCAGATTTTAGTTTCTTAGGGTCTGTTATGCCATTGAGTCGTTTTAAATCTGCAACCGATACTCCACTTCTTGCTGATATACCTGAAAGGGTTTCATTTTTTCCTACGGTATGTTCATTTTTTAGTGATAAGTCACCATCTTTAGAACTATTTTGGGGACTTGAATCTGTGGAGGTTTTTTGCCTTGCTTTTGTGGGTGGTAATTTTAAAAAGTCCTTTGGTCGTATTTTGTAAGGCTCTTTTAAATTATTAAGTTGGGCTATTTGCTGCCACTTTACTCCATATATTTTGGCAATAGAGGATAAAGTTTCTTCAGCTTCAACTTCGTGAGTTTTTCTTAAAGTCTCCTGCAGACCCTTCGAACATTTTAAGTTTAAATTTGTGCTTTGCAAAAGGAGCTTGCGCTTCGAATGTCATTTCCCTAATAGGTACGATAAGGTCTTTTATGATACTTACCATTGAACCATTACGAGGATCTTTTATAGATATATTAACGAGTGTACCTGCTGGTCTGGTTATCCATACCGTATATCCTCCAGCTATAGACGTTCCTGAACAAGCGGTTCGTCCATTTATCGTTACTATATGGTACAAGCCTTCCAGTGGCATTTTATACAAATCTACAAACTTTATTCTGAATTTTATAATTTTAGTATAGTCAGTTCAAAACAAAAGTGTTATGTCTAGGACAAACATCATAAAATAATTTGGATAAGTCATTTTCCATCCACCCTTGGCGTAGAAACTTCACTTGAGCCCATTTTTTCTCAATAGGGTTCAAGTCTGGGCTGTACGGCGGCAGCCATAGGATACGATGACCATGCCTGTTCAGTAATTTTTGGATACGTCTACTTTTATGAAACCGAGCGTTATCCATGACAATCACGCATTTGGTTTTAAGGCTTGGGATTAGGGTGTGTTTGCACCAATCGTAGAATATGCCGCTGTTAATGTTGTGTTCAAAGTAATCCAGTGCAAATAGCATCTTTTCATATAGAGCCCCAATGACGTTGGTTCGCTTTTTACCTTGCCAGTTGTAGCTGTCGATACAGGGTTTGCCTATCGGTGCATAACCATGAGGACGAATGGTCTGGCTTTCAAAACCGCTTTCGTCCATATACACAATGGGATAACCTTGCTGTTTAAAGTTATCAAGCTTACTCTGATACGCCGCTCTTTTTATTGGACATGCTTTTGGATGCTCTAAGGTCTTTTTTTTGACTGATGCCTAGGCGTTTTAAAGCCTCACAAATGGCTGGGGCAGTACAGTTGAACCGTCTTGCTCTCTCATAGTGATAGTCATCAGGGTAACGCTCAACGTCTTTGCGTAGTGCATCATCCGGTATTTTTGATGGCGTAACATTGCGAGTGCTCTTACTATGCAGCCGTTTCTTCCACTTTTGAATAGTGGTTGGACTAATGTCATAAAAAGAGGCTGCCTCGGCAAAGGTCATGCCATCTGCTAAGCTTTTAAGAACTTGTTTGCGATAATCTAGTGAGTAAGTCATGATAATTGAGTATATCTGTTGAGATGTTTTATCTTATAACATTTTTATACTTAATGCACTATATTACTCACGCATTAGACTCCTGCGATTTTTTATAGAAAATTAATTAGTAAATCTATAGTGGATAAATTTTTTAAATCAGTAGCACTACTATCAGATTATTAATAGTAAATCCACTGACTATCTACTTTATCACCGTCAATGGTTGTCAAGTAATAGTAAGTTGGTACTGAGGTATTGACCGTGATGAAGTAGTAGTTTTTATTATTATGAATAGCTACTTGATTAATATACATGGAATACTCTTTAGGCTCGTATTCGTCCACACAAGCAACATTGTCGTACTGATCAATAGAACAGTCGACGTTTCGATTTTCAGAAATTCTAGAAGGAATACTATCTACTATTTTTTTTAAATGCTTATCTGCTATAGGTATAAATTTGCTATTTTTATATTTGTCATTCAATGCAATAATATTTGAGTCATTAGTGATATCTTTGATTAGAATACAAGCTCTTTTTCTTGTTAATAATATATTTCGATCACTATTTGCAATGTTTGATGTCTCTCTTAGATCATAGGTTATTAGATCGTTACAATTGCTGATTTCAATCTTTCGGTCTAAATAATCAATATCTTTGAATTCGCCATCAATGAACTTGTCAATAAAAGTTAATTGATTATCTTTTTTTATTGGTTTTATGAATCCTGCCGTAAGTTCATTAATATTATAAATAGAAGTATTTTCGATTGAATTGCCACTATCTAAATTTGAAGATAAAGAATCTTCTATGCTTGTAAAAGTATTAGGAATAGGCTCAATACTATCAGGTAGTATTTTCATACATCCTGATCCAAAAGCTAGTACAAACGATGAGGCAACCAAAATTAAAAAAGGTTTCATTTACTGTCTCAATTTCTGTTGTTGATCGGCTAGCAATAAAAGCTCTCTTACGTGCACATTTCTAGAATTACGAATTGTGGTCTATTTGATTCAGTAGCAGCAGATGCGAAATCTTTATTCTTAAGATGTCTATTAAAACTAGGAAATTTCGAAATACCTGTGCTAGATATCCCTAAGTTATAAGCCATATCTAAAATAGCTTCTTGAGCTGGGACTGGATAATTATCAAACTCTGAAAATGCTTCTCGAGCAGAATCGAGATTACCCTGAATATGAGCGAGTGTTATTGCTTTTGCATCTTCTTCTGTCATACGAATTGTTGTCAAAGATTCAAAATAAGATGCTCGACTATTGTTTCTACCGTGAACCGAATTGTAAACTATACGCCACGCTTGTTTTATTTGAACATCGGTTGCTGATACATTTCCGATATAAAAAGGATATTTTGTCGCTTCATCCGCAGACGACAGCATTTTGCCATAGCCTACGGTTACAAGGCTTTTAGGTTCGGCGCTATCAAGATACATGTGATTGTAGAAGCCTTCCTCTTTTACAATTGCTTCAAAGACTTTGTTTAAGTCTAGGTCGTCAGCCTGCTCTAAAGCTAAATCATTCACATCTTCCTCTTCAGAAATATACGATACGCCCCAGTCGGTATCTCTAAAGCCCACATAGGCTTCAACCTCTTCTTCTTTATCACTAATAACTGGTGCGGTACGTCCATGCTCATCTAATGCACCTTCTATCAGTTGCCCATCAGGTCGTAGCATCTGGAACTCGATATCTTCAAAATTGTGCTGATAAAACAAATCATAAACATCTAGCTTATTACTAAACAGTGGAACAGTTTCAGGCATCATCGGTAATGAATAATTAGCTCTTGCCCCACCCACCAAACCCTTCTTCACCGCTTTGATCTTAATCGTCCCCGGACACACCAGCTTAATCCCGCTGTCATCGATCGTAATCGACGCTCCTGCTGACGTTTGCAGCTTGATCCGCTTAGGACTCGACACATTCACCTGTCCTGACGCGCTACCAATCGTCATACCTTGCTGAGAGTGCAATTGCAACTCACCGCCTTGTGCCTGTACCGCCAGTGGCTCTCTATTGGCGCTGATATGTAAGCCTGATAGATCAACTTGACCACCAACCCCAGAGAGCGAGTCAATCGTATTTGCCGTCAGCGTATAATTGCATGCCACCACATCCGACTGGGTGCTGCCTGATTGTCTGACGATTGTTTTCGCCGTCCATAGGGTATTACTTGCTGACGCTAAGATACTGTCTTTACTGACCAGCATCACATCAGCAGCGCCCAATACTTCCGTATTTAGCGTCTCATCGATGATTTGTGCGCTGGTTTTAAACGCTTTTATCGATTGATTGGCGGTCTGCATGGCTGTCGTGGATTGCAAATGTGCCTGCTTGGTCTCTTGAAAGGTCTCACTCAGCTCAGCTCCTAAGCCTAATTGCCGCTGTCCTGCATCATTGACCCAAGCAGACTCGTGCTCGCTTTGACTATGTCTGATATCAAAGGTGGATAGCAGTACACCGGTATCACCAGTGATTTGCAAGCCATGATCGCTTGCCAGATTAATCCCTTGACCACTGGTTGATGATTGATGATTACTATAACGATGACGCAGTACGCCAAGCTCAAGCACGTGCTCATCAGGGGCAAAGGTGGCGCTAGAAGTGATGGTTGGTGTCTCAGCATTGGCACGTGATCCTGTATTCACCGACCACTGCATTCCTATCTGGTTGGGCGTATCATCAAAGCTTAGGGTCACTTCAGAATCAGACGTCAGCCCATATTGAGCAATACCAGAGATCCATCCACTGTGAGTATCATCTTCATTAATTTGCGAATGACCCAAACCACCACCATGCCACCTAGGGGACGCGCCGCCTTGTAAGTTATGTCGATTAGATAAGCCTGCATCACGAGTGGTGATGTCTTTGTCATCGATATCGCCCATACCGATACCGTCATAAAGCGACCTGCTAATTACAGGACTGTCAATATCGCCATACCAGTAATTAAGCAGTACCGACTGTCCCAGCCTTGGCGCAAACTGCCAACCATGAGTGCTACCCGATGACAGCTGCAATGAGCGCAGGGGCGGGGTGGTGCCATCATCATGAGGGCTGATACCTGACCAGACAGACGTAGTAATAGTTTGCTGTAGATTGTCAGTGCTGACACTTGAGTCATAGCTGGGGGAAGCTGATAAACCTGTGTCACCAGTACGAGCTTGGGCGAGACCCGTGTAAGTGCTACTGGCAAAGGATAAAGAACTGGGATAAGGGCAATAAGGAATAGCAGCGTCAAGTAACGTCGCTGATACCCAAACCCCAGTATCACGAGCGATGTCAAAGCCATGATCGGGTATTGAAAAGTGATTGTGATTCATTGCATGACAGTGCATATGCTGAGCAGTGCGCTGTAACCACTGCTTGATAAATACTTGATGATGGTATGACACCAGATATTATAATTTGGGCTGATGTTTTTGATCCTTTTTATTAACCCAATCTATCTCGACAGTAGTTTAATATTTCCACTTAGACAATCCATGCAAATTATATAATCCTCTAAATTCACAACAAAATATCACTGTAGCTTATTATGACGCTTAAGCCTTTATTTTTATTTTTGTCTATTTTGCCGCTATTTACTATGACTGCCTGTGCTAAAGATCCTGCGACTTCGGTTGATAGTAATGGTATCCCCCAAACCCGTAGCAATCTAACGGCAGATGAACAGCAGCAGCTAGATGACTTCTTAACGCAGCAAAAAGCGAACATGCGCTTTATTGAAGGCGGTAGCTATGAGATGGGCGACTTCGGTTCTAAAGTGACTATCAATGATGGTGGTCCTATCAGGAGTGAAAGTGACAATAAACCACTGCACAAGGTGACGCTTGAGAGTTTTAGTATGAATGCTTATAAAACGACTTATAGTGACTTTGATATCTATAGTATGGCGACTAAACAAAAAAAAATTGGTATGCAAGATACTACGATAGAGCTACGTCAATCTAATGCTGCTGCTGGTGTAAACTGGCAAACGGCACAGCACTACTGTCAATGGCTTGGTCAACAGTTAGAGGTTCCAATGAGTCTACCAACCGAAGCGCAGTGGGAATATGCCGCACGCAATCGCGGTAAATATATTATTTCCAACCGATAACGGTAAAATAAATGGTGGACACAATATATGGACGTTTGATGAGAAGTCAGCACTCTCAAGAAAATATAATACTAATTTAGCTATACCTATTGTAGGACTATATCCTCCTAATCCTTTGGGTCTGTATGACATGACCAATCAAAATAATGAATGGATGAATGACTGGTATAGCGAGGATTACTATGCCAACAGCCCTGAGCATAATCCCCAAGGCCCTGACACGGGTACTGAAAAAGTTTTGCGCTCAGTAAACGCTGAATGGGGTTCGGCACAAAACATACAAGCCAATGGGTCAATTACTCTAATGCGAATAAAACGCTTGCCTAATCCACCGTTGATAGAGGAAGCACAAGATGCTAATCAGAATGCTTTTACCTCAGCTCGCTGTGTCGCTAATAGCCAGCAAGCGATAAGTTAATCGTGTTATTAATATCCTCTTACCGAAATAGTCCTTAACCTTGAATAACCCTTAAGCATGGTAGATGCCATCAGCTGGTTTATCCCTTGGATTTAAGATGTTAGCATCAAAGTGCTGTGGGTTTTTAGCTGTATAAAATCTAGGACTAACATAATCGACTTTAGCCAACATACGATACTTCTCATAAGCAGGATCAGTATTAAGGACTACACGCTCGCCTTTAGGATAGTAATTTTTAATGAGTCCACCTAGCATGTTGAGATATTGATCTATAAAGGTATTGCCAGTATCATTTTTTTCAGTGATTTTATCTTTGATATCATTTAATAGTGTGAGCAAGGGCGTGTCTATATTATTAAGACCATAACTTAAAAACCGTAGAACGTGTGCTTCATTTTCTTGACGAAAGCTTTTATTAGAGCGACTACTCAAACCTTGCAAATGATAGTCTTTCACTCCGTCCCTGTTCATGTGCTGTAGTACATTGTCCCACTCAGGATAAGTGGTCACTGTAGTAAATATCTTTATAATGGCTTTTTTGCGTTCAGTAAGCAGTTTTATACTTAAGCCCTAAAAATACTAAAGTCAAAGTCAGGCCAGCTAAGTGCATGACTATACCATCCATGGCGACTGATATTATAAATTAGTATGCCTTTACCATTGGGCGTAGCGCATAATAGCATTTGCTTTTTCTCACCCTTCATAATCTCAATAGCTAGATCATGCCGCTTTGAATCAGTATCTAAGGCATTAGAAAAAGCTCTGAATCTTGTTCCAATATTTATTAGGGATTTAGAAACACTAGAGTTACTTCCTAAATAAATGACAGAAAACTGGGTCAATGCGATAAAAGCCTCTTCTAGGATATGGACGACTTTACGAAAGCCTGCATTGACCAGCTGATAGAATGTCCACCTAAGAAACGATTCGATCTGACCGCCATCCACCTCAAATAAGAATCCAAGCTTGCCTCCTGCCCCAAAGCAAGCAGCGGCTTTGGCTCTGATTTTAAATTTGCCTGCTCGAGCGTCGAGGAAAACATAAAAGTCTAAAGAGCCTCCGATACCGTAGCTACCTGCAACAGTTGCCGATATCGATGCAAAGGATACAAAATCCTCTTCTTCTGGCGGTAGCCACTCTATACCACCCTTTGGCTCTATTCCTCCTTCTACACCGATAAATGCAGAGATAGCTGCAGACCCTTTTACGTTATGCTTCTCTTGTAACTGCTCTATCTCATCATCACTAGTTGGATGACTAATACCTTTATAGTCTAGGCTAAGAGCAGGCATGTTTTTATTTGCATCCCAAGCACTCATCATTGTTTGCCTAGGATCACGAGCGGCTGAGACCAGTTTTTGTGCACCGTCTTTTATTTTTATACTACCAGCCTTCTACCTTCTATCCCGATATTGACGCCTGCAAATCCACTAATCTCACAAGAAACTATCAAGCGTAGTGAGCCTAAATCTATTTTGATACCATCTTCAAAAGTGGCTTTTAAGTGCCACCCTTCTAATGAAGGTAGCGCCATTATAGGAGAGATGCTCGCCTCACATAGAATAAGCTTACCATTTGCATTAAAGCCGCCTTCAATACCTATCTTATCTTCAAGATTCCAACTAGCTGAGCCGTTGGCACCAGCGCTACCTACCATTCGTAGCCATTGTGCCTCGCCATCTACTTGGTATTTATCAGACTTAATAATGAGACCACTAATCTCATTCGCTGAAGGTAGTAGATAGTCTAGAACATTTAAGTCTTTTTGCCCCTCAGTACCTATCTCACCTTCAATTGAAGCAGATATCTCTTTAATCCTATCAGCAAGCGCTTCTTTAGCAAAGCCTGCTGGATCATATAGCAGACTTGGTTCGTCTGGTGGCGGAGGGTCGCCTTCAGGAGTAGGAATGTCTGTCTGTGATTGATTGATACGTGTTGGCTGGATTGTATCTTCGAAATAATCTCTTCTCACATAGCGTCGTTCAATAGTGGTTCCATTTGAGTCCGCACTGGCAACGGCTGTCTTGACTAAGAATATTTCTTTCATATCAGCAATGGTCGAAAAATCCTGCTCAATTTCATCTTGAGCGTCTGCTTCTGCTTTTATCATTGCATCTTCTGCAGTTTTTAGCATACTAGCATCCCTAGCTTTGAGCGCGTCTGCTACTTGGGATCTATGCATGTGCACTTTTGCCATTAGTTTATCGACATTGCTTAGGTTTTTAACAAGGTTTTTGTAGTCATTACTTTTAAATACAGACAACTCTCTACTTTCAAGATCATAAACGATAGGAAGTCGGGTATTGGCAGCTAAAATAGCTTCATGATTAGGTTTGTTTACTGCTGTAGGTATCTTAATTGTTGGTATAGTAAGTGTTCTAAGATAGTCACAAGGTGATGGAACAACATCTCCTTGTGAATCTTTAACATCAAGCCTAGCTGTTACTGGATTACCAGATACTAAAACTTGTACTGTTCTTTTATAGTCAGCACTTATTTTCTCAGTTAAACCTGTTTTAGGATCGACCTTTAGTGTTTTGACCACTGTTTTTTTATAATCAATTAGCTGGACTTTTACATCATTAGGAATATTACTACTACTTTTAGCTTTTACTTTGAACTGTAGAAAGGTTTGTAGCTGGTAGCCTTTGATAAATGGACTGCTTATCTTTTCATCCGACTTTATAGTCAAAATAAGAGGCTTTTGTTTTTCTCCTTTTAATTGCGGGTCATAGAGTCTTCTATTTTTATCCAAAAAATATATCCGATATGCTGTAGAGCGTATTAATGGTATCTCTTTAGTAAATGACAGATTAGAACCTAGCTCTGCTACAGGAGCCGTTTTTCCAGTTACTTTTTTAGACGCGTAGTCTATTTGATATTCTAAGCCATTGACAATACTTGATGCTGTCGATGTACCACTTTTATTTTCTTTTACTAAAGCATAGGTTAACTCGCATCGGTACTGCGACATCATCTAAAACTATACGATCATAAGTAGCAGTTCCATAACTATTACTGTCTCTAAGATGTGGCTTCGAGCTTCTTGAACTTTTGAGTTTAATGGTTTTTTGATTAGGCAAATCTACAACGCTAATATTATCTATATCGTCCCATTCTTTTAAGCGTATTTTAATTTTACCATTAGCAGGCACTTCATAGCTTTTGTTTAAATTATCATCACCTATATATACCTCTCCTTTTTTAATAGGAATCGCACCTCCACCGCTCAGATTTTGTCTTAAAATCCACAATGATAACTCTCTAGTTTTTCTTCTTGGTCTGCCGTCTGCTATTTTTCCCATTACTCATCATCCTCAAAGCTTAATGCAAACCCTTCGTGTTCGTCACCAACGATATGTATACCGACTTCTTCAGGGGTATCAGTGATTACTTGCTCAGTACGACCTTGCGCATTTGTCTTACCACTTTTGACCGTACCGTCTTCCATAAATAATAGATACTCAGTATTAGCGATAGGTTCACCGAACATGTCCTTAGCAACATAAGTCAGATAAGACTTAACCTCTGAGCCACCTAGCGAGGGCAGTGTTGGTGTAATGTTCGCCCCCGCAACCAGCCCTTTCTTCACCGCTTTGATCTTAATCATCCCCGGACATACCAGCTTAATCCCGCTGTCATCAATCGTAATGGATGCTCCTGCTGAGGTTTGCAGCTTAATCCGCTTAGGACTCGACACATTTACCTGTCCTGACTCACTACCAATCGTCATACCTTGCTGAGAGTGCAATTGCAACTCACCGCCCTGTGCCTGTATTGCCAGTGGCTCTCTATTGGCACTGATATGCAGTCCTGACAGATCGGCTTGACCACCTACGCCTGAGAGTGAGTCAATCGTATTTGCCGTCAGCGTATAATTACCCGCCACCACATCCGACTGGGTAGCACCTGATTGCCTGACTATGTTTTCGCCGTCCATAGCGTATTGCTGGCTGCCGCTAAGATACTGTCTTTGCTGACTAACTGACATCGGCTGCGCCCAATACTTCCGTATTTAATGTCTCATCGATGATTTGTGCGCTGGTTTTAAACGCTTTTATCGATTGATTGGCGGTCTGCATGGCTGTCGTGGATTGCAAATGTGCCTGCTTGGTCTCTTGAAAGGTCTCACTCAGCTCAGCTCCTAAGCCTAATTGCCGCTGTCCTGCATCATTGACCCAAGCAGACTCGTGCTCGCTTTGACTATGTCTGATATCAAAGGTGGATAGCAGTACACCGGTATCACCAGTGATTTGCAAGCCATGATCGCTTGCCAGATTAATCCCTTGACCACTGGTTGATGATTGATGATTACTATAACGATGACGCAGTACGCCAAGCTCAAGCACGTGCTCATCAGGGGCAAAGGTGGCGCTAGAAGTGTGTGGTTGGTCTCAGCATTGGCACGTGATCCTGTATTCACCGACCACTGCATTCCTATCTGGTTGGGCGTATCATCAAAGCTTAGGGTCACTTCAGAATCAGACGTCAGCCCATATTGAGCAATACCAGAGATCCATCCACTGTGAGTATCATCTTCATTAATTTGCGAATGACCCAAACCACCACCATGCCACCTAGGGGACGCGCCGCCTTGTAAGTTATGTCGATTAGATAAGCCTGCATCACGAGTGGTGATGTCTTTGTCATCGATATCGCCCATACCGATACCGTCATAAAGCGACCTGCTAATTACAGGACTGTCAATATCGCCATACCAGTAATTAAGCAGTACCGACTGTCCCAGCCTTGGCGCAAACTGCCAACCATGAGTGCTACCCGATGACAGCTGCAATGAGCGCAGGGCGGGGGGTGGTGCCATCATCATGAGGGCTGATACCTGACCAGACAGACGTAGTAATAGTTTGCTGTAGATTGTCAGTGCTGACACTTGAGTCATAGCTGGGGGAAGCTGATAAACCTGTGTCACCAGTACGAGCTTGGGCGAGACCCGTGTAAGTGCTACTGGCAAAGGATAAAGAACTGGGATAAGGGCAATAAGGAATAGCAGCGTCAAGTAACGTCGCTGATACCCAAACCCCAGTATCACGAGCGATGTCAAAGCCATGATCGGGTATTGAAAAGTGATTGTGATTCATTGCATGACAGTGCATATGCTGAGCAGTGCGCTGTAACCACTGTTTGATAAATACTTGATGATGGTATGACACGCTATCGTTGTCAGGCTCAATACCGATTAAGGTAACCGCGATACAATGCGTGGATAAGCTACCAATAGAGGGTAGGTTATTGATACTCACTGGACTACTGACGCTCAGACCACGCAGGGCACCCGTCGCTTGATAAGTTTCGCGCTGACAGCGATTGGCAGATATCCATTGCTCTGCTATATAAGTAGCGGCGTCCTCGCTGTTCACGCGAGAGGGTGCACCAATTAATACCGTGTGTCATCTATCGCAAGCAGTGACATCTACTGCTTGACCTTCATAAATGGTATCTGCCGCCAACCCATCTGCTCGTACTATTACCCTATCACTGCCAAGTTGCTGCGACCTCATTTGTAGCGTATTGACACTATCTTGACCTGATTGTACGGATGACTGAGCATAACTATAGGTCAGCGGTATGAGCTCGCCTGTGTCTAAACCATCAACCAACCACCACGTGCCAAGCTCAACGGAATTCCCTGACACCCATAAAGTCGATATACCAATATCAGCGAGCAGACCGGTAACAAATTCATAGTCGCTGACATCCGACTGTATACGCATGGATAAAGGTGCCGATAAACGTGCGGATGATTCATCATCTGATGACAAAAGAGACTCAGATATTTGCCAATTTAAATCGTAATCACTAAGGATGAGGGTAACAATATCGAGCGTCGATTGATTGATAAAACTGCGGGTATGTATCGACTGTGCCAACTGCCAATCGGGGCTAACAACTTCTAAAGTATAAAAGTGCATCGCGCCATCAGATTGCTGATAACGGATGCCGCGTATCAGCCCAGTACGACAGCTAGCGGTACGATCAGCGGAAAACGTGGTTGAGCATATCGGAGCATTGATTAATGATAAACAAGCGTTCGATTCGATAAAATTATAACTAAACACTAGTATGTCAATATTGTCAGATTGATTAATGCCGCTTGCACCGCAAAACGAAACAGGGTAAAAGGTGTTTATCGTTGGATTAGCAGTATGAACGGTAATTATGTAGACGATTGGTTAGAAGGCATAAGAAGGGTACCGTTACTGCGTATTTTATACCAAGAAAATGGCTTGAATGGGTGATTTACTAAATTATTTATTAAGAAAAGTATAGAGTTTATTGAAATATTGTCAAGTATATGTATAATCAACCTCATTGATTTTTTATGATTAATGAACTTTAGTTATATTTATTTCTTTTAAAAAATCTATCCTTTTATATTTTTAGTGATGATCCTGTTGTTATGAATCCTATTTATCGTACTAAACTTGCCACCGCAGGTCTGCTATCAGTCTTACTTAGCGCGTCTTTATTGACAGCGGGTTGTGGCACCACTGCTCAGAAAAATGTACAAACCACGGTCAGCAAACCGATAGTGAAGCAGTTGAGTGAGCCTTCGCTTGCCTATTTGTCAAACGGCAATCAACTTAGCAGTGAAGCGTGGATGACTATTGCCAAAATAACTACGACGCAAAACGCTATGCACGGGCATTGAGAGCGGCTAATGAGGCTCTAAGCGTTGATAATGAAAGACTTGATGCACGTCAGCTTGCCATGCTTTCAGCAGTTAAAGTGATGGAAAGTAATATTGATGCTTATCACGATAATAGTTTGATGAATAGTAGTGATAAGGCAACACTGAATGAAACGCTCACCAATATCACCACTTTAGTTAACGCGTCTAATTAAAATAATTTTGAGCAGGCACATGTATTTATCTCACACCAATAATGGCGAGCACCGACTTACAATGACCAGTATCAGAAGCAATATTAGAGTCAGTTTTACGCTATCCAAAGCGTTTTTGACAGGTCTGTTCATCATGGGTTCAGCAATGACTACCGCCCATAGTGAACTTGTCATACAAGAAAAAGACCCCGGTTCTAGCATCATAAATCAATTTTCGGCACTCAAAAATGCTGATGCAAAATCACCGCAACTGCATCAACTGGTCGCGGATTTGAATCAAAGAGTATCTCGTAATCCTAATGACTCGCTAGCATGGGAGATTTTGGCGCAGATTTATTCTAACAATGGCTATCATGCTTATGCTGTTTACGCAGCCAGTGAAGCCATTGATTTGGGTCAAAGCACTGCTAAGCTAAAAAAAATACTACTAAATAGCAGCGCTATCGTCTCCCAAAGCCAACTGCAATCAGATTATCTCACTGATGAAGTGGACGCAGCGTTTTTGAAGGAGTATCAGTACGCTTTAAGTAAAATATATGGTGATATCTATGGTTTCAATTACGATGAGTCTTTGCCGAAACCACCAGCGCCAGTCGTCAAGCCTAGAAGCGGTAGCGGTAGATCAGGTACTAAATCAAAACCTCAGCCCCACGTGTCTGTAAAAAAAGCATCGAAGCCTATGAAAAAACCAGCCGTAAAAAAACCGCCACGACCACCAAAAGTTAAGCCTGTTACTAAACCTTCACCTACCAAAAAAAGTAACGCCAAATCGACTGATCCATTCAGTATATTGCGTTCAAACTAGACATTGCTGAGGTAACTTATTATGGCAAAGCAAGACAGTGTACAAAAGAAACTCGCAAAAGTACGTGCGCCTCGGGTGCATCTGACTTATGACGTTGAAGTAGGCGATGCGATCGAAACCAAGGAAATTCCTTTTGTGGTCGGCGTTTTGGGAGAGTTTTCAGGAGATTCAACCCTTGAACAACCACGCTTTAAAGACAAAAAATTTGTCGAAGTAGATTTAGATACCTTTGATGAGGTGATGTCAGGTCTAGCACCGCGTGCGACCTTTCGAGTAAGCAATGACTTAAGTGAAAGGCGGCGAATTCGCAGTTGATTTGGCATTCATAGTATCAACGATTTTCGTCCTGAAGCGGTTGATGATCAAATTGAGCCACTAAAGCAATTGGTACAAGCACGAGATCGCTTAGCAGATTTACGCAATAAAATATCGGCCAACGAAAAACTTGAAGACCTATTAGATGACGTGCTTAAGAACACTGAGCAAGTCAAAAAAATGGCGGAACAAAATCAAACCGATGGTGAGGATTAAACGATGAGTGCCCAAGCCCAGCAAAATCTAGCACCTGATGCGTTAAATAATGACAGTTACGACTTACTCGAAGAAATCGTCAATAAAAGTAACGTTGCCAAGTCTGATGACGAAAAAAATCGTGCCAAGTCGCAAATTGCAGAGCTTGCCAATGAAGTCATGCAAGGAACCGTAACGTTGTCAGATAATTTGGCCGCATCGATTGACGCGCGTATTGCCCAAATTGACGCGTTGATCTCCAAGCAGCTGACCACTGTCATGCACGCGCCCGAGTTTCAAAAGCTAGAGTCCAGCTGGCGTGGCTTGCATTATTTATGTAGCCAGACTCCGTCGGAATCCATGCTAAAGATTCGTATGATGAATACTACGAAGCGCGAACTGACTAAAGATTTTCAATCGTCAATTGATTTTGATCAAAGCACGCTGTTTAAGAAAATATACGAAGAAGAGTTCGGTAGCTTCGGTGGTGAACCTTATGCCGCTATCGTTGGTGACTTTGAATTTACTCGCCAAAACTCAGACATGTATCTGCTTGAGCAATTGTCTCATGTTGCGGCCGCTTCTCATGCACCTTTTGTGTCGGCGGCTTCCGCTGAAATGTTTGGTCTCGACTCCTTTACCGACATTGGTCGCCCGCGAGATTTGTCAAAGATATTTGAAACCGCTGAATATATCCGCTGGCGCGCGTTCAGACAGTCAGAAGATGCGCGATATGTTGCGTTAACCGTGCCTAGCTTTTTAGGTCGTCTGCCTTACGATCCTAAAGATGGCACGGTGGTTGAAGGATTTAATTTTACGGAAGAAGTCTCTGGTAATAATCATGACGATTATCTATGGGTGAACGCGGCTTATGCGTTCGCTTCACGCTTGACGGCTGCTTTCTCTGACTATCGCTGGTGTGCTGCCATTCGCGGCGTTGAGGGTGGTGGCTTGGTTGAAGGGTTACCTGTTCATACCTTTAAGACTGACGAAGGGGATTTGGCACTTAAGTGTCCAACGGAAATCTCTATCACCGATCGCCGAGAAAAAGAGTTAAGCGACTTAGGTTTTATCCCGTTAGTCCATTGCAAAAATACCAATTACGCTGCCTTTTTTGGGGCGCAGTCGGTGCAAAAAGCCAAAACTTATCAAAACGATGATGCCAACGCCAATGCTGCGCTATCGACGCAGATCCAATACATTATGGCGGTGTCACGTATTGCCCATTACCTAAAAGCAATGATGCGCGATAAGGTAGGTAGCTTCTTAGCACCTGGTAATGTTGAGTCGTTTTTAAATGACTGGATTTCTCGTTATGTCTTGCTAGATGACGGCGCCTCACAAGAAGCAAAAGCCCAGTACCCGCTGCGCGAAGCTTCTGTACAAGTTGTAGAAGTGCCGGGTAAGCCTGGTGTCTACAAGTCCGTGGTCTTTTTGAGACCACACTTTCAACTTGACGAACTGTCTGTTTCTCTGCTGCGTCTGGTCACTCAACTGCCGCAATCTAGCAACAGCTGATCGTTTATTAAAAACTAACGTGAAATTTAAATTTTAAAAAAGGTATGTGATATGAAAGATATTTATATTCAGTTCCGCGGTAAATATAAAATTGATGGCGAGTCTCGTGATAGCGAGCATAAAGGTTGGCTTGAAGTAAATACTTGGGATCACTTGATCCGTCAGCCAAAATCAGCGACAGCAAGTAGCGTTGGTGGCCATACTTCTGAGCGTTGTGAGCATGCTGACATGACGTTTATGAAAGATTTGGACTCAACCAGTCCTAAACTATGGGAAGCGTGTTCTGCTGGTTATACTTTTGATGAGATTCAAATTGATTTTTATCGTGCCAACGGTGACAAACGCGTTAAATATCTTGAAGTAAAACTTAAGCATGCGCTGATCGCAAGTGTCGAGCCAACGGTACGTTCTGAAGGCGTACCAATCGAAAAAGTCGGTATCAAATATGCTGCTGTTGAGTGGACTTACACCCAGCAAGATATCGATGGTACTGCTAAAGGCGCTGTGACTAAAAAATGGTCACTAGCCAACAACACTGCTACTTATACCGCCTAATTTAGGTTGTATCAGGTGTCATCTATTGTGTCGTACCGAAAAAGAAAGGTTTATATCTAGGCCTTTCTTTTTTGTTTGTTAAATAGGAATGATTATCAATGAATTACGCCACTAACGCCTCTAACAAAGAAATTGGCTTTCGTCCAAATTTGTTCGAGCAGTTATTTGATGATCAGCCCCGTCATTTGTCGCATGAGCTCGTGGTTCGTCGTCTTAATATCGATGAGCTAAAGTCTTCGGTCGCACGAGACCTTGAAGCTTTATTAAATACGCGTTGTGTGGTGTCAAGTAAGCACAGCCTATCAACACGTGCGCTCATCGATATTGAATTTTGGCATATTAGATTTTGTGGGACTCAGCAGTGCCAATCCTACTGACTGTGATTATATCTGTCGCCAAATAGCCCAAACAGTCGAGCAACAAGATACCCGGCTAAAAAACGTTCGCGTATCGCTAGATATTGGCGCTGTTGATGTCAATCAACTGTGTTTTTCTATTGAAGCATTATTAAAGGTTTATCCAGCACAAGAGCTGGTCAGCTTCGATGCGTTCTTTGAGCCAAGCTCTCAGCGTTACTTAATAAAATAATCATTATCCCATTAATGAAATAACTACTACTACCGCTCAATTTATACAGTTAGCAGCGATCAATATATTGAGGCGTCATGGACAGTTTACTTCCTTACTTTGAGCATGAGCTTAGCCTGTTTAATAAACAGTCAAAAGAATTTGCCAAAAAATATCCCAAAATAGCCAATCGGTTGTTGATGGGGCACGATACCGTCGATGATCCGCATATAGAGCGGTTGATACAGGCTTTTTCGCTCATCAGTGCGCGCATCAATAAAAAATTGGACGATTCATACGCTGATTTTACCGAATCTCTATTAGAAGTCGTTTATCCCGATTATCTCAAACCTTTTCCATCGGTCTCTATTGCACAGTTTAATCTAGGCGTACAGGGCAATGCGATGAGCGAGGCAGTCTTAGTCCCTAAAAACAGCCCTTTCGCCAGCCAAAAAATAAATGGCACGCCTTGCCAGTTTCAGTCAACCCAAGATGTGACCTTGCTGCCGCTACAGATAGATAGCGTCGACTTTGAAACTCGTCAAGAGGTGTATGACAATCAGCATGGACTGCTGAATGGCTGTATCAGTATCAAATTTAAGGGGCTTAATTCAAGCTTTGACTATCAAGCCTTATTAAACCACTCGTTAGATTTGTATATAGACGAGGACGCCAGTCAGGGTACTAGTCTATGGGATTTACTAGGGTGTGATGTCAAGCAAACGCATCTGCATGGTAGGCAGGTCAATAAGATTACGGGTAGTCCGTTTGAGATTATAGGCTTCGATCCTGAGCAGCAAATTCTTCCGAGTCATCGAGTGAGTAATGCTGCCTCTGCCTTATTAAAGGAATACTTCTATTTCCCTGAAAAATTCAATTTCTTGCGCCTTAATCTTGGTAAGGTTTGTCCAAATTTAAAGATCGATAGCAATGGCTTTGAGATTCGCTGTTACTTTAGATTTGATAAAAAAAATACCATCCGCCTAAAAAACTTGCAGCAGCTCAGTGCCAGCAGTATCAAGCTGTTTTGTACGCCCGTTGTCAATTTATTCAAGGCGGCTGCCAAGCCTATTCAAGTGACCCATCGTTCGATCTATTACGATTTAGTGCCCGATACTCGTGCGCTGTTTCAACATGAAATCTATGAGGTTAATAAAGTCATAGAGTCCAAGCAAAGTGACAATCGTTTGATACAACGTGAATATCATCCATTTTATGCGCTCAATCATTATGAGCAGCAAGATGATGGTCGTTATTACCATATCAAACGTGATAAGGATATGGCTGAGTTCAAACAGGGTTTGAATATCAGATTATGTTTGTAGAAAAAAATCGCGAAGATTTATCAGGTGCGGTGAGCATGAGTGCGTCTTTATTGTGTACCAATAGAGATTTGCCGGCTCAAGTGGTATTCGGTCAAAGCCGTGGCGATTTGTTTAGCGAAGGGATGACTGGCTTTAGCAGCTTATCGTTGCTAAAGCAGCCGACCAGAACGGCACGCTTCGACTATACAGGTGAGGAACGTTGGCGCTTGATATCGCTGATTAGTCTGAATTTTTTCGCTTGCCGCCCAAGATGCGGAGCTGATGAAAGAGTATTTATCGCTATACGACATTACCCAGTCTGCTTCTAACAAACTGTTGGTCGAAGGTATTGTGTCTGTCGAAACCAGTATCGAAGCTCGACGTATTCAGCGCTTGCCACAGCCTGGTTTTGTGCGCGGTACACTGATCAATATTCAAATCAACCAAAAGAATTTTGCTGGAGTGAGTATCCGCCAGTTTGCCCATTTATTGGCGCATGTGTTTGGCTATCACGCTAGCTTAAATAGCTTCGTCGAGTTGGCCATCAGTGATGCCGTAACCAAAGAGGAGATATACAGATGTCAGCCACGCAGCGGTCTCAGTCCTCTTATTTAACGGCTTTAATGGCGGCGCCGCAATCTTATGAGTTATTACAAGCACTACGTTTGGTTCGGCATGAAGTCAGTATGGGGTATACACCTATTGAGGTACGTTACCGTGCCTCGTTGTCATTGGCCTATCCGCAAGCTGAAATTGAGTCGATGGCGCTCATTGCTCAGGATAATATGGAAGACAGTGGCAGCTCATTAAAGGATGGTCAAGTAAAGGCTAGTTCATTAAAAATCAGACGGATAGAGGTTTGCCCCGCAATTATTGGATTAACTGGCCCGTTGTCAGCCTTGCCAGCGATGTATACCGACCATCTAGCCTCGCGAGTCAATCATGCAAATAAAGCGGCACCAGCATTTTTAGATTTATTTAACCATCGATTGACGGATTTGTACGTGCAAGCGAGTTGGTTTTATAACTTGCCATTACAGTATGAGATAAATAATAAAAAAGACAACTATCTACTGAGCTTGCGGGCATTGGCGCGTCAGCCGAAGAAGCTAACCGCCATCGATAGCTTGATTGCTTATGCTGGCATGATCGCCCCAGGACGCCTGACAGCCGATCAGTTGTCACATGTACTGTCGCATTTTTTAGATAGCACCGTCAGTGTCGAGCAATTCGTACCGGAGTGGTTTGATCTACCAGCCAGTGAACAGACAGCACTTGGTGGTCAGCATGCTGCCCTTGGGTTGTCCGCATTTTGCGGTGCGCGCGTCGTACAGTTTGATAGCAAGATTAGAATTGTGTTTCATCAGTTGGATGCCAAACGCTATTTAAGACTGTTACCAGCAGGGGATATGTATCAAGTCATTATTGATTTTATCCGTAAATGGTGCGGTGTTTGCTTGGCGGTCGAGATGCAACTCGAGTTAGACAAGCAATACATCACCCCGTTGTCATTATCAGAGAGCAGTTTTGGTGGTTTGGGTCAGGGTGGGTTTTTGATATCGCAGCCTGCGACGCAGCATCATGATGACACTCGCTATGCGCTGCCGATTCAGTAAGTATTTCATGGTTAATAGACAGATTTTACCTATTATGAAGAGCCATGCATCAATTTTATATTGCTGTTTAATAAAAATAATTTATACCATTCACAGAAATTAGAGTGGCAAGGAAAACGAGTGAAAGTACTACGTCTTGTAGGCTAAGCGAGTTTGACACAGCTAATCTTACTTTTTGGGTTTGGTATTAAGTCTAATAAGAATGTTAAAGGAAAAGATTATGAGCCAGTTAAAAGCTGTGATTACCCGCTTAAGCCCAAGCTGTCGACAGTGTTTGCAGCAGGCAGCTAGGCTTTGTATTAATAATGGGCATCGTGAAGTCGATACTGTCCATCTATTGCATGAACTGATTGCCACGCCGCACAATGATGTGGCTCAAATACTTAAATTTAATAAGATTCATCAGCAGTCATTACTAGCAGATATAACTGATTTGCTAAACACCTTTGGTCAGGCAACAGGCTCAACGCCAGTATTTAGTCAAGGTTTGATGGCGTTACTAGAAGATGCGTGGGAGCTAGCCAGTAGCCAATATAATCAAAGTGCTGATAAAAATAGCCCGCTAGAAATTCGCTCTGGTCATATATTGCTCGTGCTATTGGCGTATGAGCGTTATCAGTCGCTACTCAAAACTCTTCCTGAGCCACTACAGTATATCGACCGCTTTACCCTAAAAGATGATTATGAGCGTCAATGTCTCGGTAGTACTGAGGGCAGTGGATCAAGCAGTAATAAAATTACCAATAGTAAAGGCGTCAATAAGGGTGCTGATGATGGTGCGAATAGTGCAGACAATGATGCTAACAATCAAGAATCTTTAGACACTAAGAAAACTGAAGCTAAGCCAACCCCTGCGTTGGATAATATACTTATGACTTGACTGCTAAAGCCAGTTCAGAGCAAATAGACCCTGTCATTGGCCGTGAGTTTGAAATTCATCAGTTGATCGATATTTTGATTCGTCGCCGCCAAAATAACCCTATTTTGACGGGTGAGGCAGGGGTAGGTAAAACAGCAGTGGTAGAAGGATTGGCGCAAAAGATAGTCGCCGGTCAAGTGCCTGATCAGCTCAAAGATGTGACGATACGTAGTCTTGACATGGGCTTGCTGCAAGCAGGGGCAAGCGTCAAAGGGGAGTTTGAGAACCGTCTCAAGCAAGTCATTGAAGAAGTACAAGCCTCGCTACAGCCTATTATATTATTCATTGATGAAGCGCATACTTTGATTGGTGCTGGTGGGCAAGCGGGTCAAAATGACGCGGCGAACTTACTGAAGCCTGCGCTGGCTCGTGGTGAGCTCAGAACCATTGCGGCGACGACATGGTCAGAATATAAAAAGTACTTCGAAAAAGACGCAGCATTGTCACGTCGCTTCCAAGTCGTCAAAGTCGATGAGCCTGATATAGAGACAGCAGTAGCGATGATTCGTGGTCTAAGTGCCAAGATGCAGAATCATTTTGGTATATTGATCGATGACGATGCGCTACAAGCGGCGGTTGAGTTATCCGCACGTTATATCAGCGATAGGCAGCTGCCTGATAAAGCGGTCAGTGTATTAGACACGGCGGCGGCACGGGTGAGCTTATCCAAGACCGCCATACCCAATCAACTTGACAGATTAAACGCCAAAGGGGTGCAGTTAGAGCAGCATATCAATAATCTCAGTCAGCAGCTCGAGCGTATCGGCGGTGTGGACGAAAAAGAAAAAGTCAGCCAAAAAATTGCCGTATTAGATGAGCAGCGCCAAACCAATCAGCAAAGCATTGCTGATATGACCAGTCGTTGGCACGAACAGCGCGAGCTTAATGATCAGCTTGATTCCTTGAATCAGCAGTTGAATGACAAGACAGATGGTTCTGATGCGCTTAGTGCAAAAGAGCGCTTAGACAAACAAGCTGAATATCAAAGTATCGAGCAATCGTTAAAACAAGTACAAGAGACGCAGCGCCTTATTCATCCCGTATTGGATCGTCAGGTCATCAAGCAGATCATCTCAGATTGGACTGGAATACCGCTGAATGATATGGCAGGTAATGAAAAAGACCATATCTTGGGTTTGGCTGATACCTTGCAAGCCCGGGTCATCGGCCAAGATCATTCGGTGGCCGCTATCGTCAAGCGGATTCATACCGCAAAAGCCCGCTTAGATGATCCCAATCGTCCGCAAGGTGTGTTTATGCTCGTCGGGCCAAGTGGTGTAGGCAAGACCGAAACCGCGCTGGCGCTATCAGAGGTGCTGTACGGCGGTGAGCGTAACCTTATTACGATTAACCTGTCAGAGTATCAAGAAGCCCATAGCGTTGCTTCGTTAAAAGGCTCGCCTCCAGGTTATGTTGGCTATGGTGAAGGTGGTGTATTAACCGAAGCGATTCGCCGTCGTCCTTATAGCGTACTCTTACTTGATGAAGTAGAAAAAGCCCATCCAGACGTATTGGATTTGTTTTATCAGGTCTTTGATAAAGGGGTGATGGAAGACAGCGAAGGGCGTTTAATTGATTTCAAAAACACGCTTATTTTATTGACAAGTAATGTTGGTTCGTCTGCGATTATGCAGGCATGTATCAATACAGATCCGAGTGTTACTGACTTTAGCCTGCCAGACAGTGATAGCCTAAAACAAGTCATTAATCCGCATTTGTATAAAGCCTTTAAGCCCGCGTTTTTGGGTCGTTTAACGGTCATTCCTTATTATCCATTAACGGATGATGCGCTCGCAGAAATTATTCGCCTTAAGCTGGACAAAATCACTGGCCGTATTCATAACAATTATGATGTGCCTTGTGTCATTGATGATGAGGTGATTGAGCTGATTTTATCGCGTTGTCATGAGGTCGATTCTGGTGCACGTAACGCCGATGCGATTATCAGTCATACCTTGCTGCCGCAGATGGCGGGTCAGCTACTGGCTCATGATGACAGTCAAAGTGTGTTAAAGAAAATTACCGTATTCGTCGATGCGGACGATAATTTTGCCTACCGTCTGGATACTGATGCCGTTGTGGCGCTCAATCAAATGGCGCAACACAGCGAAGATGAAACTGAATATCAAGTTGAGGATCAAGTTAAAGAACCACCAAGAAAACCCCTTTCAGCTAAAAAGCCGACAGTGAAAAAAGTCGCCAGCAAAAAACCTACTAAAAGGCTATTAAAGAGGAGTCATTATAATGAGTAACGATAACTCTTTAGTAAATAAATTGACACTCTTATTGCGCCGATTGAAGGCAGTCGTCATGGGGTCGGTGAAGACTTAATATTCGATCCACGTATTAATGCCATCGTTGCTGCTCGTCAAGAAGATGACCCATTACTGGCACAAGGCAATTGGGTCACTGAACTAAAAGTGGCTGACTGGGATTTTGTCAAAAACCAATGTGCCGATTTGCTCAGCCATACTAGTAAAGATATGAAGCTGGCATTTGGTATGTCGATGCGTTGAGTCACACCGACCATTTAGCAGGTATTAGTCAGGGGTTAAGTCTGCTACAGACACTCAATGACGAGTATTGGCTCACTATGTATCCGCCGCTAGATGGTGAAGAAGACAGTATGGACATCAGAGCAGGGCTGTTGTCATGGTTCGTCAAAGCGCTATCCGATGATATTAAGCAGCTATCACTTTCTGATACAGACAGAAAGAAAAATATAACTACAATTACTATCTAACCGCGCGTGATCATGATAAGCAGCGTCAGCAAAATCCCGATAGCGAAACGTCCAATCAATTAACGCTAAGTGACTATAACCACGCCATCAAGACCAGTAGTGAGACTTGGCAACAAGCACTGATGAGTAATCTTAAAAAAGTTACTGAGCAGTGGCAGGCCCTGACTGATCAGTTAAATGATTTGATGGGCATGGATGCGCCAGTCTTCGCACCAGTCACGGATTTATTGGTTGCCCTGACCCAACATTTGCGACCGTTGATACCAGAATATTCTGATACTAGTAGTGTTTCTGCTCAAGAAAGCGTAGCCGATACTATGGACAGTATTGGTGAAAGTGCAATGTCTGATAGTAGTGGACAAGCTGCTAGCACAAAAAATATTAGCTCAACCAGTTTTAATCCTAGTAACCGAGATCATCAAAGCAATCGTCAGCAAGCGCTTAAACTATTAGGTCAAATTCAAGATTATTTTTCGACCAATGAGCCGCACAGCCCGGTGACGTTTTTACTCGGTCGGGCGATTGATTGGGCGGATATGCCGCTCGACCAATGGCTCACTCATATCATCAAAAACGAAGATCAGTTAGCGATACTCTCTGACATGATTGGAATCAAACCCAAACGTGATTCATCTGACGATGGCTATTAATTGAATCAACGACAAATGAATACTTAGTTAACGGGCAATCTGTGCACAAATTATAATCTTGCAATATTAAACTTTCCACCTTTGGACTGATAAAAAAGGGCTTACCATGGTATGGACTCAAACAAAGCGGCATGTGCAACTGAGTAGTGCCCATCTTGATATTGCTACCAGTCTCATTCAACAGGCTGACTTGATTGAAAGCTTACTTGGCATGCCTTTGCCCGACAGCGTTTGGAGTAAGCCCGCGCTTATGCCAGTGCCTACTTCCTACCCAAGCCCTTATCATCAAGATCAACGACAGCAGTCTTATCAGCAGCGCCAGCTCGCCCTCTATTGCGGCTACCGTATTAGCATTACTCTACTGCATCCACGGGCAGGACTGGATATAAAGCAATGGCTAGGGCAAAGTCTCTCGATACATTGGCATACGGGCGACACGCTACTGCCAAGCCAAACCCGTCACGGTATCATCACCGAAGTCGTTGCTCTCGGTAGTAACAGTGGTATGGCCGCCTACCGCATCATCTGTGAACCTAACTTAGGTCAATTACGCCTGAACAGTCATAATCGCCGTCATCATCATCTCAGTCTCAGTGAGCTAATTACCGATATTATCAGTCCATACGATATGAACGTTGAGATTGACGAGCGCCTCAGTGATGACAGCAACTATCATATTCAGCACAGCGTCCAATACAACCAAACCGATCTTGCTTATCTAACCCAATACCTTGCTCTCTATGGCATCACAGGCTATTACCGTCACGACATCGACAAGCACACTCTAATCTTACTACCTAGTGATGGAGAAGAATTGCGTCCTGATGTCAATGATATCCAAAGCATCCTCAGTCAAAACCCTGCCAACCTTGCTGATAGACAAGACCGCATCACTGCCATTCGTCCCCGTATTGCGCAGCATACTCAGCAAAGCGACTTACATCGTTATGACAGTCGCTTGATGAGTATCTATACTGGCAGTAGCAGTAGCGAGCAACCTATCGACTCATCAAACAGCACGCATCAGCGCTTTATGCACAGTCATAGCCGTTTTGATGATGACAGTCTCGATAAGCTCGCCACCCGCTACCAGCAGAACCAGCAGCAGCGTGCCAATCTAGGCAGCCTCACTGGTAATATCCGTCATCTGAGTTTGCCAAGTAGCCACTATATCGATGGCAACCCTTATTTAACCGATCCCATCAGTTTAGTGTATTCATCAGCACATTAATAATCATATTCCTACGGATTGGTTGGGGGCAGCACCCTTTGATCCTATTACCTTGCAGTCCAATACGAACCTTGATAATGATGACGACAATGATAATAACGTCCATCATATCAGCGCCTGCTACCTGCCAGCACCATCACCATATTCCCTATGGGGAACAGCTGGACAAACTTGGACAACCGCATCCGAGCCTGACAGGTCTGATGAGTGCCAGTATTATTGATACAGACAGCAGCGCCATTACTCATGACCGTAACCATCGTGCCCATATTAGATATCACTGGCAGCAAGAAGAAGATGGGCAGGATAACAATAGTGACAGCGCGCATTGGATACCCATCGCCAGTCACCTCGTCGCTGACCACATGGGACAGACCCATCCTTTGCGTCATGGACAGCACGTCCTTATCGACTTCATCGGTGGCGACATTACTCATCCTATCATCATCGGTAGCACCCATAACGGCCAGGGTAATTCTGATGCTCAGCACAATAGTCTGACTAGCGATTCTGACCACATAGACGCCACTAGCCCCGCATGGTTTATCAATCAAAGCCATGCTCATCCTATAGACGGTATCAAAACTCAAAGCATCGATAGCAGTCGCAGCGGAGAGGCGACCAAAGACAGCCTCATTAATGGCTACAATCAGCTAATGTTTGATGCCCATCCTGACAGTCCGCAAATTAATGTCTATAGCAGCAGCTTCCAGTCTAGCCTGACCATTGGACATCTGTATCAGCAAACCGACCATACACGTGGTAAAGCTAGAGGACGCGGTATTAGCATCGAAACCCAAGCAGCTAGTACTATACAAGGCAGCAGCGGTATTCATATTAGCAGTCACAATATGAATAATGCATCGAATAGCCACATGGGTCATGACAGTCATAGCAAACTGCAAACTGCTGACCAGCACCAAAAAGCTTACGCTCAGCTAGCTGACATCCATCAGCCCGTGGGATTAGAAAGCAGCAGCAATAACAAGCAAAGCAGTAGTAAAGAAGATGCGCAAACACCTTTTGCCCAATTTAGCGAAGATACCAATGACTCAAGTTTAAGCGAGTCAGGACAATGGCAACAACCTAATCTACTGATCGACTCTCAGCGTCATCTCGCGATGCTAAGCGGACAACACAGTCAGCATACCAGCACCAAGAATACACATAGCCACGCGACAGACAATACTCATCATCACAGCCAGACGCAAATGAATCAGCTGGTGGCAGGAGACATTCACTACTATTCAAACAAAGCCCAAACCCATACCGCCGCTCATGGTGATGTGACTATACAAGCGCACCAAGCGCAAATGCGACTTGATAGTGAGCAAGTCCTACGTATTCATAGTCGAGACAGTATTGAGATTATCGCGCCTGATACGCTAACCCTAAAAGCGGCGGGCAGTGGCATCGAGATATCGGGTGGTAATGTGACGTTTATCACACCAAGTCAGGTGGGCTATAAGGCCAGTAAAGTGGATTGGGGTAGTGGGGGTGGAGCAGGATCTCCTGCTGTACACTTACCGACAGCCAAACTACCTGAAAACTTAGACTATTATCTACGCTATATAGTACATGACCAAGATGATAACCCGCTTGCTTTTACCAAATGTATGCTTATTAAACCTGATGGTTCGACAGAAATTCATATTACTGACTATGAAGGTAAGTTAAAACTATTAGTTGATGAAGAATCGAAGGACTATGAGTTGCATGTGATTGTTCATGAAGTGGAGGAAGCAGTAGAGGATGATGAAGTGGATGTAGAGGGAGAAGACTAGATATGGCTAAATATTATACAAAACTTAAATTAGAAGTATCAGACATGGTCGATATTAGCTTAATTAGATATGATGTTACAGTCACTTATAAGAGTCTTTCGGCAAAACCCACAAGTAGTAAGCCACATTCATTAGGTAAAAATAGAAGGTTCAGTAACAATGGTCTATCTGAAAAACATAATCTCTCTAACCGTGGTGTCGAAGAAGTCAGATATTACATCAAAGATATAAAAGGTAAGCCTATAAAAGATATTACGGCAAATCCACTATCTAAGGAAGGGCGAGCTAGTAGATATAAGCTCAAAACAACGCCAGCATCACTCAAAAGGACCCGAAGAATAATAAATAGTAGGTGTAGATAATACTGAAGTTGCTTGGTATTTAGTTAAAAAACAAGAATCTATTGAAAGTTTTTTAACAAGAGCTTATAAATACACACCAACCAAATTAGAAGAGAACATCTTTCGAGCTAATAATCCACATTTAATCGGTACGCCTGTTCTTACTTTACAACCTGGTGACGTTGTGATTTTATCCAACTCATCTCATAGCAGTAATACTGAACTTCAAAAGATGAAAAAATATGCAAAAGATGCCAAAAATAAAATTGAAAAAATGAAGAGAGAGAAAGGTTTTAATCCAGAGCTTTTTGTTTATTTGTCAGATTTGACCACAAGTACTTTATCTGATGCTGATTTTGTTGGCGTATCTTCAAACCCTGTGCCAACTGAAATAACAAATGATAATAAGGATAGTGATAAAACCCTTCTTGACTATTTTGCAGATGGTTCTAGTGCTGTAATAACATTCTCAAGTCAAACTAATAAAGATACATTAAAGAATTTTGGAACACTAGTGAGTAACTATAATGAAGCACAAGGTACGAAATCTGGTAATTCAAAACATTTCTCTCAATTTAGAACGGACAACGCAAAAATATATAAAGCTTTGAACAATAAATTATCATTACGGTTTTTAAAATGGGATCAAGGGGTAAGAACTGATAAATTGAGTAAGTCGATCAAGTCCGAAATGAAAAGATCGACATCATTTAATGGAGGCTTGGATGCTTACGTAAATAATATGGAGAAAAATGGAAAAGTAACAAAGACTTTGAAACTTGGTGGTAATCTAGTTGTTGGATACAACGCATTTAAAGGTAGTAAAGAGATTCATGACGCATACAAATCTAAAAACTCAGATAAACTTCATAAAGCTGTAGCCATTGAGCCATTAAAGCTATCAGGATCTGTAATAGGCGCTGAATATGGAGCTGCACAAGGTGCGGTAGTTGGCGCTATAATTGTAGGTTTTACTGTAGGAACAGGAGGTATAGGAGGTGTCGTCATTGTAGGTCTCAGTGCAGTGATTGGGGGTTTTGGGGGTGGGTTACTTGGGGGCAGTTTAGGAGAGATAGCAGGTAATATTGTTTATGAAAATACTAGGAATTAAATTGTGAAAAAAAAATCAATCCTACACTTATTATCATTTGTATTCTTCACATTTCTATTTGTTTACTGGTTATTTTTTATTGATAGCAAATCAGATAGTGAGATTTATGCAGTACCGGTTGTATATCTAATGTTCGCAGTAGCTCCTTTACTAAGCCTAGCTTTACAATACGAAGTTATTAAAGATAAGGAGTTTTTCAACAACTTTACAAGTAGCACTACTAAAGTTTTTAAAATGAACGATTATCTGCGCATATCTTTTCTGCTTCTCTATAATTTGGGAGCTTACGCTGGTATTCAGATGAGAAAAAAATTTTAAAAAAAGAATATAGAAAAACAGATATAAGACACATAGAGCTAGTCAATGAAATTATAGATAGGAAAAGGATTTTACTCATTATTCTAACTATTCAATTATTGATAACTATTTTATTTCAGTAGTTTCTTCTTTATTTGAGATGTATCGATAGAATAGTATTGAGCTTGTGGAATGGGTAATAACAGTACCAATACTGATATACAGGTGGGTGACTGGATTATTAATACCCTATGTAATTTGCAGCCTGACCTAATCTCTTTAATCAAACAACAAGAACAAAAGAGCGTCAACACTGACAGACTTTATGACTCATTGAAAGGAGATATACAAGCTTCGTTCACTGTGCTATCAGAGTTCATTGGAAAGAACGAAAGTAAATACGGCAAGTTGTTTGGCCAATTAAGCGGCAATAAGTTATCTCAAGATACAGCAACTGCTATATCAGTGTTGATTTCAAATAGCTATCAAACCATATTGGGAGATCAACGACAATAACGTGCATCACATCAGCGCCTGCTACCTGCCATTTCCGCACCATCACCATATTCCTTATGGAGAGCAGCTTGCTACACTTGGGCAACCGCATCCGAGTCTAACAGGACTTATGAGCGCCAGCATCATAGACACAGACAGCAGCGCTATCACTCATGACCGTAACCACCGTGCCCATATTAGATACCACTGGCAAAGCGAAGGCGGCGACAGCGCGCATTGGATACCCATTGCCAGCCACTTAGTCGCTGATCACATGGGACAAACCCATCCGCTACGCCATGGGCAACACGTACTTATCGACTTTATCGGTGGCGACATCACTCATCCCATCATCATTGGTAGCACCCATAATGGCCAAGGCAATTCTGATGCTCAGCACAACAGTATCGTCAGTGACTCAGGTAGCATTGATGCCACCAGTCCAGCTTGGTTTATCAACCAAAGCCATGCTTATCCCATAGACGGTATCAAGACTCAAAGTATCGATAGCAGTCGAACAGGCGAGGCGACCAAAGACAGCCTTATCAACGGCTATAACCAGCTAATGTTTGACGCCCATCCTGACAGCCCACAGATTAATGTTTATAGCAGCAGCTTCCAGTCTAGCCTAACCATTGGTCATCTATACCAGCATACCGACCATACTCGCGGTCAAGCACGGGGCAAAGGCATCAGCATCGAGACCCAAGCCGCCGCCAATGTGCAAGGCAGTACAGGTATTCATATCAGTAGCCACAATATTAACAGTGCATCGAATAGCCACATGAGTCATGACAGTCATAGCAAACTGCAAACTGCTGACCAACATCAACAAGCTTACGCTCAGCTAGCTGACATCCATCAGCCCGTGGGATTAGAAAGCAGCAGCAATAACAAGCAAAGCAGTAGTAAAGAAGATGCGCAAACACCTTTTGCCCAATTTAGCGAAGATACCAATGACTCAAGTTTAAGCGAGTCAGGACAATGGCAACAACCTAATCTACTGATCGACTCTCAGCGTCATCTCGCGATGCTAAGTGGACAACACAGCCAGCATACCAGTACCCAAAGCACGCATAGCCACGCGACAGACAATACTCATCATCACAGTCAAACGCAAATGAATCAGCTAGTAGCGGGCGATATCCATTACTACAGTAATAAAGCCCAAACCCATACCGCTGCTCATGGCGATGTGACCATACAAGCACATCAGAACGAGATGCGTTTAGATAGCGAGCAAGTACTGCGACTCCATAGCCGAGATAGTATTGAGATTATCGCGCCTGATACGCTAACGCTGAAAGCCGCAGGTAGTGGCATTGAGATATCGGGTGGTAATGTGACGTTTATCACGCCAAGTCAGGTGGGCTATAAGGCAAGTAAGGTGGATTGGGGCAGTGGGGGTGGAGTTAAAACTGAATTACCCTTCTTGCCGTCGGCAGAAATGAAAAATTGGATTGGTCTTAAGCTTTTAGGAGTTGATGGTGAAGGTATACCTGATGTTGGCTACAAGATATTTTTTGATAGCGGACAAGTTATTAAAGGAAGACTCGATAGAAAAGGTGAAGCACATCATGAAAATGTGCCTGAGCAGGCTAACCGTGTTGAATATGAAGAAAAAGATTTTGAAGACGCTACTCCTGATTCATTTCTTAAAGTTTTAGAAGCTGCTAAAAGCTTTATTAAATAATAGAAGGTGCAACTATGAGCTTTTTACCGAAAAAGAAGAACTTTCAAATGCGCTTGCATGGTTTATGGTACCTGTTAATGGCGCTGTGCAAAAGGGTAAAGAAACAGCAAATGATATTGCCGATTGGCTTTGGGTAGTCATACAAGGTGATTTTGCAACGGAACCATCTACTGCTCAAGTCGTTACTGGTACTGTCGTTTCTATGATTCCGTTGGTAGACCAGATTTGTGATGTTCGAGATATCTGCGCTAACTGTAAAAAAATAAATGAAGATGACAGTAATCCTTGGGCATGGGTGGGTCTAATTTTGACCTTGATCGGTCTGTTTCCAGTTTTAGGATCGCTATTTAAAGGAATATTTAAAGTACTACTTGCCCCTATTAGACGCTTCATGATGAGACCTTTATCTAAAGCTGGCAAATTTTCAGGTAGCCTGATATATAAAGCAGTTGAACCAGCTATTGAGCAAGGTATAAAAGAGCTTAATAAGTTTTTAGGACGTCCTGCCGTAAAAAAGCTAATACGCAAAGAAGCCTCTGGGAACGTATACAGGTGGTCAGCTAAGCAACTAAGGAGTTTAAAAGCTAAAGTCAATAAGACGCAGATTTTAACAGTATTTGACGAGCATATTGGCTATCTAAAGGAGACTGTTGAATTTGTACAAAAGTATGGCAGCTCAGGTATAGGTAAAAAAGCAGCTGATATACTTAAAGTAGTAGTAGACATACGAAATCGTGCTAACAGACGTCTTGGTGAATTTTTAGCGCCTGTGCAAGACTTTTTAGAGCGGCTAGCAATACGTTTAGATGCTGAAGGAGGCTATAAAGCAGTAACCAACTTGACAAACGTTGCGAATTTTAGAAAAGTCCATACTGATGGTGAGGTGCAACTTATAAAAATCAGTTCGCCTAAATGGGTAGATGTGACCAGAAGAATTAAATATCCTAAAGTAGAAGAATGTCCCAAAATACCTAAAGGTTATCCCAATATTTCTGATAAAGGTAAAGGACCATTATGGAAAAAGTTTAACACATTTCATGATATGAAGGCAGTAGAACTAAAACAGGGGACGAGTTTATATCGCGTTGTTGACCCTACTAGTAATGATAATAGTATATGTTGGATGCGAGCTTCGGAGTATTTGAAACTTAAAAAACGAGAAGATTGGCGCAGACGTTTTGCAGTATGGGCAAGCTGGAATAGTAATGGAGAAGTCGTCCATTACATTGTTCCTAAAGGTGGTATGAAAGTTTGGGAAGGTAAAGCCGCCAGTCAAATACTTGAAAATAGTAAAGGTCAAATCCAAACGGCTAATGGACGCGGTGCTATGTATGTGTTAGAGGGTGGTGGCAAACAAATTGTACTTGATCCAGCACAATTAATTAAAAGCAGAGTAAAACCACGCAGAAAAACAGGATGGGGCTATGGTAGTGATCTAAAGGGTTTAGAAAATACAGATATGGTTGGCGTGCCAACCCTCAAACAAAACTGGTATAAGTGAGCAAACAATGGAAAACTATATAATAAGACCTCAAGAAATCTATTTATTAGAACGCTACAGCTCACCCGCTTATTTTAAAGAGATGCGCGATGCCTTTGCAACTATGTTAGAAGCTGCTGAGCAGGCGCTTGAGCTGTTTGTCAATGATTTACCGTTTGATTACCGTACACGTCCTATCAATAGACAGCCTGATATCGTCTGGGGCGAACGGGTATTGCCAAACCTGCGTGATACTCTAGACAGCTTAAATGTTGGTTATCAAGAGCTGTTAAAAGGGGATCTAGCGGCAATAAGATATGGCGGTAATGTTGAGAGTGATTTTCGGGCTATCAGTATGGATTATGATATCGATTGGATGCCTGAGCAGCAACAACTTGATTATGAAAAATGGCGGAGAGAGGCAAGCACGCGCGCTTTTAACTTAGAAATAACCAGTTATTTTGGCTGGAAAATTGGTAGTTTAATTGAACGCTATACTACTGAATCGCGAGGACCACTTAACCCACCCGAATCGTGGCCTATTTATCGTCTTAATCCAAAATAGCGTTGAGTTAGGATGAAGTCGTCCCTGTCGCAGGTATTTATGTACCTAGTAGAGCAGATGCCAGTGCTCAAGTGTTATTGGATGGCATGTTAGCAAATGAAGCTTACGTCGGTTATGATCCTGAAACCATGCAAGCGGTTGGTGATGCACCAGTCACTTGGATGTTGGTTGAGCGTATCGCGGATACTGGCGGCGGTAACCATAATGTCGAGCCAAAACGTTTACGTTGTGAGTCGGGTAAACCTTGTCCATTCACAGGCTACTGGTGGTCACCATCAAGTAAAGATGTCAAACACTTCAAAGCAGGCGACATCATGCCAAAGATGAAGCGACTTGAATGGCAAACTATCTGGTATTTCAACGAGACCAATCAGTTAGACGATTAAGTTAATCAATATTTTATCAATCAACTTATAATAAATGAGTTTTACATATGGTAAATCATTCAATTCCAAAGACCTTATTTAAAATGTGGCTGTGTGTGTCCCTACTATTTACGATAGGAGTTAGTCAGTCGCAACTTGCTATGGCAGCTGACACTTCTTATGCTGATAATACGTCCAAGACCGCAGAAGAGTTGAGATTAGAGTATCTCGAAGCGCTTGAAGAAGAGCAGAACAAGCTATATTTTGAAAACTTTGCAACCAATCCTGATGACATTCCGATCAGTGAGTATGAAGGAGGGACAGATCGATACTTTGGCGATTTAAGAGTTGAAGGTGATGAGCTTATATTAGAAATTTCAGGTGGTGAGCTACTTATTATCACCAGAAACGAGCGTCAAGAACAGCTTACAGCAACTTATAAGTTTGTATCAGAGCATAGCGATGTGTCAGTTAATGTTGGCATACAAGGTTTGATAAATGTAGATAGTGAGCCAACGACAGAGGACTTGGATGAATTGGTTCTTGTGAATTACAATAATTTAAAAGCTAACGCCACTCATAATCTTTTTAAGATGCTTAGCACAATTAATGATCAGGAATGAGGTTTGTACTTGATAAGAGTCTGCTCAAACTGCCACGACATTAAGGACAACTAAAAATGAGTGGATTCGTTGTAGACATGGAAGGGCGGTTTCGACTGACAAGAAACCGCCATTTTTGACCCCAGGTTATCAAGCGGTAGGGCAGAAGCTTGTAGACGTTAAAGGCATCCATGAGACAGTGCCTTTGGATAAATATAAAAACTATGATGTGCCATTGCACCCTCAACAAACGGTGGTACAGTTTAACTCGACTTATCTTGAGACTACAGGGCGCAATGAAAGACGACGTGGTGATGCGGTAGGATGGGGATTATGTTTAGGGTTTGTGGGGCTATCTGTGAGTAATGGTATCCTCTATCTGATTGTAAAATCCACAATAGATTTTGACATCGTATTTCTTAGTATTGGTCTTATTCTCGCTTTTTCTATGATTCTATTCTTCGCTCCATTAATCAATGTGCTCTCAACCGAACTATTTACCACATGGCATTATCCCATCCGTTTTAATCGTAAAACCCGTAAGGTCTATGTCCGTCAATACAATCGTAAAGTAGAAGTATATAACTGGGATGACTTAACTTTTTTTATTGCCTATATCAATGAAGATAGAGACATCAGAGCCGTGACCTTTGATAAAAACGGCGAAACCATTACGGGTATGTTTGCACTTGCCTTTCAAAACAATGTCTTTGATAAAAGTTTAATCAGTTATTTTGAGTTTATCCGTCGTTATATGGAAGGTGACGATCAGCAACTAAAAGAAGTCAAAGAGGCCATACGTTACATCTATCCCATACATAAGAAACGTGAAACCCCGCTGATGTCATTTAAGCGTTTGATATTGAACGTAGTACATTACTCTCACGAAAACATGGAGTACCCTGAACGAACTTTTAGGTTTACCCAGTGACAATAGTTATTCTACCTTTATTAGCTCTGCGTTATGTTGGCCGTGTGATCTCAATGCTGACCAGCTACCGCCATCAGTTTAGCAAAGCTATTGAAGCGGAATGTCAGATTGATCCCAATGACCCTTATGATTTAAACAAACATTTACCAGAGGGCAACCTTGAACAGAATAACCGCCTATTTGGAAGACCATTGTTTACAGTGTAGGTTATTGCTACTATTATCATGCTGTTTATCGGTGCATTTATTATAGACATGATAGGCGCGGCAAGACCACATGGTGACTATCCGAGCATGGTCGATAAACTCTGGTATGTGATTGGTTTGGGGTGGTTGTCTTAATAAATCATTGGCTACCTTTTTATTACTGTATGTGATTGCTTAGATAAAAGTAATTAGGGATAATAACATGCCTACGCGATGATTTCGCTACCCACCTTAGTAAGCTTCACAATCCTATTGACCGTCCTTATACCGCCAGTATAGACAAAAGCTTATTAAAGAGCACTGAAGAGATTGAACTTAACAAGAAATTCATGATGTTAATCCTGATTACTTAACCTTCCTACCCGCATACTTCTGGGTGTTTTATTTTGCTGTTGGCTGGGTTTATTTTTCTTCATTTTGGTTAGGTAATTATTTTCTTCAAGATATTGGAGAGGTTGTCTTTATAGATGGTGAATTTAGTATTTTGATTAGTATTCAGCTTCTTATGGATTGTTGTATTTGGTACGCCACTAATTTTATTTCTCTATCAACTCATCAGCGCTTCATTCGTACCCAGTACTACTTTTTAAAAAAAGAACAGAAATAGCTATTATTACCGTCCATTATGGAATTTTAGACAGCCTTATGCGCTTAAGATAGTCGACTATAAGATGTGCATCCAGACTTACATCAAGACCCTATAATCGAGCCTACACACCGCTTAATCTGTATGTCGCTGATCCTGAGACAGGCGATATCACCCATCATAAAGCTAGAAGATATAGAGTCCCCGCGTGTACAATGGGCATTTATCCGTACCTATGGAAAATGAAGCCGATGACTTACCGATAAATCCTGAGTTTCTGCGAAGCTTACCCAGCTGACACTAGTAAATCACTGTTTGCTTGCTGATATTATCTATCGTAAAAACAGCATACTGCCTAGTGATCATTTGGCGGTGGTCAAATCATGGTCATAATAGGCTCATAATAGCCTTAGGTAATCTATTTCAGGCTAATCATTACCAATGTACCAAACGCGCCATCTTGCATCCCGACGTGCAAAAGCTACTCACATGGGACGGTCAAGATAACCCGTATCCAATACAGCCCATAACTTATGAAGCCAAACTAGCGTTTGAAGGTAGAATTGGGAGGTTAATGTCAGATGGGTATGTATCATACTCATCAACGTTGGCTTATTTGTATGGGCAGTGGTGGCTTATAATAGCTAGTTGCTAACTACATTGTATAACTATGATCTTACCTGTTCCTCCTATACCTCCTGTCGGTAAAATACTCAGTCGCCCTTATGAAGGAGAGATTGGTAATTTCCAAGAAAAAAAGCCAGTATTGATAGAATAAGTACACTTATTCATGATGTGAATCCAGACTATCTGCTATTTCATCCTATCATTAACTCTATTCAAAATGTATGGCTTTTAGCGTCATATTGTGGTGCATGGTTGTTTGGACAGTTTTTATTTTTATTTTTATATGTAGTTCTTAAATATTTTTTATTGAAGAGTTTGAGCTAATAGTTTTATTTCCAATTATTATGCTTATAATATTCCTAACATGCTTGGCTTTTCACCATATTTAACTCTAAAGCAACTAAAAAGAAAGCAATCTCGATACCATAAAATTCTACTACTAAAAAATACCCAGCAGATTGCTTACTACGAACATAACGGTAAGCAAGCCCCTATCTTTCATCTGATTAATTATAAAGATATCACAGCCTCCATAAGGCGTAATGAAGGTTTGGTGTATGAAGTACTGAATCTGCATGTCATCGATGAATCAACAGGAGAACCAAGCTTATCTATTAACTTTGAAGACATGCAGCTTAACCCTTATGACCAATGTACGTTTATCCGTACCTATATGGAACGTCCCGCTGACGAGTTACCGCTTGACCCACGATATGCTCATGCCTGTCCGACAGACATCAGTACCTCACTCTTTGCCTGTGCTGATATTGCTCAAGAGAAGAAAAACAAAGGCTTAACAGGACTACGCCACGAGGTGACTTTTATGGGTTGGTTGCGCGCTTGTACGGTTAGCTACTTAGATTTAGCCGAGGGTAATATATACCAGTCGAGCGCTAATCCTGCACTACATCCGGAAGTTCAGCGTCGGCTTATGTGGGATGGTCAAAACAACCCATATAACATCTTGCCTGTCACAGCAGAGCGCCAAGCAGCTTTTGCAAACCAAAATCAAACCGTTAAGCGGAAATGGTATTCAGGTATTGCTGTGAATGCGACATGGTTTATTAGCTCGATACTGTATGTGATGCTGGTGATTGCTTAGATAAAAACTTATCAGCCAACCTCTATTAAGCAGTATGAGAACCGCTAAAAATGAACAACTACATCATCAGACCGCAAGAGATTTACTTATTAGAACGCTACAGCTCACCCGCTTATTTTAAAGAGATGCGCGATGCTTTTGCGAATATGCTAGACGCTGCTGAGCAGGCGCTTGAGCTGTTTGTCAATGATTTACCGTTTGATTACCGTACACGTCCTATCAATAGACAGCCTGATATCGTCTGGGGCGAACGGGTATTGCCAAACCTGCGTGATACTCTAGACAGCTTAAATGTTGGTTATCAAGAGCTGTTAAAAGGGGATCTAGCGGCAATAAGATATGGCGGTAATGTTGAGAGTGATTTTCGGGCTATCAGTATGGATTATGATATCGATTGGATGCCTGAGCAGCAACAACTTGATTATGAAAAATGGGAAAGAGAGGCAAGCTTATGCGCTTTTAACATGGGAATAACCAGTTATTTTGGTTGGTGTTTATACGACTTAATAGAAAATTATAGCATTGAATCAAGAGGAGCGCTCAATGCGCCTGAATCATGGCCTATCTATAGTCTCAACCAACAATATAGCGTTAAGGTAGATGAAGTCGTCCCTGTCGCTGGCATTTATGTACCAAATCGAGCAGATGCCAGTGCTCAAGTGCTATTGGATGGCATGTTAGCAAATGAAGCTAATGTCGGTTATGACCCTGATACGACACCGCTGTCGGTAGAGCTCCTGTTACTTGGATGCTCGTTGAGCGTATCGGAGATGGTGGTGGCAGTAGTGTAGTACTGGAATCTTCACGTTGTGAGGCAAATCAGCCTTGTCCGCAGACAGGATATTGGTGGTCACCTGCCAGTCAGGAGTTGCAACATTTTCAAGCAGAAGACATCATGCCAGACATGACTAAAGGAAGGTGGGAAACCATTTGGTATTTTAACGCAACCAACCCGATGACTATTCAACCTACCACGAGTTATATAAAAAGGAAAAGAGCCAGGCGACTCAAAGTTACCAACGACACAATGGAAATGCGTATTTAAATAGCTCTGTTAAACATGCCTTTTTCACTATGATCATCGTAGATATATCGATTCTGCTGTTTGTGAACAAACTCGCGGTCCTTTAATCTATGAGCAATTATTAAAGGCTATCTTTATGCAGGCACTGTGTTTATTTATGCTCACGGATTCCAAATTAATGCTTGCGCTGGCTAGTGTCACCAATAGGCCGTTAAGTACTATGAAAGTGGCTGCTTTTTTTATCATGTTAGGATCGTTCTATCTATTTTTATTACGACACAAGGTTTGCCTTTTCAGAATGGGATAATAGGATGTGGCTAACTATTGATTATAACAATTGATATAGCTTATTACCCTAAACGTGAGAAGGACGTTAACAGTAAAGCTAGCAGTTCATTACTAGTAAATTGTCTAAATAGTGGAAAAAAATTAGTTTAATAAGAGAAAATGCACAATAAGAAAAAGGCTTCCAATTGCTTGGAAGCCTTTTAATATAATGGTACCCGGAGCCGGACTTGAACCGGCACGCTATTACTAGCGAGGGATTTTAAATCCCTTGTGTCTACCAATTTCACCACCCGGGCAAAACTTGTATTATCTAAAAGTAAGCTTTCTACTTGTTAGATAGTGGTCGCTATTATAAGCATTTATATTAATAAAGCAAGCTAAATTAATATAATATGAATAAAATTTTAACCTAAATAATTGGAGGGGAGGTCGGAATCGAACCGGCGTTAACGGAGTTGCAGTCCGCTGCATGACCACTCTGCCACCCAGCCAATCAAGGACGCCTATTTAGCAAAATAATTTAAATTACAAGTTATTTTTTAGCTAAATGCGAAATCTACTCAATTCTCCTTATTTGACCATAAATTAATGGCTATTCAAAGTATTAAGAGGTCAAATTAAGCTATTATCAAGCTTAAAATTAGGAATGGTTCGTCAAAAAACATCATAATTATCAAACACACAACGAAATAATATCTTATTATTTCGTTGTGTGTTTGATAAAACGAGATAGGGAATAGATAGTGTTTTAAAAAGGTCTTGTTTGAGCTAAAAAGGAGACCGTTTATTATCGAAAAATCAGCGTTATATGTCTGTCATTAAAGCGCTGCAAATGAGAGTTTATGAATAAGTGCGCTTAATGAGAGAGTCGAGCATAAAACTTTATAGGTCTGAATAATTTGATAGTAAGTGACTCTGTTATCACGCAAAAAACCCGCTAATCCTAAGCCATAACGCTCAGCGACACGCACTGCGGTACTGGTAGGTGCAGACATACCGACTAGCCAAGGGATGCGCCCACGAATCGATTTTTGTATCAGTTCAATCGATAGGCGCGAGGTCATAAGGACGCAGCTAATCTCTATTTTATTGCGCAGTTGCCAACCGATCAGCTTATCAAGCGCATTATGGCGTCCTACATCTTCGAATAGGTATAGCTGCTGATTATACATCGTCGCAGCGGCGTGTACGGCACCAGTCAATTGGTGAGTATGCTGCATCGCATCGACTTGCTGGCGTATTGCTAATAGACAGTCAAGACTTGGTGTATCTGCCTTTTGTCTGTTTTGACGATAGATACTCAAGTCAGGCAGTGCTTGTGTTAGCCCTGTGATGCCGCATATACCACAACCTGTACGCCCTGCTAGCTGACGTTTTTGCGCTTGGATACGCTGATGGCAACGCTGGTTTAGTACTAGCTCCACCACATAAATGTCATAATCTTGCAGTGACGATAAGCTTTGTTCAAATGCTGCAGATTCAAAAATTTCATCCGTAGCATCTCTTATAAATCGTTCCTTTATAAATGAATCTTGCGTGAGATTTTGATAATCTGCAATATCATTCAGTTGGGTAACTTCCCAATCAAGCAGCTCATGACTATGCTGAATTAAGCCTTCGCTAGACAAAAAGCCGACGGCTAAATACTCTAGCTGGTGAGGGCTTGCCATCAGTACCGCATAGTGAATACCATTGATAACGATAGCAACCGCAGCTTCCACTGCTAAGCTCGCTGATTGGCAGTCGATACTGATTTGCTGCATATGGGTCTGTGCAATATTAGTCTTAGCAACACGGGTCTCAATAATGTTGTTAGAGTTATACTTATCTGTCGGATAATGATGCTTTTGCGCCCAATGATTACGTGCAAGCGGCGTTGCAGATGACTCTATAGTTTCTGACGTCTTATCTGTTAGGGTGTTTACCGAAAAATTATCGCTATATTTGCGTCAGTTTCAGTATCACTTTGGGCAATCATAATACCTCGTTATATCGTATGGTCATTACCAAAATTATCATCTCCTTTAAATATATGCATCATTCAATGATTCGCCCGTTGCTGACTATGCATGATCGGTCGTAACAGCATTTGCCTCAACGCGTTGCAAAACAACGGTCGTCGATTTATACGCTGGTATGTGAGAGTCTGGTGCATGCGTGTCTAAATCAAATAAATCATTACATTCAGGATAATAAGTTGCGACAGCGTTAGCGGCGATATCCATCTCAGTCAATACTAACGGCCCTAGCGTGCGTGGCTGAGCGGTACCGTCTGTGTTATTTGAACCATTTGAGCTGGCATGGCGAGATACCATTACTCGGTCACCTGCTTGCCAACCCAAACGAGTCATTTCATCTGGGTGCATAAACAACACATCACGGCGAGTGGTTTGGCGATAGCGATCTTCAAATCCGAAAATCATGGTATTAAATTGGTCATGGCTACGGACACTGGTCAATTGCCAAATTTTTTGTTCATTGTTTGGCGCACTATTAGTATTATCATTGGGTTTTTTGTCATGGTGAAAGGCTAAAGAGGTCTCTGCCATTTGTGCTGCGACGTAGGTGATAGGGTATTGTGGTACTTCAAATTGCGCTTTGCCACTGTCAGTATTCCACACACGATGCCGCGCAGAATGGTACAAATGAAAGCCACGCTCGGTTTCGCGAATACGCTGATTAAAGTCTTCAAAACCGTCAATCGCTTGGGCGATATAATCACGAACGATGTCAAAGTCTTCACTCATTGCTTGCCAAGGAATGGACGAATCAGCACCAAGCACATGAGTGGCGATATCTGCCACAATTTGTGCTTCAGACTTCAACGTATCGCTGACAGGTTTCAGGTTGCCTCGAGTGGGTACAATCTGACACATGGAATCTTCGATAGTGGCAAATTGCTCACCTTTGGCAGTAATAATACGTTCGGTACGACCTAAGCAAGGCAGAATAAGATTATTCGCGCCCGGATACAGCATAGTTTCATTAAGTTTAGTACCGACAAAAATATTGAGCTGAGTGGTGGTTAAAGCTTGTTGAATCGCACTAGTATCAGGTGCTGCCACGGCATAATTACCGCCCATACTCATAAATACTTTTAGCTTACCGGTAATCAATGCTTTCGCACCAGAGACCACATCAAAGCCATTTTCTTGCGGCATCGGACGTTCAAACACACGCTCAAGGCTGTCTAGTAGCTTTTGTGCAGGGCGCTCATGGATGCCCATGGTACGGTCGCCCTGTACGTTAGAGTGACCACGAACGGGAGACGCGCCTGCGCCATCAATACCAATCATCCCCATCAATAATAATAGGTTGGTAATCATCGCTACATTATCATCGCCTTGGACGTGCTGAGTGATGCCCATACCCCACGTGCAAATGGTCGCAGGACTCGCCGCTACCAGTTTTGCTATATTAATGATTTCCTCTTTACTGATACCAGACCCACGTTCCACATCCGGCCATGATTGTTGGCGGAGCCATGCGTCGAGTGCCTCATATCCTGACGTATGCTCATCGATAAAGCTTTGATCGATTTTATTGTTTTTAGTCAGCCACTTAGCGATACCGGTCAAGAGTGCTGCATCGCCGCCGATCTGAATTTGAATGACCTCATCGACCATCTCATCACTTTGACCAGCTGCCATATGCGTGGGCTTTTGCGGATTTCTAAATTTACGTAAGCCTTGTTCGCGCATAGGGTTGATTGAGAGGATTCGACAGCCTTGCTCGTGAGCATGAGCAAGCATTTCAAGCATGCGTGGATGATTGGTCGCAGGATTTTGTCCAAACATCAATATCAGTTTGGCTTGCTCAAAGTCTTCCAATTTCACGGTCGCTTTGCCAATACCCAACTGTCTACCGAGCATTACCGACGTTGGTTCGTGACACATATTGGAGCAATCTGGTAAATTATTGGTGCCAAAACAGCGCACAAACAGCTGATACATAAAGGCGGGCTCGTTGGTCACACGGCCTGAGGTATAAAATAGCGCCTCATCTGGCGAATCAAGCTGTCCTAACTGCTCAGCGATACATTGATAAGCAGCTTCCCAAGAGATTGGTAAGTAGCGGTCTTGCGCGGCATCATAATATACAGGCTCTGATAAACGACCACTATGCTCAAGCTCATAGCCCGACCAGCCTTGTAATTCAGTGACGCTATGTCGCGCAAAAAACTGCGCATCGGCTTTTTTTGTCATGGTCTCACTAGCAATGACTTTGATACCATTTTCACAGACGTCGATGGCTTTATGTGATTTGTGGTCAGGCCAAGCGCAGCCCGGACAGTCGAATCCGCCTTTAGGTTGGTTGCTTTTTAGCACACTTACGCTACCCCGTAAAAAAGTCTGATAATCCATCAGCTTACGAGTAGAGGAAATCAGCGCAGGCCAACCGGCAGCAGGGTGGGAGTAGACAGGAATTTTGCGCATGACAGACCTCATAGTAAATGGCGGTAGCGAACTTTGATATACAGCAACTATATAGTGACGAGCGAGAAGTTTGTAGAAGCATTAACTTTGACATACTCCCACCACTTTCGCCAAGCTCAAGTGGGGGATTCTAAAAGCAGATGCTCTTAGGCGACTTTCTCACGAAGGTCGCTTGTTTTCTGTTTCAACGGGCGACCCTTACTGCATCCTCCCTCCGCAGACAAAACGGCATGTCCTGCCGCTAATATATTACGAGCCGCATTAAAATCAGCGTTCGCAACATACCTACATTTGACGCACTCAAATTTAGACTGAGTTTGTCTATTCTCTTTAGCAATATGCTGACATTGAGAACAGGTTTGACTGGTGTAGTGTGGGTTTACCTTGATCAGTAACCCACCGCGCCATTGCTGTTTGTACTCAAGCATATTAACCATCATGCCCCAGCCTTGATCTAGGATTGATTTGTTTAATCCCGACTTGGCTTTAACATGACGACCTTTGTTCTCCACCGACCCGCTGGCTGATTTCGACATATTAGCGACCTTTAAATCCTCACAAGCAATCATGGCGTGGTTTTTGCTGATGCGGGTGGTGACTTTATGCAAGTAGTCATGGCGAATATTAGCAATGTGGCTGTGTAGCTTTTGAATCTTGCGGTTTTGCTTTTTCCAGTTTTCACTGAATTTTACTTTCTTTGCTAACCCTCGTTGCAATTTGGCAAGTTTGAGTTGATTGGTTTTAAAACTGTTTTTCGGTTTGATGTACTGACCGTTTGAAGTGGTGAGTAGTTTGCTGATACCCATGTCCAAGCCAATGGCGCTTGTGGCAGGGTGACGAGGGTTCTCATCCAGTTCTCGCTCCGTACCAAAAGACACGTACCAGTGCCCTGATTTCTTGCTGATGGTGACATTTTTAATTGTACCAATGATGTCTTGCGACTTCCTAAACTTCACCAGGCCAATGCCATTAGGCAGTTTTACTCGATTACCTTCAACACGGCAATATTTATCAAACTGAACCAAGCGAATTGAGTCGCAGCCATCGGATTTGCGCTTAAATCTTGGCATCAACGAGCGTAGCTGGATTTCTGTGCCGTCAGCCAGTTTAAAGAACTTGGGTTTGCGAGGTTTCTTTTTATTGTCTTTTAATCTGGCATGTACTTTAGGATCAAAGAACCGCGACCAAGCCGATGCCAGATCGCGTACTTTTTGTTGTAAAGACACAGCGTTTGAGCTGCTTTTTAGGAAGTTAAAATCAGGATTACTTTTTAAATCTATAATTTTATTAACCAGATTGGTGGCATTAATAAACTCATCTTTAGCAAACATCTCAAATGAGATTGCCAGCATTTGATTCCAAAAAAACGTGCAGAGCCGACAAGATTATTTAAAATAACCTCTTGCTCCGTATTAGGCTCAAGCCTAAATTTATACGCTTTGTTGATTTTCATAAATGCTCGTGGTGAGTTATAAGTATTACAATAATTAATTATTATACTGGATTCAGGCGCATATTATGTAATTTAAACATTGAAAATGATGCGAAATTCACCGCCACCCTAATGTCGGATGGCGTCCTCTTTCGCGGGTTTGATAGATAACAAAAAAACCTTTAAGAAAAATGCATTTTCTTAAAGGTTTATCGTGTCAATGCTCACTCACAAGCGAGCATAGAATGATGTCTGCTAAGTGAAGTCCTCTTAAGTAAAGTCTTTATAAATACCGTCTTCTTAAGATATCAGTAACGCGCGTCTTTAGGTTTTTTACCATTTGGCCAATCATTGACCTTACCAGCAAAGTCAGGGCGCGGCTGATGAGTAAAGAAGTGCGCCACATCGACGGCATCTTGATCGCTCAGCACATTTCCGTGACCCCATAAGCCTTTGGTCTGAATACCCATGGGCATGTTGTATTTTACAAAGGCTGCCGCCTTGTAAGTACGTGCCATACCAGCACCGATATTAAAGGATTCATCGCCCCACAGTGGCGGGAACACGATATCGCCGCGACTGTCTTTGATGCCTTCGCCATTATCACCATGACAAGTTGCACATTGAGCTTTATAAATTTGTTCGCCGCGGACAGGGTCTGGGGTTAATGATTCATCCACTTTACCCGTATTTTGGATATCGACTTTTTGCTCTTTTGGGGTGTTTTGCGATAGCCACTTCATATAAGCCAACATTGCCAGCATTTCAGGGGATTCAGGTTTCAACGGTTTGCCATTCATTGAGCGCTGGAAGCAGCCATTAATACGTTTGGTTAAATCAACTTCCTTACCAGATCGTGGCATCACGCGCGGATAGAAGTTATAACTATTGATGTACGGATCACCCAGTGGAATTTTACCTTGTGAAATATGGCAGCTGTTACAGTTCATTTGCGCGCCCACATGCTCTGGCAGTAAGCGCTTAGTTTCGTTTAATAAGCGTTTACCATAAAATATCTCATCAGCATTTGGTTCATCCAAGATAGCCGTATCTTGCGGCAGCACATAAGTGCCGATATCTTCGTTGGCATCATCAGTGGTGACTAAGCCGTACTCAGGTGCATTCTGCTCGATAGGCTCGGGCTGCGAGCAACCACTACTGATAGCGGCGATACTAAGCGCTGAAGCAGTAAGGATAGCGGTGGTTAAGTTGCCTATGGTCATTTTTTGAGAGATAACGCGAGCAATAGTAGGCAAGTTGAGTAGAGATTTTTTCATTATTTTGCTCCTTTTGTTTGCGCGTCAATACTTAAGTCTGGAGCAATATCCGTACTGGTTTTTGGTTTTTTGGCGAGGAAAGCCCGCATTTTTACCACGTCATTGACATCGATTTCAGGCGCTTGGTTGGTCCAGCTATTGCGGACATAATTGACCACTTCTGCCACATCTGCATCGCTAAGATTGCTGAATTCAGGCATAGTAAATGCCATACGGTCATGTGGAGTTTCAGGCATACGACCACCGCTCAAGGTAATCTGTAAGACCGAATCGGCATTGTTAGAATAAACCGCACTATTGCCATCAAGCGCTGGGAAAATACGCGCGACTCCTTTACCATCGACACGGTGACAAATTTGGCAATATTCGGCGTACAAAATCGAACCGCGCGAATCATAGTCACCATCTAGTAATTTTTGCGTAGTGATGTCTTTTTTCGCAGGCAGTGTGGCTTCTTTGTTTGGTGCTGGCGTTAATGTTTTTAGATAAGATGACATGGCGTTGATGTCGTAGTCGGTCATATACTGGGTGCTATGCTCAACCACTTCGGCCATGGCACCAAAGGCAGCAGTGGTATCAGTACGACCAGTTTTGAAGAAGTCATTTAATTCTGCAACCGTCCAAGTGCCAAGTCCGCGATGCTCACCGCGGATACTTTTGGCGCGCCAACCATCGATGATGGCACCGCTCAAATACTTGTTAGAATCTGCATTACTTAGAGCGATTTCTTGAAAGCCAATACCGCGCCCAGTATGACAAGAGCCGCAGTGCCCAGGACCTTCGACTAAGTATTGACCACGAGTCAATAGTGCGTCGTCTGTCTCAGGGACAAAGTCACGCTTGCGATCAAATAAGACCTGCCAGTATGCCAAGGGCCAGCGCCAGTTTGCTATCGGAGGTAGCTCGCTTTTTAGATTGGCTTGCTTGACGGCTGTGACATCGGACATAAAGAAGGCGTACATCGCGGCTAAGTCTTCTTCTGGCATGAGCTGGTAAGAGGGATACGGCATAGCAGGATATAAGGCTTTATTATCACTGCGTACCCCATGCTTAACGGCATTTTTAAAGTCGGCGAAACTGTAGTTGCCGATGCCAGTTTCTTGATCGGGTGTGATATTGGTCGAGTAAATTGCCCCAAGTGGCGTTAGCATAGGCAGACCGCCTGCATAAGTCTCGCCATCGAGCGTGGTATGACACGCAATACAGTCAGCAGTGCGAGCGATATATTCGCCCTGCTTGATGAGAGCAGGATCAGTGATATTGACCTCGATATCGTTACTGCTGGTGCGCATATTTGGCAGTAATTTCCCAATAATAAAGGCAACCACCAGCCCGATGATGGCTGCTATTATTATAATCAGTGGCCATTTTTTCATAAGCCCGCCCTCCATAAGATATTTTTACCAAGCTTATAATTCATCACCCATATTTCATGAGGTGTATTAATCATTCTTATTGAAATCAAAATTGAAATCGAATATTTGTGACTTAAGCTCAGCGAATTAAAAGTTACACGACTGTCATCTAGTATAGGGTAGCGGGTAATATTGTGATATTGTGGAAAACCACATTATGATTAAGGTTTTTAATTATAATGTACGTTTGGTAGGTCAAATATAAGGCTAGGTGTATGCATAAAAAGTCTAAAATTTGGACTATCTTAAAGGCTTGTTTTATTACCGTGGTAGCATGGGCTGCTTGGTTGCCGCTATCTAATGCCACCGCCCAGACTTACTATTTGGGTGTGCTGGCACCGCAAGGCGAGACAGCCGCACAAAATCGCTGGCAGCCGTGGCTTGACGAGCTTAATGATCAGTTATCAGATGACACCGTGATATTGGTACCTTTGGCGCTGGAAAATTGGCAACAGCAAATAGAAGCACAGCAGTTTGCGCTAGTGCTTGGCCCGCAAGTGCAGTTTATAAAAATGAATACTATCAGATGGCGCTGGCTGGCTACCTTACAAACAGAGACGGCTCAATTAAATAGCAATGCGCAAAACGCTCGTGATAAAAGTTCTCGTGATAAAATTTTTAGCAATCAAGGATTTGATGCTGAGGGTATTAATGGGCAACAATCGCAAAATCAGCTATCGACGACAGTCACCCTCGCCAATGAATTTAATAAGCTAAATGAATATACGCCATTAAAACAGCCGAGTGCGATGGAAGAGGTCGCCAGTGCTTTATGGGTCGCTGCCGACAGTGATATTTATCGTTTGCAGGATTTGGAGCAACGTCATATTGCTGCCGTCGACACTGACGCATTTGGCGGTTATTTATTGGGCGCACATTTATTACAGAAAAATGGTATTACGCCAAATCACTATCAAACACAGTTTGTCGGTTATCCGATAGAGCGCACTTTGCATGCCTTGGCTAGTGGCAAAGTAGACGCTGCCATTACGCCGCTTTGTTTGATGGAGGATATGGCAAGGCGCGGTCAAATCAATGACAAGCAATACCGTCTCATTCATCTCGCCACTGTATCCAGCTGCCACTCTTCAACGAAATATATCCAAATTGGACACTGGCAGCGACCGAGCAAGCGCCAGATGCTTTGGTGCGCCAGATCAATCAACATCTATTTGGCAAGCGTCAATTAGAGCAGCGCTGGTTACCAGCAGAATCAAGTAGCGATGCTGAGCGCATCCTTTATGAGATGAATCGCCATCCCGCCCAAAAGCAGCTGAGCGCGCATATGATCGACTGGATAAAGGCGCATCGATTATGGATGGCTGTGATTATTTTGGTTGTCCTGATATCGACAGTAAATTATGCTTGGATGAGCTGGCTGGCATGGCGGCGGCAAAAAAAGATAGTGCGGCAAAATAGACTAATCCGTGATTATGATCAGCAGTTACACCAATCAGAGCGCTTTGCGGTCATCGGTGAGATGAGCGGTGCTATCGCTCATGAAATCAATCAGCCGCTGGCAACCATTCAAAATTATGCGCAAGGATTATTGATACGCAGTCAACATGCAAGGTTGTCTAAAAATGCTATCGACATAACGCCACTTGACAATGCGGCAACAGAGAATGCTCTACAGCAGATTGTCAATGAAACAGAACGCGTCGCTGCTGTGGTGACTAATATCCGCCGCTGGGCTGGACGGTCGCAAGCGAATGAAACTCGTGTCGATATCGCAGCTATCTATCAACAGTGCATCTTATTATTGGGTGAGCAAGCAGTAGGTGTCAATTTTTGGCTGGCAAGTGATTATCAGCATTTAACCTTGCCAAATTTATTATTAGATCAGTTACTGATAAATAGCATGACCAATGCTGCACAGCAAGGGGCGACCAATATCATGCTACGCTGTCAGGCAGAGAGGTATAATAATAAGCAATGGTTGGTATTGCATCTAAGCGATGACGCTGGCGGCTTTGATCAAACTCAGCTGAATAGGCAGCACCTACCAGAGAGCCTACCCAGTCAATATGCTACCCAGTCTACGAAAACACGGTCTAGGATTAGGACTGATGATATGTCAGCGCTTATGCAAGTCGCTGGGCGGTATGATGCAGCTAAACAATATTGATGTCGAGCATGAAATTGAGCAAGTTTACCAAGTAATGAGCAGCGAGCAGCACCGCTTTAAACGTAGCTTAAACGGTAAAATCCAACTGCTACAAACCAATGCTAACTATCAGCTGTCAAACACGGTGGGCGCACAAATATCTTTTTATCTGTCATTATCTTTAGCGAATAATGACGAAAAACTCTAATGAATATCAATAATGTATTTAGCCATAAGGTCACATATGACGTCTAATCAACTCTCAAATGAGCCTACGTGCTGGCAAGATGAAAGCAGTCATCTGTCTGACGATTTATCAGGCATTACGCCAGAATCGCTTATCATTCATATCATTGACGACGAAGAAAGTGTGCGCATGTCCTGTGATTTTTTGATTAGCAGCTTAGGGCTATCGACCCAAGTGTGGGCAAGTGCTCTGATATTTTTACAGCAAGTCAATATCTATCGTCCAGCAGTGATTGTGAGTGATTTGATGATGCCAGAGATGAGTGGTCAAGCGCTACAAGTGCACCTTAGTCAACAGGACAGCCCTATGGCATTGATAGCGCTAACGGGAAATGGCGAGATTGCTGATGCTGTCAATATGCTGAAGCAAGGTGCGGCTGACTATCTGGAAAAACCGATTAATAGCCGCCGGCTACAAGAAGCGCTTGCGCGTGCGCAAGACCTCACTCTAAAACGCGCCACGCTTTATGATATTAAAAATCTTTATGCGCAGCTGACCGATAAAGAAAAGCAGGTCGCCAATGAGTTACTGCAAGGCAATCTGAATAAAAATATCGCCAACCATTTAGATATATCGGTCCGCACGGTAGAGGTGCATCGCTCACAAGTGATGAAAAAAATGCAGTCACAACATGTCAGTGAGTTGATTCAAAAGTTAGTATTGCTTGATGCTTAAAAATTAAGACAGTCGTATCAATTAAAGCAGTCATAAAAAAACGCCTGATATTAAACAGACGTTCTATTTTTTCAAGAGTTGAAGAATTTTGCTAAGTTATTTAACTCAATATCAAGCTATCATCTTCGACTTTTTCGCCGCGAGTTTGCTCAAACATATCAAGTAAGTCATGTACAGTCATGCCTTGACGTTTATCGCCAGCCACATCTAATACCACTTGTCCTTGATGTAACATCACTGTTCTGGTGCCATGCGCCAATGCCTGCTGCATCGAGTGGGTAACCATCATCGTTGTAAGCTGATTGTCCGTTACAATTTTATCGGTCAATTCTAAAACGAAAGCAGCAGTCTTAGGGTCGAGGGCAGCAGTATGCTCATCAAGCAATAAAATTTTGGAAGGTTGCAATGAAGCCATCAATAGGCTAACAGCTTGACGTTGACCACCGGATAACAGACCCATACGGTCGGTCAGACGATTTTCTAGCCCCAATTTTAATACTGATAATTTTTCGCGAAATAAATCACGGTTATTTTGGTTGAGTGCAAAGCTCAAACCACGTTTGCCGCCGCGCTTATAAGCCAGCGCCATGTTTTCTTCGATGGTTAATGCTTCACAAGTCCCCGCCATCGGGTCTTGGAAGACACGAGCCACCCAATGGGCGCGTTGGTGCGCGGTCTTTTTGGTGACATCGATACCATTTAATAAGATTGAACCGCTATCGACGCGCGTGGTACCACTGACCGCATTTAAAAAGGTTGATTTACCCGCGCCATTGGTACCGATGACAGTGACAAATTCACCATCAGCGATGTTGAGATTGATACCGCGTAGGGCAGGGTTTTCAATGGGCGTTCCAGGATTAAAGGTCAACCGCAAATCTGTAGCTTGCATCATAATAATTATTCCTTATGGTTGCACATTGACATTAAGCCCGAACTTTACGACTTAAAAATTTATTTTTAGCTTTTGGCAATACCAAGGCAAATACGACGAGTAGCGCTGTAATCAAGTTTAAATCTTGCGGACCAAAACCAATACTACGGAGCGTATCGCTCGATAGCGCCACCTGAATAAATAGCTTGTACAGCACCGCACCGACGACCACGGCAAAGGTAATCAGCCAAATTCGCTTGGCAGGAATGATGGTTTCACCGATGATGACCGCTGCCAAACCGATGACAATGGTACCAATACCGATCGAGATATCTGCGCCACCTTGAGTCTGCACAAACAATGCACCTGCTAGAGCAATCAAACCATTAGAAATCGCCATACCAATGATGGTCATCCATGAGGTATTGATGCCTTGCGCCTGTGCCATGCGGAGGTTGGAACCCGTCGCCCGCATCGAAAGACCCGTTTCGGTACTATAGAACCAGTTTAAAAATAACATGGCAGCTATCACCACGACACCAATAATTAGACAGCGCATCCAATAACCGTTGCCATCAGTGACCAAGGTGCTAAAGACCGTGGTTTCACCCAATAATGGCAAGTTCGGCGCACCCATAATCCGTAAATTGATAGAATATAGTGCGACCATCACCAAGATACTGGCAAGTAGTTGCAGGATGCCAAGTTTGACGTGTAGCCATGCCGTAACAATACCAGCGACTGAACCTGCCAACATACCAAAAGCACAGGCAAGCCATGGGTTGACACCAGCGATGATAGAAATACCAGCGACAGCGCCACCTAGTGGAAAACTACCGTCAGCGGTCAAGTCGGGGAAGTCGAGGGTGCGAAATGAGATCAGCACACCAAGTGCTACTAGGCCATAAATCAGACCGCTTTCAAGTGCACCAAAAAAAGCAATTAAAGACATAAGAGATCAGTAAGTCATAACCAAGCGTTTAGCAACTAACGTTCTAATATCGATTCATAGAATGAGTGCGTGATATAGATCAGCGCTGTCTCATCTATACGTCAATTTTAGCTAAACGACTAAGCGGTGAATTTAACAGATTAAACAATCTGCGGTTAGGGTAAACCAAAACATGTCACGATCAACAGCTATCATAAGCTACCTAGGTTCAAAGCTTTGATTAAAAAAAGGGCAAATTTAGAAATGACGCAAATACTTTATATTTAATCAATGTGGTTTAAATAAGAAGCCCAGCCTACTGATTCATAGCTGGGTTTCTGATGTTAAACATTTAGCCTCATCGCATAAAGGTAGATGACGGCTGACACCAAATCCATCAAACTCGATATCTACCTTATGATAGCTGTAATGAGCTAGCTATAAAAGTGCGTTATTCTACCACTTCTTTTGCTTTATCGATAACCGCTTGTGACAAAGTAATGCCTTCTTCTTTGGCATGCTTTGGACTAACGTATAGATCCAACATTTGCGGGGTGTAGACAGGAATAGCGCCTGCTTTTTCACCATTTAAAATACGTACCACGATTTTGCCTGTTTCGCGACCAAGCTCGTAGTAATTCACGCCCAATGCAGCAACGGCACCACGCTCAACTGAGCTAGTGTCAGACGCAATCAGTGGGATTTTGCTCTCTTTAGCGACTTGATATAGTGATTCGTAAGCCGATACGACGTTATTATCGGTTGAGGTATAGATCATATCGACCTTACCTTCGAGGCTACGTGCTGCCATCGCAATATCAGTACTACGCTGGGCAGGCGCTTCGAGTACATTGATACCTAGTGGTGTCAGTTTTTCTTTTAAGTTTTTCAAGATAATCGTTGAGTTGACTTCGCCTGGGCTATAAACATAGCCGACATTCTTCAGGCTCGGGATGATTTGACGCATCAATTCAATTTGTGGCTCATAAGGCAGGGCATCAGAGCCGCCAGTGACATTGGTGCCAGAGCCATCTAGTTTGGTCACTAGTTTGGCGGCAACTGGGTCAGTGACTGCTGAGAATACTAAAGGGATACTGCTAGTAGCAGCAGCTACTGACTGCGCTGATGGAGTACCAATCGCAACGATAACGTCTGAATTGTCTGCGACGAATTGCTTAGCAATCTGTCCAGCAGTGGCAGTGTTACCCTGTGCGCTTTGGAAATTAACCTTTAAATTTTCACCATCCTTAAAGCCTGCTTCATTAAGCTCGTCGATAACGCCCTTACGGACGTCATCAAGCGCTGGATGTTCGACGATAGCTGTGATTGCGACAGTCTTCATAGCCGTGGCTGCATCGCCAGTCGCAGCTGTATCAGTGGTGCTGGTATCTTGTGCTGATTGATTACAGCCAGTCAAGATGGCAGTACAAACGCCACCTAATAATAGTGCTTTACTAAAGTTAAAATGACCAAAACGATTTTGATACAACATGGGTCTCACTCCTGAAAATAATAATGTGTCCGTACATTATTTAATTTATAGATAAAAGGTATAGATGGATAAAGGGTAAAGCGAGCCATCTATATAGAAGGCTAAATGTTATTTTTCAGTGCTACTTGTCAAAACTATTTATCCGTATTATTTATCCGTATTATTTATCCGTATTATTTATCCGCACTCTGCGCTTGTTTGTCGATATTAATGGCATTTTTTAGCAGCTCATCAGTCAGGCTGAAGCCTTGCTCAGCCGCATGTTTCGGGCTTGCATATAAGGTTAAAGTATTCATCACTTCAGGCTTAACGCTACTAACTGCTTCGCCATTTAAAACACGAACACCCATTTTGCCTGTGGTACGACCAAAGTCATAATCATTGACACCAAGTGCCGCAGTTGCACCACGTCGCACACTGAACTCGTCTGAGGCAATGACAGGAATATCAAGCTCATTGGCAGCACCTGCCATCGCTTCAAAGGCGGATACCACATTATTATCTAGTGAGGTATAAATCACATCAACACGACCAGCAAGGCTACGAGTCGCCATCGCCACATCCGTTGGGCGATTGGCGGTTACGTCTAATATCTTAAGCCCACGCGCAGGCGCAGCTTTTTTTAGTTGATTGAGTACCACCACCGAATTGACCTCACCTGGACTATAAACATAGCCAATGGTTTTTGCATTAGGCGCAATTTTTTGAATATTGTCCAGTTGCGGCTCGATAGGTAGCTCACTAGACAGTCCTGTCACATTAGATTGGATAGGCGTATTGTTCTCATTAATGAGCTTTGCCGCGACAGGGTCTGAAATAGCCGTATAAATAACCGGAATCGTCTTAGTTGACGCAACGATAGACTGAGCTGATGGCGTCGAGATTGCCACGATGGCATCTGGATTGTCTCCTGCAAACTGCTTCGCAATCTGACCTGCTGTCGCTGTATTGCCTTGAGCACTTTGAAAATTAATGGTTAGATTTTGGCCTTCAACATAGCCATTATCTGCCAACTCATCAATAATGCCGCGACGCATCGCATCTAACGAAGGATGTTCGACGATTTGAGTGATGGCTAATGTCTTGGCAGGCTTGTCAGAATCTGCGGCGGCACTTGTATCTGTCGTTGCAGCAGTGTCGGTCGTGTTTGAGCAGCCAATTAATCCAAGCGCGGCGCTCATAGCAGCACCGAATAGGCTGAAGCGTAAAGTAGTAGCAAAGGTCATTTTATTGGGGCTCATAGGTTAGAGAGTGCAGGTTACCCGAGTCAATGTTATGTGCATGCTGAGATAACGGGCTAACATCAAAGTAATCAATCCATTGATCATTACGTCCATATTATGACAGTAATGTAACTTATGGCAATAAGAAATTAAAACGCGTTTGTCATTACCTCTGTAAAGAACGTACTGAATCAATATTCATCGATATTATCTTCTATATAAGCACTGATTTTGGCGATTGACCAGCGATAGTTTTGGGACATAAAAAAGATGCCCAGCTGGACATCTTTTTTGTTTGTTGAGTAAGCCTAACTATTAAGCAAGCACATCGCCAATCACGCAGTTGTCAGGTAAAGTAACCACTGTCAGCTGAGTTTTTGGATTGCCAGTTGATAGCACCATACCTTCTGAGACACCAAACTTCATCTTACGCGGGGCAAGATTGGTCACGCAAATGACCTTTTTATCTAGCAATTGCTCAGGCTCATAGAACTTACGGATGCCGCTAAACACATTGCGCGGTTTGTCTTCGCCAACGTCCAAGGTAAATTGTAAAAGCTTATCTGCGCCTTCGACATGATTGCAGGCTAGAACGTGAGCGACTTTCATCTCAACTTTGGCAAAGTCTTCGATGCCGATATAGTCAGTTTGCTCAGTATTTGTCTCAGCATCTATATCAGTAGCAGCTTCTTTTGCTGGCTTATTATCTTTTTTAGCAACGGCTTTGCTAGCCACAGGAGCAGCAGCTTGAGCCAAAGATTCTTTTGAGGCCTCAACCATCGCGGCAACGTCTTTTTTCTTCTATACGCTGCATCAAAGGCTTGAACTTATTGATCTTGTGCCCCAGTAGCCACTCATTACGGCTGGCAAAGCTTAAGTCGTCAATGTTCAAAAACGCTTTGGCATTGGCGGTTAGCTCAGGCAATACTGGCGCAAGGTAGACCATCAATTGACGGAAGATATTAATCGCGACCGAGCAAACATCTTGAACTTCTTGCTCTGCGCCTTCAACCTTAGCAAGTGCCCATGGTTTTTTCTCATCGATATATTCATTGGCTTTATCAGCACATTGCATAATCAAACGCATGGCACGCGAAAACTCACGGTTCTCGTAAGCGGCAGCAATCTCATCGCCCGTTTTGGTAATATCTTCTAATAAACTTGGCTCAGCGCAGACTTCTGTGAGCATGCCGTCGTACTTTTTGACCAAGAATCCAGCACTGCGGCTAGCGATATTGACCACTTTACCAACCAAGTCAGAGTTAACCTTTTGCATGAAATCTTCTAAATCAAGGTTGATATCTTCGACTTTATCAGACAATTTACTAGCAAAATAATAACGCAGGTATTCAGGATGTAAGTGATCAGCATACGTTTCGGCTTTAATAAAAGTACCGCGTGACTTACTCATTTTTTCGCCATTGACCATCAAGAAGCCATGAGCAAAAACACCCGTTGGTGTACGGAACTCACTACCAGCAAGCATAGCAGGCCAAAATAGCGCATGGAAATAAACGATGTCTTTACCGATGAAGTGATACACCTCGGTTTTATGCTCGTTTTCTTGCATCCAATAACGGTCGAAATCAAGCGCCTCGTCTGTACCTGCGCGCTTATCGCATAGGTTTTTGAAACTCGCCATGTAACCGACTGGCGCATCTAGCCATACATAAAAATATTTGTCTGGCTCATCGCTTGGGGTATTTGGAATCTGAAAACCAAAGTAGGGCGCATCACGGGAAATGTCCCACGTTGCCAGACCTGCTTCAAACCATTCTTGTAGTTTATTGGCGACCGATGTTTGCAAGCGATTGTCACTACGCGTCCAATCTTTTAAGAATTGCTCAAATTCAGGCAAATTAAAGAAGTAGTGCTTGGAGGTTTTTAGAATAGGCGTGGCATCTGATAACGTTGAATGCGGGTCTTTAAGATCCGTTGCATCATAGGTCGTACCGCAAACTTCACAGTTATCGCCGTATTGGTCTGCCGCTGCGCATTCAGGGCAAGTACCCTTGACAAAACGATCGGCTAAAAATAGCTGTTTTTCAGGGTCAAATAATTGTTCGACATCTTTTGTACTGATATGCCCAGCATCATTCAAGCGACGATAAATCAGCTCAGAAAAATGCTTGTTTTCTTCTGAGTGCGTGGAGTGATAATTGTCAAAGTTAATCAAAAATTTGGCAAAATCTGCTTCATGCGACGCTTTCACCGCGGCAATTTGTTCCTCCGGTGTGACGCCATTGGCTTCTGCTTTGAGCATGATTGCCGTACCGTGTGCATCGTCTGCGCAGACATAAGTGACCTGATGGCCTTGCGCTTTCATGGCACGTGCCCAAATGTCGGTCTGAATATATTCTACAAGATGCCCCAAATGGATATGGCCATTGGCGTAGGGCAGCGCACTGGTTACTAGAATCTCACGCACTTTTATCACCTATATTTTTATAAACGGGTTGGTTATCAAACGTCTTAAGCGGTTTTGAGCTATTAGACGCGATACTATTAATATCAAACTATCAATGCTAAAACGTATTAAGCAAATAAAAATTTAAAAAAGTGTGCCTATGATACCGTAATTCGGCCAAATTTGTGACATTACCTGAGTAATTAATATAGTCGCTAATAAAGCGATTAACTCTATACGGTATATAGAGTGTCAATCAATTCTGAGAGATAAATAGTCGGTTGTATTTATAGGTAGTAATGAGAAAGTGCCCATAAAAAACCCACCAAGCAATCGCTCAGTGGGCTCTTTGGTATCAAGCAATAATCGTTAAATTTAATTATCTTTAAGGTTTAATAAATACCTCATTCCAGGACATTAGAACGAGCCAAACATTGTCCCTAAAATGATAACGGCGACCACAGCAATAAGTGGAATCACCATCGTTACCATGGCGACGTTTAGATAAGACTGCTTATGGGTCAAACCACAAATCGCAAGTAAGGTGATGACCGCGCCACTATGCGGTAACGTATCCAAACCACCTGCTGCCATCACAGCAACACGGTGCATGAGCTCTGGGTCAATACCCGCTGCGACCGCCATTCTTAAATAGTCTTCACCCAACGTCGATAAGGCAATACTCAAACCTCCAGACGATGAGCCAGTAATACCAGCAAGCGTAGTCATCGCCACTGCTTCTGAGATTAAAGGGTTGTCAGGCGTTAGATTTAAGATACTATCACGAATGATGAGGAAGCCTGCTAACGAGGCGATAACCGCGCCGTAACCAACTTCTGAGGCGGTATTAAAAATCGGCAACATCGAATCATAAGTACCACGGTTGATGGTTTTTTGCAGATTATTCCAATGACCGATACGTAGCAAAATTAACACCGCACAAGCCACGACTAACGAGATGATAATTGACCATAAACCCAGTGAGCCTGCGATATTTAGATCAGGAAACTGAGCTTGTAAGCCGCTAAAATCCACTGATGGAAAGACAGCGTAAGTTAATAGAGCATTCAAGCCAATGACTAACACCAGTGGAATCATAGCAATAGTAAATGAGGTGTGATGCGTATTTAATACCTCAGCTTCTTTTTTGGCTGCGCCAACGCCGCCCACATCCTCTTCGTCATGCTGACCATAGCCTTCGCCTGCTGCATTGGCTTTTCTGGCGCGTGATTGAAGCCATAACCAACCACAAATAAACATGATGGTACCGCCGATAATACCCAAGATAGGCGCGGCAAAAACGTTGGTATTATAGTAAGGAATCGGAATGGCGTTTTGAATGGCAGGCGTACCTGGCAATGCCGTCATCGTAAAGGTGAATGAGCCTAAGGCAATCGCTGCCGGAATCAAGCGCTTAGGAATATCAGCGGCTTTAAATAAGTCTTTGGCGATGGGGTAAATAGCAAATGCCACCACAAATAACGAGACGCCACCATAGGTTAAAATGGCACAAACTAAGATAACCGCTAAGATGGCTTTGCTGGCACCAAGCTTTTCGACCACGGTTTTGGCAATCGCGGTCGCCGCACCAGAGTCTGCCATCAAACGCCCAAATAATGCACCCAGCAAGAATATAGGGAAAAACTTAAGTAAAAATCCACTCAATGCGCCCATAAAAACATCGGTATAGGCCGGAATCGTGCTTAAAAAATCACCTGATAATAGTACGGCTAATGTCGCCATAATCGGTGCTAATATGAGCACGGAATAACCGCGATAAGCAAAAAACATCAATAATAATAAAGTAATGACAATAGCAAAGGTACTAAACATGCTCGCCCTCCTTGGCAAAGTTCAGTCAGCGAGTATGCAGAACATAGTGATATTGGTCAATAAAATTACTTAAAATAGGCAATATTTGATATTTTATTAAACATAAATCCTGTCTTAATAAGATATTGACCCATCATATATACCGCTACTGCGCTGGCTTGTATATTCCTATAGTTATTCTCTTCTCGCTACGAGAATAATATGGTAAGTTATCACAAGATTTTTAATTATGATATATCGATAGAAATTGTATAATATAATGGAAATATTAAGTGATGTCACCCACTCATAATCATTGATGATAGAAGTTAATAACAAAAAATAGACTTGCAAGGAGATAAGCATGAGTCAATCAAAAGTATATAGCAGTGCCGAAGAAGCGCTAAAAGGCATCGTCAGCGATGGACAAACGCTCGCTATCGGTGGTTTTGGTCTGTGCGGTATTCCTGAAGCGTTAATCGCCGCATTGCGTGATAGTGGTGTTAAAGGGTTAACTTGCATCAGTAATAACGCAGGCGTCGATGACTTTGGCTTAGGATTGCTATTGCAAACGCGCCAGATTAAAAAAATGATTTCATCCTATGTCGGTGAAAATAAAGAATTTGAGCGTCAATACTTAGCAGGCGAGTTAGAAGTTGAGCTGACGCCGCAAGGGACGTTAGCGGAAAAACTACGTTCGGGCGGCGCTGGTATTCCTGCATTTTACACCGCCACTGGCGTTGGCACACTGGTCGCTGAAGGCAAAGAAACCCGTGATTTTGATGGTCGTACTTATATACTTGAGCACTCATTACGCGCTGACGTGTCATTAATCAAAGCGCAAAAAGCGGACAAAGCGGGCAATTTAATTTTTAACAAGACGGCGCGTAACTTTAATCCAGATTGCGCCATGGCAGGCAAAATTACCATTGTCGAAGTCGAAGAAATCGTAGAGACAGGTACGTTTGATCCTGATTATGTGCATCTGCCGGGTATCTTTGTGCAGCGTATCGTCTTGAATAGCAATCCTGAAAAGCGTATTGAAAAAACCACGATTAAGGCCGTTGAAGGCGCTTAGTTAAAGGCTTTATAGCATTTTTTTAAAGTGTTAAATTAATAATAGAATATTGTAATACTATTCCTAAAAATTTGAGTGGCAAGAAAAACGAGTGAAAGTGCTACATTTTAGACTAAGCGAGTTTGACACCGCTCATCATATTTTTTGGGGTCGTTATAAAAATAAGGAAGTTATCATGGCATGGACAAGAGAGCAGATGGCACAGCGTGCCGCACAAGAGCTACAAGACGGCTATTATGTCAACTTAGGCATTGGACTACCAACCCTAGTCGCCAACTACATCCCTAAAGATGTCGATGTTTGGCTACAGTCTGAAAATGGTCTATTAGGTATCGGCGAGTTTCCAACGGCAGAAAATGTCGATGCAGATTTGATTAATGCGGGTAAACAAACCGTCACTGCCGAAGCGGGTGCCAGTTATTTTAGTAGCTCAGAGTCGTTTGCGATGATTCGCGGCGGTCATGTTAATCTTGCAATATTGGGTGCGATGGAAGTGTCAGAAAAAGGTGATTTGGCCAACTGGATGATTCCCAAAAAAATGGTCAAAGGCATGGGCGGTGCCATGGATCTAGTCGCTGGCGTGCAGCGCGTGATTGTACTCATGGAGCAAGTCAATAAACACGGCGAGCCAAAAATCCTGGCCAATTGCGAGCTACCATTGACGGGCAAAGGGGTGGTTGATCGGATTATTACCGAACTTGCTGTACTAGACGTCACTGACAATGGTCTAAAGCTAGTTGAGCTGGCAGAAGGTGTTAGCTTTGATGAGCTACAAGAAAAAACGCCAGTGAGCATTGCTCAATAAGCTTGTTAGATATATTCGGCACAGACCTCTAAAAAACCTATTTGATAATGGACTATAAAATATGGCGACCACATTACAACAAGATTTGACCGGCAAAGTGGCATTGGTTACAGGCGCTGCCAGCGGTATCGGACGTGATATCGCTGAAACTTATGCCAAAGCAGGCGCAGCGGTTGGTATTGCAGATATTAATCTTGAAGCGGCTCAGAAAACCGTTGATGCTATTGAAGCGGCAGGCGGACGCGCATTTGCCATTGCCATGGATGTGACTTCAGAGGAGGCGGTAAACGCTGGTGTGCAGCAGCTTGTCGATACCTTTGGTGGTATTGATATTCTTGTCTCCAATGCTGGTATTCAGATTATCGACCCGATTCATAAAATGGCGTTTGAGGATTGGAAAAAAATGCTTGCTATTCATTTGGATGGGGCGTTTTTGACCACCAAAGCGGCGATACAGCATATGTATAAAGATGACAAAGGCGGTACGGTCATTTATATGGGGTCAGTCCATTCGCATGAGGCATCCATGTTTAAGGCGCCTTACGTCACAGCGAAACATGGGTTACTTGGGCTGTGCCGTGTATTGGCAAAAGAAGGCGCTGAGCATAATGTACGCACGCATGTAATTTGTCCAGGGTTTGTTAAAACGCCATTGGTCGAAAAGCAAATTCCGCAACAAGCGGCTGAAAAAGGCATCAGTGAAGAATCTGTAGTCAATGATATTATGCTGGTGAATACGGTAGATAAAGAATTCACGACCGTCGATGATATTGCCCAATTGGCATTGTTTTTAGCAGCCTTCCCGAGCAATGTATTCACAGGTCAGTCTATCGTTGCCAGTCATGGTTGGTTTATGAATTAACAGCATGGTCAATGGATAGGTTCGCAGGCTGTTTGATTGATTTAAAAATCATGGGCTTGCTAATAAAAGACCAATCCATTAGCATCTAGTTTTATATTAATTTGAGCCAATTAGATTGGCTCTTTTTTATGAGCGCTTGAATAGCGTTTCGGGTCGCACGGAGTAAGTATAATGAATGATAAGGATTTTGCAAAAACGCTTGCAGCAAAATTAAGCCGTGCTATCGAGCAACAGCAGTTTGAGCAATCAATCAATCAACTTCAAAATTTGCGCCCGATTGATATTGCCGATGTTCTAGCACTCATGGAGCCAAATCTTGCATGGCAGCTACTTGAGCATCTGCCCAATCGTTCTACCGTGTTCTCCTATTTAGAAACGGATATTCAGGTTGCACTTGCCTATGTATTTCCTCGGGCTATATTAGCAAAGATAGTAGGCGAGATGCCCGCAGATGAGCGTACCGACTTATATAAGCACCTCAATCAGGAGCAGCGGGATGCTTTGTTACCCGCATTGGCACAGGCACAACGTGAAGATATTCGTAAGTTATCTGCCTATGAGGAGCGCACTGCTGGTGCGTTGATGACGTCTGATTATGCGACTTTAGCTGCTCATATGACCTTCTCTGAGGCATTGGCAGCACTGCGTCTAGAAGCACCTGATGCCGAGACTATTTATCATGCGTATGTGATTGATGACGAGCGTAAGTTATTAGGCGTTGTCTCTTTACGAGTACTTATTTTAGCGGCTCCTGAACAGCTGATTAATGACATTATGATGAGTACAGTAGTGTCTTGTAATGTCAATGATGATCAAGAAGACGTTGCGAAAGTCGTGGCTCGCTATGATTTAATTGCGCTGCCTATTACCGATGATAGTGGTGCTTTGGTCGGTATTGTTACCCACGATGATGCGATGGATGTGGTGAGTGATGAGGCAACCGATGATTTCCATAAGTCGGGCGGTGTCTCGACCATGGTTGGCAAATTAAAAGACGTCAGCGTTCGAGTGTTATACCGTAAGCGCGTATTCTGGCTAGTGTTTTTGGTATTTGGTAACTTGCTCTCAGGGTTGAGTATTTCCAATTTTGAAGATGTGATTGCCGCCAATTTGGTATTGGTGTTCTTTTTGCCTTTATTGGTCGACAGTGGCGGTAACGCCGGCTCGCAGTCAGCGACCTTGATGGTGCGAGCTTTGGCGACTGGCGATGTGGTCATGCGTGACTGGTTTTCATTATTGGGTCGAGAGGCAGTGGTTGCGTTGATGCTTGGGGCGACGATGGCGGTGGCTATCTCAATCATCGGTTATGTACGTGGTGATGCAGTGGTGTCGTTAGTGCTGGCACTGAGTATGATGTCGGTGGTGATGATTGGTTGTGTGATTGGTATGAGCTTACCTTTTGTGCTTAATAAATTGGGTTTTGACCCTGCCACTGCCAGTGCGCCTTTGATTACCTCTGTCTGTGATGCCTCGGGTGTACTTATTTATTGTTTATTGCTTCACAGTTTTTGTCTATCGGTTAACGCTGCTATAAAGCCTAGTCCCACTAGCGTTGTGGTTTTTTTATAGTGGTAATTCAGCTACACTGTCACTATAAAAGGTCTGGCTAAAACGCTCACGAGCGGTATTGTTCACGACAGTATTTGCTGAGTTTTTGTCATGCCCACTCACTTGTATAGGCAGTAATAGTCGCTATGTTTAACTTTATGAAGAAAACCTCCACCAAAAAATCAGAAACACCAGAGCAGCGGGCAGAGCGCGATAGTGCCGTGGACAAGGTGCTGCTTGGTTATGAGGTAGGTACTGTCAGTATTGCCACCATGGTAACGGGGCTCGAACGTGATGGTGACCAGCTCACCTTAGACTTGCGTCTACCCGTAAATAGTAATCCTGAAATTATCCAACAAGAACTTGGGCAACTGTTACATCCGCACGGGATCAAGACTATTCATATGAATGTTCGTCTGCCCGCACCGACGAAAGGCTCGGGGTCAAGTCTGCCAAAAGCAATGCCAAAAACCACTAATGCCATGGACAATCAACATAAACCAGCGGCAAATGCTGATAGCAATACTACTGTTGAACCACCAATTACCAAAGCCGCACCGACACAAGCGTCACTCGCCGCGCATCCGCGTATTCGTCATATTATCGTCGTGGCGTCGGGTAAAGGCGGTGTTGGTAAATCAACGACTACCGTGAATATCGCCTTGGCATTACAAAAGCTAGGCAACCGTGTTGGCGTACTGGATGCCGATATTTATGGTCCTAGTATGCCAACGATGCTGGGCGTCGATAATGTCAAACCTGAGCTGGAAAACGAGCAGTTTGTTCCTATCAATGCGCACGGCATGGCAATGCTATCGATTGGTAGCTTGCTCGATGGTGACAATACTCCTGTCGCATGGCGCGGACCAAAAGCCACTGGTGCGCTGATGCAGCTGTATAACCAAACCAACTGGCCGCAGCTAGATTACTTAGTCATTGATATGCCACCGGGTACGGGCGATATTCAGTTAACACTGGCTCAGCGTATTCCCGTAACGGGTGCCGTGATTGTCACGACGCCGCAGCATATTGCCTTACTTGATGCGCAAAAAGGCATTGAGATGTTTAACAAAACCAATATCCCAGTACTCGGCGTGGTCGAAAACATGGCACTGCATACCTGTAGCAACTGTAATCATACCGAAGCTATCTTTGGCACAGGTGGCGGCGAAAAAATTGCTGAGCAATATCAGGTGCCGCTGTTAGGTCAGTTGCCATTGGCCAGCGGTATTCGTGCACAAGTGGATAAAGGTGAGCCGAGCGTATTAGCCGATGATGAGTTTGCGCCGTACTATCTTAGCATTGCTAAAAATATCGAAGCCAATATTAATAAATTCGCCAAGCCTGTCGATGATAAACGTATTTTTTAATAGTGGTTTTTAATAAGAATGAAATAGCTTAAGTGGATAGTATTTAAAGTGCTTTTATCTTTAAAAAGGGAATATGTGAGCTTATCGATTTATCAAGGTCATTTAGATAGTATTCCCAAAAAGTATAGGTGACTGAAATTATTCCGTTCGCCGATATATGTGATTGAGCTCTCAAACAATCAAGTGATTGCCGTTTGCTACTATAAAGATGGGAGTAGTAAACGCCATCAGTCAACGCCGACTTTAGCAATCGCCGCATGGTGATTGCTGACTTTAACAAATTCTCACAGGCATTAACTGACCTCTTACTTAAGTTTCCGAGACATTTCTTATGGATGAGCGCGATAGCCGCTACCGATGTGACAGAAACACTGGCAGATGGATTGACCAGTATTGAAGTTAAGCTGATAACGGAAGCGTTTTTTGGGGTTCTGCGAAGGCAAAAGAAAAACTGTACATACTGCCGTGAGTTATCAAGGAAAAATAGTACCTTTAGAAAAATTTGGCTAGGATGCCTTAATCATGAATCAAAATCGCAATGACCAAAACCAACACACTTATCTACCAGCATTAAGCCAGTTGTGCTCGATGAGCTGATTAAAATGGTCAGCCTATTTTTGGTGTTTTTGCTCACGTTAAAAATATCAATTATTTGGACTATTACAGTCATCTTATTTCGCAAAAGGCGCTGCCAAACTGGCGCAAAGAGTTAAAAGCCAATCAATTTTGCTTTATTCAAATTATCCAGCCGCCTTATCGGGTTTGTCTGGCATTGGCAACGATTAAGTTGGCAACGAGTGCCTTTGTTTATCTTTATAACGATGAGTGAGACTGAGCAGCTAGAGGTTTGTGAAGCATTGCAGCCGTTAACGCGGCAAACACAGTTAGAAGGCGAGTGCTATCAAGGGCAAATGGCATTCATCCATAGTAGTCTCACATTAACATTGGACTTTACGCCTTCACAAATCGCAGTAGCATTGGACAGTAAACACATTACGCTTGATGCGACGCTACAGCGGCAAGCAGTGCCATTAGCAGTCTGCACACCAACGGGCAGCGCGGCTGGACCTTCACCCAAAAAGAACCGTTGACGGGTATATCTGGTTGTTTACTTATTAAATCCCATTCAAAATTTAACACTGATGCTCAAGCCAAACAAACTTTTCCAAAACGACTATCGCCAATCTCGATTGGACGCTTGGTTATATGCGTCACAAGACCAATTGGTTTTGGAGTTGTATCAATAGTTATTTGCCAGACGGTCGTCATTTTGTCCTAAATCTAGCGATGGGCGTCAATGAGACCGGTGTTAGCGAAAATGCGTGCTGGCTGGATGGGCAGATTTATTATTTACCGCCTGTGATGTTTGTTCGTGATGGTTTAAATTTGCCAGCTAATGAGCAAGATGATACTGCTAAAACCATAGATAATACGCGACAGCCTTGGCGCATCTATCATCAAAACCTAGGCTGGAGCAATGTTGATATTGACTTAACCTTCACGCCGATAACCGTTTATAAAAAGACGGATAACTTGGTGTGGCCAGTATATTTGAGCAATGGCTTGGCTTTTATAGTGGTGAGATTCGTCTAAAAGATGACGTGATTAAAATCGATAATAATGGGCTTAGCAGAAGATCATTTCGCAAAATGGTAGGCGGTTGTCGTATTGATTGTAGATTTATATTAAACGCAGGCAAGCCTATAAATTGAGCGCTCAATTCCGTATAATCGTCGCTATCAAAATACACTTCATATCGTAAATTTTATTTTATAGCTGCTAAGGAACAAAAATGTCTATCAAGTCTGACCGCTGGATTCGTAAAATGGCTGAAGAACACGGCATGATTGAGCCGTTTGAAGCGGGTCAAGTACGTTTTAATGATGCAGGCGAGCGTTTGGTTAGCTACGGTACGTCAAGCTATGGTTATGATGTACGCTGCGCGCCTGAATTTAAAGTTTTTACCAATGTTCATTCAGTGATTGTAGATCCAAAAAACTTTGATGAGAAAAGCTTTATTGATGTCATCGGTGACGAGTGCATTATTCCGCCAAACTCGTTTGCGCTAGCACGCACCATGGAATATTTCCGTATTCCACGTGATGTGTTGACGATCTGTCTTGGTAAGTCGACGTATGCCCGTTGCGGAATTATCGTCAACGTGACGCCGCTGGAGCCTGAGTGGGAAGGGCATGTGACTTTGGAATTTAGTAACACCACCAATCTACCAGCGCGTATTTACGCAGGCGAAGGAGTGGCACAAATGCTGTTTTTCCAAAGTGATGCTGATGACGTATGTGAAACCAGCTATAAAGATCGCGGCGTATCAAGGTCAACGCGGCGTGACATTGCCAAGAACCTAGTAATCTTATATGCTAACTGAAAGTGCACAATGATAAATCTTTTAGATTAATCACAAAAAGGCTGACCGTATATAATACGACCAGCCTTTTTTATACCGAAAAATTGACTATTTCAACACTTTTAAACCAGCTTTATTATCACGTTTGGCTTTAGGTGTCGCAGTAGGGCTCTTCTGTGAGCTTACTATCGCATCATCTTCAGGTTGATAGTTGTCATATTCATTGGGGTCAAAAACATCCCTTGCGAGTTTTCTTTCGCATAAATACCTAATACCGATGTCATTGGTACCCAAATCTCTTGTGACACGCCGCCAAAACGCGCACTAAAATGAATATAATCATTTTCCATACTCATATTACCAGTCGCACGGCTGGCGATATTCAATACGATACGACCATCTTGCACGTGTTCCCTTGGAATCTGTACGTTTTCGGCAGTGGCATCAACCATCAGGTAAGGCGTTAGTTGATTGTCTTCTATCCACTGATAAAGCGCGCGCACCATATAGGGACGTGTTGGGGTAATAGAGGTGGTTTCGCTCATCTAAGGGTTTCCTATACTGATAATTTGAATATAATACTTAAAGGTATTTTTTTGTTTTCTATTTTAAGACAGCGGTTAAGCATTGTCTAGGGTGTGTCCTACTCTTGCAAATGGTGATAAAAATTGCAGCCAAACAAGAAAATAGTACTGATAATATCGAAATATAAGCGAGTTATTTGACACAGTTTGACAAAGATTTAGTCATTTTTATCCCATTTAAGGTTTAATGCTCAGATTGAGAATACACCCTAATTAACGCACACTTTTTTGAAAGCTAGTACGTTCAAAGACCCGCTGTTGATAATCAAATAAGGGGCGACTAATTGCGCGTGGCAGCTCAATTCCCATTTCTTCAAGTCGCCATAACAAAGGTGCTAACAATACATCACACCAGCCAAAATCGTCTGCCATAAAGTAAGGCTTATGAGCAAACAGTGGTGACAAAGTAATCAAAGAATCGCTTAACTGTTTTTTCGCAATAGCAGCTTGTGCTTTATTAAAGCTATTAGGGTGCACGAGTAGACGCTTACCGAGTACCAGCCAATCATGCTGAATACGCCAAGCCAGCTGGCGAAATTGGGCACGCTCTTGCGGGTATCTGGCAGTAGCTTGTTTGTATGGTAACGCTCTTCAAGATACTCAAAGATAACATTGATCTCATACAGTGCGATTTCACGTTGTTGCAGAACAGGTAAGGTGTGATAGGGATTCAGCTCGGTTAAATCTTCAGGCCGTTCAGAGTGCAAGCGTGATAGATAATAGGCAAGCTTTTTTTCCTCAAGCAATAGGCGCACTACATGACTGTCGTAGCCGTCATCAGCGTATAAAATCAGCTGACTACTTGGAATGTCGTTCGCATCAATCATGAAAGCCTAATGTTAATAGTAAAGCCTATCATCGTAAACAAAGTTGCCCTGATTATCAAGGCAAGGTACGTAAACATTGCGGGTGAGCCTTGTTTTAAATAATGGTTCAGTGTTTTATGGTCTTTTAAGAGACAAAAAAGGCACTACCAGAGTAGTGCCTTTTTTTCGATAAAAATATTTTTTAATACTTAATTATTTTACATCTTTCCAGAATTCTTTGTTCAAGTAAACTGGAATGAGTAATACTAATAAGAATAAAATCACAAAGAAGCCAATCACTTGACGGTCATGACGGTTAGGCTCTGCCATCCACGCCATAAAGTTAACCAAATCACCCACTTCAGATTCAAACTCTTCAGCACTCAGCTCTTCTTGCATATTATGCAAGACATGAGGCATCGCCGCATTGGCAAGTACTAAGTTATTGGCACCCCAAGGACGGCTTGGGTCTTCATAAAACGATAACAGGTAAGTATATACCCAGTCATCGCCACGTAGTCTGGTTTCAAGTGATAAGTCTGGTGGTGCTGCGCCAAACCATGATGCTTGTACTTCAGGATCAATTTCAGCATTGATATGATCACCGATTTGATCGGTGGTGACCATCAAATACTTTTCGACCAACTCAGGTGGTATCTCTAAATCTTTAGCAATGCGCGAGTGACGAACATACTGTGCAGAGTGACAACCAGCACAGTAGTTCATAAAGATTTTCGCACCGTTTTGTAGCGAGCCCTTATTGGTAAAATCAATAGGAGCAGTACTACAAGCTAAGTGTTCTTCAACACCCTCAGCATTGGTGAATGTACCACATCCACCGCCACCAGCTGCCAGTGCAGTACCAGCCGTCAAGGTTAATGCCGCGCCTAAGCCTAGACCCGCTAGGGATTTAATTAGCGTGTTCATTAGTGACCTCCGGTAACGCGTTCTGGTGGCTGTTTACACTTCTCAATAGAGGTATAAATTGGCATCAGTAAGAAAAACAAGAAACAAACAGTGAAGATACGAGCCATCAATGTTGCTGTTGGTGTCGTTGGCGTCGCGCCTAAGTAACCTAAAACTAAGAAACTAATCGCAAACACGGTTAAAGCAATTTTAGATAAAATGCCTTTATAACGTATAGAGCGTACAGGCGATCTGTCTAGCCATGGTATCAAGAATAGTACGGCAATCGCACCACCCATCGCAATCACACCACCTAACTTGTCAGGAACCGCACGTAAAATGGCATAGAATGGCGTGTAATACCATACTGGTGCAATGTGTGCTGGCGTTTTCAATGAATTCGCTGTCTCAAAGTTTGGTGGCTCAAGGAAGAATCCGCCACCTTCTGGGAAGAAGAATACCACTGCAAAGAACAAGATAAAGAAGACCACGATACCAATCATATCATGCACTGTGTAGTACGGATGGAATTCAATACCATCTAAGGGCACACCATTTTTATCTTTTAGCTTCTTGATATCAATACCATCAGGGTTGTTCGAACCCACATGGTGTAGCGCTACAATATGCATGAATACTAAGCCCACAAGTACAAGCGGGATAGCAAACATGTAGAGCAAAGAAGCGGTTTAGGGTGATACCTGAGATAATATAATCACCACGTACCCATTCTGCAAGCCCATCACCAATCACAGGTAGAGCAGCAGGAAGGTTCAAGATAACCTGTGCACCCCAAAATGACATATTGCCCCAAGGAAGTAGGTAACCGAAGAAACCTTCTGCCATCAATGCTAAGTAAATACCCATACCGATGAGCCAAATAAGCTCACGTGGTTTCTGGTATGAACCATATAGCAGTGCTCTAAACATATGCAGATATACGACCACAAAGAACGCAGATGCGCCAGTTGAGTGCATATAACGGATGAGCCAACCACCTTTGACATCGCGCATGATGTATTCAACAGACGCAAATGCCCCTTCGGCACTTGGGTTGTACATCATGGTCCAAATACCTGTTACCAATTGGTTAACCAATACCACCATTGATAACACGCCAAAAAAGTACCAAAAGTTAAAGTTTTTGGTGCATAGTACTTTGACATATGGTATTCATAGGTTTCGGTCGCTGGAAAGCGTGCGTCCCCCAATGCATTAACTTTTTACCCATGCTCATATTAAGCCTCCCCAATCGTCAAGATGGTACCATCCATGTTGTAATCTGGGACAGGTAAGTTAAGCGGTGCAGGAACGCCACTATAAACGCGACCCGCCAAGTCATATTTAGACCCGTGGCATGGGCAGAAAAATCCGCCATACCAATCATTACCACCCAAGTCAGCCGCGCCAACATCAGGACGGTAGTTTTGCACAACCTAAATGTGTACAGACGCCTTCTACTACCAAGACTTCTGGCGAGATAGAGCGTTCTGGATTTTTACAGTATTCAGGTTGTAATGATGCATCAGATTCAGGGTCAGACAGTAAAGGTTTTACTGACGCTAAAGTCGCTAGCATGTCTTCTGTGCGTTTGACCACAAAAAGGGTTTACCGCGATATTTGACAACGATCATCTGTCCTGCTTCGATAGAACCAATGTCTTGGGTCACTGCAGCCCCTGCAGCCTCAGCTTAGCGCTTGGGTACCAAGAACGGACAAAAGGTGTTGCCACAGCAGCTACCCCAGCTGCACCAATCGCGGCAGTCGAGGCAATAAGAACTCTACGGCGTTGTACGTTAACGCCTTCGGCTTGGCTCATTAATACTTCCTCCAGGTGAATGAAATGGGATTATCCCACACTGGGTTTGTGGCTTAGAAAATGTACAATATCAAGCCACTTTGGCTGTGCCTAATTTTGCTAATTGTTGCTATTCTAAGCTATTTCGGTGATAAAATAAATTATTGCGTTAAAAATAAAGCAACCTTGATAGAACATACTCTAAGGTTGAATAGGAGAATTGATGCAAAATAGCTGCATTATCAATGTCTCACATAGATTTTTTGGCAAGGATTATAAGCGTGATGACCTTATAATTAATAAGGATATTTTGCAATAGCGAATGATACTCGAAATTAAGGTAATGTTCACTAACTTTCAGTACCTAACTACTATGTAAGTAGTCGTAAACCAATAATCACCGCTTTATAAAAACAAAACGGTGATTATTTCATTATTTTTCATATCTTATAAAACTCGAAGTTTTATAAAACATCGCTTCAGTCGCTAACGTTAGCTCTCAAGCGCACTCCAACGCTCAAGCTTATTCATCATCTCATCTTCAATCGTCAGTAGGCGCTCACTTGCGGCAGTCGCTGCATTAACGTCAGTGGTGAACCATGAGCCATCTGCTAGTTTTCTTGCAATTGCGCTTGTTCAGCTTCTAATGCAGCGATTTCTTTTGGCAAATTATCCAGTTCACGCTGTTCATTGAAATTGAGCTTTTTGGCAGATTTGTTAGGTTTTGCTGCGGTTGTCTTATTGGTAACTTTACTGGCAGTATTTGCATTATTGGCTGGTGCTCTAGCCGCGTGTGCGGCTTGCTCACGGTTTTTCTGTACCAAGTATTCTTGATAACCACCGACATACTCTTTGACGATACCTTTGCCGTCTTCATCTTGGTCAAATACCCAAGTAGAGGTAACGACATTGTCCATAAATGAGCGGTCATGGCTGATTAGCAAATTGTACCGCCAAAGCTGGCGACTGACTCTTCTAGTAGCTCAAGTGTCGCCATATCCAAGTCATTGGTTGGCTCATCGAGTACCAGAATGTTGGCAGGCTTTAATAGCTGCTTGGCAAGTAGCACGCGGTTACGCTCACCACCTGATAGTGCTTTGACAGGGGTACGCGCACGCTCTGGGGCAAATAAGAAATCTTGTAGATAGCTCATGATGTGTGTCTTACGACCGCCCACTTCGACGAAGTCTGAGCCTTCTGAGACGTTTTGCGCCACACTGGCTTCAAGGTCTAACTGATCGCGCAACTGGTCGAAGAAAGCGATTTTAAGGTTGGTACCTAACTCAACACTACCAGTCTTGGTGACTTCATCATCAGACATATCGAGTAGGGCTTTAATTAGTGTGGTTTTTCCCGCACCGTTGGGTCCAACAATACCGATTTATCACCGCGCATGATAGTCGTCGTAAAGTTATCAACCAATACGTTGCCATTATACTCAAGATGTAAGTTTTTGACTTTACAGACCAGCTTACCGCTTTTCTCGCCTTGACCCATGGTGATATTAACGTTACCGACTTGCTCACGGCGATCGCTACGCTCTTCACGCAGTGCTTTTAGCTCACGGACACGGCCTTCATTACGAGTACGGCGGGCTTTGATACCTTGGCGAATCCAAACTTCTTCTTGCGCCAGTTTTTATCAAAGTTGGCGTTATTTTTTTTTCAGCGAGTAACTGTAGCTCTTTTAGCTCTTGATAGCGTGCATAGCCACCTTCGCCTTGAGTGACGTCATAGCTGGTTAATTGACCACGATCTAGCTCAATGATGCGCGTCGATAGTTTGTTGACGAATGCTCTATCATGGGTGACAACAATGTTAGACCTTGCCAATCCAATAAAAAGCGCTCTAGCCATTCAATACTATCAACGTCTAAATGGTTGGTAGGCTCATCGAGCAGCAGTACATCAGGTTTGGTGACCAATGAGCGTGCTAGTAGTACACGGCGCTTACGACCACCTGATAATGAAGACAAATCATCATCTGGATCCAGCCCCATGGTTTTGATCAGGCGGGTGGCTTCTCGTTCTAAATCCCAACCGTGTACCGCATCGATATGCTGCAAATCGGCCATACGCTCGCAGGCATCCATGTCGCCATTGGCACATAAATCTGTTTGGGCATTGTAGTTGATAAGCAGCTCAGCCGTGCGGCTGCTACCACCCATAACGATGTCTAGGATACGTCCGCTTGTCTCGGGAACGTCTTGTTCTAGCATCGCAACGCGCACGCTGCTATTGATAATGACTTCGCCGCTATCAGGTTGCAAGGTACCGTTAATTAGCTTAAATAAGGTGGATTTGCCTTCGCCATTACGGCCAATTAAACAGACACGTTCACCTGCTTCAATAGCAAAATCAATGCCATCAAGAACAGGAGCGACGCCAAAAGCAAGGTGGATATCTTTTAAATGTATCAGAGAGAAGAAATCTTAAGCTTATATAATAGTGAGGTAGGGGTTGCTGCAAAATTGCGAGCAGTATAACATGCCATCACGTGACTGTAGTGAGCGTAAATGATTTTATCCGCACTATTTATGACTTTTGTTCAAGGCTGCTATTTTATAAAGAGCATCGTCGTCTAATTGCTACTTTTTATCGGTCATCGAGCCATTTTATTAATGAATCCTACCAGTCTTATGTTTATGATAATTCAGAGAAAAATATGAATCAATTTAATCCTAAAGATAAAGCTCAGAACGAGGCTTTATCTGTGCACACGGACCTACAAACGCAACAAGTCATTGATTTACAGATGAGTATGGCGCATCTAGAAATGACAGTAGAGCGACTCGATGAGGTAGTTGCGCGGCAAGATAAAGATATTCAGACATTACAACGACAGTTGCAGCTGATTTATAAACAAGTGGAAAGTCAGGATCCTGAAGGCGGCATTGCACCTTTTGATGTAATGGCAGAAAGACCCCCTCATTATTAATATCTGCAAAATTAATATCTGCAAAAACTGAATGGTTGAAAATTTATGACTATTATATTCGCATTGTGAAATACGGATACTGTTCAGTCATAATCAGGAAATAATGTGTTTTTGCAGTTGTTTTAATGTTCGAAAATCATTACTATCCTCCACCTCGGATGCTGCTTGCTTATTAAAATTAAGTAAAGTAGTAAAACAATGCGGACGTTTGGAGATACATAATGCGCGCAAATTTTCATTTGAAAACTCTCACAGTAGCTGTCGCTGCTCTTTCTATTGCTAGCGTTGCTAGTGCTGCTGGTCTTGATCGTTCAGGTCAAGATATCACTGCATTCTTACAAGATGGTACTTATGCTGAAGCTGTTTATACGTATATCGATGCTGATGTGACTGGTGAAGACGAATCAGGCAACAAAATTGATGACATCGCAGAAGACTATGACTTTTTCCGTTATGGTGTAAAAGCAGATATCAATGAAACCTTTAGTATTGGTATCTTATATGACGAGCCATTTGGCGCGGCTGCGGATTATAGCGGTAAAAATGACTTTGTATCTCATGAACCGAATCCTAATTTTGGTGGGCTCATACAACCAAACGGTGAAGAAACTAACGTAGAAGTACGTACTGAGAGCATTACTGGTATCCTGGGTGCAAAGCTTGGTATGAATAAAGAGTTTCAAGTGTACGGTGGTCCAGTAGCCCAACGTGTAAAAGCAGATGTAAAGTTGCGTGGCAAAGCTTACGGTTTAGCAGACGGTTACACTACGCATATTAGTGCTGACCAAGATTATGGTTGGTTAGCCGGTGTTGCTTACAGCAAGCCTGAAATTGCTTTACAAGCTGCGCTGACGTATCGTTCAGAAATTGACCATACTTTACCTATTTCAGAAAGCTTCCCAGCACTGGCTTTCCAACAAAAAATCCAAATAGAGCTGGTAAAATTGATATTACTACACCTGAATCTGTAAACTTTGATTTCCAAACGGGTATCAATCCGACGATGCTTGCGACTGCTAAAGTCCGTTGGGTACCATGGAGTGATTTTGCTATTGTTCCGCCTCTTTATAATGAAGCGAGTAACCTATCACTAGTAAGCTATGATGAAGATCAATGGCAAGTTGAACTAGGTCTCGCTAAGCGCATGACGCCAGCATTAGCAGTGACAGGTACTGTTGGTTGGGATAGTGGTGCTGGTAATCCTGTAACCTCACTAGGTCCTATTGAAGGCTATTACAGCGCTGGTTTGGGTGCCAAGTATAATGTGACAGAAAACTGGGCAGTATCAGCTGGTGGTAAATACTTATGGTTCGGTGATGCTGAAGGACAAATACCGAACAAAAATATTGTGAGTGATTTTGAAGACAACGATGGTTTTGCACTCGGCATGAAGCTTTCTTACCAAGCAAACTAATGTAATTTGCTAAATTATAAATCTATAGCCTAGATAATAAAAAGCGATCCTGATTGGGTCGCTTTTTTATGCCAGCGTGTTTAAGTTTAATAAGGAAGAGTGTTTTAGAATTATTAAATTATAACAGATAAGTATCTGCCTGCTATCTCTAAAAATACTGAGAGCAATTTAAAAAATATCAGAATGAAAAACTAGATATTAGTTTTGTACGTGTATCTTATTTGTACTGTCCAGTCATATTCGGGAAAAAGCACTTTAATTGTTGTTTTAGTGTCAAAAAGGCATTAGTATTCATCTCAGGACACGACTTTTATAATCATAAAGTTATGCGCAGCAATGCTAAATATTGATTATTTAAGTAGTAAAACAACAAGGACGTTTGGAGATACACAATGCGCAATACTTTTCATTTAAAAACCCTTGCAGTAGCAATTGCCGCTTTTTCTGTAGCTAGCGTAACCAATGCTGCTGGTCTTGACCGTTCAGGTCAGGATGTCACAGCCTTCCTCCAAGATGGCACCTATGCTGAAGCTGTTTACACCTATATCGATGCTGATGTTAGTGGTTATGATAATGGCCGTGTCGCTACCGATGATGCAGGTTATGTTCAAGGCAATAAGACTGGCGATATCGCTGAGTAGATTTCTTCCGTTATGGCGTAAAAGCGGATGTCAACGATACGTTTAGTGTCGGTATTTTATATGATGAGCCATTTGGTGCAGCAGCAGCTTACACTGGAGATAGTAACTTTACAGGTGCTCCAACTGCAGCAATAGATGGGCTTATCGCCTCACAACTAACGGAAAAGTTCCTGGGCAAACAATTACTAGCGCTGAAGGTCTCGATACATACGTTACAGGGGTTCAACAACAATTAGAGACGGGTAGAGAGCAAGTTAGACAAGCTGAAGCAGCCATTGCAGGAAACCCGGCTCTTGAACCAACGTCCCAGATTGATGCCGGTAAAGCACAAGTTGCAGCCGGTGAAGCACAGCTAGCTCCTTAGAAGGGTTAAATGGTTATGCTGCTGGCCTTGCTAATAATGAAGGCACGAACGTTGAAGTACGTTCTGAAAGTATCACGGCTATTTTAGGTGCCAAATTTGGTGCTAATAAAGAGTTCCAAGTTTATGGCGGCCCCGTTGCTCAGCGGATTCAAGCTGATGTCAAATTGCGTGGCAGTGCATATGGACCTGCCACTGGTTATACCTCACATATTAGTCCAGATCAAGACTATGGTTATATAGTAGGTGCATCATATAGCAAACCTGAAATTGCTTTAAAGGCGGCGTTGACCTATCGTTCAGAGATTGATCATAGTATGAAGATCGCTGAAACGTATCCGTTAGCAGGTTTATTAGCGGGTAACCCAGCAGAAGCCAGCCAAACTACGGCCATGGAAATCACTACACCGCAGTCAGTAAACTTTGATTTTCAAACGGGTATTAACCCAACAACCTTAGCCACTGCCAAAGTACGCTGGGTACCATGGAGCGACTTTTCTATTGTACCGCCGTTATATAATCAAGTAAGTAAAAACAACCCTACCTATGGTCCTGATGGATTAGCACTCGTAGAATATGATGATGATCAATGGCAAGTAGAGCTTGGTCTTGCCAAGCGTGTTGCGCCAGCACTTGCAATTAGCGGTACCGTTGGTTGGGATAGTGGTGCTGGCAACCCTGTCACTTCGTTAGGTCCTATCGAAGGCTATTACAGCGCTGGTTTGGGTGCAAAGTATAACGTGACAGAAAACTGGGCAGTATCAGCGGGCGGCAAATACTTATGGTTTGGTGATGCAAAAGGTCAGTTACCGACTAAGCAGATAGTTGGTGATTTCCAAGACAATGATGGATATATCTTCGGTGTGAAGTTGTCTTACCAAGACACTAAATAATACGCATATTTAGCAGTATCAATACATAAAAAAAAGCGATCCATGATGGGTCGCTTTTTTATCGGTGTTCGAAATAGAAGTTGATATAAAAGAACATTAAATCAACGACTTTAAAGTGTGCATAAAGGTTTTTAGCAAAATAATAAATTTATTTGACAGTTTTTTTAGATGATGTCTAAGACGGCAGTGATTGGTTTCTTGCCCGCAATTAAACGATATTTGCTTCAAACATAAATCACAACATCATTGAGTTATTACGATCATAAGTATATTTCAGCTGAAATATACGCTTCTTGAAACACACTTAAATCCAAGACTCATTGACCTCTCAGCGCTAATAGTATGTCTTCTTATAGATGATCTTATATCCTGATGACTCTATGGTGCTCGGTATTGTGCCAGCGCTAATGGATATCATAACCGCCATATCTCTAACTCTTTAGCCTCGCTGAGGTAGTTCTGCTTATCCATTTATCTTTGATATTTGAGGTGAATTATAAATTTATTCAGTAGTATATCTTACACTAACAAGTTAGATGATTAATGACATAGCATAAGTGGCTACAAGCGTGATGATTGAGTGAAAAGTTAACACCTGAATTATGAAATGTTATAGCGCTATTAGTTAAGTATGAGATCTCTAATAGAAATAACCATAGCTTACTTATGTACAAATGTCCTAGGTATTATATTTAATAGTCATCAATAAAAAACCTCGCCAATGATGGCGAGGTTTTTTTATAGTGATAATTATATCGATAAGCTTATTTATTTAAATTGAGTTCCATTTCTTTAAATTTCGCAGTAACAGAGGCTTTTGGACCGCCTGTCATGATACTTACCGCAAAAATGGCGATTGTACTTAAGATAAAGCCCGGAACGATAGCATATAACCAGCTATTGAGTGCCATGCCATTCATCTGGAAAGGACCGTAAATCCATAGGATAACCGTCAATGCACCGACGACCATACCAGCAACTGCACCGTTACGGTTCATACCGCGCCAGATTAGGCTGAAAATAACCAACGGTCCAAATGCGGCACCAAACCCTGCCCAAGCGTTAGAAACCAAATTCAATACTGAGCTTTCTGGATTAGAAGCCAGTAAAATGGCAACAACGGCGACAATGATTACGGAAATGCGGCCGACCAATACTTGACGCGCCTCAGGTGCATCTTGATCAAAAAAACACTTATAGACATCTTTAGTCAATGAGCTTGATACCACCAATAGCTGTGATGAGATGGTACTCATAATCGCAGCTAAAATTGCAGCTAATAAGAAGCCTGAAACCAATGGATGGAATAAAAACTGCGTAAATACTAAAAAGATGGTTTCAGGATCATCTAAAGTCATCGCTGTCTTTTGCACATACGCACGACCAGCAAAACCTGTCATCAGTGCCCCGATAAGGCTGACAATCATCCAGCTCATACCGATATTACGGGCAGTAGGGACATCTTTGACTGAGCGAATGGCCATAAAACGTACAATGATGTGTGGCTGACCAAAATAGCCTAAACCCCATGCCATTAATGACACAATACCAAGGATACTCATACCATTAGTAATGTTAAGCAAGCTTGGATCGATATTTCTAACCGCTTGAGTAGTGGCTGAAATACCACCCAGATCAGTGAAAGCGACGACAGGAACAATGACCATCGCAAACATGATGATACCCTGTACAAAGTCAGTCATCGAAACAGCTAAGAAACCACCGAATAACGTATAAGCAACGACAACGCCAGCGGTGACCCATAGACCAGTGCTATAAGAAAGATTGAGCGAGCTTTCGAAGAGTTTACCACCGCCTACTAGGCTTGCAGCAGTATAAACCGTGAAGAATAAAATGATAACCACGGCTGAGATAACACGCAGCATATGCGACTTATCTTCAAAGCGGTTGGCGAAATAATCGGGTAGAGTGATGGCATTGTCAGCCACTTCGGTATAAACGCGAAGGCGCGGTGCCACGATAAGGTAGTTTAAAAATGCACCAAGTGTCAAACCAAGTGCGATCCATATACTCACGACACCGTCAGCATACATATAGCCGGGCAAGCCAAGTAGTAACCAACCTGACATATCTGATGCACCTGCCGATAGTGCAGTGACTGCTGGACCTAAACTGCGTCCTCCTAACATATAGCCTTCAGTATCATTGGCTTGCTTAAAGTAAGCGTAAATGCCAATACCAATCATCACTAAAAAATAGGCGCCAAGTGATACCAGCACGCCACTAGAAACTCCGTTCATATAAATTGTCCTTAACCAACATGGTTGGCGGTAATTATTTTAACTATAAAGATTAAGTGTTATAAGACGATGTCCCAAACAATATCTAAAGACGAAAAAAGCCATTAAGTAGGACATAATGGCTTTTATTCAATATCTGCTGTTAGTTTTATATGATTGATGCTGTTCTAGGGCTAATACGAATTCGCAGTGCTTAGAGATCAATAAGAATGTCATATTACATCATATCGATTGCTCGCATTTGCGACTCATTTATCAGTATCGGCCACCTATATAACCAATCATTTAAAACCATTAAACCTACTGTTAACCATCATATATTACTCGAAGTGTTCAATATATGACTATCAGTGTTCTTATAGTAAATTTTTGTTATAAAAACAACGTCAAGCGTATTATAACGCATGAGGGTCGTAAATGCGAATAGCGTGCTTTTTATATCCCATAGCACGCTCTAATCCTCATTTAGCGAGAGTCTTATTCAATAGGTGCTAACAAGTCTAACAAAGCTGTAACGCTGCTAGATTGCGTCAATTTCGGATTGATAACCACACCCAAATAGCGCTGTAACTCTATATTGTCTGCCATATCGATACGTTCTAAATCTTGACTAATCATGGTTTGCGGTAATACAGACCATCCCAGACCAACAGAAACCAGCATGCGAATAGACTCAAGAGGATTGGTGCTCATCGTGGCATAGGGTTTCAGATTGTGCTTGGCGAATTCAGCCAAGGTAATTTGACTGGTAAAAGTATTGGCAGAGGGCAAGATAGCAGGGTAGCGCGCCAATTGCTCTAGTGTCACATTAGATTTGGTCGCTAAAGGCGATAGCGTACCTGTCATAAAGTAAAGAGGGTCTGACCATAGCGTATGATAGGTCAAGCGCTTATCATAAACGGGCGGCAGTGTTAAAAATGCTAATGATAAATCGCCATCGAGTACGGCTTTGTGCGCTTTTTCTGAATCAACAAAATGTACTTCTAGTTGTACGGCAGGATAAGCTTGGATAAAATGCTTAAGTACAGGCGCTAAATGGTGCAAGCCAATATGATGACTGGTACCGATCACTAATTTGCCAGATACGATATGCTGAGAGTGTTGCAGATTAATCTTAAAATTCTCATAATCTTCTAGCCAACGCTTGGCGTGCGGCAGCATTTCATTGGCTGCTTGGGTCGGTACAATGCCGCGTCCCACCGTATCAAACAAAGTAATGTTGAATTCATCTTCCAAATTTTTGATGCGTTTACTGACGGCAGGCTGTGTGATAAACAGTTTTTCTGCGGCACCTGAGATGCTGCCAGTGTGCATAACGGTAACGAATGTCGTCAAGTTTGTGGTGTTCAAACGGATGTCCTTAGCTACTTTGCGAGCTATAAATAAAAGTTGGCTGACCCAATCACAATGTATTAGAAATAAAAGTTTGCGTCTGGGCAAAAATCATCAATTATTATTATAGGATTAGCCTGCTATAATCACAAGACATCAAGGCGTATTGTGACATATTTATTCTATTAAATTGACTATTTGCAGCTCATCGCACGTTTTAAGTGCTGATAATGGTCATCAATGTAAAATCGCCAATATAAAAATATCGATTTTGATACAAGCGCTGCTGACGATGCCGCTGATGATAAAGTATCGCGACGTATAAAATTTTTACCATAGGCTATAGTCGAGTCAATTTAAAAGTAGTACAAGGCAACCGAGTGTAGATGTATATTAAATACTTCAAGCGAGGTTAACGCTGTAATAATTTTATAGTGGAATGACTATAAGCAAGTAAAAAAACCAGTAATTAGCAACCAATAAAGGATAGCAACATGGCAGGTCAAACGTTATATGACAAACTTTGGAATGCTCACGAAGTCACCAAGCGTGACGATGGTTCGAGCCTGATTTATATCGACCGCCATCTGTTGCATGAAGTGACCAGTCCGCAAGCATTTGAAGGCTTGGAGTTAGCCAATAGAGCACCGTGGCGCCTGTCGGCTAATATCGCCAGTCCTGACCATAACGTACCCACAGTCACTAAAGAGCGTTTAGAAGGCGTGCCTGGTATCAAGGACAAGGTATCACGCTTGCAGGTAGTGACATTGGATGAAAATTGCGCCAAATTTGATATCGCTGAGTTTACGATTAATGATGCTCGTCAAGGCATTTTACACGTCGTTGGCCCTGAGCAAGGTTTGGTGTTACCGGGTATGACGGTTGTTTGTGGTGATTCGCATACTGCTACTCATGGCGCGCTTGGCTGCTTAGCGCACGGTATCGGCACATCAGAGGTTGAGCATGTATTGGCAACGCAGTGCTTGATTCAGAAAAAATCAAAAAACATGCAAATTCGCGTCACTGGTAAGCTTGGTGCTGGCGTGACATCAAAAGACGTGGTACTTGCTATCATTGCCAAAATTGGCACGGCTGGCGGGACAGGGCATGCTATCGAATTTGCTGGGCAAGTATTTGAAGAGATGAGTATGGAAGGTCGCATGACCGTTTGTAACATGGCGATCGAAGCAGGTGCTCGCGTGGGTATGGTTGCAGTCGATGACACGACCATCGAGTACGTCAAAGGTCGTCCTTATGCGCCAACCTCTGAGCAATGGGCGCAAGCGGAATCTTACTGGCGTACCTTATATTCAGATGATGACGCGGTATTTGATACTGTTGTTGAGTTGGATGGTAGCCAAATAGCACCACAAGTCTCTTGGGGCACCTCTCCTGAAATGGTTGTCGATATCACTCAATCGGTACCAACACCTGATCAAGCCACTGATGAAGCACAAGAAGAAGGCTGGTTACGTGCTTATACCTATATGGGTTTAGACGCTGGGCAAAAGATTACCGATATCCAGCTTGATCGTATTTTTATTGGTTCATGTACCAATTCGCGTATTGAAGATTTGCGTGATGCCGCCGCAGTCATTAAAGGTCGTAAAGTCGCTGACAATATCAAAGAAGCCATCGTTGTGGCAGGTTCTGGGCAAGTGAAGTTGCAGGCTGAAGCAGAAGGCTTGGATGCCTTGTTTACTGAGGCTGGATTTGAGTGGCGTGAGCCGGGTTGTTCGATGTGTCTTGCCATGAATGCGGATAAGCTTGAGCCACAAGAGCATTGCGCTTCAACGTCTAACCGTAACTTTGAAGGCCGTCAGGGCAATGGTGGTCGTACCCATTTGGTCAGTCCAGCGATGGCCGCCGCCGCCGCATTGGCAGGTCACTTTGTCGATGTAAGAACGTTTTAACTTTGCATTTCTATAGAGCATAAAAATGAAAATGCTGTTTGTTTTATTTTGCTTATTGGGTAGCTCTCAGCTAGCGATGGCTCGTGATTACTGTAATGGAAGATTTGCCTATTGTGTCGATGTGCCAAATCAATTGATATGGTTGCCTGAGGCAGATAATGGTGATGGTCGTCATTTTAAGCTACCCAATTCTAATGCCACTATTTTGGTCTTTGGGAGTAATACACCAACTGTTTTCTTTTATACAGATAGTGATTATATAAAAGAGAAGCCATCGATATAAAACAGGCATGACAGTTACTTACGAGCTGTTAAAAGATAAAACCTATACAGCAAGCGGCTATAGAAAAGACGGTCAAGTTTTTATCATGTTATTAAGTTAAGGATGGTCAGGAAGCAGTATTACATCTGAATTATCCTGAAAGTGAAAAAACTAAAATGACAAGTATTGTTAAACAAATGGCACGCTCTTTTGAGATTCATTAGACCGTCAAAAAAATTTACGTTAGTAATCGATATTTTGAAAAACCATGCAAGCTTATAACACTCAAACGGGTATCGTTTGCCCATTAGATCGCGCAAACGTCGATACCGATCAAATTATTGCCAAGCAGTTTTTAAAATCCATTAAACGCACGGGCTTTGGCGTCAATTTGTTTGATGATTGGCGTTATCTCGACGAAGGCTATCCGGGTCAAGACAATAGCACCCGCGTTATCAATCCAGATTTTGTGCTAAATAAGCCGCGTTATCAAGGCGCGACTATTTTGCTGGCACGCCGCAACTTTGGTTGTGGTTCTAGTCGTGAGCATGCGCCTTGGGCGTTGTCTGAATATGGTTTTCGTACGGTGATCGCGCCAAGCTTTGCAGATATTTTTTATAACAACTGCTTTAAAAATGGCATGCTGCCAATCGTCTTGGATGAAGCCATTGTTGATACCTTGATGAAAGCAACGCTTGCCAATGAAGGCTATGAGCTAACTGCAGATCTTGAACGCCAAGTCGTCGTCACTTCGACAGGTGAAGAATATGCATTTGACGTAGATGCTTTTCGTAAACATTGCTTGTTAAATGGCCTTGATGATATTGGTTTAACCTTGCAGCAAAGCGATGCCATTAAAGATTATGAGCATAAGATGATGCAAAAAACACCATGGATATTTAATGATGTACGAGCATAAATCATGAATCTGCAAGCCATTACTTATAAAACTGCTGAACAGTAATAATGTAGCGTTGAGTTATGGCGGTGAACTGGCTAAAATGAAGGGTAGTTTTTTTACGATATTTTATTATTTCTCTCATAAATAGTAGCCGCCATTATGAATAAAAAACGTTATGCTTTATGGACAAGTACGGTTGTTGCCGCAAGCTTATTGTTGTCAGGCTGTCAGCTATTGACTGGGTATCAGAAAATAGATGAGGCAGAAAACGCTAAAGCATGGGCAGGTAAGATTCAACCGATTGCGGGTGAAGTCAATATTGCCTGTATAGGAACCTATCATTGTGAAATTGCACGGATAGATAAGACACGAGTGATAGGGGCTGATACGCATGAGCCTATCAATCCTGCCATGCTGGTCGCGATGAAAGATATGAGTGCAAATGGCAGAAGTCATACCAGCAGTCATACCAGCAATAAGCATGCACAAACATCAATGCACGCAAACTTAGATATGACACCACTCGCTCATAAAAATGAGATTAAAATTGTACCATTGTCTGCTTCAGGCATGCCGGGTCTAACCAATTATTATGCGCGAGTAAAACCTGCAAAACGCGAAGTACAGGTGAATTTCTATCCAGAAAACAATCTGGGCTATGTTGAGCGTTTTACTTTAATTCACGATTTTATTGACGCTGATACTTATCAATTACGGGCTTATCAGAAAAAGTCTAACGATAATTCTGGCAGTTTATTAGACACCGCTTCACCACAGCCGCTATGTGTTGATCTGTATCAAGGCAACACTGTACAGCGCCGCTTTTGTAAAGAGCTGTCTGCTGAGCACCAAGGAGAGTTTGTAGAAACTCGTATCGTGAAAGCATTGCCTGCATCATCGAAAGTAAAAGCCAAAGCTTAAAGCCTATTTGATTTTCGAAAATAGCAACTAGACCACGGTTTTTTGTGCTATTGAAGGCACTAAAAATCGTTTTTAGGAAAATATCGTAAATTTGTAGTATTAGGGCGAGTCCTCAATTCAATTGATTATCCTCTAAATGAGTTGAAAATGGCTAAATTTTGCCAAACATCGTTAAATAGCTTATCAATATCTCGATATTATTTGCGCTACTTTCCTTGTTTGACGGTAATTTATCTCATTTTTATCACCATTTTTAAAATGAGGGCATGCCCTAACATAAATAAAAAACTACCTACCCACAAGGATTAGCATGGCAACGATTTTAACATTAGCGGGCGATGGTATCGGTCCCGAAATCATGACTCAAGCTATTGACGTACTGAATGCGGTCAATAAGAAATTTGCGTTAGATTTGACACTTGAATCTGGATTGATTGGGGGTGGCCATTGACGCAACGGGCGAGCCCTTGCCAGATGAGACGCTAGACCGTGCCCGTGCAGCAGATGCGGTATTGTTAGGAGCGGTCGGTGGTCCTAAATGGGATGGTATTGAACGCAGCAAGCGCCCTGAACGTGGTTTACTTAAAATACGTGGTGAGCTTGGTTTGTTCGCTAATCTACGTGTGGCAAAGCTTTACCCGCAGTTGGTCAATGCGTCTAGTATCAAACCTGAAATTATTTCAGGCTTGGATTTGCTTATCGTTCGTGAGTTAACGGGTGGTATCTATTTTGGTGAGCCACGTGGAATCCGCACACTAGAGAATGGTGAACAGCAAGGCTACAACACCATGGTCTATAGCACAAGCGAGATTCAGCGTATCGGCAAAGTTGCTTTTGAATTGGCAAAAACGCGTGCGCAAGCAGCAGGCACAGCAGCGAAAGTCTGCTCAGTGGACAAAGCAAACGTATTAGAAGTCACCGAGCTGTGGAAGCAAACGATGACCCAAATGCAGCAAGCAGATTATAGCGACGTGGCGTTATCGCACATGTATGCTGACAATGCTTGTATGCAATTGATCAAGAATCCTAAGCAGTTTGATGTCATGGTGACAGGCAATATGTTCGGTGATATCTTGTCTGATGAAGCTGCTATGCTCACTGGATCTATCGGTATGTTGCCATCAGCCAGTCTTGATGAAGCAGGCAAAGGCATGTATGAGCCGTGTCATGGTTCAGCACCTGATATTGCTGGGCAGGACAAAGCCAACCCATTGGCGACTATTTTATCGGTTGCGATGATGCTGCGTTATACCTTTAAGCAAGAAGCAGCGGCACAAGCGATTGAGCAAGCAGTGAGTGATGTGCTTGATGACGGTTTGCGTACGCTGGATATCTTGGACAGTAGTGAAGCTGGATTGAAGCAAGTAGGGTGCCAAGAGATGGGTCAAGCAGTATTGGCTAAATTACTCTAGTCCCACTATAGTGATATAGATTAAATTTTCCCCTGTTTTATTTCGATAGGGAAAAATTCTAACCTTTATCATTTATCGTCGTTCTAAACCCATAGTTTGCTCAGCAAATTATGGGTTTTTTTTATGTTCATTATTGATCGCTTTCTAGCGGTAACACACTAAACCAGATAGTTGTAAAAAAGTACTTGTTTTAACAGAGACACCGCAGGACAAGGGCTTTATTAACATAAAGCTGTTATATGCTCACAAGGTAATATGGCACTATTAACAGCTTACAAACCACTAGAATCTTAGACTTTCACGTTATCAGACTTTCACGTTAGAAGAGAGCTGATGAAAAAGTGTTTGAGTAAAGTTGGGTAGTAAGGCGTTAAAACTCAAAATAACAAGCCTTGATGACAACATAACAAAATAAAACTTATTATTTTTATAAAAAATTAGGAGCATGAGGTGTATCAATTAAAAAAAATCAGCACGGCAGTAGCGATGATTGGTTTTTCTACGGCAGTTTTCATGGGGCAAAGCGTTGCAGCACCACTGGATAGTGTAAATGCTAACAATCAAGCAACGACCAATAACTCTGACAACCAAGCACCGACCAATAACGATGAAGCCAGTATTAGCAAAAATAATGCTAATAAGGCGAATGCTGCTGAAGAGGTCAGCCCTGTGACCAATGGCGTTAGCCAAAAGCTAGCACGTGATAGCAAAACCGCAAATGCTTCGAACAAATTTTTACCTACTATTAAGTATACGACAGACAATTTATCAGTTGCTGCGCAAAAGGTGAATAAGGCCACTTGGAAAGAGGGGATGAGTATCGACCGTGTCATCGGTACTAAATTGCAAGCCTTATTAAATTGGCATCACAATGGTGTAGGCCCTGTTGATGGTTATTGGGGCAAAAATACTCGCAAGGCCATGCAAGCGTTTCAACAAGCAAATGGTTTGGCAGTCACTGACACGCTAAACAACGAAACATGGCAAGCGCTGACAAAGAATGAAAAACTCACGGTGCAGCCAGTGTTGGTCAGCTATCAGATAACTGATGCGGATGTTAATATTAAAATGACAGAAATACCAGCTGGTGCTGAAGCCAAATCCAAACTTGAGGGATTGTATTACGAGAGCATCACGGAAGGGCTAGCAGAAAAATTCCATATTAGTGAAAGCTATCTCAAAGCGTTAAACCCTAAGGCTAGCTTTACGGCGGGTGAAACCATCACAGTTTATAATCCTGGCAATCCAAATACCAAGCCTGTCAGTCGAGTCGTTGCTGATAAAGCCACTGAAACGCTATATGCTATGATGATAAAGACAACTTAGTTGCCAGCTATCCGACCACAGTAGGTAGTACGGCAACACCGTCACCAACAGGGACGCATACGGTAGAGGTGAAGGTACATGAGCCTAATTATACTTATACTGCTAAAGACGGTAGCAAGTCTATTCTTCCACCTGGCCCTAATAATCCAGTGGGCTCGGTATGGATCGGGCTTAGTAAGCCTTCTTATGGTATTCATGGCTCACCAGATCCTGATCGTATCAGCCGTCAAGCTTCAGCGGGTTGTATACGCCTGACAAATTGGGATGCACTTGCTTTGCTAGGGGTGATCCAAAACGGTGCGACTGTCGAGTTTAAATAATGCCTCACTATTTCTTAATCATGCTACTTATTAATCATGATTTAAAAATTTGAAAGTAAGTCAACTCATAAAATTTAGACAAAAAAATACCGCTGAAATTTAGCGGTATTTTTTATGATAAAAACAAATAACTAAGACTGAATCACTAAAATATTGATAGGCAATAATGAGCAGGTTAGCATTTTCATTATTATTATCAGTTAAACCACCCAAGCGTCTATATCAGCTATCAGCGAAAAGAAGCCATTTAGCAACCAGCTGTATTTATATAAATGCTTTTATAACCATTTTAGTTTATAAGAAATTAGTTTTTGCCACGATAAGTAATACGACCTTTTGATAGGTCATAAGGTGTCATTTCGACCTTAACTTTATCACCTGTCAAGATACGGATATAATGCTTACGCATCTTACCTGAGATGTGAGCAATGATTTCGTGTCCGTTTTCTAAACGAACTCTAAACAGGGTATTCGGAAGGGTGTCAATGACTTCGCCTTCAAATTCAATAATATCGTCTTTTGCCATAGTTGGTATCAATCAATTAAAAATAAGCCCATATTATACGTAAGTTAGCGGATTAAAGCAATACAGCACTAGGTTTTTACTTGACAGCCTGTAATCGTTATGTATGCCAACTCCTATTTATTTAGTCAGGTAAATTTAGCCAAATGGGGGTTAAAGGAGCATTTGGCAGTCGTTGTTGAAAATGCTCAGGATAGTAAGCATTGATAAATATAGACCATCACCAGAGGCAGTAGGCGGTGCGATAGTACGATCTTTTTTGGCTAAAATATCTAAAAAGGCTTCCGGCTGCAACTCGTGGCGACCGATGGCATACAAGGTGCCCATTAAGTTACGAACCATATGATGCAAAAATCCATCTGCTTGAATATCAAAAACGATAAACTGACCATGGGCAAAGAGTCTTGCGTGACTGACTGAGCGTACCGGTTGATTAGACTGGCAAGCAGCGGCGCGGTAGCTACTAAAATCGTGAGTACCGACGATCTCAGCCGCCGCCAGTTGCATCGCTGCTAAATCGAGCGGTTCATAGATGTGAGTGACTTGGTGATTCAAAATAGCAGGGCGCTGTGCTTGATTCAGCGTGATGTAGCGATAGCGACGGGCAATGGCACCAAAACGCGCATGAAAGTCGTCAGGCATTGGTTGAATCCAGCGCAGGGCGATATCATCAGGCAATAGACTGTTTACTCCGCGCAGCCAGTTATGAGTAGGACGATAGGCACGTGTCGTAAAGTGGGCAATCATATTACTGGCATGGACGCTTGCATCGGTACGACCAGCCGCGACGACTTCTACCGCCTCATTTGCGACTTTACCGATAGCGGTTTCTAACGCTTCTTGTACGCCTAATACTTCTCGTTGTCGCTGCCAGCCATGATAGCGCGTGCCCAAGAACTCAATTGCAATGGCTAATGTATAGGTTGTGGGCGTTCAGCGTTGCTGCTGTTAATCTCGGACATGTTAATCTTGAATATTTTCGTATTGGCGCTTATAAAGTAAATATATTTAACGATAGTCTAACGTTTCTTAATAGTGGTGCCCGCCTGATTGACATTGTTCAACCAACGCTGTCTGCGCCGAGTGGGATTGTCATAACGCAGCAATAGCCATAATAATCGTGCATAGATAGCAGGAATCGTTAAGCGTCCGCCAGCAATCACATGATACTCATATTGCCAACTACCAGCCGCATAGCTGTCACTGACACCGCCAAATGGAGACTGGCTAGCGCATATCACCATGTGGCCATTTTTATAAGCAAGCTCTAGTGCCTCTGCTAGCGCTTGTGAATAAGGAACATTACCTGCGCCAAATCCTAATAGAATAATGCCACATGGCGGCTGTGATAATAACGCCTGTAGCTGGCTAGTCATTACCTCAGTGTCGTTTGGCAAGCAATATAAAGCATGAATGCGTGCTTGCTCAGCTCGAGATTCGATATGGTTAATCATTGCTTGCTGATCATCGAGCCAATGCTGGCGGCGGGTATCCGGTAATTTTTTGATATAACTATTGGCAGGATAGGAGGCTCTGGAGTGACCCGCAAATGCCATCAAATCATGGCTATGAATTTTTTGTACCGTTTGCGCAGGCCAAGACTCACCGCCAAAAGCAATCTTCACACCCGACTCACCAGCAGCAGCCAGTTTTAGTGAATCGCTGAGGTTATCCCATGCGTCGCTATGGTCATCGATATCATAGGAATGTATCACCTCGCTGTCTAACAGTGGGCGCATACTACCAGTGACGACTATACAAATATCACTGCCAGCAAACGCTTCTGCTAAAAACGCACCCAAATAACTCAAAGTATCTGTACCAGTGATGAGCACAAAACGCCTGTCGCCTTGTGCATAGGCTGCTAGCAAAAGCTGATAAAAATGTACAAAGTCGTTAGGGGTAAGTTGGCTACTGTCTTTAATTAAGGTGTTATCCAGCCATGAGATTTGAGGCAAGTGGTTAGCGTTATCTTGGTCAGTCAATAGCTTTTGTAAAGTCGGTAAGAATGCTTCTGCTGATAACGGTGCTAAGGGTCGTCCATAGCTACCAAAAGTACCGCCAGCATAAATGATTTTGACAGGATTGGATAATGTATTTGTCATAGCAGAAAATGGCATAGTATGAGCCGTAATAAAGAAGTATGTGATAAAAAAGGAGTTTAAGGTTGGATGCTAATAGCGCTCAGTAATAATAAATAGTATAAAGGTTAAATGCAAAAAAAATCAGCAAGTATTCTTAGTGTTATAGAATACTTGCTGACCAAAGAACGATGGGGCTTTTACGCAGTACGATCTAGTAATACTTTTGCTTGGTTCTGTTGCTCACTAGTGCCCTGAATTAATACCTCATTCAATAAGCGTTTGGCACTGTCGTATTCACCCAATTGTAAATATTGGCCTGCCAAATCTAGCGTAACTTGGGTGCTATCTAATGATTTGACAAAGTCAAAGTCGGCTGCAAAGCGCGAGGAAAAGTCTTCTGCTGTTTCAGCAGCATCTTCGGCGGTAAGGGTAGACTCGTCCTCAATTGGAGCAACTGGGCTGAGTGCTGTTGAAGAGTGAGTATCGAATTCATTGTCTAATAAAGAGTTATCATCGAATAGCAACGGGGCTGTCGGTGTTACACTAGATTCTTCAGCAAGAGTATATTCTGAATCATTATTATCAAGCGCTTGTGCTTCGAGATTAATATTTTCAAAGCTTTCAGTCTCAAAGCTCTCAGTTTCGAAACGATCTTCTTCAATAATGAAGTTATCAGTATCACTATTCTCTTCAAGTACAGGCGCTTCGCTTTCTGTTAATGTTTCTATGTTGTTTGGCGCATCGAGACTGTCTAAAGACAAAGTGAAATCATTTTCTTCGTCATTCTGGACAGTGTTGATAGACAATGCTTCAGCAGTTTCGTCAACACCTTTATCGACATCAGTTGCTAGATCATCAAAGTCTAAAATGAACGCGTCATCTTCTAGCGTCATTTCATCGTTGATACTATCAGGGCGGTCTGGAATGACAGAATCCGTTGCCTGCGCATCAGTTTCTTCAGATGAATCAAAGCTGAAGTCAAAATCACTAAGATCACTAAGATCATTATCTTCTGCGGACACCGCGACATCATTATCAGTTCTGTCGATATTGGCAGTGTTCAGGCTTTCATCATCTGTCATCTCTAATGATGAAGTGACTGGCGCCGTATCAGTCGCCTCAGATGCGCTAATATTACTCTCTAAATCACTCAGCGTAAGATCAAAGTTATCTTCTACATTGTCGCTAGTAAGACTGGACTCATAAGATGTGTTTGTTACTGCCGAATTAGACATGCTGTCATCTATCAGCGTACTACGGTTGTCTTCAGAGGTTACTGGCTGATCAGATAGCGCGTTCTTACTATCGATTTGATTAATCGGTAAGTCAAAATCTATGCTTTCAAAATGGCTATTATCTTCTACGGGTGCCTCTTTTGCTGCGACTTGATTCTGCTCTTCTGAAAATAAAGTTTTTAACTCATCAGCTAGCGCAAGACTTTTTGGTTCGCTTTGCGTCTTGATGGCATCATAAACTTTGTTAAAGTTCTCTGGCTGATTAATAGTCGCGTATATACTGAGTAATTTAACAGACAATTGACCATCATTCGGTTTTTCGCTTAGGCCGCGACTGAGGGTTTCAATGGCTTTGTCATAACGCTGCTGATCCATGAAGCGCTGGGCAATCGTAATATGATCAAATTTATTGTCATCATCTTTGTGGCTTTGGGCAGGAGTTTTGTGATCCGTTTTTGGCATCGGAGCTGGCGTAGTGGTACTCATTCCCGGCTGCGCTGAGGGCTTTTGCGCTTTCTTTTTGTACAATAGTAAACCGGCTACTATTAGAATAAGTACCAATCCGGCGATGATATATAGCATATTGTCCATAGTTACTCCCACGCCTATGATCACAGCACACTGCGTTGATCAGTTAGGCAATTATTGATTGCGTAGTTTTTTGAGACGAGCTTGGAGCTCAGCCAGTTTTTGGTTTTGTAATTGAATTTTTCTTGTATAGCTATCAAGTGCATTGCTGGTTTTTGACAGTTGCTGAGCTTGAGCTGCCGTACTTTGTCTTGAGGCCTTGAGCGTAGCTAATATATCTGTGCTGAGACCATTACCTGTTGCCGCTGCTGATGTTGCTTGGGTGCCATCTGCGTTGCCATTACGACCAGGTGCGAGCACTGAAAATTGTGCTTTTGGCAGCGTTTGTGTTTTAGTAATCATGGGTTTTTTACGCTGTTTAGCGACTTGATTTGTTTCAGACGGTTTTTTAGAGGGTGCTTTTGCAGCCTTTTTTACCACAGGTGAGTTTGCTCTGCGGCTATATTGTCTTTGCGCTTTAATAGCCGCTTCTAGTTTTTGTTGTGATGGTACAACATCGTAACTGGGTAAGCTAAGCTTGGCATCCGCTTTGAGTTGACCCGCGTCTTTATTAATAAAGGCATCAGGGTTTTGTGTCTGAATCTGCTTCATTACTGTTTGAATGTCTAAGTCATTTTCTTGCGCAATTTGCTGTGCAATAACCCATAGACTGTCGTTGCGCTGTACTTGATATTGGGACGCAGTAGTAGTGCTGGCTGCCGTACTGATAGAGGCGTTGTTGGTGACACTAGATGGGACAGTGGCGACAGCTGTATTGCTGGTATCAAGACTGGCATTTGGTGTACTCGCTTTGTTTTCACTCGGCGTTGGCATAATAGGAGAAGCGGCCATCATGCCAGCTTCTGATTTGCTACTCGGCTGTATCTGGCGAGTGACTTGGATATTCAAAATATCGAGCTGTTTATCAGTGACAGCTGTCGCTGATAGACTATTATCTATTGGCATGGTCTTGTTATTGACTAGGGCTGTATCATTCGCTACATTCTTAGCAGAATTGAGGTTGATATTGCTGTTACCTATTGTGGTAACGTTGCCATTTGCACTCAAGCGACCATTGTCTAATCGACTGGTTGGATTACGATCATTGTCGTTAGCGTTAAGAGTATTGTTAACGTTGTTTAAACGACCATTATCTAGCCGGCTAGGCGCATAAGCAAGATTGTTGCCTTGCGAGGTAGGAGTCTTTGTAGGTGCTTGGATATTAGGTGCTGGCAATTTAGACGCCACCAACTCGCTCGTTGACGAGTGAGTAGTCGCTAGCATGGGCGATAATGTTAATGGCGGCGGTGCACCTTCTCTAACGGTCAACGGTTTAGCCGTATTAGAGGACACACTGGGTAGATTCGGTTTTTTTGCGCCAGTAACGATATTTTTAGGCGTGTCAATGGGCAGACGGCTATTGAGCGGCATCAACAATGTCTTGGGAATGACGTTGCGTTGACCCTTATCATTTATGTTTAAAACCACATCAGCAAAAGGTGTGGATACAGGTTGTGAAGTAGTAATAAATACTTCACCGCTGGTCGCTGAGGTAGGTTTAAAACGTACGGTCATCGAATCAGTTTGGGCCAAGCCCATTTGCTGATAAATAGTAGAGTTTGCCAAACTTGCTGAAAAGTCAGCGGCTCGAATATCACTGACCACAATGCTCGCAGCTAGCGGCTCATGTTGGGCAGAGGTGACAACAGTCTTACCAATCGTTGCAGCTTGTGCACTCGATACGAGAGCCGCATAGCCTACGGAACAAAGTAGTGCCATCGAGACCGCGCGATGTACCGTAGTCAACCGATGAGATAAATGACAAGACATGTGCAGACCTTTAAGATATAAGTTATCTGTGCTGTTATAACAAAATACCATTTAGTTTACCAGTTTATTTCACAACTGTTGTGGACAATACAAAAAATGTTTGAGTATTGTTTAATCTCGCTTTCTATCGAGCAGCATTGCATCACCATAACTAAAGAAGCGATAGTGTTCTTTAATCGCATGTTGATAAGCATGCTCAATGGCATCTTTATCCGAAAATGCCGACACCAGCATTAACAACGTTGATTTGGGTAAATGGAAATTGGTCAACAGTCGATCTATTACACCAAACTTAAACCCTGGGTAAATGAATATATCGGTATCACCAGACCAGCTGGAGAGAGGCTGCCCGTTAACGGCTGTTTTTTGATACGCCGTTTCGAGCACGCGTGTGACCGTGGTGCCAATAGCGATGACTTGTTTACCATTCGCATGGGTTTGATTGATGAGCTCAGCGGTTGCTTGTGGTAAATGTGCATACTCACTATGCATGGTGTGATTGAGCAGGTTGTCCGTTTTTACTGGCGCAAATGTACCAGCGCCAACGTGTAAAGTCACAAAAGCCGTACGAATACCTTTTGCCGCAAGTTTGCTCAGTACCGATTCATCAAAGTGTAAGCTTGCAGTCGGTGCAGCCACACTCGCAAGCTTGGTTGGATCATGAAAAACCGTTTGATAACGAGTATTGTCTGTCTCATCCGCATGGCGTTCAAAGTAGGGGGGAATAGGTAGTTCGCCATAAAGCTCTAAATGCGGCAAGATCGGCGCATCAAACGCTAAAATAAATAAGTTGTCTTGACGACCAATCATCACCGCCTTCATATGACCGTCAGCAAGCTGCAAGTGTTGTCCAAGTTTGAGCGCTTTACTGGCTTTAACATGGCAAAGTGCAATATGTTCTTGATTCACGGGTTTGTCATTTGCAGCTTCTACAGATTTTTCAGCCTCTACATATAAAGTCGCTGTCTCTAAATCTGAGATATCAACCAAACGTTCAATCAATACTTCAAGCTTACCGCCAGTATCCTTTTGTCCGAAGAGGCGTGCTTTCATCACTTTTGTATCATTAAATACAATCAAATCACCTTCATTTAATAACTCAGGTAACTCAGTGAATAAGCGATCTTCTACAAGCGTAGAGTCTTTTTGATTATTGGCGGGCAAATACAAAAGTTTTGAGGCAGAACGCTGTGAGAGAGGATAGCGTGCAATCAGGCTGTCTGGCAGCTCATAATCATAATCATCAACGCTCAAATAATTCAAATCATTGTTGTTTTTTCGGCATCAATTGAGGCGGCAGTAGTAGAGTCTATAGTGTGAAAATCGTTCATAATTAATCTTTAAATGAATGTAAATTTTGGCGTAATTGTAGCAGAAACCATGTCATGAAAGGGCAGTTTAGTAAGGACTTATGCGCACAAAAGGGTTTGTATATTAAATAGCCTAAGCATTAATTTAGAATAATATAATAAAAGCGATGAGCGTCAGTATGTTATTCAAACAATTTAACTGCGGCAACATTGGGCGGCAGGTGCTAATGAAGAGAAAGTAACACCGACTAAGCGGATAGGTAGCTCACGAGGAATGTCTAAAAACAGTTTGTCCAACCCAATGGGCAGAATCAGCACTGTTAAAGGCAGTCGATAGCGTGTGTGAGCGGGTGATTTGAGTGAAGTCTGCGTATTTAACTTTTATAATGGTATAGGCGACCAGCTGTTGCAGTTGATGAAAGGCATCAGCATTTTGTTCGTAAATTTGTATACGTAATTCATGGTTATTACTTAGATTGTCTTTGAATGTGGTCTCAGAACCCCAGATTTATGCGCGCGCTCAGATTTGACAGCACGCTCATCACGCCAGGGCAATATCGTGATAAAACTGCCCACGCTTGCCGAACTCTTGCACCAATACAGCCGCTTGCATTCGCTTGAGATCCGCGCCAGTACTTATACCCATTGCATGTAAGCGCTTGGCAGTGGCTTTACCAATACCATGAAAGCGCTCGATAGGTAGCGTACTGATAAAAACATCAGCGTCCGCCGGCGTGATAATGGCCGTACCATTGGGCTTATTGATATCAGAAGCAATTTTAGCCAGCATCTTGTTAAACGACACACCTGCTGAGGCCGTTAATCCAGTATGCGCTAGTATTTGTGCCCTTAGCCAGTTCGCCATCAAGGTCGCTGAGCCTTTATGGACTTGGAGCCCTGTAACATCGAGATACGCCTCATCTAAAGACAATGGTTCAACGTGTGGCGTTAAGCGGTACATAATCTGACGAATATCGCTACTAACTGCGCGATAAACCTCAAAACGTGGCCTTACAAAAATGACTTCTGGGCAACGTTTACGCGCCTCATAACAAGACATGGCAGAGCGTACACCAAATTTACGTACCTCATAGCTGGCTGCCGCGACCACACCGCGACCACTTGGATCGCCACCAACCACCAATGGCTTACCGCGCAGTTCAGGAAAGTCACGCTGCTCCACACTGGCATAAAAAGCATCCATGTCTATATGAATGATTTTACGAGGGCTAGCATTTATAGAAGTTGTCATACTCACTATTTTACCTGATTCAAGCGCTTTGATTGAGTATCAAAATTTGGATTTATCGATAGACAGCTTTGCTAGGTTAGCAGGATGCTAGCAATGATATATGAATAATTTTATATGTCATAAATCTTATATATCATAGAGTTAGTTAATGATAAACAGTGATGTTAATTCAAAAAAATCGTATTTAGCAAACATATTTTTGCTCTTGAATGATCTAGGTCTACTGTAAATCAAACTCATTTGTACTCTTGCACCATCTGTCGTATCCACCTCACCGTTTGTCATAAATCTCATATTTAGATGTTACAGTTTTGATTCTGGTGTTTTACAATATAGTATCCGCGCTAATGGATGACTGTAAAACAATAAGTAATGCTTGTGCGCCTCTATGACCATTTAAAAAAGACATTGCTTATCGCTCATGCCAAGACGAAAATGGAGTTTTGGTAAAATTAACTCTTTAAGACGCTTGATGTTAGAGAGTTTAGAATGACTAAGGAGCTGATGATGAATAATGAACTAAAAGGGAGCAATTTAACAAGGGCGATGCTAGCACGCGGCGATAAAAAAGTATGGTGCGGTTTGTGATGATAGTGATGAGCAAGCAATGATGGATCATTGTGGTAATGATTTTACGGCTTATATCGTGTCATTTCGTGACGGACATTTTTATTGCAATGCTGGCATGCCGTGGGAGTTTGCCGTGCCCATTAAGATAATTGCGGTGCTGCAATCTGAAATAGAGAAGTAAGTATAGCAATAATATTACCGGCACAAAAAAACCTCCTAATGAGGAGGCTGATTTGTTATTAATATTGGTACCAGTGGTCGGACTCGAACCGACACGCTTATTAGGCAACGGATTTTGAATCCGTCATGTCTACCAATTCCATCACACTGGCATGTTAGAAGATAAGGTCTATTAGATAGAGATTATCGAATTGGGCTACAGGGTTAACTCTGTATAGGCTGCATATTATAGCAGCCTATTTTTATCCGTCAAGAATTATTTGATATAATTTTCAATTAAATCAAAAAAAATGGTTTAGCCTACAAAAGCACGTTCAACGGCGTAATCTGCTTGGACACCCATACGTGGTGAAACGGTCAAACCAAAATCGTCCAAAATCGCTGAAACTTCAGCATTAAATGGCATGCTACCGCAGATCATGACACGGTCGTCTTCTTTATTCATCGGTGGTAAGCCAATGTCTTCAAAGAGTTTTCCTGAGGTCATTAAGTCAGTCACGCGACCTTGATTTTTGAAATCCTCACGAGTCACTGTTGGGTAGTAGATGAATTTTTCACGGTACCATTCACCAAAGATCTCGTCGTTAGGTAATTCGTTTTCAAACATATCACGATACGCCAAATCATCGATATGGCGCACACCATGTACCAAGATGATTTTTTCAAAGCGTTCATAGACTTCAGGATCACGTGCCAACGATAAAAATGGCGCCAGTCCAGTGCCTGTAGAGAGCATATAAAGGTTTTTGCCAGGCAGTAAATCATCTAGTACCAAAGTGCCCGTTGGTTTTTTGCTGACCAACAGCTCGTCACCGACTTTGATATGCTGCAAGCGCGAGGTTAATGGGCCATCTTGAACCTTGATAGAAAAGAATTCCAAGTGATCTTCGTAGTTCGGGCTAGCAATCGAATAAGCGCGCAATAGCGGTCTGCCATCGACAACGATTCCGATCATCGCAAATTCGCCATTACGAAAGCGCAGGCCATCGTCGCGAGTTGTCTTGATGCTAAATAAAGCGTCATTCCAGTGATGAACCTCTGTGACCGTTTCGGTGCGAAGTTTTGACATAAAGTCCTCGTTAATAAGTTGCTATCGGTTTTATTAAGTTTAAATGAGTGTTAAATTAAAATTTTCAATGAAAAAAGGTATAGAAGAGTAGTAAATTTTCAATCACTATTGGAACAGCTAATCGTTTAAAACCTCTGTCACGCAAAGTAAGTAGCATAGCCGATGTTTTAACCAACGTCATGGGGCGATATTCTAACACCTTATTAAGCATTTAAAATCAGGAGAGGGACTGATAAAGTCTAAGGATAGATATGATTTAATCTGTCTCCTGTAAAACCACGGCAATGGCTGTTGCTGTAGATGGCTTATAAGGGTTGAAAAATAAAGGCTCTCATCGAATTTATGGCTCATAATACCAAAATTTAAAATAAAAATCCGTCTGGCAGCGACGATGCGGCATGATAAAATGGAATATCGTTAGTGAGTAATTTTGTATCACTGGATAATATGCGCTAAACGCTCTCATAAAAGCAGATGCTTACTATTGAACGGTTTTTTGGAGAAACATGATGTCCGATGATATATCTCTTTGGCGGGTTACCACCATGCGCCAATGATTGGCTACCATCGTGCCCCGTTGTCACAGAAATTTGGTGCGCCACGCCAGCCGAATTTGGTTGCGCTCACCAGTATCATTGAGATGATAGCGCCTTATGACTCGCCAGCAGCATTTGCCGGTTTAGACGCGTTCAGCCATATCTGGATCAGTTGGCAGTTTCATCATAACTATACCAATAAAGACACTCACATTGGCAAAAGCGGCACTGGCTTTCGTGCGCAAGTCCGCCACCAAGGCTCGGTGGCAATCAAAAAATAGGGGTGTTTGCCAGTCGCAGTATGTATCGACCTTCAGCGCTTGGGTTATCTGTCGTCAAGCTTGAAAGTATCGAGGTTGTAGAAGGGCGCGTGTTACTTATTATTAGCGGTGCAGATATGATAGATGGTACGCCGATTATCGATATTAAGCCCTATGTCGCTTATAGCGATGCGCTCAGCAATGCAAAAAGCGGGTTTGCGCCAACTGCGCCAGATTTATTAGAGATAATTATCACGGAGTCTGCTTACGAGCAATTTATGACGTTGGTTGATGCTGGACGATGCGATAAAAATGACAATGACAATGACAATGGGACTGAGACTGAGAATAAAAATAATAAGAAAGCTATTCATGCAAAAAATAATAGTGTAGCGACGCTTATTCAACAAATGCAAGAGCAATTGCTTATTTCCGATATCGAGACTATTAAAGCGTTAATTGCACAAGACCCGCGTCCAGCTTATCGTCGCGCGGAGATAAATACGCCGTTTGTCATGCGTTATAAGTCTGTCGATGTGAGCTTCCAGTTGATAGAATCAGGGCAATTGCAGATAATGGCTGTTGTCAAAGTGAGCTTATAATGTCCAGTGACGCCATTACTGCCGCATGAATTATCCATAAATCACTCCTCAATAATAAAAGAAGAAAAAAATATGTCTGCTCAGAAATACTCAATCGTGATTGATTTACGTTGGTGCTTAGATGAACTATTGGCAGATAAGGTGATTGATCAGCGTGGTTACAATTTAGTGATGACGAGCCGCCGTGATAAAGCGCAGCATCCACTCCTGACCATCAGTGAATTTGGTCTGCCAAACGGTCATGCACTGGATAAAAATGTTGAGCATAAATTGACTTTGGTATGGTTGAATCAATGGTTGGCTGCCAAAGCAGGCATGGCACTTGTCCGTATTGATCCATTAAAAGTCGATGTCCCAGCCGTGACCCAACTGATGTCCTTTGAATATGCCCGCTCACAGCATATTTTGCCCATTGAAGTGACGAATGATGAAGTCGTCATCGGTACAGACCAGCCGTTTTGTACTGAGTGGCAGACAAGTATCGAAAAATTAATCAAGTCTAAAAGCTATCGTACGGTTTATATCAATCCTGAGCAAATCAATCGCTACCGTCAAGAGTTTTACCAAGTCACCCAAGCGATTGCAGGAGCAAATAGTGTACATAAGCGGGCGGCGGCTGATGTCACCAATGTTGAGGCATTACTGCAACTGGGCGACAATACCAACCCCGATGCCAACGATCAACATATTGTCAGAGTTGTCGATTGGTTGTTGCAATATGCTTTTGAGCAGCGAGCCAGTGATATCCATTTAGAGCCTCGCCGTGAGACGGGTAAAGTCCGTTTTCGTATTGATGGCGTGTTGCATACCGTCTATGAGATGCCTTTGGCAATCATTGTCGCGGTGACGGCGCGGATTAAAATATTAGGACGACTGAATGTGGCAGAAAAACGCAAACCACAAGATGGCAGGTTGAAAACCCGTACGCCAAAGGGTCTGGAAACTGAGCTGCGCCTATCGACGATGCCGACTGCCTTTGGCGAAAAGCTGGTGATGCGGGTATTTGATCCTGAAGTGCTGGTGCGCTCGTTTGCTCAGCTTGGTTTGTCAGGTAAGCAGCTCGATACTTGGCATGAGCTGACCGCGCATCCAAATGGCATTATCTTGGTTACGGGTCCGACTGGTTCAGGTAAGACTACGACGTTGTACAGTACGCTTAAGCAGCTCGCCACCGAGCAAGTTAACGTCTGTACGATTGAAGATCCCATCGAGATGATTGAGCCTGCTTTCAACCAAATGCAGGTCAATCCAGGGGTTGATTTGCACTTTGCCGATGGTATTCGCTCTTTGATGCGCCAAGACCCAGATATCATTATGGTTGGTGAGATTCGCGATGCCGAAACCGCCAATATGGCAGTACAAGCATCACTCACTGGACATTTGGTACTCTCGACGTTGCATACCAATGATGCACCAAGCTCACTTACTCGCTTGCATGATTTGGGCATTCAGCCGTTTTTAACCTCAGCGACGATATTAGGCGTCATGGCGCAGCGTTTGCTACGCACGTTATGTCCGCATTGCAAAAAAGCCCTAGACGTAGTCCCAGACAGTGAAATTGCTGTTCAGTGGCAGGAACTGGTTCAGCCTTGGCGTGCGCCCGCTCCAGCGCAAATTTATACGGCGCAAGGCTGTGAGCATTGTCGCCATACGGGCTATCAAGGTCGCGTTGGTCTGTACGAGATCATGCCGTTGTCAAATGAGCTAAAAAAACTGGTCGCCGCCGATGCCAATTTAGATGTGCTTAAGCAGCAAGCGTACCGCGAAGGTGTGCAGCCATTGCGCTTATCGGGTGCAAAGCGTATTAGTGAAGGGCTGACGACCATAGAAGAAGTAATGCGAGTGGTGCCGCTTCATTAAAAGCTGCCTTTGTACTAAAAATAAGTTTGCTAATCATGACTTGAAAAGCGCACTTATCAGAGCAATTAATGCTCTTACGACTACTAATTTTATGTTGTAAGTTATTGTTCTAACAAATTTTATTTATTTTTTAATAACGAGATTATTTATGTTTACTGATAGCCATTGCCATCTTAATCGCTTAGATTTAACCAAGTATGATGGTCAATTATCTGGCGCGATTGACGCGATGAAAACTGCTAATGTCACTCGGGCAATGGCAATTATGTGTGATTTTGCTGAATATGATGAGATTGCTCATATTGTCAGCACCTACGGTGATGAGGCGCTAAATCTTGGCATGAGCGTCGGTATTCATCCTTGTGAAGATATTAGTGTCTTGCAATCAGCGACAGTTGAGCGTTTGATCGAAACGGCTGATGCTGACCATGTATGGGCGATTGGGGAGACAGGATTAGATTATTACTGGTCAACGGAAAACAAAAAAGAGCAGCAAGCCAGTCTTGCTCGCCATATTCATGCCAGTCAAAGCCTGAAGAAACCACTCGTCATTCATATGCGTGATGCCAAAGAAGATACGATTGATATCCTAAAATCAGAAGGCGCTGAACACGGTATTATTCATTGTTTTACCGAAGATTGGGAGACGGCCAAGCGTGCACTTGACTTAGGGTTTTATATCTCATTTTCGGGCATTGTTAGTTTTAAAAATGCTCAAATGATTCAAGATGCAGCAAAAAACATGCCTAGAGACAGACTGCTTATCGAAACTGACAGTCCTTATCTAGCACCGGTGCCCAAGCGTGGTAGACCGAATGAGCCTGCCTACGTACCGTATGTCGCCAGTTGTCTGGCAGAGATGTATGGCTGTAGTAGCGATGATGTTGGGGTATTAACTGCAAAAAACTTTGAGAATTTACTGGCACAGTATCACTAAAATGGTTATGCTATGACCACTCAGTCATTTATGATACAGTCCTGTTGCTTTACGTTATTTGTACTTATGATGTGGAGCGTAAGCCTATGATTATCAATGACTATTTAGCAAACATAAGCATATTTCCTTTGGTGGTTTTCGAGCAGACTTTGTATGACGTTATACGCTTGTCGCCGATGCATTCATCCACACGATGGTCATATGCTTAATCTTGTCAGGTTTTAGGAGAGATTATGAGTCGTCAGCATCAGTTCAAGGCACGAGAAGAGAATATCTTAGCGATGGCAGAGCAATTGCTACTTGAGTCGGGCGATGGTGATATTACTTTAGACAGTTTGGCAGACCAGCTGGATCTGGCTAAAGGTACACTGTATAAGCATTTCTCCAGTAAAGATGAACTCTATTTGCGTATTATTATCCGCTATGAAGAACAACTGTTCGAGATTAATCGTATTGATGATTGTCCATCAGCAGGCGTTGCTCGTATGATCTTTCAGCAGTTGTTTAACCCACAAAAAGCCATGTTGCTCAATCAAATCGAAGAGCGTTTGGCGGCATCAGTGACGGGTCTCAATCGCTTGTTTGGTGAGCTATATGATATTCGCCGTCAGCGTATGAAACGCTTGATTGACATTATCAGCGCGTATTTACAAGAGCAGCACAGTAGTTTGAGCACGCGCGACTATTTGTCCTCGATTTGGGCGATGGGTCAGGGCGGTGCTGGACTATTAAATTCAAGCTTTTACCAGCGGTATTTGGGTCGCCGTGATACCCTACGTTATGCCTTCGTTCAGCAAATGCTTGAGTTGCCGAGCCATTATCCTGCGGCTGACGATGAGGTGATGGATGAAGATATGCAGGAGTTGGTCGAGCAATCGATATGATCAGAAGAGCACCGTAATACCAGTTATTAATATCTTTATTCAACTTATGGTCTTTTAACGCAAGTTTTTTAAATTCGTGTTGCTATATTCATTATCGCAGCACGGTGCATCCATGCTAAAAATAGATATATGCTTACCAGCTTTAGCGCCCAATTATAGTTTTATTCTTCATGCCACAACCTACTCATAGGTTTATAGGTGCAATATGCCGGTCACTGCCAAGATTCCGTCCAGCTCAGCGGTCACTTGCTATTCACACTTAAGTCATCAATATTTGCAGTATAAAAACACGGATAGATATCTCTTACCTCTGGTTTATCAGCATAAATCCTTTCCAGTACACAACGCTTACGTTTCCCCTTATAAATCCTCAAGCCTTGCTCAGGCACAACAGGGTTTCACCCTTGTCGAAATTGTAGTGGTGGTCGTTATTCTATCTATCTTTGCCGGCATGATGAGCTTGTCGGTGGGCAGTAGTGAATCGCGTAAAAACCGTGCGTTTTATGAGCATTTAACGGATTCACTGAGCTATGTACGGTTGTTGTCTGCTGAGCGTATGCAGCCGATGGGTTTAAGTTTACAAGCAGATAAACAAGGTCAAGTAGCTCCTGTGATTGTGACTTTATCAAATCCTTATATTGCCTATCAGACCAATGATACCCCGTCAAATAGCATGGACAGCACGCCTAAAAATTCGATGGAATTGTCTGCTGACCTGACAAGTAGGTCGGGGGCGATGGGAAAGCAACAGCCAGTGCCTAGCTGGGAGATTGAGCCAGAAGTCAGTTTGCCAGAGTTACCTGCTGGGGTTAGTTTAAGGGTGCAAAGCTTGGAGGCTGGCAATCTATCAATGCCTGAACAGGGGCAAACATTGCAGCCTTGGTTTGCCGATCAAGCAGTCCCACAGATATTATGGTTTGGTACAGGGCAAGCAACGCCTGTCACCATTGAGGTGCTGCATAATTCGCGTCTGGTGGGCGAGGTCATTACCATTATGCCTGATGGTAGTATGACGATCGGACAAGGACTGTAGCTGATGATAGATAAGGATGGCATTATATCTGCTGATATAAACAAAAAGCCAATGCTATCAAAGCATGAAAGCGGCTTTACTCTGATTGAGGTAATGGTGGCGTTAGCGATTTTAGCAGTTGTTGCTGTGGCTGCTAGCCGTGCCAGTAGTGCTTATCTCAGCTCAGTGGATGTCTTACGCACACGTACATTGGCACATTTTGTCGCACAGAATGCGGCCGCTGATTTGCGTATCCAAGAGACATGGCTGACGGCCAATCGCACACAAACAATCCATGCTCAAGGGCGTGATTGGCAAGTAGTGATGACGGTTAGTGATGCCATTACGCCCGCTTTAAAAGAGGTGAATATCGCTGTCGCACCCATTATAGATGGACAGACGCGTACCGCCGTGACTGATATCAACGTAATATTGAGCAATGTGGAGCAAGACGTTGGCAGTTTGGACTTAAGCAGTTTGGGTGCTGATATTGCAGGGCAGTCTGGAGGCAATCCGTGAAGTCGCAGCGTGGATTTACGCTACTTGAATTGATGGTTGCCATGGCAATATTTGCGATGCTGGCGGTGGCTGGCTGGCAAGTGTTTGATAGCGTCAACCGCGCTCGCGAACGTGCACAATTTCATGCTGATAACTTAGCTGTTTTGCAATATGCCTATTTGCAGCTACAGCAAGACATGGGTCAAATTATCCCTTATCAAATACCAAATACTCAAAATATCAGTGTGACAAATAACAGTACAAACGCCAGTGATAGCACAAACAATAGCGCCCAAGCCAATGAAACAGTGCCTGAGCCTTTTGTGAGCTTGGATGGTGAGCATGTCAGCTTTGTTCGTTTTGCCGACCCTGATCCACGTTATCAAAGTAGCATGAGTGTCCAACATATCGAATACATTTTTGCCGATGAGCGTTTAATTCGCCGTCAATATACCAGCATCGATGGTGGGCGCGATAGCATCAGCCTAGACAGTGTATTACTCGAAGGCGTCACCGCAGGGCGTTGGCAAGCATATTTACCTGAACTGAGCACCAAATTTCCCAATAAAGACAGCAGTAATAACGGCAATAGCAGTACAAATCAAACCTCTGGGCAGACGACCAATGCTGTAAGCGCCAAGCCAGCAGTGGTTTTATTGCCCAAAGGCATTGCTGTCAATTTTACTTATCAGGATATGCCCATCACTTGGCAGTGGGCGCTTGCTCCTCAACCAATGCCAATTAACAATACCAACAAAAGCAATAACAATGCTGCTAATAATGGCAATGGGTAGCAATAACGATAGTAGTGATAAGACTAATAATGACGACCCGAATAGCAATGTAAATAACAATGCAGGAAGTAATATTTAAAATGTACCACTGGGTCAATAATAAAGGCGGCTTAAGTCAATGATAGCGCACTCTCAGCGCGGAGTAGCGCTGCTCACTATCTTACTATTGGTGGTCAGTATTACCGTGGTAGCGGGAGCGATGCTTGCCAGTCAAAAGATTGCTATTAGGCGCAGCGGCTTATTGTTTGATCAAAATCAGCTGTCACAAGATATCAATGCTGGTCAGCAATTAGCCATCACGATGATTCGTGCTGACGATAAGCTGAATGACACAGATAGCGAGCAAGACATTTGGGCGCAGCCATTGCCGCCTTATTCTTTAGCCAATCATAGCATCAGTATCGAATTGCGCGATGAAGCCAGTCGTTTTAATATTAATAACTTATATCAGAATGGCGCGGTTGATAGTGCCGCCTTAGCCATATTTCAAAGACTGTTGACACAATTAAATCTGGAACCTGATATTGCTATTGCTGTTCTTGATTATCAAGATACGGATAGCGACGTTTATCAAGATGGTGGTGATGAGAGTGTGGTTTATTCTCAGCAATCAAGTGGCTCAGCGAGTAAGACTTTGCCCAATCAAGCATTGGTCAGTGTCGATCAATTGCAAGAGATTCGAGGGGTAAATGCTGAAGTATTAGCGGCACTACGTCCTTATATTACGGCGGTTCCATATTATGTGCCTATTAATGTCAATACGGCCAGTCCAGTTTTGCTGGCTGCACTGATAGATGGCGCAACCAGCCAACAGATGCAGGGATTGGTCGATATGCGGGCAAAGCAGGCGTTAGCCTCTATCGATGATGTGTGGAAATTGCCGATGTTGAGCAGCTTAAATGATGATCAGCGAAAGGCATTAAACCACTGCTCGCAGTCGATAGCCAAGCCTTATGGCGTTATTACCGCAACGGATAGTGCAAGTCTTGGTCAACAAAGACAACGGTTTGCAACCGTATTGATTAGTAAAATTGCGACTGATACTGGCGCGGCAGTAGGGAGTAATGCGAATAACAGCACGCCTAACAATAATAATGAGAATGGCAATAATAAAAAAGCCAAAGAAATTAAAGTGGTGACACAGCGTTTATGGGCATTTAGACCCAGTTTCTAACGTTGAGTCACCTAAAAAGAGTCTCAATCAGTGCCGAGGTAGTATATCTGACGCCACCTAATCTCCTAAGTGCGTCTCTTCCGTAGATTTCCAGTTATAAGCACCATAAAAAACATCTGTGCTTGGCGAGTGCAATTATGGAGCATCAGCTGTTTATTTTCTTCAATCTCGTTCAGATCGATTTCATCATCATGGTCTTCAGTATAAGTCAGCTCCAACCAATCGATAATCCAAGAAAAGAACATATTTACCCCAGCTTCAGCCAGTAGGCGACGGTCATAGGCATTGATATGAGTAAAAGCAGGCTGTAGCGCTAAATCATCAGCCAAGCTTTGAGCATGTTTTTTGACAAGTTCATTAATAGCTTTGCGTACAGCTTCTGAGCCACCGTAGCGCTCACTGACTAAAAATTGCCAGTAATAAGGCTGATCACTAACCATATACAAGAACAGCTGAATGCTCTTAGCAATTTGGCGATCAAAGCTACGTTTACGCCCAATTTGCAAGCTATCGCTTAGGATCGCCAGCGTACCGCCTAGCTCTTCTACCACCAATGCTCGACCAAGCGATTCCATGTCATCGAAATGCCGATAAAATGCGGTCGGCACCACGCCAACCTCACGCGTTACTTGCCGGAGGCTGATAGAGCTAAAAGACTGCCCTGTCATACATAAATCAAGCACGGCATTAAAAAAGGCGTGCCGAGTTTGAAGTTTCTTTTGTTCGCGACTGCTCATAATATTTCAAAATTGTCCAATAAGGGTTTATCATACTCATTTCAGCGTAAAAATACGACTGAAATACGCAACTTGTGTTAATTTACTAGACCTGCACGGGTCTTTTAAACCATTGTACCCCAATGGCCTTGTAACTCTTGTGCCAATCGATACGCCTCATGATCATTCATCCCAGTGATAAAGTCCAATATATTTAAGATATTATGATAGACATTATCTGATAATACCCGCCGATGCTCATCCAGATGTGGCTGTAACAACATTAGTAGGCGCTGCTGCTCAAAGGAGGTGGGGGTAGCTTTTGCGTTTGCCCAAGCCAGTGGTATAAAGGCGTCTAATAATCGGTGCAAGCATTGATTGGCCATCAATTCCATACGTACTTTACTTGGGTGATTGAATATTTTTTCGCGTGCCAATTGCTTGGCCTGCAAGATGCCATTTTGCACATTTGCATCACAATGGGTAAATAAACTGCCTTGTAGTGTACCAGCCAGCAATGCATCACTGTTGGCGACAAAAGCATCGGTCACGGTATTGACCAAGCGCATCATCGCACGGGCTCGCAATGACGCTAAGCTCTGCCTGACAGACATGTGTACGGGCAGATTGATACTGTTAGGGCGCTTACCAATCAGCTCATAAAATATGGCGGCAACCTCACTATAGGTCAGCATATTGAGATTGATACCATCTTCTAAATCGATCAAGGCATAGCAAATATCATCTGCCGCTTCTAGTAAATAAGCCAGCGGATGACGTGCAAAACCATCGTGCTGTGTTGAGCGCGGTAAATGCAAACAGGCTGCCAACTCTTCTAATTGTGCTGACTCGCTATAAAAACAGCCAAATTTTTGTACATTTTGATGGTATTTATCATTGTCATCGTTGCTGTGAGAGGCAAGCCACGGATACTTCATAAAAGCGCCTAAGGTCGCACAAGTGAGACGCATACCACCTTTATCGGGATGGTGCTCATTACGCGCCAACAGTCGAAACCCTTGTGCATTACCTTCGTAGGCCAGCAAGTCCAAGCGCTCGTTGCTACTTAACTTTTGTAATATCGCTTGAGGGTCAGGCTGCCTAAACCAATCTCGAATGGCATACTCTCCCGCATGACCAAAAGGCGGGTTGCCAATATCGTGAGCGAGGCACGCTGCTTGTACAATGACACCGACATCGGCTGGCGATACGCCTGCTGGTAGACCGCTGGCCAATTTATCATGGAGCTTTTCTGCTGCCATCATTGCTAGAGAGCGTCCAATAGAGGAGACCTCAAGCGAATGAGTCAGACGTGTATGGATACCGAGCTGATTGGTTAATGGATGGACTTGGGTTTTTTGATTCAACTGCCGAAAGGAGTGAGAAAATACCAGTCTGTCGTAGTCTTTGTGAAACTGAGAGCGAGTACTCGTATTGGTGTTAAACTTTTTGGCAGCACCAAGACGCTGCGAGTTGAGGAGATGAGACCATTGTGTGGTAGGAGACGGCAAAGAGGTTGGAGTAGTTAGCATATTGAAACATCCGAAACCAAGGAAGCCTCTAGCATAGCAAAATAGCGCCCTTGGTACAGCTACTAAGATTTCTGGCAGTTAAAAAGCACTTCTTCCTCTTCGATAGCTACATTGCTGCCCAATGTTTTATTTCGCAACGTTGCCTTGTCACTATTTACTTGCCATATAATGCCATGGGTGTTATCTAATCCGATATCACTAGTATAGATGGTTTTTTCAGTACTGGCGTCGCTATCAGAGGTAGCGGTCAAATCGTATTCGATACCATCGATCAGTAGGTGCACTGTCTTGTGGTGTAGTATCATCATGGTAGGACACGCCGATAGTAGCCGTAGGCTCACAAGAGAATGGTGTGCTGTTGCTGGCATGTTCTGCATGATCGTGTCCTGCATGCGCGCTTTCCTCGTGGCTATGACTTTCATGACTATGTCCTTCATGACCTTGTTCCATAGCATCGTGCCCTTCGTGCTCTTCATGAGCATGTTCAGCGTGATCGTCTACGGGTGTTATTTCTTCAGATACTACCGTATCACTTTCTGCATTAGGCTGACAGCCCAATAGAGAGCCTGTCATGATACTTCCTACAAGCGCAACACTGGCAAATCTAGAAAAAGAGAAATAGTCAGTCACAGTATAAGTCCTCAAATAGTAAAATAAAGATATGTTATAATATAACAATGTTAAGATAAAATAAAGCCGATGATGGAGAATTTCCAACATCGGCTTATTAACTATCAGTCAGGATGCACCGCTTAACGTTACACGTTAAATCTAAAGTGCATGATATCGCCATCTTGTACGATATAGGTTTTGCCTTCTAAGCGTGATTTGCCAGCGGCAGCTGCGCCTTTTTCACCGTTGTATTCGATAAAGTCGTCATACGCAATGACCTCAGCACGAATGAAGCCGCGCTCAAAATCGGTATGAATCACGCCAGCAGCTTGCGGAGCCGTTGCGCCCACTGCAACCGTCCAAGCACGCACTTCTTTAACACCAGCAGTAAAGTAAGTCTGCATATCTAGCAAGTCATAACCACCGCGAATCACTTGATCAAGACCAGCTTCTTCCATATCCATCTCAGCTAGGAAGTCTTTTTTGTCGTCTTCATCAAGCTGAGCGATTTCAGATTCGATTTGGTTGCATAGAGCGATAACGATAGAATCTTCGCCAGTCGCATAGTTGCGTACCGCATCAAGGTAAGGGTTGTTTTCAAAGCCATCTTCACTGACGTTGGCGATATACATGGTTGGTTTTAGGGTGATTAAACCATAACTTCTGATAAGTTTTTTCTCATCAGCATCTAGGTTCGCTGCGCGTGCCGCTTTACCTTCGGCTAATAAAGGCTCAACTTTTTTGAAGATATCAAGTAATGCTTGCGCGTCTTTGTCGCCACCTTTAGCCTTCTTGGTTTGGTTGTGAATGGCACGCTCAACGGCCTCTAAATCTGCCAATGCCAATTCGGTATTGATGGTTTCGATATCATCAATCGGGCTGACGCGACCATCAACGTGGACGACGTTGTCATCATCAAAACAGCGTACGACGTGCGCAATCGCATCAGTCTCACGGATATTGGCTAGGAACTGGTTGCCCATGCCTTCGCCTTTTGACGCGCCAGCGACTAGACCTGCGATATCCACAAACTCCATCGTCGTTGGCAATACGCGCTCAGGCTTAACGATATCAGCCAGTTTCTTTAGGCGTGGGTCAGGTACTGGTACGATACCTGTGTTGGGATCTTTGGTACAAAATGGAAAGTTTTCAGCGGCGATTCCCGCTTTGGTCAACGCATTAAACAAGGTGGATTTACCCACGTTTGGTAGGCCGACGATGCCGCAATTAAAACCCATAACATTCTCTCAATATAGTAATAAAATCAGTTGGTATAAAGATTGGTTAAATGATAAATCAAAATTGGGCATATTGTAGCAAATTTACCGGAATAGGGGTGAGGGTTGTTGTATTGTATACTGAGATTTTGCGTTTGGTCATGACTGGTAATTTTGCTGTTTTATCGATTATGGTAAGCTGTGCTATAAAACGATATTTTGGCTTGTCGGCGTATAAAAGGTAAGCATCTGTGACTCGGTACACTGTACGAGCAATCCTCATTATGAGCACCAAGCGCTCTCAGTCAAATCTGCAAACCACTATGTATAAATACGCCATATCGATATAGGCCGCTAAAATAAAATGAAAGGCAAAATCCTATAATGACCAACACGATTTTTGACACGCGCCACTACAATTATCCCCAGAATTTCATGGAAATCAAGCCCAAGCTGGCACGACTTGAGCAGGCGATTAAAAAGCTAGAGGCAAATTTAATCGATGCTAATAATGCTGCAAATATTGAGCTGTTAAATGAAAGGCTGAATGGTGAATTAGGATTCAAAGTAGACTACGCCCGTGAACTAAATCCTGACCAATTATTAGCAGCCACAACTATCGAAGGCAAAGTGCTAGTGATTGCAGGTGCGGGCTCCGGCAAGACTAAAACGCTTACGTACCGGACCAGTTATTTGTTAGAGAGCGGGGTCACGCCCAAAAGCATCTTGCTACTGACCTTTACGCGTAAAGCCGCCAATGAAATAAAAAGCCGCGCCAAAACCTTACTTGCAAACACCTTATTTGATAAACAGTCTAATGAAGATTGGGCCAAGGATAAACTGCCAACCGATAAGCGGCTCAACGATATCACCAGTGGTACTTTTCACTCATTCTGCAATATGCTGCTGCGTCAATATTCAGGTTTATTGGGCATTAATCCGCGATTTACGATTTTAGACACGGGCGATAGCGAAGATGCCATCGACTTAATTCATAAAGAAAAGAAGTATCCTGCTCAAACCAAAAGCCAAGCCTTTCCGCGTAAGAAGACACTGCAAAATATCATTTCTAGCTCTCGGAATAGACGCATTCATATCCGCGATTTAATCGAAAGCAGTTATCCTGATATCGCTGTGCACATTCCGATTATCGAGCAATTGGCAGTCGATTTTCATGAGTATAAGCGTGCCAATCATCTCTACGACTTTGACGATATTATCAGTCAGGTCGTGCGTCATTTGAAGACGAATGATACCTTTCGCCAAATATTACAAAACCAATATCGCTACATTATGGTTGATGAGTATCAAGACACCAATATTCCGCAAAAAGCAGCTGATAGATTTGATTAGTAAACCTGAGTCGGTATCGCTGATGGTCGTTGGTGATGACAACCAGAGTATTTATGCTTTTCGCGGTGCCAATTACGAAAATATTCTGTTATTCGGTGAGACCTATCCCGATGCCAAGCTGATTAAGCTCGAGCAAAACTATCGCAGTACGCCTGCTGTTTTGGATTATATCAATGCTCTGTCAGCGCAAATCACACTAGGCTATCAAAAAAATTGTACTCTGGCGTATCGATAAGTGGACATAAGCCAGTGTTTAGTCGCCTAAGCAATGAGACAAAAGAAGCAAAATATATCGCCGATAAAATCATTGAGCTAAAATCGAATCATGACTACGATGATTTTGCGGTACTGTGTCGCACATCCTTTCAATCTAACTATGTCCAATTAGAGTTTATGGAGCGTCATATTCCATTCATTGTGGTGGGCGGTATCAAATTTATTGAAAGGCGACATATCAAAGACGTTTTGGCCTTTGTTAAAGTCCTCTACAACCCGAATGATACGATTGCTTGGCACCGTATTTTGACCTTGTTTCAAGGCGTGGGGACAGTCACCGCGACGCGTTTGACCCAAGCGATTAATGCCGATAACAACTCCTTTGAGCCACTACTCACGCCAAAGTTTGCTAAAAAAAGCGCACAGCTTGAGCCTTTATAATACGCTGACTAAGGCAAATCAGGCTGAATCCGTCGAGAGGGTCATTGAGCATATTTTAGAGTTCTATATTCCTGTCTTAAAAACAATTGAGGAAAATTGGCGAGAGCGCAACGAGGACTTTCGTGTGCTCAAAAATTTGGCAATAGAACACAGTAGCCTTGATAACTTCTTAGAAAATTTGGCACTCGATCCGCCTAATGATTCGGTCGCAGCCATGGATAAACCAGAGGATAATGACACAGATAAAGTGACTATTTCGACCATTCACAGTGCCAAAGGGCTGGAGTGGCCAGTGGTGTTTGTTAACTCATTGGTCGATGGTATCACGCCGCACTATCGCTCTTTGGATGATTTTGAGGAGCTAGAGAAGAACGAAAATTATTCTACGTTGCTTGTAGTCGCGCCAAGAGCAGACTGTATCTAACGGCACCTGATTACTTTGCCAGTTATTCAGGGTATTTTGACAAGCCATCGCGGTTTATCGCTGAGCTGTCTGCTGATGAAGTGACTGTAGATATAGCTAAACATCCTAGTCTGGAAAATGATGATCCAGTGTGGTGGTGATATTGTGAGTATATTACCACCGCACTGGTATTGACTGACTCTTATATATTTAAGCATCAGTCTCCGTTTCAATATCGATCTGTGGTGCATCAACAGTCGTGACGATTCTAGATTCAACATACGAGCTGCTATATGCCGTGTCGGTAGTGATTGGATAAATCTCTAAACGTTCCAACTCTGCTAATAAATCTTGGATGACTTCTTTTTTACGAGTGACAAAAGTAGAGGCAAAGCAGCGCCAGAATTTCCAGCCAGCACGCTCCAAAATACGCTGACGTTGCATATCGCTGTCCCATTTGTCAGGCCCATGATATCTATCGCCATCACATTCAATGGCTAGGCTGTTGTCGTTTTCACCTTCGACAACCATATCGATTCGGTATGCACCTGCTTTAACCTGTGGAACCACTCGATAGCCTCTCTCCACCAGAAGATCAAAGACTTCCGTTTCAAAGGGTGACTCACATTTATCACGCAAGTCAGCTACTTGCTCTTCATTTTGCATAAATGGCGCTTGAAAATGTTTGATGAGTTCAGCGCGATAATGGTCAGCTTGGCTAAGCTCATCTAGCTCAATACTACGTACTAAATACATTCTATCGCGCGCTCTTGAGGCCGCGACATTCATACGCTGAGCGAAAGTATCTCTCGTTTGTGCATGGGCAGCTCCAGGTGCCACTACCAATGACAAAAACATGATATCGCGCTCTTTACCTTGAAAGGTTCTGGCATCACCGCAAGCGATATCAAAAGCAGTCATTACCGCCTCATCTAGTTCTTTGTTGAGTATCTCCATAATATTATGTGCTTGCTTATTGCCTAGCAATGAGACAACACCGATGGTTTTACCTTTATAAGCTGGATCAGAAACGAGGGTTTTGATTTCATCGATAATAAATCTGACTTCTGATGGGTTAATATCAGAGCCTTTAATCCGATAGCCATCGGTGACATAAATATCAATCAATGGAGGGTCTAAGCGCTCTGAGGGTTTTGCTTTACGCAAAGGTATCAGCTCATGGTTGTAAAACTCACGTTTTGAGAACTCAATAATAGGTGCCACACTACGAAAATGTTCTTTTAGCATCACACTGCTATCTGCAAAAACGACTTTGAATAAATCATAGATTGAACGATCAGGCGACATCTGTGAGCGATAGACAGGGACTTGATTGCTCAAATACTGTGCCATCAGATTGCGAATTTTTTCGATATCGAGACCGACGCCTTCTGGTGACACTTGCTTATCGTCACCAACGATTAACACTTTTTTGGCTCTCATGATGGCTGGCAATGCCGTTAAATCAGATTGAGAGGCTTCATCGATGATAACCAAGTCAAAACTGCCGAACTCTGCTGGCAAGGATTCAGAAATGCGATAATGCGGCATAATCCAACACGGAATAGCAGCACTTGCTCCTGCAGAGGCTTCGCGCGCTTCACGGCGATAATAGTGCGCACCTTTGCCCGTTCCTTTACCAATACGCATAATGGCAGAGCGGTATTTTTCTAAAGACGCTCTCACGTTTGGCGTTGCATTTTCTGCGACTTTTAACCAAGCTCTTTTGGTGATGGCTTCTTGATAGAGTCTTGCCAGATTTACTTCTAAATTGCCACGAGTTTTGGCCAGTTGAACCAACTCCTTGCGACCATCGATGCTGTCTATAAAGCTGGTCAATCTAGCAATTCGCCAAATCTGCTGCCAGTTATCTGATGCCAAGGTGTCTTGAGAATTATTATGAGGTTCATAACGCAATTTCTTCGCCCAAAGTGGGGCGCCGTTATCTTCAATGAGTTGGGTAACGTCAGCGATTGTCTGTAAGTCTGTTGCAAGATTATTCACGCGTTGCAGCTCATTTAACAGTTCTTGATAGTCTGTTTGTAATTCATCGTCAGATAAACTCGGATCACCAATATTTTGAGTGACAAAGGCCATCATTTTTTCACTAATTGACCCTTTGCAGTCGGCAAGATTAGTAAGTAAGGTTTCTTTTAACGTGAGACTTTCAGCCAGATTATGTCTCTTTAAATGTTGTTTAAGAACACTCTCAATTTCAATCAAAGTATCTTTGTCATAAGGTGCTGCAGAAATAACACTCCAATCTACGAATATAGTGCTTAACGCCTGCTTGATACTGTGCTGCAAGTTGTGACTAGCAACGATTTCATCGTATAGATGAACGGCTGAATGTAACGCAGACAGATTATTGGGCGATACCTCAAATATCGGTAAGGACAGCTCATTTGATAAAGCGTTCCAGCGAAGGATAAGCGCTTGAGATTTTTTCTAAATGCTATAAAGCTGGATATATACTGCCAGTCTGCCGTACTTGATGGTGCTGACGAGACTATCGTAATAGACTCAAGGTTTTTCTTTTCAGCAGATTTGCCAAAAATCCCAGCGAGACCAAATGACTTTTTGCCTTCAGATAAATTCTTCACCGCGTCAACGAGCTCTGGATTTTTATCAAATCATCAGCCATTGTAATAGGTTTGGTTAAATAAATAGTTCTCTCATCAAAAAGCACTTTGATCTCATCGTTCAGTATAGTGAGATGGCCGATAATGTCTTGCTTAGTCTCATTAGCTAAATGCTGTTGAATATCCGTCGTCCAGCGCTGCCCAGCCGCGACAATTTTTTGTAGTAGGTCAGTTAGACGAGATGTATTAGCAGTGATTTCCTGAGCAATATTTATTGTACTAGCACTGTCATTGATTAAGCTTGCCAATTCTCCTTGCTGCTCAGCTGCTTGTGACTCATTGAGATAGCTTAAATCCTTATGAAGTTGCTTGATAGCGTTGGTAGGAGGCATGTCTGCAACGGCAGGAATTTTTTATTAAGATAACTCAAATCACTGCCGAGGCTTACTCTTGCGTCTTTTAGGGCTGTGATATCAGCATGAGTAAATCGAGGTTTAAAGGTCTCTTCGATACCCAACTTATCGGGAAAGCTTTCGGTAAGCTGTCTGTTTTGAGCAACCTCAGTCGCGGCATCTATGGGCTTGATAGTTTCATTATCGATAGTGATATCATCAAGGTTCAACCGTGCCCAAGCCGTAATTTTATGATCAGTGCTGGCCAACTGTGCATGGATGGTATCAATTTGATTGTCAAACATGAGGATGTCTTTTTTGTAGGCCTCGCGATTGATACTAGATACTTCGCTCGATATTTTTTTGATGGTATGTTCAAACTGCTTTAGACCCTCGTTTTCACTGGTCAGTAGGCTAACGGCGAGCGGGCGAATAGATTCAGGCAGTTGTCCTTGTAGTACCTTTAGCGCGGGGTCTTTCATCGATGTGACCAGTACCCGCTTGCCAAGTGCTAAGTAATGACAAATGACATTAGCAATAGTATGGGTCTTACCTGTGCCGGGCGGGCCTTGAACGACGACTCCATCGTGGACATCTAACTGCTGTATGATTTGTACTTGTTCATCGTTGAACGCTTTGGGGAATATAGCTCGGCTGGCGTGCCGATATAGCTATCACTGCCACTCACCATAGACAAACCACGATAAGCAGGCAGTATATTTTCTTTGTTTTCTGTAGCAGGCTCTGTCAGCATTGCCTTAAGGGCGCTCGGTAAATCAATGTCAGTGACCGATTCTAGCTGAATGGATAAGTTGTTTAAGTCTTGCAAAAAGATATTGTTACTTCTAGGACGCGCCATAATGACCCATGTGTCAGTAACAATCAGGTTGTTTTGCGCTTTAGGGATTTTTCGATCATCTGCACTAGTATGATCTGGTTGATAAACGCCAGAGGAGTCAAGCAAAGTAACCGCTGATTTTAAGATAGGCTCATAGCTACTCGGTAAAAAAGGACTTAAGGACACATCTTCTGAATCATAAAAATCTTTGCTGTTCTTTAATAACTTCGCTAAACCCTGATTTTCTTCTATAGAAAAAGGCTCCGTTTCAAGCGTGGGAGCAGATAGGGTAGGCTTGATGAGTAATGCCATTGTCTTTTGATCTAAGGTGATTTCAACAGATTGCGTCAATAGTGGATACTTTATCTGCTTGCTACTCTGCTCATCGTCCGTGCTTTTTCGTGTGGCAATACCCACACCCCACACCAACTCTAACTGTGCATCAGCGAGATTGCCCTGAAGCTGTTGGTTAAGCATGAATAGACTAGAATACAAAGCAATGCTTTGGCGAACGAGCTTTTCTTCTGCTAGCCAAGGTTTCCAAATATCTTTGAGGTAATTGTTATATTCCTCTTGTAAAGCTTCTCTTTCAGAGAAATCTTTTAAATAAACTTCTGTCTTTAATGTCTCGTCTGAATCTAACGATTCATTTTTATGATTTTCAACTTCAAACGGAGTGAATACCTCTGTAGCGCCCGAGGACAAAAGACCATCATCTATGAATGATTGCACAGATGCTTTTTCTTTTAGTGACGGTGGTTCGCTAAATTTGGCTGGAAACTTTAACCAATGTGCTAACAGTGCGCTGTTGGGTTTAGGTGCTGAGTTTTCACGCAATCGCTCTAAACGGAGCCAAACGTCCTCTGAGGTATCGTCGGTGATGTTAAGATTGATACCCGGCAAGCCTAATAATTGCTCCTCGGTACAAGTGAAATCACTGTGTTTAGCAAAATCTTGAGTAGGCGCTTTTTTCATCAAAGCACACTGCTTGATGAACTCAATTTGAGAGGCCAGTCTTTGTGCGTAAATACTCATTTGTTAAACCTTCCAAATCATCAAAATATTAGCCCTGACCTTGCTGGCACATCATAAATACTGTTTATCAGACTTTATAATTAAAATGCTTAGGCGGCTGATCATTTATAAATTAAAAAAAATACCAAACTATAGCACAGAAATTGATAGCACTAAGTCGCATCTAGTATTTTTAAAAATGATGGCTAATCATTACTATTTTATCACCCAAACTCTCATTATTCCTATCAAAAATACCTTTTCAAAAACCCCATAACCAAAAGTATTTAATAGCAAAAATATTTATGAGATTGGGGTTTAATATTCAGCTCAATGCGTTACTATTACCACCTTATTCCGTTAGACCCTCATATTAGATACTCTGTATTAACACCATAAGAAAAGGATAGGTTATGCGCTATGAAGTGATCGTTATCGGTGCAGGTATGGTTGGCACGTCAGTCGCGTGGCATTTACAAAAAATAATTCAAAAGTACTGATGTTAGACAAGAAGTTGCCAGGGTCAGAGACCTCGTATGGCAATGCAGGATTGATTCAGCGCGAAGCCATTCATACCCATCCTTTTCCTCGTCAACTGACTGAAATGATCAGAGTATTGCCGAACCAAGGCACTGATATTCGCTATCGTATTCCAGCAATTTTGCGTTACCATCAAGCGCTGCTACAGTACTGGAAATACTCTACGCCCGCTTCGGTCAAAAAAATAGAATCAGAATGGCAGACACTGATCGCGCATTGTACCAGTGAGCATCAGACAATGATTTCAGCATCTGGTGCTGACGAACTAATCACTCGTGACGGCTGGTTGCAATTGCATCGCTCGGAAGAAACGTTTAAAGAAGCACAAGCATCAGCCATTGATGCGCGCAATCAAGGCGTTGAGCATAATGTACTAAACCTTGAAGCGCTAAAAGCCATGGAGCCTAGCGCTAATTTTGAAGGTTTCGTTGGTGCGATTCATTGGAAAAATTCTTGGCAAGTGTCAAACCCAAGTTCGCTAGTAAAAGCCTATGCGAAAAATTTCCAAGAGATGGGCGGTACAATTAAAGAGAGCGATGTAAAAGAAATCGTACAAGACGGTGAAGGTTGGAAAATCATTACTGATAATGACACTTATTATAGTGATAAGTTGGTTATCGCAGCAGGTCCATGGTCTAATGATTTGATCAAGCCACTTGGCTATAATCTGCCATTGTTCCCAATGCGTGGCTATCATCAGCATTTCAAAGTGACAGAAAAAAACACCATCAATCACAGTATGTTCGATATGGACAAAGGCTTTGTGATGGGGCCAATGCAGCAGGGTATCCGTATCACGACCGGTGCTGAGATGACTACCATGGATGCACCAAAGAACTTTGGTCAATTAAAAACGGTTCTGAAGCTGGCAAGAAAAATCTTACCGTTAGAAGACGCGGTAGAGTCTGAAGCATGGGCAGGATCACGTCCTTGTATGCCTGATATGAAGCCAGTTATTGGTCCTGCAGACAAGCATGAAAAACTATGGTTTGCCTTTGGTCACAGTCATCAAGGCTTTACTTTAGGGCCTATGACAGGGCGTCTGGTTGAAGAGATGATTCATGACAAGCCATTATTAGTAGATGTTGCGCCATTCAGTGCTCAGCGTTTTTCTAATTAACAGCGCATTTGACAGATTTAGCACAGACTTAAATTAATAAATTGAAGGTATATAACATGATTAAGAAGCTGCATAGCAATCAACGTATGAGCAAAACTGTAATCCATAACCAGACTATCTATTTGTGTGGTCAGGTAGGTAATGCAGAAGACGATATCAAAGCGCAAACATTGACTTGTTTGGAAAAAATTCAAACGTTGTTAGAAGAAGTGGGTAGCGATAAATCAAAGCTACTATCAGTAACGGTTTGGATAAAAGATATGGCAGACTTTGCTGCTATGAATGAAGTCTATGACCAGTGGTTTGAAGGCATTCAGCCGCCAGCTCGTGCTTGTGGCGAGTCTGCATTGGCACGTCCTGAGCTGTTGGTTGAGATGATTGCCATCGCCGCTGAGTAAGTAACAGATTGATTGTAGTAGTTGTTTAAAAAAGGCCATGATAGCGATATCATGGCCTTTCTTGTCATCTTATGGTTTGGTTGTGAATATGTTTTTATAAACGATCAAAGCAGATTAAGTCATATTTATTCAACTTATGTTTTATAATATTGTATTTTTCACGTTACCTGTTATTATACGCCAGCAACAGTCCTGAGATAATTCATATATATTGAGAACTTGTAAAGTGCTTTAGCACTGATAGCAGCAATATTATGACTCTCTTTTTTAGCTAATTATAAGTTTGCCTTTTATTAAAGTTTTTGAGGAAATTCACGTGGAGTTCATAGGTGTTATTTTACTTGTCATCGCAAGCATCATGTGCATTATTTATAGTATTAAGTTAATTATTATAGCCTTCCAAGAGTCGGTACTGTGGGGGCTGTTATATCTATTTCTTCCATTTGCCAATTTATACTTTATTATCACTCGCTGGGCAGAGTGCAGTTCACCATTTTTGAGATCACTCATAGCCGTTGCATTTATGATTGTGGGCGCTTTAATGGCTTCATAATAATAGCAACGTCATCTTTCTTTAGTCAGAGTGTTTTTGTCAAACCGTTAGCATCCTTTCCATACGGCTTGGCGCTTTTCAACAAAGGCGTCAATACCTTCACTCACGTCGTCTGCCATCATATTACAAGTCATCACTTCACTGGCATAGTCATAAGCATCTTCGACGCTCATATTCAATTGCTTATAAAACATATCTTTGCCAGTTCTTACCGCTACTGGAGATTTGGCGGTGATAGCTGTGATTAAAGACTGCAAGACTTGCTCTAATTGTCCCGCTGGCGCTACTCGATTAATCAATCCATATTGCAAGGCGGTATGTGCATCGATAAACTCACCAGTAATCAGCATCTCAAACGCTTGCTTACGAGGTAGATTGCGACTGACGGCTACAGCAGGTGTGGAGCAAAAAAGCCCAACGTTTATCCCTGAAGTGGCAAATTTGGCTTCATTAGAGGCAACGGCTAAATCACAGGCGGCAACCAGTTGGCACCCTGCTGCTGTCGCGATGCCTTGCACTTTTGCAATCACGACTTGCGGCATACGATTAATAGTGAGCATCATGTGACTGCATTGTTGGAATAGGGCGCGCTGAAAGGCTTCATATGAATGTGCGCGCATCTCTTTTAGATTGTGACCGGCACAAAACGCTTTACCATTTGCTGCAATGACGACTACACGGATATTGTCATCTTGAGCGATACTGTCCAGTTCCGCTTGTAGCGCAGAGAGTAGCTCAACGGATAAGACATTGAATTGCTTTGGTCGGTTTAAGGTGAGAGTGACCACGCCACTTTTTCTATCATCTTTTCTAATAACGAGAAAGTCGTCCATGGCTAAGGCAACGTCAGAGTTTGTCATTTATCATCCTTGATAATGGGTTGTTTCGTTTGGTAGATGCTATGTATAGCTACCTAAATAGTAGCATGGCTTACCTCTTATATAATAGGTAAGCCATGTAGAAAGCAGACAAATAAAAATAGCGATCTCATATTCTGAGGTCGCTATTTGTTTATCAGTCAGATACACGCCAAGGCTGTATTTACACTGAACTTAGTATGCGCCTTCGCTATAAATAAGCTCGTAGCTGTGGCTGTATATCTCGACGATATTGCCAAACGGGTCTTCCATATAGATCATGCGGTAAGGCTTTTCACCAGGGTAATAATAGCGTGGTTTTTCCATACGCTTTTTACCACCTGCTGCAACGATGCACTCAGCCAACTCTTCAACATTTGGATCTTGAACACAAAAGTGAAAGATACCTGTTTTCCAATATTCAAAGTTATTTTCAGGGTTTTCTTGATTTTTAAATTCAAAAATTTCAACACCGATACGGTCACCAGTAGATAGGTGAGCAATACGGAAACTGCCCCAACCTGAACCGAATACTTCAGTACACATCTCACCAATCGGGCTATTATCTTCAACAATCTCTGTTGGCTCCATGATGGTGTACCAACCCATTACTTCAGTATAAAATTTTACGGCGGCTTCTAAGTCAGGGACTGACAGGCCGATGTGCGAAAAACTCCTTGGATAAACGTTGTTCATAGCTTTTGCTCCTGTTAGTTGTACTCTTATTTAACGTGAGGCCAGTATACAAACATACGATTATTATGTAAAATTATCAAATATTATATAAATAATTATGTATCGTAATGATAAATATCACATGGTTGCGCACTTTTTGTGCGCTTGCCGAGTTCGGGCACTTTACTCGTACGGCTGAACGCTTACACATGACCCAATCTGGCGTGAGTCAGCATATACGTAAGCTAGAAGATCAGTTGGACACAGACTTACTGATTCGTCAAGGAAAGCAGTTTTCACTGACCAATGCAGGTGAACAGCTCTATAAAGAAGCAGGGGAGATATTGCAGCGCTTATCAAATCTGGAGCAGCGCATCGGTGAAGATCCTCATTATGAAGGGTTGGTACGTTTGATGTCGCCTGGTAGTGTGGGACTCAAGCTATATCCGCAGCTTTTGACCTTACAACAGCAGCATCCAAAGCTAGTGATTGATTATCGCTTTGCTCCAAATTCTGATATAGAGAAGGCGCTTGCCAATCATGAGATTGACATTGGTTTTATGACGGATGTCTCAGATGAGGAGACAGTCAGTTGTAAGTCTATGGCTCAAGAAGCGCTAATATTAGTAACACCTGCAACTACGGTGGAGCCGAGCTGGGAGCATCTCACCGAGCTTGGTTTTATTGATCATCCAGATGGTGCACATCATGCAGGTATGCTGCTAAGCGCTAATTATCCTGGATTCCAGCACATCAATGATTTTGAGAAAAAAGGCTTTTCGAATCAGATAGGATTAATCTTAGAGCCAGTGAGTAGGGGTATAGGCTTTACCGTGCTACCTGCACATGCAGTGGCTGCTTATCAAAAGCCTGAGCTTATTAAAAACCATCATCTGCCTGTTGCCGTTAGCGAGACGCTATATCTTGCAGTAAGACGACAGCATGCACTCTCTAATAGAATGCATACTGTCATTGATGAAGTAACGAAATGGCTATAGATATTTTGAGAATGAATGATAAATGCACAGCTATCAAAGGTTAAATAGCTGTGCATTTAATAGAAGTCTCTTATTTAATAGACTATCGTTTTTCAAGTTTTGCCCAAGTTTGATACTTGCAGCGATATTTACAGCCGTGGTTTCAATATTTTCATAAGCCTGACTCAGTACGTTTTCAATGGTATCTACTTTTTGAATACTGGGCATGATGACCTCGAACTGGCTGGTTTGCGCAGGTTTGAGTCCGTCAACACTACCACAAATAGCAATGACTGGCGTATGGCTGGCTTTGGCAAGCTGACTGATACCACCTGCCACTTTACCCATGGCTGTCTGCGCATCAAGCTTACCTTCGCCAGTGATAACGAGATCAGCCTCTGCGATATGCTTCGACAAATGAGCCACCTCAGCAACTGTGTCAAAGCCTGATTTTAGCTGAGCTTGAAAGAACGTCATCATCGCGTAGCCAAGACCACCAGCTGCTCCAGCGCCTTCGGCATGTTGGCAGTCCTCATAACCGTGATGACCACACATGGTGGCAAAGTGACTGAGTGCTTTGTCTAAGGCTTTGACTTGCTCTGGACAAGCGCCTTTTTGTGGACCAAATACTGCGCTCGCACCCAAAAGACCACATAATGGATTGGTCACATCACAAGCGACTTCAAATACTGTGTCTAATATCTTTGCATGAAGATTTATATTATCAAGCTTATGTAGGCTGGCAAGTGCGCCACCACCATGAGTGAGTAGAGTGTCATTGATATCGTGAAATGTGATGCCTAATGCCATTAGCATGCCAAGACCTGCATCATTGGTTGCGCTACCACCTAGACCAATCACGATGCGTTTAGCCCCTTCTTCTAACGCATCAGCAATCAGCTCGCCGACACCGTAACTACTAGCAATGACAGGATTGCGTTCATCGCTTGTCAGTAGATGTAACCCGCAAGCTTGAGCAACTTCGATGACAGCCGTAGCGTCGGGCAATAATAAATACTTTGCCGTTATCGGTCTCATCAGTGGATCATTGACCACCACTTCTTTCCAGCGTCCACCCAATATATGACAATACCGCAGAGGTGCCTTCGCCGCCATCAGCCATCGGCAATAGCTTATAATCAGCCTCTGGAAACACTTGGCGGAAGCCAGATTGAATGGCGTGGCAAACATCCAGTGCGTCTAAGCTTTCTTTAAATGAGTCGGGAGCAATTAAAATTTTCATGAATGTCTCTTTGAATCTCTTTAAATAAATACCAAGGTTAATAGCCAGATAAATACGATGCTGGTCACGCCTTGAATACCCGTTGCCATAGAATGGGCTTTGTAAGCCTGCGCCACACTCATACGACTAAACTGACTGACAATCCAAAAAAGCTGTCATTGGCGTGCGAGATAGTCATGGCACCTGCACCAATGGCCATCACACAGAATACGCGACCAAGCTCACTGTCGAGACTAATTTGATCCAATAACGGCGCGATCATCGCAGAGGTGGTGACCAAGGCGACTGTGGTCGAGCCTTGTGCCGTTTTTAACGCAGCAGAGACAATGAATGGCATAAAGATACCAAGCCCCAACGCAGACAATGTCGTGCCCAAATAGTCACCAATCGGTGTGACCTTTAGCATGGCACCAAATGCACCACCTGCGCCAGTAATCAATAGGATAGGGGCTGCCACAACCAAACCTTGAGAGATGCTGTCGCTAATTTGCTGTGTTTTTTGCTCAGTGTTAATTAGTAAGAAGACAAGAATAAACCAATCAGTAATGCCGTGAGTGGATTGCCGATAAACACTAAAATATCTGTCAACGTGCCACTGCCAAATGGCGCACTTGGGAAGTTCGCAACAGACGATAAGCAAATCAATACGATAGGGACAATAATAGGCAAAAACGCCATTGTTGCGGATGGCATGCTGCTATAGTCGTCGCGTGACTTCATGTTTTCAGGCAAAGTCGCTGCTGGCGCATCCAGTGCATCGATATTGTCGGGAGCGACATTCAAGAAGCGATTAGACCACCACCAGCCAGCCAGTACAGCAACCGCTGTCACCACCACACACGACCATAATAACCAAGCCTAAATTGGATTCTAGCCCTAAGTTACCTGCTGCGGCAATTGGACCTGGGGTTGGTGGTACAAAGGTATGGGTTGCGTATAAGCCTGTCGCTAAGGCAATGCTCATCGCCACACTGGATACGTGTAAACGCTCGGCCAATGTTTCTTTTAATGAGTTTAAAATAATATAGCCAGAGTCACAGAATACTGGCACTGAAACCACAGCACCAACAATAGACATGGTCAAAGTAGGGAAGCGTGGTCCCAAAACTTTGATGACCGTTTCTGCCATTACAATGGCGGCACCTGTTTTTTCAAGGATTAGCCCGATGATAGTACCAAAGACAATAACCAGACCGATGTAACCTAAAATACCGCCAAAGCCATCAGAGATGGTTTTAGCAACGGTATTAAGCGGCACTTGGTAAAATAGCGCTACTAAAAAGGCTGATAATATCAATACTAAAAAAGGATGCCACTTTAACTTTGCTGTGGCAAAAATAATAAAAAGAATGGTCAGCACAAGCCAAAATACGATCATTACTGTCTCTACATGTAGGGTTGATAGCGATAATTGTGGATGCTGCTACTGAGCTATTATTCATTAATAGCAGCATCAATAGGTATATGGATTTTTAAAGGGGCATATTCTATAGTAAATCCAAGCTGCTAGGGAATCTATTCGGCTCATATTTGATTTTATTCATGGTAAAGCTTAGATACTCTGCTAGTATGTGCTTTTTGCTTCACACGTACCATTATCAGGATGCCTACCTTGACCATAAATATAGAAAATGATGAATTACGTCTGCAGCTACAGCAGATTATAGACCTAAAAACCAAGCCGCTGGGCGCGCTTGGGCGAATAGAGGCACTCGCTGTGCAGTTGGGCATGATTCAAGGAACGATCACACCGCATATTGAGCAAGCGCAAATACGAGTGTTTGCGGCAGACCATGGTTTGACTAAGCATGGTACATCAGCGTTTCCTAGTGCTGTCACTGCGCAAATGGTTCATAATTTTTTGCAAGGCGGTGCCGCCATCAACGTACTGGCACGCCAGCATAATATTGAGTTAAAGGTTGTTGACGCTGGGGTGGATGCCGACTTTGCTCCTCATCCAAAATTGCTAGATTACAAGGTTCGCCATGGTAGCCGAGACGCGCTAACAGAGCCTGCAATGACAGAAATAGAGTGTTTAGCAGCGCTAGAAAACGGCATGAAAGTCGTCAAGATCTAGCGGGTAATCTGTTGATTGTTGGGGAGATGGGTATTGGTAATACTTCGGCGAGTCTCTTGCTGGCGAGATTGGGTGATGTACCACTTGCTGATTGTATTGGACGTGGTACCGGTCTTGACGATTCAGGATTAGAGCATAAGACGGATATTTTGACGCAAGTATTAGAGCGTCATCAACAGGCACAAGCACCGTTTGATGTACTCGCTGCATTGGGCGGGCTTGAGATTGCTATGATGGCAGGCGCGCTGATTCGGGCTGCTAGTGAACGGCGTATTCTCCTGATTGACGGTTTTATTGCCAGTAGCGCATTATTGGTGGCTGAACGCCTAGCGCCCGGTGTTGCTCAATACGCGATTTTTGCTCATCATTCTGTTGAGCCGGGGCACGCGCATTTATTGAAATCACTAAATGCTGAGCCTTTACTTAATATGGGCATGCGCTTAGGCGAGGGTAGCGGGGCTGCGCTCGCGTATCCATTGTTGCAATCCGCTTGCGCCATTATCAATGAGATGGCAAGTTTTAGTGACGCCGGTATCAGTGAGCAAAACAACTGATGTCACAACCATTAAACAAACAATCAAATCAGCTAGAGCCATCAAAACCGTCTTTGCCTAGACGAACCCTTGTTCAATTGATAAAGCATGAATGGATATTGTTACTGGTCGCCGTTCAATTTTTAACGAGATTATCAGTACCACCATTTAAGCATTATGATCCGCAATGGTTGCATCAGAGCAGTCGCCATTTCCCCGCAGTCGGTTTACTGGTGGGCTTACTCTGTGCTGGCGTGTTTTGGCTGGGCAATCTGTTATTTACGCCGCTGGTTGCTGCAGTGCTGAGCACAGCTTTTGGAATTAAGCTCACTGGCGCTTTTCATGAAGATGGTCTGGCGGATAGCTGTGACGGTCTCGGCGGTGGTCTGACTCGCGAGCGCACACTGACTATTATGAAAGACTCACGCCTAGGTACTTATGGTGTATTAGGTTTGGTATCGGCGTTATTACTCAAAATTAGCTTACTTGCCTCGATGCCCATACCGATAGCTGTCATCGCGCTTATCATAGGACATACCGCGTCGCGTTTACTTTGCATTAGCCTGCTGTCTTTACTGCCTTATGGTGGAGAGATAGAACACGCAAAAGCCAAACCGATGGCGCAGCAGTTGACGCCAATACAAGGGCTATATAGCAGTGGCTGGCTAATATTGGCTATTATTTTAGTCGCCCTTATATTTCCCAATACGATGCAGCAGATTGGGCTTGCTCAATGGTTGTTAGCATTTATATTGGCGCTGATAGCCACTGACTACATGCGACGTTTATTGCGCAGGCGCTTGGATGGTTACACGGGCGATGGGCTCGGCGCGACGCAGCAGCTTAGTGAAATTGCTATTTATATCGGACTGGCTGCTTCTATACCGTTTATCTGATATAAAAATGATGCTCAAAATAGGATAGTAACAGCAAATGATTTTTCATATTTGGCGTCATCCCAAACCGATGAATACTGAAGGAATTTGTATTGGACAAACGGATGTCGGCGTCGATAAACGTAAGTTGAAACGTCTTGCCAATAAAATCGAGCGCTTTGTGCGTTTGCATCAATTGCCAAAAACAATTTGGGTCAGCCCCTTACAACGTTCACTAAAAGTCGGGCAAATATTAGCGCAACGTGGTTTTGAGTGTCGAGTCGCACCTGAATTGGCTGAGATTCATTTTGGCGAATGGGATTGTCGGTGGGCGCAAATCACCAAGCAAGAGATTGATGAGTGGTGTCATAATTTTGCACATTTTGCCCCCAGTCATGGAGAGAGCTTGCAGCAGCTATTTGAGCGTGTTGAAGGTTGGTTGGTTAAGATTTCAGCTGAACAAGAAGATAGCCCAGTATTAGTCATCGGTCATACAGGCTGGATAAATGCAGCCAAGATAATAGCTGCTGACCAAGAGTGCCGAAAACAGCCGCTGAGTGGCCGCGCTCTGTCGCATATCTATCCTGTAATCGTATTGATATTTAATTAAAAAACGGCCATTATGTTGACCGTTTTAAATTTTGAATGCTTTTGAGTGCTTTTGAATAATTTAGGAGGCTGCTAGCTTTCAGCTTGTAGCTCATCGATTTTTCAAAGTAGGCTCTCTCGTTTTCTGCTAATCCTAGGTTTGAATCAAAGCTCACATAAATGCCTCTATCATCCAGTGTTGCATACCAGTGGTCTGCATCATTATCGGTTAGGATTTGAAAGTATTTATTATTAACGATTCTACCCACCTTATAAATTTCACCTTCGCTATAAAAGTGATTGCCTTGGGTACATCGTAATTTGTCGTCAGTATTTATCATGTCATTGCAGCCTATCGTTATCTAAATAAAATCTATCAATCAAATACAACGAGCATATCAAGTCAGGTGACAATAATAAAGATGACTTTATAGGTAGTATCTTATTGTTAAGTATAGGCTTTCCAAGCTATTATTACAATAGTTGCTAGATATATCACTGTTCAAGATACCTGATAAAATCTTAAATTAAACGCGATAGCAAAACGCAAAAAAGCCAGCAACATGACGTTACTGGCTTTTTTAGACTAGATCTAGATATCAAAAATTACTCTTCTGAATATCTTCGTTCTCGTCTTCAACTTCTGTTGCTGACTCTTCGTTGTCGCCATCTTCAGAAAGAATGGTAACTAGAATAGTAGCGGTAACGTCATGATGTAGCTGAATATCAACATTGTATTCGCCAACTTGACGTAAAGTGCCTTCAGAAGCTTGATTTCAGCACGGTCTACTTCTAGACCTGAGTTAGTCAATGCTTCAGCAATATCGCGAGTACCGATAGAGCCGAATAGCTTGCCTTCGTCGCCTGATTTAGCACGCATGATGACATTAACGTCAGTTAGCGCATCAGCACGTTCTTGAGCAACAGCTACTTCTTTGGCTTCTTCAGCTTCAAGCTCGGCACGACGTGCTTCGAACTTTTCAATGTTAGCTGCAGTAGCAGGTAGTGCTTTACCCAAAGGGATAAGAAGTTCGTCCGTAACCTGGTTTCACATCGACAGTTTCACCGAGTTTACCAAGGTTGACGATACGCTGTAACAAAATAATTGCATGAGTCATTCCTAGTTAAAATTAACGGTTAACCCTGATGGTTATCAGTGTATGGAAGTAGCGATAAATAACGAGCTTGCTTGATAGCAGTAGCTAGTTGACGCTGATATTAGTAGATGTACCGGTAATGCGGCTTGGTACGATTTTACCATTATCACTGATGTACTGTTTTAGCAATTCAACATCTTTATAATCGATGAGTGATGCCTTCAGCAGTGAAACGGCAGAATTTGCGACGGCGATAGAAACGTGCCATGAGTATTCTCCTTTAATTAGTCTTCACTGTTGTCGTTGTCGTCATTATCGTTTTCACGACTGTCTGGACGACGAGTAGTTGCTTTGCGTGCGCGTTTTTCATCGGCATTCTTGGCTAACTGCGACTCTTCAGTGACAGCGTCGTCACGGCGCATAACTAGACTACGAATGATCGCGTCGTTATAACGGAATAATTCTTCAAGTTCAGCTAAAGTTCACCGTCAGTTTCAATGTTGAAAGAACGTAATGAGCTTTGTGAATCTTGTTGATTGGATATGCCAATTGACGGGGCCCCAATCTTCTAAACGATGAATAAACACGTTTTGTCTTGAACTAACTTGATGTAGCTCTCAACCATGCCGACCACTTGGTCGCTTTGGTCTGGGTGTACAAGTAACACCAGTTCGTAATGTCGCATTATGACTCCTTACGGATTAGTAGCTATTAACCCTATGTTAATAGCAAGGAGATTTATAAGGTAAGCCCGATTTCTAGCTATTATTATAAAAAAATAAGAAATAAGCTTAGTTTATAAAGCGCCGTATTATAACAGTACTCGGCAACTAACACAAAGGTTAATCACTGAGCCACCGTTAATAAATTATAACAATAATTAAAAATGCTCGGTTCATAAAAAGCAGCGATATCGCGCTGCTTTTTTATCAAAATAATAAGATGGATTGTTAATAAACAAGCTATTTTATTTTTGGTTCTTTCAACTGACTGCTATCTGCTTTTACCACTAAGGTTTTGGCCAACTTGTCATGCCAACCGATATTTTCAGGGCTTTTCGATGCATGTATAATGAATAGCAATAATCACGAACCCTAAGAAGCTGGTAAACGAGAACAATAAGTTTTAAAAATAAACAATAACAAGTACGCACACCAATAAGCTTGGTAAAGAGGGCAGCAGATGAGTGGTTGATCCACCACGCGAATACCCGTAATCAGCTTACCGAGTGACTGACCACGCAGTGTGATAAATACCAGTTGTAGCGCAAATAAGCCAAATACCATCACTTGCGACATCATCAATGTGCTACTAGGAAGACTCTCCATCAGTGTCATTGAATACTGATAAGCCGCATCCATGTCTTGGATATTTTGGAATTTGGTATAATCCACATCCATTTTTGTCAATGCCATCACTAGCGGAAAAATAGCCAGTAGATAGAGTAATCCATTGATGGCTGTTGCTAATACTCGCGACATAATCGGTGCAAGTACCACATTGCCGACGACTTTGTCTTTGCTAGACGCAGCCTGATTGCTATTAGCCTTGTTTAGTGACACATTATTGTGCGGTGTTTGCTGACGATTGGTGGTCATGTCAGCTTTCACATTTTTATCCGTGTCTTTCGGACGTTCAGGCTTGCCATACAATCTATCTAATGAAACTGATTTGCTATCCGAGCTATTGCTAGCGTTATCTTCAGGAAAAACAGTTACATTATTGATAATAGAGTCATTAACCTGAGGCTTGCCAAGGTTGGTAGGTCGATAAACCGTTTGATTATTGGTCAAGTTACCGACACGCTGCCATTGGTCTAAGCCTTCATGCCATCAAATCATCCAGCAGTACTTCACCAGATGCCAACATGATATTTAGCTGCTCCAAATTGTAGGGACCAGCTTGTACGTTATTTCGAGCAAGGAAAATCTGCATAATTGCCTGCATAGTTAGTCATATCTTAAGTCACTATATATGATACATATATTAGGGTCTATTTAATATTTTTCAAATAGACCCTAATCATTGTTTCTTTAATGACTGTGTGAATTATTGCTGTGACTGAACGTTACGGCTTACTTCGCTTCTTCACCAGCTAAGAAGAACCAAGTATCTAGTACAGAAATCAGGGTTCAATGACACTGAGCTGATACCTTGCTCCAGGCCAGAACGCGAGATCTGGATGGTCTGATGGACCCTGACCACAGATGCCGACATAGTTTGCTTTACGGCACGCATCAATCGCCATGGTCAATAGTTTCTTAACCGCAGGATCACGCTCATCAAATAGATGTGAGACGATACCTGAGTCACGGTCAAGACCAAGGGTCAACTGAGTCAAATCGTTAGAGCCGATTGAGAAACCATCGAAATGCTCTAGGAATTCATCTGCCAATAGGGCGTTGGTTGGTAGCTCACACATCATGAACGCGTAAACCGTTTTCGCCACGTTTTAGACCGTTTTTCTCAAGTAATTCGATGACTTTTTGGCTTCGCCAACGGTACGAATGGAATCATAATCTCGACGTTGGTCAAGCCATCTCATCACGTACGCGTTTTAGTGCTTTACACTCAAGCTCAAAGCAGTCACGGAAGTTGTCAGACACATAACGACTGGCACCGCGGAAACCAAGCATTGGGTTTTCTTCTGATGGCTCTATAATTTACCACCAAGCAAGTTAGCATATTCGTTTGATTTAAAATCTGACATACGAACGATAACTGGCTGATCCATAAAGGCAACGGCTAGCGTTGAGATACCTTCGACCAACTTATCAACATAGAAATCAACCGGTGAGGCATAACCAGCGATACGCTCTTGGATGGCTTGGGCGATTTCGCGTGGTAAGCTGTTCATGTTCAGTAGTGCTTTTGGATGCACACCAATCATACGGTTGATGATGAATTCTAAACGCGCAAGACCAATACCTTCGTTTGGCATTTGCGTGAATGAGAAGGCACGATCTGGATTACCAACGTTCATCATTACTTTGAAGGCAAGCTCTGGCATAGACTCAACAGAGTTGGTCTGTACTTCAAAATCAATTTGGCTTTCATAAATGAAGCCGTATCACCTTCGGCACAAGAAGCAGTGACGTCTTGACCATCAACCAATAGCTCAGTGGCATTACCACAACCAACGATGGCTGGAACACCTAGCTCACGAGCGATAATCGATGCGTGACAAGTACGACACCACGGTTAGTAATGATAGCAGAAGCACGCTTCATGACAGGTTCCCAATCCGGATCGTCTCATGTCTGATACCAGTACAATCACCTTCTTGTTTATCCATCTCATTTAGTTGCTAACGATACGGACTTTACCTTGAACCGATACGCGATGACCGATTGAACGACCTTCACACAATACTTTAGCATTAGTCGTGTCGATGATTAAACGTTCCATAACATTGCTGTCTTGGCGGCTCTTAACGGTTTCTGGACGCGCCTGAACGATGAAGATTTCGTTGGTATCGCCGTCTTTTGCCCACTCGATATCCATCGCTTGGCCGTAATGCTTTTCGATCGTCACGGCTTGTTTAGCAAGAGAAGTTAGCTCTTCAGTTGATAATGAGAACTGCATACGATCTTGCTTTTCAACATCGACAGTTTTTACTGATTTAGTGGTGCTACCTTCATCACCATAAACCATTTTCTTATGCTTGCTGCCTAGGTTACGGCGAATCACCGATGGTTTGCCATTGGCTAGTAATTGCTTAGAAATATAGAATTCATCTGGGTTAACCGCGCCCTGTACAACCATTTCACCTAGGCCATAGCTTGAGGTGATAAAGACCACTTGATCAAAACCGCTTTCGGTATCTAGCGTGAACATCACACCCGCCGCGCCAGTTTCTGAGCGAACCATACGCTGTACAGCAGCCGATAAGGCAACGCCTTCATGCTCAAAACCTTTGTGTACACGGTAAGAGATGGCACGGTCGTTATAAAGAGATGCAAACTTCTTTAATCGCAATCAGAACGTTATCAATACCGCGAATGTTCAAGAAAGTCTCTTGCTGACCCGCAAATGATGCATCTGGCAAATCTTCGGCAGTCGCAGAAGAACGTACAGCAACCGCGATGTCTTCGCCGCCGCTCATCGTTTCAAACGATTGACGTACTTCTTGCTCAAGATCACTTGGCAGCTCTTGCTCAATAATCCAAGTACGAATCTTTTTACCCGTTTCTGCAAGTTTTTTGACATCGTCAACATCTAGCGTTTTAGTTCGTTGTTGATTTTGTCAAGCAGGCCAGTTTCATTCAAAAAGCGGTTAAATGCATTTGACGTGGTGGCAAAGCCGCCTGGAACACTAACACCCAAATCAGACAAATGGCTGATCATTTCACCTAATGAGGCGTTCTTGCCGCCGACCATTTCAATGTCGTCTTTTCCTAGCTGATCAAGATTGATTACAAGTGCTGTAGATTGCGCTGCCATGATAACTCCAGAAAATAAGGTTATTTAGTAAAGATTAAACGGTGAATTATACCGCTATATTTGGAGAATTTCGAGGGGTTGAACCAATATTTTTGTCAAAAATACAAATTGTGGGCTTTGCTACATAATTAGTAGAAGATTATTCATTTTTCTATTTTTGAGATGATGTAAAAATGCGAGTCAAGACCACTCTAATTATCAAGATATATCTATAAATCGGCTGATAAATAGAGGATTTAAAATAAATAAGAGAGAGTATTAGGATGTTCTTATAGTATTTGCCTTTATATATAGCAGGTAATGCTGCGCTAGTATGAATAACCAGTCAGCACAATAATGGTTATTAATCGGCATGATAAGATTAAGGGCACTGTGGCTTTCTAAGTGTACGCCTGTAACATTGATTTCTATTAGGTCGTCTATTATGCGTATAATGTAGAGCATAAATAGTAGCGGTTTATCCTGATATAAATGTGTAATATTAGCGCTTATACAAAACGAAAATTACGTCTGAAAATCAAGTCTAAAGCCGATCAAAAATAAAAGCCAAATGAAAATTACCATTGTGTTTTCAATCGAGGTGCCAACGTTATGTACTCAAGTAATCCAGCTGAACAACTGAATCCCACTATTCAAAATCGCAACGCATTAAACTTAGACAGCTCTCAAGCCGTTCGAACCGCGTTTTTTATCTCAGATGGCACAGCAATTACGGCGGAGACGCTTGGCCGCGCTATCTTGAGTCAGTTTGCTTCAGTACCTTTTGAAACACGAGTGTTGCCATATGTCGATAGCTTAGAGCGTGCAGAAGACGCCGTTGAGCAAATCAACATGGCGTATCAACGAGATGGTCTGTTGCCATTAGTCTTTGATACGATTGTTAACCCTGATATTCGTGAAAAGATCAATTCTGCCCAAAGCTGTAACTTGGATATGTATGAGGGTTTGATAGGTCGCGTCGCTGAAGAAACGGGTGTGGAGCCTGACGGACATTCGGGTCATGCACACGACGATGTGGATTCTGAGACTTATAAAGAACGTATCGATGCGGTGCATTTCGCTTTAGACAATGATGATGGTGCGCGTACGCGTCATTACGATGCGGCCGATATTATTTTGGTGGGCGTATCGCGTTCAGGCAAAACACCGACTTCTTTATACTTAGCCTTACAGTTCGGTATTCGAGCAGCAAATTATCCTTTGACCGAAGATGACTTGTACGATAATCAATTACCAAAAGCATTGCGCGAGCACAAAGACAAGCTGTTCGGTCTATTGATCGATACCGATCGCTTGGTGAAAATCCGTCAAGAGCGCCGTGCGGGCAGTCGTTATTCGAGCTATCAGCAATGTCAGCAGGAGCAGCGGGCGATACAAGGGATTTATATCACGCATGGTATTCCAAGTCTTGATGTCTCTGAGATGTCCGTTGAAGAAATCGCTACGCGCATCCTGCAGATGACGGGTCTCAAACGTCGTATCGGCTAATAAAATATAAGCTATCAATGAATTGCTTGAAGCAATTAACGATTTAGCAATAACGATTGCTCAAAAAAGAACCATTATTTAAAGCATCACTATTATTAATAACCATCATTTAATACCATCTGATTATCACATAGAGAATATTATGAGTTCATCTTATAAGTCTAGCAAGACCCCTTTATTATTGGCCAGCTTGCTGAGTGCGGTCAGTTTACTGAGTGCTTGCCAAACGTCACCTTTTTCACGTGAGCCAGTGCCTGAGCCACGTTATATCCCAACCATTGTATTGGGTGAAGCGCAAACGCTAACAATCATGCCCAATCGTGTGGCCTGCGCCTCGGCATTACCGATGCAGTGTTTACTGGCCAAATCAAGCAAAGATGGCAGCGTGTTTCAGGTACCTTATGATTGGATTGATGACTTTAAACCAAGCCTTGGCACAGAATATGTGATTAGTGCGCGTCCACAGATTGATGAGGGACAGAAAAGCGCGACTGGGCATTGGACACTGCAAAATATTGTGTCACAACGTATGGTGGGCACGCCTTAGTCGTGTGGTTTTGACTCAAGCAATTATTGATTCATACACAGTCTAAAAATCAAATAAATAAGTAAATGTAAAGAGGACACGATGGGAACTAAAAAACCAAGCGACGCGACCAATGATATTGGTAAGGACATTCATACCGAAGTATCGAATAAAGAAGTGGTCGCGTGCCGAATCCTGAGCATACTGAAGGCAAAAATAAAAAACAAAATATGAACAAACCCATGAGCAGGTCACTGATGATGTCATGCACCATCCTGATCTTATTAATCCGCTTGATGATACGCGAATCGATATCAAGTCTGGTTATACGAAAGATTCACGTCGCTTAAAAGGCGATAACCACGAGTATGAGTATGATGCGGTCGTTTTAGGAGCAGGTCCTGCTGGCGAAGCGGCAGCTATGAAACTGACTAAATCTGGCAAAAAATGGTGGTTATTGATCCACGTGATCAGGTAGGTGGTAACTCTACCCATGTGGGTACAATTCCAAGTAAAGCACTGCGCCAATCGGTATTTAACCTCATTAACTTTCGCCGTGATCCTATGTTTACCAAGGCGATGGAGTACAAGCAAGTTCCTCTAAATAGAGTGCTTGCCAATGCTCGAAAAGTCATTCGCAATCAGGTTAGTACGCACACCCGATTCTATGAACGCAATCGCATTGAAGTAATTCAAGGTTGGGCAAGTTTTATTGATGCTCATACTTTGCGTGTTGAAACCGATGACAATGTCTTTGAAACCATTACCTTTAATAAAGCCATCGTAACGGTTGGTAGTCGTCCTTATCGCCCTGAAATTTTAGACTTTAACCATCCGCGCGTTTTTGATTCTGATAAAATTTTGCAAATGGATTATGTGGTCAAAAAAATTATCATCTATGGTGCGGGCGTGATTGGTTGTGAATATGCCTCTATCTTTACGGGTCTTGGTTATAAGGTTGATTTGATTAATAACCAAAATCAATTGCTCAGTTATCTCGATAGCGAGATTAGCGATGCTATCGCGCATGACTTTAGACAATTTGGCGTATTGATTCGTAGTAATGAAGAGATTGATCATCTTGAAACGCATGACGATTATGTTGTCTTGCATCTAAAGAGTGGTAAGCGCATCAAATCTGATGCCATTCTTTGGTCAAATGGTCGCTCAGGTAATACGGAAGGTTTAAACTTAGAAGCGATTGGTCTAAAAGCAAACAGCCGTGGTCAATTAAAAGTTGATGATACCTATTGTACTGAAATCGAAAATATCTATGCGGCAGGCGATGTGATTGGCTGGCCATCTTTGGCTTCTGCCGCTTATGACCAAGGACGCTGTGCGGCGGCCTTTATGGTTGGTGATAGCGATGCGGAACCAGTGTCAAGCGTGCCAACTGGTATCTATACGATTCCTGAAATTTCTTGTATCGGTAAAACTGAGCAAGAGCTAACCGACGAAAAAGTCCCATACGAAGTGGGTCAAGCATTCTTCAAGCATTTGGCACGTGCACAAATCATTGGTGAACGCTCAGGCGTACTAAAGATTTTGTTCCATCGTGATACGTTGGAGATTTTAGGCATCCATTGCTACGGTAACCATGCATCAGAGATTATCCATATTGGACAAGCCGTGATGAAGTGTAAGAGTAATAATACACTTGAGTACTTTGTGAATACTACTTTTAACTATCCAACGATGGCAGAAGCCTATCGTGTGGCGGCACTAAATGGTCTTAATCGTGTTTTTAAGTGATAGAATCTTAAAACGTTATAAAAAAAAGCGTCTGCTATGTTAGCAGGCGCTTTTTTTTTGATTCAGGATTATTGATTTGGCTTTTATTGATGGTAGGCGCTAATGACATGCAATCGTCTTTTGCTTTAGGACACTGTTTTAAGTGCTTTATTCCAGCACCACCCACATAAGTAGCGCAAAGTAAAATACCCATAAGGCGGCTAGTGCATAAAATCCAGTAGAAACTTGGGAAATACTAGCCCCCATTTGATTAAGCTGGACGGAGGTATTGATACCCGGTGTCGTGGGTACGAACCAACGTATGATTTGTAAAACTGTGGGCAGCTGATCTGCTGGCCACGGATAACCACTGACAAAAAACATCGGTAGTGAGCTAAAAATTAGGATTTGCATACTACGTTCGCGCTGGCGAAACCAGAGTCCAAGCACGCAACCAAGTGTCGCCACGGTTGGACAAAATAACAGAAGGAACAGTAAACTGCCAAGCATGTTTTGCCCACGCGGATAGTGGTGTAGCTCAAATGTCCAGCCATAATAAAAGCAGCCAATAATGAAGCTAAACATGCTGAGCGCAGCAATTCGCCCAAGCCAACCACGGATACTCGTCGCATGTCGCCGCTGCTCATACCACGTACCAATCAGCATCGCTGTGGCGATTAATAAGGTTTGTTGCAAAATTAGAATAGAGACCGCTGGCACCACGTAAGCGCCATAACCTTCTGTTTGATTGTATAAAGGGATAATTACTAATGGCACCGCTTGAGTATTAGCAGCCGCTGTTGCTGAATAAGCACCTTGCGCCACATTTTTTTGACTTCAATCCCTGCTGATACCGTACTGACTGCTTTTAAAAACCCCATCTGTACGTTTTTATTTAACAGAAAGTAGCCGCCATTGCCCAATACGCTGACGCTCGCTGCTTTTCCCGATAGTACTTGCTGCTCAAGCCCACTTGGAATGACCATGTACCCAGCGATTTCATCTGACCATATGGCCTCTTTAGCCTGCTGCTCGTTGAGAAAAAGCTGAGTGTCTAACTGCGGACTGGCACTCGCATAGCGAACGATGGTTCGTGATAGATTGCTATTGTCGTTATCAATGATACCAACAGGTACATGGTTGACCACTTCTGTCGAATACGGCCAAGGATAAAAGAAGCCATAAATAATAGGGGCAATCAGTAAGATACACACCTTTATCAGAAAAGATGTCTTTAATGGTCTTAAAAACTACCTAAGAAACTTGGTGTGAAGACTGCTTGATTGAATCTGACGTTGTCGAAGATAAATGGTCTTTTGGTGGTAATGACATTAGCGCGCCCCCCAACGTTCAGGATGCGCCAGCGCGCGTTTGGTAATAAAGTAGTCAAGCTCATCGCAATCGTCGTGGCAATAGCCAGACCATAGACGATCGGTAATGACACAGCAACAGGCGCTTGCATCTGTAATTGTGCAATGTGCAGTTTTAGATAGTGAGTGAGTGGTAGTGCATCTGACCAATGCCGAGCACTGTCACTGATAGCAATATAAGGAAAGGTCACACCAGCAAAGGCATAAGAAGGTGCTGAAATAAAACCAGTAGCAGACAAGCCCATGCGTAATGAAAATGAGCCTAAGGTAAAGATAGCACCCAGCCAAAACGATAGCATTATTAATAATATCAAACCAGCATAAGTTGCAAGCACTGAGCTCATGGCAACGGATTCTTGCGGCGTGGCAAGCCATAGAGCCAACATCGCCCAAATGCTAAAGGCCAATGTCGGCCAAAAGTATTTGCCTAACAGACCAAACAATAATACTAAAACGTTTGCACTCTCCATCATATTTTCATTCGCATGGTTAGAGACTGAGATTTGATCGTCTTTGCTCAAGTATTGGTTACTGTCTACGGTATTTGATATTTGTCCCGATGTTGACTCGTTTTGTGTGGTTCGCGTCAAATCAGGATGACCTGTACTGATAAAGCGATACCAGTGACCAAGTCGTTTATCACGCAGTTCGCGACCAATTGTCGTTGCACCAATCACCATCGCTAAATGTGCAGCAGTGCAGGGATGACGGTTGAAGCCAAAAACTGCTGATAATCAGTGGCCGCGTTAAACAAGCTGATACGCTGTATACCAATCGGTGAGTAAGCTATTGCAGCTTGCGACGGTGCCATGCCTTGTTTGACTAAACGCTGTATCTCAACGCCTGCCGATAATGTCCCAGCGACAGCTTGAACGCTGGTTTGGATAATTCCCGAATGTGTACCGTATTGTGCATTCACTTGCAAAATCAAAGGTGCAGGCTTACCAGATAAAATATGCCGAGAAAAATCTTCAGGGATAATGACAATAGCGTAAATATCACGCTGCAAAATAGCCGCTTTTGCCTCAGCCTCTGAGTAATAAAGCTGTTTAACCGTTAGAGTAGGGCTGGCTTCCAAATAGCGTACTGCGGTATTGGCAATCGGGCTATTGTCTTGGTCTATCACCCCAATGGGCAAATCCGTAATCTGTGTTTGTGAAAATATCCACCAAATCAGTAGGACGGTTGCCAGTGGTATCCAGACCACCATACTAAAGTCCCACGGATTTTTGGTCAAAAACCGTCGCTCATAGGCAGCACTACGTAAAAAAGCCTTACTTAACTTCATCAGATGCATGGCTTACTCTTGGCTTGCATTAGTAAGTGCTGGATTGACGCGTACAATAACGCTCATACCTGAGCGAATACGTGCATCGGGAGTCGTCGGACGTGCCTTTACTTCAAAGGTACGTACATCAAAGCCGTCATCATTATTGGTCGGGCGCCAAGTGGCAAAGTCAGACAATGTTGACGTAGCATAAACGGTGAACTGTTTGGTATAAGGCTTATTTGCTGATGACAGCGCAGGAATCGTACCAGTAAATTGCTGACCAATCGCAAACTGGTTTAAGTAGGATTCGGTGACATTAAGTACGACCCACTGCTCATCGGTATTGACCAACGTCAAGATAGGCACGCCTTGTCCGATGACTTCACCCGCGCTGACAATGACATTGTCCACAATGCCTGCAATAGGACTTTTTAAGTTGGCTTCTTCTTTTGCCACCAGTGCTTCTTAGTTGGGCATCGACTTGTGCTACTTGTGCTGTCGCCGCTGATTTATCTTCACTGCGTGCGCCTTCTTTAGCCAAGTCGTATTGTAAGCGTGCCGCTTCAGTTTGATCTTGAGTAGCCAGATATTGCGCATACGCCTCATCGCGTTTTTGCCGTGCCATAAGGCCTTCTTCATACAGGCGGTTGACACGCTGGTAAGTGTTCTCTGCCAAATCAGAAGCAGCTTTGTTGGCTTGCCATGCCGCTTTTGCTTGAGCGATCTCTTGTGGACGGGCGCCATTTTCGGCTTTATCTAACTGACTTTGTGCCATTTGCTTGCCAGCCAGCGCTTGATTGATCTTTGCGTTAATCTCAGGCGAGTCCATTTCAATCAGCTGTTGCCCGACCGTCACCGCATCACCTTCTGTGACCAGAATTTTGGCAATACGTCCCGGCACTTTTGCCGCGATGGAGGTTTGCTGCATCTGCATCTGCCCTTGCAAAGTCACGACTTCAGGCTCGCTATGCTGATTGCTTTTATATAGACCATAGGCAATAACACCTAATACAATCAGAACCAATAGCGCCAGAAGTGCCTTTTTTATCATGGCAGATTTATCCGCTTTTTCTGCATGGCGCTTATAAGTAGGCACTGCTTGCTCATTTTCAGCATCAGTTGCTTGATCGTTATGGTTATTGACTGAGTCAGTAGATTGCTCTGAGTCGTTTAACTTGCGCGAGTCGTCTGATTCGTTGGTAGATTCAGTCATGACAGTGAGATTCCTAAAGCAGCAAAATTGAGGATAAAGGGTATGTTATTAGTACATTCGTACAGCATAAGGTTTGGCGCTTTCTAAGGCTTCAGAATTAAAAATCGCACCAAAGGCAACGATAAATGCTGAATAATAAAGCCAGAGCATAATGACCACGGCAGCTGAAAGCGCGCCAAACTCAGCGCTATAGTTATTAAAGTTTTGCACATAAATCGAAATAGCACAGACAATACAATCCAAAGAATGGTCGCCAGAGCTGCTCCTGGCACCAGTTTTTTTAGCGCGACGGCGTCACGGTTTGGGGCTAGGCGATAGAGGCTTAAAAAGCTCAAAAATATGATACCAGCCAATATAGGCCACCTGCTCCAAAGCGCAATCGTTTTAGCTATTTGCGGGAAGGGGAAATAGGCTGCCCCTACAGGAATAATAGCAATAGAAGAGACCGCTATAATCAAGATTACTACCGCCCAAAGGTTAAGCTGACTGCTAAAATATTACCTTGTATGAAGTTACGCTCTTGAGTGATATGAAAGGCAAGATTGATAAGAATAATTAAAGATTTAACACCTTTAGAGCCAGCATATAGGGCGAGTAAGGTCGATAAGACAAGACTGAACGTGAGTGCGGATGTGGTATTAGAGACCAATGCGCTTAGGCGTGAATTGAGGACTTCATACACCGTATCAGGTATAAACGGATGCAAAATCGAGATTTGCTCTTGCATCTCAGCTGGTGAAAACGCGAGACCATAAAGCAGCACAAACACCGCCATTAATGGAAAAATTGATAAAAAACCAAAAAATCCCACGCTCGCGCAGTGTGCCCAAACATTAGAGTTGTTCGCAATACGCCACGTCTTTAATGAAGGCTGCAGCCAGTTATTTATTAATTTAGAAGTCGGGTTTTTCATAAAACAGTATTCGCAATAGAGTTAGCAATAGTATGGTTAATGGCAGCTTCATGATAATTAGTATGGTCAGGCTACTATAATAGTATTGCGGCGTTAACCTCGCTTGAGGTATCAAATATACCTCTTCGCTCAGCTGCCTTGTCATACTTTCAAATCGAATCAACTATATAAACGATTATCCACACTATCTATATTTTTCAAATTAAATCATTACTCAGTATACAAAGTCGGTAATCGAATATCAGCAGCATTAAGATAGGCGTTAAAGGCAAGAGGCGTACCACAGCTTTGCATGAGTGCGGCCAGCGATTGTACATAGCTGTTCGCCGCTTGCGCTTGTTCAGTACGTGCTTTAAGCGACTGCGTTTGTGCTTGGACTACCTCAATCGGTGTATTTACACCTTCTTGTAGCCCCAACTGGCGCAAACGCAATACTTCTGCGGCCAGATCTACATTGCTTTGTAATGCCTGATAACGAGATTGGGCATTATTAACATCGTGCCAGTTTTTTTCGACCAGTAATAATAAATTGTCACTGACTTCGATTTCAGACAGATCCGCTTGGCGTATTTTGGCATTCTCGATGCGAGTGACGCATTTTTATCAAGACCACCCCACAGCTTCCAGCTGGCTGATATACCGGCTACCCAACTGGGGTCTTTTTCAATTTTTCCGTAGCCATAGAGCATGACGGTAGGCTTGTGACCAGTATCTGATAGCGCATGTAGCTGCTCAGCTTGTGCGCGTTTGGCGGCGACTTTTTGTAGACCTGGGTGATTGGTGAGTGATAAATTCTGAAAATAGTTTACATCGGGTAAAGGACGGCTAGAAACGAATAACGGTGTCGTGGGTTTGATACGATAGTCGGTACGCAATAGCCGCTGTAAAGCCATCATCGCAAGACGAGCATCGTTATTGGCATTGACGGACTCACTTTTTGCATCGGCAAGCGCAGATTGTGCTTCTAAGCGATCAACACGTGAGATAAACCTTCTTCAAAAAGCCGCTGCGCCATATGGTCAGTCTGCTGCAAGGTATCATAAGCATCTTCACGTAAATAAGCGGCAATGATGGCCAGCTGTGCTTTAAAGTAACGCTCAATCAGGGTGTTATAAAGCTCGTTTTTATCCAATAGACTGTCTGCGACGGCTTCTTGGGTACGGGCATTGGAAGCACCTGTCAAAGCGTTGGTACGTCCAGTCAGTATAGATGGGCCAAACCACGCCCAGACCTGCACCAGCCGTTGAGCCTGAGCGCTTTAACTCATAAGAATCTGGGATACGCTCACCGACCAATTCACCAAAATTTGGCAAATCTGGTAACGGTGGAATAGGCGGAATCACATTATCGATACCATTGTTAACGTCATTAACAATACCGTTTTTCAATGATGATAAGTCAAGATCCGCGTCTAAGTTGTAAGCGTTGGCTGATAATTGGGCAAACACCAATGGATTGTCCAAGGTTTTAAGCGCATCCGTTTGGTATTCACTAGCAGCAATCGCCGCTTGATTCGCGGCCAGTTTCGGTGACACTTGCAATAAAATATTTTGAGCTTGCTCAAGGCTTAACAGGCTAGATACTGCTAATGGATACTATTATCAATACTTTTATGGGTAATGGGATCGATAAGCGTTGTTAAGCCAGTTTTTTGCTCGGCTTGACCCATGTCTGTATCTGTCGTTGACCTTCTATTTTGAATCTCATTTTTTTGAGTACTGTTTTGAACGCTGCTTTGAGTACTTTTTTGAGTGTCAGCGTCGATAATTTGCGTCACTGCAACGGCTGTGACCTCATTCGGTGACTCGATATTATGATCATTAGCGCTTGCCAAAAGTAGGCGCCGCTAAACCCAGAACGTGAATCGTCAGCACCGCAGTAGACAGAGTCGATTAAAGCAAATTTCATAAGTCACATAAGCCATTAATTAGAATGCAAAGTATTTTAGAGTCAGGCAAAAAAGTATCAAAAATATCAACTGTTATGGTCAAACCCTGTCCAAACAGTTCAATATGGGCAACCATTAACAGAAGCCAATATTTTGTTATGGGTAACAAGCGCTACACTGTAGTGGCACAATGGTGACGGGTCAATGCTCAGTATTTGCTTACTGTGCGTTGAATAAGCCGTGATTTTATGTTAGAGGTCGGGTGTTAAGACAAATAATAACATCATTTGTTAATTAATAATAAAAGGTTTATCAAGTCATTAGCACTTAAATCGATTTTAGATCACTTTTAAAAGCTTTTAGCGAAAATGATGGTTAGTGATGATTGTTGTATTACAAAGCAGCTTATAAACTATACATAATAGTGGTGTGTGCTATATTTCAGCACCTTATAGCGTTGAGCAAGATTAAAATGAACGGCATTTATTTTAACTGTCGGCAGTTGTTCATTGGCGCAGTGCTAATGTAAATAAAACTGGCTATTGCGATAAGCGTTACTCCCAAAAAGTACGTGCTATCAATAAAGACTCGGCTATAAAATATAATTGTAAAAAATGAATGCGACAAAATAGGATATGAGTAATGGCAGGATATATTTTGGCTTTGGATCAAGGGACGACATCGAGTCGAGCGATATTGTACGATGATCGTGCGCGTCCGATAAAAATGGCACAGCAGCCCACCACTTTACAAACCCCAAAAGCGGGCTTTGTTGAACAAGACGCGCAACAAATTTGGCAAACGCAGATTAGCTGTGCCCATGATGTGATTAATCAAGCAGGGCTACTTGCTACCGACGTCACCAGTATCGCGATCACCAATCAGCGTGAATCTATTGTCATGTGGGATAAGCAAACGGGTAAACCTTTAGCCCCTGCCATCATTTGGCAAGATCGCCGTACGGCGAACTACTGTAAAACACTCGCAGCTGAGAGTACCAGTAGCATGATGAATGGCAGCCATGATGATGTGACAAGCGAAGTGCAACGTATTACAGGCCTACGTTTAGATCCATATTTCAGTGCCAGCAAAATCGCTTGGCTACTAGAGCACAATCCGAAATTGAGCGTACGAGCCAGTAGAGGAGAAATAGCGGTTGGTACTATAGACAGTTGGCTCATATATAAGCTAACCGGTGGCGAGCATGTCATTGATGTGACCAACGCTTCCCGTACTTTATTATATGATATCCACAAGCTTGAGTGGTCAGAAGAGCTGTGCGCCCGTTTTGCGATACCCATGAATATTTTGCCTAAAGTCCTAGCATCTGATGGTGACTTTGGTAAAACCAAAAAAGGACTATTTGCCAAACAAATTCCTATTCAAGCGGTATTGGGCGATCAGCAAGCGGCACTTTTTGGACAAGGCTGCCTCGATGCGGGCATGGCCAAAAACACTTATGGCACTGGGTGTTTTATGCTGATGAATATTGGTCAAAAACCCAAACTTAGCGAGCATAAACTACTAACGACAATCGCTTGGCAACGAAAATCCACACCGACTCGTCCAGACAATTTATCTTTCGATCAAATTGTACAGTCAGGCAAACGCATGTTGCAGCCACCCAGAAAGGAAGTCACTTATGCCTTGGAGGGTAGTGTTTATGGCAGGTGCTATTGTCCAATGGTTACGGGACAATCTGGGTATGATTCAACAGAGCAGTGAAGTCGAAGATTTAGCTCGCCAAGTTGATAGTAGTGAAGAGGTGGTGTTACTGCCTGCATTTACAGGGCTAGGAGCACCCTATTGGCGCTCCGATATCAGCGCCAGTATTACTGGTATGAGCCGCGGCACGACTAAAGCCCATATTGCTCGTGCTGCGTTAGAGGCGGTTGCCTATCAAACTTATGATGTGCTCATTGCCATGCAAAAAGACAGCCCTCATCCATTAACTGAGCTAAGAGTAGATGGCGGCGCGGCTAATAATGACTTATTGATGCAGTTTCAAGCTGATTTACTCGATGTGCCTGTCCTGCGTCCGAGAGATACAGAAATCACTGCCAAAGGTGCAGCATTACTCGCAGGTTTAAAAACGGGGCTATATGATGAAGGGACGATGCAAGCATCATGGCAAGTCGATCGTGTTTTTGAACCCCAAATGTCCAGTGATATCCGTGAACAACACTTTAAGTGGCAACGAGCCATCGATAGAACATTGACATCCTTATAAGTATTCAACAGACACATTAAAATATTGTAACAACTCAATGAAAAATTACTTAAAACGCTTCACTGTCCTACAAAATCATTATAAAGATACAGGCTGTAACGCAAGACAATCGCAATCTGGACACAATTTACACAACCTATCTATCTGTTGTTATCCATAAATTTCTATACTTTAGGCGACTCAAGTAACACATGATTCGAGTAAGACTGCTAATTTTTAGCACTTAATAAATCTAAAATATAACAAATTAATTTAAGGATAAAATTATGAGTAACTATGACGGTATTGATCGCAGTGAAGTAAAGCATATGTCAAAAGAAGCTAAGCAGGATCTGAATGCTGATATCATCACAGGTGAGCCAGGTTCGCATCCAGTAGGCACAGCTATTGGTGGTCTTGGCGGCGCAGCGGCGGGTGCAGCAATCGGTACAATGGCAGGACCACTTGGCACACTTATTGGTGCGATTGGTGCTATCGTTGGTGGCGGTGCAGGACATGCAGCAGCAGAAGCGATTGATCCAACACGTGAAGAAGCTTACTGGCGTGCAGAATATGCCAATGTTGATTATTACAAAGAAGGTTATGACTTCGACCGTGATCTACATCCAGCTTATGCAGTAGGGTACGCCAACCGTGCTCGTTATCCTGCGGATGCACGTTTTGAAGACCATGAAGCTGAATTAGAGCGCTCATGGCATGAAGTAAAAGGTGAATCACGCATGGAGTGGGAAGAAGCACGCAAAGCATCGTATGACGCATGGAATCGTGTATCGTAATAAGCGAAACTAACAGCAGATTTAAGTAAGTAGACAGTATATAAGCTTACTACCTTATCACTGGGCTTAGCCTGATTGTAGACTTGGGTCTGCTGATAGACTAAATACTTTCAATTTATGCTATTTTAAAGTCTTCAAAGATTTCTTTGGAGGCTTTTTTGCTGTATATTACTAAGTATGAATATATTAAACAGCCAATCATCTTTGGAAGCAATATTCTAGAATAAAAATAATAGGTAATCTATGAACAATAATGCGGAAGCTAAAAGCGCCAGACAATTTTATATCGCCACTGCCAACTTGCTCAATTTTGCCAACCCTAACCGAATTTATTATGACAATGCGCCAGCTTACAGTAACGATGAATACGAGCACAAGCTAAGCGGCATCACCGATTTATTAGCAAAAGCACATGCTGATATTATTGCGGTGCAAGAAGTCTGGGATAGTAATGCGCTTGAAGCGTTGGCGGTATCATTGGGGTTTAAGCCCGAGCATGTCGTTGTTCCGTTAGCAAGTAACGACCGTTCAAGCCCTTATACCCATGGCAAAGGGGCACAAAATACTCCTGCCGTTGGTATCATTAGCCGCTTTGAGCAATTAGAAAGCCGCTTGCTTGAAGATATTGCGCCAAAAGCGGTGATTGATATCCCTGATATTGGTCCTTACCATCGCTTTAATCGTCCACCATTGCTAGTACGGGTCGATGCCTTTGGTCAACCGATAACGATTATTACGGCGCATCTAAAAAGCAAACGGGCATTTTTCTTGCGTGATGAAAGTGGCAATTTGTTAGAAGACATGGACGATCCAAATATTCGAGTCCGTGCCAAGCTCCGTAGCTTATGTATGCGCGCCGCAGAAGCAGCCTCTATTCGCATGTCTATTATAGAGCGCTTACGTCATACTCGTGAGCCATTGATTTTGTTAGGTGATATGAATGATGTCACCGGTAGCGTCACCACCCAATTGATGGCTGAGACTGGTGAAGTTAATTACGATAAAGGCATGCGCGATGTTGCATTATTCGATGCTGCGCGTATCCAAGCACGCTATGGTTGGATGAAAGATGTGGCATATACCCATATATATCAAGGTATGCCAGAAGTGATTGATCAGTTATTTGTTTCAGAAGAGTTTCTTCCTGATAGCAAGTTTTCACTGGGTCAGGTTGAAAGAGTAGACTATTTCAATGACCATTTAAAGTGGGACTATGCAGATAGGGTCATCGATCATGGTATTATAAGAGCGAAAATTAAACTCAAAGATTAAATTTTTTACATTACGTGGTCAACGCTATTAAATGGTTGACCTATACATTAATTTTTAACCCATTTATCTCCCTTGCTTGATAGTGTACAAGCGTTTATGATGCCTCTCCATTAGACATAGTAGCGCTAATATCAGTGCTACATTATTAGCTAATAGGATGTAATTCTTCAATTTAGGGCGAATACTATCTATTGAAGATTATATTTATAAAATAGGGTGTAACATTAAGAGACTTATGATGAGCGAAAATAAAGACGAAAATTGAAGATGTGTTGGTAGATTCGGAACTGGCAAAAAACTGGTCCCGAATAAGTTTAAGTTTACCAGCCAACAAGGCCGTGCGCGCCGTCAAAACTTTTGGCTGGTGCCAAGAAGTTAAGTGAAACCCAACCTATCAATGACATTACTTTGGCGGCTGTATGTGAAGAAGCAGGCATTCCAAGAGCTTCTGCTTATCACTTTTTTCCTAACATCGAAGCGATATTTTTAGCATTGCGTTTTTTGAATGCTATCGAAATATTAGAGATAGTAGAAACAGTAGATATTGGTAATTATGACAGATGGCAGGGCTATTTGACGGCGCTTATTGATAATTGTGTGACGATATTCCATAACGACGAAACCAAAGCCAAGCTCATTTATGACACGAACACGCCTGATTTTGAAGGTGATAGTTTTGGTGAAGATATCGATCATCAAATCGTCGATTTGGTTTATAAGCGTTTATCAGAGCGCTATGAGATGCCGAGTTTCCACGATATTCAAGACACGCTATTGATTGCTTATAGCATTATTAATGCGATATTCACATTGTCTTATCGTCGTCACCAAAGCATTACTAATGAATATATCCAAGAAGCAAACACTGCGTTTATCGCTTATTTGCGTTGCTATCTACCAGAAAAGCTACCGCGTAAGAATCGCTAGTTTTTTTCGCTATTTAGATGATGCATAGACATTAGAGTGTGATTAACATGCTCTAATGTCTGCTAAGTAAATACAAAAAAGCCGACATCATATGTCGGCTTTTTTGTATTTACTGCATTGATGAGCAGTGGTAATAATGGACTTAACGGATAGGCATCAATACTTGCCCACGGCAACTATCAGCACTCGCATCTAATGTCTCATATTGCTTATAATAGCTGACGATCAGCTCTTCCAAAGCGACGTTGGTCTGTGAATCATGGGTATTGACGTATGCTTCGCGGGCTTGTTCAAGCCAACGATCTGCCATGCGAAAATGGATGCCTGATTCCCGCCAGCCGCGCTCGCACTGGTTCGTAGCAGCCCAAATTAAAGCGACCTCGCTGAAGGCTATCTCTCGTGGTGCTGACTCGATACCACCGCTATCTTTTAGCGCGTTTAAGGTTGCCCATAGATCGGGGCGCATGAGAGCAGAGTTTGAGGGTATGTCTTGAATAAGGTTGAGATCTTGTTCCTTGCCATTTCTTAAGGTAGTCAAAATCGTCTCTGCTGCCTGTGCTGCTTGCTGCCCAGCAGGTGAACGACTATTTATGCTGTCTTGATGGATGGCGTAGTTAAGCCAAGCCTGAGCTTTATAGGCAAAGTATTGCTGACGTGCACTCATGTTTTTTTTGTTGATACGCTTGTAACTCTGTCAACATACAGTTCATAGCACGTTGGCGCGTACTTTGGTATTTTGGGTGGTGAGACTGAGTTTGAACATCATTGCACAGTGATTATCGTCATGGGTTACTGCCACTTCAGGAGTATGATGACTCGCCGATGCAACCGAGGTCATTGTCAGGAAAAAAACGGTTGATAATAAAGCCTTTATAGGCTGTTTATAATGGGCTGCTTTGTTGGCATGATTAGGCATGATGCAAAACCTCATATTAAGCGGATCAGTATCAATATTGGTATTGGTACTTGCGGTTTTTGGCGTTGATCTCATCACTTATTAAAATATCTTTCATATAATATGATGAACAGCGCGATAACGCCCGCATTGTCGTCAGATAATAACACGACAATGGGGATAAATTACAATGTAGAGTGAGTCGTCAAACGCTGGTTCTTACGTGGATCATCACGTTTGAATAGGTCTTCGTCAAACTTGAAGCGTAATCTAAAGTAAGCGCCTTCCATAGTGCTATCGTCATAAGCGATGTCTTCATCCTCAAAGCCCATAAAGTTATAACCTAGTGACAACCAAAGATTGGTCATCGGGCTATAGCCCACTTCCGCACCCAGCATATAAGACATATCATCTGCTTGTTTGTTCCAATAAGTGCCTGCTTGCAAACCCACATCCCAGCGCTCACTGATGTCATATAGACCGCGAGCATAAAGCGCATGGGCTGTATTGTCGCTACTAATATCATCAGCATCAAACTGAGTATATTTACCCGCGTAACGGCCTGATAACGTCAACGGACGCGTTGGATGATAGTTACCACTCAATGACCAGATAACGGCGTCTTTTTGATAGGCGTCATCGCCAGTACTGTTATCATCTAAGCGATACTCAAGCTTGGCTAACATGTCTAACTGATTGCTATCATAATCACGATAAGCAGCTCCTAGCTGGAAGCGATTAATCGTGCGATTGCCATCGTCATAATCGACGCGCGAGTAGATGTCTTTGGCCAACAGAGTCACATCGTCAGTATAGCGATAAGCAATACCAGCGCTACCTAGCAATGTGTCACTGGTCTCACCCCAACGCTTCTCAAAACGCGCTGAGGCTTTGTAATCTTCTTTCGCAAGATACTCTATACCAATGCCAGCTGCCGTTGCGGTGTTTTCGGTATCGCCCTCTAATGATTCAACACGCTCAAATAAGGTGTTTAAAGTCAGACCTTCTTGAACATACCACTTGTTTTTTAGACCGATAGCAGCTTCAGCTTCGCGAGCACTAATGGCGTCACTCATGCGATATTCGCTATAGACTTTGCCATCTTTCATATAAGCGGCATCAAAACCGAAAACCGTACGCTGACGTTCTTCAGTATCATCAAGACCATAGCTACCAGATAGACTGTTGATCAAGTCATGACGGGCGTATAGGCGGCCTAAACCACCTAGCGGCGTCTCGCCTCCGATGGAGGTGGCATTACGATTACTGTTATCAATATCTTGCTCATATTCTGCAAATACTAAAGAGTCATTGAGCTTGGGCAACCGTGCCGTGATGCGAGCGCGGGCGGTAGTACCTTCAATATCTTTTTCAGAATCACTGACATTATTTAGCGCCGATTGATTGATAATATCGTCATTAAAGAGAGTGTTATCAGTCACATCTACGACGTCTGTTACCGCTTGGATATTGCGTGAAGCTGCCGTTGCATCTTGCTTATAATAACGTAAGCCAATCTCGCCAACGATGTTGGTGCTCAAACGCTGTTCAATACTGGCTAAGACACCTTGGCGGCTAGCATCAGTGGTATGATCTTTAGTACGTACGCCTTCTAGTTTTAGCGCGGTCTTTTTGTCATTAATTAAATGAGTGACTTCGACGCCCGATTCAGCGCGCCCAGCAGTCTGCGGCGAGGCACCAGTCACGAAACCTTCGTCAGTATCATTATAATAAGCTTTGGCACGAGTGTTTTCTTGTTATCAAAGTCAAGCTCGATACGCAAGGCATTACCTTCTGCGTCCTGACCGTCTAATTCTGTCGCATTGATTTGATTGCTTGGCTGAAAATTTGGATTCTCAGCTTTATTCATCGCGTATTCAGCGACCAGTTTTAGCTTATCGTTAAACTTGATAACGCTGTTGACGCTAGCCAGCTCTTCTTTGTTAAGAGGGTCATCACTGTTGACATAGCTACCACCGATGGCGACTTTATCAGTCAACTGCTGCTTGGCAGCAATGCCACCGACCAAGTATTTTTCGCCGCCTTCATCGACTTCTACAGTGACTCGTAGATAAATAGGGTTGCCATCGATGTCTTGGCTAGCGATAGGGGCTTTTAAAAATAAGCTACGGCTGATAGGGTCAATTTCATAATCGGCAAAGCGGGTAAGGGTCTCACGGCTAATGATCAAGCCTGGATTGTTAGCGTCACGAGTGATCACTTCGACAGTTTCTGAGTTTTCTAATACGGCATCAAAGTTTTCAGCCAATGGATAAGGGCCTGAGATACCAAGACCACGAGTCTCATTGACGCGCTGGCTAGTACTCGTCTCCGCGACAAAGGCAGTAATGCGAGTATTGCTATCTTCATATTGGGCTTTTAGGCCAGTCAACGTACGGTTATATTGACCTAATTTAATACCTTCATCGTTATCGATTTGAGTTTTTAAGTCGCCATACATAGCAAATGAGCGACCCTTGTCCAAGCGCACATAGAGTTTGCTGGTAGATTGCGCATCAAAGCCCTTGGCTGATGAATCACCATAGACAGGATAGTATTCACCAGGCTCGATATCACGGAACAGACGCTCGCCTTTTTTGTCGCTGTCATAAGCCAAAGTGAGCAAATAATCGCCACGTACTTTGCCTTTAAGGAACATCGCGGCGCGACCAGAAGCGGTATAGTCATCGTTACCAGCGAAATCATTGAGCTCTTGCTCAAAAGCGCCTTGGGCGTCAGTAATGCTGCTGCCATCAAAGTCTTTAAGTGAGATCGCGCCTTCGACGATGCCGACGGCAATGAGAGGACGTAATTGCGCGGTAAATTGTAACGGGATAATCTGTTTACTGCTACCAGTGTCGATGACCAACTCACCTTTACCCGGTACACTTGGTGCAGTCACGGGTATGAGTAGCTCACCACCTGAGACAATAACTTGCGTACCAGCTTGATCTTTACTGCTGTCATTAAGATTGATACGGCCGATATTGGTATCGATAGTGATAGGTGTTGAGGCGATATAAGGACGGCCATCACGGTCTTTTAGGCTAATAACGACTTGATAATCGCTAACGCCATCTGCCGGTACTAGCTGCGCTTGAGTGCGATAGTCAATGGCTTGTAAATTGTCTGGCGTTGATACTTTAATGGTTTGCTCAGAGATAATTTTGCCATTCACGTCAGTAGCGACACCGCGAAGGGTATTGTTGCCGCGTTTTAAGTCGACGGCATAGTAATCAAAGGCAGTCACATTCTGTTTTTCTTGCTCAGCTGTTTTGCCGATTTGTTGTTCTGATACTGCTTTTCCATTGGCATATAGTGTAAATATTGAACCCAGTGGCGCTTGCACCTGTACCATTTGTTTATAAGTGCTGAGCTGTTGACCTTCGTTTAAATTGATAAAAGCCACGTCATTGTTAGCCACTTCTTTGAGATATTCTTCCAACTCTTTTTCTACTGGCGGTGCTACCGTAGTTACGGTCATATCAACACGATTGGCGGCTGGATTGATCATCTCATTGACGATAGCAGAGTCACAGTTGCTGCCCAGATCTAAGTCGCCATTGATGTTGCAGCCACTGGCGTCTACATTATCATCGTAGTCACGATTGTAGTCAGGGTCTAGGGTTAGCTCGGTTTTTACTGCTTGCTCAAGGCTATCATTCTTAGCGCTCACTGATTTGCTACGAGCGACAAGCTCTGTATTCAAACGCTCAGTGCTATCGCCCATACCGACCACGATACCGAAATCGGCACGATGTAATTCGCCATATTTTAAGTCAACGAAACGGCTGCCAGCATCACCAGCATTGCGATTACTTTGGGTGACCATCTCGGTTGAGTGAGGGATGGTGGTGCGGTCAACTTTTAAGACGTGAGTTTTGGCACTGACACCATAGAAGTTATATTTACCTTCAGGATCAGTCACGACAAAGTTACCATTTTCCATGTAGATACGCACTCCTGCAACGCCAAGTTCGCCATCTTCTTTTTGTTGAATGCCGTCACGGTTGATATCGTGGTAGACCTTACCGATGATGATGCCATCAGTATTCATGAGGCCGCGCTCTACTTCAATCTTCCACTGTGCTTCTCTTGAAACTAAGCTTTTACCTTGTTCATTGCTAGCAACGGCAGTCGCGCGGTTGATGCCATCACCGCCTAATGATGAGGAACCGATTAAGACACGATACGTGATTTTTTACTTTCGCCATTTGCCATATTACCTAAATTTAGCACCTGATATTTACCATCAGCTTTAAACTCAGTGGTTTGTGCTTGGTCGATACTGATATCAGCAGTTTGGTTGATACGTACACTACCATCTACATAAGCAAAACCACGGGGTAGGGCGTCTTTTAGCTGTACATCGTAAGCGGTAGAGTTGCCACTATTGGTGATATTAATGGTGTAGCTAACATAATCACCAAATTCAGCGCTTTTAACGTCGCTTTCTTTGGTGACGACTAAGCTTGGGCTATCATCGACGATATTGATTTGTGTATCTAAGTCATCGATACGTACGGTGAAGTCACCTTCGCTTGGTAGCTGCTCAGCGCCAGTGCCGACAGAAGGCGCGATACAGGCGTCTAGACTTGCAGTCAACGTATCATTTGCTAGAGTCTGAATAAATTTGTCATTGATAGCGTTGGCATTGTTTTGTGTTGGTGCTGATAGCTGGTATTTACCAGTACTATTGCCCGTCTCAATCGCTTTCAATGCGTATTTGTCACCCGTCAACAAAGAGGTAATCGTGACCCATACTTGATCTGGCTTATCTAGCTGAACGTTACACTGCGCATAGCTGGCATCGATATAGACGTTTTCATCGATTTGTGAGGTGGTTTTGTTTTCGTCAAACTTAGGCGTTGTAAATTTGATTTCAGGCTCAACGATGATCAGTCTATCAATCGCGTTGACACTCGATACGGATGGGTCTTCCAGAACGACAGCGCCAATTTTAATATCTGCAGTATCGCCACTTTTGCCCATCTGATAAAGCTTGCACGATGAACTGGATACTTTCACTGTGTCCAAGTTTGATTTGTGCGCTTAAATTATCGAAAATAACTTCAGTATCACCATTATCAACGACGCCGTTTTTATTTAGATCTTGATAGACTTTTAAGTTTGAGAGCGTTAGCGATACAGCCAATGTTAGCTCAACAGTCTGGTTGCTATAGCTGGTATTGCTGAGGACATTTACCCAGTTAACTAAGGCGTTGGGCATAACGGTGAGTAACGGCTGTTGAGTGAGTTCAATACCGTATTCAGGAAGGTCTGAGGCTTTGACTTGTACTTGGTTTGAGGTGCTAGATATTGTGACGTCAGTCTGGTTATTGACGTTATAGCTAGCATTTGCAATATTGTTGATGATTTGCAGATTAGGGTTTGCTGCATCAGCTGCAATCGCGATATTTGATTGCATAAGCAACATTGCCAATGACAGCGCAGAGATCTTTGCTGAACACAATGCAGTACGATTAGACGGTGTCATGGTAGATAGAGTCATATGTCGCTTATCCAATAAAATATCAGTGAGGGTAAGGGTAGAGATTCTCTAGCTTGAATAATGAAAAGTGATTAATTCAAGCTAGAGGGGATCTATAAACGTCTATTGAGGCTTATAGATTTAGAACCGAAAATTATTTATGGTGTAGTAGTAGCATTTTAATCTTAACTTTAAAGCTTAAGCTAGCAGTACCTTGAGGAGCTAAAACTCTGTACCAGACATAGCGGCAGTAATAGCAGTAGCATTTGCAGTGGCGTCACCAATAGAAGAGCTGGTAGTAGCAGAAGAAGCAGCCGTACCACTTACATAATCAGCACCAGCTGAGAAGTTAGAAAGTAAATCTGTTATGGTTAAGCCTGTGATATTAAGCCAGAGAAGCCGCTTTTGAATCTGCAGTTTGAATAGCCGAGGAAGTATTAGTCGCATTAATACGATAATATACATTGATCAGGTTTCGCACCAGTTATCGCATCTTTACTAAATAAGCTGCAGAAAAGGCGCCTGTACATGTTGCATCTAGTGCTTGAAACTTCTCTAAAGTTAACCCTTTGACATTAGTTTTATCTGTAACTGTAGTAGCAGTAGGAGCACCAGTACCAGTAGGGGTTAAAGTTACGATAGTATTTTCGCTGCTACCTAAAGCTGCAGCTGTAGTAGCATCTTTAGGATTAGTTACATTGCCTGATGAAATGTTATAACTAATCGTAAATGTACCACCATTAGGAATACCACCATCAGGTAAAGTAGTACCGTTAAGAGAGTATGTATTACCACTAGTAGTGGTAGGTGAAATACTTCTTGTAATTGATGTTGTTGAACTGGCAGGCGTATAAGTGATACTGACAGGACCAATGACAGGTCTGACCGCAGTATTCAAACTATCATCTGCAATAGTGAAGTTTAAAGGGTTAGCATCAGTACCTTCAGTGTCTCGACCGGTATTAGTGATAATAGTCGTGTGCGTAGCTTGACTAGTACTACCTGAGGCAGGTGAAATCTCTCTTACTGTTGGATTACTTAATGCCAATGCACGCTTAACCGTTAATAGTGGCTGCGTAGAATCACCACCTGTACCAGTTGGATTAGAACCATTGATGTTTTCTACATCATCACCTGCTGGGTAATAGGTAGCAGTATTTTCATTTGCGCCTCCATTCTCAGTACTATCTTTGATAGTGACATTACCTACAGGAGCCTCTACATGAGCGTGGTTGATGAGAGGCGAAGCAAGTGTCTCCAGGTCATCTTGTAAAACTCTGAAAGTAACGGTAACGATTGCACCAACTGGCAGATTTACATTGCCAATCTCAAAGCTATCAATAGCATTACTTGTACCATTACTACTTGTAGTAGCAGTATTACCTATTGTTCCCTTCGTACCACTTGGAACAAGCAATCCTGAGTTATCAACAGTAGTAACTATTGAACCTGATACCAATTTTAGACCTGCTGGTAAGCTATCAATAATTTTTACATTAGTGGCATCAGTAGCGTAAGCAGAATCCTTATTGTTTTTGACTGTAATAGTATAGGTTGCCTCATCAGTCGGATTGCTAAGATCTAATGTTTTAGTTACTCTCTTCACAATACTGAAAACAGGAAGTCTAACAATACTCTGGTTCTCATTTGTAAGTATGGTTCCAGTACCAATGAAAGCACTTGAAGCTGTCAAAGTACCTACACCTATCTGACCACCAATTTGATTTGCACTAGGTACGGTAACCCTCCCAACTTAAGACACCTAATAAATAGAATTAAGCTGCCTGATTGAGTTTCTGTATCGGTGTAAAACCGCCATTGCCCATGTTTGGGCGCTTATGATTATAATGGTATAACCAGTTTCTGCTTGTGCGCGTACCTGCTCTAGATTATCAAACAGCTCCTGATTTAACCAATCATATCTCATGGTTCTGTTAAAGCGCTCTACATACGCATTTTGCTGGGATTGCCAGGTCAATATAGCTTAAGATGATACCTGCTGCTCAGCCCAGTCTTTGAGCGCATTGCTGATGTATTCAGGGCCGTTATCGCATCTTATCTGCACAGGTTTGCCTCGGTACTCAATAAGCTGATTAAGACTGCGTATGACCCTCCCGGCCGGTAGCGAGAAGTCGACTTCAACGGTAAGTGCCTCACGGTTGTAATCATCAATGACATTGAACAGTCTAAAGCCGCGGCCATCAGTTAAGCTGTCGTGCATAAAGTCCATGCTCCAGCTTTGGTTAATCCTATCAGGTACTGCTAATGGTATTGGTTTAGCACGTTTAATGCGACGCTTAGGCTTGATTCTAAGGTTGAGTTCAAGCTCGCAGTAGATGCGATATACCCGCTTATGGTTGTACTGCAGTCCTAGCATATTACGCAAGGTTAAAAAGCAAGCCAAAGCCCCAGTTCTTGTTCTCATCAGTCAGTTTGATAAGTAAGTCCGCTATTTGCTGGTTCTCATCTGTTACCACCGACTTGTGATAAAACAGGTGACGCTGATGTTAAAGATACGGCAAGCACGGCGTATGCTAATGCTACGATCTTCAATGTAGTGACAAACCAACGCTTTGCGCCTTTGGGGCGCTACCACTTTTTTGACATAGCATCCTGTAGGATGTCGGATTTAAGACATTCATCAGCGTACATCTTCTTTAAGCGGGCATTTTCAACTTCAAGCTCTTTAAGACGGCTGATAAGTGTGGCGTCCATACCACCATATTTAGATCGCCAGTTGTAGAAGGTGCTTTGGCTGATGTTATGCTCACGGCAGAGCTCGGTAATAGGGACGCCTTGTTCGGCTTGTTTTAGGATGTTGACGATTTGGTTGTCGCTAAAGCGTGTCTTTTTCATAGGATTCTCCTGCTGGTGTATTTTAGCAGTTAATCTCTATTTGTAAGTGTTCTTATTTATTGGGGGGATTACCGTACAGGTACCTGATAAGACAAATCTGCAGTTAAACCTGGTGCCAATTTAATAGTGCCACCACTGGTTATGTTTCCAGCCACCACTGTAAGTCCCAATGCTTGCCCTTCAGCTAAGGTTAGAGCGGTACCATCTGAAGTGCGTTTGATCACAAAGGCGATACTATCGTTGTTAGCTTTAAAAAGATAATTTTGACTTGCTGTAACAAGGGTAGCGTCATCACTAGCTAGAGCTCTAACCGTATAAGTATCAGTCACGTTACCAGTGTTGCTCAAAGAATGAGTGAAAGTTTGTACCACCAAGAGTAGCTGCCTGATTTGAGTTTGTATTATTATTATTATCATTGTCGACAATAGTAGCTATTAGTGAGAAGTTAGCCGTTTCATTAACATTAACTGTGACAGTATTAGAAGTAACCGTAGGTTGAACAACAGTACCAACGCTGTAGCTTGCGGTTGCTACGTTATTAATAGCCCCTGCAGCCTTGGTTGTATCAGTAGCCGTAGCCGCCATAGCCCCAGTAGAGATACCCATCACCGCAGCAACACCAACGGCTAACAGGCTATAATTAAAATTATTTGATTTCATATAGATATCCTAAAATTAGAAGAGCAAGATTTTGTGAGTTGAAGGAGAGGTCTAGTTGACGATCGTGTTAAGTGCCACGGCGGCAGACTTCTGTGCTGGTAATAACTTGATATTCCAGCGCGCAGGGTACGATATTCAGAAAACGGAATTTTAACCATTTTGCCATCGACTTTACGCATCAGTGGCATATCGGCATAGTTCTTGCCATCGATACTGGCTTGAGCACTGGTAGGATTAGCTTCACCAGTGAAAGCCATATTGGCAGGGATAGGCAATACGACCGCCAGATCTTGGATATCTTTGTTAATAATATTGCTGTATGTTGCCTTATACTGAATGACCGTACCCGCTGGAGCATTACGAACTGGTAGATAAGAGATCTTACCTTCGGCGTTTTTGGTGACTTGATTGGCTGTTAAATCCATTTTTAAGGCATCATCTGGCGTGAGCAGCACTTAGTGCTATTACCGACGCTAAGCTTGCTAATATGGCACTGCGTAAAAAATTAAAACCTTTCATATCGTATTCCTTGCTTAAACCATTATTATCAAGTCAATCTTGACTTCGTCCCATGCAATGTAAAAACTGCAATCAACTATGAATAAGAGATGCTGATAAAGTTAGAATTGTTCCTTAATGTGATTGTCACGCAAACAATACAAATATTCACCACAAAAACGACAAATGGTATTTTGGAGTACACAAACGGTAAAAGCCCTATCTATAGAGATAGGGCTTTTGTCAGTAAAAAATATTCTTTAGGGTTGATAATATAGCAAGGGGGAATAGTTACTAAGGGTTCACAGTAGTGCCGTATTTGGTGTTGAAATAAAAATCACTTTTGGTATTTTTTTGCAACATCAATGCAGTAGTTTTGACCGTACCATTCAAACCAAGAGCGACACTATCAGTAGCATAACTGCCATTATTATCGGTAGGCGCCACACGTATAGACGTTACCTGTGCATTATTTACCCCTTTCTTTTGAAGCACATCACTCATGATAAAGTCACTAATAGCAAGATTGGCGCGATTGGTCGCGGTTATCTTATAAGCAATACACTGCTGCGGAGTGATATTATTTTGGATAGGATCCATACTGAACCCAGTTCTTGGATCGCCAGTCATCGGAACTGAGGCGTAAACTAAAGTACTGGCATTGCAATCGTTCACAAACTGGTACTTCTGCAGAACCAAAGCTGCATTCGCAGCGATGACTCTACCAAAGTTGTTATTAGGATAATTATAAGTGGTTGCTGAGAAACCAACATTTCTGCTCTCACTACTAGTGCGAATAGGATAAGTAGCCCCTGTTCGACTTTCTACCAAACAAAGATTAGTATTATTAGCCAGTGTTGTTTTAGGAATACTGATTTGATACTCACCGACAGAAGCCCCGTTTCTAATTACCGATTGGGTTGGATAAGTAATAGAGTTGTTTGCGCAATTGGCTAATCTTACATTACTCCCACTAATACCTAATTCCTGAGGGGTATTAAATACACCGTTAAAGTAGTTTGGTTTATTAAAATAGGTACCACTAGTAATATTGGCGTTATTAGCATCAGCTTGGGTATCAGTAATACCACCGTTATCATCAAATACTGTACCAGAGAATATACTGAGGAACATAGCAGTAATTGTCCACTCGAAAATCAATTTCCTGATTAGTTGATGTACGAAGATACCCTGTATTGGAGTAACGAATTTTAACAGAACTAACTGGCTGAGAAAATTGTACAGATCCTTGACATTGGGTGCCAAGATTTTTGGCTGGGCAATTAGGGTCGCTGACTGTTCTAGTTAACAAGCCTTGTAAAGAGTCGCTGAATGTAATATTTGAGCCAGTTACAGATTGAAAGGTGCCAGATATAGTAGTCCCAGCTTCGTTTACTCCAGTAATTTGTACAAAATCATCAAAAGTGTTGCCATTACTATTCGCATAATCAATATCAAAAGCGCTAAGAGCAACATTAGTTAAAAAAATTGGTTGAGTAGTTATACTATTACGAAAATCAAGATTAATATCGGTGTAAGCAGACGTATTAGGGAATGTACGTCTGACATTTATGGCTCTAACACTATCAAAATCAGTGACAGTAAGAGCATTCAATGTAGTATTCGAGCTAGACTCTTCAGTGCTGATCTTAACCTGCAATGGAATACTGCCAGACGCATTACCTGCAACTTGTACAAAGTTTCCTGAAGATATTAAGCTATTATAGTCATTATTGGTTAAACCCTGAGACGCCCCTGCAATACCAGTACAAGTAGCCCCAGGATTGGGAGCAAGTGCTGAGGCAGAGTTACTAGCCAATAGCAATATCATAAAACCTGTCAAGATTAGTATCTGATACACGTATTCGCGCAACAAATAAATACTTATTGAGTCTGAAGTGAACTGGACTTTATGCATATCTTGTTCCTATAAGCTAAAACTTGCTATAAGCGTTTAACTAGTTCTCAATTATTTCACTAACTAAACTAATGTATATATTACGTAACTTAACATATTAAGCAATAATTTCGTAAAAGTCCTACGAAGTGGATGAATGGCAGATATTTCATGACCAGCTACAGTATCTGGTTATAGATGTTAGCTTGTTAGCAAACAATTCTTATATTTCATTGAAACACATTTCTAAAAAAACTAATGATTATTTATTTCAAAAATACTTGTCATATCACCATTTCTTTACAGCTATAAACAACTGCAGCATAAGAGCCTATAATAAAGAGTTATTATCATTTGATAATTGACTATAAAAGTTGGGTTAGCATCTTATTATCTAACCACTTTTAAATACTCAGTTCATATGCGATAGATAGTAGCGCTGTTTTTATTTTGGCTATGTGAGGCTGCTCCAGATTATGAGTTGGTCAAATACTGCTACATAACCGCACCCTACTATAAATCTCACTTCTTAAAATTAACAAGGAAGTCATTGAGAAAATTATTCCCGCACGACAATATTGAAGTAACACTTTGATTTAATAATATCCTGTCTTCGGGCAGGACTGACTGATAAAAAAGGACAATAGTGATGAATTATTATAAGGATGCTGATAGCACCGAAACCCAAGAGTGGCTGGAAGCGTTTGAATCTGTTATCAAACATGCAGACAAAGATCGTGCTCAGTTTCTGCTAAAAGCTTTATACAATATGGCAGTTCAAGAAGATCTGCCGTTCAATCGTCTCGATACCGCTTATATCAATACTATCGCCGTTGAAGATGAACCGATGTACCCTGGTGACCTAACCATTGAGCGCAAAATTCGTGCTTTGATTCGCTATAACGCATTGGCCATGGTCATGCGTGCAAACAAAAATGACGACGATTTGGGTGGTCACTTAGCGACTTTCGCTTCTAGTGCCACGCTGTATGAGACAGGTTTCAACCATTTTTTCCGTGCTGCCAGCGATCATTTCGGTGGTGACATGATTTATTATCAAGGTCACTCAGCACCCGGTATTTATGCACGTTCTTATTTAGAAGGTCGATTGACCGAAGATCAACTTGATAATTTCCGTCGTGAAGTCGGCGGTAAAGGTTTATCAAGCTATCCGCATCCGTACCTCATGCCAGATTATTGGCAATTCCCAACCGTATCGATGGGACTTGGTCCGATCATGTCGATTTATCATGCCCATGTACATCGCTATATGGAAAACCGCGGTTTGCTAGAAAAAAAGGTCGTAAGATTTGGACATTCTTGGGTGATGGTGAAACGGATGAGCCAGAAAGCTTAGGGGCTATTTCTCTCGCTGGTCGTGAAAAGTTGGACAACCTAATCTGGGTCGTCAACTGTAATTTACAGCGTCTTGATGGTCCAGTCCGTGGTAACGGTAAAATTATCCAAGAGCTAGAGTCTGTGTTCCGCGGTGCTGGCTGGCGGGTGATTAAAGTTATCTGGGGTGGTAAATGGGACAGCTTACTTGCCAATGATAAAACTGGCGTGCTCAAACATCGTATGGAAGAAGTGGTCGATGGTGAGTATCAGCTATACGAAGCCCGTACAGCTGAGTTCACTCGCAAAGAGTTCTTTGGTGAATATCCTGAGTTAGAAGAGATGGCCGATGCGCTATCTGATGAGGATATCTCGCGCTTGAATCGTGGTGGTCATGATCCAATGAAAGTGTATGCTGCATTCAGTGAAGCGATGAAAACCAAAGGTCAGCCAACCGTTATTTTAGTCAAAACTGTTAAAGGCTATGGCTTATCGGCTCAAACACAAGCGGTCAATAAATCACATCAGATTAAGAAACTCGATCAAGAAGCGTTGATGTATTTCCGTGATCGCTTTGATTTACCATTTACTGACGAGCAGTTAGAGACGCTACCATTCTATCGCCCTGAAGAAGGTTCAGCGGAGATGAAGTACCTTAAAGGTCGCCGCGAAGCGCTAGGTGGTCATTTGCCAAATCGCCGCAGTGGGCATATCCCATTGAATATTCCTGAACTGTCAATGTTTGATCGGGTACTAAAAGGCAGCAATGGTAAAGAGCAATCAACGACGATGGTGTTTGTGCGCTTATTGTCAGCCATGCTAAAAAACAAAGACATCCAAGATCGCGTCGTGCCTATTGTACCTGATGAAGCACGGACTTTCGGTCTAGAAGGTATGTTCCGCCAGTTGGGTATCTACTCTGCGGTTGGTCAAAAATATACGCCAGAAGACAGTGAAGCTTTGATGGGCTACAAAGAAGCCATCGACGGTCACATGTTAGAAGAAGGTATCAACGAAGCAGGCGCAATGAGTACGTGGATTGCGTTGGCAACCAGTTATTCTGTGAATGCGTTGCCGATGATTCCGATGTATATCTACTACTCAATGTTTGGTTTCCAACGTGTGGGTGATTTGGCTTGGGCGGCAGGTGATTGTCAAGCACAAGGTTTCTTACTGGGTGCAACAGCTGGTCGTACCACCTTGAACGGCGAAGGCTTGCAGCATCAAGATGGTCATTCGCAGATTCTATTCAACGTCGTTCCTAACTGTGTGACTTATGATCCTTGCTTCGGTTACGAGCTAGCAGTCGTCATGCACGACGGTCTACGCCGTATGTATGGTGAAGGCGAACGCGTTTATTATTACTTAACACTCATGAATGAAAACTATGAGCAACCTGAGATGCCAGAAGGCGCCGAGGAAGGTATCAAGCGCGGTATGTATTTGCTTGAAGACAATGGTTCAACCCAAGTGCAGCTATTAGGCTCTGGCGTTATTTTACGTGAAGTACAAAAAGCGGCGCAGATTCTAAAAGATGAGTTTAATATCACCTCCAACGTTTGGAGTGTGACCAGCTTTAACGAGTTGACTCGTGACGGCATGGTCTGTGATGACTACAACCGCTTGCATCCAATGGATGAAGAGCGGGTGCCTTGGGTGACTGAGCAGTTAGCGCCGCACGAAGGTATCGTCGTCGCTGCGACGGATTATATGCGCAATTATTCGGAGCAAATCCGTGCTTGGTTGCCAGATAATCGTCCTTATACGACTTTAGGGACTGATGGCTACGGCCGTTCTGATACTCGTGAAAATCTGCGTAGTTTCTTCAACGTTGATGCCGCACATATCGTGGTTGCCACGCTCAAACGCTTGGCCGATGAAGGTGAAGTTGAGATGCGTTTGGTAAAAGATGCGATTTCAAGCTTAGGCATCGATGTGGATCAGCCACCTGCATGGCAACAACAGCCTTATTATGATCATTCTCCTGATGCACCAGCACCTGGTAATGTCAATCCAAATCCTGTCCCTGAATTTGTCGCTGAAGATGATGATGAAATCAGTAATGAGGGTCGGGCTGAAGATCAAGCTGATGCGACTTTACTTAATAACGGTGATGTCAAAGAATAATATCATAAGACTAGGAGATAAATCATGGATATTAAAGCCCCCGATTTGGGTGTTGATAGCGCCGAAGTCAGCGAAATTATGGTAGAAGTGGGTGATGTCATCGCAAAAGATGACAACATCATTCTATTAGAATCTGACAAAGCCTCGGTTGAAGTACCAAGTTCCGCTGCTGGCACAGTCACCAAAATCAGCGTTGCTGTTGGTGATCAGGTCAGTGAAGGTATGGTACTGATTGAGCTTGAAAGTGAAGCAGACAATGCAGAAAGCAATGTAGACACTAAAGAAAATAGCGCTGCTGACGAGAAGCAAAAGGCAGATGAAACGGCTGCTAAACCAGAAACAAAACCTGAGCCTGCGGCAACTGAATCAGCCTCGTCTGACGCTAATGACAAGCCTGCGTCTAACGCTGGTAAATCGACCACTCATGCATTGCCAGATTTAGGTGTTGATGAAGCGCAAGTTTCTGAAATCATGGTCAGTGTTGGTGACATCGTGACTGCAGATCAATCAATCCTATTGATTGAATCTGACAAAGCATCGGTAGAAGTACCCGCACCAGTCGCTGGTAAGATTGAAAAAATCTTAGTTCAGACTGGTGATATGGTTGCTAATGGTCAAGACTTTATCGTTATCATGAGTAGTGGTGCAGATGCTGCTGATACAAGTGAGTCTACATCAGATAGCGCTGAGCAAAAGCATTCAGCACCAGCCAAAGTAGAAGAGAAAGCTGCTGCTAAAACAATGGGTGAGGCAAAACAGGCAGAAAAATCTACAACGCCTAATGCGGTCGCTAGTAAGCAAGCTGATAAGTTGACTGAAGCACAGGTCAATGAAAAGTTGGTTGACGTATATGCAGGTCCAGCCGTACGTAAGCTAGCGCGTCAGTTAGGTGTCGATATCACCCAAGTGAATGGTTCGGCGCTGAATGATCGCATTCTAAAAGAAGACTTGTTTGCACATGTTAAAGAAAGCTTAAGCACTCAAAAAGCGGCACCTGCCAGTGGCAATGTAGCCAGCGCTAGCCTGCCAAGCTTACCTGACATGAGCAACGTTGAGATTTGGGGTGAAACAACAACCCAAGACCTTAGCCGTCTACAAAAAGTATCGATACCGCAGCTCAACTATAATACCTTGTTGCCACAAGTGACCCAGTTTGATTTGTCTGATATCACTGAGACAGAAAAACTGCGTGGCGAGCTAAAAGGTAGCATGAAAGCTGAAGGTATCGGCTTCACGATTTTAGCGTTCGTGGTCAAAGCGACGGCCTATGCCTTAACGCAGCATCCACTTTTTAACAGTCATTTAAATGATGACAATACGCAAGTTATCTTGCGTAAAAGTGTCAATATGGGCATCGCGGTGGCAACGGATGATGGTCTCATCGTACCTGTTATCAAGAATGTACAGGATAAAGGCTTGAAGCAAATCGCCATTGAAATTGGTGAGCTTGCGGTAAAAGCGCGTGACAAAAAACTCACTACTAAAGATTTGCAAGGCGCAAGCTTTACCATATCAAGCCAAGGTAACTTGGGTGGTACTGCCTTTACGCCCATTAGTAAATTGGCCTCAAGTGGGTATTTTAGGTGGTCTGAGGCAAGCATGCAGCCACGTTGGGATGCTAAGAAGCAAAGCTTTGAGCCGCGTCTCATGTTGCCATTATCATTGTCTTACGATCACCGTGTGATTAATGGCGCAGATGCTGCCGTATTTACCCGTTATATCGCAACATTGCTGGCTGATCCGCGCCGTATTTTGCTGTAAGAATCGTTTGTACTAAAAGGATCTGAAAAAAGAAGACTGTCTTAGGATGGTCTTTTTTGTGCTTAAAATTTGTTGCTAATGGTCGCCAGATTTTTAGCGGTTAATGACTTTAGCACAATCGTTTTTATCTATAATCTTTTTATCTATAATCATTGCCGCTTAAACTTTAGATACAAAAAAGCCGGCGATTAAGCCAGCTTTTTTTATTCACATTACTTTATGTTATATTAGAAAGTCTTAACAAAAGCAACGCCATATACCCAAGGGCTGATGTCAACTTCACCAAGTTCAATGGTCTCACCATTAGCTTTTTTTACGCTGGCGTCTGTTTTGATGTCCATATAGCGAGCATCAATACGGAAGTATTCAGTTGGGGCAAAAGGTATGTCAAGACCGATGTGACCAGCAACGCCGACGCTATCATCAAGTTCTAATTTTTCGAAAGCATCGCTATAGATTTTTTCTTTAAAGAAAGTCGTATAGTTCACACCAACACCAACAAATGGCTTCACATTCATAGGCATGTTGTAGCCATCGAAGTGATACTGTACCGATAGAGTCGGTGGTAAATGCTGAGTTTTAGCATCGATAGTAGCATCGCCAGCAGTTAAGGTAATGTCATGATGGAATGGTGTAGCCGCTAGTAATTCAATACCAATGTTATTGGCAACGAAATATTCGCCGCTAATGGTTGGTTGAACATCACTGTCTACGTCGACACCAATAGTGCCATCTGCCAGAGTACCGTTATCGCTCTTTGGGTCAACCATGTGAGCGCCAGCAGCGACAGACCAAGTACCAGCTGGTACAGCAAATGCTGTGGTCATAGTAAGTGCAGCAGCAGTGGCTAAAACTAGGGATTGTAGTTTCATCATTTGATTCCTTAACGTGATAGAAGATTATCGGTGGCTATCTAACGAGGGATGACATTAGGTACCGATACACAATGTTATGATTATTGACTAACCTGTAACATTACAACGCCATTATAATACAAAACCATATTTACTGTAAGGTTTTAAATGCATGTTAATGGCTTTTATGGCATAAATTTACCGTAAAAGGTATATTTGTCGAGGTAATTAAAAATTACTTGGGACAGTTAGTGTTTGTGAGGCAGGACTTAGATTCTATCATACCGATGTTATACAGAGGCACGGCGCTAGAATTTGGTCGATAGTCAATGATGCTAAACTCTCGCTGATACTTTTAGCGTATTAAAATGTCAAAAACTTAGAGCCGGTAATGATAGTCTCATTACTTTTCGAATGAATAATGAGAGTGGGAAAAGAGGGGTAATATATTATGCTTGGCTATTGTAGTAATTCTCCTCTACGCTGCACAAACGCACGTTCTGTGACGATATTGGATCGCATGGACTCTTGCTGTCCTGAATGCAACTTATTTTTGCTGCCTGCTCAAGATATCAGTCAGCAATTACGCGCTGACGAACGATTTTTACGCTTCGCTATCATCGCCATTGTGCTGATGCTAATTTTGTTTGCCTACATGTATTATTTAAATTTAGTATAATCACCGATCATGATTCATACTAAATAAGCCAGTCCTATCACTAGTAATGCTTTAAGAGCACTACATCGTCAAGTAGTGATGGGTATGAAATACTGATGGTGACCGAGCATTAATGTCATATTCTGTGATGACTGCTTTATTATATTAATATAAGACCGGTGTTTCACCGCATAGGGACGGCATGCTATTCCAATCTATACGGCGCTTGCGTCTTTTCGTATACGATATTCTGCAAAATGATGAGCACGATACGCTGTTTAGCCGTTGCGTTGACTACTTTTTAATATTTCTAATCATGACCAATGTAGCAGCGGTCATTGCTGAGTCGGTTGACAGTTGGTATTACCCTTATCAGGAGTATTTTACTTGGTTTGAAAATTTCTCTATCGTGGTGTTTTCTATTGAGTATTTGCTGCGTTTGTGGAGTGTGGCCGAGGAAAAACCAGATGACACTACTTGGCGTCAGCGTTGGGAGTGGTTGAAAAGTCCTTCTGCGTTGATTGATTTAGTCGCCATTGCGCCAGCTTTCCTGAATTTCTTTGTTACGATTGATTTACGCTTCTTACGTATTTTACGTTTATTCCGCATTCTCAAACTGACACGCTATTTTGCTTCGTTACGCATCTTATTGGTGGTCATTAGTAAAGAAAAAGGCTCGTTCCAAGCGGTTATTTTTATTTTAATAATTATGATTGTGACGGCATCTAGTGGCATTTACTTGGTTGAAAACCACGCCCAGCCAGAAGAGTTTGAGTCGATACCTAAAGCGATGTGGTGGGCGGTGGTGACGCTAACGACGGTGGGCTATGGCGATGTCACGCCGATTACCAATGCGGGTAAAATATTGGGTGCGGTTATTACCATATTAGGTGTGGGTCTGGCGGCATTACCTGCAGGTATTTTAGCGACTGGTTTAGCAAATGAGCTTGCTCAGCGCCGTGAAGAGCTTGAACAAGACTTTCGAGCGCAGCTGATTGATAGCGATTTTGATTTGGTGAAAAATCAGATGATGATCGATAAAATTCGCCGTGAGCTGGGACTGGATAAAGAGCAGGCGCAAAATATCGTATTGCAGGTATTACGCGAACAAGAGCTTGAGCGCCGCGAAAGAGAAGTGGAAGAACGACAAAAGAACTTTTGCCCACATTGCGGTGAGCCACTGTAAGTCTTTTATAGTAATTATTTCAGGTTTCAAAAAATGGGTGTTTAACAAAAGGGTGCAATGTTATCAGAACGTTGCACCCTTTTATTAGCAATAAACGGATATTTTATGGTATTTAGATAGCTTGTGGAATGGGTAGCGCACGGGCCAATTCATGGGCGACTTGCTGCGCCGCCGTTGCTAAATCTTCGGCAGTAAGGGGTAAGTTTTGTAGTGTGAGATGCCAATCATCCACTTCTCGGCGTAAATGTGCCACCCACAGCGTCGTGCAATCACGTGGCAGTTGCTTTAGATTGACTTCAAAGCATCGATTGCCTTCATCATCGCTTAGATGAATCTCGCCTTTTTTGACTCTTGAAAACGGATGACCGTGGTAAGAGTTGGCTATCATAGCAATGTGGGTGATATGTGCTGGGATTTTATCTAAGTAAAGCCTGATTTGCTCTTGGTCAAGAGGTGCCAAATACATCGCTTGTTCGCCGCGATCTTTGCCATTGAGACTGTCGCCTTGATGTTTCACTGATTCCGCTTTATCGCGCAATTGTTTGAACCACACGATATCACTGATGGTGCAATTGTCGTCATATAGTACGCAAGCCAAATCAATATCAATAGCGCTCTGGTTTTTTTTAAAGCGCTTAAACATGCCTTTTGGCTCAATCTTGGTAAATTCATAGTTTAGCGCAAAAAATAAGGTTCCCGCGTCTAAGCCCAGTCCTCTTAAACTGTCTGACAGTAATGGCAATGAGGTAGTGGTCGGCATAACATTCCTTATCTACTTTCGTTCTTCATTTTTAAATAATGGTAATCGTCTGAATACGGTTAAATTTGAGCATCATTACTCGCAGTTGTTATTTATGATCAAAAAACTTATCCAATACGGCTTGATGTAACAATGCTGGTTTGGCATTCAATAAACCATTGCCAAAACCACGCAACCACCAAACCAGTTGTGAAGTTAGGTTGACAGTGGCTTGAATAGTCAGCGTGTCATCATCCAACGTAACAGTTTGGTCGTCACTGAGCTTGCTTTCAGTCAGGCTTTTGCCCGCTTGTTTGGTGAATTGTAGCTCAATAGCGGTGTTTTTGCCATGATTAGGCAGCTCACCGAATAAGGGGTGGCTAAAGCCCATACCACCCGCATCCAAATAATTATCGAGTTGGAAACTCTCAGGTGTTTGTGCGGCGCTTTCAAGAATGTCAACGCTAGCAAATCGATGTAGGGCAAAGGTACGAATGGTAAAGTTTGGATCATCAGTACGAGTTGCCAGCAGATAAATAATCACACCGCGCTGGATAATAGCGATGGGATTCAAAAGATATTCACTGGCCTGTGATTTATTGCTGCGTGTGTAGCAGGCTTTGATTTGTAATTGATAAAATAGCGCATGGTAAATATTGTCTTTGCTATCCAAGTCAATATGCGGCGCGATTAGTGGCTGAGTGGCAGGCTCAATACGCACTCTGTCGATCCATGAATGGGTGACTTTACTGTTTTTTAGCTGCCGCCTTGCCAAGTCAAACCACGGAAATAATTCATCTAAAATAACAGGTGGTAGTAGCTGAGTTAGATTGGCTTCAACCATATTAAAGGCGACTGCTTGCGATAGATTCATGTGCGGTAAGCTTTGGAGTGGCGCGTCATCACGCCAGCGCCAGCCTTGTGGGTTGGCGTTGTTTTTTTCTATAGGAAAGCGTTTTGCTAGCGCATTTAAGTCGCGTTGAACAGTGCGTAGGCTGATGTCAAAACCTGCCATCATCAGCTGCTCGTAGATATGGGTTGTGCCCACCCAGCGGTTGCGCTGTAGTTGCGATAGCACTTGCCACTGGCGCGCCGTCGTCGCCGCGCCATGGCGATTATCGTTGTTATCTCCTGAGACATGACTGTCCGCTGCCGCTACAGTATTAGCTTGCTCAACAGAGTTCGTTTGAGCATGAGAGTGGTCGGCGTCAGTAGAATGTACAGTCATTAAGCGATAACCTTTATGAAATTACGAGTTGGCTTTTGTATAGCTTAGCGGAGTATTAACCATTCATCATCGCAGAAAAGTATCGTAGCGTCTAGGGCATGTCTTCAATTAGCACACTGACTTATGGATTGGTTTTGATACAGCTAAATTTCACTATAAATCAGCTTATATGGCGTCAATGGGCGTTTTAGTGGCATTCTTATCGATACCTTGATTGATGCTTTGGTTGATACCTTGATCATCATTTATACTGACTTCGTTGTGCTCCGCCTTGTCTTTGTGTTTTTCCTTTTTTCTCTTGTCCCGTTTTTTTTGACGTTTTGCTTTCTGCTTTTTTATCTTTCTTTTTGGACTTTTTATCATCCATACCATCGTCATTGTTATCTTGATTTTCATCCCATAACATCAGACGACTTAAAACTTTGCCAAACAACGTGTCTTTACGATAGCGACCTTTCTTGTTCATGGTATCGATAGGCAAACCAGTCATCAGCGTCAATGCTTCGCTCAGTGTATAGACACCATAAATATGAAATTCGTTCGCTTTGACGGCAGCAATGATGTCGTCACGCAGCATGAGCTGTTTGACATTGGCCATTGGAATGACCACGCCTTGCTGCCCAGTCAATTCTTGCTCGCGGCATGCATCAAAGAATCCGGCGATTTTAGAGTTGATGCCACCAACCGCTTGCACTTCGCCCAATTGGTTCATAGAGCCAGTAATGGCAAATGATTGATCAATCGGGACGTTTGCTAAGGCAGATAGCAGCGCACAGCCTTCGCTGACGGTAGCACTATCGCCATCGATATGGGCGTAGCTTTGTTCAAAAGCGAGCGAGGCGCTAAAGTTGAGCGCATGATGTTGGCTGAATAATGCGCGCAAATAGCTGGTCATAATCAGCATGCCTTTGGCGTGTAAACTACCGCCCAAGTCTACATCACGCTCGATATCGAGAATCTCACCTGTACCGATATTTGGTTGAATGACGGCAGTCAAGCGGGCGGGCATGCCAAACTCGCTATCGGCATAGCTGACCACTGTCAGCGCATTGACTTGTCCGACAGCGCTGCCTTGAGTTTGAATAAGCTGCTGACCGTTTCTTAGCTCATCCCAATAGAGGTCACGCAGGTATCCTGAACGCTCGTCCATATCATCGATGGCTTGTGTGACATGATAGGCATTAACAATGTTTTTTCCGCTTAAATGCGCGTGGCGGTTAGACTCATGCAACAGCTTGATTAATAAATCACTGTGCAAGCTTAAGCGGTCTTGGTCTTCTGCTTGTAAGCTTAAATGCTCAAGTAGGGCAGCTTGCGCGCTACGATCAAACGGATAGAGATTGGCATAGTCAATGATATCAGCCATTTTCGCGACTAACGCCAATTCGTGCTCACTGCTGCGAGGCACGTCATCGTGAAAATCCGCACGTACTTTAAATACCGCATCAAACTCAGGCTCAAGCTCTAACAGCTCATAATATAAGTCTGCTTCACCAAGCAAAATCACTTTAACATCAAGGTCAATGGGGCAGGTGCTAACGATAAGCTGCCTGTTAAGGTCAGCATTTGTTCAAGGCTTGAGAGTTTGATTTTGCGTGATTGTAACGCCCGCTTGAGACCCTGCCAGGCATACGGATGCTCAAGTAAGTGACTCGCTTCTAATAGTAAATAACCACCATTAGCACGGTGTAGAGCACCCGCTCGAATCATACTGACATCAGTGGTGACCGTGCCCAATTGGGTGATTTGCTCGACATGACCTAACAAGTTCAAGTGCGTCGGTAAGTCCTCAAAGATGACGGGTGCACCGTCGTCCGGCATGTGACTGACAATGACGTTGACCGCATAGCGACTTGGGGTTGTGGCCAAAACTGCCGTTACAAACTCTTCGTCATCGCCATTGACGATGCGCTCGACATGCGTAACCATGTCGGCAAATACGGTCTTGAGATAGTCAATGACCAGTGGGTGACTGGCAAATTGCTCATAAACAGGGGCAAATAACGGTTGTAATGCACGACGTGCAATATTGCGATGCAGGGCTTCTATCGCATCATTGGCTTCGTCCTCTAACTGCTCTAACGCGATGGTCAACTGACTTAAGCGTTTTTGCATATGGTTTTTTTGGACAAAGTTATTTAGCTCAGCTTCGTATTCACTATTGCCGTATTCAGTATTGTTTTTATTCTGCTCTGCATTTATAGGATCGTTATACTCGGTGCTAAGAATGCTCGGTTCACTACTATTATCGCTCACGGATTTATTTTTGTTGCTAGCAGATGGTTTGTCATTACTACCACTAGTTTCTGTCGCGAGTTGACTGGGATGTACAAACACCGCTTTATTATCAAAGGAGCGAAACGTCAACGCCAAATCATATTGTTTGCCTTCTGCATTGAGCACATCAAGCCTGACTTTCTTTTTGATGCGTGTCATTTTTGATTGCTTCGATTTTGCTTTGATATTGATCACTACGAAAGCGTTGGCTCAATCGCTTTTTGGCTTGTTGCCATAAGTGAGTGACTTGCTGCTGCAATAAAGAGGCTTGCCCAGCAGGTAGTCGCAAGGCTAAAGGGGTACGTGGATCGGTAAAATTATGCACATATACCCAGTCGTCAGGTGTGGGTGCATCGGCGGCAATACGCGTTAGCAAGCGGCTGATGACGGTGCGTTTGCCCAAGCCATTTTCACCAGCAGCAAACACATGATAGCCACTGGCTTTGATATCCAAAGCTGTTTGTAAGGCTTTTAGTGCACGCTGCTGACCAAAGCCAACGTCTAGATCTGGTGCCGTGCGAGTATCCGAGGGCAATTCATCAGGATCGCTATAGCGTTTTAGTTGCTCAGCGGTGACAAGGCAGCGCTGCTTGATATCAATAAAGCATGGATGCGGTGCATTCGGTGTTGCTGATTTGGTGCTTTTTAATTCAATGATGGGTGTTGCCATATTATTAGCGTCTTTTTTATTAGCGTCTCTCGATAATTGAGAGGTAGGGATGTGTGGCTGTTTGGTCATAGGTATAAATTATATCGTTTGTGGAAAGTGGCGTGGTTATTAAGTGCTATTAAGTGTTATTAAGTTTACTAATGAGTGCTAATACTTGGTTTTTTCTAGTTAATTTGCATCGTTCATAAAAACATCTTACAAGATAAAACGGTGTTTTAAATAAATCATTAAAAGCAGTTTTGTATCATTAGCAGGCTCTGTCAAAACCGCCTATATAAGTAATCATTCATCATCCATTTAAGGCGATTAAAGAACAATAACGCCTCAATATAGGCTCAGATAGTATAAGATGTCTCACATTGGCGCAATCTGCAACTATTCAATGGGCAGACTGCATGATAAAATAGACGGTTCACATGTCAAAACTGGATAACTCGTTGTATGTCAGACTTTACTAAAACATCTTCATCCTCTGCTAACACGGGCAATATCCGTATTGATCCGACTGGCTTTGTAAAGCTTGGCGCACAGTTGCCAGCGCTGGCGAATACCTTGGCACAAGCGGTCAATGAGCTCAATTTACCCTTGAGTGAGACGCAGCAGCGCACATTATTATTGTACTTAGACCAGCTTTTGTTGTGGAATAAAGCGTATAATCTGACCGCCATCACTGATCCAGAAGAGGCATTGATCAAACATATAATTGATTGTTTGGCTATTATAACGCATTTACCGTCAGGGTCACTGTTAGATATTGGCACAGGAGCAGGGATGCCAGCGGTTATTATTGCGATTTGTCAGCCAGAGCGTCAATGCACCGCACTTGATAGTAATCAGAAAAAAATTCGTTTTATTAAGCAAATCAGCAGTGAGCTTGGCTTGAATAATATGCAGCCAATTGCTTCTCGTATCGAGGCGCATGACGCCAGCTATGACGTTGTGACTTCTAGAGCCTTTGCCAGTTTGATCGATTTTGTCGAAGTGGCTCAGCCGCGCTTAGCAGATAACGGTTACCTATGCGCGATGAAAGGCAAAGCGCCAGCGATGAAGAACTACAGCGCTGGACAATGACTGGCATATTAAGACGATTAAGCTTAAAGTGCCTCGTTTACATGATAGTCGTCATTTAATTGAATTGTCCTATAAAAATGTCTAAGCTATGAACACCTTTTAAGTGATACATGTCGGTATCACATGATTTTGTGGATATTTGAATGGACATATTCAAAATATAGTGATGCAAATCGTGCTAATTAGATAAAAGTCGTATTGTTTACGCTTATGAGTATGATGCTATGCAAAGTTTAGCGAAAAATTGATTGTGTAAGCCAAAAGTAAAATAACAGTAATAGACCCTAATTAAATTGAGTGAGTGTATGGAAATCATAGCAATTGCGATCAAAAAGGCGGCGTGGCAAAACCACGACGGCAGTAAATTTGACCGCCAGCTTGGCTGCGAAGCGCAAGCATGTACTGCTGATTGACTTAGACCCACAGGGTAATGCGACCAGTGGTACGGGTGTTGATAAAAACGAGCTTGGGCTAACTATCGCTGACGTATTATTGGATGGAGTATCGCTGTCTGATGCTATTGTTACCAGTCCGGCGGGGTTTGATGTGATCGGTGCCAATCGTGATTTGGCAGGCATGGATATCACCCTAATGAACAAGACCAATAGTCATGAGCTGTTTAAAACAGCAATGGTGGCTTTGGTTAATGATCAGCTAGCTGCTAAAAAACCTGCTTACGATTATGTGGTTATAGACTGTGCACCCAGCTTGAATTTGCTGACGATTAATGCGTTAGTTGCTACAGATAGCGTTATTATTCCTATGCAGTGTGAATACTATGCATTAGAAGGCTTGGCTGATTTGTCGCAGACGATAGAGCGTTTAACCGAGTTGAATCCAAAGCTATATATCCGCGGTGTGGTGAGAACATTATTTGATGCACGCAATACACTGGCTCGGGATGTGTCTGCCGAGCTTGAAGCGCACTTTGGCGATATTATGTATAAAACCCATATTCCAAGAAATATTCGTTTGGCAGAAGCGCCAGCGCATGGTTTGCCAGTTATCGCTTACGAGAGATGGTCAAAAGGTGCGCGCGCTTATCAAAAATTGGCGGCTGAAGTCATGAAACAAAGTGACTAATATGCATGTATGCATTTTTTTAGCACCAGTGATAGAATGTCAGCACAAGCGACTAAACAGATATTGAACATTGAATGTCGTATTTATAAGTAATGAGTAAGCTGTATTAATAATTATTTGGCTTTTATTTTAGCGTTAGAGGATAGGTAATCATGGCGAAGAAAAGAGGGTTGGCTGCCAATCGAGGCTTAGATGCCTTGTTGGGGTCAATCAAAAAAGAAAAGCAAATCACCGCCTCTGCCTTGCAAGACGACATGGCGGCGCGTGAGAGTACTTTGCCAGCTGAAACGCTAAACGCTGATAGATTAAATATTAGCACGCCTGCTCAATCTGATGATAATGAGACCAGTGAAAAACCAACGACCAAACCTATTGCCTCTGACACCACTGCCAGCAGTCGAACCACACGGTCGCCGCGCACGATAAACAAAGGTACGGCTAATAAGAATCGTGTTAATGGAACAGATACTAGTGCCTCTGAAGACCAGATAAGCTTGGTGCAAATAGATGTCACGCGTTTGCAAGCGGGTAAGTATCAGCCACGCCGTGATATGAGTGAAACGGCGCTTGCAGAGCTGGCGTCTTCGATTGAGCAGCATGGCGTTATGCAACCGATCGTTATCCGTCCGTTATTGGCCAATGAAGACAAGAGTGAAGCATTCGTTACCCATGAGATCATTGCTGGTGAGCGTCGCTGGCGTGCAGCAAAAATGGCAGGTAAAGCCGTTATTCCAGCGATTGAACGTGCTTTATCTGATGAGCTTGCCATCGCACTGGCCTTGATTGAAAATATCCAGCGTGAGGACTTGTCCGTGATTGAACAGGCCGCTGCATTACAACGTTTTCATACTGAATTTGGTATGAGTCATGCGATGATTGCCGAAGTCGTTGGCAAGGCACGCACCACCGTATCAAACCTGCTGCGTCTCAATCAACTGCATGATACAGTCAAAGATCATTTGGCAAATAGCACCCTAGATATGGGTCATGCGCGCACGCTCTTGGCATTATCCTCTGAGCAGCAGCCGATTATCGCGCAAAAAATTATCGACGGTGGTATGACGGTACGCGACGCTGAAAAGTTGGTTAAATCGATCTTACAGCCTGCGCCTAAAGCCAATCGTGCTGAGCAAACGCAATCTCGTGAGGTTGAGCGCTTGACGCAAAGACTGACAGATATGTTAGGGGCTGAAGTCAAACTCAAACATAAAAAAGATGGCCAGGGTAGTGTTGAGATATTTTTCCATAACCAAGATCAGTTAGCAGCTTTGATTAAGCACATAGAAGCACAGGCTTGATATCGCTAACGAGTTTGTTGATGCTGTAAATATTAAGATATTTTGATAACCGCTATTTTTATAAAAATATAAAAGAGAGTCAATATGTGGGAGTTGGTAAAAGCGGGTGGTTGGTTGATGACGCCTATCGTGGTGTGCTCAATATTGGCATTGGTTATCATCATCGAGCGTAGTCATACTTTACAGTTTAATAAAGTTGCTCCGAGTAGATTGCGCGAACAGCTAATCACGCGCTTACGTGAGAATGGGGATATTGGTCGTACACAGTTGATGAATGTCAAAGAAAAAACACCTTTGGGAGATATTTTAGCGACAGGGCTGCTGTATCGTCAATATGGCTTAGACTCGATGACGATGCATATGCAAAACCGCGCTAGCGTACAAGTGCATCAGTTAGAAAAAAACATCAATATGCTTGGGACCATAGGGGCGATTGCGCCACTACTGGGGTTGTTAGGCACGGTGTTAGGCATTATTTCGTCATTTTTGGCGATTACTGATGGGGCGATGCAAGACCCAACGATGCTTGCTGCTGGTGTGTCACAAGCGTTGATTACGACTGCTGCTGGTATGATCGTGGCTATTCCAGCACTGGTTGCCTATCGTTATTTTCAGCGCCGTATTATCGATATTAATGCCCAGTTTGAGACGCAAGCGGGACTCATGATTCAAGAGTTGTATGATTATCATTTACTGGAAAATACATCTACTGCTGGCTTGAATGTGCCTGCACATCGTGCGCCATCGGATGACGTTGTAGATAATGAGTATGCAGTGGATGGATTAAGCTCAAATAATGGTGTTGCCGTCACTTCTTAGTATTTATTTTTTAGCATTTATTTTTTAGTATTTGTGACTGTTCAACACGCACTAATAATCCATCAAGCACATGAGTATCTAGTAAATTAAAGAGAGTGATATGCGCTTTAGAAAACCGACTGTTGAGCCGCTCGAAATTAACTTGACCCCGATGATTGATTGTTTGTTGTTTTTGATTGTGTTTTTGCTGTTAGCAACGTCGTTTAATCATTTTAGTCGTTTAAATATTATTCTTCCTGAAGCTGAAGGTGTTGCGCTGACAGAAGAGAAAAACAGTATCGAAGTGGCAGTACAAGAAGATGGCAGTTATCTGGTGAACGGTATTACGCTTGCTAGTAGCAATGAGGCAGAGTTGACAAGTATGCTACAACAAGAAGCTGGCAGTAATCGTGACATGCTATTTGTTATTGCTGCGGATGCCAATGCCACCCACCAATCGGTTGTGCGAGTGATGGACATTGCGGGTAAACTGGGATTTTTGAATCTTAATATCAGTACGGTCGTGCCACTTGGTCAGCCGTTACCGCAGTAGCCTATAGCTACTTTATTGCCATTGATAGATGTTCTTATAAAACTGTAATTTTAACGCAGTCCATTCATGTTATGACCCCCAAATTGAGGCTTTTATGAGCCAAGCATATCAACCTGACTCTGCAAAAACTGCTGCTAAAAAACTATCAGCAGAGCCGTCAAACATACCTAAACATAAGACCTTGCTGCGTTTGCTGAGTTATTTAAAACCATACTGGTGGGCATTAATGCTTACTGTGTTGGGCTTTGCGATTAATGCGGCGACAGAGATTTGGATTGCCAAATTACTTCAATACATCACCGATGCCATTAATCAGAACGATCAAAGCAAACAAGATTTATTTCCATTATTGATCATTGGTCTGTTTTTTGTCCGCGGTGTTGGTAGCTTTTTGGGTAATTACTATTCTGCTCTGGTCTCACGTAATTTGGTATATGAGCTGCGAGTGGAAGTCTTTAATAAATTGCTTCGTCTGCCAAGCTTTTTACTTAGCCAATCCTGCTGGTACCATTTCATCCAAGCTGATATTTGATGTTGAGCAAGTCACCGCCGCTAGTACAGACTCTATGAAGACGCTACTGCGGGATGGTTTGACAGTCGTCGCCTTGATAGGTTTCTTGCTTTATAGCAATTGGCGTTTGACGTTGATTTTATTCGTTGTGCTACCGCCAATATTGTGGCTTATTCGCATCGCCTCAAAGCGTTATCTAAAGTTGTCTAAGGGTATTCAAGAGACGATGGGTGATGTCAGCCATATTACCAATGAAGTGATTGGTGGCTATCAGGTTGTCAAAAACTATGGCGGTCAAGCATACGAAGCCGCACGCTTCGATAAAACATCGAAAAAGAACTTACGCCAAGGCATGAAGGTCGTGGTGACCAACAGTATCAATACGCCAGCAGTACAGCTGCTAATGGCTGTCGCCATGTCAGTTGTGGTGTGGCTCGCACTACGCCCATCGGTGATTGACAATATCTCAGCGGGTGATTATCTCATATATTGCCGCTGCAGGTTTGCTCAGCAAGCCGGTACGCTCATTGACTGACATCAATCAGAAACTGCAAAAAGGTATCGCGGCAGGTGAGTCTATTTTTGCCTTGTTAGATGAGCCAGAAGAAACAGACACTGGTGTGCTTAGCCCTGCTTTGACGGGCGAAATCAAGCTGGATAATGTCAGTCTGATTATCCTGACTCAACGGTCGCTTTGCGTGACTTTACGTTAGATGTAAAAGCGGGTGAGACGGTTGCATTGGTAGGGCGAAGTGGTGCTGGTAAGTCATCTTTAGTAAACTTACTGACGCGCACCTTATCGACCTCTTCTGGGCAAATTACCTTGGATGGTATACCGATTGAAGACATTAAGCTTGAGAGCTTACGGGCGCAGATTGCGATGGTCAATCAACAAGTAGTCCTGTTCAATACCACGGTATTTAACAATATTGCTTATGGTGGCTTAGCCAATAAAACCCAAGCTGAGGTTGAGCGCGCCGCAAAAGATGCCTTTGCTCATGATTTTATTATGAAAATGCCAAACGGCTATCAAAGTGAAATTGGTGCTGAAGGTTTGCAGCTGTCTGGCGGGCAGCGTCAGCGCTTATCGATTGCTCGTGCGCTATTAAAAGACGCGCCGATTTTAATTTTAGATGAAGCAACCAGTGCGTTAGACAATGAATCAGAGTATTACATTCAGCAAGCGCTTGATAATGTGATGAAAGATCGTACCACATTAGTCATTGCACATCGACTGACCACCATTGAATCAGCCGATCGTATCGCCGTGTTAGACAGCGGTCAAATCGTCGAGTTGGGCACGCACGATGAGCTTATGCAATTACAAGGTCATTATGCGCAAATGTATGAACGCGACTTTGAATAAAATTATCGGACTATTCTTTGAGCAGCTTTGACGTTCAAATCGTGCTAAGTTCAAGTTTAGCTGAATAGGTAAGTGGTCAATTATCATGAGTATTGAAACGACAGTGACGCGTGCCTGGCAACGTCAAGCCGCTTGGCTATGGCTATTGCTACCTATTAGTTGGTTGTACGGACTTATCACCACGCTGCGTCGTCAAGCTTATAAAGCTGGGCTGTTAGCAAGTTATCGTGCGCCTGTTCCCGTTATGGTGATCGGCAATATTAGCGTGGGCGGTAGTGGCAAAACACCATTGATTATTGCTTTGGTTGATTATCTACAAGAACGCGGAATAAAGGTAGGAGTCATCAGCCGTGGTTACGGTGGCGACACCAGTCAAATGCCCGCTTTGGTCGATGCCGCCAGTTTGCCCAACGTGGTAGGGGATGAGCCTTGTTTGATTGTCAATATGACAGATGCACCCATGGCAGTATGTCCCGATCGTAAGCAAGCAATTATGACCTTGTTAGCTGCCCATCCTGACTTGCAATTCATTATTGCCGACGATGGCTTGCAGCATTATGCACTGCAACGTGACATTGAATGGATTGTGGTCGATTCAGAACGGGGCTTTGGTAATCAGCAACTCCTGCCAACAGGGTTTTTACGTGAACCCATGTCGCGATTGCAGGGTGCAACTGTCATCTACCATGAGCCACTAACAACAGATTCAGTGGACAATAATAAAGATAATAGCAATCTGTACCGAGCCCATCGTTTGACAATGCATCTAGAAGCGGATGCTCTGCAACTCTTATGGCAACCTACTTTATCTTATTCTCAAATTGATGCCCCTAAAAAGGGTTGTAGAGTGCATGCGGTGAGCGGTATTGGTTATCCGCAGCGGTTTTTTGATACTTTAAGTTCGCTAGGCTTCGATGTCGTTGGACATGCTTATCCTGATCATTATGATTTTGAGTTGGCGGAATTATTGCAGTATACCGAATATCCAATCGTAGTCACCAGTAAAGATGCGGTAAAAATAAGAGCGTTGCTATCGAAAGCTACTACTGATAAAGCGCTAAATAATGAGTATCAAACGCTGATAAACAGACTATGGGTACTGCCAGTAACCGCCGAACTCTCTGACAGCTGTTATGATAATCTGCAGCAGCAGCTAAAAAAGCTAGGTATCGATATCGCAAACGATAACAGTACCAATAATAATACCAAAGCAAATAATAGATGATGCTTTAAACCGTATAAAAATTGCTATAGGAAACCCATGTCGTCAGTGATTATGCCCGCCAAAACTCATATTGTTATCCCTGCTCGTTTTAAGAGCACGCGGCTGCCCGGCAAGCCATTACTAGAGATACATGATAAGCCGATGATTCTTTGGGTTGCTGAAAAGGCGCAAACAGCGCACTTCGCTGATGATATGTGTATTGCCACGGATGATGACGATATTGCCAAGATATGCATAGATGCAGGGTTTGATGTGGTGATGACCAGTAGCGAGCATGCTTCAGGCACTGACCGTTTGGCAGAAGTTGCCGCCATTAAAGGGTGGGCTGACCATGATATCGTGGTCAACATGCAAGGCGATGAACCGTTAGTGCCACCGTTATTATTGGAGCAGGTAAAGGCGCTTTTGGTCGCAGACAGTGATAGCGTGATGGCGACTTTGTGTGAGCCTATCGACGACTATGAGACTTTTATGCGTCCATCAGTGGTTAAGGTGGTCAGTCAACACTCTAATGACTTGCAACGTGCGCTTTATTTTAGCCGAGCACCCATTCCTTGCGACCGTGATGTCGTATTGTCCAATGATGGTCATAGAAACCCACCAAAAAATGCTTATCGTCATTTAGGGTTATATGCTTATCGCGTCCGTTTATTGCAGCAGTTTGTGCATTGGCCGCAAACGCCACTTGAGACACTTGAGAGCCTAGAGCAGTTACGCGTTTTAGAAAATGGAGCGCAGATTGCTATTGCAGTTGCCGCTTGTCATCTACCTGCAGGGGTCGATACCCAAGAAGATTTAGACCGCTTAAATGCCATGAGTTTGACTGAATTTCAGAGCCCCATTGGATAGATAGCCTAAGCAAAAATATTTCATCTAAAGCGTCATGAACACGCTATATCCTGAATAATCAAGCGAAGTGATAGGACGTTAGCTATGAGTGATAAGACGCAAAATACAGGCACAATGGATACTACAGACCACATTTATTTCGCCGCGTTATTGCCATGGCAGAAAAATCTGTGGTCGCAATTGACCAAGCGAGTTTTGACATCACAGCAATCTTTGCCACATGCGCTATTAGCTGCTGGTATGCAGGTAGGTTGGGCAAGCGGGCTTTTGTATGGCGTTTGGTCGCTTGGCTATTATGCCGTAAGCGTGATAGCCATCCCACAGGGGCTTGCGGCGCGTGTGAAAGTTGCCAATGGCTAAGATCTGGCACGCATCCAAGCTTACAGGTATTGCCACTGATCAGTATGCCGATCAGTGCAGATAGTGCAGATAGTGCTGATAATCAAGAAAAATTAAGTAACGCTGCAAAGGATAAAAAATCATCCAAAACAGCCAATAACAGTGCTCTTAAGATTAAAGTGGATGATATCCGCAACTTGCAGCCTTTTATCTACCAAGGTGGTCAAGGGATGCGTATCTGTGTGTTAGACCATGCAGAGCAAATGACGATTGCTGCGGCCAACGCGCTACTCAAAACCTTGGAAGAACCACAAGCTAAAGTCCATTTGTTTTTGATCAGCGATACTCCAGCACAACTACTGCCCACCATTAAAAGTCGGGTGCAGCAGTTGCCATTACAGACCATTCAGCCTATGATCGCCGTTGACTATGTGACACAGGCACTTGGCTCTACGGTCAATCGTGAAGCGGTCGGAACGGCTGCGATTGAGCAGCTTATCCAATTGGCAAATGGCGCACCTTTGGCAGCGATAGCCATGGCACAAGCGCCATGGTATAGCAAACGTGCGCTATGGTTGACGACGTGGCAGGCATTGCGTAGTGGTAAACGTAGTAGTGTGGCAGCCAGTGACTATTGGCAAAACCAACTGAGTATCACGGAATTTATTCAGCTTTCTGAGCTGATGCTACTTGATATGCGCCGTCTTTACTTAGGGCTTAATGAGCTTCAAAAAGATGTCAATCTATCCGCTGCCTTAGAAAAATATCCACCTGATAATAATGGCCTCGCACTTTTTTCTAATAGCTTACAGCAGACAAAAATCGCTCTGCAACAAAATGTGCAAGAAAAATTTGCCTATGATAAGCTAATGCAAGAATTGGCTTGTTTATAAGAAAATCTGCCTTGATAGCAAATAAAAATACCAAACTTAATGAAGGAAGCTGACTATGGCCATGCCAGGACGCGGCGGGATATTAACCTGCCACATTGAAAATATCGAAATGTTATATGCCAGCTACTTGTCCTTTGTCAGTAATGGCGCATTATTTGTGCCATCCAATGACGCTCAGCAGCTAGGTAACGAGGTATTTATCGCCATCACTTTACCCAATTCTAGCGAGCGTTTGCCTATGAATGGCAAAGTGGTTTGGATTAACGCCAAAACTCAAGGTGGTCGACCGGCAGGTTTTGCGGTACAGATTGGAACTGATATTGCAGGTCAAAGAATTAAAAACGAAGTTGAGCGATTATTGGCGGGTAAAATAGATGGTTTGCAGTCCACCTATACCATGTAATTATTTATTGTACTTGTAATGGTTTTGATGAATGTTAGACGACTATTATTCAACAAACAGTATAAAAAAAGCCACCTTATATATCGATAAGGCGGCTTTTTTATGAGCATAAGACTAGGGCGTGTCTTCATTTTAAAAATGGTGATAAAAATTGCCGTCAAACAATGAAGGTAATGCCAATAATATCGAGATATCAATAAGCTGTTTGACTATCCTTGGCAAAATGTAGCCATTATTAGCCAATTTAGAGGACAATCGATTGAATTGAGGACACGGCTTACGTAAAACCAGCATATCTTTTAATAGCGCGGTGGCACATACATATCATCTGGAATAGGCTCACGGTAGTATTCGTCATCACGTTTACGATCGGGTAATTCTACTTCATCACGTGGCACTTCCTTATAAGGAATTTGTTCGAGTAGATGAGCAATACAGTTTAGCCTTGCGCGTTTTTTATTGTTACCTTCAACCACCCACCAAGGTGCTTCAGGGATATGCGTTCGCTCAAACATGGTCTCTTTAGCCTTGGTATAGTCTTCCCAACGGCGGCGTGACTGTAAGTCCATGGCTGAGAGCTTCCATTGCTTGAGCGGATCATGAATACGGCTCATAAAGCGTGAATGCTGCTCATCATCAGTGATCGAAAACCAGTACTTCACCAAGCGAATACCTGAGCGTACTAGCATACGTTCAAACTCAGGCACCGACTGAAAAAATTCTTCATACTGTGCATCGGTACAAAAACCCATCACACGCTCAACCCCCACACGATTATACCAACTGCGGTCAAACAGCACAATCTCACCAGCAGCAGGCAAATGGGCGACATAACGCTGAAAATACCATTGTGATTGCTCACGTTCTGTCGGTGCAGGTAGGGCAGCCACTCGACACACACGAGGGTTTAAGCGCTGCGTGATACGCTTGATAGCGCCACCTTTACCCGCCGAGTCACGACCCTCAAATATGACGACGATACGCTCACCGCGATCAACGACCCAGTCTTGCAACTTAATAAGCTCGCGCTGTAGCCTTACCAACTCTTGAAAGTACATACGCCGATCAAGTCTTTCTTGCTCACTCATTTCGCGCCCATCAAAACGAAAATCACGCACATAATCATCTATCTCGTTTTCTAGCTCTTCATCATAAGTATCGATGAGGTCTTCGTGCATTTTACGCCGCAACTGATCATTAAAAACCTCCTTATCCATACGCTCGATAAAACTGTGTTGCTCAGGTGAGCTAAGTTCCTGACGCTCTTGTGGCGTGAGGGATTTGGGATTGATGGACGAAGGTATCTTACCCATAAAAAACTCCTAATCAGTGTTGTTATGATTTTTATTGGTTATCCTCTTACTTTAGCATAACTACCGATAGAGCTATGCGTTGGCTACGTTTCATTATTGTGTTGTTAGCAAGACCATGACTATCATCCAGTTTTGAGTAGTGAATGGGCATAAAAAAGCACCCTCTAATCCATCGATTAAAGAGTGCTTTAAAGTATTCATGCTAACTATTGACTGATAATACCAATCAAATAATAGCAGTCAAAGAGTTATTTCTCTAAGATACAAGTCACGCCCTGACCACCAGCTGCACAGATAGAGATTAGTGCACGACCTGAGCCTTTTTGATCCAATAGCTTCGCTGCAGTGGCTAGGATACGACCACCCGTTGCGGCAAATGGATGACCCGCAGCTAACGACGAGCCATTAACGTTTAGCTTGCTACGATCGATAGAGCCTAGTGGTGCATCTAGTCCTAGACGCTCTTCACAGAATTTTTCATCTTCCCAAGCAGCTAGTGTTGATAACACTTGTGATGCAAAGGCTTCATGGATTTCATAAAAATCGAAATCTTGTAGTGTTAGACCTGCACGCTCAAGCATACGCGGTACGGCATAAGAAGGTGCCATTAGGCCTTGTGGTGCCAGATTTACCAATGAAATCAACGGCGGCCGTTTCTTGATGAACGATATAAGCCAATGGCTTAAGACCACGCTCTTTTGCCCACTCATCGGTTCCTAATAGGACACAAGAGGCACCATCCGTTAACGGTGTAGAGTTGGCTGCTGTCATCGTTGGGTTGGCGTTCTTTTTACCAAACACAGGCTTTAATTTAGCCAGTTTTTCCAAAGTGGTATCAGGACGCAAGTTGTTATCGCGCGTCAGACCTTTGTATGGAGTGATTAGGTCGTCAAAGAATCCTTCATCATAAGCGCGCGCTAGGTTTTGATGACTGTTAAAAGCAAGCTCATCTTGTGCTTCGCGGCTGATATTCCACTCAAGAGTGGTGATGGCTTGATGGTCGCCCATTGATAGACCAGTGCGTGGTTCACCGTTTTGTGGCGAATCGATTAAGTCTTTTGGATTTAGACCCATTAGTGCTTTTAAGCGTTGTTTGTTGTCTTTAGCCGCGCCCAGTTTGATCAGTACTTTACGTAGACCATCACCAATCGCGATCGGTGCATCAGAGGTCGTATCTACGCCACCAGTAATCGCTGAATCGATAAGACCCAGTGCGATTTTATTGGCAGAAGCAAAAGTCGCTTGCAAGCCAGTACCGCAAGCTTGTGAGATATCATAAGTTGGCGTATGTGGGTTGAGCGCTGTGTTAAGTGTGGCTTCGCGAGTTAGGTTGATGTCACGGCTTAGTTTCATGACGGCACCAGACACCACTTCACCCAACACTTCGTCTTGTAGATTATAGCGTTCAATCAAGCCATCTAATGCAGCTGTCAACATGTCGGTGTTGCTAACGTCAGCGTATGAACCGTTCGAGCGTGCAAACGGAATACGGTTGCCACCTAAGATAGCCACACGATTTTGACCAGCAACGGCTTTTGTTTTGCTGGTTTTTTTGGCGGCAGACGCTGGCTTTTTCGTAGTAGAATCTGGTGATTTATCATTCGCCTCTGTAGTGCTAGCAGACTCTTTATTACTAGAAGACTCTTTATTAGACATGTCTGTAGCTGTCGTGCTTTTAGCTTTTTTAACAGCCGTTTCTGTTTTGGCGCTGTCTGATTTATTATCAGTAGATTTTGACGCACTGGCTTTGACCACTGTGCTTTCAACAACAGGGCTATCAGGGTGATTGTTTTTATTACTCATAATATTATCCTTAAAAAATATGGGCAGAAGAAAAGAGGGTAACAATAGTAAAGCTAATAATAAAAATGATTACATTAAAAAATTCAATAATCGAAAATAAACAAGAAGCAAATATTATCACTTATTACGCAGCATAACTGTTTATGATAAGACGTTTTTACGACCTTACTGTATATCTTTGGCAAACTATGTGACGCTTATCTAAGGTCGGTATCAGCTTTGAAAGATATCAATATGACTTTCGTAGACTGGCTAGTATCGATTATTGGCATTGCATAACGATAGATTTGATAATATATTGTTATCGATAATTGCATTTTCTATAACTTATAGGTCTGATTTTAGCACAATGTGGTGATTTTTAAATCCAGAAAAAGTGACCGCCTTGTATACTGAGTTGTTTACAGATTGTTGTAGACATTATCGGTTTTTGGACTTGTTTAAGATGGCAGTGTATAGTTAGGCCAGCTTTAGACTCATTTACTAAATATCAATAATTATGAGGTTATTGAGTCTATATAATAGGCACATTACATTTATTACTATTATTCTAACCGTTCGTTATAGGGATTATATTATGTCAGACCGTTATGGTGATTTTGTTCAGTCTTCTATTGGCAAAAAAGTGGCCAAAAATTTAGGTTTACCGTTACCTGTTACTCTTGATCGCTTCGAAAGCGGTGAGCCTTTAGTACGTGGTAGCGTATTGGTTGGTCGTGCTAATGGCGATGATAAAAGCGTCAGTGAGTCTGTGGCGCGAATTTTGTCAGACGTACATGCTGATGTTTATGTAAACAGCAGTGATGATATCAAAGATGCCCTTGCTGATGCAGGCGTTGAAGCAAAAGCCAATACGGGCGGCGATGATAAATTTAAAGTTTTGTTGTTTGATGCCAGCAATATTAGCAATGCCGATCAATTAAAAGAAGTGTATGAGTTCTTCCATACTGTCGCTCGTCGTGTAGAAAAGTCTGGTCGCGTCATTATTATTGGTCGCCCACCAGAAAATATCACTGACATTGATACAGCTTTGGCTCAGCGTGCGCTTGAAGGCTTTGTAAAGTCTGTCGGTAAAGAGTTCAAACGCGGTATTACGGCACAGCTTGTTTATGTGGAAGACGGCGCAGAGCAAAATCTAGATTCGACTTTACGCTTTTTCACCTCAGCTCGTTCAGCTTATGTCTCAGGACAAGTCGTACGCGTTAGTAAGGGTAGTAACGTTGATGTCGATTGGACACAGCCTCTTGGCGGCAAAACCATGCTGGTGACTGGCGCAAGCCGCGGTATTGGTGAAGCAATTGCTCGTGTATTGGCTCGCGAAGGCGCTCACGTTATCTGCCTCGATGTACCGCAGCAACAAGCAGACCTACAAAAAGTCGCTAGCGAAATTAGTGGCTCAGTATTGACCGTCGACATCACCAGTGATGACGCTGGCAAACAAATCGCCGAAGCCGCACAAAAGCGTGGCGGATTAGATTCAATCATCCATAATGCTGGCGTCACTCGTGATAAGACATTGGCAAACATGGACGAGAAAAAGTGGGACATGGTTATCGATATTAACCTAGGTAGTATTGCTAGGCTGAACCGCTATTTACTAGACAACGATGTATTAAAAGACAATGCACGTATTGTTTGTGTGTCATCGATTTCAGGTATCGCTGGCAACTTGGGTCAAACCAACTATGCCACCTCTAAAGCAGGGGTGATTGGTTTGGTGAATGCCACTGCCAAGCAGTTAGAAGACAACGCCAAAGGCATGACAATCAATGCCGTTGCTCCAGGGTTTATTGAAACGCAAATGACAGAAGCCATTCCATTTGCTATTCGTGAAGCGGGTCGCCGTATGAACTCTATGAGCCAAGGCGGCTTGCCAGTAGACGTGGCTGAGACCATCGCATGGTTTGCATCACCTGCTTCTGGTGGCTTAAATGGCAACATCGTTCGCGTTTGTGGTCAAAGCTTATTGGGTGCTTAACATCACTTTATAAGTAAGTGTCAATTATAAGTAAGTGTCAATTATAAGTAAGTGTCAATTATAAGTAAGTGTAGATGATGATTTAGATTATGATAAATAGCTGATATTAATCAGTATTTTCAATTTTCCTCACATATGCTTACGAAAAAATTGCTCATAAATCGTAATAAAGCTGCCCAAGGGTGGCTTTTTTATGATAAAACACAGAGAACCAGTAGCCAAATTGTTTTTTGCTGTGAGAGTTGCTTACATTGTCTAAAACCACGCCTATGAATTGTGCCTAATTTAGGCATAATACTGGTGGCATTGCTCAATGATAGGCTGTAACCAATAATGTCATAGCATCTTTAGATACACCAAGAAAATTTGCTCAAGCCCCACTTAGGATTTATTATGTCAGACAAACATTATGATGCGTTGCCGAAAGCGCATACGACCTATGCCAATATCGTTAAAAGTTTATTGCCTATTGGTAATAACGGCAAAATCAGTAAAGACCAATTGCCGCAGGCGACTTACTATGTGGACGATTTGCACATTGACCAAAGTAACTTAAACGATTATCGTAAAATTTGTGGTTTTGCAGATAATGGCAAAGTACCCATTACTTACTTCTCAGTGCTGTCTCAAACGCTGCAGATGAATATGATGGTTAAAGAGCCATTTCCATTTGCTATGTTGGGTCTAGTGCACGTCGATAATAGTGTGACTCAGTATCGTCCTATCGGTGAGCGTGAAACGGTTGCTATGTCAGTCACCTTTGATAATTTGCGTGACCATGCTCAGGGTCAGCAGTTTGATTTTGTGACGACGGTCAAGTCAGAAGATAAGGTGATTTGGGAAGGTACTTCGACGTATCTATCACGTAGCAAAAAACCCATCAGCAGCAAAGACAAAAAAAGCACTCCACGTCCAATAACGGTTAAGCCATCAGTCAACCCAGAAGGCGTGCATAGTATCTTTGAAGTGCCAGAAGATATCGGTCGTCGTTATGCTTTTGTTTCAGGTGACTTTAACCTTATTCATCTTCATCCATTATCTGCGCGTGCGTTTGGCTTTCCTAAAGCGATTGCTCACGGCATGTGGTCAAAGGCCAAATGCCTTGCTATGATGGACGAGTTGCCAGATGCGTGTACGGTTGATGTGTCATTTAAACTGCCTATCTTTTTGCCAGCCGAAGTAGAGCTGATCGCTGATCCGGTAGCTGCACTTAAAGACACAGACGATACCTGTGAGTTTGGCTTATTTAGCTCTAAAAATGACAAGCCGCATTTGGCAGGTACGGTTAAATTACAGAGTGGCAATGAGTAAAAGCCAGTAGAACAACTGTCATTTAACTAAAAAATATCTCAATATGGTCGATTCGTGATAGAAAAGTGATAGCGTTAACCTCGCTTGAAGTATTGCTTATACATCGACACGCGGTTGCTTTGTACTTATTTTAACTGGAATTGACCATAGTAAATATAACGAACAAATTTATAATTATGACTTCACATACCGCCGTACCAAACTCAGATCAACTGAATCATTCAGTAGCTACTGACACAGTATCGAATGCTGGCAATAGCGTTTTAGACAATGATGTTGATCTTAGTACTATTCTTGAGCCTTATTTTCGTCCTGACGACACTACCATTGTATGCGGTGCACTCAATGACGAAAAAGTGGTTGCCTTAGCGAACGCTGGGGTTGAGCTAGTGATTAACTTACAGCCAGATGATGAATTGAGCTTTGATGAAGCCGCAGCGGTCGAGCGAGCTGGCATGCACTATGAGCATCTGCCTATTAACGGTGCTGCAGACTTAAAGCAGCTCAATATATTGGCATTTGATAATATATTGCGCCAACATCATGGCAAAAAAACAGCAGTGCATTGTGGCTCAGGCAATAGAGTAGGTGCCGCAATGGCGCTACGCGCAGGATGGTTACGTGGACGTAAAATGGACACCGCTATGGAACGTGGGCGCAGTCATGGATTAACGAAGCTTGAGCAAGAAGTTCATAATCGTCTGTTGGTACCGCGCTAAGACATAAAGATGACAACGTATTATTAAGCAGCATTGCATGACAGAGAGGCGACCACTAGGTTGCCTTTTTTATTAAGGCGCGTTGTTATTTTTAAAATGAGGATAAAAGTTCTAGGGCGTGTCCTCATTTTAAAATGGTGATAAAAATGAGATAATTGGCGTCAAACAAGGAAAGTAGCGCATATAATATCGAGATACTAAGAAGCTATTTGACGATGTTTGGCAAAATTTAGCTATTTTTAGCCCGTTTAGAAAGTAATCGATTGAATTGAGGACATGCTCTAAGCAAACGAAAAAATAACGAGTTAGTATTGAGATATTGAACAGTTACGCCTTAGCAAATAATGTATTTTTTATCATATGAACACTTAATATTAAGGGCTAAATAGTTCTTACCGTTTAGCTATTTTATAGAAATGGAGCAGGGTAGCCATGATCGATAATAATAAAACCACGCAGATTTTTGATCAACAGATAAATATAACGTTGCAACAACGTTTGCAGCAAATACTCACCGACTTACAGCTAGATGATGCACCAGCAGGGGGTGCCGTGGTTGTCTATCAGGCAGGAGAATGTATTGCACAGGCGAGTGTAGGGATGGCACGTCCAGAGATGCCATGGCAGCCTGATACTTTGGCGATTAACTTTTCGACGGGTAAAGGTATATTGGCGACGCTTGTACATATATTGGTTTCGCAGCAGATGCTTGATTATGACCAGCCTATTGCCCATTATTGGCGTGCATTTTCTGCACAGAATAAAGGGAATATTACGCTACGTAGCGTGATGTCGCATCAAGCCAACTTATTCTCAATTCAGAGTATCGATGCGGATAGCGAAACTTTGCTTGATTGGGATCAAATGCTCAATAAAGTTGCTGCCATGCCAATCACAGCATCAGACCATGGCGAGCTATATGACAGCGCTTATAGTGCTCTGGTCTATGGTTGGGTGTTGGGCGGTCTGATAGAAGCCGTTACGGAAATGTCTTTAGCTGAGGCATTGCGCCATTATCTTACTGAGCCTTTAGGTATTGCTGATAGTTGCTATTTTGGTGTACCAGAGAATAAAGTCAACCAAGTAGCAAGACTCGCCAAAGACTTCGAAGCATCAAATGAGGCTGGCTCACAACTGCGTCATAAACGTCATAAACCAACGCTAAAAGCTGACTCACAAAGTACTTTACGTACTTATGCTAGTCTGCCTAGCTACACTTGTTGGCAGCAGCTCGCCTTAGTTGATATACAAGCGGCAGACCTAAGTTCAGATGATGAGCAAAACTTTACCGATACTAGACACGGCTCATATTAATCGTTTGTACTTCAATACCAGTCAGCTTAATCTAAAAAATTATAAGGCGGCACTCATACCTGCTGGCAAACAAGCAATCGATTATCACAGTCGTGAGACATTACAGGCGATTATTCCAGCAGCAAATGGTGTCGCTTCAGCTCAGGCATTGGCCACCATCTATGCGATGTTAGCCAACGGCGGAACATGGCAAGGACACACGTTTATTAATAGCGCCACTTTTGAGCAACTATCCAAACCGCAAGTCACAGGGCTAGATGCCGTCATGCCAGCAAACATGGATTGGCGCTTGGGTTATCATCGGTTATTTAGTCTTTGTCAGCATATAGACAGTGAAAAATTTGATGCAAACAAGCAAGGATTTGGGCATATGGGCTATAACGGTTCAGTGGCTTGGTGTGACACAGAGCGTCAGTTGTCATTTGCCTTTATCCATAATTTTGACACCACGATGCTGAATGATGTCCGTCAATTTGCACTAACGGAAGCGGTACTTAACTTAGTCGATTCAGAGCTTTCAAAGCGCTAGATAGCTCTATCGATAAGGTTAATGTGATTTATTCGGCGTCATTTTAAGCAATTTTGTGGCGCTAAGACCATGAATAAAGATTGACGCCAAAATGACAATTGAACAGACGACCCATAGCTTAAGCGCATCTTCATCACCGAAAAAACCTTGGTTGAGCGCATAAGATAAATAATATAGCGTACCAATGCCACGGATGCCCAAAGCAGAAATGGCATACTTTTCAGTGTGTGGCATGTTTAGTCCTGATAAAGCAATAAACCCACCAATGGGACGTATCAACAAGAGGAAAGTGAAGCTGACGATGTAAACACGCCATGTCAGCTCAACACCCGACTGCAATCCTTGACCAAGAAACATGCCGAAAGTGACCAGCACTAGAGACATGAGTAAGCCTTCTGATTGTTCTGCAAAATCATGGAGCTTGTGGTGATAGCTATGCTCATGCTCTGAGCGGCGAAAGGCAAATGCCGCGATAAACACGGCGATAAAGCCATAACTATGTACAAATTCGGCAAGTCCATAAGCCACTAACGTTAGTGCAATGACCACATAGCCTTGAGAAATAGTGGTGTTTTGGCTGTATTTTGAAAATACCAGCTTGGCCATAATTTTACCAACGACAATCCCCACCACCAGCCCAGCACCAATTTTCCATAAGACATCATGAGTGAACCATGACCAGAGCATCTCGAGGGTAAAGGAATTGCCTTGGCTAAAGGCTTCCGCTATTTTTATGGCCAAATAAACAAATGGGAAAGCCAGTCCGTCATTCAATCCTGCTTCTGAGGTCAAAGTAAAGCGCGGTGTATCTTCGCGACCTGTGTTGGGTGGCCCTACTTGAATACTAGAAGCTAAGACGGGATCGGTTGGAGCTAGTACTGCGCCCAGCAATATAGCGGCTCCCAGACTGAGACCAAATGCATAGTAGCCCAGTACCGCCATCGCAAAGATGCCAATCGGCATGGTAATAAGCAACAGACGCACGGTCGGTCGCCACAATTGCCAAGACAGCTTCGTATCAATTTTAATACCAGCACCAACCAAGGATACGAGCACCACAATTTCGGTTAATTTTTCGATAATTAAGCCGTTATTCATAGGGTCTAAAAATGATAAGGTCGTCCACCAGTAGCCCATCAGCAGCCCAAAGCTGACCTGCAACATAGGCAAAGAGATAGGCGTGCGCTTAAATATAATGGGGAATAACGCCCCCAGTAAAAAAGCGATACCGCAGACCAATAAAAATAAATTGTAGTTTTCAATCATAAGGTAGGTGCACGCTGTTATGTTTATCTTAAAAAGTTAGAATAAGGCCATATTTACTAGTCCATTATAATGACGCTAAAAATAATGATTACCGCAAAAAATCGTTATCAAAACGACATATGCGTTGTTTTTGGTGAAAAAAAAGCCTGCATAGTGCAGGCTTAATAGATTTTTACCAATATACTTTAATGATTAATAATTGAAGGCTCAGCGCTCAACTTGACTCACGTCACGTACCGCACCAGTATCGGCACTGGTAGTCATGGCAGCATAGGCACGTAGCGCAGGGGTCACATGACGGTCACGGCTTACAGGCTTCCACGCATCGCGGCCACGAGCTTCCATCGCTTCACGGCGAGTGGCCAAATCGGCATCACTGACTTGCATGTTAATCGTACGATTAGGAATGTCGATATGGATGGTATCGCCTTCTTCAACCAGACCAATTGCGCCACCTTCCGCTGCTTCTGGGCTGGCATGACCGATTGATAGGCCTGAGGTACCACCAGAGAAACGACCATCGGTGAGTAGGGCGCATTCTTTACCCAAGCCTTTTGACTTGAGGTAAGTCGTTGGATAGAGCATCTCTTGCATACCAGGGCCGCCTTTAGGGCCTTCGTAGCGGATGATAACCACATCACCTGCCACGATCTCGTCAGCCAATACTGCAGCGACAGCATCATCTTGCGATTCAAATAGGCGCGCGCGTCCGGTAAATACTAATATACTGTCGTCAACGCCTGCGGTTTTAACCACGCAGCCACGCTCTGCGATATTGCCATACAATACGGCCAAACCACCATCTGTAGAATAGGCATGTTCGGCACTACGGATGCAACCTGACTCACGGTTGACGTCGAGGTTTGACCATCTTTTGATTGTGAAAATGCCTCAGTGGTGCGTATGCCACCCGGTGCTGCAAGGAAGCGTGCGCGTGCCTCTTGATTATCAGGATTCATGATGTCCCATTTATCAATCGCGGCTTTCATCGTTGGACTATGGATGGTCGGTACGTCTTCAGTAATCCAGCACGATCAAGCTCGGCCAATAACGCAAAGACACCGCCAGCACGATGCACATCTTCCATATGGTATTTTTGTGAGGCAGGGGCGACTTTTGCAAGGCAAGGTACACCGCGACTTAGACGATCGATATCTGACATTTTGAAATCGACTTCTGCTTCGTTAGCAGCCGCTAACAGATGCAAAATAGTATTGGTTGAACCACCCATCGCGATATCTAAGGTCATTGCGTTTTCGAAAGCCGCTTTGCTAGCGATTGAGCGCGGCAATACTGAATCATCATCTTGCTCATAGCGACGTTTGGCAAGCGAGACAATGGTGCGTCCTGCTTCTAAAAACAGCTCACGACGTAGCGAGTGGGTGGCCAGTAGCGAGCCATTACTTGGTAATGCCAAGCCCAACGCTTCGGTTAAGCAGTTCATTGAGTTGGCAGTAAACATACCGGAGCATGAACCACAAGTTGGGCAAGCTGAGGCTTCGATAGCGGCGACATCTTCATCACTAATGCTGTCATCAGCGGCATCCATCATCGCATCGACAAGATCAAGCTTACGAATGGCAACTATCACTACCATCGGTATTATGGCTCTTACCAACCGTGCTGGCTAAAATCTTGCCCGCTTCCATTGGGCCACCTGAAATAAACACTACAGGGATATTCAGGCGCATCGCAGCCATTAACATACCCGGCGTGATTTTATCGCAGTTGGAGATACACACTAGTGCATCTGCGCAATGGGCATTGACCATGTATTCTACCGAGTCAGCAATTAGGTCGCGGCTGGGTAGCGAGTACAACATACCGCTATGACCCATGGCAATACCATCATCGACTGCAATGGTATTGAACTCTTTGGCCACGCCGCCTGCTTGTTCAATCTCACGTGCGACCAGTTGCCCCAAGTCTTTTAGATGCACATGGCCGGGTACGAACTGGGTAAATGAGTTGGCGATGGCAATGATTGGTTTGCCAAAGTCACCCAGTCATGCCAGTCGCACGCCATAATGCGCGCGCGCCTGCCATATTACGGCCGCCAGTAGAGGTTTTTGAGCGATAATCCATGTGATGTTCCTTACAAATAGGCGAGGTTTGTGAAAATGTGCACCCTCAATTTTAATATTGATAGTGTGCTTTTTATAAAATGCGAGGACTAGTGAATAATACTAGGTCGTTACCATACCATTAGATATGAGTCACTGAAAACTACTCATTGATAATGCCAAGTCAATAGTAGTCATAACATCGTAAGTATTTGGAAGATAAGGTGTTATTCGACGCGCTCTACTATCGCCGCCTCAAACCAAGGTAGCTCTATTTTGTCCGCTTCCAATTTAGCGATAACCACTAACGCATGAGTCGCTGGCAAGCATTGATAATCAGCGTTTGCTTCAATACGAAGTAGTTGCTCATTGCCTTCAGCTTGTTCATCTATACTGATTAAGGTTTGCTTTTTTTTGTAGAGTACATCGATACGACCAAAAAACTGCCAATCTTTAAAAGCGGCTGTAATAGCATCTGCTTCATTCTGGGTATAAAGTTGTTGGGTGTCTTTGCCCGTATTGGTCCAATGCAAGCGTACGGCTAACTGCAACGCTTCGCTAAAAACCACCAATGAACCGATGATTTTGACATGCCAAGGGCTGATGATTAGTGCTTCGTTAATACCAATCAGCTTGGCTGCTTCACGAGCGCTCATGGGCGTATTGAACTGTGACAGTAGGGCAGGTGTGAGCGGATTTGCTTGCTTAATCGCATCATTTAAACTGTCGTAATGATAAGAACGGTAATGGTAAATCCTGTGTGACCGTCTTTTTAGTGATTTTGCAATTGTGTATCTTCCAACCAATCGTCTTGTCGCTCAGTACTTCGGCCAGAATGAGCGCGTTAGGCTCAATAGTGGGGGCTTGAGTCTCATTTTCAGTCTCAGTGCTGCTTGGTTGTTTTTCATTATTGAACACAGAGTCAGCTGTGACAGACGTTTGCGCTGCTTGAGCAGGTTCTGTATAAATGTTACTCATATTTGATTGAGTCGGCAAAGTAGACGAATCCATAAACGTAGTGTTGTTAAAGTAGAGGGTTAATATAACATTTAAAGCGCCTGACTCGCCAACCAAATTAGTGAGCTACCGCGATTAGCTTACGTATTGCGAATTTTTAATAACGAGTGCTATCGCAACTTGTGCTTAAACGACATTTCGTCCACTATATTACAGGCTATTCCATTCCTTATAAAAGCTGTCGAGTAACCAATAATCAAACAAGTAAAGGAAAAATAATGACCCAAGCCAATGAGCAAGCTGCGTATGACGATAACAATATCTTTGCCAAAATGCTAAACGGTGACATCCCCTATCACAAAGTCTATGAAGATGATAAAACCCTTGCCTTTATGGATATAATGCCACAAGCAGGGGCATGTGCTGGTGATTCCTAAGCAAAAAGCCGTTGATTTGGCGGATCTTGAACCAGAGTATGCCGCCGCGGTGTTAATGACCGCTAAAAAAGTTATGCAAGCACAGCGTCAAGTATTTGCGCGTGAAGGTATTATTCAGATGCAATTAAATGGTAGCGAGGCGGGTCAAACCGTTTTTCATTATCACGTGCATCTCATTCCATCGAGTATTCATGAGCTCGGTCGACATGCAGTGACCCAAGCTGATCATACAGAACTGGCTGAAACGTCAAAGCAACTTGCTGCTGCCATTACTATTTAGTAATAAAAAACGAGATATTGTCGAATTAACAAGCAAAACGTAAATTGTTCCAGAATAAAATAAAAAGGTCGCTAACAAGCGGCCTTTTTTATTACTTGGTAATAGTCATGTAACAATCGTTAAAGTCATGTTACAAGTGGGCGTTGTCTGGGGTTTTTGAGCATAGTGTGATAAAAATTGTATTTGTTTAATAATAACTGATGCATTTTCGCCTTTGTGAGTCACTTTTTATAAAAAAGGCACTGCTCCTTCTGATTATTAATCTTGATATCGAAGATTATTTTTCATTGCTACTTTTTGGGGATATCACTTTCTATGAGTAAATTACCTCGCTCCACTATTTTGTTGCCGGTTTTTGTGCCGGCAGCAGCGATTATGCTGTTATTGGTGATCGGCACAGCCATCAACCCTGACGCTGCTGGCGAGCTGTTCAGCAAAGTGCTGGCATTTACCACCGACACTTTCGGCTGGTTTTATATGTTGGCAGTCGCCATATTTTTGATGTTTATTATCGCCTTGGCATTTTCGCCTTATGGCAGTATTAAATTAGGCCCTGACCATGCGGAGGCTGAGTATAAGTTTCTGGAATGGTTCGCCATGCTGTTTTCCGCAGGCTACGGTATCGCGCTATTGTTTTATGGCGTAGCAGAGCCGGTATTGCATTTTGCCAGTCCGCCACTTTCCACGCCGCAGACGATTGAAGCTGCCAAAGAAGCCATGCAAATTGCCTATTTCCATTGGGGTTTTCATATTTGGGCGATTTATGGCGTAGTAGGTTTGTCGCTGGCGTATTTCTCTTTTCGTCATGGCTTGCCATTGTCGGTACGCTCAACGCTATATCCATTAATCGGTGACAAAATCTATGGCCCTATCGGACATACTGTTGATGTGTTTGCGATCGTGGGTACGATGTTCGGTATCGCCACCAGCTTGGGTCTGTCGGTGGCGCAAATTAACGCGGGTCTAAATTATTTGCTACCAGAGATGGTGCCAGTTAATACGACGGTGCAGGTTATTATCATTGCTTTAGTAACAGCAGCTGCCTTGGTTTCCGTGTTGGCAGGTATGGACAAAGGCGTCAAGCGCTTGTCTATCTTAAACATGGTATTAGCAACGGCACTCATGTTATTTGTCTTTATCGTTGGTCCGTCGATTTTTATTCTCAATGCTTTCATGGAAAATACGGGCAGCTATCTGGGCAATATCGTTGAGCGTACTTTTAGCTTACAAGCGTACCAATCGAGTGATTGGATCGGTAGTTGGACACTATTTATTTTTGCATGGACAATTGCTTGGGCGCCTTTTGTGGGTCTGTTCATTGCCAAGATCAGTCGCGGCCGCACCATTCGTGAGTTTGTATTGGGCGTCATGTTAGTGCCAACGCTATTTACCTTCTTTTGGTTTTCAGTGTTTGGCGATACGGCACTGCATATGATTATGGTCGATGGTTACGACGCGCGATTAGCGAAGTGCAAAACAACCAAGCGATTGCGTTATTTAAATTGCTAGAGAATTTACCATTCACGCAGATTGTCTCGTCATTGACAGTACTGTTAATTATTACTTTTTTTGTGACGTCATCGGATTCAGGGTCATTAGTGATTGACTCGCTCGCCGCAGGTGGACGTAGTGATACGCCTTGGTGGCAGCGCTCGTTTTGGGTGGTAACCGAGGGGGCGGTCGCGGCGGTTCTACTTATCGCAGGCGGTCTAAGTGCACTACAAACAGCAGCTATCGTTAGTGCTTTACCGTTTGCAATCATTATATTGATTTCGACATTTGGTATGTGGCGCGCACTACGTATTGAAGGACATCGCAATCAAAGCCTAGCCAATGACAATCATTTGCCGCCGCATCTACTTAAGCTCGACGCATGGCGTGATCGTATTGACTATATCACCAATCAACCAACGCGCGAAAAAGTGCTGGGTTATATCAAAGGTACGGTTTTATCATCGATGCATGAGGTGGCAGAGAAATTTGCCGAAACAGGCTGGTTGCCTGATGTAAATTATGATGAGGTCAATAACCGTGCTGTATTGGAATTAAGACGCGGTGACAATGTAGAGTTCTGGTATGAAGTTCGTTTGTCAGAGCATGAAATTCCTGACTATTATACGGAAGATATGGCCAATGAATTACCACAAGAGCACCATCATCGTGCTGAGGTGTATTTGCGCCGTGGTGGTCAAACCTATGATTTATATGGCTATCAATCAGAGTCGGTGATTAACGATATTATTGATCAGTTCGAAAAATACCTACACTTCTTAAATGTGTCGCCAGATAGTTTGCCGTGGCGTATGCAGGAGCATGATGAGGACATCACACTAGAACAGGGCAGTGTGTTTGATAAGTAAGGGTACACTGTTGAAAAAGTCGTGTTTCTTAATGCAAGTTATTCATGTTAATAGCTTGCAATATGCGTACGATTCCTTAGAATAACGGCTTGTTTTTATTATCTTATTTTAATTAATGGCAAGCCGTTTGTTATGTCTACTGATTCTCCTGCTTTACCGTCGTCTTTGCCAGTATCTGACCATCCATTATTGCAACCATTGAATATCGGTGGCCTGACGATTGAAAACCGCCTCATGGTTGCTCCTATGGCTGGCGTGACGGACAATCCTTTTCGGCGTTTATGTAAATCCTTTGGTGCCGGTCATGCGGTGAGTGAAATGATTATCGCTGACACGGCGCTTTACGCGCGCAAAAAGTCCTTGTATCGTGCCAATTTTGACAATGAAATTGCGCCTATATCAGCGCAAATTGCAGGGGCTGAGCCTGATAAATTAGCAGAAGCGGCACGTTATCAGATCGATAATGGCGCGCAAATTATTGATATCAATATGGGCTGCCCTGCCAAAAAAGTTTGCCGTAGGCTGGCAGGTTCTGCACTGTTGCAAGACGAAGATTTGGTTGCCCGTTTACTAGATGCGGCGGTAAATAGCGTAAATGCCCCCGTGACCTTAAAAACGCGATTGGGCTATGAGAATGGTCGTGAGAATATCTTGCGTGTGGCGAAGCGCGCTGAGCAAGCAGGTATTGCAGCGATTGCCATTCACGGACGCACGCGCGAGGATATGTACACTGGCGAGGCGCGTTATGAGCTGATACGCGAAGTTAAAGAAAGTATCAACATTCCCGTCATTGCCAATGGCGATATCGATAGCGCGCAAAAAGCCCAGCGTGTCTATGAGTTGACAGGCTGTGACGCGGTGATGATTGGGCGTGCTGCCCAAGGACAACCGTGGATATTCCGCGATATCGAGCATTTCTTACGCACTGGTGAGAGTCTTGATGCACCGAGCGTCAGTGAGATAAAAGAGATCGTATTGGCGCATTTGCAAGAGCTATATGACTTTTATGGTGAGTACTCTGGCTGCCGTATCGCTCGCAAGCACATTGCTTGGTATACCACAGGCATTCCTAATTCTAATGCTTTTCGCCAAGCAATGTATGGTGAAGAAAGTACCGCTGGACAGTTTCGCGTGGTCGAAGATTTTTTGCAGGCGCACGGATAGTAAGTGAGCAGAGGGTTCATGCTAAGCGTTTGTTAAATAATAAAAAAGCTTTAAGGCTCGTCCACTTTAGCGGTACTTGGTTCTTTTTTGAGTGCGGTATTTTCTTTTTGCCAAGGGAATTTGCCTTCTAATTCTACTTGTAGTGACAAGCTCAAAAAAGTCCGAATGAGTACGATAAAACCTAGTACTAGGACGCTGCGTAACGTCGGTTCTGTGACGACAGTCGCCATAATCAGCGGCGATGAGGACTTCTAATCCTAACAAAATAGATTTACCGACGGTTTGTCTGACTTCGATATAGGTCTCATGGTTAAACCCACTGGTTAGGCGAATCCCTCGATAAAAAGCAAAAAACAGTCCAAAAAACATAATAAGTACGCCAATGACCTCGACTATCTTAGCAATTAAATCAATGTAATGAGCTAGAGTTGCAATCAAAATAGATACTCCTTATCGATGCTCGGTGAAAAGCGTAAGTCTGAAAAATACTGCGATTATACGTTTATCGATCCTTATGATCGGCAAATTATCTGGCTGAGACGGCGGTTTTGTTCACTTTAAGCCATAATTTTTTGCTATGCTGTAATCGAACATTCATAGGCATAGAAACAACAAAAGGATTTTTTATGGCCAATCCCTCAAAAAAAGCAATCAACAAAGCGGTCAAAGATAAGCATATCATTATCACAGGGGCATCAAGCGGTATTGGTGAGCGTACAGCATATTTACTTAGTGAATGCGGTGCGCATGTTATCTTATTAGCACGTACCGAAGACAAACTAAAAGCCGTTAAAGAAAGTATCGAGGAGCTTGGTGGCAATGCCAGTTATTACCCTTGTGATTTGACCAATATGGATGATATCGAAAAAGTTAGCACGCAAATTTTGGCAGATTTCGGACATGTTGATGTCTTGGTCAATAACGCTGGTCGTTCAATTCGGCGTTCGGTTCACGAGTCTATTGATCGTTTCCATGATTTTGAGCGTACTATGGATATCAATTACTTTGGCGCGGTTAAAATAGTTCTTGGGTTTTTGCCGAGGATGATTGAACGTCAGACTGGTCAAATTGTGAATATCTCATCGATTGGCGTATTGGCAAACAGTCCGCGTTTTGCCGCTTATGTTGCCTCAAAATCGGCATTGGACGCTTTTAGCCGCTGCTTAGCTGCTGAAGTGAAGGGCGATAATGTGACGATTACCAATATTTTTATGCCATTGGTGCGTACGCCTATGATTGAGCCTACTAAGTTATACCGTTACATGCCTGCATTAATGCCTGATGAAGCCGCGATGATGGTTGCCAAAGCGATTGTCCATAAACCAAACAGTATTGCCAGCAACATGGGTAAATTTGCGTCAGCTACTTATTCACTGGCACCAGCAATCAACGTTGGTATTCAGTCGATGGGTTATCGTATTTTTCCAAGCACCCGCGCTGGACTGACTACCGATAAGAAGCCAAACCTTGCTCAGCGTGCTTTTGCCAGAATACTGCCTGGTGAGCATCATTAGAATAGGCTGTATATGAGCCTTGATTTAGAATAAAAAAGGACGCTGCGGTGTCCTTTTTTAATGCCTTAAAAATTATTATTGTTGATATAAAATAGGAGAGAGGGCAGTAGCAGCCTTTTGTTCTTAACGCTTTATTATGATCAAAACCTATTTATAATGTCTATCATCATCACTTTTATGGGAACTAAAGTGTCTTCAACTCAAATTTAGATATGACACGGACATTAGATCATAAGTCGTTTTGGGTCATAAATGAGTCAATCATGGCAGCTCAAATCGTGATTGCCATGATGTTAGATCCTGTATGAGTCAGGATAATGTTTAAGGCATATGTCAGTCGGCTTATAATTAAAGCTCCGCTCCTAATGCTTATGTCCTGTAGAGTACTTTGACCACATGCCAGCCAAATTTGGTTTTTACCAAATGTGGGGTGAAGAGTTTGCCGCTGAAGCAGATTTTGTCAAATGGCGGTACCATGTCGCCTTGTTGAAACTCACCTAAGCTGCCGCCTTTTTTACCTGATGGGCAGGTTGAATGTCGTTTCGCCAGCACATCGAACTTAGCGCCTTTTTGAAGCTTGGCAATAATGTCTTCAGCCTGCTCTTTGTGTTTTACTAAAATGTGTAATGCGCTAGCTGTACGAGCCATAATGTAAACCTTTCATAAAATATCAATTATCGGGGCATTATATCACGGCTTATCTTGGTTGCTAACTTCACTTGTATGCGCTACTTCTTCAAAAGCCATTATCTACACAGGGACTACTATTTGGATGAGAATCAGTGTCTTTTGAGTGTCGCTGTCATTACATCGGTGCAATGCATTTGGGTAGCTTACGAGCCCAATCAAGCCTAATGGTTAGGCATTAAGCGCTTTGCTAACTTTTTAATATCGTTATTCCCAACAGGATCTAGTGATTTGGCATACCATAATGATCTGCGATTAGCTCAACAGTGCGCGATTGGGCGCGGCGCGAATAGCCCTGAACCACCATCATTACCTCATCGACACCTGTCTGCTCCTGAAGATCCTCTAAACCTTTTGCGACCTCGGCAGCAGTGCCATGCAGGGTTTGATCGGTATACTGTTCAATAATCTGGCGCTCTTGCATATTGCCTTGAAAAGCGGCTACTTCATCAGGAGGCAGTAAAGCAAAAGGCTTGCGCTGAAACATTCTCAACATTGCCATGGCAGACGATGTTGACTGGCGACGTGCCTCTACAGGATCTTCGTCCGCAATCGCGCCAATGCTGACTAAGCAGTATGGCTTGGCTAGAATTTTTGAAGGACGGAAATTCTCTCGGTAAATGCGCATGGCACTTAAGACATCAGCATTGCCAAACTGTAGAGCAAATGCATAAGGTCTACCCAGCTTTGCTGCCAGATGCGCGGAGTAAGTCGATGACCCTAAGATCCAAACATCAGCAGCGGTCTTCGATGGGGGTACTCGGTTTTGCTCGGCTTGCCATGGGCCTGGCACCGCATGAACCGCATGATAAGGATGGTCTTTTGGAAAACTGTTTTCTAAAAAGCCCAACAACTCTGCGACTTGCTGAGGAAATTCATCGTTTGCTGCCTTATGCCGACGCAAAGCGGAAGCCGTTGCACCATCCGTACCCAGTGCCCGTCCCAAACCAAGATCAATTCGTCCTGGCGCCATCGCATCGAGCATGCCAAATTGTTCAGCAATGACCAAAGGCACATGATTCGGTAGCATGATGCCGCCTGCACCAAGCCTAATTCGCTCAGTTTCCCCAGTAAGCCGAGCCACCATCATCTGCGGTGAAGGCACCGAAGCACCAGGCATGGCATGATGTTCAGACATCCAAAACCGCTGAAAGCCTCTTTTGTCAGCCAATTTCGCAAGCGCAATCATCTCTTGAAAGGTGTCCTCTGCCGTGTGACTAACGCCGGTGAAGGCATTGTCGAGCACCGAAAGAACGAAAGGGGCGCTACCTGAATGATTTGGCATATTCATAAACGATCTCATTTTTACCGTATTAACGATGCATAGCAACACACTTTGGGTATTGCCACACAGGGAAGATTTAAAGACCCAACCATCAAGCACTAGAATTTATAGGTTTGACCATCATTAGGGACAAGCGCACGCTGCTTGTCTAAGTGCTTTTCTTCGATAAAGCGGCGCAGCTCTGCCTTGGTGAGGGTGGCATGATTGACCGTATCCATGTGCACGCTCACGATCTGAGCATTAGGAGAGAATTTATACGCACGGTATACATCCTCTTTACCCATAATGATAGAGTCATCAACAAAGGTAGTTAACTTCGCATAGCCTGTATTAAGGATGACCGCATCAGGCTTATAGCGAGTGAATGCATCTTCCACTTCCTTATTCCAAACGGTATCCCCTGCGACATAAACGGTCTTGTAGTTTGGTTTCTGGAATACAATCCCCATCGTTTTGCCCAGTAGTTCAGCTAATGGTGCCACTTTGTACATCTCATCAGTACCATGCTGTCCGATGGTTTTATGAATTGTAACGCCTTTAAACACAAAGCCTTGCTCTGTTAATGCTATAACATTGGTAAAACCATCTTTACGTACGATTGCCGTATCCGCTTCATCTTGGGTAAAAATTGGCATGTCACGCGGCACGAGGTTGCGTGCGGCATCATCCCAATGGTCAGCATGAAGATGCGTCAAGATAATGGCATCAGCCCTAAGCACTTCGGCAACAGTCATCGGCAAATCCACCATTGGATAGCGTATTTGGCTATTTACTGTGCCATCAAACCTGGATAAGCGTTTTTAGCTGCTAGCATCGGATCCACTAAAAACGTGGTGCCAGCATAATCAAGCTTGATCGTGGCATTACGGATTTGCTGAAATTGAACGGTATTGGTAGCTGTCTGTTTTACCGCGTTAGAATTTGCTGCTGGACTGGCAAAGGTGGTACATGCCGTTAACAACATGACGCCACTTAACAGTGTGGTGCCGGTCAGTGATTTTGCGATATTCATAATAGTTACCTTATTGAGGAAATTCTTCTTAATGGGACTAGGGTTTAAGAGTCTATTTCATGACTAAATCATGGTTTGGCTAACAACTCTGGATTAACGGGCAATCCAAGTTTGGGTATCAATCACTTCGCCATATAGAAACTCAATCGCTGCCATGATGGTGGCATGAGCCTGAACAGCAGGTACTTTCGTACCATTAAATTCAAGATCAAGCGTGGCACAGGCATCATGAACCGTAGTGGTTGTATAACCAAAGTCCACTGCAGCACGAACTGTGGCATCCACACACATGTGGCTCATGGCGCCAATCACAGTCACTTCTTTGATACCTTCTTTATCTAATAGCTCTTTCAGATTGGTCTCACGGAACGAATTGGGGTAATGCTTAGTGATGACGGCTTCATTCTCTATTGGTTTTACCTTTTCATTGATTGCTACACCATCGGTACCAGGCGTAAAGATCGGTGCGTCAGCAGGCATTTCATGACGGATATGAATGACGGTATGACCTTTTTCTCTCGCAGACGCAATCACCAAAGCTGCATTATCAGCGGCTTCGTTAATACCTACAAGTGATAAGTTACCTTGTGGGAAATACTCATTTTGAATGTCGACAACGATCAATGCTTGTGTGTTCATGATAATGCCTCTTTGTTTATGGAAGTGACTGTATAGGCGTATATTTTACAAGCACTGTGCTACACTAACGAGTGGCTACATCGACACATAAGAGGTTAATAACGACATATGAATCAAAAACATGCTATTGAAATTGGCTTGATCGTTTATGAGAAAGCACAAACGGCGGCTGTCCTTGGACTGACTGATTTATTCGTGGTGGCCAGTAAACTCGCCGCTAAACGTCAAGATACAACCGATCTGCCTTTACAGGTCAGTCACTGGGAGATTTGCGGCGTTAAGCAGCAGCCTAAGCGCACTTTTTCGAGCAATCCTGATAGCGTAGGAAGATTAACAGCCGTCATCATTCCACCCACGTTAGAAGCACCGATTGCAAAGCAAGCGGCAGAACCTTGGCTAGAATGGCTAAAAGAGCAGCATTCGACAGGGGTGATACTGTCGTCGTCTGCGCCGGTGCTTTTTTATTGGGCGAAACAGGACTACTCTCCAAGCGAAAGGCAACCACGCATTGGGGTTATGCAGAGGATTTTAAGCAGCGTTTCCCTGATGTGGAGCTCGATGTCGATCGCATTATTATCGAAGACGGTGATATTGTGACCGCTGGTGGCGCGATGGCTTGGACGGATTTGGGATTGAGAATGGTGGATCGCTTTCTTGGTTCTCAGGTGATGAATGAGACCGCTCGTATGTTATTAATTGACCCTTCAAGGCGTGAACAATGTTATTACAGTGCTTTCTCACCCAACCTCACCCATGGAGACACAGCCATATTAAAAGTGCAGCATTGGCTACAAAGAACCAATGCACAAGATATCGATTTATCTACCTTAGCCGATTGCGCACAGTTAGAAGAGCGTACTTTTCTGCGTCGTTTTCATAAGGCGACGGGCATGACATCCACAGAATATTGTCAGCGATTACGCATCGGAGAGGCAAAAGACTTTTTACAGTTCTCGTCATCTCCTGTTGAGCAAATAGCGTGGAAAGTTGGTTATAGTGATGCCAGTGCATTTCGTAAAATATTTAAGCGCATTGTTGGGTTGACACCAAGTGAGTATCGACGTAGATTTAATTCGAATAAGGTGTGATAGGTTTAGGTAATGATTTTTTTAAAGGTAGGCTCATTGACTGCTTCTAGGTAAGAGGTGGATGTAATAAAACGGCCACTGATGTAGCCATAACCGTTTTATTCTTTAACTGTCATTAACGGGAAGACATTCCTTTAAAACGCAGTAAACGCAATGCATTCAGCGTCACCAGTACCGTAGCACCAGTATCCGCTAGCACAGCAATCCAAAGTCCTGTCACGCCGAGCACAGTGGTTATCAGAAATATGCCTTTTAACCCAAGTGCAAATATGACATTTTGATGGATATTTCTCATGGTGGCGCGGGATAAGGCAATAAGGTTAGCAACGTCCATCACGCGGCTTTTTAATAGGGCAATATCAGCCGTTTCGATAGCCACATCCGTGCCACTGCCCATCGCAATGCCAATATCTGCCGCTGCCAAAGCGGGTGCATCATTGATACCATCACCAATCATCGCTATTTTACTATTGCTTTGCATCTCGCTGAGTAGACGTAGCTTGTCTTCAGGTAACAGCTCAGCCTGCCACTCTATATCTAATTGACTAGCAAGTGCTTTTGCCGTACGGCTATTGTCACCTGTGAGCATGACAGAGCGCACGTTCATTTTATTGAGCTGGGCAATGGCTTGCTGTGCATCTTCTCGTAACTCATCACGTAGAGCGACCAATCCGAGCGCCTCCCTCGTGTGCTCATCAAACAAAATAGAAACCGTTTTACCATCATTTTGTAGCATCTCAATTTGAATCTGCTGCTCAGCTGGCAACCTCACTTTCTCAGCGACGTAGACTGGTGAGCCGATGGCCAAAGAGCGTCCAGCAACCGTTGCATGAACGGCTTTACCGGCAGTCGCAAAGGCGTTGGAGGATCTAGGTATGACTACCTTAGCGGCTTTGGCATGATCCACAATAGCGATAGCAAGCGGATGACTAGAGACGGAGTCGACACTCGCAAACAGTGACAGTAGTTTATCGTGACCCTCAGCATCGCCATGTACTGTTTTAAAATCAATGACATCGGTTACCCGTGGTTTTCCTTCAGTCAAAGTACCCGTTTTATCAAAAGCGACGGTGCTGACCTGACCAACCAACTCCATGACATTACCGCCTTTGATAAGCAGTCCATGGCGCGTGCCGACCGCCAAACCTGAGGCAATAGCGGCAGGTGTTGACAGCACAAGAGCACAAGGACAAGCTATCAGTAATAGCGCCAAACCGCGATATAACCATATTCCCCATTCTGCTTCCATCAGTAGAGGTGGGATAATAATGACCAGCGCTGCAATCGCCATCACGATAGGCGTATAGTAACGGCTAAAGGTTTCAATAAAGCGTGCAGTCGGTGCTTTGGACGATTGCGCCTGCTCCACAAGTTCAATAATACGCGCAATCGTATTATCTGCTGCTGTCTTTTCTACGCGTATTTGTAGTACCCCATCAACGTTGATAGATCCAGCAAAGACCTCAGCACCTATGGTTTTGGCAACAGGAACAGATTCTCCTGTCACAGGTGACTCATCAAGGCTAGATATTCCTTGAATAATCACCCCATCAGCAGAAACTCTATCACCGGGACGCACAAGCACCTTATCGTTAATCTGTAATGCAGTCGCTGCCACCTGACGTTGTTGTCCTTGCGTGTCTAACAAGATAGCTGTCTTTGGCACTAGCGATGATAACGCTCTGATGCCAGCGCGCGCACGATCAGCTGCGACACTTTCTAGCAGCTCACCAACTGAGAATAAAAACCACGGCGGCAGCTTCTTCTGCCTCTCCAATGATAAGGGCGCCGATAGCCGCAACAGACATGAGCATTTCAATTGAAAAAGGCGAACCTACTAACGCCAGTGCAAAAGCTTTACGAGCAAATGGTAGGACTCCGATAGCCACAGCGGCAATAAAAACCCATGCGCCATATTCAGGGAAAATTAAGGACAACATATATGCGGCACTCATCAAAATCCCAGTACCAATAACCTGCTTACCCTTTATGGTTTGCCACCAGCGCTGATTCTCTATCGCTGATTGACTTTCATCAGTGCTACTCTTCTCTTGTTGACCATTTAACGCTGATATACCGAACCCGAGACGCTTAATGGTTTTTTCGATATCTTTAACATCAGTCGCTGCATCAGACGCCAAGATTAGCTCTAGCTTTTGGGTCGCAAAGTTTAACTGAACACCAGAGACGCCTGGCATACGTATGAGCGCCCGCTCAATTTTGCCAACACAACTGGCACAGTCCATACCTTCAATATGATATTGCATAGTTATTTATCCTCTTATTGAAGATATTATTAACCCTATAGTAGCTTCAGGGTCAAGGCTTTTAACGATAAAGGGGTTTGATTTTTTATCAGCAAACCTTATAGTTACTTTATTGTTTTAGATAATAGAAAATACTATTTAAGGAGATACACATGCTTATCAAAATTGGCGAGCTTGCCACGCGCACCGGTGCGACGGTCGAAACCATTCGTTATTATGAGAAAGAGATGTTATTACCAGAGCCTGCGCGTAGCCAAGGCAACTATCGTTTGTACAATGAGGCGCATTTTGAGCGTCTACAATTTATCCTGCACTGCCGTACGCTCGATATGACTTTGGATGAAGTACGAACCCTGCTTCAGTATAGAGATAAACCTGAGGAAAACTGCGGTGAGGTCAATGTGCTATGGATGAGCATATCGATGCGGTAGAAACACGTATGGAAGAATTGGTTCAGTTAAAGCAACATCTACTAGCGTTGCGGCAAAAATGCGCAAGTGAAGCGCTGGCTGAATCCTGCGGAATATTGCATGCGCTTGCCGATAACTCCTGTCATAAATAAAGTATTCATTTTGGTAACATTATCCACTTTTCATACGTAAAAGTAGACCTATCACCAAACGCGCGTGGTCAATAAATTCAAAATGATTCAGCCCATAATCCTTTCTGTTAATCGTATAGACTGCGTCTATCAGACTGACTCATTGCACTTGTGCAGGGAAGCCAGCCTTTGCTAAAGCAGCCGTCATCTGCTCAACACTTGCGATGGTTTCAATACTGACCACTTTGGCTGCTAAATCCATGTCAACCTTGGCGTTTGAGTCGATATCGTGAATAATTGCTGTCACACCACGAGCACAGCCGCCATATTTCATGTTTCCAATCCATAGTTTCATAGCCTTTCTCCAAATAAGTTTTATTTCATCACTAAGCTTAAGCCTTGTCTTGATGGTAATGTCAAACATATTTTAAAAAAACACGCTTGACCTTACCATCATGTCAACCTCTATGCTGTTGATAACAGATTGAACATGATAGAGGATGTTATGAACTCAGAAAATAGTAAGTCTTATCTTTACAATGAAACATTACCCATTGAAGGTATGACCTGTGCTTCCTGTGTGGGGCGGGTGGAAAAAGCATTAAAAAAAGTTGAAGGTGTTGAAAATGCTGAGGTGAATCTTCGACTGAAAACGCCATGATTTCCTCGTCTCAACCTTTAGATCTTATCGCAGCAACCAAAGCCGTAGAACGAGCCGGTTATAAGGTCTTGGCCTCTCAGCCGATTGAGCTGTCGATAGAAGGTATGACTTGTGCTTCCTGCGTTGGACGGGTAGAAAAAGCCTTAAAAAAAGTTGAAGGCGTACAACAAGCAAACGTCAACCTTGCTACTGAACGCGCATGGGTACAAGGCAACGCTCAAGTACAGAGCAGCGATTTGATTCAAGCCGTTAAAAAAGCGGGGTACACGGCTAAGCAGATTGAGCAGAATGCACGTGTTCGACAGGATAAAAAAGCCACGGAGCAGCAACAGCTGAAACGAGATTTGATGATCTCTTTAATTCTAGCCGTGCCTGTTTTTATTCTAGAAATGGGGTCACATATGATTCCAGCTTTTCATATGTGGGTCATGGACAATATCGGCACGCAACAAAGCTGGCTGATTCAATTTGTTTTGACCACGCTGGTACTCATCTTTCCAGGCCGACGTTTTTATCAAAAAGGTATTCCAGCATTATGGCGCTTGGCTCCAGATATGAATTCATTGGTGGCTGTTGGAACACTGGCGGCTTATAGTTTTTCGCTAGTCGCAACATTTATTCCACAAGTTCTACCTGAGGGTACTGTGAATGTGTATTACGAAGCGGCGGCTGTGATTGTGAGCTTAATTTTATTAGGGCGTTATTTCGAGGCAAAAGCCAAAGGGCGTACCTCTCAAGCCATTCAACATCTAGTGGGTATGCAAGCAAAACAGCACGTGTTCACCACAATGGGCAAGTGACTGAAGTACCGATTGCAGAGGTGACCACAGAAACGATTGTTGAGATTCGTCCCGGTGAGCGTGTTCCAGTCGATGGTGAAGTAATTGAAGGTCAAAGTTATATTGATGAATCCATGATTACAGGTGAACCCGTTCCTGTCAAAAAACAAGTCGGTGATCAAGTGGTCGGAGGAACAGTCAATCAGAATGGAACCTTAAATTTTCGGGTGACTGCTATCGGAGAATCGTCGGTATTGGCACAAATCATTCGCATGGTTGAACAGGCTCAAGGGTCTAAATTACCGATTCAGGCATTGGTTGATAAAGTCACTATGTGGTTTGTCCCCATGGTCATGCTCTTAGCAATGCTCACTTTTATAGTCTGGTTTATCTTTGGTCCTGACCCTGCGTTGACGTTTAGTCTCGTCAACGCCGTTGCCGTCCTAATCATTGCTTGTCCCTGTGCAATGGGATTGGCAACCCCTACATCCATAATGGTTGGTACAGGTCGCGGCGCAGAAATGGGCGTCTTATTCCGCAAAGGTGAAGCGTTACAAGCTTTACAGGAAGTAAAAGTCATTGCTGTCGATAAAACTGGCACATTGACTGAAGGCAAACCAACCTTAACAGATTTTTATGTCCAACCAGGGTTCGAACGTGAGCAAGTCTTGCGTATTGTGGCATCGGTTGAAGCAAAATCTGAACATCCCATTGCCTTAGCCATTGTTCAGGCCGCAGAGCAACAGAATATTAGCTTATTGCCGATTACCACTTTTGACTCTGTGACGGGATTTGGAATCAAAGCAGGAGTTGAAGGTCAAGCCGTTCATATTGGTGCTGATCGTTATATGCAGCAATTAGGACTTGATGTTACTCCCTTTAAAGACGAAGCCGCGCACTTAGGACAAGAAGCTAAAACCCCCATATATGTCGCGATTGATCAGAAATTGGTTGCTATTATTGCCGTTGCAGATCCCATTAAAGACACCACTTATGCCGCGATTGCAGGTTTACATCAACTGGGCTTAAAAGTAGCAATGATTACAGGGGACAATCGGCATACTGCGCAAGCTATTGCAGCAAAATTACATATTGATCAAGTGATCGCAGAAGTGTTGCCTGATGGAAAAGTAGATGCAATACGTCAACTGCAACAACAATATGGACGAGTGGCTTTTGTTGGTGATGGTATTAATGATGCACCCGCTCTTGCTCAAGCTGATGTCGGACTGGCAATTGGCACAGGGACAGATGTGGCAATTGAAGCCGCAGATGTAGTGTTAATGTCAGGTAGTTTACAAGGGGTTCCTAATGCGATTGCTTTAAGTCAGGCTACCATCAAAAATATTCGACAAAATCTATTTTGGGCATTTTTCTATAACATTGCTTTAATTCCAATTGCCGCAGGGGTTTTATATCCAGCATTTGGAATTTTTTGTCACCTATTTTTGCAGCAGGCGCAATGGCGCTATCCTCTGTTTTTGTACTAGGTAATGCCTTACGCTTAAAGTACTTTCAGGTGCCCGTGATTAAAGCGTAGAACTGTTAATATAGGGTTAAAGTACCCGTTTGGCTTTAACCCTTTTTATCAGGAGGAAAGTTATGAATATCGGTCAAGCGTCAGAGCAATCAGGAATCTCTCCCAAAATGATCCGCTATTATGAACAGATTGGGTTACTTGATGCCGCAAAACGCTCAAATTCAGGATATCGAATCTATTCTAACAAGATATAAAAGACTTATGCTTTTTAAGACAGGCTCGTGATTTAGGTTTTTCGTCCAAACAGATGAAAGAGTTGCTTGATTTGCGGAAAAATACAGATCGGCAGAGTGCTGATGTTAAACAATTGACACTGCAACATATCGCAACTTTGAACCAAAAAATAGCTCAATTGCAAGATATGGTGAGCTCACTACAGATTTCAGCTGATCATTGCTCAGGTGATGCAAACGCCGATTGTGCCATACTAAAAGATCTTGAACAGAATAAATAAAGTAAATTACATGTAATCTCATCTGTTTTTTATGCATATTTCAGTCTAAAAAAACATGTGTCTAAAAGAATACTTTCAGAAAAAATTAAGGCTATGGTTTCCTAGTGAGGACTTGAACACTCGGCTGTAAGCTAATAGTATCAATGGTTTTGCCCACTGAAAGTCGCAGTATACTTCATGGTGTACTTACCATATATATTCTATCTGTGATCGGTGCGCTATACAGGAGTCGAACTACTAGTTTTAGATATGACTTTCATGACTATGAAATTTACAGTATAGGTTATGACTACTGAGCTGTTTGATTAAAATCTATAAGGTTTATCTCTACAGTTTGTTCAATATAACTCAAAGGTTGGTTTTTGATTTAATTACCAAAAGATCCAAAACCATCTATATAACCACCATACGGCTCTGCTATAGCATTCAGTAATGATTCAGTTTCTACTACATCATAATAGTTAGGAATCATGGATATTTTACAATAGCATGTAAAATCATCTTCTTCCTCTTCAATGCTGAAAGTAGTATTTGGTAAAGCTTCCTTAATTTTTTCTACTACTAAGATTCCAAAACTCTCAGATGGTACTGAGATAAAAAAATCTATTTCGATCATTTTTGTCAAATCTGTTCCATCATCTTTTAATCTTTGCAATGCATTTCCAGTATTATCATTCGGTAGTTCCTTATTCATCTTGATGTCCTTTGTTCATATTTAAAGTAATAGAGATATTAGAAAAGGCTATACCTCAAAGAAACCAGTTATTTCAGCCCTCATGCGTATTAGTAGACTACTTAAAACAGACTGATATAACAGAACCACTTATAACAGACTATAAAAAATTAACACGACGATATCCTGTCCTATTTAACCAAATACTCGCCATAATATCCAAAATAATCCAGCCATAATGATGGCAATCACCAATAGCCGTTTCAGCCAATAGGGTATCAGCGGTTTTTTATAGCCTAAATCATTAAGCTGGCTGTCCACACCATTTTGTAGGCTCTTGAATCCTCGACTTTGCTTAGTCGTTTTGACGCGATTTTTTATCAGCTGTCCAGCTTCATCCTCAGCACCTTGCTCTCTATCAAAGCTAATAGCATGATTAGGAATGCCTTGCTTGCTGGCGATAGTGTTGAGTTTTTGCTGCTGCTTTACCTTTAGTTGTGTCTCATAGGCATCAATCCTATTCTTGGCGTCATCCATACTAATGTCTTCATCTGCCGCCAAAGTCTTGATCGCCATCACTAAATTGTTTTTTTCGATCATCATGATGACGTCTCTTGGCAGCTTTGGGTTGACTGGTTTTGAGCTAGGGTCGGGGTTAAACATGACTGTCCTTATGGCGATATGAAAAATAGGCATCGATAGTGTTGATTATTATAACCATTTTACAGCAATAATATTCAATCAAAAAATACCGCAATCACGATAATGACTGCGGCATTTTAATAGCTATCCTTTATTAGTATTTCTACCAATTTTTGATGGTCTATAGGTCTTTCCAGCGTTGGATAGACTCTTTGATGACTTCTTTGGCTTCTGCAACATCGCCCCAAGATTCAACGACCGTAGTGCCTGGTTTTTTCAGATCTTTAGTGGCTGAAATGGAACTCTAACTGGTTGATTAGCTGCTTTGGTAGATCCGCTAGGCTGTTATAAGCATTGCCTGTATCACGGTCATCAGCAGGTACGACGACGATCTTGTCATCGACTTCGCCATCATCAACGAACTTCATCACACCAATGACTTTGGCTTTTAGGAAAATACCAGTTGGTAGCGGCTGCTCAGTCAGCAATAATACATCAAGCTCATCACCATCTTCGTCAAGTGTTTGCGGGATAAAACCATAGTTACAAGGCTTGGCAAAAATCTGTGGATCAATACGATCAAGCTCAAATACCGCCAGTTCACGATTCCACTCAATTTTATGGCTGCTACCAGCTGGGATTTCTACTACTACGTTGATAATGCCGCCATCTACATCGCCTGCGTCCAAAATTTTGTTAAAATCTGCCATAAAGTACTCCAATTTGCTTTTGTTTTAAGTGCTTGAATAAGTGATGATAAAAGAATAACGTCGCGGCACTGCGATATTATCACTGTGCCCAATATGTGCCGCCTGCGATTATAACAAGTTTGACTCAAATTTTCTCACAATGCTTAAGTCTAAGCGTGCACGATATTATGCAAAAAAGATTATGCAAAAACGGACTCAAAGACCTCACTTGGGTGCGAGTGCGCGTAGCTCAATGAGTCCAGCATGACGCTTAGCAATGTTATCAATAAGTTTTTGGGTCACTTGCGCATAGCTTAAGGCTTCGCCAGTTTGTTCATCTGACTCTTTTTGCATAGCCACAAAGTCGGATAACCGTAACATTTGCATCCCCGCATAGCCGCACGGATTAATCGCATTAAATGCGGACAATTCACAATTTAAATTAAGCGCGATACCGTGATAGCTAAATCCATGTTTAATTTTGAAGCCTAACGATGCCATTTTTCCAAGCATCATTTTATCATCGATGGAGGTACTGTTGGCTAGTGTATCGGTATTGTCACTGTCATCCGCTAAAGATGTATCAGCATATAGATAAACACCGGGTGCATCACGGCGCGCATGGGCGCTAATGGCTGTCGTGTCTGATGAAGCATTTTGCAAGCAGTCATTAATGACGTCTTCGATTGCTTGCTCGGCATGCGAGACCAAGTTGCGCACACTCCAGCCCAAGCTATTCAAATCGAACAACCAATAAATAACCAGCTGCCCGTGACCATGCCATGTCACTTGACCGCCGCGATCCGTTTTTATAATAGGCGTATTGGTACGTTGCAAGATGTGCTCTTCTTTACCTGCTTGCCCTAAAGTATAGACATCATTGTGATCGACAATCCATAACTCGTCAGGTGTGCGCAGTCCTTGCTGTTTTTTTAAGTCAATACGCGCAAGTGTACGTGCTAGCATCCCATCGAGAGTGGGAACGTAATCGGCTGTTTTAGAGATTTGCTGATCAGTGTGTCATTAAGCTGTTGCGTGGTGTTTTGCATGAGAGTCGCAGTCTTATTGTGGTCTGGTTCGAAGAGGTGTATCACTGATATTCAGTCGTGATATCGATAGTGAGTGTAGCAGTTTTTGCGATTGGCACCCAAGATTATCTCTGGTTACGCTGTAAAATTCAACAATCAAAACACTGATAAATGCCCTAACGGAGTAGCCATAATAAGCAAAATTTCTCATTGCTTAATATGAAATTTCTAGCATTGTGATGCGTGTTTCTAGACACTTATTTCATACAGACGCAGTAGTCAACTTAATGTGCTGTTCATTGATTCGTTGATGCGCTACATTAAAGTGCAATGAATGGAATCGCATTACTTATATTCAGGGGTGACCATCAATGTAACCCGCTGATTAGGGCGTGTCCTCAATTCAATCGATTGCTTTCTAAATGGGCTAAATTTTGCCAAACATCGTCAAATAGCTTCTTAATATCTCGATATTATTTGCGCTACTTTCCTTGTTTGACGGCAATTTATCTCATGTTTATCACCATTTTTAAAATGAGGACAAGCCCTAGAAATACAGAGTCTCTAACCCAATATAATATATTGACTCCAACGCAGATGACAAGGAAGATAAATGACAGATAATAATCAAAACATGAATGAGCAGACCTCAATCGACACGGATATGTTGCAGCAACCAGTGCCAAAATCGCCTAGTATTGCTAATACGGTTGATGAGATGCGAGCGCAATTTTCACGCTTACAAACACTCAGTCGCACGCAGCCAATCAATGACTGGGCCACCCGTGAAACCCAACTAGACAGTCTAGAGGTTATGCTTAGCGATAACCAAGCCAGTTTCGCCAAAGCGATCAGTGCCGACTTTGGTTATCGTAGCGAATCAGAGACCCAGTTCGCTGAGTTGTTTCCTAGCTTTACTGGTATCAGTCATGCCAAAAAGCACGGTAAAAAATGGATGAAAGTTCAGCGGGCTTCTATTTCAGCGCTGTATATGCCAGCTCATAATGAAATCCAGCCTCAGCCATTGGGCGTGGTTGGTATCATGGTGCCTTGGAACTATCCGCTATTTTTAGCAGTAGGACCGATGATTGATGCACTCACTGCTGGCAACAGAGTTATGATCAAGATGAGTGAAGCGGCACCGCAGTTCGCCCAAGCATTTGCCAGTGCGATTGCTCGTTATTTTTCACCAGACATGATTTGTGTCGTATTGGGTGAGGTAGACATTGCGGTTGCTTTTAGTGAGCTGCCTTTTGATCATCTGCTTTATACGGGCTCTACAGCTGTGGGCAAAAAAGTTATGGCGGCGGCGGCTCCTAACTTAACACCCGTCACGCTCGAGCTGGGCGGTAAATCACCGTCGTCGTCGTGTTAGAGGGTGCAAACTTAGAAAACGCTGTCAATCGTGTGATGATGGGCAAAACACTAAATGCGGGTCAGACTTGTATCGCCCCTGATTATGTACTGATTCAGCGCCAATATCATGAAGAGTTTATCCGTTTAGCAAAAGAGTGGATGGAAAAGCACTATCCAAATATTGAGACCAATCCAGATTACTCACGTATTATCAATGGCGAGCAATTTAAGCGTGTCAAAGGCTATCTAGATGCATTATCGAGCGATGGGATCCATAAGCTTACTGATGCTGAGTCTAATATCGAAACGCGTCTAATGCCGCCTGTCATCGTGAGTGAGCCTGCCCCTGATAGTGATGTGATGCAGGACGAGATTTTTGCGCCGATTTTGCCATTGATGCATTACGATACGCTGATGATGCCATACATTTTGTCAACGAGCGACCACGCCCACTGGCGTTATACGTTTTTGGTGATAACTATAACGCCCTAGAGAAAGTACGTAACAATACGGTCTCTGGTGGCCTATGTATTAATGAAGTGCTGATACATGTTGCCCAGCATGATTTACCGTTTGGCGGGGTTGGTGACTCAGGAACGGGGGCTTACCATGGTAAAGCGGGATTCGAGCGTCTTAGCCATATGAAACCAGTATTTGTACAATCCAAGTTGAATGGGTTGAATTTGTTGTTGCCACCTTATGGCGGGTTGTTTAAAAAGCCATGGCAATGTTTTTAAAATAACAAATGCTAAAGCGAGCAAAGTTGACATAGCTTTCTTTCAAGTAAACAAAAATACTTAATCATTGTGAGCAATCATACAAGCAACATTAAAAAATAGCATCTATCTCAATAGGTGCTATTTTTTTGTATAAAAGTAAGCGATAAAAAATTAATGAGCATTTGTCATCTTGTCTATAAATCGCTACACTTTGTAGTAAGCCTAAACGATAGTAGTATTAGTTTTAGATGAAGACGTTGCCTAGTCTTCAACGACTGAATGAGTCACAAGCAGTACACGCTTGGCGTAAAGCAATAATGTTATTGACTTGGGCGTTCATTTCCATAATAAAAATTATAAATAGGACATCTTATGCGCCAATGGATTGCGTTAAGTTTACTATGCATGAGTGCGTTGTTACTGCCAGTATCGGCATCAGCAGCCTGCGAATCACCAATCAAATTTGGCGCTCTGACATGGGAGAGCGGTCAGTTTATCTCTGGGGTGCTTAAGTACATCGCTGAAAATGGCTATGATTGTACAATTGAAGAGGTGCCGGGTGCTGGTCCTGCACTCGAAACGGCATTGTCACAAAACGACATTCAAGTGATTGGGGAGCAGTGGGTTGGACGCTCGCCAATCATGGAACAAGCCATCGAGCAGAATAAAGTGGCAGTCATCGGTGATACGCTCAAAGGCGGCGCAACTCAAGGTTGGTATGTACCCAAATATGTATTAGAAGAAAACCCAGGTCTACGCAGTTATCAAGATTTGCCTAAATATGCTGAGCTGTTTAAAGATCCTGAAGACCCTAGCAAATCACGCTTTATGAATTGTCCGTCTGGTTGGACGTGTGAGATTTTCAATACTCGCTTGCTGAAGAATACAGGTTTGGACAGTATCTTTAATAATGCCCATCCCGGCACTGGGGCAGCGCTCGACGCTGAGATTGCCTCTGCTTTTGAGCAACATAAGCCACTACTGTTTTATTACTGGCAGCCTACGGGCTTGATGGCAAAATATGACTTTGCGCCATTAGAGTTCCCTGCCCATGATGACGCTTGTTGGCAAGATTTGTTACGAGCGGATGGCACCGCCGATTGTGTGTCTGGCTTCCCTGTCTCACCTTTAGGTATCGCAGTATCTACCCCCTTTATTGAATCCAATCCAGAGCTTGCTGATGTCTTTAAAAAAGTTCAGTTTAGCTCCGATGAGCTCAATGGTGCTATCTTGGAGATGAGTGAAAATAAACGCAGTGGCGATGAGCAAGCACTAGCATTTTTGCGTAAATATCCGAGCGTCTGGCAAGCATGGTTGTCTGATGAAGCAGCCAGTAACCTTGCGGCTAAGCTAGGCATCAGCTTAACGGGCGAGGCTATCACTTCAGATGCAACCGTCTCTAGCACTAATCGAGCGACCTCATTATCGAGCTTTCCTTCTTGGTCACTTGAGACGCCGCTTAATAATACATTAGCAAGCGTTGTCCAAAATTATGGCGATGTGTTTCGTACTGTCAGTACCATGGCGTTAACCTATCTATTGCTACCGATTGAGCGTCTATTAACCACTATGCCGCCTTGGCTTATCATTGCGCTTGTGAGCGTATTGGCATGGTTTGGTGTCCGTAAAATCTGGTTTGCACTGGCATGCGGCGCAGGACTTTTTCTCATTGGTGCATTTGGACTATGGGGCGCATTGATTGATACCTTGGCACTGCTCATCGTATCAGTGTTGGTGACCGTCGTGATTGGTATTCCTATAGGCATTGCTATGTCGGGCAGTAAAATTCTTCGAAGGTTGTGACGCCAATACTGGATGTGATGCAGACCATGCCAAGTTTTGTCTATTTGATACCCGTATTAATGTTATTTGGGATTGGCAAAGTGCCTGCGTTATTTGCCACTATTATTTATGCCTTGCCACCACTGATTCGGCTGACGACATTGGGGATTACCCAAGTCAATCATGAGATGGTCGAAGCAGGGCGCTCGTTCGGTAGCACACACTTGCAGCTGCTCATTTGGATTAAATTGCCGCAAGCATTACCCAGTATTATGGCGGGCGTGAATCAAGCGGTGATGATGTCGCTCTCTATGGTGGTGCTCGCGTCTATGATTGGCGCACCGGGGCTTGGTGAAGATGTGTTGCAATCGATTCAAACGCTTAATATCGGTCAGGGCTTGCAAGCAGGTACGGCGATTGTCATCGTTGCCATTATCATTGACCGTATCACCCAAGCGTTCGGTCAAGGCAAGCGTGCTCGGCAAAAAACCATCGATGCTGGCAGGCATCCCATTGGTTAATTATCAGTGCCCTGGTCGAATGTTCAACACGCCCTAATCATAATGATAACTAGAAAAATAAAAATGAGAGCCATCATGAATCATATTCAATTGGAAAATATCAGCAAGATTTATAATGCCAATAGCTCGCAAGCAAAGTCTGCATTGGCATTACTAGCAGAAGGTATGGATAGTATTCAGGTAAAGGAACAAACAGGCTATTCGGTCGGGCTTTATGACATCAATTTAAGCGTTAAAGCAGGTGAGCTGCATTGTATTATGGGCTTGTCAGGTTCAGGAAAATCAACCTTGATACGCCATATCAATCGTTTGATTGACCCAACCAGCGGTAAAATATGGGTTGATACTTCTATTAATGCTAAGCCGTCTACTATTGCTAAGCCCTCCACTAATGCCAAACCCTCTGCTGATGTATTAGAAAATGGAAGATCATCGTCTGCTATTAATATTTTAGAGCTAAATGATAAAGCGCTACAGCATTATCGCCAGCAGACACTCAGTATGGTTTTTCAGCATTTTGGTTTGGTGCCACATATGACGGTGCTGCAAAACGTCGCTTACGGCTTGCGAGTGCGAAAAATGAGTATCAAAGAACGCCACGAGGTTGCTCGGCATTGGCTTAATGAAGTTGGGCTAGCAAATTTGGAGAAAAGTTACCCTGATGAGCTGTCAGGAGGGATGCAGCAGCGAGTAGGGCTTGCGCGTGCCTTAGCAACCGACAATCAAATATTGCTGATGGACGAGGCTTTCTCTGCCCTTGATCCCCTTATTCGTGCCCAATTACAAGACCAACTACTTGAGCTACAAGCACGGCTAAACAAAACCATCGTCTTTATCACTCATGATCGATGAAGCGATTAAGGTCGGTCAGCGGATTAGTATTTTAAATGGCGGGCGTTTGGTACAAACGGATACACCCAGTGAATTACGCCACAACCCAGCTGATGAGTATGTGGCGCAATTTATGCGTGCCAAAATTTAATTTAAAAATAATACGACGTTTTTTTAAATGCTGTTTTATAAATTACACCTGCAAAATGATAGATTTCTGTCTATATCATATTCTTACACTGGTGTTAAAAAAGTGTAGCAACCCCTTAGTTACTATTAAAGTAAACTCCATCATCGATGTATACTATTAAGATACTCTAATAGTGTATTAGCTTTGCTAAAATCTTGATTTATCCACTCTCATTGATTACGTAAGAAGATCATGAGCGAGCATAAAAACTCAGTTTATGATCGTAAGACTTCGTAAAAAGGACCTCGCATGCCGCATAAGAAAATTCGCCATAATGATCATAGTCATACTAATAAGTTAGCGACAGACTCACCATGTGATTCATCACGTTGGCTAAAAAACATTAGTGCCGTTGGTGTCACGACAGTACTGAGTGCTGGCATATTGGTCGCTTGTGGACAAATGAGTAGTGCGGAGAGCAATGCAAGTAGCACGACTAAATCAGCCAAGCAAAACAGTGGAGTGACTAGCTCACGTGACATGCTGCCTTCCGATATGCTTGGACAAATGCGAGCGCTGCCGCAATTGACAAAAGGCTTAGGTGACACGGGCAGCAGTCATTGACCCTAATAAACCGACATTGATTAAATTTGGGCAAGCTGGTGCCCATTATGTTTGGGTACGTTGGCAGAAACCGAAGAATGGCGCACCGATCCCAAGTTCGCTGATTTAAATGTCGTGACTGTTGTCAGTCCCGGTCATCTAAACGAAAAAGCCGATAGCGACTTTAGCACTTGGTATGCAGGCGTCCAAGCAGACTATCCAAAGCTACCAGTATTGTCTGACGCTTCAGGCGAGCTGATTAATAAACTTGGTGTGCAAGTTTATCCAAGCTGGGCGATACTCGATAAAAGCGGCAACTTGGTGCATTTGGTGAAAGGCAATATATCGGCAGAGCAAGCCTATGCCCTTGCTGAAAATGCCAATAATGATTTTGCTGAGCTTAAAGCAGGGAGTGCTAAACCAGCAAACGCGCAAACCTTAGACAACAACAGCAAGATTGAAACCATCAAACAAAAAGAGGGCGTTTATTATAACGATAAAGGCAAAGCGATTAATACGCGCTCAATCTACTTGGCGGGCGGCTGCTTTTGGGGCGTAGAAGCTTACATGGAGCGCGTCGAGGGTGTGGTCGACGCTGTATCAGGCTATGCCAACGGTGATACCGCCAATCCAAGTTACGAGCAAGTGATTCGTGGTTCAGGTCATGCCGAAGCCGTCAAAGTCACTTACGATGCGGATAAAACAGACCTTGATACTATCTTAAAATACTACTTCCGCGTGATAGATCCAACCAGCCTCAACAAACAAGGCAATGATCACGGTGTGCAGTACCGCTCAGGCGTTTATTACACCGATAAAGAAGATAAAGCAGTGATTGATGCTGCCCTCCAACGTGTGCAAAGCCAGTATAAACAAAAAATTGTAGTAGAAAATGAGCCGCTAGACAATTTCTACTTAGCTGAAATGTACCATCAGGATTATCTGGCAAAAAATCCAAACGGCTATTGTCATGTTGATTTAAGCCTTGCCGATGATAAACCAGAAGGTACTGCGCGTACCAAGCTTGCACCTGTAAGTACCGTTGCTGAGACTTTAAATCCTAAGCGTTACGCAGGATTTGATAAAGGCGCGCTCAAAAACACCTTGACCAAAGCACAATACAATATCACGCAAGATGCCGGTACTGAGCGCGCCTTTAGCCATGAATATGATAATTTATTTGCGCCGGGTATCTATGTTGTCGATGTGGTGAGCGGTGAGCCTTTATTTTTATCAACTGATAAATACCAATCTGGCTGTGGTTGGCCAAGCTTTACCAAGCCGATTGACATGCAAGTCATTACCCAGCATGAAGACACCGCTTTTAATATGGTACGCACTGAAGTTCGCTCGCGAGTAGCAGACTCACATCTGGGTCATGTATTCCCTGATGGGCCAAAAGATCGTGGCGGGCTGCGCTATTGTATCAATGGCGGGGCGCTACAGTTTATTCCAGTCGATGTGATGCCGCAGTCAGGCTATGCGCCATTAGTGAAGTTGGTTAAGCCTGCAAAACCTTAATTATTAATACTGATAATCGACTTTATATAGAGACGTTAAGATAATTCTTAGCGTCTTTTTTATGATTGATGCCTTGAGCATAATTACTATCACAGCATGATGGTTCGTTTTATTATCGTTGTATTTTTGCTGTTATAGCCGTTGAATTATGAAAAACCAACCAAACTTCGTTATACTCAAAAGCTGAGCGTTTTCTATTATTAATACTTTTATCATCTAGCGCCGTAAAACCACGTCCTTCTAGGGCGTGGATATCAGGCGTCAACCGTTGTCACCTAAGATTGAACATACCTTGATAACCAAATACATTGAGATCATAATTACCCCATGAAAACGCTCAAACTACGCATCAAAGACAAACATGCCACTCAGCTAAATATCTTAGCGGGGTCGGTTAACTTTGTCTGGAATTACGTCAATGAGCTAAGTTTTAAACACCTCAAGCGTACTGGTCAATTCTTTTCGGCTTATGATTTGGCTACACCAAAGGTGCGGGTGAATATCTAAACCTACACAGCCAAACCTTACAAGCAGTGACCGAAACCCATGCCAAGGCTCGTAAACAGTTTAAAAAAGCCAAACTCAACTGGCGCACCAATAATCCTAAAGCCAAACGTAGTTCTCTTGGTTGGATTCCGTTTAAAAAGACCGCTATTAAGCATATCAGCACCCGCCAAAGTGGTAAAAAGTGTCTAAAAAGCACCCTGCAATTCAGCTTAGCTAAAGGTAAAAAACTCACTATTGACCTATGGGACAGCTATAACTTAGCGCTCTACACCATCAATACTTGCGAATTGGTACAGGACCATCGCGGTCACTGGTACGTCTGTGTGACGGTTAAAGAATTTCCAAAAACAGCGTGTGGCACTGGTCAAGTCGGTATCGATTTAGGTTGCAAAGATTCAGCAGTCAGTAGTGATGGCGACAAACTACAAACCAAAGTCACTCATCAATATGCTGAAAAACTGGCCATTGCTCAAAGAGCTAAGAATAAAAAGCGGGTCAAGGCCATTCACGCCAAGATTAAAAATACCCGTCAAGACCTTATTCATAAATTCACATCAAAGCTTGTCAAAGCCAACAGCCTAATTGTTGTTGGTAAAATAAAATCAACATCATTCACTAAGGGCAAACTTGCCAAATCCGTCTATGACGCAGGTTGGTTTGAAATTAAGCGGCAACTGGATTATAAATGCGCGAACGCAGGTTGCCACTATATCGAAGTGAATGAAGCGTACACCACCCAAACCTGCTCGTGTTGCGGCTCTCGCCAAGACAGTCCGAAAGGTAGATCAGCGCTTGGTATAAGAGTATGGTTTTGTCGTTCTTGTAAAACGACCCATAACAGAGATGTTAATGGAGCAAAAAACATTCTCGCGGTCGGGCTTGGCCGTCTTTAGTAGGAATCCCCCTCCTTTGAGGGCGGGGAGGAAGTCAAAGTTATGTATACCTATTTCGTCGCTGGATTTGTTTGGCGGCTTTTCATTTTTGTATTTAAGGCTGTAACATGACCGTTACTCATACCTCTAAACCTTTCGAACCTATTATTACCTCTTTACTCGATAATGATTTATATAAATTTACGATGCTGCAAGCCATGCTGCATCAGTTTCCACAGACACATGGTGTGTATCGCTTTCGCTGCCGTAATAATAAAGACACGCTGTATCCATTGGCTGATATTAAAGATGATCTAGAGCAGCAGTTAGACTTTATGTGAATTACGATTTTTAGAGGATGAACTAGAGTACTTACGTGGTTTGCGCTTTATGCGCTCAGACTTCGTTGACTATCTAGAATTGTTTAAGTTGAAACGTCGTTTTATTACCGTCAGTACGGATGATAAAGGTCGCTTATTTATCGATATCGAAGGACCGATGATTCAAGCGATGTTCTTTGAAGTGTTTGTACTCGCCATCGTTAATGAGCTGTATTTTGATGCGCTATCGAATGCCAGTGTGATTGAAGAAGGGCAGCGCAGATTGGATGAAAAAGTCACATTGTTGCATCAATATGCGACAGAGCAGGCAAAATGTGATGCTAATACCCCGCCATTAATTATCGCTGATTTTGGTACTCGTAGACGTTTTAGCAAAGCTTGGCAAGCCCATGTGGTTGAGACTTTGCATAAAGCGGAACCAAAAATAGTGAGCGGTACTTCCAACGTGTATTTAGCAAAAAAGCTGGGAATGACGCCAATCGGTACGATGGCACATGAATTTATGCAGGCATTTCAGGCTTTGGATGTGCGTTTACGTGATTCACAAAAAGCGGCGCTTGAAGCGTGGGTGCATGAGTATCGAGGCGATTTGGGTATTGCGCTGACCGATGTCGTTGGGATGGATGCGTTTTTACGTGACTTTGATTTGTATTTCGCTAAGCTGTTTGATGGTTTACGTCACGATAGCGGTGACCCGTATATCTGGGGTGATAAGGCGATTGCTCATTATAAAAATCTTAAAATAGACCCAAGAACCAAGATTTTAACCTTTAGTGATGGCTTAGATTTGGATAAAGCTTGGGATTTACATCAGTATTTTAAAGGTCAAATAAAGACCAGCTTTGGTATTGGTACCAACCTCACCAATGATATGGGTATCACCCCGATAAATATTGTCTTAAAATTGGTGGAATGCAATGGGCAGCCAGTCGCTAAACTGTCAGACAGTCCAGGCAAGACCATGATTAATAACGACACGTATCTTGCCTATTTGCGCCAAGTATTTGAAGTCGACGAGCCTGAATAGAATTGACTTAACTTAACTGTCGCTATTCTCTGTTTTATCTTCTTCTTCAGCAAAAGCGGCATCTAGTGCTTGCTGTACCGCATTGATACGGGTTTCGCAAACGCGATAAGCAGCAATCGACTCTTCAACAGTCGTCATCAGTATCAATATCTGGCTCATCTTGTTGCTGTAATTCAGCGGCATTGGTTTTTAGAATATCATAAGCCGCTTTAAAGGTTTTTGGGGCGGCTTTTTTGCGTTTGCGAGTAGGGGTTGTCATAAGGTTTCCTAATTTTAAAATAAAGTCTTTGATTAAGTTGAATCGACGGTAGGTTGTACTTCTTATTTATTAATATTTACGTCAATAATCTGTGCTTTTGCTTTACCGTTTTAAGAGAATGTGCACCGTTTGTTCTGGATGGAGCTGCGTACCGCTGGTCAGTATTTGCTTGTCTTTTGCATCAGTAAGCATGGTATAGCCTTGCTTGAGCACCCGAGAAGGACGGTGCAGGAGCACAATATCACGCAGATGTTCGCTATCACGCTGTGCTTGTATTAACTGCTGCTGTGCGGAATGCATAATCGTTTTTTGGTTATTTTGACTGGCGCTAGCAGCCACTGTTAACTGCTGATAGGCAGCCGCTTGAGTCTGTGTGCGTAGCTCGCTGGTGAGTCTGGCGGCTTGCTTGACTTGGCGCTGAGCGCTTTGCTGAATACTACGCCACGCATAATCACTGTCTTTTTGCAGAGCGGTTAATTGACCAATTGTTTGTGATTGTATTTGGCTCAACTGGCGTGTCGTTTGTTGTGCAGCGGTGCTTAATTGACGCTGAGCAGCTTGTTTTATTTGCGCTTGGTATTGCAGCGTTTGAGTGACGAGCTGGGCTAAATGCGTCATGATAGCGGCAATCACCTTTGATGGGGTATCAAAGCTAGTATGCGCGACTTCATCTAAGATCACTTTATCACGCTCGTGACCAATGCCAACCCAGACAGGGATAGGCTGCTCGGCAACCAATGCTGCCAATTCATAATCATTTAGATAGGCTAAATCACCGACCGCACCGCCGCCACGAATAATGACTAATAAGTCTGGCAGGTGCTTATAAGTATCAAAAAACTGCTGGGCGTTAACGATTGCTTGGCGGATCTCGCTTGGCGCATGATTACCCTGAAAGGTCGCATTATGATAATGGAAATGACAGGCACCTGTGCGCGCTAAGCGATCAGCGTCGGCTTGAAAATCGCCTAATCCAGCGGCTTTTTCAGGGGCAATGACCAGCACATGCTCAATATCAAATGGAACAGGCAGCTGTTGATTCAGGTTTAATAAGCCTTCTCCCGTCAAGCGGTCGACCATCTCTGCATACTGCCGCGCCAAGTCGCCTAACGTGTAGCTAGGGTCAATATCTTCAATAGTGAGAGAGAAGCCATATTGCGCATGGAAGCCTGCGGATACTTTGAGCAATACTGTCAAATCACGATCAAGGGGCATGCCAGTTGCGCGCTCAAATTTTGCTAAGACGCGTGCTGCTTTAAAGCGCCAAAGATTGCCGCGGCAACTAGCAATGACCTTACCGTCATCTTTTTCTGCCAATTCAAAGTAATAATGCCCGCCTTTACTAGATAGATTGCGAATCTCTGCTTTTACCCATACACGGTGGTTAAAGGTCTGTTTGATAACCATATCAACGGCTGATAAATAGTCACTCAACCGCAGAACGGTATCTTCTAAATTGACTTCTATATTGTTTTCTTGCTCAGCTAACTCGGCTTCCAAGGTCGCTAAATCTTTAGCAGGCGCTAATACCTTAGCTGGTTTCATATTTGACAGGTTGGGTTTGCGCATAATAATAGACCAAAAGTGAGGGAGCTTAAAAACGAGCTGTTTATAGAATAAGAGTCATAAAAAATCAGAAAGGATAGTTTACCCCAAAAGCGAGCACACAAAAGAGAAGCCAACCAGTCAGCGACTAATATATTCTTATCGCTGATTGGTTCGCTAAATACTTTGTTAAATAACAAGATACTTTATTAAATAACGAGCCGCCAAATAAGTGCTTTATGAAATAATAATTATTTTATTGGCAACGAAAGTTGATTTTATACTCGTAATCGTCATCACGTGATAAGTTCGGCGAGCCCGTACCAAGGATCGTACCGAGGACGGCACTGGCTTGCCCAATCATCCGACCGGTATTTTCATCTAAAATACCGTTATAAGTGACTTTGTCATCGACGATAATAACTTGCTTACCTCTGCAAGTCTTTTGTGCGCTGTCTATCGCATTTTGCTGTGCTTTTACTTTGCTATCGGCGATGCCAGTCGTCTCATAAATAGAGTTTGCACGCTGGATAACTGGTGATGAAGGCGTAGTTTGGCAAGCACTTAGGGCGAGTGCTGCCGCCAAAGTAGCAGTCAGTGCAGCGGTTTTATTAATAGTATTCATAAACGATTCCTAATGTCTGTCAGTCATATATAAAGTTGAATATCACAGCAAAGTTGAGGATACGCCATGCACGTATCCGTCCATAGGTGGCTCAACAACTATGATGAATCTACCCTATTCGGCTCTGGGGTGTCTAGTCGGTTATTGTGTGCGGTATTGCAGAGACCGCACATATTCATCATATATTCATAGGCGACGTTTACTTATGATGAGCGAAAATGAAAATAAGCGGTACTATGACACAGCAAATCACTTGAAATATAAACCATATCTAGGATAATTGACCTATTCATTTTTAATCAATAAGTAATTTTATGCCATTAATTCCTGCTCCTGCTGGCGTGCTCGAAGTCGACGCGCTTTGGCAACAAGATAATCCTAACAATCCAAATACCGATACAGTGGCGTTACTGTGTCATCCCAATCCGTTATTCGACGGCACGATGAATAATAAAGTGGTAACGACGATGTATCGCTTTGCTCGTGATAATGGTATGCACGTGGTACGCTTTAACTTTCGCGGTGTCGGGCAGTCGACTGGCGAGCACGATTATGCGGATGGTGAAGTCGTAGATGCAATGACCGTGCTACAATGGATTGCAGAGCAAACCAATGCGCGCAAGTTATGGTTGGGTGGTTTTTCTTTTGGCGGTTATGTGACAGCACGGGTGGCTGAGCAGGTACTTGAAGCCCCTCATATTTGGGGGCTAGGCGATTTTGAGATTACTAAAATCGCCCTTATTGCTCCATCCGTTGAAAAAAATAACAGCAGTGATATAAGCTTGCCAGCCGATAAAACTTTTGAGATTTATGGCAATGCTGATGAAGTGATTGACCCTGATAATATGCAAGCATTTGCGGAGCGATTAGGAATTGCTGTCAGCGTTGTAGAGGGCGCAGGGCACTTTTTTCATGGACGTCTGTCAGAGTTGAAAGGCTTATTAGAAAAGCATACCTTTGGTAGCGACGCTTAGTTGTTACCTAGTAATATTAGGATAGAGAACCGCTATCAAGTCATGAGCTCTGATCGCTTTACTTTGACGAGTTCATGCAGAATCAACCATTACCTTACTATTTATTTTGTCTAATGATGAGTCGTATTATGAGTTTATCTCCATTGCAACGTTACGAGCAAGCCGTCAGTACAGATGAGTTTACTCGAGATGAGCAGCAATTTAAGGCCATGAGCTATCTTGATGAGATACATCATCAGCTCATCAATAGTGCGCCACAGAAGAAAAGCTTTTTTGGCTTTTTAAAGTCCAAGCCGACAGCACCAACGGGGTTGTATATGTGGGGCGGGGTAGGTCGTGGTAAAACATGGATGATGGACATGTTTTATGATTCATTGACCATTGATCGCAAGATGCGTCTGCATTTTCATCATTTCATGCAGCGCGTTCATCAAGAGCTAAACAAGCTGCAAGGTGAGAGTGACCCATTAGAAAAAGTCGCCGACATCATTTATGCAGAAGCGGTTATTATCTGTTTCGATGAGTTCTTTGTTTCTAACGTTTCTGATGCCATGATTTTGGGTGATTTATTTACCATGCTGTTCAATCGTGGTATTACATTGGTCGCCACCTCAAATATTGAGCCATCAGGATTGTATAAAGACGGCTTACATCGTGACCGTTTTATGCCCGCTATCGCTGAAGTAGAGCGTCATACTACGGTGATGAATATCGATTCTGGTATCGACTATCGTTTGCGCGTATTGCAGCAGGCAGAGCTATATGAGTCGCCTATGACGAAAGCGAATCATCATTGGTTAGCCAACCGTTTTGCCAGTTTATCCAATAACCAAAAAATCAGTAATGAGCCAATTACGATTAATGGTCGCGAAATTAGAATTAATGCTCGCACTGAGGATATTTTATTCTGTGATTTCCGTCATTTATGTATGGAGCCACGATCAGCATCTGATTTCATCGAAATCGCCAAGCAGTTCAGCACAGTATTGGTCAATGCCGTGCCTGCCTTAGATGATGACTTACGTGATCCGACCCGTCGGTTTATTTATCTGGTTGATGAGTTTTATGATCGCCGTGTTAAATTGCTGGTTAGAGCGCAGCAGTCGATTTTGGACCTATATCAAGGAGAGAAATTGGCGTTTGAGATTGAACGGACACGCTCGCGCTTACTTGAGATGCAGTCAGAGGATTATCTGCGCATGGAGCATCGGGTCGATGATGCGGCATAATTAAAGCCTCTTCATAGCCGATGATAATCTACAAGTTGTCGATTAAAACACTCATGGTTTTCCATTCAAGTCATTCACACTCAATATTGATATATTCGTTTGACATAACGTGTTTTTTGACAGTATTGAGAGCCAACCAAAGCATTGGTTTTTTGCATAAAAAGATAATAATAAATAAGGAGCGGTAATGACTACATCCGACGAAAATGATAAAAAAACTGTCGACCAAAGACATCACCACTAACAGTATGCCGATTAGCAGTGAAGAAATGATTGGCTGGATCAATTCAAGGCGCAGTATGGGCAATTTGGATACGCCAGCACCCACACATGCCCAAATCGAAACAGCGATTGAGTGTGCGGCGACAGCGCCAGATCATAAAAAACTGCGCCCATGGCGTTTTATAGTGACACAGGGGGACGCCCGTCATGAATTGGGCAATGCCTTGGTCGCAGCGGCTCAAGCTAAAGCGGTGCAAGAGGGCGAAACGCTGTCCGAAAAGGACATCGTAAAAACTCAGGCCATGCCATTAAGAGCGCCCGTCATCATCACAGTTGTCACAAAAATACAAGCGCACAAAAAAGTTCCTCCTTTTGAACAAATGCTAAGTGCGGGTGCAGCTGTACAAAACCTGATTTTGGCGCTAAAAGCCCAAGGTTTTAGTACAGTGTGGCGTACGGGACTGCTATGTAATGAAGCTGCTGTTAAATTATATTTTGACGTTGGTCCAGATGATTATGTGACGGCTTTTGTTTATACTGGCACCAGTCCCAAAAATGAACCCGCCCGTAAACCGATTGATATCGAGTCTTTAGTGCGATTTGAGTCATATATCTAAGCGCTGTTTAGTGGCGCTTTCTCTGACGAATACCGCTCTCTAAGAAGACAGTCGGTCGTGTAGCAAAAAGATAGATAGCCTCAATACTCCAAAGCGTCATAAGTCATGATAAATAACCCATGATAAATTCTATTAATAATAAATCAGCCAATACGGATAACAGCAAATGACCAGCCCTAATGAGAGCAATAAAGACTAAGTAGCGATAATACTGAGGTGAATACGAATGCCCCTGAAAAGCAAAACAGTCTGCTGGCAGGTATCATCGAACGTGCTACCAAATCGGGTTGGTCGTAAAAAAACTCAATCTAGCGCTGTAGAATCAGCAGTGGCAAAAAACATGGCGGATTTCACAGCAATCCTCAAGCTACGTTTGGCGTTTCTAGGCCGGTGGTGTAGTTTGGTACAGCAATGGCAAACTTGGCTGCACGCAATGGCTGTGATACACGCTATGGGTACGTAACAAGCGTACGGTAAAAGCGATGATAAAAACGCGACCATAAAAAAATATTTACCAGGTTATAAGCTTGATGACAGCCTTAAGTACAGCCATGACTTGGCAGCAGCCGTCAAAGACAAAGATATCGTTTTCATCGCTGTGCCTGGCTTAGCTTTTCGTGAGACCCTAAAGAATATTGCACCATTTATCAGTGGTCAGTCTATTGTGTCATTGACCAAAGGTATGGAGAAAGATACTTTTGCCATGATGAGCGACATTATTAAAGATGAGCTACCTGAAGTGAATTTTGGTGTCATGTCGGGGCCAAACCTTGCGATAGAGATCATGAAAAACATGCCATCGGCGACCGTTATCGCCAGTGAGTCTGAGCCCTTGCGCCATGCCGTACAAGCCGCATTACATAGTGCGTTTTTTCGAGTGTTTGCCAGTGATGATGTCAAAGGTGTGGAGCTTGGCGGTGCGCTAAAGAATATCTATGCGATTGCCATGGGAATGGCGGCGGCCTATGATGTCGGTGAAAATACCAAGGCAATGATATTGACTCGTGCTTTGGCAGAGATGAGCCGCTTTGGGGTTGAGGCGGGTGCGAATCCGCTTACCTTCTTAGGATTGTCTGGTGTGGGTGATTTATACGCCACTTGTAGCTCAGAGCTCAGTCGTAACTATCGTATCGGCAACATGCTCGGTCGCGGTATGAGTATTGAGGCCGCGGTGAAAAAACTCGGTCAAACAGCTGAAGGGGTCAATACCATTCAGCAAGTGCATGAGAAAGCTACCAAAGAAGGCATCTACATGCCTATTACCCATGCATTGTATGCGGTCATTTATGAAGATAAAGCAGCATTAGGTGTGGCGTTACATCTCATGGAAGCGGGCTTCCGTAGTGATGTTGAATTTGTAATGGCACATGATCATAGTAATGCGGCGCTAACTGCGCAGATGAAGACGTCAAGCGATAGCACTGATGATGAAAGTGGCGATACTGACAGTAAGTAAAAACCCCAATGTTAAATGATGACGTTGTTCTAAGAATGATTATTCTGCAAACAACGTCATCATGACAATGCATAAAGGAAGGTTATGAAAATTATACTAGTACGTCATGGTCAAGCAGAAGATGAGTCGCGCCCAGACAGCGCGCGCCAGTTAACTGACTTTGGTCAACAGCAAGCAATGCAGACGGCAGAGTATGTGATGACTCACTATCATCCTGATTATTTTGTCGTCAGTCCCTATGATAGAGCACAGCAGACGCTAGCAGCATTTCAGACGCGCGCGCCCAAGGTTCCAGTAATCGTACAGCAAAATATCACGCCTTCTGATGATGCGCGTCAAGCCTTAATAGATATTGCGAATATTGACGCTGAGTGTCTGGTAGTGGTGTGTCATATGTCTATCGTTGCTTATATCGCTGGTTTATTAACCGGTGATTATCCTGAATCATTTTCTCTTGCAGAAGCAAGGGTGTTTGAGATGGAATTTGTAATGGCAGGTATGGCAAAAGAGATTGATCGTTTTGTGCCTGAGCAGCCGTATTGAGATTAGGTCGAATCGTCAGTGATATTGTTGACACTTAGTCTATTGATGCTTAGTGGTGTTAAACTGGCTAAGTAAGGGTTGGCTACTAAAATTTCAGTCGCCAATGCATCAGGTTTTAGCTATTACAGGAGAACAATGATGATAACAAACCAACCTGCATCAGCATGAGATTGTCTGAATCCTATCTTATCCTACATTTAAAGCAGCTTTAATAATTAAGGACACGCTTAGTGTTACATGTTTGGTTACGAGCGCAGCATAGCCCGCTAGCTGTCTGGCATGAAGATATTCAGCAATGGCAAACGGTCGATGGTTGGCAACAGCTACAAGCAATCTATGGTAATTATAAAACCAATGCACAGAAGACTTTGTGTCTATACTTTCCATCAAGCCATATATTGCAGGTAGATACTGAGCTGAATGCGACTCAGCTTAAACAGCTGGGCAATAGCGGCAAGCAATACTTGTTTGAAGAGACATCCTTGACCCCTGTTGAGCAATTGGCGATTCGGCAAATCAGTGAAGCTGATAATCACCAACTGTATGCACTGGCGCAAAGCGATATCGAGTCATGGCAGAGTGCTAAGCTCGCTGGCATGAGCATAACGGCGTTACTGCCTGATTTTTTATTGCTGCCAACGCCAGATGAAGGGGCAGGTCAGCAAGTAACACTGTATCAAGATGAGCAAACCATGCTACTGCGTCAGTCATTGCGACAAGGTATGGCTGTCAGTTATTTGCCCTTGATCTTTGAACGTTTCCCGCATTTAAGTGAAGTGAATATATTACCGCCCATAACGGCTTTAGATGATCTTTCAAAGCCAACAAATTCGGCAATGCCCACGAGCTTTATGGCACAAACGGCCGCGCTTGTTGCAGATCATCAGTTATTATTAACCACATTGACCACGCCGCCCAAGCCTGTTGACAGCCCTGAGCGTCACGCGCTTAACTTCTTTATTAAATCAACGGACTCAAAGCTCTCACCGTATTTGCGTGTGGCAGCGATGGTCGCGTTATCGGCACTGGTATTACAGATGGCGACCGATGGCCTGCAGTGGTATCAGTATAGTAAGGCGACGGTAGCGACCAAAGCTGAGATTGCGGCGCAGTATCAAGCTTGGTTTCCAAATGAGCCATTAAGCTCGCGCACCAAACTGCAAGTGCAATTGCAACCAAAGCTGCGCAGTGACAGCCAAGCACCAGCCTCTCATATGGCAGCATTGACTCGTATATCCCCGTTAATCAAACAGTCTTCACTGCGGGCGCAAGCATTAGTGATGCAGCCATCAGCACTCAGCTTTACCTTGATTGCCCCTGATCGTAATAGTCTTGATAAGTTTACGAGCACACTTGTTGCGCAGGGTTTAAATGCCAAGCTTGCACAGGTAAACAGTAATGAGCAAGGGCAGTTTAGTGGTCAAGTTACGGTGAATGTCGTAGTAAAATAATGACACTACGCAAACCAATGTAGCGGCATCATAATTTATTTGCCAACTAGGCAACGGTAATAAATAGGCAGTGGTAATAAAAGTCAAAAAGGTTGGAAAATGAAACGATTGCAGCGCCGCACTAAACGTAATAACATCACGCCAGAGACCAGTAACAGTATTGGAACCAATGTGCTGTCAACGCGTGTAAATAATTTTCAACAGATGCTATCGTTACGTTGGCAGGCACTTTCGCCACGTGATCAGTTGGCATTGGCCGTATTGTCTATGTTCTTATTATTGTTCATTGGGGGCTATGGTGGTTATAGTATTCATCAAGCGGCAAACGATAGTAAGCGCGACTATCAAGAGCAAGTGGCTGATTACTTTTGGTTGCGTGCCCAAGCTGGCAATATCGATAGTAATGCGATCAATGCGGCAAACACGGCGGATGGTGAAGCCGCCATGCCACCTGCCAATAGTATCAGTGCATTGTTAAACAACTCAGGTATTGCCAACGCTCAAGTCGTTGCGACGGGTGATGCTGTGCAACTGAGCTTCAATCATGCCAGTCAAGCGGTGGTCAGCACAGCACTTGGAAAGCTGGAACAGCAAGGCTGGCAGTTCAGTCAGCTATCGATACAGCAAGACTTGGTTACCAAAGCCATTCAAGTACAAGCGACTGTCACCTCATAAATCGATATGCTGTGGAAACTGGAAATATTTTACTCTTTATCTACTATTGCCCCAAATTAACTAATCATCAATTTCTAAAATAGCCATTTATCATTAGCATCATTGAAAAATTGCACGTTTGACACAATTGATTAACTATCACACAGCCAGAGATGGATATTTAAGATGAATCAATCTTCTGATCGCAAACCTGACACACGTAGCCATCAGCAGACCAGAACTGCTGAACACCAGAGTAATGCGTCAGTTGAAGCTGCATTTGATCATGAAATGACTCAGCAAAGGCAGAGCTATGGGGCGAGTGACAATATGAGCACTGGTAAGCGCCGTTCTTTAATCACTTATAATCATATTACTTATTTTTTATACGTAATCAGCTATTTTACCGCTGGATTACTGTGGGTTGTACCAATTGTGATGAACTATGCGAAGCGCCATGACGCAGAGGGTTCGTGGTTGTCCACGCATTTCGATTGGCAGATTAAGACCTTTTGGTATAGCAGTGTTTTTCTTCTTAGGCATCATTATCATTACCTTTGCATTAGGGGGTTTTGGCATCAGTATGCTGGCTGATAGCAATAATATTGCCATTGGTTCGGTATTATTAGCGGTATTTGGCCTGCTAATCATGATTTTTACCTTCATATGGCATCTTTATCGTATCGTCCGTGGTTGGATAGCCCTGACGGATGGTCGTCCTGTACCTTAGGGACTTTAGAATACATCTGTCAGCTCCTTAGCCAATATGTAGGTATAGCTATTAGTACTCTAATACAGAAATTTAGCGCATGAAACTTTGCTCTTATTTCTGTTAAGCTGATATAATCGCAGCGCTTGATTTTATTCGCACTATTCACTCACTATTTCTTTCGAGCAGGGTCTGCCATTACTATGTCTTATGCCTTACTTCGCCCTTTTTTGTTTAAGATGGATCCAGAGCACGCCCACGAGATGACCTTATCTTTATTAGATAAAGCTCATAAAGCACGTGTTTTAGGTTTGGTATACGGTCAGTCAATGCAGCCAACAGACTGTATGGGCTTGCAATTCACCAATCCGGTCGGCCTAGCGGCAGGACTGGATAAAAATGGTGATTATATCGATGCGTTGGCTGAGCTGGGCTTTGGTTTTATAGAAGTGGGCACGGTCACGCCAAGACCGCAAATAGGCAATGATAAGCCAAGGTTGTTTAGAATCAAGCAAGCGGATGCTATCATCAATCGAATGGGTTTCAATAACCAAGGTATCGATTATTTGATCGAAAACGTCAAGCGCTGTCAATATAAAGGCAATATTGGGATTAATATTGGCAAAAATGCCGATACGCCAGTAGAGCAAGCCGCCGATGATTATGTCTATTGTTTAGAGCGTGCTTATCCGCATGCCTCCTATATCACCGTTAATATCTCCTCACCAAATACTAAGAATCTGCGTGATTTACAAAGTGGCGAGGCCTTGACTCAGCTTTTGGATACGATTAAAAATCGTCACAGCCAATTAGCCACTGAATATGGTTTTTATGTGCCACTGGTATTGAAAGTTGCGCCTGATCTAGAGCCGCTACAAGTGGATTATATCTCGCAGCAATTGCTCGATTTTGAGATAGATGGGTTGATTGCGACCAATACAACGTTGAGCCGTGTTGGTGTTGAAGATTTACCTGATGGTGAGCAAGCAGGTGGTCTATCCGGTCGCCCCAGCCACATTAGTACCCAAATTTTACAACAGTTCTCCGATCAGCTAGATGGTAAAGTCGCTTTAATAGGCGTCGGCGGTATTGACAGTGGTGCAAAAGCCGTCAAAAAAATCGAAGCGGGTGCAGATATGGTGCAGCTCTATACGGGGCTCATTTATCGTGGTCCTGGGGGTACAGTCTTGTATTCAAGCAATCGGTGGCTATTACGACGCGATGGAGCTATAGCGGATCAATATCCTTAGCTCATTACCTATCATATGCACAAGATGACTGTATTTTGAGCTGAGTCATCAAAGATTAATGTGTCACAAAAAAGAAAGTAAACATCTGATAAAAATCGATAAGGTATGAGGCGTAGAACATGAGTGGTCTGGATATCGTGATTGCTATTGTTGTTTTGATCGGCTTATGGCGCGGCTTTCAAGTCGGATTGATTAAAACAGCCGTTGGTCTAGTCGGTTGGTTTATTGCCCTGATTGCTGCCACACGTTTGGCAGGAGTGGTTTCGCCGCAACTATCAGGCATGGTACAAAACCCTGTTTTACAAATGGCAATGGCATTTTTATTGGTGGTGATAATCATATTGGCCATCATGCACTTAGTGGCATTTGTATTCTCAGGCGTGCTTAAAACCTTACGCTTGGGTGTCGTTGACAAAATGGCAGGTGGTGTTCTTGGTGCTGCTAAAAATGTACTGATGGTTTTAGTTGTGCTTAGCGTCAGCGCGCCGTTACTGGTGCAAATGCCACAATGGCAAACGTCAGTGCTCGCGCCTGAGCTATTGCCTTATGCCCCGATGGGTAAAGCGTTGGTCTCAGATGTATTAGGTATGGCTTGGGATCAAGTCAATCAGTCGTAAGTATTTTTACGGTTAGCCTTTAATGTCTCAACGCTTCGATGCTGATAGCTTGGATTTATGGTGCTAGAGGTTATCGCTTCTATCATATCCTCTGTGTAAGTCATCCTTGATAAAAAATTATTTAATCGCATTTAGAGACCACAAATGCCAACAAATAGTGCATTTTGCTAATAGTCAAAAGATAAATATTCGTTAAATTCTGAACAACAATCATCATGTCGTCGGTGAGTGACAGTACGCATTTTTTATAATCTACTGTTAGCAGTCTTGCCACTATTGTAGTACTAATTAATGAGTCAAAATAGGATATAGCTATTATGTGTGGAGTCATTGGAGTTGCAGCTCACGAACCAGTCAATCAGATTCTTTATGACGGTTTGACGATGCTACAGCATCGTGGGCAAGATGCAGCGGGTATTGTCACTTTGCAAGATGGACGACTCTATCTACGTAAAGAAAATGGCATGGTACGTGACGTATTTATGAATCGTCATATGATGAAACTGGTTGGTAAGTTTGGTATCGGTCACGTCCGCTACCCAACAGCAGGCACGTCAAGCAGTGCCGAAGCGCAACCATTTTATGTCAACTCACCTTATGGTATTACCCTTGCACACAATGGTAACTTGACCAATGCTGAGAGCTTAGCCAAGTCTTTATACATCGAAGATCGCCGACATCTTAATACCGATTCAGATTCAGAAGTATTGCTAAACGTACTTGCCCATGAAATGCAAAACTTGGGTAAAACCAAAGCAACGCCTGCTGATATCTTTGAAGCAGTCACGGCTGTATATGGTCGCGTCGAAGGCGCTTATGGCGTGGTCGCTCTGATTACTGGTCATGGTTTGCTCGCATTTCGTGATCCAAACGGTATTCGTCCGCTTATTTTCGGTAAGCGCATGGCACCGAATGGCGGCACCGAGTACATGGTTGCCTCAGAGTCAGTTGCACTGACAGGATCAGGATTTAGTATTATCCGTGATGTCAAACCTGGCGAAGCCATATTCATTGATTTAGATCATAAATTACATACCCATCAGTGTGTTGAGCAGCAAGAATACACGCCTTGTATCTTTGAATATGTGTATTTTGCCCGTCCAGATTCTATCATGGACAACATCTCAGTTTACAAAGCACGCTTACGTATGGGTGAAAAGCTGGCTGATAAAATCCTTGCTGAATGGGGTGAAGATCACGATATCGATGTGGTGATTCCTATTCCAGATACCTCGCGTACGTCAGCGATGGAGCTGGCACTAAAAATGAATATTAAGTACCGTGAAGGGTTTATGAAAAACCGCTATATCGGTCGTACCTTTATTATGCCAGGTCAACAACAACGTAAAAAATCAGTTCGTCAAAAACTCAGCGCCGTACCACTTGAGTTCAAAGGTAAAAACGTCCTGTTGGTTGATGATTCTATCGTTCGTGGTACCACTTGCCATGAAATCATCCAAATGGCACGCGATGCTGGTGCGAATAAAGTGTTTTTTGCTAGTGCCGCGCCACCGGTTAAATATCCAAACGTCTATGGTATCGATATGCCAGTACGCAGTGAGCTTATTGCCTCAGGTCATACGGTAGAAGAAGTACGCGATATCATCGGTGCGGATAGATTGATTTTCCAAGATTTGGACGACTTGATTGATGCGGTAAAAGATACCAAGTACAGCAAAGTTGAAGGTTTTGATTGTGCCGTATTTAATGGTTGCTACATCACTGGGCAGATCAATGAAGCGTATCTTGAGCATCTACAAGAGCAGCGCAATGACACTGCCAAGACGGGCAAAAAAGGCGTACAGATAGTGGCTGATACCCCAGTTGATATGATGGGCGTCGAAGAGCTTTAAGCTATCAATTTCTTAAAAGTATCAGTTTTTTGCAGCACTTTTAGAAAGTAAAAGGCTGGATTCTCATAAGAATCCAGCCTTTTTTTATTTTAAATATAGTTCAATTACAGGGTTTAAAATTATTCATATGAACTATAAGCTGTTATCCATTCACGTGTTTATCAATTTTCTAGTAGCCACTTAAAAAATTAGTAAATACCCATAGTAAGCCATTAATGGCGGCGATGCCAACGACCATACTGACCAACAGCTGACGGCTGATATGATAAACGAACAACACCAAAATAAGGGCACCAATTTGCGCCATCAATAAATGCAGTTCAGCACTATCTAGCCCAGTCGTTGCTGATAAATTTTGATAAGAAAGGCTGGTCAAAATAAGTAATACCATGACTGATAGCGGCAAGCTCTCATTGAGCCGATGCAGCCAAGGTGTGTCTAACAACTTTCTGGGTATTAAGGCGGGTAGCGCACGGGTAATAAAGGTCACGGCGGCCATCGCAAAGGTTGCGAAAATAAGGTAACTACTGGTCATTGTTGGCTCCTGTCATATTGCGCTGCGTCCAAAACCCACGAGCTAAAATCAATAGCATACAAATGGTGATAGCTACCAATAACAACCAATTGCTAGTAAATAAGGAGGCCACCGCTAAAGAAATGATAGCAATAGCAATGGGGAAATAACGTTTGATACTTTGGAACTGCTCATAAGCTAAGATTGCAAACAGACAGACTAAGGCAAAATCCAAATGTGGTACCAAATCGCTCAGAGTACTGCCGATCATGACACCAACCGTGCTCGCCAGTACCCACCAGCTTTGATTAAATAAGCTCAATGGTAGTATCAACGCTTGTCTTGACTCATTAGGTAAACTGGTCATAACAGAGAAAGTTTCATCAGTCAGGGCAAATAGGCAATAGGTTTTGGCAAGCTTATGTTCTGGTAGGTATTGCAATAATGGCATACCATAAAATACATGACGTAGATTAATAGCGGCAATATTGGTTGCGATGCTACCAATCGGTAAACCAGCGCTCAGCATCGGCAAACAAGCATATTGAGCGGCGCCCGCATACAGTACAACACTCAACATAATCGTTGCCCACACAGGGATACCGGCAACTTGTGCCAGCACACCAAAGGCGATACCCGCAGGTAAATAGCCCATCGCCACAGGTAGGCTTTTTTTGAACCCCGCCGCCCAGTCGTAGCTGGTCTCATGCTGTTGATGTAATTCTTTTGAATGAGTAGTCACATGACATCCTAATTTTTGCTGTTTTTTGGTTATTATTAATATTTTACTGAAAGATTAATGTTAGAAAACTGGTTTTAAAATGAAGCCTAGTGCGAGCAATGGCAAAACACCCTAGAAAAAATACACTTAATCGAAGAACATTACACAGACGGCTGGAGCTTTTCATAGCTGGCTGTTTGATGAGCCCGGTACAAAGCCACCCAAAATAATCAGCCGAAGTAATAACAACACCACACGCTTAGCCAAATACCAGTCATATCCCACGTTGGTAGAGCACCCAGCTAAGTGGAAAAAAGATAGCGGCGAGTATCAATGCTGCGTTACGAATCACATTACCGGCAGTTAAGCCAAAAAATATACCATCTAGCCAATAGGCACCAACGCCAACGAGAGGTAGTAATACCGCATAAAGATGGTACTCATATGCCAACGTAAAAACGGACTCGATATTGGTCATAAATTGCAAATATGTTGGCATTGCCAGCCACCATATTGCACTCAACGTTATCGCTAGACCATAACTGACGATACCGGTGCGCTTGACGATAATACGAAAACGTGGCCAATCCCGTCGTCCTGCTGCTTGACCGCTTAACGTCTCAGCCGATACTGCCACGCCATCAAGAGCAAAGGCTGAGATACTTAATACTTGAAGCAAAATAGCATTGGCGGCTAGGATGACGTCACCACTTTGAGCCGACAAGCGGGTAATCCAAGCGAAACTCAACGTCAAGATTAGAGTACGGATAAAATATCTTTATTTAATGAAAATAGCCTAAGCATTTTTTCTTTAGAAAAATGTTGCTTGTCGGCAGTGAATAAGGCTTGCCAAGATATTTGCAAATGCTGACGGCTGAGCCACAATGCTAGTATCACGCCTAGCCAAAAGGCAATAGTGGTTCCTAACGCCACCCCAACCAAGCCCATCTGCATGCCGTAGACAAAAAACAAGGTTAGAATGATTTTAGCATAGCGATAAAGCCTTGCTGGTAAAGCATGTAGCGAGTCTTACCTTGACCAGCAAACCAGCCAATAAAGGCAAAGTTCATTAGCTCAGCGATGACGCCCCAAAAGCGTACATCCAAATAAGTCTTTGCCGCTTGCCCACTTTCAGGGTTAGCCGATAGGGCTTGCAAGCCAAAATCTATCAACCAAGGCTTTGCCAGTAACAGAATGCTACCGATAGCAAACGCTAATAACAAGGCACGTTGCAAGATTGATAGTAGGGGTGATGGGGTTGACGATTTTGTGGTATGAGTAGAATTATCAACATGATTGACCGATTGTCCGAGCGCTTGAGCCGATAGCCCAGAAGACGCATATTGCAAAAAGTTAAAACTCACGAGCAATAAAGACAATAACTGTATCGCCAAGCCCATCCCAGCAAGTTTAGCCGTGTCATTCATGTTACCCACGATCGCGGTATCGATGACGCTTTGTAGTGGCATGGCTAGGTTGGCCAATAACACGGGCAACGCAATAGCAACGATGCGCGCATATCGAGTATCAATCGGTGGCATAGCACTAGGTGGCGAGGTGGTCATTGGCATTTTTGGCTCGTTTATCGCTGAAAAACAAGAAGGGCGGAGTTAGTGTCATTAACGCTATGACATTACCGTATAGTCAATTCATTATAAAGGCGTTACGGCGTAACTTAACTTTACTTGAAGTATGGCTTATATATTTGTACTTTGTTGCCTGGACTCTGTTTTAAATGGAGTTAGCTCTAGCAAGTGTGATATTCAAGGCAAAAATAGCTACAAAGACAAAAGCACCTAGACTCATTATTCACGAGTCAGGTGCTTTTCTTGATGCTTGCTTAAATACTATCTTAGCTAGCGATTAGCTTGAGAAAGTATAAAATTTATTAAGCATTGTCTTGTTCAAACATTTTTGGATCATTGAAAGTGACAATTTCTTCTTCAAACTCAGGTTTTACTTTCACAATAAAGTCATCGCGTGATAGACCCATACGTAATGGAATCGAGCTTGCAATATACGTTGATGAGTAAGTACCGGCAAGCAGACCAATGAAGAGCGCTACTGAGAACCAGAACAGTCCATCGCCGCCTAAGAATAGCATGGCAAGTACGACGAGTAAAACAGTGGAAATGGTCATAATGGTACGGCGCAACGTTTCGGTCAAAGACAGGTCAACGGTCTGGCGAGGTGTGATACCACGGACACGACGAAAATTCTCACGAATACGGTCATACACAACAATTGTATCATTGATAGAATAACCAACCAGTGCCAAGACGGCCGCCAAGACGGTTAAGTCAAATGGGAAACCAAATAACGCAAAAACACCAATGGTCACGATAGCATCATGAAACAGCGATAATACCGCACCAAGAGCGAGTTTAAATTGGAAACGTAAGGCAACATAGCCCAACATACAGACCAATGCTAATACCAGTGACATGACTGAGTTTAGATAAATTTCATTACCAACTTGGCTGCCAATAATATTAACGTTACTGATTTCAACATTATTATTAGGCAGGGTTAATGCTTTAGTCAGGCTACTATTTAGGCCGTCTACGTTATCAGACTGTGGTGGCAAGCGTACGAGGAGTTCTTCTCGCGTACCAAGATATTGTACCACGGCATCATCAAAGCCATTATCGGCGGCAATGCTTGTACGACTTCAACTTGCTCAACAGGCTGCTCGTAACGCACATCTGCGGACACACCACCCGTAAAATCAAGTCCTAAGTTTAGACCGTTTACTGCAATTGCAATGATACTACCAATAACCATCAATAGAGATAAAAGTGCCATTGGCTTTTCTATCTTCATAAACGGAATAATACGCTGGTTGCCAACGGCTTTGATACCGCCTTCAGCGATTGCAGCCGCATCATCAGCGGCATCACCCGATTCTACATCAGGATTGGCTGCTTGGGTGGTCAGTGCTTGACTGTCTTTACCCGCATCCTTACTGCCGCTCAGAGCTTTGCCTTTTTTTGATTTAGCGGTAGTTGGGTTATTGGCTTTGGTATTACTACCTTTCCCATCACGGCGTGGTTTTTTACGGCGGTGTGTGCTTGCCTCAACATTTGAGCCACTTGAAATCTCGATCTGGATTATTCTGCTGTTCTAAAGGATTGTTCTTATCAATCGTCATAATGTTCTCCTAACCGATGCTCAAACGTTTGATAGATTTACGCTTACCATAAGCAATCTGTACCAGCGCACGTGTCACCATAATAGCGGTAAACAGTGAACTGACAATACCAATAGCCAATGTAACCGCAAAGCCTTTAATCGGACCCGTGCCAATTGCAAATAGAATAAAAGCAATCAATAGGGTGGTGATGTTGGCATCGAAAATACTACTAAAGGCTCGATCAAAACCTGCCACGATGGCGGATTTGGGCCGTACCCCGTTTGCTAGCTCTTCACGTATTCGCTCAAAGATCAGTACGTTGGCATCGACGGCCATACCGATGGTCAAAACGATACCAGCAATACCAGGCAAGGTAAGTGATGAGCCTAAGATTGACATAATAGCAATGATGATAATAACGTTCACGGCCAGCGCCACGTTGGCAATCACACCAAATAGACGATAGAATATAATCATAAACGCAAACACTAATAGATAACCGACTTGCGTAGAGAATAGACCTTTATCAATATTGTCTTGACCTAATGATGGACCAATGGTGCGTTCTTCTACAAAGTACATCGGTGCGGCAAGTGCGCCTGAGCGTAGTAGTAGTGCAAGCTCGGCAGCTTCAGCGCTACTATCTAGACCAGTAATACGGAAGGATGAGCCAAGGACCGCTTGAATATTGGCACGGTTAATGACTTTGGTCTCAGCATAAGGCGTTCTAACTTCGACAGTTTCGCCAGTTTCTGGATCTTCTTCGTAAGTGATTCTTTGCTTGTTTTCGATGAACAATACAGCCATCTGTTTGCCAACGGCGGTACGAGTGGCATTTTGCATGAGCTTACCACCAGCACTATCTAAAGTAATGCTGACTTCAGGAGAGCCGCTTTCATCCACACCAGTTTGAGCATTAGTGACTTTATCACCCGTGACAATCGCTTGACGTTCAAGCAGTACCGGCGGACCATCAAGCGTCTCAAACGGGAAAGCTTCGGTACCCGCTGGAGGGATGCCGCCCGTATAGTTTTCGCTGTCTTCAGCAACCATACGGAACTCAAGGTTTGCAGTGCGCCCTAAGACACGTTTTGCCTCAGCAGTATCTTGTACGCCAGGAAGCTCGACGACGATACGGCTAGCACCTTGAGACTGTACTAAAGCTTCAGTCACACCAAGCTCAGCAATACGATTGCGAAGGGTGGTCAAGTTTTGATTGACCGCATAGCTATTGATTTCATCAAGCGTTGCATCGTTGTACGCTAAAATCAGTGCAGGACCTTGCTCATCAATAGAGGATTGCAAGCTAAAGGTATTGCCCATTGAGCCTTGCAGAACATTCTGTGCACGGTTACGAGCATCTGTATCAGCGAAATGTAATACCACACTTCGATCTTCTGTCTTAATGCCTTTGATCGCAATTCGCTCAGCACGTAGCTCGCGACGCATGTCACGACTGGCACTGGTCAAACGCTGTTCAAGCGCCTTGTCCATATCGACTTCTAGTACAAAACGCACACCGCCACGCAAATCAAGGCCGAGTTTCATCGGTTTTGCCCCGATATCACGTAGCCACTGCGGCGTCGTTTGCGCCAAGTTAAGCGCGACGACATAGTCTTCGCCCAAGTTTTGACGCAGTACTTCCTGAGCTTTGAGCTGATCGACTGGATTGTCAAGACGTACCAGTGCACTGTTGCCCTCAAAGGTTCCATCATGGTTATTGATGCCAGCCTCTTCAAGCAAGCTTTGAGACTCAGTCAAGATACCTTCAGACAGCTGTGTACCTGCAGCGGCGCTTGTAATCTGCACGGCAGGTTCATCAGGATAGAGGTTAGGAGCAGCATATAGACCGGCAATGATTAGCACGACGGCAATAAGTAAGTATTTCCAAGCGGGATATTGCATAATCACTTCTTTAGGTTGATAAACGACTGGCGACGTAGGCCACAAGTTAGCAGATGGGAAGTTAGCGATAGCAATGGTTGAGTGCTGTATCTAGCAGTCGTCATCATGCACCATTGCGATCATCCGCGATGATAGTAAAACAGTAGAGCAAATAATACAGACGTATCTTTATATAGTCATCAAAAATATATAGTCAGCAAAATATCACTGATAAAATCAATAAAGACAGCATGGTCAAAAGCATAAACATAAATTGTCTATACTCTATGAGACTGTTTTTACATCATTGCTCTATAGCGAAAAATGACCGTAAATAAGGTACGGTCATTCTTAGGCACTGTATTAATCACTATATTTATTAACGAAAGATTAGGGCGTGTCCTCAATTCAATCGATTATCCTCTAAATGGGCTAAAAATGGCTAAATTTTGCCAAACATCGTCAAATAGCTTATTAATATCTCGATATTATTTGCGCTACTTTCCTTGTTTGACGGCAATTTATTTCATTTTTACCCCTATTTTTAAAATGAGGACACGCCCTAGTAATCATTAATAAAACGCGACTAATATTTCAATCAATCATTAAACGCTTTCGATTGTGCCAGCAGGTAACACTGAAATAACAGAAGCACGTTGTACTTTGACATCAGTATTATTGTTTAGGCTGACCACTGCATAGTCACCTTCAATGGCTTTGATACGACCCATCAAACCACCAGCAAAAATGATTTCGCTACCGACAGTCAATGCATTGACCATGGCACGATGTTCTTTGGTACGCTTAGACTGTGGACGAATGACTAAGAAGTAAAAAATCGCAAAAAAAGCAACAGGCAATAGTATTTGACTAAATAGTGACATCGCACCAGCAGCTTCTGGTGCAGCATGGGCAGCTTGGATAAATAACAACATAATTTCTCTCAGTAAGTCATAGATAATAATAAATTAAACGCATAGTAACAAAAAATCCCAGACTTGGTAACTGTTAATCATAGGCTGAGTATGTTTTTCTTAAGGTAATGGCATGCTAGCGGTCATTACTTTTTGCGGCAATATTTTGCCACCTCATATAAGTGACGCCAAAGCGCTGAGAGTATAACAAAATTCAAGCAGCGAATGGATGCTAGGTAGTAGTAGCGTAGCAAAAGGTATGATCAAGGATACCAAAAAACAAAGACTTAACAATAGCGTCTTATTGTGAAATGACATCATCAATGCTACTATCAAATGGCAATAATTCCCTGCATTTAGCGCACAGTTTATTAGTATATATATATCCTATTATCTGCTGCTAAATCAGTTTTGAGCAGCGAGTTACCATCGTTTTAGCAGATAACTAATAGCTAATTAATCATGTTTGTTTTTAATGATTTAGTATCGTTTGCTCATTATATTTTATCCCTTTTACTTTTTTCTGTTTAGGTTACCTAACTTGTTTACCACTTTTATGTTTGTACCTCGTTTGTGTCGTCCGCGCGCTTGTAAAGAAGCGTCTGCTAAACCTCCTCCGACATCACGCTATTCAAAGCGTCTTAGTCGTACCAATTCAATTGCTGGATTATCAGCACTGACGGCGATGCTGCTATTGCCATATCCAGCTTTTGCCGCTGATGCTTTAGCAGAGCCGACCGCGATCAGTGTGCTATTACTCATACTTTTTGTGGTTGTCGCTATCGGTATCTCGTTTGTCTGTTCATTGGCTGAGTCTGCATTACTGAGCATGACGCCGTCTTATATCGCTGATGTTCAAGAAAGCAATCCGAAAAAAGCAAATATGCTAAGACGCTTAAAGGTTGATAATATCGATCAGTCATTGGCGGCTATTTTGACTTTGAATACAGTGGCTCATACATTAGGTTCTATCGGTGCTGGTGCCCAAGCCACGATTGTGTTTGGTAGTGCTTGGTTTGGACTGTTTTCTGCCATTATGACCTTGGCGATTTTGTTTTTATCTGAAATTATTCCAAAAACGCTTGGGACACTATACTGGCGTCAACTAAGCGGTATGGTCGCTTACTTCGTGCGAGGCATTATCCTGCTGTTGTATCCACTTATTTGGATCTCAGAAAAGTTAACCAAATTGCTAGTACGTGGCAAAGAACCCCAAGCATTCAGTCGTCGTGAATTTGCGGCACTTGCCAGTATCGGTGAAGAGTCAGGACAGATTGACCCATTAGAATCGCGCATTATTCGCAATTTACTAGCATTTGGTGCGATCAAAGTCGAAGATATCATGACCCCGCGTTCGGTGATGTTGGCGTTTGAAGAAAACAAAACAGTCGCTGAATTATTGGTTGATCGCCCAAAATTGACGTTTTCACGACTGCCAATTTATGATGGTGACTTGGATAACATCACAGGTTTTGTATTAAAAACAGACATGTTATTAGCAAAAGTAAACCATGCGATGCACAAGCCGTTGACTCAGTTTAAACGTGACATTACTTTTGTTTTTTCAAAAATGAAACTGTTTGATTTGTTAGAGCTGATGCTAAAAAACCGTATACATATTGCGATTACAGTCGGTGAGTATGGTGAAGTCAAAGGTTTGGTTACTTTAGAAGATGTGTTTGAGACGCTATTGGGACTTGAGATTGTGGATGAAATAGACCGCGTCGAAGACATGCAAGCACTGGCTCGACAAATGATGGACAGACGAGTAGAGCGATTGGGCATGAAGCTTAGTGATGATGAACAACAATACGAAGATAATAGTACGGACGCTAAGTAAGCTTCCATTTGGCTTATTAAATTGAGATTGGATTGACAGAAAGCGACCTAAAATTAGAGCGAAAACTGAGCTGTGTACTGCGTAAGTGGTTCAGTTAATATATCTAGTATTTATGATAACGATGGGCAGTGACTCATATTTCCAGAAATAATTGTGCCATATGGTTGGTATTTTAGTATTCGCAATAATTACACAGGGTGTCACATAGCTGTGAGAATTGAATGATAGTCTCACTCTATGGTAAAAGTACGCTGTCATCATTAATAAGTAGGTGATGATTAAACAGATATTTTTCACAAGTAGAATGAAGAGGGCACACGCTAGCCAGTGCTCGCTTCATTTATCATGATGTTAATGAGTAATAAACGACTACTATATTTAATCAATAAAAAACGTTAGTCATCAAAAGATGGCAACAACGATAACAGCATTGCTAAGGATTATGATGAAACGATTATGGGGAAAAGGGCTTTTGGCATTATTGCTAAAAAGTGCCAGCGTGGCGGCGGTAGTGACCGTTGTAAGTACTGTGAGTATCAGTGCACAAGCGGCAGCCATGACCGAAGCTTTGGTGCAGAACTATATAGCAGCAATGAAGTCATCAGCGAATAGCCAAAATGTCAATCAGGTCGCGCGTCTTGTCTCTGACGATGCACTGATTTCATTATCTAGAAAAGGTAAGTCTACCAGTTTAGATAAAGATGCTTATTTAAAGTTGTTGCAAATAGTTGGAATAACACCTCTAATTACCGTTATGATATTTCTGTGGAAACATCGTTATTACGGGCGATCAGGCCAAAGCCAATGTCACGACCAATGAGAGCTGGGTAAAAGATGGTAAAAATGTCTCATTTGTCACTACCTCAAGAGTGACGCTGACGTTATCGACTGGTAATGCGGTGCTGCTACGTGCCGTATCACAAGTAACGATTAATTAATCGTTACTCGACTAATAACTCAGTACTGGCTAGTCAGCAATTAGACATTATCAACAATTAGGTATTAATGGATAAGCATTGATTAAGAAACGTCTTTATCAGTGGATAATCAAAGACAATAGTGCATTAATCAGGCTCTTCGAAAGCTAAGCATTCCATCATAGCCATACAAATTCACAGGGTTGAACAACTAAATGGTTGATTTTTCGTGAGAGGTCTAAAAATTGACTCAATGATGATTATTTTATATTAGACTGGTCTTTGCTTCACATTGCATACTATACTAGCAAGCAACTTATCTATCACTTTCTGTCGTTAGGAAACTTCCAATATCATGTCTACTGTGCTATCAAAAATCTCGCTCATTTATTGCGTTGCCATTGACGCTTGCGGTATCAACTTTACTTATCAGTGCTTGTAGCAATACGTCAGCGGTAAAAAAGGGTGCGACCAATAGCTCATCTGTTATTACTAAACGCCCAGCTACTAAAGCGCCTGCAGCAAGCAGCAGTACGGACTATTCAACGGCATATTTAGATGCAGATAGCTTGGATGAGTTAGCCGATTTACTCGAAGCCACTGACATGACTATGGTGGAAGGCAACAAACTTGCTATTCAGCAGTATGGTGATTTATGGAGTCGCTTACGTGCTGGCTATCGTATGAATGGCGGTCAGCCGACTTATAATCAGCGTATCGAAGGGCAAAAAAGCTGGTTTACCAGTCGACAAGACTATTTAAACCGTTTGACTGCACGTGCTAGTCGCTATATCTATCACACCGTACGAGAAGCTGAGCGTCGTAATATCCCGACAGAGCTGGCTTTGTTACCTGTTATTGAGAGCTCTTACGATCCAAGCGGTACCAGTAGTGCGGCAGCAGCAGGCTTATGGCAGTTCATTCCAAGCACGGGTCGTATTTATGGTTTGAATCAAAGCAGTACCTATGATGGTCGCCGTGATGTCATCGAATCAACTCGCGCCGCTTATGACTTTTTGACCGCACTACATAACCAGTTTGGCAGTTGGGAGTTAGCATTGGCTGCTTATAATGCGGGTCCTGGTCGCGTGCAAAAGGCCATTGATGCTAATAGAGCTCAGGGTTTACCGACAGATTATTGGTCTCTGAGATTGCCTACTGAAACGATGAATTACGTGCCGCGTTTCTTGGCGGTAGCGGAAATTGTTGCCAAGCCTGAGCAATATGGTGTCTACTTGCCAGCCATCGCCAACCGTCAGCATTTCCGTAGTGTGCCAGTGAATTATGGCGTGAGCTTGGCTGAAGTTGCGCAAATGACAGGCGTGAGTTACGACGAATTAGAAAGGTTAAATACGGCCTTAACATCAGGGCGTGTTGATTCTTCTGGTCCCCAGCGTTTATTATTCCTAATGATGTGAGTCTTAATACCGATGTTAAATTGAGCTCATTGAGAGGCAATGGTACGGGCAATATACTGGCATCGAGTAATACAAGCACACCAAGTAGCACGACCACGACGCCAAGCTATAATAACAAACCCTATACTGGCTCTTCATTACCATCTACAGGTAGCGCCTTGGCTGATTATGCTGCAAGCGCTAGTGTGCCGCAGCAAACGACCAGTTATAATCACCGTCAGCCACACCGACTAGCAGCTCTGTCTACAGTAATAATGCCTCGGTGCGTACTGAGCCACCATTGAGTACGGCAGAAACCAACAAGATCAATGCTGAGCTAAAAAGCAGTAACAGTCTACCGACCACCTCTGCTCAAATTACACAGAATAATACGATTGTCCAAGAACCACCACTGAGCAAAGAAGAGCGTGATTTTATTGCCAATCAAATTCGCAGTAACACGCCTGAAACCAATGTGATCAATGCTGATGGTAATATTAATTTATCCGCCGTACAGACACAGCAGTCTATTCTAGAAGCCAGTGGCGAAGAGAAAAAGCTTAGCTTTGCAAAAACATCAGTAAGCAAGCCAAAACCCCAAGGTGCACGTACCACTTATACTGTCAAGCGTGGCGATACCTTATCTAATATTGCCAGTCGTGCGGGTGTCAGTTGGCGCGATATCGCTGAATGGAATCAAATAGATGCCAGCTCTAAGCTGCTATCAGGCAGTACCTTATACTTATACAATGCAAAAACCATCGAACCGTTGAGCACAGCTAACAATACCGCGGCAAGTCAACCAGAGAGCTATGTAGTACAGAGTGGCGATACGCTGATTGGTACTGCTAACCGCTTTGGTCTATCGGTGACTCAGTTGGCAACCTACAATAATTTGAGTAGTAGAGCGGATTTACTACGTGGTCAAAAGCTATGGCTGATACCAGGTAAGGTGACTGCGCCAGTGACTACACCTGCCGCTCCCTCGACCAAGCCAAGTAAATCAAGCACCGCTACTAAGAACTATAAGGTAAAAGCGGGCGATGGCTTGATTGCTCTCGCACGTCAGTTCAATGTTTCAACTGATACACTTGCCAGCCTCAATAATATGAGCACTACAAGCTCACTATATGTTGGTCAAACGCTAAAAGTACCTGCAAGTGTTGATTTCGATGCAGCAAACATCTCAAGCTCTAGTAGCCGTAACAGTAGCTCAAGTTCGGTGGCAACCACCAATTACAAAGTAAAATCTGGCGATACTTTGATCGGCATTGCCAATAGCGTGGGTATCAGTCCAGCTGAGCTTGCGGCGGTGAATAGCAACTTTGATGCAAAAGCACGCTTACAACGTGGTCAAACCATCAAAGTACCCGTGTCTAAAGGATTGGTTGATCGTCAGCTAAATGATAAAACTGTCAGTTATAAAGTAAAATCAGGCGATACGTTAACAGGCGTGGCGCAACGTTATAATATTGGTCTTAGTGACTTGGCAACAGCGAACAACCTGAAAACCAACTCTAATTTGATACTCGGTCGTACGATTACGATTCCTGCCAGTGGCAGCGTTGTAGCGACCTCTAGTAGCAATAACCAAAGCAGTAGTTCGGCTAGTAGCACTGCCGCGACTAGCACAGCGAGCAGTGGCAAAAAATTGGGCAACACCGAGAGCTATAAAGTTAAATCTGGTGATGGTTTGATTGCTTTGGCACGTCAATTTGGTGTTTCGATAGACGACTTGGCTGCGACCAACGATCTCGCGACCAATGCCCAATTACAGCGTGGGCAAACGCTTAAAGTACCAAAGCTCACAGTGAGCTACACCGTTGGGTCAGGAGACAGTTTGATTGGCTTAGCACGTAAATATGGCGTCTCTACGCAAGAATTGGCTGAGATGAATAATATCGCGGCGGATACGATGCTACAGCGCGGTCAGCGCCTGACCGTACCTAATCGTTAAGAGTAAGTTGCTTAGTGAAATAATAGCCAAGTAAATACGATTAAGACAGATCATTCTGCATAAAAAAGCTGCTCTTTATAAGAGCAGCTTTTTTTATCTATAAAATTCAATTCTCAAAATATTTCAACTAGACAGTTTGAGTTTTGATAGTCTCAAGATAACTTCTAATATTGCTAACATAATGCATTGCTTGACCATAACGACTATTGGCAGCTTTATTATCAGCTAAGTACGCATAAACGTTCGCCCAGCTTTTATCATCAATACCTTGATCTCGCAGTTTACGCTGAATACTCTTTACTGCATTTGGTCCCATGTTGTAGCCGGCAAGCGCAAACCAAATACGATCTGTCTTTGGCACATCAGCAAAGTCAGCTTTCATTTGCTCTAAATAACGCGCGCCGCCGCCGATACTTTGGTAGGGATCGACGCGATCTGAGACGCCCATTGCTTTGGCTGTATTATTGGTCAACATCATGAGACCACGCACACCCGTTGGCGATACGGCATTGGCATCAAGGTGTGATTCTTGATAACCCATGGCCACCAATAATTCCCAATCATGATTATAATTGCGTGCTTGCTCTTCAAAAGACGATTGATAATCAGGCAGTTTTTCGGTCAACGTTTTTTGGAAATGATCTTGGCTATAGGCGTCTTTTAGCAAGTTTTGATTGTAAAAGGCAGCAAGTTTTTGTGTGTTTTTCAGCTTAATGCTGTCACATAAAAAGTAACTGGCTTTTTGTGATAATGGGTCATTGGATGAATTGAACGTCCAACTGACTTTTGGATGTAAACCATTCTTTGTTAAGCTGGCGTCATAGCCGCAACTGATGTTGATAGACGATAAGTTAAACTTGCTCTTTAGCTGTGTACTGGCCGTTGTTAATGCCATGTCTACCTCGCCCGATCTCAGCGCCTTTAGGGCAGTTTCTTCATTGGCATACGCTTTTAGGTCGATATCAACGCCAAGCTCGTCAGCATAAGTACGCACCAAATCAAAACCAAAGCCATGTTGAAAACCGTCAGTCGCAAAATAAGTGCTGTCACCGGGGACGGCAGCGATAGTTAACGTGCTTTCTAGCATAACGTTATCATAGGCTGGCACTGGCGCACGCATCGTCGTCAGACTCTCAGCAGGTAAAGAGAGAAGGGCGATACTAGAAACTTGCGCAAGCTTTTTGGTTCTAGAAAAACGACTCGATGTCGTCGGGGTAACGGATGAAACGATGTTACTTTTAGTGTTCGGTAGGCGTTTAGATGGACGCAGTAAATAAGAAATACGGCGTCTAGCCCCTTGCGCAGATACTTTCACACGATAAGTAATACGCTGCATGGATGTCTCCTGATTTTAGCCATCCTGCTTACCGTAAAACGCTTATGAATGTATGCTTATAAAGTAGTCATACATCGATGTTGCATTTTAGACAACCACGCACTTCTTAATAAGATAAGTGCGTCGTCATCTTGTTTAATAATAGTGCCGCTAATGAATTTTTATCAGATGTAGCGGTGCAGTTTTTAATTAGCTGGTTATCTACTGGCGTATTCAGTGTATCAGGTAAGAGGGCTAAAAAATCTCTCAAAATATCAATATAAAACATCGATATAAAGTATCAATACAAAATGATGAACGCACAACACCGCGAAGGATATAAATCGGATGATTCCTTCATCGATGCATAGATAGGGCTAAGAATAAAACAACTATATATTAAACATAGGTAAGGTCATGAACTAAGTTATTGAGACAAAACATAAAATGAGCGGGGTGCTTATGCACTCAGCTTTTCTATGCTGATATTAATGACCATGTCCTCTTTAAATCATTTGTAATAGAGTCAACAGTGATTAATTTTTTGTCCAGCAATAAGGGTAAGCAAGTCGCTATTTTCATTACTAATAAAAAAATGATAGAAAATTTACTACCAATCAGCGGTTGCTAACCCAGTATCGCGACACTTAAATCAAGACATACCATGCTGCTGAAAATATATCACGCACAGTGTGTCTATTAGTAAACCGTCCAAAACCTCGCTATCTATATGACCTCAATAGCTATACAACATAGTAAGATTTTAGGCGGTTATACTCATTTAAGTACCATAACCGGAAGCTGTAATAAATGGGAAGCCTCATGACAAGACATTCTTTCTTCGGATATTAATATGCGGATATTCCTTGGATTATTCAAGTGTGGTTAAGAAATTAGCGATAAAACTTAACAATTGGGCTATAGACGGTTAAAAAGGCCATTGTTATTGATACACTATTGAAAATTGCAGCAGCAAAAATTGTGCATACTGGACGACAATACTGATTGTTATTAGCCTTGTTTTCCGAAAATTATTCTAAATTTAGATAGCTATGAGTAGAGTTGAGGACACAGTTTAAGCAGGATTATCAATATCTACAAAGGTCACGGGTATACTAAATGCTTGAGAAACTATGTGACCGAGTGCTTGAATACCGCCGCGTTCTGTCGCGTGATGTCCACAAGCGAAATAATCAATGCCCAGCTCACGGGCAATATGGGTGGTACGTTCTGATATTTCGCCAGAGATAAAGGCGTCACAGCCCATCAATGCAGCTTGCTCGATCATATCCTGTGCGCCGCCCGTACAAATGCCCACGTGTTCGATAATTCTGTTATTATCGATATGAGCGCTTGTACTATTCGGTGCGCTATAATTGGCAGAGATATGCAATGGCAATCGTCCTAGTGTCTGAGTAATGTGAGCAATGAGGCTTTGAGCATTCTGCGGGGTACAAGTGGCGATATTACCCACTGGATGCGACTCACTAGGGTATAAAGCGCCGATAACGGTCATGTTTAATGCGTCAGCCAACTTGGCATTATTACCAATGACAGGATGGGCATCGAGCGGCAGATGATAACCAATCAAAGAGATACCATGCTGCATAAGTTTACGGATACGCTGACCTTTCATACCAGTGATGGGGGCAGGTTCGCCTTTCCAAAAATAACCATGATGCACCATAATGGCGTCTGCATTGTCAGCAATCGCCGCATCAATCAACGCCTCACAAGCCGTCACACCAGTGATGATTCGTTTGATAGGTCGACCCCCATCTACTTGTAAACCATTAGGGGCATAATCTTTAAAAGCATCTGCTAATAAATAGTCATCACAGAATGTGGTCAGCGCTTGAACGGTAATGGCGGTGTTTGAGGGCTCGCTTGAGATATTGTGTGTGGTCATGGTATTCCCTTATAATTGATTCAGTGGGGCAAGCATTTATGGCTAACATGTGGCTTTTGATAATGAGTATTTTAACATGTAGCTACAGTAGGATAGACAATCCTACTCACTGAAATGGTACACGATACGTTACAACTGGGTAGTATTGGCGGTTATAATTTATACATGTAAGCTTGCCGTATAGATAGTGCAAAAAAACAACCATCTAGTGGGCTGTGAACGTTTGATAAATGCCGCTCAATGCATCCTAATATACACCATGCTTCTTACCTTATTTATCTTCGTCTGTTTGTATCAAATTTATAGAGGTTTTATATGTCGTCATCTCGGAACACCAGCAGCAAGGCGTCTGTATTAAAATGGTTACCTTGGGTTTTATTGCTAGTCGTGATTGCCGCATTTATTTGGTTGTTTGCGAGTATGAAGACGGCATCAGAGCAAGCATGGGAGCCGCCCAGAACCACACCTGCTGAGCAGCAAGCGTCAGCACCTGTTTCTGATACACCCGCAGCGATTTCTTCTTATCATAATGCGGTTGCTCGCGCCTCACAATCAGTCGTGAATATCTACACCACGCAAACGATGGCAGAGCATCCTTATATGAATGATCCTGTGTTGCGCCGCTTTTTTGAGTTCCATGGTGCACCGTCAGAAGAGCAGGGCAATACCAATTTAGGCTCTGGGGTGATTGTCTCAGATGGCTATATCGTGACCAATGCCCATGTGATCGAAAAAGCTGATGAAATTACGGTCGCCTTTAATGATGGTCGTAAGAGCCGCGCTAGAATCGTTGGTACAGATCCAGACAGTGATTTGGCAGTGATTAAAGTAGATATGACCGGTTTGGCACCACTTGGTTTCCGTAAAGAACCTATCCGAGTTGGCGATGTCGCATTAGCGATTGGTAATCCTTTCGGTGTCGGTCAAACGGTAACGCAAGGGATTATCTCGGCGACAGGACGTACTGGGCTTGGGGTCAACAAGTTTGAAGACTTTATTCAGACCGATGCAGCGATTAACCCAGGTAATTCGGGCGGCGCACTCGTTGACGCTTTTGGTGAATTAATTGGTATTAATACGGCCATTTACTCACGCTCTGGCGGCTCTATGGGTATCGGTTTTGCTATTCCTACCGCTATCGTTGAGCAAGTGATGAACGCCATTATCAAAGATGGTAAGGTGAGCCGTGGTTGGTTGGGGATTGAGATACAGTCACAGCTACGTGACCCAACGCAGCTTGAAACCTCGACTGGGGTAGAAGTGCTTAATGTCGTTCCTAAGAGTCCTGCTGCTAAGAGTGGTCTGCGTATCGGCGATATTATTTTGACGATTGACGGCGTTGAGATGACGGATGCCAATACCTTGATTCAGTATGTCGCTCGTAAAGCACCGAATACCACGCTGAATGCGCAAATATTACGCCGTGGTAAAAATGCGCAAGTCAAAATACTGTTAGAAGAGCGTCCAGCACAAGAGCCGATGGAACGTCCGGTTGTGATTCTTGATGAAAATGTTGGTGGTATAGAAGATCCAAATCTACAAGGTGAGAGACAAGACGTACCGATGATGTCAGAAGCCGAGCGTGACCGTATGCGTGAAGAGCTGTTGCAGCTGTTTGAAAGAGATGGTGCACCCTTATAAGGTCACTCTTCATCACCTAAAACTTAAGCAAAATAAGCTTAATCAAAATGGCTTGAACAATTTATAGACAGTAAAAAAGCGCGTTATCTTGAAGATAACGCGCTTTTTGTTTCGACTTTTTTAGCACTATTTTGGTTAATATTACTCTATAGTAGGCTCGTGATTAATGTAAATCACCCCCTGCACACGACAACAGCAGGGTAGGATCTCGTCTTCATCAATCATGGCAAGGGGCGCAAACGGATAGTCAATGACGTGTGAGCTGGCGATACGCTTGATGCGGCAACTGCCACAATAGCCTTCCTTACATTGATAATTGATATCATGTCCGGTGCGTAGCAATCCATCAAGCAAGCTTTCGTCATCATGCAAGTAAAATTGCTTTTTACTCGTCATTACCCAAGTCATAGTCTTATCCTGTTTGTTTCCCTATCATTCTGTACTTTCTAAACAATAATCTTTCAAAAACTATTTTTTAAATGAACACATAAGCTCTAAAGTTCAAATCATCAAAATCACTGTCTGATAAATATGAATCAATTTGACCAACCAAGTATGAGCTGATTTCCGTCTCTTGCGGGGCAACTTGTACGTTGTCAGATGACAACCATGTGTTAATCCACGGGATTGGGTTTGATTTAGAATTCGGGAATGCGACTGGCAAGCCAACCGCTTCCATACGTAAATTGGTGATGTATTCAATATATTGGCAAAGAATGTCTTTATTGAGACCAATCATTGAGCCGTCTTTGAATAGATAGCCTGCCCATTCTTTTTCTTGCTCAGCCGCTTTACGGAATATCTCGATGCTTTCTTCATAGCACTCTTTGGCAATGTCGACCATCTCAGGATCATCACGACCGATGCGCATGAGGTTAAGAATATGCTGAGTGCCCGTTAAATGTAGCGCCTCATCACGAGCAATCAATTTAATAATCTTGGCATTACCTTCCATTAGCTTACGCTCAGCAAAGGCAAATGAGCAAGCGAATGACACATAAAAGCGAATGGCTTCTAAGACGTTGACTGCCATCAAGCACAAGTAAAGCTGCTTTTTCAGCGATTTTAAATCGACAGTAATTTGCTTACCATTGATCGTGTGCGTGCCTGCACCGTATAGGTTATATAGCGATGAGTTATAATATAAGTCATCGTAGTACTTGGCGATGTCTGCGGCGCGCTCTAGGATATGATCGTTTTGCATGATGTCATCAAAGACGATAGCAGGGTCATTGATAATATTGCGAATGATATGGGTATAGCTGCGCGAGTGAATGGTCTCAGAAAACGTCCACGTCTCAATCCACGTCTCAAGCTCAGGAATCGATACCAATGGCAGTAGTACGACGTTTGGGCTGCGACCTTGGATAGAGTCGAGTAGCGTTTGATACTTTAGGTTACTGATAAAAATATGCTGTTCGTGTGAGGACAAATTGCCATAGTCCATACGATCACGTGATACATCGACTTCTTCTGGACGCCAAAAGAACGACAGTTGCTTTTCAATCAATTGCTCAAAGATAGGGTGCTTTTGTTGGTCGTAACGCGCCACGTTGACCGGATTACCAAAAAACATCGGCTCTGTTAGCGCATTGTTTGGCGTTTGGGAAAAAATCGAATAAGTCATGAGACTGCCTTTATCATTGATATGGTTATTAAGTTATAGGGTTTTGACTAGATTTGGTTTGATTGGATGGGATTGTATTACAAGTGCTCTAAAGATATCTGTTCTGGCGTCTGTCCATCATTCATATACGCTTTAAATATCTCACTTAGCTCACTATCGTCCAAACCTTCCAATTCATCGATCGCACTCTTACGCAGCGCACTCAAGCCATCATCATCTGATAGTTGATGCATTTCTTTCTGTACGTCTTTTTTAGTCGTTCTCTTTATTGGTTTTTTCAATACTTTTGTGGTGACTTTCTTTAATGCTTCTGGTTTTGCTGCTGTGCCTTCGCCTAATTGCTCACGGACGTCTGCGATGTCGACTTCCACTTGTACGATATGCGAGTCACCATCGTTTAGGTCTGAAAATACGTTAGGGATAAACAAACCACCGTCTTTGATGATTGCGGTATATTGCACTCTATGACCTCCGTTATTTTTATTCTGTCTGTGTTTTAATTAGGGGTGGCGTGTCGCAAGCGCATCATATACTTTGTTTTTTCTCTTTTGCCGACTGCTAATACATAAACCACCACCACATCATCTTTTACGGTATATACCAGACGATAGCCTACGGTGCGTAGTTTGATTTTATAAGTATCGGTACGTCCCGATAGTTTTGACGCAGGCACATGAGGATTTGACAATCGCTGCTGTAACTTTTTCTTAAACTGCTGCTGAATATTTGGCGCTATCTTTTTCCACTCTTTTAATGCCAAAGGATGAAACTCAAGATTATAAGTCATCCAAAGTTACCTTTATCGGTATCTGCCCATCATTCAATCGTGCACTAACGGTTTGGCTTAATGCCATGTCGTCCATCGCTTCCATCATGCGCTCAAAAACGTCTGTTGAGACTAAGTAAGCCACTGGTTTATTGTGGTTTAAAATAGCAATGGACTCGCCGTCTGACTGTTTAATCAGTGCCGACGGGTTAGTCTTTAACTCTGAAATACTCGCTGTCTGTGTCGCAAATATCGGTTGCATGATTCATTCTCCATTAAAATTAAGCTCTAAATATAGGGCTAATTTTAGCACGAAAATTAGGTCTTATTTGTTAATCTATATATTTTGTAGGGTGCGCCTCGCGCACCTTTAAATATAATTTACATATCATCGGTGCGCTGGGCGCACCCTACAACTACTTTGAGCCTTTATTAAATGAACTTAATAATCCTGTCAATTGTTCAAGACCATCAAAAGTTGCTGGCATTTGGTCTTCAGTAGCCACGATAGGAGCAAAAATAACACTCTCGAACCTTTCAAAGCTTTCTTTCATTCCTTCTCTTAGTCCCTTAGTGTCAGAATCGTAGTTATGTATAAACTGACAGAGAGTGAGACGTAAATCTATTTGCAGTATTTGTGATTTGATAGATCTAACGTTAACCAATGATATTTTAAAAAAATAAAGAAGTATGAAAAGGAACAAAACCGTTGAGATAGTAACTATGACAAATATTGGGTTCTCAAAGCTATTAGCACTTAAGTAATAAGCTGACCAGATAGATTTTGAGACTATAAGTAAAACTATTACAGCCATCAGACCATAATATATAACCTTGACTATTCAATTCTTTTTTCTTCTGTTTTCTAAGTGTTCTGAAGCCATTTGACAAGCCAACAAAGTTATATTCACTTTTTTGGTTGTTTAAGGTTTCCTGTATTTCTCTAATGTCCTGTTTCAATAGAATATTTTTTCTATTTTCTTCCTCAATTAGATCTTGATGTTCATGCAAATTATTAATAGTTTGGATGACTGAACTATCGAGGCGTCGATTCAAATGTCTTGAGAATACTTCTTGTGGAATGATATACCATAAATAACAGAGTTTATTTAAACTATCATATGTCAGTGTATAAGAGTAAGACTGTAAGCTTGTTACTGCCTGCTCAAAAAAAGATCTATGTGTTTCAAAAGTAGTTATCAATGAAGCTTCATATATGTCTGCTAGTAATACTATATATATCGACTCTATGACTTTTCTAACTAAACTAGCTCGAGGTTTCTCTTGCTTAGAAAAATCATACAGATTTTTATTGTCTTCCGCTAAGGCGTTATCATTCAGTGCAACACCTATTTTTCCCAGTTATGATACTTGAGATCAATACTATCTAAAATAGATAGATTTTTTTTGTTCTTACTATCTAATATACTGAGTACAGCTTTAACTAGGTCATTTGTTTCTGTGCTTAAATCTAAATATTCAGAATGTTTGTGTATCTGGTTTTCAAACTTTCGCTTTAGGTTTTCAAATTGAGGGCTTTTATAAGGAAAGATCATAGTTATCTCGATATTAGTAGATAAATATATGATAACAGCGTACAGCGGATTTAGCTCAAAAGCTAAACCCGCCATCCATCAATAGCCTAAATCTTACATGCACCGCCAGCACAATCATCTTCCATATCCGCTTGGGCATCGTTCGCACCATCACGGGTGTTGTGAATACAACGTCTTCACGCCAAGCTTATACGCGTTTAGTAAATCCTTAAGCAATATCTTCATTGGTACACGACCGCCTTCATAACGAACGGGATCGTAGTTGGTATTGGCAGAGATACTTTGATCGACGAATTTCTGCATGACAGCGACCAGCCGTAGGTAACCGTCATTGTTTGGCATTTGCCATAGTAGCTCATACTGATTTTTTAGCTTATCAATCTCAGGCACGACTTGCTTTAGGATGCCGTCCTTTGACGCTTTGATAGACACCAAACCACGTGGTGGCTCGATACCGTTGGTCGCGTTGGCGATCTGACTAGAGGTCTCAGACGGCATCAAGGCGGTTAGGGTAGAGTTGCGCAGACCGTGAGTGGTGATTTCAGTACGTAGGGTTTCCCAATCGAGATGTAGCGGCTCTTGGCAGATTTTATCCAAATCTTTTTTGTACGTATCAATCGGCAAGATACCTTGCGAGTACGTCGTCTCATTGAACGCAGGGCAAGCGCCTTGCTCTTTTGCCAATTTGTTTGACGCTTTCAAGAGATAAAATTGCAACGCTTCAAATGTTTGATGGGTGAGACCCAATGCTGAGTCGTCTGAATAGCGCACGCCATTCTTAGCAAGGTAATACGCATAGTTAATAACGCCCACACCGAGTGTACGACGACGCATGCTGCCATTTTGAGCCGCTTTAACTGGATAGTCTTGATAATCAAGCAGGGCATCAAGCGCACGGACGATTAGCTCAGCTGGTTCTTCGATGTCGCTGACGTTGTCGACTTTACCCAAGTTGACCGCTGATAGCGTACAAAGCGCGATTTCGCCTTCTTCGTCATTGATATTATCAAGTGGCTTGGTCGGTAGGGCAATTTCCATACATAGGTTTGACTGACGAATCGGCGCAACCGTTGGGTCAAATGGGCTATGCGTATTGCAATGATCGACGTTTTGGATGTAGATACGACCCGTGCTCGCACGTTCTTGCATCATTAGGCTGAACAAATCAGCGGCTGGGATTTGACGGCTACGAATGCTTGGGTCATTTTCGTACTTGGTGTATAGCTCTTCGAATTTGTCTTGATCTTCAAAGAACGCATCATACAAGCCCGGCGTGTCACCTGGTGAGAATAGCGAGATGTCTTGACCTTTGATGAGGCGCGTGTACATCGTTTTATTTAGCTGTACGCCGTAATCCATATGACGCACACGTTGTCTTCCACCCGCGTTGTTTTTAAGTACCAATAATGACTCAACTTCTAAATGCCACAATGGGTAAAACAACGTCGCTGCACCGCCACGGACGCCGCCTTGTGAGCAGCATTTAACAGCTGTCTGAAACAGTTTATAGAATGGGATACAACCGGTATGCTGTGCTTCGCCGCCACGAATAGGGCTACCAAGGGCGCGGATGCGACCCGCGTTGATGCCGATACCAGCACGCTGTGACACATAGCGTACGATGGCGCTGGTGGTCGCGTTGATAGAATCTAGGCTATCACCACATTCGATCAATACGCATGAGCTAAACTGACGCGATGGGGTACGCACTCCTGCCATAATAGGTGTTGGTAGCGAGATTTTGAATTGCGACGTCGCATCGTAAAAACGCTTTACGTAGTCCAAACGATCTGATTTGTCATAACGGCTAAACAAACACATACCAACCAGCATGTACAAGAACTGCGGGCTTTCAAAGACGGTCTTGTTGACACGGTCTTGGACGAGGTATTTACCTGCCATTTGCTCAACAGCGGCATAAGCAAGGTTCATATCGCGCCAGTGATCAAGATATGCTTCTAATTCATCAAACTCAGCACGGCTATAATCAGCTAGGATATGCTGATCGTATTTACCAGCGTCGGTCAGTTTTTTGACATGATCATAAAGGTGCGGCGGGGTGAATTTATTGTAAGCAATTTTACGCAGATGGAAAATCGCCAAACGCGCAGCCAAATACTGATAATCAGGCGTATCTTCAGAGATAAGATCTGCTGCTGACTTGATGATGGTCTCGTGAATATCGCGAGTCTTGATACCTTCATAAAACTGAATGTGCGACTTTAGCTCAACTTGCGACACAGACACATTATCCAAATTGTGAGCTGCCCACTCGATTACCTTATGAATTTTATCCAAATCAATAAGCTCTAATCGTCCGTCACGTTTGGTCACTTTGATTTTGTCGATGTGTGTCATGTTGCCCTCTTAAGTTGATAACTTGGTAATTATTTATAATGTTGCTTATAGTGATGCTGCACAGTCAGTAAACGGCAGGCATTCTTTATAATGCTACGATGCTTGCGCCGCGATAGGTGTTTTTTTAGGCAAAAATCTACCGCTACTCATAGTGACAATTAAATTCACTGAGTACTACATATAGCGTGTTTGTTAGTAGGTAGGCACAATATAGCGGGAAAATTTTGAAAATACTATATTGATTTTAGCATCAAACTATGTTGCTGTGAGGTTGTGCTGTGTCCGAATTTTAGCAAAGGACGATGGGGTAAGGGTTAGACGCGATTGACTCAAATAATAAGTTTTTTGTAAAAATCGTAGGATCATTTGCTTTTCATTCGCGAGTAAATGACCCACCAATAAGGGGATATAGAACAATAATCATGAGGGCGCAGATTGTACAGCAAACCACAAAAAATCGCCACCCGTATGTGATTAATAGCGAGTGACGATTTCGACGGAAAAGCAGCTGGCTTTTTTTAAACGACAATTATCTGTTTATACGACCAAACGGACTGTTTTGGCAGCGTCGAGTGAGGCATACAGTACATTGACCTGATCGGCTGCTGTAAGATATAGATTGACCCGTGCTGAATGGAAGCGACCCGTTTTAGACGGTTTCACTTCTATCGAGGCCAAATCGAAATCAGGGAACTGACTGCCCAAAATAAGCTTCACTTCATTGAGTAAGTTCTCACGCTCGCCTTCATGACCAATGATGCTAAGTGGATAGTTCATTGGAAAGTCCCAGAGCTCAGGATTTTGAATATCCGTCCTTTTGCCTGTGATCACACCTTGATTGGGCGTTAGGTTGGTCATTTTTACTGATTTTTCATTTGCTGGTGCTTGGTTGTTGTTTTGATTGGTGCTGTCTTTTGGATCGTCAGTCATGATGTGTGCCTCGCTTTATTAAATGTTAGCTATTAGCATAAGAGCTTTATTCACCATTTATAGTGGCACTAAACTTATAATTCAAGTGCTAAAATGGCAATGACAGTATGCTATGGATCACTGTGATCTGTCATAAATTTTGCTCAGTCATCCATGATAATCAAATGTTAATACACATATCAGCTCATTTTTTATAAGCACAAACAGCGACATAATCCCCACGGTCATAGCCTTCGATGACTTCTTGCACCTTGTCATTGGCATACATAGGATGGGTCAGTAAGGTCTGCGCATACTCAAAATCGACGAAACCATTGGCTTGCATCAGCGCGATTTTTTCATCAGGTGCGCCAATTTGCTGATTTAACCAGCTCAATAGGATAGGGATCAGCAGGAGAGATATGCGCAAGTAGCGGATGCTCCCAAGTATTTAATGAGCTGGCCAAATTATATAAGCTGGCAAAACCGCTTTCTTTTGGCACATCGATAACAATCAATTTGCCGCCGGTTTTTAAGGCATCAAATGCCTTTTTAATACAGATATCCAAATCGTTGATGTAGCTGACACTGCCGTTAAACATGATGATATCAAACTTATTTGGCTCAATATCGCAAGTCTCGGCAGGACTAATATCCACTTGTAAGCCGCGCTTTTTAGCGATTTCAGCCATGTCTTTAGAAGGCTCAATGCCGTGCCTGATATGGATATCATAATCCTGCGCCAATAGTGACTCAAACAGTCCACTACCGCAGCCGATAGACAATATCTCACTATCCTTATCTAAGAAATGCGCGACCAGCTTTAGCTCACTGGTCAGTAAGTTTTGGTTGTCAAAAAACCAGCTGTCATACGCGCTTGCATGTTCATCAAATGCTGCCATGATGTTTCTCCTTGAGTGTGTCCATTATTATGTTTAGGGTTAAGTTAAATTTTATTTATAATAAATATGGTATATAAAAGTATTTGCCATAAAGCTAGCACTTTGCATAGGGCTAGGACAGATCAAGCGCTTGTTGCCAAAAATTCACTTCCATACGTGAAGCAGTATTAAATAACTGTTGGAATTTGTCTGCCTGAGCGGGGTTAGCCTGTGCTAGTAGCGTATTAATCTGCGCTTCATTCTGCGCGGTAATCGCTTGAAATTCGTCACTGGCAAAGACATCAATCCATGGCTGGTAAGGATTGTCCGCGACAAAACCTTGTTCTTTAATGCGTTTGCCAATTTCGCCATAGCCCATCAAACAAGGAGCAATTGCCGCATAAAGCTCAGCTAATGAGCCTGACATGGCAGCGTCCAATAGGTAGCGGCTATAGGCAATAGTCACGGCAGATTCAGAAGCGCTTTCTACTTCTTTAAGTGGGATGTCCCACTCATGACATAAATCGAGATACATGCCAATTTCCATATCTAGCATGGCATTGATGCCTGCTTGACCGACTCGCATTTGTGCCAGCGTATCACTCCTATACACGCTCAACGCCATCACACGGGTATAGTGAATAAGATATAAATAGTCTTGCACAAGATAGTGACGAAAGCTGTCAGGGGCGAGCGTACCTGCTGTTAGCTGTTTGACAAAATCATGCTGAATGTAGTCATCCCATGTGGGGCAATGGTGGCGTAATGTTTGGTAGTTCATAGTGTTCACTTACTGTTATAAAATGCGAGTAAGCAAAGAGTAGGAGGTGATCAGTGAGCAGGCACAAAAAAACCTTACCAGATTATATGAATAAACTGGCAAGGCTTGCTTAGCAATGTATGCTTAAGAGGTGTGCTATAAAATGTCACGCTTGTTTCCGTCAGTGCTAACTGCATCAGGTTCGCGGGTAACTCTCAGCCATGATTTTGAATTGTAGTTAAAGCATCAAAAATCAAAGCACCCCGACAAGGTTTATTTTTCAGAAATAAATAAAGTTTATATAAGTTTAAACTGCTCGTACTTAAGCAATCGGCTCTATGGTAGACGAATTCAGTTATCATTAGCAAGTGATGCGCAAAAAACCATGAATAAAGGTTGTCTTACAAGCGTAAATAGGCAAGTTTTTACCTTTTATTAAGCTGATCAAGTACCACGAGAATGGTGAAAGAAATCACTATTTTCAAATGTTTTTTATTCATAAACGCTCTACGATTGCCTATATTATTTAGCTACCCGACGGTAGGATATTAAAAAATATCTTATAAATTAAGGCAACATGTTTATGGGACACTGTCTCATTTAGCATTGATTAATTTATGCTTTATAATCATTCAGCTAAGAGGCTATGGCAAATAGCCATTGATAGGAGTGATCTCAGGCGGAATATCTGCCTCTTCTAGTGCTTCTCGCAGATTAATCTCGATAGTACGCGACAATGCAGTCAGGGGTAGTTTGTTGGCGGCTAAGCCGAAAGGCTCTTCTAGCTCTTCACTGAGGGCATCCAAACCAAAAAAGGTATAAGCGATCACGGCACAAATCAGTGGGGTCACCCAACCGAGCGAGGCCACCAAGCCAAAAGGCAACATGATGCAATACAGATAGGTCGTGCGATGGACCAGCAGCATATAAGCAAACGGCAGCGGTGTATTATGAATGCGCTCGCAGGCCGCCAATACAATGGTCATAGACGTCAGGCGCTCGTCCATGTTCTGTATGACTTGCTCTGACACCAGTCCTTGACGCCGAATGTCGCCGAGCTGCTTACCCATGAGGCGCATGATGTAATCAGGTAGGTTGCGCGCTTGGCGCATACTATCATGGTGTTTCGATGCGACAAAAGGCTCGACATCATGCCAAGGTGACGAGCCGCGCAGGCGATGGCGCACAGCATGCGCAAAAGCAATGGTCAGGTAAACCATCGTTCGCCCAGTCTCGTGCCCATTCTCGGTATCAGTATCTATAAAAGAAAGCACTTGACGGGTTAAGCTACGCGCATCATATACCAACTGACCCCAAAGCCCTCGAGCTTCCCACCAGCGTTGATAACTGGCATTGTTGCGAAATCCAAGAAATAGCGACAACGCGATTCCTAGCAAGGTAAAAGGAGCCATACCATAATAAGGAAAAGAGTCAGGAAGCCAGTGCTGAATAATTGTTATAAGTGTGCTGAGAAGCGCGATCAGCAAAATTTGCGGATAAATTTTTGGAATGACAGAGCCGTGCAGGGTAAAAAGTATCTTGAGAGCGTTTGGGGTTTGCCGGACAATCATGGTGTTTCCTATCGATGGCATGTATAAAAAAGCGATGGCAAGGGTATCAATCAGCGTATACTCAAATCATCGCGACCTATGATATCAGTAGTTACCAATATGGCAATAATAAGATGATACTTAAATACTTAAATACTTAAATACTTAAATACTTAAATACTTAAATACTTAAATACTTGAATCACTCTTGTATTACGCAGCAGCAAGGAAAACTGTAAGCACGCTCTAACGGGTCTCTTCTTCACGCAGCGTCAGCACTTCATAACCATCGGCAGTCACCGCGATGGTATGCTCCCATTGGGCAGAAAGCTTTTTGTCTGCAGTCACCACCGTCCAGCCGTCTTTTTTCATTTTTACTTTGGCTTTGCCTTGATTAATCATTGGCTCAATAGTAAAGGTCATACCTTGTTTTAGAACCAAGCCTGCACCTGCGCGACCATAATGTAAAACTTCAGGCTGTTCGTGCATTTCGCGACCGATACCATGCCCGCAGTATTCTCTAACGACAGAGTAACCGTGCTGTTCGGCATGGCTTTGAATGGCATGCCCAACATCACCGAGCGTTGCACCCGGTTTGACAACACGGATACCTGCCCACATGGCCTCATAAGTGTTATCGACGAGGCATTTTGTTAAGGGCATCACATCGCCAATCATATACATTTTGCTAGAGTCGGCAATAAAACCGCCTTTTTCTAAAGTAATGTCCACATTGATGATATCGCCTGATTTTAGGACTTGGTTGCTTGAGGGTACACCATGACAAACTACTTGATTGACAGAAGTATTGAGCACGTATTGGTAGCCGTATTGACCTTTGCTGGCAGGTCGTGATTGTAAAACATCCACAATATAGCGCTCAGCCAAATCATTGACAGTCATTGTGGAGATGCCAGCGACCATGTGCGTATCTAAGTAAGCAAAAACCGATGCCAATAAGCGTCCAGACTCACGCATGATGGCCAACTCTTCAGTAGTTTTTAGCGCGATTTTAGCCATCGATAAGATTTCCTATATTAACATCTGCTCGTTTTAACTGCTCGCTGATGATATCGGTATAAGATGCGTGAGGATTGGCCTCGGCCAACATACCTATCTTTATCCAATACTCTGCCTGCGCGTTAATCGAACGTACCATTACCGCACTGGCTTTACGAAGCTCTTCGTGTAGCGCATCATCAATTTTAACAATACCCATTGTTTTACCTAGTATATGAAATGTATACGAATCATACATATTGTATAGTTCCATTGCAAGCTCGTTCTTGTATTCCTCGATGAAGACATGTAGTTATAGCATTCGAGCCATCAAATCGATGACCCAAAAAAGCCGAGATAAACTCGGCTTTTTTATTGGTGCTTAGTTTGCTTTATGATTAATCATTCTCTAAGAAAGAACGCAGATGCTCAGAGCGTGACGGATGACGCAATTTACGCAGTGCTTTTGCCTCAATCTGACGAATACGCTCACGTGTTACATCAAACTGCTTACCCACTTCTTCCAAGGTATGGTCGGTTGGCATGTCGATACCAAAGCGCATTTTTAGTACGCGTGCTTCACGCTCAGTCAGATTGCCCAATACATCACGAGTCGCTTCACGCAGACCAGCTGCGGTCGCATCATCAACAGGGCTTGAGATCGTACCATCTTCGATGAAATCACCTAGATGCGAGTCTTCATCATCACCGATGGGTGTCTCCATAGAGATAGGCTCTTTGGCGATTTTCAGTACTTTACGGACTTTAACTTCGTCCATCTCTAAGCGTTCACCTAACTCCTCAGGCGTTGGCTCGCGTCCCATTTCTTGTAGCAACTGAGAAACACGATTTATTTTGTTAATGGTCTCGATCATGTGTACAGGAATACGGATGGTACGCGCTTGGTCAGCGATAGAGCGGGTAATTGCCTGACGAATCCACCATGTCGCATAGGTCGAGAACTTATAACCACGGCGATATTCAAATTTATCGACTGCTTTCATTAGACCGATGTTACCTTCTTGGATTAGATCTAAGAACTGTAGACCACGGTTGGTATATTTCTTCGCGATAGAAATAACCAAACGCAGGTTAGCTTCGACCATTTCTTTTTTGGCGCGGCGAGCTTTTGCTTCACCGACTGCCATACGGCGCGCCACGTCTTTCATGTCGTGGATTTTCATGTCGAGCTGTTGCTCGTAGTCACGAATGCGACGTTGCAATAAAATAACATCATCAGTGACTTTTCTAGCGTACCAGCAAATGCAGGCTTACCTTTGATGCGCTCAATCAGCCAATCAACGTTGGTTTCGTTGCTAGGGAAAGTCTTACGGAACTCTTCACGTGGCATACGACCACGGCGAATGACCAAACGCATAATCTGACGCTCTTGCTTACGTACATCATCATAGACATCATGCATGATGGCCATGACTTGGTCTGACAAGCGATTGTTTAGCTTAAGCATCATAAAGCGTTCGGCAAGTAGGGCATAAGCAGTATCTGCTTCTGTGCTACCACGGCCATAATCTAGCAAGGCTTGCTTGGCTTTAATAAATAAGTGTTCGATTTCTTCTAGACGCAGACGTACTTCTTCAGGATCGATACCGCTGGTTTCTTCTTCAGCTTCCTCTTCAACGTCGTCTTCATCCTCGTCCTCATCATCAAGCGCCGCTGCTTTGGCTTTTGCTTTGATCACAGGTGGATTTTTTTTCTTCTTTTATGCGTTCACGTTCTTCTTTTGCTGCCTCTTTCGCTTCTTGGGCAGCGATTTTGTCTGCTTCGGTCTCAGGATCTAAAAAGCCAGTAATGACGTCAGAAAGCTTTTTTCGCCATCTTGTACTTTTTGATACTCATCAAGGACGAACTGTACGGTGCCCGGCCAGTAAGACATCGCATGCTGTACGTCACGAATGCCTTCTTCGATACGCTTGGCAATAGCAATCTCACCTTCACGGGTTAATAGATCAACCGTACCCATTTCACGCATACATACGTACAGGGTCAGTGGTGCGACCCGGCTCAGTCTCAACAGAGGCCAATACCGCCGCTGCCTCATCCGCTGCCATGTCATCATCGCTTGAATCGTCGTTCATCAAGATGTCATCGGCATCAGGCGCAGATTCAAAGATTTTGATACCAACGTCGGTCAGCATTTGCACAATATCTTCGATCTGATCGCTTTCGGTAATAGAGTCGGGCAGTTGGTCATTCACCTCAGCATAGGTGAGATAGCCTTGCTCTTTACCCATTTGGATTAAGGTGGCCAGTTGAGATGTGGACTTAGAAACTGACTTATCGTTCATAAATACTCGCTTACTTGCATCGGACATTTTTATATTGTGACGCGCTATCGCTCGTTCAGTGCGTTGATGTAATCAATCGATTCATCAAAATATGGCGTAGAGGTTGTCAATAATATCAAAAATGAGTTGATATGAATAAAGGCTCAAAATACTACAATTACAATGCTAAAAAACTGCTAGAAATTGGTCGCGCTAAAAACTCTTCAAGATAACATTATCTAAAAAATAATATATAAAGATAACGGTACCTAAAAACGGATACTTCAAAATAATATCTAAAATTTGTGCTTAATGAGGCGGATTTATCGCCATCTATTAAATCGGGCTATAAATAGTTAGCGACACAGTTTAACACACACCAGCGTAATCAAGCACGAGGTAGTGATATCTACCGACCGTTTTTTGCTGATTATTTTATATCAGCCAAATGATTAAATGGTAATACATGCTATTGGGCATAATCATTAGTAGTGGGGGCAGCCGCTATACTTTTAAAGGGTTAGAGATTTTTTAGCAAAAATAATGGCAAACGTTAAGATTTGACGGTAACCATCTGCGCTGACTGCTCAGCTTGCTGCGCGCGTAACCAGTCATTTAATAACTGCGACTGCTTACGGACAATCGCCAGCTTGATATGATCAGGATTTTTGATGAGCTCTTGCATCTTTTTTTGCAGATGTAACTTGAGCAACTGCATCACCAAGTTTTCGATCAACTCATCCAAGCTCAAAATATTTCTGCCAATTAATGTCTTATAAAATCCGCCCCAGCTACGGCTAAGTGTCTCTTGGGTGATTGGTTTGACATTAGACAATATAAAGTGTGCGGCGGCGTTGGCATCTTTGGGTAAATGATTCAGGCAGCGTTTGATGGTGCTAACGATATCCAGCAAGGCGATATCTTGCAAATCTTCCCAAGCCAGCGGACGCAAGATGTCAGGCGCGGCTTTTTGCTTGATGTGTGCTGGCAGCTGTAAATCATTAATACCTGCCTGCTGCCAAATGGCTTCGATAGGGTCTTCAATTAAGGCACGTGGCTGAAACAAAAAACAAAGCTGCAATTGCTGACTGATGGTCATGTCACCATCAAAATCTAGCAGCGCATCTTTGGCTTCGATATTTTGGCTACGTTTACCACCCAGCTTCTGATAGACGTCATTGTTCAGCAAATAGCGAAAGCTACTGCCTTTAGGTAATGCAGTGGTCAAGGCACGTACTTGCGACATGAGCTTGGCTTTGCCTTCTGCTAAGGTTAAATCGTAACGCTCGCTTAAATAGGCAAAAATATACTGTGACAATGGCATGGCATTCGCGATTTGCTCACGCATGGCATCGCCACCCTGACTTTTAATAAACGTATCAGGATCATGATTGTTGGGTAGGGTCAAAAACCGCAACTCTTTGTCATCGGCAAGCACGGGTAGCGCAACTTCAAGGGTGCGCCAAGCGGCTTTTTGCCCAGCGCTATCGCCATCAAAGCTCAACGTTAGGGTTGGGTTCAGCGTCAGTAATCGTGATATTTGACTTTCATTTATCGCCGTACCCATGGAAGCAATAGCGCCATAGATACCCGCTTGGTAAAGGGCGATCACATCCATATAGCCTTCGACCACCAGCCAGCTGTCGGCACGTTGTTGGCGTGATTCGTAATAGCCATACAGCACATGCTGTTTATGAAAAACGGGCGAGTCAGAGGAGTTGATATATTTAGGTTTTACTTCATCATCGAGCGCCCGTCCACCGAAGCCAATGGTGCGTCCTTGATTGTCTCGAATCGGGAAAATGACCCGATCACGGAGTAGATCATAATCACGTCCAGACTCGGACTGGCGCACTAAGCCTAACGCTTTGAGCCCTTCAATATCCTGCGGAAACTGATGCTCAAGATGCTGCCAACCAAATGGCGCATAGCCCAAACCAAACGTTTCAAAGATATCTTCAGTGATACCGCGTGATAAAAAGTAATGTTTGGCATGTGGATGAAGGGTGAGATTGTGCTGATAAAACTGCTGGATTTGCTCTAACAGCTCATACAGATTACCGTCTTTATCGGAAACGCTATGATCATCGTACAATGCCGCAGCGTCAGTATCGCCACCTGTCAACCATGCTGGTGGATAGCTATTATCATCTTGGTAGTCTGTGCCATAAGAATCTTCTGGATAAGACGCTGAGTCGTAAGCATCTAGCGGTGGATACTCATCGTAGCCGTTGCTACTATCGTGATAAACGGGTTGATCGGTATCGCCGTACTGGTTTTGTTGCTGAATAGCCGAAGTAGCGTTAATAGAAGGCGCATCAATTGTTTGAGCAGGACTTTTAGCGTCGATAGTCGGACTAGGTATTGACGGTGGTGCAATCGGTTTTGGTGCACGGCGCTGGTAGCTGACGTTTTGTTGCTCTTCTTTTGGGACTTCGATGCCCGTCTGCTTTGATAGCTCATTGACCGCTTCAATGAACGTTAAATTTTCATAATCGCGTAAAAAACTGATGGCATTACCGCCGACGCTACAGCCAAAGCAGTGATAGATGTTTTTTTGTGGATTGACATAAAAAGAGGGCGACTTTTCGCCATGAAATGGACAGCAGCCTTTAAACTCACTACCAGCACGTTTAAGCGTCGTATGACGCCCAATGATACTGATTAAGTCAGCTTGGCTATTTAATTGGTCGAGAATGTGATTTGGAATACTCATGCAAAAAACAGTTTACCATAGGTGTATTATCTTAAGCATAGGCAATATTGGGCACAAACAATATTGGGCATAGATAATGAAACAGAAACAGAAAAAATAAGGCCAACTCTGTTGTTGACCTTTTTTTTTCATGATGTGCGTTGATGTACTAAAAAGAAGAGACGTTCTCTTAATTAAAAGAGAGACGTTGCCTCAAATTTAGCGCATTTATTCATCATTCATATCGACATCTGCTGGCAGGATATCAATCCCTTGAACAGGCAATGTCGTACGGCGTACAGGATTGGTGTTTTGCGGATCGACATTGGCTTCTCTTGCCGTAGAGCCAGTGCTCGATTGGCTAGTAATGCGCTCAGCGGATGCTTCAGGCAGACCTAAGCCGACATTGATGCCAGTATTAGCGCGCACAGGTGAAGTACCTTGCGCTGCACTGGCTGCTGCATTATCGCTTGGCAGTCTTAATTGACTGGCGTTACGAATAACCTGAGTTTTGGTCGCGCCGTTATAGTCGCCTGTCGCAACTGATGAAGTATCTTTGTTAAAACGACTTAACTGTCCAAAAGTCAATTTGTTGATGAAAGAACGCTCACGTTTGGTGTCGAGTTTAACGCGTCCATCGGCACTTAACATGTTGGGATAATTAATCTGCAATAGAGTTTTGTATTCTGCTGCCAAATCAGACATACCCAATTTATCATAGCTATAAGCTAAGACCGCGATTGCGTCTGGGATGGATTCACTAAGTGGATAGTATTGAAACACCCATTTGGCACGGTTAACAGCAGCGACATAAGCTTCGCGCTCGATATACCAGTTGGCTGCACTCATCTCACTTTCAGCAAACTGATTGTAAATGAAAGTCATGCGCTGAGCGGCATCTGGCGCGTAAGGGCTGTTAGGGTACTTGTTAATAAGCTCTTGAAAGTTAGCGAAGGCAATACGTAAATAGGCGGTATCACGCTCAGCTTGATTGAGCTTAAACAGTTTCAGGCCTTCTGATGAGCCTTGCATATTGGCGACGCCGCGCACATAGTAAGCGTAGCTGACTTGCGGATTAGAAGGATATAGGTTAATGAATTGCTCAGCGCTGGCAGCTGCCATTTCATACTTACCACTGGCATATTGTGCGTACATCATGTCGAGTAATGCTTGCTCAGCGTATTGTCCAGTAGGATAAAAAGTGCGCAGATTGGTCAAATCTTCGATGGCTTGTGTATAGCGGCCTTTATCAATCTGGGTAATGGCGTCGTTATAATAGTTCTGCTCTGATTTTTCGGCAGTTTCTACTGCATCGACGTCTTTACCGCCAGTCAGGTTTTTGAAAGTCTGACAGCCCACTAAGTTTACGCTTAGCGCAAGTAGGGTTATTGAGGACAGTTTGATAAACGTATTGCCAACAGCTTGCATACTTCTTCTCCGACACAAGACGTATAATAGCAGCGACGCTATCATACTAGATATTAGGTTAATGATAAAAAACGATGCGTAGGCATCAATAGTGGTCTGTCATCTACTATGTCAATCATCGGACATACCAGTTATCGTTATTAAAAAACGCTTGATGGCATAGGGTTTATATCAAACCAAATGCTTTTAATAAAAATTCGATAAGCATACAGTGGCATAGCATACAGCAAAATATGGCTATACTTTATAGAATAACGTTTGCTTCGTCTATTTTTTCGCCATCTATATTGTACTTAATCCAATCGTGCTCATCGGATTTGAGTCAGTATCGTACAGTTATTAGTCTACTGCAACGCATATACGATATGCTGCTGCTCGCAATGAGCTGTACACTAGCGCATGTCAGTTTGGCATTTTAACATGAGCTGCTGTCACGAGCGATATCGAATGTCGCTGACACTGACAAATATACAGTAAATTACAGCAATGTCATATTTTAGAGAGTTAAGTACGACGCTGAGGCTCGCTGCGGTATAATCAAAAAATGACAGATAACACACAGCTTCTATAGGGCTTAGGCGCTTGGCGTGATACACTAGCACGGTATTGCCTCCGCTTTTTTCGACGACGATCGCTTTTATGATAAGCGATTGATAGCGAATGGCCTTTTGTTTTTTATAGCGTTACGCTTAACACTTTATTAGAAATTTTCTCAAAAGCTACCTTTCAAAACCATGTCAGGCGCTTTGCCATATAAATCTGCTATGAATAATAATGCTATGACTACCCATTTACCACCGAATCAATCACGACAGACTGATTCATCAGCACAAGAGTCACCGATGCCAAATGACGTTTTAAATAATAGTGAATTACCTGACAATAATCAGTCGATGCTTGATGAGCAAATCCATAGCGATCATGTTTTAGAAGAAGCTATGTTAAAAGATAGTGATGTGCTTGACGACGATATGATAGATAGCAGCGATGAAGATGCTGACGACATTGTTGATATCGACGATGATGAAGCGTCAGCCGCCGGTCAAGTGGTGCCAGTGATTATTAATATGACGCATACGGTTATAGAAGACGAAGCTGGTTTACGTATTGATAAATTGGCTTCAAAAATATTTACCGATTTCTCACGTGTTCAATTACAAGGTTGGATCAGTGATGGCAGCCTGCTGTATAACGGTGGCGTGCAAAAACCAAAAATTCGTGTCAGAGCGGGTGATGTGCTGCAGTTAACCACCACATTAGAGCAGCATAGTGAAGATCAACCAGAAAATATAGACATCGATGTGGTCTATGAAGATGATGACGTATTGGTCATTAATAAACCTGTTGGCATGGTAGTGCATCCTGGTGCGGGCAACCAAACCGGCACCTTGGTCAATGCACTGCTGTATCATTATCCGCAGCAGCACCATCTGCCGCGTGCAGGTCTGGTGCACCGTATTGATAAAGATACCTCAGGGCTATTGTTGATTGGTAAAACCAAGCCAGCACAGCTTGCGCTGATGGAGCAACTAAAGGATAAGTCGGTATATCGTCATTATCAATGTGTGGTAGCGGGGGATGCAGCGAGTCTATCGCGCCATCGCCGTATTGACGCCCCAATCGGTCGTCACCGCAACCAGCGTACTAAAATGACGGTAATGACGGCAGGACGCGAAGCTGTGACTCATTTACTGAATGTGACCGCGCTTAATGGCAATTATTGCCTGTTGGATGTAGGTCTTGAAACGGGACGCACTCACCAAATTCGTGTGCATTTAAGTCATGTTACTTATCCGATAGTGGGTGATCGTGTCTATGGTGGTCGTCGTCAATTGCGGGCAGGACTGACAGAAGCACAACGTCAAGCGATTAATAATTTTCCACGTCAAGCCTTGCATGCCTACACACTGGGTTTCGTACATCCAACGACAGGTGAAGATATTGAAGTCACCACACCACTGCCTGAAGATATGCAGCAGTTAATGGCTGTGCTAAGTGATGGCTATGATGACGAGTAGACCGCTCCTTGCAGGCGAGAGCGTAAAGTCGCTTGTAAAAAACAGAGCCTAGTAGTAAATAGCGATCCGCGACATAAAAATGACTCATTAAGACGGTAAATCAGCCATGACTCATCAGTTTCCTATGACATTGCTCGCACAGATTGATGATGTGGCTGTTTTTCAAACGGCTGCCTTTTCAAGCGATGATGTTGACTCACAAGACCAGCCCACAGAACAGTTGGTACGAAAGCAACGTCAAGCGAATTACGGTGAGCTAAATTTAGGTTTGCATGTCAATGACGATGCTGCAAAAGTACTGAGCAATCGCATGCGTTTATTATCTGCTATCAATGAGCAGCTTGCACCCTTATCGTCGACATGCAAACACGTACCCATCAAACGCTTACACTGGGTTAACCAAGTTCACGGTAAGCAAATTCATGATATTGATGGCACGGCGCTAGGTATGACGCCAATGTCTGCTGACGCGATGGTCAGTCGGCAACAAGGGCTTGGGCTGGCGATAATGACGGCTGACTGTGTGCCGATAGTCTTATATCAGCCAGCTAGTGGTCAAATAGCAGCGATTCACGCGGGTTGGCAAGGTCTGGCTTGCGGGGTTATTCAAGCGACTGTGCAATGCTTTACGCAATCGGGACAAATCAAAGCTTGGATTGGTGTTTGTATCAGTCAAGACAGCTATGAAGTTGGCGCTCAAGTTCGCAATCAATTATTAAAAGGTTGCACAGAAAATAAGTTATTGAACACAGCAAGTATTGAACATTTTGATTCGTTATATGTCATAGATTCTGTGGCTACTTAAAGGTGATAGCGAGACTCAACATGTACAGGATACGATTGATAAGCTGTCAAGCTGTGACAAAGTTGACGCAATGAAAATCAAGCTAAACTTACCAAAGTTGGCAGCGGATCAGCTTAGTGCGGCGGGCGTTATAGTAGATGACACCTTATCTAGCAGCTGTAGTTATACTGATGACCACTATTATTCTTATCGGCGTCAAACGCATTTGCAGCAGCCTGCTACAGGTCGAATGGCGCTGGTCATTGTACGTGTCGCTGCGTAGGATTACGCTATTTGCTGTTGCGTGCGATTAACTGTTGAGTTTATATTGTTTTTATTTAACCATTTATAGCCATTATTAGAGTTTGTATGAATACACCTGCCAAATCGTCCATTACTGATAGCATACCGACTGTATCTATTGCTGTTATTTATCATAGCAACTACGGTCATACCAAGCGCGTCGCTGAAGCGATCGTTAAAGGGGCGCATCAGCAATTGCCAGCAGCACAGGCCAAAGCCGTTGATGTCCACAAGGTTGACTGGGATTATTTGGATCAGGCGGATTTGCTGGTTTTCGGTAGTGCCGTATATATGGGTAGTGTCACTGCTGAATTTAAGACTTTTATGGATGAAACCTCAAAGCGCTGGTATCATCGTAAATGGGAAGGCAAGTGGGCAGCCGCTTTTGCCAACTCTGGTGGGCTGAGCGGTGATAAGCTGGCGGTATTACAGCAGATTTCTTTGTATGCGATGCAGCATGGCATGAACTGGATTGGATTACCGCTGATGCCGACAGGTCATGAGGCTCATGATTTAAACCGTTTATCTAGCTTTTTGGGCTTGATGACCCAGTCGCTTGATGGTCCTCCTGAGGAAACGCCAGGACGGGGAGATATTGATACGGCTATTTGGTTCGGCGATCATTTGGCCAAGACAATTATCAAGCATCAGCCAGCGTCGCGCCCTTGAAATGAATGGCTATTGAATCATTCAAGGTAATTTATTAAACATTAAAGGCAGATATCAAACCGATATCTGCCTTTTTTCTGCTTATTTTATGAGTGTGATGGCACTATTTTTGATTTTTTGTACTGGTATTATTTTGAACTTGCACAGTGGTGGCAGGCGTATTTTTGACCAAGATGCTATTGGTAGGGGTGGTATTCACAGGGATAGGGCTGTCGACAAACTGAAATGATTGGCAGCCTGTCATTAACAGGGCTGATGTAAGTATATAAGCAAGGATTGGTAACTTCATAGTGGTGTCTCAGGCGGCGATCGGCAATGTGGAAATAGCGCCTATCATAAACAAAATATGGTGCGGTGCAATAGTTTGTTTCGTAGCATTAAAAATCTGACTGGTAAAAAAAGCGAGTGCTAACTTAAGTCTATGTATCTATTATGTACAACTAAAATCGATGATGACAAAAAATGAAGCGCATATATGACAATTATCTATAATGATAGGTTTTTTATAAAAGATATGCACCCAAAAAATAGAACTTTAGTTACTGATTTTAAAGGTTATTTAAATTACCTATTATTACAATATAAAAAAATATATTACGTTATCAAAAACTGATAATGACAATGCGGTTCTTTACGTTTTGTAAAAATTTGAGATCAATACGTTACTCATTAAGTAATAGTAGCGAAATAGTCTTACATTAGTAGAGTGAGTAGACATCATTTAGTAACCATGCTTAGTAACTACGCTTATGAAATTACTTTTGTCACGCTATTTTACTGGATGATTTGCTACCTCACTTAATGGACTATCAATTGAGTATAACAAGTCGTCACTCATTAAGGCTTGCTCAATATAAAATGTTTCATCTCAATCATTCATCTAATAAATAATTACAACACCCTAGGTGCCCGCTATATGAGGATATTATGAAGCCACTTTCTGTGATGTTATCGATGCTCGTCATTGGTATGACCTCCAGCGCTGCGATGGCTGAAGGCGCAAGCGTCGTCAATACCAGCCTAGCCAATGCTAGCTTGCCTAATGCCAGTTTACCTAATATTAGTCCAGCCAATAGCGAGCTTGTCAATCGCGGTGCTTACATTGCCCGTGCGGCCGATTGCATGGCATGTCATGGCGAAGATTATACTGGCGGTACAGCGATCGAAACGCCGATGGGAGATATCTACTCAACCAATATTACCCCGTCTAAACGTTATGGTATCGGTGATTATACCGAAAAGGATTTAAAGGCTGCGTTGCAAAAAGGTCGTACGCCAAGCCATATGCTTTACCCTGCCATGCCATATCCTTCTTATAGTGGCATGAAAGAAGAAGATATCAGTGCGTTGTTTGCTTATCTGCAAACCGTACCTGCTGTCGATGAAGCACCGAAATATAAAACTGACCTGCCATTTCCCTTTAACATTCGCAGCTTAATGATTGGCTGGAATTTTCTCAATGTCCCGTCTACTGAAAACCGTGATGGTCTCACCGAGACGCAGCAACGTGGTGAATATATTGTCAATAACTTAGAGCACTGCGGCACTTGCCATACCCCGCGTAATAGCACTATGGGTTTCAATAAAAAAATGTATCTATCAGGTGCTCAGCTTGGTCATTGGCATGCACCAAATATCACGTCTGACGAGTCGAGCGGTATCGGTAGTTGGAGTGAACAAGATATCGTCACTTATCTGCGTACTGGTGAGCTTGACCAGCGTGCCTATGCGGGTGGTCCTATGGGCGAGGCGGTTGCACATAGTACGCGCTACTTAAAAAATGAAGATTTGAATGCCATTGCTTCTTATCTAAAAGCGGTGCCTGCTATCCAAACAGATGATAAGGTCGCAGCCGTTGATGTCTCGCGTTTACCAACACCCATTAGCGAATCTATCACTCATGATTTACTGGCGCAAAAAGATTATTTAGCCCAAGCCAAAGCACAGGTGAGTAATGGCAGCAATTCACCAGAATCGCTATATTTGGCAGCCTGTGGTAGCTGTCACGGCGTTGACGGTTATGGTCAGCCTGATGCGCGTTACGCTCCTATCGTTGGACTCAGCAGTATTCGCCGTGAGAAACCTGATGCGCTGGTCAATATGATCCTTCATGGGGTAGAAGGCGCGACTAACACATCACCTATCATGCCAGGGTTCTCAGATGAGCTAAATAGCGAGCAAATCGCTGGTATTACCAATTATGTGCGTGTGAATTTTGGTGGTCTCAACAGTAGTGAGGTGAGTGCTAATGATGTTGATCGTATCGCAACGACAGGTACTGACAAGCCCTTCTTAATCAAATATGCGGGCTTACTGGCAGTAATCGGCATCATCGTGGCTATTATTATCATTGTGTTTATTATACGAGCAATCTTGCGGTCTAGGCGCCGTCTTTAATTCATTGATTCTATAAAGACGATTTACATATTTATTATAGGACAAGATCTACAGGCAATATGGTAAGGCACAACAGCTCGAAAAACAGACTTAGAACTAAGTCGAGCTGATTAATAATATATATGCCTACCGTCTTGCAGGAACGTCTACTTTAAGGACATTATTATGAAAGACATGCTTCAATCACCAACGCGGCGCCAACTGCTCTCGATGATTGGTAAAACCGCAGGCGCAACAGCGATGTATCAGGCGATGACGACGTTAGGATTTGCGTCAGAGTCGAGTTTTAAAGAGACCATGGATCTGAAGGGTGCACCTCCGGGCGCTAGTATTGTCATTCTTGGTGCGGGTCTTGGCGGGCTGACCGCGGCTTATGAGTTACGTAAAGCAGGCTACGATGTCAAAGTACTTGAATATCAAAATCGTGGCGGCGGTCGTAGCTGGACATTGAACAGCGGTGATAAATATACCGAGCTTGGCGGCGAAGAAGTCACCTGTGATTTTGAAGAGGGCAATTACTTTAATGGTGGACCGTGGCGTCTGCCAAGCCATCATTATGCCGTCTTCCATTATTGCAAACAGTTCGGCGTTGAGATGCAGCCCTTTATTCAAACCAATGATCGTGCTTATCTGCATCGCAGTACTCATTTCGACGGCGTGCCGCAGCGCTTGGGTGATGTGAAAAACGACATCCAAGGTCATGTCGCGGAGCTGCTATCGAAATCAGTCAACGTTGGTGGTCTTGATCGCTCGGTCAATACTGAGGACAAAGAAAAGTTATTAGAAGGCTTAAAAGGTTGGGGTGTGCTGGATAAAGATTATCGTTACCGCGCCAGTAATGAGACCAGTAAACATCGCGGCTTTAGTGTGTTTCCGGGTGGTGGCTTGATGCCTGATGCAACGCCATCAAAACCTTTGCCGATCAGTGAGATACTAGATTCAGGTATGTGGGCAGATATTTATGGCAACCATATGACTTATGGTCATCAACCGACGATGTTTCAGCCAGTAGGTGGTATGGGGAAAATTGGTGATGCGTTCACCCGTGAATGCCGCGATTGATTGAGTTTAATGCAAAGGTCACTAAAATTCATCAAGATGACAGTGGCGTCACTGTCGATTATGTAGACAGCAACAGCCCAGATGGTGCCACCAAGACCATTCGTGCAGACTGGTGCGTGTGCAATATTCCATTAACTATATTGACGCAGATGGATATTAATGTCTCAAAACCAATGAAGCAGGCGATGGCCGCTGTGCCTTATGAAACCTCTTATAAAGTCGGCTTAGAGTTCAACCGCCGTTTTTGGGAAGAAGATGAATGGATATTTGGTGGTCTGACTTATACCGACATGCCCATTGCGCAAATTGCTTATCCTTCACAAAATATGTTTAAAGATGGTACTGGCGTGCTACTCGGTGCGTATGGTTATGGTCCGACGTCTTATAAGTTTAATAGCTTAACGCCGCAAGAACGTATTAATGTTGCGCTTGCTTATGGTAAATACATCCATCCTCAGTATCCAAAAGAATTCCGTGCAGGGACATCAGTTGTCTGGCACCGCATCCCATGGACGCTCGGCTGTTACGGTATTTGGAATGAGTCGACCCGTCGTCAACATTACGATACCTTGTGCAGTATTGATAATCGTATTGTGCTGGCGGGCGAACATTGCTCACACATTCCGGCATGGCAAGAAGGCGCTATTTTATCTGGTATGGATGCCGCAAAGCGCCTACATAAAAAAGCAAAAATGCTGGTTTAATAACGCTTGGGTTATATAAATAACTATAAGATTCAGAGGCTATCATGGACAATGCAATTGTGAAGAAGGCAATCGTGGAGAAAGCAATCTTGAAGAAAAAGTCATGAAAAACATGACACTCAAACTGCTGACGGTGATGCTGCTGAGTGGGATAAGCAGTGCAGCACTGTTGGGCTGTAGTCAACGGTCAGATGATGAAGTGACGGTTTCCAGTGTACAAGATCAGGACTCCCTAACAACCAATGACTATCAAGCAAGCCGAAATACGGGTGCGTGGGGCGGCGTTTATATGAGCCGTGAGGAGCTTACTGCACCTGCTATCAATATTGTCGACGACAGCTCATTGCCCAATATGGAAGACGACCCAAGTATTACTGAATGGGATGCAAAGTTTGAAGGCACAAATGGCTTTGTGACGACAGATGGCAAAAAGCTGTATCACGACTCTTGTGCGGCTTGTCACATGCACAAAGGCGAGGGTGCTTACGGTGCAGGCTATTATCCGCCACTGGCGAATAACAGTAAGATGCAATCAAAGTATTACATCATCGATATCTTGATTAATGGCTTTCGTGGCATGCCCTCATTCCATGGAATGATGAACGATGCGCAGATGGCGGCGGTTACTCAATATGTGGTCAGTGACTTAAATGGTTTTACCGATACCGTGACTGCTGAAGATGTGGCAAAACTGCGGCATTCCAATCCATCAGCGGGTGATCCGAGTGATGATTAATCGTGTTTACTATTTTAGTCAATAATTGTCCAATACATGCTAGTGGCAAAATGATTTAACCGTGCTTCGCAATATAAAAAAGCGCCTAATTATTTATTAGGCGCTTTTTTTGTGAGCAAGACTTTATGAATTAAGAAAGAGGGTTTATTTAGGACTAGATGACCAGACTGGTGAGCGAATAGTGCCTTGACCCGACTTACCAAACGACTCACCACCATTCAATGATTTGATGGTTAATACACCTTTGCCGCCTTGCTTTGAGGCATAAACGACACGCTTACCATTAGGCGAAAAGCTAGGCGCTTCATCGATACCCGTATTGCCCAAGTTAGTAGTAACAGCGCCGCCGCTATTCATGATCGCCGCTGAGCGACCACTTAAAAAGGCAATTTGTGAGCCATCGTTACTAAATTGCGGGCTAGTGGCATAACCGCTACTTGATACCTTAGTAGTACGTCCTGAACCAAACTCATAACGATAAATCTGTGGTTTGTTAAATCCAGTTTTGTCTGATACAAAAACAAAGGATTTGCCATCAGGCGCATAACTTGGTTGAACTTCGCTGCTTGGCCAATTGATAAGCCTTCTAGGTTGACCACCACTGGCACTCATCTCATAAATATCTGCGCTACCTTCAAAGCTACTAGAGAATAATATCTTGCTGCCATCAGGAGAGAATGATGGACTGAGATTGCTGCCAGGGAGGGGGTTAACGGGGTTGCACCGCCACCGCTCACACTTTGTACATAAATAACGGGATAAGATTTATCACGTTGTACGGAATAAGCAATACGATTGCCATCTGGCGACCATGTTGGTGAAAAGATAGAACCGGTTACTTCAGTAATGGTTTTGGCATTTTCGCCATCGGCATCCATCACTTTTAAACGTGAGACTTTTTCTTTACCAGCACCAATCTCTTCAATGTAAGCAATACGCCCTGAAAAGTCCCCTGGCGTACCAGTAATTAGCTCATATACTTTATCAGCGATGACGTGACCAGCATAGCGCATGCTTTCTTTATTATTGTCAGCCGTTAAGCTTTGTTTGCCTTCGATTACTCTACCAGATTTAACGTCAATCACTTCGTAATCGGTTACTATTTTACCGCGATTGCTGCGAGTACTGCCGACCACTAAATAAGGAATCCCCATGCTTTGCCATACCGGCAATGTGCCTGCCAGCTCGCTGCTACTGCGCGGCTGCTGTGGTAGATCTTTGCTAGTCACTTTTAGCTCTGTTTTGCTTAAATCATTTAGAATAATCGGCGATAATACAGAATCACCAGCAAATGGCACAAACGCGACTTGGTTTTGTTGAACGGGAATTTCGAAACTATCCTGTAGTACGACTATTTCTTTGGCAAACAAACTAGTAGAAGCAAGTAAACATGATGCGCTAATACACAGAGTTGTCAGCTTTTTTTTGTAAATATAATTGTACAATTTATTCTCCTAAAATTAATAAAGAATCTTGATACTTTTAAAATTTAAGAAATGAGATTTTTATATACTGAGTTTTATTTAGTTGTTCCAATATATTCTATGCTAAAAGTAGGGTATTTAGGATCGTCAGGACCAATGGGTAATTTTCTGGTAACCCTAGCTGCATCTTCTAGTGCTTTGTTATATTTTGGGTTACTTCCTGATGCATTGTAACCAGTTATAATACCACTGCTATCAACAGTAATAGTCAGAGTTGCTAAGACAGTTTGCCCCTTAGCTCCTTCTGGTGATATAAGATTCTTTTTGATTAGTGCTTTTATATCACTATCGCTAGCACCAGTAGAACCAGAGGTACTGCTACTACCACCATTAGATGTTGTTGAGTTGCCGTCTGCTTCTAGATCATATCTCTGACCTGCGCTACCAGAATCACCTGTATTAATCTTTAAATTTTTATCAGTCGCAGTCGGGCGTGTAATCTTTGGCGGGTTATTTTGTTTATTACGGAAATCGCCCAGCTGTTTTTGTTCTTCTATTAGCTGCTCTTTTTTTTTTGCTCCACCTGACCATGCTCTTCTGTCACCGACTCATCTAATTGTGCTGCCCACTCTGCCATTCGACGTTCGTAGTCTTGGTTTTGCTCAAGTAAGCGTTGATGCTGCTCTTCACTCATCAGCATTGGTTGACTGGCAGGATCGTTAGAGCGCGTAAAGACAGGCACACGCTGCGAGTTTGGCTGACTGGCGCTATCGCTAAAACTTTCTGATGATGAGGTGCTCGATGCACTGCTTGTGCTAGTTTCAGCTTGCATCGCGCTAGCTGCCGCTGCACGATTGGCAAGGATTTGACCTTGCATTTCAGCCAATTGCTCAGGGGAGACCATGACCGTCTCAATACTTTCCACAGTGTCGGTTTTAGTATGTTGATAAGTATAAACGAGTATCCCAATCACGAGACCATGTGCCAGCACGCTAAGTAGCGTAGGCAATGTTAGCCCATTGCCTTCAGGTTGGGTCGGTACGTACGACGGACAGGTTATGCATGGTAAAGATACTCAAGGACGAGGTTCATCAAATTATCTACTTTATTATAGCAAGCTGAGCGAGGAATAGGATTTATTACAATGATGGTGTGGGCAAGGGTGCGCCTGTTAATAATCCCACCTTTTGAATGCCTGCTTGTTGTAAGGTGGCCATGAGTGTCATGATAGCGCCATATTGGTTGTTTTGATCGGCATTAATCATCACTTGTACGGGCTGAGCACCTACATTGCTGCTTTGGTTTTGCAGATTGGCGAGCGTATCAATCAGCTCTGTTTCACTAATCGGCAGGTCGACATTGTCTTCATAACTGATAAAAATATCGCCACTATCGGTCAAGGACACAATGACGGGTAGTTGGCTTTGGCTCATGGTATTGGTTTGCTCTTTTGGCAAGTCAACATCGACGCCCGTAATCAGCATGGGTGCTGTGACCATAAATATGACGAGCAGCACCAACATCACATCGATATAAGGAACGACATTCATCTCCGCATTTAGCGCTTTTTTTCACGGCGATAGGGACTCTGTTTCATGATTTCATAGTCCTTGTGCCTGATTGGCTGTAGATGTCGTTTCTCTCGTAGCGATATTGTCTCTACCAACAGTGCTTTCTGCACTTGTCTCGCGCTGGAGCATGCCCGTCATTTCATCACAAAATAAAGCACGTGAATCGTACAAGCGACTAGATTGGCGGTAAAGTGGTTATAAGCTAGTACGGCAGGAATCGCTGCAAACAAGCCCATAGCGGTTGCGATTAGTGCTTCGGCAATACCAGGTGCGACAGAGGCGAGGGTTGCTTGTTCCGTTTGTGACAACCCTAAAAAGGCGTTCATGATGCCCCAAACTGTACCGAACAATCCAACATAAGGCGCGACTGAGCCAATGCTCGCTAGCGTAGTCAGTCCTGATTCTAATAGTTGCTGCTGACGTCCTAAACCGACTCGTAGCTTGCGCTCAACACCATCGATGATGTCATCTTTGGGTTGGCGCTTTTTATGCATTCTTAAGTATTCAGAAAATCCCACATAAAATATTTGCTCAAGTCCTTGGCGTTCAGGCGAGCCTTGCACGCCTTGGTAAAGCTTGGCTAAGTCTTCACCTGACCAAAACCAAGTTTCAAACTGTTGATCGAAATTTTTGGCCGTACCAAGCCGCGCGCTCATACGAAAGATAATTACCCAGCTGACTAAAGACGCCAATAACAATAATGCCATCACAATCTGCACCAAGAGACTGGCTTGGGTAATAAGGTCGATAATATTTAATGATTCAGGCATGTATGGGACTCATGGATAATTAATAATAGCTGGTATGGCGCGACACGCAGACCAGATAGGATCTTTAATAACGAAAATATAATATGACAGTCATGATGCATATTGCTATCAGCCGCCTAGTGTACTGCTAAATGTCGAAAAGGTCATTTGTTAAAGTGTTAAATACCAAATAATTAACAGCTGTTTGTACAATTCATAGTATAAGGTTAATTTATATGTGGATGTCTGAAATATTATCTGGCTGTTATGTCTTAATTGACTGAAAAGGTGGGTTTGTACCCATAAGGCACTGGTAATGATTGAATTTGTACCGCAACTTCTCTAAAATGTTGCACCTTGTTACCGCTGTCTTTTGATAATGACGTCGCCATCCATTGGCTGACGTCATATTTATTTTAGGCATCAATAAATTTGTTCTTTCACTAGCAAGCTGGGCGCGACACTTATGAATGCAATTGAACGCTATTTTGGGATTAATGGTGAAAACACCACAGTCAAAACGGAAATCCTTGCCGGTATAACCACCTTTTTGACCATGGCTTATATCATCTTTGTCAACCCCAACGTATTGGCGGAAGCTGGTATGGATAAAGGGGCGGTATTTGTTGCCACCTGTTTAGCAGCGGCAATAGGCTGCTTTATTATGGGTATCTATGCCAGACTGCCGGTGGCACTCGCACCAGGTATGGGTTTGAACGCCTTTTTTACTTACGGCGTTGTATTGGGTATGGGCTACGCTTGGCAAACTGCGCTAGGTGCTGTTTCTTATCGGGTTGCTTGTTTATCATTTTGAGTTTGTTTAAGATTCGCGAATGGGTTATCAATGCCATTCCAAACAGCCTTAAGCAGGGTATTGTGGCAGGTATTGGTGCTTTCTTAGCATTTATTGCGCTACAGAGCTCAGGTATCATTGTCGGTCGTGATGCGACATTGGTGATGCTGGGTGATATGACCTCATTTGCACCTATGATGGCTGCTTTGGGTTTTTTTTATTATTGGTTTGGTCTATAAAAAAGTCCCAGGTGCCGTAACGATTGGTATCTTGGTTATCACCGTGATTAGCTTGTTGACAGGCCATACACAGTTTGCTGGCATCATGTCTGCGCCGCCATCTATCACACCAACATTGATGGAGCTTGATATTGCCGGTGCGTTTGACGTTGGTATGATCAGCGTTATTTTTGCCTTCTTATTCGTCGATTTATTTGATACGACAGGTAGTTTGGTTGGTATTGCCAATAAAGCGGGTTTAATTGATAAAGACGGCAATATTCCTAATATGGACAAAGCGCTACTGGCGGATTCTACTGCTACGGTCGCTGGTGCAATGTTGGGTACGTCATCGACTACCAGTTATATTGAGAGTGCTTCTGGAGTAGCATCAGGTGGTCGTACAGGTCTGATGGCAGTGACGGTTGGCGTATTGTTTGTACTGAGTATTTTCTTTGCACCATTGGCTGGTATGATTCCTGCTTACGCCACAGCTGGCGCGATTTTCTATGTGTCGGTACTGATGTTATTTACCCTAAAAGAAATCAACTGGGAAGATTTGACAGAAGCGGCTCCTGTAGCGGTTGTTCTGTTATTGACCCCGCTGACGTACTCTATCGCTGATGGTATTGCGCTTGGTTTTATCACTTTTACCGCGGTAAAACTGATGACCGGTAAATTCTCTGAAATTACGATCCCAGTTTGGGTATTGACGGTTATTTTGCTGACCAAGTTGGTGGTTTTATAAGTTTTACTAGGATGCGGTGAGCGTTTGATACTAATTTACTGCTTTCGATATTATTTTACTGCTTTTGAGTTTTGTTACGTTAAATTCCTCTTTATTCGGAAACGATAAAGGGGTTTTTTTTGATTTAAAATGGCTCAAATTTCCCTAAATTTATTCAAGTGTTTGATTTAATAAAATAATTAATCGCCAATAGTAAATAGAAAAGTATAACCAGTGCGTCATAAGGGATAAAGTGCTGTGTTAACTGATTGTTTTTTAGAAATATATTAATTTGTGAAAATAAGCAATATCGTTAGTTTGAAATTTTTTTTCATGATATTATAGCCGAGTTAAGCGCATCACCTCAATCAACGCCGTAAGGTTTTTCTTACAGTGAATTAGCAGCATCCAAGGTGGCAGATTTTTTGCTAAAGCGATTTTTTCGTTTTAATAGCGATATCTGATCATCACACTCCTTTCACTACAAACAAGAAGAAGGCACTAATGCCGCTTAGCTGTTCGTTGTTGCCTTTGTATTGTTAACGTAGCCCGTTTAACAGTCGAACGACCTACTTAACCGCTTCCAGCCTACGCTGGATTTTCTCGTTTTGTGATGGCGCCGTTTGGACTTTTGATTATTGTTATAAGTATCTATCGATAGCTATCATCTAAATGAATGATGGTGATGGCTAGTTATACCAGACGATCAGACTTCCTAAAGCACTATTTATGATGGTTTTTAAACGATAGTTATGGAGTTGTTATGAACCCAGTAGACCAGTTTACCCCGCAAGAGCCGATTTTGTTTAATCCTGTCGATTTGCTATCGCCAGACTACATTACCCAGTCGGCAGAAACTCTGCACGCCCGTATTTCGCCGTTGTATAGCGTCGATGAAGAGCGCTGGTTGTCCAAATTATTGCCACTGGCTGAACCCAGCACAGAAGAACGTGACGCCGCTGCTGAGCAAACGCGCCAGCTGGTTGAGCATGTACGTAATGATGGCAAAGCGGTCAAGATGGTCGACTCATTACTGCTTGAGTATAGTCTTGATACCCAAGAAGGTATCTTGCTGATGAGCTTAGCAGAAGCCTTGATTCGAGTGCCAGACAATTATACTGCTGATGCCTTGATTCATGACAAAATGAGTGTGGCTGATTGGAAAAAGCACATCAAAAATGACAACGGTTTTATGGTCAATGCCTCGACATGGGGCATGATGATGACAGGTCGTGTCGTCAGTATTGATAGTAGCACCACAGCATCAGGCTTTTTGGATCGCATGACTAAAAAGATGGGTGAGCCTGTTATTCGTAGTGCCATGCAAAAAGCCATGCGGATCATGGGTCATCAGTTTGTATTGGGCGAGACCATCGAGGACGCCAATAAAAATAGCCAGCCTTATCGTAATAAAGGCTATACCTATTCGTTTGATATGCTCGGTGAAGCGGCTATTGCGCATAAAGACGCTGAAAAATACTTCAATGACTACCTGCATGCGATCAGAGCCACTGCCAGTATCAAAGTCAAAGAAGGCATGCCTAAGCCATCAGTATCTATCAAGCTGTCAGCATTGCACCCTCGCTATGAAGCCACGCAAGAAGCCCAAGTCATGGGTTTATTACGTCAACGCTGCTTGCTGCTCATCGAAGCGGCACGTGAAGTCAACGTTGACCTTAGTATCGATGCCGAAGAAGCCGACCGCCTTGAAATTTCTTTAAAACTGTTTGAGTCTTTGTACCGTGACAATTTGACGGCTGACTGGGATGGTCTTGGCTTGGTCGTGCAAGGTTACTCTAAGCGTGCCATTGCTATTTTGGTGTGGCTGGCTCGCCTATCGACTGAGGTGGGAGATCGTATTCCAGTACGTCTGGTAAAGGGTGCCTATTGGGATACTGAGATCAAGCTTGCCCAGCAAAAAGGTCTGTCAGGCTATCCTGTCTGGACACGTAAAGAAGGCACGGATACTGCTTATCTTGCCTGTGCGCGTTTCTTGTTATCAGATCATCTGCGAGGCTTGATTTGGCCACAGTTTGCGACACACAATGCGCACACCCTAGCGTCAATTATGACCATGAGTAAGCATAGAGACTTTGAGTTTCAGCGTCTACATGGTATGGGCGATGCGCTTTATGATCATATCTTACAAGCGTATAAAATTCCGGTACGTATCTATGCCCCAGTTGGCGCGCATAAAGACTTGCTGCCGTACTTGGTACGTCGCTTGCTCGAAAACGGTGCCAACAGCTCGTTTGTCCATCAGCTGCTAGACAAGTCTTATCCGATTGAGAAGCTAACAGTACATCCTTATGACAAGCTACTGGCTAATGCGACGTTACACAATCCAGAGATTCCGTTGCCGTTAGAGATTTATGGTGCGCGCCGTGCCAGTTTTGGTCCTAATATATTCGTAGAGTCACAATGGCCCTTTAAATCTGCTATCGATAGCCATCTGCATAAAACTTGGTCAGCGACGTCAATCGTCAATGGCAAAGCAATTGATGAATATGAAGTAGAAGGCATAACGCATAAGCTTGAGACTCAAACCGTACGTGCACCTTGGAACCACGAAGTAAGTGCTGGTGAAGTCACTTATGCCAATGCTGAAATAGCTGGTCAAGCGATCGATGCGGCAGTGGCAGGGCAAAGTGTCTGGCAAGCAGTATCAGCTGCTAAGCGTGCTGAAATATTGCGTAAGATAGCTGATCTCTATGAAGAAAACTACGCTGAGCTAATGGCGCTATGCCAAATCGAAGCGGGCAAAACCCTTCAAGACGGTATTGATGAAATTAAAGAAGCGGTTGATTTCTGCCGTTTTTATGCCGATGAAGCAGAGCGTTTAGACGACGTCGTGCATGAATTTACCGATTTGGCTGGCAAGCAATCTCGTCAAGTTTATAAAGCACGTGGCACCTTTGTCTGTATTAGCCCATGGAACTTCCCATTGGCTATCTATACGGGTCAAATCGTAGCGGCGCTAGCAGCAGGTAATACGGTGGTGGCGAAACCTGCCGAACAAACCAGCTTGATTGCCCATTTTGGTGCTCAGCTAATGTACCAAGCAGGCGTACCAACACAAGCCTTACAGTTAGTGATCGGTGCTGGCGATGTTGGTGGTGCATTGACAGCGGCTGACAATATAGCAGGTGTGATATTTACGGGTTCAACCCAAACGGCTCAACGTATTAACCAAAGCCTAAATGATCATGCCCAAGCCAGTGGTGAGCTACCTGTTTTTATCGCCGAAACTGGTGGTCAGAATGCTATGATTGTTGATTCAACGGCATTGCCAGAACAAGTGGTTAGAGACGCTGTCTTATCTGCATTTGGTTCAGCAGGTCAGCGTTGCTCAGCTTGCCGTATATTGTGCGTGCAAGAAGAAATGGCTGATAATTTAATTGAGCTATTACAAGGTAATATGGCTGAGCTATCGGTCGGCAATCCTTTATATGCTGCTACAGATGTGGGTCCAGTGATTGATGCGGATGCCAAACGTAGTCTTGAAGCGCATATCGAGCGTATGGACGCTGAGCCAACGGCGACTATCTTGGCACAGACGCCAATGAGCTCAAGCTCAGTTGTCAGTCAAGAACAGTCTACCTTTGTATTGCCAACAGCGATCGAAGTGAAAAGTATCGACGTGATAGGTGGCGAGCATTTTGGTCCAATTTTGCACGTACTGCGCTATCAAGCACGTGATCTGAATAAGCTGATTGATGCCATCAACGCGACAGGCTTTGGTTTGACCTTGGGTATTCATAGCCGTATCGAAAATACCGTTGAGCACATCGAGCGCCGTGCATTTGTAGGTAATACTTATATCAACCGCAACCAAATCGGTGCCGTCGTAAACGTACAACCATTCGGGGGTTGTGGTCTGTCTGGCACGGGTCCTAAAGCTGGTGGCCCGCATTATGTCGCACGTTTGATGCAGCTTAGCTCAGAGTCAAATAGCAGTAATCAGACAACTGCTAATACTACTAATACCACTACCCAAACCACCACTCAAACAGAACTCGCATAAGGAGTAGCAACATGGCGACTGAATTCAAAAAAAATCATGCCCAGGTTTGTGAATCTTGGCGATTACTTGGCGCAGTGAATCGCGCAACATATCTGCAAGCGGCTATTCCAAAGTTGGCATTGCTGACTGGTGATGCCAATAAAGCAAAGCGTTTGTTCAATCATCTATTGAGCGCCGCGCCTAGCTTGGATGAGGTGCATCGCATGACTGGTGCAACTGGTGAATCCAATGATCTATATGTCACTGGTCGTGGTAAAACCATGGTTATTGGTGGTGAATCTGCTAGAGCCATGGCGGTATTAGGACAGTTGGTAGCCGCACTATTGACAGGTAATGAAGTCATTCTGCATTGCCCAAGCCAAGATGAGATGTGCAATGAAGCTGCCAAGATACTATACGATACAGGTATCAGCGAAGATGTATTGAGTGTGGCGAATGACTCGCAAACCGTCACGCTTTTATATATCGATCGTCTGGCACAGGTTGCAGTCTCTGGCAATCGAAGCGAAGTGCAGACTATCAGTCAAGAGCTTGCCAATACCGATGGTATCTTAACGCAAGTCATCAGCGTCACCGATATGGAAGGCTTGTCAGAGATGCTAACGCCTGATTATTTGCATCGTTTTGTCACTGAGCGTGTCAAAACAATCAATACCACAGCGATCGGTGGTAATGCTAGCTTGCTTGAACTTGGTACAGAATAACCGTATTAATTACAAACCCGCTTCTCTCTTATATCCGTTTTGATAAGTGCGAAGCAGTGTTTGGTATAGCTATAAATACCGAATACGATTTATAAGAAAAAACCGCTATCTGAATAATTGTCAGATAGCGGTTTTTTTATTTGCGTTATTTGATTCATGTCTGATTAATAGATGTTATTCAGCAATATCAATCCATACCCAACCGTTCTCTAGCCATTCGCTCAAATCATCTGCATCAACATCGGTGACATCTTGACTATTTAGGTGTTCGCCATTAGCCAAACGCACCAATACCGCTACTGCGGTCTCGTCAAGCCCGTCAATGCGCTGACCATTGGCATATAGCATAATGCCATCATTAGTCTGGCTATAGAGCAAACGATTGCTATAATCCGCTTGCAAGGTGGCACCTTCTGCTAGAGCTTGCATGAGCTCATCCGTATCCAATGTATCCTCTGGCATCAGCGCATCATACTGGCGTTTGCTGACGACTTCAGAAACTGCTTGACGAATGATATCATTACCACGCTCAGACTGTAGCATTTGTAATAGCTGATCTTTGATCGCATTGATGCTGCTCGCTTGCAATTCACCTGACGCTTGCAGCGCTTGTGGCAGCAGTATTGGGATAAATAAATCGCTATCGTTGGTGGCAATATCAGCCAAGCTGTCGATGATTTGCATCAAGTTGGGACGACGGCAGCCAAATGAAAGGTTAAGCAATCGTCTTGTGCCACACCAAAATGTGATAGCTTCGGTGGTACGTAAAGCACGTCACCGCTTCTAATATCTCAAAGATAATCTCGCCCATATCATCAAACAATCGAATCGGTTCATCAGCGACAAACTCGGTATTTTTATCACAGAATTTGCCCAGTTGCCAACGTCTAGTGCCGTAGCCTTGCGCAAGAAAACACATCATAATCGTCATAGTGTTTGCCGACTGAGCCAGCTTTTGGCGCATAAGAAACCATGATGTCATCACGTTGCCATTGTGGAATAAAGTCAAAGGCTTGCCACAATTGACCAAGCTCAGGTGACCACTGTTCCATATTCTGCACCAGTACGGTCCATTGCTCAGGTAAGTTATCGAAATCAGTTTCAGTCAATGGGCTTTTTTTAAGTTGCCACTGCGCCTGACCTTCTTTTTTACTTGCTGCTTGAGTCAGCAGGCGCGCTGCGGCATTCTTCTAGGGCTAGACCGAGCATGTCGTCAGGTTCAAACATGCCAATTAGTTGTGGTAAGCCTTGTTTAATTAAGAGTGGCTTTTTTTGCCAGTATTCGCTTAAAAATTGCTCAGGCGTGATAGAGTCGGGTAAACAAAGCGGTATAGAAGTCATGGGTAGATCCGTGTGTTTAAGTAGAAAGGATATCAAGGTAAGCAGAATATAAAACTAGAACAGTGCTTTATAGCTGACGTGTATTGGTTATGATTAGCGTCTAGCTGATGGTCAAAATATAGCCATCAATGCATTATCCGTAGGAAATTTATGAAAAAATTACAGTTTATCGTCATCGCGAGTATGTTTATGCTGCAAGCTTGTGTGCATAAAATCGTCACTGTACCTGTAAAAGTCGCCTACAAAACCACTAAAGGCGTCGTCAAAGGTACTGTTGCTGTTACTAAAGCCATCATACCGGGCGATAGTAGTGACAAAAAAGACAAAGACGATAAAGAATAAAAACCTCACCCATTAACTATGTATTTAAAAAATCATAGTGTTTAGAGTAAGGTTTTTTTAAAAAGATATAAATGAATGCTCGTTTATATCTTTTTTACATTTTATAAAGATAAGATTGTTACCAGTTAAATCTTAGCAATCCACTCTTTAATCGTGCTTGCTTGCTCCGCCGCATTACCGATATAAGTGGCTGGCGTCATCTCACGTAGGCGCGCTTTATCCGCATCACTAACGGCAGATAGCTCATCGCTTTCAACGAATGTCAGCATGGCTTCGCGAGTCATGGCATTGCCACGAGTCAGAGCTTTAAGCTTCTCATATGGGTTCTCAACACGATAGCGACGCATGACGGTTTGAATCGGCTCTGCCAATACTTCTTGTGCATTATCCAAATCGTCATTTAAGCGCTGGGCATTCAATTCAAGTTTGCTGACACCTTTTAAACAAGCATCATAAGCAATCATGCTTTGTGCCAGACCAACACCGATATTACGAAGTACGGTAGAGTCTGATAAATCACGCTGCATACGCGAAATTGGCAGTTTTTCACCCAAATGAGCCAGCATGGCGTTCGCAACGCCCAAGTTGCCTTCAGAGTTTTCAAAATCAATCGGGTTGACTTTATGCGGCATGGTAGAAGAACCAACTTCACCATCTTTTAGGCGCTGTTTAAAATAGCCTAAGCTAATATATTGCCAAATATCACGGTTAAAATCGATTAAGATAGTATTAAAACGTTTGACAGCATCAAATAGCTCAGCGATATAATCATGCGGCTCAATTTGCGTGGTATAAGGGTTAAAAGTCAGCTCAAGACTTTCATCAATGAAGCGTTCTGCATGTGCTTGCCAATCGACGTCAGGGTATGAGGCGTAATGAGCGTTATAGTTACCAACCCGCCATTAATTTTGCCCAATAGTTCAACTTGACCGACTTGTTTGATTTGACGGGCTAGGCGATAAGCGACGTTTGCCATTTCTTTGCCTAGCGTCGTTGGGCTCGCGGTTTGACCATGGGTGCGTGATAACATGGGTTGATCAGCATGAGCAATCGCCAAATCAACGATGCTATCAGTCAATTGCTGCATTTTCGCAACCACAATCTCGCGGCTGTCTTTTAGCATTAACGCATATGATAAGTTGTTGATATCTTCACTGGTACACGCAAAATGAATAAATTCTAATGAATCTTCAAGCGCTGCCTGACCACGGAACTTGTCTTTGATGAAGTACTCAACGGCTTTTACATCATGATTGGTCGTCGCTTCGATGTCTTTGATAGCTTGGGCATCGGCTTCACTAAAGTCATCAACGATGCTGTTTAAAAAGGCATTGGTATCGGTATCAAATGCTGCCAATTCACCAATCGCATTGTTATCAGCCAATGACTGTAACCAGCGAATCTCGACAGTGACGCGGGCTTTAATGAGACCAAATTCAGATAAATAAGGACGCAAGCTGTCAGCTTTGGAGGCGTAGCGACCATCGATTGGGGAGAGTGCGGTAAGTAAGTTCATAATATGCCTTTAAATTAAAAAGTAAAAGTGATGAAAACTGTGAAATCACACAAATGAACACATCATATAACTGTGGTCAAAAAAATACGGGTAGTGTAGCAAATGTAGCCGTTGATAAAACCAAAATATGCATATAACGCTATTATTAAGGGGTATCGGGTGTATTAGAGTGTGTGGTGCCATACTTAGTATTAAAGTAAAAACTACGTTTTGTCCTTGGATCTAAAATTGAGGTTACCGTTTTAACAGTACCGTTATTGCCGATAGCGACACTGTCTGCGGCATATTCGCTTGCTTGATGAATTGGATTCGCAAGTTTTGACGTCACTATCGCGCCATTCACATTTTTTTCTTGCAAGACATCTTGTAGAACAAAGTGATTAATACTAAGGTTGGCTCGATTGGTCGCAGTAATTTTGTAGGCAATACATTGTCCTGGAGTTACTTCAGATAGGGCGGCTTTACTATAGGCAAGCTTGTTTTCTAGATTTGGTAACAATGAGGCGATTTTGCAATCGTTAAGTGCTTGTTCTTTTTCAAGGACTAAAGCTGTGCTTTTATCAATCACTCTGCCAAAGTTATTATTTTCATAGTTAGACTTGTTAGTAGTCAAGGAAATAACAGTCTTTTCATTAGTAGTACGAATGGGATAAGTGCTACCACTATTTTCTTCAATCAGGCAGACAGTACTTTTGCCAGTTAGAGAAGCGATAGGTATTTTAATCTCATATTTACCGACAATATTAGTAGGAATATTGATAGTTTCAAGAGGAGCATTGGTTGTACAGTCAACCAGCTTGACTGTGCTACCTGCAATACCACTTTCAGCAGAGTCAAAAGTACCATTGAAGAAGTTGGTATTGTTATATATACCGCTGTCTATCGTAGCGTTATCTTTTTTGACATTGATGTCGCTATCATTTATACCGCCATTATCATTGAATACAGTGCCTGAAAAGACGTAATTCAACGGTTCACTTTCTACCCCAAAGCTGATCCATTCGTTATAGGTTTCACCGATTACGTTACGCGCAATGCCGATATTACCATTCATAATCCCTTCATAAGTCAAAGTCACGGCGTTCGCGTTTCTTACCGCGACAACATAATTGCTTTGACTGTTTTCAATGCCATAACTGACATAACCACCATTGGAAATAGCGGTATTAGATGAGAGTGCAGAATACGTGCTGCCATTATTGATACTTTTAATAATATTTTCAAAAGTTGGCGTCGGTGGTAAAACTCCGTTATTTGAATTGAGGCTTACTTGTTTATTCGTATTCAAGGTAGGGGTATATGGGTTTTGGCTACCGGTAATACCAGCTAGATTAGTAATATTATAATAATAAACCACTACCATTCACATTTGAGCTATCGGTACGCAGCTGCGGGTTGAACACAGCATTTTGTGAATTCAGCTGGGTACTATTGACTTTGCTGCCCAAATAATCACCCATTGCATTATAGTAATAGGGGACATCTGGGTTGTTTTTGATAGTGGCTTGCGCAGGTATACTAATTTGACTATTTGAGTAAAATTTAACGTTTGACGTGCAATTTCTGAGTTACCACCCATTGAATAGCTGGCTTGACCAATCTTTATGGTATGTATAGAGGCGTTATCATTAGGCGTAATAGTAAAAGTGTACTTAAACTTATCTCTATCAATACTAGTATTAGAATCATTCCTGATCTCAATACCATTGGTACGCGTACCACTAGATGGTGTTATCTCAGCATTACTGTTATAACCAATATTTTCATTGCGCACTAAAGTAAAACGACCAGTAGCACCAGAACCTGCTGCGATATAGGTGCCAGAAGCAGTACCAGTCGAAGCATTAGAGCTGGTAACCGTAATACTACCCAGCTCTGATGGTGCTGACTGTGCACTAAATGACGCAGCAATAAAAGTAAGCGTAAGACCTCTCTTTACCCATATCGAACAAGAAAATGAGATATTCAGCAAGGCGAAAAGGCGAGCGGTCATTCAGTATCCTAAAAAAGACAAATCATTGTATTAATTAATGTTAACTGAGATGTCAAATTCCGCAAGGCGCATGAATAGAGGCAATGACGCCACCGCCCAAACAAACCTCATCGATATAAAACACCGCTGACTGACCTGGCGTCACTGCCCGTTGCGGCGTATCAAATATCACTCGTACTTCTAAACCTTTATCATCAACAGCAAACACTCGGCACGCTTGGTCTGGCTGACGGTAGCGCGATTTTGCCATACAACGTAAGCCGTCTTCGCTAAATATATCTGTAGGCGGTAAAATCGACCCAATCGAGCTTATAAGCTTGCAGCTCATTACTCAGCATCATGGGATGCTCATGACCTTGTCCAACGATCAAACGGTTGTTGTCCAAGTCTTTTGCCAATACAAACCAAGGCTCTTCTGGGCGATCTTTGACACCGCCGATACCAATACCACCACGCTGACCTAACGTATAATACATTAAACCATCGTGTTGACCGATAATGTGACCATCATCCGTGACGATATCGCCTTTTTGTGCCGGCAAGTACTGTTGTAAAAAGTCTTTAAAGCGGCGCTCACCAATAAAGCAAATACCCGTTGAATCTTTTTTTCAGTAATAAGATCATGTTCTTCAGCGATTTGACGAACCACTGGTTTTTCAAGCTCACCGACTGGGAACAGTGTCTTAGCGATTTTATCGCCGCCAACCGCATGTAAAAAGTAACTTTGGTCTTTATTGTTATCAAGCCCGCGTAATAGCTGCGCAACCTCAGTGCCATTAGCATTCGTATAGTTCATACTACGGCGCGTGTAGTGACCGGTGGCGATATAATCTGCGCCCAACGTCAAAGCATAGTCTAAAAATGCTTTGAACTTGATTTCTTTGTTGCACAAAATATCTGGATTGGGCGTACGACCCGCTTTGTATTCTGCTAAAAAATGCTCAAAGACGCGATCCCAATATTCCATGGCAAAATTAGCCGTATGTAGCTTCATACCGATTTTGTCACATACCGCTTGTGCGTCCGCTAGGTCGTCCATTGCCGTACAGTATTCGGTGCCGTCATCTTCTTCCCAGTTCTTCATAAACAGACCTTCGACTTTAAAGCCTGCTTGTTGAAGTAAAACGGCTGATACAGAAGAATCAACGCCACCTGACATACCGACAATCACGTGTTTGGCGCTAGGATTTTCGATATCGGCAAGTGTTAATGGACGATGAGGCGTAAAAGACTTAGAAATGGCTATGCTTGAGGTATCTTGTATGGCTGACATAAAGCGGCTCAACTATTTGTACGTTCTCCAAAATAGATATTGACGCCAAAAATTATGCCATTGCTACAATAGGTAGTCTCAGCAGAACGACGTCAGCTTATCTTTTGGATCTGGTATTATGATAAAATAAACGTCATATTATACCAGTTAATTGAAACTGGTGGCGACCGATGGTGTCTAGGCATTGGTAAAATCGCTTTAGAAATTTAGATAGTGGTTTTGAATTATTTTAATCACGTTTCACTCATCTTGGAATAATAATGATAAAAATTGGTCAAGGTATCGACGTTCACGCTTTTCACAATAATGGTCAGCAGCAGCATATGTGGTGAGCAGGTGTGCCTATTGAACACACGCACAGTTTGCTGGCACACTCTGATGGAGATGTGGTGCTGCATGCGCTTGCCGATGCACTGCTTGGCGCATTGGCGCTTGGAGATATCGGTCAGCATTTTCCTGATACAGATGCCGCCCATGCAGGTTTGGACTCGCGGGTGCTGCTACGTTATGTCTACAGTAAAGTGCAAGAGGCTGGTTATAGTCTAGGCAACGCTGATATCACTGTGATGTGTGAGCGTCCAAAGCTGGCACCGCACAGTCAAGCCATGCGTGATAATATTGCCAGTGATTTGCAGACGGCGGTTAATAATATCAGCGTTAAAGCCACCACCACTGAAAAGTTAGGCTTTACCGGTCGGCAAGAGGGCATTATGGCCAATGCCGTGGTATTATAGTCCCTAATGTTGTCGAATCTAGATAGCTTAGATCGGGTGTCATCGCTGCTTGAGCACTCCGAGTCATATTGACTTGGTGAGTTGAGCGTAGATTTTATATATAGACTCTATAGAGTTATACTTGTAATACCGTGGCGCTTGCCCCATGTATCAGCCATCTCTTTTCTCAATCATTTTGTAATATCAATCACTGTTTTCAATGAACCGCTTTATCAATAGGAGCTTTTATGAGTGAGCAAACCCCAAATACTGCTGCAAACGACGTTGAACAATTGATCCGTGATCAAATCCGTGACAATAAAGTTATTATATGAAAGGAACGCCGCAATTTCCGCAGTGTGGCTTTTCTGCTAAATCGATTGAAGTGCTTACTCAATCGGTCGTCCATTTGCGTTTGTAAATATTTTAGAAAACCCAGAAATCCGTGCGACGTTACCTAAAGTGGCTAATTGGCCGACTTTTCCACAGTTGTGGATTGACGGCGAATTGATGGGCGGATCAGACATTATTTTGCAAATGTATCAATCAGGCGAGCTTAAGCCATTGGTTGAAGCAAACAGCCCTGCTGCTTAATACTTGATAGTATGCTTTGGATGTCTTTGATATTCAAATAAACTTGATAAGATAAAGCACAGTAAACCCAAATGGTCAGTTAATGGCTATTTGGGTTTTTAGTGTCTTTACGCTTTAGTGTTTTTAGGCTTCGTTGTTTTATCGAATTTACCCCCATATAGTGTGCAAGATATCAGCGATATAAATAATAATTATCATACGAGTGAGAGAGCTTTATGAATAGTCAAGCAACGGAACAGCCGGACGTGCAAAAAGAAGCTGCTGAGCAAGCGGTAATCGAAAAACGCCGTGAGCATTTAAAAAATGAATCCACGCGCATCATTGAAATTGCTGGCAATGAGCCACATTCAGCGCTGAAATGTATTCATCAGCTTAGCGTGGCAGGCGGCGCAACAGAAGCCACTTATATTGCGATTGAGCAGCGTATCGTTGCGGATCAAGATTCTGCGGGCGCTTATCATTTGGCATTATTGGCACAGAATACGCCAGATTTACCCATTGATGCGCGTCAACTTATCGAGATGGTCGTTAATAAGGCGATAATCAGCAGCGTTTGGCATTGCTAAAAACTTGCTACTACCGCCAGTGGACATGATTAAAGAGCAAATTTTGGCGAGTAATGATGGCGATGCTATTGGCTTGATGAATGCTTATTTGCAGATCAATCCAGAAGGTTATGGCAGTCAGCATATGCTAAGCAGTGGTCAATCAGATCAAATCGTACCGCTGAGCCCTGGTAACTAGGCGCTAATTATTAAGTTACTAGTTACTAAGTTTAAAAATGATGCTTAACACTTAATGTAAATAGTTTCTACTGCGGCGTTTTTTAAGCATCAAAAAATTGTTATAATGATGGGTTAGCAATCCAATATCTAGCGGCTTTTCCAAGTCGTTAACTTTTTAAATCCGACTGACGTTTATTTGCTGATGACCATGCTATTTAGCCATAAAATTCTGGTAATGATAGTTTTTGGCTAAAAGCGGCGTTATGAGTCAAGTGAGGCGTATATGCAATACCCAAAAAATTACGACGTGGTAGTGATCGGTGGCGGTCATGCTGGCACAGAAGCTGCTTTGGCAGCCGCACGTATGGGCGCGCAGACCTTGCTGTTGACACATAATATTGAGACGCTCGGGCAGATGAGTTGTAATCCAGCAATTGGTGGTATTGGCAAATCCCATCTGGTACGTGAGATTGATGCACTTGGCGGTGCAATGGCACTGGCAACGGATAAGTCAGGCATTCAGTTTCGTGTGCTTAACAGTCGTAAAGGTGCGGCAGTTCGAGCTACGCGTGCGCAAGCAGATCGTATTTTATATAAAGCCGCTATTCGCCATACGCTTGAGAATCAGCCAAATCTTGATATATTTCAACAAGCGGCTGATGATATCTTAGTTGAAAATGGTCGTGCGACGGCAGTGGTTACTGCAACGGGTATTATCTTTAATACGCAAACGGTGGTACTGACCTCAGGTACGTTTTTAGGCGGAGTTATTCATATTGGTCTCGAAAGCTCAAAAGGTGGTCGCGCAGGCGATCAACCTTCTATCAAGTTGGCAGATCGTTTGCGTGAGCTTAAGCTGCCAGTCGGTCGCCTAAAGACAGGTACGCCCGCGCGGATTGATGCGCGTAGCGTTGACTTTAGTGTGATGACCGTACAGCCGGGCGACACGCCGCTACCAGTGATGAGTTATATGGGTGACGTGTCGATGCACCCTGAGCAGGTCAATTGCTACATCACGCATACTAATGCGCGCACGCATGACATCATCCGTGAAAACTTAGACCGTTCTCCAATGTTCTCAGGCAAAATTGAAGGTGTGGGTCCACGTTATTGTCCGTCAATTGAAGACAAGATTCATCGTTTTGCGGATAAAGACAGCCATCAGATATTTATTGAGCCAGAAGGTTTGACGACACATGAGCTATATCCAAATGGTATCTCAACGAGTCTGCCGTTTGATGTGCAGTTAGAGTTTATTCATAGTATGAAAGGCTTAGAAAACGCACACATTACCCGTCCAGGCTATGCCATTGAGTATGATTATTTTGATCCGCAAAACCTAAAGCCAACGCTTGAAACCAAATCTATCGATCGTCTTTACTTCGCTGGACAGATTAATGGTACAACTGGTTATGAAGAGGCTGGCGTACAGGGTTTGCTAGCAGGTACTAATGCCGCATTGGTAACCACTAATAACAGCGATTTTGACGTGTGGACACCGCGCCGTGATGAAGCCTATCTTGGCGTGCTCGTTGATGATTTGATTACCCATGGTACGACTGAGCCATATCGTATGTTTACGAGCCGCGCAGAATATCGTCTATTATTACGTGAAGACAATGCAGATCAACGCCTAACTGAGACGGGTCGCAAGCTTGGTCTAGTAGATGATGTGCGCTGGCAGGCTTATCAAGAAAAAATGGAAGCGATCACAACGGAGACCTCACGTCTCAAAGATATGTGGGCAACCCCTGCTAACGCGCTAGGCAAAAAAGTCACAGAGCAAACGGGCGAGGTGCTGTCAAAAGAATCGACTGCTTTTGATTTGCTCAAGCGTCCGCAGATTCATTTTGCTGATATCGCTGTCATCACTGATTCGCAAGTCGATGCCTAGGCGAGCAGATAGAAATCTCTGTGAAGTACGCAGGCTATATTGACCGTCAGCAAGAAGACATTGATCAGATGAAGCGCCTAGAAAATACAGCGCTGCCACTGGACTTTGATTATAGCGTAGTATCAGGCTTATCAAATGAGATTGTACAGAAATTGACGCAAATACGTCCTGCGACGCTCGCCCAAGCGGGGCGTGTAAGCGGTGTGACGCCTGCGGCCGTTCAATTGCTAGCCATGACAGTGAAGAAACAGAAAAAAGCGAAGGCCGCGCTAGATTCGTAATAGTAGTATAACTAGTATAACTAGTATAACTAGTATAACTAGTATAACAAAAGCCCATAACGATATATCGCTATGGGCTTTTGTTTGTTAAAAATACAGCCGCTGTTAAAAGAAAATAGAGCAGGCGCTTGTCTTACTTGCTATTTTGTCTCTATACTAGGTTAGAAAACTTAATGATTACTTGTCAATTTATCTCGCTGATGTCCATATCATGATGGGCTTGTCAACGAACTGAGCCTATTTATGATTGATGCTATTGTCTTTGCTATTACCATTGTCTTGCCCAACCTTGCCTTAATGTGGTTGGGTTTTTTTATGCAGAGACGCGGTGAGGCGAGCCAGACTTTTATTGATCAAGCATCGAGCTTTGTCTTTAATTACTGTTTACCCTGTTTGCTTTTTTTTAGCGTCGTTGATAGTGATGTCGATTACAGCAAACAAATCACGCTGATAGTGGCTGGTATTCTGGTGACATTCATCTTGTTTATAGGTGCAGAGATTTACGCCAAATATTTTGTGAGCAAACCGGCTGATCAAGGGGTGTTTGTACAAGGGATATTTCGGAGTAATATGGCTATTATTGGACTGGCAACGGTTGCTAATGCCTACGGAGAACGTGGCTTAAGTATCGGCGCTGTCTATATGGGTGTGGTGACGATACTGTTTATATCTTACTGTTATCACTCTCAGCCGTGTGTCCAAAAGTGTGGATGATACTTGGCTCAGTCGCAGTACCATGATTATTAAAAAACTATTTACTAACCCACTGATTATCGCATTGGTAGCAGCATTTGCTTATAAGGCATCACCACTGCCGCCTATTACAGGTGTGATTCATACGACTGGTGATTTACTGGCGGCAGTGGCATTGCCCTTAGCATTGATTTGCGCCGGTGCCAGTATTGATTTGAAGTCGATGTTGCACCCTTCAGGGCTATCCATGCAGGCGAGTATCGGACGTATTATTGTTGCGCCATTGATTGCCATCGCTATTGGACTCGGATTTGGTCTATCAGGTGTGCATATGGGTGTGTTGTTTTTGATGGCAGCTTCACCAACAGCCGCCGCCAGCTATGTAATGGCAAAAGCCATGGGTGGCAATGATGTGTTAGCTGCTAATATTTTGGCTTTTACCACCGTCGTAGGTATGTTTGGAATGGCGATTGGTGCGGCAATATTACGCGGGTCAGGATTAATGTAGTAGCCGTTTGGCGTGATAAAACATGTTCTAATAATAAATCTATAAATAGGAGTACTCAAATTGCAATTACTAAACAAAGCAATCGTGACCGAACATCTCAATATGCAATCTGCCATTGGGGCGATAGAAGCATTGTTGCATCAACAGGCAGCGCATCCCAATTGGATCAAAGCGCCTGAACGTTTGGTCATTGAAACTTTTAGTGAAGATGACGCCCATAGCTTAGGTTCGCATTTATCCATGCCAGCCACGATGTATGATGGTAAGAACGAGTATACAGCCGTAAAATTGGTCACCATTTGTCCTGATAATCCGAGCCGAAATTTACCAACCACAACGGCGATTATTACCGTGTCAAACAATGATACTGGTGAGATATTGGCAATTATGGATGGGGTTTATATTACCCAAGTGCGTACGGCAGCATTGTCAGGTATTGCGACCAAATATATGGCAAGCGCTGACTGTCAAAGTGTGGCGGTGGTCGGTTGTGGTGGCATGGCTTATGAGCAATTACATGCGGTAATGACAGTACGTCCTGAGATTAAAACAGTATATTTATGGAATAGAAGCAGGGAAGGCGCTGAGACTTTCAAAGTGAAATTTACTCGTGAGTATCCGCAATGGGACGTTACTATAACGGTTTGTGAAAATATCAATGATGCTGTCCGTGATGCAGATGTTATCAACGTCGCAACCCGCGCAACAGAAGGTTTGTTTGATCTCAACCATATTAAATCTGATGCACACATCAACGCAGTCGGTGCCTATCAGCCTTCAATGAAAGAGATAAGCAATGATGTCATTGCAAACAGTCGCATGGTCGTTGTCGATGATTTGGTTGGCAGTCGTCATGAAGCGGGCGATTTAATCCAAGCTCACGATAGTGTCGATTGTGCATGGACATGGGACGACCTCAGTGGTGACTTACAGGCGCTAGTCACAGGGGCGCTACAAGAAAAAACCGCTAAGTCTAATCATGGTGTTACGTTATTTAAATCGGTTGGTGCAGCCAGTTTTGATGCAGCAGTCGCTCTATATGTCGCACAACAAGCCGCACAAAAAAATCTTGGCTCGTCAGTTGAATGGTAATGCCATCTAAGTGAAAGTACGTAAAGATTGCTGTGTTTTTATTATGTAGCAAGCCAAAAAAAGCCCTCTTTCTAAATAAGAAAAGAGGGCTTTTTACATTGCTTTAAACGTTAAATTAATACGCCCTAGCATATTTTCAGAGCGGTTATTAATTTGGATTGTCTTTATTACGTTTGTCTTCGCGCCGCTGCTTACGTTTTGGGCTGGTGCGGTAGGTCAAATAACCACCGACAGCCATCACCGCAAGAAAAGCCACAATGTACATAAATATTGATGAGCCAATAAGTAGTGAGGCACCGATAATAGGAGTTGCATCCATGTCAAACATCCAGCTAAGGTTTATCAATAATTATGCAAGTGTCTGATTTCATTGTAAAGTAAATAAATTTAACTCAGGTGTAAGTTCCAGTGAACGCATGCGCGCTGCCTGATCGTAAACGTTAGCCGTCACAATCAGCTCGTCTGGCTCATACTGGGCAAGGAATGCCGCCAGTCTCGGTTTGACAGTTTCCACAGAACCGATGAATGACACTGACAATGCGCTATCCACCATCATTTTTTCAGCAGGGCTCCAGATACTGTCCATATCGTGAGTAGGTTTCGGCATTTGACCTGTTTCACCACGGCGCAAGCGTACGAAACTTTGCTGCGCAGAGGTAAAATGATACTGTGCAGTAGCATCGTCATCGGCGAGTAATAAATTGGCTGCCAGCATGACATAAGGCTTATCTAAATAGGCTGATGGTTTGAACTGTTCACGATAAGCTGTAATCGCTTGCCCAAGCATTTGCGGTGCAAAGTGTGAGGCAAACACATAAGGAAGTCCCAAATGCGCCGCTAACGTAGCCCCAAAAAGAAGAGCCTAATATCCAGATAGGAACGTTTGACTTTGCCCCAGGAAATGCCTGTACTGGGCTATTATCTGTACCGTTCCCTAAAAAGTACATCAATTCTTGGACGTCTTGCGGAAAGCGATCAGCATCTTGCATCTGACGGCGTAGTGCCTGAAAGGTTGCGCCATCAGTACCCGGCGCACGACCCCCCTAAATCTACGCGATCACCATATAATGCCTGCAAAGTGCCGAATTGCTCAGCGATGACGAGCGGTGCATGGTTCGGAAGCATCACACCACCCGCACCAATACGTATATGCTTGGTTTGGCTACCGATATGCGCTAGTAGTACTGACGTCGCTGCACTAGCGATGCCCGGCATATTATGGTGCTCTGCCATCCAATAACGGTTTAAGCCGACTTTTTCTGCTTGCTGTGCTGTCTCAACTGTTTGGGCAATGCCTTCAGCGATGGTTTTACCTTCAGGCACGGGGGCTAGATCTAAAAAGGATAAGGGAATAGCGTTACTCATAAATCACCTGTTTTTATGATGCCGCCTTTCAACGACATGGTTATATTGGTATTTGATTCTAGTTATAAAAGAGACTAGCGACAGCAATGATAAACCAGCACCTCAAGAATCTAGGGCTAATTCAATATTGCTGTAACTAGTCGCTCAATAGTTCATATAATGGGGCGGTTCTATTGAATATAAAGGTCAGAAGTTAAGACGATAACAAATCTTAATAATGGTGTAGAGTTATAATAATCACATGCGTGGCAGTCGATTTTGAGTAGAAATGAGAATAGAAAATGACATCATTATCTGTTGATAACGATGCCATTGACGTTTAGTGAAAATATGAATTAATGGTTCTTTACTGGCTAAATTGTTTTTGACACAGTTCCATAAATGCTCGACCATACTGACGAATTTCTGCATCATCACGTACCGCCATCCAACTGGTAAAGCGCCCAAAGTGATCTACAGGTATCGCCGTTAAATTTTGATAGTGACTCGGTTCAAACGCCATCTCTGCGATAATACCGATACCCAAGCCCAGACCTACGTAAGTACTGATTACATCAGCATCGAGTGCTGCTAGTACGATATCTGGTTCCAATCCTGCTTCTTCAAAAGTTTTGTCAATCGCACCGCGCCCCGTAAAGCCACCGTGATAGGTCACAATCGGATAGCTGGCGAGGGTCGGCAAATCCACAGACTCGTGATTGGCCAGTTCGTGATCGCTTGGCACAATGACGCGATGCGTCCAGTCATAATAGCGATAGCAGCGTAAATAATTGTTATGAAGTAAAGACTCGGTTGCAATGCCAATATCTGCCTGCCCGCGAATGACCATCTGCGCGATGGTCTCTGGATCCGCTTGTTGTAGTATTAGGTTGACTTTGGGGAAACGCTCTTTAAACTCTTTGACGACTTGCGGCAATACATATCGCGCTTGCGTGTGAGTGGTGGCAATCGTCAGCGTGCCAATATTCGGATTATTAAAATCGAGACTTAGGTTTTCAATCGTACGGATTTCGGCGAAGATAGATTCGATATGCGGCATTAGTGCTGTGCCCATGGTCGTAAGACCCGTTAGGCGTTTGCCTTGACGGACGAATACTTCCGTTTTGAGCTGATTTTCAAGTGCCGCAATATGTTTTGATAGGCTATTGGCTGGTGTGCAGTACGGTCGCCGCCTGACTTAAGTTATAGCCATTAATCACCGTATGCCATACTGTCTCCAACTGCTTGAGCTGAATCTGTAAATGCCGCTGATTGACCACTACGTCGATTGCCATAACTAAATCCTATTGTATAAATATACAAACCCTGTCTGTATACAAAAGTGAAAATGTACAAATATGCAGTAAGCAGGTAGTGTAAAACAAAGTGTTTATTCTTGTATATACTTAATAGTTATCTATTTATACGTATTTGGAATATGTGATTAAAAGTATACATTGAAATTGTTTTTGAGTACTCAGAAGTACTGATAGAATCTTTCATCTGCTAGACTCAGCAACTCTTCATCTTCTAATGTGTCTCCATAAGCATATATGTCAAAATTACTTAGATTATATTTTTGTTCAACCAACTGCTTTTTCGTTATTCCGCTACAGTCATCATTGAGATAGTTACCCGTCAATATACCATCAACGACATCTACCTTAGTACATATCAAGTCTAGTCCATATTTTATACACCATGGATTGAGATATAAATCCAAAGATGCAGAGACGATAACGACGATGTCTCCTCTTTGTTGATGCCATTTTATTTTTTCGAAAGCATTAGCTCTTATATAATTAGGTATCATCAGCTCAGAAAATGCTTCACCTTTTTTCTAAGCTGTCCCTCATTTGTCCCTTTAAAAGCGAAGTTATAAACTTTTTTTCGAATCTCGCTACCGTGTAATCTACCTAGCTTATATTTAACGATAGTTGGTAATAAAATGATTTTACCTACATTAATTTTTCTTTTATTTGCTGCGAATAATATAAATTTGGTAAAGGTGTCTGTGTTCGTTATGGTACCGTCAAAGTCAAATAAGGCTATATTCATAATTTAATTCTCTAATAAATAGGGCGTATTCATTATAATATTTACTTTGAATTAGATGTGATACAAACATAAAAAACAGCCATCTTTCGATGACTGTCTTAGCTTACAACTTCAATAATGATACGATTTGCGGCTGCCTCTAGCGAAAACGATCCGCATTCATCACTTTATTCCAAGCAGTTACAAAGTCATGAACGAATTTTTCTAGGTTATCGTCTTGTGCGTAAAGCTCAGCGTAAGCGCGTAGTATGGAGTTTGAGCCAAACACTAGGTCTACGCGGCTGGCTTGCCATTTTACATTGCCAGTAGCACGCTCACGCACTTCATAGAGGGCAGGGGCGCCATTATTGTCTGTCTTAACGGGATGCCAAGAATAGCTCATGTCTGTCAAGTTCACAAAGAGTCATTGCTAAGTGTTCCAGCACGCTCAGTAAAGACCCCTTGTTGGCTCTGAGCGTAGTTGGTATCCAAGACACGCATACCACCGATTAAAACGACCATTTCAGGTGCAGTCAAGCCCATCAGCTGAGTACGATCTAATAGCATCTCTTCAGGTGATATGGCATAGCTGCCTTTGATCCAGTTACGGTAGCCATCATGTCGTGGCTCTAAATCAGAGAAGCTCTGTTTCAGTCATCTCATCGCTCGCATCGCCACGACCCATCGAATGGCACTTCAATTTGAACACCTGCATTAGCTGCTGCTTTTTCAATGGCGGTGTTACCAGCGAGTACCACTAAATCCGCGATGCTGACGTCTTTATCAAAGTTCGTCTGGATGGCAGTGAGCGCCTCAAGTACGCGAGCCAATTGCTCAGGCTCATTACCTAACCAGTCTTTTTGCGGGGCTAAACGAATGCGTGCACCATTGGCGCCGCCGCGATAGTCTGAGGCGCGGAATGTACGAGCGCTATCCCAAGCGGTAATAATAAATTCGCGATGGTCGATACCACTGCCTAGTATCTGTGCTTTTAAGATCGCAATATCATCAGCGCTCAGATCAATATTGCCTTGTGGAATTGGATCCTGCCAAGTGAAGTCCTCGCTTGGCACATCCGCTCCTAAATAGCGAGATTTTGGCCCCAAATCACGATGGGTAAGCTTAAACCAAGCTTTTGCAAATACCTCATCGAAATATTCTGGATTTTGATGAAAGTTCTCTGAAATTTTACGGTAAGCAGGGTCTTTAATCATTGCCATATCAGCGTCGGTCATGATAGGGTTGCGGCGTACACTTGGATCATGTGCATCTAAAGGACGATCCTCTTCCTTGATATCGATAGGTTCCCATTGCCAAGCACCAGCAGGACTCTTAGTCAGTGCCCACTCATGATTTAGCAATAACTCAAAATATCATAATCCCATTGGGTTGGATGCGTGGTCCATGCGCCCTCGATACCGCTTGAGACGGTGTCGCCAGCATTGCCTGTACCTTTAGGGTTGCGCCAACCTAGACCTTGCTCTTGATATCAGCAGCTTCTGGCTCATCTTCTAATAAGGTAGCGTCACCATTACCATGACATTTACCAACCGTGTGACCACCAGCAGTCAAGGCGACCGTTTCTTCATCATTCATTGACATACGAGCAAAAGTGGTACGAATATCTTGTGCCGTTTTAATAGGATCGGGGTTGCCGTCGACGCCTTCAGGGTTGACATAAATCAAGCCCATCTGTACCGCTGCTAAAGGGTTCTCTAGTGATTCACGCTGATTATCATCTTCATAACGATTTTTGGTAGCCGCAAGCCATTCACGCTCAGAACCCCAGTAGATATCCTTTTCTGGATGCCAAATATCGGTACGTCCACCAGCGAAACCTAACGTTTTAAAGCCCATAGATTCATAAGCCATATTACCCGCTAGTATCATCAAATCTGCCCAAGAAAGTTTGTTACCATACTTTTTCTTGATTGGCCATAATAGACGACGTGCTTTGTCCAAATTGACATTGTCCGGCCAACTGTTTAATGGCGCAAAGCGTTGATTACCAGTGTTAGAACCACCGCGGCCGTCGGAGCGTCGATAAGTACCGGCAGAATGCCAAGCCATACGAATCATCAAACCACCATAATGACCCCAATCTGCAGGCCACCATGCTTGTGACTCAGTCATTAGATTTTTAAATCTTGCTTGACGGCTTCTAAATCTAATTGCTTAAAGGCTTTTGCATAATCAAAGTCAGGATCCATTGGATTGGTTTTGTGATCCTGCTGATGCAAGATATCTAAGTTTAAGCTATTCGGCCACCAATCGGTTGCTGCCGAGGCGTCGTAGTATGTGCTTGGTGCATGACAGGACAGCCACCCATGCTTGGACGTTGTGGCTCGTGCGAAGTATCTACATTTTCACTATGAATGGTTGGTCCATGACCATCTCCTTTATCATAAGTGGTGTTACTTGCAGCATCTGATGTTGAGTTTGAGTTAGTCATCATGTGGCTCCTAGGCAGTAATCAGATAAATAGCAATCGAGGGTGTTATTTACTATGTTTGCAAAAATTATTTGTCATCTCTAGCATATAGAATAATTATTGATTTAGGGAACTAATTTATACAAACGCATTGTTTTGTAAATAAATGATATATCTAATAAAATTATATTTTTTAAATATATAAAAGTAAGGATTTAGTAATAAGTTCTGGTTGTTGAAGCATTAATATTAATGACTTATCAGGATGATGAGGGCTAATCAAAAGAAGGGTTTGTATAAAATGGTTATGATGCAAAATGCGAGATTTTCCTTATTTTTATACCCATGCTCAATATGAAAGTAACCCTAGTCTATAAGCTAGGTTTTATTAACCAGTAGAAAGAAAGGTTAATGCAAAAATATCGTTAGAATGTCTAGTCAAGGTCAGCGTTCTCAAGTACCATAATTCAATTTTGTTGTAATGGCTGTATTTGTGCAACGTTAAGCAATTTTTATCGATCCCGTTTATCAGTGCTATTTATCAGTGTCAGTTACCGATAGATGATACTAATGATTGATAAAAATTGTGCGCGGTTGTGTTCTTTTTCTTAAGTGCTAGTGAGCGATTATGTCTGCTGTCAAATCTGTGCCACCCAATCAATCAGCTGTCAAAAAATCATGGGGAGAGGCTGCAAAGGCTTATTTAGACCCTCGTGTCATTATCATGTGTTTTTGGGCTTTTCAGCGGGTATTCCTATACTGCTTATTTTTTCAAGTTTATCACTTTGGCTGAGAGAGGCAGGCATTGATCGTAGTGTTGTGACCATGTTTAGCTGGGCGGCACTGGGTTATTCGTTTAAATTTATTTGGGCGCCATTAATAGATGCGCTTCCTGTGCCATTTTTGACCAAATGGTTGGGTCGTCGTCGCAGTTGGATGGTGGTATCACAGCTGCTTATCATATTGGCTATCTTTTTGATGGCAAATGTTAATCCAGTTAGTGAAGACGTTTTAGTCTACATGGCAGGCGCTGCGGTTTTGCTTGGCTTTTCTTCTGCCACCCAAGATATCGTGATTGATGCTTACCGCATCGAGCTTGCGCCGCCATCGATGCAGTCCATTCTATCCTCTATTTATGTGTCGGGTTATCGTATCGGCATGATCGTCGCGGGGGCAGGCGCGTTATATTTGGCAGATTTTTTGGCTCGAATGAGACTTTTTATAGTTATGAGGCATGGCGAAATACTTACTACATTATGGCAGGTGTCATGACTTTAGGAGTATTAACCACGTTTGCCAGCTATGAGCCAACGGCTGAAATGTTGCAAAGTAAAAGCAAAAGGGCAATTTAAAGTATTTCTTATTTATTCTGCTTTATTACTTATCCCAGGTCTGATTTTTGGCATTATTTATCTGATCAATATTTTGATTAATACAGTGTCGATAGCACATTGGCGATGATACCGTTAATGGTCATGCCAGCGATTAAGTTTTATTTTGGCACTGGTCGCTTGCGCACCGTTATTGCTGTTGTATTTCATCATCAATCAACCAAAAATTATCAATAAAGCCCCATTGGTTGCTGAAACTCGCGAAGACTACGTGAGATTGGTGGCTGGCGCTATTTGTATTTTCTGTGATCGCTTTTATCGCCGCTTATATATTGATGGGGCCAGTACTGCCAGAGTTTGAAGGAGCATTCTCCAGCTTCTTTGTTGAAACATTGCATCTGCTGATAAGCTTGGGTGTAGCGATAGTAGCAGGTTATGCATTAGTGCAAGTAGGGTTGGTGAAAAAAGAAGTAGCCATGGCTACTTGGGTTGAGCCGATTTTAGACTTTTTTAGACGCTATGGCAAAAAGGCGTTATTACTATTGGCGCTCATTGGACTATATCGAATTTCAGACATTGTGGCAGGCGTGATTTCCAACGTTTTTTATCAAGACATGGGGTTTAGTAAAAAACAGATATTGCCAATGCAGTGAAACTCGTCGGCGTGATTATGGCGATTGCAGGTGGGTCTTAGGTGGGCTATTGGCACAGCGTTTCCGTATGATGCATGCCATGATGATTGGCGCTATTCTTGCGTGTGCGACCAATTTATTGTTTGTACTACTAACTTACAACCCAGGCAGTTTGCCGTTTATGTATGTTGCGGTCATATTTGATAACTTAGCCGCAGGGCTGGCGAGTGCCGTGTTTATTGCTTTCTTATCTGCTCTAACGTCTATTCGTTTTACGGCAGTGCAGTATGCGATTTTCTCTTCATTAATGACGCTCATTCCCAAGGTGATGGGCGGTTATTCAGGTGCTATCGTCGATAATATGGGCTATCCATTTTTCTTTATCTTTACTTTCGCTATTGGGATTCCGATTTTGGTATTGATTTACTTTGTTGATAAACATATCGTCATTGGTGATAACGATGATATTTATGGCGATGACAATAATGATGGAAGCAGTGATAAGTTGGCCAAGGCGAATCCAAACCTGACCGACACCAAAGAGCCACCACGCGCGTCAGAGTAGGCTAAGCAGTATTTTATTCTCATTGATTCATCATATTTTTAAGAGTTACTTATGACAGCATCGACTATTCGTCAAATAAAGCAGCACATTCAGCAATTGACGAATGAGACTGCAAATAGCAAGCTACCGTCATTTTGGCTGACCGATTGGCTGTTGTATGTCGTTGATAAGCCTGCGATAGCGCTAATCACAGATGAAGGTTGCCAGCTAACAGACAGTGAGTTTGAGCAATTCAATGCAGGTGTAACGAAGATGCAGCAAGGAATGCCACTTGCGTATTTGACTGGTCAGCAAGAGTTCTGGTCGCTGACGTTTACTGTCAATAAGTACACTTTAATTCCGCGACCTGATACTGAGATACTGATTGAGCAAGTATTAACTTGGATAAAATATCAGCCAAACAGTGTCAGCAGCCCAAAACGGTTACTGGATTTAGGGACAGGTTCAGGCTGTATTGCGATTAGTCTCGCTCACGAGTTAAATACGCAGCGTTCAGACAGTAAGGCCGAAAGCTGGCAAGTCGTTGCGGTGGATATGTCGCCAGAAGCGCTCAAGGTTGCTCAGCACAATGCAGCTATCAATGATGTTGCTGATATTGAGTTTATACAAAGCAGTTGGTATGACGAGCTGCCCAGTCATGGTGAGCTATTATTTGATGTGATTGTTTCTAACCCTCCTTATATCGATGAGGAAGATGAGCATTTGGCACGCCTTGTAGCCGAACCTATTAGTGCCTTAAGTGCCCCCAATCATGGGCTTGCCGATATAGAGCATATCGTAGGACAGGCACCGAAATACTTGCGTGTCGGTGGGCTGCTGGCTATCGAACATGGTTTTGACCAAGGTGATGCCGTTCGCAAGTTGTTTGTAGACAGTGACTTTGAATCTGTGCGTACAGTACAAGATTATGGTGGTAATGATCGTGTTACGCTGGGTCAAATTAAGTCATCAGATTTTTGTTAGTAGACTTCTTTAATAATAGGTTATTGGTAATAAATATGGCGCACACATCAGATGAAGGGCAGTTGTTGGATGAGGAGCTGCTGCGTTATGCGAGGCAGATAGATAGATGGTTGGGATATTGACGCTCAACTACGCTTAAAATCAGCTCGTGTGGTTATGATAGGGGCAGGCGGGCTTGGTTGTCCTGCTTCTGAGACGCTGGTGCGTGCAGGACTTGGGCAAATTCATCTTATAGATGATGACGTCATTGAAGCCAGCAACTTGCAGCGCCAAACGCTGTTTTTACCTGAGGATATCGGTAAAACTAAAGCGCTAACAGCGGCGCAAATGCTAGAGCGTATTAACCCTTTAATTACCGCTCGCGGTACAGTTGCAAGATTAAGCGAAGACAATGCTTATGAATTGCTCGATATGGCGACAGGCAAGCCTCATTTACTTTTAGATTGCACCGATAATTTTGCTACGCGTGATGTCATCAATTGTATTAGCGTGCGCTATAAAATCCCGCTATTATCTGCCTCAGCCATTGCGATGCAAGGTCAGTTGGCGCTGTTTGAGCCGCAACTAAACACTGGTTGTTATCACTGCGTGTTTGGTTCGGTAGTACTTGATGCAGCGGCTGATGAGCGTACGTGTGCCAACTCAGGTGTGCTAGCGAGTACCACTGCTATCATGGGTAATTTGCAAGCGAATGCTGCTCTGCAGTATTTGGGATTAACCAAAAATCCACTGACAAATAAGCTATTAATATGGGATGGTAGCCAGATGCAGCAACGGCTGATGGGCTATAGAAAAGATGCGCAGTGTCCTGTCTGTGGTAGTCATTAGTTATTGTTCATTAGTGACTGTGTAACTTGTCATTATTTATGATCGCCTATTCTCAAAAACCTTTCTTATGACCATAGTTGTTTTTTATGAAAATTCATCGTCCGCATTTATTAAAGCATACCTTCAATGTCATGAACCGTGTTCGCCAAACAGCCAGCGTGGCAGGTTTATCTGCGCTGAGAGTGGCAAAAGGTGAAAAGCCTGATGCCACATTATTAAAAGAAACGTTTGAGCAATTGGGCACGACTTATATCAAGATTGGTCAGTTTATCGCCAGTACGCCGTCACTGTTTCCACGTGAATATGTAAAAGCTTTTCAGAGCTGTCTGGATCAAACCACGCCATTGTCCTATGCTTATATCGAGCAGGTATTGAAAGAAGAGTTGGCGGTTGATGGCATGACGCTTGATGATAAGTTCGCCCATATCGACTCAAATCCACTAGCATCAGCCTCTATTGCTCAAGTTCATGCGGCACGGTTGCATAATGGCGATGAAGTCGTATTAAAGGTACAAAAGCCTGACGTCGAGACCATTATGCAAACCGATTTGGGCGTATTGCATGGGGTGACTAAGTTACTTGAGATCTTGATGCCGTCGATGAAGTTTGCCAGTATTGCGCCGATTATCGATGAGATTCGCCTGCGAATGCTTGCCGAGACGGACTTTATCGCTGAGGCACAAAACATCCGCGATTTTCAGCAGTTCTTAGCCGTATCGGGCAATACACGCGTGGTAGCACCCAAAGTATATGAAGAGCTGACGACCAAGCGTGTACTAACCATGAGCCGCTTGTACGGCGTCTCTATGGTCGATGAGTCGCTCATGCGTCAGTATTGTGCTGATCCTGCGCAAGTCATGGCGGATACCTTGAATACGTGGTTTGCCAGTCTCATGCTGTGCAACAGTTTCCATGCTGACCTGCATGCGGGCAATTTGATGCTATTAACCGATGGTCGTATTGGCTTCTTGGATTTTGGTATTGTCGGTAAGCTAAAAGCTGAGAGTTGGCGTGCGTGCATGGGTATGATGCAAGCTATGCAGGACAGTGACTATCAAGCGATGGCGCGCCATATGATTGATATGGAAATGACCCATGGTGGCAATAAAGTCGATGTAGTGGCATTGGGTAATGATTTGCAGCGTATGATGAAGACTATTATGGCGGAGGACAAATCCTTTACCAGTGGTGTGCCTTTTAATAGTAAAGAGCAAGCCGATGAGCTAAATAAAATGATGCTTGAGATTGTAGAAGTCGGTAAGCGTCATGGTATTCATTTCCCACGTGACTTTGCTTTATTGACCAAGCAGATGCTGTATTTTGATCGCTTTATGCGTACGCTGGCACCTGATATGGATATGTTTAGTGATCAACGCGTACAAATGCTAGGACACACAGAAACAGATGTGACCATGCCGCCAATAGTAAACGTATCGTAGTTTTCGCTTGTATGTTTGATTATTAATCTGCCGCTGCTCTTGAATGCTCTAACACAAAGGATTGTGTGCTAATGGCCGCAAAAATGGCTCTGTCATGATGACTGCTCTCAAAAGCCGTGCTTTTCCTCATATTACCAATGAAGCTGCCATTGCCTGTATTGGTATGTACTGCATGGCAGTCGTCATGGGCTATGGACGTTTTTTGTTTACTGCCACCTTACCTGATATTATGGTGCAACTGTCGATTTCAACGACGATTGCAGGCTGTCTTGCCTCTATCAATTACATCGGTTATTTTATCGGTGCCCTCATCGCCATGTTTGTGCCTCAGCGTTCAACGTGGCAAGCACTGACACTGTGGGCGATTATAAGTGTCGTCACAACGATGCTACTTGTCGTACCTGATATGTCATTAACTCTATGGTATCTCATTCGTCTAATCGCAGGTATTGCAAGCGGGGTAGCGATGATTTTAAGCTCATCGTTTGTGATTCAAAGCTTAAGTCCTGAACGCCGCTCTGTACTGTCGGCAGTACACTACGCAGGTATTGGTGTGGGCATCAGTGCCTCTGCCATACTGACGTGGTGGTTGTTAATATTGGGCTATCATTTTGATGTCATTTGGTTGGTAGCAGGCTTTACAAGTTTACCTCTGGTATGGCTACTCTATGCGGTAAAACCAAGACAAACAAATGGTTCCGACTTGCTGCGGACTGATCCTAAACAGCACGTGTCAGTGCATCAAACCTATTTGAGCTTTAAGCGCGCTTTGTATGAGGCCATTGCTGGTCATCGTAAGGCTATTGCTTTGCTGTCAGCGAGCTATGTACTGGCAGGATTCGGTTATATTACCTCTGCGACCTTTTTGCCAGTCATGGCACAGCGGCTCACGACGCAGACGTATGCTGGATTGCTCATTTGGCTAGTCGTTGGTGTGTTTGCGATGTTATCAAATCCACTGTGGGGCGCACTTGCCAAACGAATTGGTGAAATAAAAACATTAATAGGTTTAACAATATTACAAGCATTTGGCATGTGCTTGCCCATATGGTTCGACGGCGCTATTGGGTTGTATGGTAATGCTGCTATTTTAGGGCTGACATTCGTAGGTATGGTGTCGATGACGCTCACTTTGATTAAAAACATCAATCCTGCTTACTCAAATTTGCTGATAGGATTGGCAACTTTGGCTTATGCATTGGGTCAGTTCTTGGGACCATTGGTGACGGTAGCATTGGCAGGGCAGGACGACAATTTCAATGCAGGGCTACTCGTTGCCGCCGCTGGATTGATGGTTGGATTGGTGCTGTTACTATTGTTTCGTCGACAGCCACCGACTACCATTTAAACGACACTACTAAACCACACTACGATTAAATATTTCTCGCAACTCAAAACTGGTATGCACTTGAGCAACACCTTCGATACGATTGAGCCTATGTAATAAAAATCCTCATAAGTGCCATATCGCGTACCCTTACCTTGATAAGGTAGTCTTCCGTACGACCCGTGACAATGCTACAGCTAATGACTTCATCAAAGCTCTGAATCTTGCGCTCAAATTGCTCAAAGCGCTCAGCCGTATGGCGGTCCATACTAATCGCGATAAAGACGGCGAGCGGGTAGCCAAGTTTTTGCGCATCTGTTTTGGTGTGATAACCTGTGATAATACCAGCATCTTCTAAGCGTTTAATACGGCGTGCACAAGGCGTGGCTGACAGGTTGACGCGTTCGGCAAGCTCGGTGATACTCATACGTGCCTGAGTTTGCAATACGCGCAAGAGCTGTCGATCGATCTCAATATCGGCTAAATATGGACTATCCAGATGATGTTTGGCATGATCTGTTGCTTTATTAGTGAATTCAGCTAATATACTGATTAAATTGTATTTTTTCACTAAAATAGCGCCATATATTATCAAAGAAAGCTGATTTCTATTGCATAAACTCTGATATTATTATGGTATAAACATTGGTTATCTCGTATGATAAACATTGATCTAATCACCAGCCGTCCAGCTAAAAACATAAATTCCCATATCATCTAAGGATTGATTATGTCTGACCAAGCCAAACGCACTGTAGCTTCAACGACTGCAAAGATTACACCCAAAAATGCCGCTTTTGATTATAAAAAGTATCGTCCATTTGCTTTTGCGCCATCGCTGTCAGATCGTACTTGGCCGAGCAAAACGATTGAAAAGTCACCAATTTGGGCAAGTGTGGATCTGCGTGATGGCAATCAAGCACTGATTGACCCGATGACGATCGAACAAAAATGCGTTTTTTTAAAACGTTGGTTGAGGTTGGTTTTAAAGAAATTGAAATTGGCTTTCCATCAGCGGCGCAGGTTGAGTTTGATTTTGCTCGTAAACTTATCGAAGAAAATCACGTCCCAGACGATGTGACTTTGCAGGTATTGGTACAGGCTCGTGAGCATTTGATCGCCCGTACGTTTGAGTCATTGAAAGGCGCGAAGCGTGCGATTGTCCATGTTTATAATTCAACGTGCCGTGTACAACGTGAAAAGGTCTACGGTAAAGATAAAGCTGAAATCAAAGAAATTGCTGTTACTGGTGCTAAATTATTGGTTGAATATGCGGCTAAATACCCAGAAACAGAGTGGGTATTCCAGTATTCACCAGAGAGCTTTAGTCAAACGGAAACTGAATATGCTGTAGAAGTCTGTGATGCGGTCTGTGATGTGTGGCAACCACAACAAGGGCAGGAAGTAATTTTAAACTTGCCAGCGACGGTTGAAGCGTCTATGCCCAATGTTTTTGCCGACCAAGTCGAATATTTCTGCCGTCATCTTGCCCAGCGTGAGCATGTCATTATCAGCTTGCATACGCATAATGACCGTGGCTGTGCGGTTGCAGCAGCAGAGCTTGGGGTATTAGCGGGCGCCGATCGTATCGAAGGTACGCTATTGGGTAACGGTGAGCGTACGGGTAATATGGATATCATGGTCATGGCGATGAACTTGTTTAGTCAAGGTATCGATCCAGAGCTTGATTTTAGTAACATGAGCGAAATTGTACAAGTGGTCAGCGAATGTAACAATTTGCCCTTACATCCGCGTCATCCATACGTCGGCGAATTGGTCTTTACGGCCTTTAGTGGCTCGCATCAAGATGCCATCAAAAAATCTCTCGATTATAACGAAAAGCATCAAAACGAGACGGATAACGTTTGGGATGTGGCTTACTTGCCAATTGATCCGGCGCATATCGGTCGTAGTTATCAGGATGTGGTACGTATCAATAGCCAGTCTGGTAAAGGCGGTGTGGCTTATATCTTGCAGCGCAACTATGGCTTTAATTTGCCGCGCTGGATGCAAATTGACTTCAGCGGCGTGGTACAGAAGCAAGCTGAATCAGCTGCTCGCGAATTGCAGAATGATGAAATCTTACAAACCTTTGAAGACACGTATCTACAGCAAGGCAGTTTTGAGCTATTAGATTATACGGTCAATAATAAAGGCGGTGAAGTCTACTTTACTGGTCAAGTACAAATGAATGGGGACATCATTAATATTGATGGCACTGGTAATGGTCCATTATCATCGTTTATAGACGGACTTGCCCAGCACACTGGTAAATCTATCCATGTTATTAATTACGCTGAGCATGCCATCAATCCACAGCACAATAGCGGTGATGGCATCGATGATGATACCAATAATGACAACAAAACCAATGCCAATGCCGCTGCTTACATTCAGTTGAATGTTGATGGGGAGGTTTATTCTGGTATTGGCACTTGCAGCAGTACTGTATCAGCGATGCTTAAAGGCGCCTTATCAGCGTTTGCTCAAGCAGTTAGTACTATCACTGCTTAATGTCTTTATGATCGTTTTGATAACTTGTCGCTATAACGCTGTCGCTTCTTGTCTTTAGCAAGTAAAGCGATGGCGTTATTTTTTGCATGAAAAAAGACAGTCTATATGTAGAAAGTAGACATTTATGATTATCGCCTATCTTGCAGTTGGCTAAAGCATCGCGACTAATAGCATAATGTTACTTGTGTTTTTGATGTCTAAGACTTACGCTAATGTACATAACTCATATTATTATATATTATAAACAAAAGGTTAATTATGGAACCTATCTCACTTGCTTCATTTTCATTGGCTGCTATTTTGGCGTCATTGCCAGTAAATGGCGAAGTGGTCACTAAACCGACTATTACCACTCATATCAGCCCAGCTATCGCAGGACAATGGGAAATCGACTTAGACAGTAGTATCACGATGACCAAAGAAGCCAAAGCCAGACAAGCTGTAGCAAAAGAGCTGAAACAGACAAAAAGTGATGAGCCAGAAGTAACTGCTGGTACAGAAGGCGGTGTCCTTGTGCAAAGTGAAAAGCGCGTCCTTAATATTAAGCCAAATACCAACAACCAGTTAAAGGTCTCTGCCAAAAAAGCAAGCCAGTGCCGCGAGCTATACAATTTTGCGGCCGATAATGAGATGTGGGCAGTGAGTGGCAAAGAGTGGACATATGGTCGTTACCTAATCACGCACCGCGAAGAAGGGCTGCCCATTATTGCGCTAAAAACAGTCTATGACAACAATGAAGTAGATTGTTCAGGTAACCAAATCGACCAAACTGACGAAGCGTTGATTGCGTTTTTAAACCACGACGGCAACCAAATGCAGTGGTGTGCGGATCCTGATGGTAATGAATGCTTTATGAATTTTAATAGAGTGTTGCCATAGCACTTTATCGTTAATCATAAGACTTAAGACCATTTTTTTCTACAATAGAAACATAAAAAAACCGCTATCTAAATAGGTAGCGGTTTTTTTATGTTTAACAATGAATCAAAGCAGGTTATACATCCGCCTTCTTTTTATTGCCAGTTAGAAGCTCTCTTTCAAGGTAATGAATATTTTGTGCTTCGTGAATAAAATTGTCATCTGCCAAAATGACATCGCGATGCAGCGGGATATTGGTTTTAATACCCTCAATCACCAATTCATCGAGTGCATGCAGCGTCTTAGAGACGGCTTGCTGGCGCGTTTGACCATGGCAGATAAGCTTGCCAATCAATGAGTCATAATAGCTTGGAATCTCGTAGCCCGGGTAGAGGTGCGAGTCAAAGCGTACACCAGCACCACTGGGGGCAAATAACTGAGTGACTGTACCAGGACAAGGCATAAAGGTGGCTGGATCTTCAGCATTGATGCGACATTCAATGGCATGGCCTTGAATTTCAATCTCGCTTTGACGATAAGACAAACCGTAGCCGGCTGCGATTTTTAACTGCTCGACAACCACGTCGATGCCAGTAATCATCTCAGTTACCGGATGCTCAACTTGCACACGAGTATTCATCTCAATAAAAAGTATTCATTATTTTCAAATAAAAACTCAAAAGTACCGGCACCGCGATATTTCACCAACTCACATGCTTTAACGCAAGCATCTAAGATAGGCTGACGTACATCATCAGGGATATCAGGCGCAGGGGCTTCTTCTAATACCTTTTGGTGACGACGTTGCAATGAACAATCTCGATCGTATAAGTGAATGGCATTACCGTTACCATCGCCAAGCACTTGTATCTCTACGTGGCGCGGATTTTGTAGGTAGCGTTCCATATACACGGTATCATCACCAAACCACAGCTCAGCTTCTTGCTTAGCAGCCTGTACTTGCCCAATGACTTCTTCGAAGCGCTCAACCACACGCATACCGCGACCGCCGCCGCCAGAAGCGGCTTTAATCAATAACGGAAAGCCGATATGGCGTGCTTGCTCTTCAGCATTATGCAACGTTACCGCGCCCACTGAACCAGGGACGGTCGGTACGCCAGCTTTTTTCATCGCATTAATGGCAGAGACTTTATTGCCCATTAATCGAATATGATCAGCATTAGGACCAACGAAAGTGAGACCTGCTTCTTCGACGCGTTCAGCGAATTCAGCATTTTCAGCCAAAAAACCATAACCCGGATGGATAGCGTCGGCACCAGTGATTTCAGCTGCGGTTAAAATAGTATTGATATCAAGATAGCTTTGATTGGCATTGGGTTTGCCAATACAGATTGCCTCATCAACAAAGCGCAGGTGCATCAAGTTTGCATCAGCTGTGGAGTAGATACCGACGGTCTCTATGCCAAGGGCTTTGCAGGCTCGAACGATACGTAGGGCAATCTCACCTCTATTGGCGATGAGCAGTTTTTTTATCATGGGGTCATCCTTGTCGAAGCGGCGGTCATTGATAGAGTCGTTATTTTAGGCACCATTAAATCGAGCTACGATAAAGATAAAATAACTCAAGCTAAAATGCCAAATGATAACGAAATCTCTATCATAATGAGGTAAAGGTTGGTAAATAGTGTCGTTAAGCTCTATAGCGTATGACGGGTTGACCAAACTGTACCACTTCGGAGTTATCGACTAAGATTTCGTCAACGACACCACTTTGCGTTGCCTCAAGAGGATTCATAATTTTCATGGCTTCGATGATGCCCAATGTGTCACCAGCTTGCACCTTTTGTCCGACCTTTACGAATGGCGGATCATTAGGGCTAGGGGCTGAGTAATAAACACCAACCATCGGCGATGTCTCAACGCTACCCGCTTTTACCGCTGGCTTTGCTTCAGCAGTGATAGGGGTAATGCCAGCAGCAGGTGCGGCCATCATGGTCGGTGCAGGCGCATCATAGTGACGAGTTAAGCTGATGTGCTCATCATCTGAGCTGATTTCTAAATTAACCAGTTCACTTTCTTCCATGAGGGCGATTAGGTGCGTATTTTTTCAATATCCATAGTTTTAATTTTGCCTTCTACTAATTTCAAGAAATAGTGTAACTAAATATTGTGTAGGTAATTGCTAATGATACCTATATTCATGGCAATGAGCAATCGATGTACAGTTGTTACTGAGTTTTTTTACATATTTGACGTAAGCATTTCTACGAGTAAGAAATGCTTAATGATTTATCATAGTCTATGTGACCATGTAGCGCTAGTCATGGTTAGTAGATACTGCATTTACATCAGTATAGCTGATGCATTAACCCCACATCGTCGTCAGACGCTTTTGTTGATAGCGCAGGCGTAGGGTGAGTAGAATAGACGATAAGAATAAACCCGTGATTAATGCCATCCAAAACCCTTGTGCGCCTATATCGGTGAAGCGCACCAAATAAACACCGAGTGGCAATGCCACCAGCCAGTAACAGAACAACGTGACCCACATTGGGATCGTGGTGTCTTGCATGCCGCGCAATATACCAGCGACGTTGACTTGCCAGCCATCGAACAGCTGATAACCAAGAGCAAAAATAAGTAAATGCATAGATTGCGTGATAACGGCTGGGTTATCAGAGAATGCGGCTGCCAATTGCGGCCTAAATAGCCAAATACCAATCATACAAGTGAGCGCAATCAATACTGTCCAGATAAGACCAGTGGCTTGCACTTGACGTAACGCTATGAGGTTTTTTTCGCCAAAACGATTGGATACCATTATTGTCAGTGCCATCGCGACCGATATCGGAATCATAAACAGCTGGGAAGTCACTGCTAATGCCACCTGATGCGATGCGGTTGCTAGCTCACCTAATGGACTGATAACAAGAGCGCCCAAGCTGAACAAACTGGCTTCAAAAAAGATAGAGATACCAATCGGAATACCAAGTTTAAGGAGCTTTTTAATCTGTGCACGATTAGGACTGGCAAAGGCATAAAAGAAGCGCGTGCTGGCAAACTGCTGTCGCTTAGTGAAGCTGGTATAAGCCGCCAGTAATAAAACATTTATCCATAACACAATAGCCGTTGCGACCCCGCAGCCTGCGCCGCCCATTTCGGGCATACCAAACAGACCGTGGATAAATATATAGTTAAGGGGAATATCGGCAAGTAGTCCGATGATACTAATCACTGTCACCGGCTCAGGTCGCCCAAGTGCTTCGCAATAACTGCGTAGTACCGCATAGACAGCCAGTGCGGGAAAACCAAACGACACGCCATGCAAATACTGCGTTGCTATCGGTTGGATGTTTTCAGGCACACCCATGACCCCAAGTACATTGGGTGCTAAATTAACGATGATAAAGCCCATAATACCAATGACACTGGCGGTCCATAAAGACTGCTGCGTGATATGTGGCACTTGATGGTGCTTATTTTGACCGATCGCCTCACCAATAAGAGGGGTGGTGGCGATTAAAATACCAGTGGGCTAAAAAACAGCGGCAGCCAAATACCAGAGCCAACGGCGACGGCAGCCAAATCAAGCGCGGAGACTTGACCTGCCATGATAGCATCGACCACACCAAGTGCTGCTTGGCAAAACTGAGTAATTAAAATAGGAAGCGCGAGCACGCCTAAGCGTAAGCTGTAGCTTTTAAAATCTCTAAAAGATAATGGGAAAACCATAGTGAGCAACTTTTTATTCTTTGCGGTAATTATGATAGATGAGCAAATATTGCCATCAACAAAACAATAGCGAGACAGTCATACCCTGACCAAAAACTTGAGCGGAAAAGCAAATGAGAATGAGGACATGCTCTAAGCAAGTTTAACCAAGCCAATCTAGTTTTTTGGCTGGATGTAAAAGGGGGAGTCGTGCCGACGATAATACTCCGATAAATAATATGAGCAAGCCTATATAGACAGAGTATGCAAAAAAAAGTCAGGCACAAAAATAAAAATAACCCGTCAATCCAAGCAGTGGATTGACAGGTCATAAATAAATAGAATGGTAAAGAAGCCACGCTATGATGTCAACGCTTTAAAAGCGTTGTATCGATCTTAAAAACTGACTGTGAAAGGTAATCGATTCAATAGAGCGTGCACTGGACGATAACCGTTCTAATTTATAGGCACATCAGCAGGCATTTATAGCGACTCAGGCAAATCTTGCACCACTGCTTGATAGCCAATCAAGGTATTATTGGCATCAAATGCTTGCACGACAATCACGTAATTGGTGAACATGACTGGAATAACAGGAGCAAACTGCGTTTCAAGATTACTTAATATCACGTTCTGCACATAGCCGTTGGCACCAGACTCGGCTTTATTGACATCAATTTGGCTGACCAGTAAATGCTTGGTATTGGCAGGATTTTGCCAAGTGACAGTCTTTTGACTGCCATTACCGATGACATCAAGAGTCATTTTGCCCAGACTATAATCAAGTGGGTACGTCTTAAAATTAGAGCGATCGCTGATGGTGTAGGTGACGTTGCAATTTTTTTCGCTACTGGTCAGTTTTTTACCGCCGATGCCATCCTGATACTCAAAGCTACCTCTCCAAGGTGATCCTGCTTCTTTTTCCTCAAAGCTCCCCGCAAAAGTGGTTAATAAGTTTGGTGTTTCTACGCCCAAATCATTGACATATTTAATGTCTAAAACGCTAACGTATCGAGACTGCCTGTTATTTTACCCGCGATATAGTTGTCAACCTTAATGGCTGAGTTGATACCCAAAGTGTTATTTTCTTGGCAGGCTTGCTGCTGATAACTAACGCTACCATCGACGCTGCCAGCGCCATCTTTGCTGATGTCAAAGTAAACGGCACCGATATCGATATCGTCGTTGTCACCATCGTCAATCTCAATAAAGTGTCCGACATATAAACCGCCGCGACCGCCTTCTGGGGTTATTTATCCAAGAAATTATCGAGTGATTCTTCTGGTAAAAATACCGACTCCAAAATCTCAGCCATGGATTTTCATCATCGCTCAGCTTATCTTCGACTTCTTTATACTTCTCTTTGACCTTGTCTTCCACACGATCATATTCATCTTTCACCTGATCTTCTATTCGGTCATATTCCTCTTTCACCTTGTCCCCGTCACTGCCACAGGCGCTAAGGGTCAGACTGAACATGCTGACGGTTAATACAGATAATAGTAGTTTGGGTGCGCTCATAAGCGGGTCCTGATAATGGGGATAAAGGCATGATAAAGAAAATCGATAAATGAATTGTTGAGCATAAATCGCAAATATAGCAAATTTTTTGCAGACAGCGCATCAATAAGTGTTCGTTGATAACACTAAAAACCTTACTCAATCGTTACTATCTCACCACTGGTTGCTCAGATAGTAGATGAAGGGTTTCTGCCATATCCATAATGGCGTACCAGTGTTTGGCGTCTAGTGGAATCACGGTAAGTTGCTCACAGCCTTTTCTCATTAATAGTGAATCCTCAAGTGCGGGTAAAAATTTAAGGGCTGATAGTGGTAGAATATCAATAAATGCTTGCTCAAAAGTGACGTCTACCATATACCAGCGTGGCTCATCTTCGGTGGCAATAGGATCGTAATGACGGTGCTCAGGATGGAACTGGCAAGGGTCAGGGTAGCCTGCTTTGCTTACCGTCATGATGCCAGCGACGCCAGACGGCTTAGCGCTAGAGTGATAAAAGAACACCTTGTCGCCGACCTGCATCTCGTCACGCATGAAGTTACGAGCGCGGTAATTACGCACACCATCCCAACTGTCGGTCTCTAGGCGTTGCAAATCATCAATACCAAAAAACTTGGGGTTAGACTTCATTAACCAATAAGCCATATCTTTATCCTATTTATCATTATCAGCCATTCATTATTTGCAATATCACTTTATGCAATGTCATTTAATACAATGTCACTTTATGCCATCATTCTTCACTATTTTGCCTATAAAAGTACAGGGTTAACATGGATGTTTGTGACTGGTTTTGTTATTGATCGGCTTTTCTTTAAGATAGCCTTTTTTTTAATCACATTAGCCGTTATCCTAGCGTTACTTTCTGCTAGTGACAGCAGTCATCCATTTATGTAACCTTTTTTATAGATACCTTCGTTTATGTCAAATATTACACCTGCTCATTTTTCTGATAATCTCAGCATCTCTAATAATACTGCGAGTGGGATACAGGTAAGCGCCATCCCACTGGCGCTTTATATTCATATCCCGTGGTGTGTCAAAAAATGCCCTTATTGTGATTTTAATTCGCATGAGCTGCCGATGGATACGCAGCTATCTATGTATGACGAATATGTGGATGCGCTGCTGTCAGATGCCGCCATGCAGCAGTCGTTAACCCAAGCGCGTGAAATCAGTTCGATTTTTATCGGTGGTGGTACGCCTTCACTGCTACCCATTGCGCAATACCAGCGATTGTTTACTGGCTTACGCAACATTTTTAAGTTTGCTGATAGCATTGAAGTGACGATGGAAGCCAATCCGGGCACGCTTGAGCATGCGCCTTTTGCCCAATATTTAGAGGTGGGTATCAATCGTTTGTCGATAGGGGTACAAAGTTTTGCTGCTGATAAGCTCAAAACCCTTGGTCGCATACATGACCCTGCACAAGCATTGTCAGCGATTCGTGCGGCTCGCGAGGCTGGGTTTGAGCGAGTCAATGTCGATTTGATGCATGGGCTGCCGCAGCAAACGATGAATGAGGCGCTGAACGATATCCAGATGGCGCATGATGCTGGGGCGACGCATATTTCTTGGTATCAATTAACGATTGAGCCCAATACCGTATTTTACCGTAGCCAGCCGATTTTGCCAGATGAGGATAACTTGGCAGATATTGAGCAGGCAGGTCAAGCGTTGTTGCAGCAGTTGGGCTACCATAATTACGAAGTATCCGCGTGGGCAGGCGCGTCAGATGAGGCATGCTGTCACAATGTTAATTACTGGCAATTTGGTGACTACCTAGCGATTGGTGCGGGCGCGCATGGCAAAGTAACGATTGCTCATGAAGCATCAGCATTAACAGAGAATGGCTTAAAGAATGACTTGCTAGCAGACTCTGGTATTTATCGTTTTAGTAAGTCACGACTGCCTAAAGATTATGTGGATTATCAAGATAACACTGATTCTTCTGTTAAACAAAGCGCACCAAAAATGGTGGGTTGGCAGGAAATTGACAGTGAGGAGTTGGTCAGTGAGTTTATGCTGAATGCGCTACGTCTACATGACGGTGTCGCTTGGTCGATGTTTACCGCAAGGACAGGGCTGAGTTACGATGATATTGCTATACAAGTGGCGCAATTGATTATTCAGGGATTGCTAGTAGACAGTACTGAGCGGCTACAGCCAACGCTATTGGGTCAACGTTATCTCAATCAGATATTGCGAGCCTTTTTATAATTGGAGATATTCACGGTGTCTTTAATGTCAGTCTTTACTATCGAAAAATAAAGTCATAAAAAAAGGCTTATCACATAAATGATAAGCCTTTCAAATACGCAAAAAAAATCAATACTTAGATTTTATTTTGTACGTCTTGTGCGCCGCCAGTAACAGCTTCGCCAGCGCTTGATACGTCTTGGCCCAAACCTTTAAAAGTGTTGCAACCAGTTAGAACAAACATAGCAGTTAAAGATGCAATGATTAATTTTTTCATAATAGAATCCTCAAAAATGGGTCGTTATAAATAATAACAGTGATGCTAAGCATTAGGCTTGAGCCTCACTGAGGGGTTATTGGATAAGATAATAATTGATAAATACTATCTCGATATCCGTTAGAGACATCATAGTGAAAGTTAAAAACTGTGCAAAGTATCAAAATGTAATTATTGGCAGTAAACTGTAACTTTTAATTACCTTTTGCTCAGAAATTCAAATAACCATCATCTTAGTAGAGTCTGTCCACGTTATCTTGGATCGACGATAACACGCAGATTTGACGACTTAAGGAGTCGATATGACCACCCATATTGTGTTGGTAGCGCCAAAAATGCCTAGTAACACGGGCAATATTATCCGCTTATGTGCCAACACGGGCGCGCAGCTACACTTGGTCAGGCCATTAGGGTTTGAGCTTGATGATAAAAAGCTACGGCGTGCAGGTTTGGATTATCATGAATACGCGCACCTACAAGTACATGATGATTGGGCAGCAGCAAAACTGGCGCTACAGGCAGCGGATTGTCATATTGTCACAGCATTGACCACCAAACTGAGCAAGCCTTTTTATGACTATGACTTTGGTGGGCAACAGATGGCTGCCGAATCTGATCGTGCTTTGATGCCTGAACAGATACCTAATGTCGCCTTAGTATTTGGCTCTGAAACAGCAGGTTTGGCAGATGATATACGTGAAGATATCGGCGCTGATCACTGGTTACGCTTGCCTATGCTGGCTGATTCACGCAGTTTGAACTTATCGAATAGTGTGGCGATATGTCTGTATGAGGTCTGGCGTCAGCAAGGCTTCACTGGTGATGAAGGTCGTAGTATCGGGTATGAGACGTTGACAGTGTACGATCCAAAATAGCCGTGCATTTTTTACTGATTGCAGGCGATGATCCAACATTCAGGTATTCATCGCCATTCATAATCCCTTATCAATCATATATCTTACAAACAGTTGGGTGGTTTGGGCAGACCGGCAAGGCGATTAACATGGCGGGCAACCAAGCCAGTGTTGAATAACTGCTGTAGTTTCTGATTGCTAATATCATGCTCTGGCAAGGTTTTCTGTAACCATTTAATCAGTGGGCGCGTGGCTGGTGCGTGATTAAACTGAGTAAAAAATGCCCGTACCTGTTGTAAAATTTGTAAATGCTCAGTTTCTAGATGCACCTCTAGAGTGTCGGCCAATTGCTGAGCGACATCAGGGGTCCAGATATTATGGTCACATAAATGACCGTCTTGATCCAATTCAACGTTGATTGCCGCTGTTATATCGTGATTAATCGTATTATCGTTATTCATAGGGCGATGGTCACTACTTTATCAAACCCCGCATTATTAGCATCGGTATTCTGAGTTAGATTGACCCATTCTTCATCGGTTAACAGCCCACTCAACTTGGTTTCTAGATTGAGCTTAGCACTGGTATTGTTACTCAGCTGCGCCACATCATCGGCTAAGGCATAAATATTTGCGATGCCTTGTATTTCACTGTCACTCAAATACGCATCAAGCCAACTGATAAAAGCCACGGTGCTACCAAGCAAGAGAATACTGTCACCGGTGCGCCATGTCCGTGACATCTCATCGACACTGCGCCTGAGCATATCCATTGTGCTGTGTATTTGATATAAAGTTGCCATAACAGTGTCCGATTCGTTGCTAGATTTAGGATAAGGCGTGTCCTCATTTTCATCTCTATTTTTAAAATGAGGACACGCCCTAGTATTTAAAGTATTAAATAAAATTGCGAGGCTAAAAGCGTAGTATTTGCTCAAAGTCTGAAGCGTTCACCACTTCAGGTATCAATGTCAATTGTGAAGCCAAATCAATAGGCAGCATACCTGTGACCCACCCGCTAAAGACATCGTCAGGTAGCCAAGCGGCTGGCATGTCATATAGCTCAAGCGACTGAATCATGCCATGCAAACGCGACGCAGGCTGCATCAACAAGCCAAAAACAGGCGCATCCAAATACAGCTGTACTTCATGACCAAAGGTCGCTAGCGTTAATGCAAGCGCACAGCCTTCATAACTCGCCATTTCAGTCGGCGTGAGCAGCTGAATTAATAATTTCATGGTTAATTCCTAATCTAATTGGTCGCTGACAATTTATCATAAGATGTAATCTGTCTGCACGGCAAGTCATCAAAACTGCATCAAACGACAGTCGCCTTGCATCATCATCGCAAGCTCACTCAGTCCGACCAGTGAAAAGCCGGTGGCAAGGTTGTCACCATTAAGTTGATGGCGTTTGCTGTTATCCGTGTCGCTAATGCCGCGACTGAGTGCAGTACTGACACAGACAGGCAGCGCTAACTGGAACTGCTCAGCGAGCGTTTGCCACTCTTTGGTCAAATTAATTTGATCCGCCGACTGCCAGCGTAAACCATTGGCCGTATGCGCCGCATCGCCATAAAAAAACACGTTTAAGGTGATATTATCTAAGGTGACATTGTCATTGGTATCTTTATTATTGGCAGTATTTGTCAGATAAGCGCGTGCATAGCGTAGCGCTAAATGGGCAAGTGGGTGGCTAGGATCAGCAGTAATCAGAAGCAATGGGGTCATGGTTGTCATAAGAGCTCTTTTCAATCATCTGCGCTAAAGTTGTTTATGCTACCATAAAGCGCTCAAAAGCAAATAGGGTCACTGTCATTAAACGTAGTTTTATATTAAATACTGACATATTGCGTATCGTTAGTTGATGCTGTGACTGCTTCGTAAGAAAAAACGATAAACTTATGCGCTAAGTTCACGTAGTCTTATCACTCTATGCAAGGAGTTATGTTCCCTATGTCACCCGCTATGCCTTCACGTGCGACCCATGGTACAGATTGTCAGTATACAACCGAACAGCTGCAAATATTGCAGACGGCAAGCGAGTTCGCTTATCAGATTTGGGAGAGTCGAACGGTTTCATGCCAAACGTTTTTACGCAGCTACCCGTTAGATCGAACCTTAACTCGGCAGCAAATCGATGATTTGATTCAAGATTATACGTTAGATGATAATTACCAACTTGCTGATGAAGTGAAGGTGATGAGTGGCCTGCGTCATCTACGTACACTGCTGATGATGCGCTGGATTTGGCAAGATGCCTTACAACTGATAGCACTTGAGCAATTGACCGACGAGCTGTCTGAGTTTGCAGACGGCTGTATCTCATTTGCCAAAGATTACACCTACCAGCATTTGATTAAACAGTACGGCGAACCGACTTTTATCAATGCTAAAGGTAACGTGCAAATTGATGATATGGCGATTATGGCGATGGGCAAGCTTGGCGCTCATGAACTGAACCTATCGAGTGATATAGACCTTATCTTTGTCCATCAGGCTCGCGGTGTAACCAACGGTGATAAATCAAAAGGCACGCGCAGCATAGATAATAAGCGGTTTATGACAAGGCTCGGTCAAGGTATTATTAAATTACTGGATCAAAAGACGGCTGATGGCTTTGTCTTTCGGGTCGATATGCGTCTGCGACCGTGGGGTGATGGTAGTGATTTGGCCATTCATCTGTCCGCATTACAGAAGTACTTCTCTCAACATGGACGTGCATGGGAGCGTTTTGCATGGCTGAAAGCACGAGTAGTCGGGCAGATAGAACAGCCGTTTTATGATGAGATACAAGCGCTCATCAAACCCTTTGTTTTCCGTTATTACGTGGATTATAGTGCTTTTTCAGCGCTCAGGGAGATGAAATCCCTTATTCAAAACCAAGTCGCTCAGCGGGAGGATTTGGATAACATCAAGCTGGGTGCTGGTGGTATCCGAGACATTGAGTTTATTGTGCAGGCCTTTCAGTTGATTTATGGTGGCAGGCATCCTCAATTACAGGTGAAATCTTGTTTACAAGCAATGCAGGTATTACATAAGCTTGAGTATCTAGAGAGGACTACTTATCAAGAGCTCCAAGCCGCGTATCGTTTTTTACGTCGGCTTGAACACGCCATTCAAGCGATTAATGATCAACAGACTCAGCGTTTGCCACATGATCCGCAGTGGCAGTATAACTTGGCGGTTACCCTTGGGTTTGACGATTGGAATGCGCTGTTAGATACCCTTAATCACCACCGAGACAATGTCAATGTTCCCTTTGAGCGTATGGTGACCGAACGTCAGGTACCGGATCATGAAGACACAGATCTTGAGCCCGAACATCTTGATGAACAGATTGCACGATTGAATGATGTGCTCACGGCAGAAAATCGAGTGTTATTACAAGATTTTTGGCAGTCAAAGATGGTCGCTAACTTAAGCGATGAGGCTCGCGAGCGGTTGGATGACGCTTATCCTGTGATTATCCATGCGTTACTCGCTCATCAAGAGCAGCAGCAATTGGCCAATACCGCTTTGCCGCGTCTCATTACATTGCTCGAAGCGATTTGTCGTCGTTCTATCTATTTGGTGATGATTGCAGAAAATCCCAATGCGACAATTGAGCTGATACCCATGCTATCGGCCAGTCCTTGGATTGCCAAAGAGTTGGCACATTATCCTGTGCTTTTAGATACTTTTTTACAGCAGCGCTATCGCCACTTGCCGGACAAGCCAGAGTTGCGTGATATTTTGCGTCAACAGCTATTGCGCGTAGAGCCTAATGACGAAGAAGAGCTGCTCAGCGTATTAAGACTATTTAAGAAGAACCAAGTGTTGGCGGTCGCCGCCAGTGATGTATTGGCTGAGCGTCCGATTATGAAGGTGTCGGATTCTCTTACGTATATCGCAGCGGTGGTACTAGAAGCCGCATTAGAACGGGCCTTTGCAGAAATTGTCAAACGCTACGGCTATCCTATTGGTCAAGATGGCGACCCAGTGACCGAGGCAGACTGCGGTTTTGCCATCATTGGTTATGGCAAGCTTGGCGGGCTAGAGCTGTCGTATTCTTCAGATTTGGATTTGGTGTTTTTGCATAAGATAAAAGAGCAGGGTATGACTACGGGTGAAAAATCAGTCAGCGGTATGAAGTTTGCTGCCCGTTTGGTACAAAAGCTGATGAACTATCTCAATACCCAAACTCGAGATGGCCGCGCTTATGAGATTGATATGCGTCTGCGCCCCTCAGGTAATGCTGGCATGATGGTGGTGTCTTGTCATGCTTTTGAAACCTATCAGCTAGAAAAGGCATGGTCATGGGAGCATCAAGCCTTGGTACGGGCACGAGCGATTTGCGGTGACAAACGAGTGACGGCACGCTTTTGTGATATTCGCCGAGACGTTATCATTACCACGCACGATAGAGCAGGTGCGTACAGAAGTCACCAGTATGCGTATTAAGATGCAAAAACATCTGGGCACCAGTCAATGGCAACAACAAGCAGGTAAGTTTCATCTTAAACAAGATGCAGGCGGGATCATCGACATTGAGTTCTTAGCACAATTTGCAGTATTGGCTTATTCGCATGAGCATCCGAGCCTGACCAAATGGAGCGACAACGTTCGTATTTTTGAAGAAGTGGCATCACTGGGTATTTGGGAGGAGCAAGTCTGCCAAGATTTAACGGATGCTTACCTCAGAATTCGTGCTGTACTCATCAATTGGCACTATCAGAGCAATCGCTATTGGTGGATGAGTCACTGTGGAAAGAAACACGAGCATTAGTACAAGCGCAATGGCAACATTTGATGGGTGTTAATTTGTCCGATAGCGATTCGCCCAATTCTTAAGAAGGTTTTTGCTTATAAATAATAGCCTGTGATACTCAAACTAAAAGATTTCATTTGCTAGCACCGCCAGTGATATAATCGGCGACACATTACGATAAAGCTGTCAGTTGTTGGTTATTTCTGAGTAAGGATAACACTATATTTTAGCAATAAAATTTGACGCTGCGGTGTTATCATATGATGTTGATAAATACGATTAAACAAAACCTATAGTCGAAGCATTTATACGTGCGTCGACTATACCTAAAAAAATAGCCGTTAGTGCTAACATAAGGATTATAAAATGAATATGGCAACACAAGATGGTAAGCTTTGGATGAATGGCACAATGATTGAGCAGCCAGATGCCAAAGTCCATGTGCTGACGCATAGCTTGCATTATGGCATGGCTGTGTTTGAAGGTGTGCGCGCGTACCAAACTGCTGACAAGCGTACAGCAATCTTTCGTCTAAAAGAACATACTGAGCGCCTGTTAGGCTCTGCAAAAATCTTTCAAATGAATGTACCGTTTGATGCAGCGACTCTGGAGCAGGCGCACAAAGATGTGGTCAAGCAAAACAACTTGGCAGAAGCCTATATTCGTCCGCTCATTTGGGTCGGTGCAGAAAAGCTTGGTTTATCGTCACGTGATAACAGTATCAATGCAATGGTTGCTGCTTGGCATTGGGGCGCTTATCTGGGTGAAGAGGGTATCAAAAATGGTATCCGTGTAAAAACCTCGTCATTTACTCATCATATGACCAATGTGACCATGTGTAAGGCAAAAGCCTCGAGCAACTATCCAGTTTCTATCATGGCAAACCAAGAAGTCACTCGTAATGGCTATGACGAAGCAATTTTGATGGATCCGCAAGGTTATGTCTGCCAAGGTGCTGGCGAGAACTTGTTCTTAGTAAAGGATGGTGTATTGCATACGCCAGATTTAGCGGGCGGTGCACTTGACGGCATCACGCGTCGTACTATCATTCAATTTGCCGATGATCTAGGAATCAAGGTCGTTGAGCGCCGTATCACCCGTGATGAGTTCTACTTGGCGGATGAGATATTCATGACGGGTACGGCGGCTGAAGTCACACCTATCCGTGAATATGATGATCGTAATATCGGAAATGGTGGCCGAGGACCTTTGACTGAGCAGCTACAGACCTTGTACTTTGATGTGGTTCATGGTCGCAATGAGCAGTATATGGATTGGTTAAGCTTTATTGATTAAAACAGCTGTATGATTGTGAATTAACGATTAAAAAGCTAAGACCATGTGGGCTTAGCTTTTTTATACTTATGCGATTTTATTCAAATATCATAAAAAGGTTGATATGAAAATAGTAGTTACTGGCGGTGCCGGATTCATTGGTTCGGCTGTTATTCGTCATATTATCCACAATACGGATGACGAAGTATTAAATATTGATAAATTAACCTATGCGGGTAATTTAGAATCACTCAAAGACATTGATCAAAGTCCACGATATGAGTTTCAACAGATAGATATCTGTGACAAAGAAGCGTTAGAGCAAGTATTTGACAGTTTTCAGCCCAATCTTGTCATGCATTTAGCAGCCGAGTCACATGTAGATCGTTCTATTGATGGGCCTGCTGAATTTATTAATACTAATATTGTAGGCACTTATCATTTATTAGAAGTCGCACGTCAATACTGGCAAAAGCTTGATGGCATAGGTAAACAGCAGTTTAGGTTTCATCATATCTCTACCGATGAGGTTTATGGCGATCTGGAAGGGACGACTGGTTTATTTACCGAAACCACTCCTTATGCGCCAAGTTCACCTTATTCTGCATCTAAAGCAAGTTCTGATCATTTGGTTCGTGCATGGCATCGTACTTACGATTTCCCTATCTTAGTTACTAACTGCTCTAATAATTATGGCCCCTATCATTTTCCTGAAAAACTTATTCCGTTGGTTATCTTAAATGCTCTAGATGGCAAAGCTTTGCCTATCTACGGTAAAGGCAACCAAATACGAGATTGGTTATTCGTAGAAGATCATGCGCGTGCACTATATAAAGTGGTCACTGAAGGGAAAGTGGGTGAGACTTATAATATCGGCGGACATAACGAAAAACAAAATATTGAAGTAGTCAAAACGATCTGCCAAATTTTGGATGAATTGCAACCTCGCGCTGATGGGATTCAATACGAGTCATTGATTACATTTGTAAAAGATCGTCCAGGACATGACCTACGCTATGCAATCGATGCGAGTAAAATTGCTAATGAGTTAAATTGGACACCAAAAGAGACCTTCGATAGCGGTATCAGAAAAACAGTTGAATGGTATTTAAGTAATACGGAATGGTGTAGTCGTGTCCAAAATGGCAGTTATCAACGTCAAAAATTGGAATAAGCAGAATAGGAGCAGGTGAGTAATGAATACGAAAGGTATTGTTTTAGCGGGTGGCTCAGGCACACGTCTTTATCCCATTACTAAAGGTATCTCTAAGCAGCCAGCTGCTACCTATCTATGATAAACCGATGATTTATTATCCGTTATCCGTATTGATGCTTGCAGGTATCCGTGACGTGCTCATCATTAGTACGCCTGATGATATAGGGTGTTTTAAGCGTTTACTTAGCGATGGTAGCGAGCTAGGGATTAACATTAGCTATGCAGTACAGCCAAGTCCAGAGGGTTTGGCTCAAGCATTCATTATTGGTGAAGACTTCATTGGTGATAGTAATGTTTGTCTAGTACTAGGTGACAATATCTTTTATGGTCAAGGGTTCACGCCATTATTACGTCAAGCCGTCAATCGTAAAAACGGTGCAACCGTCTTCGGCTATCAAGTGAAAGATCCAGAGCGTTTTGGCGTAGTGGCATTTGATGAAGATAAGCGCGCTATTTCGATAGAAGAAAAACCTACCAAGCCTAAATCCAATTATGCGGTGACGGGTTTATACTTTTATGATAATGATGTCATAGAGATTGCGAAAAATGTTAAGCCTTCCGATCGAGGCGAAGTTGAGATTACCACCGTCAATCAGATGTATATGGAACGTGGTGATTTAAGCGTAGAGCTACTAGGTCGTGGGTTTGCGTGGCTTGATACAGGTACACATGAAAGCTTGCTAGAAGCAGCACAGTTTGTTGAGACTATTGAAAAGCGTCAAGGTTATAAAGTGGCATGCTTGGAAGAGATTGCCCTCAATAATGGCTGGTTGAGTAAGCAAAAAGTGTTAGAGATTGGTCGCAGTATGAACAAAAATGCTTATGGCCAGTATTTGATTTCTCTAGCGGATGAAGAGTCATGAGCTTAATAAAATGGGTTGATTTTCCAGCATTGGGCGATGAACGTGGTTCACTAGTTGCTTTGGAAGCAGAAAAGACTGTGCCATTTAAAATAAAGCGTGTCTACTATATTTTGGTACACAGATAGAGGCGTCACGCGGTTTTCATGCGCATCACAACCTCCAACAGGTTGCTATTTGTGTGACTGGTAAGTGCCGTATGGTTCTTGATGATGGTGCGCAGCGTCAAGAAGCTGGCTTGATTCTCCTACGAAAGGCTTAATCGTTGGTGATTTGTATGGCGTGAGATGCATAACTTTAGTCACGAGTGTGCTTTTGGTACTGGCAAGCGAGCATTACGACGAAAATGATTATATTCGCGATTATGATGAATTTTTGAGGTGTCTATGAGTATCCATCCTACGGCAATAGTTTCGGACAAAGCTATTATAGGCTCTAATGTAAAGATTGGTGCTTACACCATTGTTTATGACAATGTAGAGATCTGTGAATACAGTGATTGAAGCGTTCTGCGAGATAGGCGTTTCAAATCATTTGTCAAATGGAGAGAAGCTATATATAGGGGTTAATTCCCATATTCGATCACATAGTATTTTCTATGAAGGCTCACATTTTTTAGAAGCATTAGTGACAGGTCATCGAGTCACGGTAAGAGAGAAAGTAAACGCTGGAAAAAACTTACAAATAGGCACTTTGTCTGATTTACAAGGTCATTGTGACATAGGCGATTTTGTACGTTTTCACAGTAATGTCCATATTGGGCAAAAAAGTAAAATCGGCAACTATGTTTGGATTTTTCCATATGTGGTCTTAACCAATGATCCGCATCCGCCTAGCGACACCTTGCTTGGTGTCACTGTTGAAGATTATGCTGTCATTGCCACCATGAGTGTTGTTTTGCCAGGTGCTAAAATAAGTCATGGCTGCCTAATTGCTGCGCATTCATCGATTAAAGGTATCACAGAAGCCGATATGATTTATGCCGGCTCTCCTGCTAAGAAAATATGCCCCACTACTAAAGTCAAATTGCATGATGGAACGGGTGATGCTTATCCGTGGCGTAAACACTTCCATCGTGGTTATCCAGAAGAATTGGTAACATCGTGGATGAGTGAGTAAAAAAGATAAAAAGGTATGAAAGCCCTTGTAGCCTAGAGTCAATCACCAAACACAATAATACTCAATTTAACTATTTGCTTAAATATTTACCTCATAGGGTTACCACATGATTCCTTTTCTTGATTTAAAAGCAATTAATGCTCAATATCGTGATGAGCTTGTAGACGCTTGTGCTCGTGTTATTGATTCAGGCTGGTATATCGGCGGCAGTGAGCTCGAACAATTTGAGCAGCAGTTTGCTGATTATTGTGAGACGAAATTTGCCATAGGTGTTGCTAATGGTTTGGACGCGCTTATTCTAACGCTGCGAGCATGGAAGGAGCTAGGTAAGCTAAAAGATGGTGACGAGGTCATTGTCCCATCAAATACGTATATGCGAGTATATTGGCAATTAGCGCTAATAACTTAATGCCTATTTTAGTTGAACCATGTGTCGACAGCTTCAATATTGATCCCAAAAAAATTGAGATGGCTATTACTAGCAAAAAAAAGCGATACTTCCTGTGCATTTATATGGGCAACTAGCAGATATGCCAGCGATTATGGATATTGCTAAATGTCATGAGTTGTTGGTATTAGAAGACTCTGCGCAAGCACATGGTGCTTCTCTTGAAGGTAAGAGAGCAGGGAGTTGGGGTGATGCATCAGGTTTTAGTTTCTATCCTGGTAAAAATCTTGGCGCCTTAGGTGATGCGGGTGCAATTACTACGAGTGACGAAGCGCTGGCTCACACATTGCGCGCGTTACGTAATTATGGCTCACATGAAAAATATAAAAACCTATATCAAGGGATCAATAGTCGTTTGGATGAAATCCAGGCCGCTATGTTGAGTGTTAAATTAAAGTATCTTGATAAAGAAATTGCGCATCGCCGACAAGTCGCGAACGCTTATCTTGAAGGCATTAAAAATAAAGCAATCATCTTACCTACTCAGGAAAATGATAGCGCCCACGTTTGGCATGTTTTTGTGATTCGCTGTAAACATAGAGATGCGCTACAAACATACTTAGCTGAAAATGGGATTCAGGCACTGATACATTATCCTATTCCGCCACATCAGCAACCTGCTTATAAAGAGTGGAATAAGCTTAGCTATCTCATTTCTGAAAAAATGCATGATGAAGTGTTAAGTTTACCAATAGGGCCTACCATGACTATGGAAGACGTCACTACAATTATTCAGAGATGTAATGATTTTTGGATGTATTCTGAATAATTTGATTACGACAACGGGAGTTAAACCAGTTATCTAATACGGCCGTCTTTTATGATGCAAATTGTTTTAATTTTATTATGGATTAGCAATAAAGGAATTGAATGAGTCTTATAAGTATAATTGTACCAATGCATAATGAGCAAGAAAATATAAAAAGCTGCATTGAAACTCTCAAGAATCAAAAAAATCAAAATTTTGATGTTGTTTTCGTTGATGATGGATCGACTGACCACACTTTAAGAGTCATTAAAGATCATTTGGCATTGGGGGTTAGCTTTAACTATAAAGTTTTTGAGCAAGAAAATAAAGGTGCAGCCCAAGCCAGAAGATTAGGCATAGAAAATGCTTCTACTGAGTTTATACTGTTTCTAGATTGTGATGATAGTCTCTCAGAAAATATGATAAGTGAAGTTTATAAAACATCATAGTAATCTAGATGTAGACATAGTATACCGGAGATGTTAATTGAAAAAAAATAATTTTGGAATAAGCTCTGTTTTTATACATTAGATAATGAGCTGGATCCTATGAATGTATAGTAAATTTTTAAATGGATGGCCAGTACATGGTTGCTTGCTATTAGAAGGAAGTTATTAAGAAAAGCTATAAAGATTACGAAAAGTATAATATTAATAACGATAATTACATAAATAATGATGAAGTAATAACAAGGTTAAATTTTTTCAACTCAAAAAAATAATAAGAATTTCATCAGTGTATTATTATCACTACAATTTTCTTTCTACTACTCAGAAAGTGAATGATAATCATTATTTGATGTTAAGAAATGCATTTATTTTAAATGATATTTTCTTAGACCAGCCGAAAATATATGCGAGTACTAAAGATAATATAGTATATGTCCTATGGAGTACTTATAGCTATATGCGTAAAAAAGACAGAGCTTAGAAATAAGGCAGATTGGAAAAAAGCTATAATTGAAGGTATGAGTAAAATTAATTATTCTGGACTGTTCAGTACAATAAAGTTCACGAGAAAAATAAGATTAATTTTTTTTAGAATAACAAATTTTTATGAGTCTTGATATGTCAAAACCTTTAGTTTCCGTAGTGATACCTTGCTATAACCATGAAGATTTTGTCCAAGCTTCTATCCAAAGTGTCATAAATCAAACATACGAAAATATAGAACTTATTATCATAGATGATGGCTCAAAAGATGGATCGTTTGCAAAAATTGAAGAGATGACAAAGTTATGTGAGCAACGCTTTGTTAATTTTGAGTTTAGATCTAGACCAAATAAAGGTTTGAGCGCTACTTTGAATGAAGCCATCGAGTGGTGTCAGGGAGAGTATTATTCTGGTATCGCTTCAGATGATGTCATACTGAGTCATAAGCTTAAGGTGCAGGTCGAGTTTCTAAATAGTCACCATAATGTTTTAGCGGTGTTTGGCGGTGTTCAGCATATTGATGAAAATGATAAAATAATAGCAACCAGCTTAAGTAAATCAAGATATTATGATTTCAAAAGAATAATAATGCACAAGTTTGACCTGCCTGCAGTGACACAGCTGATTAGACTCCAAGCATTAAAAGAAACTGGTGGCTATGATTCCAGCATCGTTTTAGAAGATTGGTACATGTGGCTAAAATTAACAAAGCATGGCAGGATTTATTATATGAGTGAAATATTTGCTTTATATAGACAACATGATAATAATTTTTCAAAAGATTCAGAAAAAATGAAACAGGGTAGACTGGATGTATTAATTTTTTTAAGGATTCAAAATATTATAATAAAGCGCTGGCCAAATAAAGTGGTTTAATACTAAAAAACAGTATGAAGAAAGCAGTAATAAAATAAAATATTCACTAAAGCTATTTTCTATCAAGCCATTTAAAACTGCGAATTATTTTTTCAAGAAATTTGTAAAGATAATAAAACTGTCTTTAAAGTAAATAAATTTTTATATCTATTTAGATGTACTTAAGGAGAAACCATTGAGAGTTTTACATTTTGTCACGGGCGGTTTCTCTGGAGCTACAAAAGTAGCTGTTGACTTGATCGCGGCACACAATCAATTACCTTCAATTGAGAGTTATTGGTATTACGTCGCAAAAGTACAACAGTAGCGGAAAAGCTAAAAGGATTGGATGACAAAAATATCGAGTATCAAGTAATCACAGGTGCGACCCATATACGAATACTGGAGCTAAAAAATCTATGTGAACAATGGCGGCCAGATATTTTAGTTGCTCATGGATTTCCTGAGCATTTGTTAGGGCGTCGAGCAGGATTACTGGCTAAAGTTCCTCATTTAATCCAAGTTGAGCATAACTCTAGAGAGCGTTATACTCCTTGGAAGCTTTACCAAACACGCAAACTAAGTAAATATACCGATAGAGTGGTCGCGGTTTCACAAGGGGTTGCAAAAACCTTGTCTAATCAAGGCCTACAGTCACCTATCCAAGTAATCTCAAATGGCATCGATACCACGCGATTTGGAGGAGATAATCTATCGCCTATAAGTGCTAGACCACAAGACTTGATTATGGTTGGTAGATACGCAAAGAGTAAGGATCATGTTACCTTAATTGAGGCAATGCATAAGCTCAAAAAACAAGGAGTCATCCCACATTTAACGCTGGTAGGCACTGGGCGTGAGCGTTATAAGAAAGAAGTTATGCAACTGGTGCAACAATACGCCTTAGAAGACCAAATTAAATTTATAGACTATAGTAACGAAGTTGATAAATTACTGCTAAATCATAAAATATTTGTGATGTCTAGTAGGTTCGAAGGACTAAATCTCGCTGTAATAGAGGCAATGGCGAGCGGCTGCTTAATTATTGGAAGTGAGGCGAGTAGGGGTAGAAGAGCTAATAAATCACGAAAAAGACGGATTTCTTTTTCCTATTGGAGATGCTAGCAAATTGGCTGCTACGATATCATCGGTATTATCTAATCCTGCGGAGTATCAGCAATTAGCATCAGCTGCACGACAAAAGGCTTTACACTCATATAGTAAAGACCATATTACTCAAGGCTATCATGAATTATTTGGAGAGTTACTCAAAAAATAAGCTATCTATTTGATAGTTATTTTATTTGGTAATCATTAATCTGGTTTTTAATATGCTTTTCAATTTTTCTAACGTTACGACTATTAATGCTTTTACTCATGGCTCTAAAAGGTATAAGTAGCTTTTCGCCAATACCATCGACCAGTACGAATTCAGGAAAGCCTCTTCTTTGTTCGGTATAATTCCTGCGATATTAACTTCACCAAATACAACATGCTGCTCTACGCATTCATTGAATAGGGCATCTAAAGCAATAGCATGCTTATCCTCAAAACTATGGTTTGTTGCAATCTCATATAGTGAGGTTGCCGTACCATTCGGATCTAGAACTCTTTCAGTTACCAAACCTAAACCTTGGTCAGTAGGCACAAAACCGTAGACCGTTTCGATAGGAAAGGTAAAGTTAAAATTAGCATAGTTATTTTTACATAGCTGTAAATTGTAATAACTCTCTGCGAAACTGTCTGTAAATACCTTGTGATCGATGTGCTCGCAAGTGATGCTGACCTGCTCTACCACCAGTCGCTGTTGCATGCTCTGTCTTCATTATTTTAATGACTTTCTCTAAGTCATCGGGATACTCATAAACCTTTTTTTGCGTACCTTCTCCCAGTAATCTGAGGTTTTTCACTAAAAACATTTTTGTTACCTGCTAGGTTTATAAAAAACCTGTAAATAAGACCTGTAAAATATTCGCTAGATAAAATGACATTGCGCTTATTTAGTCGTTAATAATAATTTTCTGAGTCTGATTTTATTTGGATGATTAACATACAGTATAGTTAGTCCTAAATAAAAAGAGTACAATTATTCCAGTAACACTGTATTTACTTTATAGTAGATTGACTATAGATTATTTAAAAGGAATATTTTCAGCAGACAGCGCTTTTTTCATCTGTAAAGCAAGCCTACTAACTTCTCTTTTTAGTTTATAAGTGAAAGGTTTCTTTATTTTATTTACTTTGTTGCTGCGATCTGTCATTAATGAGCCTGGCAATAACAATGCTGAGTTAGCACCGCACAATATAATTTCTTGTATGCATAGAGCAGGCGTCATTTGGTAAATAGGTTCTAAACCTTCACTCAGAAAAGTATCAAACATCAGCTCATCTATTGGTATTAACTTGTTTTTAGTAAAATAATCAAAGTAAAGCTTAGCACCATGTAATGATAAAATATAGCCACCTGAACCTAAATGAGTACCCTTTAATTGAGCAAGGTATCTTTTTTCAGCGATAACCTCATATCTATCGGAAGACAAAAGTATTTTATCATTGACCGTCTCAGTTTTTATAATATGCCATGTAGGCTGAATCCAATCTGTCGTATTTAATAAATATTCAGCATCTTCGCCCAAATAGACATCATCTTCAAAGATAGCCAGATAGGGTATGCTTTCGTCAATCATTTTTGCCAAATTGAGACATGACTCATCATACATGCCAGCTCACCACCACTAAGATTGCTACTTTCAAAGTTTGTACAGAGTTTTTTAGCATAAGCTTCAGCCACACTTGGCGTAAGCGCATCAAAAAATTCAAAGTTGATATTATGTTTGTTAAACTCAGTTTTGATGTGTTCTCTTCTGTCTATAGCAGCAGTTAAGCTGATAACAGTATTTTTCATAATATAAGTACTATTTATGTGAATATAAGTTTTTAATGGCAAGTATTTTGTTGTGCAATATTCTTTGCTTCTTTTTTAGGCTATAAGACCAGTCTCTATTCTCTAACTCTTTACGTTGTATATTTTTTGCTTTTGCTTCACTCCAAATATCACTGTCCATATCTGAGGGAGTTACCAATGCTGGCCAAACCCCCAAACCTTTAGCGCTTTGGCTGAGCCAGTTTTGAAAAAACACATCAACTGGCATGGTAATCATTTTGCCTTTTTCTATAAATTCTTCTGCCCCTTTTCTGGACCATATCAAGCCCAAGCCTAAAATAGGAAAATAAGCATGCCACAAAGTATGGTTATTGATTTGGGTAATATCTTTCGTTATCTTTTTTTTATTAGCGGCAATATTGATTAAATGCCACTCTAAATTTTTATTGGCGTACAAAAAATCTAACAACTGCGTGGTAACGCTCTTAAAATTATCAGACAACTGCATATCATCTTCTAAAACGATTAGGTAGTCTGCATCGCTCTCTAAAAATGCCGACACACAATGATAGTGGCTAAGATAGCAACCGATCTCGGAGTTTAAAAGGCTACGACCGAGAGTCTGCCTTGCTTGCTGGTCGTCATAATTTTCAAAGCTAGACAGTGATTTGCCACGTCCATCAAAAGCAGGAAACCTCTCAAAACTCCAATCGATACTATCGAGTTGCTTTTTAGCATTCTCTAAGCGCTCATGGCTACCATCAAGGTTGATTAGGTAGGTTTGTACTTTCATTGTTTTCCTCAAGTATTGATATGCTGTGATACGTTTATTCTTTACAGTTCTGTATTTTAAACCGTTCAGTATAAATTCGTCACTACTACTGCCAATAATCTTTTAGCCAAGGACTTGGTTTAACATGACGATACCATTTACCGCCGCTACCATTGATGGCATCTGGCGGATTAATCTCACCATGAAATGACAATCTTTGCGCCATCCGGCAGAGTAGGCGCACGCACAAAGTTAAAGGGAATAGGGGCGATGCATTGGTACTTGAAGCTGACACACCACGTTTTATCCCAATACTCTAAATGATGATGCTCACGTAATAGTTAGATAGATAAGCCTGCTCATGGCGCACTTGGGTACGAATGGTGGCAAAGTTACGCTCAAAGTTTGCGAGCAAATCAGGATAGGTGTTCATGCCAATATTGAAACGATAAACAGAGCTATTACCAATCATTCGCCACGGTTTTTTCCAATCACGGATAATCACCACGCTGTCTTTGTGCTGAGCTTGATAGGTAAAAAAGGCATCTATGTTGTCAACAATAACAATGTCGATATCTAAAAATAAAGCCACACCTTTAAGGCCATATAGTTCAGGTTTGAAAGTCGTGAGTTTTTTCCAACCACGCTCAGGACCGGCAGGCAAATCCATCTCTGGAATAGGATGGCAAGTCACAGCAGGGTCGATACCGCTACTATCATCAGTGAGGCAGATCATTTGGAAGTCTAAGGTCAAATGGCGACTGACCATATTATAAAGACGGTTGACGTACTCAGCGCCGTATTTGTCACCCCATTTCATACAGATAACATAACGCTGCTCAGCAGTGCTGCTGCGTGCGTGCGTGTGGTCTGTCGATGAGGTATTGGTTACGTCAGTTGCCATAATGCACTCATATTAATATAAATAAAAATATTTAGGGCGTGTTCTCATTTTTTACATGGTGATAAAAATGAGATAAATTGTCGCCAAATGAAAAAATAGCGCAGACAATATCGAGCTATTGACTGAATATTTGACGCTATTTGGCAAAATTTAGTCATCTCTAATCCATTTATAAGACGATCGATTGAACTGAGGACACGCCCTAGTAACGTCTAAGGGTACAAAAGTCAGCCAATATTATCACAGCTATGATTCACGAGCTCTCTAAACGTTTGGCTAATTGTAAGGTCATTGTTCATGGCTCATTGCCAGCGCGCGTGGTTGTGTCATGAACGTTTTGATCAGCCCGCTTGTTGTCACGAATGAATTTGGCCAAAGTTTCTTCATCAACGTTGTAAGGATTTCCTAATGCGGGAATATGTTTGAAACGTCGATAGCCCCACATATAGTGACTGCATTTTTCTTCAATCATCTGTTGCATGGCTTGGTTAAGTGCATAAGCGGCGGTCTCAGCATGACGATCATAAAGTGCTGGATCATCAAGCTTATAACAATAGATGTCAAATCCACGACCATCGTCACGGCGAATACAAGATAAGCCGACCAAGGCACATCTGGTTTTACTAGCAAGTTTAGAAGCAAGCGTACTGGTTAGCGTTTTAATACCAAAAAAGGGCACAACCACGCCGCCCGAAGGGTCGGGAACATGATCGGGTAAGACGATACTAAAGCCACCTTGTTTGAGGGTTTTAAATATGGCTTTCACACCGCTACCATCGGTTGGTACTAGGGTCGCATTAAGCCTTGAACGCCCTTGTAACACAAAGTTGTTGGTAATGTCACCTTTGACAGGTTTGTACATAATGGTTGGGGAACCAAATTGATTGAGCCAAGCGTTCATCATCTCCCACGTACCAAGATGCGGCACGATAGCGAGCATGCCGTTGGCACTCGCAAGTCCTTCTAATAAAATGTCTTTATTATGAACGTCGCGAATCTGAGCGATACTCCACTCAGGTGGCATGGCCCAGCTTTTAATCGATTCAATACTGGTCAAACACTGGTGATAAATATCTCTTTGGTTAACACTTGTTTTTGCACATTAGTCAGCTTAGGCGCAATTAACGCCAAATTGATACTGACTGTACGCATGATACTCAAATTGGGTATCTTGATAATCACCCACGCAACAAAACGTGCCAGTATCTGCAAGACAGACAATGGCACGATTTTAAAAATGTGATACGGATTCATAACCATTCACACGGTGATGAATCACGTAATAAGTACTGAAAAAAATATCCGGACATCGTTAGACCATTTATTGCGCAGGTTTGTTGGTGTCAGCCTGTGCTTTTTCGCGCACACGGATACCAAGATCACGTAGCTGCTTGCTATCAACTTCAGCAGGTGCTTGAGTTAGTGGGCACTCAGCAGTTTTGGTTTTCGGGAAAGCGATAACATCACGGATAGAGTCTGCGCCTACCATGAGCATAATTAAGCGATCTAAACCAAAGGCCAAGCCACCATGCGGCGGCGCACCGAATTTTAAGGCGTCAAGTAAGAAGCCAAACTTATCTTCAGCTTCTTGCTCGCCGATACCTAACGCTTCAAGTACGGCTTGCTGCATATCATAGGTATTGATACGTAAGCTACCACCGCCAACTTCTGTACCATTTAGTACCATATCATAAGCGATAGAAAGGGCAGATTCTGGGTTGTTTTTCAATTCATCAACAGAACCTTTAGGTTTAGTAAACGGGTGATGCATTGACGTCCAACGACCATCATCCGTTTGCTCAAACATTGGGAAATCAGTGACCCAAAGTGGCGCCCACTGACAAGTAGTCATCTCAAGGTCTAGACCAATTTTTTGACGTAGTGCGCCGATTGCGTCATTGACGACACTGGCTTTATCCGCACCAAAGAATATAATATCGTTGCTTTCTGCACCAGTACGCTCAATCAAGCTGACCAATACGTCATCGGTCATATTTTTGATGATAGGAGACTGAAGACCAGATTCTTGGTCAACGCCGTTGTTGATATTGCTCGCATCGTTAACTTTGATATACGCCAAACCACGTGCACCATAGATGCTAACGAATTTGGTATAAGCATCGATTTGCTTACGGCTTAATGACGCGCCACCAGGAATTCGTAGGGCAGCAACGCGACCTTTAGGATCGTTAGCAGGACCGGCAAATACTTTAAAATCAACGTCTTTCATTAAATCAGCAACGTCGATGAGTTTTAATGGAATACGTAAGTCAGGCTTGTCTGAGGCATAGTCACGCATCGCTTCTGCGTAAGTCATGCGTGGGAATTGCTCAAAATCAACATCCATCATGGTTTTGAATAAATGCTTAATCAAACCTTCGTTGATGTTCATGATTTCTTCTTCGTTTAAGAAAGAAGTCTCAATATCCACTTGGGTAAATTCAGGCTGACGGTCAGCACGTAAGTCTTCGTCACGGAAACATTTAGCGATTTGATAATAACGATCAAAACCTGACACCATCAATAACTGTTTAAATAGTTGTGGTGATTGTGGTAAGGCGAAAAAGTTACCCGGGCGTGTGCGTGATGGCACAAGATAATCACGCGCGCCTTCTGGTGTCGCACGAGTCAAGATAGGGGTCTCAACGTCTAAGAAACCATGGTCATCTAAGTAACGACGAATGGCTGACGTGGCTTTAGCACGGAAAACCATACGCTCTTGCATTTGCGGACGACGCATATCAAGATAGCGGTATTTTAAACGCAAGTCTTCTGATACTGTGGTTTTCTCATCATTTAATGGGAAAGGCGGTGTTTCAGATTTCGCCAATACTTCAATTTCTTTGCCCAACAGCTCAATCTGACCACTGGTCATATTATTGTTTTCAGTACCCGCGTAGCGTTGACGTACGCGACCAGTGATTTTTAGCACATATTCAGGACGTACCGCATCAGCCATTGCAAAGGCTTCTGGTGTATCAGGGTCAACGACGACCTGCAAGATACCAGCGCGGTCACGCATGTCTAAAAAAATCACCCCACCGTGATCGCGACGACGATGCACCCAGCCTACGATACTGATGGTTTGATCGATGAAGCTTTCGGTTACGGCTCCGCAATATTCGTCTCGATATTCGCTATGCGTCATAGTGCTTTGCGTCATAATATAATTATCCAGTTATCAGCCCAATTCGAAATACAATAATGCAGCCATTGCTGTACGATTCAAGCTATCCGCTAAAAACGCACAAATAACGCGATTAAGACAAATGGTCATCACGTTGGCTACAGAAAATTTGGTGTAAACGCATATTATGCCTAATCTGCCCTTGTTATACAACCAGTGGCGTCCAATCAAAGCGTAGGAAAGTATCAGTAATGGGCGTATTTATTCAGTAACATTTGCATCGGGTTAAATATTGTCATATTGCTTGAAAATATCAGCCACTGTGCACATATCAGGCTCACTTATAAAATCTTATTAAAATTATTCTAATCATGTAAGGAATGCTACTCATGCTTTTTCACCCTGCTAAGAACCCTATTGAGCTACAAGTTGTTCATCTAAATAAAAGCCAAGAACAACGCCGTGAAGACTTAATGGAGGCAACTCAAGGTAAAGCCGCGCTTAAGCAATTCAAAAAAGTAATGGCTAAAAAAGCCAAGCAAGCATTGAAGGCAAAAAGCAAAAATAAGAAAAAAAACAGTGATAATAAATCACAAGTTTTCGTTCTCGACTTTGACGGTGATATCAAAGCCACGGCAGTCAAGCATTTACGCGAAGAAATCAGCACATTAATCAGCAGCGCAAATAAAGGTGATGAAGTCGTGGTACGTCTTGAATCAGGTGGCGGCTTGGTTCATGGTTATGGTTTGGCAGCAGCGCAATTGGCACGTCTAAAAGAGGCTGGTTTAAAACTAACAGTCTGTGTCGATAAAGTCGCGGCCAGTGGTGGTTATATGATGGCGTGTGTGGCGGATAACGTAGTGGCTGCGCCCTTTGCCATTATTGGCTCAATCGGTGTGGTATCACAGTTGCCAAACTTTCATAAATGGCTAAAAAATCATGACGTCGATTATGAGATGTTTACCGCTGGTGACTATAAACGTACTGTCACTATGTTTGGTGAAAATGACGCTGACGACCGTGCCAAGTACCAAGAAGAGCTTGAGCAAACGCATGAGTTATTCAAACATTTCGTGAACACCTATCGTCCAGCATTGGATGTCGCAAAAGTAGCAACAGGCGAGCATTGGTATGGCGAAGATGCGCTGAAACTCAAATTAATTGATAGCCTACAAACCTCAGACAGCTATATTTTAGAGCGTATGGAAGACAATGAAGTCTATGCGCTGCATTCCCGTCAAAAGCCAACGCTCGCAGAGAAGCTAGGATTGTCACAAGCTGCCGAAGCAACGGTAAATATGGCGATTGACAAGCTGCCAGATGCATTGGCACGTTTTGATTTTAATAGCCGTTTAAATATCCTAAAGTAATTTTCAGTTTTCCACTCTAAATAGATGCATTGTTTGTATTTTGTAAAAGGCGTGTCCTAGCGGGTCGCGCCTTTTTGCTGTTTATTCATAAATGCTGTGTTATAAATGTGGCATACAGAACAGAGTATACGCACGTACACTATAAAGTTAGCATTGAGCTTTTTATAAAAGTCTTATGTAAACGTGATGAAAATCATTAACCATCAGCAAGGAAAAGGATGCCAGCTATGTCTGAAAATACATTGATGTTTACCGCCACCGAACATGGTCAAACCATGCACGCCAAAGTCAAAGCATTTATCGAAACCTATATTGAGCCAATAGAAGCACAGTTTTGGGCGGATTGTCATGCGCAAAACCCAGACGGCAATTGGAAAAATTGGCAGTGGCCAGAGAAGTATGAGAGTTTGCGTAAACAAGCACGCGAAGCCGGTCTATGGAATTTATTTTTGCCAGATGACACGCTAGGGGCAGGGTTGTCGGTGACCGATTATGCACCGATTGCCGAGCTCACTGGTCGCAGTTTATTAGCGCCTTATGTGTTTAACTGTAATGCCCCTGATAGCGGCAATATGGAGCTTTTATGGCGCTATGGTTCTGAAGAGCAGCAAGACAAATGGCTAACGCCAATCTTAGAAGGTAGAACGCGTTCGGTATTTTGTATGACTGAGCCTGATGTCGCCTCCAGTGATGCGACCAATATGCAAGCGACAGCTGTGGTTGATGGCGATGAGATTATTATCAATGGTAGCAAATGGTGGTCATCGGGTCTTGGTGACCCTGCGGTCGATATTTTGATAGTCATGGCGTACACGCCTGATGAGAATAAAGACCGTCATCATCAGCATTCGATGGTATTGGTGCCAGCAAAAACCGCAGGCGTTAACATCGAGCGTATGTTAAAGGTATTTGGTGATTATGATGCGCCGCACGGTCATGGCGAAGTCCGCTTTAATAATGTGCGTGTGCCAGTCGATAACTTTATCGGTGGACCTGGTATGGGCTTTGAGATTGCGCAAGGTCGCCTAGGACCAGGTCGTATTCACCATTGCATGCGCTGTATTGGTGCTGCCGAAAAGTCTCTTGAGCTCGCGGTTAAGCGCGGTATGCAGCGTACCGCGTTTGGTAAGCCTCTGCTACAATTAGGCGGTAACTTTGAGCGTATTGCTGACGCCCGTATCAAAATTGACCAAGCGCGTTTATTGACACTATACGCGGCGCAAAAAATGGACGCGAAGGGGACCAAAGCGGCATTGACTGAAATCTCTGCCATTAAAGTCGTTGCACCGACTGTCTTGCAAGAAGTGGTTGATATGGCGATTCAAATTCACGGTGGCATGGGTGTTTGTCAAGATACGATGTTGCCTGCTTTTTTTGCCCAAGCTCGCGCGCTACGTTTAGCCGATGGCCCTGATGAAGTGCATAAAACCATGATTGCCAAATTAGAATTAAAACGTCAAGGATTTAGCCGCCCATCTAAACCTGCTAAATCTTAAAAAGTCGGCTACATTGTCATTTAAATTATATGACCAAAAATTCACTATCGATGATTTGATAGTGAATTTTTAACTCTTAAGCTTTTATAAACAACAAATAACTGGTAAAAAATAAACGACCACACGATAAGGAATGTCTTATGGCAACTGAACATCATGCCAACCATACTGATGCTGACAATCAAACCGTTAATAAAGTTTTAGATAAAGGCGGCGAAGTGCGCGAGGGCGAAGAGCTTGACGCGCAAGCGGTCAGCGACTGGCTACGCGAGCAAGGCGTTGACGTAGAGGGCGATCCAACCGTTACCCAATTCTCAGGTGGCGCTTCAAACTGGACTTACCGGCTACAATATGAAGGCGAAGGTGACGGCCAAGATTTGATTTTACGCCGTCCGCCAAAAGGCACCAAAGCCAAATCGGCACATGATATGGTGCGCGAATATACCGTGCAAAAAGCTTTAAAAGATGCTTATCCCTATGTACCAAAAATGGTCGCGCTGTGTACTGACGAAGACGTTATTGGCGCAGATTTTTATGTCATGGAGCGAATGGAAGGTATTATTCCGCGGGCTAACTTGCCAAAAGGCGTTGATTTAAACGAAGTGCAAACACGCGAGTTATGTACCAATGTCATCGATGCTTTGATTGAGCTGCATCAAGTCGATTATAAAAACCATCCTGATTTGGTCAATTTAGGTCGCGGCGAAGGGTACTGTGAGCGCCAAGTGGCAGGTTGGGACAAGCGTTATGTCAAAGCCAAAACGCCTAACGTCCCAAGTTTTGCCTTAGTACGTCAATGGCTCGGTAAGCATACGCCTGCTGACAGTAAGACTTGCCTCATTCATAACGATTGGCGCTTTGATAATGTGATTTTGGATGCAGCAGATCCGACCAAGGTGATCGGCGTACTCGACTGGGAAATGGCGACCTTGGGCGATCCTTTGATGGATTTGGGCAGCGCATTGGCGTATTGGATTGAAGAAGATGACAATATCATTATGCAGCAGTCACGCCGTCAGCCCACCCATTTAAAAGGCATGATGACTCGCAATGAGGTGGTTGCTTATTATCTTGAGCAGACAGGTCTAGAGATAGACAACTGGACGTTTTATGAAGTGTTTGGGTTATTCCGTCTAGCGGGTATTGTTCAGCAAATTTATTATCGCTACTATCATAAACAAACGACCAATCCAGCCTTTAAAAATTTCTGGATTATTGTGCACGTATTACATGCCAAATGTCTTAAACTGATTGCTCAATATGAAGGTGAGATTTTGTTTACTAACCGAGTACAGCCGCATTTGCAAGATATGGGTGTTGATGCTGCGATGATTGAGCAGTTGCCAAGTCCTATACAGGCTGTTATTAAAAGTATCTTACCAAAGAGCTATTTTGGACAAAGCGCACCTAAAGCTGAAGAGTAAGCAAATTAAAAATTAAAAATCTAGGGCTTTTAAAAATTATAAGAGTGCGATTAATAAGGCAATATTTTATGACAACCATACTTTTGGCCCGTCATGGTCAAGCGTCATTCGGACAAGAAAATTATGATCAGCTTTCAGAGCTAGGCAGTATTCAAGCGCAGATGCTAGGTCAGCATTACGCGACGACTCAGCGTCGAATCGATGCGATTTTTACTGGTAGTTTGGTTAGGCAGCAAGACTCTGCACATCATTTTTGGCAGCGTTATCAGTCATTTGTTGATACCGATAGCAATATCTCTAGTAAGCCTGCGATCGATATAAGTGCGCCGGATAGCTATGTACTGCCACAATTTGATGAATTTAATCATAAAGACGTGTTTATAAATTCTAATCCTGCTTTCATGAGTAAAGGTGCTATTGCGGCTGAAATTGCGCAAGCAGAAGTGCCATCTACGCGTTTAGCGGAGTTGTTTGATGCTGCGATGCAGCGCTGGCATGCAGGTGGGAATGACGGTGATTATATTGAGAGCTGGTCACAATTTAATGAGCGGGCAAAACAAGCGCTTGAGCAAGTGCGTTTGCAAGTGGCCAATCTGAATTTAGAGCGTGATAGTACGGTGCTGGTGTTTACTTCGGGCGGCATTATTTCGGCTATTACCGCGCAGTTATTACAACAAGGCAGTCAGACTGCGTATCAAATTAATAAAAGCTTAGTTAATACGGGCGTGACGTCTATTACTTTAAAAGCGCAGAGTACACGGCTATTGTCTTTAAATGAATACAGTCACTTATTTGCTGATGGCAAACGCTTCGTGACGTGGCGATAACATAGCATGTGATAGCCGGTGAGATATCAAGGTCATAATTAAGCCGTGATTAACATCAGGATAAAATGGCTGCTCTAAACACGTAGCCGATTTTTATGTTATTAGAATCAGTTATGATAACTGTTGAGTACTTTTTGTGTATTTTTATAACAGACAAGCCGCACTTATCAATTTGCGATATTATAGACTGTCAGCTTCATATAATATGGATGTAAACAGGACGTTCTATGCAAAATAAATTGATCAATTTAGTCACCAAAAGCGCTAAACAAAGTAAAAATCAGCTATTTAGCGCGATTCAGCCTGCGCGCTATCTAAAAGGTTTAAATAAGCAGCAGATTGGTCGTGGTAAAACAGTATTAATCACGGGTGCCAGCTCAGGACTGGGCGAAGGCATGGCAAGATTGTTTGCCAAGCTTGGCTATAATTTAGCGATTTGCGCGCGTCGTACCGACCGTCTAGGAAGTCTACAAGCAGAGTTGATGGCAGCGTATCCTGATATTCGTGTTGAATATCGAGCATTAGATGTCAGCGACTATGATGCCATATTCGATGTATTTGATGCGTTCGCAACTGACTTTGGTCATATCGATCGTGTGGTGGTCAATGCGGGCGTCGGGGATAGTCGCCGTATTGGTAAAGGGCGCTTCGATACCAACCGACGCACCGTTGAGATTAACTTTGTCTCTGCGCTCGCGCAATGTGAAGCGGCGATGAATATTTTCCGCGCACAAAACAGCGGTCATCTGGTGGTGATATCAAGCATGTCAGCAATGCGTGGACTGCCTAAGCATTTGACCGCTTATGGTGCAAGTAAGGCGGGTTTGGCTCATCTGGCAGAAGGCATTCGTGCTGATATGTTATTAACCAAATTGCCCATTAAAGTCTCGACCATTTATCCAGGTTATATCCGTACTGAAATTAATGAAAATGCCAAACCTTTACCGTTTGAAGTAGATGCAGAAACAGGCACCAAAGCGATCGTTGCTGCGATTGAGGCAGAAGTAGACGAAGCTTGCGTGCCAAGTCTGCCATGGTCGATTGTCGGTCAAGCGATGAAGCATTTGCCATTACAAGTGGTCAATAGAGTCAGCTGATAGCGGTTGTGTTGTTATTAATGTCAAAATTAGTCAAGAAAATTAACGCAACAAAAAGCCCGCTACATTGTATATAGTGGGCTTTTATTTTTTGAAACTTATAAGTCTTAACTACTGAGAGTCTTAACGACTACAAGGTTTGCGGATTATCTGACATATGTTTTTCACGCAATTTTTGACGTAGTATCTTGCCGACATTACTCTTAGGTAGCTCGGTGACAAACTCGATATGACGCGGGCATTTATAGCCGGTCAAGTTATCGATAGCGAACTCTTTAATATCACTTTTAGTGACGTTATTATCGGCCGGGACGATATATATTTTTACCGTCTCACCTTGATGTTCATCAGGAATACCGATGACTGCACACTCAATAATGCCTTTACAATCAAGCATAACCGACTCGATTTCATTTGGGAAGACGTTAAAGCCTGAGACCAAAATCATATCTTTTTTGCGATCTAATAATCTAAAGTAACCTTTTTCATCCATACTGACGATATCACCCGTACGGAAATAACCCTCTTTAGTAAAGTCGCTACTACTGTCTTTATTAAAGTAGCCCGACATGACATTTGGACCTTTGATGCACAGCTCGCCTGCCTGATTAACGCCTACTTCTTTGCCATCTTCATCGATAACAATAATATCAACGCTTGGACCAGGCGTGCCAATCGTACTATTAAATTTACGATCAATGACGATATTGTTGGTGCCGACTGCTACACATTCAGTCATACCCCAACCTTCAACCATCGGACAGCCTGTCACTTCTAACCAACGCGCCGCTGTTTGTTCGGTTGCTGCCATACCACCTGCCTGCGAGAGACGAAGTGAGCTGAAATCTAGGTCTTTAAAGTTTGGCTGATCAAGCAAGCCTTTAAACAAAGTATTAACCGCTGGGAAAATATGGAACGGCTGTTTGGATAAAGTTTTGATAAATCCAGGCATATCACGCGGATTTGGTACCAAAATAAAAGTGTAACCTGAGCGCATGCCAAGCAGGCTAAGCATGTAAGCAAAAATATGATACAGCGGCAGTGCCATGACCATATTGATATAAACCTCATTAATTTCTGAGGTAACAGGGCGAAACCATGCTTCTGACTGCATGGCCGCAGCAACGACATTACGCTGAGTTAATACCGCGCCTTTAGACAATCCTGTGGTACCACCGGTATACTGCAAAATCGCTTTATGTTGCAAAGCCGTTTTTGGTGCTTGAAACGGTAGGTTTTTACCTTTTTTCAGCACATCTGGAAACTTGGTAACGTTGTATTTAGGATCGTCAAGATTATATTTCGGCACTAAGCGTTTGACCTGACGGATTACCGTATTGACCAAAATACCTTTTAATCCCATCATATCGCCCATTTTCGATAGGACAATACGTTTGATATCCGTCTCTTCGATTACCTGCTCGAGTGCTTGAGCAAAGTTATCAACCACAAAAATAACTTGAGCACCCGAGTCGTTCAACTGATGGCGCAGCTCACGACCGGTATACAGTGGGTTAACTGGGGTACACACATAACCTGCCCGCAAAATACCAATCATCGTTGGCAGATATTGCGGCACGTTTGGCATCATGAGTGCGACCACACTGCCTTTAGGAATGCCTTGCGCTTGTAACCATGCGGCAACGGCCAGTGAGGCTTTATCCACATCACCATAAGTATGAGTGACACCCATACAAATAGTCATAGGATGCATACGAAAACGATTGAAACATTCCTCATACAGCTCTATGAGGCTCTCATATTGATCAGGATTAATGGTCTTGGGTACGTTTTCTGGATATTGCGCCAGCCAAGGCTTATCTACTGTCATACTTAGCGTCCTTAAATGTTGTGATACGTTAAGGTTCTATAAAAGAGTAGTCACATCCTTGTCAACAATATAAATCATCGCCTTAAGAGCAATGGATTGTCGCGTGCTATCCTATCGATTCACAGACTGCTAAAATACGGTGACCTCTATATAAATTATTTAACTACAAGCTCATTTCACTATAAAAAGCAGTGGTCTAAATACAGTAAACAGCTGGTTACTATTATCCTTACTAAGAAAAGCACCACTTGCTCATAAACTGATCTGAATTGAACGACTATCGACTCACACTAATAAAAAATAGCGTGACTTATTTTGGCAACACATTAACATAACTACAATTGATATTGTTATTTTTATACAAGAACTTGATAGTTTATAATTAAGTTTGATAAAGCAAAAATATATGTTGTAACCATATAGAGGATAAGCGGTTAGCAACAAGGTGCGAACGGCATTTTACTTGGAAATTTATGAATCATGATAAGAATCATCTAGTTTGTAGAAAAAGTTGTTATGTAAAAGCATTAACATTATAGTTACAAAGTAATGATTTTCTGTATAAGAGTGATAGATTCACATAAAAAAGCGCTCTACATATGATGTAAAACGCTTTTGATAATGATTTTTTTATTTACAATTGTGGGTTGTCCGACATATGCTTTTCACGCAGTTTTTGACGTAGTACTTTACCCACATTACTCTTTGGCAACTCACTGACAAATTCGATATGACGCGGGCATTTATAGCCAGTCATATTGTCCAATGCAAATTCTTTAATGACTTCCTTGGTGACATTGTTATCGGCAGGGACGATATAAATTTTGACTGCTTCACCTTGATGCTCATCGGGAATACCGATCACCGCACAATCAATAATACCATCACAATCTAGCATCACTGATTCAACCTCATTTGGGAAGACATTGAAGCCTGAAACCAAAATCATGTCTTTTTTACGGTCTAATAATCTAAAGTATCCTTTTTCATCCATGCTGACGATATCGCCAGTGCGAAAGTAGCCATCTGCCGTAAAGTCATCACTACTGTCTCTGTTAAGATAACCTGAGGTTACGTTAGGACCTTTTACACACATCTCACCAGCTTCGTTGACACCAACGCGATTGCCTTCATCATCGATGACAATGACATCGACACTAGGAACAGGGACGCCAATCGTACCGTTAAACTTGCGATCAGTGATGACGTTAGCGGTACCTACAGCGACACCTTCTGTCATACCCCAACCTTCAATCATGGCGCAACCAGTGACTTCCAACCAGCGAGCAGCTGTCTGCTCAGTTGCTGCCATACCACCTGCTTGTGAGATGCGTAATGAGCAAGTCTAAAGTTGGGATGATCAAGTAAAGCCTTTAAATAAGGTTAACCGCTGGCAATATATGGAACGGCTGTTTTGACAGCGTTTTAATAAATCCTGGTATATCACGTGGATTAGGTATCAAGATAAAGGTGTAGCCTGAGCGCATGCCGAGTAGACTGAGCATAAAGGCAAAAATATGATAGAGCGGTAACGCCATGACCATATTGATATAGACCTCATTAATCTCTGACGTAATCGGTTTGGTCCATGCTTCTGATTGCATCGCCGCGGCGACGATATTACGCTGCGTTAAGATAGCCCCTTTAGATAGTCCTGTTGTGCCACCTGTATACTGTAAAAATGCTTTTTGATCTAACTGCATTTTTGGTTTGTGGAACGGCAGGCTTTTGCCTTTCTTCAGCACATCAGGGAACTTGGTCACTTCGTGCTTAGGGTCATTCAGTTTGTACTTAGGTACTAAGCGTTTGACCTGACGGATGATGGTATTCACCAAGATACCTTTTAACCCCATCATGTCGCCCATTTTTGAGAGGACAATCCGCTTAATATGGGTTTCATCAATGACTTGTTCAAGCGCTTGGGCAAAGTTATCGACCACAAAAATAACCTGAGCACCCGAGTCGTTCAACTGATGGCGCAGCTCACGACCAGTATACAGTGGGTTAACAGGGGTACAAACGTAGCCTGCCCGCAAAATACCAATCATCGTTGGCAGGTATTGCGGAACGTTTGGCATCATGAGTGCAACCACACTGCCTTGAGGCAGACCTTGCGCCTGCAACCATGCGGCAACGGCAATCGAAGCTTTATCAACATCATCGTAGGTATGCGTCACGCCCATACAGATACTCATAGGGTGCAGACGAAAGCGCTCAAAGCATTCTTCGTACAGCTCCATGATGCTGCTATATCTATCGGGGTTGATGGTCTTTGGTACACCATTAGGATAATGGGCAAGCCAAGGTTTATTCGGGTCATAGTCAGCGTCCTTGAAGTTTGAAATAGGGTAAATTCTGTAGTAAGCAGCATATCCGTGTCAATAAACACATCAGCGCTGACGTAAACCGTTTGCCGCTGAGAGTGATAATATCCTTATCTATTGACTGGGCTGTAGGTTTGTTGCCATCGTCCAAAGGACTTAACTATTATTAGGCAGATAATTAAGTCAATTGAACGGACAGATAGCTTAATCATAAAAGCATTTTTACTCTTAAATAAGCTCTACCTGTTATCTATCTAACACTAAGGTATCAGAAAATAATTATACATTTAAGCAATACAGTAGCATGAATGCCATCAAATACTATACTAGTATGGAATACTGAGCAGTGCATAAATAAAGCTGAGAAATACGATTCATATATAATTTAACATGAATAGGTAGCGTCCCTGTTTGCCACTGGATGAGTATAAATTTTGATAAAAATCAAGGCGTCAATTAAAAAATCATCGCAGCCAAAATTAATATATCAACCAAAGATGTGTTAGGGCCTGTCCTCAATTCAATCGATTACTTTCTAAATGGCCTAAAAATGGCTAAATTTTGCCAAACATCGTCAAATAGCTTATTAATATCTCGATATTATTTGCGCTACTTTCCTTGTTTGACGACAATTTATCTCATTTTTATCTCCCTTTTTAAATGAGGACAAGCCCTAGAAGTTCATTTGAGATTTAGTCATGCTGAATGCTATAAAGGCAATATCAGCTGCTTGTTTTTATTAAAAAAGCGTCGATAAATGAGTAACGCGCTGATTGTACAACCGAGCGTACTGCTCACACATATCAAAAACATAGTGACTATCTGATAGCGAATCGCTTGAGTGGGGTCAGCGCCAGCCAATATTTGACCAGTCATCATCCCTGGTAAGCTAACAATACCGACAACTAGCATAGAGTTCAGCGTCGGAGTCATGCCATTGACAATGGCAGCGCGTATTGGTTCATGTACCGCTTCAAATGGGCGAGCAGATAGGCTGAGCATCATCTCTATACGTCCTTGCTGCTCATGAAAGGATTCAATCAACTGGTTGCTGGTCAATGAGATAGCGGTGAGCGAGTTGCCCAATATCAGCCCCAAGATAGGAATGACGAATTGCGGTGTGTACCAAGGCTGTACCTTTAAAATAATCATGATGGCTATCGCAGTGACTAATATAGCCGAAACGCTTACTGCTAGCAGAGTGTCAGTTAACAAACCTTTATAGCTACGTTTAACGCGATTTTTGGCAGCAGCACCTGCAATCAAGGTCATGATGGTCAAAATTAACAGGACTTCATACCACTGTTCACGGGCAAAAATCCATGCCAATATCAAACCGATAAAACTAAGCTGGAGCACCGTGCGGATAGCCGCGGTTAAAAGCGTTTTGGTCAGCTGTAAGCGCGCGCCAAGAGATAATAAGAACGATGATGATTAAGCTGCTGGCAAGGGCAATATCACCGTAAGTTAAAAATATTTGTATGTCATCTGTACCGCTCATCGTGGCTCACTATATAAAATGACGAATATAAGATAGACCCTAATACGACTTTGTTAAGAAAGATCATTTTAAAGAGTGACATGACAGGCTTAGCTCAGCGTTAGAATATCTCAGTTAATACCCCTGCTTGCATCTGCCAATGCCGATCGGCCAATGGCATGATGTCTTGCGTATCGTGAGTTACCCATAGTAATGTACGCCGCCTATCTGCCTGTAACCAGTTTGTGAGTAGATGTACGAGCTGGGCTGAAGTGTCACTGTCTAGGGCAGCGGTAGGCTCATCTAGTAACAACACCCGTGGGTTCAATTGTAAGAGGCGTAACGTGTTGACCAGTTGCCGCTCGCCGCCCGATAGATGATAGACTTCTTGCTGCAAAAAGTCAGCGCTGCGTTGCAATTGCTCAAGCTGTGCGATATGCCAGTCGATATCAAAGTCAAGGTGCTGATGCGCTTGTAGCTGATAAGGCATTTGCAAGTTCTCAAGTACACTGCCTTCTAATAATTGTGGGTGCTGGGCGAGTAGGGCAACGTGCGTGCGCCACTGTATCGGTGCAGTATCATGGATACTACAATAAGCACTACTGGTTGATTGGTCATCACGGCGCAAACGCACATTGCCGCCGCTCATTGGCAATAGTCCAGCCAATACCCGTAATAATACCGATTTACCACTACCAGAACCGCCTGTCAACACGGTTACTTGACCTGCTAACAGCCTGCCTGTGGCGCCATCGATTAATAATCGTTGATGAGCAGGTATGATTGGCTGAGAGACAGTGTTTGGTCTTAGTTTGCTGATCCATCTTTGATAAATGGTAGATAGCGCAGATGTTGTGGCTTCTATGGCTTCCATATTTTTGTTATTAATACTTTTATCGCCAACCTTGTTATCATTATAGGCAGGTATGCTGGCTGTACGTTTACTATGTACCTGAATATTCTCGAATATCAGTATCGGTTTATTATGAAGATGCATAAGTCATTATCGCCAATTATTCAGCCACTAAATATCCAATCATTAAGTATCTAACTACTAATTATCCAGCCACTAAGCATTCAGCTGCTCGTGGATCGCTTGCTCAATGGCATCGCGTAAATGCTTTGGAACACGAATAGGGCGCATGGGCGTGGCACTAGCAACCGCAGTATCTGCCTTACTATTGGATAGCGGTTTGGTTTTGACTTGGTTTTGCACACAAGCAATGACGATTTTGCCACTACTTAATAAGCTGCTAGCATTAGCATTGCTATTAGCATAATCAGAAGAAAGGCTGTCTGGGCTGTGACGATAAATGCTCTGGTAAAAGATAATGCTGGCAGGTTTTAACTCGACTTTATCGATGCGCACACTGATGACTTCATCTAACAAAATAGCTCTTTTGTATTGCAAGTCTGCTTGACTGACGACAAAATGCTGAATTTCTCCATCGTCAGTCTGCAAAAAATACCCATTCAAATTCAGTTCCCCAAACCAATCACGGCGGCAGTTTTCAAAAAACACCAAATGATTGGCATGGTAGACTATACCGCCGGCATCAGTATGGTTAATATAGACGTTATAATTTTTGGTAAACAATGGCGTATATTCGCCGTCTACACTTGCCACTGTGTTTGTATTTTTGCTGTTATTTTTTATCATAAAGATGCTCGGTCATTGTTTTAATAAATATTGTTCGATGTTCATGATTCGATGGCCAAAATTTGATAGCAGCCATATTAACCACAACTACTCTAGCTTAAGATATCAGGGCGCGCAACAGTTAGGTCGGTCGACGTCTGTTATGATAGCGGATTGTGCACTTTCATAGCCCATTTCTTTATATTAGCACCGTATTTTCATCAATTAGTATAGGATAATTTATGACCCGTTTTGTCAGTTTTAATATCAATGGTATTCGCGCACGTCAACATCAGCTTGAGGCTGTGCGAGAAGTGATCGATCCTGATGTGATGGGTCTACAGGAAACAAAAGTACATGATGAGCAATTCCCCCTAGAGAATATAGAGAGTCTGGGCTATCACGTAGAGTACTTTGGTCAAAAAGCCCATTATGGTGTGGCGCTACTATCCAAGGTTGCACCTATATTTGTGCAAAAAGGTTTCCCTGGCGAAGATGTCGAGGCACAGAAGCGTTTTATTCATGCACGATATGAATTTGATGGTCGTGAGATTGATGTGCTCAATGGCTATTTTCCACAAGGAGAGAGCCAAGACCATCCGACCAAATTCCCGATGAAGCGCGCTTATTATGCTGATTTGATGGCGTATATCGATACCCTAAGAGCAGAAGGTCGCTCGCTCATAATCATGGGTGATATGAATATTGCCCCAGAAGATACTGATATTGGCATTGGCGACGTCAATGCTAAGCGCTGGTTGAAGAATAGAAAGACCTCATTTTTACCAGAAGAACGTGAGTGGTATGCGGCGCTGATGTCACGCGAGCTGACAGATACCTATCGCTTACATTATCCAGAGAGCACAGAGCTATATAGCTGGTTTGATTATCGCAGTCGTGGGTTCAATGATGAGCCGAAACGTGGCTTGCGTATCGATCATATTTTGTGCAGCTCGGATCTTGTTGAAGCCTGTGTTGATGCTGGGATTAGTTATGAGCTACGGGCGATGGAAAAACCGTCTGATCATGCGCCAATTTGGTCGGCATTTGATTTAAAAAAACGGTAATATTTATATAGGTCGCGTTTGATACTTCACCAGCAGTAGCGTCATTGTTGAAGGCTCAACGCACCTCAGTGTTTATCGCATCATCCGTTATAAATAATGATAAAAATTTTACAATAAGGATTAAACCATGGCAGTCGGAAATGTTGCAGTACCTGATATTATTTATCCTATCGAAGGAATCAAGCTAAGCGCCACTGCCGCAGGCGTACGCTATAAAGACCGAGATGATTTAGTAGTGATTGAGATCGCTGATACCGCGACCACTGCGGTTGTGACCACCAAAAACACCTTTTGTGCAGCACCTGTACGGGTGTTGCGTGAGCATTTTGCCAAGGCCAGTCCGCGTTATTTGGTCACTAACACAGGTAATGCTAATGCTGGGACGGGTGCTGATGGCAAACGTCGCGCCGTTGATATTTGTGCAGCCCTAGCGAGTAAGGCTGGCGTGGATAGTAATGCAATATTGCCATTCTCGACGGGTGTCATTGGTGAGCCATTAAATAGCGATGCGATCATCGCAGGCTTAATAATGCACTTGCCAATTTGGGGGCTGATAATTGGCTTGCCGCGGCGAATGGTATTCGCACCACAGATACGATTCCGAAGCTCGCTAGCCAAAAAATCGACGTGGCGGGTGTTAGCTATCATGTGACAGGTATGTCGAAAGGCTCAGGTATGATACGCCCTAATATGGCAACTATGCTGGGTTATGTGGCGACCGATGCTAATATCGCTGCTGACCTATTACAGGAGATGCTAAGTGCCATCAACGAACAATCTTTTAACCGCATCACTGTTGATGGCGACACTTCAACCAATGATTGCTGTGTGTTGATCGCCACAGGTGCTGCCAGCTCAGATATCATTGACAGCCAAGAGCATCCGCATTATCAGGCTATATTTGCGGCTTTGACCGAGGTGTTTGTCCGTCTGGCGCAATTAATCGTACGTGATGGCGAGGGTGCTACCAAGTTTATGACCGTCAACGTCACTGGTGGCAAGACAACCCAAGAGTGCTGCGATGTGGCATATGCGGTCGCGCATTCACCGTTGGTCAAAACTGCGTTCTTCGCTAGCGATGCCAACTGGGGTCGTATCTTAGCAGCAGTGGGTTATGCGGGTATCGAAGACTTGGATACGGAACAAGTGGATGTCTATCTAGATGAAGTCATGATTTGCCAGAATGGTGGCGTCGCGCCTAGCTATACAGAAGAAGCGGGCAAAGCAGTCATGAGTCGCTCCGAGATTACCATTCATATTGACCTTGCTCGCGGCGATGCTAGCGATACGGTTTATACTTGTGATTTGTCCTATGACTACGTCAAAATTAATGCCGATTACCGTAGCTAAGGGTTATCACTGTCAGCTAAGTAAAATACTGTTTAACGAATAACTGAGCCAGAGTGACTATCACTCTGGCTTTTTGATGTGTAAATTTTTCTCAGTATCAATTTACTCTACTATTCAATACGCGCGATTAAAACAGTTGCAAAAGCTGACGTTACTTTACAAAGCAGTTATAGAGCAGAAGACGAGTTGCGCTCTATACTGACCTCAGTAAACAAACAATAGACGACATTATTGAGACTTAATAGGTTTATTCGGTAAAGCTAAATCAGGTGAATACTCTTGCTTGGCTCAATATCGACAGTAGTATTACACCCATCGCAAAAATTGACTGATATTTTTAAAATATATTTACCAGCATGATGTGTCCAAAACAATAATCTCAAACCATTAATAATGTATTTATAACAATTAACTGAGGATTTAATAATGAAAAAATTAGTACTTGCAGCAGTAATGACCGCCTTTGCCCTGTCAGGTTGCTCTACCATGGGTATGGATAACGAACGTACGATGGTTGTCGATGGGCAACCTATGAATGTTAAAGTGGTTAACATTCCAAGTTTTGAAATAGAAGTAGCACCACTGAAAGCCGTCTGTGAGCTGTCAACAGCTGAGGGTACTAAGGTTGAAGCAGAATGCTTACAGTATCGTCAGACTTATCAGAAAAAACACACCTTTAAACGGTAATATTCAGGGCTTCACTTATGAGCCAAACTATCGTTATATTCTAGATGTTCGCCAAGAAGTCATGATGGATGAAAATACTAACATGGCTAAGCCAGTTTGGATTCTAAACGAAGTGGTTTCAAAAACAGCTGAGTAATGAATCATTGAGCATGTCTAGTTGATGAGCATATTTGACCAAAATAAAAAAGACCCCTAATACAGAATTAGGGGTCTTTTTTATTTTAGCAAATACTTGGGAATGTGATGTCAGGATAAGCTATATTAAACGATCGTTATGTTAGAACGTATCCCCATTTGGATAACAGTCAATCGAATTTAGAGAACGCTCTAGCACTGACTATATTTTACACTGACGCCATGAGTGGCAGTAGGGATACGATTGTCTGCATAAACGGCAAGACCGCCTCGTGAGGTTTCTTTGTATTTATCTAGCATATCCGCACCAGTGACTTTCATGGTTTCAATCACTTTATCTAAAGAGACAAAGTGCTGTCCATTACCGCGGCAAGCAAGTCGTGCCGCATTGACAGCTTTGACGGCGCCCATGGCATTGCGCTCGATACAAGGCACTTGCACTAGACCGCCTACAGGGTCGCATGTTAGACCTAAGTTATGCTCAATACCAATCTCAGCCGCATTAAGGCATTTAGCTGGATCACCGCCCAAGATTTCTGCCAATGCAGAAGCTGCCATGGCACAAGCAGAACCAACTTCACCTTGGCAACCAACTTCAGCGCCAGAGATGGAGGCATTTTGTTTGATTAAACTGCCAATAGCAGTCGCATTTAACAAAAACTTGCGTGCACCATCTTGGCTATAGCTTGATAAAAAGTCACGATAGTAATGCATCACCGCAGGAATAATACCTGCTGCACCGTTGGTGGGGGCAGTGACGACATTTCCACCATTGGCATTTTCTTCATTGACCGCCAAGGCATATAAATCAATCCAGTCCATGGCAGCGAGTTTGTCATTTTTGGTAATGGGTTGGTTTTTCTCGGCGCACAATTGTAGATGTAATGCTTGGGCACGGCGTTTTACATCCAAGCCACCAGGTAATATGCCACTGTTTTGACAGCCTCGCGTCACGCAGTCCTGCATTGACTCCCAAATAGAGTCTAAATAAGCAAAAACTTCTGATTGATTGCGGTAATGACATTCATTTGCCAATACCAATTCACTAACGCTTAAGTGGTGTTGACGACATTGCTCCAGCAATTCTGCGGCGCTATTAAAGGGGTAAGGAATGGCGTCAATGGTCGGCGTGGCGTTATCTTCATCCGGATTGGTGGCATCTTCTTCATTGATAACAAAGCCGCCACCTACCGAATAATAGGTTTGTTGATAATGACTGCCGTCGGTCAATAATGCGCGGATAGTCAAAGCATTAGGATGGTAGGGCAAAACGGTTTCGTCATACCAGTGAATATCGCGCTCTGTCTCAAAGGCAATAACATGCGTGCCTGCTATATTGAGCTGTTTGTCTGAAAAAATCGGTGACAAATATTGACTGGTCAAACGGGTATCGATCGTACTAGGAGCATGCCCAAGCAGCCCTAACAATATAGCAGTATCGGTTGCATGTCCTTTGCCTGTGGCTGCCAAAGAGCCATAAAGCTCAATCTCAACACCTGTAATAGCCTTCAGCTCTGTTTGCTTGGTTAATGAGCCCAAAAAAAGATTGGCGGCGACCATGGGTCCTACCGTGTGTGAGCTTGATGGGCCAATACCGATTTTAAATAAATCAAAAACACTAATCATAATAACTTACCAAGTTTTTTAAGTGCACTAACATGTTGTATAGCTGCTTTAGGCACTTTCATTGAGATATAACAGGCAGCTCTCGCTTATAGCACCGACAAAGGTATAGAGGAAGCACCGCCCATGGAAGTATTAACGCAAAAGAGGAAAAATGGTGATTGAATAATAACTTTTATTTGTTTTGAAACTCCGCTATCATGCTCGGAGCTAATGGCTATGTAACATCCTGTAAGTTGATTGTCGCTGCAGAGTACACTGAGTCATAAGCGACCATAACCGTTTTTTAGTTAAACATATCCGACCACATACATCTACCAAAACATGGTCATCATACCAAATAATACTTTTGGTTTGCCATATTGCAACATAAATGAATGAGTCAGGGCGACATATTATAAATGAAAAGATGCGGATTTTACTCGTTATTATAATTTCTAGCCACATATTCTTGCCGATTGATGCCCTGATTTAAAGCAATTTTTATTTTTCATTTACTGTTGTCTATTATTTTAGCCCAGTTTACATAGGACAAGCGTGTATGCCCTCTCAAAAAGACCCTTCCTCGCCTTTAGAAAACAGCGCTCAAGCACCATCTGCTGAACCTGGATTAGAGGCTGCGGCGATCAGTCCTCCGTACAATCCAGACTTTGAAAATGGACGCTGGTTTCCGACATGGCGTCCGTATCAAGGCGATTTAGATCGTGATCCAGTCGGTATCAATGAATATTTGCCACCGTCAAAAAGCGTGCTATTAGGTGTACAGCATACTTTTGCGATGTTTGGTGCGACCGTGCTTGCGCCGCTGTTAATGGGCTTTGATCCCAACTTAGCCATTTTGATGTCAGGTATCTGTACGGTGATGTTTTTTCTGATCACTGGTGGGCGCATGCCGAGCTATTTGGGCTCAAGTTTTGCTTTCATTGGTCCCGTTATCGCTGTGACAGCTTATGCAGGCGCAGGGTTCAATGGTAATTTGAATGTCGCTTTGGGCGGCATCATGGCTTGCGGTATCATTTATGCGTTAATTGGGCTGCTGGTGATGAAAACGGGTACTGGCTGGATTGAGCGTTTGATGCCGCCTATCGTTACTGGTGCTATTGTGATGATTATTGGTCTCAACTTAGCGCCAGTGACCATTCAAGGGGTGTCTGCCAATCAGTTTGATGCTTGGATGGCTACCTTGACCGTATTACTCATCAGTGGTGTGGCTGTCTTTACACGTGGTATGCTGCGTCGTCTGCTATTACTGGTTGGTTTAATATTATCCTATTTTGCCTATTTTATCATGACCAACGTCATGGGTTTTGGTACGGCGATTGACTTTAGTGGTGTGGCAGCTGCTTCGTGGTTTGGCTTACCTAGTATCCATACGCCTCGCTTTGAGATGAGTGCTATTATTCTGATTGCGCCTGTGGCCTTTATTTTGGTGGCTGAAAACTTAGGGCATTTTAAGGCTGTCGAAGGTATGACCAAAGCTCGTGTCACGCCTTATATGGGTCGAGCATTTTTTGCTGATGGTTTGGCAACCACCTTTTCAGCAGGATTTGGCGGTACTGGTGTGACGACTTATGCTGAAAACATCGGTGTGATGGCGGTGACTAAGGTGTATAGCACAACAATATTTGTCGTGGCAGGCGTGGTAGCTATTTTGTTAGGGCTATCACCGAAATTTGGTGCCATCATTCAGACGATACCAGCCGCTTTATTGGGCGGTGCGTCCATTGTGGTGTTCGGTTTGATTGCTATTGCAGGCGTCAAAATTTGGATAGACAGTCGTATCGACTTTAGCAAAAACAGCAATCTAATTATCGCGGCCGTGACCGTTATTATGGGTACCGGTAACTTTAGTTTGCATTTAGGCGGCTTTGATTTGGGCGGTATCGGTACGGCGACTTTGGCAGCGATTGTCTTAAATGCGTTATTTAACCAAGGATCTGAAGCGAAGGCTGCTCATCAATCATTGGCTAAGTAATCAGCTTTTATGATGCTGAGGTTTTATACCTATCAGATAACGACGATAACAGCGTATATCACTCCATAAAAAGCGCCCATGCTATCGGTAGCATGGGCGCTTTTTATGGAGTGGCAGCAAGTGCACGATAAAAATGCAGAATAAAAGCTACTTGTAGTCTCGCTTGTAAAATTTTGAGAAAAACCGATAACGTCGTAGGGCGCGCGGCTTAGGTTTCAGTGAGCCCAAATAGATTGCAAACATGGTCAACAGAGCACCGCTCCACTGTAAGCTATTAATTGGTTTGTCCAGCCAGCTATAATCAATGACCAATGCGGCAATAGGTTCTGATAATAATAATAATCCAGTTAACGCCAAAGACAGCTTAGGAATGGAATAGGCAATTAGCCCCCACGCCAAGCATTGCATCACCGTACCGATGAGCACCCAGCCAATCTCAGACCAAGTGTTTGGTAAAATATGACCCATATCAAACACAAACATAGGAACAATCATCGCCAATACACCACCGATACTAATCAGCTGCATCAGCATAAATATAGGTGTGGGTTCAGTATCATGCGTCTTACGGATAAAGTCATCGATGCTGCTAGCATTGCCCTGAGACGATACCAGTGACGAACCCCCAAGTGGCAGCGCTGTTATGCGCAAACTCAGGACTGCCTATCATGGCCACACCAAACATGGCTAAAAACAAACTGATGAGCTGCAATATAGATTGGCGTTCGTTAAAATATAAAAACCCAATGGCGGCTAAAAAGAAAATCTGTAGGCTATTCAATAAAGTTGAGATACCAGGGCCGACCGCATAAATACTCTCGTGCCAGAGCGCCAGATCTAAGCCTAAAAAGACACCTGATAATAAACCATAAAAAATAGCGCGCCTTGAGCGGGGTAGACGCTGTCCCATGATTTTGGCCAATACAGCGAATACGACACCTGAAATAGCCAAGCGCCAAAATGCCATTGCCCAACCGCCAATATCAACGTGAGCGACAATCAAACTACCCAGACCAAAGATAATACAACCAATGACCAACCCAGTAGAGGCAGAGCGTGAAGAAGCAATCGCCATACAATATCCTTATATCCATATTATTATTTTATCTTACTGTATCAACGATAACGCCAATGAATACTGACGCTAATACAAGCCGTATTGTCTAGGTTTTGACGCTAAAATGAAATGGTCAAACTATCATTTATGCTTATTGTTTGATTTATTATCACGATATCAGGTTTTATCTCTGTATATGCTAGGTATAAAATCAATGATGACCTTAAGCTTCACTCATATAAGAAAGTATCTATAACAATACGAATATATGGTGGAGACATTCTTACAGGAACGATGTTGGCGTAGATATCACTATTTGCTAATCTAGTGGTTTATAATCTCTGTAGTGGCACAATAAAACAGGATAGTTTCTTATTAGTCTTTACCTCAAGTACTTCAATACCATTAGCCTAGGTTCATCTATGTTGCGACGTTCATTATCCCTACAACAACGACTATCGACATCTGGTTTTGCTATCGCCATCTTTGCTATTACGCTATTTATGGCGCCAAGCGTACAAGCGGCCAGTTGCAAAATTCCAAAAAGTTATTATAAAAACGTGGCTTGTACGGCAAATAGCGGCTATTTTTTGGCGACAAAAGATTTCGGCGCGCCAGTTGCTCTGATGAATAGTAAGGGCAAAAGCGTCGTTGATTTATCACGTTATCAAAAAGTTGATGCCAGTAAGATATCGGCAGGTCTACTGCCTGTACTGCGCAACGGTCATGTCGGTTATCTTAATATGCAAGGTCGTGAAGTAGTGCCTGCGATGTATGATGTGCTTAAAGAAGGACAGGGTTGGGCGCGTCCCGTCTCTAACGGGCGTATCGTGGTAAAGCAGGATGGTAAATATGGGGTCATTACTACTAGTAATAAAACCATCGTGCCGTTTTCGTCCGTGATTAGTGACATTGATGATTACCAAAATGGTGTCGCCCGTGTACGTAAAAATCAAGCGATCAGTTGGATTGATGAAAACGGCAAAACGACCAGTGACCCAAATGGTAGTAACAACGAGCAATCCACGACGCCACGAGCACCTGCCAGCGCTAATGGCAATGCATCCTCATCCAACCAGACACTTCCCAATCGCTTTACGATGCTACAACCGCGTCAGCAAGATGGCAAATGGGGGTTTATCGATGATAATAATGTGACCATGATTACCTATTCTTTTGACGAGGTGCGTCCCTTTGCCGAAGGCTTGGCTGGCGTGCGCATCGATGAAAACTGGGGCTTTGTTAATCTTGGTGGCGAGTTGGTGATTCCTTTTCGCTTTGCCAATAGCGGTGTGTCAGCTGGTGATCTTTATCAAGGCAAACCCGCCTTCACCTTTACTGGTGGTAAAGCGTGGATTGGCAATCTAAAAAACGGCAATAAAATGTGTATCGATAAAGAGGGCACAGGAGTGGGCTGTGATTAAGCGGCGCGTCCAAATATAAAGACCTACATGATCTAATGACCTAGGTAAAATATCCAGCATAAAAAGAGCGTAAATCCTACTATTGATTCATAGGGTTTACGCTCTTTTTTATGAATTGTGTGACAACTAAAATTATTCGTCTAATAAATGATTGCTGATTAAATCGACCATATAAGGTTGATAGTATTCAGGAATATCATGCGCCATGCCTTCGATTAAATGAAACTTGGCATTCGGAATGGTCTTGGCAACCACACGACCTTGTGAGGCGGGCAGTAGTCCATCTGCGCTACCATGCAGTACGATAGTCGGCGCTTTGACTTGCTTGCTAAACCTGCTAATAGAGCCTGATGCCAAGATAGCATTGAGCTGTTGTACCGTGCCGAGCGGATGAAAGTTGCGCTGATAACGCAATTTGGCAATTTCACGCACCATACGTACGTTGACATGCCCAGGCGTACCGACTGTCTTCATAAACCACACGCTATGGCGCACGATATCGCGCTCAGAATGACTTTCAGGGCGGTTGATCAGGGTATATAGCTGCCTAGGTTTTGGTGGTTTTAAAAATGCACGGTTGGTCGTGGTAAACATCAACGCCATGCGCTGTACTAAACTTGGATAACGTGCCGCTACGATTTGCGCAATCATGCCGCCCATCGAAGCCCCAATCAGATGGGTTTTCCCCAACTGCAACGCCTTAATCAAACGAGCGGTATCTTCTGCCATATCTGTTAAATTATAAGCCACTTGCGTACCTTTATTGGACAACCCCGTTTGCAGGCGCATCATCATTTTTAGCTGACTGATACGCGGTAGTCCATCAATCTGCACTTTAGAAGACAGACCAATATCACGATTATCAAAACGAATGACAAAAAAACCGGCATCAATAAGGCGCTTGATAAAATTATCTGGCCAAAATATCATCTGTGAGCCAAGTCCCATAATCATGAGCAGTGGTGGATCATTAGGATTGCCACCTGCCTCAACACACAGCTCAATGCCATCGCCGATATCAATCATTGATTGATACAGATGCTTGCTAAGGTCAGAGTCTCGCCATTGGTGCGCGCCAAACTTTTGCCACTCAGGAGTAGGGTAGCCACCTAAGTCTTCTTGTAGGGTTGCCGATGGTTTGATGTCATTCGATGTTGTCATGAAGTGTCCTAATTAGAGGGTCGTCTATTACAGCTCAAGCATCTCAAAATCAAGCTTGCCCACACCGCACTCTGGGCAGGTCCAATCATCAGGGATGTCATCCCATTTAGTGCCTGGCGCAATCCCTTCTTCGGGACAGCCGAGTGCTTCATCATATATCCAGCCGCAGACGATACATTCATAACGTTTCATAAATAGTCCTATCGAGCATTATCAGTGTTTATAATCCGTGTTACAGGGTGTTTTTGACGTGCATACTTGCAACCACAGCCGTTAAATGAGACTGTAAAAGCGCACATAGTTTAGCATATAACCGTGATTTTCGTCGTTAAGTTTACACTTGTATATTGAGATTGATTGGTTTTTATCAAGGGGTTTAGGTCTTCTGTCTGTCAGTAAGCACCTGTACGCTTACGTGCGCAACTGCGATATTTCTATCAATTATGTTATAATAAGCGCCGCTAAATTCACAATATTAGCCATCATTTATCGTTGATATATTATTATCTAAATTACATTATCTAAGTCATATACGCTAAGGGTTACCATGAGCATTAATGCTGCCGCTACATCTAAAAATGTCGAAAATGAGTCGTCTAATAAGCTCAATACGGATCATCCCTTCTGGCAAGTGATTCGCACAGTACCAGACTTCCCGAAAGTCGGCATTGATTTTTATGATATTACGCCGTTACTGCGCAGTCATATTAATGAGGTGATAGATGCATTGCTCGCCGCACTGCCTGAAGGTGTGATGGACGAGGTAGATTGTCTAGGGGCAGTTGAAGCGCGTGGTTTTGTCTTTGCAAGTTTGCTTGCAGGTCGATTGGGCAAAGGGATGATTTTGCTACGTAAACCCGGTAAGCTGCCACCGCCCGTTGCCAATAAAGCGTATGCTCTAGAATATGGTAAAGATACTCTTGAGATGCAAAACAATCTACCGCCTGAGCGCGTGCTATTGGTCGATGATATTTTAGCCACAGGTGGCACTTTAACCACCGCTTATGAGCTGTGTAAATCGGCAGACCATACCGTGGTGGGGGCGTTAGTATTGCTAGATTTGGTTGATTTGCATGGCGAATTTCCAGTGCCTGTCTATACGGTTTTAAAGGCTTAAAACTGGCAACGCTTAGTGAATAGCGTGAAATAAGGCAATTAAAAAAGCGCGCTGAATGAATTTAGCGCGCTTTTTTAATTGCCTGTATTTGCTTTGTCTTAACGTACGTTACTTGTCTTGCTGGTAAGGTAAGTTTTACACGCCTGTTCTATTAGCATACGACTAATCGTTTTTGGCTTGGTTATCTTAAAATCTTTGGTGGTTAATATGGGTTTTTCTGATTGCCAAGATTCTAATACCTTATTATTGGCATCATAGTTAACGTAAGCGCGTTTATAGTAACTGGCGTCTTTACAAGAGATGAGCAATTGCTGATCGCTATGATGAATCGCTTTTTCTTTACCTTCCTTATCTACTTTTGTTTCATCTTTTTGTGCAGGGTATGTTCTGCGGATAGATACGGTGATGTTTTCGACATTTTTTTCGTCTATGATATTGATGTCGGAGCTTTCAATAGAGTCCAAGTCTAAGCTAAAAATTGATCCAGTAGGACTTTCTGATATTTTTGACCAGTTCACTGCATGCGTGCTGACTGCTAGAACACCACCCACTAATAACACTGATAGCCGTTTCATAATCAAGCCTTGCTTCTTGTTGTGAGAAGTGAGCCATGATAGCCAACTTACTATTAGCAGGCAAATTTCTTTTATAACCTGCGACTGAGGTTTGTAAAATGTTGATCATACTCATCACTGTTTATAACGCTCGACGCTCATATCAATGACGCATCGCTGCTAACATCTGAGCAAGCTCATCACGAGCACCAATAAAGCCGTCGATACCTTTTGGTAATAAATCTTGTGTAACCGTGTCTTGTTGATAGGCGCTACTATATTCCTCTCGCGTTAGACTCACGCGTTTCATGTCGGCTACATCTAATGACATGCTAGGTGACAGTTGCTGTATCACCTCAGTATCCATCGCTGCCAGCGCGTCGATAAGGTCAGGCGCGATGGTCAATAGATCACACCCTGCTAGCGCTAATATCTGTTCAGTCGAGCGAAAGCTTGCGCCCATCACTTGCGTATTATAGTTATGCTGCTTGTAGTATTGATAAATGCGCTTTACAGACTGCACGCCCATATCATCAGAAGCGGGCACGTTTTGACGATTTTGTTGGCGTTTTTGCCAGTCTAAAATACGACCAACGAAAGGCGATATCAATGTCACACCTGCATCGGCACAGGCAATTGCTTGATGCTGTCCAAATAACAACGTTAAATTGCAGTGAATATTTTGGGTTTCAAGATAGCGTGCTGCCTCAATCCCTTGCCATGTCGCGGCCATTTTAATTAATACGCGCTCTGAGTTAACCCCTGCTTTTTGGTAAGCTTCCATAAATACTAAGGCTTTATCAATCGTCGCCTGAGTGTCATAAGACAAACGAGCATCCACTTCGGTAGAGACGCGGCCTTGAATAAGCTCTAAAATATCACAGCCAACCTGAATGGTCAGCGCGTCAATCACTGCATCTATATTGCCATTATGACGACTCATGGTTTCTGACAGCATGCCTTGGTTGTCAGGATGGAGGAGTGCTTTGGTAATGAGGCTTGGATTGGTGGTCGCATCGATAGGTTTTAAGCGCGCAATGGCGGCAAGGTCACCAGTATCAGCGACAATGGTGGTCATGGTACGAAGCTGTTGTAATGCGCTCATCAGATATCCTTTTTGATCAAAAACAGATTGTGTTCAGTTACGTGGTAATTTTCTACTTTATAGTGCTATTTGCTATCAGTTTTAGACTGTAACATAGTTTTGAGTGGATGTTCCTTCATAGTTTTGCCGTGCATCGCTGCCATATTGCCTCTGTTTGCCAATATTGACGAATTTACGCGCATTTACACATGGGCACTGTCGATAGTTTTTGTTATAGTAGAGCGGGTCAGCGATCTGGCTGCTACATTTGCATGCTGGTGTGTGTACTAACATACGGCAATAGTAGACGATAGCGCTCGCCGTGCAGGGTGCTTTTGAGAGGCTGCCTGCTATTTAGTGTGATTCCTATCGAATATCATTGCTAGTATGCTTGCACCTTTGACCGTCATTGAGTGCTGATTCAATAATGAAATGATTGGTTGTCGATAATTAGAAATACTTGAAGCCTTCAAAGTTAAAAAGCAGTACCTAACTAGTAAACTCAGTAATAATTTTAGAAAAATAGGCGGTAATGAGTGAGCAGTCATCAGAGCAAAAACATGGATAAGCTAAATCAAGCCATCGCAGGGGCTAACGATACTGCAACTGAAAAAGCATTTTTGGACGATATTCGCCAAAGTATTGATACAGTAGACTGCGAAATCCAGACATTGATTAATAACCGTGCCAAGTTGGCTCAGCAAGTGGCCGCAGTAAAGAAAAACAACACATTGTCAATAACCCGACTGCCGACAATAGCAATCCTATTTTTTATCGCCCTGAGCGTGAAGCGCAAGTGCTAAAAGCGGTGATGGAACGCAACACAGGTCCGATCGCTGATGACAAAAATGGCGCGGTTGTTCCGTGAAATTATGTCGGTCTGCCTTGACTTAGAAGCACCGCAGCGCATTGCTTTCTTGGGACCAGTAGGTACTTTTACTCATGCTGCTGCGCTCAAGCATTTCGGTAAAGCCGCTGATACCGTACCAATGACCACCATCACTGATGTATTCCGTGAAGTTGAAGCAGGCACAGCGATGTATGGTGTGGTGCCAGTGAAAACTCGTCTGAGGGTGTGGTCAACCATACGTTAGATGGTTTTCTTTCCTCCACCTTAAAGATAATTGGAGAAGTTGAGCTGCCGATTCATCAGAATTTCTTGGTCGCAGAACATACCAAACTTGATGGTTTAAGCCGTATTTACTCGCATCAGCAGTCACTAGCGCAGTGTCGTCATTGGCTCGATGTCAATTACCCGAATGTCGAGCGCGTGGCGGTATCGAGCAATGGCGAAGCTGCCCGCCGCTTGAAAAATGAATGGCATTCAGCAGCAATCGCCGGTGATGTGGCTGCTGCAGAATATGGCTTGCATAAGCTATATTCAAATATCGAAGACAACCCGAGCAATACCACGCGATTCCTTATCATCGGTCACGAAGCGATTGCGCCATCAGGTCAGGATAAAACGTCTATCGTCGTATCAGCACATGACAAAGCGGGCGCATTGATCGAGATTTTGAAGCCTTTGTCTTATCATGGCGTGTCGATGACCAGTATCGAAACCCGTCCTGAGCGTCCGAATAAGTGGGCATACGTGTTTTTCATCGACATGAATGGTCATATTGACGAGCCAAACGTCAGCGCTGCTATCGCTGATATCCGTCCATTGGTAAAAGATGTGCGCGTTCTAGGTTCTTATCCAAAAGCAGTGCTATAGTCCCTCTACTGTAAAAGAGTCATGGCGTTTACCTCGCGTGAAGCATCACATAATCATCTGCACTCGGTTGCCTTGGTTACCCTTGACTCGCTTTGAAATTGAACCAACGATATAACGCCGAATGGGTCACATCACTTGCCAAAATCATATCTAAGGATAAATCATGCCGTCATCTCATTCAGTAGAGTCAAATTTATCACCGCTTGTACCTGCCTACGATAGTATTTTAGAGCTGGTGCCTTATCAAACGGGCAAGCCGATTGAAGAGTTGACGCGTGAGTATGGCGTCTCAGATGTGGTAAAACTTGCCAGTAATGAAAACCCAAGAGGCTGCTCACCGCACGTCACGCTAGCGATTACTGAGCAATTGGGTCAGTTGGCACGTTATCCTGATGGCAACGGTTACTATCTAAAACAAGCACTGGCTGACTTCAATGATGTCAGTGTCGAGCAGATTACTTTGGGTAATGGCTCTGACGATTTGCTTGATATTTTAGCGCGTAGTTTTGCTGGTGCTGACGATGCTATCGTTTACAGTCAATATGCCTTTATCGTTTATCCGATGTTGGCTAAAATACAAGGGGCGACAGGTATAGAAGTGCCTGCACATCGCTTTGGTCATGATCTAAAAGCGATGAGTCAAGCGGTTCAAGACAACCCCAATACTAAAATAGTCTTTATCGCCAATCCTAATAATCCAACTGGCACACAGCTTGAACCTCAAGAGTTACGAGCATTTATGGCTAGCATACCAAGCTCGGTATTGGTGGTATTAGATGAGGCGTATATCGAATATAGCCCTGAGAGTAATAATCGGGCGTTGTTAGATGAATTTGATAATGTCGTCATCGTGCGCACTTTTTCCAAAGCTTATGGACTGGCGGGTTTACGTGTTGGGTATGCGCTTAGATCGTGGTGTAGCGGACTTACTCAATCGCATTCGTCAGCCATTTAACGTGAGTAGGGTGGCTTTAGCTGCTGCGCGCCTGCTGCACTTGCTGACTCAGACTTTATTGAAAAAACTCGTTTGATGAATGATGAGCAAATGCGCTGGTTAGAAAGCAGTTTGATGCGTTAGGGTTGGGTTTCATTAAGTCGCATGCCAACTTTATTATGGTAGAAATAGCCGTTGAGATGGAAGACATCACCGCTGCTTCTATTCATCAAGCATTGCTAGAGCAGGGTGTTATCGTCCGTCCATTAGAGAGCTATGGCTTACCGCATTGGCTGCGTATCACAGTAGGGGTGGCAGAAGAAAATATGCGCCTGATTGATACACTGCGCTCAATCTTGACTGATAATTGATAAGAAGTATGTTAGGTCGTTTTGGATAAGTAAATAATTTATTAATCATTTTTATGACACTAGCGTCGGCTTGTTTTAGTCATTCTGATGCTAGTTTGTTTAACGAGAAAAGCCGTGAGTCGCCAGCAAAACAATATAAGCAATCAAAACAATAATATGCAGTGTATGAATACTCAGCCGCCGTTATTTAAACAGATTTGTGTGATTGGTCTAGGGCTTATCGGTGCGAGCCTTGCCCAAGCCATTAAAGACAATGGTTTGAGTGAGCGCTTGGTGGCGGTTGATAGACATACACCAAGCATCGACGAAGCTATTCAGCACGGCTTATTAGACGCTGGTAGTGCTGTTTTAAGCGAAGTAGTGTTTGGTAGTGATTTGATTGTTATCGCCGTACCAGTACAAGCGGTGCAAACCGTATTTATCGATATCAAAGCAGCGATGGATAACGGACAACTTGCCACTGATTGCATCCTGACGGATGTTTGTAGCACCAAGGTCAATATCATTGACGCTGCCAAAGCCGTCTTTGGCTCATTGCCTATAGGTCTTGTTCCAGCGCATCCGATTGCGGGTGCTGAGAATTCAGGATATCATGCCAGACGCGCCACATTGTTTGTGAATCATAGTGTCATTATTTGTGAGCTACCTACTACAAGCAATGTAGCGATTACCAAGCTGCGGCAGTTATGGGAAGCGGTGGGTGCAAACGTTATGTCAATGGATGCGGAACACCATGATCGCATATTGGCGCACACCAGTCATTTGCCACATCTGCTTGCCTTCAATTTGGTTGAGCAATTGGCGAGCCATGATGACAATTTAGATATGTTCCGCTATGCAGCGGGCGGCTTTCGTGACTTTAGCCGTATCGCTGCCAGTGACCCTAAAATGTGGCATGATATATTTTTGCCAACGAAAGCGCGATTGTTAGCGCCCTTGATGAGTATGGCGTTTACCTACAGACCATGCGTCAGCTTATCATCGATAAAGATTCAACCGCCCTGATGGGACTTTTGGGCCGCGCGCAAGCCGCACGGCGACATTTTGGCCATATGTTAGCCAGCACCCCTTATACGGATACTTCTGCCATGTCAGCTTCTTATAATATTACTCCTAGCAATACGGTATTGGGCACTATTGCCATTCCTGGTGACAAGTCTATCTCCCACCGCAGCATTATGCTGGGCAGCCTTGCGACAGGCGTGACCAATGTCACTGGATTTTTGGAAGGGGAAGATGCGCTTGCCACCTTGCAAGCATTCCGTGATATGGGCGTGACCATTGAAGGGCCTGATAACGGCAAATTGACCATTCATGGCGTGGGTATGAACGGTCTGAAACCGAGTAAAACACCATTGTATATGGGCAACTCAGGTACTAGCATGCGCCTGCTGGCTGGTATCTTAGCGGCGCAATCATTTGACAGCGTGTTGACAGGCGATACCAGCCTGAACAAGCGTCCAATGGAGCGTGTAGCCGCACCTTTACGCGAGATGGGTGCAGTCATTCAAAGTACGGGTCATAGTGGTACGGCGCCACTTAGTATCACTGGTCGAGCGACTATCGGTAAGCCATTACAAGGTATCGATTATGAGATGCCTGTGGCTTCTGCGCAGATTAAATCTTGCTTATTGTTGGCTGGACTTTGGGCAGAAGGCACCACAACCGTTACCCAGCCGGAAGTCAGTCGTGACCATACCGAGCGTATGCTTTCAGCTTTTGGTTATCCAGTAACGGTCGATGGCAACCGCATTAGTGTTGAGGGCGGTGGTAAACTCACAGGTGGTGATATCGCTGTCCCTGCTGATATATCCTCTGCGGCATTTTTTATGGTCGCTGCTGCGATCAGCCAAAATAGCGAGCTGACCTTGACGCAAGTAGGTATTAATCCGACACGCACGGGCATTATCGATATCTTAAAATTAATGCAAGCAGATATCAGCTTAAGTAATGAGACACATGTCGGCGTGCCACGCTGATATCACTATTCGTAGCTCAAGCCTAAAAGGTATTGAAATCCCAGAGCATTTAGTGCCATTAGCGATTGACGAATTCCCAGTATTGTTCATTGCTGCCAGCTGTGCGCAAGGTCGTACGGTGTTGACTGGTGCCAAAGAGCTGCGCGTAAAAGAGTCTGATCGTATTGCAGTCATGGCAGAAGGATTACAAACACTGGGTATTGATTGTACTGTGACAGATGATGGTTTGATTATTGAAGGTAAGGGCATTGAAGGCGAAGGTATTGAGGGTCAAAATAGCAATATCAATAATAGCCAGCCTGTCTTTGGTGGCGGTCACATTACCTCGCACCATGATCATCGCATTGCCATGAGTTTTGCCATTGCCAGCTTACGTGCATCCAAGCAAATTACTATTGAAGGCGTTGAGACCGTCAATACTAGTTTCCCAGGATTTGCAGAGCTTGCCAATCACATTGGAATGTCTATTAAAGTTGATAATGCTGCGGTTTAATACCACAAACTCTATTAACTTGCTGAATAGTATTATTGGCTTTTGCAACACTGAGCTTTAAAGTACTGAATTGTAAAATGCTGGCTACAGCATTCCATAAAGTCTAAAAAGTTACTCGTTAGCCTTGATGTAAATGTTGTTTTTAAAGTTGTTATCGTTAGCAATGTGTTGATGCCTATATTGGCATGAGCGCATTGCTTTTTAACTTGTATCCTATCTGTAGTGACCCTGCGCTTTTGCCATTGAATTGATATAGAAATTAATATGGGGCAAGAGTGCGCTTTGCTCTAAAAAGTTGTACTGTACTATGACCACCCAAAACGTCATCAAAAAACCAGTTACGCCCATTAAAACAACCAGACGTGGCATCATCACCGCCCTCATTGCCTTTTTTATCTGGGGTGGGTTTCCATTATATTTTAAACAATTGGCCGCCTACGATGCGACCGAAATTATCGGTCACCGTATTATTTGGACGTTTGCTTGCTTGCTTATCGTGTTGGTATTCACCAAGCGCTGGCAGTGGATTGATACCTTAAAGAAAAATCCGAGATGGATCGCGTTCTCATTTATATCGGGTTTGATTATTGCCACCAACTGGCTCACTTATGTATGGGCCGTCAATCACGACCGTATTCTCGAAGCCAGTTTGGGGTATTTTATCGGACCATTGGTAGGCGTTGCGCTATCGATGATTTTATTCAAAGAGCGCTTACGTAGGCTGCAATGGGTTGCTATTGGTTTCGCCTTATTATCCGTGGTCATTCAAGTAGTTATGATTGGTAGCTTGCCATGGATATCACTGATTTTAGCCTTTAGTTTTAGTACTTATGGCACCATTCAACGGCAGACGCCTTTGACAGCTGTCGATGCTATGTTTCGAAACAACGATGTTGGTGCCGATTTGCTTATGGTGGTTCTGGCAAGCAGATGTGGTCAGTAGTCAATTGAGTTTTTGGTTTAGTCCCAATATTTGGCTACTAATGATCGCAGGGCCGATTACCTTGATACCGCTATTATTGTTTAATAAATCTACCAAGCTCGTTGCTTATAGCATTTTAAGTTTTATGAATTATCTGACGCCGACCTTTATCTTCTTCTTAGCGGTGTTCTATTATAACGAGCCATTGATTTACAACGTCTTGCAGTGTTTGGTCTGATTTGGTTTGGTCTGTTATTATTCAGCATTGACTTATGGCGTCATCGCCCTAGTAAAGCGCTAAAAGCCGCGCGTTTGCGTGAAGAGGCGTTGCAGAAAACCAATTAAAAAACCTGAGTTCAAAATCTAATTAAAATTTAGCAAACAAGGATGAGAGCATGTTTCATACCGAATCTGATGTAGTATTCGTTAAAGGCTTGACAGTAGAAGCAGTCATCGGTGTTTACGCGTGGGAGCGCGCAATCACGCAGCCGCTGCTGATTGATATAGCACTTGAAACAGATATCAGCCGTGCGGCTATCTCAGATGATGTCAATGATGCGCTGAATTATAAAGCGGTTTGCGATGATGTGAGCGCATGGTGCCAAGCGATTAAAGCGCAGTTGCTAGAGCATTTAGCGGGGCAAATCGCTGATAAGTTGCTTGCCAAATATAGCTGTCATAAAATCACTTTAAGCATTGCTAAGCCCACTGCTATAAAGCAAGCCGATGCGGTTGGGGTACAGATCACGCGTTATGCAACGGTCATTGAAAATAAGCCAGTTGTAAGCAAGGACGATGATGCATAATATGCATAAAAATTTGGCTGATTTGAGTCTTGAAACACTAAAAAAGCAGACGCCTGAACAGTTGCAAACGCAGTCTGTGACGGCAGTATTATTGGCTTTAGGCAGTAATTATCAATCTGAGCATTATCTGCCGCTTGTCCGAAAAGATCTAGCGGCGCTAGGGGAAATACAGTTATCTACTGCGTTTGAAAATCCTGACTTTACATCGACCGAAGCGCAACCAAAGCCCGATTATACCAATCAGTGCGTTTATCTGCGTTTGGTAGAGCCAATGACACTGCAACAGTTACAGCAGGTTTTTAAAGATCTTGAAGGAGACTGTCATAGACAGCGTCTAACAGAAGCTCAGACGCCAATAAAAAAAGTTACGATGGATATCGATATTCTATTGATAGAAACGCCATTGATAGAAGGTGTTTCTGATGAAAATAGCCTAAGCAAAAATAAGGACTTTGAAGAGTCTAATTGGATTGTAATGGCAGATCGTTACCCATTCAAAGCGCATGAAAGAGCAGGGGTAGGAGTTGATTAAAGATCATTTTTTAAAAGGTCACATGAAGCAGCCAAGATGCTATTCTAAATAAATAAAAGTTATTGAAGACACGCTCTAGTATTTTTCTTAAAACCTCTCAAAATAGAAGCTGAGCAAAATGCCCAGCCTATATCACATTTAAAAAGTTTAACTATTACGCCTACTGTGCGGTCAAACCACCATCAACGACAAACTCTGACCCCGTCGAGTAGCTTGAGTCATCAGAGGCTAAAAACAACACCATGCCGCTGACTTCTTCGGGCTGAGCAACACGTCTCATCGGAATAGTTTTGGCAAATGCTTCAACCGCATCTTTGGTATCGCCTTGCATAATCATCGGTGTGGCGATGACGCCTGGATGAATGGAGTTCACGCGAATGCCATGAGGGGCACACTCTAATGCTGCCGCTTTGGTCATACCGCGTACCGCAAACTTAGAATCGGTATAGCCGATAGCGCCGCCAACCAAACCATTAATCGATGAGATATTGATGATAGAACCTTGTTTGGCGGCTTTCATCGTTGGAATGACTGCTTTCATACCTAAAAAGACCGACACCTGATTAATCTCTAGAATCTTGCGATACGCTTCTACTGACGTATCTAAAAGATTTGTGCGTAGTGATACCTGCATTATTGACCAAGACGTCAATACGTCCAAAACGCGCTTCAGTCTGCTCAACGACTTGCGTCCAATCTTCTTCACTAGTAACGTCATGCTTAATAAATAGAGCGCTATCGCCAAGATCTTTTGCTAATGCGTCGCCTTTATCAGAATTAATATCGGTCAAGACGACTTTAGCACCTTCTTGCATACACAAACGTGCATGAGTCTCGCCCATGCCTTGGGCGGCACCAGTGATAATAATAACTTTATCTTGTAAACGAGCCATGAGTTTTCCTGTTTTTTTAGTTATGAATAATGAAAGAGTATAGGACAGAATTGTTGAATACTCCTTAGTGATTATGAAACCAAAAGTGAATGCTTTATGTTCTTGAATGATAGCTTCAAATAATGTTTTCGGCTGACTGTTTTAAATAATGTAGTGAGGAAATAATGTACAACGACATATTAAATTTCTGTTTTGATGAGGTGGGTAGTGAGAAATTTTTTGAGAAAGACATAGCGTTTGATCAATTATTAATAGAGCGATACAGCGATATACTTGAGCAAGCCGCCGCCGTAGAATTTTATACATGGCGAAGCAGCATAAAAGGGCGTTTAGCAGAAAATTATATTGGATCAATTTTCACGCAATATTTACCGTGATACGCCAGCGGCTTTTGCCCAAGATGCGATGAGTCTCGCGCTCGCGCAAGAGGCGGTGGCTGCCGGTGCATTAGAGGCGCTTGAAACTATAAATGAGCGTAAGTTTTTATTGATGCCTTATATGCACAGCGAATCAAAACTGATTCATCAGCAAGCAGAAAAGCTATTTAAGCAATATACCAATGCAGATACCGTGGATGCTGAGCTTAAACATAAAGTGATTATCGATCGTTTTGGTCGTTATCCGCATCGTAATGACATTTTAGGACGGGTTTCAAGTAGCGAAGAAATAGCGTTTTTGACGCAGCCTGACTCATCTTTTTTATAAATATTGTCTGTTAAATATTGTCTGTTAAATAGCTAGTCAGTAAAGCGTTGTTTATCAATTGGTTAAAATAGAAAAAGAGGCTGTTTAGCCTCTTTTCATTCAGTATCGACGACAGCTAGAATAGAAGGTTACTTCTGCTCAGCGCCTATTTCATCTATATCGGCACGACCAATCACATCGATATCCTCTAAGCATAATTTATCATATTCTTTTTTACAAAAGTCAGGATCGATTTTGCACATCGCTGCTTGTAATTGATCTAAGCGATTTTCTGATTGTTGAATATGCTCTAGCATTTTAGCAAAAGCTTCAGCCACAGGATCTTGTGAGGTTGGATCGATACCATAAGCTTGAAAAGCAGTTTCGCGTACTGAGCGGTTGGTGGCTTTTTCATCTACTGCCTTTTTATCTATGCCATTATCTGTAGAAGCAGCTTGCGCTACTTTTTCTTGTTGCTTGGCATCATCGACTTTTTAACAATCGGATTGCCTTTTTCGTCGTGATGGTCTGATATCATCCGAGCGGCGCTGCCGACCATGGTCGCACCTGCTGGTACTGCCTTTACTACGACGGCATTTGAGCCAATTTTAGCGCCTTTACCGACAGTAAATGGCCCCAATACTTTAGCACCAGCACCAACGATAACCCCATCTTCCAAAGTAGGGTGGCGCTTGCCATTATTCCAAGAGACGCCGCCAAGCGTGACCCCGTGATAAAGCGTCACATCATTGCCAATCTCTGCCGTTTCGCCGATGACAATGCCCATACCATGGTCAATAAAAAACCGTCGACCGATTTTAGCAGCAGGGTGTATCTCAATACCTGTGATGATGCGTGAGCCATAAGAAATTACTCGCGCCGCCAGTTTTTGCTCGTTTTGCCACAGATAATGGGCACCGCGATGTAGGACGAGCGCGTGGATGCCAGGATAAGTCAAGATGACTTCCAGACTATTACGTGCAGCAGGATCACGGTTAAATACCGCATCGATATCTTCTTTTAGGTCTTTTTTGATGCGTGAAAGTGATTTGAATAAGGCCGTTGGCAATGACATAAATTGTCCTATCGTATTTTTGATTACAATCAATTTAGTTATAGCAGCTTTGCCGCACAAAATATAGCGATGAGCGATAAATAAAAACAGACGACTGACAGATAAAATGCCAGTCATTGACAATTTATCTATAGGCAATTATTTATGATTTAGCTATCACTGACAACATATTTTAGCAGCTCGACAACTTGCTCTGGCGTTGCGCCCAAGCCATTGCCGCCGCATCGACTTCTTTTAACGGATGAATAATATCTTCAGCATGAAGGGTAATGTACGGCTTGCTTAAAGCCGCGCAGTAGCCAGCATCGAATGCAGCGTTCCACTGTTTATATTTATCACCAAAACGAATAATAGCAATGTCGCACTTTTGAATCATGTTTTTGGTGCGAATCGCATTAACTTTTGATGACTGATGGTCGCGCCAGAACCCATTGTCATTTTTACCGAGTACGTCACCGGCGGCATCGCTGGCTTCATGTTCAGTGACTGCTGAGGTAAAGGTAATATCTAAACCTTGGTCTTTCGCGCCTTGCATGATTTTTTGTCGCCAGTCGGTGTGTATTTCTCCAGACAAATAAACGTTCCAATTCATCATCAATTCCTTTTTATTATTGAATCATATCATTTTTAAAATCATAGCATTTGTAAATGCTACTGCTGTTATTGCAATAGCAACTCAACGCCAGAAACCTGGCATATTAAAAGCTTTAGTCTTTTGCAAGTTTGGCAATCAAAGCACTGAGTAGCTGATACTCTTTTTGATCAAGCTGTAGGCGTGAGCCCAGTCGTGACAGTCGCGATGGTAAAGACTTCAAGTTTTCGCTATCGGCTAAACCTCGTTGAACCATCAGTTCAGTGGTGCGATGAGTCAGCTGTTGCAATTGCTGCTGGGTAATGGCGGGTTCATCCCATTGCTGACGTAAATGTACATCGAGTATTGGCTGAGTAGTGGTGCTCAAAGCAGTATCTAAACTATCCGCTGTCTGAGTGTGTGATTGCGCGTAAGCAAAAATAAAGCTAGCGATTACTTGCACGGCTGACGCGACATTGAGTACAGGATAAGCAGGGTTGGCATCGATTTGGATATGATAATCGGCATAAGCCAATTCTTCATTGGTTAATCCACGATCTTCACGCCCAAATAGGATAGCGATATTTGGTTTACTAGCAGTAACAGCCGATAGGGTATCAGCATTGCTATCGTCTTTGCTCGACACCGACTGTTTATCGATAAAATCAAACATAATCTTAGCAGCTTGCGTGGGTGTCACGACAGGGCGGGGCAAATGACGACTGCGACTGCTGGCAGCAAATACCAGCTGGCAATCCGCAATAGCAGATTCTAAAGTAGGTGCTATGATGGCTGATGATAGCAGCTCGCTGCCACCTGCTGCATGAGACACACTGGTTTCATCAATTGGTAGCTTGGGATCGACAACCGTCAAACGAGACAAGCCCATTGTGTGCATAGCGCGCGCTGCTGAGCCAATATTGGCAGGCAAAGTGGTATTAACCATGACGATTTGCACACAAGACAAATAGTCGCTCACTGTATGATGGACAGTAGATGCTGCTAATATAGGGGTAGAATCATTACTCATTACAACCCCAGTCTTAGATTGATTTCTTGTTCTGCGCGTTGCAATGCGACGGCGATATTTTCAATCAGTGCCGCTTGCTCGCTGATAAGACGCTCGCGGCAGCGCTCTTGTAACTGGCTGCTCAAGTTCATTAATTGGGTCGTGCCCAAGTTGGCGCTGGCCCCTTTTAACGCATGAGCAACCTCAAAACCATTGGCATTGTCATTTTCTTGCTGAGCGACTCGCAGCGCACTTACTCGCTGCTGACTATCAGTGATATACACTTGTATCAAGTCAGCAAAGTCTTTTCTAATAAATCACGCATGTCTTCAAATTGCTCATGATTAATGATTTCTTCAGCTTGGTGAGCCATATTTTTATTTGGGGTTTCATCCATGGTTTTATGTCCAATTCTAAAAGTCAAAACGGTAAAGGGTTTGTAATAAATACGTCAATGTTCTTCAGGTGTTAGGGCGTGTCCTCATTTCAATCAATTACTCTCTAAATGGGCTAAACATGGCTAAATTTTGTTAAACATCGTCGAATAGCTTATCAATATCTCGATATTAACATCGCTATCTTCCTTGTTTGACGGCAATTTATCTCATTTTTATCACCATTTTTAAAATGAGGATACGCCCTAGCTATAATGGAAATGTAAATTGTCTTCACTAACCATATTCTTTAATTGCTGTAAGTTGTCATCGTTGGGATAGATGCGCCAGTGCTCAGATAGTCCTACGTTAGCGATGCCAAATTCCTCATAAATGCTCAGTCCCAGTGGCAGACAATTATCATTAATGGAGGCGTCAGTATTGCTCAAAGCATTGTTCACATAGCTTTGATTAGCATTATTTTGATTTATGTCATTTTCTAGTGCCAATAAATCATTGCCATTTTCATCATACAAACTTCCGCCCATCGCAGCATCGTAGCCATTAAAGCTGCCATTTTGCTCGTCTTGCTCGTTGTCATGAGACAGTTTTGGTGCTGGAATAATGCTGGCTTGTGCAGACTTGAGTAACGGTTGCAGTCGCGTCAGCAGATTGATATCGCTGCCATGAATTTTAATACTGATTTTTTTCATCCATCTTAGGCGCGCATCGACCATGCTCATGGCACTATCAAGACGGGCAAATAAACGCCCATCACGCTCACGAATGCTGCCTTTGATGATGACGACTTCATCAATTTTCAACTGTTCTTTGACACGATTGAAACGCTCGGCATAGCAGCTTACTTCCAGCCTTGAAGTGCCGTCATCTAAGATAATGACATTGCGATTACCAAAGTTGGCAATATCAATAATCAATCCGGCGAAATAACAGCTACCGTTATAGCCCGTGTCAGTCAGTTTATCGAGACGAGTGCCTGAGGTATAGCGTTTTAACTCATCCAAGTATTCATTGATTGGATGACCCGTCAAATACAATCCTAACGTGTTCTTTTCTGCTTTTAAACGGTGCTTATCACCCCAAATCAGCTCTGGCGTCATGACCAGTGGTGGCGCGGCAACGACACCATCCATTTCACCAAACAAATCCATCATGCCGATTTCGCGGTTTTGACGGTCTTGTTCAGCCGCTTGTACGGCACTTGGCAGCTGACTCATTAATGCGCCGCGAATCTCGTACGCTTCATCGGCTGGTAAATCTGGTCGCAGGGTAGCTGCAAAGTCATCAAAACATCCCGCGTTTATCAGTCCCTCTAAAGTGCGTTTATTGACCTTTTTAATATCTACACGGCGGCAAAAATCATAGAGATCTTTAAACGGACCTTCACGGCGGCGTGCATCAACGATAGACTCAACCGCACCTTCACCAACGCCTTTAATCGCACCCAAGCCATAAATGATATTGGTTGGGGTATCGGCAACAAAATGCCACTCACTGCGATTTACCGATGGATTAACAACGGTTAAATCAAAGTTTTCACGGCAATCATTGATAAAGAACACCACGTTGTCAGTGTTGTTCATATCTGATGTGAGTACGGCTGCCATAAACTCAGCAGGATAGTATTGCTTTAGATACGCGGTCTGATAAGCGAGTACACCATAAGCAGCCGAATGCGAGCGGTTAAAGCCGTAACCGGCAAACTTCTCCATCAAATCAAACACACCGCCTGACGTTGCTTCATCAATACCTTGCTCTGTTGCACCAGTAATAAAGATATCGCGCTGCTTAGCCATTTCTTCAGGTTTCTTTTTACCCATGGCACGGCGAAGCATATCTGCGCCGCCCAAGCTGTAGCCTGCCATGACCTGCGAGATTTGCATGACCTGTTCTTGATAGACAATAACGCCATTGTATTTTTAAAATCGGCTCAAGATGGGATGATCATAAATGACTTCCTCACGACCATGTTTGCGGTCGATATACATCTCTACCATGCCAGCGTCCAGCGGGCCTGGGCGATAAAGCGCACACATGGCGATCACATCTTCGATGTTGGTCGGTTGTAATTTCGCCAGATACTTTTTCATACCCATACTTTCTAACTGAAAGACGGCAGTGGTCTTGGCATCTTGCAAGAGCTTGTAGGCTTTTTTATCATCTAATGGTAGGTCTTCTAATACCAACGCATCTTTGCCTTCTTTGGCACGGCGCAGATTGATATTTCTGACCGCGGCATCAATCACGGTCAAGTTACGTAGACCCAAGAAGTCAAATTTTACTAGCCCAACGGCTTCAACGTCATCTTTATCAAACTGGCTGACACGGTGACCTTCATCATCACAATAAATCGCGCTAAAATCTGTGATTCTGTGCGGCGCAATCAATACGCCACCCGCATGTTTACCCACGTTCCGGCAAATACCTTCAAGCTTAATCGCCATTTCCCACACTTCAGTGGCATCTTCGTAATCCATATTGTCAGGATTGGAGATTAAGTCTTTGAGCTGCGGCTCTTGTTCAAGCGCTTGGCTTAAAGTAATCCCCGGTGTTTTGGGAATAAGTTTCGACATTTTGCTGGCAAGGAAGTAGGATTTCTTTGCGCACGTGCCACGTCACGCACCACCGCTTTTGCTGCCATCGTACCAAAGGTAATGATTTGCGAGACTGCTTCACGACCATAGGTTTGCGCCACATAATCAATAACGCGGTCGCGACCTTCAATACAAAAGTCAATATCGAAATCGGGCATGGACACACGCTCGGGATTCAAAAATCGCTCAAATAATAAGTCGTAATGAATAGGGTCGAGGTCGGTAATATTGAGCGAATAAGCAACGAGCGAGCCTGCACCAGAACCACGACCAGGACCGACTGGTACGCCATTGGCTTTTGCCCAGCGGATAAAGTCCATAACGATGAGGAAGTAACCAGGAAAGCCCATTGAAAGAATCACCTTTAGTTCATACTCTAAGCGGTCCATATCTTTGGCGAAACTCGCTCCAATTATCGCTACGTTTCTCGATCGGGAATAGTTTACCTAGTCGATTATTCAGACCCCGTATTGATTCTGCACGGAAAAACGATTCAATCGTCTCACCTTCAGGCACAGGAAAGTCAGGTAGGACGTTGATACCAAGCGTCAACGTCACATTACAGCGGCTTGCTAAGCGCAAAGTATTGTCAATAACCTGCGGAATATCAGCAAATAACTGCTGCATTTGCGCTTGGGTTTTAAGGTATTGTGCATCGGAATAAGTTTGCGGGCGATTTTGGTCGGCAAGTACGTAGGAGCCTGCGATACAAACCCGTTTCGTGAGCATCGAAATCATCCTGCTCTAAGAAGCGCACGTCATTATGCGCAATGATGGGAATATGATGCTTAGCGCCAGAGTGAATAGCCGCTTTAATAAAGGCGTCTTCACCTGAGCGATTGGTACGCTTAATCGCAAAATATAAGCGATCAGCAAATTGCGCCTGCCATTCTATTAGCAGCTCATCGGCTTTTTCTGGCATAGATCCAACCAATGCCTGACCGACGTCCGATTTTTCAGTGAATAAGACAATCACGCCTGCCGCATGCGCTAAAATATGACTGCGCTTGACGACTGGTACACCATGATTGGCATCGTCGGCGCGCCCTTCGGTAAAGCCAAGCGATACGATACGAGTGATGTTTTGATAGCCCTCGTTGTCCATCGCGAGTAGGGTGAGCCGTGTGTCTTCATTTTCCATGATGACTTCACTGCCGTAATGGGCTTGATACCAGCACCTAGGCAGGCACGATAAAACTTCACCGTGGCATACAGATTGGACAAATCGGTCAATGCCAGCGCGCGCTGATGGTCAGCCGCCGCCGCTTTGATAAGCGGCTTTATACGCACGATAGATCGGTGATTGAATATTCGCTGTGGATGCCAAGGTGAACAAATGCCATAGAACTCTTACTAGTACGATCAAAAGCAATAAGCTATCGATAAATAAAGGATGTGTATCCGTTATTTATATGGATGTTCAAAGGTAAATAAGACCTCGATAGCCATGTTGATACGTTTTAAATGGGGTCGTCAATAATAGCATTATTTGCCGTAGACAGCCACTGATTCAAAGGGTTTAATCTGAGTGAGAGGATTTGTTTTTCTCATTTATAAAGGTGAAATTTTGCTGTGTTTTGTCTCAATAGTTGGTAGCATAAACATTTGTCCTTAAGTTGTTGCGAAACAAAGCCTATTTGACGCCTTATTTCACACAATAATATTCATGTAATCAAACAAAGACGATAATATTATGAGTAACATTACGAAGCTGCCCGCATTTGGTTACATGTTAAATGCGGGTATACAAACCATAAAAAATTTGAGTACGCGGAATACCGTTGGTCGCACGGTATTTTATAGAGAGTTTGAAAAGTTAGCACAAATTGTCAATGATCATAAAGAAATCAATTACATGAGTAATTATGATATACGCCATGAGTGTCATAACGGCTCACCTTGTTATGATGACATCGTTGATCTAATTTTGTTGTGCTTGTCCGCGATGGGGCTGGTCAAAGAAGACAAGTTCAGCTTGGTACCCAATTTAAATCAGAATTTTGCTAATTTTATTACTTTTGATGAAAAAGTAACGCCTAAAAACATCATACGTTTAGACCCGTTTGGCAAAGTCTATTTTTGGTTAGCAGGAAGCAATTTTACTCAATACATTAACGAAGGCATTCCAAATAGTGATTATATTGCTAACTTGACCCGTTTTGATAATAAAGCCTTTGCTGATCTGCAAAAAGTCAATATTGCGGCTTATGGTAAAAATGGCGATGCACTTATTAATCATTTGATAGAAGAAACTCAGCGCCGAACGTCTATGTTTATGAACAATTATGCAGATGCTACTGTGGGCAATGATTTTGTCAAGGTAACGCCTGATATGATTATGGCGCAGCTTGAAAGCTTGTCACCTTTGCAGTTTGAGTGGTTTTGTCTAAAAATGATTGAACGATCTTTAGAGATTGAAAGTCCTGAGAGTAATTTGACCTCGCGTCATACTGGACGCTCGAATGACAATGGCATTGACGGGCTGATTATTCAGGATTTCCCAGATGGTGAGGTGCATAACTATTATATTCAAGCCAAACTATATAGTGCTGGGAATAATATATCTAATGGCGATTTGAGAAACTTCATAGGTGCTTATCCACCACAAAAAACCAATCATCATGGCTTGTTTATTACTACGACAAGCTTTACCAAGCCTGCGCAGGAATATGCCAATGCAACGGATTCGCACAGTTTGATACTCATCGATCAAATGAATCTCATAGAGCTTATGATGCAACATAAGGTGGGTCTAAAAGAGGTCAATGCCAGACCGAAATTATTATTAGACAATGACTTCTTTAACAAGATCAAGTTGTATTGATAGTATCTTTCAATACTTTTCATATCTATTAAAAAAACGCTCTTTATTATGATAGAGATTTTTTATTTATACATATCAAGTAAAAGTTAAATCAGTATCCAACCACCGCCGCATCGACGATACGTGGGTCTGACGAGCCGTAGTAGACACCATTTGGCGTGATCATAATCGACTGGGTTGAGCCCATGGCTGATTTTGGACTGACCGTATGACCCATTGATTCAAGCTTTTTAACCGTATCAATATTCAGTGCTTTTTCGACCCGAATCTCATCAGGCAGCCATTGGTCATGGATACGCGGTGCGTGAGTGGCCTCAGCGATATTCATATCATGATCGATGACGTTCGAGATTATTTGGGTGACAGTGGTAATGATGCGGCTACCACCAGGGCTACCCGTGACGATATATGGTTTACTGTCTTTAAAAACCAGTGTCGGACTCATAGAAGATAATGGGCGTTTATTGGCTTCAACGGCATTGGCATCACCGCCGATTAAGCCATAACCATTTGGCACACCCGGTTTGGCAGAAAAATCATCCATTTCATTATTGAGCAATATCCCCGTACCTTCAGCGACAAGACCTGTGCCATAAGAAAAGTTCAGCGTATAAGTATTGGCTATCGCATTGCCCTCTTTATCGACAACAGAGAAATGCGTGGTCTGATCACTCTCATAGGGTAGAGGGTTGTTGGCTTTGATGGTAGACGCTGGCGTGGCTTTGTCTGGATTGATTAAGGTGCGCAGTTTATCCGCATAAGCCTGAGAAGCTAAACCGCTGGCAGGCACATCGATAAAGTCAGAATCACCTAAATACTCTGAGCGATCCGCATAAGCCAACTGCATTGCTTCAGCCATTAAATGAATGGTTTGCGCACTGTTTTGCCCATAGTCTTTTAGCGGATAACCTTCCAAAATGTTTAAAATTTGCACAATATGAATACCACCAGAAGACGGCGGTGGCATCGAGACAATCTCATAACCACGATAATCGCCTTTGACTGGCTCGCGGGCTATGGCTTCATAGTTGGCTAAATCCTGTAAGCTCATGCTACCGCCAGCCTCATTGACCGCTTTGACCAACTTACTTGCGGTTTCTCCTTTATAGAATCCATCGGCGCCTTTTGCGGCAATCAGCTTAAGCGATTTTGCCAATTCAGGCTGTTTTAAGCGCTCACCGGGTTGATAGGCGCTGCCATCATGTTTAAAGAATACCTTTTTGGTGCTTGGCCATTTTTGCATGCGATCGCTTAATGCTGTGAGTGACTCAGACAGACCTGCTGTGACTTCTATACCGTCCTCAGCCAGTGCAATCGCTGGTGCCATCACTTGTCCTCGGCTCATGGTGCCATGATCTTCTAATGCTTTAAGTAATCCTGCGACCGTTCCCGGTACGCCAACTGCTAGACCGTGATAACGAGACAAGTCGCTGACCGCATTGCCATCCTCATCGAGATACATATCACGCGAGGCGCTACTCGGTGCTTTTTCACGGTAATCGAGTGCCACCGTTTTGCCTTGCTTGGCATCATAAATCATCATAAATCCACCACCGCCAATGTTGCCTGCGCGCGGCAAAGTTACTGCTAAGGCAAAGCCAACGGCGACTCCAGCATCAACCGCATTACCACCGTCTTTTAAAATCTTGAGTCCAATATCAGAGGCGAGGGCTTCTTGGGTGGCGACCATGCCGTTTTTTGCCCAAACAGGGTGGTGAATCGCATCTTCAGAATAGATGGCTTGATCGGCATTGGCATTGTTAATCGTGGAAGTGAGGGTAGTGGTTTTGGCTCTTGTCACACGCTGAGTTTCAGATATTACAGTAGGATTATCAGCCATAATCGCGAGATTGATGGCGCTAGTGTTAATCGATGTTTGGTTGATAGTAGTTGATTGATTGGTTGTCGGCTCAAGCGCGTGAGCAGATAGTGATACTAAAAATGTGCTACTGATTAACAAAATAGCCGCTTTAATATTTGCTCTACTTTGAGGATTATTGTCAGCAGTGCGTATGTTGTTTTTTGATATCGAGGTTGGCATTGTAAAGTCCTTTTTACTTGAGCGAGAAAGCCATAGTGAGAAAGTTGTTTTGTAAAAAAAATCTAAGTATTTTCTTAATAAATAGGTTCTAATTTTACTAAATTGTAACGCATTGTGATATAAATAACGGTACTAATGTACTAATTATAGACTGGCTATTTATACAAAGAGATTACTATGTCATCAAATCATATTAATAATCATAATCGACAGCGCTACTCTGAGATGACGAGTCATCATTCGTCTATCAATATAACGACCATGTATCTCAGGTAGGTAAATTGACGTCTATCGCCTTGCTGGTTGGCACTACGTCTCTGGCTCTTTTGGGCTGTCAATCAAGCCCAGCGGTATCGTCGACTGCGGCATCAAAAAGTATGATTGATTTTAGTACCGCCGATAGTGCACAGAGCCAAGCACAAGGACGCGCATTTAATGCCAGCCTCACAGCAAAATCTGAGCGTTATCAGCAATTATTGACCAAGAAAAATATCCCAATACTGACAATCAAGCAAAGTCACATTTACTGGCAGCTATTCGTCAGCATCTGGCAACAGAACACGTAGCAGTCTCGCAAGCCAATTATCAAGCCGTTCCTTTTATTGCTCCAGACAGCATTGATGCAGGCTCTAGTAGCTTGCTTAGAACAATTATAGAAGCCTATGCTTATAAGCCTGACGGTGACTATGATGAAAGTGATTATGAGGACAGGCAAACTGAGGCTATGGCAGAGTTAGCAGCGGTAAGTGCAGAGTCGAATAAATGCAATGACAATGAGGACGATGACGCTTATGAAGTCTGTGTGTAGAGGATGTTAACTATGACGAAAACGGTTATAGTCGCAGTGACTATCAATCAGAGAGTTACGGCGAAGGGAACTATGACACCGATGATTATGAATCAGACAGTGCTTTTTCAAAGTTATCAAAATTAAACCCAAAAAGCATGATAGAGCAGTATGAAGCCATACAAACGGCTAAACAACAACCAGAGGATGTAGAACAAGGTAGCCAATCAGCAACATCTACGGGCGTCATTGGTCAAATGCTGAGTATGTTCCATCGCACGCCTGAACAGATAGCCGCGTCAAATGCTTATCAATATCAAAATTTAACGTTCAATAGTGTCAGTCAGTACAAACCCAAACAGCGACAACTGCAAAGCGTCTATAGCTATGATTATGTGACACCAACGATTAGCTCATCTATACAGATACCGCTAGCGTTCGATTTTAACCATAGTACAGTTACGGTAGACCCATCAGCAATCATGCCTATTGTGGCATTGGTTAATCCTGAAAACACCCCTTTACCTAACCAAATGACCTCACATACTGTTAGTTTTGGGTTGCCTGAGAGTATTACCGCGCAGCTGCCGCCAGCAGTGCTTTACGATGCCGCCATTGCTGCCGTACAGAGCAGCATGGCAGAGCTAGCGTCTGAGCACTTTAGCGCGGTAGATATTCGCAGTGATGCTTTTGCTAAAGAAGTCGGTGCGAGCCGAGCGGTAAAAGTCTATTTCGGCAGCAAGCAAAGCGGTGAGATGATTGGCAAAACCCTAAAATACATGACAAATTCGCTACAGGATTATGTCGATGCCAATCCACAGAAATATCCTGATGGCGCTATGCTAAAAACCGCGCTTGCGAAAGTGCAGCTATACAATAAAGGCTACCAAAGTGCGGATGTAGGTTCGCTTTTGCAGCTAATTGAAGCCATAGGTCCAATCTCTTTTAATCAGATAAATTACTATTATTTAGATAGCGCCGATCGCCTGCTTGCTAAGCAGCAGCGGGTAAATATCGGTGGTGACTTGATGGGTTCGACAACCAGCGTGCTGAATCAAGTACGCTATGATAAAAGCAGTTTTAGTAAACATGCACTAACGCCTTTATTGGCTGAGTCTTTTGGCGCAAATGCTAAAACTGCTATCGATGGCAATGCATGGATGGCAGAGCAGCGTCAACAAAAAGACAGACTGCAAACGGCACGTGATGCCCGCTATGACTATAGTGGGAGCAGGGATGATGACTATGGTAGCGATTATGCAGATGGTGATAGCGGCTATGATGCAGCAGAATATGACAGTGCTGATAGTCAAGATGACACTGGTATTGAAGACGATGCTGACAACAGGGTAGATGATCAATAACGCTATCTTGTCATGTTCAAGCCCATATTTATTAAGGATAAAAATGAAAAAATCACATCAAATCATTGCAAGTCGTCTTTCGTCAGCGAGCCTTGCGTCAGTTCTTAATGGCAATCGCCTATTTGCTGGTGCATTGGTAACAGGGGCACTATTATTAACGGGCTGCCAATCTACCAGTCTTGACCAATCTAATGCTATGACTGCCAAGCAAACGCCAGTGGCAGCAAAGACAGCGTTGGCGACTGCGTTACAGAAACAGCGCCGACAGTCTTTTAGTTACCATAGCAATCTGGAGATCAGTAACGAGCAGCAGTTTAGCGATAAAATATGGAAATAGATGCCAAAGCGCCAGTCGCCTCAGTTTATATCGATGAATACTGCGAAGACACACACGATCAAGCGTATGCCACCTTAATTACCCAAGCAGAAGCGCAAAATAAAGATATTTTGGCGGCAGATTATGATGCTCAGCGAACGGTGCTCAAAGACACTTATCTTGAGTGTACGGATGCCTATGAGGCATGGGTAGAGAGTAAATATGATAGTGAAATCAATGTGCCAGCGTTTTACCAACAGTTATTTGACAATTACGACGACCGATCGACAGCGCAAGATATCAAAAAAGCAAAGTTGCTAGATGCTTATGTGCTAAAGCCGCTGTCTATCAATGCGCAAGGTGTTTATCAGCCAATGGTTGGCAAGGCGACGATGCTGGCGAGCGTGCAGTATCAAGCACGCAACCATCAAAGCAGTGTTAATCAGCCAATTTATCTGGATTTGAAAAACGGTAATATTTATCTATGGGCAGATAATTTTGCGATGTTTAATTCAGAACTGTTAGATGACAAGCTCGGCATAAAGTGGCGCAATAAGTGGTTAAAGTTGGCCATTGATGACGGCACCTTACCCAAAGGCTTTGGTAGTGAGTTGATAAAAAGCCACTTTGCAGCCTTAGACGCCACATTTGATGCCGCACCGATTAGCCAGTTTGATTATGTCGCCCCTAATACGCTAGCCTCGCTCTCTCCCAAGCTGCCCGCGCATCAGCTACCAGCAATGCTGGCAAGTAACCAAGTTATTCGCCGTGTACAAAGCGCTGAGAGTTATGAGCAGTTTTATCAAGATTATATGCGCATCGTCTACGAGCGGATGAGTCAGCGATATCCAGAACTGGTCAAAGAAAGCGCGGCTGACGAGGCAAGCGACACAAATGCTAGGAAATTTACCAGTAAAGCGTTGGCGCAGCAAATATTGGCAATGATAAAAAGTGACATAGATAGTGATGTGGATAGTGGCAGTGAGACAATAGAGGAAACAATGGCAGAGGCAAAAGAAAAGACGGCAGAAAGTGCAATGCTATCAAATGCAGAGACGCAAGAGTTGTATGGATTTGATAAGCGTGGTCAGCTCAAATGGCAGCATCTGCGCAGTGAGCTTCCGAGTGAAACTACTTCTAATAATATGGTCATAGATGTTTTGCAGCAGTATTCCGCTGTAAGCGCCAAAAACATGGCATTTCCCAATTTACCAAGTGATGTACAAGTGCCTAATGCCAGTAATAGTATTGATGTGCGCGAGTATGGCAGCGAGTTGATGCAGTATTATCGTGATGGCAATGGTACTGCGATGGGCAAAAGATGTTTAGTGTCATGCCAATGGCTAAAGAGAAGTTGGGTTCGGTTATTAGAGTAATGTTTTTATGTTTTAAATTGCTATGTTCTGAAACTTCAAAAATTGAATGATATTGATATTAAAAAAGGAAGGTTATGAAAAAGTTTTTAGTAGGATTTATTTTCACTATAGTTGCATGTGGATCTGCCCAAGCAGGATGTATTGGTAGCTCATCTTTTTCTACATGTTCTGATGCAAGTGGAAATTCATATACAAATAACAGAGTAGGAAATACAACATATACATCTGGCTATAATAGTAGTACGGGAAGCAGTTGGAACCAAAATACTAATAGAATTGGTGATACCTCTTATACTAATGGTGCTAGTGCTGATGGGAGTTCTTGGAACAAAACTTCTCGCCAGATTGGGTCTTATACTTACCATAATGGTAGCGATAGTGATGGAAATAGTTTTAATTACTCATGCAACCAGTTTGGTTGTAATTAATTATATAAAGAAAAATTTTGAAAACTAAAAAGCGCACCGTTTATACGATGCGCTTTTTTATGTGTTAATAATCAGTCTTATAGGACATTCAGCATGAATGCAAAATAGTCTATTAATGACGAATTACATGCCTTGATGTGGTTTGCCATGCATTTTACCGTGCTCTGAGCCTTTATGACCTTTCGCCATTTTTTCAGCTTTTAATGTAGCAAGTTTTGCTCGTTGCTCAGCAGTCAATATTTGAGAGATAGCATGTTGAGTCTGTACTCGCTCAATGAAGCGTTGCTTGGTTTTAGCCGCTTGCTGATCAGCTAAGCGATTGACTGCTGCTGTATTTAGAGTGCTGGCATTGGTCAATGCTTGCATTTGTTGCTGCATTTGCGCCCGTTCCAATTTGTTTTTGTACGGTCAGCTTTACGATCGCCGTGTTGTGCTTGCATGATGGCTTTGATTTGCGCTTGTTGCGTTGCTGTTAGATCTAGTTGCGACATTGGACCTCTCATGCCGCCTTTTTTCATACCACCTTTTTTCATGCCATCTTTATGCTGCATTTTACTGGTCGTTGGTGTGGTATCAGTGGTTGCATTAACACTGGTACAAGCTGTTACGGTGAAAATGCTAGACATTGCTAATACTGAGCCCATTAATAATTTTTTCATCATCGTTACCTTAATTTATGGTGCATACGTTATTGGTTGCGAAAAAGTCAGTTTTTATCTGATCAGCTTATGAACAGTAAGTGCCCCGGATAGCCACTATCCATCACAGCTTGTTATCAGTATTTGTCGCTGATAGACGCTATATTACGACAGTTAGAGGTTACGAACATTTATGAAGTATTAAGAAAGGTAACGTTTATAGCGAATCCATAAGCAATTGACTGATAATATGGCTCATAAAGCGATCTAACGCTTAAGGAGAAAGATGTGCCACACATACTACTAGGCGATGATGACGAAGAATTGACCCAATTGTTACAAGAATACTTGCACAATCATGGGGTGACATGCGACTGCGTTCACGATGGTGAGGCTGTCATACATAAACTCAAAACTGCGAGCAATAATGTGCTTAATGGTACTGCTGCTTACGACCTGTTAGTGCTAGATATTATGATGCCAAAAATCGATGGATTGAGTGTCTTGCGTCAATTACCCAATATCAGTGATATCCCTGTCATTATGCTGACGGCAAAAGGGGAGGAGATTGATCGTATCATTGGGCTTGAACTTGGTGCTGATGATTATATTACCAAACCCTGCAATCCTAGAGAGCTGCTGGCACGTATCAATGCCGTCATCAAACGCACCAGCGCAGCGACATCAGAGCATACGCCGCTACCAGAGAGTCGTTTGCATCTGGATCAAAACCAGCGGCTTTGTCAGATAGATGGCATAGAACTACAAGTGACGGGGACAGAGTTTGATTTGTTGGTTGCGCTACTGAAACAAAAAGGCGAGGTGGTGAGCAAAGCCTGGCTGTCAGAGCATGTTTTACAACGTGAATTACAGCCGTTCGACCGTAGCCTTGATGTGCATGTCTCGCGATTGCGCAAAAAATTCCAACCTTTTCATGATGAGCCGATCAAAGCGGTTCGTGGTAAAGGCTATCAGCTGGTATTGTAATGACGGACTCATCGATGAACGCTTCCAAGAAAGCTATTAACCATAAAACGCTTAAGCAAACCCCAAAGTTTAAAGTGCGAATCACACTATTTTGGCGTTTGTTTCTAAGTCTATTATTAACAATTATAATCACCTCTATTTTCGATCATGGTGGAGCGTTGGCTGGTCGAAAAAGCACTAACGGTTCGCATGAACGTACAAACTGATAGTTTATTGATTAAGCGTCAAGAAATGGTTGAGGCATTAAGAGCGGGTGATTTAAGTACAGTTAAGCAGATGTATCGTCAGGACCGTCAACTCATGAATCAGATAAGTGTTTACGATGAAGAAGGGGCGATTATATTTCCGCGTTATCGCAATAGAGATGAGCGTAGGCAAAAAGGTATGCAGGGTAGTCGGCGTGAAGTAGGGCAACCATCAATGCAATCAATGGCAGCTCAGCCCAATGTGGACAATAACAGGATTAATAGTCACGATGATAATAATAAAATGTCGAATGATAAGTCATCATTCTTAAACCATATTCTGCAACCGATGATGCCAAATAGCGCTACGCTAGCTGATTTCGACAGTCGCCCTGAGCTGGCTGATGTGACGGTCGTCTTACCAGATGAGCAGTCTGTCATTATACAATTACGTCCGCATTTGCGTTTTGCTGATGTTATGGCGCTGCAACGTGGCAATTTTCCCATACGTTTGCTATTTATTCTCGTTTTTAGCGTCTTGGTTTGTATTTGGCTGAGCCGTACAATGACTCAGCGTATCCGCCGTGTACAAAATACCGTACACCGTCTGATTGATGGCGATTATCAGACCCACCCAGACCTATCAAAAATGGGAGATGATGAGCTTGGTTTACTCGCAAAAGACGTGGCTAAACTATCAAAACGGTTGGCTGAGAGTGAGCTGGCACGCAAACAGATGCTCAGTGATATCTCGCACGAGCTACGATCGCCACTGGCGCGTCTAGACGTTGCGACTGAGCTGACTCGCGACTTTGCACCGAATGCCAGTCGTTATCTCGACCGTATAGATAAAGAGTCGGCGCGGATGAATGAGTTGATTGAGCAAATCATTCATATTCAATCTCTACAAATGCAGCAATATACCATCGACAATATAGAAAACGAAGCGGTTGATATTTCTGACATCATTAGTGAAATTGGACAAGACGTTTGCTTTGAGTTTCAGCATAAAAATGTGCGTTGGCAATGGCAGCCGAGTCATGCATTGGTGGCAGACGCTTCATCTACCACTGATTCAACAACGCCTTGGACTGTGCTTGGCAACCAAGAACAGCTGCATAGTGCGCTTGAAAATGTCATTCGTAATGCTTTTGCATACGGCCTCTGATTCAACAGTCATTGCTGACATTAAAAAAGTGGAGATGGAAGGCAATAAGCCTGCACTTCAAATCAGCATCACAGACGAGGGTGGTGGCATCGCGGATAAGGACTTGGCGCGTATTTTTCAGCCCTTTGTACGGCTTGACTCGGCTCGCCATCGTGAAACGGGGGGGTATGGTTTGGGGCTGGCAATCGTTCATGCCGTGGTAATGGCACACAAGGGTCAGATTCATGTCTATAATCGCCAAGATGATATCCAAGGGCTGGTGATGCAAATAACATTGCCTGTTAACTCTGAAGGGGACTAAGAGCAGCATAAAGTGGCGAACACGCGCTTAAAACATCTCTAAAGTGTGTGTATAAGCGTGTGTTTTATTAAGTTTCAAAGCGGATTATTTCAAAAATGGGAGCATTCAATATAAGCAAGGAGCAAAAACATCTGTATATTCATTTTTTGTTATATAATTGGATGAGCGGTAATAAATGCCCGATGAGCGGCATTGTCTCTCTCTATATATTCGGTAATACTAATATATAGAGAGAGCGATTAGGGCTTTTCAAGATAAAAAGTGTTAGTTGTTGGTTAACAAGATAAATGATGAACAAAAAATTTAATCGTTATCCGCCGATAACGTGTTTTATTTTGTGATATCGACTCTCTGCAAGATGGATATTATCTTTGATTTTTAAATCTGACCAGTCTGTAAGGGAGTGCACACTATGAACCGCATCTATAAAGTAATATGGAATGAAGCCTTGAGCTGTTTTACCGCAGTTGGTGAATATGCAAAGGGGCGCGGCAAATCTTCCAAATCTAGCGTGAGCGCAAACGCGACCATCAATACGACTTCTAATCTTTCTTCTACCCAATTTTTCCGACTATCCACGATCGCCATAGGGATGCTGGCGGCTGGATTTACAATGTCACCGCAAGCTTTTGCGCAAGTGAATGTCGGCGGTGGTACGGGATCTGGTACGGCAATTCTTCTTGTAATACAAACAGTACTGAAGCGAATGCTGAAGGCAGCTATTCGGTTGCCATTGGCTGTGAAGCGGACGCTGGGCAAAACTTCAATCTGGTCGATAGAGGCAATCCGTCATTTACTTGGACGGGTGGTTCACAAAACAACTCTGGTAGTACCGCCATTGGCACTGGGACAGAAGCCGGTGACGTCGCTACTGCTCTAGGCACTCAAGCAAAAGCCATTGGTCGGTCATCTGTGGCAATTGGGGCGGCAGCGTATTCTAATGGGAATACCTCGTTAGCGCTTGGACGTCAATCGGCAGCGACTGCTGACTTTGCTCAGGCTATTGGTAACGTCTCCTCAGCAACGGGTCAAGGCTCTCTTGCTGTTGGTCATTCAGCACTTGCCTCAGGCAAACGTGGTATTGCGATTGGTTCAACTGATTTTGAAAATGCAGGTACAGTGGCTGATCAAGCAAATGTAGGTTATAGAGCGGATGGACAGACTCAAGCAGTTGGCAGTGATACGATTGCCTTTGGTAGTAATGCAAAAGCGACTGCTGATAACAGCCTTGCTTTTGGTGTCGGCTCTCGATCTAACGCAGTAAATGGCATCGCATTAGGTTCAAACTCTATTGCAAATCGTGCTGGTGGTGCCAGTGGTTTTGTGCCAGTAGGAGCATAGCTCAGTCATCCAAGCAACGGATAGCGTTACGCTTGGCGCGGTCTCTGTAGGAACAGGAGCAGCGGGTGGCAACCGTCAGATTGTAAACGTCGCAGCAGGTAGTAGTGACAGTGATGCTGTCAATGTGGCTCAGCTAACGGGGCTGTCGAATACTGTCGCTAATAATAAAACCAAGTATTATAGCGTGGACTCAGCTGCTGTCGGTAATGCTAATAACGACGGAGCGACAGGTTATAACGCCATGGCGCTGGGCGGAAATGCAAAAGCCACTGGTAGCCAAACCATTGCGATTGGCAGCTCAGAATTTGGGCAACAGACGATGGCAAGTGGTGAGCAATCGATTGCTATCGGTGCTAACGTCGTGTCTAGAGGGGCATCCTCGATCGCGATAGGCGGTGATGATCTAGATTTTGCATCGAGAACCAATATCGATGGTAGTCCATTGTCACCACTAAATAGTGGCACAGTTAACGATGTTTTCAAATCCTACGTAGGTAAAGATCTGGTAGAAACCAATCAATATGATGTCAATACCGAAGCTGGAGGTGCTGCCTCGATAGCCATTGGTGCAAAATCGCTGTCTAAAGGTGATCTGTCTACAGCCGTTGGTGTTCATTCCAATACCTCGGGAACGGCTTCTTCAGCGTTCGGTGTTGGCGCATCAGCGAGCAAAGATGGTTCAGTCTCTTTAGGTGCAGGCTCAACAACAGCAACAAGTGCAAGCTCTGAAAAGACGATGACAGTTGGTGGCGTGGTATATGATATCGCCGGTAATGTCATTGATGATAAGGGTATGTTACGAGAGGGTGCGCAAGTATCCGTGGGCGTAGTAGGATCTGAGCGTCAGATCAAAAACGTCGCTGGTGGAGCTGTCACTGCGGCTAGTACAGATGCCGTGAATGGTAGTCAATTATATGCGACCAATGAAGCGGTCGGAAATAATACCACGACTATTAACAAAGGCTTTGCATTAAAAGCCGCTGATGGTAATACAGTACAGAAACCATTGGGACAAGCCGTTGAGGTGGTTGGCTCTAACAGCAACATCGACACCCGAGTAAAAAATGGCAAAATCGAAGTTGAGCTCAATGACAACTTAAACCTAGGTACAACAGGCAGCGTTAGCACTGGCAACTTATTAAACGGCACAACGGTCAATGGTCTAGGTATTGTCACTGGAGGAGTACTTACTGGCGTCACTACCGTTAGTGGTACAGGTGTCACGGTAACGGGTGGAAGCATATTTAACCCTACCAATGCCACGTTAACCAGTAATGGTCTGACCATTTTAAATGGTCCAAGCATCACCAAAAGCGGGGTCAATGCGGGTAATAAGAAGGTCGTCAATGTTTCTAATGGTACGGTCAGTCTAAATAGCAAAGACGCCATCAATGGTGGTCAGTTATTTAATACCAACCAACAAGTCACGACCAATACTAACAACATCTCAACCAATACCACCAATATTGGCATCAACACTGACAATATTGCTAAAGGCATCAAGTTTAATGTGAATGATGCAAGTAGCGGTGGCACTCTCAAAAAAACTTTCGCCTTGGGTGAAGAAATTAAGTTTGATACAGACAGCAATTTAACCACCACTGGCTTATCAACGGGTGATGGAATCAAACTTGGTTTAGCCAACAACTTAACAGGTCTGGATAGTGCAAGCTTTAATAGCGGCGTTAGTATCTCATCTACTGGTATCAATGCTGGTGATAAAGTCATCTCAGGAGTGGCTAGCGGTGGCACAACAGAAACCAATGCGGCGAATATTGGTGATTTGAATAGTGCCATTACTGGTGTATCCACCTCAGGCTTTGCATTAAAAGCTGCTGATGGTAACACAGTACAGAAACCATTGGGACAAGCCGTTGAGGTGGTTGGCTCTAACAGCAACATCGACACCCGAGTAAAAAATGGCAAAATCGAAGTTGAGCTCAATGACAACTTAAACCTAGGTACAACAGGCAGCGTTAGCACTGGCAACTTATTAAACGGCACAACGGTCAATGGTCTAGGTATTGTCACTGGCGGCGTGCTTACTGGCGTCACTACCGTTAGTGGTGCAGGTGTTACAGTAACGGGTGGAAGCATATTTAACCCTACCAATGCCACGTTAACCAGCAATGGTCTGACCATTTTAAATGGTCCAAGCATCACCAAAAGCGGGGTCAATGCGGGTAATAAGAGAGTTATTAACGTTGATGATGGGGTTAACGCAAAAGATGCGGTGAATTTTAGTCAGCTAGAAACGACTAATACTAATGTCACGACCAATACTAACAACATCTCAACCAATACCACCAATATTGGTACCAACACTGACAATATTGCTAAAGGCATCAAGTTTAATGTGAATGATGCAAGCAGCGGCGGTACTCTCAAAAAAACCTTTGCCTTGGGTGAAGAAATTAAGTTTGATACAGACAGCAATTTAACCACCACTGGCTTATCAACGGGCGATGGAATTGCTCTCGGTCTGTCTCCAACTTTAACGGGCCTCACTAGTGCAGATTTTGGTGGTGTTAGTATCTCTACTACTGGTATCAATGCCAACGACACCCAGATCAAGGGAGTAAAAAGCGGTGGTAATACGGAAACCAATGCAGCAAACATCGGTGATGTACAGATGGCAGCCGCAGGAGCGAGAACCAAAGTAGTTAAAGGTACGAATGTTGCCAGTGTTGACTTTTCAAACGATAGCGATACTGGACAGGATGTCTATACTGTCAATGCCAATGGCACCAGTGTTTCTACTGCAGATGCTAATGCACTAACAGTTAGCACTAGTGTCAAAGATCCTGATACCAATATCACCGACTATCAAGTTGATCTAAGCGAAGGTAGTAAGGCAAGCTTGGTAAAAGCCGATAGTGCGATGCAAACGGTAGTGACACAAATCAATGGTGCTGATGTCAAGACTTTGGATAAAGACAATAATACAGCCAACTTTATTACTGGTGACAATATTGTCTTGACCGCTGACAATGGTGGTATCAAAGTTGCTACTGCTGCCGATTTAGTCTCAACCAGCTTGACCACAGGAACTACAGTCGTCAACGCTGATGGTGTCACATTCACGGGTGGGACTAATCAAACGGTCAGACTTAGTAATAGTGGGCTGGACAATGGTGGCAATCAAATTACTAATGTCGCTAACGGTACAATAGCCAGCGATGCCGTAAACTTTGGTCAACTACAAGCCACGACCACGACCATCGATAAAGGTTTTGATTTCGATGGTGACACGGGTACTACCGTTAATCGTCAGCTTGGTGACAAGCTGACAATCAAAGGTGGCGCGACCGTGGCAAGTGACTTGTCAAATGGCAACAACATTGGCGTCGTTGCTGACGGTACCAGCACATTGACCGTGAAACTTGCGAAAGATTTAACTGGTCTTAACAGCGCAAACTTTGGTAGCGGTGTCAGCATCTCAGCCAATGGTCTGAACAATGGTGGCAATAAAATTACTAACGTTGCAGAAGCGACCACAGGTAAGGATGCGGTAAACTTCGACCAATTGTCAGCAACCAATAGTCTCGTGGCCAAAGGCATCAAAATCGGTGATGGCAATAGTGCCAACGACCAGCAGTTTGCTTTAGGTGATACCATCAACGTCACTGGTGATAGCAACATTACGACGATGGCCTCAGCAACGGGTGTTCAGGTGAAACTGAATAACCAGTTGAATTTAGGCAATGAGGGTAGCATGCAGATTGGTAATAGCATTATGAATAGTAATGGCTTTACCTTTACTGGTAATGGTCCCGGTAGAACGGTTAGACTGAGCAGTAGTGGTCTTGACAATGGTTTTAACAGAATCACCAATGTAGCTGCTGGTATTGCAGATACAGATGCAGCGACTGTCGGACAGTTGAACGCCACGACGTTTGCCCTTGATCAAGGTTGGGGACTAACGGCTCAGGGTGATGTTGCCACTATGATCAAACAAGGCAGCGCCATCGATTTGAACAGTACAGATGGTAATATTAAAGTATCTAGATCAGCGGACAATAATGTTAGCCCTGACCTACGTGCTGCTGCACCATTGGCAGGCGTCAATGACATTAGCTTCGATTTAAATCCAGACCTGAATTTAGATAGCGTAACGACGGGTAATACCATTATGAATAACAATGGGCTGACTATTACAGGTGGACCTAGTATCACCAAAGCGGGTATCAATGCTGCTGACACTAAGATTACAAACGTTGTGAATGGCGATGTCTCTGAAGGTAGCAAAGATGCCATCAATGGTGGTCAGCTCTATGCACAAGGCAGTGGCATCAGTAGTATCATTGGCGGTGAGACAGTCTACAATCCTGTAGATGGTACCTTTACCAATAGTAAATTGGTGGTACTGGTCAAAATAGTATCGACGGTGCGATTGCTTCTATTAAGCAAGGAGAAGTCGTTATCAATGAAAACATCCAAGCCAACACTACCAATATCCAAACCAATACCACGAATATTGCCACGAATAAAACAAACATCGATACTAATACGACCAATATCAAAGTGAACAAGGATAAAATAGATGCGGGTCTCAATTTTGGTGCTGATAGCGGTGCTACCATCAACAAACCAGTAGGCGATGGCAGTGTCCTCACCTTCACAGGTGGTAATAACATCACCACAACAGCAGCAGGCAGTAGTATTAAGTTTGATCTAAACGGTAATATTAATATCGATAGCGTCAAAACTGGCAATACGACAATCAATAATAATGGTGTCAGCATTGTCGGTGGTCCTAGTATGACCGCAAGCGGTATCAATGCCGCTGGCAACAAGATCACTGATGTGGCTGATGGCATGGCACCCAGAGACGCTGTGAATATGGGTCAATTAGATGCTGTTAGTCAAAGACTTGGCAACAACATGAATGAGCTAGGTTATAAAATTGGTGAAGTCGAAGACGATGCAAATGCTGGTATCTCAGCCGCCATGGCAATGTCTTCACTACCGCAAGCTTACATCGCTGGTAAATCCTTAATCGGTGGCGGTATAGGAACGTACAATGGGGAAAGTGCAGTTGCTATTGGCTTCTCGAAGTTATCCAATGATGGTCGTTGGGTCATGAAGGTAAACGGCACCGCTGATACCCAAGGTAATGCTGGCGGCTCGATTGGTGCAGGCTTCCATTTTGATTAAAGCAATCAAGCCTACTATCAAGTAAAGTGATTTGTTAGTTATAAAAATTAGTCATAAAAAAGCAAGGCATCAGATGTCTTGCTTTTTTGTAACATGAGCATGAAGACGTTTTCAGCGTGATGATTTGGTAGTCACTATTTGGTAGTCACCAAATGACTTTTACCAATGATTTGTTTTTCTTTGGCTCAATAGCCAATCGATAAAAGCCCTCATTCTATGAGGGCTTATTTATTTTTATAAAAGCAATTCTATACTCTGAACATGCTGCATTTGGGGTCAATCCGACATAAGCCATGCCAGCTTGCTCCATCCAATGTGGCTGCACGATACCATGTTGTAAAATAGCATGAATGTCTCGATGCGCTCTTTCTATTCTATGTTTTTTATATAGCGAGACCGTACCAGCGACCGCATAAATTTCCGATACCATGGCTCTGGCTTCTCTCGCTGCTTCACAGGCTGCTGCCCACACATCAGCCATGTGTATCGGTAAAGGTGTCTGTTGCTGTGCTTCGTTCCATAATACCTCGACACTATTGTGTAACTGTGCGCGCTTAGACGCTAATAAGGTTTTGCTTTTAGCGATAGTCGCTTGTACTGCACGATCACGCAAATCTGGGCTTCTACCGGGCGTTACTTTCTTAAGGCAAATTTCGATTAACTCATCTGTCGCCGCTTTTAAGACACCCAGTGCCATCGCTGCACAGCCAACGGCATTAATACAACCGATTGGTAGGCGGCTATACGCATTATCGATGGCGACAGGGCTATCAAAATCGACCGCATAACGCTCCTGCACAAACGCGTCTTTGATGACGATGTCGTGACTGCCTGTACCATTTAGTCCACCAACATGCCAAGTATCAATCACTTCCACATCTTTTTTGGAATAAAGAACAGCTTTAAATTTGCACCCGGTCCAAGGGTCGTAGGCGAGCCTTCGGATATTACCAAGCAGCGCAGCACAAACCAGTCTGCCAATTCACAACCTGATACTAATGTCCATTGACCTGAGACCGTATATCCTTCAGCGGTTTGTTTAGCAATCCCTTCAGGGCGTGCAGAGTTGGCATAGACATGAGAGGGGTCACTGTATATCTCTTTCATACTAGGCTCGTCTAAAAATCGTCCAAATGTGCAGGCCAAATGGTTGTTCCAAACGATCCAAGCAACTGAGGCTTCAGCACTGGCTAGCGTCTCATAAACCTTAACGTTTCCACAGGATTGCCTGCCATCCTCCCAACGATTTTGGCAGTCCCATCCTAAATAACGACAACTCTGACAGTTTTTTGACACTGTCGGTGCAATTTTTCTACAGGTTTCTGTTTCTTCTCTAGCCGATAGGGCTAAATCATAAATATCTTGAGCGGCATGGGATGGTAGAGCGTCTTTGTTATTTGATAGATGTGTATAACTCATAATATCCAACCTTATTTTAATGTATAAAACAGTATGTTATCTAAAATTAATTCTAAATTTGAGATATAACAACGCCTATACCAAGAATAGCCAACAGTGACTGCTATACAACCAATAATTTGCATATATGAAATATTATATTGAGATGAAAAGTAGAAGTGATGATTCGATGAAATATTAAATACTATGTTTGGCTTAAGAGTATCAATGCTTTGCCTGTTTTCAGGCAGTCATTCGCTTTGATTGTTTGTCTGAGCCCTGAGCCCAGAAATTATAAGGGCGTTTGTTATTTAATTCTCTAATCATTTAATTTTCTAGGCATGTCTCATTTAAAATGGTAATAAAAATGAGATAAATTGCCGTCAAACAAGGAAAATAGCGCAGATAATATCAGGATATTAACCAGCTATTTGACGATGTTTGGCAAGATTTAGCCATTTTTAGCCCATTTAGAGGATACTCGATTGAATTGAGGACACGCCCTAGTCATTTAATAGCAAAACACCCTTACTGAAAGCACCCTGTTTGAGTATTTATTGAGACTTGGGCGCATCAGGCTGCATGCTAGGATCAGCGTCAGCAAAGGCTTTGAGCGTACGGCAATGCGTGTCAATTTCGACGATATTGGGATAAGCACTTAAATCCACGTTAAAACGTCGCGCCGAAGAGACCTGAGGAATCAAATAGCAATCTGCAAAAGTAGAGCTGTCACCGTAGCAAAATTTTCCACGGCTTTTGTTTTGCTAGTATTTTTTCTAACGCCGCAAATCCCTCACTCATCCAACGGTTGCACCACGCCATGACTTTTTCTTCGTCTACCGCCAGCTCATTGCGTAGATATTGTAAGATACGGCGGTTATTAATGGGATGAATATCACAACCAATCATAGCGCTAATGGCTCGTACTTGCATCCGTCCAGCCGCGTCTTTAGGCAATAGCGGGTTTTCTGAATGAACTTCTTCTAACCATTCTAAGATGGCAGGGCTTTGATATAGTAATAAATCATCGGTCTGTAAAACAGGCACCAATCCTTGTGGATTGAGTGATTTAAACGCATCTGCTAACTGCTCATCTTTTGCTAAATTGACCGAAATATAGTCATAGTCTAAGCCTTTGAGATTCATCGCGATACGAGTACGATACGAGGTGCTGCTGCGAAAGTAGCCATAAAGTGTCATCATTGTGAATTCCTTTTATTATGGTAGGTTGTGAATGAGATAAGCGGTTATAATTAATGGTACGAAATGTATCTTATACAATTAAAAAACTCTTATGACGTTACCTCTTCATTTCAGTTTTTCATGAATATGTTAGATTAATATGCCAAGTAAATTACTCATTGAGCAAAACATGCCAGCAGCTGAAAGCCCTTTAGAAAATCCCGTGACAACCAATAAAAGTCAAAGTGGCGTCCAGTCACTGGAGATTGGATTGTCGGTGGTAGACGTTCTTATCGATCATAACGAGCCGATGATGCTAAAAGATATTGCGCAAGTGATGCAAATGCATCCAGCAAAGTGTCACCGCTATTTGGTCAGCCTCATACGTAAAAACTATGCGCGTAAGCTTGATGATGGTCGCTACGGGCTAGGCGATAGGGTTAACACATTGGCAGCATTGGGGCACTCTGGATTTAGTCAAAACAATATTTTAGAGCGGCTGACGCACATCGCTAATGAAATCAAAGACACCCTGAATTGCGGTGTGCAGATTGCCAAATGGTTTAGCGAAGGTCCTATTATTATTCAGTCCGTTGAACCAGATAGCCCGATTAGTATTATCACTCGTATCGGTTCACGTATGCCGCTGACGACATCGGCGACGGGGCAATTATTTGCCAGTTATCAGCCAGATGCCGTCATTCAGCCATTGGTCACAGCTGAATGGCAGACAGACAATGAAGCAATAATCACAGAAAAATGGCAGAATTTCAGTCACTTGCAAGCCAAGATTCGTACCCAAGGCTATGCGACAGTGACGGGTGATATGCTCATGGGGATTAATGCCATTACGATTCCTGTCATATTGCCGCCGTTTGTTAATAGCGCTGTTAATCTATCTGCTGTTAGTGGCAAAACTGCTAGCAAAGGACTACCACTAGAGTACGCCATCACTATCATCGGAACGACAGAGCAATTGCCTATGAGTGAGCAACACAACGTGGTTGAGCAAATTCTAGCAATCGCGCAGCGTTATCAAATTGCGTAGCTGGTTTTTTTACTATATAAGTTTTAATCATATAAACTGACCGACTATCGCGTAAAGGAATTTTTGTCCGAATATCGTTTAATGATATTCATCCTTTAGACCATACAGGCGCTACTGGCAGCTTTTGCTTTTTCGTACACGTTGTCAGCGTCTAGACCAGTGGCATTGACTTCATCTAGATAGTGCTGTGAGCCTTCCATTAATGGACCTTTCCAGTCTGGGTCATTGAGTGGGTCAGGGATATCGATCATGATATCGCCTTTTTCTTTGGCTGCGGCCATTGCTTTGGCGTTACTGACGTCAAATACTTTGGAGACACGTGCTGCCATCTCCGCCCCTGAATTGTCATCAATTACTTTCTTGAGATCATCAGGTAAGTTGTTGTATTTCTCTTTATTCATACTGATAACAAAAGTAGAGTTATAAAAAGGAATGTTGGTGTGCGTATTGATTAACTCATCAAGACGAAATGCTTGAATGGGCTGCCAAGTAAAGCTAAGTCCGTCAATGACACCGCGTTGAAGGGATATAAGTATCACTGGCAGGCATGCCAACAGGCGCCGCGCCAGTCGCTTCGATAATGTGACTGGCAACCGCAGAAGGTTGACGAATACGCAAACCTTTCATATCAGCTGGCGTGCGAATAGGCTTATCTACGGTATGCAGCGCACCTTGTCCAGTGCCTATCAGCGCTAGCAGGTGAGTATCTTCGTACTCATTTTTAATGACACTATCATCATACAGTTTATGAAGTATGCAGCTCTGCTGCTGTGCAGTATTGGTGATACCTGGCAGCTCTACAATTTGAGTTAAAGGAAATCGCCCTGCTGTATATCCTTGCGCTTGCATACCAATATCAACGATACCTTTTGCGGTAGCATCATAGGTAGCACCCGGTTTGCTAAGAGTAGCAGAAGGGTAGATCTCAATCTTTAAGCGGCCTTTTGATTCTTCTTCAATTTTCTTTGCCCATGGCTGCAATGCTTCGGTGTTTATGTTGTCATTGGCAGTCATAAAGTGTGAGAATCTTAGAGTAGTCACATCGCCTGTCTCTACATCAGCGTCTACTGCTGGGTCGTTATTAGAGCAACCAGTCATCGCGATCGAAGTCGCTAAGAGTATTCCTAAAGGGGGTTTTATTTTCATCATTGAATCCTTTCATGATGGTTAGATATTGTTCGCTACCTAGGGCGTGTCATCAATTAGTATATTGATGCATTCAATGGTCTTAAAATGATGGCACGCCCTAATTAATCATATAAAAAGAGATAGCAAACACAATAACAGGTCAATCACTCACCGACAGGCGCGACTTCTCTTGCTTCAGCCAGTTCCTCTGCATGTAAAAACTGGGTATGAGCTGGTGCGCGTTTGGTACGTGACCATTCTTCTAACATCTCATACTTCATGGCTTCAGTAATCATCGAGACTTTTTCTTCTGAGGTAATATCATCGTAGGTGAGTTCCATACGATGGCCATTAGGATCAAAGAAATAGATAGAATGGAAGATACCGTGATTGGTCACACCGACCACATCAATACCATTTTTTCTAAATGCTTTTTTGCTGCCATTAAGGCATCACGGTTTTTTACCTTCATGGCTAAGTGTTGCACCCAATTCGGGGTATTCGGATCAAAACCCATTTCAGGCTGATTGGGTACTTCAAAAAACGCCAATACGTTGCCATTACCTGCGTCTAAAAACACATGCATATAAGGATCAAAGGCTTTGGTCGAAGGCACGTGGTCTTCAGCAAATGCAAGGATGAAGTCCATGTTTAGATATTTTTGATACCATTCAACGGTTTCTTTAGCGTCTTTGCAGCGATAGGCCACATGATGGATTTTTTCAATTTTAAAGCTCATATCAAACTCCTTTTGATAGGGAATGCAGTAAGTAATAGGCTGCCAGTACCGATTGACTATAGGTCGATGGTTGCTTGGCAGCTCAAAAACACTGTGCTCACATTTTTTCTAGACTATTTGTCAAAATCAAAGTTAAGCGCGGGCAGTACTTTGCCGCGTACTTCACCAAACCCGACACGAATGCCGTCTTTTTCGCTATAGCCTTTCATGATTACTGTGTCGCCATCTTCAATAAAACTGCGGGTCTCACCGCCTTTTAAAGTGACAGGTTTGGTCGCATTCCAAGCAATCTCTAGCATTGAGCCATAAGAATCTGGCGTTGGTCCTGAAATCGTACCTGAGCCCATCATATCGCCAACTTCCACTTTACAGCCAGTGATAGTGTGGTGGGTGAGCTGCTGCGCCATTGACCAATACATGTGCTTGAAGTTGGTCTCACAAACCACAGTGGCGCTATCTGAGTTTTCAGGCAATAACTCAACTGATAGATGGATGTCGTAGCTATTATTGCTGTCTTTTTCGTTTAGATATGCCAATGGTTTTGGCTCTTGAATCGGGCATGCCGTTTTAAAAGGTACCAACGCATCCATAGTCACAATCCAAGGCGAGACTTCAGAAGCAAAGGTTTTAGCATTAAATGGACCTAAAGGCACGTATTCCCATTTTTGAATGTCACGGGCTGACCAGTCGTTGAGCAAAACCATGCCAAAAATATGCTCAGAAGCATTGTCCACTGCGATTGGTTGACCAATGCTATTACCTTTACCAACTACAAAAGCAGTCTCAAGCTCAAAATCTAAACGCTTGCAGGCTGAGAAAATAGGGCGGTCATCAGCGTTTGGCTTTAATTGACCAGAGGGGCGTATCACCTCAGTGCCACTGACGATGACGGTGCTGGCGCGTCCGTTATAGCCCACTGGCATTTCAGTCCAGTTAGGGAGCAGGGCGTTGTTTGGATCACGAAACATAGTGCCGACGTTGGTGGCGTGCTCTTTAGACGAATAGAAATCGGTAAAGCCTGGTACGTGAACAGGCAGATGCATGGTGACGTCTGCTTGATTAAATAGCGCTTTTTTCTGCAAATCTTGATTATCACGCAAGGCGTCGCTGGCACTAGATAGGAGGGTTTGGATGGTTGTGCGTGCTTGGGTCCAATTGTCTCGACCTGAGTCAATAAAAGCGTTTAGCGTTGCTTGATCAAAATATGGACCACCCTCTAAGCTCAGTAAACCTTCTGCTTCGAGCACAGCCAAATCCAATACGTACTCACCGATAGCCACACCAGCGCGGCGCTTATTATTATCAGCAGCGTCTTTGGCGTCACTAAAAATACCATAAGGCAGGTTATGAATGGAGAAGTCAGAATCAGCGGCGATATCGATAAAGGATATGAGGGTGTTGTCAATCTTTGACATAGGTTGCTCCTTGCTAAAGCATATAATGAATTACGTTATAATTAACTACTTACGCATAATGTAATTTATCAAAGTGGAGATTGCAAGGGTTTTTGTGCAGTGTTTTCTTAAAATAGACGTGATACTAGGGACGTTGATGTCTTTGGTAAAACAAATAGGAAAAACGTAGGACATAAAAAAAGGCTGAGCACTCGCTCAACCTTTTTATGAATCGCTATTACTGACTACCGCACCGTTTTAATGCGTGCTCACTCAGTCTTTCAAGACGTCTGCCATGGCATTGGCCACATAGTCGATGTTGCTGGTGTTCAGTCCAGCCACACACATACGTGAGTTGGAAACCATGTAAATGCCAAACTCGCTTTGTAAGCGTTCGACTTGCTCAGGCGTCAGACCAGTAAAGCTAAACATGCCATTTTGACGGGTAATATAGTCAAAGTTGCGGTTCGGGATTTTGGCTTCTAACACTGATTTTAGCTGTAAACGCATGGCTTTGATACGGTCGCGCATCGCATAAACTTCGCCAACCCATTGCTTATGTAGTGCTTCGTCGTTCATAACGATATCGACCACACGACCACCATGTGATGGCGGGCTTGAGTAAATACGGCGTACGGTAGCATTTAGCTGACCGAAGACGCGCTCTGTCTCGTCAACCGTTGGACAAACAACTGATAGACCACCGACACGCTCACCATATAGCGATAAGTTTTTAGAGAATGAGTTGCTGACAAACAATGGCAAGCCCATATCGACAGCTTTACGAATCGCATAAGCATCGCTGTCCATGTCTTCGCCAAAGCCTTGGTAGGCAATGTCCATAAATGGAATCAATTCGCGCGCTTGAATGACGTTCAGCACGGTATCCCATTGCTCACGGGTCAAATCTAGACCTGTTGGATTGTGGCAACAAGGATGCAGCAAGATCACATCATTTTTGTTCAACGTCTCAAAAAACGCAATCATTTCATCGAATTTGATGCTGCTGTTGGCTTTATCGTAGTACGGGTATTTACCCACTTCGACATCAGAGCCTTCAAAAATGGCAATGTGGTTGCCCCATGTCGGGTCACTCACATAGCATTTAGATTGTGGGAACCATTCATGGATGAACTCAGCGCCGACTTTTAACGCGCCAGAACCGCCGATTGTAGCGATAGTAGCGACCAAACCGTCTTTTAAAATCTGCGCGTCTTTACCGAACAGTAGTTCCTGACAGCCTTTACGATGTCCTGGTAAGCCTGCCATCGGCAGATAAGGACGCGGCGCAATAGGATCGGCAATGCGTTCTTCGGCTGTTTTTACACAGTCAAGTACAGGCAATACACCATTTTCATCATAATAAATACCAATGCCTAAATTGACCTTTTTAGGATTGTTATCTGCTGTATATTTTTCCATCAGCCCTAAAATTGGATCACCAGCGTAATAGTCGATACGTTCAAACATGTTGTTTCCTTATGAAATATAAATCAAGCCGCCAAAAATCATAGAGCAAATTGACGGTTAACTCAATATGAGATTCAATTATCTTGCATAATTAAAAATAGTTGGTTGCAACCATTGTGTTTCAAGGCTTTTTAAGCACCGATCATGTCTGTATCAGCGATACTTAAGTATGCTGTAAGTCATTAAAATGACTGGAAAAATAGCTCTGCAAGAAGTCTTTGAAAGCAATGGTAGCAGGCGATAACGCACGAGAAGAACGCTGATAGATAAAAAACTGCCGCATTTTAACGGGTTGTGCCAGCGGCCTCATTTGTAAGCCATTGGCGCTAACCCAGTCGATGACTTCGGGCATATAGGGCAAACATAAGGTAATACCGAAGCCTTGACGGGTCATTTCAAGCGCGGTAGACATAAAATTCACTTTATACCGTGCCTGTTGGATATGACTGGCGATACGGTCATCCAACTCGGCTGTCACTTGTTCAATGAAAGGGCCTTGCAGCGTGATGAGCGGAATGTCTAATAAATCCTGCCACATTTCATGTTTTTGTGCCAGCGCATGGTTGTCAGGCATCACCACACAAAATGGCAGCTGATATAACAAATCAGCATTGATATCGTCCTCAGCCTCCATAAATCCAAGCTCAGTACCGACACCCAAATCTACTTCAATGTCCTGAATATGTCTGAGTAAGTTTTCTGCCGAACAATCTAATAGCGACACGCTAATCTCGGGGTGTTGTTTGGAAAACTGGGCGATGACTGCTGGCATCGAAGAGGCTGCAAACTGCGAAACAGCGAGTCGTACTTGACCTTGCGCCAAGCTTGTTAAACTGCTCGCCTCATTTTCAAACAGCTGCATCTCATTCAAGATACGCCGTGCTTGTGGCAATAAATGCCGTCCTACTACCGACAAAGACAGCTGGCGGGTAGTACGGTCGAACAGCACAATACCGAGGCTGGACTCTAGCTCTTTAATCAAGCCGCTAACGGCAGATTGGGTCAAATGCATCTGATCGCTGGCACGGGTAAAACTGCCATTGTCAGCGACTTGGATAAAAGCGGTTAATTGGCGAATGCTGATATTCATAAGTAAACCTGAAATAAATCATAAAAAACAATTAGTCTTATAAATAAACCTAATCTAATATAAATACATCGTCAATAAGAATTATTGATTGAAGACATTTTTTATCGCATTTTTACCACCAATTGAAATTAAGGATGATTACAATGGCAGATTTATTTGACAACCCAATGAGCCTGAATGGGTTTGATTTTGTTGAATTCGCCTCGCCTCAACCGGATGCGGTCGACGCATTGTTCAAACAGCTTGGCTTTGCCCATGTCGCCAATCATCGCTCAAAAGATGTGGCGCTATACCGTCAAGGTGATATCAATCTTATTCTAAATCGTGAACCAAAAAGCGAAGCCAGCTATTTCGTTGAAGAGCATGGTGCTGGCGCTTGTAGCATGGGTTTTCGTGTGCAGAATTCCAAAAAAGCTTATGAGCGTGCCATCGAAATGGGCGCGCAGCCAGTAGACGTACCCACTGGTGTGATGGAGCTGCGCCTGCCTGCTATCAAGGGTATCGGTGGCTCACTGATTTATCTCATCGATCGTTATAAAGATGGTGAGTCTATTTATGACGTCGATTTCGAGTTTTTTGCTGATGTAGACCGTCGTCCTGTCGGGCATGGTTTTAAAGTCATCGACCATTTAACCCATAACGTTTACCGTGGTCGCATGGCTTATTGGGCAAACTTTTATGAGCGCATCTTTAACTTCCGCGAAATCCGCTTTTTGACATCAAAGGTGAATATACGGGTTTGACCAGTAAAGCCATGACAGCGCCTGATGGCAAAATCCGTATTCCATTGAACGAAGAGTCAAAGCAGGGCGGCGGTCAAATTGAAGAATACTTGATGCATTTCAACGGTGAAGGTATTCAGCATATTGCTTTGGCCAGCGATGATTTGTTTGCCAGCATCGATAAATTAAAAGCAGCGGGTATCCCGCTCATGACTGCTCCAACCGCAACTTACTATGAAATGCTGAGTGAGCGTCTACCAAATCATGGCGAAAATGTCTCTGAGCTACAGATGCGCGGTATCTTGTTAGATGGCACCACTGAAGGCGGCGCACCGCGTCTGCTACTACAAATTTTCTCTGAAACTATCTTAGGTAGCCCTGTATTCTTCGAGTTTATCCAGCGTAAAGGTGATTACGAAGATGGCTTTGGCGAAGGTAATTTCAAAGCCCTATTTGAATCCATCGAGCGCGATCAAGTCCGTCGTGGCACGGTTGGTCAGCCAGAAACTGAAACACCGTAAGCGCCTCTACAGGGAAAAATCCATAAAATAAACGGGCAGGGCAAAAGAAGTTTGTCTTGTCCCTAATAACCACTGCGCTCTGTAATACCATGTGTTCAATGCGATGACTGAGCTATGGTTCAGTCATGATTGAAAACGAATAGCAAAAATTCAGAGCGCTAATGGCAATAAAAGGAATACAGGCATGGAACGCCTACCACATACGAATTCTGTTAATAAAGCTATCGGTGCCAACAGCGTTGCTTGCAAAACGCTAGGCACTGATGCCAGTCACGATGATTCTGCTTATAAAAAGCAGGATTCTATGCCTAAAAACAACCTTACGTGTCGCATCAGCCAGATAGCCATGGTCATATTCACTATAGTGATGATGAAAATGGTATGTGGCAGGCATTGCTTGAGCGTCAAGCCGAGCAAATACCTAACCGTGCCTGCCCAGCCTATCTAGACGGTTTAAAAAAGCTGAATTTGCCCGCTACGCGTATTCCGCAATTGCATGATATCGATGAGGTATTGCAAGCCACGACTGGCTGGCAAACTGCCGCTGTCCCTGCATTAATCAGTTTTGGTAAGTTTTTTAAATTGCTTGCCAATAAATCCTTTCCGGTGGCAACTTTTATCCGTCGATTTGATGATATGGACTATATCGAAGAGCCCGATATTTTTCATGAAATCGTTGGACATTGTCCGCTTTGACCCATCCTGCCTTTGCGACGTTCAATGAAACTTATGGCAAGTTGGGTCTTAATGCCACTAAAGAAGAACGGTGGTTTTTGGCACGGCTCTATTGGTTTACCATCGAGTTTGGTTTGGTTGGAAAGACACAAGATAACCGTAGAATCTATGGCGGAGGCATCCTAAGCTCACCGTCTGAGACGGTTTATGCACTCAATGCTGGTTCTGAGCAGCAAGCAGAACCTCAGCATCAACCGCAAAATCAACCAGAGCACCGAGCGTTTGACTTGCTTGATGTGTTGCGTACCCCTTATCGTATCGATCATATCCAGCCGATTTATTATGTCATTGATGATTTGGATACATTATTTGATATCGTCAATAGCGATGTCATGGGAATGGTCAAACAAGCCATGTCGCTAGGATTGTTCGAGCCTAGTTATGCGGTAAAAAACGCCTAATGCATGGTTAAGACAAACGGCATCATTTGAATGACGTAGCCGTAAATGACAGCGTCAACATGGACGTAACTGTATTAAACATAACAGTATTAAAAAATGAATAGTTAACATAAAAGGACATTATAATGACGACATTATCACAAGCCAGCTGTGAGGCCTGCCGCATTGGCGCGCCAACGGTCAGCGACATCGAAACACAAGAGCTATTACAGCAAATTCCAGATTGGTCATTGATCGAGGTTGATGGCATCAAGCAATTACAACGTCAATATAAATTCAAAAACTTCGTCAAGGCGATGGAGTTTGCCAACCAATTAGCTGAAATCGCCGAAGTAGAAGGGCATCATCCTGGCATATTGGTAGAGTGGGGCAAGGTGACGGTTACGTGGTGGTCACACAGCATTAAAGGTCTGCATCGCAATGATTTTGTCATGGCAGCTAAGACCGATAGTCTGCTGGATCAATAATGAGGGTAGCAATCGCTATTGCAACTCATTAAACTTGTCCGACTCAAAGCCAACCCTAACGCCAGATTTGACTGGCAAGCTAAGGATGTGTGATGCCTCCAAAAATATTAACCCAAATTTCACCTCAACTGGCATTTATGATTTCTGCCATTGTCATCGCTATTATGGGTGTTACCATGATAGGTTTTGGCTGGGTACCGCATTTATCATTGATACTCGCTATTTGTGTCTTGCTGGGCATTGGTCTGTTTAAAGGCTTGACCTTTGATGACATGCAAGCGCAAATGGCATCGGGTGTCATGCGTGGTATCGGTGCTATCTATCTATTCTTCTTTATTGGTTTGATGGTCGCCGCTTTAATGATGTCTGGTGCTATTCCAACGCTGATGTATTTTGGTTTTCAGTTGATATCGCCAGAGTATTATTACATTTCAGCCTTTGTATTGACCTCCATTATTGGTATTGCCTTGGGCAGTAGTTTGACCACCGCGGCGACATTGGGTTGGCTTTTATTGGTATGAGTAATGCCTTTGATGCCAACGTGGCGATTGCGGCTGGTGCGGTGGTCTCAGGGGCGTTTTTTGGTGATAAAATGTCGCCGTTATCAGACACCTGTACCATTGCTTCATCGGTGGTGGGTATTGATTTGTTTGAGCATATTCGCAATATGATGTATACCACGGTACCAGCGTGGATACTCACGGTCATTATTTTTGGTTTTTTCTGGGCAGACCGCAGGCTCTGACTTGAGTCAAGTAACCGTATTGCAAGGTCAGTTGATTGAAAGTGGCTTGGTACATGGTTATGCGGTATTGCCATTCGTGGTACTGGTTGGGTTGGCGGTTTTTCGTGTCAATGCCATTTATACGATTATCTGTACCATTGTGGCAGCATTGATTATTACTTATTTGCACAGCTCGCCGAGCTTTGGACAATTAGGTGGCTATTTATTTGCAGGCTATGCACCAGCTGAATCGTTAGAGCTGGGTGAAGTCGGTGGTATGCTATCGCGCGGCGGTGTGCAGAGTATGTTCTTCACTCAAGCGATTGTAATATTGGCACTCAGTCTCGGTGGCTTGCTCACAGCATTGGGTATTTTGCCAGCACTGTTATCAGGGATTAAAGACACCTTAACCACATCAGGACGCGCCATATTTGCCGCTGCCATGTCTGCTCTGAGTATTAACGTGCTTATTGGCGAGCAGTATTTGAGTATTTTATTATCTGGTACTGCCTTTCGTCCGACGTTTGAGCGTTTGAATTTACATCCTAAGAATCTGTCTCGTACCATTGAAGATGCAGGTACGGTCATCAATCCTCTAGTGCCTTGGAGTGTGTGCGGCGTGTTTATCAGCCAAGCATTAGGCGTGCCCGTGCTTGATTATCTGCCTTATGCGTTCTTCTGTTATTTATCGCTACTACTAACGATATTGTTTGGTTTTACGGGAATTACCATCAGCCGACTCAAGAGTCAGTGACCCGAAAAACTTTTGTCTTTAAATTCTGCATTAAAACGCTAGGGCTTGTGTCTTCTAAGACAACACAACAAGCCCTAGTTTTTATTTATACCCTTGCAATCATTTGTGACAAGCTGATAGGTGTTGTGTACGATATACCGGGTTTGTAGCTCGCTAAGTTGTGTGGTAGGCGCTGTACAGGGGATTAAAAACGTTTGTTCAAGAAATTGAGCAGACGTTTTTTGTGTCTTTCAATAATACTTGTACAGCCATTGCTTCGGCATAGATAGTCGTTACTGACGTTGGTACTAGATAGCTCTTGGTGGTTAAAGAAATAAAAGCGACTAAAAATCCAATCAGCTTATATCAACTCATCGAAGTGTTCTTTATTGATATGAGTAATGGTTTGTGCGAGTTCAAAAATGATTAAGGTGATAAAGAATTAGGCTTGTATTTGAGGGTTACGTGTCACAGATAAAAGAAAATGGGTCGTATATATACTTACAAGTAACAGCGAACGGAAATAAAAAGAATGGTATTTTAAGTTAATGATAATTGTTTTTATTATCGTTTACGAGTAAAATCAGTTTTTATTGGCTGTCCAATATAAATACAACGATTTAAATTCATGATGAGTACCGATATGTTACGTGCAAACCAATTGACCATCAGTCGCCAAGGAAATACCTTACTAGACAATGTAAGCTGTGAGATTGATAGCAACCAATTGGTCGCTTTGGTTGGACATAATGGTTCAGGAAAATCGACTTTAATCAAAGCGTTGGCAGGCGAGATGATAAGTAGTGGCGGTAGCATCAGCTTGGATGAACGCCGTATCAGTGATTACAGTAGTAAAGAGCTGGCGCGACAAATGGCATATTTGCCACAGCAACTACCAGAAGCCGCTGGGTTTTCAGTACGTGAGCTGGTCATGCTAGGACGTTATCCGCATCAAAAATGGCTGCAAAAGCCCAACCAAATGGACAAAGATAAAGTAATAGAAGCCATGCGCATCACCCAAACAGAGGCGTTCGCTGACCGCATTACGGCCACGCTTTCAGGTGGTGAGCGTGCTCGCGTTTGGCTTGCTATGTGTCTGGCACAAGACACCAGATATTTATTACTTGATGAGCCATTAGCCGCGCTTGATATGCACTATCAGCTTGAAGTTATCCAGCTTATACGTCGTTTGGTGGATGAGCAGGGCTTGAGTGTGGTTATTATTTTGCATGATATTAATTTGGCCGCGCAGTATGCCGATCGAGTTATCGCCTTAAAAAACGGACGTATTTGCCATAACGGTGATATCGGCAGCACCATGCAACCGACAGTATTGCACAAGATTTTTAACGTAGATATGCAGCTGCTTAGTCATCCTATAACGGGGCAGCCAGTCGCCGTTGCCTAGTAGGGCATATCATCAATCTGAACGAAAATGAATAAGTAGGCTAAAAATGGTTAAATTTTTATGACCGTTGTTAAAATGAGGGCATGCCCTAGTATTTGCCTCATCTTTTTCATTTCTTATTTTCTCTTATTCGCGCAAAAGATAGGCCGCCATGTTTCCTGCTCTTTATAAATCTCTGTTCTCTTTAATAGCCATAAAATCTTTCATAAAACCTTGTATAAAAGCTGGCTCAAATCTCACTATCAGTAAATATAAGTGTTTGCCGCTCATAGCAAGCTTAACACTGACCACCGTGCTGACTGCCTGTCACCAACCAATAACGGCACAAAAAGACGCTCAAGTGGGCAATGCAGATAACACTAACATCAATATAGTCTCACCTGATTGGGGCAATGCGGCAACCTTGACCGCTATGGGTTACCCCCCGATAGCGACGGGTGATGTGAGGGTGTGGGACAGATGGGTAGGTACGCCTGAATTGCCAACCTCAATCATTGATTTGGGCATTCGCTATCAGCCTAATGCGGAATTGGTTGCCCAATTGCCTGTCGATTTGGTCGTCGATAACTTTTTTTATGAGCATGCCCGCAACCTCTATGGAGATGTGCCCTCTGAGTCGGTCATGTTCGCCGCTAAAGGTGATACTGCAATTTGGGCAGATTATACTGAGCCGACTCGTCAGTTGGGACAGCTAATTGATGAACCAGCCTTGGCTGAAAGCTATATTACAAAAAGTCAGAAAGATATCAAACTGGCAAGTGAGCGTCTGCAGCAGCGCTATCCAAAAGTAAAGAGATTTGCCGTTGTGCAGTTCGCTGATGCTAATAACATGCGCATGTATGTCAAAAATAGTTTGTTTCAGCCCGTGCTAAGTCAGATGGGCAAAAAGCTGGATGTATTAGGCAAAGGCAATCAATGGGGGTTTGTCCCCATTCGAATGGGAGACTTGGCTCAATTGGATAATGAGACCTGCCTATTAATCATAGACCCGCTGAGTCCGATAACCCGAGCTGAGATTAAAGACAGTTTGGTTTGGCAGCGTCTAGGCTATGGCGATGAGCGCTGCGTGGGTGAGCTGCCGCCCATATGGATTTATGGTGGCATGTCGTCACTGGTCGGTTTGGCAAATAATTTATCAATAGTGACATTAAAAGGTGGGGCAGCATCATGACTATCAATACTGCCGCACAGACTCATCACTCTCATACCAATAATACTACTGATTATGTCAAACCTATGACTTCACTTGCAGCGTCTCAGTCGCCCACATTGAAAACACCATCAGAGCAACACTCCAAGCTTATGCAAAAACCTCCCAATCCAGCACCAAAATTACCTAGGAAACTACCTTCGGTATTTGAGGATACATGGCGCATCTGGGCAGTAATGATTATCCTTGTGGTGTTGTCAGTATGGAGCACGTGGGCATTAATCGCTCAGGAGTGGACACGCCCGATCAGTGATTTGTTTATTCCAAGCTCGCAATTGGATATTATCAGTCTTGCGACGCAGCTGCATATAGTGGCGACCAGTATAGTAGCGCTATTGGCAGGTGGTCTGCTTGGGGTTGTCAGTATTTTGCTACAGCAATTGGTCAAAAACCCATTAGCGTCAGACACCACATTGGGCGTCGGCGTTGGTGCACAATTGGCCATGCTCATTGTGACCTTGTTTTTGCCAAGCTTAGCGATTTATGGCGGACTTTATGTGTCCTTTGTCGGCGCGCTTATTAGTATGGGACTGGTCTTTGCGTTGTCAGCACCTAGTCGTTTTAATCCGCTCATTTTAATATTGGCAGGCTTGGTGGTAAACATTCTACTTGCCGCCGTTGCCAATGTTTTGGTGTTGTTTTTTGCTGAACGTAGTAATGGTATGCTGTCGTGGGCGGCGGGATTTTTGGCACAGAATAGCTGGCATACCAGTACGATGCTAGCGATAACGGCCGTCGTGATGGCGGTTGTCTGTCTACCTTGTTAAAACCATTAACCTTGATGAGTCTCGATGACTCACAAGCCAAGCGCTTGGGCGTGCCGATTATCGGTATCCGTGCATTGGTGGTGCTTATTGTGGCGGTTGTTACCGCTTTGGTGGTTAGCGAAGTTGGTCTAATTGGTTTTATCGGTTGGCGCTGCCAGTCTGGTTAACGTTGAGTTGAGTTGCTTCTATTAGCAAACGTCTGCTTGCAGCCTTTGTCTTAGGGGCACTACTTTTATGGCTGACTAGCAATGTTGCTTTATTACTCGAACCCTACTAAATATGCAAATTCCAGCAGGGGCGATGACGGGTATTCTCGGTGCACCACTGATATTTGGCTGATTTTGCGTCAGCGCGCGAGCGGATAGAAACAGTGACTCCAATTGCTAACGGGCAAGCATGCACCTGTGGCATGGTGGCGCTGGGGTATTGGCGTGGTAATGATAATTATGCTTGCCTGTGTTTTTGTCCAAGACGTCAGTGGTTGGGGACTAAGTACCGATTGGGCGATCACCCAGCAGTATCGGCTACCGCGCAGTTTGAGCGCTGCGGCAACGGGTCTGATGTTGGCCATCGCTGGTGTATTATTGCAAACGCTCACCCGCAACCCGATGGCAAGTCCAGAAGTATTGGGTGTGAGCTCGGGCGCGGCGCTTGGGGTTATCTTAGGGTTTTTACTACTACCAAGCTTAGGACTGTCTGCTGGCTCAGGCACGTTGTTGATCTCAGGATTATCAGGAGCGATGGCTGTATTATTGCTGGTTATTTGGCTGGCACGTAAGGTAAGCTCTGGCTATCTATTACTGGTCGGTATCGGTATTGCCGCGATGATGGATGGGGTGATGCACATGGTCAAGCTGTCTGGCGATCCACGCCTAGAAGCAATGCTTAGCTGGCTATCGGGAACCACTTATAGCGCTCAGCCTAGTACCGTGTGGTATCTTATCGGCATTGCTCTCATTTTATTTACCCTCAGCTTACTGCTTATCAAACCATTAAGAGTGCTTGGTTTGGGTACAGGGGTCGCTCGTAATCTGGGGGTGGCTGTGACGCCAGTCACGATTGCGCTATTGGCACTGGTGGCGGCACTAAGTACTGCCAGTACGCTTGCGGTTGGGCCATTGAGTTTCATTGGTCTAATGGTGCCACATTTGGCGACGTCACTCGGTGCGGTAAGGCTTGAGCGCCAATTGCCATTAGCGGCTTTGTTAGGCGCAGGGGTGATGGTAATAGCAGACTGGATTGGGCGTTATGTTATTTTCCCTTATGAGCTGCCTGCGGGTACGATTGCGGCTATCATGGCGGCGCGTACTTTTTATGGCTGATTCGTAAAGTGCCAGTCGCAGTGAGTGGATAGTTTTTATGGGAAATTAATGACTGACGAATAACTATAATCAGCCATCATGATCAGTCATTAATACATACCGTCCAGCGCTTAAACAGCGCTATACCTTAAAATCACCAATGTTCGTCATATTCAGTAAGTCATTTGACATTACTTTGAAGGGGTTTTAAACTTTTTATTCAAGCTAATAAATGATCGAATATAAACGGACCAAGGGGTAAAAAGGATCCGAGTACCCCTGCTGGCATCGCCCAAAGCGGCATTTTTATTTTGGTGGTGGCTATCAACAGCATTAAAATATACGCGATGAACAATCCGCCATGAGCCATCCCTATGTAGGTGACCGCTTCTGCAATACCCATCATATATTTTAGCGGCATGGCGATGCAAAGTAGTAATAAAAAGGACGTACCTTCTAAGTAACCCATGATCGTAAGAATCTTTAATACAGAGTTCTGATCTTTTGTGAGATGAGGTGTCTCTGTGATAGTTGTCTGAGCCTGCGACACTATATCTTCCTTTGTTTTATAATAAATAAGGTAAGGGTTTTTCAATGCCGCTATGATACTGGCTTTGTTCAATGCTTTGAAGTATTAATTTTACCAACCCTTAATAGAGATCAGTAACGAAACTAAATGACTCTTGATGTTAGTGACTCTAAGGCTGCTGATCTCGTTTTAACTGTGAAAAAATATATGACTGCTTACTCCCTTTCTTGTCTTTACTCTTTTCGTCGCTGTCCTTATGCCATGCGCGCGCGTCTCGGTCTGTTGTTTGCCGAGTTGCCGGTAGAGCTACGGGAGATAACCTTAAAAAACAAACCTGCGAAAATGCTAGCGATTAGTCCAAAAGGCACCGTGCCCGTTTTACAGCTCGCTGATGGTGTTGTGATTGAAGAGAGTCGGGAAATAATGGAGTGGGCGCTTGAACAGCAAGATCCACAAGAGCTGTTGAACCCTAAGACTTTGCATCAAGGTAATACGTTAATTGAGCAAAACGATCAGGAGTTTAAGCATTGGCTAGATCGCTATAAATATGCTGACCGTCATCTTGAAATGACCAAACAGAATATCGGCAAAAAGGTGAAGCATTTCTACAGATTTTAGAAGCACTGCTTACTAAAAATACTTATTTGCTAGGAGACAGTGTGACCATTGCCGATATCGGTATTATGCCATTTGTCCGCCAATTTGCTCATGTAGATCGCGACGTTTTTTACAGTTTGCCTTATCCTAAACTGCAAATATGGCTAAAAAACTGGCTAGCGCATCCATTTATACAAGCCATGACCAAGTTTCAACCTTGGCAAGATGGCGATGAGCCAGTGATTTTCCCTTCTTAGTAAAAGTAGCTCATTCATTTCTTTGTAAATATTCCATCAATCAATTTTAGATATGTCTAGCAAGAATCCACGCGTCATTAAACAATTCCTAATAATGAGGGAGTTGTTTACCCTCATCATTTTGATAAACCTCAACAGTACTATTCTCAAAATAAATATCAATCTATGGCGGTTTGATAGCCGCTTTTCATAACCTTTGTATCAAAAGGGTTGAATACCTATTGTGTACACTTGTACTCTTAGGTTAGAATGAACATAAGTATATTGTTATATAAATATTCTTGAGTGAGCTCAATTACGAATTGATTGGCATGGTTGTGAAAGTAACTTTTATACGAGTGTGAATATAAGAGTGCGCAAACAACGAATCCACGTGCCAATTATAGTGACGCCGATGGCTTTGCTTTTTATATGCGATAACCACTTAATTCACCCCTAATCCCAACATTTACGAAGGACTGTGTGAAATGTTTAAAAAGGCCATTAAAGAGACTGAATTAGAAAAAATAGATATCATATTAGTAAAAAATATTTTAGAGATTGGTATTCAAGATGATTATGCTGACAAGATAGCGGCTGATTATATCGAGACGTTAGCCCGCGCAAAAAGTGATAAAAACAGTCTCTTATATAAATCATCTAAGGTAAAAGAGTGCTATAGACAGTCGGATCTGCATAAATCTATCAACCGTATTATTTATAAGATCGAGCCTTTAAGGGTTGCTATTATGCGTGAAGGCCTAGCATTGCAACAGGCAGTGGCTGAAGGCAATAAGGAGATAGCTGATGAGATTATTAAGGTTGTCGTTAGAATGAAGCTAGAAAAAAGTAAGCTTGAGAAAAATCTTAGCGCACTTATGGGTAACGTAAAAAAGCTTCAGCTCGCTAGCTAATAAATTAGGGCGTGTTGAACATTGGCAACGTCATCTAAGAAAGCTAAAAACCCTTTATGCTATGCGAAAAATAGTATAAAGGGTTTTTAGCTTTCTAACTTGCGACTTATTCATATGACATATCATATGAAATAGCTGTATTGTAAGTATTACAAGAATCAGATTACCCTAATGCCCGTTATTAAGCGTAAAATCAAGCCTGACAGCTTTGTTTATACTGATAGTTATCGAATTTACCATGCATTGGATGTGAGCGAGTTTAAACACCTCAGAGTCAATCACTTTAAAGAGTTTACTTGCGGTAAAAGCAATCACATCAATGGCATTGAGAACTTTTGGAATCAGTCTAAACGAACACTCAGAAAACATAATGGGATCGATAAGAAGCATTTCCATTTATTTTTGAAAGAGTGCGAGTTTAGGGCTAACTATGGCGCACCGTCTAATCAGCTTAAGATACTAAGAATATGGTGTGATATTTAATCCTTATCTATTACAGCCCCTTATTTTTTGTATGGACAACCCACTATCTACTTTTAGTACCACTCATAAACAGTGCTACTCATAATTTATTAAGACTCATAAAGAGTGCCAACCTATAAAGAAATGCTGGGCAATACTAAATAGTGTTGCCCAGCATTTCTTTGTGCGGCTATTTATTGGTCTTTTATCTTCCAAGGATTTCTTGTCCAACGGTGACAATCAGGAAATCATCAGGTTTAAGGGTATCACGCATGGTTTGATTGACTTCTGATAGCTTTACTTGATCAACACGTTTGACATAATCATCAGATAGCTGTTTGGTAATTGATAAAAATTCATCATCCCAAGTAAGCCATTAATTCCTGCATTGCTCGCAAAACCCATCGGAAAGCTATTTTTAAGATTGTCCGTCGTTAAGCGCATCTCAGTGCTGGTGATACCTTTTTCTAAAGTGTCATTGATAACGTCTAAGCTGGCATCAATGGCCGCGCGCGCCTTATCATTGCGCGTTGAAAAACCGATTTGGTATGGTCCTCGTGCCAGCATGGGATTCATAGAGCCTGATATGCCATAAGTGTAGCCCAAGTTTTGTCTATCTCAGTCATGAGTCGCGCATTAAAATCACCGCCGCAAGTACCTCATTACCAACCGCAAATTGGTTGCTTCTGCTGAGACTGGGGATCGGTGGCACGCTTATCTCCCAATTGTCCCATGAGTACGGTGGTTTGAGTACTTGGAAAGGGGATATGAATGTGCTTTGCTTGGCTCAGTGGTTTGGGTTCAGGCAGCTCAGTTGCAGGCTGACCCTTCGGTAATTTGCTAGTGATATCTTCAGCAAGTTTTTTTGCTTGCTCTAAGGTTAGATTACCAGTGATGGCAACAGAGGCATTTGCTGCGACCAAATAGCGGTTTTTAAAATCTATTAGCTGTTGCTTTTCGATAGTAGGAACGCTTTCAAGTGTACCCGCTGATGGATGGGCGTAAGGATGCTCGCCATACAATGCTTCGCTAAATGCGATGCTAGCAAGGCTGTTGGGATCTTGTTTTTGCTGCTGCAAACCAACCAATAATCGTGCTTTATTACGTGCTAAAATGCTGTCGTCAAAAGCGGGTTCGCTGAGCATCTGAGTCATTAAATCAACGGCTGGAAGTAGATGCTTATCATCAGATAAGCTACGTAGCGACACAATAAACATGTCTTTATAAGCACTACTATTTAGATTGATACCCAAGGTTTCAACAGCGCGAGTAAATTCATTTTCGTCTAAGCGTTTAGAGCCTTGCGTCAACATAGTAGCAGTCATATTAGCAATACCAAAACCTGTGTTACTAATACTGCCATCACGGGCGCTACCAGCGTTAAAACGCAAGTCGATATCGACAATCGGTAAGGCTGTTGTTTGTACAAAACGTACGGGAACGCCTGCCTTGGTTTTGAACTGCTGAATCGTTGGGATGGTAACGGTTAACGGTTTATCATCGTCAAGGCTGGTTAGCTTTGATAATGCGGCAATCGGTGCGCTGGTATCCACTGCCGCAGAGCCACGATATTCTTCAGCACCTGTTGTGTTTGCTTGTGCTGTCATCGTCAACGTTGTTAGACCTAGCAAGATGCCAACACTAAGATGCGACAGTTTTTGCATGGTGGCGGTTGCTGATGGTATTGAGCTGCACGCTTTTTTTCTATTTTGCAACAAATTACTATTTTGAGTCATGGTTTTCTTCTTATAAATAAGGTCTTTATGATTGGCGCTTGTATCGAATAAAGAGCTAACACGGCACGATTATTTCTCTGTCGCTGCTTGGTTTTTAGGTGGGATGACATGCATCACTGTTAAATTGTCCTTTACCAAATACTTTTTGCTAGCAGCTTGTATGTCAGCAATCGTCACGCTATCGAGTTTGGTGGGCAATTTGGCAAGCAGCGTATCGTCAAGACCGATAGACTGTAATGAGCCAATCATCTGCGCTTGACCTTCCATACTGTCTTGCGCATAGACGAGCCCTGTGACCGTATTGGTTTTGGCACGCTCGATTTCATCAGCAGCGATGGGATCGGTTTTGAGCTTTTCTATTTCAGCCATAATGGCTTGTTGTGCTTGCTCTAAGCTGACACCTTCACGTGGAGTTGCTTGTATCAAAAACAGTCCATCGCCACGATCTAGCAAGTCATATGAAGTGCCCACTGTGGTAAGTAGACCTTGCTCGCGTATCAATCGACTCTCAAGGCGGGCAGAGAGACCACCGTCTAATACATCTTGAGCCAGTGAGAGCGCATAAGCTTGTTTTTCATTAGCTGCACCAGCAGTGACGAGACTGGGTACGTTATAACCTATTAACAATACTGGCACTTGTACGGCTTGCTCGGAGTCGACTTGCTGATAGCCACGGAAGCCTTTTTGACTGACGGCAGGACGTTTAGGTAGATCGCTTGGTGTTAGCTCCCCAAAGTAACGTTTGACTTGAGCCAACACTTCTTGTGGTTTAACGTCGCCAACGATGACTAACGTTGCATTGTTTGGTGCGTACCATGTTTTATACCAGTCTTTTAAATCTGTAAGGGTAATGGATTCAAGCTCATCCATCGGCCCAATAACGGATTCGCCTTTTGGACTATCCGGGAGCGCCAATAAGCGAAATGACTCATAAGCCTTGGCAAGTGGATTATCATCAGTGCGTTGGCGGCGCTCTTCCATGACCACTTGGTGCTCTTTGGTAAATTCCTGCTCATTAAAAAGTAGGTTTTTCATACGATCCGCTTCTAGCTCTAATGCCAAAGGAAAACGGTTGGCAGGGAATAGCTCGTATAGCCCGTATAGTCGTAGCTGGTAAACGCATTATTGACGCCGCCAAATTTAGCAATCAATCGCTCATAGTCGTCGCTCGAAACGTTAGTAGTGCCTTTAAACATCATATGCTCAAGCAAATGCGAGATGCCCCCTTTATCCAGTGGCTCATCTGCTGACCCAACTCGATACCAGATTTGAGTCATTACCACAGGTGCGCGATGGTCTTCTTTTACCACTACCTTTAGACCGTTTTCTAATTGATATTCGTGTCGACCTGACATATCCATGGTCAATGCTGATGAGGGCTGAAAGTCTTGACCTGATTTAGCGGTATTTAGCCCATCTTTACCCAAGGTATTTTGAATGGCTGGCTTCTGAGCAGTCGACAATGTGTTGGCGCTGATAGTACTGGTTTGGCAAGCAGCAAGAGTCGTTGCTATTGCTAAGGCACCGGCAAGACGTAGAGAGGCGGTAGGTAAGGGCGACGGTGATAAAGGCAGTGGCATGGTATATTCTACTTATATAAAATGGCAACTTGTAAATTGATCAGTGGTTAGATCACTCTCAATACTAGCGATAGATAGCGGGTTTTATAAAGATTTATGTGCCCCAACCATCACACTGGCTGTTGGCTTAAATTCTTGGGTGGTATTACAGCCTGTCGCAGATAGTACTAGTGTCGCTACTAATAAAGCTGCGCTGATGCTGATTGCTTTTTTACCGTACGTTTTGTCAGTGTTAGATAGTGATGGCATAGATAATTCCTAAAAATGAGGGTTGAGTAATCGATAGTGAAGTAATTGGTAAGTTTTGGAATAAGGCTTGTTCTACAATAAACTCTGGTAGAGTAGGCGAAGTTTAGCATGTGTAAGGTCAGATTTTTGTTGCCAAACCTTAAGCGAAACTTTCTAAATAGATGGTATAACTTGCCAGATTTGCAAAAATTGACGATAGGCTATGATGGTAAGGTCTGAGCACAACTTGAATTATGATAAACTAGGCTAAAAATTGACTGTCGTGGGTCATGGCCCATGGCAAAAATGACGATATACCGACCCATTTAAAATAATCAAATAACTGAACGTGATAACTTTTAGGGCAAGCTTATGAATAACTCCAATAATAGCAGTCGTGTAATCATTAATCTCGATGGCAATTTTGATGACTTAGATGACGATGATATTACCTTACCCAGTCTGCCTTCGCAATCTGTGCCCATTACCGATGAGAAAGAAGATGCAGGCTCTATCCAAGCGCCCAATGATAAAAGCATCGAAGATCAGCAAAAAGACAGCACGAAACAAAGATGTCTCAAGTGCTGATGCGGCACAAAACATTGCTTTGGGTGCGCCAATTGTGAGGACAGAAGAGCAAAGCACGTCTAAAAACGCCTCTGAAAGCTTTATAAGCGCTTCATCAGCTGATAACGATAATAATAAAAATATTGATACTAAGCTTAGCACTATTTCTACTGCCCCAACCATGCCACTACAAGAGCAACTTGGCGATAGCCCAAATGTCAGTCCTGCGAGTAGTGCGGTACAAGTGACCACTCAAGCAGAAATCGAATCTACAGAGCTGCAAGAAAACAAGAAAAAAGGCAGCTGGTTTAACCGCATGAAAACGGGGCTAAGTAAGTCGCGTAAAAATCTTGCCGAAGGTATGGTCAGTATTTTGATCGGTGGCAAAGAGATTGATGATGAGCTATTGGAAGAAGTTGAAGATCAGTTATTGGTTGCCGATATCGGTGTCAATGCGACCAATCGTATTATCAAAAGTCTGACCGAACAGACAGACCGTGGTGATTTGATTTATGCGCATTCATTATATAAAGCGTTGCAAACTGAACTGGTTGATATTTTAACGCCAAAAGTCGCACCACTCATTATTGATACCAGCAAAAAACCTTTTGTGATTTTAGTCGTGGGTGTTAATGGTGTGGGTAAAACCACGACGATTGGTAAACTTGCCAAGCGCTTACAAGGCGAAGGTAAATCCGTTATGCTGGCTGCTGGCGATACCTTCCGTGCCGCTGCTACTGAACAGCTACAAATTTGGGGTGAGCGTAATAACATTCCAGTCGTCGCTCAAGGTCACGGCTCTGATAGTGCCTCTGTTATCTTTGATGCCATGCAGTCTGCCAAAGCAAAAAAATCGATGTATTAATCGCTGATACTGCTGGACGCTTGCAGAATAAAACCCACCTGATGGCTGAGCTTGAAAAAGTGGTACGCGTCATGCGTAAAGCGGATCCAAGCGCACCGCATGAAGGTATGATTGTCCTCGATGCTGGCACGGGTCAAAATGCGATTAATCAAGTAGAACTCTTTAATATCGTACCATTAACGGGTATTACCATTACCAAACTAGATGGCACTGCGAAAGGTGGTGTGGTCTTTAATATTGCTGAAACCACAGATGTGCCGATTCGCTATATTGGTGTTGGTGAATCGATCGATGATTTACGTGCCTTTAGTCCAAAACAATTTGTTGCCGCCTTATTTGAGACCGATGATAAAGAGTAGCGCTCGATAGGTTGTTTTAGTCGATGAACGATTTTTGAAAATATCATCATTTGAAAGGAAGCATCATGATAGTCACCACAGCCCTTTTGGCGCACACCAGCTAACGTTAATTGCGAGTGTCAATGAGCATAGTAGCCCTAAGCTGGTAGAAGTCAATTGGCTGCTAGCAGGTGACTCTTGGCATAGCTCAAAATCCATTCCCAAACTTAAGAAACAATATGGGTTTGTCGATCAGAGCTTTACGTTTATCAATGAGGATAGCCTAAGCAAAAATGTGCCTGCCCAAGCGCTACTCATAGAGACTATAGCGCAATTAAAATCGTATTTTAAAGGTGATCGTCAGGTATTCGATTTGCCATTAGATATCAGCTTAGGAACCAAGTTTCAGCAACGAGTTTGGCAAGCGTTACAAGATATTGGCTATGGCAAAGCAATAAGCTATGCGACACTGGCACAAAATGTCGCTAGTCCCAAAGGGTTTCGCGCGGTTGCTAATGCTAATAGTAAAAATCCTTTTAGCATTATCGTTCCGTGTCATCGAGTCATTGCTAGCGATGGTAAGCTTGGTGGCTATACAGGTGGACTGGATAAGAAAACATACTTGTTAGCGCTTGAAGGTGTCACTTGCAAAACCTAGTAGGAGCGAAGCGTTCGTCACATATTGCTAAACAAAAAAAGCCAAACGTTTTAAACGTTTGGCTTTTTGATGTGTGAGACATAAAGGGTTGCGGGATAAAACTATTGCTCGAGCTGGGTCATTACGTCAGCAGAAAAGTTTACATTGCTATAAACCTCTTGCATCATCGATATCTTCTAACATATCAATCATTTTCATGACTTTTAGTGCATCATCGACATTGTCTATTTCAGCACTGGTAGACGGTGCCATGGTCACTTCAGCATTGTCAGAGACCAAACCTGCAGCATTAAGCGCATCTTTGACGTGACCGAAATTTTCCCATTCAGTGATGACGAGCAAGCTTTCACCATCATTCTCGATATCAAGCGCGCCTGCATCTAATGCCACTAGCATGACTTCATCTTCTAGGCTTGTATCATTAAAGATGATTTCACCGCGCTTATTAAATAGATAAGCGACCGAGCCAGTAGTACCTAGATTGCCTTCATTTTTGGTAAAGGCGTGGCGTACTTCACTGACTGTTCGGTTAAGATTGTCAGTCAAGGTTTCGACAAGTACTGCGACGCCGCCGATGCCATAGCCTTCATAGCTTACTTCGTCCATATTGTCATTGTCATCACCGCCTGTACCACGAGCTACTGCACGGTTGATGGTATCTCGTGTCATATTGACAGATAGGGCTTTTTCAATGACAGCACGTAGGCGCGGATTCTTGTTAGGGTCAGGATCACCTTGCTTGGCAGCAGAGACAATTTCACGAATAATTTTAGTGAATACTTTACCTTTTACCGCATCCTGACGGGCTTTACGGTGTTTAATATTTGCCCATTTTGAATGGCCTGCCATATAACATCCTTAAGTTTTGCGTATTATTTATTGTGCTTAAAACAAGTGTTTAATAACAATCTTTTACTATGAGTATGTCATGAATAGAGTATTTATACATTTTAAGATTTTTCAATCTGCATGATGACACACCTCATATCACCTGTTTCTATAATATAGCTTGCACTATCTCTTTGAAGTAACAGAGCTACCGACACGTTAACGATTTGTATTTTGTTGAGAGTGCTTTTTTGCTACACTGTGGCAACTTAGTGATTGTATTCACATGTGACCTGTGAACAATATTATAAACCAATTTTATCTATTTTGACTAACTTGGCCTTATCCAGCGTATTTTAAATCATTGGTTGCCATCAAGCCATTATTTTATATCGCTACTGACTCGATACTACTGACTATATGAAGCAACCGACGGCTGAAGCCATTACCCACCTGCGTAACCGCATTCATATTATTATTGAAGGCACAGATACCCGTTTGGGTAAAATTTTGATATTGTATTATTGATTGCGATTTTGACCAGTGTGGCTGTGGTCATGCTGGACAGTGTGCTATACATGCGCCTGCAATATGGCACTATATTCTTTTATGCTGAATGGTTTTTTACCATTTTATTCACGATAGAGTATGCGCTCAGGTTGTTTTCAGCGCCTAACCGCGTGCGTTACGTCTTTAGTTTTTTTGGGGTAGTCGATTTATTGTCTGTGCTGCCAAGTTACCTAAGCCTCATGTTTGTGGGGGTACAGTATCTATTAGTGATACGGGTTTTGCGTATTTTACGTGTGTTTCGCGTACTCAAGCTCAAAGCTTATATGCAACAAGCGGGATTTTTCCTCGGCGCTTAAAACCAGTCAGCAAAAATCACGGTATTCTTTTTGTCGCTGGTATTATTGGTCACGATTTTCGGCTCGATTATTTACGTGGTAGAAGGCCCTGAAAATGGCTTTACCAGTATTCCGCTGTCTATCTACTGGGCAGTCGTCACCATGACCACGGTCGGTTACGGTGATATGTCACCCAAAACCGCTAGGTCAAGCGATTGCGAGCATGGTCATGATTACGGGTTATTCGATCATTGCAGTGCCAACGGGGATTTTTACTTCTGAGCTGGCACGTAATATGCGTCCGCAACTCAATCCCGTCACCTGTCCTAATTGTGGCAAGTTCGGTCATGCCATTGCAGCAGAATTCTGTGATCGTTGTGGACACGCTTTGCATATTTAGCCGTGTTTGTGCGTTGTCTGCTTTCGTAAATATGTATATTTTATATCGTTATACATCAATGTATTCACTAACGAGTGGTGATAAGTCAATCTCAACACCGAGGTTGACTAAGTTCCAGTATTGTCCTGACACTGTGCGATCTAGCATCATGGTGGTTGCAGAAGGTTGGAATTGACCAAAGTACTTCAACGACGTCCGCATTTGAGCAATGACTTCGTGATGAACCTGACTTTGACCAAAATCAAAAGCGCCTTGTTGATAAGGTTGAATAGACAGAGGCTTTAGCCCAATGGATAGCCATTTCTCATAAAACTCTCCGGGGATATTTTTATCGTCATCACGGCGAATATCAAGAGCGATGAGGTCCTGCTCAAGGGCAGTCACATCTCCTTTAATGGCATGCTTGGCAAAACGGCGGAACAATTGAACTTCGCTGTCACTATAGCTACGGATGCCGCCAAAATCATAAGCCACCACACTGCCATCTTTGCGAAAGGCAAAGTTGCCGGGATGTGGGTCACAGTGCATACGGTATAAGCCAAATAGTTGTCCTGCGGTAAAGTGGAACAGGCGCTTGGCTATGTGTTGTTTGATGTCATTGTCCCAAGTCGCCGCGACGGTTAGGGTTTCTCCCATCTCTTCTGTTAAGGTTAAAATCCGTTTAGAAGAGTGGCTGCTAATGACTTTAGGAATAATAAGACCTTTGTCTTCTGCATGAAATGCGCCAAACACTCGTAAGTTATGCGCTTCTTTAATATAGTCCAATTCATCGTGTAAACTTTGGCGAATCTCGTTAAATAGTTGCTCTTGCAACTGTTTGCTCATATTGAGCACACCCGCGATTTTTAGTGCCATGCGTACTTGTTTGAGGTCACTATCACAGTTTTCATCGACATCAGGATATTGGACTTTAACCACCACTTTTTGACCAGATGGCAAAACGGCTTTATGCACTTGACCGATGGAAGCCGCCGCAAACGGTGTTTCTTCAAATTCGCTAAATAATTCTGCGACAGGCGCTTTAAGCTCGCGCTCGATTTGTGCACGTATCTGCGAATACGGCATGGGCGGCGCATCTTTTTGCAGCTTTTCTAGCGCTGTCGCTACTTCTGGTGGGAACACGTCTTTATATTGCGAGGCAATTTGCCCGACTTTCATCACCGCGCCTTTCATTTCACCCAACGTTTCGGCTATCTGAATGCCCACATCTTGCATCAGCTCTGAGCGTGCTTGCAAACGTTTTTCTTCGTCACTTGAGAGGTGCTTAAATGAGTTTTTAGCTGCTTTGCCGGCAATGCTTGCTGTCATGCCAGCCAATTTCATAAAGCGCTTTCCAGACGATTTTGCCATTCATATCACCATGTAGTGGGTTGTTTGCTCAGTCATAATTTTAGTATTTTAGTCAAACAATTGCTGTTTAACTCGTGTGCTATTGATAAAGTATAGTTATACAATTCATGATTGTCGGTAATCAGGATTAAGCATTAATCGCTGATTGTGACAGAGTAGAGGCTATCAAGCCAGTAGGACAATGCCATTTGATAACCCAGATGCCCCAAACCACAAATAACACCGACGGCGACATCGCTTAGATAAGAATGATGGCGAAAAGGCTCGCGCGCATGCACATTGGATAAGTGTACCTCGATAAACGGTTTTTTGTGGCCAAGAGCGCATCACGTAACGCAACCGAGGTATGAGTAAAGGCGGCGGGGTTAATGATAATGGCATCTACTTGCAGCGCTGTCTCCGCTAAAAGTCCATGATATTGGATGTCATCTATCAGTCTACCTTCATGATTGGATTGTATACATATTAATTCAATACCGTGCTGAGCTGCACGTGCGATCAGACGTTCCTCGATATCTGCTAGTGTCGTATGACCATAAATTTCAGGTTCGCGCTTACCCAATAAATTCAAATTGACCCCATTAACCAGCAATAACTTATGAGTGAGTGTTTTATCGGCATTTTTCTTTGAAGGCGTGACGGTTGGTATAGACTGAGAAGGCGAGGTCATAATGGTCTCTATAACGATGAAACGAGGTTGAGGATTTATTATTTGTTATAAGGTTTAGATACTGTATAAGCATGAAATGGCATAAGCGTAAAATTGCACAGTTTAATCAAACCTTTCTCTTTATGATAACAGCTTGATGACGAGGTTATAAAAAAATTACATGAAAAATAAAGCTAAAGCCAAAAAATCATGTTAAAAGTCTTTATGTTGCTAAAAACCCGTGCTATGATATTTTTTATGCAATAATTATTGCAAGTTTGTTGCTACTGCCAGAAGTAGAGCAGTAAGCATCAGTAAGACGGTCGTTATGTTTGTAAATACTCACTATGTTGCTACATACCGTTATTTGCTATAGATGCGGTATGTAGGTGATAATAGTTAGTATAGTACTCTTAAGTTTTTGATTTCATCATCTTAGATCCCGTTTATATGCAATGTTGCAAAGGAATTTGGGGCTAAGCGGACTTTTTTAGGAAGCAATATTATGTCAGCTCGTGAGCAAGGTATCGTTAAGTGGTTTAATGACTCAAAAGGCTTTGGCTTCATTCAACGTGACAGCGGAGAAGATATTTTTGTCCATTTCCGCGCGATTCAAGGTGATGGCTATCGTTCTCTAAAAGATGGCGAAAAGGTCGAATTCAGTGTGGTAGAAGGTGATAAAGGTCTTCAAGCTGAAGAAGTCAGAAAAGTAGAAGAGTAATCTATCCAGTCATTAGAGCGGTTTAGCTATAATGTCTGTAGACACTACTGATATACTACTGAGTCAAGCCCGTTTTATCTTACCCATGTTGAGTCAAAATCAGCATGTTTGGTGGGATTAGGCGTTAGGCTTGGCTTTTTTTATGCCCGTATCTCAGTCAGCTATATATAGATTTCATATTGTTGTTGCTGCTTAATTTAGACAGCAATATAACGGGTTATCATGAGCCTATTTATCATGAGTCTACTTATTATTAGTAATGAACAAGTGATTAATTTAAAAGGATATTTTTTTGAGTAATTTTACCACGTTTACTGATTTGCCACTTTCAGCACCGACCTTACGTGCCGTAAGTGATCTAGGTTTTACGGCATTAACGCCCATACAAGCACAAATATTACCGCATACCTTGGCAAATCAAGATGCTATTGGACAGGCGCAGACGGGTACTGGCAAGACGGCAACCTTTCTATTGACTATTATGGAAGCCTTACTTAAACGTCCTTTTACCAATGATGAAGAGCGTTATTTGGGTGAGCCGCGCGCAGTGGTCATGGCGCCCACTCGCGAGCTTGCTCAGCAAATATTTGATGATTGTATCGCTTTGACCAAATATACTTCGCTACACAGTGTTTGTATCATGGGCGGCACCAATTATGAGACTCAGCAGCATGAGCTTGAGCGTCAATATGTCGATATTTTAGTAGCGACACCTGGTCGTCTAATTGATCTTGCCAATAAAGGCATGGTCTATTTAGATCGAGTGGAAGTACTGGTGTTAGATGAAGCAGATCGCATGCTAGATATGGGTTTTATCCCTGACATCAAGCGTTTGGTCGGTCGGATGCCAGCCAATACAGACCGTCAAAGCTTACTGTTCTCTGCCACCTTCAACCAAGATGTGATGAATCTAGCCTATCGCTGGTTGCATGAGCCGCAGTTTGTTGAAATAGAGCCAGAACATAAAACCAGTGAGTTAGTCGATCAGCACTTTTATTTACTGACAGAAGATCAAAAATTAGAAGCGTTGCAGCGTATCATCAGTGATACGGCAGTGGATAAAGTGATTGTCTTTGCCAATCGTAAAGACCAAGTCAAGCGTCTGTATCATAAGCTGCGTCAAGCGCATAAAATTGTGATGTTGTCGGGCGATGTCATTCAACAAAAACGTGAAAAGTATCTACAGCGCTTTAAAGATGGTCATGCTTCTGTCTTGGTGGCAACTGATGTCGCAGGACGCGGTATCCATGTCGATGATGTTAGCCACGTGGTTAATTATACCTTGCCTGATCAGCCAGATGATTACGTGCATCGTATTGGTCGTACGGGTCGTGCTGGACAAACAGGCATCAGCATTAGTTTTGTGAGTGAAGATGATGCTTTTAATATACCCGCGCTAGAGAAGCATTTAGATACTAAGTTTACCCTTGAGCAGTGGCAAGAGTAGTGATTTATAAGCCGTCAGTTCTACTATAGTGTACAGCTGTCGGAATCATAAAAGCCCTCAACATCATGATTGATGTTGAGGGCTTTTTTATATGGCAGATTTTGATGTTAAATGATTTCATATTTTAACAATATCTATTGTCGATAATTCTATTGAGCTTGTTCCATCATTTCAGAATGTTCATCGTGGTTCATGTTGATCGCGCCATCACTCATATCATGCATACTATGATCTATACCTTGGGGAGTTGTGCTGTTATCAGTTGGCATCATATGATGGCTGCTGTGATCCATATTTGTATCCATCGGCATATCCATCATTTCTGAATCGCTCATTTGCATATGATCGCCTTGCATATTGAACATATCATGCCCACCATGCATGCTAGACATTGCTATAGGGACAAACACAACGGCTAAGCCAGATAATACCATGACAGCGCCATTAAGCTGTCTCAAGCGAAAACGTCCAATCTTGTCACGTAACCAACCAACGGTTTCGTGCGTGGCGACTAGCATCGGTACGGTTCCTAAGCCAAACACAAACATGAGTGCAGCACCGCTTAGTGGATTGTGAGCGACTACTGCAATCAATAATGCACCGTAAACCAATCCGCAAGGCAAAAATCCCCAAAGCAGTCCAGCCGTTAATGCTCGCGGAAAGGTATTGAGTGGAAATACTTTTTGACGAAGTGGGCTGAGATATTGCCAAAATCGCATACCAAAACGCTCAAGATTTTTTAAAAATGGTGCGCCAAGCATGGTCACGCCGACGAATACTAACACCAAGCCTAGCAAGATACGTGGCGTACTATTACCTTTCATTAAGGGCTCTAGTACAGTGGTGCCAATCAGTCCTGCCATCAAACCCAAAAATGCGTAACTGGTCAAACGACCTAAATGGTAAGTTGCCACAAGAGCACGGCGTTTGGTCGGGCTGACGTCTTTCATCGATAGCCCAAATGCTGTCACCAGACCGCCACACATGCCTAAGCAATGCGGTGAACCAAAAAAGCCCATCAGTAGTGCCGCAATAAGTAAAGCGGTGGTCATGGGGCGATTCTCCTAAAAAACGAAAAGCAAACCTACACATAAAATCGGCATTTAACCAACACTTAACAGTAGGCTGCGCAGATAGTACAAGCCTTGATAAGTGGTTATGGCATCCACCTCGTTCAATGTACTAAGTCGTACTATTTGCGCTCGGTTGCCATATATTCACACTTTCAATAGCTTCTACTATAGATAAAGTGGCTCAATGCTAGATTTTTGGCTGTTTATCAAGGTCAGCATGATCAATTGACTCTATATCAGGATGGCTCACCTTATCATCAGCGACTATATCAGTCACTGTGGTATCGTCATTCTGCGAAATAGGCGCTGAGTAATCATGAGCCTGTATGGTCTGCCGTCGCTCTTGGCGATCATCCAATATGATGCGCTGTGATGCATTGTCCAGATCTTCAAACTGATTTGATTTGACCGCATAGCGTACCGCCCAAATGGCAACCACAAACAGCATGAGACTTAATGGAATTAACAAAAATATACTGAGCATGGTAACTCTCTTAAATAGCATTTTCTTTTATTATTATACACTCATCACAAGTATAGTGGATGACCGGTAGTGATTAGGGTGAGTTCTCAAAAGATATTGAACTGGCTACCTGCTTGTATTTAACTTTATTCGTCAGGTTTTTTTGCTGCGTTACCTCTAGGGGTTAACAGCTGCTGTGAGGTCACGTCGTTGGCATGACGACAATTCATTTGAGGACGTATCACATCGCGTAAATAAGCGGCAACTTCATAAACAGCGCGTCGAGAATGACTTAAGTTTTGCGCAGGTTTCATCCAGTCACGGCTCACTGGTAAAGGGGCGCTAAGTGGTGTGCTATTGATACCGTTTAAGGCAAACTGTCTACGAGCACGTGCCATATGGTAGCTGTCAGTAATGAGATACACATGACGCAGTGGAATACGTTTGGCGGTAAAACGCGCATTTTCGCAGGTATTCATACTGGCATTTTCGCTTATCAGCCCATCAATACCATGCTCAATGAGCCATTGACCAAGCCACGGCGCTTCAGCACCGCTTAGTACAATAGGTAAGGGTAAGTCGTGATAAGCGCTGGCAGCGGTACGGGCGCGGTTGAGGCTGTAGCTATTAAGAATAATTTGATTGTCATGATCATTGGTTAGTCCGCCGCCTAAAACCACATAAGCGGTAGGCGGTGAACTCAAGGCAGCAGAGGGTAGGCTGGGCAATGGCAAAAGCGTAAATAGATAAACAATAGCTTGGGAGAACAGCGGCGTGAATAGGCTGATGAGTACTAAAATAACAGTCGTTGAACCAAGTAAAAAGGTAATATTAATAATACGAAATAGCTTTATCATACGCTCAGCTGAACGCAGGTAATAACGCCATAGTCGCTTAGATAATAGCCGCTTAGACCACATGCTCATCATACCCAATAGAGCCGTCAGTATTTACCCAAACTGGCTCACGCGCTAACTGAATCGCAAATTTTTCATAAACCGTATTGACGATATGTCGTTGGGCATCTGCTACATTGTTTTGAGTGGCGTGATAAGGGGCATGATTGGTCAGCACCAAGGCTTGCTGCTGATGGGTGACAATCGGTGCAATACCACCACCTTTCAAGCCTGTCTGTTCAATCAACCAGCCTGCCGCAACCTTTATCATGGCATCAGGCATAGCGTAGCCGACGATAGTAGGGTAGGTCGATTGTAAAGCAATAAAGTGCGATTGAGGAATAATGGGGTTTTGAAAAAAGCTACCACAATTTGGCAGCTGCTTGGGATTAGGGAGTTTTTGTTGACGAATATCGATAATCGCTTGCATGATATCCGCAGGCACTGGCTGCGTACGATCGTCTTGCTCGGCATATCGTTGCGCAACGGTTTGCACATCACCATAGCTGGCTAGGATTTTGGTTGCATCGGTATGTAATCTGAATCCAACACAGCTGATTAACCAAGTATTAGGCGCACGTTTAAAAATGCTGTCACGATAGCCAAACTCGCAGTCGGCGGCTGTGAGATGATGCCAAGTTTGAGTGGGTAAGTGATAGGCTCGTACATACTGTAAGCAGTCTTCTAGTTGGACACCATAAGCACCGATATTTTGTACGGGTGCCGCACCAGTTAGCCCTGGGATTAGTGCCAGATTTTCTAGCCCATACCAACCTTGACTGACCGTATATACCACCAAGTCATGCCAGTTTTCGCCTGCCATTACTGCGATATCGACGTGGCTATCTGTCTGAGCGATGAGGCTGATACCGCGCATTTGGGGCTGCAATACGATAGCATTCAGATGCGCTGGTAATAACACATTACTGCCGCCAGACAATACAAATAATGGCTTGTTTTGCGCTATGTCTTTTGTATAATTTGCCATAAAATCGTCAAGCTGTGCTTCAGCCGTCAGTGTCACGACAGTATCCGCGACACAGGCTAAGGCCATGGTATTACCATGTGACAAATCGACTAATTCACGGGTCAATAAGCTCGCTGGCAAATCAGTGGTCATGGCAAATTGAGTACTAGAATCCAAGCGTGAAACTGAGGTCATAACATAGCCCATGTGGCAGATAGATAATGGATTACACAGTGTTTATTATAAAGGATGAAAGATAAAAAGGTGGCAGAAAGTTAGCTTTATCGTTAGCAAGCTTTCCAGCTTTCAATCCACGCTTGTGCGCTTGACTCAATACGCTCGATCACTTCTTCAAAGTCATCACCATCGCCTTTATAAGGATCTGGCACATCGTCGCCGCCATAAGTAGGATCTTCCTCACTAAATAAAGCCAACTTGGCCAAATTGTCTTCTGTCCCTATCAAGCTGTCTTTGATGGCTTGTAAATCAGCTAAATTCTGTGTATCCATTGCTAGAATTAAATCAAAATTACGAAAGTCATCGGCACTGACTTGGCGGGCGACCAGTTTATTGATTTTATAACCATGCGCTTTTGCATGGCGTTGCGAGCGAGTGTCGGGCGCATGACCAATATGCGAGTCACTCGTTCCTGCTGAATCTACTTTGATTGACAATCCAGCAATCGCTGCTTGCTGACGAAAGACTTCTTCAGCCGTTGGCGATCGGCAAATATTTCCCAAACAAACCAATAATACAGAAGACGGAGTACAGGTTTTCATCAGCATAATATGACCTTGTATAACAAAAAACATGCTATAAGAGACCGGCATGTTAGTGCGGCTTTTATTAGCATGCAATTAATTAAGTAAATCGGCTGTCAGCGTAACGGTTAATGCCTTGAATGGCAAGAGTAGAAGCTAAACAATACGGTCATCTGTTCACGAATTTTCGATGATATTATTTATAATCTAAGGTCGTGCTTTGACCAGCTTATTCTTGTTTATGCTTAAAGCGTTGAAGGTCACGGCGCTCTTTTTTGTTGGGTTTATTATCAGGCCGTGCAAGATTGGCAAGTTTGCGCTGCTCAGCATGATAAGCGCGGCGCTCTTCGCTTTCTTCAGTTTCTGAATACAAAATTTCAGCAGCGAGCGCATTACCACGTTGCGCCGTTAGTGCTTCAACGACCACGGTCTTTTCAGTCATAGCAGTGGCTGAGCCTTGACGAATCTGTAGTTCATCACCAACCATAATCTCTTTGCTGGTCTTTACGCGGCTACCCGCATAATGTACCCGTCCGCTTTCGATGGCTTCTTTGGCGAGATTACGTGTCCGATAAAATCGTGCTGCCCACAACCACTTATCGAGGCGCATACGCACGACATCAGGTTGGCTATGGTTAGGCTGATTGTGGTTTTGTTGTGTTTACTCATCAAAACCTCATAGATATCCATAAAGTAAGATAATATTAATGGTGCTTTTTTTGCAAATTGAAAGAGCTTGCGCTATCAAAATGTTTAAAAATAGATTCTTATGGTGAAGAGCGAAAGTCTCGTCTTAGCCATTATTCTGATTGGCAACTTTCATCGCCATTTCAGCCGCATCATTTGTCTTTAACTGCGCTAAACCATTAATCACACCTGTGATATTTTCTACGGTTTTATTTTGGCTTAATTTAAATTGGGCTTGTATAGAATCGATGGGCAGCTTAAAGCCAATAATCCCTCGGCACATAGCATCGATATAAGTAGCAGGTGCCTCATCTAATGACCAAGGATGGTCGGATAGCACCTCTTGCTGCGCAGTCATGGTTGCTAATATCCATTTCAGCGTATCGGTGTCTTCAAGCAGCTCAATTTTGGATTGAATATGGACGCTTTGATAGTTCCAAGTGGGCACTTCTTTATGGGTTTTCGCTTTGCTAGGATACCAGTTGGGGCTGATATAATGTCCAGAATCTTGAAAAATAATTAACCACGAAGTATCTGGTAAGGTGTTCTGATAAATAGGGTTTTCACGACCGAAATGACCGTAAAGATAGCCGTGCTGAGCATTAGAGTTAATATCAGAACCAACACCAACACCAACACTAGCATCAGGCATAAAGTTATCGTTATGCCAGAAGAGCGGTATATGGCAGGCTTCAATGCCATCTTTGGTTTGAGTAATCAAGGTCGCTAAGGGATTGGCTGCGATAAATCCAATGATGTTTTCTAGGTTTTCTGCGGAAAAAATATCAGGAATATGCATGCTGTTCTCAGTTTATATTTGACATAAAATCAGCGACACCACTGCTGCTCACATGGGATACCATCATTGTTACCATCCATTTTGGTATTCGGGCAGTGTTGTACAAAGTAAGTGGCTTCTGCGCATGACGTCATCTGAGAGCAATGCTTTCTGCCATCACAGGTAAAGCTTGATGCTGATGCTGACGACGTGAGTACTGGTTTTACTGCCGAGACTGATGTTGACGTTGCATCTGAGTCGACGTACGTTGGCGGTATATCATCCAGATCAGTTGAGGTAAAATCAGCGTCAACTGGAGTATCAGTCGCAACGTTAGCAATAGGGTTACTGGTCGTGTTGTCAGGTTGCAGCATCTTATAACCCAAAAGTGCTAAAACCAGTAATAATATAAAGATCAATATCTTTTGAGTCACGGTTTACCACCTCATCATGGTCGCTATGAATTAATGAAAGCTACCAATGCATAATCACTGTTCATTCATCAATGGCTTTTTAGTGATTAACAAACAGCCATTGATGGATTGATAGTCTATTTTTATTTCAAAAATAATTGATAGCCAATATTGTCATTGAGCATGGTGCAGTCATAGCCGATATCGAGTAACGCGTCTTGTAATTGACGAGAATTACCTTCAGACGCTTGCAAACCGACCAATACGCGACCTTCGGCGGCACCATGATTGCGATAATGAAACAAAGTGATATTAAAGTCATCACCCAGTTTTTCTAAAAACTTCAGCAATGCCCCTGGACGTTCAGGGAAAACCACACTTAATAATTGCTCGTTTGCAACATGCGCATGACCACCAATCAAATGGCGGATATGTGATTTGGCAATATCATCATCGGTCAGATCATGAGCCGTGTAGCCATCAGCTGCCAATTGGGTGCGAATGGTTTTACGCTCTTTGTCGCCTTCTTTTAGTGCGATACCGACGAATATTGATGCAGGTTCCATAGAGTCAGGTGATTTTTTGCTATCGGCGCGATAATTAAACTCAGTGATATTGCGTCCATGTAAGCTACGGCAGAAATTTAAGAAAGCGCCTGTCTGCTCAGGAATTGTCACACCAAAGATGGCTTCTTTTTTCTCACCAATTTCAGTACGCTCAGCGATATAACGTAGGCGGTCAAAGTTCATATTGGCACCGCAAATAATACCGACGCAGTTTTTACCTTGCAGATTATGGGCTTCGATATATTTTTTCATACCAGCAACGGGTAACGCGCCCGCAGGCTCAACGATACTGCGATTTTCTTCAAAGATGTCTTTAACCGCCGCGCATACTTCGTCATTGGTACAAGTCACGACTTCAGGCTCGACTAAAGGACCTGACTTATCACTCTTTTGCATACGAACAATTTCAAATGGCAGTTCGCCGATTTGAGCAACCGCCACGCCATCGACGAACAGCCCAACTTGCTCAAGCTTAACGCGCTCATTGGCTTCAAGCGCCGCTTTAAGAGAAGCTGATTGCTCTGCTTCTACCGCAATCACTTTGACATGCGGCGCAACTTCACCTAAGAATGCCGCGACACCTGAGATGAGACCACCACCGCCAACCGCGACAAACACATAATCCATATTGCGCCATTGCTGAGTGAGCTCAAGACCAATGGTACCTTGTCCGGCAATCACCAATTCATCATCGTAAGGTGGGATAAAAGTCAGACCTTCTGTTTCAGCGCGATTGATTGCATAACGGTTGGCTTCATCGAAGCTATCACCATACAAATCGACATTGCCGCCAAGCGCCTTTACCGCATCCACTTTAATGTCAGGGGTGGTGGTCGGCATCACGATGATATTGTTTAGGGCAAGTTTACGGGCGGAGTAAGCAACCCCTTGTGCGTGATTACCTGCTGATGCACAAATGACGCCGCGTGCTTTTTGCTCATCACTTAATTGACTAATTCGATTATAGGCACCACGCAATTTAAAGGATTTGACCGGTTGCAAGTCTTCGCGTTTAAAACGAATGTCATTAGCAAAACGTTGGGTCAGCTTGGGCGCCGCTTCAAGTGGTGTTTGAATTGCCACGTCATAGACGGTGGCTTGCAAGATGGCTCGTACCCAATGTGACAGCATAATGTTCCCTAATAAAAAGTGTGGATGAATAGAAAAATTAAATAGATTAGCCTATGCTGATTTTAACGGTCTTGCAAGACCCTATTGCAGTTTTTGCAGCGATTTTAAGTTTTGATGAAAGATAGGGTGATTTTATCTCAATATTTTTAAAAAAATATTGAATTATTTCCATATGTCTGTATTATTGGACATATGGAAATAATAAATGCTATCGCAAGCTTTGCTGCGCTCTCTCAAGATACTCGTCTCAAGGCCTTTAGGTTGCTTGTCAGCCAAGAGCCCGTTGGTCTGCCAGCAGGTGAAATTGCTCGTCAACTGTCTGTGCCGCACAATACGATGTCAGCACATTTATCAGTGCTGGCTCGTGCCGGGTGGGTGGTGTCTCAACGGCACAGTCGGCAGATAATTTATCGCGCCTCACTGTCACATATGGAGGAGGTTATTCAGTTTCTATTGCAAGATTGTTGTGCGGGACATCCAGAATTGTGTGCGTCTTTATGGACAGTCTGAGCGGATGTGAGCGTGCTAAACCTACTGATGCAGACAGTCTTTCAAATAATCAGTAAGCCCATAACTGATTTAACAAACCTCTTTATTACTAGGGCGTGTCCTCATTTTTAGCTCATTTAGTCAATTTTTTTAAGATTGAGGACATACCCTAAGCATATTCATAAATATAGGTAAAATTACTATGACATCACTAATTTTTCACAATCCAAAATGCGGTACGTCTCGCAATACATTGGCCATCATGAAAGCCTCAGGCGAAAATCCAGAAGTAATTGAATATCTTAAAACCCCACCAAGCCGCGATCATTTAGTTGAGCTGTTGGCAAAGATAAACCTTTCACCAAGAGAGCTGTTACGAAGCAAAGAACCTGTCAATGATGAGTTAGGATTACACAATCCTGAACTGTCTGACGATCAAATCATTGATGCGATGATTGACCATCCCATTTTAATCAATCGTCCTATCGTGGTCACCAATAAGGGCGCGGCATTATGCCGCCCCTCAGAACGCGTATTTGAATTATTAGACAATCCCGTGAGCAGCTTTACTAAAGAAGATGGGGAAGTGATTTATCATGGCAAATAAAACAGCAGATTTAGATGTAGTCGATTTGGGTGATTTGCCCAATATTGATGTAGACAGTATACAATCTATCGATATTGAGCCTTTAATTGGAACAAATGACCCGCGCCATGCGCCTAAAATATTGGTGCTATACGGCTCTCTACGCCAGCGCTCATTCTCTAAACTGGCCAGTGAAGAAGCGAGCCGTCTATTGCGTTGGTATGGTTGTGAGGTTCGAACCTTTGATCCGACGGGTTTGCCATTGCCTGATGCTGCTGATGCCAATCATCCAAAAGTACAAGAGCTGCGAGAGTTGGCGCAGTGGTCAGAAGGTATGCTGTGGGTGAGCCCAGAACGTCATGGCAGTATGACCAGTATTATGAAAGCACAAATTGACTGGATTCCATTGTCATTAGGTGGTGTGCGTCCAACCCAAGGCAAAACTTTGGCAGTGATGCAAGTCAGTGGTGGCAGTCAAAGCTTCAATACGGTTAACCAATTGCGCATTCTTGGGCGTTGGATGCGGATGATTACCATACCCAATCAGTCCTCTATTCCTAAAGCTTTTTTGGAATTTAACGACGATGATCGTATGGATAAGTCTCCTTTATATTTGCGTCTCGTGGATGTTTGTGAGGAGTTGGTGAAATTCACTTGGCTGACCCGTGGACGCTCAGCCTATCTGATTGACCGTTACTCTGAACGGGTAGAAAGCGCAGAGGAGCTGTCGCAGCGCGTCAATCAAAAATCACTCTAATGTATCCTCTCATCATTCATTTTCTAATGCTTGCTCTTACATAATTATTCTTATAATAATTAAGCCTAAAAAGGTTACTCAATGCTGGCATTAACTATCTTTATCGTGACTCTGGTTTTAGTGATATGGCAGCCCAAAGGACTGGGTATTGGCTGGAGTGCAATGGGCGGTGCGTTGATTGCCTTAGCTTTTGGCGTGGTAAAGCTCTCCGATATTGGTATTGTGTGGGACATCGTTTGGGATGCGACTTTTACCTTTGTGGCGCTTATCATTATCTCGCTTATCTTAGATAAAGCAGGATTTTTTGGCTGGGCAGCACTGCATGTGGCTAGGCTTGGCAATGGGCAAGGACGTTTGCTATTTCCTATGATTGTGATTTTAGGCGCGTTTATCTCGGCGTTTTTTGCCAATGATGGGGCAGCATTGCTACTGACACCGATTGTCATCGCTATCTTACTGCGTCTCAAATTCTCACCACCATCTGCTTTGGCTTTCATTATCGCAACAGGTTTCATTGCTGATACCGCAAGTCTGCCGTTAATCACTTCTAATCTGGTCAATATTGTTAGTGCCAATTATTTTGACATTGGATTTGGTCGTTATGCAGCAGTGATGATACCGGTCAATATTGTTTCTGTATTGGCGACGCTCGCCGTATTATGGTTAGTCTATGCGCGGCACATTCCAAAACACTACTCCATTGCTGATTTGAGTGCACCAGAGTCTGCGATTGAAGATCCGCTTGTCTTTAAAGTAGCCTTTCCACTGCTCGCGTTGCTACTTATTGCCTACTTTAAGACTGAGTCATTGGGCATTGCCATCTCCTTGGTGACAGGAGTGGCGGCGTTACTGTTAATGGCTATCGCAGGTCGCTGGTGGCAAGGAGGGCGTGATGCCGTTGTTTCTGTATCTGATATCCTGCGTCAAGCACCTTGGCAAATCGTATTATTTTCCATCGGTATGTACTTGGTGGTTTATGGCTTGGGCAATGCAGGATTGACTGCCTATGGTGCTCAAGTATTGAATTGGCTAGGGCAGCAGGGTACGGTCATCGCAACAGTAGGAACTGGATTCCTCTCTGCTATTGTAGCCTCTGTTATGAATAATATGCCGTCTACTTTGGTTGGTGCACTGGCGATTGATAGCGCGCAGGTACCTGCTGCCACTCGAGAGCTCATGATTTATGCCAATGTGATTGGTAATGATTTGGGACCGAAATTCACACCTATCGGTAGTCTGGCGACTTTATTGTGGCTCCATGTATTGGCAGAAAAAGACTATAAAATCAGTTGGGGGCAGTATATGAAGATTGGACTGCTCATTACCCCGCCCGTACTATTGGTCACGCTACTGGCTTTGGTTGTTTGGTTGCCTTATCTGTCTTCATTTTAAAATTTGAGTGAATGTCTTGCGATTAGCGTGGCTATTACGCTGACATCCATTAAGCTCATCGGGTATAATGGCGGCGCATTTTACCTTTTTACCCTTTACTTTTTTTAAAGCGATACGTTTATTTTGCCAAGGATTTATGATGAGTGATCAGCAAGCACAAAAGCAAGCCGCCGCCAAAGCGGCTCTAAGTTATATCGAAGATGACATGATACTTGGAGTAGGCACAGGCAGTACGGTCAACTGTTTGATTGAATTATTACCGACAGTAAAGCTTGCTGGCGCAGTTGCCAGCTCACAGGTCACTGAAGACAAACTTCGTGCCCTTGGTATTGAAATCGTTGATTTGAACTTTGCTGGTACGCTTGATTTATATCGATGGGGCAGATGAGGTCAATGAGCATTTGCAATTGATAAAAGGCGGTGGCGGCGCGCTCACTCGTGAGAAAATCGTGGCAGCGGCTTCTAACAAATTATATGTATGGTTGATGAGAGCAAAGCGTTGAGGTGCTAGGTCGCGAGTTTCCTGTTCCGATTGAGGTACTGCCGCAAGCACGTTCTTATGTCGCACGGCAATTAGCCCGTATGGGCGGTGAGCCAGTTTACCGCGAAGATTTTGTGACTGATTATGGTAATGTTATCTTAGATACTTATGATTTGGATGTGAGTAATCCGATAGCGCTTGAGAAAGAGCTGAATAATATTGTGGGTGTGGTGTGTAATGGTATTTTTGCGGCCAATCAAGCTGATGTATTGCTGAAAGCAGGTAGTAATGGTGTGACGACACTTATTCGTTAAAAAATGCTTACTCGTTAAAAATCGGTTAAGCAGTGTCTTATCGTTCATCAGAAACGAAAAAGGCAGATCACACTAAATGTGGTCTGCCTTTTTCGTACTTACTCTTCCATAAATAGATTATGGCTACATTTTTAAAGTTTTATTTTGTCTTGTAATAAGAATTCCATCAAGGCTTTTTGCGCATGTAAGCGATTTTCGGCTTCATCCCATACCACTGAGCGTGGATCGTCAAGCATATCATGAGAGATCTCCTCACCACGATGCGCGGGTAGACAATGCATAAATACCACTTCAGGATCGGCTTTGTCCAATAGTGATGGCGTTACTTGATAAGCGGCAAAACGGCGCGCACGAGTATTTGTTCAGACTTGTCCCATGCTTGCCCATACATCGGTGACAATTAAATTTGAATCTTTCGCGGCTTCTTGTACGTTTTCGACAATACTGACGCAATGCGAGAAGCGTTTCATCAGCTCAGGGTCAGGCTCAAACCCATAAGGCGCAGCGACGCGTAGCTCAAAACCAAATTGATGAGCTGCTTGCATATAGGATGCACACATATTATTGCCATCACCGACCCAAGTAACGATTTTATTTTCGATACTTCCACGGTGCTCATAATAGGTTTGCATATCAGCCAGTAGCTGACAAGGATGAAATTCGTCAGTTAAAGCATTGATGATAGGCACACTTGAGTATTCAGCAAAGGTCTCAACTTTTTCGTGACCAAAGGTACGAATCATGATGATATCGACCATGCTCGATATGACACGAGCAGAGTCTTCTAGCGGCTCACCACGCCCAAGCTGGGTATCATTTGGCGACAAAAAGATAGCACTACCACCAAACTGACCCATACCTGTCTCAAATGAGATGCGCGTACGGGTTGAGGATTTCTCAAATATCATGCCAAGCGTACGACCAACAAACGGCTGATATATCTCGCCTGCGTGTTGCATCTTGCGCAATTCGCTGGCACGCTTTATAAGGTTTTCTAATTCTTGTTTGGTTAAATCAGATAAGGTCAAAAAATGGCGCAAACTCATAGTAATCCTAGCAGTCGATCGCAGTCAGTGAAACGTCATCAGTCTTTAATAGCATCGCGTCAGTGCGTATACTGGGGTGACAACAAACTTTTAGTATAGCGCAATTAGGCTTAATGTAAATGTCCAATTTGCCATGATTTATAAGTCTGGCAAACAGACATTACATGAATAGTGACGAGGTCAGCATAATTATACTTGTATGCGATTTGGGCGAATGCTTAGGCGGCATAGTAGCTCATAGCTAATCGTACCTGCATGTGCGGCGACTTCATCGACGTGCGGGGCATCGCCCCACAGTATTACTTTGCTGTCTAACGCAATGTCTTCTGGCGCGGTACTGACATCAATGACAATCATATCCATTGCCACGCGTCCAATGACTGCACATCGGTAGCTTTGATCGTTGATAGTATCTATAACAGTGACATAGGCTTCATCGCTGATGACACGAGGGTAACCATCGCCGTAGCCGACACTCACCAGTGCGGTTCTAGTGTCTTTCTGCGCTGTCCAACGACTGCCATAGCCAATAGAATTGTCCGCCTGAACTGTTTGCAGGGCGATAATTTGTGCGCTGAAATCCATCGCTGGCTGTAAGTCTAACTCATGCGCGCTTTTATCAATGACAGGGGCGCTACCATATAAAATAATGCCGGGACGTACCCAGTCATAATGATGCTCTGGAAAATTAACGATACCGGCTGAATTGCATAATGAGCCTTTAATATCAGCGCTAATGGTCGCTTGTAAGGTATCTAATACCTCCGAAAAACGCTGAATTTGCATTGAGTTTAATGGATGAGTGCTGTCATCGGCATTAGCAAAATGCGTGGCTAGTATCAGCTGATATCCCACTTCATGCAGACGCTTAGCCGCTGCCATAATACCTTCAGCGTTGAAGCCTAGACGGTTCATACCAGTATTATATTTAAGCCAAACCACTCTGGTCGCACTATTGGCTGGTGGGATATTGTCGAGTGCCCACTGCAATTGCGGCGCATGGTGAATCACGCAGCTAATATCATGCTCAATGGCTTGCTGCCACTCATCAGTGGTAAATGCCCCTTCAATCAAACCAATGGTTTTGTCCCAGCCTAACTGCCGAGCTTCTAGCGCCTCAGTCAGGGTTGCAACACCAACACCATCTGCTTGGTGCAATGCAGGCAATACCGCTGCCACACCATGTCCGTAAGCGTTGGACTTGACCATGGCTAGGACTTTAGAGTTTGCTGCCATTTTCTTAACTTGATTTAAGTTGTGAGTAATGGCTTGTGGTTTGATTGTGATAGTACGCATAATTGGCTTCTTTATAAGTAGAATTATGAAGTTATAAAGCCAGTACTGCATCAATTGGGCTAATGCAGCACTGGCTATTTTATTAAAAACTATTTGTTCGCTTATGGTTAAGCTTCAGTCTTTATCAGGTTTAGTTTTATTAGGCTTAAGTTTTATAAGATTGATTACTCGTCATTCTCGAAACTGACATTTTGATAGTATTCTGGTGTTAGGTTAATAAAGCGGGTAAATTGCCCTTCAAAGCCCAAACGTATGGTGCCGATAGGGCCGTTACGCTGCTTACCAATAATAATTTCAGCCACGCCTTTGTGGTCTGTATTCTCATTATAAACCTCATCACGATAGATGAACATAATCAAATCGGCATCCTGCTCAATCGCACCCGATTCACGCAAATCCGACATGATAGGGCGCTTGTTAGGGCGGTTTTCTAGACTGCGGTTAAGCTGCGACAAAGCGATAACAGGGCATTCAAGCTCACGTGCTAGCGCCTTGAGACTCCGTGAAATCTCTGAGATTTCCCCAACACGGTTGCCATCTAGGTTTGGTACTTTCATCAACTGCAGATAATCGACGACGATAGCGCCAAGCTTGCCATCATGATTTTTAGCGATACGGCGGCAGCGTGAACGCATCTCAGATGGTGGCAAAGCAGTACTATCATCAATATAGAGATGTTTAGATTGTAAGTGCTGAATGGCGTTCATCATTTTTGCCCATTCATCTTCATTCATTTGCCCAGAACGCAGATGCGTCTGATTAATCGCGCCCCATGAGGACAGCAAACGCATGACGATAGACTCAGCAGGCATCTCCATCGAAAACACCACAACAGGCAGATCTTCGTTAAATAAAATACCTTCTGCCAAGTTCATGGCAAAGGTGGTTTTACCCATAGAAGGGCGCGCAGCCACGATGATTAAGTCACCTGCCTGCAAGCCTTGGGTTTTATTATTCAACTCAGCAAACGGCGTCTGCAAACCAATCATGCCATCGGGATTGGATTTAAGCTCTTGAATCTTATCAATAACGTTGGTCAAAACAGCAGTAATGCCCACAGGTCCACGCTGTTCAGCGCGTTTATTGTGCTGCTCATTGATGCTAAATATCTTACCCTCAACACTGTCTAAAATATCACTGACGCTCTGGTCTTTAGGATTATAGGCGAGCGTGAGCATCTCATTGCCAGTCGTAATCAGTTGGCGTAGAGTAGATAGTTCACGGACGCGCTGAGCATAGGCGGTCAGGTTAAACAAGGTCGCAGGGCTTTGGCTCAAAATATCTGCCAAGTAGCTATCGCCGCCTGCACTTTTAAGGAGTTTTTGTGCTTCTAGCCAGTCGTGTACCATGACCGTATCATAGGGTTCGTTGACTGCCGCTAAATGAGCAATAGCATCAAAAATATACTGATGTCGCCCTGCATAAAAATCATCTTTGGTAACGATATCAGCAATCTTGTCGTACGCCTCTTCGATACTCATTAAGGACGCGAGCAATGCCTTTTCAATGTCGATATTGTGCGGCGGTGTCTGATTGAGTAAGTCGTCGGTTTTTTCGTTGTCTGCCATGATTGCCTAATGTGTCAAAAGTCGATATAAAAGAGGGTATAAATGGGTATGTGACATCAGGGTTTCATTGGGTGCTGATATAGCAAATAAAACGCCACGTGCCACTATAATTGAAGTACCAAAACCTGATCTCTGTGTTGACCGGTAAATGCTATAATGAAAAGCGAAAGTTTAACACATAATAGGCTTTTTTCGGCACCGATAGATAACTATCTATTCTAGATGACGGTTGTAATAAGTAAAAAATCATCTATACAATATAAGTGTCAGTACTTATTTTCCCCATAAAAATACAATAAAATTCACGACTCAATATAAATATAAAGGCGTAGTTATGATGCAAGATATACAAAAAAAATTGCCATTATTAATCACAACTGGTGAGCCTGCTGGTATTGGGATGGATATCGTGCTGCTATTAGCGGCTGAGGGTAAATTGCAAGATTTTGAACGTCCAATTTGGGTCACTGCCGATAGCACCGCTATGACAAAGCGCGCAGATGAGTTGGTTGCAGCTGATGTATTGAAAAACCTTCCCATCTGGCAAACTATTGATATCGATGCCGATGACTTTAATCTTAACGTTGTAGAGCAGATGTCGCAGCCAGATACGAACGTGGATAGTTCTTTTATTCTACTTAATATATCTTGTGCTGAGCCAGTTGTCTGCGGGAAAATTAACACCACGCGCAATTCAGCAATGGTTGCTAAGCAGTTAGACATTGCCCATCAGTTGGCAACCAACAAAATAGTGGCTGCTATCGTCACTGGACCATTGCAAAAGTCTGCATTGATAGAAGCTGATATTGAGCTATTAGATGGCACAATGTTTAGCGGTCATACAGAGTTTTTTATGCAGCAAAGTGGCTGTGATAAAGTGGTTATGATGCTCGCCAATCAAGCCATGAAAGTGGCGCTTGTTACCACTCATTTACCGCTAAAAGATATCCCTGCTGCAATCACGTCTGACAATGTACGCCAGACCGTACAAATTGTCGTCGATGAGATGAAAGCAAAATTTGGCTTAACGCAGCCACGTATTTTAGTCTGTGGTCTTAATCCACATGCAGGCGAGGGTGGGCATTTAGGCGTCGAGGAGATTGAGATTATCAATCCAGTGTTGCAAGAGTTCATCGATGTAGGCGTCGATATATCAGAGGCAATGCCAGCGGATACGTTATTTACACCCAGACATCTAGCCAACTGTGATGCGGTGATTGCTATGTATCATGATCAGGGGTTGCCGGTGCTCAAATCACATGGTTTTGGTGATACCGTCAATCTTACTTTAGGACTGCCGTATATCCGTACCTCGGTTGATCATGGGACTGCGCTTGATTTAGCGGGGCGCGGCAATGCTAGTGCCACTAGCTTGTATCAAGCATTAAAAATGGCAAACGAGATGGCAGATAAATCGCTTATTAAATAGACCTCTTGCATAAGCCGGCACCTTAGCGACATTTATCACGCAGTATTGGGTAACTTTAGTGTGAGTAATGGCTATTTATGAATTATCAAACAGGGTTTAATATAATTGGTTCCGCCATAGCAGTCTGTTATAAGTGGTCTATTAATAGGTTTAGAGGGCTGAAATAGCTGGTTCTGCTAGGGTACATCCTAAAAGATCCATTCTATGATACTAAATCGCTAAGATTGTCGGGGATTCAGCATTCTGAGATAATGTAAGATGGCATATCTGAACTGAAAGCAAAGCGCTATTTGCATGCTCACTAAATTATCAGTACATCTATCAGAATAAATGAGAAGCCCTAGAATGAAACATCTTTTCAGACCCTGTTAAATCAAGTGGGACTTACCGCTTTAGTGACAGCATCATTACTATCTGGAACAGTACAAGCAGCAGATAACAATGACCATCTAAGAGCACCGTTGATCAACAAGCCAAATTACTAATGAATGAGCATGATATTCAGGGATGTCTTTTGGCGTCATCATCGATGGCAAATCACATTTTTATCATTATGGTTTGGCTGATAAGAAAGCCAAAATACCTGTCTCAGAAAACACTATTTTTGAGCTAGGCTCAATCATAAGACGTTTGCTGCTACCTTAGCCAGTTATTCAGAATTAAATGGCACACTCTTACATTAGAAGATACTGCTGATAAATATATTCCCTACCTAAAAAACAGCACCATTGGCAACACCAAGCTTATAAACTTAGTTACCTATTCAGCTGGTGGTCTGCCGTTACAAGTACCTGATGAAGTCAAAACAATAAAGAGTTGCTTAGTTGTTATAAATCTTGGCAGCCAGTCTTTTCTGTCAACTCAAAGCGTTTATATTCCAATGCCAGCATAGGATTGTTTGGTTATATATCGGCATTGAGCATGGATGCTGATTACACACAATTGATGGAAGAAAAAATACTGCCGTCACTCAATATGCCCAACACCTTTATCAATGTGCCTAATGACAAAATGGCGGATTATGCGTTTGGTTATAATGCTGTTGGCGATGCTATCCGAGTCAATCCTGGCATGTTAGACGCTGAAGCCTATGGCATTAAATCCACCATTAAAGATATGACGCAGTTTATGGCGGCGAATATGGGGCTGGTGCCGCTGGATAAAGATATTCAGCAAGCGTTAGACAATAATAGAAAGGGTTACTATCAGGCGAGTACTTTTACCCAAGGGTTAGGATGGGAGATGTACTCTTATCCTACTCAGCTAAATACCTTACTCGAAGGTAACTCAATGGATGTGGTGCTAAAGCCTCAAGCCATTAAAATAGACAATCATCCAACGTCTATTTTAAACAACGTCTGGGTCAATAAAACAGGCGCTACTAATGGGTTTGGTGGCTATATCGCTTATATTCCTGCCGAAAAATCAGGCATTGTCATTCTGGCAAATAAAAACTATCCCAATGCAGATAGGGTCAAAGCAGCGTATACGATTTTAGAGAGTGTGATAACTCATTGATTAAGCATGAGTCACAAAGCAACCTTATAAAAACGACCTCCCACTAATAACCCAGCTAGATGCTGGGTTTTTTACGTTCAACTTTTAAGAGCAACCTTCCACCAAATAAATCGCTTCTGGTATACCAATATCTATGCTTTCTACCTCACCTTTTAATAGGTTTTTATGCTCTGCTGTCCACTCAGTCGCCTTAATCATAGAATCACTCAGCTTTTGACCACCCTTGACATGATATTCAATTTGTAGGGGTAACTTATCCTGTTTATTATTAAGCTCAATATTGTCATCTTTTAAGAATTCTCCAAGTGGGCTTTCTTTTATTACCTTGAAATTGACATTAGCAATCAGGTTATAGTAGTCACCATCAACCGCATATTATCGATCTCGTAGCTAAGCTCGTCATTATGTGCTTTCATAACGTCTGTAGCGGAATTGCCAACGTTGATGTCTTTATAAAACGGGATACTTGGATCCTGAATATTAATCAGGGCAACCTTGTTGTCTATGATTTGATACAGCACAGAAGCACGTTTACCGTACTTTTTATCGATATAGCTCAGCTCTGGATTACTGACGTAATAGCATTTTTCGTTATCGCTCTTGGCTTTGGTCATTCCTAGGCTGCTTAGTAGTTCAGGAGTAATAACCTGACCAAAGCTTAGTTTCTGATACCCTGACGGGCTGACGATTTGTTCATCAGCTATATCTGTCGCTTTGTTAGTTTGGGCTTCATCTATAGCACTTGTATCTGTAGGTGCTGGATTGACAGGCATCTCATCATTCTCGATCAGGTGGTGTTCTAAAAAGTATGCCGGCATCAGACGTAACCATAATTGATGTAAAAGAACACCATATCAAACACTTTGAAGTGATTATCGAGCTTCTTAGAGAAACAACAGGTTTTTCTAACCGCCCGACGCAATCGGTGTCTAAGACGGCAGTTATTACCTTCAATTCCTACCGTATGAGATTTGCTAACTCGTTTGTGGTCAAATTTAAAGGCGGTTATAAAACTGTCCCAGTTGTCCATACTGATAGAGCCATAGCTGACTTTAAGCTGCTTGAGACGAGCTCTTAACTTCTTAGCCGTTTTTAAGTCGCGTCTGCCCCAAACATAAGCAACATTCTCATTAGTAACGCGATCATAAGCATAAATAAGCCAAACTTTACGCTTTTTGCGATACACGTAAGTCCAGAATTCATCAACCTCTAAGCGTTCATAGTAGCGCTTCTTAGGCGTAATCTTATAAACAGATGAGCCTATGGTGCTCAATACTTTACCGATACTGAGGCTATAACAGCTATGTCTCTAACGCCGCAGCCTCTAACTGTCATGAGCCGTATAAGCTCTTCCACTTTAGAGTGACAGCCGTTATAAGTTAATGCATGGTCGCCAATAAACTGACGTTTGCAGTCCTTACATTGATAATTCTGCTTGCCATAGATTTTTTTGCCATTTTTCTTTAGACTGGGACTGTGACAGTCGGGGCAACTGATATCTATTTGTGTCTTCATAACCTCAAATATATCATCTTGCTTTGGCTGTCACCCTCCTTTTATCTCCTCAGCATACTTTCTGATACACCACCCTCGATCATATCTTTGTCTATATTATTCGTTTGTGTAGTGTCATCGTTATTTGTAGATGAGGGCTGTAAGTCACAGCCTGTCATCAGTTGTACAGCAGCGATTAATAAAGTAGAAGCCATTGCCGTTCTAATTATCGGCAATGATGATTTTGAATGAAAAGTTAACATGGCTCAATTCCTGAATTCAGATCATTGATATTAATATATACCTCAATGAACCTTGTATAAACTGTTTTTCTTATGCTCAATTTCATTTAAGATAACGTCTAATCGGTGCGTCTATAGCGCACTAAAGACGAATAGAATATGTATGGTAAGCACACCATAAAGTACACCGTGAGTATTTCAGTGAGTTAAAACATTGATATCACTAGCCTACAGCAAAAGCTTCAAGTCCTCACTAGGGAACCATGCTTGCTCTCATAATAGTCTTATAATAAATGATTTTAGAACAAAAAAAGGCTCTGCGTCGGTTGCGCTAATGTATGGGTGGTTTAACAATAAAATATCTCAAAAATACAGTGCAATTATGAGCTGTGTTATAATTCATCATTATAAAACTAGCACATTGCTGGCATTGCCTTATCGACCCTCTCTTTTTTATCTATGAAGACTTTTTTATGTCCAAAACATCGTTTGATGCTCAGTCTATTACCAACAGCCTACGCGCTGCCAAACACCAACCACGTAAGCGCTTTGGTCAAAACTTCTTACATGATCGCAGTGTCATCCGTGAGATTGTTGAGAGCATTCGCTTAGAGCGCGATGACAATTTGATTGAGATTGGGCCAGGGATGGGCGCACTGACTGAGCCATTATTGGCAGAAGTGGATGCGATGACTGTGGTCGAGCTGGATCGTGATTTGGCAGATAGCCTGCGTATTCGTATCGGTGCCAACAGCCATCGAAACTTTACGATCATCAAAGACAATGCCATGCATGTCGACTATCGCGAGCTGTATAGCGATGAGCGTGGCAAGCTCCGTGTGGTTGGTAATCTGCCGTATAAATTTCTACGCCTATCTTATTTCATTTGCTCAGTTATGCCGATGTGATTCAAGACATGCACTTTATGCTGCAAAAAGAAGTGGTCGAGCGTATTACGGCGGATGTCGGTAGCAAAACTTATGGTCGCCTGTCGGTCATTATGCAGTATCATTGCCATACCGATTATCTACTGACCGTACCACGTGGTGCTTTTAATCCGCCACCAAAAGTAACCAGTGCGGTTTTTCGTTTGACGCCGCATATTACTAAGCCAGTCGTCGCAGAGGACGAAGAATATTTCGCGCTTGTGGTACGTGAAACCTTTAACCATCGTCGTAAGACGTTACGTGCCATCTTTAAAAAATCAACGTTGCTACCGACATTGAGCGAAGAAGATTTTGCAGCGTGTAGCATTGACCCACAAGCACGTCCTGAAGTCTTAAGTGTGAAAGATTTTGTGAATTTAAGCAATCAAGCGCGTAAAGTAGAGGTTTAAATCGAGTTACTGCCGATTCGTCGTCAAAGACATTTATATGGAAATGACGACATAAAACTTTCACATAAAAATATCACGTAAAAACACTGAGGATTTATGAGCTTTCGCCATCAGTATGTCATCGGTGACCTGCAAGGTTGCTATGCGGCGTACCTTCATTTACTTGAAATATTGGATTTTGATCCTGCACAAGACAAGCTATGGTTTGCAGGGGACTTGGTGGCACGTGGTGAAGATTCGTTAAGTACCTTGCGTCATGTCAAAGCACTTTGCGAGCAAGGGGCAGCCGCGACAGTACTCGGCAATCATGATATCAATTTGATCGCTGTCTGGCGCGGTGCGGCAAAGATTAAAAAAAAGGATCAGACAGCGCCCATTTTTGCTGCCGATGATTGCGATGAACTGCTTGAATGGTTACGTCATCAGCCAGTATTGGCTTTTCCTGATGAGCAGACGGTATTGGTTCATGCTGGCATTCCACCGCATTGGACGGTTGAGGCGGCCGCAAATCACGCGCAGCAGTTAGAGTCACAACTGCAAGGTAGTTTAAAACAGCTGGATCGTCTATTGCCGAATTTATATAGTAAGACTGCTGATGATTGGCATCCAGATATTAGCGGCTTTACCAAAATGCGTGCAATTGCCAATTATTTCACTCGTATGCGGCTGTGCAAACAAGACGGCACGTTAGAATTTAGCTTTGCAGCAGGGTTAGAAGCGTCTATGCCAGAGGGTTTTTTGCCTTGGTTTGAATGGCAAGTACCGCGGACTCGCAAGGTATTATTTGGGCATTGGGCAGCGCTGAAAGGTGAGGTAGACTTACCGTATGCGCGTGCACTTGACGGCGGCTGCGTTTGGGGTAATGATCTATTGGCTTATCGCTTGAGTGATGGAAAAATCATCAGGTCAAGTGCGCACTGCTTACAGCCAGAAACATAATATTAGGGCATGGACTCATTTCTATCTCCGTTTTAAAATGAGGTCATGTCGCAACTATTTGGCTTATCCAAACGATTTATTAAACCACCAAAACCTTCCCATTAGCTGGGTAGGTTTGGTGGTTTTTTGGGTTTAGGTAGTGAGGTTTTAGCATCGCTCGCAGCCTTTTTTCAGGGTTGCTGTTATCGCTTTCAGGATGGGCAATCGCCTCATTACCCTCAGTAAAGGCGTTATGCGCTTTATCATATTGAATATCACTACTATAAGGGACGCTATTGAGCTCCTCATCTATCAGCCCATCATCGAGTTCAATGGTTTTTTTGGTACTGATATGATTGGTGGTGCTGTGTGTTTCCCGGCTTTTTAGCGCAGCGTCAGTGTCAGCATTTGAGATGTTATTATCGTAATCTATGTCTGTGATAGCCTGTTCATTTTGCATGCTTTTTTGCTTGGATTTAGGTAGGATTTTTACATCAGACAAACGGCGCACTACATAATTATTGGGAATAGTTTGTCCTCCTTTATGAGCGCTGGTATCGTCAAAAATCATATGTCCTTGGCTGTCGATACGAGCATACTTCATTGGCTTATCACGTGGCCAGAAAAAGTCTGAAGGATGGGTAAGCATATGGCTGAAAAGCTGCTTGGTTAAACGACTCCACTCCATGAATTTGACTTCTTTAGAGCGCAGTGCCACAAATAAGGCGAGCGAGAAGCTGACCATGAGGTTCACCATGCCGATAAGGGCAACGCCTAAAATAGAAATAAACACAATCTGCCAATCCCACTGGTTGGCAGATATATTAAACAGTCCATGCGCCAAATTCGCCGAGGCAAACGCAATGTGGCGAATATCAATCGGTAAGCCAAATAAATAGCCAATTGTTGCAGTACTACCTAAGAACACCCCGAACAAGAAATTGCCCATAATGGCGCCAAGGTTGGCTTCTATAAAACCGCCTAAACGCTGTAACCAAGTTTTTGGTAGTAGGTATTGAAGTAGTTTGTGGCGCTGAATACGGGCACCGATTTGGTTGTAGACTGCCAAGTTATCGTAGTAACCAGCAATAAGACCCGATAAAAATAAATAGACGCCAGCAATGGCCGCGTGGGGCAATGCCAGTGAGTGAAAGGGGTCAAGATCATGCAGTAAGTGTGCAGCCTTGTCGGTATTGATCATCGCGCGCACCAGTATATTGTAGCCATGCAAAAGAGATAATCAGAGCGACTGGTATCGCTAGCATAATATTACCCATAATCGCCACAAACTGGGTACGTAAAATATCGACCACCAATTCTGATAATTTATTTAACTGGTGTGACTTTTTGCCAGAACCGTCCGAAATAGTAGAGGCGATTGCCGCCGCCGTCATAGCAGGCTGTTTGGTAGCAACCGTACCATGAACGATATGGATAAAAACAAAACCCAATCCATAAATCATACTATTGACAAAGGCGCGTCCCATCGGTGCGAGGGCTAGGTTATAGGCTAATATCTTAAGCGTTGCCATAAACGCAATAATAAAACCACCGATAGAGGCTTTCTTGAACATTTTTTGGTAGCCCGATTTATCGGTACTAATATAATGTTCACCCACGCGGCTGGCATTTTCAGTGACTTTGCGCGACAGCAGCTTGGTATTATTATCAATTAAGTATCCGATACTATAACGGCGGCTCGCAGTGGTAATCAGCGCTTGAATCAACTCAATGAGCGCCTGATCACGCTTATCATAATTATCTGCTACCAGTTCAGTTAGGATGCGCATACGTTGCAAGCTTTGGTCTAAACGCAGCATCATGTTGGTCAGGCGAATAGAGATTCCTGTTTTATAAATGCGCTTGCGTATGGTGGCAACGATATCTTCGCATTGTTCAATCATGACCAATAACGGCGCAGGATCTACCGCTTTTTCGGGCGTAATATCCGTTAAAGTATCAAGCTCATGCGCTTCTCGGTACTGATTGACGTATAAGACCGCCTCTTGATTTTGTGCCACAAATGACGCTGAATAATTCAGCATTTGCGGATAAAATTCCATCAAATCTGGATGCAAGCCAATACCGCTGATACGGTATGACAAAATGATAATCGCGTTCAAAATACTGTTTTTTGCTGTCGCAACTAAGTTTAAATGCTGCTCATCGACTTTGAGTAGCTCAACCAGTTCATCCCATTTGTCTTTTTTAATATTGGCAAGCCAGCGCTCATCATAGCGTTTATCAAATAAATAACCGACCAATTCTACGACAGAATCTTCTTGTGGCAGTAGCGGTAAAAAACGGTGCCCGATAAGGCGACGTAGACTATTAAAAAAGCCCTGAGATCCGACATGATGCCGGTATCGGTATATAAAGCAATTTGGCGATTAATAATCAGTTTTAAGACGAAACTTGACAGTCCATCTGCATATTCTGGATGTTGACGTAAAATATCAATCAGCTCTTGAATGTTTTGATTGGCTAATGTGGGCTTTATCACTCACTCGTAGCTCATCGATTAGGCGCTTGAGTACCGCAGGATCTGGCACATCACTTAAGGCTGTAATCTGTTGTAAAATGTGTTTTATTTCTGACACATTGCATCCCTTGTGGTGGTTATTTCAATCATTGTTATTATTGAGTATGAGCAAAGATATAAGTGCTTTGAATGGCTATATTGGCTATCAATGTCGCGATATCTACCACGATTGATTGTTAGGTTTTTAATTTACAGCTCACTAATTTGGAAATTATTGGTTCAGAGCTTATTGGTTTCGGCGTTAAAGATATTTGTACCAATCTTAATGTTGTGACTTTGCGTTATTTTAATCGTAACAATGCCTGAGCGGTTAATTATTTTGTTAGCAGTTATTTTGTGGCGCTCATTATATCGATTGTGGAAACCATCACTGTGATGATATTTTTGGCAAAAAAAGGGACAGTAGCGTGACTGTCCCCTTATCGTAGTGCGGTATGGCTTACTTTATTATAAAAGTAAGAAATTAGCTAGCAGGTACATCAAAGTAGCTAAGATCAAAGTTCATCATTGGATCACTACCAGCTTGAACCATTTGTGCATGAGCATCAATGCGTGGCAAAATACGCCCGACGAAATAATCGGCAAGCTTGGCTTTATTGGTATAAAACTCACCTTCTTTACCGTTAGCGGCTTCTACCATCAACGCAAACATGTACGAATAAGCGAGGTAACCAAAGGCATGCATGTAGTCAACGGCACAGCCATTGACTTCGTTTTTACGCTCGCCAATGTTGCTAAGCACAGTGTTAGTCAATGCTTCAATCGTGTCAGCAGCATCTAGCGTTGCTTGCTTGATACCATGATCTGCTTGCATGTTATTGACAAAATCACGAATTTCACCTAAGAAATGAGTGACGTATTTGCCGTTATTTTTCGCCACTTTACGACCTAGTAGGTCAAGCGCTTGAATACCATTGGTGCCTTCATAAATCTGGGCAATACGGGTATCACGAACGATTTGCTCCATACCCCATTCGCGGATATAGCCGTGACCACCAAATACTTGCTGGCAATCAATGGTGGCTTCTAACGCTTTGTCAGTCAAGAACGCTTTAGCAACAGGCGTCAATAGGGCAACACGCGCGGCAGCAGCTTGAGCGGCCTCTGGATCGGTACTAAACTTCTCCTGATCAAGATTTTTGGCAACGTACATCGCAAAGCAACGTGACGCTTCAGTATTGGCTTTGGCATTTAATAGCATACGGCGTACATCGGCATGATGAATGATGGCATCTGCTGGTTTTTCTGGGCTTTGCAGTTGGGTATCGCTACGACCTTGACCACGATCATTGGCGTATAGCGCTGCGTTTTGGTAAGCAAGCTCAGAACCACCAAGGCCTTGCAGACCCATGGTGACACGCTCATAGTTCATCATAATAAACATTGATGACAGACCCGTGTTTTCAGCACCAACCATCCAGCCTTTAGCGCTGTCAAAATTCATGACACAAGTGGCTGAGGCTTTGATGCCCATTTTGTGCTCGATAGAGCCGACTGCTAGCGTGTTACGCTCGCCTAAGCTACCATCTGCATTGACCAAAAATTTTGGTACCACAAATAGCGAAATACCTTTTGAGCCTTCTGGCGCGTTAGGGGTTTTTGCCAATACCAAATGAATGATGTTTTCGGTTAAGTCATGCTCGCCGCCAGTAATAAAGATTTTGGTACCTGAGATATCATAGCTACCATCATCGTTAGGGATAGCTTTGGTTTTGATGATACCTAAGTCAGTACCAGCATGTGGCTCTGTCAAGCACATGGTGCCCGCCCACTCGCCGTTGTACATTTTTTCTAGGTAAGTTTGCTTTTGTTCTTCAGAAGCCGCTGCGTTTAGGCACAGTGTTGCGCCAACGGTTAGGTTAGGGTAGAGGGCAAACGATTGGTTGGCAGTGAATACCATCTCTTCAGTCAGCATGGTCACCATTTTTGGGAAACCTTGACCACCGTATTCAGCGTTACCGCTTAAGCCAACCCAGCCTGATTCAGCATACTGCTTATACGCTTCTTTAAATCCAGTAGGAGTCGTGACGACGCCATTACCTTCAAAGGTTGCGCCTTCTTCATCGCCGCTGCGGTTGATTGGCAAAAGAATATTTTTTGACAGTTTTGCCATTTCTTCCAAAATCATATCGACTGTTTCCATATCGACATGAGCTAAGTTTTCGTTGTTTTGCCAAAATTTAGGCGCGTTAAATACATCATTTAAGATAAAGCGCATGTCATTCAGAGGGGCATTATAAACAGCCATAAACATTCCTTTGGTTCAAATAAATAAAATTAAAGTTGTTAAAGATATCAATTGTTCTTTTGGTCTAACCTTAGCGGTTAATAATCAAAGTTTAGCAAATAAGCTTGCGCACGGGTGTGTTTCTTCGTGAATTGTGCGTACACCAAAAGTATTGATAAAGGATAGCCTTTATAAAAATAAGGATAGATTTTTGACAGTGTTAACTCTACTCGTTATTAATTTTAATAGCGCTAAGAAAATCGGCAACACACCTGAGTATGTTGCCGATAAAAATACAGTATTAGCAGTATTTAACGTCTAATTAAAAAGCGAACTGATCAACGTCCATGCTCATGTATGGTTCAACACCAGTGCTGATACGCTGTACGTGAGTGGTGGTACGTGGCAATAGCTTAGCAAAGTAGAACTGCGCGGTTTTTATTTTCGCGTCGTAGAAGGCTTGTTCGCTAGTACCGTTAGCAAGTTCAGTTTGTGCTACTAATGCCATGCGTGCCCAAGTAGGCTAGCGTTACATAACCGCTGAAATACATGTAATCAACCGCAGCGCCGCCGACCGCATCTGGGTTTTCAGTGGCTTGCATGCCGATGCGTGCAGTCAAATCACCCCATTCTTTAAGGTGTTTGGCAAGTGGGCGAATAAACTGACCCATCTCATCGTTTTCTTGTTTTCTTCACAGAATGTCTGAATGATTTTGACAAAGTTTGCAAGCAGTTTGCCTTGTGAGCCCAATACTTTACGACCTAGTAGATCGAGTGCTTGGATTTCAGTGGTACCTTCGTATAAGCAAGCAATACGCGTATCACGCACGTTTTGCTCCATGCCCCATTCGCTGATAAAGCCATGACCACCATAAACCTGTACGCCATGGTTAGCCGCTTCAAGACCAGTTTCAGTCAAGAACGCTTTAGCAATAGGTGTCAATAGTGACAACATTTGATCAGCAAATTTAAGCGCATCGCCTTCGCCTTTTGCAACAGTATCGGCAAAATGTGAGAGGTAATAGACCAAAGCACGACCGCCTTCAGCAAAGGCTTTTTCAGTCAAGAGCATGTTACGAACCGCTGGATGAACGATGATAGGGTCAGCGACTTTTTCAGGGGCTTTAACACCAGATAATGAACGCATTGCTAGACGATCTTTGGCATAAGTCAATGAGCCTTGGAACGCATATTCTGCTGCTGTTAAACCTTGCACTGCGGTACCAATACGCGCCACGTTCATAAAGGTAAACATGCACTGTAGACCACGGTTTTCTGGGCCAATTAGATAACCCGTTGCGCCATCAAAGTTCATCACGCAAGTGGCTGAGGCTTTGATACCCATTTGTGTTCGATAGAGCCACAAACGACGTTATTGTTTTCACCTAGGCTACCATCTTCGTTGACCGTTACTTTAGGAACGATAAACAGTGAGATGCCTTTTGTGCCAGCAGGCGCGCCAGGTAGACGAGCCAATACAATGTGAATGATATTGTCCGTTAAGTCATGCTCACCCGCTGAAATGAAGATTTTTTGACCAGTGATGCTATAGCTGCCGTCTTCTTTAGGCTCGGCTTTGGTGCGGATAATACCCAAATCAGAACCCGCATGTGCTTCAGTCAAGCACATGGTGCCTGACCATTCGCCGCTGACCATTTTTTCTAGGTAGGTTTGTTTTTGCTCGTCCGTACCGTGATGCTCGATGGTTTGAATCGCACCATGTGATAAACCAGGGTACATAGAGAATGACCAGTTCGCTGTACCAACCATTTCATTAATGACGGTCGATAATGAGAACGGCATGTTTTGACCACCGAAGTCTTCTTCAGCAGATAAGGCTGGGAAACCAAGCTCACAATACGCTTTGTATGCTTCTTTAAAGCCCTTTGGCGTGGTCACTTGACCATTGTTAAACTGGCAGCCTTCAGCGTCACCACTTTGATTCAATGGTGATAGCTCATTTTCAGCAAAGCTTGCCGCCATTTCAAACAGGCTGTCCATTAGCTCGCGATCCGCTTCTTGGAATGCTGGCAGGGTTTTATAATGGCTTTCGCTGTCGAGTAACTCATGCATCACGAATTGAATGTCACGTAAGGGCGCTTTGTATTGCATAACTTCCTGTCCTTTTGAGAATATAACCATCATCATCAAGGGTAGGCACATGACTGCACTGTTATTTAATGCACAAGTCCAGCCCATATTAATCTAACAGCCCAAATAAATGCTAGGCAATAATGCAGATTGACGATGTTGTCGGCTATATAAAATAGTATTGAAAAGAATGGCGATGGTCAGAGTAAGCTTGAAACTTAATAAGCTCTAACAAATTCACTATAAAAGATAGGCTTTCAGAGGGGATTATACAAGTTTGGTGACAGCACTGATAAGTCATGAACCTATCTTGCATCGGTTATACAATCGACGTTAGGCGTTAAGAGGAAACGCGAATAACCATATGAAAATACTCATGATACTGGATGAATAAACATTCGTTAAAGGGGGTTTATTTGGCGGCGTACTGCTGAATCAACATCTCAGTCGCAGCCTCTGCTGGCACTGGTTTGCCAAACCAATAGCCTTGTCCCTGTTGACAGCCCATTTTTAGCAACACATCTCGCTGTTGTTCAGTTTCGATACCTTCGGCGACTACCTGCATATCAAGTGCCATTGCCAAGTCTAAAATAGCTTTTACAATGGCATGTTGGGTACGATCGGTGTCGATGTTGGATATAAAACTTTTGTCAATTTTAATAAAATCAAACGGATATTCTTGTAAGTAACTCAAAGAAGCATAACCGGTGCCAAAGTCATCCAACGCCAGACAAATTCCCAGCTCTTTGAGCAGAGTAAGCTGTTTTTTGACATTTGCATGACGCTGAATTAACGATGATTCAGTGACTTCAATATGTAGCTGATGCGCAGAAATACGGTGTTGCACCAGTAAATTGCTCACCATCTCAGAAAACTCAGGGTGGCTAAATTCGGCGGCATCTGCATTGATACAGATATGCTGACAAAATCCTTGCTGTTGCCAAGTCGATAACTGCTTAGCTATTTGAACCGCCATGTGCGAGAACAGCTCAAACGACAGTTTATGAGTGATAATGGCATTGATAAAATGTATCGGCTTTAGCAGTCCGCGAGTCGGGTGTTGCCAACGTACCAGCGCTTCAAAACCAATAATGATGCCAGTAGCCAACTCAAACTTTGGTTGATAATAAGGAACAAACTGATTTTCAGTGGTGGCGGCTCTAAGTTCCGCCTCTAACTGCAAGCTACCCGCAGTGGCTTCGTCAATGGCCGTATCATACCAGCAAATGTCATCACCGCCTTGCTGCTTGACATAATGCAGGGCTTTTTCAGCCTTGGTCAATAATCCTGTCACTTCGTCGTCGTTAGTGGGAAAGTAACTGACCCCGACGGAAATATGACAATAAATCTTGGCATCTGTCGCAGTATTTTCATCTAAGGAGAAGGGGCGTTCACACATTTGCATCAAGCTATCTAGCTGATGACGTACCATGTTAGCGTCATTGGATTCGAATAATAACGCAAAATCATCGCCGCCAAAATGGGAAAAACACTGTAAATTATCGAGCTTGAGGTTCTTCAGGCGTGTGACAAAGTTTTTACCAAAGTGTTGATGCCATCAGGGCCAAGTAAGCTTGCTAGATTGCGATAACGGTCAATATTAAGCGCACAATCACGACTTCTTGATAGCTGTCCAACAATAGGTCGCTGGTCTGACTCAAGAAAACCTTACGGTTTGGTAACCCAGTCAATTGATCATAATTGAGCAAATGCGCCACTTGCTTTTGATCCTTGACGACCGAGGACATATCACGCACCATACCGATATAGTAAGTCTTATGATTGACACAGATTTTGCGATAAGTCATGTGACAGTCAAGTATTTGTCCATAACGGTTCGGCATCGAAAAGTCGTTTTCATAAAAACCATTGCAGTCTAGATGGTTAGTAATATCTGCTAAAACGGCTCTTTCTTCATCTGATAAAAACTCTGCCGCATAAACACCAAGTGGTCGCCAAGCAAAAATGACTCACTGTAGCCAATGATAATCTCAACTGGCATTGACCGATAGATAGCGTAAATGGACATCCAAGATGAATATTGCATCATCAAGCTGCTCACATAACTCGGCCAGCAGTTGCTGTTTGTCTGCGATGGAAATAGGGGCGAAAGCAGCATAGTTGGACTCATCACGTCGAAATGGAACAGCAATTAGGATTACGCATATGGTATTTACTCATAATAGCTCAAAGCATGCAGAGTCGCCAACGCCACCACGGGTGCGGTCTCGGTGCGTAAGACTCTTGAGCCAATTTGCCAAGGTTCAAAACCAGCCTTCGCTGCTTGCTGGCATTCATCAACACTCAGACCGCCTTCAGGGCCTATTAGCAGCTCAATATAAGGAGACTGTTGCGTTAAGACTGTTGGTAGCGACCTAGGCATTGCTGGTTGTCCTGCAGCTGGTACGCTCAGTTGCAGACGCAAATCTGCTGGTTGTTGTAATATTTGATAATAAGGGTCTTGGCTAAGGGTTGTGACAATAGTACTGGTAGTAGGAGGGCGAACGTCCATTTGTGAATCGGCAGAGTGAGTCACTGACTTTTGTAACCAGTCATTTATGGACACAGGCGCAATAATAAGCGGTGGACGGTTAAGACCGCATTGTTCAACGCGGCAATGGCAACTTGCTGCCAATGTGCCAGTTTTTTTTCTACTTGGGCAGGCTTTAGATTGACCTCGCCATGATGGCTACGCAATTGAATGGCAGTGACACCAAGCTCGGTGGATTTTTGAATCGCATAGTCCATGCGTTCACCGCGGCTCATCACTAGACCGATTTTAGTGAAGACAGCGGCACTTCGGTCAGTATCTACATGTGCTAATAATGTCACAGTGGCGTGTTTTTTACTGATGACCTGTAGCTGCACCTGATACTCGCCGCCAAAGCCATCGAATAATATGCCTTGATCGCCAATATTGGCACGTAATACACGGCACCAATGATGGACGATACTCTCTGTTAATTCGGCACTATCCCCAATAGCCAAGGTGCTAAGTTGAGGATGGAGTGAGCTTTTTCATCACTGATGTCATTGCTGGTGTCATAAAAAAAACGTCGCACAGTTGCTTAGTCCTATTGTTTGAATATATATTTCAAATATCTTAGCAGAATATCGTTTGAGAGGGTAAAGGGATTATCTTTAGTAGAATTTGCATTAGTGCAATTCTTATACCAAAAGACTGGCGCTCCTAGGAACGCCAGTCTTTAAAAAATACATTCGATAAATATGATGAGTAATTAAGCTAAGCCGAGTGCTTCAACCAAGCGCTTGTTTGGCTCAACCTTATTCATGCTATAAAATGCATGGCAGGTACGCCCTCAGCAATTAAGCGCTCGCATAAACGATAGACGACATCAAAACCAAATTCACGAATGGCTTTGCGGTCATCACCAAAGTCAGACAACTGCTTACGTACATAACGCGGAATATCAGCGCCACAGCTATCGGCAAAGCGTACCAAATTACTTGAGTTAGTAATTGGCATGATACCAGCGATTAAAGGCTGAGCAACCGTATCGATACCACGCTTCTCAAGGTATCTCGCAAATATAAGTAACTATCAGCGTTATAGAAAACTGGGTAATCGATGCATTAGCACCCGCTTGGTATTTATTGACCAAGTTGTCAATATCAAACGCAAAGCGCGCTTGTGGATGCATTTCAGGATACGCTGCGACCTCGATATGGAAATGATCGCCTGAATGTTCACGGATAAACTTAACCAAGTCTAACGCAAATGGTAGCTCGCCCATACCAACCTGACCTGATGGTAAATCACCACGCAACGCGACTAAGCGCTTGATGCCCAAACCTTTATACAGATCGAGCAATTCAGCGATTTCCGCCTTATCATCACCGATACAAGATATATGCGGCGCAATGTCAGTCTCACCGCGTGCGCACAGGGCTTGAACGATATCTAAAGTGCGATTTCGGGTTGAACCACCAGCACCGTAGGTCACCGAAAAATACGCAGGTGATAGCTTATTCAGCTCATCATAAGTACTGAGTAGTTTTTCATGACCTAGCTCGGTTTTGGCAGGAAAAAACTCAAAGGAGAAAGCAGGCTTAGTCACAGTCTGGCTCCTTTTAGTATTTGTAAGCGTCAGGCTTAAATGGACCTTCGACAGGCACACCCAAATACTCTGCTTGTTTTTCAGTCAGCTTAGTCAACGTACCGTTAAAGCCAGAAACCATCGCCGCAGCGACTTCTTCGTCGAGCTTCTTAGGCAGTACTTTTACATATAAATTGTCAGTACGTGCGTCGGCTGGCAAGTCAGCAAACTTTTCTTCGAACAGATACATTTGTGCCAATACTTGGTTGGCAAATGAGCCGTCCATCACGCGCGATGGGTGACCAGTGGCATTACCAAGGTTAACCAAACGACCTTCAGCAAGCAAAATCAAATAATCATTTTCGTCGTCCGAGCGGAAAATTTGATGCACTTGTGGCTTAATCTCAACCCAGCGCCAGTTATCACGCATGAATTGGGTGTCGATCTCAGTATCAAAGTGACCGATGTTACAAACAACCGCACCAGGCTTAAGGGCTGCTAGCATATGTCTGTCACAAACATGGTAGTTACCAGTAGTAACAATCATGTCAGTGTCTTCAAGCAGACGGGTGTTGATGTTTTCTGCGCCGCCAGTGTTATCACCATTGATGTAAGGTGACAATACTTCAAAACCGTCCATACATGCCTGCATGGCACAGATAGGATCAACTTCTGAGACACGTACGATCATGCCTTCTTGACGTAAGCTTTGTGTAGAGCCTTTACCCACATCGCCATAACCGATGACCAAAGCGCGACGACCAGCAAGGAACATGTCAGTTGCACGTTTGATAGCATCATTTAAACTATGACGGCAGCCGTATTTGTTGTCGTTTTTAGACTTAGTAACCGCATCGTTAACGTTGATAGCGGGAACTTTAAGTGTGCCTTTATTTAGCATTTCGACTAAGCGATGGACGCCAGTAGTGGTTTCTTCTGAGATACCATGGATGCTGTCAAGAAGCTCGGCATAATCATTATGAATCAATGCAGTTAAATCACCGCCATCATCTAAGATTAAGTTGGCATCCCAAAGCTGACCTGACTCTTCGCCGCCAACGTGGATTTGTTGACGTAAGCACCATTCGTACTCTTCTTCAGTTTCGCCTTTCCAAGCATAAACAGAGATGCCAGCAGCAGCAATAGCCGCAGCAGCATGGTCTTGGGTTGAGAAGATATTACATGAGGTCCAACGTACTTCAGCACCTAGCGCGACTAGTGTCTCGATAAGGACGGCAGTCTGAATCGTCATGTGGATACAGCCAGCGATTTTTGCGCCTTTAAGCGGCTGATCGGCTTCGTAGCGACGACGCAAACCCATTAGGGCAGGCATTTCAGCTTCGGCAAGGGTAATTTCACGGCGACCGTAGTCAGCAAGGCTGATGTCGGCGACTTTATAGTCAGTGAAAGAGGGGTCGATCGTATGGGCAGATGGGGTGTTAGACACTGCGTCCATAATATGCTCCTATCAGTGGTTAAGGTATGATAAAAAGAATAAAAACGCAGGTGCCGTTGTTTGCGCTGTGAGCGACCAAAATAGGGCGATCGACAGTTAACCGAGCCTAACATAATGATTGATTAACATGGCTTTGAAGCCTAGATGCAATAATCAATTATTATGGCGCAACACCTCTCGGAGGGTGTCATTGTAATAGATGACAGATAAAATGTCACCCATAAAAAAGACCATCAATAGATGGTCTCTTTTAATAACAGAACGAATAACTCTAGTACCAGTTATAAGTTAATGAGGTGAAGAAGTTAGTGCCGTCAGTATTATAACCAGGGGCTGTTACATATTTTTCATTGAACACGTTATTTAAACGTGCAGTCATAGATAGGTTGTCAGTCAGTTTGTAATTACTACTAATATTACTAAATTATAACTCTCAACTTTCGTATCATTAGTAGCGTCATAATAATAATCATCCACGTACTGGTATTCAGCACGGATATCTAGATCTGATAATTGATAGCCGACATAGACCAAGCCTTTATGTTCAGGACGAATAGCTAGTAAGTTACCATCATTACCAAGTCCACTATCATTTTCGGCTTTCTGGTAATCATAGCTTAAGCCAAATAAGTAATTATCAATATTCCAGTCAGTGCTTAAAGTAGCACCTCTTTTTGCTGATTCAATTTTTCATTTTGTGAACCAGACCAAGAGATAAGGTCATCAACTGTATTATGATAGCCTGTCAAGCGCGTAGATTGAAGCAAAGTATCATACTCAATAAAGCTTCATAGTTGTCACTGGTTTCAGGCTTTAAGTTTGGATTACTTCCCCAACTAGCTGGAAATAATTGGGTAAAAGATGGTACGCGATAACCTTTAGCATAATTCGCTCCGACACGTAATTCAGGAGTGAAGTGATAAGCGGCGCCTAAGTTATAGGTGGTTTCACTATCAAAATCAGAATAATCATCATGTCTAACATTAGCCTGAGCGTCTATATTATCTTTAGATAGAATATATCCTAGATAACCACCAGTAACTTTACGGTCATCAGCTTCATAAACACTAGAGTCTAACTCTTGTTTTAGGTGCTCAATACCATAAACAGCAGTACCAATAGGTAACTTATAATCACCTGTTAAGGTGATCTGCTGTTGAGTGGTATCATATTTATCTGGATTGCCCACTTTGGATTCATATTCATAGGTAGAAGAGTCGGCAACACTGTATCCATAAGCTAGCTTAGCTGTTTTTTCAGCATCTTTGTACTGGATATAGGCGCTAGCAACCCCGTTTTTTTGATTGACATAAGCGTCATGTAGAGCTGTTTCTAGCTTTTCATAGGGAGATTCCCAGTTATACTGATCTGCTGAATCAATATCTGTGGTTGAGTCAGTATAAGCCAAATACCTACCGTGACCGCTTCATTCATTTTGGTTAAGATTCAAACTATAGTTATTGCTCTTAAATCCATCATCGTCTTTATTATAACCATAGCCATCGGGAGCAACGGCGCTAAAACCCTTGATTTCATTACGGCTAGCAGAGACTTAGGCTCGTACCTTGATCGTTTCTGAACTGTGCAGTAGCACCATATAGGTAATGGTCGTGAGAGCCTGCTCCTGCAGTTACAGAAAATTGATTTTTTTCAATATTAGAGCCTTTTGTGAATATTGAATCACGCCACCCATGGCATCAGCACCATACATACTTGAGCCTGAAGCACCGTATAATATTTCGATACGTTCAATTTGCTCAGCAGGCAATAAACTTAATGCTGCACCGCCATCATCAACAGAGCTATAACGTATCCCATCAACTAAAACTAAAATCTGTCTTTTGTCATAACCACGAATGTAGAAGTTGCCAGTAGTTCCCATGCCACCGTTAGAAAAGTTACTAAAACCTGGTTGCCGAGAGATTATATCTTGCACGGTTTGACCTTGATAACGCTGTTCTTCGCTATCAATAACCTTGTTTGGGCAATGGTATTGCTGATTTTGGTAGGGGTGCGGGTAGCTGTTACAACGATTTCATCGAGTTCAACTTGTGGTAGCTCGCTATCGCTAATAGTAGCAACGTCAGGTGTCACTGCCATTGCTGTGTTAACCGCAAGTAAACCTAGTGCGCTTAAGATACTCAAACGAAGGTAGGTACGTGAAGATGAACGTGATAAAGACATAGTCAATTCCAAAATAATCATATTAAAAAATGCAGCGAAAAAGCAACCATATTGACGTTAATATGGCTAAAAATTACAAAAAACAGTGGACAAGCAAAACTGCGTTCATTATCTACAAAACAGACCGCTTTATAAACCACTTTAACCTAATGTTTATTCACGATAAGCTGAGGAGTTTTCATGATAGATTGCGGTTTACTCATTTAACGATTATCACTCTCATTCATAGTAGGCATTGAGAAGGAGTATCGTGAAAGGTGATAAAAAATCAGAAGCCATAAGCAAAGGTGAGAGCAGATAACTCACATAGATGACCATAAAAACGTGTAATCAAAAGCACTGCTGTTATAAATAATTGCTATTATGGGGAAGTGCTCATTTGTTCTTCGTTGTACCATTCATAATGCTAAGAGGTTTGTTTTGTCTATTAAGTATCGCCTGATTCCTATGATTACCAGTCCCGAGTTGTCTTCACCATACTCAATCATCAAAATGCCACTAATGGCAATTTTGTTTTGCTTGTGATGCTGTTGAGTGCGTTGTTACCAAATAATGCATTTGCTGCTGAAGCTAGCGCACTGGGGATGGGTGGCAGTACCAGTGAGGAGTCGGCGAGTACGCCGATACCAGATTCATTCGGACGCGATACACCGCGCCATACCGTACAGGGCTTCATCAGTGCGTTAGGTGAAAATGACTATCTGCTGGCGAGTAATTATTTAAACTTATCAAAGTCTGACAATCCAACCACAATCGTTCGTCAATTCAAGCAAGCGCTGGATGCAGGCGGGCGTTTTCAGCCTGATTTGCAGATTAATAATACGCCTGAGGGCAATCTAACTGATCAGCTACCGCCAAGCCAAGAAAACGTCGGTGCGATTAATGTGGGTGAAAAAAGTGTGCCACTGATACTTGAAAGAGTGGTGTCTAAGCAAGGAGAGCAGTACTGGCAGTTTTCTACGGATACGCTTAGCTCAGTACCAGAAGTCATAGAAAATACCGAACCAACGTTAGTGTCTCGCTATACTTTTGATTCATTAGAAGGCAAAAAGCTGTTTGGCTATCAAGTGGCGGATTTAGCCGCAGCGTTAATGATGACTGTCGGCAGCTTTGTATTTACTTATATCATGGTATGGCTGCTGTACCATCTATTACGAATCGTCTATCCTCGTGTACGCGGCGTACCATTGCCATTACCTGATAAGGTCGTATTGCCGCTGGCTGTGGTCATTATGGCGCTGATATTGTCAGAAGTGATGGTATATGCGGGCGTGTCAGTGACGCTGCGAGAACCGGTCAATCGCTTTACTGAGATTGCATCTTGGCTTGCATTAACTTGGTTGCTGCTACGAGTCATCGATGCCATATTCACTCGTGCGGTAAATTTAAGTTATAAGAAAAACTATACTGAACGGGTCTCTATCTTGGGGCTGCTACGCAAAGTCGTCAAAGCGTTGCTGCTGATTTTTGCTGTGATTGTTATCTTCGGTAATTTGGGTTTTGATTTGACCACGGGTATTGCCGCCTTGGGTGTGGGTGGTTTGGCATTAGCACTGGGGGCGCAAAAAACCATCGAAAACCTTGTTGGTAGTGTCGTGGTCGTGGCGGATTCGCCCGTACGTATTGGTGATTATTGTAAGTTTGGCACTTATGAAGGCACAGTCATTGATATTGGTATTCGCTCATCGCGTGTGCGCACCTTGACGCGCACTGTTGTGACTGTACCAAACGGTGATTTCTCATCCATGCAGATTGAAAACTTTACGTCCCGCGATATGTTTCGCTTCTTCCATCAGTTATATATTAAACGCACTGCTGATATTGATGTGGTCTTTAAGATGGTTAAGGACTTGGATGAGTTTATAGATGAGCATTATTTGACCAACCAAGAATGGAATCAGGTCAATATTTTAGAGCTACGTCAAGACTGCTACATCATTCAATTACAGGCGTATGTTAATGCTAATGGCGTGACTGAGTTCTATGACAAACAGAACGTTTTGTTTGTTGATTTATTGAACCAAGTGGCGAAATATGATGTCGAGCATGCCTTGCCAACGCAGCAGCTTATTGTCAATCAAACTGAGCTTGAGCATCACATAGAAAACGAAATTGAAGATAAGAATAAGGAAGGTAACGTCGCTGAAACGACAAAAGACATGTCAAACGATGACCATGCTGATGATGATGATGCTAGCGACAATAAGGATAACAGCAACGATGATAAGCATGCCGTGGACTTGAGTAAAGGTAAAGATAACGTCAAGACAGATGAAAAAGGCAGCCAGCGAACCTCTAAATCAGTCAAGAGCAAAAAAGACAATGCGTTAAAGGCATTGAGAAATAAAAGTCGGATGATAAAGAAAATCAAGTTCAAGTACGCAAAAAGAAAATCTGGCTTTTCTATATGGAATCAGCCATAAAATTATGGATTAAAAACGGTATAAGATAAGCACTTGAGGTAAGTACCAAGCGTTTATCTTATACCATTCACAAAAATTAGAGCAGCAAAGAAAACGAGTGCTAGACTAAGCTTAAGCTAAGCGAGTTTGACATAGTGAATCGTCACTTGGATGTTTGGCATTATAAAGGGACAGCGGTTTGATTACGTAATAAGCCGTAGTATGACCATAGCAACAGGCTGGCAGCGCTGCGATGTGGTGACCAATCTTGTGTTAGATTCTTTAACTGTTTCGGCGTTGGGCGTTCCGTTAAGCCTAATAACACCATCGCCGCTACTTTAATCGCTAGATCATCGACCGCAAGTACGTCTGCACGTTTGAGAGAGAATAATAAATACATCTCAGCCGTCCAGATGCCAATACCAGTAACGGCCGTCAGCACTTCTATTGCTTCTTCATCAGGCATAATTTCTAACGCAGCAAAGTCTATATCATGATCGACTAATGAGCGAATATAACGGGTTTTTTGTTTAGATAACCCTTGCGCTCTTAAGTCCTCATCTGTTGCTTTGATAATTGCCTGTGGATTCGTTAAGGCGGCATCAAGTAGTCTTTGCCAAATACTGGCTGCTGCTGCCACAGACAGCTGTTGACCAACCATTGCTCGCATCAACTGCTCAAACCCACCGACATTATGCCGTAGACTGGGCATACCAACTTGTTCATAGATAGACAAAAATCTTGGCTCGATAACAATCAAAGCCATGATATGTTCATGTAGCTGTTGTGTGTTCTGAATGGTCTGTATGCTCATAAATGCTTATCCTGATTTATGCAAATATCGCTATAGCTAGATGTTAAATATAGTGGCTATAGTCAATAAAGATTAAATAATGATTTTATGAGCATAACAAAAAGGACTGCCAATAAGCAGTCCTTTTGATTCTTCATACTAACCCTAAAAACTACTCACCATCAGCTTTAGATTTTTTGAGCAGTACCAATACAGCACCGTTTACCACCATCTTTTGGCGGTGCAGAGCAAAATGCCAATACTTCTGGTAGTTGACGCAGCCAACCATTGACGCAGGTTTTTAAAATGGCTTCACTGCCTTTACCATGGACGATTTTTACCATGGTCTCGTTTTTCTGTTTCGCTTGGCTTAGGAGTTGAGTCATGGCCACGCGTGCTTCTTCGATGGTACAACCATGAATATCTACGGCGTCATACCAACGTAGCTTACCTTTTTTAAGCTGATCAAAGATTTTATTCTGCAAAGTCGGCTGTTTGTAAGATAAATAGGCCTCAGCAGCGACAGGATTGAGTAGTGCTTGCATATCTGACAAGCCAGCTCCCAAATCACTCGCTTCACTACCTTGCGCGGCAGCACGTTTAGACAAGGTGGTCGCATCAGGCTTGCCCGCTTTGCTAGCATTGGCAGGTGAGCGTACGTTTTTGTCTTCAAGCTGATTGACGCCATGCATTGCTTGCATAAACAGTACTTTGTCATCGTCAATATGCTCGCTAGCCATTTGCTTGACGGTCTTGTTTACTTGCTTTTGCGTGGGCAATGATACAGGCTCAGTAGGCTTTTGGTTTTCATCTTCAGGCGAATTGGTATCGCGACCTTTGCTAAGTTGGCCTTTTAGCTCTTTGAGCTGGTCTTGCATTTCTTTTGAAAATAGAGAGTTTGACATAGAAGTTAACGTATCGTTGGTTGATGAATGATGGATTGATTTAAACTGTTCAGTAGACTTAAGCCACTTTACCCGTCTGCTGCGACGCCCGCAAGTAAGGATTGTAACGCTTGTCCAGGATGGTCAGTCTTCATGAACTGTTCACCGATTAAAAAGTGCTGAATGTCATTATCTAACATCGAACGAATATCAGCGCTATTATGAATGCCACTTTCGGTGACGATAAGCGGTTTAAGCGTGCTATCCACATTAGCTGCCAGTGCGTCGATTAAAATATTTTTTAGATCCAGCGTGGTTTGCAAGTCGACATCGAAAGTATTCAAATCACGATTATTAATGCCGTAAATATTATGCGCTGAGCGCGGTAGCTGTAGCGCACGTTCAAGTTCGAATTGGGTATGGACTTCTATCAATACATCCATACCCAATTCGATACTTAGCGCATGCAGCTCTTGTACTTGGATGTCGTCAAGGCAGGCCATAATAAGTAGAATGCAGTCAGCTCCCATCAGATAAGATTGATAGATCTGGTACACATCTATCATAAAATCTTTACGCAGTATCGGTAATCTTACCGCATTAGCTGCTTGAATAAGATAGCTATCATCACCTTGGAAATAATCGCGATCAGTCAATACAGACAGACAGCTGGCGCCCGCTTGCTCGTATTGCTTGGCAAATAGGGCTGGCGCGAAGTTGTGATTGATAATGCCCTTAGAAGGAGAGGCTTTTTTAATCTCAGCGATGATACCAATACCATGCTCTTTAGTGCTAGCCGCTCGCAGCGCCGTCGCGAAGCCACGACGTGGTTTGTTATCCGCCGCGACTTGTGCTTGTAAGTCTTCAAGAGATAATACCTTGCAAGCGGCGTTTACTTCTTCCACTTTAGTGGCGACAATGCGTTGCAATACGGAAGGAACATCTGTCTTGGTTTCTGTATGAGTCATGCTGGTATCCGAATATCGTTAAATGTAAATAGACAAAATAGCTATAGTGCACAGTAATGGTGCTTAGCCGTTAAGCAGGAGTCACTAGTTGCTGCGTGTATGTGGCGAGAGACTCAAGCTTGAGTAGAGCATCACCATTCTGAATGACTTTTTGTGCCCGGCTCACACCATTAGCATAGTTGCTGGCAAGTCCTGCGGTATATATCGCCGCACCTGCATTTAGGGCAATCATATCACGAGCTTTTAGGACCGCGCGATCATGAGTCTCTTCACCTGATAAAGCGGCGCGTATTAGCTCAAGGCTTTGTTCTGGAGAATCTACATCAAGCCCAATCAGCGTTTGTGATTCGATACCCGCATCCTCTGGCATCATCTCATAGACAGAGATTTCACCCTCTTTTAATTCAGCTACTGTGGTCGAAGTGGCGAGGCTGATTTCATCTAAGCCATCCTTTGCACCGACGACCATGACATGACGTGCGCCTAGATTTTTCATAACTTTGGCGATTGGCTCACACAGCTGAGCAGTAAAGACGCCAATGACCAAATTGGGTGTGCCAGCAGGGTTGGTTAATGGCCCTAAGATATTAAAGATAGTCCGCGATTTGAGCTCACGACGGACTGGATTGGCATAACGCATCGCATCGCGCTGTGATGATTGGGCGCAAACAAAAAGCCAACGCCTTGATTTTCGATGCAGTCTTTTGCTTGCTCAGGTGTGAGCGACAGACTAATACCCGCTTGCTCCAACAAATCTGAGCTACCGGATCTGGTAGAGACGCCGCGATTACCATGCTTAGCAACTTGAGCGCCTGCCGCTGCCACCACAAACGCCGACGCTGTAGAGACGTTGAATAAATTCGCACCATCACCGCCCGTACCGATATCGACTAAATGAGCACAGTTCTTAGGTTCGATATTCGCAGCCAAAGCGCGCATGGCACTGGCTGATGCCGTAATCTCGTCGATGGATTCACCTTTCATACGTAAACCAGTCAAAATACGCCCATCATCGCATCGCTACATCTGCCTTGCATGATAATCAGCATGACTTGATACATCTCATCAAAGGTCAAATCAATATGCTGAAAAATTCGACCCAAAGCTGTCGTCAGTAGCGTATGTGTCTCTTCATCAGACAGTTGAGCAATGTTAGCTGGGTTAGGGCTTTCATTTGTTTTTGTTGTACTCATTATGATCTCTCTTAATACTTTTATACGTTAATTTTAAATTATCAATAGAATAGGTTTTATTTTAATTTTGTTATTAACGGCTTTTTAGAACATGCTTTAATAAACTGTTAGCCGACTTGTGGTAGTTGATCTGAGGTTAGTGCTGACAAATGATGCGTTTGCAAAAAATTGTTGAGCAGCATATAACCTGCTTCGCTTAAGATAGACTCAGGATGGAATTGTACCCCTTCTATCGCAAACGTTTTATGACGGATACCCATGATTTCTTCAATACTGCCATCACTGTTTTGTGTCCATGCGGTCAGCTCAAGACAGTCGGGCAGGCTGGTTTTATCAATGACAAGCGAATGATAGCGCGTGACTTGTACGGGATTAGGTAAGCCTTCAAAGACACCTTGGTCAGTATGATAAACGGCGGATAAGCGGCCATGCATGACTTCACCAGCCTTGACCACTTGTCCACCAAATGCCTGTCCAATTGCCTGATGTCCTAGGCAAATACCTAGTATCGGTATCACGCCCTGAAAAGTCTTGATAGCTTCTAGAGAGATACCAGCTTGATCAGGATCGCAGGGACCGGGGCCAATGACGATCGCATCTGGCGCAAGGGTTCTAATATTTTCAATAGTGGTTTGATCGTTACGCCAGACGGTGATGTCCTGCTGTAATTCACCGAAGTACTGTACAATATTGTACGTAAAGCTGTCGTAATTATCGATCATCAGAATCATTAGCGTTCTACTTATTGAGATGGTTATATAACGCCGTTATCTTACCACTATTTTGTAGACTATCAAATGTAGGGTGCAGGCGACCCAAACAAGTGGTGAATAACAATACATTTTGCTTGTTAGATGACATTTGTTAAAATCTCGAACGCACTAAAAAGTACATAATTTTATTTATACACTAAATACGCACTAATTTAGTGCGTAAATGCGTTAATAATGATTCTGAATAAATAATTCGCATGACGCCACTGACGATAAATCTACTACGGCTAGAATATTTTCAAAAGTATTATAAGTTACTGTAATTATTATAAAAAATATTTTCATCTTCTGTGTTTATTGTTATAAAAAACTGGCATAGCCTTTGCATTGTTACTGTTATGATTATCTTTGGTGATAAAGTGGTTCAATAATTATTATTAACAAGTGCCTGAAGAATTCAGCATAATGAGTGATATGTTGTTAGAATAATATCGAACCAAAACACTGGCGGTTCTTATTAAGCGCATAACTCAGATGACTATCTTTACTAATAATATTGACAGTGCTGGAGAATAAGCATATATTAAACAGGATATTTAGCTCTAAACGCAGCGCTGACTGTTATCAAACCAGAGATTTTTAATCAACAGATTGTACCTATAATTTTAAATCGCAATAACCTAATCAACACAACGGAGACTATTTATGTCGAACAAACTACTAGATCTTATCCAATCCTCTAATGCTAAATGGGTTGATTTTCGCTTCACTGATACACGCGGTAAAGAGCAACATATCAGCTTTCCAGCGCATAGCGTTGACGAAGAAGTGATGGAAGATGGCAAGATGTTTGATGGCTCATCTATTGCTGGTTGGAAAGGTATCGAAGCGTCAGATATGATCTTGCGTCCTGATCCAGAGACGGCTTTTCTTGACCCGTTCTTTGATTCACTTACCGTAGTTGTTACTTGTGATATCATCGAGCCATCAACGCTACAAGGTTATGATCGTGACCCACGTTCTATTGCGCGCCGCGCCGAAGAGTACTTAAAGTCAACGGGTATTGGCGATACTGCTTATTTTGGTCCTGAGCCTGAGTTCTTTATATTTGATGATGTGAAATGGTCAATTGATATGTCTGGCGTTAGCCATAAGATCACGGCCGAAGAAAGCGGCATGGTCGACTAACAATGACTATGAGTGGGGCAACATGGGACATCGTCCACGTGTTAAAGGCGCTTACTTCCCAGTACCACCAATCGATAGCTCGCAAGACATGCGCTCTGTTATGTGTGAGCGTTTAGAAGAAAATCATCGGTGAAGGCTGTGTCGAAGTTCATCACCATGAAGTTGCGCCTTGCCAGTCAGAAATTGGTGTCGCTTTCAATACGTTAGTCAAAAAAGCCGATGAAGTACAGCAGCAAAGTATGTTGTGCATAATGTTGCGCATCAGTTTGGTAAAACGGCTACCTTTATGCCAAAACCAATCGTTGGTGACAACGGTTCAGGCATGCACGTGCATATGTCAATCTCCAAAGATGGTGTCAATACTTTCTCAGGTGATGAATATGCGGGTCTTTCTGAATCTGCACTGTATTTCATCGGTGGTATTATCAAGCATGCGCGTGCGTTGAATGCGATTACCAACCCATCGACTAATAGCTATAAGCGCCTAATACCGCATTATGAAGCGCCTATCAAACTTGCGTACTCAGCGTCTAACCGCTCAGCATCTATCCGTATTCCCCATGTTAGCAGCCCAAAAGCGGTACGTGTTGAAGCACGTTTCCCTGATCCAGCGGCCAACCCATACTTAACGTTTGCAGCGCTACTAATGGCAGGTCTTGATGGTATTCAAAATAAAATACATCCAGGTGAAGCGGCTGACAAAACTTGTATGACTTACCACCAGAAGAAGAAGCACTCATCCCAACCGTTGCGGAGAGCTTAGAAGTTGCATTACAAGCCTTGCGTGATGATCATGAGTTCTTATTAAAAGGTGATGTATTCACTGAAGACATGCTAGAAGCGTTCATCGCTTTGAAAGAAGAAGAAGTGCAACGTGTCAATGTAACCGTGCATCCCGTTGAGTTGACTTATACTACAGCTGCTAATTTATAGCTAAAACACTCAGTTATTTTGATACGTAAAAAAACCAGCTAAGAATAACTTAGCTGGTTTTTTACATCTCAATAATTTGCTAAATCAACGGATATGTCCTCTTTGAAATTATTACTGATTTAACGCCCAAAGTATCGCATAATAGATATTCATAATATTAGGTACTCATTAGGTTGACTGACTATGACTTCATTATCAAAACCGGTTTTTTCAAACAGTAAGTTAGGGTTGGCACTGATTGCTGCTACGATGATTAGTATGGCAACTCTCTATGCTCCTTCAGTGAATGCTGCGCCTATTTATAAAGTTATTGACGAAAAAACAGGTCAAGTCACCTTTACCGATCGCCCGCAAAATTATGAACAGCAGGCAGGTAAAAAAATCAGCCAAACGGGTGTCACGACGAAAGAAAGTCGCGTCAGCTCAAGTAACAGTGATAACACGAGTAGTCAACCTCCTTCTAGTAATGTTAATACGACTACGCAAAATACGGCTGCTAAAAATAGCCCTGTCGCCAAACCAGTCGTCAATTATCAGCTTAATATTACTGAACCAAGCGCAGAACGTGCATATCGTCGCCCAGCCCAAAGCATTGATATCAAGGTACAAGTGAAGCCGGAGTTACAAGCAGGTGATAGTGTCAGTATTTATTTGGATGGCAATGAAGTCGCTCAAGGTCTCAGCGCATCGATTGCAACGGTAGATGTTTTACCAGGATCGCACAAGATAAAAGCCGTGTTGAAAAATGAGAAAAGTCAAACACTCAAACAAGTAGAGCGTACGGTTTATGTGATTCAAAACAATACAACATTGCAAAATAATAAGAAAATCGCGCAACAGCTTTTAGCTTATCAGAATCTACCTTGGTATCAAAAAGTGCTGTTAAAAATGCGTCAAGAGGGCAAACAACCGAATATGCAATCATTTACTAAGCCTATAGTGGATAAACCCATGACGCTTGAGCAACCAGTGACAAATTGACTTGTAGTTAATGTGTCAATCATGGATAAGTATAAGAACCCATACAAAGTAGAGTAACTTTATAAGTTAATTTCTTCTGTATAAACATAAAGGCAAGCGCTGATTGCAGCACTTGCCTTTATGTTTATAAGGATATTTATCAATTCTATGTATTTACAGCTTATTTAGTCAATTCAATCGTACCATTAGCAGTCACTGAGATAGTGCTATTGCCAGATTCAAAACTTTGGCTAGGTACTGATTCGTCTGCTGCGCCTGCTTTCATGCTCATAGCACTATACATCGGACGTGGGTAGTTGCTACCTGTATTTAGATTCACATTGACGACACGATAGCTACGAGCATCCCAAGCGCGTGTTAGGTTTTTAGCTTGTTGCTGAAAGGCACGAGACGCATTGGTCATCAGCTTTTGCTCAAGCGCATCCTTCTTGGTATCTGAGACACCAAAGTTCAGATTGTCCATCACCAACGTTTCTTGTAGGTCAGCGATGAGTTGGCTGGTTGCTGCAAAGTCGGTGCTCTTTAAATCGATGTTTGCTTGTCCTGTCCAGCCAATGATTTTGTCATTTTTATCATAGCGAGGGTAGGTGCGCTGTTGTCCGGTACTCACGGTGACCGTTGGATAGCGCTTAGCAATTTTCATGGCATTATATATTGAGGTGTTGAGCGTTGTCGCTAGAGTTTTAGAATCCGTTGCCTGCGCTTTTTTATATAAGCTGGCTCGTACTTCATCATTCTGGATTTCTTCTTTTACTTCTGTCTGAAAAGTAAGCTGATCGTAGCCTGTTGGTTCTGCATGCGCGCTACCCATCATGGCTGTGAGTAAAAATGCAGTACCAGTCGTTAGAGCGGCTTTATTAAGTAAAGTGGTTTTCACAATGATCTCCTGAGTGAGTTATATCAATAGTATTTAGGTGAGCCATACCATAGGTAAGACTCGCCTTATTATGAGAAGCTGTCCATTTTAGTTATTAGTTGATACCGAGTATGCTCAGCTTCCTCAACTAAAATAGCAAAATTTAACAGGCTCGCTGTGAGAATTTTGTCACCTAAGTTACAGGGCGTTTTGAGATAATAGAAAGAGTTTTACGATAGGGGTTGTAATATTTAAAAATTCTTGTATAATTTGCAACTGGTGGCTCCATTGGTAGCCTCGCAACATTGTTCTATGAACCCCGCCAGGACCGGAAGGTAGCAACGGTAATAGTCACAGTGTGTGCCGAGGATTTGCTTTTGGAGTCGCTTTTTTTGCCTAAAATTTGATACCTGTTTTGATATTTAATCAGAAATGCTCGTTTGATCTATTAAGCCCTTCATTGTAAAGGGCTTTTTTTCGACCTTTTTTTGTCCGATTTTGACCTTTGATTGATTAAGATGGGTTAAAATACAATGTATTAACTTTTATTAACATTCTGGACACTTTAGGGTTTTCTTATGAAGATGTTTGTTTGGTTGTTCATTGCCTTCGTGCTACTAGTGATTGTGTTTGGCGTATCTATATTTAATAAATTGGTACGCGCTCGCAACCAAGCGAAAAATGGTTTTGCCCAAATAGATGTACAACTGAAGCGCCGTCATGATTTGATTCCAAATTTGGTTGAAACTGCTAAACGTTATCTAACGCATGAAGAAGAGACGCTGACCCGTGTGATTAGTGCACGTAATCATGCCCAGAGCTTGCAAGACTCCAATACACATCAGCCAGACTCGCTTGAGCATATGGCGCTATTTGCCAAAGCTGAGAGTATGCTGTCTAAAGCGTTAGGGCAGTTCTCAGCGGTTGTGGAAGCTTACCCTGAGCTAAAGGCGGACAGCATGATTAAAGAGTTGATGGATGAGCTGACCAATACTGAGAACCGCATTGGCTTCGCCCGTCAGCACTATAATGACAGCGTGATGTTCTACAACAATGACCGCGAGGTATTTCCCAACAATCTTATTAGTACGACTTTTGGCTTTCGCCCGTTAAGCCCGCTAGTTTTTGAAGACAGAAAGGTGATCGCTCAAGCACCTGTCGTCAATATGGGCTGATATTGAATTATATTCATATGTTCAGATGCGTTTAGCTATTTTTAAGTCAGGCATATAGATGGATTTTTTTTGAACAACGCACCCGTACCCAGCGAAGTCTATTGCTCTATGGGCTATTTTTTCTCATTGTCTTTGCCCATCTGGCAGTAGCGCTGGGTATCATGGCGCTGCTGCTAACGATATTTACTGGTGGCATTTATCATTGGGTGTTGATACTGGTTGCTATCTGGACAATCGGTAGCTTTGTGATCGGTAGTTTTTTAGAGTACAGACGCTTAGAAGCGGGCGGTCGCGCTATTGCTCAGCGTGTGGGCGGGGTTCGGCTGTTTATCGACCACAGCCAAGATGCGTGGGAGCATAGTCAAGGGGTTGCTCACCAGCATGAGCCTATACCAAAGGTTCGTTTCAGCGCCCGTCATATCGCCGTGCGTGATGAGCGAGACTTCCCGCCTGTCTACCGTCGTTACTATGAGATTGCCCAGCAGCTAGCCATTGCTTCGGGTGTACGTATGCCGATTCTCTATGTATTGCCTGATGAGCAAGGTATTAATGGCTTCGTTGCTGGTCGTCATAGTCAAGATATGGTAGGTCGTCACTCAAGGCGCGCTTGATAAGCTGTCCGATGAGGGGCTGTATGGGCTGATAGGGCATGAATATGGTCATATCTTGCATGGTGATGCGACGTTTAATTTGCAACTGATGGTGGTACTGGCAGGCTTGCAATTACTCTATGACTGGAGTGATTCTATTAATAATTTTGGCGCTGGTAATCAGAATAGCCATCACAATTATTTTGATGATGCGGTCAATCGACGCAATCTCTTGTCACAAAGAGTCGTCGATAGCCATGCGCGTAGCACTGAAGCTCAAACCGCCAACTTTACCACCCATAGTGAATGGGTAAGCTATTGGCAAAGTCAATCACAAAGCCAGCAGTCGTCAGCTAAGAGCCAGTCACGATGGCTACAAAATAATAATAAGTTTGATAGTCAAGCACCGCGCAATATTTGGACGTTGTTAATACATGGATTGAGTTTTTCGAGTATGGCCAGTGCGCAACTGATTAAACACAGCTTTAATCGCCAGCGTGAATTGCTTGCCGATGCGACCAGCGTGCAGCTGACACGCTCGCCGGCTATTATGGAAACCTTACAAGCCATTCATCAAGATTCGCTTGGTTCGCGCTTAACCAGTATCGCTGATATCAATGGTCTTAGTCATTTCTTCTTTGCCAGTAGTGGTGCTGATTTGGGTGACGTCTCTTGGTTTGCTACCCATCCGAGCTTGGCTGAGCGAATGAGTGCCATTAATGCCCACGCTTATCATGATTTTGCGGTAAAAGTAGCTAAAGAAAAGCGCATAAATCAACAGAAAATAAAAGAGATATATGAGCAGCGGCGATTAGGGAATTGGGGTTTCATAAAAGCAAATAGCCTAAGCGAAAACAAAAAAGAAAAAAATACCCAATCATCAATATTTGAAACTCAATCAGCGTTAAATAACAATAAAATCAATAACGATAAAAGCCTTACTAATAACAGCAATGATGTTATAGACAAAGAAATTACCCCTTTTCCTGCAAATGAAATAAAGAATGAGTTGGACGAAGATAAGGGACTGGAGTTTGTTATCGAGAAAGATGTCGTTGTTGCAGGACGTTTACAGGTTCAAGCGCAAGATACTGGTATTCATCAGTTGCTCAAGCCATGGCAAGCAAAACCTGATAGCGATTTGCCATCGGATACATTGATTGGTATCGACGATAGACAAAAAGTTTCACTGCCGCAGTATATACTCAATCACAGTTATCACCCGCTTGGGGCGCAAGCTTTGATTGAAGCAGTTATGTTGTGCCATCAAGGTCGTATATATCAACGACTGAGAGTTATGACTTGAGTGATATCTGGCTTGGACTTGCTAACGATAAAGCGTCTGCTGTTGAAATCGATAATAACGCTAGCGCTAATATTAGCAGCCACCCCCAATTTTTAGCGCATACGATAGATCATAAATTATTAGCGGCAGTGGCACATCTTGATAGGCGTTTAGACAACGCATTGATTGCATTGGCAATAAAGCAATTGAGTCAGCATGACCTGTCAGAAACTGCTATCAATGAATCACGCTTAAGATATGAAGCGAGTCAGAGCAATCAAGATCATCAACATTATGTGCAGCAAAAAAGTGTCGTACAATGCTGATGCGCTATCAACAGGGTATCATTGAGCTATTTGAACACTATCTAACGGCGGATTTAAGTCAACATTTGGCTGATAACATAGCCAGTGAAGATGGTGCTATGGATAAAACTAAGCCAGTATCAACGCACTCAGGAAAAATAGACTCTCGGTTGCCACCGATTTTATCATTATGGCAAGCGCTACAGTTGCAGCAATTATTACCGATATTGTCTGCCGTATTAAACGCTACAAAGGTCCAGTCGCATCTTCATCCTCAATCTTCTTCATCCTATCAATGGCAGCAAGTATTGAACGCTGGCACGGATGATATTTATGACCAGATTGACCCTTCAGGACAGGTGTTTGATGGTCTCGATGTTGCGGCGAAAACAATGCTTATTTTATTGGCTTATCGCCTATCAAAAGATGTTAAGGGTCAGGTCGTATCAGCACTAGATAGCTCAGTACACATTTCAGCACCTACTTCAGTACTCGGCTATAATAATGACAGTGTTGCTCACTATCTTGTGGATTTGCGGCGTCACGCACGTTTGATTGATATTGACTTAGCCGCCGTTAGTGACGCAAATTTGCAATGGCTACTATTGACTGCGCAAAATATAAATAGTATCCAGTTATTGGCAGTGATAGAAGCGGTGCCTATTTTATTAGCATCTGCCAGTCAATCATCTAGTTCTAAAGCCAAACGTAATGATAATTATAGACAGAGGCAACAGGGCGGCGCTCAAATAGATTATAATGTGATTAATAATAAGCCTTATGATTACAATGATTACAATGATTACCGGCAATGGCTGAGCACATTGCATACGGTGATGTTACACGATACGATAGTCAGTCAAGATGAGTATGATTGCTTGTCCATGTTAGCCAATCATTGGTTAGGCGTTCGGCAGCTTTTTTGAGCAATTTAGTTGATGGTACTTAAGTAATTGTTTTGCTGGCAAGAAACGATATGTTCTTGACCTTTTCTTAATAGCATTTCTTTTGATAGTAAAAGCCTGTAAATTCATTTTAGATAAGTAGGATAGTAAATAAGCATGAGTGATATCCGAGACCCGCTAATTGTATTGCAGCAGCGCATGCAGCAGCGCCAGATTTTAGCGATGATGGGTATCAATCAGTGGGTGCAGCCGAGCTCTGAAACCATGAATATCGCCGATATTTCTGCGCCTGCCTTGCCTGATGCGGTTACAGCTAACGCTAGCATTGCATCTCATTCTAATGCTACTACTTCTACAACGAGCACCGAACAGCCAAGCATTGAATCTTCTAATATTGAACCCCCAAATATCGATACTATAAACGTCGCCATAGCAGATATGGTAGATGATGAGTCTAATCATTCTTATGATGACGCTAATGAAACAGGCTTAAGTCCTTCTGACCAACAAAGCCCCGTCATCTATAGTTTTGACTCGACTGCCCCTGATATCTCCAAGCCGGCCGTTACCTCACTTGTAAATACGGTCGTTCAGCACACTACGATTGATAATATAAACGACGCTCCGAGCTTTGAAGACGTTGGTTTTAAGGAAGAGGGCTTTAAAGAGGAAAGCTTTAAAAAGGTAGCACCATTTGATTTACAAGGTGGTCGCTATGGCGATTGGGTAATTTTGGTTGATATCCAAGCCCTTAATAATGACAGCCAAAAGCTGTGGCAAAATATCACCCAGGCGCTATCCATCAGTTGTGAGACAACCTCATTTCCTATTTGTGAAGGTATGGATACCGCTGAGCTTGCCAATGCCAGCCTTGCAGGATATGTCTTTAAAATTGGTCGTCGCGAAGAGATAAAAGTTGCCGCATTGACAGTGTTACCTGACGGTCTTGAGCATCCGAACTTTACCACTGTGCCGACACTCGATGAGATGCTGGCTGATAGTAGCCTTAAACGTCAGCTGTGGGAGCAGTTATCAAAGTAGTATTAAAGGCTTACCACTTACTATTATTACGACTACTACGGCAGAGATTAAAAAATAACGATAACATTCACCTTTAACATTTAATCTTTAATAACCACGATGATTTCATCATATTTAGGATAATGATTATGACCACTAAAGCCGCTCCTAACCGTGTACCCAACTTTTCAGCGGGACCTGCCACCATACCTACCGCCGTCTTATCACGCGCTCAAGAAGAGTTGCTTGATTGGCAGGGACGCGGTATGTCGGTCATGGAAGTGAGTCACCGTAGTAAAGAGTACATCGCGATTACTGAAAAAGCGGAAGCCAAATTGCGCTCGCTCATGGACATTCCAGATAACTATAAAGTGCTGTTTTTACAAGGCGGTGCCAGCTTACAGTTTTCAGCGATTCCATTAAACTTATTAAATGGTAGCCGCGCAGATTTTTAACGACAGGTACTTGGTCTGGTAAAGCGGTTAAAGAAGCACAGCGCTATGCCAAACTGGGTTTGGGCGAGGTTAATGTGGTGGCAACGGGTAAAGACAGTAATTTTACTGACGTGCCAGCCCAAAGCGATTGGAACCTAAGCGAAGATGCGGCGTATTTCCATTACTGCGCTAATGAGACCATTCATGGTTTGCAGATTTTTGAGCCGCCACAAGTCGATGCACCAATTATCGCCGATATGTCTTCTTGCATTTTGTCACAGCCAATCGATGTCTCTAAATTTGGCATGATTTATGCGGGTGCGCAAAAAATATCGGGCCAGCAGGACTAATTATCGTCATTATTCGTGAAGATTTATTGGGCAAAGCGAGTGAGTGGTGCCCACTACTGATGAACTATGAACACCAAGCTGAAAAAGAGTCGATGTCAAACACGCCAGCGACCTATTCTTGGTATTTAGCAGGACTAGTATTTGATTGGTTAGAAGAGCAGGGCGGCGTTGCTGCTATTGGTAAAATCAACCAGCAAAAGCCGATTTACTCTCTATAAAACGATTGATGACAGCAGCTTTTATAGTAATCCCGTTGACCCCAAATATCGCTCTATCATGAACGTGCCGTTTACGTTAGCCGACAGCAGCCTTGATAAAGTGTTTTTAGAAGAGTCAGAGGCGGCGGGCCTCATGAATCTAAAAGGTCACCGCGATGTCGGCGGTATGCGCGCCAGTATTTACAATGCAGTGTCATTAGAGTGGGTACAGCAGTTGGTTGACTTTATGATAGATTTTGAAAAAAACACGCTTAAGTTAGTACAGGCTTTGAAACAAAAGGCGCAACTTTAAGAGCTGCGTCTTTTTTTATGTCTATTAGCGTTTTTTTAAGTAGCATAATGCGTTATGTAGCATCCTTAACACCGCAAAGCATTAGGTTAAAAACCTAAGTTTGTTATGATAAAATTTCTTCAATTGCCTATTTGCCGTCGTCGCGCATTTTTTATCCAAGTCGGTTTAGAGTAGAAGGTCGTTATGAGGGGTATTACTAGTCATGATGCTAAAAAATACCATACTAAAAGCCGTCTTGCTTGTCATGACTAGCAGCTGGATACCTGTTAGTATCGCAGCGCCAATCACCACGACTGCGCTTGGGCACAATAGTACCACTGAGATATTGACGTACCATACATGCCCTATGCCAATCCAAAGGCGCCCAAAGGTGGTACGCTTTCATTGGATGCACGCGGCACCTTTAATGCGGCCAATAAATGGATGACCACAGGTGTGGCGATGGTTGGTACGGACTATCTGTATGATACCTTGATGACAGGCTCACTCAATGAAGCCTTTACCATGTATCCGCAGCTGGCAACCAAAGTAACTTATGACCCTGATGATACCAGTTGGATTATTTACCATATTAATCCTGCTGCGCGCTTTTGGGATGGCACGCCGGTCACCAGCAGTGACGTCAAAGCGACTTATGATGCACTGTTAAATAAGGTCCGATGTATATTCGCAGCTATTTGGGTGATATTAAAATATTGAAATTATTAATAAGCAGCAAGTCAAATTTGTCTTTGCTTCTGAAGATAATCAAGAAATTCTATTAACGGTCGGACAGTTTCCTATTTTTGCCAAGTCCTCTATCGATACTGATTTTGAGAAAATCACTTTGACGCCATTGATGGGCAGTGGTCCTTATAAGTTAGGGCGTGTCGATGCAGGGCGCTCGGTCAGCTATGTACGTGACCCCAATTATTGGGGTCGTGATTTGATGGTCAATCGCGGTCGTTATAACTTCGATATGATTAAGTTTGTTTATTATCAAAGCGATGAGATTGCCTTTGAAGGTTTTAAGTCTGGTCAATATCGTTTTCGCCCTGAGAATAAAGCGTCGAACTGGGCAACGGGCTATAAATTCCCTGCAGTCAAGGCAGGGATGATTAATAAAGAAACGATTAGCAGCGAAAACCCAGTACCAATGCAAGGGCTAGTGATGAATATGCGACGTCCCATCTTTCAAGATATTCGTGTTCGCCAAGCACTGAGCAAGGCTTATGACTTTGAGTGGATGAATAAGACCTTGTTTCATGGGCAGTATGAGCGCTTACAAAGCTTCTTTCATGGCTCCGAGCTTGCCGCAACAGGGATGCCATCTGCTGAAGAGATGCAGGTGCTTACGCCTTTATTACCCAAGCTTGAACCGCTGCAACGTCAAGCCGTATTAATGGAGTGGCAATTGCCTACCAGTGACGGTAGCGGCTTTAACCGTAAAGGACTGTTAGAAGCGCGGCAGCTGTTGCTAGATGCTGGGTTTTATTATAACGATATGAAACTATATCAGCCCAATGGACAACTTGCTCAGATTGAGATATTGATGACAGGCGAAACCATGGGTCGGGTGCTGCTGCCATATATTCGAAATCTAAAGCGCTTGGGATTTGATGCGACGTTACGTCAAGTCGACGGACCACAATATTATGAGCGGGTACGCCGTTTCGATTATGATATGGTGGTCGATGTATTTGCTCAGAGTTTATCCCCTGGTGCGGAACAAGTTGGCTTTTGGGGTAGCTCAGCCGCTGACCAAGCGGGCAATAGAAACACTATTGGTATTAAAAATACGGCGATTGACACAGTAATAGATCAGTTAGGCAAAGCCAAAAATCGTGATGAGATTGTTTTTATACTCAGGTGCTCGATCGCCTACTACGTGCTGGTCATTATTTAGTGCCCTTATACGGCAAATCAGCGACCAATGTCGCCTATTGGGATCAATATCGTCATACTGAAAAACTGCCCTCTAATGCCATCGGTATTGACTACTGGTGGACGGATAAAGAAGCAGAAGCACATGTTAACCAATACTTGAAGCAATAATTTAGAACAATAAAGGAAATAACGCTTCATCTTAAAATTTTATTTCGTTTAAAAATCAATAAAAGACATCAGCAATAAAGATAACTACTGGTAAGGATTTAATATGACTATTCGCATTCACCCAATCAAAGCGTTCAATGATAATTATATTTGGACATTGATTAATGAAAATAATAAACAGGCGATCGTGATTGATCCTGGTCAAGCTGAGCCTGTCATGAGTTATTTGGAAGAAAATAAATTAGAGCTAACGTCTATCTGGACGACTCATCATCATCATGACCATATCGGCGGTCGCAGAACTGCAAGAGTCTTATCCGATGACGCATCTGGTTGCGCATACTGAGCATAATGTCGATGAAGATCAAACCATCAAAGATGGCAGTACCGTCAGTGCGTGGGGCTGTGCAGCACAAGTATGGGATGTGTCCGGTCATACCGCAAGCCACGTGGCGTATATTTTAGATATCGATGGACAGAAGCATTGTTTTTGCGGTGATACCTTATTTAGTGCTGGATGCGGACGGGTATTTACGGGGACGATTGAGCAATTACACAACAGCTTTAAGCGTTTAAATGGTTTACCAGCTGAGACGCTACTATATCCTGCGCATGAATACACTGCCAGTAATCTGCGCTTTGGACTATCTATTGAACCTACTAATGACGCAATGCAGCAAGCACTGATTCAAGCAGAAGAAAAAACCACTCAAAGTATTCCGACGTTGCCAGTCACTCTAGAACATGAACGTGCGATCAATGTATTTTTACGGACGCAAGAGCCGAGTGTGATAGCAGGGGTGAAGTCTAAAACAACTATCGATGATGATAAATCTTTGGCTGTATTTGCTGCGTTACGTGAGCTTAAAAATAGCTTTTAAACCATAACGGGCGCTTCGACTGACGTTTCGATAGTTATTAGCTGCGTATTCTTTCTGTCGTCATATTTATTATCTTAGGAAGCCGTCGTTATGGGTCGTTATATCTTAAAAAGGTTACTACTGATATTACCGACGCTTTTTTGATATTGCTCGCAAACTTTGTGATTGTACAAGCAGCGCCTGGTGGTCCTGTCGAGCAGCAACTGGCGCTTATTGAGCAAGGGGCAAAAGACAATGCGCTTGGCGGTAATATTGGCGCGGGTAGTGCGGGAAATAACAGTACCTATCAAGGTACGCGTGGCTTATCTGAGGAAATGGTTGCAGCGATTAATGCCCAATACGGCTTTGATAAATCGGCACCTGAGCGCTTTTGGCTCATGTTAAAGAATTACGCTCAGCTAGATTTCGGTGAGTCTTTTTTTAAAGGGCAGTCGGTAACAGATTTAATTATCGAGAAATTACCCGTTTCTATCTCGCTTGGACTCTGGAGCACGCTGCTGATTTATATGATAGCGATTCCACTAGGTATCTATAAAGCCATGCATCATGGTCGGGGATTGATAAAGTTACTGCTATGCTACTGGCTATCGGGCATGCAATACCTGTTTTCGTATTTGCCGTTATATTACTGGTGTTTTTTGCCGGTGGTAGCTACTGGAATATCTTTCCACTGCAAGGATTAACTTCTGAGAACTTCGATCAATTAAGCGCGCTGGGTAAAATCAAAGATTACTTTTGGCATTTAGCGCTACCACTGCTGGCAAGTACGATTGGCGGTTTCGCTGGCTTGACTTATTTGACCAAGTTTAGCTTTTTAGAAGAGCTGGGTAAGCAATATGTGCTTACTGCTCGTGCCAAAGGCTTGGCTGAGCGTCAAGTGCTATACGGACACGTGTTTCGTAATGCCATGCTGATTATTATTGCAGGTATTCCAGCGGCTATCGTTGGCATTTTCTTTGCCGGAAACTTCTTAATCGAGATTATTTTTAAACTTGATGGTTTGGGGTTGTTAGGTTTTGAAGCCATTCAGCAGCGCGATTATCCGGTGATATTTGGTACATTGTTTATTTTTACCTTGGTCGGACTGTTATTACAGTTAATCAGTGATTTGAGTTATCACTTGATTGATCCTCGTATTGATTTTGAGGGGCGATAATGTCAGATAAAATATCAAATCATCCGTTACCTTCAACGCACATCTGCATCTCCTGTCTCTATGCCAAAAAAACGTCGCCTAAATCCTATCTGGCAGGCACGCCTCAACCGCTTTCGCCGTAATTGTCTAGGCGTCGTATCATTATTCATTTTTGTGCTGATATTCGTCATTTGTATGGCAGCCAATGTGATTGCCAATGACAAGCCGCTACTGGTGCAGTATCAAGGCGATTATTACTTTCCTGTCCTAAAAGCCTATCCTGAAACGGCTTTTGGTGGGGTGTTTGAGACTGAAGCCAATTATAAAGACCCTGCGGTGCAAACGCTGATTAATGAGCAGGGTTTTTACATTATGCCGCCGATTCCATTTGCCGATCAGACACCAAACGTTGAGCTGGGTATTCCATATCCAGCAGCGCCCAATAGCCAGAATTGGCTTGGTACTGATGACTTAGGCCGTGATGTGTTGGCACGGATACTTTATGGCATGCGCGTGTCATTATTGTTTGGTTTAGCATTAACACTTGCTGGGGCAGTGATTGGCATCATCGTCGGTGCGATACAAGGCTATTACGGTGGTTGGATAGATTTGGCAGGGCAGCGCTTCATGGAAGTATGGGGCGGTATGCCGCAGCTGTTTATGATTATTATTTTGGTCAGCTTATTCAGCCCTAGTATCTTCATGCTATTTGCTATGATGTTATTATTTGGTTGGATGGGACTGGTTGGTTTGGTACGGGCAGAGTTTTTGCGCGCGCGTAACTTTGACTATGTGCGTGCTGCGCGTAATCTTGGGGTATCGGACAGTCAAATCATGCTAAGGCATATCTTGCCCAATGCCCTAGCGTCAAGCTTGTCACAACTGCCATTTATATTAACAGCTATATTATTGCTTTAACGGCACTAGACTTTTTAGGTTATGGCTTGCCGCCTGGGTCACCGTCTCTCGGCGAGCTGATGGTACAAGGGAAAAATAACCTAGATGCACCATGGCTTGCGCTATCTGGGTTTTTTAGTTTGACCTTTATCTTATCATTGCTGATTTTCGTTGGCGAAGCGCTACGTGATGCCTTTGATCCGAGGCGCTCCTGATATGACAACTGATGATGTGACAACTGATGATGTGATAACGACTAATATAACGACTACTAAGCAAAGTGTTACTGAGCACAATGCCCATTCAAATAACAATCATAGCAATAGCCAAAATAAGCTTATGCTGAGCGTCGATAAACTTAGCATCGTCACGGACGCAGGCAGCGTTCTGGTCGATAAACTATCGTATGAGCTACGGCAAGGGCAGACGTTAGCGATAGTAGGTGAATCAGGCTCTGGCAAATCCATTGCAAGTCTCGCGCTATTAGGCTTATTGCCAGACAGTTTGACTGTTAGCGGTGAGGTGAAGCTGGCAGGGTCAGCAGGTTTGACTGTGCTACCGATAGCCAATGCCAATGTTGGTGTTAGTGCTAAGGCACGTAACGCTGCGCTGCGCTCTATTCGCGGACAGCGCATCGGCATGGTGTTTCAAGAGCCGATGACAGCGCTCAATCCACTACATACAGTTGCCAAACAAATTGCTGAATCACTACGTCTAGTTGGTGTGCCCAAGAAACAATGGCAAAGCCAAACAATCGATTTACTAAATGATGTCAATATTACCAATCCGATTGATAAGTTGAACCGCTATCCGCACGAGTTATCAGGTGGTCAACGTCAACGGGTCATGATTGCCATGGCATTGGCACAGCAGCCTGATATTTTAATCGCTGATGAGCCGACCACCGCGCTTGATGTTACTCTCCAACATGAGATTCTCGCTCTATTAGATGATCTTAAGCGTCAGCATAATATGGCGATGGTGCTTATTAGCCATGACCTCAATCTGGTCAGGCGCTACAGTGATGACGTCATCGTGATGCGCCAAGGACAGACGATTGAGCAAGGGCAAACCGCAGCGGTGTTTAACCAGCCCAAAGCCGAATATACCCGCTCGCTAATCAAACAAGACTTTGGCCAAGCACTGAACTTCTCTAATGATGATAAATTCAGCAATCAACCGTATTGCAAGTCAGCAATTTACAAGTACAGTTTCCCATTGAAAAAGTCTGTTTGGTGGTACTAAGCGCTGGTTTGATGCGGTAAAAAATGTTGATATGACGCTACAGAAAGGGTGGGCGTTAGGCATTGTAGGTGAGTCAGGCTCTGGAAAAACCACCATCGCACTTGCGTTAAGTCAATTACTTAGCAATCAAGCGCGTGTGGGTGGCGAAATAATGGTCAATGGACAAGATATTTCAGTATTGTCCAAGGGTGAGCTACGTCAGTTTCGCTCGCAAATTCAAATGGTATTTCAAGACCCATTTGCCAGTATCAATCCACGTATGACGGTGATGCAAATCGTTGAAGAAGGATTGCTCGTACAAGGCGTTGATAAGGCAGCACGGCAGCAGGCAGTGATGGATAGCCTTACTACCGTGCATCTGCCAGCTGAGTTTTCGCATCGCTATCCGCATGAGCTATCAGGTGGTCAGCGTCAGCGTGTCGCACTTGCGCGCGCCCTTATTATGCAGCCGAGTCTATTGATATTGGATGAGCCGACGTCCGCGCTTGATAGTACCACGCAGGTGACCGTCGTTAATTTACTACGTGAAATTCAGGAAAAATTGCAAAAAATGCAAATCAGCTATGTGTTTATTAGTCATGACTTAAAAGTGGTGCGCGCCTTATGTCAGCAAATTATGGTGCTTAAAGATGGCATATGTATTGAGTCTGGACGTACTGAAGATATTTTTAATAGCCCACAGCATCCCTATGCGCAGCAGTTGCTGCAGGCGAGTATGATTTAGCTTAGCCAAAAAGAGTTAAGCAGATAGAGTCAAATAAGTAGAACATGGCAGTTCATACTAATTGCGATATCCTAAAAATAGCAGTGATACAATAAGTTAAACAGACGTTCACTTTAGTTAGATGCTTAAATTTGTTTAATTTTTAGTTAAAGAGCAGTTTAAATCGCTGCTTTAAAGGATTGTCATCGCTATTATTACCATCAATAAAAAGGATTTTTACTCATGAAAAAACAAAATAGTATTGCTAAATTAGTAAATAACAAGTTAGTAAATACTAATGGATTGCAGCAAGTTGGTTATTTAGCCGTTGCTAAAACACGCGCTAAAGTCTTAAAAGCGTTCGCTTATGTTGTTCCAATTAGAAGACCAATGCTATTTGTTGGTGAGAGCTCTTGTGAAGAGCTATGTGATATGGCTATCAACGAAGGCAGCACCAATGTATTTATCGTCACTGATGCCGTGCTTAATAAGCTAGGTATCCCAGCCAAAGTGACTGATTATCTAGATAGCAAAAATATCAGCTATACCGTTTATGACGGCATTACCCCAGACCCTACTTTTAAGGTTGTCGAAAAAGGACTGCGCAAATCTATCGATGCTAAGTGCGATTCAATTATTGCCATCGGTGGTGGTTCGGTCATTGATGCGGCTAAGATGATTGCGATGTCACAAGGCAATAGCTGCAAGCCGCAACAACTTATCGGCATTCTTAAAGCCAGAAAGCCTTCTATGCCGCTCTATTGTATTCCTACCACGGCTGGCACAGGTTCAGAAGCAACCCTTGGTGCAGTAGTATCAGACGATAAAACGCATCAAAAAGCGCTGTCTATTGACCCAAGAATGGTGCCATTAGCAGCGGCTATTGACCCTGTTATTATGAAAGGCATGCCGGCTCATATCACAGCGGATACGGGTATCGATGTTTTAACGCACGCGCTTGAAGCTTGGATGAGTGCTAATGCGAGCGTAGAGACCGATTATTATGCGGCTTCTGCGGTCAAATCTGTGATGCAAAACCTACCGCTGGTTTATAAAGACGGCGGCAATCTTAAAGCCAGAGAAGAGATGGGTATTGCCGCTCATTACGGCGGTATCGCCTTTAATAAAGCGGGTCTTGGTTACGTCCATGCTATCGCTCATCAGCTAGGGGCGTATTACAGTATTCCTCACGGTCGTGCCAATGCCATCGTGCTGCCGTATGTGCTTGATGTCAATCGTCAAGGAAGTAAAAAAAGACTGGCAGAGTTGGCTAGAAAAACAGGTATGGTAAAATCGGGACAAGCTAGCAAGAGTGATGCTGAGATTGCCGACCACCTCATCGCGCAAGTACGCGAACTGATTGCTACTTTGAATATAGATCCAACGGGTGAAAGGCATGCAAAGCAGTGATTTTGATAAAATTGCCAAAGCAGCAGCAAAAGAAGTCAGTGATACCTATGCCGTACCAACGTATCTATCAGCGTCTGAAATCAAGGCTATTTTAACCAAGATTCAGCAAGCCAGTGATGAGCATACTGCTGGAAAATAAAAGAGTAACTAAGCTACATAAGCTGCCTAAGATATATTGATGTAATATAAAAGAGCACACTACGCTGTCCGTAATGTGCTCTTTTTTTAATTATTGTACTTTGTAGCAAACTTATCTTATTAAGAAATTGGGTATAATTCAGGATTATACTGTTTAATTATATTAAATAATATCTAATTACTGTTAAATTTTTATAACAATGTAGGTATGGTTTAGTGAGGTCAAAGAGTTATCATAGTTATATTATATTACTTTTAGGAGGTATCGATGAATCATAAATTAAAGACGGGCGCTATTTCGATGGCTGTAGCAGCCATCAGTATGGTTTTCGTTGGCTGTGCTGCCACCGAAAATACGCCCGCTGTAAAAAATACTGCCATCGATAATCCTTATGCGCCAACGGATCCAAATCTCGCAGTCGCTACGGTCGCTGGCGGTTGTTTTTGGTGCGTGGAAGCGGGTTATGAAAAGATACCTGGCGTTGTAGAAGTGGTCTCTGGCTATACCGGCGGTCAATCGACCAATCCAACTTATAGCACTGTATCAGCAGGCGGCACAGGGCATACTGAAGCGGCTCAAGTATATTATGACCCGACGAAAATCACCTATAATGGTCTCGTTCAAGCGTTATGGCGCATTGGGGATCCTACCGATGATAAAGGTCAGTTTGTAGATCGTGGTACTCAGTATCGTCCTGCTATTTTTTATAATAATGCACAAGAAAAGCAGATAGCAGAAGCGGCTAAGCAATCACTGCAAGACTCTGGTATCTATAGCAAACCAGTTGTGATTGAAATTGTTGCTGCTAGCAAGTTTTACCCATCTGAAGAGTATCATCAAGATTATAAGAAAAACCCAATCCGCTATAAAGCTTATACCTTTAATTCTGGTCGCTATCAGTTTATCGAAAGTGTCTATGGTAAAGACTACGAGCTGGATTTTAGCCAGTTTAAACCTACGGCGGCAGATAGCGTACAGGCATCATTAAACAATGCGACAGCTACTAAAGCTAGTACAGGATTCAATCCTGATACTTTTGTGAAGCCTGCACAGGATGAGCTAAAGCAGTCACTCAGTGACATTCAATATAAAGTCACTCAAAAAGACGGCACCGAACGCGCTTTTGATAATGAATATTGGATAATAAAGCGCCTGGGCTGTATGTCGATGTGATATCGGGGGAGCCACTATATTCCTCTCGTGACCAATACAAATCTGGCACTGGCTGGCCAAGCTTTACCCGTCCATTGAGCACAGATATGGTCGTTGAGAAGGAAGACCGAGGGATATTCGGCACCCGTACCGAGATTCGTAGCCGCTATGCAGACTCACACGTCGGTCATGTATTTGACGATGGTCCAGCACCGACAGGCAAGCGCTACTGTATGAATTCAGCGGCAATGCGTTTTATTCCACTGGCGCAGATGGAAGCAGAAGGTTATGGCAATTGGATTGATGACGTAAAATAGGTTAGTTAAGCTTCGTTATATTGCAATCAAGGATTGATTGCTAATTATTAATGATAGCTATATTGAAAGGTACGCATTAAAAAAGGATACTTAAGTATTTTTTATTATCTATTATTACTTGAAGCGTTAGAATGCAGGCTGACGTCTAGGGATCGCACTCAAAAACTCATTGCGTGCTTGATTGTCATGTACGTACTCACCCAACATCGAGTTGTACGTGTGGTGGAGTGCTGCTTATTTACGCCGCGCATCATCATGCACATATGCGCTGCATCCATCACTACTGCTACGCCGCGACAGCCAGTGACATCCATGATAGTTTGTGCCACTTGCTCGCTTAAATTTTCTTGAACTTGCAAGCGACGGGCGAACATGTCGACGATACGGGCAAATTTTGATAAGCCCAGTACTTGACCATTGGGTAAATAGCCTACATGAGCGATACCATGAAAAGGCAGCATATGATGTTCGCACAATGAATAAAATTCAATATTTTGTACCAATACCAGCTCGCGATTGCTCGATGGAAACAGGGCGTCGTTGACGACTTCATCCAAGCTTTGATGATAACCTTGGGTTAAATGTGCAAAAGCTTTCGCGGCACGCATCGGCGTTTCTTCAAGACCGGGACGCTGTAAGTCCTCGCCAGTTGAGAGAATCAGTTGGCGATAAGACTCAACGCTTTCTTGGTAATTTGATGCTATTGTTGGGGTGTTACTCATAAGTTTGGCAGCCATCCAAAATGTGGGTGTAGCTTAACGCTAAATCCCTAATTACGAACAGTCACAAATAACTGTGGTAAAGGATTTTTATAAAAATTGTGCAAGCTGGGAAGGGCTGTGATTATACTTGAAATCTACTTAACTTCATACTGCTGTGGCGAGCAGTTGGGCGTTTAATCAATATTAGACGCCATTATAAGGGAATACAGTTTACGACTGTTTACTTAAATTAATTCGTGTATAATGACTTATTTTATAATTTATGCTTTTTACGCTGTGATATTCATCGTATCTAATCACTCTAAATAACCTAATATGATTAATAATTTTGATCGACCCAAAAGGAAATATTATGCTACTACAAGGACAACGATTTGTCGTGACAGGCATTGCGAGCAAACTGTCTATCGCTTGGGCTATCGCTGAGGCACTGCACCGTGAGGGTGCCTCATTAATTTTCACTTATCCTAATGATAAGATCAAAAAGCGTGTCGATATGGCAGCGGAGAAATTCGAAGCAGATTTGGTACTTGAGTGTGATGTGGCGTCTGATGAGTCTATCGCTGCCTGCTTTGAGCAAGTCACTGCCCATTGGGGTGATGGAATCGATGGTGTGGTACATGCGATTGGCTTTGCACCGATGGATCAGCTTGATGGCGATTTTGTTAATGCGACGACCCGTGAAGGCAGTCAAATTGCCCATGATATCTCAAGCTATAGTTTTGTAGCATTAGCCAAAGAAGCTCGTGCTTTATTGGCCATGCGTCACGGTTCGATGCTGACATTGACATATGAAGGTAGTATCTCGGTATTGCCAAACTACAACGTCATGGGTATGGCAAAGGCTAGCCTTGAAGCCAGTGTTCGCTATTTGGCTACTTCGATGGGTGGTGAAGGCATTCGTGTCAATGCGATATCAGCAGGTCCTATTCGCACGCTTGCTGCCAGTGGCATCAAATCATTCCGTAAAATGCTCGATATCAGCGAAAAAATCGCGCCGCTAACGTAATATCACACAAACCGAAGTCGGTAATGCGGCGCTTTTCTTGCTATCACCTTGGGCATCTGGTATTACCGGCGAGATTATGTTTGTTGACGCAGGTTTTAATACCGTTGCTATCAGTGAGCAATTAATGAGGCTTGATGAGCCGAAATAATCCACTTCAATAGTCGATTATAGGGTTCTATAGATCAGGAAGGCAGCCAATCGGTTGCCTTTTTGGTATAATAGGCTTTTTGGTGTGAAGCCATTAGGCGGCGAATATGATAACCAAATTACCAAAGTGGATATTGTGGGGCGGGGCAGTACTGGCATTCAGTGCTGGCTGTGTTAACACTGCTGCGTTAATGGGGTTTACCAATCTATCGGTTTCTCACGTCACTGGAACGTAAGCTTATTGCAGCGGCTATTGCTTACTTTGGATGTGCGTAGTATCTTGTATATCGGTGCGCTACTACTGTCTTTTTTGGCAGGTGCGATACTGAGTGGTTATGTAATTGGGCAGACATCATTAAAGTTAGGTAGGCGCTATGGTAGTGCGCTATATATCGAGGCGGCACTGTTAATGGCCAGCTACTGGTTGTATCAGCAGCATGATTATTTAGGACAGTGGCAGCGGCAATGGCATGCGGATTACAGAATGCCATGGTAGCGACTTATAGTGGCGCGGTTATTCGAACTACCCATTGACGGGTTTGACATCAGATATGGGCGCAGCGATTGGCACTGGTTGGCGGTCCGATCGATTAGCAAACCGACATTAGGGTCCAAGCCATTTTGGTATTGCTTTTGCGGTGGCAGCGCCGTTGGAGCATTTTTATCGCCAAGGTTGGCTATGAAGCGCTATTTGTACCCATTGCTATCGTTTTAACAGCAGCATTTATATATAACTACGTCTCAGATCGCTTGCCAGAAAAAAGAGCCAAAAAATAAAAGGCACTCATCATAACGATCAGTACCCTTTATTTTTGCTTTGAGGTAATAATAAAGCTGTGATTTAGTTTTTACCTTCTTCCTTATGGTCTTCATGTTCATGCAACCCTTGCATCATATCGAGTGCAGAGTCATCGGTACGCTGCTGATCTTTTTTAGCCAAACTGTCTTGATTGATATCTCTCGGTGCCATTTTAGTGGTTGAATCTGTTTTATTTGCATCTGTCATAAAGTGCTCCTATTTATTGTTATTCATTTTCCGATATAAATACTAATAAAAAATAGTTGTTAAACTATTACTGGTATTAGAAATTTATTTTGACTTATTTAGTATGAGATAGCACCATACGCTTGTACATACTAAGTGTACGCTTGTTTAGTGACGATGTGTAACTGCAACTCACAAGGCTTGCTGTTTAATTAAAAGCAATTACTTGGTTATAAGTTGCTCTCACTTACTCTCGGCATTCGGTTCAAAAATTAAAAACTCATTAGATAAATATCATCTCTATAAAGTACCGTTTTAAAGTACCTTTCCTAAAACGCATTAAAGTAATTCTTTACCTATGAAACAACCATATTTATTGCAAATTTTATAAGGTTTTTTTTATAAAGGCTTTGTTGCATCAGCTTTTTGTTATATATCTGTTATGATAACGGCGTATTTTTGTGGTTGCTGGTTGAACAACCGTCAATCGCTAACATGCGTTTTATTTTAGCGTCTTTTTACACTGTCTTTGGGAAAATAAGGACATTTTATGTCAGAGCAAAAACTAGATAGCCATCTTCCTGATGATGGCAATGAGTATTTATTTACCGATACCTTTCCAAAGGGTACTGGTAAAGGGTTGATAGTGGTCGCTATTGCGGCGATAATCAGTATAATTATTTATAATGTATTGCCATTCGATATCATGCCAATAAGGGTCTTGCCTTATTGTTCTTCATCGGCGTATTGTGGCTAACGGAAGCGTTGCACGTCACGATTACGGCACTATTGGTAGTCGTGGTTGGTGCCCTAGTTGGCATACCAGAATTCGATGCCGAAATAGGCTTACAAAGCTTTGCCAATCCGACCATTTATTTGTTTTTGGTGGTTTTGCTTTAGCGGCAGCCTTGCATGTACAGCAATTGGATAAAAAAATTGCTCTGAAGATTTATCAATGTCAGGTGGCAAATTAAGCACGGCGGTATTTTTGATATTTGGTGTGACCGCATTTTGTCGATGTGGATATCGAATACTGCGACGGCGGCGATGATGTTGCCATTAGCGCTGGGTATTTTAACGCAAGTTGACCGTGAAAAAGACCGAGGCACTTTTGTATTTGTACTATTAGGTATCGCTTACTCAGCAAGCCTTGGTGGTTTAGGTACGATCGTTGGTTCGCCACCAAATGCTATCGCTGCAAAGGCGCTCAATATTGCTTTTGTGGACTGGATGAAGTTTGGTGTGCCGATGATGCTGGTATTATTGCCGCTATTGTTAGGCGCGATGTATGTGTTTTTGAAGCCCAACCTGAACCGTAAAATTGTACTGGTTGAGGATGAGCCTATTGTATGGAATAAACCTCGCGTAGTGACGATTATCGTCTTCATTGTCACCGCATTGAGCTGGATTTCTCCAAAAAGATTGGGGCTGCGCTTGATATTACAGATACTGACGCGGTTATTGCCTTATCAGCTGCTGCCGCTGTGGTCAGCTTAGGCTTGGTATCGTGGACAGGTGTCTGATAATACCGATTGGGGTGTACTCATGCTGTTCGGTGGTGGTATTGCCCTATCGACGATTCTGAAAGTGTCAGGTGCGTCCTTGGTATTGGGGGAGACGGTCGCTAATGCCTTGTCTTCTGCACCGCTTATCGTGGTTATGATTGCGGTATCAGCATTTATTATTTTCTTAACGGAGTTTGCTTCTAATACCGCCTCTGCTGCACTGCTGGTTCCCGTATTTGCTGCCATTGCAGAGCAGATGGGTTTACCACACGAAGTGTTGGTATTGGTCATCGGTATTGGTGCATCTTGTGCCTTTATGCTACCAGTTGCAACACCGCCAAATGCGATTGTCTTTGGTACGGGGTTGATTAAACAGAGCGAAATGATCCGTACGGGTGTCATTCTTAATATCATTGCTACCTTTGTCGTCGGATTGTGGGCTTATTTCTTCTTAATATAGTTTAGCAATCACATTAATCATAATTTATGAAACCCAATGTCTCAATAACGAGCCATTGGGTTTTTTTGTTTCTCTTTTCTATTCCTTTTTACGGTTAGTCGATGTATAACATAGTGATTTGTTAGGAAAATAAATAAGATGGCGCACTCTAACTCCAACTCCAACTCTAATAACAAGCATTTAAATACTATCGCAGCTATTTCCGACATTCATAGTAATGTCTTCGCGCTTGAAGCCGTGCTGACTGATATTAAACAGCGCGATATTGATCAAATTGTTAATCTAGGGGATATTTTATACGGACCGATAGCCCCCAAAGATACCTATGCGCTCTTAATGGCACAGCAGAACGATATCATTACTATTCGAGGTAATCAGGATAGACAGATTTATGAAGCGACAACGGCGGAGATTGGCAACAACGCAACCATGGCTTTTATCATAGAGGACTTGCCTAAAGCAGCGGTTAAGTGGCTGCAGAATTTACCGTTTGATTGTCATTTGAGTGAGAATATTTATCTGTGCCATGGGTCACCAACCGATGACATGGTCTATTTGTTAGAAAATATCGAGACGGGTCAGCCGACCTTACGTGATAATCTAGCCATTTTGGCACTGCTTAACGGTATCGATAGCACCGTTATCATATGTGGTCATACTCATATCCCACGTACAGTCACGCTATCGACAGGGCAGATGGTCGTCAATACAGGTAGCGTTGGTTACCCAGCCTATGAAGATGATTTGCCTATTTTGCATAAGATGCAAACCTATTCGCCCCATGCCAGTTACGCGATTATTAAATGTGTTGATACTGAACAGGGCAAATACTGGCAAACTGAGCATATCAAGGTGCCTTATGATTATGAAGCTGCGGCTAAATTGGCTTCAATGAACGGTCGTAAAGACTGGGCGTTTGCACTGAGAACAGGGCGAGTATTGCCTTGACGAGCAATTAAATATATAAGTATCAGGATTTTGCCTATTTTTAGCATGATTTATTAAGTTGCAAGCTATGATATGCATCAATATCTCTATGACCACACCAAGCCTCTTTCAATGCGGGTAGCGCTTGAATATCTATTTGCCTAAAAAAACCGTCTACATTAAGCTGTCGATAATTTGGTCCTCGCTCCATTAGTTGATTAGAAAATAAAGAAAAGCTTGCAACTGGCGTCTCGGAATGGCTATAGATATGAATACTAATAACATTAGCTCCCTCTTTGCCGCCTAGACCTTCACGCCAAAAACCATGGCTTTGACTGTTTATCTCATCGACTATGGCCTGCATTTTTTCAGGCTGATGCTTTGCGTCGTAAGATAGTAGAATAGGGTTTGAATAAGGGTTCTCAATTTCAACTTTGCTGATGTCATGATAAGTAGCTCTTGATGTTAAGCTTGATTCTTTATTTGTACAGGAAGTTAAACACAACACTATTGGCAAAAATATAGTCGCTATAAACGTCAGCTTAATAGCTATCAGAATGCCCATATTAATCCTTTTTATATGATTTATCTAACATCACACATTTTACTCAGAAGTTATTAACGTACAAGGTAATTCTTTATGCCAACACTATTTATGGTGCAGCTTGGTGGTCGCCCCAAAGGTCGTTTGATTGAGCAGCACGATATTTTCTTCGGTGTAGCCAATCAGGTAAGCGAGCTGGTAGACGATATCAATCACCACTGGCCAGAAGTCAAAAACAAATGGCATATTGATTCATACAGAGCGATTACCAAAGTGGGAAACCATACTGTTAAATTGATTGAGTCAGATAACCAAGCTGAGAATGATAACGGTTTAAAACTGTTCTTTATTAATTTAGGCGGCTATCAGCGGGGGAGTTTTGAAGAGTTTCATCATAAGCTACTTATCGTCGCTGCTACTCAAGCAGAGGCTATTAAACAAGCAAAGCAAAGTACATTTTATAAAGAATTTACTTTTAAAGATAAAGACTCACCTTTTAATGCCGCATCGCACATTGATGATAAATTTCAGGTAGATATCGATGATATATACGACGTGAATGACCTTGTCTCAAACATACAGATTTTAATTGAGCCTAGGATTCATAATAGTCACGAACTTGCAAATGCTGATGAAGATAAAGAGTATGTTGGTTATCTAAGTATCAAGAATTTAAGGAAGTTATTTTAAATTCATTTCATTTTTAGTCTCATCATTTAATTAAGGACACACCCTAATATGGCTTTAAATATGTACTATAAAAATGGAATGATTCGCAAATCGCGTTGCCAACTCTCTGATGAGCTATTACCGACCCTTTATCAGATTCATGATAATGCTAAGTTTCCAAAACTCACTTGGTTGATTGATAATGTGTATGAAAATCCTCAGATTCAACCTGATGTCGCACAAGCATTAGCTGATGAAATGGTAGCGTTTGAGAGGTTAATACTTTCGCTGCATCTGCCTTTTCCTAGGCTGCCATTGCAAAAGTTGCAGAATTTCTTTACGGGGGCTGCCATTCGTCAACAGATTATTTATACAAGCGTTTGAGCTTACAAATAATTTATTCATAAAAATAAAATAGGGCTGGCAGGTTTGAGAAATTTGATAAAATGTCACTACTAAACCACGAATTTACGAACCTTTTATGATCTATCAATGCATCACAGAAGAGGGTGAGCATTTACGTTTGGATGTGATTAATAGCGATATTGGTTATATGCTCAAGTATTATTTCGCCACCCAAGGTAATCCTTTAAGATTAGAGGCGTAGCAAGCTACTGAGGATACCTATTATACGACTCTTTCTAATGGTACTAATCTCGTTATGCGGGATCCGAATAATTATTATGAGCTGACACAGTTTGAAGATAGCGATACCTCTATTTATATTATTAATGCCATTACTGGTCAGGAGATGAATCATTTTTCTTGTGAGGATAACTCAATTGAAAAGGATCAGTATGCTTTGATTGCTCAAATGGAGCCAGAGCATTTTAAATTTAGACCCATGACGGATGATCTTAGAAATATTTTGACTGAGCGTTTTGCAAATAGGTAATAGCCTGCATAGTTGCCAACCAAACACTATAACCACCTTGAATCACGCCCAAATTACCCTCATAATCTAACCACTTCCAAACAATAAATAGCCTAAGTAAATATGCCGAATACTTCTAAGAGCACCTCAGATATGCCAACTGGAAACAATACCAATGGGTTTAAATCCGATGAATTAAGTAAATTAACAAACCCAAGTGACGATGATTTAAATATTACGGCAAACAGTAATGAAGCGTCTTCACAACCTGATATGGTGTTGATTTACCAGTACTCGCTAAAGACAGTTATTATTTAAGTCGTCTTGAGCGTGAACTGGCAAGGGCTGCCGTGGCTAAAAATAAAAAAGTTTCTGACGATAAAGCGGATGATGGGCTAACTAAAAAACGTGCGCAGTATGAAAAATCAAGACCCGCTCACAGCAAGCGGTGCAGGCACGTATGGATAGTATTCCAGAAAAACTGGCAGAAAAACTGAATCTTGATTTGCCCGTGAGTCAACGAGCAGAAGATTTAGTACAGGCAATTATTGATCACCAAGTCATTATTGTTGCAGGGGAGACAGGTTCTGGTAAGACGACGCAATTGCCGAAGCTGGCAATGCTGGCAGGTCGCGGTATCACTGGGCAGATAGGGCATACCCAGCCTCGACGATTGGCCGCGCGCAGTGTGGCAAACCGTATCGCTGAAGAATTGGGCGAGCAGCTCGGTAATACTGTCAGCTTCAAGATTCGCTTTAATGAGCAGGGTACGGCGCAATCTGTTGTTAAGCTGATGACCGATGGTATCTTGCTGGCTGAATTGGGTCACGATAGATTCTTGAGTAAATACGATACCATCATTATTGATGAGGCGCATGAGCGTAGCTTAAACATTGATTTTATTATGGGTTATCTGAAAAAGCTACTGCCCAAACGTCCTGATTTAAAAGTGATTATTACCTCAGCAACACTTGATACCAAACGCTTTAGTGAATATTTTAGCCGCTATGATAATAAGCTAAAACGCAACGTACCTGCGCCTATTTTCAATGTCGAAGGTCGTAGTTTTCCTGTTGAAGTTCGTTACCGTCCGCTGACCGATGAGCCAGTGAACAGCTCGGATGATGACAGCTATGATGACTTTGAAGAAAATCTGCCACGTGCGGTCGTTGCCGCCGTCGAAGAATGCTTTAGCGATGCACAAAATAAAGGTCATGCTGACCAAGCAGACATCTTGATATTTGCCGCCACAGAAGCTGAGATTCGTGAGCTGCAAGAGGTGCTTGAGCGTCATGGACCCAAGCACACCGAAGTGCTGCCACTATTTGCACGGCAGACTTATGAAGAGCAGCGCATCTTTCAACCGTCAGGTCGTGGTCGGCGTATCGTTATTGCGACCAACGTTGCCGAGACCGCGCTGACCGTACCGGGTATCCGCTATGTGATTGACTTGGGTTTTGCGCGGATATCACGCTATTCGTATCGCTCGCGCGTACAGCGTTTACCGATTGAGGCGATCTCGCAAGCGGCTGCCAATCAGCGTAAAGGTCGCTGCGGTCGTGTTGCGCCGGGTGTTTGTATCCGTCTGTATAGCGAAGAGGACTTTACCGGTCGTCCAGAATTTACCGAACCTGAGATTTTACGGACCAATCTTGCATCCGTTATTTTACAGATGGCCAATCTGCGCTTAGGTAGTGTTGATGATTTTGCCTTTATCGAGCCACCCGATAGCCGCTTGGTTACTGATGGGCATAAATTGCTTGATGAGTTAGGCGCGATTACCTCTAAAAATGAAGTAACTGCTGCTCATCAAACCAATAAGCCAAAACCAAAAAAAGGTCTCGACCATTTAAGCCTGACGCCAACTGGACAAAAAATGGCGCGTATGCCAATCGATCCAAGGCTAGCACGTATGTTGGTTGCGGGCAGTGATTTTGATTGTATCCGTGAGATGCTGATTGTAGTAGCGGCTCTTGCTGTACAGGATCCACGCGAGCGTCCTGCCAATAAACGCCAGCAAGCCGACCAAAAGCATGCGGAATTTCGTCAAGATGATTCTGACTTTTTATTCTATCTGAGTCTGTGGAAAGCGCTATTTGAAAAAGATGAAGATGGCAATAAGCTGTCTGGCAATCAGCGTAAGCAGTTTACAAAGAAAAACTATCTGAGCTTCCCGCGTGTACGTGAGTGGAATCAAACCCATCGTCAGTTAGTACAAATGGTCACAGACCTTAAGCTGACGGATGTTAAAGAGGCAAAAGCTTCCGATAAAGGAACCGATAAAAATGCTTCGTTAGAAACATGACCAGCGACCCTACCGCGATAGAAGATGAAGAACTCAAAGCGGTTAAATATGCCAATTTACACCGCGCTATTGACAGGTCTATTGTCTACGATTGCGCATAAAACCGAAAATCGCGGTGAATATCTAGCAGCAGCGCGCCAGAAGCCAAAATCTTCCCCGCGAGTACGGTATTTAAACAAGTACCCACTTGGGTCATGGCTTTTGAAGTGGTCGAAACCTCGCAAGTCTTTATGCGCACTGTTGCCAAAATGAACCAGAAGGGATATCTCAGCCGCAGGTGACTTATTAAAGTAATCACTACTTTGAGCCGCATTGGTCGAGAAGAGATGGACGAGTGAAAGCTTACGCGCAGATTAGCTTATTTGGGCTGATATTATTAGTAAACAGCTGACCAATTATGAGCAAGTGAACTTAGTTGAGTCACGAGAAATCTTCATTCGTGATGGTCTGGTGACTGGTAATTTGGGGCGTCAAGCGCCATTTTTACAGCATAATATGGATAAAATTGCCGACATTGAACGCATTGAAGATAAGTTACGTCGCCGTGATTTGTTGGTTGATGAAGCACTGTATCAGTTTTATGATAAAAAAATACCTGAGCATATTGCCAGTCGCAAAGCCTTTGAAGATTGGCGTGCCGAGGTTGAAAAAACTGATGCCAAATATCTATTCTTTACCGATGATGACGTGCTCAATAGCCAAGCACCGACCACAGGCGATTTCCCAGAAGTGTGGAAATTGGGTGATTTAAAACTACCGCTACGTTATGTCTTTGATCCGTCCAGCGATGATGATGGCGTGACCATTCGTGTGCCACTTGCCGCGCTACCGCAGCTTGATGCGATCGAACTATTGTGGGGCGTACCCGGTTGGCGTTATGAGCTAGTATTGCAGTTGCTTAAGTCACTACCAAAGGATATCCGCCGTCAAATTGTACCGATTCCTGATACAGCCGATAGCTTGTTTGATGAACTGCAACCTGCTGGTGGACAAGGATTGCTCAAGCAGCTTTGCCAAGCCCTAAATCGTCGCGGCGTTATGTCAGTGACGCCTGATAGCTTTAATCCCTCTAGCATTGATCGCTATTTACAGCCGCAAATCTGTGTGGTCGATGACAAAAATCGTATTATCGAAAAGGGTCGCGACCTGCAAACGCTACAGATTCGTCATGCCTCTGAAACCCGCCAAGCGGTGAATGAGCAGCAAGGTACGCATACCGAATTCCCTGAGCATTTTGCCTTTAGCAAAAATCATTATAGTGCAGGCGTGGTGATGAAGCAGTTTGCTGCGCTCGTAGCAGATGCGTCAGGTGAAGCGGTATCTATCCATCAATATACCGATGTCAATGCAGCGTTACAGGCACACCGTATCGGGGTTTTGACCTTGATAAAAGGTAAGCTTGGTGCGAAGAAAAACAGCTGACCAGCCAAATTGATAAGATATTCAAATTGGCATTTGCACCACTTGGTGATATGGAGAAGCTAAAAACCATCGTCATCGACGCGGCATTGGACGCGTCGCTTGAAGAGCATTATGTGTTATTTGACCACAGTGCTGATTTGCCTGAAAGCGCTGATGATACTGCCGTAGCGCTTGCTGAAGAATTACCCTTTACGCCAGAAGAGTACGAGAAAACCTTGGAAGTGGTGTCGGTTAACTTTCTATTGACGGGGCAAAACGTTATAAAAATCCTTAAAAATGTCTATACTCGCTGGCAGCGTATTCGCCAAAGCTTACTCATGCTCGATCGAGAGGTATTTGGTGAGTCTATCGAAGATATCGAAGACCAATTAGAAGACTTACACTTGGCTGATTTTGTTTATCGTATGGATTATAGCCATTGGCAGCAGTATCCGCGCTATCTAGAGGCGCTTGAAATTCGTATCGAACGGCTTGAGCACAATCTCGAATCCGATCTTGAAGGAGTATACGCGCTTGATGTGCATATGGAGCGGTTGGCGAATCGTGCCAATGATAAAGCCATTAGTGAGTATCGCTGGATGGTCGAGGAGTATCGTATTCAGCTATTCGCGCAACCGATGAAAACCCGCATGGCAGTGTCACCAAAGCGCCTAAGCAAGATGTGGGATAAAATGAGTTAGGATAGCGTTAGATTTTTAAAACTTGCTAATTGACAATAAATGACAATAAATGACAATTGTGTTATATAGATCTTTGATTTAGTCGATAATATTTGATTAAATGAAAGAGCTATTATTTTTTATACCAACGTTTTTTGATCGTTACTTAATATATTGATGTAGGTTTTTGAGCAGGATAAAAATAATGATTAAATTTAGGCTGATAATACTAGCATTTGTATCAACTATATTTATGAGTACGGGCTGTGATGAGACACAAGCCAGTGAGAATGTGAAGGTATTTGCGCCAACAAGCGTAGAAAAAGAAGTGCAGTTACGAGGCAGTTTTAAAAGAAGCTTTGAGATTCATGAGTTCGTTTCTGATAACATTATTTACTATGTGTCAGACCCAAAGCAGCTATTAATTAAAGATTCAAAAAGTATCAATCAAAAAGGTTATTACAAATATTTCGAAACTTACGTCATTGGTAACATTAGCCCCATCGGTCAATACGGGCCTCTAGGCAAATATCAAAATCAAATAACTATTCGTGAGATTTGCGCGTAGCTTTGATAGCGTAGGTTATCGAATGGATACCCTACTGATTTTAAGTAACTAACTTTCACTCACTATCGATAAAAAGGCTGGATTAGCAATTGCTAACCTAGCCTTTTTTTGAGTGTCACTATTTTTCTGTGACGGATAAATCTTTTATGAAACAAAAAAGCAAAGGTGGCGTCATATGACCTTTGCTCTAAAATTTAGCACCTGAGTAAAATTAGTGGCTGATCTTTTCTGTCAGCACACCCATACTATAAACGAATGCTATAACGGTCAGTGCTACAATAAATGGTGTGAGTATCCAAATCACCACGTTGATCAATAATGAGGGCAATAATCCGTTGAATAATACCGTGTTTGGTGTAAAAAAATCCGTCATAACATCGACTGAACGCTTAGCTACGGGGAATAGCAAGGTGCTTAGTGCCAGCATATAAATACTTGCTAAAACCAGGGTCGCTCATGACCACCATAAAATAAAACACCAAAAAATAAGTGACACCCAATGCCCAGCATTTGAGAGTATAGCTTAAACGAATCATGTTAGTGCCTCCCGAAATATTCTGACGATCACACGTAGAAAAATTATTATAATAGTTGCAAAATTATGAATATATTATATATGTTATAATATGAATATATAGACCAAGTCAACTGTTTTTTTCTTGGGTAAGATATTTCGTCGTTTGTTTGGCTGGAAAGAGGGAGGGTGTAGGAATCTGTTAAACAGATAATTACATTGTGTACGCAGTTGCTTATGAAGCTGTCAAGACGCAGAGGGATTGCCTTAGTCAGAAACCATTATAGTAGGGGCATTATGGTAGAAGCATCATGCTAGATATTTAACTCACTGCTTGGGCTTACTCCAAATAGCCGCTTATATTCACGGCTAAATTGGCTGGGACTTTCATAGCCTACTTGCATGGCGATTTGCGATACTTGTGCCTCGCCGAGTTGAATCAGCTGCCGAGCTTTCATCAATCGTAGGCTTTTTTGATATTGAAGCGGGCTTAGTTGAGTGATTTCTTTAAAATGTTGATGAAATCCCGACACTCATACCGCATCGACTGGCCAAATCTTCTATGATGACGGGTTTCTTCTAAATGCGCTTTTAGCCAATCGGTAGCTTGGGCAATACGGTGGTGTGACTGCCATTAACCACCAGTTGCCGAAGCTTATGACCTTGCTTGCTGCTATGAGCAGCCGATAATAAATCTCTTGCTGAATCAAAGGTGATAAAAAATCTATATCATTTGGATAATTAAGCAATTCTATCATCCGTTCGAATGCGGTTAATATGGTGTTTTTTCTAACGGCCATTTATACCTTGATGCTCATAGTCGGCATTTTTTCTGAGGTGGTATTTGTGCCATGACCTCACGAATGAGCGCCAGATTTAATTTCATAGACAATACGATGACTGGCTTCTCTACAGTGGCGTGTTTGATATGCATGCTTATAGGAATATTGACAGGGCAGAACATCAGACTGCTGTCATCAAATTTCTGGCAATCTGTACCTAAGTAATTTCACGCGTGCCTTGTAAGACGATACATATGCTAGGTTCTTGGATATAGCTGATAGTCTTTCTTGGTCTGTCGGCACAATAAAAAAACAAGCCTGAAATGTCTGATTCGATGGTTTGATTTTTGGGTAATATACTAAGTAGCTGCTCTACCGTTTTTGTTTTCATGATTTATGCTTACTTTATAATTTGCCTAATGATATAAATATTTATAGGATTAGGCAAGGATTATGGAGTAATGCTCTACCGGATTAGCGTGCTCACTTCTATAATGATGGCATCAAAACGCAGTAAGATTGATTTACAGCGTATTGCACAACACCAATAACACGCCAATCCATAAGGAATATATGATGAAAATTTTCTATAAAACGCGAGCAACGGCAACCGGTGGTCGTTCTGGTCATACAGGTCTTGACGATGGTTCGCTAGCTTTTGATCTGGTCTCTTTTCAAGAAACAGACAAGGAAGGTGTCAATCCAGAGCAGCTTTTTGCAATGGGTTATGCGGCTTGTTTTGATAGTGCTTTAAATCTGACCGCCCAGCAAATGAAACTGCCAATTACTGCCTCAAAAACCTCGACCCAAGTGGGTATTGGTATGAAAGCCGATGGTAGCTATAACTTAGATATAGATTTGTATGTTGAAGTGTCGGGTATTGATGAGGCTCAAGCGCAAACACTGGTCGAAACAGCTCATCAAGTTTGCCCATACTCTAATGCTACTCGCGGTAATGTCGATGCACGTTTGCATGTGACCGTGGTTTAACGGTCAGCAGTAGTTAACACCTAACGACTGATTCAACAGCTGCTCTAATAACTATAAACAAATATAAAAACGACATGACTTTCAACTGCTTGGGTATATAAAGTATTCAGGCAGTTTTTTATTGAGTGATTCAACGTTGATCATTAAGATTAAATTATCAGGCATGAAAAGTTAAGCACAAAAAAGAGCCAGTAGTTTGACTACTGGCTCTTTCGTTTTCAATAGATGTGAATAAAAACATGGATTTTATTCAAATAACCATCACGTATTATTTACGCTTGTTTGTAGGGTTACTATAGTTGGCAGTTCACTTGGTATTGTTGACCATTGTCTGATTTGATGGTCATGATGCCGTAATCCGCTTTGGTGTGCCAATCGTAAGTGGTTTTAGGGTTAACATTATTGACATAACGAGCGCCAGAACCTGATACCGCTTGTTCCATAGTGATTTTTGCATTGGTCAAGCCAACTTTAGGCAAGGTCACGTTTAGGTTAGCAGTTTGACCATTGGCAGTGTAGGCAGCAGTGAGTTGACCGTTGTCTTCACAAGTGAATGATTGGACTACTGGCTGAGTATTGGTCTCTGGGATCGTAGTAGTTGGTGCATTAGTGGCGCAGGCAGACAATAATAGAGCAAAAGGTGCTACGGCTAATAATTTTTTCATAATATGCCTCAAAAATATCGGTAAAAGTAGGTTGTTACTTGAAGCAACATGATACCGTAGAGAATGTAACTTCATGTTGTGTTTGAGAGCTATGGTAGTAATCTTATCTGTCTTTTTTATCACTAAGCCTCTCAGTCTTTATTGACCTATTTATTTTAAATAACGAATGAGGATATTTCACGTAGGGGCTTTTTCTCTATTTAAAATAAATACCAATACTGCACCCAAGATAACCGAGCTTGCTATAACGAATGGCACGGTTAGTTGCTCAGATAAAAACACCACGCCTAATATCGCAGCCAGTATAGGTACACACAGTTGTACAACTGCTGCTTGGGTGTTTTTTAACAAAGGCATGGCCATATACCAGATGCTATAGCCTATACCGGATGCGATCGCTCCTGATGCACAGGCCAAAAGTACTCCCTTACTAGTGATGTCACCTAAATTGATGTTTTCCAAGCATATATTGTCTAAATAAGTCATGCCTATCACTAACAGTATGGGCGCTGCTATCAGACTCCGAATGAAATTAAAACCTGTGGCTCGCAGCGGTGACACGCATGATTTGCCGCGTATGCTATATATGCCCCAAGCAGCACCACTGATTGCCATAAGCACCGCCGCTAGTAACGAAGGCACTGCTGCTGAAGGTAGCATCAAATAGACAAACCCTGCTACCGCTACGATAAATGCCAGCCATTGTAAGCCGCTCAATTGCTCTTTCTTATAGATGCCCCAACCAATCATCGTCAGCTGAACCGCTGAAAATAGAATCAGTGCTCCTGTACCAGTATCCAACTCTACATAAGCAATCGAAAAGCATAGCGCATAAATCACTAAGCTCACGCTACTTAACCAGCTGCCTTTGTCGTTTAAAATAGCAGCGTGAGCAATACTGTCAGGCTCTCGCACGTGCTTTCGTAACCGATAAGCATGAATGGTCATGATAATACCTAGGCAGACAGCAGCGCTCAGCAGGCGCAAGATGGTAAAGCTCCAAGCATCTATAAGACCCTCTGCTAACGCCATACGGCAAAAGAGAGAGTTTGCAGCAAAGGCGATTAATGCAATAACGGTGTACAAGGTGGCTTTCAAAAATAATTCCTACAATAAAGAAGCTGGTTTTTGAATAAAATAGGCAAATTCGACTTTTAGGGATGTTGTTATTACCGCTTTTTTACTAGCAAAAATACTGGCTGAAGTGTGAAAACTCAGTTGCTAGTTGCCAATTGGGAGATTTCTCACAATAGAGCATATTTTATTGCACTTGCGGGCAAAAGTATTTCTTAAATTGGACTGACGATAGTTGAATTAACAATAAAGGCTGACTACAAGGGTGGTGGTAGGTCAAGCGCATACTCAGAACGATTGCTTAAATGAATCGTCATAAATCAAATAAAAACAATAGATAGGAAACAGTAATATGGATTGGGTAAGTATTTTTATTCATGACACCACTTGGGCATTTGCGCTTGAGATATTGGTGCGTGTCAGCGTCATGTTTGTGCTGATTATCTCGTTTTTGCGTTTGACGGGAAAACGCGGCGTCCGTCAGCTGTCAATCTTTGAGTTGACCATTATCTTATCATTGGGTTCTATCGCAGGTGACCCTATGTTTAACGAGGATTTGCCGATTATTCAAGCGGTGCTGGTCATGAGCGCCGTTATCCTGCTTTATCGATTGTGCACGTGGATCATGATGGAATTCCAACCTTTTGAAGATTTATTAGAAGGGAAATCGCTCTACATTGTAGAGGACGGGATGCTAGTACTCGATAAGATTAAAAAGGGTAAAATGTCTCATGATGAGTTTTTTACTGAAATGCGCCAACAAGGGATTGAGCATTTGGGTCAAGTGCGTACAGGCCTGCTAGAGACAGACGGTAATTTTAGTATATTGTTATATCCGCCTGAAAACACTGGCTATGGTATGCCGCTTTTCCCTAAGCAGTATCAACCTGTCGAAGAGATAGAGTCAGAAACATATTACGCATGTATGCATTGCGGCTATGTCGATCATATATCTGACCCAAATCAGCTCTGTGAACGCTGTGAGAATGGATGTCGAGACTGGGCGAAGGCCTTGAATAGTGAGATCGTTAGATGATAATAAATGAGATGATGGCTATATGAATTATCTATGAGTAGATCGAGCGGTCTTATGTTGGCAGGCTTAATAATAGCCAATGATACCAACGTAAGACAGCCCTAGACTAAACGCTTTTAACATGCCCTATCTGAGTTAGGCAATTTTATACCAATCAATTTTACGGGTCATGACCATCACGCAAGCGAGTAGCACAAAACAGAAGACAGCACCAAGCAATAAATTCATATCTTCGGTGGTTAATATGCCGAAAAACGCCGCATACAATCCTGCCAATGTGACAGTGAAAATCGCCGCTCGCTTGACGCTACCCAGTACATAATAAGTATACCAACCAATGAGTCCAACACAGGCGCTAGCAGCAATGGCATACGCTTTCCAAAAGACAATTTGCTCAGCAAGTGGTAATAGTAAGACATAAAACACAAACAGCGCGCAACCGACCAACAGATATTGAATAGGGTGAATACGGCTGGATTTGATCACTTCAAATAAGAAGAAAGTGCCGAATGATACTAAGATTAATAATAAGGCATATTTCATCGTTCGTTCAGTTTGTAAATACACATCATTAGGCTCAGCAAAACTCACACCAAAGCTGTTCAGGCGCACGTTTCGATAGCTATCAGGTATGGCAGTAGCTTCTGCTGTAGCAGCGCCTTCCATTGCTATAAGCGCATCATCAGAAACCATCGACTGGCTGTTGTTATCAAGAGTGGCTTGACTGGTGACGACACATCGGTTGTTAGCGCTGCTGATACACTGCGACAAATCTTGATTGTTGGCTATTGTTAAATACTGATTTTGCCAACTGGCTTCAAAACCTTTAGCGGTAAGTTTCTTGGCATTGGGGAGCGCCTTACCAATAAAGTTTGGCGCATGCCAATTACTGCGCATCGTTAAGTTAAAGTTTTGTCCAGTCGGTACAGTGTTTACATTGCTAATACCAGCTAACGGTAAATCAATGACGATTTCTGTACTGGTCAATGACTCGCTAGTACCGTTCGTAGCAAGGGCGTTATTGCCATTCTGCTGGCTCGTTATGTTTTTTACTGAACGCTGTAATATATCTTGCGGAATAGCTACTTCTACATAGGTCAGGTTTTTCAGCAGCGCTGTCTGAGGGTAGGTTGCTTCATCGGTTTGTTATCAATGGTCACCGTTGGTAGCGTCGCCACGCCGCGCAGATCTGATACTGGAATAATCAATTTTGCTGCATTCCAGTGGATGATGGTTTTTTCGGGCTGGGTGTTATTTTTATTGGTGGGTGTGTTGATGGATCCTTGTGCGTCACTAGCTGTGCTCGTAGTGTCATATAAGCTGCTGATGGCTTGATCAAATGTATAGCGTTGATCAAATGTCAATGCACCATCATAACTGGTCGCATGATAGATGCCACGTTTATAGGTATCAGTGCTGACTTCAAGATCTTGTATGGCTTGGGTCTGACTGGCAAAGACAATTTCATTTTTTGAGTAGGATGGTGCACATTTACTGGTTGTTTCAAGTGCTGTAATCTGACATTCAGGCGTAATTGTGGTAGGGATGATGATAAATGGGGTGATGACTTCTTGCGGATTGACGTGCTGCTGGGCAATTTCTTTAACCACCGACGCGGCATAATTTTGCCGTTCGTAGATGACTGAGCCAATCATACCGAGACCGATGGCAAAAATAATACAAAGCCCGGCGATGATGGACAATTTAGTCAATAGTGTTTTTTGCATGAAAGCTCCTCATATGAATCTTTAGTCCAAAACTGTGCATATACAGTCAGTAGGTTCAAAGAAGAGCATAGAGGAGAGATGAAGAAAAAATATGTAAGAACGATGGAGAGTGTGTGGAAAAATAAGCCTTAGTGTTTTCTGATATCAGTGTTTTTTAGTATCACCAACCACTTTATCCATAATAGCAAATAATAGCCAGACAACACGAAAGTCATATGAATGATGACTTTCCACATGAGTTTGTCCGCTTCACCCTCACTCAATTCATTAGGAATATCCATAAACGATTTTAACAGATCAATCGCAGAAATAGCGACGATGGCACCAATGACTTTTAGTTTTAGACCAGAAAAATCTACTTTGCCCATCCAACTAGGTCGATCAACGTGATCACCAGTGTCAATTTTTGAGACAAATATTTCATAGCCACTAAATATGATAATTAATAATAACTGGCTACTAAAGAGAGGTCGACCAACACTAATATATTAACAATGACATCTGATACAGAGGCGCTAAATACAGTATTGAACATCATGACTGTTTTTTGAATGAACTTTATAAATATAAAATAATCCCTAAGACCAGCCCTAAATAAAAAGGCGCTAATATCCAGCGGCTGTTAAAGATGGTTTTTTCTAGGTATCGTTCAATATTTTTTAGCATGGACATCTCTTAATGCTCTTAAAGGTTGTAGGTCATTTACTGATAACGTGGTATAGGATGGATTTAAGAAAGCCATTCGAGCACTTGTTGTACCCGCTCATCTCTATCACCACCTATGCGATGAAATGGCTTTTGGTGACGGGTCAGCTGACTTTCAAAATAAGCACTGATTTCATCACGTTGATGTGGGCTATCTCTTAGGTCGTCGGCTACCCACGGGATATCAACTTCGGTTAATAAAATCAAGTCATAATGATGCGTTAACGCCGCTTGGGTAATTGCATCAGGGCAATCACCATAATACCAGTTGGCATAAACCATTAGCTCAAATAAACTGGTGTCACAAAACAAGTAGCTGCTATCGGAATTTTGCGCGGCTTGTGCGGCGAGTTTATTTTCTAACTCAATTTGACCTTGTGCAATAGGGAGTAAATCCTCCCAAGTGCAAGTGAGGTGTTCCTTATCCCATTTTGCTTGTAGATAGGTGCGCATGTATTCTGGCACCCAAGGGCAGCCAAAATGCGCTACCAAGTCGCGACATAGCGTGGTCTTACCAGTGCTCTCTGCCCCTAGAATCGCGACATTGATGACCGATTTAGGGGTATGCTGCGTGAGATTGTACGCGGTAACGTCGTTGCCATTCATAGTAAGCCCAAATTGCGATAAGAGTGAAGACTACGTATTGTAGCGCAGTAAAAGTGAGACCTTTATAAAAGTATAGCGGGACTGAAATAGCATCGGCGATTATCCAGAGTATCCAATGCTCAATTTTGCGCCGCGCCATCAGCCACATCGCCATCAAAAACAGCGCGGTGGTCAGCATATCGGTGTAATCGACCCACGTAAATAAATGCAAACCTAATACCGCGCCATCAAATTAAAGTTATTATTGATGACTGGTCTGAAGTAATACACCAACGCGACAAAGGCAATAGTCGCCGAGGCTAGTAAGGCGAGTATTGGCACATCTTTTTTATTAAGATGTTCTACTTGAATAGCATTCTGGGCGTTAATGTTTGCTAACGACTCATTTTGCTGCTGACCAGTAGGGTTGATATAATCTTGCTGTTTTTTATGGCTGTGTTTTTCTTACTCTGTGTCCAATTGATCCAGCCATATAGACTCATTACCGTATAGTAGGTATTGATAAACATATCGCCAAATAATTGCCATTTCCACAACAGATAAACAAATATAGCGGTGCTGACGAGACCGATCGGAAATACCAAAATATTGGTTCTGCTGGGCGAGTAAGACACTTGCTACCCCAAATATGACGGCAATCAATTCAAGAGCAATAAAGACAGTGGGATAGTCAGCGTATTGTCCAAATAACCAGTTAAAATTTCTACCATGAGTATTCCCAAATATGAGCGGGTTTTATGTCTCGCAGTTTTATGTGCTCGAACTGTGAACGCGTCGCTAGCAAAGTGCGCCAATTATAACGTAGCTGCTCCAAAATGAAGTCAGGACTTTGCTTATTTTTCGCAACAAACAGATTATTTGTAACAAAGTATTAGAAAAATAATTATATTCAGGCATAATAAAGGCTCTGATTTTAAGTTTACAGTTATTCACTGAAATCAAACGACTGTTATTTTCCACTTTTATGCTTATCCCAAGCCCTATAGTAGTAGACAAGGAAGCTTATCATGACGACTTGTATCACAGGCACTGGCCTGTATATTCCGCTTATAGCATCAGTAATGAAGAGCTAGTAGATTCATTTAATAAGTATGTTGAGATTATAATGCAAAGCATGCTGACGAGATAGCAGCAGGAACTTTGACTGCCCTAGAGCCTTCTTCAGCGGCCTTTATCGAAAAAGTATCTGGTATTAAATCACGTTATGTGATGGAAAAGAATGGTATTTTAGATCCTGAAATCATGGCACCAGTGATTCCTTATCGTCATTTAGGTAAAGAGCTGTCTATCATGGCAGAAATGGGTACTGCGGCTTTGAAAGACGCGCTAGCAGATGCAGGTCTTGAGGCGAATGACCTAGATGGTATCATTCTTGCCTGTTCAAACTTTCAGCGTACTTATCCTGCAGTCGCTATCGAGATTCAAAATGCAATTGGTATGATTGGTGGTTTTGCTTATGATATGAACGTTGCTTGTAGTGCCGCGACTTTTGGTCTATCGCAAGCACATGGCTCTATCGTTTCTGGTCTGGCTAAGCGCATCGCTGTGGTCAACGTTGAGATTACCTCAGCTCATCTAAACTGGCGTAACCGTGACAGCCACTTTATCTTTGGCGATGTCGCAACAGCATCTATCGTCGAAGAGCTAGAAACGCCAAAAGGTTATGAGATTCTTAACTCTAAGCTATTTACCCAGTTTTCGACCAATATCAAAAACGAATACGGCTTTATGGATCGCTCAGAGTTCTTAGCGGCACAGACTGAGATGTATCCAGACATCAAAGAGCCAGTCACCGACAAGCTATTCTTACAAAATGGTCGAAAAGTGTTCCGTGAAGTCTGTCCAAAGGTTTCAGAAGTCATCACTGAGCATTTGCAAGAAAACGATATCGCAACGTCTGATGTTAAAATGATGTGGCTGCACCAAGCCAACGCCAATATGTTGGATTTAATTCTACGTACTGTGATTGGTAAAGAAGCAGATAAAGCGATTGTGCCAAGTGTCATTGCTGAATTTGCTAACACCAGTTCAGCCAGTCCGATGATTGTTTTCCATCGCTATAAAGATGAGCTGGCATCAGGTGATTTGGGTGTGATTTGCTCATTTGGTGCGGGTTACTCTATCGGTTCAGTGTTGGTGCGTAAGGTTTAATTTTTAAAGTACAATCTGTTACTAAAAAATAGCTAAGAGCAACCTTAGCTATTTTTTTGTCTGTTGTTTTTATTATGAGCATTTAATCACATTATTTAAGCAATATATTATTCAAAATGAGGCGCTATTTGCGAATAAACGGGAAGAATGCTTAGAATATCGACAAGAATGCGTAGAGGTTTTAATTTACCCCGAAAATTTGCTATAATCACGGTCTTATTCCTCTCATCCAATTAAAAGTCCTTTTATGAAAGAATCCTTACGCCTGCGTTTAGACCAGATGGTAGACCGTTATGAAGAGGTCACCGCCTTATTATCAGATCCTAGTATCATCAGCGATAATAATAAATTCCGTGAATTGTCTGTCGAGCACAGCGACTTGATGGATATCACTACTTTATGGCAGAACTATGTGCGTGCAGAAACGGATCAGGCTGATGCAGAGGCTATGCTGGCTGATGCATCAGATCCTGACATGAAGAGATGATGCAAGAAGAGATTGATAACGCCCCGAGACCATCGTAGAGATGGAAGAGGCGCTCAATGTCATGATGCTACCGAAAGATCCAAATGATAAAGTGCCTGCTTTCTTGGAAATTCGAGCGGGTACAGGTGGTGATGAAGCCGCGATTTTCTCTGGTGACTTGTTTCGAATGTACCAAAAGTACGCGCAGACACAAGGCTGGACAGTGGAAGTGCTGTCGGCAAGTGAAGGCGAGCATGGCGGTTATAAAGAAATTATCACTCGCGTATCAGGCAACAGCGTGTATGGTCGCTTAAAGTTTGAATCAGGCGTACACCGTGTGCAGCGTGTGCCTGAAACCGAAAGCCAAGGTCGCGTGCATACCTCAGCTTGTACCGTGGCGGTGATGCCTGAAGTTGAGATTGATGATACAGTAGATCTAAATCCAGCCGATATCCGCTTTGATACCTTCCGTTCAAGCGGTGCGGGTGGTCAGCACGTTAACACCACTGACTCAGCCGTACGTTTGACCCACATTCCAACGGGTACCGTGGTAGAGTGTCAACAAGAGCGTAGCCAGCACAAAAACCGTGCGCAAGCGATGAAAATGCTGATTTCAAAGATTCAGCAAGTCAAAGTACAGGCTCAAGTTGATGCCGCAGACACCATCCGTCGTGATTTGGTCGGTAGTGGCGATCGCTCAGAACGCATTCGCACTTATAATTTCCCACAAGGTCGCATGACCGATCACCGTATCAACCTGACGTTATACAAGCTTGATGCCATTATGGAAGGCGACTTGGATGAGATTCTTGATGCACTGTTGCGTGAGCATCAGGCTGATTTGATGGCGAGTATTGGCGGTGAGTAATATTTAATAAATGTAGGATTTAGTTATTTATTTTGTTCAAAGTGCGTGTTTAAAGGCATATTAAATGAATGTTTGTAAGCTGTTAGCTGCTACTTTTATGTCAAGTATTTTAATGTCGCTATCTGCTTGCGAGGTACCAAACAATCAGCCATTAAAGGATACAACTTCGAGTGGTTCGGTAACCAAAGTTGAAGAAGGCATGAATCAAAACAGTTAGTGAATCCTCCAGTTGAGCAAAAGCTCAGCCAGAGTGAGTTGGATAGTATTTATCAGGTATTAGATGAGTATGAAGGATGTATTGTATCGTTGATACCACAGCATGTTGAAGAAGCTTGTCAGTCTATAGGCGGGACTATGAAACCACAGGGAATGGCAGGTTGTTTCAGCTGTGTTCAACAGTACTCAGATGGCGGTCAATTCTGTACAGATGGCTCAGAATGTCAGGGAGACTGTAGAGGTTGGATGGATATGGAACAAACAGAAGGCGGCGATTTTGCAGGTCAGTGCGCCTATGACGACAGTATTTTTGGTTGTTATTCAATTATTAAAGAAGGTAAGCAAGTATCAGGTGGTTGCATAGACTAAGTAAAAGATTACTTAGTTTGTATTAGCCAGTTAATGATCTCTAAAATGAAACATGAACCACAATTAAATTTTGAGAATTTTATGTCAAAGCACAATAATCAGAACCAAGACCAAACCCCAGTTGTAGAAGACGCTAACGAGCTGATTGCGCAACTGCAAGCCAAGCTAGACGATATCACTGCTTCAGGCAAACAGCCGTATCCAAATACGTTCAAACGCACCGATTATGCGCAAGATTTGCAAATGCTTTTGACGGCGTCTCAAAACAAGAAATTGAAGAAAAAGCGGCGAATGGCGAAAAAACACAGGTCAACGTGGCAGGTCGCGTCATGCTGAACCGTGGTGCCTTTATTGTTATTCAAGACATGACGGGTCGCATTCAGTTATATGTTGCACGCAAAGAGTTGGATCTAGAGACGTTAGCGACCATTAAATCATTAGATTTGGGTGATATTGTTGGCGTATCAGGCTATATTGGTCGCTCAGGCAAGGGCGATTTATATGTGCATATCGAAGAGTTTCAGTTATTGACTAAAGCGCTACGTCCGATGCCAAACAAGTTTCATGGTTTAGCTGATGTCGAAGCGCGCTATCGTAATCGTCATCTTGATTTGATGACCAATGAGACGACTCGTGATACCTTTATAATTCGCAGTCAAGTCATTAGCGGCATTCGCAAGTTTATGTTAAATGAGCGTTTCATGGAAGTTGAGACGCCGATGATGCATCCTATCCCAGGTGGTGCGGTGGCACGTCCGTTTGTGACGCATCATAACGCTCTAGATATGCCTTTATATCTGCGTATCGCGCTGAGCTTTACTTGAAGCGCTTAGTCGTTGGTGGTTTTGAAAGAGTGTTCGAGATTAACCGCAGCTTCCGTAACGAAGGCGTATCAACTCGCCATAATCCTGAATTTACCATGATGATTGAGTTTTATCAAGCGTATGCTGATTATCATGACTTGATGGATTTGACCGAACGCTTATTTAATGAATTGGCGATGGATATTTTGGGCACAACTGAGATTACTTATCAAGAAGGACATTAGTCTAAAAGCGCCATTTATACGTTTGTCTATGTCTGATGCAATTGCAAAATATGCTGAAAATTTCGATATGGCACGTATCAATGACCGTGAATATCTGGCAGAGTACGCCTCGACAACGCTTAAGCAGCAAGTGAAAGAGGTGTTTGGTGTGGGCAAACTACAGACTATTATCTTTGAAGAAACCGCTGAACACCAATTGCGTCAGCCCTTTCATCACTGAATATCCAGCGGAAACTTCACCACTGGCACGCCGTAGTGATGACAATCCTGAAATCACCGATCGTTTTGAGCTATTCATCGGTGGTCGTGAACTGGCAAACGGCTTTAGCGAGCTTAATGATCCTGCTGATCAGGCAGAACGCTTCCGTGGACAAGTCGCTGAAAAAGACGCTGGCGATGATGAAGCGATGCATTTTGATGAAGAATACATCGAAGCGCTGTCTTATGGCTTACCACCAACCGCAGGTGAAGGTATCGGCATTGACCGTTTAGTGATGTTGTTTACTGATTCTGCCAGTATTCGTGATGTGATTTTGTTCCCGCATATGCGCCGCAAGTTAGAAAGCTAAAACTGGTTTACTTGCCATAAATCCATGCTGGGACTAAACTGGACATAAGAAAGCTCTTTTGCTTTCAATGGAATGGTCCCAGATTCTTTATGAGACCTCATTTATAGGGACATCATGGATACTCAGCACGCGTCACCCTCACTTTGGCAACAAATGATTCAACAAAGTTCTTATCTTTGTATGAGTTATCAGCAGATAAAACAACCAATCCTGAGCAGTTTCAAGGTTATGATTTCGTTTTTGAGTTTTCTGGCGCTATCATTTATCTGATCGTCAATGATGTGGTGATGCAAGCGAGTATGCAAAAAGTAGACAGCGCTCAAGTTCGTGAGTGGAGAAAAGAAGTTGTCAACCAACTAATCAAGCGTCACGCTCAGCTTTATCTAAAAAACGATAGTTCGATGGCAGAAAGTAATACCTCGGCAGCTGGTAAGGATGTTTATTTCATTGGTTTGACGTCACTGTCTGTCACGCATCAAGATGATAAACCACAAGCATCCTCGCATACGGTTGATTATGAATATGGTAGTCAGTTTTTTGCTGAAGACTGTGTTTTAGATCTGGATGATGAGCAGAGTGTCTTACAGGTATTTAGCCATCAAAACTTTGTCGATATCATCAGCCAATTGGTTACGCCAAGCGATTTGTCCGCATTTTTAGACTTTCATCGCAGCCAGCTGACAGGGTTTGAGTCATTCCAAGACGAGTCGACATTACTTACCCAGTTTTTACAGTCGCCTGACTTTCATCAAGAGCGATTAGGGTGCAAGAGCAATTGATTGACAATCAGTTGATCGATCAGATTGAGCAACGCTTGCTCAAAGCTACAGAACCAGATCAGGGTCTTTGCCAAAGCACTCATGGCTGAGATTCAGAAAATACTCGGATGTGGTACAAGCTGTTTAATAGTTGATCAAACATTATTATGAGGCGGTCAACCCCTACCAAAAGAGCCGGTTGATATTTTGGTCGATGAGTCAATGTACACTTACGCTTGTCTGGTTGAAAAAATCTTAGCTTACAAAACGATGGATCAAGACTCTCGCTGGAATGGTTATGTTGTCATGAGCACTCTTATCACGGTTTGGACGCCATTATCTGATGGTTTTCTATGCGCAAGATGATAATAGTTCGCTGAGTGCTGACAAGGTGCGCACGTCTCAACAAGATTTGTTGTGGAGCTCAATGCCAAATGCAGGATCAGTGATGGATGATTTGTTTTTGATTGGCGTAGAGTTTAGACCTTGTGATGATAGCGTCAATACAAAGGTGCACTTAGATGCCTTTATCAAAAAGGCTCAGTGATTGACGCCAATACTCAGCGCTTAACAAACGTTTAGCACAACTTCAAGCGCAGTTAAATCTAAACCTAATATAGCCTACTGGTTTGACACTCCATCTATATTTGTATTATTCACATTGGCTTTATTTGCCGCACCTATCAAGTTTTAGCGCGCAAATACCGTCCCAAAAACTTTCACGAGTTGATTGGGCAAACGCATGTTTCTCAAGCATTGATTAATGCGATTGATTATAACCGTTTGCATCATGCTTACCTCTTTACGGGCACACGCGGTGTGGGTAAGACCACGATTGCGCGTATCCTATCTAAATGTTTGAACTGCGATACGGGTATTACTAGTACGCCTTGCGGTGTGTGTGATAACTGCGTGGCCATCGATCAAGGGCGATTCATCGATCTTATCGAGATTGATGCGGCATCCCGTACCAAAGTAGAAGACACACGAGAGTTGCTGGATAATGTGCCGTATGCGCCAAGTCAGGGGCGTTATAAAGTATACCTGATTGATGAAGTGCATATGTTGTCCACACACAGTTTTAATGCGCTTCTTAAAACTTTGGAAGAACCTCCTGAGCATGTAAAATTCTTACTTGCCACGACTCCGCAAAAATTGCCGATTACCATTATTTCGCGCTGTTTGCAGTTTGTACTACGTCCGCTACCACAAACGTTACTCAGCGAGCATTTGGCAAATGTTCTTACCCAAGAGCAGGTAGGTTATACACAGCCTGCGCTCTGGCAATTGGCGAGCGCCGCCAAAGGCTCGGTACGTGATGCGTTGTCATTGACCGATCAGGCCATTGCTTTTGGTCAAGGTGCGCTCGATGATGTGACGGTTAATGCGATGCTTGGTTTAATTGATGCGGCTGATCTGGTCAGTTTAATTACTGATATCTATAACCATGACAAATCTGCTGTCGCGGCTCATATAGAACAAATGCGCGCGCAAATGGTTGATGCGACGAGTATGTTTGATGGTCTTACTGAATTACTGCATCAATTGGCGTTGACTCAGCTGTTGCCTGAAGTGGCATTAAATGTAAATGAGGCACAGGCGCAAGATATAACACGCTTGCGCAGCATATGAGTCCAGATGTTCTGCAACTGTATTATGAGATTGTCGTGCAAGCACGTGAAGGTGTTAAGCTTGCGAGCACACCGATGCAAGCGCTGGAAATGTGCATTTTACGTCTGCTGGCATTTCGTCCGTTGCCAGTCGATGAGATATTAAATCATACTTATGCTGGCTCTTTATCACCTGAAGTACCAACTATAGAAGATGGGGCATCTACACCTTCTACACAGTCATCGAATAGCCAAACGGCTTCTGCACCGCCATTACAGTCTTATGGCGTTGATTATCAAGCACGAGATAATGATGATTTACAAGTCAAAACCTATAACAATTTTGAGCCAAGTTTGGCTCAAAATTCTGAGCAAAATCATGATGTATTAGTTACTAACCCTGAACCCATTGTTGAGCCTGAACCCGTTGTTGAGCCTGAACCCGTTGTTGAGCCTGAACCCGTTGTTGAGCCTGAACCCGTTGTTGAGCCTGAACCCGTTGTTGAGCCTGAACCCGTTGTTGAGCCTGAACCCGTTGTTGAGCCTGAACCCGTTGTTGAGCCTGAACCCGTTGTTGAGCCTGAACCCGTTGTTGAGCCTGATGCAAATAATTCTCAGTTAACAACGCAACTGGATGATCCTCGTAATTTTCTGCGTTGCTCACCGCAAGAACTGCTTGGTGAGTGGACACCAGAAAAATGGGATTATTGGCTACAAACGGCTCGTGAAGCGGAGATATTGGCTCAAGACGAATTGGCACTTGCGCGTCAGGGCATGATGACGGGCTTATGCGATGGCAAGGCAGTATTTATCACAAGTGTAGATAGTCGGCATTTACAAACCACTTTTCAGCAATTAGCGGCTAAACTGCAACAGCAGTTCACTCAAGCAGAAATTGACTTGCAAATCGATGGCAGCGTCATGCAAGCAGAGGATAAGACGCCTGAGCGTCGCCAACAAAAGCGCTTGGTGCAAGCCAAAACGGTTGCAGAAGCAAGACTGCTTGCTACGCCTGTGATGCAGTATTTGAATGAGCGCGGTGAAGTAAAAATGGGTAAGGTTCAGTTGTATTAAACAATCAGAAAAACTGTTGTTAAAATTATTTAAAAGTCTATATAGTTATTAAAGACAACTTTCATATAAAATATCAAGGCGATGTTGTACTATCGCCTTGATATTTTTGTTTTTATTGCAGAGTAAATGGGCTTTTTTAAACAAGAGAGAAAATTTAATAACGATAAGATAAATTAAGATTCGTTATAATGGTTAAGTTATATTAAAAACTGAAATGAAGTTTAGGTGAGAATATGTTGGATAATTTACGCGGTATGGCTGTGTTCGCCAGTGGTTGGACATGGCTCTTTTAGTGGCTCTGCTCGTGAGCTTGGCATTACAACCAGTGCAGTCAGCCAGCAAATTCGCTCATTAGAAAATGAGCTGGGCGTCGTGCTATTACACCGCTCAACTCGTAAGTTGAGCTTAACAGAAGCTGGCGAAAGTTTTTATGAAGCTGCAAAAGACGTTGTCAGTGCTGCTGAACAAGGGCGGATTAAGGTCAATCAGTTGCGTGATGAGTTGGCAGGCAGCTTACGAGTGGCGACAACACCAGAGCTTGGTGTTAATCATATTTTGCCGGCACTTTCTACGTGGATGGCGGCACATGATGATCTTAGCATTACCTATCTGGCAGACAACCACTATATTGACATGATTGATGAGCGGATTGATATTGCGATTCGTATGAGTCCATCGATTAATGATTCGAGCCTCAGCAGTCATCCATTGACTGATGTGCGCCAAATGTTGGTTGCGTCACCGCAGTATCTACGTCAACATACCAAATTGCAAACACCTAAAGATTTGGCTGATCATCAGCTGATTTGTATTGAAATCATGAAAGATGCCAATCAAATTGATCTCATTCAGACAGAAACGGGTAAAAAGACGCGCACGAAAATGAATTCACGCATTTATACCAATAATGTCTTTATGGCAACCACCTTGGCAAAAGAAGGTCATGGTTTGGTTAGAATGATGGAAATGGACATCAAAAAAGAGCTTGAAAATGGTGATTTGGTCGAAGTGTTGACCGGTTATCAATTACCAAGTTTTGTACTATATGCGGTTACCTTAAACCGTGATCAACAGCCAGCCAAAATCACTCGCTGTTTAGAGGTGTTAAAAAAGTATTTTCATGCTAATTAGATGACGTTTGAATAATGCACCGTAGAGAGTGGTTTAAAGCCTTCAAAAGCAAAAAGCCTATAGACATATTATCTATAGGCTTTTTTAGTATTAGCGTTTAATGTGGTAACCCTCCCAAACCTAAGACACCTAACAAATAGAATTAAGCTGCTTGATTGAGTTTCTGTATGGGCGTAAAACCGCCATTGCCCATGTTTGGGCGCTCATGATTATAATGATATAACCAGTTTTCTGCTTGTGTGCGTACTTGCTCTAAGTTATCAAACAGCTCCTGATTTAACCAATCATATCTCATGGTTCTGTTAAAGCGCCACATAGGCATTTGCTGTGGATTGCCAGGTTCAATATAGCTTAAGTTAATGCTTTTGCAGCCAGTGTCCGTGAGCGCATTGCTGATGTACTCAGGACCATTATCGCATTATTTGTACAGGTTTGCCTCGATATTCAATGAGCTGGTCTAATGTGCGTATGATCCTTTGTGCTGGTGAGAAGTCAATCTCAACGGTGAGCGCTTCACGGTTGTAATCATCAATCACATTAAACAGTCTAAAGCTGCGACCGTCATTTAAGCCGTCGTGCATAAAGTCCATGCTCCAGCTTTGGTTTATCCTATCAGGTACTGCTAATGGTATTGGTTTAGCGCGTTTAATGCGACGCTTGGGCTTGATTCTAAGGTTGAGTTCAAGCTCACAGTAGATGCGATATACCCGCTTGTGGTTGTACGGCAGTCCCATGACATTACGCAGGCTTAAAAAGCATAAACCAAAGCCCCAGTTCTTATTCTCATCAGTCAGTTTGATGAGTAAGTCCGCGATCTGCTGGTTCTCATCCGTGGCCATTGACTTATGGTAATAGCAGGTCACGCTGATGTTAAAGATACGGCAAGCACGACGTATGCTAATACCATGCTCTTCAATGTAATGACAAGCCATTTTCCTGCGCCTTTGGGGCGCTACCACTTTTTTGTCATGGCATCCTGTAGGATATCGGACTTAAGACATTCATCAGCATACATCTTCTTAAGACGTGCATTTTCAATTTCAAGTTCTTTTAAGCGCGCAATCAAAGAGGCATCCATGCCGCCATACTTTGAGCGCCAGTTATAAAAGGTACTTTGGCTGATATTATGCACGGCAAAGCTCGGTGATAGGGACACCTTGTTCGGCTTGTTTTAGGATATTAACGATTTGGTTGTCAGTAAAGCGTGTCTTTTTCATAGGATTCTCCTGCTGATATATTTAGCAGTTAATCTCTATTTCTAAGTGTTCTTATTTAGTGGGGGGATTACCATGTAACCAATCATTTAAAATGATGGTTTTAGCAAGTCAATCAGACGCTCAGCCACTTGTGTGCTCTCATCGCGGCTCATATTAAGCGGCGGTAGCAAGCGCACAACATGCCCACCAGTGACATTGATGATGAGCTTTTGTTCATCACGCGCACGATCAACCAACTGACTACAGTCCATGTCTTCAGGCAAAGCGATACCAATCATCATACCTGCACCACGACTGCTGACGCCATATTGTCCTAGTGTATCGACCAGCGTCTCTCGAATAAACAGCCCTTCGGTTACGGCATTGGTCATGATATCACTGTTAGCCAATACGTCTATACGCTATGTACTACACGACTGGCTAGCGGCGTACCGCCATAAGTAGAGCCATGACTACCAGCACCAAACAGGCCATTAGCGCGGCCACGTACCATACATGCGCCTACTGGAAAACCGTTACCCAAGCCCTTAGCCGTCGTCAATACATCAGGACGCGCATTACTATGTTGATAAGCGAAGTATTTACCCGTACGGCCATTACCTGTTTGCACTTCATCCAGCATAAATAGCCAGTTGTGGGCTTCACACTCTGCTTGTAGCTCTTCAAGATATGTAAATCCGTTAGCAGCAGTATTTAAACCCCCTTCACCTTGAATAGGCTCTACAAAGATGGCGCAAATTTCATCATGATCTTGCGCGGCTTGCTTAATCGCGGCAATATCGCCAAAGGGTACACGGATAAAGTCATCAATGTGTAAAACCCTTCACGGGCTTTTGGGTTGGCGGTGGCTGACAATGATAATAAGGTACGACCATGGAATGACTGCTCCATAACGATGACTTTTGGGCGTTTAAAACCTTGCTGATAGGCATATAGACGCGCCAATTTGAGCGCCGCCTCGTTCGCTTCAGCACCACTATTGGCAAAAAACACACTGTCCATTTGGGCGGCTGTACATAGCACTTCACCCGCACGCTCTTGCCAGTCGATACCGAATAAATTACTGGTATGTACTAAAGTCGCTGCTTGCTGCTGAATGGCGTCAGTCACTTGCGGGTGGCAATGCCCTAGACCGCATACAGCAATACCAGTCAGCGCATCTAAATAAGGCGTGTCATCTTTGGTATATAGCCAGCTGCCTGAACCGCGTGTAAAGCTGATTGGCTGACGGTTATAAGTGGGCATCAGATAAGTAGCAGACATATAAAACATCCTTAAAATGATAAATTAGTTAAAAGAGAAGGTGTTGATTATAGCTCGTCAGAAAAAGGCGTGGTTTCTGCAGGTAAGGTATAGTCTTCATTTGCCCATGCACCTAAGTCGATAAGTTTGCATTGACTGCTACAAAACGGCTTGTATTTATTGTCTTGCCATGCTGTTTTAGTGCCACAACGTGGGCAAGGATAGGTTTTAGGGGAGGTGTGGGGGGTAGATTCAGTCATGATAAGGGTGAGAGTATCCTCGATTTATTTGTATGATGAACGTCATTAGCGAGCGGCAGTCGGTAATTGTATCTATTTTCACCTCGTATACGCTTGATAGACTACGATAGCGCGTTACTCGCTGTCGCTATATTACTATTGAAGTGGATTGGCTATATAATAGCATGCGCCCGAATAATGGCAAAAGACAAATACTTTAAGGATAGTAGATGAGCGATAATATTGAGCTTACACATCAGCAACAGCGAGCATTTCAACCAGAAAAGCTTTCAGCACCACGTGATTTTATCATGCCAAATATCATTCACGACAATAAAAGCGCTGTCCCTTTAATATTAGAAATTGGTGCAGGGAAGGGTAAGCATGCGCTTGGTTTCGCCGCAAAAAATACCGATAAGCATCTGATTGCGATCGAACGTACGCGAAATAAATTTGACGCTTTTGCCAAACTGGCAGTGCTACAAGATTCACCGAATTTAACTGCCATTCATGCTGATGCGATCGCATGGATTGTGCATGCCATTGAACCCAATAGTGTCAGTCAAATCTTCATACTGTACCCCAATCCTGAACAGCACAATCCCAACCAGCAATGGCTAAAAATGCCTTTTTTCGAGTTTTTATTGTCACGCTTGCAAGTAGGTGGAGAGGTGGTACTAGTAACCAACATCGAAGCCTATATCAATAATGCAGAGCAGCAAGCAACGGAGATATGGTCGTTGCCTAATGAGCGCTATCAAGTTGCTGATGACAGTCAGCGCACGCATTTTGAAATAAAATATTAGCCCGTGGAGAGGTATGCTGGGAGCTTAATATGCGTAAGCCGGAGGGTTATAAAACTAGGTTTGATGAGTGGCAGGCAGATATTGTGAATCAAGTTAAATAGCCTAATTAATAAATCAAGACCAATCTTGCCGATATAAGTGCAAATTTGTAATATTTAAAATAGCCTAAGTAAATAAAATACTAAAAGATAAAACCGCCACAAAAAGGCGGTTCAAAAATTGCTTACTATTAAAGAAAATTTGCTTCAATCAAAACTATAAATAAGGTTTTACTAAAGTATCGGAATCAGTATAAGCGTCAAGCACCGTCAAAAAGGTATAAGCACCAATAAATTTTCGACTAATAAACATAAATTCTTTTGGTGGTAAGTTAAACTCAAAAGACTGCATCGCTTTTGTGGCTTGTGTTGAGAGGCGAGAGTGAAGTTTGCTGTTCGCCCAAATAAACGGTCGTCCTTATCTAGACAGTCGATAGGAATATCAGGATTGGTCGCTGGATCACTAAACGGTTCAGTTGCCAATAAAAATAGTGACGCCATATCAGAGCGTACTTTATTGCTCATACTATCAAAGAAGTCATAACCCGTCATCGCAAGCATCATCGCCTGATGGTCATGGCGGTAACCCGCTTTTAGTAAGCCATGCGCAATGGTCAAAAGGTTGTTATCAAATTGACGAATAGCACCAAAATCTAATAATACTAATTTATCGATATCGCCTTCATTTTCACTGACACGAACCAGATAATTACCAAAGTTGGGGTCCGTCTGCATTTCACCCCACACAAAAATCTCTTGCATCATGATTTCGATGGCTGCCTGACCAATAGCGTTACGACGCTCATGAGGTAATAATTGTAATGCCTCAGAAACTACGGTAATACCTGGCTCATAAGACATACAGAGTAGGCGTTTTTTGGAATAAGTGCGATTAATCTTGGGAACTATGTAACGCGGATCATTACTCAAGCGTTCATAAAAGCGTTCTGTCGTCGCGGCTTCAGCTTCATAGTCCACCTCATGATGGAGTAGGTCACGTATTTCTTCGAACCAAGCATCGAGCGAACGGGTCTGCGGAACGATATTACTAACTTTTAATAATTGCTTAAATAAAGCAAGATCTGAGTTGATCGCATCAGCAACACCCGGATACTGAATTTTTAATACAACTTGCTCGCCAGTTGCAATCACGGTGGCTCGATGAACTTGAGCGAGCGACGCAGTACCTATAGGAACCGTATCGACATCTAATTCATGTAGTTTTTCACCCAATAATTGCTGCAGCGTTTGTTGCATGGTTGGCCATGATAGCGTAGCGGTATCGTCATTGAGCGTTTGCAAGGCACGGGTGATTTCTGGTGGCAAAATATGTTCGCCATAAATCGCTAGCATTTGACCAATTTTGACGACCGAACCTTTTAGCTTACCTAGCTCTTCTGCGAGGTAGTTTGCTTGGGCTTCCATAAATACTTGGTTGCGTGCTGTGCGTGCTTCTTTATTTAAGAACATACCAGACACACTATTACCCGCCCAGCGGCGACCGATATTTAAGGAGGTTTTAGCAATCGACATTCGTCTATCAAACCCTGAGGTTTTTAAGTTATCGATGGATTGCTTGGTGCTAGAAGGTTTAGACGTATCATTTGCCATAATATAATCATTCATCCAGTTGGTATTGATTTGTGGGTTCAAAACCTACAATACAAGGGAGATGCGATGTACGGGTACAAAATTGTATCATATAAAGCACATTTGGTTGATGAGCCTAAGCTTGCCAATAGCAGTTACTTTGTAAGCCGCAGTATATGTTTGCAGACTATAATTTCGTAAAAAATAATATCAAAAAATAAGACCTAGCATGATGCTAGGTCGAATCATAAAAGCTAAGAGTAATTTGGTGTATCAGACTAAAACTGCGAGCAGCTCTCGCCTGAGTAATATTTATTTTTAACTGTTTTCACGAGCAATGGCATGATGACCAATATCACGGCGATACTGTGCACCATCAAAACTAATCGCACCTGTTACCGCAAGTGCGGCTTGCTGAGCATCTGAAATACCTGCAAGAGCAGTCACGCATAATACACGTCCGCCATTCGTCACCACTTCTTTTTCACGGTCTATGGCATCACTGTCAGAAAAAGCAGTGCCAGCATGGAAGACTTTGACAGCGTTGTCATTATTGTCATCTAGTTCTGGCAAGCCAGCAATCACATCACCTTTTGATGATGTTTCAGGATAACCTTTTGAAGCAATGACGATACCGAGGGCAGGGCGGCTATCCCATTGAGCATCACTAGGCAACTGTCCTGCTAGACCTTTTGCCACCAAATCTACCATTGATGATTGTAAACGCATTAAGATAGGCTGAGTTTCTGGATCACCAAAACGGCAGTTAAATTCGATCACATAAGGGTCACCTGTTTCATCAATCATGAGACCTGCATATAAAAATCCCGTATAAGGGTGACCAGCATTATTCATTGCATCAACCACTGGTTGAATGACTTGGGTCATGACTTTTTCATGGACATCTTGAGTGACCACTGGCGCAGGAGAGTATGCTCCCATACCGCCTGTGTTCGGCCCTGTATCGCCTTCAAAAGCCCGTTTATGGTCTTGGCTCGTTGCCATTGGCAAGATATTTTTACCATCAATCATGCAGATAAAGCTCGCTTCTTCACCTTGCAAAAACTGCTCAATCACCACGCGGCTGCCTGCATCACCAAACTTATTGTCCGCAAGCATGTCATCGATGGCCTCATATGCCTGTTCGATAGTTTCTGCAACAATGACCCCTTTACCAGCGGCAAGGCCATCGGCTTTGATAACGATGGGTGCACCTTGTTCATCGATATAAGCTTTGGCAGCTACCGCTTCGGTGAAGCCTTTGTAGGCTGCGGTGGGGATATTATTTTGTTCCATGAATTCTTTGGCAAAGGTTTTGGAACCTTCTAATTGCGCACAGTATGCTGTTGGTCCCCACGCTTGAATCCCAGCATCGCGGCAAGCATCAACGATACCAGTGACCAAAGGCGCTTCTGGTCCAACAATGACCATATCAATGGCATTATTTTGGCAAAAATCGATGATTGCACTATGTTCACTAGCGTTCTCGCCCGTAGATACTAGGACAACGTTTTGGCATTTAGGTTCAAGCGCTGTACCAGCATTACCAGGCGCGACGTAGACATTATTGACCTTATCGTCTTTTGCACATTGCCATGCTAGCGCGTGTTCGCGACCACCTGAACCAATCACCAAAATATTCATCATACGTCTTGCCCTTAGCATTAAAATTAGTTATGAGTTAGCCACACACTCTCAAATACTGGCATATTCTAACAAAAAAGTCGTACCGATTGCCATGAGTATCCACTTGCCAGCAATTAATCATCAATAAACGGAAAAACCTGTCTCATGAGCAAATGTTATCGACATGTTGCTGATTCATGAAATGATGTTGTACGCTTTAGCTGGCGCGCTATGTACGTTACACTTCACTAAATTAATGGCATTAAATCCCAATTGCGACATATTCCTAAAAACAAAGGTGAAAAAAGGAGAGAAACTTAAAATATCAAGAAAAAACAGAATAAATTGCGTAAATGGATATACTGCTCCGCAGCACCAATAATGTTTCACATATTTATGCGGTGCCATTAGTTAGTACGAATTAATAAACTTAAATAAATGATAAATTAAATCTATAAAAAAGGATGAAGGACATGCCAAACTCCCTCAGTATCGCAAAAGCGCATCAGCCAGATAAGCGATATTGCTACCAGTTATGTACAAAAAGACAAATCATTATTTGATCATTTTATTCATAGTTATTATCAGCCATTGCACGCAGAGGCAGCTGAGACTATCAGTAATGCTGACCTAGCGGGCATGGTATTACATCATTTTACGTTGCTCCAAGCCTATGATGGTAGCAAGCCACAACTGAAGGTGCTAAACCCCAAAGCAGAAGAGCAGCATTTTCATAGCTCACATACGGTTATTCAAATTGTTGCCTATGACAGACCGTTTTTAGTCGATACGATTTTGATGAGTCTTGAGTCTGAAGGTATCGATGTTCATCGTACTTATAACATCATTGTCAGTGTTGCACGTGATGATAATGGTCATATTACTCATGTCGAAGGCGCACATGAAAGCGCGACCTCTCATTTGTCTTTGATTCATTGTGAAATTGCCTATCAAGATGATGAAGATCTGGCTGCATTACAGCAAATGTTATTGGCAAAAATTGATACGCTAGATACAGTCGTTGGCGATTGGAAGCAGATGCGTGCGCAGTTGACGGATATCAAAGCTGAGCTATCAAACAAGCCACTGCCAGAAGTTTTTTACTCGCAGCAAGAGATACAAGCATTTTTAGATTGGATATTAGACGATCATTTTATATTCTTGGGTTATCGTGAATACCGTTTGGAAGGCGGGCAGGCTGTCGAAGTGAATGCTGAACCTGCTGATTTAGATTTATTCGCCATTGGTAATAGTGGTCTTGGTCTATTACGCGGTGCCGAAGAAGATAAACTGTCAGAAAGTTTTAGCCAATTGCCAAAAGTATTAAAGCAACTATTGACTGAACCGCGAGTATTGATGTTGTCCAAATCAAGCCGTGTATCGCCTGTGCATCGTCCCGTATATATGGACTTTTGGGTATTCATAAGTTTGATGACAATGGTAAGCTGGTTGGTGAATATCGATTTATTGGTCTATTGACCTCACAAGCGTATCAACTAACGGTACAGCAAATTCCGCTATTACGTGACAAAGCCAATAAGATTATGGCGATGGCAGAATTGCCACGTGACGGTCATGCACACCATAAAATGATGCATGTGATTAACACCTTACCGCGTGACGACCTCTTTCAAGCCAGCGTTGAAGAGCTATATCCTATCGTTTCTGGTATCAGCCAATTGCAAGATAAAAAGAGCCTGCGCCTATTCAGCCGTGTGGATCATTATCAGCGCTTTGTCTCATGCTTGGTCTATATCCCGCGCGACAAGTTCAACACCGAGCTACGTATCAAAGTACAGAACGTCCTAAAAGAAGCCTACGGTGGCACATCATCAGGCTTTACCACAGAATTCAATGAATCAGCTCACGCACGTGTGCATGTCCATGTGCGTACGGTGCCAGGTCAAGTGAAAGACGTCGATACTGCTGCACTTGAAGCCAAACTATCTGCTTTAATGCAATCATGGAGCGACAGCTATCAAAAGATGCTGCTGGATAATGTGGGTGAGCAACAAGCCAATGCTTTAAACCGTCGCTTCTTAAATTATATCCCTGCCGCTTATCAAGAGCGTTTTGATGCCCGTACTGCGGTTGAAGACACCAAGCGTTTGGCTGTATTGACAGCAGAACAGCCGATGATTTGGCATTTATACCAGTCAACGGGCGATGCAAGCAATCAATTACACCTAAAACTGTATGGTCGTGAACAGCCTGTTATTTTGTCTAAGGTCCTGCCAATCCTTGAAAACTTTGGTGTGTCTGTCATTTCAGCGCAAACCTATGAGTTTGATTTGCCAGAGCAGCCCATTTGGATGCAAGAGTATGAACTGACACTAGAGCATGTCGATACTGTCAACATGCAAGTGGTTCGTGGTCAGTTTGAAGACAGTCTCAAACAGATTTGGGCGGGACATGTTGAGAGTGACTCCTTTAACGAATTGGTATTAACGACCAATTTAGACACTTATGATGTGGTGGTGCTACGAGCATTGTCACGCTATATGATGCAAGCAAAAGCACCATTCTCTAGTACGTATATTCAGCAAACGGTAGTAAAAAATAGCGACATTAGCGTGGCGCTCGGTAGTTTGTTTGATGCCCGTATGAACCCTAAATACAGTGAAGGTGAACGCACAGAAAAAACCGCGCAGATTCAACAGAAAATCACGGCGGCATTGGCAGGTGTGGATAGCTTGGATGAAGACCGTATCTTGCGTTGGTATTTAGATTTAATTAACGCCATGGTACGCACTAACTTCTATCAAACCGATAGCGATGGTCAGCGTAAAGATCGTTTATCGTTTAAGTTTTTGGCAGCAGATATTCCTAATCTACCAAAACCAAAACCGATGTTTGAGATATTCGTGTATTCGCCGCGTGTTGAAGCCGTGCATTTGCGCGGTGGTAAAGTGGCTCGTGGTGGTCTGCGTTGGTCAGATCGTATGGAAGATTTCCGCACCGAAGTGCTTGGTTTGGTCAAAGCACAGATGGTCAAAAACGCGGTGATTGTTCCTGTTGGTTCAAAAGGCGGTTTTATCGTCAAAACCAAAACCATGGCAGATGGTCGCGATGCATTCCAAGCCGAAGGCATTGCTTGTTATCAAGCATTCCTACGCGGCATGCTTGATGTGACGGATAATATCGTTGATGGAAAAATTGTCCCGCCAGCCAACACCGTGCGTCATGATGAAGATGATCCGTACTTAGTGGTCGCGGCTGATAAAGGAACCGCCAGCTTCTCTGATATTGCGAATGCCTTGTCTGCTGAATATGACTTCTGGCTCGACGATGCCTTTGCCTCAGGTGGCTCGGTTGGTTACGATCACAAAGCCATGGGTATCACTGCACGCGGTGGTTGGGAGTCGGTCAAACGTCACTTCCGTATGCGCGGCATGGACATTCAAAACCGTGATAACTTTACCGTGGTTGGTATTGGCGATATGAGTGGTGACGTATTCGGCAATGGCATGCTGCTATCAACCCATACCCAGCTGGTCGCTGCATTTAACCATCTACATATCTTTATTGATCCGAATCCAGACGCTGCTGCTTCACACGCAGAACGTGCCCGCTTATTTGACATGCCGCGTTCGACGTGGGATGACTATGAAAAGTCACTTATTAGCCAAGGAGGTGGCGTTTTCTCCCGCCAAGATAAGAGCATCACGCTCAGTGCTGAGATGAAACAGCGTTTTGATATCGCTGAAGACAGCATGGCACCCAATGAGTTAATCAGTGCGTTGTTAAAATCGCCTGTTGATCTTATTTGGAATGGCGGTATTGGTACTTATGTGAAAAGCGTGAATGAGAGCCATGCTGATGTCGGCGACCGTGCCAATGACGCGGTACGGGTCAACGGCAATGAGCTACGTACGGCTATCGTTGGTGAAGGTGGTAACTTAGGATTTACCCAGCAAGGGCGTATCGAATATGCACAAACGGGCGGTCGCATTTATACCGACGCTATCGATAACTCAGGCGGCGTAAACTGCTCAGATCATGAAGTGAATATCAAAATCTTACTTGGCAAAGTGGTCGAGCAAGGCGACATGACTTTAAAGCAGCGTAATGAGTTGCTTGAAAGCATGACTGATAGCGTGGCAGAACTGGTATTGCGTCAAAACTACCTTCAACCACAAGCCATTGAGCTTAGCCACATTCGTGCGGCGGCTAACTTAAGTGATCATCAGCGTTTTATTCAGATGTTAGAAGGTGAAGGGCGTCTTGATCGGGCGATTGAATATCTGCCATCAGATGAAGAAATTGCCAAACGTCAAAAAGCAGATACTGGCTTGACCAACCCTGAGCTGGCAGTTGTCATGGCTTATGGCAAAATGTGGATGTATGACAACTTGTTATCATCAGACTTGCCAGATGATGCGTACTTTATCAATGAGTTGCGTAAGTATTTCCCTGATGAGCTGGCGACGCGGTTCTTTGATGAGATGACTGAACACCGCTTACATCGTGAGATTATCAGCACCTATTTGACCAATAGTGTGGTCAATCGTTTGGGTATTGAAGCACTGTTCCGTCTTTATGAGGAAACAGACCAATCGCTGGCGACCATCGTGCGTGGTTATGCGATTAGCCGTGATGTCTTCAATGTGTCAAAAGCTTGGAACACGCTTGAAGCACTGGACAATCAAGTCGATGCTACATTACTGCTAACTCTTGAGCTGCGTCTACGTGACGCGCTTGAGCAAGGTGTTGTTTGGTTTATAAATGCCTTTGGTCAAGAATTGCAAGTCGCTGACATGATCAGTCGCTTTAGTGATAGTGTTGAGAAATTAACCAAATCAGGCGGCTTTATTGAGCAACAATTTGCAGAATACTTGCAAGAAGATACCACTAGCCTGATGCAGAATGATCTGTCTAATAATGATGCCGCGCTGTTTGCGATGCTGCCTTATCATGTTGATGCACTTGATGCCGCACTGCTCGCTGAGCAATATGAGCGTCCTGTTGATGAGATTTGCAACGTTGTACTTTGATGCCTATCACGTCTTGCAGTTAGATTGGATGATGGACAACATCGCCACGTTACCACAGCAAGACTACTGGGATCGCCGCGCGCGCCATGCGTTGATGAACGAGCTGTCACGTAGTCTACGTCTACTGATGGATGCCATATTATCTAAACCAGATGCGAAGCAAGCATTTGGTGAATGGCGTTCACGTCACTTAGATCATTTGGAGTCAGTCACCACAGAGATGAGCAAGTTAGATAATCTGCATAGCAATGATGAAAATGGTCAAATTGGTCTTTCAACGTTGTCAGTATTGATGAGTGAGCTAAGCGGTTTAGTAACTAAGTAATTAGTTATTAAGTAATTACTATTAAGTACTAGTGACTAAGTAAAACGCCTAAATAAATCAATGGTCTTTGACATAAAACCCCACCGTTATAAGCTAACGGTGGGGTTTTTTATTGATTAATACTATCGATCGTATCTACAAAGTACCAAAATTAGATATTTACTCTACTGTTATCAGGGTATTTAAACGTACCAATTTTCCATTGTTCTCAAACCATACTTTATCCGCGTCATCGCGATAACTGTCAAATTTGGGTGTTAGTATCACGTCACCTTTATCATTAATCAGCCCAACCTTGCCAGCCTGTTTAAAGGTATAAAGCTGATGATAGAGCAGTTTTCTAATAGGCGCATTAGAGGAAAAAGTCAGCTTACCATTAGCAGCAACAATGTCGGCACTAATAATATACTCTTGGATATCTTCACTCATAGCAGTCGCTATGTCATCAGTAATCTCATGAGATAAGCTGCTGCGCAAAAATAGTAGTGGATTGGCGTTATTATTAAAGGACTCTATATGCTAATTGGCTGCAAATGGAATGATGACGTCATTATTTTGGTCAATCAGTGCGGTCTCACCTTGCAAACTTACTTGCAGATATAAAGGCTGACCCGTACAAGCGTTAAGCGGATTAATGGCTTCGTACTGCGGCATCACCGCCAGTAGCCTTTATCATCAAGTAGTCCTGTCAGACTTTTATGATTGCTCGCTGCATTATCCGTTACTAAAAAATAATCTTGGTCATAATCAGGATCATAGTGCGCATGCTGGATATGAGCGTTTGCTAACGGATAAACCCACTCGCCATGACGATTGATAATACCTTGTTTGGTATTGCCCTCTGATGACTTAACGCTGACAATAAAGCTGGTCGTTATATCAGTTCAGTTTGAATATCGTCATACTCAAAAGGCACAATTATCTTGCCAGCTGCGTTTACGACACCATATTTTCCGTTTTCTGAGCCAATAAACTTATCCATCAATATATAGCCGTCTGTCAATCCATCGAGAATAACGGTGCCATTTAAATCTTGTAGCTGCTGCGACCCATCTGTTAATTCGACTAACTTGCCAGCAAAGGGTACGTTAGTTTCAATACGCTCAAAATAGCTATTCGGTAAATAACCAGCGCAGCTGATGGTTGCCTGAGCGGTGCCAGTCGCGATAACCAAGACTCCAACTAAAACAACGGGCAGGGCGTTAGCAATCTTTGCGTTACCCACACTCTGTATAACTCTACTTAGCATCATAATAATATCATCATAGTCCTTTCATCTCTTTCACACTTTAAACAGCATCTTTAGTGGTGACTCTACTACAGCCTTGACCACTTATTTCACTATAACCACCTGAGAGCTTCTTCACGTGAATTTGGGTAAAAATGCGTGCTTTCAGCGCTTGCACATGAGAGATGATACCAATGATTTTACCTTCTTGTTGCAAGTTGGTTAAGGTGTCGAGGGCAATATCTAATGACTCCTCATCAAGCGTGCCAAAACCTTCATCCAAAAACAGTGAATCGACCCGCGTATTTTGGCTGGCCATTTGTGATAAGCCAAGCGCTAGAGCGAGACTGGATAATAAACCTTCGCCACCATGGTAGGTTCTTGGTACTACGAATATCACCGCCTTGATAATTATCAATAACGTTGAGCTCTAGCGGATTATTAATATCGGGTGTTAGCAAATAGCGGTCACTCATTTTCTTCAATTGAATATTGGCATGGTCAATCATAATTTTAAAGGTTAAACCTTGTGCAAAATTGCGATATTTTTTACCATCTGCTGAACCGATAAGCTCATACAGCTGCTGCCACACTTGTAAGGCTTCTTTTTGAGCATTTATGGCAATATTTTGCGTTGTTTGCGCCACTTTTTGTTGTTCATTGTCTATTAGTCGCTGCTTAATTGCCCCAATTGCGCCCAATCGCTGCTCATTCTCTAACTTGAGTTCAGTATGCTTACTGGCAAGACTGTCTCGATTCTCATCTGTCAGCTCAGTTAATGCCAAAGATACCTTTTCATCGAATGCATGCTGCGTCTGTTTTAATTGCATGTTGGCATGATTTAAAGCCTGTTCAATAGAGGCGTATTGCTGTTGGAGCGTATCACGTGTCGCTTTCGGCAGACGAGCGTTAAAAAAATCAGTTTCAGTATCGAACTGCGATTGTATTAACACGCTTGAAAACTCACTTTCCTGTGTGCTAAGCGTGATAGAAATCTTACTAAGATCAGTTGATAGTTGTTGGGCACGATTCTGTAGTTGCAACAGCAACTGCTCGTTATTATCTCGTTGCCTTTGTGCTTCTACCTTTTTGGACTTCGCGTTATCAAGTGCTGTATGCAAACGATTGCTTTCTTCATCAGGATCTTTATCAGTGAATTTCTGTGTTCTATCGTCTTGTAATTGCTTAAGCGCTGTTGTTTGTTCTTCGATACTGTTGTTAAGCTTATTAAGCTCAGTATTTTCATTATCCAACTGTACTTGCTTGGCCTCAATTAGAGTGGTTAATTTACTACTTTCCGTTTGTAAGGTTTGGGCGCTGTCTTTTTGAGCATGAAAGTACTGTTTCAGCTGTTTTAAACCCAAACTTAGCTGGCGCAAATGACCAATATATGTATCACTATCCTGTTGATTAACAACTATTTTATCTTGAATGCTATTGTAATATTGATAAAGTATTTTTATTGCAGTAGAATCTGTTATTACACTATGGGTTGAATCATTATCAGATATCTTGCTTAAATGATTTGATATTGATCAGCCGGATAGGTTTCTACCACAGTCGCTACCGCAGCTATTACTGTGGTCAGCTCCACAAAACTTGCCTGTAGCACGCGATCTATGTCGTCTATTCGTTGAGTGTTGAGCCTAATCAGTGGTTATCTTATGATTATCATTATGGTAGTGCTGCTGTTGTTTTTGAGTATTATCAAGCGCTTCGGTCGTCTCAGACAGTGTTTGAGTGAAGCTGTCATATTGGTTAAGCGTACTTTTGATCCTTTCTTTTCTTGGCTCAGTGCTGCTTTAACATCGTTGACGGTAGATAATAAATGGCTAAGCAACTGTGGGTCTGTGCTTATACTGTCGGCAGCATCGCCTAAATACTGAGTAACTGACAGTATTTTATTATTCATATCACTTATAGGCTGAACAATAGTGTTGATAGCAGTGTCAGAATTGATATTATTTTCGATATAGCTATTGATATCGCTACAAAGCGTTTGCGCTTGCATGCGTAATGTGGCGAGTTGATTGCTTTCATTTTGCAGCTGGTTTTGTTTGCCAGCATATTGACTTTGACAATCTGATAATTCGTGCGTCATATTATCTATACGCATATCAATATTAATAATCTGTTGCCGTGTTTGTTCCGTTAATGAGGTCTCATGTTGGCTATTATGACTTTCTAATAGTGGGTGCTGCTGTCCGTAGGGGTGTTCAAGCGCTCCGCATAATGGACATGGCATGCCATCCTGTAACTCGATAATATAATTCTCAAGATTAGCAACTTTCTGTAGTGCTTCAAGATAGTCTTGCTTGTCTTGGCGTTGAGTTTTTTCGCCTTTAATAGCTGATTCATGATTAGTATTATATCTCTAAGCGTATTCAATGCTTGTTGGATATCTGGCACAGCTGCGCTAACAATAGTTTTTCTTCTGAAACGTCAGCCAGTTGCTGGAGTCCAAGGCGTATTGTTCACTGTGATGAGTAAGCGTGTCATATAATCAATATCAGCACGTAGCTCATTTGGTGACTTATCTTCTAATAATGCCGTTTGCTGCTGTTGTAATTCTTTAAGTACTTGTTGTTTTTGCTCAATAAGCTTGTTATCTGCTTCTTGTTGCTGATTGAGAGTCGAAAGTTGTTGTTGCAACTGGCTATTTGAGTGTTGATACGCCTGTTATTGTCACTTGATATTGCTCTGTAGCAATGATTTCATACGAGTGCAATTATTATTAAAGGTAATAATATCGCTATCAATATATTTAGCGCACTACGCTCGCCTAGATAGCTTGCGATACGAGTCAGCTCACTCTTATCTTGCTCTGTTTGATGTATCATTATTTCTTGTGATAAGCGCTGGATACTCGATGATAAGATGTTTTTGCGCTGATTATCAGCGGCTAACGTATGTGTGTGCTGCTGTATTTTGGTATCGATTTTTCGCACGCTATCGATGATGGGCTGGGTATCGCGTAGCTCATTTTCCAGTTGGGATTCAGAGGTATTGGCAACGAAAAGTGGTCGCTTGCTCTAATTGTTGTTTGAGTAGGGATTTTATCAAGTAAATCCTGTTGTTCATTGCTGAGTTGTTTGCTTATATCACGACTGTGCGTCAGTGCTTGAAAAGCGCCTTCAATCTCAAGCGCCTTATTGGCCGCATTTAGACGCAAAGCATTGGGAACAAAGTCTTGCTCATCTTGTGGCGTTGGTCAGTGCGGTGAGATTTTGCGCTAAGCTTTGCTTTAATTTCGCAACGTCATCTAGCCAGCCCAGTTGCTTAGTGATGGTATCAAAGTCTTGCTGCTGCGTTGTTTGTAAGCTTTGCTGCGTTTGTAGTTCTGTTATCAGTTGTGCTTCGTTTTCAGCACTCAATAAGGGTAAGCTATCCACACCAGCTTGCAATTTAGCAAGCTCATGCCTTATCCCGTTTTTTCTCAAAGACATTTTTAGATATTTGCGCATAAATATCAGTGCCAGTTATTTTCTCTAAAATAGCGGCTCTTTCCCATGTATCTGATTTTAAAAAAGCAGCAAAACCACCTTGCGCCAACATAATTGAGCGCGTAAATTGGCTAAAATCCATGCCAATGAGTTCTTTGATAAACGGCGCTGTTTTAGACTTAGCATCCTCTAAGATATCACCTGTTTCAACGTCACTGATCTCATGGATAATAGAGGCAAGCTTGCCTTTGGGTTTTTTATGCGCGCGATGCTGATACCAAAAGCAGCGATAATGCTTACCGCCAATTTCTATAACCACTTCAGCTGAACACTCGCCAGTACCTTGGGTCATCATCTCATTAGATGCACCTGTGATATCACCCAGTCTCGGAGTCTGACTGTATAGCGCTAAGCAAATCGCATCCAAAATGGTAGTCTTGCCAGCGCCAGTATGTCCGGTAATGGCAAAAATACCTTCGCTAATAAAAGCGGGGTCGGTGAAGTCAATAAGCCACTCGCCTTTGAGCGAGTTTAGGTTTTTTAGGCGTAATTCTATTAGGCGCATGGCAGGGTCTTATAAAATTTGGTAGTAAAATTAGGGTGTTTTATTTTTTGTCATCATTATTAAGCAGGGATTCGCTTAAAAGGCTTGATAAAAAAACGGAAAATAAAATTACTTATAGATTTGAATATAGAGGGTTTGTAGTCATCCAAGATGACAATAAGGCTGGGTAACTGAATTAATTTTTGAAAGCTTTTAGGTAGCACTTTAATATTATTGTGTTCAAAATTAAGTACACTGAGGTTAGTTAGCTGGCCAATACTATCTGGAAACTCATTAAGTTGATTGTTGTCTAGTGTCAGTTGCTCTAACTCTATTAAATCACCAATACTATCTGGAAGTTCAGTGAGTTGATTGTTGTCTAGTAAAAGAACTGCTAATTGATGGAGACAGCCTATATTACTAGGCAATGTGGTTATTTGATTGTTTTCGAGTGCTAGAACAGTCAACGTCGATATATTGCCAATACTGTCAGGTAATATGGATATTTTATTACCACTAAGTGTTAATAGACCTACTTGAATGTCATTTGGAAACTCAGTGATTTTTATTATTCAACGACAATCCGTATAACTCAGAAAAATCCCTAAAACTATTGGGTAATCGCTCAATTTGGTTGTTATTTACGCTAAGCAGTGTTACTTGTGTGCATCTTGGAAGTTCAGTGAGCTGATTAAAATCCAGATTAAGCGTGTGTAATTGTGTCAAATTAGAGATATTAGATGTGATACTTGATATCTGATTATTAGGCAGATGAATATTTACTAGTGAAGGAACATTATACAAAGCTTCAGGAAATTGAGTAAGATTGTTATCGCTAGCATTAATGATAGATAGCTCGGTAAGCTTACTAATATCATTAGGTATGTGAGACAGGTTGTTTTCAGAGATTTCAAGATGCTCTAATAGATAAAGCTCAGTAATGATTTCAGGGAATTGACTGAAGCTGTTGTTACCAATACTCAGTAGTGAAAGCTGGGTTAATTTGTTCATACTATCTGGTAATTCTTTGAGTTTATTGTCAGATAGCATCAGCTCGTCCAGCGCGGTGAGATCACCAATGCTATCAGGCAGAGAGGAGAGGTTATTTTCATGTACACTTAGTGTTTTTAGTTGCTGTAGTGCACCAATCCAGCTTGGTAGTTCAAGTAATCCACAATCAGAAGCTTCAAGAACTTCTAGTTTAGTAAGGTTGTAAATACAACTGGGTAAGTGTGTTAACGTATTATTTGCAAAAGCTAACTGAGTTAGTTGTGTCAGGCTAGCTATACTATCAGGCAGATTCTTCAAACTATTAAAATTCAGGTTAAGCTTAGTGAGATTAATAAGGTTGCTAAAATTATCAGGTAAGGTCGTTAAGTTGTTAAGGCTCACATCAAGCGTAGTAAGGTTAATAAGATTGCCAAAACTATCGGGCAGATCATTTATTTGCTTGGACGCCATATTTATTTCTGTGACTTGATCCAATTGTCTGACGCTTCTTGGAATAATGTCTTCTGAAATATTATTTTTAATAGCCCAATCAATAATCGGTTTTAATTTTTCGTACTTTGTATCCCAATTTTGTTCGGTCATTATTCTGCTCTACTGTCTGTATGATGAATGGCATGCAGTATTTGCTCATAAGCGTCGCGTAGGCTCAGCTTCTGCGCGTCTGTTACCTCATTAAGCGTCAGACAGCGTTCAAATACTTCTAACTCATTTAAATCTTGTAAGGTTTCAGAGGCTGACTCTTGATTGAGCACCTTATCATAAGTGGAAAGGTTTTTGATTTTCAGTACCTCACATGGCAAGCCGTCTACTATAGCTTCTATTTGTTCACGCAGATTGGCAACAATGTCATCGCCAGTATAAATAACTTCAAGCCAAGTTGACTCTAACGATGAGCACGACTGCGTCAGCGTATGAATGGTTGTCTCAATGGTTTGCATATCACCTGAGACTTGCGCTAATGACTGAAAACAAGGAATGGGGACAGAGAGGACTTGCATGTCACGGTCAGTGTCGTGATGCAGCAATGTCGAATCTTTACTAGGGTTTTTATCTCTCGTAAGTTGAGGTAATAACTGGTGATTACTACTTAGAGGGTCGTTACTTTCTGATTCTGATAACGATATAACTTCCTCTTTAGAAGTATCTTCAAAGCCAAATAAGTCATCCATAAAGTCGTTATTGCTCTTAGTACTGCTCAAGGTTTTCTTATTTTCCGCAGGAGTAACTTCCGTTTGTAGGTCTGAGCTATTAATAACACTATCATTCATGAATTTTTCATTACCAAACCGTACCAATAATACCTGTTTTTGCTGGCGAGCTTCGCCAAAACCCATGGCAATAGGCGAGCCTGAATAGCGAATATGCTCACGTCCTCCAACGCGCTGCGGCACATGCAAGTGTCCAAGCGCCACATAATCAAAGCACTCATCAAACATATCGGCAGATATTTTACCTAAGTTACCGACATATAAGTCACGTACGCCATCATCTGCTGTTGTACTGCCACCAGCCGCAAATAAATGCCCTGTAGCAATAATAGGAACATTATGAACATGGTGCTCAATAGTCTCAGTAAGCTCATATTGCTTGGCTTTGGCAATGCTAGCCACTTCATCGTAATGAGCACGAATGCCTTTGATGACATTGGCATCTTTGCTATCAGCCGACTCGCCAGCACCACTACTTCTAACATCACGGTCACGTAAATAGGGGACGGCAGTCACGATACAATACGGAATATCGTGCTCGTCATTTAGAACCAACACTTCATCATTTAAGTCTTCACAAGCCATACCAATGACATGTACGTTTAAAAACTTTAATACTTGATTGGGCGCATCTAAAAATGTAGGTGAATCGTGGTTACCTGCCACAACAACGATATGTTGACAGCATGATTTTGAAACTTTTCCTAAAAATTCATAATATAGCGCTTGAGCTCTATTGCTTGGGGTCATGGTGTCAAAGATATCACCAGCAACAATTAATATATCCACTTTTTGCAGGCTAATGGTGTCTTGCAACCAATCTAAAAACGATTCAAATTCGTCATAACGCATTCGTCCATAAAGCCTGCGCCCCAAATGCCAGTCGGAAGTATGAAGGATAGTGAGAGGTTTGGTAGTAGATACAGGCATAATTGAGCTTCATGATGGATAAAAGACATCGATTATTCTAGCAAGAATTGGTGCGATTTGCTTTGTTATAAACTTAACAGTAAAGCAAAGTGGATACGAATGAGTAGTGACATTGAGCCGTAAATGAAACGATGAACGTTTATTAAAAATAATGGCTATTTAAAAAAGCTGATTAACAAAGCGGATTGTTAATAGTATTAAGTAACAAATAAATGGTACTAGAAAAGGTCCATATTTAGTAACATCCAAGCCATTATTAATAAGGGTATGTTATGTCGTTTATCAGATTATGCACATTGGCTTTAATTGCCACTTCCTTTTTGGCTGCTTGTAGCAGTTATGAGCAAGCAAATATGAATAATAAAACCAGTGTGAGTCAAATAAAAGATAGCACCGCGTTTGTCCATTCGATTAAACCGAGTCATTCTGACGCAATCATTGGTCAAGTGACTGAGGTCATCTCGCAAGACAGAGAGCAGCAAAAAGTTACTATCGTCGCTCAGGATGGACAGACGTATACCGCAGAAATCAGTAAAGCCAACTTTGCTCAGAAAAACGCCCATCAAATGCAGAAATTAACCATAGGCGATTATGTTGAAGTGATGGGAGAGCAATCGACATTACAATCAGATAGATAGTAAGCGCCACATTACTGTCCATGCGATGCCTTATGTTTTACGTAAAATCATCGCTGACCATCAAGTAGACTGTGTCGGTGTTGCGCCGCAATCATGTTTACTGACTAAGCCTGCTGAACAAGCTAACGCCGACTGGGAGTATCGATATAGTGGTATAGAAGGTTTTGATTTTGAACCTAATTATGAATACACTTTGCTCATCAAGAATACACCTATTAGCAATCCGCCTGCTGATGCATCATCAATTCATAGCACGCTAATAAAAGTCATTGAGAAACGAAAGACCAAATCTTAATTGTTAAAAACGAATAGCTCATAAAAGATCAATAGCGTTATACTCAAAAGCCCTGCTAATCTACTGGCAGGGCTTTTTGGAAATTTAAAATCATACTTCAACCAATCACTAACTGCTCCAAACCATCATCAGCCGTTGCTAAATTGGCCACCATTGATAACGCATGGGCTTGCTGGCTGGTATGATCTGCCTTTGGTGTAGCCGCTGTGCCACCACGTAGCCAGTTACTAGCTGTAGTGTCACTATTGTTGTTTTTCTGCTGATTTTGCAAATTATACCAAGCCAAATCATGATGGAGTGCGACCACGTCTCCCATAATGAGCAAGGCTGGCGTGGGTAGCTGATTTTTTTCTTGCAACTCAACGATGTCGGCAAGCGTTCCCGTTAATACCTGCTGATTGGGCATACTGGCATTGGAGACGATGGCGATTGGGGTGTCGCTACTGCGCCCTGCATCAATCAAGCCTGTCGTCAAACGCGCCAGCGAATGCAACCCCATATAAAAGACGACTGTTTCATCCGTATTCAAAAAGCTCTTAAAATTGCTATTGGGTGCGCCAGCCTTTAAAAATCCAGTGACAAAACGCACCGACTGCGAATGGTCACGGTGAGTCAATGGAATGCCAGCATAGCTTGCGGCGGCATTGGCAGCGGTAATACCAGGTACGACTTGATAAGGGATACTGTGCGCACGCAAACTCTCAATTTCTTCGCCGCCACGTCCAAAGATGAAGGGATCACCGCCTTTTAGGCGCACCACACGGCGACCTTCTTTTGCGCTATTGACCAACAACTCATTGATGCCCAATTGCGCCACAGCATGATTGCTACGTTTTTGCCAACAAACACTTATCAGCATCACGGCGGCCATAGGTCTAATACTGTGGTGAGACGAGCGCATCATAGTAGACGATATCCGCTTGTTGCATCAAACGCAGCGCTTTAAAAGTGAGCAGCTCTGGGTCACCTGGGCCTGCACCAACGATATAGACTTCGCCTATAGCGTTTTCTGTTTCTATTGGCGCATCTGATATCACGGGAGCAGAGGTTGAAGCGGATTCCGCAACAGTGCTAAGCGCATTATCATCTGCGGTATTTTTGCAGTGATTGCCGCAGTGGTGCTATCTAGATCTAACTTTAATTGCGCAGCTGCTTCCTTTTCATTACCGGCAAACATCAGCTGACTGACTTGACCCTCAAAGGCACGCTCCCAAAACTGTCGACGTCCCGTCAATGTTGGAATTTTGGCTTTGACTTCACTTCGAAACTCGCCAGCCAGCTTGGCCAATTTACCATAACCTTGCGGAATCAAGGTTTCGAGGCGTGCTCGCAATAGACGTGCCAGCACTGGCGCTTTGCCGTTTGACGATATGCCAATCACGATTGGATTGCGATCAACAATCGCGGGGAAGATAAAATCGCACAAATGGGGCGTATCGACTACATTAACTGGAATGTTTAGCTCAGTGGCATCAGCATGTATTTGATGGTTAAGTGTCTCATCGTCAGTGGCAGCAATAATGACGCGCGAGTCTGTCATATAGGTTTTATTATAGTTTTTATAAATCAATTCGTGCTTGCTATCACTTAACAAGGCTTGTATTTCGTGGCTAATGCTTGGTGCAAGGACAATAATACACGCGCCAGCACGGCTGAGCAAATCCGCTTTACGTAGCGCCACATCGCCGCCGCCGACGATAAGTACTTTGCGACCTTCTAATTTAAAAAATAATGGAAAGGTGTTCATAGGATTACCTGTAATTCATTCAATGTAAGGTATGTCGCTATTATGATGTATCACAGGCATACGCTCACGTAGCGAATTGGCATTAGCATATTCGTTTTTGTCATGTTGGTGAGGGTTTTTGGTGTAAAAGGGAATAGATTAGAATGTGCAATCTTAGTCAATATAAGACATAATTTCAGTCTTGAAATTTAAATAGTGAAGATAAGAACCATGATTCTGAACAATAATCGCAGAAAACCAATAACATATTCTTTTGCTATATTTGGATTATCCTTTGGTTTGATGCTAAATGGTCAAGCCGCAACCAATTTAGAGTCTAAATTAGAGAAAGACGATACAAAGGAAATGGTTTATGAGAGCGATAATGATTTTTATGAAGGGATGGCAAGAATAGAGCAAGATGATAAATATGGTTTTATTGATAAGAATAATAAGATAGTCATTCCAGTTAAGTATGACGATGCCAATGCTTTTTTTAAAGGATTATCGCGAGTCAGCCTGAATGGTAAGTGGGGCTTAATTAACAAAATGAATGAACAAATAATCCCCATAGAATATGATGAAGTGAGTCCCAGCTTTGAATTTAATCTAATAGCCGTCAGTAAAGGTGGGAAATGGGGTTACGTCAATAAAAAAAATAAAGTCGTTATTCCTATAATATATGATGAAGTAGGTGGGTTTTCAGAGGGATTGGTTAGCGTACAAAAGGATGATAAGTGGGGCTTTATGAATGATAAAGGCAAGCTAGTCATACCGATAGAATACGATAATGTAAATTATTTAATAGAAGGTTTGGTTGCTGTTGCTAAAGATGACAAGTGGGGTTTCTTTAACAATAAGGGTGAGCAAATTATTTCTTTACAATATGATTACGCCAGTAGCTTTCAAGAAGGTCTAGCGCCAGTCAAGCTTCACAAAAAATACGGATATATCAATAAACTAGGTGAAGGAATTATTGACTTTTCTTATGATTCCGCTGGTAAGTTTTCTGACGGCTTAGCATTGGTTAATAATGCTTATAAAACAACGTACGAGGTCGGTACAGTCGAAAGATATAAAATGGGATTTATTGATAAAAAAGGCAATATCGTCATTCCTTTAATTTATAATTTGAGTGACAAGTTCTCTGAAGGTCTGGTTGCAGTTCAAAAAATGGTAAAGGTGGTTATCTAAATAAAGCAGGACAGACAGTCATTCCTTGATTATGATCAAGTTGACTCCTTCCTTGACGGCAAAGCTTATGTTTATAAAGATGGCGAAGGCTACTATATCGATAAACGAGGACAGCGACTGCATTGATTTAGCTCTTATAACTATTTATTTACAGAAAAATTTGGAGCTAAGCTAAAGTCTGATCTTGTGATGAACTTGACCTATCACGTAAGGCATTTGATTTACGTGATAGGCGTAAGAATATCAAACATCTTTAACCGGATGCCAAAACCTATTCAAACTCACTCAGCATCTTAGTCATACGGGCATCTTTTTGTTGCCAGATATCCTCTAACCAGTCAAACATCATTTTTTTGGTGGTTTCATCACGGTCATAGCCGCCGTCCATGATGGCAGCAAATAATTCGTCTGGTATCTTTAAGCGAGTCACATCGACGCCCAAACGGCGAATATTGCCTTTCCATAAATCATCATAGTCAGGCGCGCCGTCTGGGTAGACAATGGTCACGTCTAAGATAGAATCCAACTCAGTGCCTAACGCATTAATTGCTAATGACAAACCGCCAGCCCGTGGTTTTAACAAATGCTGATAAGGGGATTTTTGTTGGTCATGTTTTTCTTTAGTAAAGCGCGTCCCTTCCAAATAGTTTAATAGCGCGAAAGGTTTGTCCTTTAATTGACGACAAGCACGCTTAGCCTCAAGCAGGTTTTGTTTTTTAAGCTCTGGATTCTTGGCCATCGCTTTGGCAGAAAAGCGCTTCATCATCGGAAAGTCTAAGAAATAAAAGGCTTGACCGATAACAGGAATATAAATCAGATTAAACTTGGTAAAAAACCGTGTCAGAGGCAGCGTATCTTGGCTGATATATTGCACAATGCTGGTGTCAACCCACGATTGATGGTTGCTTACCAATAGATACTGCTTGTCTTCGCTCAGGTCGTCAGGCAGGTTAATGCGCCAGTCTTTATGAGGTAGGGCATGATCAATGACGGCGTTATTACTATTAATCCAGTATTTGGTAATCGCAATCAGCGCATCATCCGCAGCTTTTGCTCCTGTCAATACTTTTGCCGCTCCCAAAGTCCAGATGGGCAGACCCACCATCGCACTATTGGCAGTAAGAACACTCGTACCAGTTAAAAAAGAGGCGGTCTTGCCTACCGCTGGTAGCTTATCGTGCAGTTTTTCATAGAGTGAATCGATTTTTTTATAAAAGACATAATAAATATCCATATTGATGAGCGCGAGTGCCTATAAGGAAATAAAAAAGGATGAGTAACTTTGTCCATGATGCGGCTTTATAGCGTCGGTTTAATGCCGAGCAGCCACTGAGGCAAGCCATAGAATACCGCAATGTTAGACAATAAAACGTTCAAGAAACGTTAATTATTCAAATGCTGACTTCTTTATACAGATAGAGATATTCAAAAATAATAGAAAATTGTCTATTAAGCGGAGTATTTGCTATAGTTTGGCGGCCTCTAATGAATACTTTATATAATAAGCTATTGTGAGGAAGAGTAAGATGTATGTCATGGTTCACCATAGCGTATTAAGCGAGCTGTTAAAGCAATAAACGGTAGTCAATATGATTGTAGTGCTAATCTAAGGTGTTGAACATTATTCCGCGTGGCGCCGTGCTAAGTTTAGCGTCTGCTTTGTTTGGCATCCTTTTATTATTGGCTTTTGTACTGACTCATCAAATAAGCTGGTCGGTTCTGGCGGCATCTATCGCTACGATCTCTTGTTGGGATACGCTTTAATTATTCAAGTCTTTTTGGTTTATTTCAAGTTAGAGACACCGCGTGAGGTATGGGTCATTGCTATTTTTCATATCATGGCCATGGCAATGGAGCTGTTTTTAACCCATCCCAAAATTGGTTCTTGGTACTATCCTGAACCATCCATTTTTAGAATTGCCACTGTGCCACTTTTTGCCGGTTTTATGTATTCGGCCGTAGGTAGTTTTTTAGCGCGTGGCTTAAGATTGTTTAATGCCTCTTTTACCGACTTGCCACGTTTACTATGGGTGAGTGTATTGGTTATTTTTTCTTATGCCAACTTCTTCACTAAGTTTTTTGTCCCTGATATTCGCAATATATTGTTCATCGCTTCAGTAGTTTTATTTTGGAAAACCAGAGTGTTTTTTCAAATCCATCACAAAAATAATCTTCAATTGCGTGATACCAAGCAATATCAATGTCCATTTTTACCATTACTGTTGTTCCTCGCTTTTTTGGTTTGGTTGGCAGAAAATATTGCTACTTTTACCAATATTTGGCGTTATCCGTCACAAGCGAATGTATGGCATATGGTAGGTTGGGGTAAGCTGGGCTCTTGGTACTTATTACTGATGTTAAGTCTAGTGTTGGTTTTGGCAGTCATGGGTAAAAGGGATGAGAAAGGCGGTTGGCAGTTAGCTCGATAATTTTGATACTTGCGTGTGTTCTCATTGTTTTGGCAGTAGCGCTAGCGCTTGGATTATAGATTCAAATTTTGTGGGACTGAATATTGAATCGAATATGAAAATAAAAAAGCCCTCTTAAATCATAAGAGGGCTTTTACTTTATGGATTGCTGCTAAAATTACAACTGCGTATGCAAACCACACTCACGGCTTTCTTCTACTTTCGTCGGATCAAAGTAATCAAATTCATTCGGTAAGTTATGCTCTTCGAGATAAACATCTAAATCGGCGTCAGTGTTTTCAAACAATGGTGCTACTTTTAACACGCCATCTTTTGATAGGCTAAGTACATCAAGACCTTGACGGAATTCCGTTTTCTTTACGAATGGCATTGAACCACACGTCAGGCTTTAGCTCATCTAGCGCGCGGCGGAATGGCTCAAGTTTCACTTGTTCAGTGAACTCGCCATGTTGCGGGTTGTCAATGCCTGGGATGCCATTCATGGTGGCGTCACGATGGGCAGCGGTTTGTTTTGGAATATACGTCACGACGTTGAGATCAAGATCACGAATCAATTTGTTGGCAAACTGATAGGTCGCATCGGTGTTATAGCCTGAATCTACCCATAATACGGTGATGTCAGGGCGCTGCTTGGCAACCAAATGCAAGATCGCTGACTCATAAGGACGGAAGTTGGTGGTGATGATTGGGTTTTTGGCTTGCGTCAATGCCCACTCAACGATTTGCTCAGGTGATTTACCTTGCAAATCTTGGTTTGCTTGGTCGATATCTAGGTTTGGGTGTAATTGGCTCATAATACATTCCTTAATAATTGTTAATATAAAAATAGCGATTTGATAGTGAATAATAAAATCAGTTTTTTGAGAACATCGGTAATGCTGAAGCGTCTCGACCATCATAGCTACTGGCTAGGGCAGTGAAGGCTTGGCTAATATCAGATTTAGCATCATGCTCATTGAGTACAAAGCTAGTAGCACCAGCGCGCAGCAAATAAGCGATTTGATCACGACCAAACGCGCCTGCCATGCGAATATCACCTTCATAACCAAGCTGACGCAGGGTCTGTGCAAAACTAAAACCGCGACCGTCTACAAACTTGGGACATGAATGACGATCAAGTCTTGCGTCAATAAAAATTCTTTTACATCAGGCAGATCATCAGCATCGGTGTTGGATGTGATCCACACACCCAATCGGCTGCTGTGCTGCTTGAGGATATCCAATACTTGCGCGAGCAAACCGTTTGCCAGTTTGCCATCAGCATTTAATAAATCTGCTAGTGGGACAAGTACATCAACTTTTTCTTGTTTGTGTAACAGCTCAAGTAAGGTCAGGTTTGATAACGCGATACCGTCAGGCAGCTGCGCTGTCGCTAGCGCTTGCCAAGTATCTTCGCCACTGATGTCTGCGCCATGGCTATCAAGCACATGATGATTAGCCATAGACCTTCTCCTTAAAGGGGGCGATACCAACGCGGTCAATCACGTCACCAAAACCCTCAACATCTTGTTCGTTAGTGCCGCGTATATCGAGATACACATCTAAAATGGTTTGTAGCGTGCTGGCCACATCATCCGCTGGCACCGCTTTTCCTAAGATTTTGCCCAATTTGGCGTCATTACTAGAGTTACCGCCAAGGCTAATCTGATACCAGTGCTCGCCTTTTTTGTCCACACCCAAGATGCCGATATCACCTGTGTGATGATGGGCGCAAGCATTCATGCAGCCTGACATGTTTAGGCGAATATCACCAAGATCATACAAGTAATCTAAATCATCAAACTGCTTTTCGATTTGTTCAGCGATGTTATGCGTCGTTGCATTGGCAAGCGAGCAGTAGTCCCAACCTGGGCAGACAATCATGTCAGTTAAGGTGTTGATATTGGCACGCGCTAAATGCAATTCTGCTAGCTGCTGCCACAATTCATAAAGCTCATTGGTTTGCACATCAGCGAATACCAGATTTTGCTGATACGTACCGCGCAATTCACCAAAGCTATAACGATCAGACAAATCGGCAAGCGCATCCATTTGCGCATCACTCAAGTCACCTGATGGCACATAACGACCGTCCACCAGTCCGGCTTTTAAAGAGATCACTACCGCACGGTAACCGTCCACCTTATGTGCCACGGTTTTTGCTTATACCAATCAGCGAAATCTTTATTGTCTGCCAATTGTGCTTGCAACTCTGATTGTACTGCGAGCGCATCAAATGACTGATAATCAGGCATGCTAAAGTAGCTAGCAGCGGTGTCAAAATTCTCTTCAGTCAAGGTAAGCGGGCCATCTTTAGTATGTGCTTCCCACTCAGCCTCCACCAATTTGCCAAACTGATCGCCACCTAAGCTATCAACCAAAATTTAATACGGGCTTTGTACTTGTTATCACGGCGACCATGCAAGTTATAAACGCGCAAAACGGCATCGAGATAGCTGAGTAAATGCTCACGAGGTAAAAACTTGCGAATCGTTTTGCCGATAATAGGGGTACGCCCGAGGCCACCACCAACGATCACTTCAAAGCCAAGCTCGCCTGCGTCATTGGTAACGACGTGCAGACCCACATCATGGACTTGCGTCGCAGCTCGATCCGCTTCGGTACCGATGACTGCAATTTTAAATTTACGTGGTAAAAAGGCAAACTCAGGGTGGAAGGTTGACCACTGACGGATAATCTCACAATAAGGGCGTGGGTCAGCAATTTCTTCTTTATGGATACCCGCATAAGGATCCGTTGTCGTATTACGGATACAGTTACCTGAGGTTTGGATGGCATGCATCTGTACTGTCGCAAGCTCAGCCAAAATGTCTGGCACTTCTTCTAGTTTTGGCCAGTTCAGCTGAATATTGGTACGGGTGGTCATGTGCCCATAGCCTTTATCATACTTACGGGTAATCTCAGCCAATTTTCGCAATTGGTAGCTGGCAAGTAGCCCGTAAGGAATAGCGATACGCAACATCGGTGCATAACGCTGAATATAAAGGCCGTTTTGTAATCGCAGCGGCAAAAACTGCTCTTCTGGCAGCTCACCTGCCAAAAATCGCTCGGTTTGGTCGCGAAATTGGGCAACTCGTTCCTCTACCAAAGTCTGGTCAGCGTAATTATATTGATACATGACGTAATCTCAGTTTTGTTTTTAATCTTAAAATCAGCGACGAAAATGATTTGCGTGTGTAATAGGTTTTATTGCCGTTCGCAATGTAAATAATTCAGCTATACATCATATAAGCTTGTAGCCAGAAACATAAATTCCTTTCAGACATATCCATATCCAAACACAGCATAAATTTTCATAACGAAAGTTAGGTAGCCTATGCGTATCAAATTTAATGCCCAGTCGCTAGTACGCTACTTATTATCTAGCGACGGCTTTCTTCTCAGTTTTGTACATTTAATCGCTTTTGCATTTTTGCTCATCTCTTCCAACCATTCTTTTTATAAGAGGTTTTAATAACTATATGTCTCAAACTCAAAGCCAAACCCAATCACAATTCAAATCAAAGCTGGTTCCACCACATGGTAGTGCAGAGCTTAAGCCACTATATTAAACGGTGCAGCACGTGATCAAGCATTAGAGCTTGCCAGCACATTGCCGACCATCACTCTAAGCTCACGTGAGCGTGGTGATTTAATCATGTTCGGTATTGGTGGTTTTACTCCGTTAAATGGTTTTATGAATCAAGCGGACTGGCAGGGCGTGGTAGACAACATGCGTCTGCAAAGCGGTGAAAACGCTGGCTTGTTTTGGCCAATTCCTATCACTTTGTCTGCGCCAAAAGAGACTGCGGATAATTTGAGTCAAGGCGACAAAGTAGCCTTGGTCGCTCAAGATGGCGAAGTCATGGGTATCTTGACGGTAGAAGAGACTTATACCATCGATAAAGAGCATGAGTGTCAGCAAGTATTTACGACCACGGATTCAGAGCATCCAGGCGTACAACAAGTATTAAACCAAGAAGCCGTCAATATTGCCGGTAGTGTTGAAGTACTTAGCGAAGGTGAGTTCCCAACGTTATATCCAGAAATCTACAAAACGCCAGCAGAAACGCGCGCAATTTTGGATGCTAAAGGCTGGAAAACAGTGGCGGCATTCCAAACGCGTAATCCAATGCACCGCTCACATGAATATCTGGCCAAGATTGCGATTGAAATCTGTGATGGTGTATTGATTCATTCATTATTAGGGGCATTGAAACCTGGCGATATCCCAGCAGAAGTTCGTCAAGAAGCCATCAAAACCTTGATCGACAACTACTTTAGACAAGATACCGTTATCCAAGCAGGCTATCCGTTGGATATGCGCTATGCTGGCCCACGTGAGGCATTATTACATGCGCTATTCCGTCAAAACTATGGCTGTAGCCATCTGATTGTCGGTCGTGACCATGCGGGTGTCGGCGATTACTACGGTGCGTTTGATGCGCAAACTATTTTTGAACACGTTGGTAAAGACGACCTTATCACCCAACCGCTCAAAATTGGCTGGACGTTCTGGTGTAACGCTTGTAACGCGATGGCATCAGACAAAACTTGCCCGCATGACGCCTCTGAGCACGTTAAAGTGTCAGGTACTAAGCTGCGTAAAGCGCTATCAGAAGACGAAGATGTACCAGATAACTTTAGCCGTCCAGAAATACTACAAATTTTGCGTGACTACTATGCCGGCATTGCAAAAGAAGAGCGTGCTGAAGTTAAATTAACGGGTGCATCTGCGGTATAAGGGCAGATCATCAGTATAAATAACCCGTACTAAGCCAGTCATAAAAAGGTGTCAGACTTATTGTCTGGCACCTTTTTGTTTTTATCACTACTTTTGAAATGAAAAACACGTCCTAACACATGCTAGCGATGACTATTAAATCTCCAAACCTACTGCCAGCTTTTTATATTCTCCAGCAAGCGAGCCTCCACCTGAGCAAAATAGTTCAGTGCATACTTGTCTGGGCTGTCGATGATGAGGGTGTCATCCTTAAATTGAAAAAAAGCCGTGCTGTCATTTACCTTTGACTGAAAAATCATACCATGAGCAGTATCTTGCCCCATGAATGTCGCTTTACCATCGAAGTGACAAGTAGGTTTTTTGATATCGCTGCGTGAGCGAACTCTAATGTCAATCTGTCGATCACCATCTGCTCGTACCATCACGCCAACCCAATCATAGCCTTGCGCGCGCTTTTCATAACCTTCATCAGCATAATCTCCAACGACTGCTTGCACAGCTGGCATGACATCGGTTATCGGTTGTTTTATAGCTTGGTGATTCACGCTAGGTGTCACGTTATTACAGCCACTTAAGGCAAACAGAGCCGCCGATGTGGTGAAAAATACTGAAAAAAAGCGTGAGTGACGAGGTGGAGACATGATCATTTAAGTACCTTTGATAAAGGAGTGTAAGAGGAATGGTCGTTATCTAAACGCAACGCCTAACAGCATGGCTGTAAGGATATTAGTTGACCACTACAAGAGATAGTATCGTTTACATAAAGGCTCGTCTATATAGTAAGCAATACCATTACTTACTCAAAAGTGTCTGCTCATCACTATAGCGCAAAATACTTAGAAAAAATAAGCCTTGTAAAATAATTAATAAAATGACTTATGCCAAGTTAATCACTCGATAAGCGCATTTGTCACTAAGCATTTGACTCACATGCTGTTAGCATGTTTCTCATTATCCATAGAACCGCATCCAAAGAATTATGAGCATTAATAAGATTGTTAATGCTGTGGAAAACGCTTCTATTATCAACATTATCGAGAGCACCCATGCAACCAGATAACAAAAGTATTCAGCAAATATCTCAAAAGAGTCATTTTGCTAACCTGCATACCCTTATTGAGGATAAAAAGACGCCAATGCCGCTAGCCAATATCAGTGTTAAAGTTGGTAGCGTACTAGCCTTTGCCATGCTAATGACAGGCTGTAATCCTACCGAAGCCACTCAACAAGACGGCTCGAACGCGACAGGTGATGCAAAAAATATCAGTTAAATGTCTCTTATGATGTATCACGCGATTTTTATAAAGATTATAACGCTTTATTTAGCGCAGATTATCAACAAAAGCATTCAGACAGTCAGGTCAATATCAACCAATCACATGGTGGGTCAAGCAAACAAGCATTGTCGGTTGCCAATGGTCTGCAAGCAGATGTAGTCACTTTAAACCAAGAAAGTGATATGAATCTGTTGGTGAAAAAAGGCTTGGTCACAGCTGATTGGCAGCAAGCGTTCCCGAACAATGCGGTGCCTTATACCAGTATCATGGTGTTATTGGTGCGCGATGGTAACCCCAAAAACATCAAAGACTGGTCGGACTTGGCGCGTAACGATATCGACGTAGTGATACCAAACCCGAAAACCAGTGGCACCGCGCGTTATGCGTTTTTGGGTGCTTATGGTTACGGATTACATCAATTTAAAGAAACGATGCAAAGTCCTGCCAAAACGGATGATTTTATCAAAAAGCTACTGGCAAACGTGGTCACTTATGACAATGGCGCACGCGCCGCAACGACCAGCTTTACTCAGCGCGGGCTGGGCGATGTGCTCATCACGACCGAAAATGAAGCGCATTTAGCCGCCAAGCAATTTGCCAAAGGACAGGTCAATATCATTTATCCCAGTTATTCTATTGTGATTGCGAACCCAGTGGCGGTCGTAACAGCCGTCACTGACAAAGACGGCAAGACGGCAGCGGCGAATGCTTACTTAAAAGGCTTATGGGACACCCCAGCACAAGAGCTGATGGCAGAGATGTATATGCGTCCAAGTAACCCACAAGTGCTGGCAGCTCACAAAGCAACTTTGCCTGATATTGAGACTTTTGAGCCGGTAGCAGTGTTTGGTTATTGGGAGCAGATCATGAGCACTTTCTTTGTCGATGGTGGGCGTTTTGATCAGCTGGCAAGAGTGAAGTAGGGAGCCGTTTATCAAGAGATTGTCAATGGCCTGATACATACTCAAAGTGCTCAATTTGTATGAGCCAGAGCGGGTAGTTAGTAGTGTGTCAGCGTTATGTATTAACGATACTATTTAAGTGATTGATAACCTTGTATTTATCCCTTTGTTATTCCATTTTGGCAATAACATACGCATATTCATCATTAAACATAATAAGATGGCACTGTTAGCATACTTGCATTACTTAACAGATACCTTTGAGGGATTTATGACATACGCTTTGCACTATCAACAAAAAAGTAAAAAACGTAACGTCTTGAGCATTGCAGGCGTTGCATTAACCTTGGGGCTGGCTGGCTGTAGCAATAGCGAGACAGAGACGACTGCTAATGCAGATGGCACCGCTGCCACAGAAGGTCAAAATATTGAGCTACTGAACGTCTCATATGATGTGGCACGTGACTTTTATAAAGACTACAACCCATTATTCGTTGAGCATTATAAAGCGGAAAATCCAAACAGCAATATTCTAATCAAGCAGTCACATGGTGGCTCAAGCAAACAAGCGCTGTCGGTTGCCAATGGTCTGCAAGCAGATGTCGCTACCATGAACCAAGGCTCTGATATTGAGTTACTTGAGAAAAAGGGTTTGGTTGAGTCAGATTGGGAAAGTAAATTCCCAGACAATGCCGTTCCTTTTACCAGCACCATCGTATTCCTAGTCCGTAAAGACAATCCAAAAGGTATCAATGACTGGGAAGATTTGACCAAAGAAGGCGTTGAGATCGTCATGGCAAATCCAAAAGTGACCGGTAATGGTCGTTATGCGTTCTTGGGCGCTTATGGTTATGGCTTACATGCTTTTGATAAAAACGAGACCAATGCCAAAAACTACGTGAAAGACATGCTCAAAAACGTCAAAGTTTATGAAAATGGCGGGCGCGCCGCGACCACCACTTTCGTTCAACGTGGTATTGGTGATGTCCTAGTGACTTTTGAAAATGAAGCCAACCTTGCCGCCACTGATTTCGGTGCGGGTAAAGTAGATATCGTTTATCCTAAATACTCTATTAAATCAGAAAGCCCTGTTGCGATTGTCAAGTCAGTGACAGATAAAAAAGGCACAACGGATGCCGCAAAAGCTTATCTTGACTACTTATGGAGCGAGCCTGCCCAGCAGCTAGCAGCCAATCTATACTTGCGTCCTAGCGTCAAAAGCGTCCTTGATAAAAATGGTGATAAATTACCACCAATCGAAACCTTCCGTCCAAATGATGCCTTTGGCACGTGGGATGAAATCATGGGTACCTACTTCAGCGATGGCGGTGTATTCGACCAGCTCGCCATTAACGCACCGCAGTAATCACTTGCTAAGTGCATAAGAGAAGCTACTGCGCTAGCAAATGCAGTCAGTCACACCGTTAGTCATGCAGAACCTTATAAAGGACATGGTCATATACGCTATGTCCTTTATACCGTAAGCACACTAATAACTACCTGATAGCATGGTTTTATGGACGACATCATCGTTAAATGCTTTCTGTTAAGTGCTCTTTTTAAGTATCAATAGTGAAAACCCACGTGAAGCAATAACAATAAATAGTAATCATCGCTAAGTACGATTGGTTAGGCAATAGGACATCATTATGAGTGCAAAAACACTGCCAGCGAAGCCCCTGCAAAAAAAGGGTGGTTAACACGTTTGCGCCAACGCAATGTGCTGCCAGGGTTCGGCCTGAGCATGGGTATCACGGTCTTTAGCTTGTCGCTACTGGTGGTATTACCGTTTGCCATGATGGCCTACACCACGACTCAGATGGGTTGGACTGGATTCTGGGAGACGATTAGTCAGCCGCAAGTCACTGCTGCTATCAAGCTAAGCTTATGGATGTCATTTTTGGCGATGCTGACCAACATGGTGTTTGGCACATTGGTCGCTTGGGTACTCGTACGCTACGAGTTCTGGGGTAAGTCGTTGATTAATGCGCTAGTTGATTTACCATTTGCATTACCAACGGCGGTCACGGGCATTTCGCTTGCGACCCTTTATGCCCCTAATGGTTTGATTGGTCAGTGGTTTGATAAATTTGGCATTCAGGTCGCCTTTACACCTATAGGTATTTGGCTCGCCTTGGTTGTGGTCAGTTTCCCCTTTATTGTCCGTGCGGTACAGCCTGTACTCGCTGAGCTATCGGTCGAATTTGAAGAGGCAGCCGCGGTATTGGGCGCCAATCGTTTTACGACGTTTCGCAAAGTAATTTTGCCAGAGCTTTTGCCCGCTTTACTCATGGGTGCAGGCATGATGTTTGCTCGTGCCACTGGCGAGTACGGTTCGGTTATCTTTATCGCTGGCAATATCCCCATGCAATCAGAGATTTTACCGCTCATTATTAGTAAACTAGAGCAGTTTGATGTTCAAGGGGCTTCTGCGGTTGCATTATTTATGCTACTGATCTCATTTGTGATCTTATTGACCATTAACATTGTGCAGTGGAAACTGTCGCGCCGTGTAGGAGCTCGCTAATGCAAATATCTAATAGCTATGACTACCAGAGCAATGCAGCGACAAGATACGCATGGATACGCCTTACCTTTATCGTCATCGCAGTGCTCTTTATGGTCATCATGTTGGTCATTCCCTTGCTGGCTGTGTTCTATGAAGCCTTTAAAGGTGGCTGGCAGTTGTATATTGCCTCGTTGGTTGACCCAGAAGCCCTGCAAGCCATTAAGCTGACGTTAATTACCGCGGCTATCGTCTTGCCGATTAATATGGTGATGGGTATCGCAATTGCATGGTTAGTGACGCGCTATCAGTTTAAAGGTAAGCAGCTGGTCACCACCTTGCTTGATCTGCCATTTTCAGTATCACCCGTCGTTGCAGGTCTGATGTTTGTTTTACTATTCGGACTCAATTCCACCATTGGCGGCTGGCTTGAAAGCATGGGATTCCAAGTTATTTATGCGGTTCCAGGTATTGTATTGGCAACGCTGTTTGTTACTTTCCCTTTTGTAGCACGTGAGCTGATACCGCTGATGCAGACGCAAGGCGACTCTGAAGAGCAAGCGGCATTGACCTTGGGCGCAACTGGTTGGCAGACGTTTTGGCATGTGACATTACCCAATATCAAATGGGCACTACTTTATGGTTTGATTTTGACCAATGCGCGGGCAATGGGTGAGTTTGGGGCGGTGAGTGTGGTATCTGGTCATATTCGTGGCGAGACCAACACCATGCCACTACTGGTTGAGATTGCTTACAATGATTATAACTTTACCGCCGCTTTTGCCTTGTCAAGCCTACTTGCCGCGCTGGCGCTCGTGACGTTGCTTATTCAACAAGTCATGACTAAGCTACAAGAGCGCAAATTTGCCAAGTCCGAACGGCTGGCAAGTGTGCCTGAATTACTGGTAAGTGCCAACGCTACGAAGGCTACCAATACTACTGATGCAACAACCGCTGAAATTTCGGATAAGTAATACTATCTACACTTGGTCTGAAAGGGCTGGCATTAGATTTAATTTAATAATGTAAATGCGGTAACCAAAAAATCTGCCACCATAGCAAAGATATAATAAGAGAACCCATTATGAGCATCGAGATTCGCAACGTTAATAAAAAATTCGGTCAGTTTACCGCCTTAGATAATATCAATATCACCGTGCCGACTGGCAAGCTGACCACTTTACTGGGACCATCAGGCTGTGGCAAAACGACGTTGTTACGCATTATCGCCGGCTTAGAATATGCTGATTCAGGGCAGATATTGTTTGATGAGATGGATGTGACCAATACGCCAGTACAAAAGCGCCATATTGGCTTTATGTTTCAGCATTACGCATTGTTTCGTCATAAAAATATCGCCGATAATGTCGCCTTTGGACTGACCTTGTTACCAAAGAATGAGCGGCCAAGTAAGGCAGATATCAATAAGCGCGTTGCTGAGCTATTAGACTTGGTGCAGTTACCACAAGTTGCCAATGCTTATCCGCATCAATTATCAGGCGGTCAGCGTCAGCGGATTGCGCTGGCACGCGCCTTAGCAGTGAAGCCAAAATTATTGTTGCTCGATGAGCCTTTTGGTGCACTCGATGCCAAGGTACGTAAAGAGCTGCGCACGTGGTTAAAGAACATCCACCATGAGCTTGGTATTACCAGTATCATGGTCACTCACGATCAAGAAGAAGCCCGCGCCGTCTCAGATGAGATCGTGGTCATGAATCAAGGGCGGGTAGAGCAGGTAGGCACATCGGAGGAGCTGATACACCAACCAGCCAATGCGTTTATTAGTGATTTTTTAGATTTGGCATAGTAAAATTTGGTGCAGTTCTTCTATTATCACCCATAAAAAAAGACCTATTTATTGTAGGTCTTTTTTTATGGGTTAAAGCAGGTCTCAATTTCATTTGGTATCTAGCGTTATTGAGATCAAATGTTGATAGCAATAATGCTAGATAGTCATCATATCTCAGCAGGCTTGGACATATCGATATCTTTGCTAGATATTTGTTTATAAGTAATATCCAAAATCTCTTGGCACCATTCTGGCAAGTCGTCAGCGACTTCATACCACATCCACGTACCGTCGCGAACACAGCTTAAAATGCCGAGTTTCTTTAAATGGTTCAAATGACGCGATATTGTTGGCTGTGGTTGATCTAGTATTTCTACCAACTCACCAACACAGCGCGATTCTTTGTTAAATAGAATTTGAAATATTTTTAAGCGCGTCGGGTCAGATAAGACTTTAAATAACTCGATAGGTCGTATCGTAAAATTATTATCAGACATAGAACAATTCCAATTGGGCTTTGTTAATAGGGGTTCAATATAACAGCAGTTATCTACAAATCGATTAAAAAATGGGCTAAATTACAGTTCGTCGTTAATTTACTACCTTTCATCATATTCGGTTACACGCACGCTTATATTCACTTACATCAATTAACTGCGTGCAATATAACTCTACTTTGATGACTGTACTTTTATACCAATAATATATCAAATGCTATTGCAAATGATAATAGTTATCGTTATTATACATCAAGCCATAAAAATGACCGTGAATATCAAGACAAACACTCTAATCACCATTTTTATCATCAATGCACTAAATTTATGAGCAATAAAAGCAGTTACCGAATAGCGGTATTCAGAGGAGCCAGACCATGTACGTATGCATCTGTAATGACGTAAAAGAAAAGCAAATCAAAGCAGCCATTGCTTCAGGTATCGATACCCTTGACGGTCTAAAAGATACCCTCGATGTTGCGACTTGCTGTGGCTGCTGCGAACGATGGTTAACGATTACCTAGATGAGCATCATGCGAGACTCGATGTCTTGGCTTACGCTGTCTAAGCGTTATCAAACCAGAGATTTACTACCCAGCTGTTCATCACCCATTACACCAATATCACTAGTACGCCTCGATACCACATACATTCAATATTCCGCACTTATCCTTTGGTCATTATACATAAAGGGTAAGTTGCGAGCGTCCATATAACTTTACTCATACACCTACTACAATGATATTGAGCATCATTAGCAGCCATTGTTGCGATAAATCAGTGATTACTAAAGCTAGCTAATTATGATTCTCAATTAGCATCTTATTCTTAGTTCATAACATTACAAGCTGTATAGCGCCTATATGCTACTATATCTGTCTCACGTTGTAAGACGTTTTGTTGATTTTGATCTTTACTGATCAGTTTACCAATAGTACTATCCTTATATGGATAATTATGAATGTACGGTGATCTGTAAAATATAAATAGGGGAGTATAGGTTATGATAGGTAGCCCAAAAGTCATTGATTATTTGAATTTTTTGTTAGGCGGTGAGCTTGCTGCCCGTGACCAGTATTTTATTCACTCAGAAATGTATGCTGAGTGGCATTATGGCAAATTGTACGACCGTATCCATCATGAGATGGCAGATGAGACGCTACATGCCCAATCTATTATTCGCCGTATCCTAATGCTGAGCGGCACGCCGAAAATGACGGTAAATGCCATCAATATCGGCGCGACAGTTCCTGAAATGCTGCAACTTGACCTTGAGCTAGAGTATCAAGTACAACAGCACTTAAAAGACGGTATTGCTCTCTGTGAAGCAGAGCGCGATTATGTCACGCGTGAGATGTTGGTAGAACAACTAAAAGACACTGAAGAAGATCATGCGCATTGGCTTGAGCAACAGTTGCGCTTAATTGATATGATTAGTCTGCCCAATTATCTGCAAAGCCAAATGGCTGAAGTCACTCCCAATCTTGTTTAATGTCACGAAGATATGAACAATAACCATAGTATTTAGCATAAATAACGGCATGAAAGGGAAGAGATAATGAAAGGGGATAAAGAGTTATTCGCGCTTTAAATAAAGTGCTCGGACAGTCATTGATTGCCATCAACCAGTACTTTTTACATGCGCGCATTGCGCGCCATTGGGGATTAGAAGCCCTCAATGAGAGTTTCTATAAACAATCCATCGCTGAGATGAAATGGTCTGATGAGCTGATTGCCCGGATTTTATTGCTAGGCGTTTACCAAACTTGCAAGATTACGGCAAGATGTTCATCGGTGAAGATGTGCCAGAGATTATCGAATGCAACTTGCGCCTAGAAAAACAAAAATTCGAGATCATTACCGATGCCATTACTCTATGTGAAACAAAGTCTGACTATGTGTCACGCCAGCTATTGGTGACGCTAAAAGATGGTAATGAAGAGTATCAAGACTGGTTAGAGACTCAAGAAGACTTGATCGAAAGCATTGGGGTTGAGCGCTATATCCAATCACAAATGGATGATGACGCGCCTTAATGGTTCATTGTTGATGCAATGAGCCGTAATATGCTCTAAAAATGCCAGCGTGTCTTGTGGTTTATAATCACTCACATGCTGGCATTTTTGTCTCATATTTGACAACGCGTGCTATCTGCACTGCTGACAAAATCAACGCTTAATCAATATTTTTTCAAACTCTTTATTCAAAATCCAAATATCAGCGGCTCAGTATAAGCCGCGTCCATCTTCGGGCTTAAGTCGTAAGAAGTAAAGCCCCGAGAGAATGGTCAAGACCCCAAGTATCCAATAGGTGGTTTGAAACGCTGTCAGCGTATCCATTTGTAGCCTTTCACGTAACAGCGTCAGTACCGCTGCCCCAAAAGCAATACCGAAACTAATCGCTAACTGCTGATTGACCGCCATCAAGCTATTGCCGCTACTGGTTTGAGCGCCTTGCAAATCACCAATAGTAATCGTATTCATCGCGCTGAATTGCATAGAATTACAAGCGCCCATTATGGTCAAAATAGGGATAAACCATAACCACTGTGAGGCATCGGTAAACTGTGCCAACACAATAATGAGCGTGCCCATCAAAAACGTGTTGAAGACCAGCACTTTGCGATAAGTATAACGCTGAATAATTTTACTGACCCATGGTTTAATCCCGATAGCACCGACCGCGATGGGCGCGAGTAGCCAACCTGCCTGCGACGGTGAGTATTCAAACACCACTTGCAGCAACAGCGGCAGCAAAAACGGTACGGCGCTAATACCTAAGCGCGTGAATAGGTTACCAGTGATGCCAATACGAAAGGTGCGAATGTCAAACAAACTCAAGGGGAACAACGGTGCTTGACGACGCTTGGCGTGCCAGATATAAGCGCCTATCAATAAACTGGCCACCAAACTAAGCAACAACCCATAAAACCCTCGACCAGTCTGTGAGCCGAACTCTACAGCAAGCGTAAACCCACAAGCCGCTGCCGCAAACAATAAAAATCCTGTCCAATCAAGCCGCTTGGTATCCTCAAATAGTGCCGGAACCAGTTTTTTGCCCATGATAAAGCCAAAAATACCCATCGGTATATTGATCAAAAATATCCAATGCCAACTGGTATATTGTACGATATAGCCACCTAAGACCGGTCCTACTAGCGGTGCTACCAAAGCAGGAATTACCGCAAAGTTCATAACGGTCAGCAGCTTATTGCGTGGGTAGGATTTGACCAATATTAAGCGAGCCACAGGCGTCATCATCGCCCCGCCAATGCCTTGTATAACCCGTGAGCCAATCAAAAAATCCAACGTTGGTGACGCAGCACATAGCAGTGAGCCAATACAAAAGATAATAATCGCTGCCAAAAATACTCGGCGCGTGCCGTATTTATCCGCCAAAAAACCACTGATGGGAATAAATATGGCCAAAGTTAGCGCATAACTGATCACCGCCCACTGCATTTTTAATGGAGACTCACCCAGCGCCTGTGCCATCTGCGGTAATGACGTATTTAATATAGTGGCATCCAAAATTTGCATAAATAGCGCCACCGCTAGCACATAGGGCAAGTATTTATCTTGTGTCGGGGTTAGCGTTACCATGTAAATCTCATTAGATATCCCATCATAAAATGAACAAAATAGTCTATTGACGACTAATTCGCTATACCAACCGAGTAGTATAAGAAAGACTCAATCATAATAAAAGGGAATCAAAGTAACGGCTGGCGGTTGAGGTTATAGAATTCTGTGTTTAGAGATAATAATATTAACACTGCTTACAAGAGAGGGCTTTAATATCAGGGTTAGTTATCGTTATAGTAAACCCTCGCTAACGACTTAAGCCAACAGATATGCAGTATAGTTAATTTCATCTCAATCATATGAGATTGGATTGACTACCGACGATATAAGTAGAAGCATCAACAATACGATAAAGATAAATTGAGGATATATTATGAGTCAGGAAAATAACAAAGGTTGCAATCATACCGATGGGCAAAACGATAAATATGTACCACCAAAGGTTTGGACGCAGGACAAAGAAAACGGTGGTAAGTTTGCTAGTATCAATCGCCCAACAGCGGGTGCGCGCTATGAGAAAGCGCTGCCAGTAGGCGCTGCGCCATTACAGCTGTACTCGTTGAATACGCCAAATGGCGTCAAGGTTAATATCCTGTTAGAAGAGCTTGCCGAGATTGGTGTTAAAGGTGCTGAATATGATGCCTATAAAATTGATATCTCTCAAGGAGAGCAGTTTGGTTCTGGCTTTGTAGCCATAAACCCTAACTCAAAAATTCCAGCCTTGGTTGATCATTCTGCCGATATAGCTGGCGAGCCGATAGCACTTTTTGAGTCTGGTGCTATCTTGATGTATCTGGCAGAAAAATTTGACCAATTTATGCCTTTGTCACTTGGCAAAGCACGGGCAGAGTGTTTGTCTTGGGTCATGTGGCAGATGGGCAGTGCGCCTTTCTTAGGTGGCGGCTTCGGACATTTTTATGCTTATGCACCTGAACCGCTAGAGTACCCGATCAACCGCTATACTATGGAAACCAAACGCCAGCTCGATGTGCTGGATACCCATCTAAAAGACAGCACATATATGTGTGGCGACAACGAAGCCGATTATAACATTGCGGATATGATTATTTGGGCATGGTATGGACAATTGGTGCTTGGAAAGCTCTATGATGCCGCCGAGTTCCTGCAAGTTGATGACTACAAGCATGTGAAGCGCTGGGCACAGGCAATTGCTGAACGTCCAGCTGTTAAGCGTGCCGTAGACCTGTCATTAAAGCCTATTGACTAAACCTATCGATAAGAGACGCATTAATAAAATCAAGGCTGATAAGCAAATAGCCTATCAGCCTTGATTTTATCCGACATCTTGCTATTCTATATTCATATATGGTTATATTAAAATAGAGATATACTTACCTGTTTACACAATGATACATTAGTACAACAGATAGAAACCTTAGTACGTTAAGATAGCTTGAGTACCTCAAGCATAACATCTTAATGAGCGGGTATCTATAGTGCTTATTTGATTGGTTTAATATTACTGGGACACCAGCAAGGCGAATAGAGCCACTTATTATAATAGACTGAGTAAATCAGACAGAATATCTGATTGAAATAAGATTGACTATATTGATGGATAATGATTATGAAGGATGATAACCGTAAACGGATCAACTTCTCACGACAGGCGATGGCTAGCGAATTAAAAGTTATCAATACCAAACTCAGCGCCATTTATAACGATCAACAGATAGATGCTGATCGATACTCAATATTGCAATACAAAGCCAACTTAACCACCCATCCTAAAAAAATAAAAAAGATACTCTTATTGATGATAAAAAATAAAATACGATTACCTATGTTTGCTGCTATCAGCGCAGCTTTATTTAGTACAGCGACGATGGCCAGCAATGGCGTTGAATTTACCAATCAAGACTGGCAGGTAGTCTGCGACAATACCCGTACGTGCCGGCTGGCAGGCTATCAAGCAGAAAACAATAGCGAATTCCCTATATCGGTATTGCTCATACGCCGTGCAGGTGCAAATGCTGGTGTGGATGGCAAGGTAAAGGGGCGGTGCTAAAGAAAGCTCATCTAAAGCCTTGATGCAACTTGGCAATCGTCATCGTATATCATTGTTCATCAATGGTAGAGACTATGGCGAAACCAAGCCTTTTTCAACTGCAGCAGGTAATGCTGACCTGACCCCAACACAAGTCACAGCGCTACTAGAAGCACTGACTAAGTCAAGCAAAATTGAGCTAGTGCTACGTAACTCACGCTGGCAACTGTCTGATAAAGGGGCTAGTGCCGTCATGCTCAAAGCAGATGAAGCCCAAGGTCGAGTAGGGACGTCATCTGCCTTTATCAATACTGATGGTGCCGCCAAATCAAATAGCACTGTATTGTCACTCAAGTCAGCACCAAAACTTCGCTTTGTGGCGCCCAATCCGAAAGCCGTCGCTAGTAACAATAGAAAGTTTGTGATGAAATCGTCGCAACTAGCGGCGCTGATGAAAAGTACGATGAAAGATGCGGATAGTGACTGTCCCAATCTATCAGACAAATCACCATGGCGTGTGAGCCGACTGAACGGCTCACAGCTGTTGGCACAACATGATTGCTGGACGGGCGCTTATAATACTGGTGCAGGCATCTGGGTCATCAATGACAGTAAACCTTATAAACCGACATTGATAACCACCAACGCCACTGGCTATGATAAGGGTAAAATCACTTCCGTACAAAAAGGTCGCGGCATCGGTGATTGTTTAACCAAGACTGATTGGATATGGACAGGTAAGGCATTTGAAAAAAGTCATGAAAGTACTACAGGGCTTTGCCGTATGATTGAAGCGGGCGGTGCGTGGCAGCTGCCGACGTATGTCACCGAAGTTAAAATGGTGCGATAGCCGCCAATAATACTGCTGATTGTCTTATTACTCAGCATATTGAATGCGTACATCTATAAGTAATTTTGCTCTATTTACCGAGAAATTTAATAAATAGCTACATATAATATTTTATTGTGCTATACTGCGTCGCCACGTTAGCTTAGGCTTTCGTGAATTATGAGATTGATAACATCGCCTGCGATTTTGGGTCTAGGATGACCATAAGTAATTGTTGCCGATGATTTTGTGTACTTAAATAACCTGTAATGAAAATAGCAGTTATTTTTGACTCATATCTTATCTACCGAACCATAAATGTGGTTTAAATTGGTTGCTATTCGCGATTATTTGCTTTGGACAAAGCATTAATAATACGCTTATATCAAACAAGGATGAGACACTCGGCACTACCACCAAAATACGTCAGACAGCACGAACGCATTTATTGTAGAGGCTCTAAGCTTTATTGGCTTGGCTTCTGATTATCGACACTTACATGTGGTCCGGTAATTCTTTAATAAAGGCAGCGTGGTGAACGGTTATCAGTGGTATGCATCAAGCTTGCTGAATTTACAGCAACTTATACTTACCAAGGATTCTCATGACTGATATTTTATCTGCAATCGCCGCTGAAAACGGCATCATCGAAAACACTGATACTCCAAATACTGATACTAATAATCAAGCGGCTACTCCTGACGCGACTGATGAAGATCAAATTACCTTTGCTGAACTAGACATTGCCAAGCCGATTTTGACCGCGCTTGATCGCAGTGGTTATACCAATCCAACACCTATTCAAGCACAAGCGATTCCTTTTGCTCTAGCAGGTCGTGACTTACTATTGTCTGCGCAAACCGGTAGTGGTAAAACAGCGGCATTCGTTATCCCTGTACTTGACCGTTTAAGCCGTGCCACTAGCTTTGATAAACTAACTAAAGCCCTTATCTTAACGCCAACGCGTGAACTTGCTCAGCAAGTACATGATAGCGTACGTACTTATTCTAAAGACATGCGTGGTCTATTCTGCGTACCTTTAGTTGGCGGCGCACCATACAATGGTCAGATCACTGCGTTGAAAAAAGGCGTTCAAGTTATCGTTGCGACCCCAGGTCGTCTACTTGACCATATCAATGCTGGTCGTGTTGACTTATCAAGCCTAGAAATTTTGGTACTTGATGAAGCTGACCGTATGCTAGACATGGGTTTTGCTGATGATATCAGTGACATCCTTCGTGCTGCACCAATTGATCGTCAAACGATTATGTGTTCTGCAACTTGGGATGGCCCAGTAGGTAAAATCGCTGCCAGCTTCACTAAGAACCCTGAGCGTGTATCAATCAAAGTAGAATCTGCACACATCGAAGAAAAAGTGTACTACTGTGATGATTTTGATCACAAAAACCGCTTACTTGACAAAATCGTTTGCCAGCAAGATATGGAACAGATCATTATCTTTGCTGCCACCAAACGTAGCACTGAAAAACTGGCTAAACAACTACAAGAAGCGGGTCATAAAGCCAGCTTCCTACATGGTGATTTGCCACAAAGCAAGCGTAACCGTATCGTTCAAGACTTGCGTAATGGCAAGGTCAAAATCCTAGTAGCGACTGACGTTGCCGCTCGTGGTCTAGATATCCCAGCTATCTCGCACGTTATTAACTATGACTTGCCGCGTCAAACAGAAGATTACGTCCATCGTATCGGTCGCTGTGGTCGTGCTGGTCGTACTGGTATCGCTATCAGCTTGTGTAGCATGGATGATCGTCCACAGCTAAACGCTATCAATCGTTACTTAGATCGCAAAATGGAAGTATGTATCATCGAAGGCATGGAGCCTAAGAAGACTTATGTACCTAGCGAAAACAAAGGTAATGGTCGTGGTCGTGGCCGTGGTCGTTCAAACGGCGGCGGTGGTAATGGTCAAGGCCGTGGTCGCGCGGGTGGTGGCTATCAAGGTAATCCTGCTAATGCTCGCGGTCGCTCAAGTGACAGCTCATCAACTGGTCAACGCGCTAGCAATGACAGCGGTTATCAAGGTAAGCCACGTGACACGTCAGGCAAACCAAACGAGCGTTCAGGTGGCAAGCCGTATCAAGGCAAGCGCACTGGTGCTCCTAGCCGCGGCGATAGCACTGGCGTTCCACGTGGTGAGCGTGCTGCAACAGGTCGTGGTCGTCCAAGTGGCAGCCAAGGTCGCCCAGCAGGTCGTTCTGACAGCCGTGGCCAAGGTCGTCCAAACGGCGGCAACCGTGGTAACAACTCGTAATACTGTTATATTTGGTGATTAAAGTTATTAATTGCTTGATCGCCTAAAGATAGCACTAAAAAGCCAGATACTCGTTATCTGGCTTTTTTGTGTTTATTCGATCGCTGCTTGCGCGTTTTTTTCGCCTTGTCTATACTAACAAGCTTTTATTCATCGTGTGCTGCGGAGCTATTTGATGCCCGATATTTCTCATTTAACCATTGATAGCCTGCCATTGGCCTTTGGCATCATTATGGCCATTATCGGTTTGGTTTTTTATACCCAAGGATTACCCGGTAAATTCTGGCAGCGCTTTTATGCGGTATTGCCAGGTATCGTGCTGTGCTGCTTTATACCTGCAACGCTTAATAGTTTAGGCGTCTTCGCTGACGGTATTGGCTCACAGATTTATGGCTTTACTGCCACTTATCTGTTGCCAGCAAGTTTGCTGTTAATGACCTTGTCGATGGATGTACCAAAGATATTGGGGCTAGGCTGGAAAGCCATCGCCATGTTTTTCGCCGCCAGTATCGCGATTATTATCAGTGGTCCAATAAGCTTGGGTGTCGCTACATGGATATCGCCTGAGATGTTTACCGATGACACGCTATGGCGTGGGTTTTCGGCGGTGGCGGGTAGTTGGATCGGCGGCGCGGCAAATCAAGCAGCGATGAAGGAATTGTTTGGCGTCAGTGATGATTTATTTGGGATGATGATTTTGGTCGATACCACCAATGCTTCATTATGGTTATTGGCTATCTTGGTATTGGCGAAGCATAGCGATAAGATAGATAGGCTATTGAGGGCAGACACCAGTAGTATTGATAAAGTGATTAAGGCGGTTGAGAATTATGAGCGTGACAATGCTCGTCCAGCAACTTTAAATGACTTGATGGTGATGTTTGGCTTATGCTTTGCTATGGTGGGTGTCGCACACTTTGTTGGTGGGCAAATTGCAGGGTTTTTTGCACCCTATAGCTGGGCAGTACAATATAGCTTTGCCAGCTCGTTCTTTTGGATGGTTGTGATTATAACCTTGATAGGGGTAATTTTTTCCTTTACCAAGATACGTCGCCTTGATCATGTGGGCGCTTCCAAAATTGGTACGGTATTTATCTTTATCTTGATTGCTGCCATTGGTATGCAAATCAATCTTGCGGGTATCGTCTCGCAGTGGCGACTGCTCCTTATTGGTTTATTATGGATGAGCATTCACGTTGTCATTATCTTTGCTGTGGCTAGAATGATCCGTGCGCCGTTTTTCTTTTTGGCAGTCGGCTCCAATGCCAATACTGGCGGTGCATCATCAGCACCCATTGTCGCAACTGCGTTTCACCCATCACTAGCGCCAGTTGGGGGTTTTTGGGCATTCTGGGCTATGCGGTAGGCACTTTCGGTGGCTATATTAGTACCCAATTGATGCGCTTGGTAGTAGGGTGAGCTCGAATATAATGCTCAGCATTGGTAACGCCAGACGCTTCTGTCATAACGCTAACTAGTCTGCGCTGTTAATTGCCAGCATATTCATATGAGTCGGACTGGTTAGTATTAGTTGATAAACAACTATGTTGACCCATCATATATCTACAGAGATAAAAACTTTCAATTTATACCAAGTTAATAACAAAAAGCCGACTTCACCGTCGGCTTTTTACTTGTAGTATCAATACACACCAAATTGAGCAAACACTCAAATTTGATATTAAATATTTTTAACTCAAAACTATAAGGACGAAACAATGCAAGCAAACTACAACCCAAAAATCATTGCTGGTGCAACATTCCCCAATATCGAAGTACCCACTTATAATGGTGACATGACGTTATTGGGCAAGCCCGAAAATGGTCATGACTGGAAAATGGTGGTTGTTTACCGAGGTCAACACTGTCCCATTTGCACCAAATACCTCAATCAGTTAGAAACATTAAAATCAGCATTTAATGAAACGGGTGTCGACGTAATCGCTGTTTCAGGTGACAGCAAAGAGCAGGTAGAAAGTCATTTGGAAAAAATAAATGTGAGCTTTCCTATCGCCTATGATCTGACCGTTGAACAAATGAAAATGCTGGGTCTTTATATCTCCAACCCACGTTCAGAGAAAGAAACCGATCATCCATTTGCAGAGCCCGGCTTGTTTGTTATCAATACAGAAGGGGAGATTCAGATTGTAGATATCTCCAACGCTCCTTTTACTAGACCTGAGCTGGAAGCCTTGGCAAATGGTCTAGCCTTTATCAGAAATCCAGAAAACAACTATCCTATTCGTGGTACACACGATTATGCTTAAGACTGTATTATTGACGACGGCATTTTTTCTTGATGTCAGACATTTAATACGCTTAAGTGTGGCTGTAAACTTAAAACTAAACTAATAAATAGTCAAAGACGTAAATTCATAGGGCAGTGCATCATAACCGATGCATTGTCTTTTTTATTGCAAACGCTCTTTATTGTTAACATTCTCTCCAAAAGCTGAAATCACAAACCTTATTTATACAGGTGTGCACTCACAGTCAAAAACTCTGCACTGTCAGCCAATTAATTTACCAAAAACCTCGCTATAGTAAAAAAGCTTCGTCATTAGGATGAATGACAGCCATATAAAGAATGAGTGTAATTGTTAAGTATTGACGGCCACATTGGGCGCTATATTTTACAGAGCCACTCATATCTTCTGATATAAATTTCTAGACAAGGAGTCTCACATGAGCAACGCTCACACTTCAATTGATCCTATTACCTTGTCCGTCGTACGTGGTGCCTTAGAAACGGCACAGCGCGAAATGACGACAACCCTAGAAAAAACCGCACGCTCTAGCGTCTTCAACTTAGCTCATGATTATAGTAATGCTTTGTTTGATCATCTGCCTGAGATGATTTTACAGGGTCAGGATATTCCTATTCATCTAGGCTCACTCATGCCAGCCATGAAAGCTGTTGCCGAATATTATGGTGATGACATTCATGAAGGCGACGTTATTTATCACAACGATCCCGTGATGATGGGCAGTCATATCCTAGATTGCTGTATGTATAAGCCAGTGTTTTATAAAGGCGAGTTGGTATTTTGGACAGTATGCAAAGGTCACGTCACTGATATCGGTGGTCCCGTGCCGGCAGGATATAATCCAGACGCTAAAGAAATATACGCCGAAGGGTTGCGCATTCCGCCTATCAAAATATGGGAAAAAGGTGTTCGACGTTGTGATGTCATTAATTTAATTCATAGTAATATGCGTTCTCGTCGTAACCAAGAAGGCGATCTTAATGCTCAATATGGTGCTTGTGCCGTCGGCGAGCGTAACATGATTGCGCTGCTAGATAAGTATGGGGTAGAGACCGTCCGTGCGGCGATTGAAGAGCTAAAGAATATGGCTGATACCCATATGCGCTCATTGATCTCATCTATCCCAGATGGTCAGTATCATGGCGAAGCAGTATTAGAAGACTCGGGTCACGGTTTAGGTGATTTGACCATTAGCGCTGATATTGAGATTAAAGACAGTGATGTACATATCAAGATTACCAGTCCACCGCAAGTACCTTACTTCATTAACTCCTATGCAGGCAACTCGATGTCTGGTGTACTGCTAGGGCTGATGATGTTTGCCCAAGTAGATCCGCCGTACAACGAAGGTTTATACCGCTGTGTCACAGTAGACTTGGGTGAGCATGGCACGCTATGTAATGCCAAAGAGCCTGCCCCTCATGTCAACTGTACCACCACGCCGATGGAAACCTTGACCGATGCCGTGCGTATGGCATTTGAAGATGCCGCGCCAGATCGTGTGATTGCTTCCTGGGGTCATGCCTCAGGTATCAACATCTCAGGTATTGACCCAAAAACAGGGGAACAATACGTCACTATGATTTTGGCCTCTATTATCTCTGGTGCTGGCGCGACTCAGCAAATGGACGGCTGGCATGCTTGCGGTACCGTATGGGAAGTTGAGCCGTTAGGTCATGAGATGACGGTAGTAGCGTTTGGAGAAGGTCGTGAGCATCCGACAATGGGCGCTGCAGGCGCAGAACAAATATCACCTGAGCTTAAGTTAGGCCGACTAGAGATTATCTATAAGGATGGCGTCACTGATCTGCATAAGCAAAACATAATAACTGAAATTCAACCGGGTGACCGTGCGCGTAATACCAATCCAGGCGGTGGCGGCTATGGCAGCTCGTTTGTACGGTCTGTACCCGCAGTATTAAAAGATGTAGAAGAAAGAGTCATATCAGTAGCAGCGGCTAAGACTGAGTACGGTGTGGTTATTGACCCACAAACGCTGGCGGTCAATGAAGCAGAGACGGATGCTTTACGTCGTAAGCTGACGGCATAAAACCCAAAACTAGCTGATGATATTACATAATTTGAGTTAAGGATGACTTATGAAAAATGATTTCCGAATTGGCGTCGATGCTGGCGGGACGTTTACTGACTTTGTTTTGGCCGAAAAAAGTGGTGATGTTCATCTATTTAAAGCGCCATCTACCCCTGAGGATGGCACCCTGGCTATCGCTAATGGTTTACAGCAAATCGCCACGCAGTTTGACCGTCCTATTGAAGAGATTATTCAAGCCTGCGACCTATGCATCAACGGTACGACCGTCGCGCTAAACGCCTTGATTCAGATGAAAGGGGTGAAGGTCGGGCTATTATGTACGGCAGGCCATGAAGACAGTATCGAGATACGTTTAGGGCATAAAGAAGAAGGGCACCGCTATGATGCTAGCTACCCGCCAGCGCCACAAATTGCCACGCGTGACCGCCGCTTCCCTATCCGTGGTCGTATTTTAGCTGATGGTACTGAGCACGAACCGCTAAACGAGCAAGACGTACTCGATGCAATCAAATCACTTAAGGAAAAAGACGTGCAGGCCGTTGCTATCTCCTTCGTCTGGTCTATTCGTAATACTCGGCATGAGCAGCGCGCCAAAGAGCTTGTTGAACAGCATATGCCAGGGGTATTCGTCTGCTGTGGTAGTGACGTATATCCACAGATTAAGGAATACACCCGTACCTCAACGACCCTAGTAAATGCTTATTTAAGCCCAGTTATGGCATCTTATGTCCATAAGATTGACGACTACTTTAAGGCGTTAGGCGCTGAGCAGCCCGTACGTTATTTCCAGTCTAATGGCGGGCTTGCAGTTGGTAGTATCATGCGAGAGCGTGCGGTAAATGCCATTAACTCGGGGCCAGCATCTGCACCACAAGCGGGTCTGTATATTGCTAACCCTTTTGGAATTGACGATATTATCACGGTCGACATGGGCGGTACTTCTTTTGACATCACCATGGCGAAGGCAGGCAGAACCAGCCTCAACCGCGATATTGATTTCTTACGTAATCGTATTGGCGTACCTATGATTCATGTAGAAACATTAGGGGCGGGCGGTGGCTCTATTGGGCATGTTAATACTTTTGGTATGCTAGAGGTCGGTCCTCAGAGTGCTGGCGCGACGCCTGGACCAGCATGCTATGGTAAAGGTGGTGACTTGCCAACCGTCACAGATGCAAACTTAGTATTGGGCTATCTACAGCCAAATGCGGTGTTAGGTGGCAGTGTGACCTTAGACAAAGACAAAGCGGTACAAGCGGTGCAAACACACATCGCTGATCCGCTAAACATCGAGTTAGATCACGCCGCATTTGGTATCAGTGCTATCGTTAATCAAAACATGTCTAATGCCATTCGCCGTATTACTATCGAAAAAGGCTATGACCCTCGGGATTTTGCGCTAGTCTGCGCAGGCGGAGCAGCTGGCATGCATATTATTGCTCTGGCTGAGGAGATGGGTATTGGAACTATTTTAATACCCAAAATCGCATCCTGTCTCTGTGCCTTTGGTCAGATTATCTCTGATATCAAGTATAACTACTTAGCGACACAAATGATGATTCTCGCACCAGATGTAGAATTGCAATCACTCAATGCTAAGCTACAAGAGCTTGAGGAGCAGGGTGTACAAAAACTGCTAGAAGATGGCTTTACAGATGAAGATATCACCATCGAACGTACCATGGAGATGCGCTATGTTGGTCAGGTGCATGAATGTAACGTGCTGATACCGAATGGTAAGCTCGATGCTGATAGCGTCAGCACCATTATTTTAGAATTGTTCCATCATCGCCATCGTGAACTTTATACTTATGATGAGCGTGATAGTCACGTCGAGCTGGTCAACATTGAGGTATCAGTAATTGGTAAAATAAGTAAGCCAAAACTACCGAGCCTTGTGCCGCAGGAAGGGGATATCAGTAATGCTAAAACGGGTAGCCGCGAGATGCTGTTTGATCAGTCCTATGACTGGATTGATACGCCTATCTATGACGGTGAGAAATTCGGTGCTGGTGCATTGGTCACAGGCCCTGCGCTTATCCAAGAGCCAACCACTACTGTGGTCATTAAAAATGGCTGGCAAGCAGAGCTGCATGAGACTGGAACTTATAAGCTGACTCGAGCAGCATAAAGCAAGTCTATAAAAGCAGGTTATAAAGAAAAACCAACTCAAGGATTTAGGCATTAAAGAGTATTTAATGCCTAAATCCTTTTTTATTTTATGATATAAAGGAGGATTATTGATGAATAACTGATAGGATATCAGTACAGTTGTATACCATATATTGAGTGTTCAAGGATGAATGCAAATCAAAAGCCAAATCGTTATCAAAATACCTCTCATCAAACCTTGCTAGCAGATAAAACAAAAGACATCGCTGCACATGATTTATCAATGAATAAAAATCTTCTAAGCCCCTCAGGGTTAGAGATGCCAGCAACGGATCGCATGCAAACCTTAGGTGCCTTCGATTGGAAACATACCATCAATGAGACTTATTTTGATCTTGAAGTTAGTTTCAGGCAACCGAATAAGTTTTCTGGTTTTTTGCAACATGCTAAGCTTCTAAAGATAGGTGTTTCGCACTATCATGCTAATACTGTGCACTATAATCGCGGCAGACAGAGCTCTGGCTATATTGATGACAGTATTTTAATTACTTTTCCTATGACAGGCGACGTTCGTTTTACCCAAAAAGGTCGACAGCTAACGTCTAAGCCCGGTCAGTTCTTTATTGAGCTGTCCAGCCTACCTTATGAGTTCTATCATCTGCACGAAGCATCACTGTATGTGATTAAAGTGCCTTTAGTGCTATTAACCCCGCAAATGGGCACTATAGAGCGGCAGTTTGCACGCAGCTTAACTGTTGATGAAGGTGCTGGCAGGTTGCTAGTATTTCAAATTGGTCAAATACTGGCGCTTATTCATAACAATCAGCTGGGTGACTTGGAGATAAAAATTCTAGAGCAGCAGCTGCTTAATCTTATTGTATTGACATTGAGTGCCCCGAAAGAGGTGATGATGAGTTGCAGCTCGTCCATACAATCGGTGCACCTAAAGCGCATCGAGAATTACGTTTATTTGCATCTAGAAAACTCCGCTTTAACTCCAGCGATGGTCGCTGCTTGTCATATCTCTGCCAGATACCTACATAAGTTATTTTCTGAGCTACCTTATACTTTTTCGGACTGGGTCAAGGAATTGCGTTTAAAGCAAGCTAATCATATTTTGAAGAGCAAAAGCTACGTGACTATAGATGAGGTCGCTCATAGAGTAGGCTATACCGATCAAGGTTATTTTTCACGTATTTATAAGCAGCACTTCGGTTATTCGCCGCGAGATACACCAAGTACAGGATAGTTATTGTTATGTACTCTGTCATGCAGTCGCTGTATGATTTATGAATTGAGCATAAGCGCGCATATTAAGCTAAGGAAAAACCAAGATGGCTGGTGTTACGAATGATAAAACAGCAAAAGTAGAGATATATGAAAGCGCTGATGGGAAGGCGCAGATAGAGATACGCTTAGAACACGACACACTATGGCTCTCACAAGCCCAATTGGCGACGCTGTTTGAAAAAGACTCGGATACCATAGGATTACATCTAAAAATATTTATAAAGAAGGTGAGTTAGACCCAGAAGCAACTACCGAGCAATCCTCGGTAGTTCGTCAAGAGGGGAATCGGCAGGTTCGACGTAACATTCGCTTTTACAATCTAGATGCTATTATTTCTGTGGGTTATCGGGTTAATTCTAAAAAAGGTACTCAGTTCCGTATATGGGCAACCCAACGTCTACGTGAATACTTGGTTCAAGGCTATACACTCAATCAAGAGCGCTTTGATAAAAACTCGAGCGAACTACAACAAGCATTAAATTTAATTAGGAAAACCGCGCAAAGTCCCGAGCTGAAAACCGATGAAGGACGCGGCTTGGTTGAGATTATCAGCCGTTATACACAGACATTCTTATGGTTACAGCGTTATGATGAAGGCTTGCTTGATAATCCTTCAGGGGAGGATGGCGGTATCTTACCCAGTCCGACTGAGGCGATGGCAGCGCTGACGGATTTAAAAGCGCAGCTGATAAATAGAGGTGAAGCGACCGAGCTATTTGCTAAGCCTCGCGGTGATGGTTTGGACAGCGTACTGGGTAATTTACAGCAAACCGTCTTTGGTGAGCCTGCATACCCGACCATCGAGAGTAAAGCGGCGCATCTGCTGTACTTTATGGTCAAAAATCATCCTTTTACCGATGGTAATAAACGCAGCGGCGCTTTTTTGTTTGTAGATTTTTTGCATCGTAATAATCGACTGCTCAATGATAAAGGTGAGATGGTCATCAACAATACCGGGCTTGCTGCATTAACCTTGTTAGTCGCTGAATCTGATCCCAACCAAAAAGAAACCTTGATTAAGCTGATTATGAATATGTTGTCGTTAGAGAGTTGATACACAGGCTTATTGTCAGCACCATTTAACCCCTTAAAACACATAACGCTAATAATAAAAAGCACAGTCTAACGACAAAACTAAAGGAAATTCAATATGTTTAGCATGATAAAAGACTGGCGCGAGCAGCGCATACTGGACAATAGCGAATTTACTCATGCTGACTGGCTGCAAGCGGCTCAGCGTATTGTGATACTTGATCGGTTAAATGAGGACGAGCTACACGCTTGTTTGAGCTAGCGACGTTGTTTTTGGCGGATAAGTCAATTACTGGCGCACAAGGTTTTGAGATTAGCGATGCGGTGAGGCAATCTATCGCCTTACAAGCTTGCCTGCCTATCTTAAACCTAAGCCTTGAGTGGTACGCTGGCTGGTCAGCCATTATCATTTATCCTGGTTCCTATAAGAGTGAAACTACCACTGTCGATGAGCTGGGCATTGTCCATGAGGGTAGTCAGCACCGTAGCGGCGAAGCGTGGTTGCGCGGCCCCGTTATTCTGTCGTGGAAGGATGCCAAACACTCAGGGGAGCGCGATGGTCACAACGTCGTCATTCATGAGTTTGTGCATAAGCTTGATATGTTAAATGGTCGTACCAACGGCTTTCCACCACTGCAAACCGATATGGATCCTGCGCGCTGGACTGAAATTATGACACGAGATTTTGAGGATTTTCAAAGCCATCATAAATCAGGTCTTGATCGTTATGGCGCAACCAATCCAGCGGAATTTTTTGCGGTACTCAGTGAGGTATTTTTTGAGACGCCGCAAAAGCTGGTCGATGCTTACCCTGATATTTACGACATAATGATGAAGTTTTTCGCCAAACACCACTTTAATCAAAATCATCAATAGTCACTATTAATGCTCCATAATGAATATACAGGCATGAAAAAGCAATAAAAAAGGGCAGTGTATTTATTTAATAACACTGCCTTTTTTTTGGCTTATTTTTCCTTTAAGTCTATGTTTTTATCTAAAAACTATTTAAGTTGTCCATTGCTCATTCACAATAGCGACCAAATAGCGTTTACCTTGATATTCTTCAAACACTAAACGCATGATACGCCAATCCATACCGGCATATTCCTCCGAGCCTTTATGATAAAACTCGACAACCTCTGAATTGGGAAAATTTTCTTCAGTTATTATCATTATTCCCACTGTGTGGAATCATTAATACTGATACTGGCATTGTTAAATTTGCTAGCATCAATCCACGTGTCTAAATATGTAGTAGTGGCGTGACGAGTAGATCACCCGTACCGTCTTTTTCGCCCCAAGTAAAACGAATTTTAGACTGTTGCAAATATTGGGCGAATTGTTCACGGCTAAAGACTTTATCTGTCTCAGGACGCACATGGGCATACATCGAAAAACGGACGCCACGGGTTGGATGAATATCATTGGTAATACGAGCGAAGTCTTTATTTGTAAGCGCGCGCTGAATACGTAAGGCTTGCTGCTTAAGGGTTTGCTGACTGATATCGGAGACAACGGGCGTTGATGAATGGCCGTTAGATTGATTTGGAGTGGCTATATTGGATTCAGCAGAAGATTGACAGCCAGTTGCTGCTAGCGCCAAAGCCAATGCGCCGCCAACGGTTAATTTAGATGAACGGTCTTTGAAAGTAGATAATAGGGTCATAAAGCATCCTTATCGCAGTGGTTAGCGAAATATACGTTAATGTGAATATAATTGAGCAAATGTCACAAGATTACTGAGCAAAAAGTTATTATTTAAAAGTTACTAAGTAATAGATTGTTTTTAGTAGATAAACCGGAATGATACGATAATACAGCAGAGTCATAATATGGTTATGATGTAATGGTTTATAACACTTATATCATTGAAGCTCGTAGAGAACGCCATGCCAACACATTATTCACTGACGCTGCTAGCTATGGGACTGATAGCAACCAATTCTGCTATAGCTGATATAGCAGAGTCAACTCAGACTTATGCAGCCATAAAAATAGCGACCATTAGCAACATGTATCAGCAAGACGTCAGCAATCAAGGCGTGGATAATCCGGTCGTATTGCAACAGTATGCCGACCCAGATCTACAAGCCGCGATGCAGATTGAACAGGATTATTTTGATAGAGAGCAAATATCTTGTCATGTTGATTATGATGTATTGTGGGATTCGCAAGATCCTGATTATGCACAAGACAAACAGTTTTCAATGACTGACCAAGGATTGGTGCAAGTGAGTTTGGCACATGGCAGCAATGTTTATTATGAGTTGTCATGTAATGGTACCGGTGACGATGCTGATTGCCGAGTGGCAGATGTGATTTTAGATGAAGATGGCAAGTCTTTGCGCAAGCATTTACTAGAAACCTGTCGCTAGCCAATACTGAGCATTATTTTTATTGATACCTAAATATAAAAACTATAAACCCTGAATAAAAATCACAGAGACAATCTTGAGAGCTTATAAATCGCACTGTATAAAACTATGAGCCTAACTTCTAAAGCTATTGGTTTGTTTTCGCATAATGTATATTATGTTAAAGGGACGGTACCCGATGATAAGTTCATGGGATTATGATCAAACAGTAATTTGTTAGTCAGTCTGGTTGTTAATTGCTTAACCATGATATGTGTTACCTGTTCAAATAATCATTGTAATCACCGCTAGTATAATTACTAACTGATATATCTTGAAGCCTTAATGTATAGAGTCTTCATAGATCCTAGTTTATCCGTAATCGATTAATGTATTAATTCAAGTCGCTAATAGCCTCTCTATATATTCCAGAAGCCTATTATAGATATGTTGTAGATACAGTAATTTTACTATTCATTCAAAGTTAGTCTGTTTGGTAATCTTGCTCTGCTCATCATTGCTAAGCTTATTACCTTCACAATACCTACCAAGCCCTTTGCATAATCTGTCATTTCTAATCATCACCTAATAACCGAATCACTCATCAATCGATTGTTGGTAGCTTAGCCGACTTCCTCATTAATGCGAATATGCTTGAACTACGTTAGGTACAGAAGTATTCGCCACCAAGTGACAATCAGCTCAAAGTAAAAGCAATAACCCTTCTGAATGCCTATTACTCTATATCATTGATAAGCATGTATACAAGCTCTGACAATGCGCCTACTTGGCATATCAGTAGGTCCAATCTAGATGCACCTTATAGCTGCTATCATCATAGCTAACTACGTTGTAATACGCTTTTATTTAGAGTCATCAAAAGAGCCTTCCTAATTAGTGAAACATTCATTGGTCTTTTCTAACATCTCTCGTTCTTCCTGAGATATCTTAATATAAAGCATTGAGTTGATACCTTCCAAATTTGCACAGAACAGTACTATCACCCTGATTAAGGTATTCTGTGCAAGTACAGGAGCACGGTTTTTCGTGCAAATATGTCGAAGGACTCTATTGCCAATAGCAAACAGCACTCTTACTTTTAACCTATGTGAAGTTTATTCCTTCAAACACCATATATATCAACAAAAAAATAGCTTACTCCTTCTTTCTCCACTATACTATAATTATCCCCAACCTTAACTTGGGGATAATTAAGTGTTAAAACCTTTATTATATAAGGTTTTTCTAATAATATTAGCGAATACCAGTGTCCATAGCAGTGTCCAATAATATTCCATGCTGCTTTCCTTAACTTGAAAAACCTACTGAAAAATTACTCTGGACCTCAGCATATAGATATTAGATCAATAATCATAACTCATCTACCTTAGAGAAATTACGGATACACATCATGACTATCAATAATGCAAACGATATCAATAAGCTTGAATGCCGAGATAAGGATTATTCGGTCAGTGTCTCAGGTGTGGCTGGTTTAAGTCTGCGTATTTATCCAAATGGTAAAAAGGAATACTACTTGCGATATTCCCATCCACATATCGAGGGCAAACGCCCTAGGATGATGTTAGGTAAGATTGAGGAGATCAGTTTACATGAAGTTAAGTATAAAGCAGAAGCCATCCTTAATACGGTCGCAAAAGGTTCTGACCCTAAAGCTATCCAGCAAAAAGAGCAAACTAATAAGTATACTCACCTAAAAAATGCTACGTTTTCTGACATTGACCCCTGCCGTCAAATCCGTATACATAAACTTGGGAGATTTTAGTTACGCAGCCTGACGATAATAATCAAACCACATCTGTATTGGTGATTTATAGCCCAAACCCTTTTGAATTCTCGTTTGGTTGTAGTACAGCTCGATGTATCTAATAATATCGTTGATCGCTGCAAACCTAGTCTTATAATCCTGATGATATACCAGCTCGTTCTTTAAAGTGCCCCAGAAGCTTTCTATTGGAGCATTGTCGAAGCAATTACCTTTAGCGCTCATTGAGCCTGTAAATTGATGCTGCTTGATGATCTTATGGTACGCGTGGCTACAGTACTGACTGCCTCTGTCAGAGTGAACGATTAGCCCTTTGCTTGGACGTTTATTCCTGATGGCCATGTTCAATGCTTTGCATACTAGATCTGCGGTCATTCGCTTATTGATAGCATAGCCGACCAGCTCTTTGGTGTATAAGTCTTTGACTCCCGCTAAATACAACCAGCCCTCATTTGTCCAGATATAGGTAATGTCGCTGACCCACGCTTGATTCGGTCTTTGCATATCAAAATGCTGATTTAATACGTTGTCATAGACCAGTTTTTTTGATTGAGTCAGTGGTGACCTTGAAGCGCCTGTGACGACGGCATTTGATGCCATGTTCTTCTTTGATGCTTCTGACCATGTATAGACTAATATCATACCCTTGCTCGGTGAGCGTTGCATGCAGACGCTCAACACCATAGCGCTCATGAGTTTCACTATGAGCGGCTTTAACTAGTAGCTCGCACTGATTACGGTGTACCTGCTGACACTGATATCACGAAGCCAGTCGTAGTAGCTCGATGGTTTAACGCTAAGTACGCGGCACATCCTACTGATGCTAAAGATTTGCTGTTGTCTTTGATAAAGGCGTACTTTACTGCTGTTTTGCGAAGTACGCCGTCGCCTTTTTTAAGATCTCGCGCTCCTCTTCGGCAACTTTAAGCTGTCGCTTTAGGCGTTTTACCTCTTCAAGCGCACTCATAAGTTCAGGGTCATACTGCTTTGTTCCTACAAGCTTGCCTTGATTAGCTTGTGTTCTGCCAGTTGGATAGCGTTTGCATGGCGATGCCAAGTTGCTTTGCGGTCGCTGAAATATTGCCGTTGTTATCCGCTATCTTCTTGACGGCTTCAGCTTTAAATTCGTTACTGTAAGTTCTTAATTTCTTGGTCATGGTAAACTCCTGTTATTGTCTTAGTTTACCAAGTTTACTTATACGGTTTCTTCAGCAGCTCATAAGTAGTTGTTTTTCATTAGTATTAAACCGACTCAAACCCGTTTGTTACCCCTTTTAGGGGTGTTTACGTAAAAACACTCAGCTCATACTAACCTCAGTTTTTACAAACCCTAAAGAGGATAGTAACCATGCTAATGAAGATTGCTAAATGATCTAGATCAAATTGTTGGTATTAAACAAGTAGAAAGAGGACTCGCTTGTAACTGTTATTGTTTTGAATGTAGCGAACCCGTTGTTGCTAGAAAGAGAGAAAAACGAGCATCATTTCGCTCACTCTAGCAATAAAGAGAGTTGCCATATCAACCCTGAAAGTATCCTACACAAGTTTGCTAAACAAGTCATTATGGAGAAAAAATGTGTGGCGCTGCCACCGTTCCAGAAACAGATGAGACTGAAGCAAAAAATTGGCAGTTCTCTAGCTTAGTAGCAGAGCAAGCTGTTGGCTCAATTCGTCCTGATTTATTAGCAAGTATTGATAGAGATGCTGTTTATCGAAGTTGCCGTCGTCATTTGTATACTCACAAACTTAATTTCATCAAACAATTAAATATCAAGACCATTGAGATAGACTTGCGAGAACTACTAAAGCGCAATGTCTGTATTCCCAGCGATGAAGCAGAACAGTTCATTCTAGAACAAGTGGATAATAAAAAATGGTTATACCCTGAAGCTAAGAAACCTGACGAGCCGTTAGCAGATTGGTTAAGTACGATGCCTTTACCTGAAATCAATACGAACCATGTTGCTGATGATAGTGAAGAAGCTCAATCTCAGCTCATCAACAATTATGTTAAACATCGCTTTATTATTAATAATGTATGGGTAGATGCATGGGTGTTTAACGATGGGGGTATTTCAGTAAAAACGGTCAGTTATAATCCAGAAATTATAGCTTTACTGAAGCAATGGAGCAAAGAAGGTGGTGGTAGATATACACCAAAATTCAAAGCTTGGAAGTATTGCAATCCTTTCTCTCATACCGTGTTACTACGTTTGCGAGAAATGGATACTACACCCAAACTCTAATTTCTTTGCGATTGATCTATCAATACTGCTGCAACTTGGAGGAAAAACATAATGAACATGAAAAGATTTACAAACCGCAAATTTAGATTTTGTTCTGCTTGTAGCTCTAAACAGGCGCTTAGAGTAATCGAAAAAGATGACTGGAAGTTAGGTGCTTACCATTGTCCAAAGTGTAATGCCGATACTGTTGATAGCTTTGTGCTTGTTAATTATTATGAAAACGGGTGCAGAATTGTCGCTAAGAAGATGAAAGCCTATGATTTATTTAATAGAAAGTAATGCTTTAATAACAACAGTGGAATTATTGGAAACTCAACAATCCGAGAGGCAGATTCTAGTTAGATACCTCTATAACGCACCAATCCAATAATTAATGAGATGGTAATTGCCGAACTGATTGAATCAGTTCGGTTCCCTAGTGAGGACTTGAACCTTTGGCTGTGGGCTATATACGATAGTAGATACAGCCATCAAGATTATGACAGTGTACTTGGTGGTGTACATGAACTGGTAATCCCCCCAATAAATAAGAACACTTACAAATAGAGATTAACTGCTAAAATACACCAGCAGGAGAATCCTATGAAAAAGACACGCTTTAGCGACAACCAAATCGTCAACATCCTAAAACAAGCCGAACAAGGCGTCCCTATTACCGAGCTCTGCCGTGAGCATAACATCAGCCAAAGCACCTTCTACAACTGGCGATCTAAATATGGTGGTATGGACGCCACACTTATCAGCCGTCTTAAAGAGCTTGAAGTTGAAAATGCCCGCTTAAAGAAGATGTACGCTGATGAATGTCTTAAATCCGACATCCTACAGGATGCTATGTCAAAAAAGTGGTAGCGCCCCAAAGGCGCAAAGCGTTGGTTTGTCACTACATTGAAGATCGTAGCATTAGCATACGCCGTGCTTGCCGTATCTTTAACATCAGCGTCACCTGTTATTATCACAAGTCGGTGGTAACAGATGAGAACCAGCAAATAGCGGACTTACTTATCAAACTGACTGATGAGAACAAGAACTGGGGCTTTGGCTTGTGCTTTTTAACCTTGCGTAATATGCTAGGACTGCAGTACAACCATAAGCGGGTATATCGCATCTACTGCGAGCTTGAACTCAACCTTAGAATCAAGCCTAAGCGTCGCATTAAACGTGCTAAACCAATACCATTAGCAGTACCTGATAGGATTAACCAAAGCTGGAGCATGGACTTTATGCACGACAGCTTAACTGATGGCCGCGGCTTTAGACTGTTCAATGTCATTGATGATTACAACCGTGAGGCACTTACCGTTGAAGTCGACTTCTCGCTACCGGCCGGGAGGGTCATACGCAGTCTTAATCAGCTTATTGAGTACCGAGGCAAACCTGTGCAGATAAGATGCGATAACGGCCCTGAATACATCAGCAATGCGCTCAAAGACTGGGCTGAGCAGCAAGGTATCATCTTAAGCTATATTGAACCTGGCAATCCACAGCAAAATGCGTATGTAGAGCGCTTTAACAGAACCATGAGATATGATTGGTTAAATCAGGAGCTGTTTGATAATCTAGAGCAGGTACGCGCACAAGCAGAAAACTGGTTATACCATTATAATCATAAGCGCCCAAACATGGGCAATGGCGGTTTTACACCGATACAGAAACTCAATCAGGCAGCTTAATTCTATTTATTAGGTGTCTTAAGTTTGGGAGGGTTACCAACTGAGCTATTCTAATATAAATATTAACTAAAGGCGCTCTGCTAACAAATTATGATAAATACTATATTTACATCAAAGATTGATTTTTGGTTGGCGTTTTTAATATTGGGTTCTAGCTTACTACTCGTTTTGGTGCCTGTATGGGAATGGATGTACAACAATAGTTCTATTAAAAGAATAATATTTATAAGCCTTTTTACCATACCAACTGCGTTACTGCTATTGGTACTGTTTTTTAATATAAAGTACACTTTGACAGCTGACACATTGTTAGTGAAAAATGGTTTTTCTACTCAGAGTATCTCGTTAGAAGACATTACCCATATCACTCCTACCAGCAGTACTTTATCTGCTCCAGCACTGTCTTTAGATAGGATTGAGATAAGATATGAAGGTGGTAGCATAGTGATATCACCAAAAGACAAAGATAGGTTCTATCATGCAATACAAGAACGTGTACCAGCATTAAAAACCGATGATAATAATGGGCTGATAAAGAGATAGCCGATAGTTCGATGCGCTATACAGGCATCGAACGTATTTCAGTGACAGATGTTATAGTAAAAAATTACTAAAATAGATCAGTATGAAAAAATGGTCAACTTACAGTCTTACGTTAGGTGATAAAGGTTTATAAATTTAATGAGAGATAACCTAGAAAATACTAAGTCAACACAGGAAAAGTCAGTTTATAAAAAAATTGGTTTAGGCATTTATATTATATTTGCTTTGATTTATTATTTTTTATGAAAGATATGTTTCTTGATGGAACTTTTTTCCTTGTAGTAGGTATAGCGCTTCTTCTAATTATTATATTTAAGTTCTTTAAAGAACATGATTACAATTTAGGGGTTATAGCGTTTTGTATATATATTCTTATACTTGGTTCAGTTGATTTTTTCCAGTTAAATCAATTAATTTCAGCTGTGGCTGCTATTGTATTATTGATAATTATGATATTTGTACACTACAAATCAGTTGAAAAGGTTTAGGACTTGTTATACCAAAACTGTTTAAGCTTGGTATTTACTTTACTTTGGAACGATAGCAAGTTGACCTTTACTGTCAGATCCGTAAATATAATTTGGGTGATTGTCGTTTTAAAAAATCTGATCTGCTATTTATTTCTATTAAGGTATATCCCAGCGGAACCATCTGAAAAGGCTCATTAATCAATTAATAGACTACTCATAGTAGACTGCTGTAGTGGAACCACTTAATGAGTACTGAGCATCTTCGGTCTTTCCTTGGCTACATCAGCGATCAGATGCCGTGAGCACTTGGTCATTTTTTGAATATCAGAATAGCTATGACCTGATTTGAGCAGACTAGCGATGATCTTGCGCTTTTCCGTATCTTTCCTACGTCCTGAATACTTACCTTCTGCCTTAGCACGAGCAATACCTTGCATCTGACGGTTACGGCGATCTTCATAGTCTTTTCGAGCAATGGCTGCGAGCATATCCAGCATCATCGAGTTAATGGCCTGCAATACACTGCTCATAAATTCTGTACTGCTTTCAGATTGAAGCGCCATATATGAGGTCGGCAGCTCTTTTGATACGATAGAGAGCTTTTTCTCTGATAGCATTCTTTTTAGCGTATCCCAATCAGCTTGGTTCAAACGCGCCAAGCGATCAATCTGCTCAACTAAGATCACATCGCCCTTATGAGCGTCTTCAATCAGCTGCATCAGCTTTGGTCGCGCCAAGATAGCGCCTGATTCGTTTTCGACATAGAAGGCAGCAATTTTGTGGCCATGATCGTTGGCAAATGCTATGAGCTCGCTTTTGGCACGCTTAGCATCTTGTTCTTTGGTAGACGCTCGTAGATACGCTCTGATAAACATAAACACCTAAAATAGTCTGTTATAAGTGGTTCCATTATAGCAGTCTGTTTTAAGTGGTCTGTTAATACGTTTGAGTGGTGAAATAGCTGGTTCCCTTGGGGTATGCTCTAAAATTCTTCCTCTCGAAATTTATTATATTTAGAAGAAAATTTACGCAAATCATTTTTCAATTTTTCATTTAAAGTATCATATAGGTCATTTTTCAAGACGTCATAAGCGTTTATAAAAGCGCCTTTATTCTTTTGAGTATATTCTTGCATCATATCTATACAAGAAAATGAACTCAGTATGTTAAATAAGATATAGATATTGTGAGGGTCGTATTCTAAAGCCTTTTGGAAATAAATTAATGCAGAGTAGTTTTGTTGATCTTCTGCAAGATATGGGGCAAGATCTACCGCTATTCCTTTTAAAGTTAAAGCTTCCGCTATTTCACTATCTGTTGAATTACTATCAGCAATTACTTCATTTAAAATACTTATAGCAAGTTCTGGCTCATAATTTTGGCAAAAAATCTCTGCTTGGGTCAGTTTTTTTTCTATGATAGACATTATTTTTTCACCCATTTGTCTTTGATTATAAGGTCAACAGTTCGATGCCTGTATAGCGCACCAATCAGGAATTGATAATAGCCAAAGCTTTTTCACTTTCAGGCTCTAATGCTAGCAGCTTAGCAGCATAATACTTCTTTTGATCTTCAGTCAGCACAATTTCAGGTGGTTCACCAAAATCTAAAATAGAATTTAATATGGAAGTATCGTTCGAATCTAGCTCATGAGCTTTGATAAAATAAAAAAAGCAGATATAGTGCATTAAGTATAAAAATGTTATAAGATAAAACATCTCAACAGATATACTCAATTATCATGACTTACTCACTAGATTATCGCAAACAAGTTCTTAAAAGCTTAGCAGATGGCATGACCTTTGCCGAGGCAGCCTCTTTTTATGACATTAGTCCAACCACTATTCAAAAGTGGAAGAAACGGCTGCATAGTAAGAGCACTCGCAATGTTACGCCATCAAAAATACCGGATGATGCACTACGCAAAGACGTTGAGCGTTACCCTGATGACTATCACTATGAGAGAGCAAGACGGTTCAACTGTACTGCCCCAGCCATTTGTGAGGCTTTAAAACGCCTAGGCATCAGTCAAAAAAAACCTTAGAGCATCCAAAAGCATGTCCAATAAAAAGAGCGGCGTATCAGAGTAAGCTTGATAACTTTAAACAGCAAGGTTATCCCATTGTGTATATGGACGAAAGCGGTTTTGAAAGCCAGACCATTCGTCCTCATGGTTATGCACCGATAGGCAAACCCTGTATCGACAGCTACAACTGGCAAGGTAAAAAGCGAACCAACGTCATTGGGGCTCTATATGAAAAGATGCTATTTGCACTGGATTACTTTGAACACAACATTAACAGCGGCATATTCTACGATTGGTGCAAACACACCCTAATCCCAAGCCTTAAAACCAAATGCGTGATTGTCATGGATAACGCTCGGTTTCATAAAAGTAGACGTATCCAAAAATTACTGAACAGGCATGGTCATCGTATCCTATGGCTGCCGCCGTACAGCCCAGACTTGAACCCTATTGAGAAAAAATGGGCTCAAGTGAAGTTTCTACGCCAAGGGTGGATGGAAAATGACTTATCCAAATTATTTTATGATGTTTGTCCTAGACATAACACTTTTGTTTTGAACTGACTATATGCAGAAAGAATACCAGAGCTGGCACAAGCACTTGTCGATGAGCAAGCTTCAAATTAATAGTACTCATTGTTTTATCTTTTCGCTAACTGCTATAATTAAAAGTAACAACTCCCCTGGTTTTGCCAATCTATGTGGTTGGAGCTCAAGACTAGGGGCTTTTTATTGTCTGTTTTTTTATTAGTTAGAACAAAAACGTTTAAAGTATATGAGTTTAATTTAAATTAGCAGTCCTTAATCAGTCTCATTACAACCCCTTAATTCAATCTTACCTGTGACCGCTATAAATATTAAAGCGATGCAACCTTCATGTATGAGTTAGATAGTTTGTATGACTATTCAAAATTAATTTGATGAGACTGTTTTATGGACATAACGAATATACCTGATGAAATAAAGCCTATAGCTGTAGTAATCCTTATTATTATTTCATTTTTACCTTTACTCAAGTTTTTTAAAGATAGCTATATTGATTTTGAGATGTCCAAGTTCAAACAAATAATCAATACCAAAGGCTACGAAGATGGACTAAGCGATCAGATGAAAGCAAGTCTTATGGACACAAGAGATAGAGCCGTTTTCAAAAAATATATGGTTTAAATCTTAGCAAAAAATATAGAGACATTGCATTAAAAATAGAGTGTCAACCTGATACTAATATTGATTGCGAAGATTTAAAGCGAGCTGCACATCATCTAGAATTCAAAGACAGCAATATAGTCGTAAATTACAAACCTTGGTTAATTTTCAATCGAAAGGTAGTGAATGTTTCAGGGTTCTTATATTTTTTGCTCGGTATATTAATGATACTTGTTCCAATTACGGTAGTCTTAATCAACTATTTCGGTCTACCTTTAAGTAAAAAAGTAGAAGTATCAGATCTGATTTTTTGGATTTTTATGGGATGCTTATATTAGGCATCGCCTACGATCAACTTAGACAAAGAGAAGCTTTAAAAGCTGTAATTAAAATAATAGTTCAATCTGAGAAGCTACCCAATCTGATTAGCATAAATAATAACTGGAAAGGTAAGAATTTTCTTAAAAAGTTAGGGCTTGAGTTTAAATCACCAGACGAAATCGATTTTGAACAGTAAGAGATAATATACATCACACCGTCGTAAAGAGTCTTAGTGAAGATGGTTTTTGGTTAAGATGCTAATCTTGCAATGGTGCGTTTTACGGAACAATTGCATTTTCGATTTAAATGATGCACGAATCGCACCATATATATTCTAACTCCCATTAGCAGGTGCTCGCCAGCCGCGAACATCAATCTTACCAGTAACAACAGCCGATATTAAAGCGGTGCGGCGTTCCTGCATGAGTTGAATGGCTTGTAAGGTTGTAAATATTGGGGTTTTGCATTAGCACCCCTACGATAGCCTAGCGCTGTTTCTCACCACCTGATAAGGTCTATATCATCAATCTTTCTCAACTACTTCTCAATACCACCCCACCCTGCTTCTGGATAACGCTCGCCAGCAATATTACAGGTATTAAATAATTCATCCAGCTTATCTATTTGCTCGGGCTTAAGCGTAATCTTGGTTGCTTGGGCATTTTCTATGAGATATTTTTCGTGACGTGTACCCGCGATAGGAATGACATGCGGATGTTTATTTAGTAGCCATGCCAGACAAAGCTGGGCATTACTGTATTGCCATTCGGTAGCTAGCTTACTGAACTGCTTTACTATCTGCTGATTATTAGTGAGCGCTTCTCCGTTTAAGCGCGGTACAGCATGACGAAAATCGCCTGCTTCCAAACTCTCAGTATCAAGCTTACCGGTTAAAAAAGCCCGTCCCAATGGACTATAAGCGACAAAACTGACACCCAACTCACGACACGTCTCTAATAGCTCCTCTTCTGGTTGCCGCGACCAAAGCGAATACTCGCTTTGTACCGCTGTGATAGGATGAATGGCATGCGCTTGACGCAAAGTCTCGCTTGAAACCTCAGATAGACCGATAGATAGACCGATACCGCGTATATCTCCTTGCTTTACTAAAGCGCTTAACGTCTGCATCATGTCTTCAATCGGCGTGTTGTGGTCACGGCGATGGCAATAATATAAGTCAATATAATCTGTGCCCAACCGCTGTAAAGAGTTATGGCAAGTCTGCTTAATATAATCAGGGCTGTTATCTAAACGACGCTCATATTGATCCTTGGCGCGGACAATACCGAACTTAGTGGCAATCACTATTTGCTCTCGCTGCGCTTTATGTGCGGCTATAAATTGTCCTAGTAACGTTTCATTGTGACCAAAACCATAAGTATCAGCACTATCAAAGAAATTAATGCCAAGATTCAATGCTTTATCAAGTAACGCTAACGATTGACTATCGTCACTGTCTCCATAGAACTCACTCATGCCCATACTGACCCCTGCCTTCAAATCCGTACAGTTAAACCTGAGAGGTTTTAGTTACGCAGCCTGACGATAAAAGTCAAACCACACCTGTCTTGGCGTTTTATAGCCAAAACCCTTTTTGGATTCTAGCCCCACTGTGAGCCTATAGTAAAAGAAACATAAATCCGCTACAGTATATAATATGGCATACTCAAAAGACTACCGACAACTGATCCTGAGCAAGCTTGAAGAAGGCTATAGCATTCGACAACTTGCAGAGGAGTATCAAATTAGCACCAACACTATTCAGCGTTGGAAAACATTTCCTGAGCGTAAAAGACGTCAATTTACCCCGACAAAGATAGACGATGATTTACTGAGAGCTTATGTAGACGCTTATCCTGATGACTATCAGCACGAGCGAGCTCGGTGCTTTAACTGCACTCAAAGAGCGATAGGTATCGCTTTAAAACGAATCGGCATCACCCAAAAAAAAGAGCTTAACTCATCCAAAAGTGGATGATGAAAAACGTTTTATATTTTTGAAAAGTTAGCGCAATTTAAACTTGATGATAAGCCTATTATCTATCTTGATGAAAGTGGTTTTAAATCTCATGAGAACAGGCCTCACGGTTACTCTAATAGAGGTAAAAAATGCTTTGGACAATACAACTGGCAGCTTAAAAACCAAACCAATGCGATAGGTGCTATTTACAATAATCAGCTGTTCGCTGTTGGACTTTATGATCGCAGTGTCAATAGTATGTATTTCATAGCTGGGTTGAACAACTGCTGCTACCAAGCTTACCGAAAGACAGTGTAATCGTTATGGATAATGCAACCTTTCATAAGCGGAAAGACACGACTGAACTTATAGAAAGTGCAAATCACACTATTTTATGGTTGCCGCCTTACAGTCCTGATTTGAATCCTATCGAGCAGATGTGGGCTTGGGTCAAACAAAAACGTAAAGAGTGGCGGCTAGATTGTGTTGATACCTTGTTCTTTTATTTCTTATGGCTGTGTGGCAATTTATAAGCTCTTTAACTATAGCTGTTGCCTTATGTCGCTGCAAAGCAGTGCTTTGCTAGTCGTTCCTCATTTAGAATGTCTCGCTCTTCCTAGGCAACTTTGAAATCACGTTTACGGCGTTTATTTCTTCTAGTATAGCAATGAGTTCAGGGTCATACTGCTTAGTGCCGATAAGTTTGCCTTCATCAGCTTTGTTTTACCAATTAGATAAAGCCTGCATAGCGATACTGAGCTGCTTTGCGGTCGCTGAGACATTGCCATTATTTTCAGCTATCTTCTTGACGGCTTCAGCTTTGAATGTTGCACTATAGGTTCTGATTTTCTTAATCATGTTAAACTCCTCATTGAGTCGTTAGTTTACCAAGTTTGGTTCTACAGTTTTTTCAGCATAGCTCCTCAGCTTTTGAGTTTGAAAAACGGTATTATGATAATTTAACCCTGTCAGGCATTACTGCATCACTCAAGAAGATTAACATTCGATATAGTCGGAGCGATTGAGTTTATTCAGCAGAGCTAACCTCTAACGCTCTCCCAAGCCTTCAGAAAATGTTTTGGTAAGTGGTTTAGTTAGATATGATAATACCGAACGCTGTCGTGATTTGATATCGACAGATGCCGTCATACCGGGCTTAATAACAATTTCATCACGGCGCCCAGAGAATTCAGCTCCCGTAATTTTGATCTGTATACGGTAATACGGTTCTTCGCCTTTTGGCGTTTGCTCCATTAAGGTATCAGGGCTTATATACACAACGTTACCAGTCATCGCACCAAAGATAGAATAATCGTAGGCGTCCAGCTTGACGCTAGCAACTTGTTGCTCCTTTACATAGGCAATATCTACAGGGCTTACCTTAGCCTCAACAATCAAATCACTACTGGTCGGCAATATCTCCATAATGATTTCTCCTGGTTTAACTACCCCTCCAATGGTCGTCACCAAAATATTTTTCACCGTACCATCTGTCGGTGCAAATAATTTCTTTTCTTCTAATACTTGCGAATGATCACGCAATTGCTCAAGTTCAGTATTTAATTCCTCTTGCGCTTTGGTCATCTCTAATTGGGCTTCTTCAAAATATTTATTACGCTTATTAGTAATTTGAGCTTGAATTTCAGCTACTTGCCGACGCAACTTTATGACATCAGCCTGACTCACATCACCATACGATAATAATGGCTCATTCATACTCAGCTCTTGCTGTGCCAAGACCATCATCTTTTGTAGTGAGCTGACATCTTGGTCAATCGCTTGCTTGCGACGGTTATAAAGTTGAGTTTGGTTTTTTATATATTCACTATAGTTCTTGATGCCTTCCGGAAATACTAATGGTCGCTCAAATATCTCAGCCTCAAGACGCGCAAGCTTGGCTTTAAGTGCTGCTATTTTAGAGCCTGAATTAGCAACGGCTGCTTGCGCACGCTCTTCTTCTAAAGTAACTATCAGCTGTCCTTTAGTGACATCCTTGCCTTCTTTGACTAATATCTCAGTCAATACACCACCTTCTACGGCTTGGATATCTTGTGTGCGGGCACTAGCAATGATAGTCCCTGTCGCCCTTGTGACTTGATCAATTTGGGCAAAATAGGCCCAAACAACTAATATGATTATCCCGATCAGCGAGCCCCAAATAATGATGCGCGTACGTCCAACTTTAGGGTCATGAGGTTTATATTTATAGTTATCCATTATCCTGCCCTAAGTTATCACGTTCATCTTTATTTTTTGATGAGATACTTGCAGTCTTATTACTGATCACTTTCACTCTAGGTGTACTGACTTTGATTGACGGTTTATTAGCAGTTTTCTGCTCATCATTGCCTTTTAATTGCTCAAGAACTTGTGCTTTAGGACCATCCATTACGATTTTTTGATTGTCCATAATAATAATGCGATCGACCAATTGGAGGAGTGGCATTTTATGCGTGGAAACAATGAGAGTTTGTCCTTGTCCAAATTCTTTTTTGAGTACCTCAATACATTGTAGTTCTTGCCGATTATCCATAGAAGCAGTCGGTTCGTCCATCAACAATATGGAAGGTTTCGTCAGTAGCAAACGGGTAAATGCTACCAATTGTTTTTGACCCCCTGACAACCCTTTGCCGCCTTCACTAATCGGTAAATCTAAACCACTAGAGTGGCTGGCTACCAGCTTGATCAGTCCAGTCTTGACGAGGGCGTCGCGCATCACATCATCACTGGGCGCTGGTAGGCCAATCAATAGGTTCTCTCGCAGTGTGCCTTCGAACAAACGATGATCTTGTTGCAGATAACCGACTTGTTCACTCACAGACTGACGACTAATCTGCTGAATATCTAATCCGTCTAGTATCCTGCCTTGGGTAGGAGCATACAGCCCTGATAGTACTTTTAGTAAAGTCGATTTACCTGAACCGATAGGACCCAATACTGCAACACGCTCACCCGCTGTTATATTCAGGCTACTAATTGCTAGTGCAGGCTGGTCATTATTTTGATAATTAAAAATAACTTTATTTAAATTAAAATTACCAGCGATTTTGCTAGGCGATAATGGATGACTGACACCGTGATTGTCTTGCTCTAGTGAGAATAGTTGTTCAATATTAAGCTTGGCAGCTTTGGCATGCGAATGTTGTACTAGCAAGTTAGGAATAGCCATTATCGGAGCCAAGATACGGCCACCTAGGATCGAGCATGCAATGAGTCCACCCATTGTCATATCGCCTGACATTACTACAAACGAGCCGACAATCACGATACCAACATAGCTGGTCTGTTGAATCATCTGCGACAGATAGCTCAGATTGTCATTGGCATGCTTCATATCCAGATCATTCTTAGTCGTAATGCTCATCACATCAAGCCAACGTGATAAAAACTTCCAATTCCCTGATCCGGCCTTGATAGTCTCGACACCTTCTACTGTCTCAACAAGGATGCCTGTTTTACGATAAGATGCTGCTGCGCCAATTGCCGCAATACTGTCGATTTTTCTACGTGCACCGAATCCTAGTATTATAGCGAGAACAGCGGCAACAATAGGAACCAAAGCCACTAAAGGATTACCAATGATGACGATTAGCGTCACAAATATAATAGCCATTGGAATATCAACAAGACCGAATAAGGTGCTGGCAGTATAAAACCCTCTGACTTGCTCATAACCGCGTAGCTGCGCTGCCATCGAACCCACCGATCCTGGCATTTGATCAATTCGCACATTTAACAGACGTTGGAACACTTCACGGGATAAATATTGATCAAGATTGACCACTACTTTATCCATAATCTTTGAGCGGGCGAACTTCATAAAAGTTTCGAATAAAATAACCAAGCCTACGCCACTTGCCAAAATAATCAGCGTGTACTCGCTACGCGTTGGGATGACACGGTCATAAACTTGCATTGAGAATAGGGATACAGCTAGTGCTAACATATTAATTAAGAATGAGGCGACTACCGCTTCAACGACGATACCACGATAGTTCCTCAAGTCTTTTTTGAGCAATTGATCAAACGAGAACTGCCTACGCTTGCTAGGCTCGTCCCCTAAACGAACACGCAACAGGTGTGAAAACGCGTCACCACGATAAGCGCTTGTCTGTCCCAGTTGACTGAACTGCCATAGTCCTTGCGGATTTTTTTGATTAATGACGCCCCAACCCTGCGTAGGATGCAAAGCCAGTAATGGTAAAAATGCAGCATCTGGTACTGGAAAAACTTCTGGTAATTGCTCAATTCCTAGTTGATTAAGCACACTAATGATACTAGAAAGTGCTAGTAAATCCTGCTGTTGATAAATCACGCCATTTAGCCTGACATTATCAACAGGATACCCTTGCTCCGTTAGTAAGGTATGTAACGCCGCTGACAGCTGTACTGCTTGCGCGTTGTGTAGCTCATCTGATGCTAACGTTATCAACGGTTGCAAATCGGGTGTCACTACCAGCTTACCGTCAGATGTCTGGCTATTTGAATCTGGAACAGATGTACTCATGATGAACATATCCTACTGATTAGCCATATTGTATATCACTCAGCGTGAATAAGAAGAGAGCTTTATATTTAAAATGACGTATTTATATTTAGTTGGCATATTGTAAGGTTCGTCTGATAATAACAAGTTATTATTATAGCTAGTATCAGTAACGTCATAGCTAACATCCTGATTAATAGGATAGGTCTTGATATCGTTATCTTGTCTCACTACAGTTTTCGGTCTAGTATCACTTTGATTCATAAACCAGTTTTTGACGGGGTCTAGAGGATGAAATAATTCAGTTGGCTGACGACTTTTATCGAACTGTTGCCACGACATCATGCCAAAATCAACCTGTAGTTTATAGTAGGCTGCAATAATAGCAGTTCGACTTTCTACCAGCTGTATCTGATATTGTGAATGCTCACGTACTGCATTGAGTACTTCAAGCCAAGATTTGCGCCCAGCGATGAACTGACGGCGATAGGAGCTGACGACAATCTGAGCCCCTGCAACTGCTGCAATTAATGAGCGCTCTTGATCTTGAGCGCTAGCAAATTGCTGATACTGCGTTTGTATGGTTTCAAGTACCAGACGTCTTGATGCTTCTTTTGACTGTACTAAGCTGTTAACGCGTGACTCTGACGCTTTCGCTAACGCTAAATTAGAAAGTCCTGCACCTGGGTCATAGCTAAGCCCTACTGAGAATCCGTTATTATTATCATTGTCATTATTGTTATCATGATAGTAGTCATATTCATATTGCGCATACAAAGTTGGATAACGCGATGACTGTATCGATTTCACCCCTTGCTTGGCGGCTTCAACACGATAATGCTCTTTTATCACTGTGGGACTATAAAAACTGGCTTGGTCAAATGCCATTTTCTCAAAAGCTTGTGAGGAGCTTTTAGCACGGCTAACAATTTCGCTCAAGTTCGGTGTTGGTAAACCAGCCACTGCTATCCGACGTCCCGCAATTTGTTCTAGTCGAGCAATAGCAATACGCTGTTGTTCAACAGCTCCTTGATAAGCATTTTGCTCCTGTAAAATGCGATTAGTGACTAGGTCTAATTCAATACGAGCGGATACACCTTGACTCACACGGCGCTGCATCATTGACTCAAATTCTGCTAGCAGCTGTAAGTTGTCATAATAAACACTCTGTTTAGATACGGCGGTAATATAGCTCTGCCACGCTTCAATAGTAGTTTTAGCAACTTGATTTTGTTGCTCATAAACATATTCTGTCGCTGCTTTATCATCAAATATGGCTTGATTCACATTGGCAGTCAACTTTCCACCCGTCCACAGCGATTGTCTAATCTGTAGCTGTGATATCATTCCGTCCTCTCGGTCATAACCCGTAGATAGCGTTGGAGCTGGTAACATATTCAGCTTTGCCGCACGAATGCTTTCGGTAGTCGCCTGTTGTTCTGCTCGCGCTGAACCTATTAAGGGATGGCTTTGAATCGCTTGATTAATAAGCGTATTCATGTAAGTGTCAGCATTGGCAAATGCTGTACCTGATAATGATATAGATAGCATACTAAAAGCTATGCTATGCCATACTCGCTTCATAGCGAACACTTTATTAATTGATGTTTTCATGGGTAAATTGTACTGATAAACATTCATTCAGTTCTGCTTTAGACAAATGGAAGATGCAAATACTAGCAAATGAGATACATATGATTGACTCATTGGAAATTTTTAATAAAAATGCGAGTCTGTTACTTGTTATATAGGACGACACTTAAGTTTAAAACTTTATTTACAGCCTAAACAAATACTCTAAGAGGCATAATGGTAGAACAATAATATACAGTACAGCAAGAAATTATAACAATTATTTAATATAAACTATCTATTAAATCCCTATTTTTGCCGTATGGATCACAACCTTATGACTCAATTATTACCACCATCTAATCAGCTAAAAAGACCAAAAGACCGATCGCCCGTAGCTATTACGCTAGCAATATTAATCCATGTGTTGGTTACAGTGGTCATCTATTTTACGGTCTTTAATGATAAGGAATCATCAACAGAAGTTTCATCGCTTAATGACAATGGCTTAGTATCCACTTCTGTTATAGAAGATGACGGGTTAACACCATTCGATGATAAAAAAACCATGGCTATCCAATCGAATGACCTGCAAACTAATAAGACAAGTACTACTAACATTAATATGGTAGCAAATACCGAAAATAATTTAGCTGATAAAAATACGCTCATCGCTCAACAGCCAACGTCTACTGTTCAAAACGCGGCACAACAAAATAGTAACTCCTCAGTAGAGCAAGCATCAAGGCTTAATGCTAACAACAATTTAAAACCCAATACTAATTCAGTCCTCGACACTCAACGAGAGCAGCCTGAATATACGCTTAAACAAACTAAAGAATATCAACAATTAGATGCTGACATCGATAAGGATACTGAGCAACTTTCTAAACTTATTGGCGAAGTTAAAAGCTACAATCAAAGCCAGATACAACAGTATCAATCAGACAAACCCTCTAATAAGATTGTAACGGCAGCGCCTTCAGTACAATACGACTACCGTATCACCCCTATTACTTCACTACCAGCAGTCACAGATAGCAAAGATAACGTGCAGGCAGATCAATAGCTTTAATTTTAATACCAAAAGCCATAATTAATTATGGCTTTCGATATGCAGGATAATTAAAAAACCTCAACTTATGAACCGACCCCCATAAGTTGGACACAACTTATGGGGGTCAGTTCACTTGTCCCAATTATATTATCGTAGGGGTAATGTCCGTATCAATATATAACTTCACAGTTGCATCAGTAGCGCTTTGATACTGATTATATCCAGCTTCAGTAGAAGTTTGTTTGGTAAATCCTACTAAAGAGACCAGATCAGCGCTATCACCATCAATAAATAACTTATTATTGCTATCGGTCATGTCAATAACGTCGCTAGTTTTGATATTGAATAACGACTGCTTACCATTACCCGTCATATCAATGGTCTCGATATTATCAAATACCCCTGCATTAAAATTGCTAAAGTTAATGCTAGTATCAGCAATGTTGATTAATAGAGTATCATTACCAATACCACCATCTATCAATAGGTTGTCAGCTGCGAATACTAGCGTATCGTTACCAGCACCGCCACGTAGCGTATCTGCGCCTGCATTGCCGCTTAGGAAGTCATCACCAGCACCACCTTCTAGGATATCTTTACCGCTACCACCGATTAGCGTATCGTTGCCAGCACCGCCTTTATAACTCACGGCTGTATTTTGACCAGAAGCATCGAGAATATCATCTTCTGTCCCACCCTCAAATACAGAGGTAAATTCAATATCAACTAATACTGGTTTGGTCACAGGAGTAGATACGTTACTCATACTGCCAGCAGAGTCAACTGTACTGAGCGTAAATTTGAGATCACCATCAAGTGGTACTGAAGATTGAATCTGCAGATCATTGATTTGCTCAGGCTTGATTCCCGTTATGGTATAGCTATTACCATTCCAAGTGATATCAAGAACAGCGTTAGGATCACTCTTGACTCTAAAGCGTAGCACATCATCGGTTAATGCTGTGCCATTGTCTGTGATAACCATGGTCACGGTTTCACTACCATCTACGTCTATCATACTAGCATTTAGATTCAGTAGTGCCCACTTACCTTGAGAGCCTAATATGGTTGTAGGGTCAAAAGTCACGCCATCAGCGATAGGTATGATATCAAGATCGATAATCAGTGGATCGCTGATGCTACCACTATTATGAATAACTTTTATCTCGATACCTGTTATAGCAGTACCACTAATATTTTCAGGAGGCTTGATGAATATATTGCTAGTCTCGCCATTAACAGCTGCTCCTAAATTAGAAGTGTTTATTGACCATAAGTTATTGCCATCACTATCTATGTCACCGTTATTATTGGCAATTACTTTCACTCCGCTGTTATTGGTGTAGTACACCACATAGCCATCTGGAATATTATCCAGACTAATAGCAGCTGCCGTATCGCCTTCATCGATATTAGTGATTTTATAATTGATAGCAATGAAGCTATCCTCATTACCAATAGCTACCGCGCTAGAGCCATCGGTACTACTGGTTATTTTAAGATTATCAGGCTGCTTTGATACACTGACATTATAAGTATGCTCATAGGTTAGCGTACCGCTATCATGTCCTGCGATATCACTGACTTCTTTGTGCGCGGTATATACCTTAATATTGGCGGTACCATCTGCGTTTTCAGCAGGAGTATATTTAATCGTGATATTATCTGGTGGATTTATACCATTCACAGAACTATCAGTATCTGCCATATTTAAAACATAATAAGTGCCAGCAGGGATATTACCAACAGCATTAGCTAATAATGTAACTGGTAGTAACACATTACCACTAGCGTCAGTCAATACTCCAGCAGGCCCAGTACCTGTGACTAGCTGGGTCTCATTAAGTTGGATATACAACTTGCCATCGATAAGCTGTACATAATCGCCATCTGCTTTATTCTTTAAGTTAATATTAATATTAACAGTAGTATCTTCAGCGGTCTGTATGACCGTGTTTTTACCAGCGGCATCCATTGGATCAGTTAGTGGCTTTATTGTGACCTTAACATCATTTATTGTAGTTACATCCTCACGACCATCACTATCCAAAGCGGTAAATATCACATCAAAAGTAATATCCTGATTGGCTCCAGATACGTTGGTACTAAAGTTGAGCGGTGGTGTCACTGTAATGGTGTCAAGCGCCTGTTCTGGAGTGAGGTTACTGGCTTCTTTAACTTCAATAAGATATATTCCATTGACTTGTTGTATGCTAACATCACCACTACTGCTCTGTACCGCAGTACCTGCTGGTAGATCACTGATAAAGAAAGTATAAGCGATTACGGGTTTTGAGAGACCAGAGACCAAGGTGGCGTTTAATATATTGCCCAATAATATACTGGCATCCTCGTTTGACTGTGATGGTGCGGTTGGCTCTTTGCCAAAATTATTAATCAACGTAGCCGTATTAGTAGGGTCATTACTTTCATCAGTAGGTCTAGTCCAGAACGATATTAATAGTTTGAGTAGCACGCGCTTCCCCACCATCACGACCGTCTCCATTGATATCTTGGGTGACGCCAGTTACCTTAATCGCGAACGTACCTTCAGGAATGTTAGGGCTGGTTTTATTAAGCTCCAATACCAGCTGGTAGGTCGCTGAACTGGTAGCAATAGCTGTATTTGGTATATCAACATACCATATACTATCTGACAGTATACCCCCTACTACAATCAGTCCTTCAGGGACATCTGTGACCTCTAAACGGGTAAAGCTCTCTGAACCATCTTTATCTGGTGAATTCATAGCGACGGTTACCGATAAAGTATCATCCCGCTGTTATTAATGGTATTGTCTGTTGAGCTCAGGGTGATGAATGGCTGGTCAGTGACTGCTTGGAAAGTTATATTGACTAGTTGGCCGTTAATAACTGGTGAAGTAGTATTAATAACTGATCCATCAACTAGTGTTGTACTATCGGTATACGTATAGCTAAACGGAATATCGATAGAATTATCACTATGCAACTTATCATTATCATATTTAAACTCCACTTTTTGGCTGGCATTAATAGTAAATTTTGACCAGCAGTAAGTGTCACACCAGTACCATCTAGCTGTAACAGCAAATCATTCGCTAAGAAATCAGCAGAGATGATGATCGTCTCTAACGCCTCATAACCTGACGCTTTGTTAGCGACATTCACCGTATCATTGCTCTCAAAAGCAGTTTTGAAATTTATGGTAGTCCACAAATCTTCAGTGGCAATGATTTGCGGATTATTCATTTTACTATCGGCGGCATCTGGTTTTATTAAGATAGAGACTGGTTTGGTACCATGACTAGCACTGTTTCCTGATCCTGTCTCTGTAGTTGTACCCGTAATAGTAAAATTAACGTCACCAGCAAAGTTATTAGGTACTTTTAATTGAGCCGTGTTATCTTTTAGGGCTTCTAGAGTGACTGACCATACTCGTCCTGTACCACTACCTCCCAAGAAGGTAACGCCTGCACCTGACAAGTCAAAACCTGCAGGCAATCCTTTAACGCTATAAACAACCTGTTCCGCTGTTGGCGAGCCATTATCATAAGGATTTATATTACTAACATTAGCGAATAGACTCGACATTGCGATAGTGCTGGTACCATCTACCGTCACCTCATCAGTGACATAATTATAATTTTTGCCATTATCAGTCATCACTTTTAGGCTATCATTGGAGATAGTATCAGCCTTACCATTAACTTTTACAGATAGGGTCAGCTGCGGACTTGGCGCACTAATGTCACCATCGATTTCTGTACTAGTTGAGGATACTTTTAGTGCTACAGTACCACTAATTCTCAGCTGGGACGAGATATAGATTCTTTACAGCATTCGTATAGTCATTGATGGTTACAGAACCACTTGTGATAGAGACTTCGGTTATCGTCGTGCCATTATCAATATATAGCTTCGCTCCTACTGGGATATCACTGATAGTCACATTATAAGTCTCAGAACCATCATTATCCCGTGAGCTTGGGGTAATCTTTAATGGAATACCCGCAGCAGGATTGATATCAGTACTCATATTGGCAGCAGTATCACGCTTATTACCGCCGACTATTGCTTGATCCTCATTACCAATAGCAGGAGAAACCGCTAATGTCGTTGGATCAGCTACTCCTTTGACTACAAAGGTTAGATAGCTCTCACCACTAACTACTGGCGTAGTACTGGCTCCTGTATCTTCATCATAGTCGATAGTTTTTGCTTGGACTTTTACGACTGTACTAGCGCCACTCGCTAAGTTGTAATCACTATAGTTCAATGGTGGCTTGACAGTGACGCTGTTTAGATAAGCCGCTGGAATATCCACCCCTGAACCATTATCGGTCAGGTTTATGACTACGCTATTTTGGTATAACTAAAGACAGCACCCACTACTGACGTAAACACACCACCTACGCCATCTACCTTATTGCCAAAGCTTAAGTGAGCATAAGTCTCTTCTGAATCTTTAGGGTTAGCGGTATGAGACTCTTGACCAAAGTTGACGGTATCATCTTGATTTGACCAACCCGTTTGTAATCTAAAGCTACCGTTGGTACCAAGATTAAATGATGCGTCCTCATTAGCCTTAGCTGTATAGGTATGATTTGGATTAATAGTCAAATCATCTATCGCATCACTATCAGTACGTCCACCAACCACTTCGGCAACGGGAGTGACGGTTACTTTTTTAGCGGGTAGCGTCGTTGTAGTTTCTACGTTAACACCGCCATCATCATCGATGTCTTTGCTGGTTACTTTGAACACAAAACTCGCATCTTTTGAGGACTGCGCTGGCGGCTTAATAGATAATCCCCCTAAGAAGGTATTGAGGTTAGTCACACTAGAAGTATCTATACTAATCGTGGTACCGCCTGCTGCCCCTACTGTGCTGCCGCTAGTATTGGTATAGGTCCACCCTTCTAACAATGTAAACTCAATCTTTGTGATAGTCTCAGGGTTAGTGCTGTTAGTACCTGATTTATCATCAAGCACTCTGAAGCCAAAGGTATCAAGGGTAACCGCTGTATCTTCTGTTGTACTAATCGCGTTAGAGGTTATCGCGACTTGACCCGCTACTGGCGTAACCGTTAGGTTGACATTCACTGTACCAATCAGCTCTATAGAGGCATCTTTCTGAATACCAGTAAGAGTTGAGTTAAGATCAGAGTCAGCATCATGATCTTGAGTGTATAGCGATACGGTAATACCGCTCATATCTTTTGAATCATACTCTGCTGACTTAATACTGATTTTTGGCATAGTACCGCCTGCGGCAACTAGACTAGTCCCAGTAATAGCACCACTACCGTTTTGGGTAGCGCCGATTAATAATTGACCAGTAGCATCAACCGTATAGAGCGTTGCTGTACTGCTGCCCGCAGGCGTAAACTCAACGATTGCGCCAGGGTTTAAGCCTTTTAGTACAAAGCCATAAGTCTCTTTATTACCAGTACCGCCTACTAAGTCACCAAAGGTAGTTGTTATCGGCAGTGCAACAAATTCATTTTCTGTACGAGTAACGGTCAAAGTCCTATCAACGACCCCTGCACCTGACTGGTAGCTAAAACTGCTAGCATCGTCGCCGCTTGCGTTGTTAGTAGCGCTATCTGTCACCGCTTGAACATCGACATTAACTTTGACCGTAGTAGTAGCCCCTGCAATGGCGTTGCCTCCTGTAGTCACTATAGTTCCATTACTATCTACCTTAATCACACTACCACATTATCCACCTCAAATTCTGTGGCGGACATATTGATAGAGATGTTCGTAGCATTGTCTCTAGGCGGAGTTAATTCTAGTCCCTCAAACTCAGCCTTAGTCATCGTAATAGTTGGTGTACCAGGGTTACTAATGATTTTACCTTCGGTCACAAAGTCACTTATTAGTACGGTGATATTGTTACCTGTTGAGGTAAAGCTGGTACTACCATAACTCAATACTGCGCCATTAGGAACGCCACTTAAGGTAATTAAGCCAATACGTTCTGGATTATCAGTAAAGTTGCTAGTCCCATCGAGGTCAGTCTTGTCCGTGATCGTAGGTGCTTTTAGTCCTAGCGCGACTTTTGTATCCTCAGGCGTTGAGACGCTAACTGCCGTGAGACCAGGTCCATCCGATACTGGATCGACGGTAATATTGAGCTTCTCCTCACCATTGAATCGATTAGGATTGGTGCTAGCTAAGCCGTTTGATACTTGTACTGTGATCTCAGGAACTTTCCACTGAAGTTAGCCACTGGGGTGAAAGTATAGCTGCCATCACTATTAATAACGATGCTACCTATCTTAACCGTATCTATAGTGACATCTTTGGCTGTGTTACTGCCTGTGGTCACGGTTACTAGATAGGACGTACCATTGATAGAATAAGACTCTACCGTTAATTTTTCGCCAAAATCAATATCGTTTGTATCATTGCTAAACAGATTAGCGGCAAGTAAATTATCTTCTTGAATACGGGCTGTATCATTGACCAAAATCGGATTGTCATTAGTACCAGTAATAGTGACCTCAACATAGCGTACGCTACTGCTGCTAAGCTCATTACCATTAGCAACGGTCGTGATACCCTTACCATCATTGACTTGTACGGCATAACGAATAGTAACGCTTTGTCCTACAGGAATAAAATCAAGTGCGGTACTGGACGCATTAATATTCCAATTACCTGAGCTATTATCAGTTTTAGTTACAGAAAATATGTTCTCTAATGCTGTCTTTTGCGCATTAGTCAAGGAAGTCAAAGTATTACCACTACCATAACTGAACTGATTCTTAGCTTTTACATAATTAAGGGTTAAGATATCAGTCGTATCTACATCAGTGAAGTTGATCATCCCTGATTGAGTAATAGATATCTTATCCGTCTGCTCTACAATCTGTTTGGAATCGATAACACCAGCAGCGGGTTTAGCACCATTAGTAATAACAGGTCTATCGTTAGTACCTGTTATGGTGATAGTAAGACTTGAAGTTGAGGTCTGACCATCTTGATCGGTAATAGTATAGGTAAAGACTTCCGTTACTTCCTGATCTTTAGCAAGCGCTTGTACGTTTGCACTGGCATTGTTCAAGGTATAACTATATGAGCCATCAGCATTTTTGGTAACGCTACCATAATTGGCAGTTTCACTACCCCAAGTAAGGTCTTGAGTTGGCGTATTGCCTAGATTATCGTTAGTTAATACGTTACCAGTTACGTTATATGATCCTAGATCTTCTGTAAGGGTTTTGGAATCAGGATTGGCATTAGGATTTAGATTCGGATAATCCAAAGTAATGGTTGCTTGATTGGATTTTAGACCACCAGTGTCAGATACCACATATTTGACAGGTGTTGGATCAGAATTAAAGTTGCTAACAGGAGTAAAGGTGACAGCACCTGTCGTAACATTAACCGTCCAAGTGCCCTCACCTTTGACTACTAAACTTGTAACCTCATTACCTAAAGAATCAATAAGCTTAACTGTTTTTGGATCAATATTACTTTCAAGATCCGCGTCATTGCTAATAACGTTAATGGTAGTTGGCTGTCCACTTATACCATTGCTATTGTCATTCACCGCAATCGGTGCATCATTGACCGCCGTGACGGTGATGGTCTCTGTAGCAGTATCTGTACCGCCTTTGCCATCGCTGATGGTGTACGGGAAGCTCACGCTGCCATTAAAGTTGGCATTTGGGGTGAAGGTGATGACGCCAGCAGTATCTACGCTGATCATACCATTGTCTACAGTAATGTCTTTGGCGGTGCCAAGCACTGGCATCGACTCACCATTGATCGAGGTGATACTTAACGTATCGCCATCAATATCGCTGTCACCATTGAGCGGTGTCAAGATGACTGAACCATCTTCAACTACGGTGTAGCTGTCATTCACTGCAATAGGCGCATCATTGACCGCTGTGACGGTGATGGTCTCTGTAGCAGTATCTGTACCGCCTTTGCCATCGCTGATGGTGTAGTCAAATTCAACTTGACCATTAAAGTTGGCTTCTGGGGTAAAGGTAATAGCGCCGTTAATATCAATCTTGACCACGCCATTATCTACGGTAATGCTTTGCGCGACCCCTGGGGTCAGTGCCGTACCATTAATGTTGATGATGCTTAACGTATCGCCATCAATGTCACTGTCACCTTTGAGTGGATTGAGGGCTATGGATTCGTCCTCATTCACCGTGTAGCTGTCATTCACTGCTATAGGCGCATCATTCACTGGGGTGATAACGATATCTAAGGTGCTGCTAGCGGTGCCGCCATCATTATCGGTGACGGTGTAATCAACAGTGGGGACTGTGCCATTAAAGTCTGCTGCTGGAACAAAGCTATAGCTGCCATCACTATTTAAAGTCAGTACGCCAATAGCGCTACCATTAGCGCTGATAGTGGTGGCGCTGCCAAGAGTGATCGCTACTTGGGTGCCACTACCATCTACATCAACGCTTGCCGCTGATACGTTAAGCGTACTGCTGTCTATATCGGTGTCATTGTCAAGCACGTTGCCAGTTGCTGTGACCTCTTCTGCCACACGATTGCTATCAGGCTTGGCTATAGGCGCATCATTGACCGCTGTGACGGTGATGGTCTCTGTAGCAGTATCTGTACCGCCTTTGCCATCGCTGATGGTGTAGTCAAATTCAACTTGACCATTAAAGTTGGCTTCTGGGGTAAAGCTGATACCACCATTGCTATCTATGCTGACGCTACCATTAGGCACACTAATGACTTGCGCTGCGCCAGTTAGCGCGGTGCCATTGATCGAGGTGATACTTAACGTATCGCCATCAATGTCGCTGTCACCTTTGAGTGGGGTTAAGATGACTGAACCATCTTCAGCAACCGTGTAGCTGTCATTCACCGCAATCGGTGCATCATTGACCGCCGTGACGGTGATGGTCTCTGTAGCAGTATCTGTACCGCCTTTGCCATCGCTGATGGTGTACGGGAAGCTCACGCTGCCATTAAAGTTGGCATTTGGGGTGAAGGTGATGACGCCAGCAGTATCTACGCTGATCATACCATTGTCTACAGTAATGTCTTTGGCGGTGCCAAGCACTGGCATCGACTCACCATTGATCGAGGTGATACTTAACGTATCGCCATCAATATCGCTGTCACCATTGAGCGGTGTCAAGATGACTGAGCCATCTTCAACTACGGTGTAGCTGTCATTCACTGCAATAGGCGCATCATTGACCGCTGTGACGGTGATGGTCTCTGTAGCAGTATCTGTACCGCCTTTGCCATCGCTGATGGTGTAGTCAAATTCAACTTGACCATTAAAGTTGGCTTCTGGGGTAAAGGTAATAGCGCCGTTAATATCAATCTTGACCACGCCATTATCTACGGTAATGCTTTGCGCGACCCCTGGGGTCAGTGCCGTACCATTAATGTTGATGATGCTTAACGTATCGCCATCAATGTCACTGTCACCTTTGAGTGGATTGAGGGCTATGGATTCGTCCTCATTCACCGTGTAGCTGTCATTCACTGCTATAGGCGCATCATTCACTGGGGTGATAACGATATCTAAGGTGCTGCTAGCGGTGCCGCCATCATTATCGGTGACGGGTGTAATCAACAGTGGGGACTGTGCCATTAAAGTCTGCTGCTGGAACAAAGCTATAGCTGCCATCACTATTTAAAGTCAGTACGCCAATAGCGCTACCATTAGCGCTGATAGTGGTGGCGCTGCCAAGAGTGATCGCTACTTGGGTGCCACTACCATCTACATCAACGCTTGCCGCTGATACGTTAAGCGTACTGCTGTCTATATCGGTGTCATTGTCAAGCACGTTGCCAGTTGCTGTGACCTCTTCTGCCACACGATTGCTATCAGGCTTGGCTATAGGCGCATCATTGACCGCTGTGACGGTGATGGTCTCTGTAGCAGTATCTGTACCGCCTTTGCCATCGCTGATGGTGTAGTCAAATTCAACTTGACCATTAAAGTTGGCTTCTGGGGTAAAGCTGATACCACCATTGCTATCTATGCTGACGCTACCATTAGGCACACTAATGACTTGCGCTGCGCCAGTTAGCGCGGTGCCATTGATCGAGGTGATACTTAACGTATCGCCATCAATGTCGCTGTCACCTTTGAGTGGGGTTAAGATGACTGAACCATCTTCAGCAACCGTGTAGCTGTCATTCACCGCAATCGGTGCATCATTGACCGCCGTGACGGTGATGGTCTCTGTAGCAGTATCTGTACCGCCTTTGCCATCGCTGATGGTGTAGTCAAATTCAACTTGACCATTAAAGTTGGCTTCTGGGGTAAAGCTGATACCACCATTGCTATCCATGCTGACGCTACCATTAGGCACACTAATGACTTGCGCGCCAGTTAGCGCGGTGCCATTGATCGAGGTGATACTTAACGTATCGCCATCAATGTCACTGTCACCTTTGAGTGGATTGAGGGCTATGGATTCGTCCTCATTCACCGTGTAGCTGTCATTCACTGCTATAGGCGCATCATTCACTGGGGTGATAACGATATCTAAGGTGCTGCTAGCGGTGCCGCCATCATTATCGGTGACGGTGTAATCAACAGTGGGGACTGTGCCATTAAAGTGCTGCTGGAACAAAGCTATAGCTGCCATCACTATTTAAAGTCAGTACGCCAATAGCGCTACCATTAGCGCTGATAGTGGTGGCGCTGCCAAGAGTGATCGCTACTTGGGTGCCACTACCATCTACATCAACGCTTGCCGCTGATACGTTAAGCGTACTGCTGTCTATATCGGTGTCATTGTCAAGCACGTTGCCAGTTGCTGTGACCTCTTCTGCCACACGATTGCTATCAGGCTTGGCTATAGGCGCATCATTGACCGCTGTGACGGTGATGGTCTCTGTAGCAGTATCTGTACGCCTTTGCCATCGCTGATGGTGTAGTCAAATTCAACTTGACCATTAAAGTTGGCTTCTGGGGTAAAGCTGATACCACCATTGCTATCTATGCTGACGCTACCATTAGGCACACTAATGACTTGCGCTGCGCCAGTTAGCGCGGTGCCATTGATCGAGGTGATACTTAACGTATCGCCATCAATGTCGCTGTCACCTTTGAGTGGGGTTAAGATGACTGAACCATCTTCAGCAACCGTGTAGCTGTCATTCACCGCAATCGGTGCATCATTGACCGCCGTGACGGTGATGGTCTCTGTAGCAGTATCTGTACCGCCTTTGCCATCGCTGATGGTGTAGTCAAATTCAACTTGACATTAAAGTTGGCTCTGGGGTAAAGCTGATACCACCATTGCTATCTATGCTGACGCTACCATTAGGCACACTAATGACTTGCGCTGCGCCAGTTAGCGCGGTGCCATTGATCGAGGTGATACTTAACGTATCGCCATCAATGTCACTGTCACCTTTGAGTGGATTGAGGGCTATGGATTCGTCCTCATTCACCGTGTAGCTGTCATTCACTGCTATAGGCGCATCATTCACTGGGGTGATAACGATATCTAAGGTGCTGCTAGCGGTGCCGCCATCATTATCGGTGACGGTGTAATCAACAGTGGGGACTGTGCCATTAAAGTCTGCTGCTGGAACAAAGCTATAGCTGCCATCACTATTTAAAGTCAGTACGCCAATAGCGCTACCATTAGCGCTGATAGTGGTGGCGCTGCCAAGAGTGATCGCTACTTGGGTGCCACTACCATCTACATCAACGCTTGCCGCTGATACGTTAAGCGTACTGCTGTCTATATCGGTGTCATTGTCAAGCACGTTGCCAGTTGCTGTGACCTCTTCTGCCACACGATTGCTATCAGGCTTGGCTATAGGCGCATCATTGACCGCTGTGACGGTGATGGTCTCTGTAGCAGTATCTGTACCGCCTTTGCCATCGCTGATGGTGTAGTCAAATTCAACTTGACCATTAAAGTTGGCTTCTGGGGTAAAGCTGATACCACCATTGCTATCTATGCTGACGCTACCATTAGGCACACTAATGACTTGCGCTGCGCCAGTTAGCGCGGTGCCATTGATCGAGGTGATACTTAACGTATCGCCATCAATGTCGCTGTCACCTTTGAGTGGGGTTAAGATGACTGAACCATCTTCAGCAACCGTGTAGCTGTCATTCACCGCAATCGGTGCATCATTCACTGGGGTGATAACGATATCTAAGGTGCTGCTAGCGGTGCCGCCATCATTATCGGTGACGGTGTAATCAACAGTGGGGACTGTGCCATTAAAGTCTGCTGCTGGAACAAAGCTATAGCTGCCATCACTATTTAAAGTCAGTACGCCAATAGCGCTACCATTAGCGCTGATAGTGGTGGCGCTGCCAAGAGTGATCGCTACTTGGGTGCCACTACATCTACATCAACGCTTGCCGCTGATACGTTAAGCGTACTGCTGTCTATATCGGTGTCATTGTCAAGCACGTTGCCAGTTGCTGTGACCTCTTCTGCCACACGATTGCTATCAGGCTTGGCTATAGGCGCATCATTGACCGCTGTGACGGTGATGGTCTCTGTAGCAGTATCTGTACCGCCTTTGCCATCGCTGATGGTGTAGTCAAATTCAACTTGACCATTAAAGTTGGCTTCTGGGGTAAAGGTAATAGCGCCGTTAATATCAATCTTGACCACGCCATTATCTACGGTAATGCTTTGCGCGACCCCTGGGGTCAGTGCCGTACCATTAATGTTGATGATGCTTAACGTATCGCCATCAATGTCACTGTCACCTTTGAGTGGATTGAGGGCTATGGATTCGTCCTCATTCACCGTGTAGCTGTCATTCACTGCTATAGGCGCATCATTCACTGGGGTGATAACGATATCTAAGGTGCTGCTAGCGGTGCCGCCATCATTATCGGTGACGGTGTAATCAACAGTGGGGACTGTGCCATTAAAGTCTGCTGCTGGAACAAAGCTATAGCTGCCATCACTATTTAAAGTCAGTACGCCAATAGCGCTACCATTAGCGCTGATAGTGGTGGCGCTGCCAAGAGTGATCGCTACTTGGGTGCCACTACCATCTATCAACGCTTGCCGCTGATACGTTAAGCGTACTGCTGTCTATATCGGTGTCATTGTCAAGCACGTTGCCAGTTGCTGTGACCTCTTCTGCCACACGATTGCTATCAGGCTTGGCTATAGGCGCATCATTGACCGCTGTGACGGTGATGGTCTCTGTAGCAGTATCTGTACCGCCTTTGCCATCGCTGATGGTGTAGTCAAATTCAACTTGACCATTTAAGTTGGCTTCTGGGGTGTAAAGCTGATACCACCATTGCTATCTATGCTGACGCTACCATTAGGCACACTAATGACTTGCGCTGCGCCAGTTAGCGCGGTGCCATTGATCGAGGTGATACTTAACGTATCGCCATCAATGTCGCTGTCACCTTTGAGTGGGGTTAAGATGACTGAACCATCTTCAGCAACCGTGTAGCTGTCATTCACCGCAATCGGTGCATCATTGACCGCCGTGACGGTGATGGTCTCTGTAGCAGTATCTGTACCGCCTTTGCCATCGCTGATGGTGTACGGGAAGCTCACGCTGCCATTAAAGTTGGCATTTGGGGTGAAGGTGATGACGCCAGCAGTATCTACGCTGATCATACCATTGTCTACAGTAATGTCTTTGGCGGTGCCAAGCACTGGCATCGACTCACCATTGATCGAGGTGATACTTAACGTATCGCCATCAATATCGCTGTCACCATTGAGCGGTGTCAAGATGACTGAGCCATCTTCAACTACGGTGTAGCTGTCATTCACTGCAATAGGCGCATCATTGACCGCTGTGACGGTGATGGTCTCTGTAGCAGTATCTGTACCGCCTTTGCCATCGCTGATGGTGTAGTCAAATTCAACTTGACCATTAAAGTTGGCTTCTGGGGTAAAGGTAATAGCGCCGTTAATATCAATCTTGACCACGCCATTATCTACGGTAATGCTTTGCGCGACCCCTGGGGTCAGTGCCGTACCATTAATGTTGATGATGCTTAACGTATCGCCATCAATGTCACTGTCACCTTTGAGTGGATTGAGGGCTATGGATTCGTCCTCATTCACCGTGTAGCTGTCATTCACTGCTATAGGCGCATCATTCACTGGGGTGATAACGATATCTAAGGTGCTGCTAGCGGTGCCGCCATCATTATCGGTGACGGTGTAATCAACAGTGGGGACTGTGCCATTAAAGTCTGCTGCTGGAACAAAGCTATAGCTGCCATCACTATTTAAAGTCAGTACGCCAATCGCTACCATTAGCGCTGATAGTGGTGGCGCTGCCAAGAGTGATCGCTACTTGGGTGCCACTACCATCTACATCAACGCTTGCCGCTGATACGTTAAGCGTACTGCTGTCTATATCGGTGTCATTGTCAAGCACGTTGCCAGTTGCTGTGACCTCTTCTGCCACACGATTGCTATCAGGCTTGGCTATAGGCGCATCATTGACCGCTGTGACGGTGATGGTCTCTGTAGCAGTATCTGTACCGCCTTTGCCATCGCTGATGGTGTAGTCAATTCAACTTGACCATTAAAGTTGGCTTCTGGGGTAAAGCTGATACCACCATTGCTATCTATGCTGACGCTACCATTAGGCACACTAATGACTTGCGCTGCGCCAGTTAGCGCGGTGCCATTGATCGAGGTGATACTTAACGTATCGCCATCAATGTCGCTGTCACCTTTGAGTGGGGTTAAGATGACTGAACCATCTTCAGCAACCGTGTAGCTGTCATTCACCGCAATCGGTGCATCATTGACCGCCGTGACGGTGATGGTCTCTGTAGCAGTATCTGTACCGCCTTTGCCATCGCTGATGGTGTACGGGAAGCTCACGCTGCCATTAAAGTTGGCATTTGGGGTGAAGGTGATGACGCCAGCAGTATCTACGCTGATCATACCATTGTCTACAGTAATGTCTTTGGCGGTGCCAAGCACTGGCATCGACTCACCATTGATCGAGGTGATACTTAACGTATCGCCATCAATATCGCTGTCACCATTGAGCGGTGTCAAGATGACTGAGCCATCTTCAACTACGGTGTAGCTGTCATTCACTGCAATAGGCGCATCATTGACCGCTGTGACGGTGATGGTCTCTGTAGCAGTATCTGTACCGCCTTTGCCATCGCTGATGGTGTAGTCAAATTCAACTTGACCATTAAAGTTGGCTTCTGGGGTAAAGGTAATAGCGCCGTTAATATCAATCTTGACCACGCCATTATCTACGGTAATGCTTTGCGCGACCCCTGGGGTCAGTGCCGTACCATTAATGTTGATGATGCTTAACGTATCGCCATCAATGTCACTGTCACCTTTGAGTGGATTGAGGGCTATGGATTCGTCCTCATTCACCGTGTAGCTGTCATTCATGCTATAGGCGCATCATTCACTGGGGTGATAACGATATCTAAGGTGCTGCTAGCGGTGCCGCCATCATTATCGGTGACGGTGTAATCAACAGTGGGGACTGTGCCATTAAAGTCTGCTGCTGGAACAAAGCTATAGCTGCCATCACTTTAAAGTCAGTACGCCAATAGCGCTACCATTAGCGCTGATAGTGGTGGCGCTGCCAAGAGTGATCGCTACTTGGGTGCCACTACCATCTACATCAACGCTTGCCGCTGATACGTTAAGCGTATGCTGTCATATCGGTGTCATTGTCAAGCACGTTGCCAGTTGCTGTGACCTCTTCTGCCACACGATTGCTATCAGGCTTGGCTATAGGCGCATCATTGACCGCTGTGACGGTGATGGTCTCTGTAGCAGTATCTGTACCGCCTTTGCCATCGCTGATGGTGTAGTCAAATTCAACTTGACCATTAAAGTTGGCTTCTGGGGTAAAGCTGATACCACCATTGCTATCTATGCTGACGCTACCATTAGGCACACTAATGACTTGCGCTGCGCCAGTTAGCGCGGTGCCATGATAGAGGTGATACTAACGTAGCGCATCAATGCGTGCACCTTGAGGGTTAAGATGAGAACCATCTTCAGCAACGTGTAGCTGTCATTCACCGCAATCGGTGCATCATTGACCGCTGTGACGGTGATGGTCTATGTAGCAGTATCTGTACCGCCTTTGCCATCGCTGATGGTGTAGTCAAATTCAACTTGACCATTAAAGTTGGCTTCTGGGGTAAAGGTAATAGCGCCGTTAATATCAATCTTGACCACGCCATTATCTACGGTAATGCTTTGCGCGACCCCTGGGTCAGTGCCGTACCATTAATGTTGATGATGCTTAACGTATCGCCATCAATGTCACTGTCACCTTTGAGTGGATTGAGGGCTATGGATTCGTCCTCATTCACCGTGTAGCTGTCATTCACTGCTATAGGCGCATCATTCACTGGGGTGATAACGATATCTAAGGTGCTGCTAGCGGTGCCGCCATCATTATCGGTGACGGTGTAATCAACAGTGGGGACTGTGCCATTAAAGTCTGCTGCTGGAACAAAGCTATAGCTGCCATCACTATTTAAAGTCAGTACGCCAATAGCGCTACCATTAGCGCTGATAGTGGTGGCGCTGCCAAGAGTGATCGCTACTTGGGTGCCACTACCATCTACATCAACGCTTGCCGCTGATACGTTAAGCGTACTGCTGTCTATATCGGTGTCATTGTCAAGCACGTTGCCAGTTGCTGTGACCTCTTCTGCCACACGATTGCTATCAGGCTTGGCTATAGGCGCATCATTGACCGCTGTGACGGTGATGGTCTCTGTAGCAGTATCTGTACCGCCTTTGCCATCGCTGATGGTGTAGTCAAATTCAACTTGACCATTAAAGTTGGCTTCTGGGGTAAAGCTGATACCACCATTGCTATCTATGCTGACGCTACCATTAGGCACACTAATGACTTGCGCTGCGCCAGTTAGCGCGGTGCCATTGATCGAGGTGATACTTAACGTATCGCCATCAATGTCGCTGTCACCTTTGAGTGGGGTTAAGATGACTGAACCATCTTCAGCAACCGTGTAGCTGTCATTCACCGCAATCGGTGCATCATTGACCGCCGTGACGGTGATGGTCTCTGTAGCAGTATCTGTACCGCCTTTGCCATCGCTGATGGTGTAGTCAAATTCAACTTGACCATTAAAGTTGGCTTCTGGGGTAAAGCTGATACCACCATTGCTATCCATGCTGACGCTACCATTAGGCACACTAATGACTTGCGCTGCGCCAGTTAGCGCGGTGCCATTGATCGAGGTGATACTTAACGTATCGCCATCAATGTCACTGTCACCTTTGAGTGGATTGAGGGCTATGGATTCGTCCTCATTCACCGTGTAGCTGTCATTCACTGCTATAGGCGCATCATTCACTGGGGTGATAACGATATCTAAGGTGCTGCTAGCGGTGCCGCCATCATTATCGGTGACGGTGTAATCAACAGTGGGGACTGTGCCATTAAAGTCTGCTGCTGGAACAAAGCTATAGCTGCCATCACTATTTAAAGTCAGTACGCCAATAGCGCTACCATTAGCGCTGATAGTGGTGGCGCTGCCAAGAGTGATCGCTACTTGGGTGCCACTACCATCTACATCAACGCTTGCCGCTGATACGTTAAGCGTACTGCTGTCTATATCGGTGTCATTGTCAAGCACGTTGCCAGTTGCTGTGACCTCTTCTGCCACACGATTGCTATCAGGCTTGGCTATAGGCGCATCATTGACCGCTGTGACGGTGATGGTCTCTGTAGCAGTATCTGTACCGCCTTTGCCATCGCTGATGGTGTAGTCAAATTCAACTTGACCATTAAAGTTGGCTTCTGGGGTAAAGCTGATACCACCATTGCTATCTATGCTGACGCTACCATTAGGCACACTAATGACTTGCGCTGCGCCAGTTAGCGCGGTGCCATTGATCGAGGTGATACTTAACGTATCGCCATCAATGTCGCTGTCACCTTTGAGTGGGGTTAAGATGACTGAACCATCTTCAGCAACCGTGTAGCTGTCATTCACCGCAATCGGTGCATCATTCACTGGGGTGATAACGATATCTAAGGTGCTGCTAGCGGTGCCGCCATCATTATCGGTGACGGTGTAATCAACAGTGGGGACTGTGCCATTAAAGTCTGCTGCTGGAACAAAGCTATAGCTGCCATCACTATTTAAAGTCAGTACGCCAATAGCGCTACCATTAGCGCTGATAGTGGTGGCGCTGCCAAGAGTGATCGCTACTTGGGTGCCACTACCATCTACATCAACGCTTGCCGCTGATACGTTAAGCGTACTGCTGTCTATATCGGTGTCATTGTCAAGCACGTTGCCAGTTGCTGTGACCTCTTCTGCCACACGATTGCTATCAGGCTTGGCTATAGGCGCATCATTGACCGCTGTGACGGTGATGGTCTCTGTAGCAGTATCTGTACCGCCTTTGCCATCGCTGATGGTGTAGTCAAATTCAACTTGACCATTAAAGTTGGCTTCTGGGGTAAAGCTGATACCACCATTGCTATCTATGCTGACGCTACCATTAGGCACACTAATGACTTGCGCTGCGCCAGTTAGCGCGGTGCCATTGATCGAGGTGATACTTAACGTATCGCCATCAATGTCACTGTCACCTTTGAGTGGATTGAGGGCTATGGATTCGTCCTCATTCACCGTGTAGCTGTCATTCACTGCTATAGGCGCATCATTCACTGGGGTGATAACGATATCTAAGGTGCTGCTAGCGGTGCCGCCATCATTATCGGTGACGGTGTAATCAACAGTGGGGACTGTGCCATTAAAGTCTGCTGCTGGAACAAAGCTATAGCTGCCATCACTATTTAAAGTCAGTACGCCAATAGCGCTACCATTAGCGCTGATAGTGGTGGCGCTGCCAAGAGTGATCGCTACTTGGGTGCCACTACCATCTACATCAACGCTTGCCGCTGATACGTTAAGCGTACTGCTGTCTATATCGGTGTCATTGTCAAGCACGTTGCCAGTTGCTGTGACCTCTTCTGCCACACGATTGCTATCAGGCTTGGCTATAGGCGCATCATTGACCGCTGTGACGGTGATGGTCTCTGTAGCAGTATCTGTACCGCCTTTGCCATCGCTGATGGTGTAGTCAAATTCAACTTGACCATTAAAGTTGGCTTCTGGGGTAAAGGTAATAGCGCCGTTAATATCAATCTTGACCACGCCATTATCTACGGTAATGCTTTGCGCGACCCCTGGGGTCAGTGCCGTACCATTAATGTTGATGATGCTTAACGTATCGCCATCAATGTCACTGTCACCTTTGAGTGGATTGAGGGCTATGGATTCGTCCTCATTCACCGTGTAGCTGTCATTCACTGCTATAGGCGCATCATTCACTGGGGTGATAACGATATCTAAGGTGCTGCTAGCGGTGCCGCCATCATTATCGGTGACGGTGTAATCAACAGTGGGGACTGTGCCATTAAAGTCTGCTGCTGGAACAAAGCTATAGCTGCCATCACTATTTAAAGTCAGTACGCCAATAGCGCTACCATTAGCGCTGATAGTGGTGGCGCTGCCAAGAGTGATCGCTACTTGGGTGCCACTACCATCTACATCAACGCTTGCCGCTGATACGTTAAGCGTACTGCTGTCTATATCGGTGTCATTGTCAAGCACGTTGCCAGTTGCTGTGACCTCTTCTGCCACACGATTGCTATCAGGCTTGGCTATAGGCGCATCATTGACCGCTGTGACGGTGATGGTCTCTGTAGCAGTATCTGTACCGCCTTTGCCATCGCTGATGGTGTAGTCAAATTCAACTTGACCATTAAAGTTGGCTTCTGGGGTAAAGCTGATATCACCATTGCTATCTATGCTGACGCTACCATTAGGCACACTAATGACTTGCGCTGCGCCAGTTAGCGCGGTGCCATTGATCGAGGTGATACTTAACGTATCGCCATCAATGTCACTGTCACCTTTGAGTGGATTGAGGGCTATGGATTCGTCCTCATTCACCGTGTAGCTGTCATTCACTGCTATAGGCGCATCATTCACTGGGGTGATAACGATATCTAAGGTGCTGCTAGCGGTGCCGCCATCATTATCGGTGACGGTGTAATCAACAGTGGGGACTGTGCCATTAAAGTCTGCTGCTGGAACAAAGCTATAGCTGCCATCACTATTTAAAGTCAGTACGCCAATAGCGCTACCATTAGCGCTGATAGTGGTGGCGCTGCCAAGAGTGATCGCTACTTGGGTGCCACTACCATCTACATCAACGCTTGCCGCTGATACGTTAAGCGTACTGCTGTCTATATCGGTGTCATTGTCAAGCACGTTGCCAGTTGCTGTGACCTCTTCTGCCACACATTGCTATCAGGCTTGGCTATAGGCGCATCATTGACCGCTGTGACGGTGATGGTCTCTGTAGCAGTATCTGTACCGCCTTTGCCATCGCTGATGGTGTAGTCAAATTCAACTTGACCATTAAAGTTGGCTTCTGGGGTAAAGGTAATAGCGCCGTTAATATCAATCTTGACCACGCCATTATCTACGGTAATGCTTTGCGCGACCCCTGGGGTCAGTGCCGTACCATTAATGTTGATGATACTTAACGTATCGCCATCAATGTCACTGTCACCTTTGAGTGGGGTTAAGATGACTGAACCATCTTCAGCAACCGTGTAGCTGTCATTCACTGCTATAGGATCATCGTTAGTTAGCTTACTATCATTATCTTTACCTCTACTGCTACCAGCAACTAAGCCTATCAGCCCTAGACTAGCTGCCGCAGGTATCCACCAAGGTAAGCCTGCTGCTGCGATATACTGAGTACCACCTAATGCTTGACCTTCCGTATCACCTATTGCTAGCTGAGTGACGTAATCATAGGTCTCGCCGGTATCAGGAATATAATAATAATATTCTCCATTCTCAGCTATTCCGAGCAGCGCGCTATCTGAGCTGTCATAGAACCCTTCTATAATAAGATCGCTATCTTGCCCTTCTTCTTCGAATGAGATATGCAAATTATTCTTTATGCGCTTAGTAATAATATGATTGGGAGCACGGCCAATAGCCGTATCGTAAAACTCATAATTAACTTTATCTACTGCAGCGATAACTGTAGGCTTGCCATCTTTTGTAATTACTTGCACTTGATCAACAGTGCTATTGGTATTATGAGTCTTAACGATAATAGTATTCATATTCTTCCTAAAATTTTTAATTTAAATTGTGTCGCTTAAGTTGCTTTTAAGTTGGTAACGTCAGTCACTAAAGGATAATAGGACTATAATTGCTTAGAGTTCTTCAACAATAGCGACCACACGACGATTAAGTTGTCGACCTTCCTCGCTATCATTACTCGCTCTTGGTTTTAACTCGCCATAACCAATACTTTTAAGCGCTCAGCTGCAATCTGAAAGCGAGTAATTAATACTTCTCTTACCGCATCGACACGTCGCTGTGATAGAGCTGGTTGTAGCTATCACTACCACGACTATCTGTATGACCTTCAATAGTTGTCATAGTGTTTGGATACTGCATCATAAATTTGCCAATTCTGCCAATTCTGCGTAGTACTCTGGGTTTACCATAGCTTTATCAGTCTCAAACAATACTTCAAGATCGATAGTGACTGCTTTCTCTAAAACAAGAGGTTTTGGTTGTATCATTGGAGGCGGTGTCACAGGTCTTGGAGTAGCTACAACGGCGCTGAACAATTAGGAACTACACGGCTAATTTGATGGGATTGATAACGATTATTAGAGAGTATTTGTGATGCATCATTCGACGTTAATTGTTTTAATGTACTTTGACCTGTTTCGTCCATCTCAACATCAAAGAAGTAAGTTCGACCACCCACTAGCTGATAAGTATTTTTGTTGGCTAGTAAATCATTGCTTTTAAATCCCGTAGCATGGACACTAAGCTGATTGGTACCCACGCATGAGTTGACGACAGTATAGTTACCAGCTTGGAGACTGGCTTGAAATCTATTGTTGACTGCAATATTAGCACTTGTTTGCTCAGGGTTATTATCGTTTTTTCGAATGAACACCAGTCGAGCACTATCAGTAGTAACTTGTCTTGCTAGCATCGCATTAATATCAGTATCTACTTGGTTATTCCATACAACTTTGCCAACACGTCGGCTATCTCCATCGTTATCGATAATGCTGTTACTGTTACCAGTGATGGCACAAGCAGATATACCAAATAGAATAGTCGATAATACAACGATGCTAATGATTTTTTTAAATAGTTGTTCCATAGTAGAATCCTGAAGATAAGCTTATAGAATAATGGTTAGTTAAAAGTTCTGTGTTTTTTAGTTATATAAATCACATAAAAATTTATTGCTTCAAGTTCTTTACTTAAAGTTACAAAGAATATAAGCTGCATATTTATACCAAAATTTCACTAAAAATTAAATATATAGACAAAGTTAAACTATAGCTATAGCTATAGCTATATTGATTTTTTAACTTATATACGTTTTAATAATTCTATAAGTATACTTTATCTACCCCACTCTCAACTTATTTTTCTAAGGTATTGAACCGCCCCGACTATATCGGAGAGTGATTTACTTGAGTCAGGCAGCGATGCCTGACAGGGTTAAATTATCATATCCGCTTTTCAAATTCAAAAGGTGATACATAACCAATTGTGCTATGCAGTCGTATTTTGTTAAACCAATCTACCCATCAAGGGTTGCCAGTTCAACATCGTTCACACCAGACCAGCTCTCTTTCAAATAATGAATCACCTCAGACTCATACAGCCCATTGACCGTTTCAGCCAATGCATTGTCGTATGAATCGCCTGTTGCACCAACAGAAGCAATCACGCCGCAGTCAGTCATCTTATCAGTGTAGCGAATAGATAAGTACTGAACCCCTCGATCGCTATGATGAATGACATCCTTAGGATTATTCCTATCCGCTATCGCTTGATTAAGCGCTGCCATCACCATATCGGTATTCATGCGATTCGATACTTTCCAGCCCAAATAGCGCGGACAAACACATCAATGATAAAAGCAGTATAGACCCAGCCGCTTGTCGTCTTGATATAGGTAAAGTCAGCCACCCACAGCTGGTTAGGGCGATGAGCGCTAAAGTTACGATTGACTAGGTCATTAGCCCGTAGTTGGTCATCACGGCTATTAGTGGTAATCTTACCCTTACCGCGCCGAACCCCTTGAATGCTATGCTGTCGCATTAACCGCTCTACGGTGCAGCGAGCAACCTTTAACCCGTCAGATTTCATCTGCTGCCGGACTTTACGCGCACCGTAACGGCACTTGCTGTCCTGCCAAATACGTTTAATCTCACTGAGATAATAATCGTCATATTGACTACGCTGTGAACGCTTTTCAGGGCTTTCTTCTAGCTCTTTAGCGCGATAGTATGTGGATGGGTAATCAGTAGTACTCGACAGATTGGCTCGATCCCATAATTATTCTTATGCTCATCAATAAAGTTGACCATTACTAAGGCGTGTGGTCTATCTCCGCCTGGGCTTCAATCCCAGCAGCCTTACGTATAATCTCATTGGCTTGTCTGAGCTCTCTGCATTTACGTTCAAGCTCTTTGATACGCTGCTCTTGGCTTTGAGCTTGAATATGTGCAGGAATGGTTTGATTGATGTGCTTTTTATGCCAGGATCGAAGGGTCTCAGGCGTGCAGCCAATCTTAGGGGCAATGGCTTGGATGGCTGACCAGTAGAGGGATAGTCGCTGCTGCTTCAATCAGCATGCGAACGGCGCGCTCTTTAATCTCAGGAGTGTAGGTTTGTTTTTTCATTGTCGGAGACTCAACATTCTGGAGAATACAACAATCCCGGAGCGGTTCAATATCGAGCTGTACTACAATCAGAGGGTTCAAAGAGTTTAGACTATAAGACACCAAGGTAGATGTGGTTTGACTTTTATTGTCAGGCTGCTTGGTTAAAATCTCTCAAGTTAATGTCTACGGATATGAAATCATATAATTCATCTGTGGGGTTAAATTCCTGCTCACAACTATTCAGAAGTGAGCGAGGATAATGGGACGATATTGCTTGATATGATTAAGAACTACTTAATCGGGAGTTTCCTAAAAACTGTGTAACTGCTATAATCCCCTAACCGGAGAATAAGCAATGACTACTCAATCTGACATTAAAAAGCTGGCTGAGCAAATGGCTGGTAGCATGAAAAGCTTCGATGACATCAAAGACTTTCAAAAGCAGCTCATGCAATCCTTTATCGATACTGCCTTAGAGGCTGAGATGGAAGACCATCTCGGCTACCCCAAGCATGAAAAGCAGACAAGCCAAACAAGCGCAATGGGCACACTAAAAAGACAGTCCGCAGTGACACAGGCGATCTTGAAATCTCCACCCCAAGAGACCGTAATGGTGACTTTGAACCTGCGTTAGTGCGTAAGCATCAAACCCGTATTAGTGGCCTTGATGATAAAATCATATTTCACTACAGGCATAGCCTTCCGTCTTGCGCTTCGGGCAAGTGTCTCCCAGACACTTGCTGATCCTCGCTCATACGCCAAAGGTCAAACCACCACTGAGATCGTAGAGAGCATTAAAGAGCTCTACGATGTCGACATCTCAAGCTCTCTTGTCTCAAGAGTCACCGATAATATATTAGAGGACATCACCGCTTGGCAGAACAGGCCGCTGAGCAGTGTTTATCCTATCGTCTATTTGGACTGCATCGTCGTTAAGGTACGCCAAGACAAGCAGATCATCAACAAGGCGATCTATCTGGCCTTAGGCGTGGGACTTGATGGCAAAAAAGAGCTGCTTGGTATGTGGCTATCAGAGAATGAGGGCGCTAAGTTCTGGCTAGGTGTTCTCACTGAATTACAAAACCGCGGGGTACAAGATATACTCATTGCCTGTGTCGATGGTTTAAAGGGCTTCCCCGATGCCATTAACACCGTCTACCCCAAAGCCAAGGTTCAGCTGTGTATCGTGCATATGGTGCGTTACTCAATGAAGTTCGTACCGTGGACAGATAAGAAGGCCGTAGCGGCTGATTTAAAGGCCATCTATGGCGCTGATACGCTTGAGATAGCAGAGGCCAACCTTGAGCACTTTGATGAGACTTGGGGCACAGAGTACCCACATGTCATCAAGTCTTGGCGTAATAACTGGGAGGGCTTAACGGTGTTCTTCGAGTATCCTAAAGACATCAGAAAAGTGATTTATACCACCAATGCTATTGAGTCTTTAAACAGCGTGATTCGGACAGCGGTGAATAAGCGTAAGGTGTTCCCCTCTGATCAGGCAGCATTCAAGGTGGTGTACTTAGCCACCCAGCAAGCATCCAAAAAGTGGTCGATGCCAATCCGTAACTGGACGTCTGCTCTGAATCGTTTTATGATTATGTTTGATGAGCGTATTAGTAAGCATTTAATCTAAACGGCAGTTACACAGAATTCGGGATGGTCTCATCAAATAAATAGTATAGTTAATTACTTAAGGCGCTCGTACACAACATCATCAACGTAAAATTTATCAATAGTACCATCACCCAATAACTCTTTTCTAACAGCCATAATTTGGCGTTTTTTCTTAAGATCGTCAGGCATTATTGGTTGAGCGTATTCTGAAGTATCGGTAAGCGCTTCAATGTCTACACCAGAATCCCCGTTAAGACCGTGTTCAGCTAAGACTCTAGGCTCTTCATCTTGAAGTATTGCATCGTTTTTATAACTTCTTGCACAGCGCTATCTCGGGAAGCTTCATGCATAACTACATGTATTGCTGCAAACTCTGCTACGCTTTCTCGGCTTAGCTTAGACATAGGTATACCTATAGATTGATAAATAGACTTACTGATGTGTGTACTAAGTCATTAAAGTTCAAGTTTAGCAGTGCTTAAATTTGAGATTTAGTCACCTAAGAATACCAACAGTCATACACAATCTGAATCAAACCATGAAACTTAAAACGATAGTTTAATGCCATTGTCTGACACGCCTTCAGTCGTCCCTAATTCGTTAGCCGCTCCCACTACCATGCTGGCCTTTGATATGGGGAAGTAAAGATGCCACTACGCTATCCTATAAGCGAAATTGGTTATTAAAAAAACTGGAATCGACAACCAAAGTGCAAGCAGCTCAAAACTAAAGCGCTGACTTTGCAGAAATTTTAGTAGTTAACTTATAGAGTTACCCCTGTCTAAGAAATTTATCATTACTGCATGCTAAATGCGCTTGATAGTGATAGCGCCAACGATCCTGTTGATTTTGAAAAGGCAGTGACAAGCAATCATTAAACAGCCTTTTAAATCCAAGCATTACCAATGCAAATGCGAATATTTTTTAGTGAGTTTTCTGCCAAGCCGCGATCAGTGAACACTGCCTTTAATGCACTATCGGGTGCAGCTGTCGATAGTGCCCGCTGAATAAATTAAACAAGCTAGAGGGAAGTTAAGAATAGCTGAAAAAGAGAATTGGAATGAAATGAGGAGAGGTGATTGGTTTAAGTTAAATATTAAGGTTCATGAACCATTAATTTTCTTCCTAACTGTAGAGCATTGTTTTTATTAGTTAATCATTCCTATTTTATTGTGAACCTAGCTTTAGGTACGCATATGTTAAATAAGCAGTACCTGATAGCAAATTTATGGGGTTATGTTATGTATAATAAACAACGAATTAGTTTAGTTAATAACCGTTTCACATGTATTGCAATCATTACTATGGTAAACCTTAACTAAATCTTCTTTATCGCTCATCGAAGCTTTAAAGCTGAGACCATCCCAGATTCTGTGTAACTGCCATTTAGATTAAATGCTTACTGATACGGTCATCAAACATAATCATAAAGCGATTAAGAGCAGACGTCCAGTTACGAATAGGCATCGACCACTTTTTAGACGCCTGCTGAGTTGCCAGATAGACTACCTTGAATGCTGCTTGATCAGAGGGGAAGACCTTACGCTTATTCATCGCTGTCCGAATCACGCTGTTTAAAGACTCAATAGCATTGGTGGTATAAATCGCTTTTCTGATGTCTTTAGGGTAGTTAAAGAACACCGTTAAGCCCTCCCAGTTACTACGCCAAGATTTGACGACATGTGGATAGTCTTTGCCCCATACCTCATCGAAATGCTCAAGATTGGCTTCTGCCATCTCAAGCGTATCAGCGCCGTAGATGGCCTTTAAGTCAGCGGCTACGGCCTTCTTATCCGTCCAAGGGACAAACTTCATGGAGTAACGTACCATGTGCACAATACACAGCTGAACCTGAGCATGTGGGTAAACGGTATTGATGGCATCAGGAAAGCCCTTTAAACCATCAACACAGGCAATGAGGATATCTTGCACCCCGCGGTTTTGTAGTTCAGTGAGAACGCCTAGCCAGAACTTAGCGCCTTCATTCTCTGATAGCCACATGCCAAGCAGCTCTTTCTTACCATCAAGTCCCACGCCTAGTGCCAGATAGATAGCTTTATTGATGATCTGCTTGTCTTGACGTACTTTGACGACGATGCAGTCCAAATAGACGATAGGATAAACACTACTCAATGGCCGGTTCTGCCAAGCGGTGATGTCCTCTAAGATATTGTCAGTGACTCTGGAAACCAGTGTACTTGAGATATCGACATCGTAGAGCTCTTTAATGCTCTCTACGATCTCAGTGGTGGTTTGACCCTTGGCGTAAAGGAATATGATTTTATCATCAAGGCCACTAATACGGGTTTGATGCTTACTAACGAGTACAGGCTCAAAGCTGCCACCGCGGTCTCTTGGGGTGGATATCTCAAGATCGCCTGTGTCACTGCGGACGGTCTTTTTAGTGTGCCCATTACGCTTATTAGGTTTATCCGCCTTTTCATGTTTGGGGTAGCCGAGATGGTCTTCCATCTCAGCCTCTAAGGCAGTATCGATAAAGGATTGCATGAGCTGCTTCTGGAAGTCTTTGATGTCATCAAAGCTGTTCATGCTACCAACCATTTGCTCGGCCAGTTTCTTGATGTCAGTTTGCTTAGTCATTGCTTATTCTCCGGTTAGTGGATTATAAGCAGTTACACAGTTTTTAGGAAAGGCTCTTAAAGCTAAACTGTTTGATGAGTTTATTCTATGTGTCACTATCATATTAGCTACATCTGCCAGAATAACCAATCAGCACTTTATCCAATTCCTCATTCCTCATTCCTCATTCCTCATTCCTCATTCCTCATTCCTCATTCCTCATTCCTCATTCCTCATCATCCAACAGCCAAGTTCGCTATCATTCAATTGTTAGCACCTTAATCATCTGGCTCTTTGGTACGAATGCTTTTGCAATACGTTAGGCGTATAAAGATATCACTACCTATAGATTATTAGCTTAGCTTAAAAATCATCACTCTTTTGGTTATCTGTTAATTCATAACCGTTCTAATAGCGCAGGTATTATCTTACAATGCTCCTACTTAGCCTGTCTGCAAGTCTGGTTTAAATCTACCTTATAGTGGCAAATATCATGACCAACTAAGCTGTAATACTTTTTGTTTTAAGTTATCAAAAACCCCCTCACTATGCGTAATATAATTCCATCTAAAGCACTGAGTTAACAACCACCAAATTTGCACAGAACAGTACTATGCCCCTAATTTTTATATTCTGTGCACGTACAGGAGCGTGGTTTTTGTCGAAAATATGTTCAATCAAATGCTAGGCAAAGCATCCATCTTATATTAACCCCAATTATTTGACCAAAATTACCAGTAATAATAAGCTACAGCTCAATAAACGCATAGCCTACTCTTCCTTCAGTCGTTATACTACAATCATCCCCAAGTGAAGGTTGGGGATAATTGTAATTTACAACCTTATATTTAAAGGGTTTTGTAAACTCACTAATGAATAACAGTGTCCATGTTAGTGTCCAATAGCTATCTACGTTTCCCAGAAGACGCTTCTCAGGATTTATAAAACGTGCGCAAAGATTGCTCTAAATCTAAGTATAGAGATAATAGATTAACATTCACAATTTACCTAGCTTATAAAGCTGACGGATGTACATCATGGCTGTCGATAATTTAAATGATATCAATAAACTTGAATGCCGAGATAAAGATTCTCGGTCAGTGTCTCAGGTATCGCGGGTTTAAGTATTCGTATTTATCCAAATGGTAAAAAAATACTACTTACGGTACGCTCATCCCCATATCGATGGTAAGCGCCCTAGAATGATGCTAGGTAAGGTCGAAGATATCAGTCTATATGAAGCTAAGTATAAAGCAGAAACTATACTTAGCATGGTCGCACAAGGCTCCGACCCTAAAGCCATTCATAAAAAAGAGCAAGTCAATAAGTATGCTCATCTAAAGAACGCCACATTTTCTGAAATCACACAAGCGTGGCGAGATCACAAAACGTCAAGTCGTCACCATAGTAAATCTAGAAAGCGCGCGTTTAGTGACTCAACCCTTAAATTTTGGGATTTGTGTCTAGGATACATGTGCCAAGAAATTGGCGACTTAAGATGAATGATATCACGAGCGAGATGATATTGAGTGTATGTGAGGCGATTCAAAACAATGAAAATCAAGCAACCTTCGTTGGTGCCAGCACTCGGCTTTATACTGAAAAAGTCTTCTCATTTGCTGTCGCAAGAGGATTATGCGATAGAAATGTAGCTATTGATACACGTGGCGAGCTCGCACCTGCCAGTTCAGGCAACCACTTACCAGCCATTACCAAGCCTGATCAGTTTGCTACCCTCCTGAACGATATGTCCCATTTCAAAGGTGCAAGTAAAACCACATTAGAAGTGATGAATTTACTACCGTATGTCTTTGTGCGTAGTATCGATTTGCGGTCTATGCGTTGGCAAGATATAGATTGGGATAACAAGCTATGGGAGTTTTCTCCTACTAAAGGCGAAGGTCGTGAGGATATGGTATCGCACTTAGTTGTGCCTTTAGCTATTCAGTCATTGAGCGCTTACGAAGAATACAAGCAATTACAGGTCATAAAGAATATGTATTTGCATCGATGCGTGCCTCAAGCAATAGCTATATTAGCAAAGCGACTTTAGTGCAGATATTTCATAGGCTTGGTTATAAAGATGTACAATGTGCTCATGGCTTTCGAGCATCTGCTAAAACCCTACTAATGGAGCAACCTGAGCTGCGTTACTCAGACATCGTGACTGAGCTGCAATTAGGCCATCGAATAAAAGATACGCATGGTGGCGCTTATAACCGATTAGATGAAATAGATACTCGAATACTAATGATGCAAGATTGGGCTGACTATATAGATAAGCTCCGGGGTTCAACGTAATAGTTACTTTACGTTGATCATATCACTCAACAATAATATGCCTATTAGCCTTCACAATGCACAATAATCTTTTGCATAGCATCTCATTCCCAGTCATCACATAACAACCAAAACGCCCTAACATTCGATTGTTGGTAGCTTAGATATTGGATACTTCTGCAACCTCGCGCTTGTGATCAACGACCAAGCTGACGGCTTCTAATCTCCGGTATCTTATCTGCATGAGCTCACTTCATGTACTGACAAACTCTATAGCCTCGGTTTAATTATCCAGTTTTACCAAACAGTCAGAATTAATATCAGCAATCGTTTTGGCACCAGTCAAGGTCATTGCGACGCGTATTTCTTTATCTAGCAGTTCTAACAAATTGCTTACCCCTGCACCGCCATCCGCTGCTAAAGCATAAATAAGGCGCGCCCTAGCATGCAAATATCAGCGCCCAAAGCCAACATGCGCACAATATCTAAGCCATTGCGTATACCAGAGTCTGCTAAGATTTTAATCTCTCCTTTCACCGCATCGGCAATAGGAGGCAGAGCACGTGCACTGGATAAAACACCGTCCAGTTGTCGTCCACCATGATTAGATACGACTATGCCGTCGGCCCCAAAACGTACCGCATCTTTGGCATCTTCTGGGTCCAAAATACCTTTGATGACCATAGGCCCATCCCAGTACTCGCGAATCCAATCTAAATCTTTCCAAGAAATAGAGGGGTCAAAGTTATTACCTAGCCAGCCTATATAGTCTTCCAATCCTGTTGGCTTACCTAAATAAGCAGAGATATTACCCAGATCGTGTGGACGGCCATTTAGCCCTACATCCCATGCCCATTGCGGATGCGTCATAGACTGGAAGTAACGGCGCATAGCGGCATTTTTACCGCTCATACCGGAGTGCATATCTCGGTAGCGTGCCCCTGGTACTGGCATATCTACCGTAAAAACCAAGGTCGAACACCCCGCCGCTTTGGCACGCTCCAAGGCATTTTTCATAAAACCTCGGTCCTTTAATACGTAAAGCTGAAACCACATTGGACGGTTAATTTTAGGCGCTACTTCTTCAATCGGACAAACCGAAACCGTCGACATGGTAAACGGAATGCCTTTTGATCGGCTGCCATAGCAGCCTGTACTTCTCCGCGGCGGGCATACATACCTGTCAGACCCACGGGTGACAACGCGACAGGCATAGACAGAGTTTCATTAAATAACTGTGTCTCAAGACTAAGCTGTGACATATCATTCAGTACACGTTGTCTAAGGGCAATTTTCGATAAATCTTCAACATTATGTTTTAAGGTATATTCCTCATAAGCACCGCCATCTATGTAATGAAATAGAAATGGTGGCAGTCGGCGCTTGGCAGCAGCCCTGTAGTCGTTTGGAGATGAAATAATCATACGCTTGCCCTTATTCTGTTAGATATCTATGTAATATTTTTGAATCTCTAATTATTTATTGATTAGCGCTAAACGATGGATGCAATTGGCTTATTTTTGAAGCGGCAAGCTTAGCCCAAACTGCCCATTACAAACAGCACGAGCAATTACGTTTGGTTTTCGACATTTTACCGATGCCGGGATTAAAGCTATTGGTTGGGTCTAGACTTTTATAGAAATTCTGCAAATCAGGCTCTGCTTCGTATAGATGACCGACATTATGCTCAGCAGGATATTTGGCTCCGCGTGCGCTCAATAGCTCTAACATCATCTTTTTAACAAGCTTGGCATCACTGCCCTTCTTCAATATATAGTCTTGATGAAACACATAACAAAAGAAATGTCCGTAATACAGCTTCTTTTCTAAGTGTTTTTCAATGTCTTCAGTCAAGCTTTCAAGCCACTCTAGCTCGTTACGTGGTATGGCAATATCCAGCGCCAATATCTCACCGACTTCTTTTTCATGTATGACTTCATAGCGTAATGCGGCACCAGCTGCTGCAAAACGATTTAAAAGCGCGCTTTCTGACTCTTCCTGACTACATTCAAAATAGTTACCCGTGTCTGAAGCAGCAAAGAACGTCTTCAGAAAACCCTGTGCTTCTGCTATACCATCGTCACTCATTTTTATGATGAGGTGATGCTCGTATTGATTGCGGTACTCCATCATGCGCTTGGGCAAATGCTTTGGAAATAGAGTAGCGATGAACTGCATGACTTTGTCAGTGAAATGCTTTGGCATCCATGACCATTTATGGAACTTTGCATCCATAGCGCCTTTGATAGAGAACAGTCTAGGTAAAGCATTTGTACCGAGATGCTTGATACTCAAGAACGTGTCTTTACCGTATTTAGCGGAGACATCAAATTATCACGGTGCATATACTCGCCCACTTCAGGGATATTGTCGAAGCGGGATAGTATCTGTCTTCTGAGCTGTGCAAGCTCACTCACACTGTTAGTGCCTATGTAGAAAGTTTGCTCTTTTGCCGCTATTGGATAAGTGTCAAGACGTACTGCAAACACGGCAAGCTTGCCAGCACAGCCGCTTGCTTCATACAGTCTGCGCTTGTCCGCATTAAAGCGACTGGGTGTGCTTGCATCAACCTCTTTTACTCGGGCGATATACTCTCTGTCAGATGCGAGCTTACCAGTGTCAGGTAATTCTCTTCTATCAAAATGACCGTTTTGCAAATTTGTTAATATTTCTTCCGGCGTATCACCCAACTTGACGTCTAGATGATTGACTAGCACCAGTTGACCGTGTTCATTTATTTGGGCAAACAACGCAAGCTCGGTATAGGCAGGCCCTCTTTTAACTAGAGCCCCACCAGAGTTATTAGATATACCACCAATAATAGACGCACCTAACGTCGAGGAACCGATGACAGAGTGAGGCGCTCTATTGACGGCATTAAGCTGACTTTGCAACTGATGCAATGTCGCCCCAGGCAAGCTGATCACTTGCTCGTTGTCATTCACCAAATACAACTGGTTTATGGCAAGCGTATTAATCACCACAACGGGTCTATCGTAGTCATTACCGCTCGGTGTTGAGCCTTCAGTCAGGCCTGTTTTTGCCGCTTGCATAATGATAATACAGTCGCCTTCAACGCACACTTCTAGGCTACGCCAAATGTCCAGCAATGTTTGTGGAAACAAAACCGCTAAAGCACTGCCGCCGCCAGAGCGCCACCCCATTCTATAGTGCTCATTTTTCTCTGGATCAGCCTGTACATTACTCGCGCCTAGCAAGTTGGTTAGTTTATCTAACACCTGATCAGGACTAAGCATGCCTTGAGAATCTTGATTTGACGAAGATATATGATGCTCCTTATCTTGTAATGGTGTGTCATTCATCATGCCAAGGGCCCTTGAAAACCAAAAATGTAAATGGCGGCCATGACGATGATGCCACAGAACAACACAGTATATGGTGGGTAAAATAGTACGCCTCAATGTGGCGCCCTCCATACCAAGTAAACCCACCGTTGCTGATGCAGCCACCACGTTATGTATGGCAACCATATTACCGGCTGCGGCACCAACCGCTTGCGCCGCGATGATTAGAGAAGGTGAAATATGTAAGCTCATGGCGGCTTCATACTGAAACTGACTGAACATCATATTAGATACGGTATTAGAGCCTGCGATAAATGCACCTAAAGCACCAATGGTTGCACTAATCAATGGAAAAACATTGCCAAAAGTACCTGAAAACAACTCTGCACTGGCGACTGGCATACTCGCCACATCTGATAAGTTTATGCCTGAATTGATAAAAATTCTAACCATTGGAATCGTAAAAATAAGTACAAACCCAGCCCCTAGTACAGTCTTGCCTGATTCTTTAAAGGCACTGTTTAGGGCGCTGACGGGCTTTCTAGTTTGAAAAGCGGCGGCAACCAAAGCACTAATTAGTAACAAGCCGCCTGGTAAGTATAAAGGACTAAAACTGGCACTGATATCTGTCTCACCTAAAATCGAGGTTAGGTCTACTGCTACACTGTTAAGTAAAGACTGAAAGCCTGTAAATACTCTTGAAAACACCAGTAAAAGGGCAACCAATAAATAAGGGAACCACGCCATAAGGGTGGACATCTTCTTATCACTCAAGGTTAGCGTAATATCTTCTTTACTGACCACTAACTTACCAAGCCATTCACTCGGCCAGTTTTTTTGCGGTTCAAAATCCCATGTGGTTTTTGGTACCAAAAACCCTCTTTTAGCAGCATTAACAACGACAGTAATACTGACCAAGCCACCGACCAGTGACGGAAACTCTGGCCCTAAAAAAACACGGTTATCATATAAGGGATTGTAAATGCCAAGCCTGCAAAAATTGCAAACGGCCAAATCGCAAAGCCTTCCCGCCAGCTTTTGTTTTTACCAAAGAAGCGAGTGAGCATCATCACCATAAAAAGTGGCATAAACGTACCAATGACACCGTGAATAATGGCGACTTGACTGGTAATCAGTTGTAAAAATTCACCCCACTGTACTCCTTCTTGTGCCAGTTGAGCACTAATGGCAGCTTTATCTAACCCATCATTTACCCCTATCACAATAGGCGTACCGACCGCACCAAATGATACAGGTGTACTTTGTATCATCATTCCCATCAACACCGCACCCAGCGCCGGAAATCCTACAGCCACCAGCAAAGGCGCTGCAATAGCGGCAGCTGTACCAAAACCAGAGGCGCCCTCAAGAAAACAGCCAAAGCACCATGCAATAATAATGGCTTGCACACGCCTATCTGGCGACACATTAGTAAACCCAGCACGGATAACGGCGATTGCACCAGTATGTTTTAATGTATTCAACAAAAAAATAGCCCCAAAGACTATCCACAATACCGAAACCGTAATGACCAAACCCTGAATAATAGATGATGACACTCGGTTAAGCGTCATATCCCATATAAAAATGGCAAGCGCTGCGGTAACCACTAAAATGATTGGCATTGTTTTTTTAGCTGACCATTGCAAACCTATCAGAAAAATACCACAGAGAACGATTGGTAGTAATGCCAAAAGCCCATATATTGTTTGATTCAAAATTACATCCTTTTGATTGTGTGATCTTCCCTGAACCAAGTCATCGAAGCCTTTATTTTGACGAATTCATGATGACTAAGTTGTATTAAATATTCACAAATAGGGACTGCTTATTTACTAAAGCTGTCTTGTAGACAAAGCCGAGCACGACTTGCGACAGTTTATGTCCCAATGTTAAAAATACCCTGAAATAGTCTACGCCTTGTTAATTCATTGATATATTGCATCAATGGACAATGTTATTTTCCTTTTTTGCTATAATTAGAAACACATTACTAAAATTGGAGAACAAGTGTGACCAAAGCTGACGACATGATTTTATTCGTTCAAGTTGTCGAAGAAGGGTCATTCTCTAGAGTCGCTGAAAAATTATCATTGACGAACTCGGTAGTGAGCAAGCGCATTGCGAGATTAGAAGAGAACTTAAATATACAACTGCTTTATAGAACCACTAGAAAGTTGAGCTTAACCGATGCAGGCAGGGCGCTTTATAACAAAGCTAAAATTGCTAAATCCGCCTTTCAAGAAGCTGAAAATGCTGTCACGGGTTACGGCGAAGATATGAAAGGTCATATACGTATAACCATGCCTGTGGTCTCTGCGAATTTCATATTTAGCGAATCTATTGCCGAATTCTGTAAACAACACCCTGAAGTATCAGTAGAGTTACAAATTACCAATCGATTGGTTGACTTGATAGAAGAAGGATTTGATTTGGCACTAAGGACCGCTGTGCTTGAAGATTCTTCACTCATTGCAAGGCGCCTTATAGATAGCCAGTGGATTATATGCGCGACTCCAGCCTATTTAGAGCAACATGGTGCGCCTCAAACTCCTGAACAGTTACAAAATCATGAGTGCTTGGTTTATAAGTTTGATAATACGGCTAACAGTACATGGCCGCTATATATAGACGGCAAAGAGCAATTAATATCTGTCCCTGGTCGGTTTCATAGCAATCATCTGAGTGCAATTAAACAAGCCGCGCTTAGCGATTTAGGTATCGCTTTTTTACCACAAGTGTTGATCTATGAGGAGATACAGAAAAATACACTCACGAAGATTTTACAATGTTTTACCAGCAAGAAGCTGGGCCTATATGCGGTTTATCCTAAGGCCAGACAACCGGATCAAAAGTTAAAACTGCTCGTTGCACATTTACGAGACTCATTACATCAAAAACAGGCTTACTACTACTAAGTAATAAGCCTGTTTTTGATGTATATAAAAAACTAATAAAGCGGTCTTAAAATTAAAAAGATGGTGATTAGTTTTTTATGAGCAGTAAAAATGATTGATGAGCCAAATATAATTATCATATTAGCTACATTGGCAAGTTAGGCAATCAAGTCATAACACATTGCTGTTCTGAATATTAACTTGCTTGCGTATCTATTGTCGTATTATCTTCTTCATTTGCTAGCTCAGACTCAGTGTCAAACTTACGCTGAATCTCCTGATAAAAAGAATGGCCTGCGTTGGTTAATATATAAGCTTTTTTGCTAGGTACTTCAATCATAATATCTCGATGAACCAATAGTTTCATAACCACGTCTTGTAACGTCCGCTCACCTTTTGTGATGAGTTTGGATTTCTCCAATATCTCTTTAACATGAGGCATGTCTGCCATTTTCAAAAATCGTCTTGGGTCAAGCCACCACTTTTAGCATTGGTTAATTTACTGAGTTTAAATTTATGGTGATTAATATATTGACCAATAACAAGCAACATAGTCATCGCTTTCATTGCTAGTTCAGTTTTTGTGCCATCTAGCGTGCCTGTAGCAACGATGTAAATATACTCAGGATCATTTATTGGTGCAATAACCAGATGATAACCGCTCATTTTATACTGTTTAACGTATTCATCTTTATTGTCTATTATCTCAATAAATAATGGATTAACGGTGTCATCACCTGCATTATCAAGGAGATGTTTATTGAGCATCTTTCCATTCATTAAATGGCTATATATCTCTTTGCTTAATGTGTAATTTGCCATAATAGCGTGCTACCTGTCTATTTGAAGTAACGTTAGTATGTTTAAAGTGGGGCTTCTGCATAATCCCAAATGATATAATCAAGATAATAAACACCATCATCAATCCTATCACGATCGTTGCGGCGCTGAGACACACATGCGTCATCCAGTGCACTTAAAAAGTATTCGAGCGCATACAAAAAATCTATTATGCCCGCATTAGGCAATAACTCCTGTAGCTTCTGCCACACATAGCGTTGTACATTCTCAATCATATTATCCACTGCTATCTCATATAGCGTTATACTCAATATTTGTTCGCAGCGTTCCTCTTCAATGTCAATCTCTGGTGGTAACGCACGTAAGGGATTATCTAGCTTTTGCTTCAACGGACGTCTGAGCATCATCTCATAATAATTATTAAAATGATCCAGCCCCCCTACTTGGTGAATAGTTAAAGCGTTTCTCGTACTTTTTTTTATGATCTCTAAACCATCAAAGGTTGTGGCAAGCTTGAATACCTCGCTGTCCGCATTTAAGTATTTATTCTGATGGCGTCCATGCCTTAAAGGCACTAGCGATTCAACCAACACCCCAAAAGCGCGCTCCATACTCAAAAAGAACTCTCTTTCTTGTGCTAAATTCACCAAATAAGCGTTTAAACGACTGGCAATGGCTCTGATGTCTTTGTAATAACAGAAGATAGCGCCAACGCGAAACTGTAGTGTTCTCGCCTTGTCTACTTCCCCTATTTCTTCAAAATAATGCTCAAGATCTTTTAGGGTTTCTGATAGATTTTTAGTCCCTTTTAATTCAAGGCTTGGGTTAATAAACTCAAGGCAAGGCGTGATGTTACGATGATATACATGCTGCGCTCTATGAAATAACTCATCTAAACCCGTCTCTAATGAGCCCATTTCACGGCTTTTATACATATCTGCAATTTCATCGACACGGTAATCTAAGACTCGCATATTTTCAGAGATATCTACTTGAATGTCGCTAAGTTTTTCATAGAAAAAAGCATAAGTCTCTTTAAAGTTAATACCCTCAATGGGCAAAGTCGTCAACTCATTTGCCAGTCGCACAACGTCTTGTCGATGCGATTCAAAAGGTTGAGAATCTAATTGTTTTTTGCGAGAAATATCCAGCCATACTAAGATGTTATAAATGTCTTTTGATAGCGTTACCATATTGGTTAAACCATCAATATTAACGAATACATTCGCCTGCAATAATGCCTCGACACTTAAGATATCTTTTAAGGCATAGTCATCATCTTGATAAATAACTTGTTCGTAAAATTTCAGATACGCTGTCATAGGAAACTGTAACGCTGTCTCGTTGGCATTAATCACATCAACGAATCTAAAAAAATGGGATTTATGCTTTAATATACCTGCTAATATCGCTTCTCGATTAATGACCATGCACAACCCTCCCCTGACGGTTGATTTGGCTCGGCATAATATGGAAGATACAATCACGAGATTTGGGCTTGCCATCGAGCAAGCTTTTATCAACTCGAATGTAATTAGGGATATAGCGTAGGGTGTCTGCATGCAAGCCCGGATTGGCGCATATAATAGTGAATCCAGCATTGCTTACCTGTTCAACAATGGTCTTGATATTATCTTTGTCAATGGTGCCCACTTCATCCACAATAATAGGCATGCGTAAGCTACTGCCTTTTTGGAAAGCTTCACTAAACAGCAATGTGGCAATTAAGGCGGTAATGGTACTGGTCGTACCGCCTGATTGTGACTTTTGTTCGATTTCACCCGTCGCCTGCGTATACTCGTAATCAATACTATCAATCAAATTACGCATTTTTAAACGTTGACTGTTTGAATGGCTAGTCTTTTCAACATAGTTGATAAGTGATTCATAAAAGCGCTCATCTAAAAGACTAGTTTGATTGGCATTGTGCTTAGCATAGGTACGCTCCAAATTCGCAAAATCAGGTGCTAAGTTAAGCTTAAGAGAGACTTGATGTAAGTTAGATATCTTATGCTCATTCAATTTTTATTGAGGGAGCTAATCGTCGTACGTAGTAATCCAGCCGAATCTGTAATTTCTTTTAATAAGTTATCAATCACACTATTATGGGTTTTTATTTTGTCATGATAATTGCTTTTTTGAAATTCAAGCGTATCAAAGGAGTTTTTGTATTGCTGAATCACCTCTCCCAGACTATTGATACCTTCAAACGCTGGTGCGGATTAATACCCTCTACCAAAACCACTTCTGTAAAATCTGACACTTTGCTGACAAGCCTGTTAATACGCTCACTTAGCCCGCCTATGCTATTGGCGATTGTAGATGCCGCATTTAAATTAATCTCAATATCATTATTTTCTAAATATGATGCTATCTCAGGATCGTCTTCCGCTAGATAAGGCAATCCCTGCGATTTTCTCACACCTGCCAGCAGACTTGTAATGCTTTCAGCCTCTTTACCAAAGCTAATAATGTCATCGAACTGCTCTACGATTTGATTGTACTTACTGTCTGTTGATGCTTTAGATTGCTCGTTAATGGCTAGCAGGTCTTGATCCTCTGCCAGCGCCTTGTCTTTTTGGCTTATTTGCTGTGTTTTATCCTCTATCTGACTTTTGATCAAGGATAATCCTTCAAGTAGCGTAATATTGGTATCAAGCTCTACTATCTGCTCCTTAAGGGTTTGTTTTTTCCCCTCAGCAATCTTTTTACCTATGTCTGTATCAAACTGAGACAGTGCGCTGTTTAACTCTACAATCTCTTGGCTCAATGTAAACGCTTCTTTCTTATCTTGTGTAATAGTTTTTTCAAACTGGGAGCGCTGTTTATCAGCATCATAAGGGTGATAAAATGTATTAGGTAAAGTGCACGATAAAAAGGACAAATGATTAGCATCATCAACCGTAAACAGCGCCGTAAAATCACTAATTTGACGTAGAGCTTCCTCCGTCAATGGGCTATTAGCGGTAATATTTAAAAAATCCTCATTAATACTGCCTAATATATGAGCGCTATGGGAGGGTAACTGATTGGCAAGTAACAAGTCATGATTATCAAGTCCGTTTTGAGCGGATTTTATTTTTTCCTCTAAGTCCTGTTTCTGCTTATCTTTTGCTGAATTAAAATAACTGTATTTTCTTTAGCTTGCATGGCTTTAAAAGTTTCGTCATACCTATGACGTTGGATAGTCATTTCAGCAATAATATCTTGTGGGCTTTTGTGAGAAAATTGACCTAATATTTTCTCAGCTTTGATTTTCTGTTGCTGCAGCTGTGCTACTTCCTCTTTTAATGCTTTGTGCAGTGTACCCAATCTAGTAATCTCATTTGCAACTTGCTTTACTTCTTCTATGGCATGATTGCGTTCTCTCTCAATGTCTTCCTTTCTAGCACCAATAGCGATTTTATCTTGAGCATACTGCTGCTGCTTTAATTTAAATTCTCGTAAAAATGCCGTGTACTCTAAGACCGCATGTTTTGCATCCAGATGTAGAGCATCAAACTGCTTTTGAATAAATTCATAGTCGTCTTTATTCTCCGTTAAGCTTTTAATCTTTAAACTTTCTTCAAATAGCTGCGCGCGCTCTATCTTAAGGTCATGTACATTTTCGTTCAGCTTCTCTTTGTCTCGTCCCCGCTGCATCTCGATAATAGTCGCAATAGCATTGGGCAATTTCTTTTTCTCATCCTTACCAGCATCAAACGCTAATTCATAAACTTTGACAAAAGAGCGAATAGACGCCTCTTTTTGGTCTTTAATCGGCACCACACAAAAATGGCTGGTCTTAGATCCTCTATTACCACATCACATTTTGTAATTCTTGCTTGGTGGTGAGGTGTAATCCACCAGTTTTTTCTGTATCTCTATCAGGCTTTTAATACCTAACTCATCAGCAAAGTAATTGGTCTGCTCATTCCATATGAACGGCTTTATCTCTTCATAAGGCACAGGGAAGAACAAACGATGGTATTTATAATCTCCAACACGGTATAGCAGCATCGTAAATAAACCAGCGTGGTTCTTTACTTCTACGGCGATAAAGATTCACTGATTGGAAAATAATGTTTGTAAGACTCTTCCTTGCTGTAGGGATCATTTGCTTTGTTCGTAAAGTTAAATTTGCTTTGTTCGTAAAGTTAAATTTGCTTTCACAGTTATTAAAATTGACCTCAGGGTATAAAATAAGCTTAGTCGCGGCGAGACTAGAGGTTTTGCCGCGGTTATTTTACCAAGTAGTACTAAAGGCTCGTCGATGGGTATCTCTGAGTAAGCATGACTTGCGGAGTTAACTAAAACAATCTTATTAAGAGAATAGTTGAGTCTAAAGTCATCATTCAAATAGTCATCAATACCCTGTTCTAAGTCATTGTCGATCAATGGACTATCTTATGATCCATAGTAGGGGCATTTATATTGTGAGCCGTAAGCTCATTAAAAGACAGGTGATGAGTATTAAAATCAGTAGCCATACAAATATGCCTCTTGTTCTAAGATAGTATTATGTTTTTTAATAATGCGTATGCAGGGGAGCAGTGCTTGAGGCATATTCTCATCAAGGTTGTATACCTTTTGCATATATTCGGGCGAACATTTATCAATAACTTGCTTAAGGCGAGACTCGACATCATTTGGAATGACAAAGTGAATCTCCATGCTTGATGGCAAGTTATTAATCAGTGAGGTTGCCGTTTTAATGCCGCCCAAGTCAAGATCTAGACATAATACAAGGTGTTATAAAGACTTAAAAATGGAAGGTGTAAGCTATTAGTAATCTCTGTCCCTGCACCAAAGATGACGTCAATGTCTTTACGCATATCCTCAGTAATTTGGTAGTGCTCGCTCAAAAACTTAAATGTTTTATCGCTATGAATAAACAGCTCTCTGTTTTCTAATATTAACGCAGACTTATGGTTTTATATTTAGGAATCCTACCGTCGTCTTTGAATATCAGAACGTCAGGATTGTTTTGGTATTTTTGGATAAGGAGTAGTTAGCCATTCACTTTAAATGCATGGCTATTATTTTGCATTGCTCCTGAGACTCTATCTTCACCTTGACTGTCAGCATAATGATGTAAAAAAGCCAACTTTTCAGGGTCGATATAACTTAGGATGTAAGTATGTGCACCCTTTTTAATCGATTGTAGGTCAGACTCAGCAAATCCATCAAAGGATGAAATAGACGCTATTAATTTCTGAAAAGCTCTAAGATTAACAGCTTCACCAGCGTCTATTTTTTCCAAATAGTTTTTTAAGGTTTTCGCAGCCATATATCAAATTTTTTAAAAGTCATATTAAAAACAGGTAACCGCAGATCATGCAAGTAGTACAATGAAGGGAGCATCATACCTAACAGTTTAGTGGTCCGCTGACTATATCATATCAGCACAGTTTCAGACATTAATAGAACAAAAGCGAGAAATACGACGACTTCACGAAGTATATAAAAAGTTCATGACGAATTGAGACAGACTAAATAAGGAAGTAAAAAGTAAAGCAGTATTTTGCTACTCCCTTACTCATAGATAGCGTACTAAAAGTTGATACCGAATAACGGCTAGGAGAATGTTGATGAATGCCTGTTTAAATACAGTCTATACCATAATGCTACAGGCTTACTATTATAAGAAATTGCAAAGGTTTTGAAAAATGTAAAAACCTTTCACGCTATTCAATAATTAGCGTAAAAGGTTTTCTGATTATTTTTAATAATCCACAGTGTAGCTCAACCCGTAAGTTGTGCCCGATGCAGGCAGACGATTCAAGTCACCATAGGTTGTTTGATGATAGACCGTTAGATAATCCTTATTGAGTAAGTTATAAATCCCATAGTCTACTCGGCCTACCGGCATTTTGACTTGTCCTAATACATCAAGCGTCATATAACCTGTGACTGGTAATGCGCTAGAATCAGGATCTTTTTGTTGATCCTTAAAGGCTTTATCATCACCACCAATTGCTAATGCTTGTAGACGTACATTGCTGCCTTTATCAAAGTTGTATTGCGCAAATGCAGTGCCTTTAAGGGGTGTCAAGCGTACGGCATCAAGCTCCAACCAATCACCATCTTTATCATATTGGCCACGAGTATAGGCGACACTGCCACCCAATTGCCATTGATCATCAATATCATGGCTGAGCGAACCTTCTATTCCGTAGACGTGCTCATCAGCATCGACCACTTCTACCGTATAGTCATTGGTAAAACGTACCGTTTTGTCTGATTCATTATAAAAACCGCTCAATCGTGCGCAGCAGTATTGCCATGCTTACCTTGCCAGCCCAACTCGTAATTGTCGATTGCGATAGGTTGTACATTGTCTGAGTTGACGACAAAGCCTGCCCGTACATCACGTAGCGCACGCTGAATATCAGCAGTCGTAAAGCCTTGTGAAAAATTGGCAAATACTTGGTCATTTGGGGTTAATTGATAGCTGGTACCGATATTAAATAGGGTTTATCGTGGTCTGTATTGCCCTTTTCCACTTGACCGGCCTGATAGTCAATGCCATAAGCATTACTGACACCGTTGATGAGAGGATCATTAAAATACTCTTCGAGCAATTGCTCATAAATGGGCGTGAAAGTAGCCGTTTCTGCTTTGAGTTTTTGATAGCGCACGCCCGCACTGGTATGCCATTTATCAGTGATATCTATATCCGCATTGACAAAAGCGCCCCATTTATCAATGGTGGTATCTGGTCCGCCATTATAAGTAAGACCATTAGTTTGAGCGCTCAAACCATTACTAGCAATAAACATGTTTAAGTCTTGGCCTTCATAGGTTTGCTCACTTTTTTCGCGTTCAAAGTCAGCACCATAGCTAAATAGCGTTTTTTTACCACCAATTTCACTATCTGTTTGCATGGCGGCACGTAAACCCATCACCTCAATGTTAGCTTCTGATTGAGTGACGACGACTGCCCCGCCCAGTAATTCTTTTAGCGTACTCTCATCGGTAAGGCCATTAGCCACCCAGACTTCGCCCGCTTGTGCAGGGAAATCTTTACCAGAAGGATAAAAACGACCTTTTTCGTCTCGATAATAACCAGTCACGCTCAGATTTGAGCCTGCAATATCATCATTATTATAATCTAGGTTCACCGATGTTTTGGTGGTATAAGGCTCGTTTTCTACGTCGGCACCGTCAATCGCTTTTAAAGATGGTGGTAGTTTTTTCGGTTTTAATAATACTTGTAAATTTTTACCATAGTCTGGACCATAGTCAGTATCCTGCTCATCATTATAGTAAGTCACTGCCAAATCAAGACGTTGGCTGTCAGTGAGCTCTATACCCAAGCTACCGTTAACACTTAGCGACTCGGTATCTTGTTGGTCAGTTTGATTGACGTCTGGACTGATGCGATTATCGTGGCTATCGAATTTGCCGCCCTTACGATCATAATCCACATCTAGGCGACCATAGACTCGCTCACCGCCATAACCCAATGTTTGCCCCACATGATAACCCAATGAATCTGAGTCAAAATTACGACTGCTACTGACGCCGACTCTGGTTTGCCTGATAGAGCCGTAACCCACCATAGATTTTGTGACGAGATTAATCAGACCACCAGCCGCGCCAGCCCCATAAATACTGGTCGCACCAGAGAGCACCTCTACCCGCTCAAGCTGCGCAGGGTCGATACTGTTTAGCTCGCGTGAAAGGCTGCGTGAGCCACTCAGTGGCACACCATTCAGCAAAAACTGCACGGGACGGCCATGCATGGTCGTGCCATAGTTACTGGTTGAGCCACTACTTGCCCCTAAACTTGGAATCAGCTGAGCCAATATATCTCCAGTAGTACGATTGCCTGTCGCCTGCATTTGTAGCTCATTTTCGGTAATTACCTGTGTGACGGCGGGCATCTCACTAATTTTTTGTGCCAAAGCCGTTCCTGTCCTTGCTTTAGCAGTGACCGTAATGGTATCTAAAGTCACGTTTGGTAACTCACTTGAGGCGGCGTTGACAGCTAAGTCTTCTGAAAGCGTCGTATTTGAAGCGATGTCCATAGCACTGACATTGTTTTGTGCATATAGTTGCTGGCTGATACAAAAGGTAAGAAAGGATAGAGCAACTTGATGGTGGCGTTTCATATTCACTTCACTTAATTGGAGGATCAAAGAGTGGTAAAAGTTATATTTAGCTAATAATGCTGTGTGTACTAACTTTGTGAACAATATTGTAAATGATAATCATTTTTGTTTCTATAATTATTTACAATATTAAAAACCCTATTGCTTCCGAAAAAATACTACTCCAGCGTCACTCAAGATTTGATATCTAAGCGGTATCCATAACTCAATTAATAGCTTTCTATATGGCTCAACACTGATATATTATTCATATCACCCAAGCGCCTGAACAAGGCTTCTTAGATCGTATGATGTCCTTGGTACGATAGAAGATGCCAAATTAAATTGAACTGACTATATTGCCGTCCTCTCAAAAGGCAAACTCATTGCTATTTTTATTTCAGTGGCTTTGTTAGTTTGCTTAATTTCGACAACGATTAGCGTAGTAGTCATGAGCTGGATGCTCAAGCTAAGGTGATTGTGATCTTGGGACGAGCGGTGGAAGCTGCTGGTGACGTCGATGTACTATGGATTTAGAACAACAATTACCAGAAGTGGCTCGCCGTGGTAGTATGCTACTGCTCATTTCATTAATATTAGTCCAATACGGTCTTATGAATTTGCCGGCAAGAGAGATAAATACTGGGCGTACAGTAGGTGTCACTTTCGTTCTGCTAAGCATGATTATGGAGCTGTGGCTCACTCCTTCATTTACCAACACAAGCAATGCTAAAGTTAACGTGGCTAGCAATTTAAGTGCCATAAAAAGCACTCCAATAGGCACCATTCTATTTATGCTTTAGGTAACAACTTGCCAGTAGAATAACGAGTAATTATTGATATCGCTAAGTCTACATCTCATCTACTTTTTGAGCCTTGAACTCACAGAAAAGTGAATTATATGCTAATAAATTTCCTATTTGGGTGCGGCAAATCTTTAGCACTCTAATTCACTAATCTATAATGATATTACAAACACGCCTTAACTCAAATTAAAAATCCATTGTGGCTGACAGCATAAATGTACGTGGCTCACCCAAACCTAGACTGGTATAATGCGGCTTTGCCCAATAAGCTTTATTCGTTACGTTAGCAACACTTGTTTTCAATGTCAGCGGCTTTTTATCAAAAGAAGTGGCATAACGTGCACCTAAATCATATACAGTGCGACCTGGTAATGACAGTGAGTTGCCTGCGTCGAGATATTGCTTAGATATCGAGTTTGCATTAGCTGTCAATGTCAAGTCTTGAATAAAAGGTAGGTCCCATTCAACGCCAAGCTTAGACTGCCATTTTGGGACACTTGTAGCTCTATTGCCCTCATTAACGCCACCAAGCGTCTTGGTTAGCTTCGCATCAATATATGAAACCCCACCCATTAGGCGTATATCTTCAATGGGTGAGCCAAAAAACCCCCATTCAACACCTCGGTTACGCTGTTCGCCAGCATAAGAAAAGATATTACTAACAGGGTCCAAATAACTATTCGGTTTCTCTATTTCATAAGCACTTAGGGTATGTGAGAACTCACCAAGATCAAGCTTTACGCCAACTTCTTTTTGTTGCGTCTTATAAGGGGCAAACATTTCACCAGCATTTTCTGCATCTATCGGTGCAGTAGAACCTTGGCTCAAACCTTCTATATAGTTAGCATATAAAGAAACTTGATCGTTTACTTTACTTAGTAGCGCTATTGATGGCGTAGTCGCACTTTCGTTGTAATCCTTTGCTGATGCCAGCATACCTGCTTGTTTACTTTCTGCCTGTTGATGTCGCAGTCCTAAAGTCAGCTGATATTTATCCTCAGCAAAAGACAGTGTGTCTGCAAGACCATAGCTGGTCAAATTCGTTTTTGTGTTCAGTAGCGCAGGAGAATTGAAGGGAATATTACGCGACTCCCATACTGGTTTATATATGTTCGTGACCCAGTCTTCAGCTAATAAACCCCTTCTAGCACTTAAATCATAATCTTCCTGATAGTCAACGATGTTAAATGCCAATTGATGATTAACTCGTCCTGTTTGGAATTTACTTTTTAACCCTATCTCAGCAGACTGTCTTTCGACTTCATCATCAACTTCTCCAAGGTTAGTCCGATAATCTCCTGCGGCATTGATAATCTGCGCGACAGAGGCACTCTGCGACTTAAATTTTGTTTTACTATTTCCGCCCGCACCATAAATCATTAAATCGTCAGTCACATCATATTCACCACGTATCATTAGCCCCTTATCTTCACTATCATTAAATGCCCAGCTTGGGTTCAGTAGCGTCTCTGGTTTGGGCGGCTTAGGAATCGACAATCCTGGTGCTAGGGTGAGACCGCGAGTCGGTCCATCGACACGATCTTTACTATGATAAAGATCTGTCGATAATCGAGCACGCTCTCCTTTCCAGTCCAGTGCAACAGAAGCCAGTTGCGCTTGTTTTTCTTGATCATTTACTGCACTATCACCCTCTCTATAAGCACCATTAATCCGAACACCAAACTGCTTGTCTTCACCAAAACGCCGTCCTACATCCACATGCCCACCAAGTTGTGAGTCTGATAAATATCTTGCCGTCACTCGCGTCAACGGCTCATCGCCTGCTCGTTTAGGCACTAGGTTGACTGCACCGCCTACTGAGCCTTTGGGCGGCATACCATTCAATAAAGCTGAGGGCCCTTTGAGTACTTCGATACGCTCAAACATCTCAGGTGAGCTACGATAATAAGGTGCCATACCGAATAGCCCGTCTACCGTAACATCACCAATGTCTGAAGAGAATCCACGGATAGAATAACTTTCAAGATTCTGGCCACCAACCCCACTGCTAAAGACGGCAGGATCAGTAGCAGCGATGACAGCCGTAATATCGATGGCTTGCTGATCTTCAATAAATTTATCGGTATAGCTGATGGCACTAAACGGCGTCTCTAAAAAATCCTTATTTCCCAAAAACCCAGCATGATTGGTATAGGTCACCTGCCCGCCTGCGTAGCTAGGATTGTCGTTGCGTTCTGCCACTACCGTTATCGCAGGCAAGGTCACTGTAGGAACGTTATTATCCTCGTCTAACGGTGGGGGTTTCGCTCCTTTGCCAGACTCAGTAGTTTGCTCACTATGTGTCACATTACTATTTGTCTGTGCATACGCTGATGGCATACAGATGAATACCGTCCCAGCGACTAGGCTCAAAGACATGGCAAGTCTTGCTGATACGATATAATTGAGCGCGAAAGAAGGATTAAGCGCAAAAGAAGGTTTGGTCAGTGTCGCCCGCTGTTTGACCCTATTTTTATGACCTAGGTGTTGAAGTTGGTGCATGGAAACGTCCTCTTGTTTTGATGGAAAATAATAATGCGAATAAAATACAAATGATAATCATTAACAATTTAGGATAAGAAGAACCCTCTCTTTCTCACTTAATCATTCACTAGGCCGTGTCCTAGTCCTACGTTAAAAACATCATTCGTCTTAGGATAGCTTTAGAACGTTGGTTGATAACCTTTGAGGACATCGTCCATTATGATGTTTAATGAGGTTGGGCTGGCGGCTGCTATATACCACGCATCTGCATCAACAAAAACAACACGACCGTTTTTCCATGCTGCTGTTTGACGAAGTAAAGGGTTGCTCACCTCCTCAGGATTGATAATAGCGCGATGCTCCATGACAGCGGTACGGTCTACGATAAAGAATGTCTGGATCTGCCTGCTGTATAAACTCACTAGAAATCGGTTGTCCATGTAGGCTGGTCTCTACAATCGTACTCGCAGGCTTCACACCCAAGTCATTAAAGATAAATCCATAGCGTGATTGCAGCCCAAAATTGCTAAAAGCCCCATTATTATGTAAGACAACCAGTGCTTTTTCTGGGCGGGTTTTTGTGAAGTCCTGAACCTCTTTGACTCTTGTATCTAACTGCGTGGCTTTTTGTTCTGCCAATGCCTCCTTATCAAAAATACGACCTAAAGTTAATAAGTGGCTTTTAACACTGGCTATATGCTGCTGACTGTTATTAAAATTCACATCGAAATGTAGAGTCGGTGCAATCCCTGACAGCTCTTGATAGTTAGCGGCGTGAAGCGGGGTCATCAAAATCAGATCAGGATGTAGCGCATGGATACGTTCCATATTTGGCTGAACAATAGCGCCCAAGTCCTCTACTGCGTCATCCGCTTTGTACTGCGAAAGAAAGTGCGGAATATAGTCTTTGACCATTCCTGCAATCGGAACATCGAGCTGATCCAAAAAATCAGCTTCATTCATATCCAGTACCGCGACGCGTTGCGGTCGATTATTGATGACAGTAGTACCAAGCTCATGCTTGATCGTGATGGGCGTCTCAAGTTTTTGTGACGCGTGTGCTGGCTCATTTGTCAGCTCAGTAGAAGTTTTTTCGCATCCTTGTAATGATACCGCTGCCGACATGACCAGTACCCAAACCCAATCTCTCTTACTCAAATTCATACTGCATCCCCTGATAAATTGAAGTTTGCACAGGCAACCACGTTCACTACGAATGATCTCAAAATCAAGATCGTATAACTCACTTAAGTTGGCTTCTGTCACGACCTGTTCAGACAGACCACTAAAGCTAAGCGTGCCATTCTTCAACGCCACAATATGGTCAGAATAGTTGGCTGCAAAATTGATATCATGAATCACCAAAATAACCGTGCGCCCCTGCTCATCACATAGACGGCGTAAGGCTTGCATGATTTGTACTGCATGCTTCATGTCAAGATTGTTTAGTGGCTCATCCAATAACAACACGTCTGTTTGTTGCGCGATGGTCATCGCCAAAAAAGCCATTTGCCGCTGTCCACCACTTAATTCATCCAAATAAGAATGACGTAGAGGCTCTAATGCCAAAAAATCAATGGCCTCATCAATGATGCGTCGATCTTCTGTGGTTAACGCACCACGGCTATACGGAAAGCGCCCAAAGGAGATCAGCTCTTCCACGGTTAATCGTAGATTAAACCCTGGAGACTGCCGTAATGTCGCAACGTGATGCGCGTATTCAGAAGTACCAATCTCACGGATGTCACGATCATTGAATGATATCTGACCACTACTTGGCTCCAATAGCCTTGCCATCATCATCAACAAGGTGGATTTTCCAGCACCATTAGGACCAATTAAGAGAGGTAACACTGCCAGCCTGAAATTCTAGGCTAATATCTGATAGCACAGATTTTTTGCCATAGTTTTTATGGACATGGTTGATGGTAATCATGTGAACCCTCTAGTACGGACAGTCAGCGCGAGAAAATAGATGCCACCCACAAGGTTGACGAGAATACTGACACTGGTTTTATAATTAAAGACATGCTCAACAAAGATTTGAGCGATTAAAAATATGGCGATAGTAATGGCACAAGCGATGGGTAAGGTGACTCTATGCCAGTTACTCCCTGCAAGCGCATAAGCGATGTTGGCAATGAACACGCCCATAAATACCGTAGGACCGATCAAGCTCGTTGACACAGCCACCAAAATGGCAATTAAAGCAAGATATAACTTAACGTATTTAGGATGGTTTACACCAAGAGACAGCGACTGCTCACGGCCAAGCGCCATCACATCTAAGACAGGCAATGTTTTACGACTAACCCATAGTACGGTGGCTACCGCAAGCGCTCCATAAAACAGAGTCTCTGGCTGAGATCGATTAAACGAGGTATAGCTCAACCCCTGAAAAACCGAAAACTCTCCGGGGCTAATACGCAGCTGAATAAACTGCGTAATCGTACCGATGACCATCGTCAGTACCAAGCCAAACAACAACAAGGTATAGACATCATTTTTACATCGAGGGAAAAGCCAGTGATGAAGTGCCCAAGAATATGCCAGCATCAATACGATTGATACGATAAAATTACCACTGACACCCAGCAGCATCAGTCCATTTGTACCCATCACAAACAGCAGCACTTGCCACAGTAAATAAACAGCCTCATAGCCCATGATAGAAGGTGCCAAAATACGATTGCCAACAATAGTTTGAAAGATTATAGATGAAAAAGCTAAGCATATACTACCGAGAACAATAGTCGCTAGACGCATCAAACGCTTAGGAATTAAGTAATTAAAATCTAAATCAGAGCCTATAAATAAGAAAATAAGCGCCAGCAATATAATCATTATCAAGGTCGTCCAAATCTTTGCCGCAGTACTCATCTTACTCCCCTCATGATTAACACAAGGAATATCACACCGCCTACCCCGCCTGCGGTAAGGCCAATAGGAACCTCAAAAGGATAAATGACGAGCCGCCCAAAAATATCACAAATCAGCAGCAAACAAGCACCGCCTAAGGCGACTACTGGCAGTGTCCGCGACAGGTTTTCCCCGTACTTTAGAGCGACTAGATTTGGAATAACCAGCCCCACAAAAGGTATGGCGCCGATGGTGATGACTGAAGCGGCCACCGTTACTGAGACTAGCATAAGCCCTAAGGCAGCTGTCGCCGCATAGCCGAGTCCTAGACTGGCGGCCATGTCCTCGCCCATACCCAGTACCGTAAAGCGATGGGCATAAATATAGGCTAATACAATGATGGGCAAAATAATATAAATCAGCTCGTAATGACCTTGTACAACCCTTGAAAAATCTCCCAATAACCACCCTTGCATACTTTGTAAAATATTATGGCGATACGCATAAAACTCCGCAATTGAGCTCAGCACACTGCCATACATCAACCCAAGGACAGGAATAAGAACAGCGCTCTTAAACTTAATACGGCTAATAATGAGAATAAAAAGTAAGCTTGAGGCAAAGCAAAAAACCAGCGCAAAGATCATTTTACTACTCGTACTGGCATTAGGAAGCATGGTGAGCGAGACCAAAATGCCAAGTTTGGCAGCATCCAAACCCCCTGAAGTTGCGGGCTCAACAAACTTGTTACGGACGATGTGCTGTAAAATCACGCCGCTAACAGACAAACCCACTCCTGTCAGTACCAGCGCAATCAGCCGTGGTATACGGCTCGCCGTTAGGGTCAACCATGCATCGTTGGAGAAATTAAAGAGGGCGATAAGTGAGGTCTGTTTTGAGCCCAGCATAAGAGAAACGGCACAGAGTAAAATGAGTAACAAAGATAGTGAGCGCATTATTGAAGTTCTCTTACTTATTACGAATGACTTTTTACTACGCTGAAACATACCACCAACAGTCTATAAAACTCATTGCTAGGATTTTTCATTAAAGCATAAATGAGAATCAATCATACTATGCTTGTTTGAATAGGTAAGTTGAATAAGGTGAAATTGGGAAGTTATACCGTGAATAAGGGAACTTATTCGGAACGACACCTCAGCATTTACCAAGGTTTAAAGATTGAATTAACTCAGGCGCAACATAGGTTGGTATAAATAAGTCGTATATCAGCAATGCTTATTTAGCTGATTTTAGAAGATTATGGCAGCTTGACATCTATTGGTTGGCTAGATAAGTTGTGTGGGTGTAACGCCATAAAATTTGGCAAAAGCTTTACTGAAATTGCTAGGATCACGATAGCCAACATACCATGCAGTCTCTTGGACGCTTTTATATTCATCTAGCAACAAACGCATTGCTTCCTGCATACGCAGTTCACGGATAAAGCTGCCGATTGTTTTACCCGTTTGTTGTTTGAACTGTTGCTTGAGATAGCATTCGTTTATACCCACTCGTTGAGCCAACAAGGAAATTGTTAATTTATTACTGTACTCTTGGCGAATAATATCAACGGCCTGATCAATTTGGCTTTTTTGGTTTGCTAATCGGCCTGATATATCTTGAATGCCTAAAATATCTTGGCAAAGCAGCAATGCTTGACTCTCTAAAGCTAATCGATCACTCAAAGTACAGCAAGGTAAAGAGAGGATATAAGCTGCACGAGCAAGTAGACGTGGCTGGTTGGATAAGCTGACTTGAACCATTTCAGGATCTTGATTATTAGAAGGTAATAGCCATGTTGGAACAGCGAAGCTTTCTGCCCAGCGCGACAACAATGTTTGATTAAAATCGATTGTTACGATATGGCTATTTATAGGGGAATTCTGCAAATATTCAGTGTCAACTATAGAGTTTATATCACCAAAATCTCCTGATCGTCGCCAAATTTGCTGCGAATGAATACTTGTATCAGTCCGTAAATTACTAGCATGTAAGGTATAGTTCGCATCTACAATTAAGTGCATCCCTACATCACAAGAAAATGGTGCGGCGGGTTCCACCAAAGATTGGCTGCTAGCAATGCTGTTTCGACCGCACGATACCATTATGCAAGCTCAGTAAGTCACCATAACCAGAGCTGCCATCATAAGTTGGACGTTTAATCAAATAGTCAGAATCAGGATGATCGAAAGACCAGTATTCGGTCTGATAGTGGTCGTAAAATGCATGTAAGTTTGCCATATAAATACAATCAAGATGTTTTGGTATGTGTGTTTATGTTATATCCAGCTAAAAATAGCTTTACACGTATAAATAGCCAGTTCTCCAGTCTTGAAGCAATAATAGCATTATTAGTAATAAACAATCATCTTAATGTTAATGATTATCAATTAAATATAATTCAATGGTATTCACATACCAAAAAGGAGTAAGCATGAGTCTGCTGATAGCGAATATAAAAAAGAGCTTGATGATATTGAACAGTTTTGGAAGCCTACTGATATCGCTCAGTTTAATCAATTAACCGTAAAACTGGCTAAATTGAAAGGTGAATATGAATGGCATAATCACGAATATGAAGATAAGCTATTTCACGTATTGTCAGGCCAGTTATTTATTATATTAGAAGACAAAACCGTAGAGGTGAACGCTGGTGAAGTTGTTGTTATTCCTAAGAACAGCAACCATAAACCTTATGCGCCTACTGAAACGAGTGTAATGTTTTTTGAACCTTTATGAATATATAGCCGGTACAATATAATTCAGATACAAGGAAGGCGAGCGAAAGTACTACAAATAGTAGACTAAGCGAGCCTGACACCGTATCTGATTTATATAGGATTGACTATAGAATTAAATCTATAACAATGTTTCTATTACAGCTATTTGATTGAAATGCATCTGAGCACTCAGTATTAATAATTTGTAAAGCCGTTAAAAATACTGCCGCCTTTGTAAATTAAATGTCGAAAATGCAATATGCATAATAAACTTATCAACCATTTATTGAATACCCACTTTGCTTTTCAAAGAGTGGTCAGCCAATCAATCTTGCAGATTTTTCTCCTAATGAAGGTGTGAATATTAGCACTCTCATTACTCGCGTTTATATTATTTCAATATCAGGATATAACGAGGCTAAGTTAACCAAATCCCTCCAATGAGTAGGAGCTTCTCTGCCTGCTTACAAAGCTATCTGGAGATATGCATATGTCAAATAGCTGGTTTTAAATAAGTCGTCATCTGCGTTTCAATGCTATTGTATTAGCATATAAACTTGATTATTTTTCCTCACGGTATAAGATGTTTTTTGCTTCTACTCTAAAATCTTCATGACTAATCGCAGGCTCAATGCTAGCTGTATTTAGGTTCACATGTGAGACAGACGCTTCTGGCTCACGATATAAGATATTCTGTGCTTCCTGTCTAAAATCACCATAACTGATAGCAGTCTCGACTTGAGCGTGCTTAGCTTCAACATTAGCCTGATTGTGATTTTTTTTAACCTCTGCTAGAGGTGAACTATCTGCTGCCGACTCGTTGATTTGATGAGTAGCTACCGTAACAGGTAGATGAACACTTACCATGGATGTTTGAGGGATTGTTGAAAAAAAAACGAGCCGACACAAATATAGTCATTAACAACAAGACACCCACTATAGCAAACCATTTTACATGACTCAGCAAACTGTCTTTTGCTAGCTTGCTGTGTCGGTTTTGTGATAATAGTGGCTCGTTATAGAATTACTGGAAAGCCAACATTTTATTGATATCACTTTTATTGTCTGGAGAGTCATAAGCCATACCGAGTCAATCCATGTTATGAACGGCCTATCACGTATCCTTGATCTCAGGATACGGGCTCTCGGGTATGTTGCAATGATTTTTGGTATGAGCGATAGAATTGACTGATAAGCGGCTTGAAAGCACTATTATTGTATGGCTAATTGCTGATGAGCAATTTGAAAAATGGTGATAAAAATGAGATGAATTGCAGTCTAATAAGTAAAATAGCACAGACTATCTCGAGGTATTAAGCAGATATTTAACGCTGTTGGCAAAATTCAGCCATTTGAATTGAGAATATACCTTAGATTGAATGACTAGTTGAAATTATGAATGTGCAGCAGACCCTAATCATTGGTCTCACGATACAAGGTACTTTGGGATTCTTCTCTAAAGTCATCATAAGTGATGGCTGCCTCAGCTGCTGGCATGGTCGATGGGGCTTCAGTAGTCTCTACTCCATTAGGATTGGTGTCTGGATTCTCAGTGGGGGATTCCTCTGGTTGCGATCACTGTCGATTTGTCTATCGCGCCTGTATCAGCAGAAGGTTGGTTGTCATCGGTTACTACTGCTTTGCCAGTGCTAACAGCTGGTGCTGCATCTGTCGTTGTTGTTTTCGTCTCTGCACTATCAGGTGCAATCGTTTTCGTTGAGGTCGATAGAACACCGGTGAAAATTAGTGTTGCTACAATAATAGCAATCAATAATGAGCCAAATATCATGCCAATAATAAGCGGTTTTTTGCTACTTACTTGCTTTCCTTTGATTTTGCTAATTGTTTAGCATGGCACTGTCATTTACAGGTCGATTATTAGATAGTTGTTCGTTCTAACTTTTTCCGCTGCTAATTTTTCTGAATCTTGACGTTTTAAATCATCAGCATTTGCGCTGTCAGCGATATCTAAAGAAGATTTATCGTTATTTGCATCAGAGTCTAAAGAGTTGTCAGTATTAGCTATCGGTGCATGATTTGTCGAAAAACCCTCGTCTTTATCGTCATCAGAAAATCTACATTAATACCTGCGCTCACGCTTTCTTGCTCTAAAGTAGCAAATAATTCTAGCTCTGTGGCGCTTAATGGCTCATACGATGAAAGATGATTGGTATTCTCTAGTGGTTTTAATGCATTTTCTTTGAAAGTAGCGTTATCCTCATTACTATCGACATTTTCGACACGCGTGATAAAACGCTCGTAGATATTATCTTTACGCATACGCTTACGTGGCTTAGTATTAGCAATTTTGGCTAAATTTGCCTCTAACTGCGCATTAGGGCTATTTTTTTTGTCGCTCATGAAGTAATACCAAACCAGTTTTTACCGCGAAAAAGTAGATAATAGCTAGAATTAAGAATAAAGTTTTTATTGTTTGCTAAATTGTAACACTAACGTTAATAAACAATATAGTAGCTCGCCTCGTTCGCTTCAAGCATAATTTGTCGCTTACTGCTCTTATTCGGATAAAATAATCAAAATAGCCAAGAGAAGATAAGCCACAAGCAACGGTGACATCATAAACAAGTGAGCATAAAGATATGGATTTAAAACAGCTCAACGCTTTTATTGCTATCGCAGATTCACGGAGCTTTAGTGCCGCAGCGACTAAAACTGGATTGTCACAACCAAGCTTGAGTCGTCTGCTTAAACAGCTTGAAACAGATATGGGTGTGGAATTGGTCGATCGCTACCATAGACCGCTACATCTGACTGAAGCTGGTACATTCTTTTACGACAAAATCAGCGCCATATTGACAGAAATTGATACCGTCACCAGCATGACGCAGCGGCTATCGACGCCCAGTAGCATGCTGAATATTGGCTTTGTCCCATCCGTGCTTTATGGATTGCTTCCTGAAATTATTGCCATGTTGAAGCAATCCAGCCCCGATATCGACGTCAATCTCAAAGACATCAGCTCATATCAACAAATAGAGGCACTCAAATCTGGTGAGATAGACATCGGATTTGGGCGTTTCCCCCATCAAGATCCATGGATTCAGCAAATACTACTACGTCATGAGCGTTATGTCGTCGCCTTACCAAAAGCGCATCCTTTGGCGCATGTAAAGGAGCAACGGTTGATAGACTTAGCGAATAATCGTCTGATTCTCTACCATCAAACCCATTTACCGATAGCGACTAGCGTAAGATCAACCAGCGCAAAGCTGGATAATAATACAAAATCCAGACGCATAAGCGCTGAGCAATCCGCACATAGCGCGCCTATTACTGAACCTTTACTACACTTATTCGCACAATACGGTATTTCGCCTTTTATGACTACGACGGTGAGTGACTTGCAAGTAGCGCTAGGCTTGGTGGCGGCTGGCGAAGGCATTACGCTTGTGCCTGCTAGCCTAAAGACCGTGCGTACCGACCAAATCAGTTATCAACGTTTAGTACACGAAAACGTCACCTCCCCTATTTATCTGCACACACTCAAAGATTTCGTTCATCCCAGCATTTCTGATTTGCTGAGCGCCACCTATCAGGTATATGAGCAGCGCGGCATCACTTATCGGCAGCAAAAATTTGTGTCACAGCCTTAAATTATCAGATATTGAATGGATATTGTGTTATAAAGAACCGCTAAAAAATAATCAGCCTTAATACTTGATATTATCAACTGATTATGCTAACTAAAAAGAATGGCAATGCAAACAAATAGTAATAACAACTAGAATAATCATTCTCCTGACTGGCTTCGGTGTGCTAAAGTCGATACAAGATGAATCGTTTTATATTTAAGCAGTTTATAAAGCCCTTCTCTCATGATCATTGGCAAGCTGACACAGGTAAGTGATAATTTGCCGTTTTAACCATTTAGAGGTATTCATGACCACACAACCCACTCAATAACCCACGCACCAACCCAAATGCCACTGACGATACCGCGACATCGCAGCAAGAAGGCTTTAGCTGGCGCATCTTTGGTCCCGGTATTTTGATGGCAACCGCTGCTATCGGTGGCTCGCATTTGATTTCATCGACGCAGCAGGCTGGCGCTATATATGGCTGGCAACTGGCCATTATGATTATTTTAGCCAACGTTTTTAAGTATCCATTTTTTCGCTTTGCAACCGACTACGTCTATGACACTGGCGAGAGTTTGATTGCAGGCTATGCCAAACGCTCAAAAGTATATCTGTGGGTATATTTTATACTCTCTATCCTATCAGCTGTCATTAGTACGGGTGCGGTCTCGCTCATCGCGGCGGTGATACTAGGTTTTATGCTACCCGCTTCTCTTGGGCTATCGACGATGGCGCTGTCATTGATTATCGTGGCGGTTTCTTGGTTCTTTTTAATTGCGGGTCACTATAAGCTGCTTGATGGTGTGACCAAATGGATTATGATTGCCTTGACGACTGCGACCGTCGCTGCTGTCATCATTGCTGCTGGCAAGCCGACAGTCATGGCTGCTGACTTTGTCGCGGCTTCCCCTTGGAATTTAGCAACTTTAGGTTTCATCGTGGCACTCATGGGCTGGATGCCAGCACCGCTTGAGTTTGCCGCCATTACCTCGATGTGGACATCTGCCAAAGTCAAAGCCGATCACACCACCCATCGCCAAGGTTTGCTTGATTTTAACGTCGGTTATGCCGTTTCTGCCATTTTGGCATTGTTCTTCTTATCGTTAGGTGTGTTTGTACAGTATGGCTCAGGACAAGAAATTGAGCTGGTCGGTGGCGCTTATATCAATCAGTTGATCAACATGTATACCGCAACCATCGGTGAATGGTCACGTCTATTGGTCGCTTTCGTCGCCTTTATGTGTATGTTTGGCACGACGATTACCTGTGCAGACGGTTATGGCCGTGCCAACGCTGAGTGCTGGCGTCTAATAAAAGGTGAAAGCGAAATCAACAAAAAGCAAATCGCTTTTTGGACGACCTATGCTATCGGTGGTGGGTTGATGATTATCACTTTCTTTACTGGACAACTAGGTACTATGCTTAAGTTTGCCATGATATCGGCGTTTGTTTCAGCGCCTATCTTTGGCTGGTTGAATTACTCATTGGTTAAAAACCATAAAAAACTGTCTTTTGGTATGAATGCACTCTCTATCGCAGGACTCATCTTCTTAACGGGTTTTGCGCTGTTATTTTTAGCCAATCTTGCTGGACTATTTGGCTAGGTATCGGTTTTAAAAATATCTATTTATATCATAAAAGCCCTTTTAGCTTAGCTATTAGGGCTTTTATGATATAAATAAGCGCAACCGCTATTGTAAATAAATGTAAATAATGGGCTATACGTGTCTTTGTGAATTCAGCAATATGAATAATAGTTTGAGCAAACCATTAATTTATAGATAATGCTATTTACATAGTGAATAATATTAGTTTTAATAAACTATTTATTTAAATTATTTAAATTATTGTGCTCAAACAATGCTTTGCACTCACTGATTATTGGGTATAATCGAACACAATAACGATAATACTATCTCTCTATGCAAGGACACTCACATGACTTTACCTTCAGCAGGCGCACGCTTTCGCAGTGCTTTGACCCAAAAAAATGATAATAACCAGCCACTACAAATTGCAGGTGCTATCAATGCCTATACTGCAATGATGGCGACCCAAGTCGGTCACCAAGCGTTATATCTCTCTGGTGCTGGTGTGGCAAATGCCTCATTTGGTCTTCCTGATTTGGGTATGACTAGCCTTGATAATGTACTAGAAGATGCACGACGTATCACTGACGCAGTTGATACGCCGTTATTAGTAGATATCGATACTGGTTTTGGTGGCGCGTTTAACATTGCACAAACCATCAGAAAAATGGAAAAAGCAGGCGTGGCAGCGGTACATATCGAAGATCAAGTCGCTCAAAAGCGCTGTGGTCATCGCCCAAATAAAGAAATCGTCAGTATTTCAGAAATGGTTGATCGCTTAAAAGCGGCATTGGATGCCAAAAATGACCCTGATTTTGTGGTCATGGCACGTACGGATGCGTTATCGGTAGAAGGTCTTGATGCTGCTGTCGAGCGCGCTGTTGCCTTCCAAGAAGCAGGCGCAGACATGATTTTTGCCGAGGCGTTAACCGATATCGAAATGTATCGTAAGTTCACTGACGTATTGGATATCCCAGTACTCGCCAACATGACAGAGTTTGGTCAGACCGACCTTTACACCACTGATCAACTATATAGCGTGGGTGTCGAGATGGTGTTGTACCCACTATCAGCATTCCGTGCGATGAACAAAGCGGCATTAAACGTTTATCAGCATCTATTGACTGATGGCACACAAAAAAGTTGTTGATACCATGCAAACCCGCATGGAGCTGTATGATTTCTTAAATTATCATGAGTTTGAGCAGACACTAGACAAGCTATTTGCTAATAAGTAGTTAAGAATTAGTTATTGGCAATACTGAAAAGATAGCTCACCTTTGAGTGTGTTATCTTTTCGAAATCCGTCTTCATTTACTTTTAGGTTATTTATGCCATTTTTTACTGCTAATACTGCTTTTAAAACGTCACTACTGAGCAGCACGCTTGCGGCGCTATTATTCATGACGGGCTGTGATAAAACACCAGAAACCGCCGACGACACCACCAGTGGTGCAAGCACTGCTGAAGTTGATGCTACCGCACCTGCCACTCAAGATGACTTGGTCATGACAACGATTACGCTAGATACTGTCAACAGCCTACTATTTGCACCGGTTATCAATAGTGGTGCGCTCAGTGCAGAGCAAGTCAGCTGTCTCGAATCACGCGACAAAGACTTGGGTAAAGCCGAAGTCGATAGCTTCTATAAGAGTCAGTTTACCGATGCAGAGTTACAAGAGTTGCATAACTTTTATACGTCAGAGGTAGGGAAAAAGCTGATTACGTTTGGTAATGAGCAATTGCGTGTCATGAATGGTGAAGAGATTGCAACGCCAATGGCTGATCCTACTCCAGAAGAGATGACTGAGATTCAGACGTTCATGGAATCACCACTGGGTGTCAAGTACATGAAAATCAATAATGCAGAAGGCGAAGGCAGCGCAATGGAAGTCTTGAATGTTCCTATTGAAGCGGAGTTTGAGCGTTGTAATGTCGATTTAGATGGTCCACAGCCTGCCTAACGCTCAACTGGCGCTATCATCATTCATCAACTGATAAATTTATTATTAGAAACTTAGAAACACCGTTTTTCACCCAAAAAGCTACCCACAAAAGGAATTTCATCATGGCAGCACAGAACCCATCAACAAAAGTATTGTCAGGCGCAGGGCTACGCGGACAAGTCGCTGGCAAAACCGCTCTATCTACCGTCGGCAAGTCAGGCTCTGGTCTGACATATCGCGGTTATGACGTGTCAGAGCTGGCAGACAAATGCATCTTTGAAGAAGTGGCCTACTTGCTTCTTTATGGCAACTTGCCGAACCAAACTGAGCTTGACGCTTATCAGACCAAGCTCAAAAGCTTGCGTGGTCTACCACAGTCATTAAAAGACGTGCTTGAGCGCATTCCTGCCGAGTCTCATCCAATGGATGTTTTACGTACCGGTTGCTCTATGCTGGGTAACTTAGAAACTGAAATGAGTTTTGATGAAGAAAACGACCAAGCAGATCGCATGCTTGCGGTATTCCCTTCTATTATCAACTACTGGTATCGTTTTACCCATGACAACGTGCGTATCGAAACCGAAACTGATGATGCCACCATTGGCGGTCATTTCTTGCATTTGCTAAAGGGTGAGAAACCAAACGAGCTACACGAAAAATGATGAACGTGTCTCTTATCTTGTACGCAGAGCATGAGTTCAACGCCTCGACCTTTACCGCTCGTGTGTGTGCTTCTACGCTATCTGATATCCATTCTTGTATCACTGGCGCGATTGGTTCACTACGCGGTCCTCTGCATGGTGGCGCTAATGAGGCGGCGATGGATATGATTGAAGGCTTTAGCTCACCTGATGAAGCCGAAGAAGAAATGATGGGTATGCTAGCGCGTAAAGACAAAATTATGGGCTTTGGTCATGCCATCTATAGCGAATCAGATCCACGTAACGTCGTTATTAAAGGCTGGGCTGAGAAGCTAGCTGCTGACGTTGGTGATGAAGTGCTATATCCAGTATCAGTACGCTGTGAAGAAGTCATGTGGCGCGAGAAAAAGCTGTTCTGTAATGCTGACTTTTTCCATGCCTCAGCCTATCACTTTATGGGCATTCCAACTAAGTTGTTCACGCCAATCTTTGTTTGCTCGCGTCTAACAGGTTGGGCAGCACACGTATTTGAGCAACGTGCTAATAACCGTATCATTCGCCCAAGTGCGGAATATACCGGTGAAGAGCTGCGTCCAGTACCAGAGATGAGCGCGCGTTAATCCATATATATTTACTATCTCGGATAAGTGCTTATGCGAGATAACCAGTTTAACTGCTAGATATATTCACAATTTAGCAGTTAAACTTTTTCTTAATAACCTCACTTTCTTTTTAGCCATATTTTTTTAGCAAAGCCTTCTTCTAACTTCTAATTCCACTAATGACTTTGCTAAAAGAATGACTATTTTTTAAATTTAAACCAGCCAACTGCCAAAGGTGAATCATGGACAACGCTCTAGTACAACCAATGAATGATCAATTCAAAAAGCCCCTGCCAGATACCGACCTCTATTACTTTGACACCCGCGAGGCTGTCGAAAATATTGAAGCTGGCGCGTATGACAAGCTACCGTTTTGCTCAAAAGTACTATGTGAAAACTTGGTACGTCGTTGCCCACCAGAAGAGCTAACAGCTGCTTTAAAACAACATATTGAGGGCAAACAAGATTTAGATTTTCCTTGGTACCCTGCCCGCGTGGTTTGTCATGACATCTTAGGTCAGACCGCGTTTGTCGATTTGGCAGGTCTACGTGATGCCATCGCTGAGCAAGGTGGCGATCCGTCTAAAGTGAATCCAATCGTGCCAACGCAATTAATTGTTGACCATTCACTAGCCGTTGAACATGCCGGCTTTGAGGAAAACGCTTTTGAGAAAAACCGTGCTATCGAAGAGCGCCGTAACGATGATCGCTTTCACTTTATCAACTGGTGCCAGTATGCCTTTGATAATGTCAACGTACCGCCCGGTAACGGCATCATGCATCAGATCAATCTAGAAAAAATGTCGCCTGTCGTCCAAGTCGTCCAAAACAAAGCCGGTGAACAAGTAGCCTTTGCCGATACTTTAGTCGGTACAGATAGCCATACGCCTATGGTCGATGCGCTTGGCGTTATCTCTATCGGTGTTGGCGGATTGGAAGCTGAGAGCGTTATGCTAGGCAACCCGTCTTATATGCGCCTACCAGATTACGTTGGTGTTAAATTAACTGGCAAGTTGCAAAAAGGCATTACTGGTACGGATCTCGTACTTGCGATGACTGAGTTTTTACGTGATGCAGGCGTTGTCTCTACCTATATTGAATTCTTTGGTGAAGGTGCACGTCAGCTGAGTGTTGGTGACCGTGCTTCTATCTCCAACATGACGCCTGAGTATGGCGCAACTGCTGCCATGTTCTATATCGATGAGCAAACCATCGATTACTTACGCCTAACTGGTCGTAGTGAAGATCAGATTAAACTGGTTGAGCAGTATGCCAAGCAAGTGGGTTTATGGGCTGATGGCATGGAAAAGGCCGAATACGCACGTGTACTTGAATTTGATTTATCTGCGGTCGTGCGCAATCTGGCAGGCCCATCTCGCCCGCATGCACGTGTATCGACAACTGATTTGGTTGCAAAAGGTATCGCTCATGGCGCTGATGAGAAGCTACCAGAACCAAAAGATGGTCTCATGCCAGATGGTGCGGTTATTATTGCAGCCATCACCAGTTGTACCAATACCTCAAACCCACGCAATATGGTAGCAGCCGGCCTCGTTGCCCGTAACGCCAATGCAAAAGGCTTATTACGTAAGCCTTGGGTGAAGTCTTCATTAGCACCTGGCTCAAAACGGTAAAAATGTACTTAGAAGAAGCCAGGCCTGATGCCTGAGCTCCAAGAAATCGGCTTTGACGTGGTTGGCTTTGCTTGTACCACCTGTAACGGCATGAGTGGCGCACTTGATCCTGACATCGAGAAAGAAATCATTGATAATGACTTATTCACTACCGCAGTGTTATCAGGTAACCGTAACTTTGATGGTCGTATCCATCCGTATGCCAAGCAAGCATTTTTAGCATCACCACCATTGGTGATTGCCTATGCTATTGCCGGTAATATCCGTTTTGATATCGAAAAAGACTCGTTAGGAAAAGACCAAGACGGCAATGACGTTTATCTAAAAGATATCTGGTTTGATGATGACGAAGTTGATGCTATTGTCGCGGCAGCAGTGAAGCCTGAGCAATTTAACGCCGTTTATATCCCGATGTTTGATGAAGCCAAAAAAGACACCGGAAAAGCATTAAGCCCACTCTATGACTGGCGCGAGCAGACCACTTATATCCGCCGTCCGCCGTATTGGGAAGGCAAAATGGCGGCGATGAATAAGCTAAAAGGCATGCGTCCGTTAGCGGTATTGGGTGATAACATCACCACTGACCATTTATCACCGTCTAATGCGATTTTGGGCGATTCGGCGGCTGGCGAGTATCTTGATACCATGGGTCTGCCAGCAGAAGACTATAACTCTTACGCAACCCATCGTGGCGACCACTTAACGGCGCAGCGCGCGACCTTTGCCAACCCTAAGCTATTGAACGAGATGGTACGTGACGAGCAAGGTGAAGTCATCCAAGGCTCGCTGGCTCGCGTTGAACCCGAAGGTCAAGTCATGCGTATGTGGGAAGCGATTGAAACCTATATGAACCGCGAGCAGCCACTCATCATCATCGCAGGTGATGGCTATGGTCAAGGCTCAAGCCGCGACTGGGCTGCTAAAGGGGTTCGTCTAGCTGGCGTTGAAGTCGTGGTCGCTGAAGATTTTGAGCGTATTCATCGTCAAAACTTGGTCGGTATGGGAGCGCTACCTTTACAGTTTAAAGAAGGTGTCAATCGTAATACGCTTAATGTCGATGGTACTGAAATATTCGATATCGAAGGCGAAGTGTCTGCTGGCGGTGAGATGACATTGGTCATTAACCGCACAGATGGCACTGTCGATAAAGCCTCAGTGAAATGTCGTTTAGATACTGCTGATGAAGTTAAAATGTATAACGCTGGCGGTATGCTCCAGCGCTTTGCTAAAGAGTTTATCGATGGCACGTTAGATATCGTTTAATAGAAACGAATAAACAACAGCGATAGCTGCCGTACACGTGACAAAAGCCAATGTTATTTATATGGCATTGGCTTTTTTAGTAGTCTCACAATAGATTCTGATACTCTTTAGTCTTATTAGGCTTCTATCCATTAAATACATTACTTATAGTATTTATTTAAATGAATTTTCTTAAAAAATAAACATTTGTTTTTCTATTTAGTATAATTGTCATTTTTATCATAAGAAGTGGCATGAAAAACATCAATAGAACTTTTATTATTTTGATTTCTGTATTGAATCTTAGTGGTTGTAGTAGTCTCACTGATTTATCAATGGTAGACGTCTCTATTTCCATTGTCATTATTGCTATTATTATTGGTTGTTGGGTTTCTAATGTACGTACGGGCCGCGATATACAAGAATCCGTTGATAGTATTATACAAATTCGACGGGAACAACTTGAAGTGGCTAAGTCCGATTTGAGACCTGGCATTGATGAAGGCGACCCAGTTTCGCAGTATCTCTTGGCGCTTAAATTTCATACTGGTGATGGTGTCGGTCAAGACTTAGTAGCAGCGTGTTACTGGTACAGTTTGTCCGCTGAAAGTGGATTTATTCATGCCGTGACAACTTTAGCCCTTATGTATATAAAAGGATGGGGTACCAAGCAAGATTTAACTAAAGCTGCTAAGCTTTTGTCTATTGCCTCAAAAGAAGGCGATCTGCAGGCACAGAACTTTTTAGCAGCAGCCTATTTAAACGGATGGGGTGTTCGAAAAAATGAAGAAAAAGCACGTTATTGGCTGCAACAAGCAGCTGCACAAAGCTCTGAAGAAACCAGTAAGTCTTTAAATATGTTGTCGCCGCAATCTATTGAGTCATTAACAATGGTCATTCAAAACGGTGATGAATATATCGTACTAAAATAATAGGAATAAAAAAATGACCCGACCAAACCCTGCTTTTGCTCCACAAATCTCTGTCCCAGCCACTTATATGCGTGGCGGTACCTCAAAAGGTACATTCTTTAAACTATCTGATTTACCACAGCGTTGCCAAGTCGCTGGCAAGTCGCGTGATAATTTCCTATTGCGGGTTATCGGTAGCCCTGATCCTTATGGTAAGCAAATCGACGGCTTAGCAATGGCAGCTCTAGCACCTCAAAAACAGTCATCTTATCTAAGTCTTCTAGATCAGACCACGATGTGAACTACTTGTTTGGACAGGTCAATATCGCCAAACCAATTATTGATTGGGCGGGAAATTGTGGTAATTTAACCGCTGCGGTAGGTGCTTGTGCCATCAATATGGGCTTAGTCGATACTGATAAGATCGCAAATAGTGCGAATACTGGCATTTGCGAAGTACGTATTTGGCAAGAAAATATCGGTAAAACCATTATCGCCTACGTGCCTGTATACAAAGATGAAAATGGTAACGTACAAGTACAAGAAACTGGCGATTTTGAATTAGACGGTGTGACCTTCCCTGCTGCTGAAGTCAAAATCGAATTTATTGATCCCGTTGATTCATCAAGCGATATGTTCCCCACTGGCAACTTGGTCGATGACTTTGATGTATCTGGCTGTGGCTTGGCTAGCGATAGTGTTAAAGCAACTTTTATTAGTGCTGGTATCCCAACCATCTTTATGAAAGCAGAAGATTTGGGCTTTACCGGTACTGAGCTACAAGGCGACATCAATAGTAATAGCGAGCTACTTGCCAAGCTTGAGAAAATCCGTGCCAAAGGCGGCGTTGCGATGGGGCTGTTTAAAGACGTCAGTGAAGCGCAAACCAGTCAACATATTCCTAAAATCGCTTGGGTTGGCACAGCACAGAGCTATACCGCCTCTAGTGGTAAATCTGTTAATGCTGATGAGATTAATTTAGTCGTACGCGCCATGAGTATGGGGCAACTGCATCACGCCATGATGGGCACAGCAGCGGTTGCAATAGCAGCGGCAGCAACGACACAGGGTACATTGGTCAATGAAGCGGCAGGTGGCGGTCAATCTAAAAATCAACTTAGTGAAGTGCGCTTTGGTCATCCATCAGGAACGTTATTAGTAGGCGGAAAAACTGAGCAAGTCGATGGACGCTGGCAGGCTAAAAAAGTATCAATGAGCCGCTCGGCAAGACGTATCATGGTTGGTGAAGTCTTTGTACCAGCAGATGCTTTTAACTAATAATTAAGGTATCAAGGAATGAATAGAGATCTATATAAGCGGCGATTTACCGTAGATGACCCACCTGATTATATTGCCCTAAGTGTAATATTGGACTTTTACGAATTAAAGAAAATAGCTTTGAAGAATTTGAAGAACTTGATGCAAAAGAAATGCAGAATAAACATGAGCTTGATCAAGACTTGATTGATTATATTTTTCACTGCATTTTTGAATGTAATAACCATAAATGTGCTAGTAAAGTTGTATGTACAGGACGCGGAAACGTGGATTTTGATATAGACGTCGATGAGTTTGGTAGTCAATCACAATATTGGTATAGCGACTATCGACCATTATTTTTCCATCCAAATCTCAAGTTAATCACTATCCCAGAAGATACACCTGCTGATATCGAAAAACTACTCAATCAGTCATTCGAACTATTCTTTACCTCTCCTTCTGCAGCAGCCAACTTAATAAGAATATCTATCGAAGAAGTTCTTACCGATCAAGGTGTAGACCTGTATTCTAAAAAAGATGACAGTAAAAAAATGTCTCTACATAGTAGGATTAAAGAACATCTACCAGATAAATATCAAACTATAAAAGAGCATCTTGAAGCTGTGAAATGGTTAGGTAACGCTGGCAGTCATTCAGATAATGAATTAAGTTTGAACGATACTATGGATGCTTATGAACTGGTTGAGTACATTCTCTTGCAAGTGTATGCGCCTCCTACTGATAATTTAAATACATTGGCACAAGATATCAATCAATCTAGAGGCCCAATAAAAAACAGACGTCTTAGTAATTAATGTAACTTTGTAATAAGGTATTATGCCAACTATTCCTACACTCAACAAACCTCCGCTAGAGAAGAAGCCGCCACTCAAAAAAACGGAGCGGCGCGCTTTGTTATGGGATATCCTCAAAAAGCTTGCCGTTTTTGCCGCGCCATATAAAGTAATTATTGCCACTTTGATATTGACCGTGCTGGGTTCGTTTACCGCTCAGGTCAATGCCTTTGTGCTGCGCTATGCCGTTGATACTTTGACCGAAATTTCCACGCTTGCCGAGCCATGGCAGGCAGGCTTGCGTATGCTCGGCATCATTAGTGCGGTACTCTTAACCAAAGAGATCTTGTCGATATTCATCTCGTTTGGGCAACGCTTCTTTGGCGAAAAGATTCGTATCAATCTATCACGTGATTTATCACAAAAAATCATTGAGCGCATCCTCACCTATCGGATGGCATTTTATACCAGTAGCGAAAACGACAGCGGCAAGTTGCAAACGCGTATCGACTATGGTGTCAGTAGCTTAACCAGTTTAGTGCAAAACTTCTTTATCGATATGTTACCGCTATTTGCCAGCGCGATCGTCTCACTCATCATTATGTTTTCGACCAATTTTTGGATAGGCTTGGTCGGTCTTATTATCATCCCGATATATTTCTTCATCAGTCAAAAACAAGCGCGGCGTCTACAAGGATTCCGTCGGCAGATGCGTGGCTATCGAGAAGCCAAAAGTGGCTTGGTTATCTCCTTGATCAACTCCATCAGCGTGGTGAAATCCTTTGTTCGTGAGTCGATAGAAGCAGAAAAACATTTAACCATTCAAAAGACATGACTGACAATCAGCTGCGTATTCGCAGTATTGGTTTTATTTATGATGCGATAAAAACTTTTATTGAGCAAATTGGCGTGGTGGTAATCATTCTGCTGACATCCTACTTGTTTTAAAAGGCGAGATGACCATCGGTATGATTTTATTCCATGTCATGCTATTTCAAAACGTCGCCGCCCCTATCCGCCAATTGCATCGTATTTATGATCAGATTAATAACGCCCTGACTTACGCTGAAGGCTTCTTTGATATATTAGAAGATGAAAGCCAAGTTGAAGATATCACGGGCAGAAGTAGTAAAAATTTAAAAGGTCATATTGAGCTGAAAAACGTCGATTTCACATATCCTAATGGCACGCAAGCGCTAAAAGATGTCAGCTTTACTATCAAGCCCAATCGTATTACTGCGCTGGTGGGTTTAAGCGGTGCTGGCAAGAGTACGATTATTAGCTTATTAGTAAAGTTTTATGCGCCAGATAGCGGCACTATATGGCTAGACGGACATAATTTAGCCGACTGCGATACTCATGAATTGCGTCAAAATATCGGTTTAGTACTACAAAGCAATCATATATTTTCGGGGACGATTAGCGAAAATATCCGCTATGGCGATATGAATGCGACTGATGAAGATATTATCATTGCAGCAAAAAAAGCCTCCATTCATGAGCAATTATTTATTTAGCAGAAGGCTATGAGAGTACAGCAAAGTCATTGTCTGGTGGTCAACAGCAACGTATCGCGCTGGCACGGATGTTTTTAAAAGATCCACCCATTGTGTTTTTGGATGAGCCAACCGCTAGCCTCGATGCCATCGCCAGCCAACAAGTGAAGAAGAGCCTAGATCTCATCAAAAAAGATCGTACCGTGATTATGGTCTCGCATAATATTGCCCAAATTATCGATGCGGATGACTTGGTCGTGATAGAAGATGGTCGCGTGGTTGAAACCGGTACGCATGAAGCGCTATACGAGAAACACGGCAAGTATTTTGAGATATTCAATGCCATGTCGGATAGCTTAAATTTGGATAAAATCAGCCAGACTCTAAATGGTTAGGAATGGTTAATGTGTGCCTAAATCGTTATAATGCCAATCTTTTACCGCCTATTTCCAGAAGCTAGCCCACTATGACTTGTGAATTTTCTATCAAAACCTTTGATGAGCTGACCTCAGTTGATCTCTATCATATTTAAAAGCCCGATCACAAGTGTTTGTGGTTGAGCAAAACTGCGCCTATCAAGATATGGATGAGGTGGACTTTGATTGCCTCCATCTTATCGCGCATCAAAACGAGGCGTTGGTAGGCTACTGCCGTATCATTCCGCCTGAATTTAATAAATTAAAATCCAATCTATCGGTCGCTGACCCTACGATTAAGACCAATCATACTGCTATGCCTGCCATCGGTAGAGTGCTGGTATTATCAGAGCACAGAGGTGACGGTATAGCACGGCAGATGATGATTCATGCCATTGCGCACTGCCGTAAAAAATATGGTAAAAAGCGCCCGATTATACTCTCTGCACAAGCCTACTTACTCAGCTTCTATGAGTCCTTGGGGTTTGTCCCTGAAGGCGATCATTATCTCGAAGACAACATAGAGCATGTGAAAATGGTTCTATACGTTGCCAAGAAAAACAAAGTACAAAAGAGCGTACTGAGTCTGCCTCCACAACGAACAAAGTCTTAAGTTTTTTGCTGTTTATCATGGCGGCTTTATTTGTGTTAGGTCTGCTATATTTGATGATTTAAGCGCGCCGCAAGGTTTTAATTTTTAACATAATTCAGTTTGGTTGTTTCATATTGAGTATGCTACTTTTAAATGATGGCTAATTTAAAAAGGTGACCGAGATAATAGGTCAAGGAAGTAGCATACTCAAGGAAGAGGAGACAACCATGTCAAATGATAATTCAGATACAACACATTCAAATAAAAATGATGCAACGGTAGAAAGCAATGTCCGTCCAGAATATGACATTGAGATTCGAAAGATTGCTGATTATGTGCTTAATTATTCGATAGATAACGACTCCCCCAATAGCGCAGATGCTTGGAATACTGCGCGTCATTGCTTGATGGATACGCTTGGTTGTGGTCTACTTGCGCTACGTTTCCCTGAATGTACTAAGCATCTGGGTCCTGATTGTGCCGATCAGCTCACACCTAATGGCGCGCGCGTTCCGGGTACAACCCACAGCCTAGATCCTATCAAAGCCGCCTTTGATATCGGCTGTATGGTGCGCTGGCTCGATTATAATGACACGTGGCTGGCTGCTGAATGGGGACACCCTTCGGACAATTTAGGCGGTATCCTAGCAGTCGCCGATTATATCAGCCAACAAAATGTTAGTCGCAATCATCAGCCATTAACCATGCGTGAGGTGCTTGAGGCTATGATTATGGCGCATGAGATTCAGGGGGTAATTGCACTCGAAAACTCATTCAACCGTGTGGGTCTTGACCATGTGTTTTTAGTTAAATTGGCCTCTACCGCTGTGGTCGCCAAGCTATATAAATTGCCACGTGAGCGTATCATGGCTGCCATCTCGCAGGCGATCGTCGATGGTCAGGCACTGCGCACCTATCGTCATGCACCCAATGCCGGTAGCCGTAAATCTTGGGCGGCAGGCGACGCTACCAGTCGCGCAGTACGCTTGGTTGATATTACCCGTCGCGGTGAAATGGGTATCCCTGGGGCACTCTCTGCACCGCAGTGGGGGTTTTATGATGTATTGTTTAGCCATACCAATAAAGACTTAGCCCTTAAACCTGCAAACGAGCGCCGTTTTACTTTCCAGCGTGAGTTTGGCAGTTACGTGATGGAAAATATCTTATTTAAGTTAAGCTTTCCTGCCGAGTTTCATGCGCAGACTGCTTGTGAGGCAGCGGTGATTTTACATCCACGCATTGATGACAGAATCGACGATATTGAAAAAATTGTCCTGACCACTCATGAATCCGCGATTAGAATCATCTCTAAAGAAGGCACATTGGCCAACCCTGCGGATCGCGATCATTGTTTGCAATATATGGTCGCGGTGCCTCTGCTAACTGGCGATTTAATGGCAGAAAATTATGAAGACGATTATCATGCACAGCACCATCTTTTAATTGATGGTCTACGCCGCAAAATGATCGTAGAAGAAGATGCGGGTTATTCAAAAGATTACCATGACCCAAGCAAGCGCTCGATTGCCAATGCCATTCAGATATTTTTTAAAGATGGTAGCAGTACCGACAAGGTTGTTGTCGAATACCCTATCGGACATAAGCGCCGCCGCAAAGAAGGTATTCCTGTATTAGAAGCCAAGTTTCGTGCCAGTTTAGCAACGCGTTTTATCGACAGTCGCTGTCAGGATATTTTTGCGCTTTGTAGCGATCAAACCTGCTTAGAGCACACTCCTGTACATGAGTTTATGAACTTGTTTATGGCAAATTAAGCATTTGCCTATTTGAAAATTACCTTTATCTTATCAATAACATAGCGCGTGTTATTGTCTTTATATAATGACAACGACACGCCTTTTTTTATCCATTAATAGCTAGTTTCTAAAAACTACCAAGGTATGGATTCCCCTGCCCAGTCAACAAAACTGCCTGATTGCAACGCCGTCATACGGTTAAGCACTTCTAATAAGCATTCTGCGCTGTAGGCTGGCGAGAACAACTGACCTTCAGCCACATTACCTTGAAAAGGGGCGGATAGTTGCGTATTTACCGTTCCTGGTTGCATGACAACCACGCACACGTCTTTAAGCGAGCGACTCCATTCAATACTCAGGTTTTTCATGCCCATATTGAGTGCCGCTTTACTCATACGATAGCTATACCATCCCCCAGCTGATTGTCACTGATACTGCCAACGCGCGCGGATATCGTCGCAAAGATTGCGGGCTTGTCATTACTACGCGCAGATTTGGCTAATAGTGGTCTAAAATGCTTGGCAATGAGTAAGCTGGCTAAGGCATTCACTTGCATGTTTTGTAAAAAGAAATCAGTCTCAACTTGACGCAGCGCTTTTTCTGGCTGCTGCGTCGCCGTATGTAATAACCCTGCACAATTGATAATCCAATCAATATGAGTGGTTTGCTGCTGAATAACCTCGGCTGCTTGTTGGATACTCTGTTCGTCGCAGAGGTTCATGGATATCCAATGCAGATTGTCAGCCTCAAAATCAGGTATGTTTCGATGATAAGTGGCAAATATATGGATATCTTGTTTTCCACCATTATCGGTATTCGCATTCTCATCCTTATTGCCACTGGCAGTGCCATCTACTAATTGCTCAATCATCGCTCTACCAATGCCGCCTGTACCACCAACGATTAGATACGTTCTGTTATTCATGATGATTCCTTTTCTGGATTTTCTTTAACAGCGTTTTTTCACCCTCTGTTTTTTTACACTATTGTCATTATCATTTCGTTCATTATTCATTTTGGCTGATTTTTATTGTCTTTACCATGATAAAAATGCTTAATAAATGTTCATTTTTTAACATTTGGCGAAGGCGTGTCCTCATATATACGCTACAATAATCAAGAATTGTCTCCTACATAAACGCCTTTATATGGATGTTATCGCATTATGCTATCACCCCAAGATCAATTGACTGAGTTGGTACGCACGCTTGAGACGCAGCAACATGTCTTTGCCACTGACCCGCTACTTATCACGGAAAAACTACAAGGTGAGGATGGCAAACCCATTCAAAAATTGCACCGCCGAGCCTCACGTATCGATAGTAACGGTGCGCTGGCACGAGTATTGGGCAAAATTGACGGGCGTATCAAAGGCATCATGGTAGTCATGAGCGTGGTGTGGTGTCTCTCGGGATTTTTGGGCTTATTCACCTTACTACAGACCAATGTGGTGAATTTCTTTTATGTATTGGTTTGCTTGCTGGGTTTTCATACTATTATGCTGTTAGGCTGGCTGGTGATGACCCTGATTAATCAAGGCAAGCAGTCTTCGAATTGGTTTGCCAATTTTGTCAGTCCCAGTTATCTGATACGTGGTAAAGACGATGTTACCAAGGCGGCTGTCGACTTGTACGAGCGCCAATTACAGCATAGCGGGATGCGCTGGTATTTGGGGCGATTTAGTCATCAGTTATGGCTGGCAACGTTGACGGGCATGCTGCTAGCGATTATTTTCCTGTTGATTGTGCGTCAGTATAGCTTTAGCTGGGAGTCGACTTTACTATCCGATCAAGCGCTAATTACCTTGACACAGGTACTCGGCTGGTTACCAAGTATGGTGGGATTCGATGTGCCAGACAGCACCGCTATCGTACAGAGTCGCTTGGTGACTGATGCGATGCCATTGACTGTTGCGCGGCAATGGGCAGGCTTATTGGTTGGTAGTTTGCTGATGTACGGTATTGTGCCAAGAGCGATTGCTTGGGCGTTTTGCGCATTGATGTTCCGTCGTAAAAAGATGCGTTTGGACATCAAGCAGCCTTATTATCAAAAGATTTTAAACTTTTGGCAACGTCAGGTGGTAGATGCTGATGACTTTAATGAAGTGCCTGCGCCTATTGCGCCAAAAGCAGCGGTCAGTGCTGGCAAGAAGCTGGTTGCTTTGCTTGAGTATCCAGCAGAGCAGGATAACTGGTGGCTTGCAGGTCTGGATGCCAATATTAATAATAGCGAGATAGAGAATTTCGGTATCGTTGATGATCGTGACGATATGGCACGTTTGAAGACGTATTTAGACAGTCACCCAGTGCAGGTCTTACTTGGTATTCATCATAAAGCCTTACCTGACCGTGGCACATTGCGTAAACTTGATCAAATCGCCCGCCATGCAAAAGATGGGCTCATTGTGCAGCTGCTGAGTGATTCAAGCGCTTTAGAGTTAACCAATCAGGTTGCAGACTATCAAGATGTTCGTTATCAGCAGTGGCAAACCGCACTCTCTGCCCGCAACATTGGTCTAGTGAATACTTGATTGACTAGCCAAACTGGGATTATCAGTTACTTAAGACAGATGGTCAGTAGTAATACCGAAATAGCACACAATTTGTTCTACAATAAAAGCCAATGTATGTTTTGATCATTAATAAATATAAGACGATATTATGAATAATGATAATAAAAAAGATAATTATGAACACAATAAGCCTGCTGGTCTCTTTGCAGATAAGGCTTATGAGGCAACCCCTAATAACGCAAACAGCACTTTAAAATCAGCTGTAACTGAGTCAGTGGAAACTCAAGACAATCAATCTTTATCAACAACGACAAGTATGACAAGGAAAACCATCGCCAGTGGTGAACCGCTAAAATTGGCCGTCGTTGGTCATACCAATACGGGCAAGACATCCATACTGCGTACACTATTGCGTGACGTCTATTTTGGTGAAGTCAAAAACGAAGCCGCAACTACCCGTCATGTAGAGCAAGCCAAATTAACAGACAACCAAACGGGCGAAGTGTTGGTGGTATTGTATGACACACCGGGTTTAGAAGATGCGTCAGGATTGATGGATTGGTTAGAGGACAATACCGCCAGTCGGCGTGATGGCATTGAGCGTTTGCAACAGTTTTTGGCAGCAGACATTGCCCAAGGTGGTGATGCGCTAAATATAAATAGCAATGAGGACTATAGCCAAGAGGCCAAAGTGATTCGGCAGCTGCTGGCAAGTGATATGGTCATTTATGTCGTCGATGCACGTGAGCCGGTACTCGGTAAATATAAAGACGAGTTAGCTATTTTATCTTGGGCAGCGATTCCTGTGATGCCAGTATTTAATTTCACTGACGCTCAGGATGCCAATATAGATGAGTGGCAGACCATGCTGGCAAGACGTAATTTACATATCTCAACGCGCTTTGATTCTGTTGCCTTTGAATTTAACGATGAAATGCGTCTATGGCAAAATTTAGCCACCATGCTCACCCACTCAGAGATGCTTGAGCAATTAATGGCGCGCCGCACTGAAGACTGGGCACAGCTAAATGACGAGGCCAACATTATCATTGCTGATTTTTAATCAATGTTGCTGCTTTTGTTCGTGAGATTAGTGAAGATGATGACCCAATGCCAGTATTACAGCAAATGCAAGAAGCGGTCAGACAGAGCGAACGGGCGATGCAGAACAACTTGCTCAATTTATATAAATTTTATGACAATGACGTAGCTGCAACGCCGCTTGAGCTAAAAGCCTATCAACAAGATCCGTTTGACCCTGAACTGCTAAAAAGCTATGGCATACGCACCACTTCTGGAGCAGCAGCTGGTGCACTATTAGGCTTAGGGATTGATGCGGCCGCTCTTGGTACAACCTTGGGGTTGGGTGCTGCCATTGGTGGTATCGCAGGTGGGCTGTTATCTAATACCAGTAGTATTGCCGATAGAATCACTGGGGTAAAACGTTTGTATATCGACCCTGCTACCCTAACCTTGCTGGCCACTCGAGCCATAGATTTATTGACAGCATTGCGCCATCGTGGTCATGCTGCAACTGATGCCACGCAATTGCTGTATAAAGGTGAGAAATCCAGTATTGAACAGTCGTTAGATGACGAAAGCGCCACTGTCACACCATGGCCGACACATAAATTGCCCAGTGAGCTAAAAAAAGCTCGTGGTAAACCGCAATGGTCATCGTTCAGTAGTGGTAAGTCTGAACAAGCGCAGCTATTACGCGCAGATATGGCATGGTCGCTTTCAGGTAAGTTGCAGTCACGTAATCGTGAGTAGCCTTGCTTGTTATACATTCAATCAGGGATTGTTTTGATATTATTAGTCCTTGTGATTGTCGCTTGCTTCAGGCTCTACTCTAAACGTAAGCATGAATTGATTAGCTTCAACCATATAAGCTTTATCGCCCTTAATCTCAACTTTTATTTGAGGTTCCTCTGTCTTGGAAAACTCAGTAACTGTATTTCCTATAAGTTCAGCCGCAAATGCCAATGCTTCATCATCTGACAGATCAGGACTTAATATACTAGTTGATGCTCCAGATAAGAACGAAAAGATCAAACCTATACTTGCAGCGTTAGTCGTATTTAAGTCACTGGTATTGATTTGATATTCTAAGCTTTTAAGCTCTCCGTTTTATCTACAGCTCCCACTAATGTTATGTCAGAAGGATAATTTACAACGAAAGTATCAAGATACTCTTGCTTATTCAAATTCAAGCCAACATCACTCCAAACCGTTTTCTTTAGACCTGCTGTTTGGTGAGTTTGTTAAACTTATTACCGTATTCCTCTGGTGTTATTCCAAGCGTAATACCCACTTCCATTATCTTATTTATCTTAGCTTGTTTATCATTAGTAACTTCAACCGACTGTTCTTTTGTAACAACCTCAGTAGAAGATTCAACTTCTGTACTAGGTTTAGGCTTTGTAACGTTCTGCTCGGTCTTCGCTTCTACTGATTTTCTAGTTACTGCTTGATCTTCATTGCCATCAGTTTTTTTGCATCATCTGATGAAACAAAGAACATTGATAAATATCAAGATAGATCCTACTGCTGTGATTTTACCTCTGCTTAAACTGGGGTTTTTATCTATAATCAATCGTTTAACAGGGGGTAATAGTAAAATTCCTCCAATTAGCATTAATAATCCAGCGATTAAACTTCCTTCAAGAAATGCCCCTAATGATCCAAATATAAAAGTGACTCCAAAAAACAACGCCCCAACTAATAATAATTTTTGCAAAATAATCTCCCATCCTAATAAGTAAACAAATAAATCCATACTATAGTTAATTTTTATTGTATTTACTTTAAAGTTTTAAAAGAGAGAGATTACCTATATGGTCATATATCCTATGAATCTAATCCGTTTATTAAAAGAGCGCTTAATGCCTCAATACCACGCACATCGGTTTGCTGTAAATAAATAGAATATAGCGGATACTTGGGAAAGCTTTGCTCAATATCTTGCATTAATTGTTGCTGGCGTTCAGCACGACGCTGCCAAAAATCATCAGACTGAGTTGGTGCTATCAACTGATTAATAACGATGGCGGCTGGCATGAGCTTACTGTCTTCTAACTGAGCTATCGCCCGCTTTGTTTCAGCCAGTGGCAATACGTCAGCCGTCATCACTAATACAATGGCGGTTTGTGTACGGTTATGCAGTAGCAACCCTGCCTGACGAAACAGCTGCTTGCGTTTTTCTAGTACAGATAGCTTGCTCCCAGCGGTCGGTTTTTTTTGTGGTAAATGGATTAGCTAAGTCTTTTGTTATTGTGTTGTTCATGACTGCCTAAATGATTTGCCACTGAGCGAAGTTTTGCCTGCCGCCGCTGCTGCGCTAGCAATCCATCCGTCCATGCCCCCATCATTTCAGGCAGCACTAATAAACGCAGTGTATGTCCCGTCGGTGCGGTATCAAAATAATATGCTCATAGCCGGCATCTGCTGCTGCAACCAAGTGCTGACACATGGATTCGAGCATCGCGGCTTCTTGTGCGCCAGGTGCTGATTTTGATAGCCGTAGATGTTCGCGAATTTTTGGCATCATGTCTGGGTTTGCATAGGAAGTAATGGTGCGTTCAACTTGGGAAAAATGCTCATCGACGATGATATCAGGGTTTAGTTCAATAGCATCTAGACAAGAAGTTACTACTGTTTTTTGGTTTTTGAGCGGGACGTTTAACACATCGCCCAAGCTGTGTGCTGGATCGGTCGAGACAATCAGTGTCTTTTTGCCTTGGTTGGCATAATAGCTGGCAAGTGCGGCGGCAGTGGTGGTTTTACCGACACCGCCCTTGCCACCGATAAATATAATCGGCTGCTTTGCCAGTTGCTCTACCAATGCGGGTAAAGGGTGTAATGCCATACTTGTATCTCATTTTAATGAATTCAAAGGAAACTAGCAGCAACCTACGTGGTCAAAAGGGCATCTATCCATACCCATTCTGGTATGCCATTCATGGAAGTTTTCTAAAAACAAAGGCTGCAACTCTAGCGTATAAAAGCTTGCCGGATTGTCGATACCTAAGCTTTCCGCAAACATGAGTAGCATGAAAAAATCTTCTTCATCACGCGCGGCGCGTGCCATTGTCTGACGATAAGGCGCATGATAAAACTCGTTTAACCCTGCCGCAAATCTTTGCCACCATGGCTCAATATTTTTTATAGGCTTTGTCATATCCGTGTTTTCCATAATCACTCTTCTTTTTCGGATGCTTATTAACTATCATGCCTATATGAGACAAAAAACGCCAGCAATTGCTGCTAGCGTTTTATCTGACATTTCATTAATTATTTAAGAGGGTTTAGAGATTACTTTTGCCTCTGTGTATCGACCATTCTTTACGGAGTACTGATAAACTCTCAAACGTTACTAAGATTGTGGCTATCAAGATAATGATATCCATAATAATAAGTAACCAGTTACCGTCATTGAAAAAGGTTTTTAGCTGAATCAATAACGCAAAAACCGTCATGACCAGTAAGAATGACAATGGCCCCAAGGTATACCACACAGGTCTGCCTTTACGTAACAATATAACGGTAACAATCATCAAGGTTAGTGCAGCCATTAGCTGATTCGTCGTGCCAAATAACGGCCAAATAATCATACCGCCAGCACCATCGATGCCACCAGCACCAAAGGCTAATAATAAACAGCTACCAACGGCAAGCAATGTTGCCACCACACTCTTATTCAGCACGGGCAGTTTATAAATCTCACCAAACTCTTGGAAGATATAGCGTTGCAGACGTACCCCAGTATCCATCGTAGTACCCGCAAACAATGCTGCCATTACCGTCAGCATCGTCTGTGATAAAACCATATCAATACCGACGCCTGCATTCAATATGGTCGCACCGCCATCAATAAAGGCACCAATAGAGCCGTCGCCAAATTTTTGATACACTGCTTGCCAGTCGCCAAGGGTTGCAAAGCCTGCTGTTGCCGCGAGTATCGCACCAAGTGCTAGCATGCCCTCACCCATGGCACCGAAGTAACCAACGAAACGTACATCTTCTTCTTTATCAATCTGCTTAGATGTCGTACCCGTTGCCACCAAACCATGAAAACCTGAGATTGCACCACAAGCAATGGTCACAAACAATAAAGGCACCATAGATGGCGTACCGATTGGCAATGCTGTGTTTATCGCTGGCGCGACAATATTCGGCGTCGCAATAAAGATGGCAGCGTATAACAAAATTAGACCGACAAATAACTGTAAGCCATTGATGTAATCGCGCGGCTGCAAGAGCATCCACACCGGTAATAAAGAAGCGATTGCCGCATAAGCAAACAAGATAATAATCCAAACGGCATTGTCAGGTAAGCCTAAGAATGTCTCAGGCAATACAACAGGGAACATAGGACCAAGGTAGATAAGTCCATATAAAGCCGTGACCCCAATAATTGATACCCAAACCAGATTCATCTTATAGCGATAAATACACTGACCGATGATAAAGGCGACTATCAAAGCCCCCCAAACAGGTAGCACAGCGGACGGGGTTTTTATCATCATATTAGCAATAGCGACACCAAATACCGCATTTACCATGAGTATAATAAGAAGATAACGATCATCATCAAGCTACGTACACGTGTACCCATGACGGTACGGCAATCGAGCCAATCGACTGACCTCGATTACGCATACTAGCCCAAATGGCTGACATATCGTGGACACCTGCCATAAAAATCGTGCCCAATACTACCCAAATGATAGCAGGCACCCAGCCCCAAATAACGGCAATGGCAGGACCAATAATCGGCGCTGCTCCTGCGACTGAAGTAAAATGATGTCCCCATAGCACGTATTTATTGGTGGGAATATAATCCACCCCATCTTTCATAGTATGCGCTGGCGTGGGGATACTGTTATCCAATGCCAAGATTTTAGTAGCGATAAATTTTGAGTAAAACAGATAACCGCAAAGCATCGCGGCAACAGCAAACACTAGCACGATTGCACTATTCATCTTATCTCTCCTTAGACAAGTAATAGGTAGCCTTATAAGTTCAAGCTTTTTAATTTAGAATATAAAAAATATGTTAAATTAGTCGGCGACTAGTGACTTAGCGCACCTGTCCAAAGGCTGTTTATAGAAGTACTGTGGTATCAATCCATTAATAAGGCTTTGCATTCTATCGTTAGCACATGTCACTAGTCAGCATATGGTGAGTCTTTGACTGCAACCCATTTAGATACTAACTGATTTAACGACAAATGTAACGCTGGTTAAACATGAAAAACAACAAATAAAGGAAGCACCATGGCGCATTATTTGGGTTTGTACCTTCATAAATTGAAAGCATTAATCATTGACGCTGAGCAAGTGATTGCCTCAAATGAGGAGGTGGAATACCCATATCGTGATGCCCTGACGCATCAAACAGCACGTGATCTAATCGACAATTTGTTGATTGGATTGGTAGATATTATTCCAAACCCTGAACGTCAAGCTTCGATGCGCAAAATTGTTGGCACAGTTGAAAAAGCAACAGATACGCTGCTTAACATCTTACTCGGTAAAGAGAATAACGAAGAAGTAATGCCAAGCTTTCATTTCTTGAGAGATCGGGCGACGTTTATTGATAATGAAGGTGTAAAACGAGTGGGTTTCAAATTATCTGATGCAGATGCGCAAACCATCGAAAAAGGCTTTGCTGCTATCACACCTGAGCAAGTAGATATGAAAGCATTTAAAACAGCGCTTGAAACCATGAATGAAGAGACATTGACTCATTTTATCAGCCGCTATGCTGAAACGCTGAAACTTGGCATGATTAAACGCAAAGCTGTCCCAGTTGCCAAAGCCGCCATTGATAAAGGCATGAGTATGGCCTTAAATAAGTTGCTACCCGACCTACCTGATCGCTCTTTAAATCGTTTAGCAAACTATTACCGCCCTTTCATCGTAGAAAAGCCGGAATAAATGCCAGTATTTGATTAATTTTGCCTCAAAAGACAGATGGTATTGGGCAAATTCACTAAAATTTGCTAAAATAAGCGGCACTTTTTACCGAAGGCGCACCCGATGACCCAAATCAGCAACCAAGAAATTGAAAAAACATTACGCAACTCAGAGTGCCTTATTAGTAGCATCGAAGTAGCCGCTGCTTATGAGCGCCTTGCCGCCCAGCTCAACCTACATTATGCTGGTTTAAACCCAATCGTTATGGTTGTTATGAATGGTGGACTTATTCCAGCTGGTCAACTTCTGACTCATTTGACGTTCTACCATCGCATGCATTATATTCATGCATCACGCTATCGTGATAATGCAGGCACCAATGAGCTAGATTGGAAATTCAAACCTGATGTTAGTATCGAAGGTGAGCATGTATTGCTGATTGACGATATTTTTGATGAAGGTATCACGCTAAAAACAGTTGTCGAAGAATTAAGCAAAGAAAAACCTTTATCACTTGAGTGTTGTGTGTTGCTTAATAAAGAGCATGATCGTAAAGTTGAAGATTTTGATGTTGATTTTGTCGGTATCAATGTTGCAGATCGTTATGTCTATGGCTGTGGTATGGATTTCCATGGTTACTTGCGTCATCTGCCTGGCATCTATGCCATCAAAGAAGACAAAGTTTAAGTTCTATATTTGAGTTCAAAAAAAGCATCCGATTTGGATGCTTTTTTATTGCTTAGATTTTGCACTTACTGTTAATTTTGCTACTCATACAAAGCCCGTATGTTTTCTGTAGGCAGTATGTTTGTACCAGTCACCACGAAGAAATAATCGAGTTGCCAATTCTGTGTTTTCTTAGCGGTATTACTGGTTGGCTTATCCCAGCTAGGATACACCCTGATACCCATCTTACCTTTTGTAAAGTGAGACTGAAGAATATGATGTCTAAGCAAGACATTTTTTGGAAAAACAAACTGCCCCAATGTATGGTTGTCTTTAAATGTCGTGATTACTAACAAGTCTGGTGACGAATCATATTGAAAAGGTTGATTAATACCTTTGGAATCCTTTTCCCAAAAGGTAACGAACTGCCCTACTTTAGTAGGTGTTGTTTAGCTACTCTGAATCTAACTGTTTTGACAGTCAGTCTGTTCATTAATTCAAATGTACCAGCAGCATATTCTAGATTTTGTTGCTCTTCTTTAGTTGAAGCAATAATGAATTGGTTGGGTTTATAAATAATTTCATTAATATACTCTAGCACCGTATCAAAGGTATGCAACTCTAGTCCTCTTTTTATATTTCTGAGCATTTTTCTATTAACGCTGAGAAAACTGTAATGCCAAACCTGTATGGCGCTCAGTAGGTGTTTGAACAGCCTTTTCAAAAGCAGATTTTGTACTATATATGGTTACCTGTTTCTTAGCACGGGTCACCGCCGTATAAATAAGCTCTTTGCTTAGCAATCTAGCATGACTATTATCAAAAGTAATGGCAACGTGCTCAAACTCAGATCCTTGCGATTTATGAATGGTCATCGCATATGCGGTGGCAATCACCTCTTCATTTAGCAGGTTGACGGGAATCCCCTGTGTTTTATTCTCGAAAAAAACTTCTAATCGACTTCTTTCATCCGATGTTTGTAAGCAAAAACCAATGTCACCATTAAATAATCCTAACTCGTAGTTGTTTTGTAAAACCATCACAGGACGGCCATGGAACCATGTGTTTTGACCCAGTGGTAGCTTTAGTTCAGTTAGGTGCCATTGAGTGAGATAGTTATTAATGTAGTGATCGCCCCATTCACCATTATGACCAGCACTTAGAATTCTAAACTCATTAAATGTCTCCATTAATGATGTAATCGTATTTTTTACTGATTCTGGCATGGATTTTTCGATTGGATCTTTTAGGAGTTCTTTTACTTTACTTATATATTTGATATATTTTAGCGACATTTTTGAAATAATTTCCTTATTGCTTAGGCTATTTCTTGTCTTATTATCTTTAAACTCATTTGTTTGCAGCGTATTTACATATTGAAAACTCAAGGCTTCATCTTGCCTTAACAGCTGCCAGATGGCTTGCGTATCTACCTCTGCCTGATTAATTTGGGAGGCAAGTTTGCCAATACCTGATTCTGCACTAAACCTGCGGCTTTCGGTTAATTCTGCATGAATGGGTTGTAACAGTGGGATATGGCACAAGTCAGCCAATACTGCTCCTGCATCGACTGCTGCTAGTTGGTTCGCATCGCCTAGCAATATAAGCCTTGCACCTGGTTTCACTGCACTTACGAGATAATTAGCCAACTCGACCCCGAGCATCGACGCCTCGTCAACGATGATAATATCTTCGCCAAGTGGATTGTTAGTATCGTAGCGCGGTCTACCCGTCCGACCAATACCTAACAAACGATGGATTGTCTTAGCTTCTTGTAACTGTAGATCAATATCTGCTGCATCGAGAGCAGCTTGTAAAGATTCCTGCATGCGCTGGGCGGCCTTACCAGTTGGTGCTGCCAATGCCAGACTGGCACTATCTGTACTGAATCTAATATTTCCAGCCCTGTATCCCCCACTCTCTGTCGCTTGTTGCAGCGCAATGACTAACTGAGCCACGGTATAGGTTTTACCTGTACCTGGACCACCAGTAATAATACTAAATGCATTATTATTAGTCACATTAATAGCTGCTATCTGCTGATCGTTTAAATTTTTGGGTATTGATATATTTAGAGGGATTATCTGTTGATTTAAAATAGTATTAATGTGCTGTGCTAAGTTAAATTCTGCTTGCCATGCACGATGTAGCCAAAAAATTATTAATACTGCTGAACCTTCTGTTTTTCGACTGTCAACCTGTTTGTAAATAATAGGTTGATTTTTTTTGCTTAGGCTATTTAATTTATCGTTATTATTAATGCTACTATTAACCTCAGCTAACAAATTGTGTTCGTTAACTAGGCGCATAAAAAAACTTAAGTCCGTATTTTTCAATAAGTGATATAGTGTAGCAATCATGTCAAAACGCTTGGTTAGTACCTCTTTTTCGTGGTTGCTAAGCGCCAATTGCATCCACAGCTGATCTCTCTTATCAAATAGCGTGTCTAGCAATACGAATAGCGACCTTTCAGTTATAGAGTCATCTTCTGATTGCGTATTTAGTTTGCTATCTATCAGCGCAAAGATTGGCATTGCTAGCATCTCTAATAACTGTTGCTGCCAAGCATATAGCGTAACTGCCTCATCATTGATTTGACCTTGCAATGCTTCCTCATGCTCAGAGGACTCAATGGTCAATACAGTATGCCCCTCTTCCAAGTGAGTCGCTAACATAACGAATAGAGCGGTGAATAAATTACTTTCTTCTGTTTTATCGACTTGCTTACTATCAGTATTAGCTTTTGCATCCGTTGCCTTATACGCTAAATACGTTTGCTCGCGGCGTAGCAATATATAATCACTGATGTTACTAGCCCAGCTTTTTTGTAGCCCAATTACTGCCTTGCTCTCTTTTTTATTATTACTCATAGTATGCTTGTCTCTATGTTGAAATAGTTAATCGATATCATGTTTTTTAGCATTTAATCATTACTTATAACCTACTAGTTGGGCATGCCAAACAACGCATCTAGAGCCTTAATGAACTCAATTGGAATATCCCACGTCACTAATCCATAGCGGTCGTTGTGCATTGAGTGGCTATTATCAGCCTCTTTAACATCTTGTGATAGATCATCAGCTGCTTGAGAGTTGGGATCATACACACCTCGTAAAAAAACATACTCCACAGCGCCTAAATACTTATCTTCATTGCCTGCATAATCATGTATTCTCATTGAAAGGAATCGATGTAACGCTACTTGATAAATCGCTGCTTGTAGCCAGTACCCTGCCTTGGACATTGCTTGCTTAAGTGTATCTTCATTATAATCGCTTAGGCTATTTCCTAGAAAGTTGCTTTTATAATCGACAACGTAATACTTGCCAGCATGTTCGTACACTAAGTCAATTTCGCCGCGTAAATAACGATACAAATGCGCTTTGTTTTGCGGAATAAGAGTGACGTGTTTGTCCATCTCATTAGGGAGATATTGTTGGAAGAGTTTAGTGATATCCTGTACTTTAAATTTCTCTGACAACCCCATATTGAACTCTAACTCAGAAAACCGCTGACCTGCATTAAGAGAGTTTAATGGTTGATTGGAGGCCAATAGCGGCGCATGTAGCACCTCTTCAATCCAATTGATTAGTGCCTCATGCTTGGTAGCATCTATTGAAGCAAGATCAAGTGAACTAGTATTGAATGAACCGTCATCGCCTTGCTCTTGCTTCTTCGCTTGTGATCGACGGCCTTGCCTCAGCGCTACTATAAACTAGAGGCAGTTGATAGCTGCTGATCGCTCTATCAATAACCTGAGACCACTGCGCTTTATTGTTGAAATCAATTTTTTCAAATATCTCATGCAAGAACGTACCCGCATTAGCACCTTTCACAAAGGTAAAGCGGACATCATCCTCTGATTTGAGGCTTAGTTCACTGTCTTGTTCGAGAGACTCTTTGCTATTAAGTGAATGGAGATCTGAAACTGAAGACTCTGTCATATCGATGTCTATCGCATCATCAATACGCTCATCCATTATCGCCATTGTTTGTGTAGATTCATCGAGCTGACGTGCCAAAGCGGTAAAGCTGGTCTTAGCCCAACCATAAAAATAATTGGTTTTCATAACCTCTGCAAAAGGCGCATACTCAATAGTCTCTGTGGCAGGCTTATGAGCACTTGACTTGGTAAGAGCGAGCTGAACATTGTCATTTACGCCTGCTGATTTAGTATCGTTGCTTGCGTAATTCTTGTCGTAGAACTCATTGACCTTATGCCCTCTGAGCATGCCTATCGTACCTTTGAGTCTATCAGGCAACTCAAATTTCGCTTCTGGTGATTCAAACCAATAAAACACCGGCTTTAACTCAAATCCTTTTTATTGTTAGGATCTCGCAGCACGACATAAAGCTGGCACGAGTAAATGCCACATAACCAAGCCGTCGCAGCTCATCGAAATCTTCCCGCGTTTCGATATTGGTGTAATAGTCCTCTGTAGTCGCTGAGCCTTTTAAGGATGAGAAGCGGCGCTGGTTTCCCGTTGATTCACTATCTATCGAATGATAAACTTCTGTCGACTTATGCACTAGCGCTGAAGGCGCTTGTTGGGCATTGTACAAGTACAACCCGTAGTCTTCCTTATTCCCAGACTTCCTACTGGCATCACCCATTCCCAATACATAGACAATGGGGAACTCAAGTCCTTTGGACTTATGAATGGTCATCAACTGTACGCCAGATTCTGTAGGCAGTGGATATTGCTTAGCCCAATCACTGTTAGGGGCAGCATCTATATTTTGTCTAAACCAAGCCAATAGTTCATGCTCACCCATACCTAGGCCATACTGCGCCAAGATATCCATCACATGACGCAAATCCATGATATGACGATCGCCTTCTGGACGAGCCGCTAGCGCTTGCCAAACGCCTTGTGGCTGTATGGGATTTTTATCTAACAAGTAATGCAATGCCGACAAGATGCCAAAGTGCTGCCAACGTTGTGCGCCTTCTTTTAGATAAGTAATAAAGTCTTGATAGCTCTTTTTATTATCAGTAGCCTCATTAACTGAGGTATCCTTAGAATTAGAGTTGTGTGAATGGGAGCTCGTTGTACTACTGCCCTCAGTAATGCCTGACTCATGATCCGTCATCATGGCTTTGATGTTTTTAATACTCAGTCCATATAGATGACTGGTCAACACCCGATTAATCATGTCATGACGATACGGATATAGCATGGCACTCAGCAGCGCCGCCACATCTTCTGCCATGATGGTTTCAAAGATACTGACATCACTGGTAGTTAAGGTCGGTACATTAAGCTTAACCAACTCATCCTCAACCCGCTTTAAGTCTTTTTTGGTACGTGCCAGCACGCCGATATCACTGGGCTGGATAGGCTTGCCTTTTAAGGTCTGATCACTACTAAGCAAAGTCGCAATATGACGCGCCGTGATTTCATGCTCATCGTACTCAAGCTCTTTGTCTTTATCATAAGGTAAGTGTAAGACGCTCACTGGCTGGGCAGAGAGCACCTCAGTCACTAAGGTAGTGCTGTGAGCGTCTGGTTCATTAAACCAAGACAGATTTTCTGGTTTTGCCGCTTTGATATGCTGGTAATAAATACCTGCGCCTAATTGAGCTAACTTATTCTCACCAGTGGTTGCATCAGCCATGCCGAACCAACAGTTTAGGGCATTAATCACACCAGCATTTGAGCGTCGGTTAATATCGAGCGTCCAAAGCGTGCTTTTATCAAATTGAGCTTTCATGTAGTTATAGTTAGCCACATCGCCACCACGAAACCCATAAATAGCCTGCTTAGGGTCACCAACCAATAGCAGGAACTCATGGCTGGCTTTTTTAGTAGCTGACTGTTTATCATTATCAGCAACCTTGCCCTTTTTCTTTGGCAAATAAATGCTTTCAATCATAATGGCTTGTGCGCCATTGATATCTTGCGACTCATCAATCAACGCCACAGGATAGTGGTGACGGATATAACGTGCCAGCTTCTCTCCTTGACGACCAGTTAATGCTTGGTTTAAACGCACCATTTGCAGGCTAAAGGTAGTCTCACCACGCTCTTCCAAAATAATTGGTAGCCTGTCACGTACCGCCAGCACGATATGACGATTAAGATTGGCTAAAACAGTCACTATGTATTCATCGAGCTTTTTGCTTTCTTCAATATAGCGTTTAAAGTCACGAACGACCTGCGACTCATTAAATATCAGATTAACTCTTTCGCCATCTTTTGGTTTATAGAATTGTTTGCCTACGTCATCAGTTTTCTGAAAAGCTTGTATTAACTTTCCTGTATAAGTTTTTGCGTCTGATATAAATTTGTAAGCGGCTGGACCAAAATCTTTTAATGCTTGAATGATTTTCGGCCAAGAGTCTCTATTATTTGTAGCTGTCCTTTGGGAACGTCATAGTACTCGCCGTCAGGTTTAAAAAAGATATCAAGCTCATCGCTGCGCCCAATGATAGTATTTATAAGCCGCTCATAGCCCTCAAACGAAAAGTCATTTACTACAATCTCATCAATCGGCGCAGAGATAAAATTAAGCGATCGAGTCACATATTTTTTATGATCACTCACGGCAGTCAGCTTACCTTGCTGATCCATTAGCGCGTAAAGTTTAGGCTGCTCATAATACAAACGGCTCTGAAATTGACGTAGCTCATCATGAACAATGCTGTCAGTCACCTGTTCAATACTGCTGTCTTCAATAATCCCCATGCCCTGCTGGTGACCCGTCTCGCTGCTGTACTCCGTCAACCATTTTTGCGCCAAGCTATCGAGCGTACCCACAAACAGTTTATCCAACGTGGTTAAAACCAGTGCGGTACGCCTGATAGCTTCCGTCATTGGATAGCTGTACACGTGATCCAGCAAATAACCGACGAGATGCAGGTTAATGGGATCTTGCATGATGCCATCTAAGCGCACATATTTAGCCTGTGCTACCAACCAGTCTTCACGGTCTTTTTTTGCTTGTACACGCTTTGTGGCAGCAGCTTGCTTATCAGTAGCAAGGTCTTGGTTTAACTCATCAGCGCCTATCTCAGTATTTAAATCCGTACTTGATTGTTTGCCCTCTTGTTTATCCTTATCGCTTTCAGGCATCACCTGCAATATATTGGGATACAAAGCCTCCTTATTACTGATGTCAGCACTTAAACTGTTGACCCACTGCAATAATTGATAAAAATCCGCCAAACGATCATGAATACGCTGACGCATCTCAGCGGCAGCGGCTCGCGTAAAGGTAGTAGCAATAATTTGCTCTGGCGCACGTCGTGCTTCAATTAGCAGGCGCAATACAATGCCTGTTAGCGTCCAAGTTTTACCAGTACCAGCAGACGCTTCAATCAGGTGCTTGCCCGTTAGGTCAACATCAACTGCTGGTATCACATCAGCCTTACGCTCACTCATAGGATCTGAGTGAGGCGCATCTGAGTGCTCATCGAATAAATGTGGCTGTGTAGAAAGTTCAATGATATTGGTTAGATCAGTCAAGTCTGTCATATGGGCGCATACTTTTAATTATTATTTATTAAAACAAGATAGCAAAAATTAATTAGAGGCTGTTCTAGATAATGGGCTAGCCATCTAAGTCAATTAACGCAGTAAACATCGGCTCGTACAATGGTCGCGCCAAGGTGGTCAACGCGTCTGACAAAGCCTTAAATCCATCTTGATCACGTAGTACATATTGCCAAATGGCATGCTGAGAGCAAGTATCATATACTGTGTCTGTATGATAGCCAGACCGTAACCAATCTGAAAAGTCTGCTCGTTTTAGCCAATAACTGCCGCCTTCACTATCTTCAGATTTTGAACACTGATCAAGGTAATTGAGTGCATATTCTGGTAATAACGTGATAGGTACTAGACCTGTTAACTTACCAAAAACAGCCCATTTTATCAGCTCAATCACAGCATCTTCATACACAATGGGGCTTAGCTTAAATGCGATTACTTTGTCATATTTTTTGATTTGCGAGCTAGGCTTATTAAAGCGCCAAATACTCACGCCATCATTTAATACCACTTGCTCGGCAGTGGTACGTCTGACCACTTGCCAATACAAATGTGATAACCAAAATTTGAGTAAATGCCTAGGACTGGCAGAATTGGGCAATATGTTTAACCACTGCTTAGGTGATTGCTGAGCATAAGGCATGCCCGCCTGAATATGAGAGTGGCTATCATGCGCATCTATCGGCACTGCTGTTGGTAATGATACTGGTGCTAATATGGGTACTGAGCCTTTTATTTTAATGGCTTTAGGCAACAACTTGAGCAGCGTTTCTACCTCTTCGATATCTGCTTGGCTTTTTGACTCGTTATTAATACTATTTAGCAAGTTTGCCAGCTCTATCTGGACAGGATGCTCGGCGGTTGGCGTTAGTTGTAGCTGCAAACCTGTCGTACCCTCTGCTCCATCTTCATTAGGTACAATATTTTCGCCAAAACCATTAGCTATTAACTGCTCTTTAAATTCCAAACATTGCTGTTGCAGTTTTTGTTGTTGATTGGGTAATGTAGTTTGGCGAGCGACACCAGCGGGCATAATTTTTTGATACATCAGGATTGGAGTGGAACTTTCAGCAGTTGTATCACCGCCATTGGCCTTACTCTCATCGGCGACCAATTGCTTAATCAAATGATCTTTGATTTGATAGGTAGTCAAACTGTCTAAAAATAATGGCTCTTGATGTGATAGTGCTTCTTCACCTTGCACCACATGCACCTTCTGAGACCGTAAGAACGCTTTGGCAGGATGGCGTACTTGGTAAGCCAGCACCCCTTCAATGTCTATCTCTCCAATATCAAACACAGTATCAGATAAATTCTGGATGAGCGCCTCTGTCATGCTACTACCATTGCTAGTATCAACTACCGTATCTAGCGCTAGCATATCAGCCAATGCAGACAAGGTTTGATTGTCTACTTGACCTAATTGTCCCAAGCCTTGACCTAGCACCTGAGCAATTGACTCATACTGTGCTCTTGTGGGTAGGCCAACCAGTTGCATAGGCTTACTAGCCACTCGCCCTTTCAATGTATCAAACACCGCTTGCCAAAGCGGCGCAGGTGGAAACTGTTTTTTCTGAGCCAGCTTGGTTTTACGCATCGCTGTATTTAATAAAGCATCCAGTTCATCAATCATATCAACAGGGCTTGCATCCTGAGCATTGATATTAACGTTGGCATTAGCATTGCCATCAATATCAGTAGACGCTTGCTCAAAAATATCAGCGCCTTCAGTTTCGGTCTCAAACAGACTCTCATGGAAAGGCAGAGCAGGATGCTCAGTCACTAACCACTGCTTAATCAATTTAGGCAAATAGCGCTTGAGACTCTCGGTAGTGGGATCAATATTCTCAGGCAATGTATCCAGCGAATTCACCTGCCACTGCACCTCACCTTGCAAAAACTGTAGCAATTCGCTTACTGGGTTGGCTGGCAGGTGCTCGTGGGTATCCGTCAGGCTTTGACCGTTGTAGAACATCCAACAAGCACTGCGCGCGCATAACAGCGCATCTAAAAATGCGCCATTATCATCGTCCTCACTGACTCTGTCACCACGACGTGAGTTAGTCGCTTTCATCAAATCATAGCGGTTATCACGGTCACGCCCAGGGAACTCTGAGAGATCCATGTTGAGCATGACCACCAACTCAAAAGGAACGTTTCTTAAGGCACCAAACTTACCAAAGGTAATCACCCCAGTCGGCTCCGCACTGACTTGCTGACTCTCAAGCTCGTTTTCGATACTGTCTAACATAAAGCTTAATTTAAGCGGTAGTTGCTCTACACCTGCTAGCCTCTGCTCTACTTCTCTGTTGGCGCTATCGCCACTGGAGTACTGTCTGTAGTGACGATTGGCTCGTAGACTTGACTTAAAGCCATTCATCGCATTGTAGATGGCTCGCATGGTACGTGTTTGATCCACATCACCAAAGTAACGATGAATCACTTGTCTCTCAATCTGATCGAGCCAGTCTTCCGCTTTCATTTTTTTTGTATGGTCATCCCTTCGTGCGACCAAACCGGTATAAATGCGGCAAAGCGCTTCAACAATCAACGCATCATTTAGGCTCACTTGTGGTAACGGTAAGGTCATTTCTGGTAAGGCAGTGCTTGGCCATTCATCTTCATTTAGAGCATATAAGCAATCACTCAACTCAGCCTCTGGCATGACCAGACCTAGCGTCAATCTGTCTAACGCTTGCGCAAAGCTAAAGCGATAGTCATAGTCATTACTATCTAACGTTTGCTTAAGATGCAGCTCGTCAAAACCACGAATAAAGCCTGCCTCTACCAACAAATCACAGCCACGGCTCATTTGCTCATGAGTCAGTCCAAAGCTTTCAAACAAGGGCGGCAACATCAACCAGTCTAAGACTTCAGCTGCTTCAAAACGAGCGCTATGACTACCCAATAGTTTGTAAAAACCGATAATGGCTTCCCATAACTGGCGAATATCGGCATCAACAACACCTGTCACTTTAGCAGGCAAAGTCAAACCGTCTTGACCCTTACCATTGACGAAGATAGAACCAATCAGCGCATGATGGCGCTCGACATCGGGTAGCAGCACAACAATGTCAGATATATGACGTTTCTTTTCACCAAGCTTGATAGGTTCATTTAACCAGCGACCAATCATAATACGCAACACTTCAAGCTGGCGCTGCAAACTATGACACGAATGAATGCTTAGGCTATTATCTTGGGAAGAAATTGCCCAAAAACGGTCTATCTCAAAACGCTTATTCTCTAACGCTTCATCTTCATACCAAGCTGTCTCTTGTTTATCCTCATCAAAACTTGACTCTATTTGCTGGCTTACCGCTTGCGAGACTGTAGCAGCCGTTGCTTGCTGAGTCGATTGCTCATCAAGCATTAACACATCGTTCTGTAAACGCTTTAACAAACTTGGACTATTCTGAGCGCTACTAGCATCATAGATATACTCAGCAGCAACCCCATTATTAGAACCAATGCTCAGCGTATCATCAAAATTATCTTGCCATTCAACCAGTGCATCGTCGTACTGCTCATTACCCGACAAGTTGGCAAGCATGGCAAAAGCATCGCGCGACTGCTTGCCTAAACGTGATAGCAAACTGTGACCATAATCACGCAAAAACACGCTTTCAGGGTTAATAATCTGTTGGCGCTGTAACCATGATTTATCGACGATATCGGCCCAAAACAGCTTTGACGGATTATAATGTAATAGCGTGATATTCATGTACTTCGATAAGCGCTGTAAAAAATCAAGCTCGGTCTGTGGCAACTGTTGAATGGTAAAAATGCGCAGTACTTTGGGCAACTGAGCACGCTCATTCGCCTTATTATCTTTCAAAGCCGACCAGAAGACATCTTCAAGTGCCACACGGTGTAGATGAACGTCAGCAAACAAATGCGACCACAAAAATCGTTGCGCCGCCTCTAACTCAACATAATGCTCCACCAGCCATTCAGGCGTGCCGCGCGCATATTTATCAAAACGCAGTGACAGTGCATCTTTATCTGCTATCAACTCATCTACATTTAGCGGTTTGTTATACGACCATAACGCCAACCAATCCTCACGGTGAGTCAAATAGCGGTTAAACACTCTTGCCAAATCGCTTGCCAGCTGCCAAATACGGGCATCTTGTTGCGCCTTATCCTGTTGTAAGCTGTCTTGTTGAGCACTTGCCTGTGGGTCATCAATCAAAGATGCCAATAGCGGATTGACTGGGTGTTTCTCATCTGCAACAATCGACTCTTGATAGTAAGTCAAATACCCAAACAATCGCCACTGCATGACCGTTGGTGACAACACCGCCACTTCTGGCACATTTAGGGTTGCCGCTTCAGGGTCATTCTCTAACAAATACGCGTTATGGCGGGTTAACACATCCTGCATGAGCGTCCACTGATACTGACCCCAAAACTTAGTACGTACCAAGGTACTAATCCCAGCACGACTGGCAATGGTTTTGTCCAACCAATCGCCCAATACCATTGACGGCACAATAACAATAAAAGGCTCAAAAACAGGCTGATCCTTAGACTGATATTGCACAAGCAGTTGATCAACAAGGTTTTCGGTGCGGTGCGATTGAATAATGGTAAACATAGAGGATAGTCTGATTGAAGTTATAATATGAGTGATAGTGTGATGTAGACGGTCGTGAATGCCTGAAATGGAATAACATTTGCGTTAACTCTCTAATGCATATTGATGGCTGCTAAGGAATACCACGAAGGATACTCACCAATCTATGTTTCGCGGTCGTTACTACAATGTATTTCTGCTAGCATGGCTGTCATAAACACGATGCAAATGACAACAACGATTAACTATCATTGCATCATCAGTGATTATTTATAACAATCATAAAATAGGCTGCTGATTAGTGTGCCATCGATAGCTATCGTTTACTAGTATATGTGCCACTATTATAATATCTTACGACAGATAGTGTCGCATTGATAAGTCTCATATTTACGAATAGAGAAGTCAGTGCTGTTGTCAGATTAATTGCTGTAATTTTTATGTCCATAACCCTTTTTTAACGGAATAACTTAATACTATGCCCTTGCGTCCCATTGATGCCATTTTCGTTCATCCTAAACGACGTCTATATGTTGTATACTATCGCGGTGAATTGTGGCAATTGCCACGTATGAAAATTGACGACAGATCGTGGCAAAACAGACAGCCCTATACTGATGACAGTCGCTCGCTTTATTTGAGCATCCATCAAGCCATTAACGACCCCATACTTGCACAAAAACTGCGAACATTGAATCTGCCTGTCGCAGTGCGTGGGAGCACACTGCCACGCTTTGAAGCATGGTGGGAAGCCCATGGTTTTGAATGGCTTAAAGACAAGCTTACGATGGGCGAATCGCCATTGGCTGCACACCAAATAAAAGCCATTGACAATGATGTTACCTCCCCCTCAAACGATCAACCTGTGCTATCCAATCAAAATAGTACAATTGGTCATAAGAATAATAGCGAGAAAAAACTTTTACCTGATTCAGAAACCGATGTTTTTGCAGATATGCTTGCGGACTTAGCAGATGAAGTGTTACACCAACAGCTTTAAAAATCATACGTCACACACCGCATTTTATGTAAACTTGACACAAACCCATTAAGAGAAGAGCAGTAACATATGAGAGACTACAAGCTGCTACTGGCTGGGCTAATTTTACTGCTGCTGATAATCTTTATTGCAATCTTTACGTGGTTATGGAGCAGTAACCGTAAAAATATAGATCCCCTACCGATCATGGCAAATGCAAATGAGTCGTCAGCCACCACTCAAGACGAGGTAAATACCCTCACCGACAGTACGCTGTATATAAAGGCTGAAGAGGATTTACAAGCACCCTTGGACGATATCATCGTTAGCTTCGAATCTCGTTATCCTCATGTGCAGGTTGTGCCAAGTTATGTACCCGCCAGCGACCTCTTAACATTATCAAACGCCAATCCTAGCCATGATAAACGCTCAGAATTAGGCGCTGATATAGACATGATCATCGCTAACGACAGTCTATCTGCAGACCGTCTCACACCGTTACAAGCAGAGCTAAAAGCGGCTCAAGATAAAATAAACCAAGACAAAGCAAATATCAGCAATACTGATGATAAAAAGTAGATGCTGCTGAGACTGACAATGCAGAGGCACGTACCCTAAATTCTTTCAGCTATGCACTGAGAGACAAGCAAGCGCTTGAAGGGGTTATCTTGACAGAAAATACTGCTGCTATTAACTTCCGTAATTTTTTACTTTCGAGTACCGGACAAGATATATTAGCAAAGTACGATTATTATAATATTGAAGGTTATAAAAACAGTGTAAATGATTTATTTAATCCAACATCACGTACACAAGAAGCATCAAATGCCAACACTGTGAATGTCGCTGACGCCTTGAGTAATGGCAATTAATCATAAAATCTTTATATTTTGTTGATTGCTTTTATGAGCAATTTTTCCTACAATGTTATTCCAAAATGCGCCTATAGCTCAACAGGATAGAGCAGTTGCCTCCTAAGCGATCGATCCGAGTTCGAGTCTTGGTGGGCGCACCAACAAACATTGTCAAAAGTAATCAAAAGACCTCACAGCCTATCAGTTGTGGGGTCTTTTAATGTCTTATCGCATCATAACATTGCATAACTGACGATGTATTTTCATACAGCATACCTTCAACACACAAAAAAGCCTTTCAAGCTTTATATTTTATAGCTTGAAAGGCTTTACCGATCACATGCTTTTATCTAAGTGAGCGTTTTAATATTAGAGTTCACCTAAAGCCGCTCTTAATCTATCTTCAACATCGATTTTGCCACGGCTTCTGCCACTTTTATGCCATCAATCCCTGCTGACAATATGCCACCTGCGTAGCCAGCGCCTTCGCCTGCAGGGAATAAGCCTTCGGTGTTAATGCTTTGGAATTCTTTATTACGTTTAATACTGATTGGTGACGATGTTCTGGTTTCTACACCAGTGAGTAACCCATCATCAGATGAAAATCCTTGGATTTTCTTATTAAACGCTGGAATGGCTTCACGTATGGCATCCACGGCAAAGTCAGGTAATGCTTTGCTTAAGTCGGTTAAGGTAATGCCCGGTGTGTAAGAGGGTTTTACATCGCCCAATTCTGAGTTTGGTTTACCTTTTAAGAAATCACCAATGGTTTGCGCTGGTGCACTGTAGTCTTTGCCGCCTAATTCAAACGCTAAGGTTTCTAGTTGTCTTTGTAATTCGATACCAGCAAGGGGTGGTTTGGGTAATCTTGCTCTGGGTCGATGCCTACCACAATGGCACTGTTGGCGTTGCGCTCGTTTCTTGAATATTGACTCATACCATTAGTGACCACACGGCCTTCTGATGCGGCGGCAACCACGGTTCCGCCTGGACACATACAGAAGCTATAGACAGAACGACCATTTTTGCAATGATGAACCAGTTTATAATCCGCAGCGCCTAGTATTTCGTTTCCAGCATTGTCACCAAAGCGTGCTTGGTCTATGGTTGACTGTTTATGTTCAATTCTAAAGCCAATCGAGAAAGGTTTTGCTTCAACATACACGCCTTTATCATAGATCATTTGGAAGGTATCACGGGCGCTATGACCAACAGCTAAAACAACATGGTTCGTTTTTAAGGTTTCGCCAGTATTAAGTGTCACGCCTGTTACTTTTGAGTCAGTGATGTGCAAGTCGTCTACGCGAGTAGCAAAACGGACTTCCCCACCGAGTGCTATGATCTCGGCACGCATTTTTTCTACCATGGTGACTAACTTATAAGTACCTATGTGCGGTTTACTGACAAATAAAATCTCCTCTGGTGCGCCAGCTTTTACAAACTCGGTCATGACTTTACGGCCATAATGATTGGGATCTTTCACTTGGCTATATAATTTACCGTCAGAAAAAGTACCTGCTCCGCCTTCACCGAATTGTACGTTAGATTCTGTGTTTAATTTACGCTGACGCCAAAAACCAAAGGTATCTTTGGTGCGTTGTCTGACTTCATTACCACGTTCAATGATAATAGGCTTAAAACCCATTTGAGCAAGGGTAAGTGCTGCTAATAACCCACAAGGTCCAAAACCAATAACAACAGGACGCTCAGTTAAATGCTCTGGCGCTGCACCTACATATTTGTAGCTGGTATCTGGTGTGGCTTTAACATGATTGTCTGACTCAAACTGAACCAGTAAATCATTGGTCAAATCCGAGTCGGTCAGTGTGATATCTAGCGTATAAATTAATTGGATATTTCTTTTATTACGAGCATCATAACCACGTTTAAACATCACAAATGACGCCATTTTCTCAGCAGAAATTTTAAGTTTTGGGTTATTGCTGTTGTTAACTCTTCAGGTGCATGATTTAACGGCAATTTAATTTCAGTTAAACGTATCATTGGTTACTCATAAACTCGTGTAGAAAACAGTCTCGCATTTTACTGGTACTGATACAAATAAGCGAATAAATATTTTACTTACGCAGGGTAAATTTACGGTTTCTTCAGCATAGATCAGCACCCTATTATAAAAACTAAATGTCAGACTTCATCCCAAGCTAGCTACCAAGCGTAATGGCTAACGTGCTTTAGCTAAAAAAACTTATCTTTAGTTGCGTTAATATCATTTAGTACGTTTGCTTCTTAATTTCCTTCTGTTCACACTTTCTGAACTCAAAAAAACATCGCTTCTGATATCGTCATATTTTACCGCTTTAGCATTTCTTAACCAGACATAAATGGTGCATAGAAAATCATAAAAACCATCATGGTGCGAAAAAATGCAATATCTCCTAAAAAGACCGATATTGGTGCATTTGTCTAGTATTTTATATTGGCATAGATATTGAAGTATTAATAGCAGTTAGGAATGGCTCGTTCACTCGGCCTACCAGGCTGCTACTTTATCTTTCTGGAGAAATATATGTCTTTATTGCCAACGCTTATCACTGCTACTCCTATCAGTACAAATTATCGTATCGACTCAAAATTGACATCACGTTTGTCTCTGCTAGCAGTAGCCGTTGTCGGCAGCTTAAGTCTTATAGGTTGTCAAAAACCTGCGGAAACCAGTGCAGAAACCAATTCTACAGCCACAAAAACCGAAACGGCCGAGATCGCTACTACCCCTGTGGCAGATGGTGACACCATCAAAGTTGGTATCTTGCATTCTTTATCTGGGACGATGGCCATCTCTGAAACATCATTAAAAGATACTGCGCTCATGACCATTGATGAAATTAATGCCAATGGCGGTGTGTTGGGTAAGCAGCTAGAGCCAATCGTCGTAGATCCCGCTTCTGATTGGCCGTTATTCGCTGAAAAAGCACGTCAGCTGTTAACTCAAGACAAAGTGGATGTGATATTTGGTGGTTGGACGTCGGTATCACGTAAGTCCGTGCTGCCTGTCGTTGAAGAGTTAAATGGCCTCATGTTCTACCCTGTTCAGTACGAGGGTCAAGAGCAGTCAGAAAATATCTTCTACACTGGTGCTGCACCTAACCAACAAGCCATTCCTGCCGTTGAATACTTAATGAGTCCAGAGGGTGGTAGTGCAGAACGCTTTGTCTTACTTGGGACCGATTATGTCTATCCTCGGACTACTAACCAGATACTGCGTGCTTTTTTAAAGTCTAAAGGAGTCGCTGAAACAGACATCATGGAAGAGTACACCCCTTTCGGTTTTAGCAACTATCAGACCATCGTTGGTAATATTAAAAGCTTCTCTACCGGTAAAAAGACGGCGGTTATCTCTACCATTAATGGGGATTCAAACGTACCCTTTTATCGCGAGCTTGCCAACCAAGGCATTAAAGCATCTGATATTCCAGTCATGGCATTCTCAGTAGGAGAAGAAGAGCTTCGCGGTATCGATACCAGCTTATTGCAGGGGCATTTGGCATCATGGAACTACTTTATGTCGGTTAAAAATCCTGTCAACAGCGACTTCACTAAAAAATATAAGAAATATGCGCTGGATCATAAGCTACCCAATGCTGACAAGGTCGTGACCAATGATCCTATGGAAGCCACCTACGTGGGTATCAATATGTGGAAACAAGCAGTCGAAAAAGCTGGTACGACTAATGTCGATAAAGTGCGTATTAGTATGGGAGGTCAGACTTTTGACGCGCCATCAGGGTACACGCTGAAAATGGATGAGGAAAACCATCATTTATGGAAGCCTGTCATGATCGGTCAAATCCGTGCCGATGGTCAGTTCGATGTAATCAGCAAAACGCCAACAGTCATTCGTGCTGAGCCATGGAGTCAGTACATCCCTAAATAAGTTTATGGTCACCCAAGCCTCAGTCCATAATCCTTAGCCCCTTAATGGTATCAATACCAGCAACCCTTTAACCTCTACTGATAAAACAGTTTTTAGTAGAGGTTAAAGGAGTGTTGACTGCAAAAAAGGAACCATCATGTCACATTACTCTTCCTATTATAAAAGTGACGCGCAAGCCAATTATTTTAACAAAACTTTTATCATCGCCTTACTATCTTTACTCCTTCTCATTGCTATCACATCGCCTGCTCATGCTCACGAGACATCAGCAGTACACAGCCATGGCGAGAAACTATCGACTAATACTGTGGCAGCGACATCCAATGCTGTAAGTGAAGAGACCTTACTTGCTCAAGACGACACCTTGCTTGCTCAAAACAAGCAGTCTCTAACAACATCAGCTGATCTTGCGATAAGTAAAGGGGATGCTATCGAACAGTTCGTTGCTGCTGACTTCACCATTCGCCAAACCATGCTCAACCAGTGGCCGGGGTCAGTTGAGAGTTTGGATACTTTAGTTGAGCTGATAAAAAACGATGAGCTGTACCAAGGTAATGGTGGGCAAACCTACCTACTTAACAGCGAAGATGAGCTATTTACTTATCCTGCTAAGCAGCTGACCACCGAGTGGCCTAGTGACTTGGCGCAAGTGACTTTGACCAATACGCTACGCTCAGCCTTAGTATTTGGACAAGCCAAGGTTAAGCTTGAGTCAAACGATCCTACGCAACGTGTGCAGGCAGTTGCCATCTTAGCGGACAATATCGAACAGCTAGATCCAGTACTTATAAGTACTGCTGCCGCTAATGAGCAAGACGACGATGTCAAAACGGCGCTGAGTATTTTACAAGCAAGAATTGATTTTAGAGATGGCGACGTCACCAAGCAAATTGCCGCGCTTACCGTGCTTGCTGATAGCGATAGCCCACAAGTATTAGTGGATGTTAAAAAAGCATTGGCGGCAGATGATATCGATCCTGTGCTCAAATCTGCGCTGTTAGACGCTGAGGATAGTATTGAGCAGCGCATTACCATCAGTACTTGGATAGGTCATCTATTCACGGGGCTTAGTACGGCAAGCATCTTACTACTCGCAGCATTAGGGCTGGCCATTACTTTTGGGCTACTGGGTGTCATCAATATGGCTCATGGTGAGCTCATTATGATTGGTGCTTACGCCACTTATATGGTGCAAAATCTCTTTCAAGCGTATTTTCCTAGTATGACTGGATGGTATCTGGTTGCTGCTATACCCGTCGCTTTTTTAGTTAGTGCCATTATTGGCATGGTTATCGAACGAATCATTATTCGCCCGCTTTATGGTCGTGAGCTTGAAACCTTACTGGCAACCTTCGGTGTCAGTCTGATTCTCATGCAGTTGGTTCGGATGATATTTGGCGCACAAAACGTCGAAGTCAGCAATGTCGACTGGTTGAGCGGTGCATATCAAGTATCCTCGAGCCTTGTGCTCCCCTTCAATCGTATCGCTATTATCGGCTTTACCATCATCATTCTTATGCTGTTGGTGTACTTACTGAACAAGACTCGCTTTGGGCTATTTGTGCGCGCTGTGACTCAAAACCGGCAAATGGCACGTGCAGTTGGTATCTCCTCTGCTCGCATCGACATGTTGGCATTCGGCCTTGGTTCAGGGTTGGCCGGTCTCGCTGGCTGCGCTCTAGCACAAGTGGGTAACGTCGGACCCGACTTAGGTCAAACTTATATTATTGATGCGTTCTTAGTCGTCGTGGTTGGCGGTGTTGGGCAAGTATGGGGCGCGGTATTGGCATCTTTAGGTCTTGGTGTCAGTGGTACGGTGCTTGAGATTGGCATTGGTGCTGTGATGGCTAAGATTGTGTTACTGGTTCTTGTGATTTTGTTTATTCAAAAACGTCCACAAGGTTTATTCGCCCTCAAAGGCCGTTTTGTGGATTAAGGAGAACCTCATGCGTTTGACTCAATTATTATCTGATTCCCCACGTAATGCTATTTTGATTGGTTTGTGTTTTTTAGTGCTACTGATATTGCCTTGGCTCCATTTGTTACCTGAAACCTCTAGTTTTCACCTGTCTGCTTATTGGATAACTTTGATTGGTAAAATAATGGCGCTCGCCATGGTAGCACTGGCTTTAGACTTGGTCTGGGGCTATGCCGGCATTCTAAGCTTAGGTCATGGTCTTTATTTTGCGCTAGGAGGTTATGCTTTTGGTATGTACTTGACGCGTGAAACTGCTGGCACGGGCTTGCCAGATTTTATGCGTTTTTTGAGTTGGACCGAATTGCCGTGGTACTGGGCAGGCACTCAACATTTCTGGTGGGCGATGGCTTTAGTGGTGCTAGTTCCCGGTCTGGTCGCTTTTATCTTTGGCTATTTTGCTTTTCGCTCAAAAATCAAAGGGGTTTATTTTTCGATTATCACCCAAGCCATGACCTATGCTGCCGCCTTATTTCTTCCGTAACGAAACAGGCTTCGGTGGTAACAATGGCTTCACAGGTTTTACCACGCTATTAGGCTATGACATCACCGCCTCTTCAACGAGGGCTGTGCTGTGTTTTACGACTGCTTTGGCGCTGCTACTGTCCTATCTTGGACTACGCTATCTGATGAGCCAGCCTTATGGGCGTGTGCTTGGTGCCATCCGTGATAGTGAAAATCGCTTGCAATATCTAGGCTATCGCACGCTTTGGTACAAGCTTTCAGCTTGGGTATTGTCTGCAATGATAGCTGGTATCGGGTGCTCTATATGTACCGCAAGTTGGTATCATTAACCCAGGCGAGATGAACCCCGTCAACTCTATCGAGATGGCAGTCTGGGTGGCTGCTGGAGGCAGAGGTTCATTAATCGGTGCCATTGTAGGCGCTGGTACAGTCAATGTGATTAAAACCTATTTTACCGTCGCCTACCCAGAGTTCTGGTTACTTATTCTAGGCGGATTATTTGTGGTGGTTACTATATTTCTCCCTAACGGCATCATTGGTGTACTCGATCGTTTTAAGAAGGAAAAAGAATAATGTCAATAATATGTAATAATGCTGCTTCCCAAAAAACAGCTAACGTGCGCTTATTAAAAATCAAAATGATCCTAGTATACATAAGCCAATGGGAAGTTTTGACAATACAAATAACATAACGATTGCAGAAACCAAGCCTACCCGACCCAGTCACTAGTTTGGCTGAAGATTATGGAGATAGCGGTGGCTTAGCGCATCCTGTTTCTAAATCAGGTCCAGATATGAGACATGGTATTGCGCTATATTTAGAAGACGTTAGCGTGTGGTTTGACTCGTTTCGTGCACTCAATGATTTGTCTTTATACATTGAGGCGGGCGAGCTACGCTGCATCATCGGCCCTAATGGCGCAGGTAAGACGACTTTAATGGATGTTATTACGGGTAAAACGCGCCCGACCACAGGCAGCGCATTTTTCGGTCAAGTACATAATTTAGCCAAACTATCTACCGAAGAAATAGCTGAAGCAGGCATTGGCCGTAAGTTTCAAAAACCCACCGTATTTGAGAAATTTACCGTACTTGATAACTTAATGCTGGCTGCACCAAAGGACAAACGGGTATCAAAAAGCTGGTTTACTAAAATTGACGCAGAAATCCAAGATACTCTTGACTCAACGCTTGATCAAATACGCCTAAAAGAGCTGATTAACAAGCCAGCAGGATTATTGTCTCATGGTCAAAAACAGTGGCTAGAGATTGGAATGTTACTGATGCAAAGACCAAAACTTATCTTACTTGATGAACCAGTAGCAGGCATGACCGCCGAAACGGAACATACTGCTGAGTTATGTCTACGCCTTAAAAAGAATCACACCTTAATCGTAGTTGAACATGACATGACTTTCATTGATGCCATAAGTGAAAAAGTAACGGTCTTAGCAAATGGCGCTATTTTGGCTGAAGGCACGTTGAGTGAAGTACAGAATAATGAGGCCGTTATTGAGACCTATTTGGGTCGGTAATAAGCTCAGGTCGATAACAAATAGTAACACTTAGAAATAGACCTAAAAAATAGAGGTGCTTATATGTTAGAAATCAATGCCATAAATCAATATTATGGTGGCAGTCACATTTTACGTGATATCACCCTCGCCGCCCCTGTAGGAGAATGTAGCGTGGTACTGGGTCGTAATGGCGTCGGTAAAACCACCTTGCTTAAATGCTTGATGGGCATCCTACCAATAAAATCAGGTGAAATTTTATTAGACGGTAAGGACATTAGTCAGATGACGCCTGAGCAGCGTGTACGCGCAGGACTCGCTTATGTGCCGCAAGGACGCGATATATTTTCTACTTTGACCGTTGAAGAAAACATTCTGATTGGCATGGCGAAATTCTCTCAACGAAAAGCAAGTAAAGTACCCAAACACTTATATGATATATTTCCAGTGCTGGACGAAATGAAGCATCGCCGCGGTGGCGATCTATCTGGCGGTCAGCAGCAGCAACTTGCTATTGCTCGTGCGCTTGCATCAGAGCCTCGAGTACTAGTACTTGATGAGCCGACTGAAGGAATCCAACCGTCCATTATTAAAGACATTGGTAGAGTCATTCGTAGTCTTGCTAATAAAGGCGATATGGCAATTGTTTTAGTCGAGCAGTTTTATGAGTTTGCAGAAGAGCTTGCCGATAACTATACCGTGCTTTCTAGAGGACAAGTCGTAGCTCAGGGGGCAGGAGTTGACATGGCAAAAAACAATATTCAAGAGTTGGTGGCAATCTAAAAGAACACTTTCTAAAAGGACACTTTCTAAAAAGGAACACAATTTTGACTTGGCAATCCTCACTACAGCTCCATTTCGACTGCGCCTCTACTGCTGCAAAAACTCGGCTGTGTCATCGTGCCCATACTGGCGCACTCATGGTGCAGCGCGCGCTGTATCCTGAGCCTGATAGTACTGATAACAGCCAAGCAGGGATTTGCCATATTTATGTGTTGTATCCTGCTGGCATTGCTGATGATGACCGCTTAACATTGGAGTTTAACCTACACTCTAATAGCCATGCGGTGATTACTACTCCTGGAGCCGGAAAATGGTACGGGCAACGCCAATCATTACGATCCTCTAGACCCAGCGACTCATCAAGGTTTAACAACGGTACTCAATCGGCAAACAGCAACACTTCTAACGACTGTTTTAATGATGTTGTCAGCGCAGAACAGCATATCGACGCACGTCTCGATGACCACGCCATTCTTGAATGGCTACCACAAGAAAGCATCTATTACGATCATTCTGTCTCTACTGCCAATAATCGCTTTATTTGGCTAAGACGGCAAGTTTATTGACTTGGGATATTTGTGTGTTCGGACGTCAAGCATATCAAGAGACTTTTGCTAATGGTCATTATACCAACCGCTTAGAGATATGGCGTGAGAGTGATTTATTGGTCAGTGAGTGCACCTCCCAGCAAGCCAATACGCGCTGGTTTACCTCACCATTAGGACTGAACAATCAACATGTGCATGGCTTTTTGGGCAATACCTAGCACAGAGGTCATTGCACCTGAGTTACAGAATAATCCGCTCAAGCTTGGCCAATATTTAGATGCCACTATTACCGAGATACGCCATCTCATTGATACGCAGTCACTACCTATTCACTGTACTCACAATTTTCAAGGTATTAATTGCCGTTATTTAGGGGCAGATGTGCGCGCTTGCTTTGAGGCTTTTTACCAAATTCGCGAGCTTGTCAGGTCTAAATGGTACGCGCTTGAGCCTCATCGACCAAGGATTTGGGACACTTAATATCATGTGCTCCCACTTAATCTCATCCTTGAACAAGGCTTAATCAAACTAGAGTGACTCTACTTATCCTATTTACTTGATAAAGATTAAAAACGAATCATAGTCTTCAAAAGACAATTATTAAGGAAGTTTTATGCAGTTAAATCCTACCGAAAAAGATAAGCTCTTACTATTTACCGCAGGCATGGTGGCGGAACGTCGTAAAAACCGCGGCGTCAAGCTCAATTATCCTGAGTCTATCGCTTATATCAGCATGTTACTGATGGAAGGCGCGCGTGATGGCAAAACCGTGGCGCAACTGATGAGTGAAGGAGCCACTTATCTCTCTGCCGATGACGTCATGGAAGGCATTGCAGAGATGATACATGATGTCCAAGTTGAAGCGACTTTCCCGATGGCACTAAGCTAGTGACAGTGCATAACCCCATCGTATAGCTTGTTGCTATGAAGCTGTAAAACGATATTGAACTAGAGCCATTGCCATAAGACGATTAAGGATAATAAAAATGACGATAAAAGCAGGCGATATAATATTAAAGCAGGCGATATGGCTTTGAATGCTGGTCGCTATGTTCAAACCATAACGGTAATCAATACCGGCGACCGCCCTATTCAAATCGGTTCTCACTATCACTTCTATGAAGTCAATGCAGCACTGAGCTTTGATCGAGAGTCGACGCTTGGCTATCGACTCAATATCTTATCTGGTACTGCGGTACGCTTTGAGCCGGGCCAAGCGCGCGAAGTTGAGCTAGTCGCTATCGCCGGTAAGCGACACATTTATGGTTTTTCAGGCAAGGTTATGGGCGTTGTAGACCCTAAAACCTCTCAAAATACCTCAAAAAAACGCATTGACCGACGTATCTATGCCGAGCATTTTGGCCCTACCACAGGGGATAAAGTACGCTTAGCCGATACGAATTTATGGCTTGAGGTTGAGTATGATTTGACCAGTCATATTGATCACCAGCGTGATATTGATAGCATCAGCATTGGTGAAGAGGTTAAATTTGGTGGCGGCAAGGTAATCCGCGATGGTATGGGTCAATCACAGCTAATAGGTGAGCAAGTTGCCGACACTATTATAACCAATGCTTTGATTGTGGACTACAGCGGTATCTATAAGGCAGATGTCGCTATTAAGGGCGGTCGCATTAGCGGTATCGGTAAAGCCGGTAACCCTGATATTCAGCCTAACGTGACGTTACCTATTGGCGCTGCTACCGAAATTATCGCAGGAGAAGGTAAAATATTAACTGCTGGCGGGATCGATAGCCATATTCACTTCATTGCACCGCAGCAGTGTGAGACGGCATTAATGTCTGGTGTAACCACAATGTTAGGCGGTGGTACGGGACCTGCTGAAGGTACTCTTGCCACCACTTGTACTCCTGGTGCTTATCATATTCACAGCATGCTAAAAGCCACTGATGCTATTCCGATGAATATCGGATTCTTAGGTAAAGGCAATGTTAGTCTACCTGCCCCCATTGTAGAGCAGATTGAAGCGGGTGCTATCGGGCTTAAGCTTCATGAAGACTGGGGCTCCACGCCCAAAGCCATTGATAACTGCCTTAGCGTGGCTGAAGAATATGATGTGCAAGTGGCGATTCATACTGATACGTTAAATGAAAGCGGCTATTTAGATAGCACTCTAGGCGCGTTTAAAGACCGCTGTATTCACACCTTCCATACCGAAGGCGCTGGCGGCGGTCATGCCCCAGATATCTTAAAAGCTATTGGCGAAACCAACGTTTTACCCTCATCAACCAATCCAACGCGCCCTTTTACTATTAATACCATTGACGAGCATCTCGACATGCTCATGGTTTGTCACCACTTGAGCCCAGCCATTGCTGAAGATGTCGCTTTTGCAGAAAGCCGTATTCGTAAAGAAACCATTGCCGCCGAAGATATTTTACAAGACATGGGTGCCATCTCCATGATGAGTAGTGATTCGCAAGCGATGGGACGCGTGGGAGAAGTCATTATTCGCACGTGGCAAACAGCTGATAAAATGAAAGCCCAACGCGGTCATCTGGCTCCTGATCAATCAGCTAAAACTGAGCAAGCATTAGAAAATATCATGCTAAGTCCCACTGACTCTGATAGCAGCATGATAATTTTCGTATCAAACGCTACCTCGCAAAACACCATCAATCCTGCCATCACTCATGGCATTAGTGACGAAGTGGGATCCATTGAAGTAGATAAATGGGCGGATTTAATTTTATGGTCGCCTGCATTTTTTGGCGTAAAGCCCGACCTTATCATTAAAGGCGGCTTGATTGCGGCAGCGTCCATGGGCGACCTCAATGCTTCCATTTCAACCCCGCAGCCTGTGCACTATCGCAGCATGTTTGGCAGCTTGCCCAAAACAGTGGCGCAGACTTGCATCACCTTTATGTCAAGTGCGGCTATTGATAAGGGGGTTGCTAGACAACTAGGGTTAGAAAAGGTCATTAAAGCGGTACACAACATTCGTAAGGTACGTAAACAAGACATGAAGTTTAATAGCTACTGTCCTAAGATGGAGGTCAACCCGGAAACCTATGAAGTGTACGCCGATGGTGGCTGCTGACCTGTGAGCCTGCCGACTATCTACCGATGGCACAGCGCTATTTTCTATTCTAGCTGCTTTTTATTGTCGTGCTGACAATCCACCATCAGCTGTCAACCATCTACTTTAACGGACTATAAACATAATTATGAACATTTATACGCAACGTCTTGATCTATCAACCCTTAGCGCTGAACAACAAGCAGTTATTGATAGGCAAAAACAGGCAGAAAACTTTTTATATTTAGATTTCGATACCCGTCAGCGTAGCCGTTTTAAAGCAGAAACTCAGCATCAAGAATCCATTGGTGTTGATTTGCCACGTACGGAAACCATTAAGAATGGCAGTGTTTTAGCAGACTATCAAGGCAACTTGATACAAATAATAGCTGCCAAGCAGGGATTAATCGAAGTGACTGCCGATAATGATTTTGACCTTATGAAGGGCGCTTACCATTTAGGCAACCGCCATGTGCCTTTAATGCTGACACCTAATGCACTCTACTTTGAGCCTGACCATGTTTTAGAAGCGATGTTACATCAACTTGGCCTACATACCCAAGCCGTACAAGCGCCATTTGAGCCAGAAACGGGTGCGTATAAAGGTGAGCACGGCGGACATTCTCACTCTCATAGCCACAATCGTGATCATAGTCATAGCCATGCACATAGTGATAACCATCAGCATAATCACTCTGACGCTCACAGCCATAGCCATGAGCATAATCATGACTAATCACGCCACACACTCACAGCAGACTACCCGTACCGCACAAGGTATAAATGATCTGAGTAATACAGAGGTAACTGGACGTTTGCTCATGCTGGCGTCAAGCAACCTACCTATTGGCAGTTATACCTACTCGCAAGGCATAGAGCCTGCTATCGAGTCAGGGCTTATTCATGATGAAAGCAGTAGCATGGATTTTATGAGTGATTATTTGGAACTGGCATTGTGTCGTTATGAGCTACCGCTACTGGCTCTGATGATAGAGGCACTTATGATTAATGATGTGGCGCTGACTGATGCTTTAGGTGCCGATTACCACGCTAGCCGCGAAACCAAAGAATTCGTCTATGAGTCAAGTCAATTGGCACTGTCTTTATCCGCATGGTTAGATAATGTTCTTGAGCTCAATGTGCCTGATAGCTTACTCGTTCATGGTTTTTTGCCACTGTTTGCCCATATCAGCTCGCACTGGCAACTTAAGCCTGTACAAGCCATGACCACCTATGCCTTTGGTCAAATTGAAAACATGGTGCTGGCTGCGGTCAAAACCGTACCGCTTGGACAAATGGCAGGACAGCGCATCATTTGGCAGCTGCAACAGTTATTAAGTCAGCAAATACAGCCACTGGCTGCTAATGTCCAGCAAAAATTTTCGCACGCTCAACATATGGCGTTAATGACTGATCGCTCTGATATAACAACATTTAAGCTAAATCTTCTCTCAACAGCTACATATGTCCGCCAACCTACCAAATTTAGCCATACTATCTTGTCAGCATGAAAGGCAATACAGCCGCCTATTTCGCTCTTAATCGCTAATAAATACAACTCTCATCAAGGAACTTTATCTATGGCACTAACACCCAAAGTCGAAAACAAAAATTTAGAAACGACGCTCTCTCCGCTACGTTTAGGCATTGGTGGCCCTGTAGGCTCAGGAAAAACGGCATTGACGCTGAGACTATGTCAACGCCTGCGGGATGACATCAATATGGCAGTGGTGACTAATGATATTTATACCAAAGAAGACTCTGAATTTTTAACCCGCAATGAGGCGATGCCAGCTGAGCGCATTCGCGGTGTTGAAACCGGTGGCTGCCCGCATACTGCCATTCGTGAAGATGCCTCAATTAACTTATCTGCCATCGCCGAATTACAGCAGCAATTTGCAGGTCTTGAGCTTATTATCATCGAGTCTGGTGGTGATAATTTGGCAGCAACTTTTAGCCCTGAATTGTCCGACTTGACACTATATGTCATTGACGTGTCTGCAGGCGATAAAATTCCTCGTAAAGGCGGCCCTGGTATCATGAAATCGGACTTGCTCATTATCAATAAAACCGACCTTGCCCCTTTCGTAGGCGCGTCACTTGAGGTGATGGCACGTGATGCCAAAAAAATGCGGGGCGATAAGCCTGTGGTCTTTAGCAACATGAAAACGGGTGAAGGCGTTGATGACATTGTTGCTTTTATCTTAGATAAAGGCATGTTAAGTGTGGCGTAGAATGCCTTAGGTGATGGCATCAATAAGTGCTCTACAAACCGCTGATGGATCAGTGGATTATCAGTCAGTTTTTATATCGATTTGTTTATTTATTAAGGATTTATCATGACAACAGACACAGCCAAAACGATGACACGCAAAAACCTCTTCCAAAAAACCACCATGATCAGTGGCTTAGCACTGTTATCATTACTACCAACACTCGCATTTGCTCACCCTGGGCATGAGTTGATGGCAGCAGATGGCTCATTTAGCCTTTCAATATTGTCTGGTATCATGCACCCTTTGACTGGGTTCGACCATCTGATGTTAGCGCTTGGCATGGGGATGCTATTTACTCAAATGCACAGCTTTAAAAAAGGCTTTGTAGCACTATTAATTGGTCTAGTAACAGGATTTGTACTGAGTTTAAGTGTGAGCTTGAATAGCGTGTTTATTGAATATGGCATTCTACTCTCTATCGTACTACTGACCATGGCACTTATGAGCCGCTACTTTAATGTGGCATTGAATCAAAACCACGAGATGTCCGTCAAAACCGTGTATAAATCCTTAGTCATTGGCTTTGGTGCGCTTGCTATGTTCCACGGTGCAGCTCATGCAATCGAAGTGCCTGCAAACAGTAATACCGCTGGCTTCTTTACGGGTATGATTATTGCCATGCTAGGTCTATATACTATCGGCAAAGGATTTGCCACTTATCTAAACACTCACCTGCAAGACAGTTTGATTATTCAACGTGTTATAGCTGTTGTCGGTTTATGCGGTGTGCTGTTAGGGTAACTTTGTTAATTTATACACAGAGTTATTGAACACGGTAGTAAGTTGAAGTGTAATGCACGCAGGTGACATTATATAAATTGCCTTGTGACATTGCCTTATGACCCTAAGCTTATGGCAGCGCTTAAAGAAATAAGGCAGCTCAAGCGACCGCTTAGCTCGCGGCAGGATTGGCATTCAAAAAGGTTTGGGCTATAAGAAGTTTTAGATAATAAGTAAAAATGGTCATCAGAGAAAAAGGACAAGTTAATGTCCTTTTTCTGGCTTTTGGTTTACTTAATGCTTACCAGCTAAAGCCCATACCCATGCCACCAGAGTTCTCATCTTTCGTGAAAGCACCACCGAGACTAAAGCTGGTATTGGGATTAATGACACGCTGATACCCCAATGAGACCGCTTGCTCGGAGCCCTGAAAACCTGCGCCCACGCCTATACGGTTCTTACCTTGTAGACCTGACGTGCTGGTTGCCATGTTTAACATCGCAGCACTCATCGCACCTTGACGATCAAAACGATCATCAATTTCCTTAAAGCGCTGTCCATTGTCTTGCAGATAATTGTGAATAGAGTCATTTAGAGCATTAAATTTAGTATCAGTATAGGTGTTCGAGGTTTCGATAGCGCTTGTTTTTGCGTCTTGTAACTGACTGACATTGACTGCGTCATTATTAGCGGTACCATTAGCAACATTGATAATCTGACGCTGGTTAATATCCGAACCAACCGACACTGTGTTTTCACGGCTAGAGCTAGAGTCATTACCGAGTACCACGGCGTTTTTTGCCGTAGTATTGATATTATTGCCGAGCACAAAAGTATTGTCGCCAGACACGGTATTATTATTGCCCATACTATAGCTGTTATTGCCACTGACCGTACTTGGATCGCCAATCGCACCTGAATGATTTCCAGTCACTTTATTACCAGTGCCAATGCTGATAGCTTGCTCACCGATTGCTTGGGCTCCATCTCCCATTGCAATAGATTGCTTGCCCTGCGCCGCCGCATTAGTGCCTAAAGCCATTGCGTTGTCTCCACTAGCAATCGCTTCTGCAGACGTACCACCATTGATGCTTAGGTATTTATGCTGTGCAGCAATGTCCTGTTTAACGCTCAATACCTGATCATTCGTATAACTTTGTGACAATGCCAGAGTCTCTGTTGCTTTGCCATCGGTATAGCCTTTTGAGGCGGTTAAGGTTTCGGTCGCTTTGTCGTCGGTGTAGCCTTTGGATGCGGTTAAGGTTTCAGTTGCTTTTTCGTCGGTATAACCTTTCGATGCGGTTAAAGTCTCGGTTGCTTTTCCGTCGGTATAACCTTTTGATGCGGTTAAGGTTTCAGTTGCTTTTTCGTCGGTATAACCTTTCGATGCGGTTAAAGTCTCGGTTGCTTTTCCGTCGGTATAACCTTTTGATGCGGTTAAGGTTTCAGTTGCTTTTTCGTCGGTATAACCTTTAGAGGCGGTTAAGGTTTCAGTTGCTTTTTCGTCGGTATAACCTTTCGATGCGGTTAAGGTTTCAGTTGCTTTTTCGTCGGTATAACCTTTCGATGCGGTTAAAGTCTCGGTTGCTTTTCCGTCGGTATAACCTTTTGATGCGGTTAAGGTTTCAGTTGCTTTTTCGTCGGTATAACCTTTAGAGGCGGTTAAGGTTTCAGTTGCTTTTTCGTCGGTATAACCTTTAGAGGCGGTTAAGGTTTCAGTTGCTTTTTCGTCGGTATAGCCTTTGGAGGCGGTCAAAGTCTCGGTTGCTTTGCCGTCGGTATAGCCTTTGGAGGCGGTCAAAGTCTCGGTCGCTTTGCCATCGGTGTAACCTTTGGAGGCGGTCAAAGTCTCGGTCGCTTTGCCATCGGTATAACCTTTGGAGGCGGTCAAAGTCTCGGTCGCTTTGTCGTCGGTGTAACCTTTGGAGGCGGTCAAAGTCTCGGTCGCTTTGTCGTCGGTATATCGTTTATTTACCGCATCTGTATCATTTGTCGCATCTGCCACATTAGTGATACGTTTTTCGAAACCCTTGCTACCAACTGAAATCGTATCTCTTTCATCTGCAATGGAGAAACTACCTATGGCGGTTGCGCCTGTCGCAGTTGCTTGGCTATTACTGCCAAACACGCTGCTGTCTGTACCTGATGCGGTATTCTGATAACCAACTGCAACACTATAGTTACCCTCTGATGTATTTTCAAAACCGATGGCACTACTGTCTTCACCTGATGCTGTATTATTATAACCGACGGCACTGCTATTTACATTCGAGGCGGTATTTTTATAGCCAATTGCACTGCTATTTATGTTCGATGCCGTGTTGTTATAACCAAATGCACTACTATAACCCTCTGAGGCGATATTATTAGAGCCTACCGCACTGCTATTGATACGCGCTGCGGTATTGTTATAACCAACAGCACTACTGTACTTAACTGATGCTTCATTATTAGCACCTAACGCACTACTATAATCACCTGATGCCCTATTAGTATAACCAACCGCACTGCTATAACTACCCGAAGACTTATTGAAAAATCCCACTGCATTGCTAGAGTTACCTGTTGCTTCATTTGCATGACCTAGCGCACTAGTCGCTTCATTTGAAGCTTTATTGTCAATACCTAAAGCACTGCTATTGAGACCGTCTGCTGCATTATTTATTCCACAGGCTACTGCAATTACACCTGTTGCCGTACTTCCTCCCGAAACAGGATCCGTTACGCATACCACGCCTGCCCACACTGTCGAGCCACTGATCGCTGCGATACTGAAGGCAAGCCCTTTTAGAGTCAACATCTTATAGTCATTTGAGCGAGCTATCAGGGCGATAGTGCCAGTCGTGCCGCTAGTCTTACCAGCGCTCTTAGTATTTTCAGACACCACCACTATACAACCTAATGATTGACTCCAAATCTTTTTAAATACTTTATTCATAGCTCGCTCCATAAGTCCAAAAACTACTCGTTGATAAAATCAAGGCTATCTATGTCACTTACTATGCCACTTACATTAACCATGCTCATAAATGACAACTGTCATTTATTAAAACATAAAGCTAACATACCTGTATATTTATATTAAAGGATGTTTAATATTCAGGGCTGTCTTAGATAAGTAAAATAATCTGGGATAGTTTTATGGAAAAAGAGCGTTATGAGCAAAATTCGCCCACCCAAACGCTCACAGCACAGTTAGCATAACGATTGTTATATCGGTAAGAGTGAGCGCGTCCGGTAGGATTGCAAGTGCCCTTCTGGCACTCGCAAGGTCTGGCAGCAGATCAACCTGATGGCGTATCTAAGGAAATTTGGAATGGCATAGAGAGTGTTGAACAAGTAATCCTTGAGTGGATGGACTGATTTCATAACCCAAACAATCCACCTAAATGATTCACTCACGTAAATCATCCACGACTGCCAACATAGCCACTAATGAGGCTTCCCCTAATTTCATAGAGCGCTCTGGTGACCAACCTGTATCCGCATCGGGGACATTATTGTTGTCTATAAATGGCATCTCCAAGGTATTGGCAAGGCAGTCAAAGCGTTCGGCAACCCAGTGAGTCGCAAGCGTCATATTCGCTGTACCCGGTGCATCTACGTCATAGCCTTCTTCCGTCTGAAAGTCAGCACTGGCGATCTTTAACACTTCTGAGAATCTATCGCGTAGACGTGCGAGGCGGTCACTATAATTTGGTGTACCCTGCGAGCCAGCAAGGAACACAAAAGGTATTTCTTCATCACCGTGTACATCATAAAACAAGTCAACACCCGTCTCTTCCATTTTATTAATGACATGAAAGACTTCTGGGCTGGTTTCTAAACTTGGATTTGACCAAGCACGGTTTAGGTTAGTCCCAACTGCGTTAGTACGCAAATGACCTCTCACGCTGCCATCTGGGTTCATATTGGGCACAATATAGAAATTAGCTTTATCTAATAACAGTTTACCCGTGGCATTATCACCATCTAACAGGCTATGCAGTAGACCATCGACCAACCATTCGGCCATCGTCTCTCCGGGATGTTGACGTGCCGTAATCCAAATATTGCGTTTAGGCGCATCGTTATTGCTAGCGCCATCACTAATTTTGACTAAGGTTAAATCGCGCTTATCAAGGGTTTCTCCCAAATGCTCTAACGTCACTAATGGATGCATTTGCACCGCTGCTAATAAATCTTGATGACGCTCATCACTGTAAGGGGCAAAAAAAGCAATTTGAATGGTTTCACATTCCAACTCTGACGTTATGGTTAGTTTGCCGTCTTTATAAGAAGTTGGCAGACGAAACCAATAGTCGCGATCGTACGACGCCACCGCTTGGTAATTCTCCCACCCTGCAGGAAATGCTGCATCCCCTGCATTCATAATATTGAGCACATATTGCTCACCAACCTCACCTGTCAAGCGAAAATTAAACCACTGAAAAAACTCGCCACCGACGTCCGGACGAATAGCCAATTGGATATTTTTTTTATCTTCTAAATTAATAACCTCAATATTACCAGCATCGAAATTAGCAGTGATATGCATAAATTTTCCTTAATTATTTCTGGGACTGTGGTAGATAAGCACTATGCTAGACTACTTTTATGAAGATAACCCATTGTAAAATAAGCAAAAAACTACAGCGAAGGCTATTAGAGTTTTTTACGGCTGAAGTAACCGCTAGAACAGCCGCAGATTTGCTCAATATTCAGCCTAACACTGCCGTACTTTGTTATCATAAAATAAGACTAGTGATAGATTACCATCTCTCACTAGAAGCTGATGAGCTCTTTGATGGTGAAGTCGAATTAGATGAAAGTTACTTTGGCGGCGTACGCAAAGGCAAAAGAGGTCGCGGGGCTGCTGGTAAGACAGCTGTATTTGGTATTCTAAAACGAAATTGTAAGGTTTATACCATTGTCGTAGCAGACACCAAACAGACGACTCTAATGTCTGTTATTAAGCGTAAAATCAAGCCTGACAGCTTTGTTTATACTGATAGTTATCGAAGTTACAATGCGTTAGATGTGAGCGAGTTTAAACATTTCAGAGTCAATCACTCTAAAGAGTTTGCTTGCGGTAAAAACAATCACATCAATGGCATTGAGAACTTTTGGAATCAGTCTAAACGAATACTCAGAAAATATAATGGGATCGATAAGAAGAACTTCCATTTATTTTTAAAAGAGTGTGAGTTTAGATTCAACTATGGATCACCGTCTACTCAGCTTAAAACTCTGAGAATATGGTGTGATGTTTAATCCTTATCTACTACAGCCCCTAAAAGTCGATAGTGGGTTGTCCATGCAAAAAAATGCTCTTAACCAGAAATAGTCACTGCCACGTCATACATGAAATTTTCAGGCTTATAAGTTGCACCATTATAGGTCAATCGAATCACGTGCTTGTCATAAGAGTCTACTTTATAATCACCATTGGCGAAGTCATGCAGCGCTGGCACTATCAGTAGCGCTTCAATTTGACTGTCGTTAATGCTAACCGAGATCTGCTGACCACTGCGTGGGTATAAAAAATAATCACAATGATTATTCACCATCACTTCTGCAGTACGCTCAACGACCTGACTGCCTATTTCTTCTTGTATGAGTTTTGGACAGATATCTGAGCGCTTTGAAGCCAGCCGAGCATAAGAGTTCTTAATATTATCTTCAATATCTTCAACGTCCTGTAAGTTTCTGTCAGGATCAGTAGCGGAATCTTCTGCCGTTAGAGAGCCTTGTTCAGAAAACGTTTCTGGGCTACAAGCACTGACCAATAAAGAGAGAGCAAAACTGAACCAAACAAAGCCATATACGTGTTATTTGATTGTAAAAACGCTTTTTTTGGCTTATCAGACTTATGTGTGTTCACCATCGTTGAATACCGCTTCTTCATAAATCCTACTTACAATAGACGCTATGTGATTTCATAAACTAAATGATCATTAACCATAGTTTTTTAATGCTAAACTATTCATCATTTAGCGCTGCCTTTCATCAGTATTATTATAGCGCTTTTAATCTAACTTAATTCGCTCTGGCTTATATTTATTTGATTTTTTAATAGATCATAGATGACTTAATAGCGGCACGAAGATGAGCTGCTGGCATGATTAAAGCCCCATTTACGATAACCATCGGTGTCTATATGTATCGCACCCGTAGCATATAGGCCTAAACCGAAATTGTGAGATTGACCCTGATATTGCCAAAACTGGCACAAGCCATCTTGCATCGTACTGAGCCGCCATAAGTTATCTTCATACTCTGGCACCCAGATGTCAATAGCACTGGCATTCATATGCTTGCTACTGTCGGCTCCACCTGCACAGTCATTAAGGCCAGGACTGCGATATACCGAGCGTATTTCACTACTGATAGGTAGAATTCCTTGATGCTTCAATTCGCCGTACAAACGTAATGTCGGGACGATATTTGCCCATAACTCTTGCGGTGGCAGCTGATAAGGCTCATAACCACATTTGCTCCAGCTTCGCGCTGTTGTGAGCAATTGCGACATAGGCGGTACATTGTGTACCCCTACCCGCGAATTTAGGTAGCGTTGAAAATCTGCCACTTGCCTAGCACGGTAGCTATTGCTATTCAACCACGCGTTAAAATCCATACTAATAGAATCAGTATAAGTACTATTGTAAGTATTGTTCGCAGTGCTGTAGCTGTTATTACTGTAAGTTGTATTATAAGCAGGCGCGCGCCGATTGACATTCATGCGCTTATTTTCTTCAATAGACAGACTGTCATCGAACTCAAAATCACGCTGCTTTTGAGCAATCAATCCTTGCATGCTATCGCCACTCAGCATGGTAACGCCAGAATTATAGCTTGTAGTATTCGTCGAAGGTCTGATGTGAGCGTTACTACTACTACCCTGACGTACTTGGATACGGCGCTCACTATTGTCGCTGATAATAGCGGCATGAACAGAGATGCTACTGGCACAGATGAGTAGTGCAAGCATAGGCTTGTGAATCTGCCTATAAGGATATTTTTTTGTATTGGTCATTGCAACAAGCTACCGCTAAAAACGTTTTATCGATACTATCAAATTTTCAGCAAGCAAGCTAAACTATCGCCTCTAATCAGAGGCGTGTTATTGGTAATTAACACTTATCCTTATAATTTTTATAATTATGTGACTTTATTTCTTATGTGTTACTTTATCTACGATATTTTACTTGCATAGATATAGATATGGTGCGATTGCCTTTAAATGTTGATCTGATTTGAAAATTCCCTCTTACCTCAATTGCCAGACACACTTTGCCTATGTCTTCTAATCCGCAATACCGTTTTTCACGTCAGAGCCATCATTTAGGCCAAGGCCATGCACCATCGTTATGGCAGCGTATACATATCGATCCATGGTTGACCCTTCTCTTATTGACGGTTTGCTGCATTGGTTTGACAATTTTATATAGTGCGGCCGGTCAAGATGTCGGTATGGTATTACGTCAAATGGTCAGCTATGGTGTGGCCTTTACGGTTATGTTTATCATGGCACAGATACCGCCTAGCCTTTATCGCACTTTTACACCTATCTTTTATGTAATGGGATTAATTTTATTGGTATTGGTCGATATCATCGGTGAAGTACGTATGGGTGCTCAGCGCTGGATTAATTTACCAGGGTTTGGCAGTGTGCAACCCTCAGAATTTATGAAACTTGGGATGCCAATGATGTGTGCTTGGTTTTTATCCAAGCGTGATCTACCGCCCTCTCTATCTAGCATCGTCATTACCTTAGCCTTAATCATCGTCCCTGTATTATTAATTGCAAAAGAGCCTGATCTTGGGACGTCGCTATTGGTGGCAGCCAGTGGTATCTTTGTGCTTTTTTTGGCAGGGTTGTCTTGGCGATTGATTTCAGCTGCCGCCATATTAGCGATACCGCTTATTGCGATTGCTTGGAATTTTCTATTACATGATTATCAGCGTACCCGTGTCTTAACACTGCTCAATCCTGAAGCCGATGTACAAGGGGCTGGGTGGAATATCATTCAGTCAAAAACCGCCATCGGTGCGGGTGGACTCACTGGTAAGGGCTATTTAGAAGGCACGCAGTCGCATTTACATTTTTTACCAGAAGGTCATACTGATTTTTTATCGCGGCTTTTTCAGAAGAGTTTGGCTTGTTGGGTGTGATTTATTAATGTTCATTTATTCCTGTTTGCTCCTGCGCGCCTTATACATCGCTTTCACCCATCCTGATGTATACAGTAGATTACTAGCGGGTGCAATTGCCATGTCTTTCTTTGTTTATGTGTTCGTTAATGTGGGTATGGTTGGTGGTATTTTACCCGTCGTTGGCGTTCCTCTGCCCTTCATTAGCTATGGCGGTACTGCAATCGTCACTTTGATGGCAGGATTTGGACTACTTATGTCCATTCACACTCATAAGCCCAGTTGACGCACAGTTACCAGTGATTCTCTAATGAACATTCAAACTTTATCTTAATGCTATTCATGTTAAAAATCAAAAGACACAGGCTATATAAAAGTTGTAAGGCGGATGAATCAGCCAATTAAAGCCTTTATCTAAATCATTGTTACATGCAAAATGGTTGAAAATAAATATAAATCAACAACAAATTAAGGGTTTTTAACAAATTTTATTGTTTCATCATTTTATGGCAAGTCCTATAACTTGCCATAAAGACCCTCCTATCTACTTTTGATAATAAATACAAGCCATTGATTTAATTGAAATGATTAAAAACACCCTTATATTTCCTCTCATTAAAACACTTCGTTGCCAATTGGTACTGATAGATTTTAATCCTTGTTTTTTACAAATAATTGCGTTAACCTCGTTTTACTGTACTTTGATACATAACCCGTACATAGCTACTAATAAACTTTGCATTTAATTATATTTTGGTTGTAGCTCGTACGTATAGTTAGCGAATTGTAGATTCCAAGCTTTCAAATACACTACTTAATTAACGGTTTAATAACAAAGACACACGCAATGCCTTCTAAAACCTTTATTAATTTAGCAATGTTAGAAAGTTTGTAAATAGCACATATAGCGGACTCGGTACTCAACCTTTGTATTCGGATTGGGTATTCTACTAATATCGTTAGCTGTCATTTGAGCGTTTCATAAGTATCTTTGGGCGTATTATCCTGACCCGCTTATGATAATAAAATGAAAAATTACCATACCTTAAAATCTATAAAAGCCACGTTTAGTATCAATAATTATATGAAAAAAATATTGATGATGCGGCTTTAGAGTTTGTGACGCTGTTAGATTGGTCTAACATTGCCACGCTCAGTCTAGAACTATTAGAGTTAGATTTTAAAGTATAAGTTATAGAGGTATCTATGAATAAGCGTTTATCTGGTTTACTTACCATGTCAGCAGTATTGTTTGCTGGCTCCGCAGTTGCTACTGCAAATGCTGTAGAAGCCAAACCTCTCTTGCGATGATTTCACAAGATAACGCCTCCCATATCGATCGTGTACTTGGTGAGCTTAGCCGTCAACATGATGGCGCATCAAGTTTGGTGAAGTCAGCACGCCAACCAACCTCGTTGGCACTTAGCAGCTCACTGTTAGCCAGTGACACCTCTCAACTGACTAATGATGAAGATGTATTAGAGCGTCTGACAGCCGTAGCCTCTAACTCGGTCAGTAAATTTAAGCAAACAGGCCTAGCCTCTTGGTATGGTCGTAAATTCCATGGTCGTAAAACAGCCAGTGGTGAAACATTCGATATGAATGGTTTGACAGCGGCGCATCGTTCACTGCCATTGAATTGCTATGTTAAAGTCACCAATAAGACCAACGGTAAAAGCGTCGTGGTAAAAGTGAATGATCGTGGTCCATTCCATGGTAACCGCGTGCTAGATTTGTCTTATGGTGCTGCCAAAAAACTCGGTTACGGGTAAAGGTGTGGGTAATGTTGCTATTGAGCGCGTTTCAGGACCATAATTCTAAAAAACAGTCTATTTGTATTAGAGCATAAAAAGCGCCTAACACATCAGTGTTAGGCGCTTTTTTATAGTTTCAGTTTATTGTATCCATTAGGCTACAAATAAAGCTGTAGCGCTTAGCAATAACTTATAAAACAAGGTGTAATCAAAATGATTAACCCTTACACCTTACAGTTCAAATGCACTCTCAATGGCATCATCGAGACGTTCAACGGCAATCACATTGATGCCTTTAAATTGAGGAGCATCCTTAGCAGGCGCATTGGCTTTTGGGATAATGGCATACTTAAATCCATGTTTCATCGCTTCCTTTAAACGTTCTTGACCGTTTGGTACAGGACGGATTTCACCCGACAATCCCACTTCACCAAATACAGCCAATGACGATGGCAAGGCTTTTTCTTTAATACTTGAGGCACAAGCCAACAATACTGCCAAGTCAGACCCAGTCTCTATAACCTTGACACCACCGACGACGTTGACATACACATCTTGTCCGCTAGTATGAATACCGCCGTGTCGATGCATGACGGCCAGCAGCATGGACAGACGCTGAAAATCCAATCCTAATGCCATTCGTCTAGGTGAGCCTTGCGAATCATCCACTAATGCTTGCACCTCCACCAACAAGGGTCGTGTGCCTTCGCGGCTGACCATGACGACAGATCCAGCAACGGGTTTGTCATAGCGACTTAAAAATATCGCTGATGGATTGGCGACCTCTTTCAGTCCCATATCTGTCATACCAAAAATACCTAATTCGTTGACGGCACCGAAGCGGTTTTTGACGGCACGAATCATCCGAAAACGTGAGTCTGATTGACCTTCAAAATATAAGACCGTATCAACCATGTGTTCAAGAACGCGCGGCCCTGCGAGCGTGCCTTCCTTGGTTACATGACCCACTAAAAATAGCGCGGTGCCAGTCTGTTTGGCGTAGCGAGTCAAGATGGCCGCAGACTCTCGAATTTGACTGACGCCGCCAGGTGCAGAATTGATTGCATCCGTATAAATGGTTTGAATAGAGTCAATAATAGCGATGGCGGGTTGCTCTTGAGTCAAGGCGGCACAAATAGTCTCTACATTGGTTTCGGCCAGTACGCGTAATCTATCGGCCGGTAAATCTAAGCGCCTAGCGCGCATAGCAACCTGTGCCAATGATTCTTCACCAGTCACATACAAGGCGCTACCTGCCAACGAGTCGGCACGTGCCATATTAGTCGCAGTTTGCAGCAAAATCGTCGATTTACCGATACCAGGATCACCGCCGATTAAAACGACTGAACCAGCAACCAATCCTCCACCAAGTACACGATCAAACTCACTAATACCAGTTGGTAAGCGTGTGTCTAGCGTCACGCTCACAGCATTAAGCGGCATGACCGCACTATGCGTACCCGAATAATTTCCTGATGGTGCACCACCTAATTCACGAGAGGCTGATCGATTTGCTGCTGGTTTAGAAACGTTTTTATTGTGATGGGGCATGCTCACATTTGGTGCTTCGACCAAGCTGTTCCATTCACCGCAATCGGTACATTGCCCTGCCCACTTGCCAAATGCGCGCCGCAATGCTGACAGACATAACTGCTCTTTTTTTGCCATAACGTATGAACCTTATTCAAGTGTCCAATCAAGATTAATTGATAAAATATCGTGACGCTCTAATAAGCGTTAATTTGAGAATGATTTTTGAGATAAATTCGCCATCAGTCGCATGGACGATCTAATAGAAGAGGTGATGCTAAATGTGATGAATAGCTAGATATAGGAAAAGTAGCAAGCGCTGTCTTGAGAACTTAATGGAAATTATAAGTCTAACAGACAGCGTAAATAGTAGCGCGAAAAACACGTTGAGATATTAAGGTTGTATTGAACATTTAAAAATACGCAGAGCTAATCGATGCGCATTTAGCAAAAATGTATTCGAGACAAGTACAATATTCAACACATCCTCGTTTATACGTGAAAGTCTTTACCCAGATAAACGGCTTTCACCAATTCATTTTCTAACACTTCACTAGAAGTACCTTCAGCGATAATAGCACCTTCTGAGACGATATAAGCTTTCTCACAAATAGCCAAGGTATCGCGAACGTTATGATCAGTAATCAAAACACCAATACCACGATTTTTGAGGGTCAAAATAACGTCTTTGATATCACCAACAGAGATAGGATCCACGCCTGCAAATGGCTCATCTAATAAAATGAACTTTGGGTCAGCCGCCAATGCACGGGCAATTTCACAGCGACGACGCTCACCACCTGATACGCTCATACCTAATGATTTTCGTACATGCTCTAGATGGAATTCACCGATTAGTTTTTCCAGCTCTTGCTTTGCTCGCTTTACTCAATTCTTTGCGAGTTTCTAAAATAGCCATGTTGTCTTCGATAGACAATTTTCGAAAAATAGACGCCTCTTGTGGTAAGTAACCAATTCCTGCCCGTGCACGCTCATGCATGGCATATTTAGACAGATCCATTTTTCCTAAAGTGACACGGCCTTGTCCATATTGACCAACCCTACCACCATATAAAAGCTGGTTGTCTTCCCTGCACCATTTGGACCTAATAAACCAACGACCTGCCCTTGTTCTACGGAGAAAGAGACATCTTTCACAACCCAGCGCTTACCATAGCGTTTGCCTAGATTTTGCATTGATAGTCGCGTCGCAGGTGCTGCGTTATTGTTGGTTGCTAAAGGGTTTGTATTTTTATTATCACTCATAACTTACTCATACGGTTGCGGAATTCAAGCACTAATACACTAAGGGATGTTGATACAGTTACATTAACCATTCAGCTTTTTAGCGGATGCTACTTTGGCTACCATTACTACTGGGCGGAAACACCAACTCTACGCGCTGATTACCGCCAGCAGTTGCTTCAACATCACCAGCTTTTAGGCTATAACGAATGACATTACCCGCAAAACTGGCGCCATTTTGAACCAACTTAGCATTACCCGTCAAAGTAACAATACCCGTGACCGCATTATAATCAATCTTATTGGCTTGACCTTTCGCCAGCCCTTTTTCTTGTGTGACTACCTGTTGCATGGTTGCAGGGCGTCCAGTCGCTACTGCTGAATTAATACTGCGACCCTGTGATAGGTTAACCGTAATGTTATCAGCGGTCATTTTAAACGTACCTTGAGTGATAATGACAACCCGAGTAGCTGGTAACGCCTGTACGCTCACTATAGGTCGCTTTATCAGCCAATAGTTTGATTTCTTGATTGGCATCTGATGGCAGCGCATGACTGTAAAGTGGCAGTGCCAGCAGCATAACCGTTGGCAGCACATGTAATTGACGCAAGCGGCACGCTGTTAGATTGAAGCGTGCTAATGATGAGCGCAAAGTAGGCAAAAATTTAGATGTCATAAAAATCACTCGTTTTATAATGGGTAGTAGGATTTGCAAACTTTATGCTAGCTGCTATTTTTATTACATAGTCAATAAGAGTTACTGCGATCAAAACAATGCTTTATCTTGGCGTTCAGCTGGAGTAAAAGCGACGGCAACTTGACCAAACTCATATTCACCGGTCTCAAGGTTGGCGGTCATGCTAGAAGCTTCAAACCGATTCATGCCTTGTTCAATCTTAACAGGCGCGTCACTATATACTTGCCCTGATTTGGTATTGCCTTTAAGGATACTACCTGTCACCTTTATCGGTTCAATATCTGGCGTCTTTATTGCCTTCACTGACCAGTGAAAAGCCCCCTGACAAGCTGAGTTCACCCGTTTGCTGACTGATAGCAGCACTACCCGCTTCAATACGATAACGCTGCTCTGCCGATGGCTCCCAATTCATAGTGATGCCTGACATCTCGTCTAAATTGGTCTCTGGATTGTGCGTCAATGTTTTGGCAGTCAGCTCATACTCAGTTTCGCCTTTCTCATTAGTCTGTACCGCTTTGATATCTGTTGCTTCATAATCAACATCGGTTGCTTCCATGCTAACTGGCGGCGCTATCTCTCCTTGCTGTTGAAAAAACCAACCTGCAATACCAGCGATAATCAAGGCAAGAACTATTAAAACACGAGTATTCACGACAAATTATCCTGAGTTTTTGCTGCATCAAGCGTATAATACGCGATGAAGTCTTGATAGTGTCCATGACCTTTCAAAATGAGGTCACATACTTCACGTACAGCGCCAGTGCCACCTGATCGGGTGGTGACCATGTCACTGCGATTGATGACTTCAGCATGCGCATTGGGTACTGTTGCAGCAAATCCAACGGTCTGCATCGCTTTAATGTCTGGTAAATCATCGCCCATGTAAGCGCAATCAGCAGCCGTGATATTGAGCGCTGGATCAAGTATGGTTAGTAGCTCATTTAAAGCAACCAGCTTATCATCACGACCTTGCACCACATAATTAACGCCCATTTCCGTGGCGCGCTTATCTACCATGGCACTGCTACGACCTGTAATAATAGCCGTCAAAATGCCATAACGTGCTAACGACTTAACGCCTACGCCATCATGGACAGAAAAGGCCTTGGTCTCGATACCATTGGCATCATAGATAATTTGACCGTTTGATAAAATACCATCGACATCCATTATCAACAGCTTTACTTGTCCGGCTTTTTTGATTAAGTCTTGCATCATATCCCTCTTTCTTAAGGCTATTTTTTACATTTATTGTTATAAATCGATACTGTGCGAATCTATACTGTATAAACCGATATCTTTATTAATGCTATTTATTTTACACCGGCTTGTAGCAAATCATGTACCGTAATAATTGCTTCTAAACGATCTTGGTCGTCAATAATTAGCAACTGGCTAATACCATTTTCATTCATCACACTGAGCGCATCTGATGCGCGCATGGTCTTACTAATGCGCCGTGGATTACTAACCATTACTTCAGCCATCGGCGTTTGCAAATCGATGCCTTTTTCTAGACCACGGCGTAGGTCACCATCTGTAAATACCCCAACCACCTTATCATTATCATCGGTCACCACCGTCATTCCTAAGCGCCCAGCAGACATAGTAAAAAGCGCTTCTTGCAGTGGCGCTTGCTGATGAATAAGCGGCAAATCTTCTGACTTAGTATGCATTAAATCTTCAACTCGCGTTAGCAGCTGACGACCTAATGCGCCTGCTGGATGCGATAATGCGAAATCCTCTGAGGTAAAGTTGCGCGCATGGACTAAGGCAACGGCCAATGCATCGCCAAGCGCTAAGGTCGCCGTGGTACTGGAAGTAGGAGCAAGATTAAGTGGACAAGCCTCTTGCGATTTACCGAGCGTCAATACAATATTCGCGGCACGAGGCAACATACCGCGCTTATCACGGCTAATACTAATCAGTGGAATATTTAGGTGTTTGACCACTGGCAGCAGCATCTTAATCTCATCGGACTCACCAGAGTTAGAGATAGCAAGCAGTACATCACCTTTTACCAACATGCCTAAATCGCCATGCCCAGCTTCACCAGGATGCATAAAAAAGGCTGGCGTGCCAGTAGAGGCAAACGTCGCCGCTATTTTACGCCCAATCAATCCTGACTTACCCATACCAGTGACCACGACTCGACCCTTACAAGCTAAAATAATCGCATGCTTGTGCAAACCTATCGTCTATCTGCTCTGTTAGCAAAGCCAATGCCGATATCTCAGTGTTAATCGCTTCGATAGCCTTACTAATAAACTGCTCATGGGTTAGATTGATTTGGGTATTACTCATGGATTCGCTCTATTTTATAATGAATCAATACTGTATTTTACTATACTATGCCCAATATTAATAATAATCTACGAAACCAATCGCTAACAACTCGGCACGTCATTTTAGACCATTATTATACGTTTATTTATACAAAAAAACCCACTATAAAAGCAGGTTTTGATCGGATAAATCACGTATTAGTAATGCACCTTCGATAATGAATCTTGCTCTCTAACCATTGTTATCATTAGATCCATCATTTGGCTTTTCCTCAAAACCCGTATTATCTGCTGGGTTTTCGAAGCCACGGTCTTGACCAAAACCGCCACGTTCAAAGCCACGCTCCTGACTCTGACCAAAGCTACCACGCTCAAAACCACGATCTTGACCTTGGCTAAAACCGCCACGATTAAAACCACTGCGATTAGACGCAAAACCGCGCTCTTCAAAGCCACCTGTGCTAGCAGGATTACTACCGCGTTCAAATCCGCCGCCTTGATAACCTGCTGGAGCAGCGCTTTGCGGTTGAGTACTTGTACCTGTCGTTGTCGTACTGCTACGTGGATTACGTGCCGGCACGACGGTTGAGATAGCGTGTTTGTATACCATTTGACTGACAGTGTTTTTGAGCAATACCACGTACTGATCAAATGATTCAATCTGACCTTGCAGCTTGATACCATTGACCAAGAAAATAGAGACAGGAATACGATCTTTGCGCAGCGAGTTCAAAACGGATCTTGTAAAGTTTGTCCTTTTGACATGAGAGCTCTCCTAAATATTATTAATTATGTTTTAGTGCCAATTATTTTAAGTGTTCATTTAATTATAATGGCTAACGGCAGATACAATAATAAATTTTCTTTATAAAACGTATCTAAATAAACGCTACTTGTTCTTAAGTGATTCCACTTTATCGCGAATACATTATTATTGTAAATAATTAAGTAACTAGTTGTTTCAGTAGTTATTTTTATCAACAAACGTCAATTAATATTGATTGAAAACACAGTTAGGCTAATATTACACCTACTATTTTGATGAATTTAAATTATAACAGCTATCTACGATATATTTTGATACTAATTGTCATTACTTTCTAATAGTTGCATAGAGCTTTTTGCAACTATATTTTTAGTACACCATATTGTATTTATAAGGTATTAACTCATACCATATTTTGAGGCGATAGTGATTTTGCTATAACTGATAGCTTTAGTATCATTGATAGATTTAATATAAATAGTCTCTTGCCTGCGCCATGGTAGTGAATGCTTTTACCACCATATTGCGGTCTATAGAATAGCCTTCCTCACTAGAGGTATCGGCTGCTATCGCCCCATCCATGGACTTACTAGGCAATTGCATGACTTTGCGTAACCATGTGTACTGACGTTTTGCCAATTGTCTTGTCGCATATAATGCCTTATTTTGCATTTGCTGACAAGCAAGTGCCTGGGTCGCATCATCAGATAAGCTTGATTGAGCTGAAGACTGCAGCACTTCAAAAGCACTGTAAAATTGCGCTTTGTCTAGATGAGGCTGTTCAAATACTGGGTGATCGATATGTACTAGGTATTCTAGTACTTGGCGATAACCAACGCAGCGCATGGATGGTAGATTTGGCGTTAAAGGATAGCGCTCCAGCAGACCAATGACCTCAGTCACCAACCCGTCATTCCACATGATATCTAAACGTTGCTCGATACGTGTATGCAACCATGGACGATCAGGCATGACTGTCAATGCATGCCATTGCTGATTGGGATTATTTGCCAATGCCTGCTTGGGCTTGCGCTGCCAGTCACTTATAGGAATGTCAGTTTGCAGATAAACTTCAACTGCTCGGGTGATGCGCTGAGTATCAGTCGCATTAAGGCGCTCATGGCTGATCGGATCTATCTCACCCAAATAGTCGTAAAGCGCACTAATGCCTTTATCTTGCCGCCACTGCTCCACACGTGCGCGAACACTATCATCACTGTCAGGTACTGGAGATAGCCCGTCTAGCAGTGCCATGTAATACATCATAGTACCGCCAACCAGCAACGGTATTTTGCCATTCTCGTGACAGCTATCAATCAAACGGGCAACGTCATTCACAAATTCGGCGACGCTATAGCTCTGCATAGGATCGATAATATCAACCAAATGATGTGGATAACGCGCCAACTCAATAGCGGTTGGTTTTGCCGTACCGATATTCATATCACGATAAATCAGCGCTGAATCTACTGAAATTAGCTCATAACGCCCTGTATCATATAACTCATAAGCCAGTGCAGTCTTGCCACTTGCTGTCGGCGCCATCAAACACACCACGCTATTATCTGCTAAATTGGCGTTTAGGCGATAAGATGAGCTGTCAGATGAAAGTTGCATAGGCTTGCCTTTATTAATGATATTAGTAGCAATAAATAACTTTGAGCAGTGTCATTGCTAAAATTTGCTTATTATATTTTTGTCGTTATAGCTATCTTGACTCAGGCGCAGATAATAGCATCAATGTTGCTAATTGATTACCATCTATCGCTTTAATCGCATGCTGAGTCAGTAACGCGTCGATATCCGCCAAGAACACCATCAAGTCTTGCTTTGACATTTGCATGCTCACGGCAGCAAGTTGCTGATTAATGTCATTTGCACTGTGCAGCCATTGATCTTTTTTATGCCCTATTGCTAAGTAAACTTGACTCAAATAACGAACGCATTTTTGATTGCCAATTCTCTGCACCGAGCAATACACATTGGCTTTGATGATAAAACAATAGCCAAGGCAGTGCTTTATTCTCACTATATGTCGTGCCAACAGATTCGGTTAATGCCTCATTTAAATGAGTAACAACGTCTAGGCAATAAGGCAAAGATGTCGAATGTATTGCGACATCGTTAGCGATACCTCTGGTGTTTTGACTTGTTTTCTCAGAAACACTTGGTACGTTTAAGGTTTGAGGCGAATACCTATTTTCTGACAACTGATAGGGTTGTTTGGGCGCTTTTACCTGCCTGGCTTTTGCTTGAATAAATGGTCGTTGATGTGTTTGGCATTGCAGTAGCGAATGCGTTATCGATAGACAAATTACTATCTACTATCTGACTATTACCTAGTATTTGAATAGCATTAGCAGAACTGATCGTCTCTGTAGTCACTACTGTCTTAAGTTTTGTCCGAATCGCATGGCTTACATGCGCCATAATATTATTGAGCGGACTTATTTTAATACGCTGTTTAGATGGATGCACATTGATATTGAGCCACTGAGTGGGCAAATCAAAATAAAGCGCATAGCCAGTTCCTACCAACTGAGCAGTTTGGGCAAGTTGGCGTAGCTGATTGCTTATCAATGCTTCTTTTACCAGTCTGCCATTCACATAGATTAATTTTGGTAAGGTATCCTGCGAATCAGTGATAGGCCATAACCAACCATTAACGCTTGCTTGATCGCCAAAGCCATTATTAACATATTCTCTGGATGGCTGCATTAAACTGGTGAGGTCTATCGCTATCTCTAACGCCTTTTTGGTTAACGACAACCCAGTCGCTTGCTCAAGACGTGCCAATGGCAAAGGATTGACATTATTATTGCCATTAGCATTTGTAGAAACGGTATTTAAAGACTTTGAATTTGAAAGCCTTGTAGTTGAAGACATCGTACTTAAAGACATCGCACTTGAAGAAAGTGACAATCGTTTTTTATTATCATGAAACAGCGTCAGTGCCACATCTGCTCGCGCCAAAGCCACTTCGCGCACAATCGTTTCGATATGACCGAACTCCGTCGCAATAGATTTCAAATTGCCACGGCGTGCTGGTACGTTAAAATATAAATCTTTAACCGTAATGGTGGTACCACGATGATGCACAACTGGCATGAGCTTTGGCGCATCATCTAACACACCTGCGACTTGCAACTGGCGACCGATGCCACTGTCATCATGGCTACTGGTTAAAGTCAGCCGAGATACTGCCGCCGTCGCTGCTAGTGCTTCCCCGCGAAAACCCAACGTCGTAATACCGTGTAAGTTAGCGACATCCGCGACTTTACTGGTTGCATGACGGGTAATTGCCATGACCATATCATCGGGATGAATACCCACGCCATTGTCGACCACTTCAATCATACCCATGCCGCCTTGAGTAATATGTATCTCAATATTGGTCGCACCAGCGTCAATGGCATTTTCTAGCAGCTCTTTGACTACAGCTGCTGGGCGTGTCACTACCTCACCCGCTGCCAATTGATTGATGAGCAGCGGCGATAGTTTTTGATGCGAGTATAAGAATGATTGTCTGGCATTTTCGGCATTAAGAGGTATCGTTGTTTTACGTGATGATAAGTAGTACTGGCAGATATTGATGACTTATATTAAGGTCTGTTGAACATTCAAATGTATAATTAAATCTTAACAGAGGATAAATCCAAGCCTTGCGCTTGTCCAGCCTTCGATAGCCGCAGCTCGACTTGACGAGACTCATTATCCTTATCAGTGCTAGTAGCTTGCGTCATATCGATAAACAAGGTCGGCGGTGGTAAATATGTCCGCACGGCTTGCCCATTCGATGATAACCAATGCATTTGGCTCATCCAGATATTCATCAAAACCGATAAAAGACAGCTCTTCTGGGTCTTGCAGACGATACAAATCCGCGTGGTAAACTGGCTTGACTGAGCCGTCTGTTTGCTCGATGCTATAAGGCTCGACCAAGGTATAAGTCGGGCTTTTGACGGCACCTGCATGCCCGAGCGCCTGCAACCAATAGCGAGTCAGAGTCGTTTTACCTGCCCCTAAATCACCTGCCAACCAGACACTACCTGTCAAAGGTAAAGCTGCCAATTGTGCAGCCAAACGCTGAGTATCGGCTTCTGTATACAGTGTCAGCGTCTTAGCATTTTTGTCCTCTGTTGTACTATTAGGCATCGGGCTTACCTACCTGCACTTTCGTCTGTACCTGCATAGTCACCGTTGGGTTGATAAAGCTTTCACCGCGGATCAATTTGGCATATAGCTCAGGGTCGTGCCACTCGGCACTGACTTGATCGCTAAACTCAAACGCTTCTAGATGAAGCTTACCCATTTGCTCATTCGCCACATCATCAGCAAAGCACTGCGCGTAACCGGTAGCGGTTTCATGTGCAATCACCGAGTAAACGCTGACATCAGATTCACCGTTTTGCATTTGGGTTTGTTTTAGAATTTCTTGCGCCCAAAAGAATATCACGCGTGAAAACTGCTCTGCCGATGGCGATACTGGCAAGCTTATCCAGCGCGCACTGAATTTTTACAGGCAGCGACATACTCAGGGTCGTCTTTATTCCAAAAACAAATCGCGTGATCAAAGCTGTCGATAATGTCCTTGATAGACGATTTTAATAAGCCAAAATCATAGACCATTTGCCCATGATCCAAGCGCTTAGCCTCAAGAATCAGTTCAATCTGATAACTATGACCATGTATAGAGTGTTTGCAGCGCTCAGAGCTACAATTACGCACAATATGTGCATTTTCAAATTTAAAAAGTTTACGGATACGCATAACAATCAACCAAAACAGTAAGCATTTTTATGCTAAATATGAATATTATAAAAGTTTGCCGCGACGACTTATCGGCTTGTGGCTTATTATAGCAAATCGTGATGACTCCGTAAGTAAGCACTTATTAATAGCAGTATTGACTAAATAAATTCATGGCATTGAAAATCTACTTATAAAACTCATTTATCAAACAAATTTTTAGAAGGAGCATTATACAAGGGATGGATACAGGATTGACTCAAATCGTAGGTGAATTGTGCTAGCGCTATCTATTGCGACCCCTTAAGCATATACTCATTGCAGTACGCACTATTTGCGTCATCAGCATTAATCTAACCTTAAAGCTATTTACACTGGCTTAAAAGGTATTACGGCTTATCTCAAGAGGAAAAACCATGAGTAAAGGTCAAGACAGTAAAAAGAACGTAAAAAAGAAACCGCTATTAACGGCAAAAGAGAAAAAAGCTGCCAAACAATCTAAGAAAGACGACAACGGCAGTATCTTAGGTAAACATTAATATTTAGTGCATCATTGTGTCACTTAAATCTATGCCAATCGAACCTCACGGTTTGATTGGCATTTTTTATGCTAGGTGCGGTCTTTATGCTAAGCACCGCGCGGCGCAAACATAATAATTGCCATGCCTAATAACGCAACCGCAGAACCTACTATATCCCACGTGGTCGGCCTGATACCATTCACCGTCCACAACCATAAAATAGCCATCGAAATATACACGCCGCCATAAGCCGCGTAGACTCTACCAGCTGCGGCAGGATGTAAAGACAACAGCCAAACGAAAGCGACCAAACTTAGTACGCCAGGGACAAGCAGCCAAATAGACTTACCTTCTCGCAACCATAGATAAGGCAAATAGCAGCCCGCTATCTCTGCTAATGCGGTCAGCGCAAACAGTCCAACGGTTTTTAATTCAGTCAAAACCATCTACTCCTAAACGGTGATAAATCCTGTCATATACTGTACGGCATTGCCAGAAATCATTACTCTGTCACCTGCGACGACACAGTCTAGAACCCCGCCGCGACGTGATGCTTGATAAGCGACCAAGTGATTTTTACCCAAACGCTCCGCCCATAATGGAGCTAAAGCAGTATGAGCTGAACCCGTCACTGGGTCTTCATCGCCACCATTGGCTGGCCAAAAATAACGTGAAATAAAATCATAGTTTTTGTAGCCAGCAGACTTAGCCTGACAAGTCACCACCACATCTAAAGGCGCAAGCTGTTTTAGCTGCTCGTTATCACGCGCTACTGTTAATACGTCGGACTCAGCATTATAAATCACAAAATAGGCTTGAGTATTTTTATAGACTTCAACGGGTGCAATAGATAGTCCTGCAAGCAAGCTATCAGGGATATTGTCAACTTTCTTAGGATTAGTATTAGGAAAATCCATTTGTATTTTGCCAGTTTCTGTCTGTACGATGGTCAATATACCAACCGCTTTGGCGGAAAATTTAATGGTTTCTATACTAGGATTTTTGTTAAATAACACAAAGGCTGACGCCAAGGTTGCATGACCGCAAAAAGCAATCTCAGTCAATGGTGAAAACCAGCGGATATGATAAATGCCTTTATCATCAAGAACCATAAAAGCTGTCTCGGATAAGTTGTTTTCAAAAGCAATAGACTGCATTAAATTATCAGAAAGCCAATCTTCTGTAATAACGACTGCCGCTGAATTGCCTTTAAAAACGGTATCCGTAAAAGCATCGATGACATTTATTTCTAGTTGCATTTTATGTTCTCGCTTTATTTTTATAGATCTATAGTTTTATAGCTTTATAGCTTTATAGCTTTATGAATTTTATGGTGTTACTGGCAATATCAATCAACAATAAATAGCTTAGCGCCTATCTTCGTTGACGAACGATGTGCAATCGTATTGTCCGCCACTTGATAAGTCATGCCCGCTGTTAAGGTAAAAGTACGACCATCTTTTAGTTCGGTGTTCAGCTCGCCCTCAACACAGAATAAAATATGTCCTTTATCGCACCAGTGATCGGCAAGGTAGCCTGCGGAGTACTCAACCATATGCACATTGATATTGTTAAATTCGCAAGTCTTCCAATACCCCGTGCCCGTTTCACCTCTGTTTTCTACCGCTTCTACTGTCGTCCAATCGGTAATAGCAAAAGGTATATTTTTCATTTCCATAACGTCATCTCCCTGATTTTATTGTTCATTTATTTATCATCAAATCTTTACTTATTACACCTTAAATCCAGCGCCGCACTTTATTTAGATAATCCTGATAAGTTTTGCCAAATTTCTGTGCCATCATCCGCTCTTCTGGCTGGATTTGAAAGTGCGTCATATAAAGTATAAAAATAGGCAATAATACAAACGCCAGAAGGTGAGACAAATAGAACGCCCAGCCTAATAATATAAGCACCAAGCCCACATACATCGGATTGCGGCTATACTGATATATACCACTGGTCACTAAACTAGAGACCTGCTCTAACGCTTGCGGATTGGGTGTGGTCTGAGCTATTCTAAATTGAGTCACACCCATGATACCTAAGCTCAGACCCACCACACCCAAAGCCACTGCCAGTACAGTTGAGCCGTTGAGTGAGAACGTCAAAGCAGGAACCATTTTAGAGACGCCATACATAGCAGCGGCGGTAATAATCACTTGGGCGACTGGAGGGACTTTAAGTGCTAGAGCGTTCATGATTAGACCTCATAGAGCGTTAAATGAAAAACCTTAACAGTGAGTGCTCATTATACCTGCTCACTATTTTCGTTTTAATTTTTACTTTTAGCCCTTAACTATTTAAACCGTCAAAAAATAATTGTTTTCACCTTTTAGATGTCGCTATCCTTTATTTTTATTCTTTGCTCGCTAACCATATCACTGTATTTATACGGTTAACTGGGATTGTTATTTATCAAAATAACGCCATTTATGTAAAGTAAAAACATATATAAAAATATAATACCTCATAGAGTATTATGTCTTAAAGTTGTATTTAAATTTAAATGAGGAAACTGGCATCATGATGCGTATCGGATTGTTCTTATTAACCAACTTAGCGGTGATTGTGGTATTTAGCATCGTGTTTGGTATTTTATCCAGATTTTTTGGAATTGGTGGCGTACATGGTGCGGGCGGGTTAAATTACACCAGTCTTGCCATTATGTGCGGCGTATACGGCATGGTTGGTTCGATGGTATCACTATTTATCTCGAAGTGGATGGCCAAAAGATCAACGGGAACGGTGGTTATTGAAACGCCAAGCAATGCCACTGAAAAATGGCTTGTAGATACGGTCGCCAGACAAGCGCGAGCGGTAAATATTGGCATGCCAGAAGTGGGGATTTTTAATAATTCTCAGCCAAACGCGTTTGCCACAGGCTGGAATAAAAACAAAGCATTAGTCGCTGTTTCATCTGGCTTATTGCAAAGCATGACACCCGATGAAGTAGAAGCGGTATTGGCGCATGAAATTGGTCACGTAGCAAACGGTGATATGGTCACCCTTGCGCTCATCCAAGGAGTGGTAAACGCCTTTGTGATGTTCTTTGCGCGTATTATTGGTAGCTTCGTCGATCGGACGGTGTTTAAAAATACCAGTGATAGTCCAGGTATTGGTTACTTTATCACGAGTATTGTGATGGATATTTTGCTTGGATTTTTGGCGTCTGCTATCGTTATGTGGTTCTCGCGTCTACGCGAATTCCGTGCGGATCAGATGGGTGCAAAACTTGCCAGCAAAGACAAAATGATTAGTGCGCTTGATGCCTTGCGTCCTTCTGAGCAGCGTCCAGATCAAATGCCTGAGAGCATGAAAGCATTTGCTATTTCATCAGGACAATCTACGGGCTTTAGTATCGCAAACCTTTTCCGCTCACATCCAACGCTTGATGACCGTATTGCGGCGTTGAGAAATTATAACCCTAGTGAGGGGTAATGACAGGATCAGCTCCCCTACCTGCTCGTAAAATTAACGTAAAAACCCAGACATAAAAAAAGCCTATCTATAAAAGATAGGCTTTTCTAAATCAAACTCGTTATTTAAATATCAAACGCTAATGCTCTGTCGCCTTCGCTATCTTTGATACGCGTTGGCAAACCAATCTTATTCAATAGATTGATAAATGGCTTGGCATCCAGCTCTTCGACGTTAACCATCTTGCCAGCATCCCACTCACCAGTTGCGACCAGAATCGCCGCAGCGACGGGTGGTACGCCTGCGGTATAAGAAATACCTTGGCTACCAACCTCATTATAAGCGTCTTTATGATCTGAGATATTATAAATAAATACCTCGCTATCAACGCCGTTGATTTTGCCTTTGACCTTGTCACCGATGCAGGTCTTGCCTGTATAATTCGGCGCAAGAGAGCTTGGGTCTGGTAGAACCGCTTTCACTACTTTTAATGGGATAACTTCTTGCCCTTCAGCAGTCATCACTGGCTGCTCAGAGAGTAGACCCAAACTTTGTAGCACAGTGAATACATTAATATAATGCTCACCAAAGCCCATCCAAAAACGGATATTTGGTACGTCTAAATTGGCGGATAACGAATGCACTTCATCATGGCCACTTAAGTAACTGTTTTGCACGCCAACCACTGGTAAATCGTCAGTACGCTTCACTTCGAACATTTTATTAGACTGCCACTTGCTGTCCTGCCAAGAGTAAACCGTACCAGTAAATTCACGGAAGTTAATCTCAGGATCGAAGTTAGTAGCGAAGTATTTACCGTGGCTGCCAGCATTGATATCAATGATATCGATATCCGTCACCGAACCTGCATCCATCATGTCATAGCCAAGACGCGCATAGGCGTTGACCATACCGGGATCAAATCCTGCGCCCAAAATCGCCGTGACATTATTGTCCGCACAGCGCTGTTTGCGCTGCCATTCGTAATTGTCATACCATGGCGGCGTCTCACAAATCTTGCGTGGATCTTCGTGAATGGCAGTATCGATATAAGCAACACCTGTCTCGATACAAGCTTCCAATACCGTCATATTGATAAATGCCGAACCGACATTGATGACGATTTGGATACCCGACTCTTGAATCAGCTGTATCAGCGCCTGAGTATCCATAGCATCCACTTGATGCGTATGCAATACTGCAGGCTGCTTGAAGCTATTCTTATCTTTCACGCTTTGGGCGATGGCATCACATTTATCTTGCGTGCGCGAGGCAATATGAATCTCGCCAAGGATATCGTTATGCATCGCACATTTATGCGCGACCACTTGAGCGACACCGCCGGCTCCGATGATGAGTACGTCTTTTTTGCTAGATTTGGCTTGTTGGTTTGTGTTCAATGAACAATCCTCCTTTGTGTCTCTGTCGATACCATCGATAGTGGCGAGTCAAAACAGAAACGAGTGAATGATATGCGTGAATTAAAAAGGAAGACCGAGGAAAACCCACGCACCGTCGGGCAAAGCACCATTTAATTGTTGGCTTTTGCCCGTGGCGATTATAACAATTTTTATGACGTCATCGGTAAAAATAATGTATAAAAAACAGACGAGTTAAAGTCATTCAAAAACAAACTTAAGTCTTTGATTTATAAAATTTAAATCAATTTATCGACACAACTAAACTAAGACAAGCTGGCTTTGTAATCTTGATAATCAAATTCGCGCTGCACATCTATACTGCCATCTAGACGACGAATCACAATCGCCGGCATATTAACACCATTGAACCAGTTCTTTTTCACCATGGTATAACCTGCGGCATTACCAAAGGTTACGGTATCACCTATTTTTAGGTTATTTGGCAAGGCATACTCACCAAAGATATCGCCCGCCAAACAAGAACGACCATAAATAATGGTATTATCAGCTGACTTAGCGCTCTCGCTGATGGGTGCGATATTGGTAGGGTCGATATCAAGAGAGGCATCATTAAATCACTATTAACAGCCGCTATCGGCGCTGACTCACGGTAAATTAACAAATCAAGCATGTGCGCTTCAATGATGATCTACTACAGCGAGATTTTTTTCATTGTGCATAGTATCTAAGACGGTCGTGACCAATGACCCAGCACCATGGATACTTGCCTCACCCGGTTCAAGATAAACTTGCACCCCATATTTTTCACTAAAGCCTTTTAACCTGTCAGCTAGTTTTTCTAGTGGATAATCAGGCGCGATAAAGTGAATACCACCGCCCAAGCTCACCCACTCAAGCTGCGCTAAAACATCACCAAATCTGTCTTCGATATCTGCCAAACTGGCACTAAAGGCTTCAAAGCTGTCATTTTCGCAGTTGTTATGAATCATTACCCCAGTAATGTCATCAAGTACCGCTGCAATTGTTTTTTATCATGTTCACCCAAACGGCTAAAAGGACGCGCAGGATCAGCGATGATAAACGATGAATTACTGGTCTTTGGTTTAAGCGCAGTCCCACTGGTATATTTTTTGCCGCCGCTTGACCTTTAAAAGCATTTAACTGTGAGATAGAGTTAAAGATAATTTTATCAGCATAGCTCAATACTTCATCGATCTCATCAGCACTATAGGCGACGCTGTAAGCATGAGTTTCTTTTTTATTATCACTGTCTTTACCTTTACCAAAGGTCTCATAGCCCAAACGCACTTCATTGAGTGACGATGACGTTGTGCCGTGCAAAAAGGCTGCCCATCAAAACGCCCCAAGTGGCAAAGCATTTGAGCGCCAATAATGCTTTAGCGCCTGATAGCTCGCACAGCCGCGAGATAATCTGCATATTGGCAACGATTGCCGCTTCATCGAGCAAATAATAAGGCGTGGGCGGTAGAGATAACTGGATAGTGTTTAGCGAAGTTTTTGCATTCATAAGAGGTTACCTAATAGCTGCTGTTGGCATCATGACAGACATAAATATTTGCGCTATAGTAGACTAAATTCATCATAATTAGAATATCTTATGTCACTATCAACCGATTATTCCACTGCTACTAGCCAAGCTTATTCATCGCAGCTCGACCCAAAAAACATTCATTTAGAACATCTTGATGCTAATGCGCGTGCTGTACTGGAGTTTTGGTTCGACAAAGACAATGAGCAACATTGGTTTGCGCAAAATGATGACTTTGATACGCAGATAAAGGATAAATTCGGTGACATCTGGCAAGCTGCCAAGCAAGGTGAATGCGTGACATGGCGTATCGCAGAAGCGCCGACGGATAGCAATAGCTCAATCACCGCTTTGGCAGGCAGACTAGCAGAAATTATTGTCTTAGATCAGTTTTCACGTAATTTATGTCGCGGGCAAGCAGACGCTTTTGCACAAGATAGTATGGCTATCGCATTGGCACAAGAGGCTATTGGACAACCACACTTTGATACATTACCGACTGAATGGCGCAAGTTTATCATCATGCCATTTATGCATTCTGAATCATTGATGATCCATAAGCGCTACTTACCATTGTTTGAAAAATTACATGATGACTATACGCTGGATTTCGAAAATCGTCATAAAGATATCATTGAACAATTCGGTCGCTATCCGCATCGCAATGACATTTTAGATCGCGAGTCAACGGATGAAGAAGAAGCCTTCTTGCAACAACCGAACTCGTCGTTTTAGCGCTTATATATTTATATGATTGATTGCAATATGGTTTATTGCAATATGATTTATTCTAATATAGTTACTTCAACTCAAAAGTAGTGTGAATTGCAAGGCAACCAAGTATAGGCATATATAATATTTCAAGCGAGATGAACGCCCGAACTTTTATAGTGCAATGGATTGACTATAATAATCAAGCAAGGGCTGAATCAGATAACTGGTTCAGCCCTTGCTTTGTTTACTTACTCTTTAGGTACTTTCGTTCAGATTGGTGTTTTATTCAGATTAAGAACACGTCTTAGTTCACCTAATTATTAGTTCACTATCCCTGTCGTAAAGGTAAAGCTTTCACGCTCGATAGTTATTATCCACTAAAATATCAAAGCTGACACGGTAGTCACTGTTGCCATGTAAACCGCAGTTTTTGCCTTTTTACTGGCAATCTGGCAGCTTTTTAAATTATCAGTGATTGGTAATATAAAAGCTTCGTTTGCTGGTAATGCATTTGCCGTATTTTTATGGGGATCTTGGCGATAGTCTAGCAGCTCAATCGGTACATTGATATTTCGTGGATATCATGGAATGCACATTGCTGATATCAATCGTTTGAGCAGATAGCATATTGATATAAATAGGTTGTCCGTATAGGATCCACTCGCAAGTCACGCCCTGTATGCTTGACAGGATCTGGCGTCTCATTATATAGCGCGGTTACTGTATCCGTTACGCCTTCACATGGATAAGTGAATACGCCTTTAACCGTATATCTGTCGCTTGGGTCGCTGCTGCATGGTTGACCAATACATAACCTTGGTTATTCGCCGCCTCTTTATTGTATGGCTTATAGATAACCACGCCAGCACCCGTCACGCTTGCACTAGGCATCATTAATGAACGCAAATGGTAAGGCGCTGCCAGCAAGGACTTTGCCATCGAGCCTGCCACAACATCCGAGCGAATAAGATTGCCTGCTGAACTATAGTGGATAGATTGGGCGATATTTTCAGTCACACCATATCGTACATTTGGGTAATTTGCGTTTGATAAGCGATCGGTAAAACTGAGCCCACCAAAAAATGGATTATTGCTACTGGTAACGCCCGAAATATCTGCAATCTATTTTCGTAATGCGCGCTGAATACGGTCGGTGAGCTATTGGCAAAGACGTATTTAATGTAATTTGCATGTTTAATGGCAACATCATCAAGCGCGGTATCAACAGATAAGCCGCTCAGACCACAGCTGGTACGTGCCAAACTGAACTTATTGTTGGCAATTAATGCAGCCTTTACCTCATTAGTAGCAGTAGTGCTATCAGGTTGGTCGCCAACATTATCGCTTGAATTGTCACTTGTATTATCGTTTGGCTCGATAGCAGTGGGTTCGGACTTGGCACATTGTTATTAGAGCTGCTATCAGAGCCACCACCGCCCCCACCACAAGCCGTTAGAAACACTGTCAAAAAAAGCACTGCAGCAAGATTCTTCTGTGGTGTACTGATTAATAGCGTACTGAGCGTCATTTTTTATCCTATAGAATAGTAGCACGTATATAAGTCAATAAATGCCAGCGTTAAGTATGGGTACATAAGCTAAGTAGACTTAAGCTGCTAGGGCGTGTTGAACACTCACAAATGGGCACTGCTGATAGCTAAAATTGTTCCAGCCAAGTCGCAAGTCGCAAGTCGCAAGTAGACGATAATGTTAATACCTTAGCTAGAATTGCAACGCAGTATGGGGCAATTTTAGTATCAGCCCCAATATTATCAGAAGGGGACAGAACTCTTTTTTGCCGCTTCATTGTTAAAATATACGCTTAGAATGACTAAACTTACTATTTTTAACGTCGAATCGCCTGCAAAATAGTCCTTATCAGTGCCATGGTCGAATGTTCAACACGCCCTAATATCACAGTATTTAATTTATTTGTAATGGCATTGTAATACAGTCCATAAACTTTTACTTGGTGTTTGTTGAAGACTGATACGTTCATTATAGACTGTCTTATTTTTAGCCATAACTATGTCCGCTTAGGCTATTTTAAAGAAGCACGCTCACTTAACGTTTATTTTTAAGTGCTTTCTTCTTAGGTGATTTGTTCTTAAATGGCTTTCTCTAATGACTTTCTGACTGGTGCAAAACTGCGTCTATGCGCAGATAATACGCCGTATTTTTCGATTGCCTCTACGTGTGCGCGTGTTGGATAGCCTTTATGTTTGGCGATACCATATTCTGGATGCTCAGCATCAAGCGCATACATGGCTTTGTCACGGCTGACTTTTGCCAATATACTGGCGGCAGCAATGCTGGTATGACGCGCATCGCCTTTTACCCATGCTTGGCAATCGATAGTCGATTTTTCTATACCCAGTTCAGCGAGCATTGCCTCATTTAATTCAGGGCAGCGATTACCATCGAACAAAACTTCGACCTGCCTCATAGAGTTGATAAGATGATGAGCAATGGCTTTTAACAACACTTCGGTACATAAGCGCATACCGAGTATCGTCGCTTGCAAGATATTGACTTGATCGATGACCGCTGCTGGGATCTCGGCGACAACATAACCAATAGCATGCTGCTGAACCAACGGATAAAGACGGTCACGCTTCTTTTCACTCAGCTGCTTGGAGTCGGTCAAGATAGATAATGGCGTGTCCTTTAATGGCTGCATCTCAATCAATCCTGACCAAGTTTTAGGCAATATCGCAGCAGCCACATTGACGCTACCGAGCAACGGCCCACGTCCTGCTTCATCAACGCCCATTTGTAGCGTTGACTGCCGTAAGCCTTGATCCACCCTGATCGGATACTGAGCAAGTAGCTCATCAATATCTACCTGACCCGATAAACGAATAGGCTCAACCAGCTGTAGATATTGACCTTTGATATCAATTTGCTCAATACTTACTTCGATCGGGGTAACGGAGTTGTCGGTTTGGTACTGGTTACTCATAGGGGCGCGGTATCTTTGTTATTAGGTATCATTGTGATTAATAGAAGAAGAAATGATCGCAATCAATAATGGCTTAAATCCGATGTTTCGCTTGGATAAACCATTGCTCAATCACACTATTAGCAGGATCATGATTACTCTGCTGTTGTAATAAGTGCTTGGTGGCGACGAGATCTCTTAATTGCTCAGCATAGGCACGCGGTTGCAGTAGCCGCATGACCGTACGACAGATATTGTCGCCACTCGCCTGCTCTTGAATCAGCTCAGGAACGATTGCAGTATCAGCCAAAATGTTGGGCAGCGCCACATAAGGCACTTTGACCAAGCGTTTGGCAATCTGATAGGTGAGCTTATTTAATTGATAAACTACAACCATCGGTCGTTCTAACAGCATCGCCTCTAGCGTTGCAGTGCCAGATGCTAGCATCACAATATCTGAGGCTGCCATCGCTTGTTGACTAAAGGCTGGCTGGCTATCATCATAGACCACAACGATGGCAGCACGTAGTTGCTCTGAGCGCTGATCAATAACATCTTGGACGATATATTGGTGATTCTGGTCGACGGTCGGAATGATAAAGCACAGCTTGGGGTCGAGCAATATCAACTTTTGAATACCATCCAGCATCAATGGCAAAATAGCCGTGATTTCACCGCGCCGAGAGCCTGGCATTACACAAATCAGCTGGCTGACATCGTCAAATCGTTCAATAAAAAACTGCTGCAAGCCATCGTTGTGCCAAACCAGCTCACTACGGCGCTGATTGATCGGTGTCTCTAATAATGTTTGATCGATCGTACGCAACAGCGGATGACCAACACATATTGCTGGATGATTATGACGCTCATAAACGGACAGCTCAAAGGGGAACAAACACAACACAAGGTCGGTCGCCGCTTTGATATTATGAATACGTGACTCACGCCATGCCCAAATAGAAGGGCTGACATACTGCACGCAGAATACGCCTTGCGGTTTTAATTTTTAGCCACTCTAAGATTAAAATCAGGCGCATCAATGCCAATAAACCAATCAATATCAGCGGCTTTAAATGCGCTCAATAATTCACGGCGCGCTTTAAGCAAGTCAGGCAATTGCGCCATGACTTCTACCAAACCCATCACCGCTAAACGCTCCAATGGAAAAATGCTTTGCAGCCCTTGCGCTTGCATCTTTGTACCACCGACGCCGACCCACACAATATCACCACGTAGATTATTCATCTGCTGCATGAAGTCTGCGCCCAAGCTATCCCCTGACACTTCACCTGCGATGATACCGATGACCAATGGCACAGTCTGTAATTCAGCACTTCGAATTTCAGTCTCTGTTTGGTCTATAAGGTTATGATATTGATCAGGCGTAGCAGAATCTGTCATGACAAGCTCTCGATATTAAAAAATACAATAAATGCATATAAAATAAATGAATGATTATTATAAAATACGACATATAAAATCTGCGCGAAAGCTCTGTGATACCTAAGCATTCGCCATACTCACTATTTTATCGTCATACCTTTTATGTTGTCATCATACGTGACGATGATACAAATAGCTAAATTAGCTGATAAAAGCTAGAAATGACCATTTAACGGGTTAATTCTTTTTTCTACACGGACAGATAAATTGAGTAACAATCTTGCTTATTGAAGCGCTCATATACGATTGGCGCTGAACAAGTATAACTAAGTTTTGGTTTCCTCATTCCAGTTATCAGTCAATTAACTGCGCGACTGCCCTTGTCAACCAACACTTTTGTCCGCATAATGAAACTCCCTATAAATCAGCTAGACGATATATAACCATGACAACATCAGTTACCCATAATGCAGATATTGACGACGTGAATATTGAAAAGTTCATTCCTTTGATCACTCCCGCTGAGCTAAAAACTGAGCTACCTTTATCAGATACAGCCTATAAAACCGTATTAAACGGTCGTAATACCATCCAAAACATCTTGGATGGTAAAGACAAGCGCCTCTTTGTAGTCATCGGCCCCTGCTCTATTCATGATATCAAAGCCGCTCACGAATATGCCGATCGGTTGGCCATATTAGCAAAAGAAATCGAAGATAGCGTATTTGTGGTGATGCGCGTATATTTTGAAAAGCCGCGCACAACCGTTGGCTGGAAAGGCATGATTAATGACCCTGATATGAACGACAGCTTCGATATCGAAAAAGGTCTGCGTACTGCCCGTAAGCTACTGCTCGATTTGAATGAAAAAGGTCTGCCTTGCGCCACCGAAGCATTAGACCCGAATACCCCGCAGTACATGCAGGATTTGATCAGCTGGTCAGCGATTGGCGCACGTACCACTGAGAGCCAAACGCATCGTGAAATGAGTTCAGGCTTATCGTGCCCAGTAGGCTTCAAGAATGGAACAGACGGCGGCATGACAGTCGCTGTTAACGCAATGCAAGCCGTAAAAGAAGGTCATAGCTTCTTGGGTTTGTCAGCAGATGGCAAAGTCTCAATCATCAAGTCTAAAGGCAATCCTTACGCGCATGTGGTACTTCGCGGTGGTAACGGCAAGCCCAACTATGACGAAACTGCGGTTGCACAAGTGGAAAACGAGCTGGCAAAAGGTAAAACCAATAGCAAGATTATGATTGACTCAAGCCATGCCAACTCAGGTAAAGACCCATATCTACAGCCGATGGTTATCCAAAACGTTGCGGAACAAATTCAAAACGGCAATAAATCTATCATTGGTATGATGATTGAGAGTCATCTAAAGGGCGGCAATCAAAAACTGACGGCTGACTTAAGCCAGCTCGAATACGGCAAGTCTATCACTGATGGTTGCTTAGATTGGGATAGTACGGTCACTGCCCTGTATAATCTACGTGATATGGTCAAAGACGTTTTGCCTAACCGCTAGTCGTCATTGGCTTATAGTTAATTACTATAAGCCAAGTATAAAAAAATCCCGTCCGACATAATAATGTTGGACGGGATTTATTTATGCTTTCAATTCGGGTGCAAGGTCGTTTAACCTACTCACTCGCTGCACCTAAAACACTGTTTAGACTTTCAAGTACATGCTTAGAAGAAGCCTGCTTTTGCAACTCAATCAACCGCTCATGCGCCATTTGACGACGTGGCTCCGCCAAGGTATTCCAACGCGCTAGCACTTGCAATAAGCGCGACGCCAAAACAGGATTGGCATCATCCAACTTTTTAATCACACCAATATAAAGCTCTAACCCTTCTGCCGTCCATAAAGCCGTTGGCTGCGAGGTGAAGGCGCTGACCACTGAGCGTACACGATTGGGCGTATTCCAATCAAAATCTGCGTGAGCGATCAAGGATTGGATAGTATCAGCAGTCACAGTATCAGCAGACGCTTGCACACTAAACCATAAATCGATGACCAAATCATTATTTTGGAAGCGATTATAAAAGTCCGCCAAATACTCATCAGCATTTAGCTGTTGATGATTGACCATCGCTTTCAATGCACCGAAACGCTCCGTCATACAGCTTGCATCATCATACTGCTGCTGCGCCCATTCATCTGCGCCATCGACATTTGCGGTCAGCGCCATATCGAGCACCACATTACGCAAGGCACGGGTGCCACGAGCCTCGGCACTATCTTCATAAGACTGCATAGGTAGCTGCTCATAAAGCTCAGCCCATTGATCTTTTAGCGCCTCTGCAAGCTGCTGATACAAGTCGTCGCGCTGCGTTTTTACCAATGCTGGATCGTAATCTTTATGAATAGCAGACGCCAGCTCTTGCGCTGATGGAATATCAAGCAAGCGGGCAGCCAACATCGCATCCTCAGCCGCGAGCACAGGCAATGTCTGCGCTAGTGCTTGCAGATAGATATCAGGACTGCTCTTCTCGCCTTGACCTTGCAGCAAGATACGATTGACCAGCATCTGCGTCACTTGCCAGCGGTTAAAACCATTGGTTTCATGTTTGAGCAAAAATGCCAAATCGCATCTTGATAATCTCATTGAGCTGTACTGGCGCACTAAAGTCACGTAGCAAAGATACAACAGGCTCACGCGCTATATTTTCGCAGGTAAAGGTTTGCGTGGCTTGATCGAGTAGCAGCATACGCTCAGCCACAATGTCACCAGTGTCTTTATCAAATAGCGCAGTCGCGACCGGAATAGGCAAAGGTTTTGGCGCAGCAAAGCCACTGACATGACGGGTTTGCTGACTTAACGTAATCGTCAGTGTCTGCGCTGCATGGTCATAATATTGATGACCAGACACCATTGGTGTGCCCGGCTGACGATACCAGTCGATAAAGCTTTCAATCTTACTATCAGTGATGCTAAGCGCTGACAAAAAGTCCTCAACCGTCACCGCTTGCCCATCATAACGACGGAAATACTCATCCGTGCCTTTACGAAAATTCTCGGCTCCTAACGTATTGGCAATCATGCGCACGATTTCAGCGCCTTTCTCATAAACAGTCGTCGTATAAAAATTATTAATCTCGACAAAACTCTCAGGGCGTACTGGGTGTGCCAGTGGTCCTGCATCCTCCGCAAACTGATGAGCACGCAAGGTCGCCACATCATCGATACGCTGTACGGCACTCGACTGCTGATCCGCTGAGAATGATTGATCGCGGTAAACAGTAAAACCTTCTTTTAAGCACAGCTGGAACCAATCACGGCAAGTGATGCGATTGCCTGTCCAGTTATGAAAATACTCATGGGCAATGATGGCTTTCACACTAAAGCTACGCGAGTCAGTTGTCGTCTCAGGACTGGATAACACACAAGCGGTGTTAAAAATATTTAGACCCTTGTTTTCCATTGCGCCCATATTAAATTGACTCACGGCAACAATCATATAACGGTCTAAATCATACGCACGACCATAATTGACCTCATCCCATTTCATCGAATCTTTCAACGCTTGCATACCGACATCACATTTATCAATGTCAGCAGACTTTGCGTATATTTCCAGCAACACCTCATGACCTTCGCTAGTAGTATAAGAATCCGTCAATACGTCTAAATCAGCGACAACGCAGGCAAATAGATAGCTTGGCTTATTGGTTGGATCATGCCATATCGCGTAATGACGGTCTGGGGCATCTGCCACCTCACCCGCTTCAACCAAGTTACCATTGGCTAATAGTGTTGGATAACGCTTATCCGCCTCAAGACGCGTAGTAAATATCGCCAATACATCGGGGCGGTCTGGATAAAAGGTGATCTTACGAAAACCTTCAGGCTCACACTGAGTGACAAACATCGTCTCATCACCACTGCCCGCCATATAGAACCCTTCAAGTGCGGTATTGGTCTGCGGACAGATGCGTACTTGAATCTCTAAAACAACCTCATCAGGTGCATTAGCAATCGTCAACGTGCCTGCTTGTTGTTGATAGTCCTCAGCCGTCAATGGCTTACCATTCATCGTAATGGCGATCAGCTCCAACTCTTCACCGAACAATACGAGATCTCCTGCTATTTGACGTACCATCTTCAGAGTGCTGTCTACCTGTGCATGATTTTCGAACAGTTTAATATCTAAATCAACCGTTTCCACATCAAAGCTAGGTTTCTGGTAATCTTTTAAATTAATTTACTTGGTGCATGCGGTGGCACATCTGGCATATCAGGATTAATGATTTGAGCATCAGTTTCAGCAATAGACATGGGTATTCCTATTATTATTTGTGGCAAAAAATATATACGGTAAAAAGCGGGATAATTTAGGTTAAGGCAGGTCATCAATTAGCATAATCTTATGGCCATTAACATGATAATGGTATCTTGCTACATTGACCTAAACTGCCAAATTTCAAGAGCAGATCGCAATTTTATTATGTTCATCGTCCCTGATACTTATCAAAATGCGATGGCAATGAGAGAGTCGATATATCAAAAGAATGAGAGAGTCGACATATTAAAAGAGCGGCATAATCAGCATCAATCACCCATTGGATAATCGCGATTAAAATGATTTAATAGGGTCACTGATGACCAACACTCGATAAACGGCCTATTATATGATAAAGCAAATTGCCAGTCGCTCAGACATTACGTTACCATTACTGATAGATTATATTGAGGCTCTTTTGCCCTCACTAACCATACAAGCGAACGCATCCACAACGACTGAATCTACTGATAATGACACTGAGTTGCTGTGGGTCGTCCCAGACCAAAATGCTCGGTTAGCATTAGAGACACTGCTAAAAAATACCCGCTCACCACAAATATCGACATTATTAGAGCTCAATCAACGACAATTGCCTGAACGTTATGAGCTCGCCTGTTTTTGGTTGCCCACACTCTCACCGGAGTTGCTGCAGCAGTATATTCCGCTGTTCATGCGCTATCGAGATCTTTATGCGGCACACCTGCTCATCGCCCTTGATAACACCTTAGATCTAAAAGCTTATGGCTTTACCCCATTTGATATCTTGAATGAACCATCTTTAGAGATGAATAACACTGACCAAACAGAGCAGCCTTCATCTGCAAAGTCATCAGCATCCGCCAGACTTTGGCAGTTCAATTTATATGACTATAAACAGCTGCCAAATTGGTTAAATGCGGATTATTGGGCCAACCCTGAAAATTGGGGCAAGCACCGCTGGTAGTGGATCTCATATCTATCTGTAAATTCTAGCATTATTTACAGTAATACTACTTACATAAAGTAACATTTAGTATATGATAGATAGCAATTGCCTAAGTTTTATCGTAAGCAGTTCAAAAAAAACAATTTTAATTAATTAAAATTTTAGGAGCTCATTATGTCAACCAGTTTTTCTAAGATCGCAGCCCTCGCTGTATTATCAAGCGCTGTGGCACTAACCACAGGTTGTGCGACCAAACGTGCTACTTCTGAAGTCGTGGTTGCCCCATTAGGTATCCCAGGTGGTCAAGTTGGATACACTGGCGCAGTCATCGTAGATAACTCAAGCGCGGTTATTATGGGCGCAGAAAACCTACAGGCGGTTGTTTACTTTGCTTTTGATAGCAGCGAAATTACTTCACAAGCAGCGAGTATTCTTAATCAACATGCCAGCTTGCTCAACTCAAATCCACAGCCAGCGTTGTTATCGCAGGTAATACTGATGATCGCGGTAGCCGTGAATACAACATGGCACTAGGTGAGCGCCGTGCTGCAGCAGCACGTGATTACCTTGCTACTCAAGGCGTCGCAGTAAACAATATCCGCATCATCAGCTATGGTGAAGAGCGCCCTGCTGCCGCTGGTAATACTGAAGAAGCTTACGCACTAAATCGCCGTGCTGAACTGTCTTACTAACACCAGTAAAACCAATCACAGTCGATAAAGCACAAAATACTTTATAATTGAAAGCCCAGCAATAATATATCGCTGGGCTTTTTGCATGTTACTAAGCGAACGAATCCAATAGATGTAATCAATGATGCCAAGCTCTATCTTAAACCTAACTCATGTCCAATATACCCAGCTCGATCCTGCAACGTGGTGCGCCACGGCACAAGTGAGCGAGCGTTCATCCCTCAACCTTAAAAGACTGTGGGATGAATTACTGTGGTCATCCGCTAACAATTTATCGCAAGTAGATTTTCAGAAATTTTACGAGCTTAATTGGCATTACTGCCTGTCACCAGTAAGTTTATCAATGAGTGAAATGGCGCAGCATCAACGTCAACTACAACGTAAAGGCGTTCGATTATTGCTACAACAATTACTGGATCAGCTAAGGTTGCGCGATACTCTGGATGAGTCAAACTTCCCGTATCGGCTTAGCAGCAGTGAATATTACGTATGCTTTAGTCATACAGGCAGCAAGAATCACCATGATATTAGTCAAAATACTGTTCAGACAATCGATACATCATTAAACAGTAAAGTAGCAGTGGTCATTAGCCGTCACCGTCCCATTGGTATTGATATTGAAACCAATCATATAGCATGGCGCGTGGCACAGCGGTTTTATTCTGAGCATGAGATGGCTGCTTTACAAGCACTGTCCCCACTTCAGCGTAAGATTATCGCTAAATTACTGTGGCAAATAAAAGAAAGTTTTATCAAAATTCATCAATACAAACTGGCACAAGGGTTAGGAATAGATTACTCCTACCTGATTGCTGATTTGATTCATGCTATTAGAGAACCGTCATATTTAATGGTCATAGCAGACATTAAGTCCGATTACCGTATCGCGGTATTGTCAGCGCAACAAACCATTGTTATTTTCTAGACCATTTATACCTGTTATTCATTCTAACAACTACCCTTTCACAGACAAAAAAACGACCCTAAAAAGGATCGTTTTTTCTTACTACTCTTCTAATAACAGTACTTAAACTGTGATTAGATTAGAAACGGTAAGTTGCACCAAGCTTAACAATTGGCATCCACTCAAGATAATCTTTATCTTCAAGCTCACGCTCAGCAAGTTTAGCAACTTGACCAGCATTTAAGCCTGAATCTACACCACCTGGAGTAACACCATTATCAATATTCACATTTCTTTCTGGGTCAACTGCATTTACAGTCGCGTTAGTTTTACCCATATAGGCTGCGCCGATTTCGCCGAATACACCCCAGTTGTTACCGATGTTAGGACGGAAACCGATAGTACCATAAGGTGCTAGTTTGTTACGATGTTCCATAGTACCTTGTAAAGAACCTACACCGTTTTCGCCATCAGCAACAAACGTTCTATCGTTAATTTTGTATACGCCGCCATCTGGATTAGCAGTTACGTCGATATCGTTGTCAGGTACGATGATACCAGCACCCATTGTAAACCAGTTACCAGTAGGGCGTAATTGCACACCTAGGTATGGGTTGCTGAAGTCAGAATCAACGTCATAGTTTACGTCGTTTGCGTCAAAGTCACCGCCGAATAGGTCAGCAACATCGCCACCTGCCCAACCAGCTTGTAGTTCAGTTTTCTCATTTAGTGACCAACCGATGTTAGCACCATAACCTAAAGTACCAACTTCAGCGCTAACAGAAGCTGGGTTGATAGCAGTTTGGAAGAAAGTCTTAGTACCACCAACAACAGCACCAGTAGTATTGCGAACGATACCAGCGTCAGCATTGTATGCATAAGCAACAGGCTCAGCTTCATATGCAACAGCAACAGGCTCAGCTTCATACACAACTGCATCATTACCATCAACAACGATAACAGGTTCAGCAGCTAGTGCAGCAGTTGACGCTAAAACGGCAGCAGAAATTGCTGTTAATTTAATAAGTCTCATAAATACTCTCCTAAAGTGTGGAATAAGTCGCCCATAAAAAATGACAATTTAGCTTTTTTTAAATCGATCATTTTGTTGAGCAGATTAAAACAATTTTGGCCGGAAAAGTCACCCCTCTAGGAGCGCTTTTTATTTGCCGTTATGTAAAGATTGCATAGATATTGTAATAATTACTACACCAATCCGCAAAACTTCGACTTTCTGTTACACAATGCTCTTAAAGTAACTCAGCAGCGCAAACATGAATATTGGTTAGCTTAATCTTCATGTAAGGATATTACAAAATATGTCATCATAATGACCTACCTCTTTATTTAACTCAATGACAGTTATATAGCTTATTACTACAGTTTGTTGTATTTTGTGAGATGGTGTAGTAATTATTGCTTTTAGAAAACTTTTCAGAAAAAAGTATTGGTATTAGTTTTCAATATTGTATGACTGTGTGACGTTAGTATTGATACATTTAGTATTGGCATATAAAGTAACTAGATCTTGTCTAGGCTTGATATTATGCTAAATTAGAGGATAGGAAAATGTGTCGCAAGGCTGCGTATTTACTTTTATCTGTTAATGCCTTGTTGTATTTCCTACTGTATTCTTTTTATTCTTATTGAGCCACTCATATGCCTAAAGTATCGTCGATTACCCGTGTGTTAGAGATTATCGAGGCGGTGTCCTATGCCTCAAAACCGCTCTCACCACTTGAGCTATCGCAAGAGCTTGATATTCCAAAGCCGACCATTCATCGATTGATTCAAAATCTGCTCGATGAAGGGTTTGTGACTGTGGATATTGGCGGCGGTATTATACCGGGCAAGCGGGTACGCAACTTGGGTGTTGAGCTTTGGCAGCAGCGATTGTTCTTTAATGAGCGACAAATGATCTTGCAAAAGCTGGTTGATGAGCTAAAAGAGACCTGCGGGATCGGTGTGCCTTATCAGATGAATATGATCTATACTAACCGTGCAAATACGACCTTGCCGATACAGATTTATTTGCCAGTGGGCGCAAAATCACCAATGTGGTGTACAGCGACTGGCAAGCTGTATTTAAGCCAGTTGCCGCGCACAAGCCGCGACAAAATACTGCAAAACCTGTCATTGGATAAGTTTACCAAAAATACGATTACCGATATCGATGCTCTAAACGCTGAGCTTGATCGTATCGCTGAAACAGGTATTGGTATCGACAATGAAGAGTTTATCTCTGAGATGGTGGCCATCGCCGTACCGATACGGGATAGAAAGTCGCGCTACCTTGCTTCGCTATATCTTCATGCACCGACCATAAGAGTGTCTTTAGATGATCTCTTAACCCATGTCCCACGACTGCAAAAAGCAGCGCAAGATATTCAGTCGCTCGTCTATGACCTACCCAACTAGATGATGCAATATAAGCAAAAAAAAGGTCTGCATTAAAATAATAATACAGACCTTTTTTAGTTATGCTTTTTTTTAAAATCTTACTCAATCTGAGCTGTCGTGACGCGCCATAATGCTCGAGAAATCTCTATCGCCGTTCTCGATTGCATGCGCTTCATAAGCTCTGTCGCTTTGGCTCCCATCGGCGTCTCTACATGAGTATCTTCAGCGGTCTGCATAGCAAGGTTAAGATCCTTTTGCATGAGCTTACTCATAAATCCCCCTTGATAGCCATTGCTAGATGGGACATTCTCCATCACTTGCGGATAAGGATTGTATACCTCTAGTGTCCAGTTACGACCTGAGCTTTGCAGCATAATATCTGATAGCACTTTTGGATCGAGACCGTTTTTGACGCCCAGATTAATTGCTTCTGCCGTTCCTGCCATGAGAATGCCTAACAGCATGTTATTACAGATTTTTGCCACTTGTCCTGCGCCATGCTCGCCTGCATGAAAGATATTTTTGCCCATCACAGCCAGTATCGGCTCAGCTTTGGCAAAGGCATCAGTGCTGCCACCGACGATAAAGGTTAACGTACCAGCGATAGCACCGCCTGTACCGCCAGAGACTGGCGCATCTAAGAAGTCTATACCAAGCTTACTTGCTGCCTCCGCCACCAATCTTGCATCAGCCGCTGCAATGGTACTGCTGTCAATCACCAATGTGCCCTGTGGTAACTCTGCAAGTAGACCGTCAGCGCCATTATCTCCTAAATAAACAGAATGGACGTGCTGGCCAGCAGGTAACATGCTGATAACTACTTGGGCATTTTGAGCAGCGTCTTTAGGACTGTCTGCTACACTGGCACCTGCTTGCTGCAAGCGCTCAGTTGCTTCTGCGGATAAATCATAAACCGATAGCCTATAACCTGCTTTTAACAAGTTCTCTGCCATTGGTGCGCCCATATTACCAAGCCCAATAAAAGCAATATTTGGCTTAGTAGTATCGTTATCGGTGGCATTTACATCCTTTGTATTCATCTCATCATTCCTTGATGGTTAGTATTAATCATGCGCGCAGGCGTTGCTACACATATAGCTGTAAACTATTTAATTGAGTGTAATTTTAATTTGATGTCTATATTGAATTGATAAATTCAATTTTTAACGCACAGACTGACTGCCTAAAGCCTCATCACCCAACCAATCGCCTAACGGATGCTCACCTTTAGCATAAGGATTCACAAAGTGCTGCTGTATGTACGCCTGCCCTTCGCTACTTAGGCAGTCTGCTAGTGAACGCGACCATTGTGGATTACGATCTTTATCAATCAGTAGCGCACGTACGCCTTCTTTAAAGTCAGGATTGGCGGCACAATGTACGGCTACATTGGCTTCTAAATACAGAACTTGCTCTAGTGATAAGTCAGTGACTTTATAATAAAGCGCATAAGTTAAAGCAGCGGTAACTGGACAGCCATGGCGATAAGTATCTACTGCTCGCTGCGTCCAGCTATCATTGGCAAACTCTGTATCTATTTTTGCGAGTGCCGCATCACTTTGTAATAAAGCATCGATATCACCCAGTCCGCCGCTGTTCATCAACTGCTGAATAGATTGCCAATGGATTGCCAATTTACTAGCAGGCAACTCGGCAATTGGTTGCGCTGCAAGCACACGGCTAACGATACTATGAGCACTATTGTTATCGCATTTATCGGTACGACTAGCGGCAACCTGCCAATCACTCTGTTTTAAACTTTGTATGACGGCATCATAGTCACTACTGGCGACGGGATACTCTGCAAGATTGGCTAATAGCGCATCATTGCCATTACACATCGCGCCCGTCAACCCTAAGAACAAGCCCGTCTTAGCTGGCATACGCTGCAAAAACCAACTGCCAGAAGCATCCGGGAACAGCCCAATAGTCACTTCTGGCATGGCAAAGCGCGTGCGCTCTGTGACCAAGCGGTGACTACAACCTGCCATCAAGCCCATGCCGCCACCCATAATAATGCCGTCACCCCAGAGTATTAGTGGTTTGGAATAAAAGTGCATCTGCCGATAAAGACGATATTCATGACCAAAAATTCTGTCGCATAAGGATTCGGTAGCGGTGCATCAATAGACATACTGTCATAAAGCTTACGAATATCACCGCCAGCACAAAACGCCTTATCGCCTGCGCCTTTTAATAGCAAAGCCACCACTTGCTCATCACCTTCCCACTGCTCTAGTTGCTGTGCTAACAATTGACACATCTCAACGCTAAGGGCATTAAGAGATTTGGGCGTGTTTAACGTCATTACTCCAATCAGGTGACCACAATCTGTCGGCTCGGTGCTGAATAATACCGATGCGTCTGCTGTGCTTTTTTCTACTGCGCCTTCTATAGCTGTTGTCATAAAGGTGACCTACAAATATTAAAAGAAAAAATAGTATCATTAAGTTTGATTTTATGGCGTTTATTTATTTTTCCAAACGGGCTTACGCTTCTCTAAAAATGCTTGCACACCTTCGCGCTGATCTTTGGTATCAAATAATTTAACAAAGGCTTCACGCTCATGGATAAGGTTTTGTGCAGGCGGTGTGTGTCTTGCTGCTTGAATAAGCGCTTTGGAGTAACTGACGGCAACTGGTGATTGTTTAGCGACTTTTTGCGCTAGTGCTTGTGCTGCTAATAAACCGTCACCTTTTGCAGTGACTTCTTCTACTAAACCAATACGCAAGGCTGTCTCGGCATCGACGCGCTCGCCGCACAATATCATGCGCTTTGCCCAGCCTTCACCTACTAAAGCCGTTAGATTTTGCGTACCACCAGCACACGGCAACAAGCCAACGCCAGTCTCAGGCAATGCCATTTGTGCATGGTCTTCTGCAATACGGATATCACAAGCGAGTGCGCACTCAAGACCACCACCCATCGCATAACCATTGATAACCGCGATACTCACGCCGCGATAGGCTGACAATGCCTCAAATGCTTCACCAAAGGCTATTGCCATGCTGATTGCTTGGCCTTTATCACCATCTGCAAAATTATTTAAATCGGCACCTGCTGAAAAAACTTTTCGCCATCGCCATGAATAATTAGTGCATATACCTCGTCGTTGGCATTGAGGTCAGTGACCAGTTGCTTAAGCGCCTGTAGACTGTCCATCGTCCACGTATGAGCAGGTGGGTTGTTCAATGTTAGCGTTGCAGTATGACCATCAATCGATAGTTTTAAGTTGGCATAATCCGTCATGAAATATCCTTGTTATAAAATCATTTTATTCATATAAATAGGTTAGCGCAGTTGGCTCAATGCATCATCTTGCATAAGCTGACGCGAGACAATCACGCGCATGATCTCATTAGTACCTTCCAAAATCTGATGTACGCGCAAATCTCGCACATGACGCTCAAGCGGATACTCATTGAGATAACCGTAGCCACCATGCAGCTGCAAGGCTTCGTTAGCAACATCAAAACAAAGATCGGTCGATAAACGCTTTGCCATTGCACAATAAGTAGAGGCTTGCGCATCTTTATTGTCGACTTTATTTGCCGCTAAATACAGCATTTGCCGTGCAGTGATGGTTTGAGTCAGCATATCGGCAAGCTTAAACTGTACTGACTGTAAGCTAGCAATCGGGCTACCAAACTGACTGCGCTCTTGCACGTAATTGGTCGCTGTCTCAAGCGCTGCTTGCGCCGTACCGACCGCACAGATACCGATATTAATACGACCACCATCTAAACCCTTCATCGCAATACGAAAGCCTTGACCTTCTTCGCCAATGAGATTCTCTACTGGAACTTTGACATCTTTAAAGCTAATCGTCCGTGTCGGCTGTGCTTTCCAGCCCATTTTATGCTCGTTTTTACCATATTCGATACCTGCACTATCGGCATCAACCACAAACGCTGAAATTCCCTTTGGGCCTGCAGCACCCGTACGCGCCATCACCACCAATACATCAGTTGAACCTGCGCCTGAAATAAAGGTTTTTTCGCCGGTCAGTATATAATGCTCGCCTTGCTTATCGGCTTTGGTACGCAGTGATGCCGCATCAGAACCGGCATTAGGCTCCGTCAAACAATAACTACCCAGCCATTCGCCGCTGACCATATTTGGCAAATATTTTTTGCACAATGCATCACTGCCAAATTCGCCAATCATCCAGCCTGCCATATTATGAATACTCATATAAGCCGCCACAGACGTATCACCCCATGCTAGCTCTTCAAAAACCATCGCAGAATCCAAACGCGGTAGGCCTAAGCCATCATATTCTGGGTTAGTATATAAGCCCAAAAATCCAAGCTCGCCTGATTTTTTAATCACATCAATTGGGAAGTGCGAGGTGCGATCCCATTCAGCGGCATTGGGCTTTAGCTCTTTTTGTGCAAACTGTCTAGCAGTTTGGCGAAAGGCAATTTGGTCATCGGTCAATGAAAAATCCATGGGGTCATCCTTGTGCTGAATAGGGTGTATTAAAGCGTCAATGCAAATATAGGTGATTCAGCGTTAAATTGAAATAGTCGTATTAACACCGCGACTTGCTTCATCATCAAACCAGCGCGCCGTAACCGTCTTGGTTTGGGTATAAAATTGCACCGCCTGCTTACCATAAGGACCCAAATCACCAAGCTTACTAGCGCGTGAGCCTGAAAACGAGAACATTGGTAGTGGCACAGGAATCGGCAAGTTAATCCCGATTTGACCGACTTGGATATCTTGTTGGAATTTATGCGCCGCAGCCCCTGATTGAGTAAAGATAGCCGTACCATTACCATGCGGATTGGCATTGAGTAGCTCAATCGCTTCATCTAAGCTGTTGGCACGCATGATACAAAGGACAGGTCCAAAGATTTCTTCTTTGTAGATTTGCATATCTGCAGTGACGTTATCAAAAATCGTTGGACCAACGAAGTTACCCTTTTCATAACCCTCGACCGTAATACCACGACCATCAAGTATCAAGCTCGCCCCTTCTTCTACCCCTGTACCAATCAAATGCTCAACACGCGCTTTTGCCGCAGGAGAAATCAATGGACCCAAATCTTTATCATGTTTACCGGCTGAGACAATCAAACCCTCTGCTTTAGCTTTGATGTCATCAATCCACTCACCGGCAGCACCGACAAGGACAACCACAGATAACGCCATACAGCGTTGACCAGCAGCACCAAATGCCGCGCCTGCTAGTTGATTCAGAGTTTGCTCTTTATTGGCATCCGGCAAGATAACGCCATGGTTTTTTGCGCCCATCATACACTGTGCGCGTTTACCTGATTGACTGGCACGCTCATAAACGTGTTTGCCGACGTTGGTCGAACCAACGAAAGAAACTGCCTTAATATCTGGATGATCACAAATCGCATCAACGGTAGCTTTGCCGCCATGTACGACGTTTAGCACGCCTTCAGGTACACCCGCTTCAACAGCAAGCTCAACCAAACGCATGGTTACCATCGGATCTTGTTCAGAAGGTTTTAGAATAAAAGTGTTGCCCGTCGCAATCGCCATTGGGAACATCCACAGTGGAATCATCGCTGGGAAGTTAAATGGCGTGATACCCGCACAGACGCCTAATGGCTGCCAAATACTATAAGTATCAACGCCTGATGCAACGTTCTCAACGAAGTCACCAATTTGTAAATTGGCAATACCAGCAGCATGCTCAACCACTTCTAAACCACGGAATACATCACCGCGTGCATCAGCAATAGTCTTGCCCTGCTCTGCGGTCAAGATTTCTGCTAGCTCATCCATGTGGTCGCGAATCAGCGCCTGATACTTTAAAAAGATACGGGCACGTGTGGTAATGGGCGTTTTGCGCCACGTTTGAAACGCTGCTTGAGCAGCAGCGACCGCTTGATTTATTTCATTGTCAGTAGTTTGCGGAACTTTGGCTATGACTTCTTGCGTGGCAGGATCGGTGATACCAATCCATTCACTGGTATTAGAATCAACAAATTGACCATTGATAAGCTGCTTGACGTGGTGCATAAGATATCCTTATCTTGTTTGCGAGACTACCCTTAAGCGGTGTCTTAATATTCAAAAAGAGAGAAAAATGATGAGTTTTATCGATCAAACATAATTTATAAAATGATTTATTTCGTATCGTTATTGACTATACCAATAAACCATTTTTAGGGTCAAGCGCTTTGTCAAAATTTTATCTGAGTTTATGTTCGAAAAAAATTTATATAAGGTATATTTCAGTTGAGCGAACGCGACTAAGTGGTGAAAAATGAGGAGGCACCTTAAATTAAAAACAAAAAAGCCCATGATTGTGCATGAGCTTTTTTCAATATTAACGTCAGATGGCTTTTTTCAATTAATACGCCATCATTAGTAGTCTTTCATGGACTGCTTAATCGCGTCAATCGCTGTTGGATTATCAAGCGTTGACATATCTCCTGTTTCGTTGCCTTCTGCTAAAGCACGAATGGCTCGACGTAAGATTTTGCCAGAGCGCGTTTTTGGTAGTGCTTGCGGGAAATAAATTGCCGCTGGTCTTGCGATACCACCAAGGGATTTGACCACAGCACCGATGACCTGCTGCTCAATACGGAAACGGTTTTCGGTCGTCGCCACTTGCTTATGATCTTTTAACACACAAAAGCAATGGGCAATTCTCCTTTCAATTCATCATGAATACCCACAACCGCACACTCTGCCATCTCTGGATGCGTACTAATCGCTTCTTCAATTTCTTGCGTGCCAATACGGTGACCAGCGACGTTAATCACATCGTCAGTGCGTCCTAAGATATAAAAATAACCCTCCTCATCAGTCACGGCATAGTCTGAGGTTGAGTATTGCTTGCCATCAAACAGACCAAAAAACTGCTAATAAAGCGTTCGTCATTTCGCCATACCGTGGTCAGACAACCGGGCGGCAATGGTGCACGAATCGCGAGCAGTCCTTTTTCACCCGCTTTACATGGCTCTCCAGTTTCCTCATTAATGACTTGTGCATCGTAGCCATACATAGGATAGCCGGGTGAGCCTTGTTTGTGCGGTTTATCATTAAACTTGGGCGTGTTACTTAGAATGGGCCAGCCAGACTCTGTCTGCCAATAATGGTCTAAAATCGGTACGCCTAAATGTTTGGTCAGCCAACTGGCAGTAGACTCATCCAGTGGTTCACCTGCCAAAAAGAAGGATTTTACGCTGGAGACATCATAGCGCGTCATCCATGTCTCATCTTGTTTTTTCAGCATACGAACACCCGTCGGTGCCGTGAATAAGATATTGACCTTGTTTGCTTCAACAATTCGCCACCAAATACCGGGGTTTGGGCGATGCGGTAGACCTTCATACATCACACTCGTCATGCCCGCCAGCAATGGTGCGTAAATGGTGTAAGAATGCCCAACCGCCCAACCGATATCTGATATCGCCCAAAATGTCTCGCCCGCCTTGCCATCGTAGATATAGTCCATCGACGTCGTTAGCGCAACCGCGTGACCACCGGTATCACGTTGCACGCCTTTTGGCGTACCCGTAGTGCCTGAGGTATAAAGTAAATATGATGGCGTATTTGACTCCAGCCAAACTGGCTCGACAATCGCATTGGTTTCACAGCTGATACGGCGCTGAGTTGCATAATCAACATCAATATTTTTGGCTCAAATGGTAAAATACCACGATTGATGACCAATACATGTTCGGGCTTAACCGTTGCTTGCTCGACCCCTTGATTGACAAGATTTTTATAATTAATAACTTTACCACCGCGCAAACCTGCATCCACCGTGATGACCATTTTTGCTTCAGCATCGTCCATACGAATGGCTAAGTTATGCGCCGCAAATCCACCAAATACCACAGAATGTACCGCACCGATACGAGCGCAAGCCAACATGGCATAAGCGGCTTCTAGAATCATCGGCATGTAAATGACAACGCGATCGCCCTTGCCAATACCATGACGCTGTAGCACATCAGCAAAATAATTGACTTCTTTATATAGGTCATTATAGGTCAGGCGACGCTTGGTATAGTCCGTATAAAGCTCAACGTTATTACCCAAGTCTTTAAACGCATCGACGACTGCAGGAAAGGTTTCTATTAACTCTTGGTTAATCTCAGAGGATAACCAGATAAAAGCATCCTGCTCTGCGCGTTCTGCAAGGTGACGATCGACACAGTTATAGCAAAGATTGGTCTCGCCACCGACATACCACTGCGCAAATGGCAGATTGCTGTCATCAAGGATTTGTTCAGGCTCTTTATGCCAATAGATACGCTTTGCTTGCTCTGCCCAAAACTGCTCTTTATTTTCAATAGAAGAGTGATAAATTTCAGCAAAAGTTTGAGTGGTATTAGATGACGCTTGAGAAGTCTGAGCTTGGTCTGACGATTGGTTGGTCACTGAAGTGGCGGTTTGCTCGCTCATAATAGCTGTCCTTAGCATAAATGATGGGTAATACGATGTAATATTGTCATAGTAAAGATTGGCTATCCCTGCCAGCTATCTCTAATAGAACAAAAAACCGATACACTACGTATCGATTTAGTAGGTATCGGTTTAAAATGTAGCAGAGCTAACAATAAAGGTCAACTATTAAGCCAGTTATCTGCTCAATAGTTAAGACACTTTAAACCTACACCTCAGTTTGATCAGCATACATCTCACGCATCACTTTTTTGTCATGCTTACCAACAGAAGTCTTTGGTAGCTCATTGACGAACTTAAACTGACTTGGCACACCATATTTCGGAATAATACCCCGCTCTACGGCTTTCTCAGCAATGGCTTTGATATCATCAACGCTCGTGTCTTGAGCATTAGGTTTTAACACAATCAAGGCCAATGGACGCTCGCCCCATTGCTTATCACGTACCCCAATCACAGATACGTCAGCGACCGCTGGATGTAACGACAAAATCGTCTCAATCTCTAATGACGATATCCACTCGCCGCCTGACTTAATGACGTCTTTTAAGCGATCAGTAATCCTAATATAACCATCAGGACTATATAAGCAATGTCTTGGGTGTGCATATAGCCGTTTTCCCACAGCTCTTTGCCCGCATCGTCATTTTTTAGATAGCTTTGCGTTAGCCAAGGTGCGCGCAATACCAGCTCGCCCGTATTGTCTTGACCGGTACCAACCGACTCATTATTGCTACTCCATATTTGAGCATCCACCATCAGTACGGGCTTACCAGTCATACAACGGCGAGCGATATTTTCATCTTCACTCATTTCAGACTCGTCGAGACTGAATTCTGTCAAGCTAATAAGGGGCGCTGTCTCTGACATACCATAACCAGTATATACTTCGATTCCTTGTGCCATGGCTGTTTTTGCCAAGCCTTCAGTCAATCTTGAACCACCGATGATCATTTTTAAACCATTAAAGCTAGCACCGCGATCTTGCGCTTCTTTGAGCACCATTTGCAAAATCGTTGGGACACAATGAGTAATACTGACTTTTTCATTAATGATCAAGTCCATTAATACATCTGGTGCATAGCGCGTCCCGGATACACTTGCTTCAGACCAGCCATGGTCGCAGTAAATGGAAAGCCCCACGCATGCACGTGGAACATCGGCGTCATCGGCATATAGACATCACCGTAGCTGACGCCTTGCTTGTCGGGCAGCATACCTAATGTCGCCGCTTCGGTAAGAGTATGCAATACTAACTGGCGGTGGCTAAAGAACACGCCTTTTGGATCGCCCGTCGTGCCTGAGGTATAAAACGTTGTGGCAATGGTGTTTTCATCAAAATCTGGGAAGTCAAACTCACTATCGGCAGCTTGTAATAACGCTTCATACTCACCCACTACGCGGTTTTGATTACCACCGAAGACTCCTTCAGATGTCACGCCATCATCATCTAGCCAAATAATGTGCTCAATACTAGAGTTTTCAAACTGATAGCTTTTGACCAATGGCGCAAACTCAGAATTAAGCAGCAGCACTTTCGGCTTAGCATGATTGATGGTATAAAGAATTTTTTCTGGCGATAGGCGGATATTAACGGTTTGCAAAATATACTCTGACATCGGTACCGCAAAATACGACTCCAGATAACGATGGCTGTCCCAATCCATCACCGCCACTATATCACCTGCATCTAGATTTAAACCTGCTAAGACATTGGCCAAGCGATTGATACGATTGAATAAATCTTTATAGGTAAGGCGTTTTTTGTCAGCATAAACGATTTCTTGCTCTAGCGACACCGTTTTGGCACGGTTCAATAGCTGCTTAACTAATAAGGGATAATCGTAAGCAGAAGGGGCGCTGTGGTAAATATTGACATAGATGTGACGTCCTTGTTGGTCATGCGGATAAGTTATTATGCGGGTGAATCATAAATAATTGATGGCACGCAGCCCTAGTTATTTTAGCTTTTATTTATAAAAATTGCGGTTTAACCAGTGGCTATTTAAAAATTGATAGTGGCTAACAGTATTAATAGAATTATTAGGGTGTATTGAACAGGCTATATCGATAGTAAGAAAAAATAGATGCTATGTAAAGCAACCTTACGTAAACATCCTAAGAGGCAATAGCTTGATGAAAATTGCTCAAAAACAGCCATCAAGCCACACGTGATTTGTTTTAATCATGCCAAAACTGGCAACCAGTAATGCCAAAATCTGTACAAATAAGAGCAGCCATACTGTGAGCGACCATGCCCGCGCGCATAAGCCATACCGCATAACCACGCACCCATCGTACCGCCAGCATAATACCCCATGTAATATAAACCAGACGCCAATGAGCGCCCTTTTTTAACATTGACGGCGATATAACTGATGGTAGCAGCTTGGGTGATAAAGACACCTGAGGACATAATAGCAAGACCAATAATAATGCCCCATAACGGCGTCACTAGTGTTAACAGCACCCCAATCATAGAAACGAAAACAGCCACACGTACTGTGCGCGCTGAACCAAAGCGACGTAGCAAGGTCGTCGACAATGGCGTAATAACAACGCCTATCAAAAAACGGCAAAAATATTGGCAAGCGCACCCGTACTCAACTCATATGGCGTCTTAGCAAGATGTAGATTGATAAAGGTAAAACAACCCACGAGTGAGAATAAGACACACGCCCCTAACAGACAAGCCGTCACCACATAACGATTGATTAAATGCTCACCGAGCGTCTGCATCGCGGAACGAAAATTCGGATTGGCCACAAACTGCTGTGACGATGGCAGCATTTTGCCGACCCATAGCGCACCGATAAGGGTCATCGCTGCCATCACATAATAGCCTGCACGCCAGCCGATAAGCTCGTGCAAATGCCCAAGCAAAAATCGCCCCATGAAGCCGCCAAGTACCGAGCCTGAGACATAGAACGACATCAGTTCCGTGACAGCGCGTCCCTCAAACTCTTCACCGATATAAGCAATCGTCACCACGGTAATGCCCGGTACAGATAACCCTTGCATAAACCGCCACATGCCCATCCAACCAATACTCGGACTTTGGGCAATTAAAGCAGTTGGTATCGCTAAAAATAATAACGCGCCAACGATAAAGGATTTACGCCCCACAGCGTCAGACAGCATGCCCAAGAATGGCGACATAATAGCAATCGCCATTACCGTTGCACCGACGATCATGCCAGCTTGCACCTCAGTTGCTGAAAGGTCTACCATTAATACGGGCAAAATGGCCTGAATAGAATACACTTGCAAAAAAGCAAACATCCCAATCAAGCCAATGGTGAGTTTTAAGACCCACGATGTTGCATTATTGATTGGTGTAGATAGAGGTTCTGGCATATTATTTTGGGATTTACTGATGGTATTTTTCACAGGAATACAGGCTATGTTGGACGCGGATGATCTGGCGTGAGTAATAGAAATAGGACGATAATAGCTGAAATAATGACAAAAATAATAATGAAAATAATGGCTGATGCTAGGGATAGGCGTCATGTATGATTTTAGCACACCAAATACCAGACTCTGGTTTCGGTGTGTTATCGGTATTGCTTTATTTATGCTTAGGGTCTGTTGAACACTAAAAACTGCTGATTTATATACTGCGTAGGTGACGATATTTTTGACAGCAAGCAGATTGCTGTCTACTATTTTTTGATCTATTATATATAAATGTGATTCACAAAAACTTATACCCACAAAATATAACCTGCGGCCCAACTCACCTATAGCAGACGCTCTATGATGCCCAAATATCCTTTTTATTCGCAATGGATTGTCGCTATAGCCGCACTGGTTTTTTCTATAAATGCGTCGGCAGTTACGTTAGACGAAGTAGCCGCAACGAAGCTCACAATTAAAGAGCAATCGACCAAAATAGTATCAACCCCGATAGCGTCAGCGGTTGCTATAACATCGCCTGTATCAACACCAGCCGTGCCGTCAAACTGTATCGCCGACAGTATTATTACAGCGGCTAATCTGTCAGATACGCGTGATAAAGGACCTTTTTCGGTGGCTAAGAAAGCTGTTCCTCGTCAGTTAGCCAACGGCTTTGGTGGCGGAACTATTTATTATCCAACCAACGCGGGCGGCTGTGGTCTGTTAGGCGGAATCGCAGTGATACCCGGTTATGTGTCCTACGAATCTTCTATTAAATGGTGGGGGCCGCGTTTGGCATCTTGGGGATTTGTGGTTATTACCATCGATACCAACTCCATTTATGATGACCCAGAGAGCCGTGCGGCACAGTTAAGTGCCGCGCTTTATCATATGCTTCGTGACAATACGGTAGGCGCTCAGATAGATAGTACGCGCTTGGGTGCTATTGGCTGGTCAATGGGCGGCGGCGGCGCACTCCAGCTAGCGACAAAACGTCAGACGGTTCGAGCGATTATTCCGCAAACGCCCTATCATGATAAAGACTATGGCGAAATGAACACGCCTGCTTTATTCATTACTTGCCAGAATGACCGTATTGCCTCAAATAAAAAATACAGCAGTCGTTTTTATGATAAGGCTACAGGCGCAAAAATGAAGATTGAGATAAAGAATGGTAGCCATTTTTGTCCAAGTTATCGTTTTAATGAGATATTACTGAGCAAGCCAGGTATTGCTTGGATGCATCGCTATATTAATGGTGATACCCGATTCGATCAGTTTTTATGTCGTAACGACAACTATGGCAACAATCCTCGTATATCCGCTTACGACTATAAAAACTGCTCATAAACAAAGCATTCATGAGAAAAGCACTTATAAACTAGGTACTGATAAACTAGACACTTATAAACGATCCGCTGGTCAATCTCTGACTTAGGAGCGCTTATCATAGAAAAAGGGCTACCGAAATGGCAGCCTTTTTTATAAAATCATTAACGCTATTATTCACAGCTCGCTTTGCCAGTGCGATGATTCACAGCACCATTGGCGGCTAATAGCTTTTGCATATTAACCAAATCTCGCGAACACGCATATGAATAGGCACCTTGATTATACGAGCCCATTTTTTTGTCTTTGGTCGTTGCTACTAGATTTGGATTAGCACCTTGCGCCAATAAATATTTGACAGTTTCAAGGCGATTATTACTAGCTGCAACCATAATCAAGGTTTCACCATCACTTTCTACCGTCTGATCATTTAAGTCCACAGGCGCTTTTTCATTCAATAACGTATGTACTTTTTTGACAATATTGGTATTTTTCCCCAGTACAGCAGATTTCATGACGTTATACACATCACCGTCATCTTTAGCATAGATATCAGCGCCTTTGCTGACTAAGTAATCGACCACATCTTCATAGCCGATAAAAGCAGCCCAGCCTAACGCCGTTTGGTTAAGGCTACCTGTATCTTTAACTTCTAAGTCTTGACCATTGTTAACCATGTATTTGACCGTGGCTAGATCACCATGTTTTACGGCGTCAAACCAAGTAGCATCTGCACCTGTAGAGGGTTTGTCATAAACACACGCCAAGAAAGTTTGTTTTGATTGGCAAGATCAAAATTCTCAGTAGTGCTGAAACGAAAATCTACTTGTGGGACTGGTGCGGTTTGAGCAGCTTGAATAGTGTCCATTTTAGTGACGCTGTTATCATTGTTTAGGCTTGAGCAACCTGCTAATAACATTGTTGCCATAACCGCTGATGCGCTCATTTTTCCAAAAATCTCATGACTCAACCTTCAAATACAAATTAAATAGTGAGAGATATTATATAGATTCATTAAATAATAATCTATAAATTATAAGCTATGAATGACAATGACCCTCGGTTAATATAGGCTTATATCAGACTTTAACGTTATACACTGAACCTAACAATCAACATCTTTTTTATAACAGACTTTAGGTACATGACTCACCATAATAAGAGGTCATTTATAATAAATTGTCATCTACTGATAAGAAATATTCATTATTAAAATTGCTAAGACATCAAGAAACTCGAATAAAAACACTAAGGAATAATTTCAATGACCGATAAAATTCATGATTTAGGGGCAGGATTTTGGAATATACGCGGATCTTTTCGCATTGGCGGTGTTCTAAACATTGGCACTCAGTGCTCACTTATACAGTTAAACTCAGGAAAGTTTATTTTTGGATAGCTATTCATTGACTGGTGACGTACGCGATGAGGTGATGGCATTAACCAATAATGGTCAAGATGTCGAGGCAGTACTGAACGTCCACCCATTCCATACGGTGCACTGTGCACAAATGGCAAAAGACTTCCCGCAGGCGACCTTTTATGGCAGTAGCCGCCACCATAAAAAGCACCTGAAGTGAAATGGGCAGATGACTTGGTTGAAAGCGATGCGGTGGCCAAGCGTTACCCTGAGCTTAAGTTCTCAATATCACAAGGCATCCACTATATCTCACCCAATGAGATGATTCATGCAGGCTCACTATTAGCCTATCATCCTGCCAGTCAAAGCTTGCACGTCGATGATACCTTTATGAGTCCACCGATGAAGTTATTAGAGGCGATATTACCTGAACTGATACTACACCCAACGACCAAAAAAGCGCTAAAAAATGGGCCCCAGGCAAGCAATATTGCGATTGGGCAAGCAATTTGGCACATGAATGGCGCGATGTGCGTAATTTCTGCGCGCCGCACATTCCTATTTAGTGACATTTAATGACGGTGAGTTTGAAGTGGCGCTATTAAAAGCCATTGATAAAGCCCGTCCAAAATTAGAAAAAGCTTAATTGACCGTATAATCTCACATTCGAAGCATAACAAAGGGAGTGACCAAGATGGTCACTCCCTTTTTTGCAATGACGCCATCAACATCAAAAATCACTAACGAAACAATAAAGACGCTAGCTCATCTTGGTTATTGATAATATCTGCCAAGGTATAGCTCTCAAGGACGTTAATAAATGCCGTCAATGCTTCAAAGAACACACTTTTTAGTTGGCATGCTGGGCTAATGACACAGCCTCTAGCGTTATTTGTCGTTTCATCAATAAGTGTAATAGGCAAACCTGTTGAACCAGTCTGTCGACCATCACTACTCTTATCATTCGCGGGGGTCGCAAAACACTCGACCAAATCGAAATCCGGCTCTATTTGTTTAATTAATATACCCAAATTGATGTCTTTTGGCGCACGAGCCAAACGTATACCACCATTTTTACCACGCACACTTTCTATATAACCAAGCTGACCCAACTGATGAATAATCTTGGTCAAATGACTTTTAGAAATGCCATAACTGTTAGCAATATCACTGATATTTGCAAGTAATGGCGGCTCTGGTCTCACCGCCAAGTAAATCAATGAGCGCAGTGCATAATCGCTATAATTGGTCAATCGCATTTATTTGCGCTCCTATTTTATATAAATCTCTCAAGTATGTATCAGCCTAAACTTTAGCAATGTAACTCTATGAGTTTGAAAATAAGGGTCTCAAAACCTTATAACATTTGCAAAATAATCTACTCAAAAATATCAACAATCAGTCGATAGACTTGGATAAATCCCCTATTCTTTTGGCTATAACATTATAACGGCTCTACAGGCTCTAACCAAACAGACCATCAGGTCTAGAACGTGCCAGCATCGGCAAATAACTGATGCAAAATAGCACGAAGCAAGCAATCCACGCCCCTTGGGCAATCATGATCCATAATAGATAGTGACTCATATCGGCAAGCGGCAACAGCACGCGACTGACAAATGCCAATACCATCAGACCGTACATAATATTCACCGTCTTGGGCGGCTGATGAATGCTACGTCCCGTATGACCAAGCGATACCCGCGTCATCATCGCCACGGTCATCATACCAACGCCTGCAATGGCAAGCCCATGCATCGCAATACTATGAGTATAGCCCAACCATGGTTGCAGCGCATACAGCAGAAAACTCAAACACATGCCCAAAAATGCAACATATAATGACCAAAGCAATGGCTTTTGCCAGATACTGCGATGATACCAGCCTACCAGACGGACGATATTAACCACTGCTACGCCAAGTGCCGTAATAGTCAGCAGATACTTATTAGGATAAAACAAGTCACTGATAAAAAACGCTAAGAAAAACAATAAACTCGCAATATCCTGTACTTTACTATTGCGCAACTTGATGACTTCCGTCGTTCCAACACTCAGACCACGTTCAATAAAGAATGGCACCACGCGGCGACCAATGGTCAGCACCAAACCGATAATCAAATAAAACCCTAGATAAATACCTATTTTAGTCATACTCATATCGGCATTGATAATACCCCAGTAGCAGATTCCATTGCCAACGGTCAATAATGCCAGTTTCGCTAAGATACCCATTTGCTTATACTGCTTGACCTGCAATACCGCTCGACATATCACAAATGCCATCGAAGCGATAAACAATAAGTCAAATACTGCGGCGACATATAACAACGATATACTGCTACCCGCAACCGTCATACCAAGCCCAAAACCTGCCCAGCTCAAACGTGCCAACAGCCAACAGCCAAATATAGCCAGCAGCTTATAACCATGCGGCATCATTACCCCTGTCCACGTCTTCACTGCCGTGAGGAGAAATCCTGCAATGACTGCCAAGGCATAACCATAGACCATCTCATGACCGTGCCAATACAATGGGTTCAGTGCTTGTGCGTCAATATCTGTATGACCAGTAAATACAAAAGACCATAGCAGCATCGTTATCACGGCAAATAGAGCGGCAGCACTAAAAAATATTCGAAAGCTCAAATTCAAAATGGGATGCGGAGAGCTGGGTGGCTTGCTGGGTAAGTTGATCGATTGCATGGCACTCTTCTTAGAAGCATGTGAATAGAGTTTAATATAAAGATTCATTTTAAATGAATGTTATAAGTTATACAATAGTGATAATTTTATAACTCATTATAACGGTTTGCTATTAGCATAAAAAATAACCACTGATAAGACTATTAGCGGTTTAGAAAGTGCTATTTAGCATTTATGGTCTAAAATCCATAAACCGCTTTAACTTATATGACCGCCTTGCCATTTATCAATGAACTCACCATTGGAATCGTATTGCTGGGTTTGCTTGCTAAGATTAAATTGCCGACATCCTCTTGGATCAGCGCCTACGCCCGCTAGATATTGCCAATTCCCCCAATTACTCGCGACATCATAATCGATAAGATGCTGCTCAAAATAGGTTGCACCGTAACGCCAGTCTAAACCCAGCTCATGAATAAAGCAGCTAGCAACGATTTGTCTGCCTCGATTAGACATATACCCTGTTTGCTTTAGCTGATTCATGCAGGCATTGACGATAGGATATGGCGTGCTGCCATTCTGCCATTGCTGCAAACGCTGATCGTCAAAATGAGTAGCTGGTAATTGATGACTAATCCCCTTAAACAAAAACAGATTGCTACCATGTTCAATCGCATACCAATAAAAATACTCGCGCCACAGCAGCTCAAACCATATCCAATACGTTGACTCATTGGCGATAATCTCACGCTCATAATGACGTAAGCGATTCAACAGTATTTTCACAGACAAGCAACCATTTGCCAGCCAAGGCGAGAATTTAGTGGAATGCGTCCAGTCATCCAGTGCATTACGTGTGATTTTATAAGTGCGCGGTGCAGCAGAATCGAAATAGTGAGTTAAATGAAGCATTGCATTTGTTTCACCACCTTTAAAACTAAGCGCTTGCTCATCAGATGGTTGTGTTTTAAAAAAGTATTTACTATGCGCTATCAACGCATCAGGCATTGGCGGTAGCGACTTTGGCGTAGGAGAAACAGCCACCTCGTCGTCAGCATTCAATAAATCATGGCTTACTTCAACCTTTTTGCGAAACTGGGTAAAGCTTTTGGGCAGGTCTTGTGTCGGTAAATCAGCAAATAGCGTATGGGTTGATTGCCTGTGCCATATTATCTGCGGATATTTGCTCTGCAAGGCAGCATAGCCTTTATTTTGATTATGATCTGCCGTGTGGCTGACACAGATATCGGTGACTTGTTGCTGCTCAATGAGCTGGCATAACTGAATAAAGGTGTTTAAGGCAGACTCTACCTTATCTTGTGACAAATGACTCTTTGATGAATAGCTTGGCGACAGATATAGCAATCGATTACCAAGGCGCTGAAGCGATCGATCCAAATCAGCCAAGCTCTCAGACAAGAACTGCTGACGAGCAGCGCCCCTCTCATTAAAGTGGTAAGCTTGACGGCTCTCTTTCATTTCAATGCAATCAGCCAAAAAAGCAGCATAGATGAGCATCAGGTTGCCTTGATTACTTTTAGCCAATGTCGCCGCTTTGACTAACGTTTCATTGTCCTCTATGCGCAAATCGTTATGAAATAAGACCAATACCGCTTTTTTGACTGACTTATTTGATGCGTTGTCTGATTGGTGATTTGACATACTCTCGATTCCCAAGTAGTTAAACGCGCTCACTTGAAGCTGAGTCTAAACTTTGACTTCCTCCCCGCCCTCAAAGGAAGGGGATTCCTACTAAAGACGGCCAAGCCCGACCGCGAGAATGTTTTTTGCTCCATTAACGTCTCTGTTATGGGTCGTTTTACAAGAACGACAAAACCATACTCTTATACCAAGCGCTGATCTACCTTTCGGACTGTCTTGGCGAGAGCCGCAACACGAGCAGGTTTGGGTGGTGTACGCTTCATTCACTTCGATATAGTGGCAACCTGCGTTCGCGCATTTATAATCCAGTTGCCGCTTAATTTCAAACCAACCTGCGTCATAGACGGATTTGGCAAGTTTGCCCTTAGTGAATGATGTTGATTTATTTTACCAACAACAATTAGGCTGTTGGCTTTGACAAGCTTTGATGTGAATTTATGAATAAGGTCTTGACGGGTATTTTTAATCTTGGCGTGAATGGCCTTGACCCGCTTTTTATTCTTAGCTCTTTGAGCAATGGCCAGTTTTTCAGCATATTGATGAGTGACTTTGGTTTGTAGTTTGTCGCCATCACTACTGACTGCTGAATCTTTGCAACCTAAATCGATACCGACTTGACCAGTGCCACACGCTGTTTTTGGAAATTTTTAACCGTCACACAGACGTACCAGTGACCGCGATGGTCCTGTACCAATTCGCAAGTATTGATGGTGTAGAGCGCTAAGTTATAGCTGTCCCATAGGTCAATAGTGAGTTTTTTACCTTTAGCTAAGCTGAATTGCAGGGTGCTTTTTAGACACTTTTTACCACTTTGGCGGGTGCTGATATGCTTAATAGCGGTCTTTTTAAACGGAATCCAACCAAGAGAACTACGTTTGGCTTAGGATTATTGGTGCGCCAGTTGAGTTTGGCTTTTTTAAACTGTTTACGAGCCTTGGCATGGGTTTCGGTCACTGCTTGTAAGGTTTGGCTGTGCAGGTTTAGATATTCACCCGCACCTTTGGTGTAAGTAGCCAAATCATAAGCCGAAAAGAATTGACCAGTACGCTTGAGGTGTTTAAAACTTAGCTCATTGACGTAATTCCAGACAAAGTTAACCGACCCCGCTAAGATATTTAGCTGAGTGGCATGTTTGTCTTTGATGCGTAGTTTGAGCGTTTTCATGGGGTAATTATGATCTCAATGTATTTGGTTATCAAGGTATGTTCAATCTTAGGTGACAACGGTTGACGCCTGATATCCACGCCCTAGAAGGACGTGGTTTTACGGCGCTAGATGATAATATTTTAGAATGTGACACACAGTATAGAGCGTGTTACCCGTTCAACTTAAGTCGCTACCCTCGTTGTTATCTGCGTTATACTAGCCATAAGCATTGACTATCACTGAGCTGACTGCTTAGATGGTTTATAACTAGGAGAATGTCATGACTCAAGAACACGCTTCCCATGAAAAGCGTAAAATCATCGATAAGTTTTTGATGAAACTCACCAAAGAAGAGCCGCAAATGTATTATGCTAGCACCTCTGAGGTCGCTCGTAGCATCCATACTATGATAAAAGAGCACACCAATCGCTTGTCGGTAGAAGATCAAGCGCTCGTTAGACATATGACCGTTGAGGAGATACAAGGCTTGCTAGGCTTTCACCTTAAATAATCACACTTTCAACGTTCCCATAAAAAAAGCCCGCTGATTTGCAGGCTTTTTTATTATTCAAACTTTAATTTAGAGCATTGAAAATATACATCGCTTAAAACGGATACTCGCGTGGCTCATGTTGCATAGATATCCAGTGCGTTCTAGTGAACTCTTCTAGCACCCACTCACCGTTAAAACGACCAATACCTGAGTTTTTCTCGCCACCGAATGGTAAGTTACTTTCATCATTGACTGAAATATCATTAATATGGGTCATGCCCGCTCTGATACCGCGAGCAAAACGCATGCCTTTTGCCATATCTTTTGTAAATACCGCACTCGACAGACCAAACATTGAGTCATTGGCGATCGATAACGCATCATCTTCATCTTTGGCACGGATGATACCGACCAATGGTCCAAATACCTCATTACGTGACAAATCCATCTCGCGCGTCACTTCAGTAAAGATGTGCGGCGGTACCACTTGCCCTTTAATCTCACCACTTAGTATCATTTTTGCGCCTTCTTGCTGCGCGTTGGCGATTTTCTCTTTCAACGATTCGACTTGTTTTTTGTTAATAATCGGACCAACCGCCGTGTCTTGTTTGCTCGGATCGCCGACATTTAACGTTTTAACGTGTGCCAAGAAACGCTCAACAAAGTCATCATAAATCTCGTCTTCAACGATAATACGATTGATAGCAATACAGATTTGACCTTGATGTAAGAACTTCCCAAAGGCGGCTGCTTTGACCGCTTGCTCAATATCAGCGTCTTTTAGTACCACAAATGGACTGTTACCACCCAACTCAAGCGCTACTTGTTTAATGTAGTCGCCGCCATTAGCCAACTCGCCAATGCGCTTGCCGACTGAAGTAGAGCCAGTAAATGAGACAAAGCTTGGGGTTTTGTGTTCAACGATCGCATCTCCTATCTCTTTACCTGAGCCAACCACCACGTTGAGCAAGCCTTTTGGCAAACCTGCTTCTTCGAATACTTTTGCTAGCAGCAAACCACCAGTCACTGGAGTATCACTCGCAGGCTTGAGTACCACAGCGTTACCAAGTGCTAAGGCTGGTGCAATAGAACGTTGGGTCAAATGTAATGGAAAGTTCCACGGACTAATGACAGCGACGACACCGATGGGCTCACGGTAAACAAAGTTTTCTTTGCCAGGGGTGTTAGATGGACGAATCTCGCCATGTACACGACTGGGGAATGTCGCCGCCTCAAGGGTAATGGCGCGGGTAGCAGCAAACTCAACCATGGCTTTAACACGGGTACTGCCCGACTCTTTAATGAGCCAATCGACGATTTCATCTTGGCGCTGATCTAAAATCTCAACCACTTTATATAGTACACCTGCTCGTGTCGCTGGCGTTTGCTGTGCCCACTCTTTTTGTGCCGCACTTGCTGCTTGATAAGCTTCATTAAGCTGTGCTTCTGTCGCCTGCTGAATCTTTACAAGTGTATCGCCATTGTAGGGGTTGGTATTGATATTGACGCTATCATCTTGACCGCTTTGCCATTCCCCTGCAATGTACTGAAGGTGGAAATCATTATAGGCATTGGCTTTTGTATTATCGATATCAGTTGACATAATTTTCTTTATTCTATGGATGTTATGTTGGTTGTCAATAAAACAGTATGACTAGCAAATTGAGGCAGATAAAAATAACTCTTAACACAGTTATTTATATTAAATAGCCTGCGCTCGCGACATTTGATTAAGCACATCAAAACGAAACTTGCTAGACGACTGGTCTAATGCTACCATAGACCTCATACAAATAAGCGTATTTCGTCAGCAAGTATTGTTGAAAAAACGTAACGTGACCATATCAACCTTTACAATAAGTAACAACTATAAGCAAAGATAAAAATCTGCATCGACCCATAGAAAGTATCATGAATAATTGTTAATAGCGCGCTAAGTAGCATTATTCGCCATACCTTATCTCTGAAATACATTCATAAAAAATATAGGAGGACATTACCATTATGTCTGCGGCCTCAACCACAATCCCACCAGATACCAAAACGCATCTGTTAGAAACAGGCTATCAACTGATTTCCAAAAAAGGTTTTACTGCCGTCGGTATCAAACAAATACTAGACACAGCTGGTATTCCTAAAGGCTCTTTTTACCATTATTTTGCCTCAAAAGAAGCGTTCGGTGAAGCTATCATCAGTCATTATTTCACTGATTATAAGATACGCTTAGACACCATTGGTCGTCAAAAAGTTAATGCTCAGCAAAAGATTTATGATTACTTTCAAAGCTGGTATGACACCCAGCAAAATGGCTGTGATCATGAGAAGTGCTTGGTGGTTAAGCTCAGCGCTGAGGTTGCAGATCTGTCTGAACCTATGCGCATCACACTGAATGCTGGTTACCAGCAGACCATCAGCTGGCTTGCCGAACAAATCAAAGCAGGCTGGGCGGATGACTCTGTACCACAACCTGACAATATCGCGGCCGAGAGCATGGCAAAACGTTGGTATTTTGCTTGGCTTGGTGCCAGTTTAATCGCCAAGATTAGCCAAACCAATACACCGCTTGCAGAAGTATGGCAGATGACTACTTCTCAATTGGGACGCTAATCTCGTGCGTTAAACGCTTTTTAGCCATTTATACTTCCCTATATCTAAAGCAAAAAATTGAGTTATAAGAGAGTTTTGTAAAAATTACTAGACGACTGGTCTATTTAATGTACAATGCCCACAGTTGCAAAAACGAATGGCTAATTTGCCACTGAGATTTTTGCACCCCATACGCCCAACACAATATTTAATAATTTTAGGAATACTATGAATAACTTCCAATATTACAATCCAGTACGTATCGTCTTTGGTGAAGGTCAAATCAAACAACTGTCAGAATTGGTACCGACTGATGCCCGTGTGCTTATCACTTATGGTGGCGGTTCGGCACAGCGCACAGGTACGCTAGACGAAGTAAAAGAAGCCTTGGCTGCGAGCGGTACACGTACCGTATTCGAATTTGGTGGTATTGAAGCCAATCCAGAATTCACGACTCTTTTAAAAGCAGCAGATATGGTCAATGAACACAATATTGACTTTTTGCTAGCGGTCGGTGGCGGCTCAGTCATTGATGGTAGCAAATTTGTGGCATTGGTATCGTCACTCACTGAAGAAGACGGCTCGACAGTCTCACGCGAACAAGCATGGAACGCATTAACCAGCTATTGCAGAGACATTGATTCTGCCATCGATTTGGGTGCTGTTTTGACGATTCCAGCCACTGGCTCTGAGATGAACTCAGGCGGCGTCATCAATTATAGTGAACGTCAAGCTAAGCTACCATTTGGCAACGCACTTGCCTTCCCTAAGTTCTCAATATTAGATCCAGTCAAAACATTGACATTACCTGAGCGTCAAGTGATGAATGGTGTGGCTGATGCCTTTGTCCATGTCATGGAACAGTACCTAACGTATCCAGTCAATGCAAAAGTGCAAGATGCCTTTGCTGAGAGCTTGCTGAAAATCCTCATTGATGAAGGTCGTATCGTTAAACAAGATCCAGAAAACTTAGAAACTCGTAAGAATATTATGTGGACAGCGACCATGGCACTCAATGGTCTAATCGGTGCAGGCGTACCGCAAGACTGGACGACACATATGATCGGTCATGAGCTAACCTCGTTACACAGCATCGATCATGCTCGCACCCTAACCATTTTATTACCCTCAGTAATGCGCGAGTTGAAAGACAGCAAAAAAGAGAAATTACTTCAATATGCGCATAATGTCTGGAATATTACGCTTGATGATACCCATCAAGACGAAGACGCTGTCATTGAAGCCGCTATTGTCCGTACCGAAAACTTCTTCCGCGACCTTGGCTTGCCCGTCAGTTTAGAAGATGCAGAACTTGATGCGTCAGCTATTGACCCAATTATCAAGCAGATTGAAGCGCACAACATGGTTCAGTTAGGTGAGCACAGCAACAATGATTTAGAAGTGTCACGTCGTATTCTACAACGTGCTATTAGTAGCAAAGCTGCTTAATAAAAACACCACCGTAATAAGAAACACATATTGTTATGCTATTTATAGTAGTTGCTCAGCACTGAGTAACTACTCCATTCACCAGTAAATATTAAAATCAATAGAATCTTAAAATCAATAAATAGAAAAGGAATCTGATAATGAGCTTTGATAAACAACAAAATCAAAAAACAAACCGTCAAATTAAATTGGCAAGCCGTCCAACAGGTGAGCCAAAAGCTGAAAACTTTGACATGGTAACCAGCGATATCCCATCGCCAAATAACAATGAAATGCTGCTGCGTACCGTTTACTTATCATTAGACCCATACATGCGTGGACGTATGAGCGATGCGAAAAGCTATGCTGATCCGCTAGAAGTGGGTGATGTCATGATGGGTGGGTGGAACGGTTGCCCAAGTCGTTGAATCCAATATCGACAAATTTGCTGTGGGTGACTTGGTGGTCTCAAACTCAGGCTGGCAAGACTATAGCGTCAGTGATGGCGAAGGCGTCTTAAAGCTTGACAAAAACATGTCAAATCCCTCTTATGGTTTAGGCGTACTAGGTATGCCAGGCTTTACCGGTTACATGGGTTTGACCGACATCGGTAAGCCGCAAAAAGGGGAAACTTTGGTCGTCGCTGCTGCAACGGGTCCCGTTGGTGCAACGGTAGGTCAAGTTGGCAACCAGTATGGCTTACGTACCGTTGGTGTGGCTGGTGGCAAAGAAAAATGTGACTTTGCTGTCAATGAGCTAGGCTTTGATGTCTGTATTGACCATAAAGCTGATGACTTTGCCGAGCAATTAGAAGCGGCGTGTCCAGATGGCATCGATATCTATTACGAAAACGTCGGTGGCAAAGTATTTGATGCCGTTATGCCATTATTAAATGCTCATGCACGTATCCCAGTCTGTGGTCTAGTCTCGCAATACAACGCCACCGAGCTGCCTGATGGCAAAGATCGTCTAGGCGTATTAATGGGCAACATTCTAAGCCGTCGTCTCACCATTAAAGGGTTTATTATTTTTGAAGAATATGGTGATCACTTCCCAGAATTCTTAAAAACCATGAGCAAATGGGTCGAGTCAGGCGATGTTAAAACCAAAGAATATATCGCTGAAGGCTTAGACGATGCACCAAATGCCTTTGTTCGCATGCTAAATGGCGATAACTTGGTAAAACAGTGGTTAAAGTTTCTGAGGTTGAATAACCGAACCAATGGTTATCAGTTGGTTGAATCGCAAATAACGACTTAACAACATAACTTGCTAAGACAACCACTGAAAATGACCTCTCAACCATGAATACTGTTCTATGAATACCGCTAGCAGTCATTGCAAATACTCATATTGATTAATTAAGCATGACTGCTAACAATCCATGATTTAAAGACAACATTAATAATAAATAAGGACGATTATGAATATTTTAATGGTACTAACCTCACATGAAGTTGGGCGATACTGGCAAAAAAACGGGCTTTTGGCTAGAAGAATTTGCCGCGCCTTATTACGCTTTTATCGATGCGGGCGTCAATGTGACACTTGCTTCTCCTGCTGGCGGGCAGCACCGCTTGATCCGAGCAGCGATACTGAAGACACGCAAACGAAAGATACCAAGCGCTTTAAAGAAGACAGCGATGCTCAAAAGCATCTTGCCAATACTGAAAAACTCGCTGATATGAACGCTGAAGATTTTGATTCAGTTTTATCCAGGCGGTCATGGTCCACTATGGGACTTGGCAGTTGATAAAAATTCGATCAATTTGATGAGACGTTTGTCAAACAAGACAAACCTGTCGCCTTTGTTTGTCATTCTCCAGCCGCTCTTAAAAATGTCAAAATTGACGGTGAGTATTTAGTCAAAGGCAAAACAGTGACTGGCTTTACCAATTCAGAAGAAGACGCCGTTGGTCTAACAGATGTCGTGCCATTCTTAGTAGAAGATGCACTAAAAGCCAATGGTGGTAACTATGAAAAAGCCGCTGATTGGGAGTCATTTGTGGTCGAAGATGGCTTGCTGATTACGGGACAAAACCCAGCGTCATCAGAGGAAGCTGCCAAGCGCTTAATCACTAAGCTGAAGGTTAATATTTTTAACGTTAATATAATAGACCATGCAAAAAGGCCACTATCATGATTCGCTTACATCTCAACCAGTCTCGCTCATTACGTATTTTATGGCTTTTAGAAGAGCTGGGCGTGCCTTATGAGATCATTAGTCATCAACGCGATCCTAATACTCATTTGGCACCAGACAGTTTAAAGGCGGTACATCCACTCGGTAAATCTCCGGTTATCGAGATGGATGGTCAACTTTATGCCGAGTCGGGTGCAATCACTGAGTTATTGATTGAGCGATTTGCGCCAGAGCGCTTACGTCCTACGACTGATAGCGTAGACTATGGACATTATCTGCAATGGATTAACTTTGCTGAAAGCTCGCTCATGTTGCCGTTATTACTGGAGCTATTTACCAAAAAAGCCGGTATCGTCGATAACGAGTTTTTAGATGGTTATATCAGTCAAGAAAAACACAGACTGTTGAGCTATCTAAACGAGGAAGTTGCAGATAAGCCATTTATCGTTGGTCATAAGCTAAGCGGCGCTGACTTTATGCTGTCTTTTGACTTAATCATGCTGGCTAAGCGTGAAGCATTAGATGATTATCCTCATATCAAGCAGTATGCTTTACAACTTGCCAGTCTTGATAGCTATCAGCGCAGCATGCGTTTAGAGGCGAATTATGATCACTCTATTTAGTACCATGGTCTAACTGTTTATCGACTATTTAATGTATAAAAAACAGCTCTTTATAGAGCTGTTTTTTATGGGCAAAAATGACCTGAGTCGTAGCTATGTGACATATAGTCAAGGAATTTTAGAATCGCTACAAGGCGACCGACCGCAGAGAGTACACTGAGTACATCTATGGCGGGTAAAACCGTAGCAGTTTAAAAGTGCTCTGACTATAGCACTGTGTTTCTTATCGTCTATCATTGACAGACAGATGCATTTATCTTTTTAACTTGATTTTCAATGTGTGAGTTATGCGTGATAAATGCTCAACAAAAATTATGATAAAATATTCAAACAGGGTTTAGAATACTTTTTTGGTTTTATCAGTCTACTAAATGACTTTCTGTTAATGGCTTTTTATTAAATGACTTTAAATGTCTTGAGTTTCATGACTATCCGACGAGCGCGATGCTTGTTTAACAACGGCTATACACCATTTTATCCCTCTACGCAGATTATCCATCCATGAGTACTGAATACCAGTTTAAGCCCCATGAACGACCATTCATGCTTGGCTCGCCTGCCACCCCTGATCACCCTGTGCGCCGTAAAATATTTTATTTACTGATTGGTATTTTTTGGCTTAACTGCCAGCTTTCAGAACGGTCTATTGGTCGCGAATCTCACTCAAATCCAAGGTGAAATGGGCTTAACACCAGTAGAAGGTGGCTGGATATCAGTCGCATACAATATGACCAATGCTTGTGTCACGGTGCTGCTGTACAAAATTCGCCAGCAATTTGGCATGTCGTTATTTAGCAAAATCACTTTGTTCTTTTTATTGGCAGCCACCAGTATGCAGTGGTTGGTCAGTAGCAATCTACTCAGTACGACGATTGGGATTAGCATTGAGCCTTATTATTTAGAACTGCTCGCCCGTGGCTTTAGTGGTGTGGTGGCTAGTGCGATGACGGTATTGTCTATTTTTTATTGTCTACAAGGCATGCCAACTGCTCGGCGTATCAGCGGACTGATATTGGGGTTCGGCTTGGTGCAGTTTGGCATTCCACTGTCACGGATTATCTCGCCTTATTTAGCCGTTGATGGTCAGCTTGAAGGTTTATTTTTATTTCAAGTGGGACTATCGCTGATTTGCTTTGGGCTTATTAACATTCTTGAGCTACCACCGGGCAACACCGAAAAGGTCTTTGAAAAACTTGATTTGGTGAGTTTTGGCTTTTTTGCCAGTGGTCTTGCCGCCCTATCCGTATTTTTAGTACAAGGTAGAATTCAATGGTGGACAATGCCTTGGCTTAGCTATCCATTGATCATTGCCGTCGTGACTATCTCGATTGCTTTATGGATTGAGACGCACCGCAAAAACCCAATGCTACAAGTGCGCTGGATGCGTAGCCGCACCATTATTGCCTTTATGATTACTGGTGCCGTCATGCGTATTTTGCTGTCTGAGCAAAGTGTGGGCGCCGCAGGATTATTAGCAAACCTTGGTTATGGTAATGACCAGCTGATTGTTTTTTATGCCATCATCTTGGTGGCTAGCATACTGGCATTAGTGATTAGCATTTTTACCACCAAAGCGACGGATCTGCGCCGACCCGTGATTTTTGCAGTTGCCTTGATTGCGATTGGTGCATGGATAGATACGGGTGTGTCGCTAAACTCTGCCCCTTATATGTTCTATTTCAGTCAGTTTATAATCGCTTTTGCTGCCGTTTACTTTATGGGGCCAATGGTATTTGAAGGTATGTTTCGCGCCATTGCTAACGGACCTGCCTATATTATTAGCTTTTCGGTTATTTTTGGTATTTCACAAACGGTCGGTGGTTTGGCAGGCGCGGCAGGTATTCAAGCATTTACCACCATTCGTACTCAGATACATTATGCCGATATGGTCAGTTCAATGAATACCACTGATCCTGCTACGATGACCCAAATGCTACAGGGTGTGCAACGTCAAGCAACGGTCGCCGCTTATGACGATTTATTCTTTTTGATGGCCGTGGGCGCCACTATCACTGCGCTATATTTATTGATGATTTATTTTTATTACCTTTATCATAAACGCAATCCACTTGGTAAAGAACTTGCCGCATTGGCAGAAATGATGGGCAAAAAATAACAGGTGACAATAATATCGATTTTTTGCTGTTACCTTTTCTTCTTATGCTAATTACTATATTTTAAAAAGTTATCCACTATGTTTACTAATCTCATTAGGAGCGCATCATGAGCGAAGACAAATTAAATGATCTTGATGACCATAATCAAGACACCGCTCAAGATGCCACCCAAAATACTGCTAAAAACAATCAGACATCATCCAAGGCAGCAGCAATAGAGATGCCTCTAAACCAATCAAAAAATGATGATACTGTGATTATACCGAAAACAGAGGACTCGGTAATAACGTCCGTTGCTGATACTGATGAAACGCCAATGCCGCCAAAAGAGCCTATTCCTGACGCTACGGGTTGGTCGCCTAAAAAGAAATCTTACTTTAACCTAGGCTTATTGATTGCACTAATCATTATTGGCGTCCTTTTGATTCTTTATGCGTGGAAGCTACCGCCCTTTACGCCTACGGTTCAGCAGACTAATAATGCCTTTGTAAAAGGTCAAACAACGATTATCAGCCCGCAAGTTTCTGGCTATGTCACAGAAGTGGCAGTGCAAGATTTTGAAAATGTACAAGCAGGTGATTTATTGGTCAAGATAGACGACCGTGCCTTTTTGCAGCAGCTCGAACAAGCACAAGCCAATATCGAAGTCGCTATGACCGACCGCTCAAGCAATGCGCAAGATACGGGTACCAGTCAGGCACAAATCGAAGCACGTAAAGCGGACTTATATAGTGCCAAAGTCAGCGTTGATAGTGCACGCGAAGATGTAAAGCGCTACCAAGGACTTGATGCGATTGGCGCAGTATCCAAAGCAGAAGTTGCTCATGCCCAAGCTCAGCTCGCTCAAGCACAAGCTGGCGTGCAGCAAGCAGAAGCCAATTTACAAGTCGCCCTTGAGGCTAGCAAAAAAACCAGTGGTAGCCGCTCATCACTCGATGCCAATATTAAAAATGCAGAAGCAGTTGCTAAGCAAGCACAGATTAATTTAGACAATACGATTATTACTGCCCCTGAATCAGGACAACTGAGTCAAGTCAGCGTCAAAGCGGGACAATATGTCAGCGCGGGTACACAGCTCATGTATGTGGTGCCAAAAGGCGTGTGGATTATCGCCAACTTTAAAGAAACCCAAGTGGCAAATATGACTGTCGGTGAGCCTGCAACTATTCATGTGGATGCGCTAGGCGGCGTTAAGTTTCGAGGTCATGTCAGCAATATCTCACCAGCGACTGGCAGTGAATTTAGCGCAGGCGCATCAAACCCTGCGACTGGCAACTATATTAAAATCGCTCAGCGTATTCCGGTACGAATAGATTTGGAGCAAGGACAACCTGAGCTTGCTCAGTTGCGCCCCGGTATGTCGGTGTCGGTCGATGTCGACACCCAAAAAAATAAAAAATAAAGGGATATCTGCAACTCGGCCTTTCTCTTATTTAAATGGTAAGACTAGAGCAAGAAAATCTTGATACTATCAATCAATTGTTATGCTGCTTACACCTACAGTCAATTTATGATGAATTTACTATATGAAAGGAACGATAATGCGGCATAAAATAATAGGGTTAAGCACTTTACTAATTTTATCAGGATGCATAAAAAATTATAAGAACACGGAAGTTCAATTAGTCGAATTTAAACGGACATCATCATATTATGAAATAACTTTTTTATCAGACGCTAATTTTTCAATACGTGAATCAACTAGAAATACAGGGAGTTATATACATTGTATCAACGATAAACGAATCTATAGTGATAAATACATTCCTGACTACTCTTCGAATAATTATTTGAGCGGCAATATTCCTAAAAACACCAAACCTACTGCTGACACACTTTCAGATCAATACATCTATAGCATTAAACTTGATTCTTCAGCATACTTAGAGAACGACAAAACTTTATATTGCCGTATATTTACAGGAAACTTCCCAGGAAAGCTAAAAAAGTCGCAAGTACTCGAGCTTATACCATAAAGCTTTTAATAAAATTAGGCGCTGTTGCTGTTTAGAGCAGCAACAGCACCTAGAGAAACTACTCTCTACTCATATCTAAATAATAAGTAGCAAATATGTTTAAGGCAAAAGGCGCTTGGTAGTCCAGCTTTCACCATTGTCTTTAGTATAGACATACGGTCATGCATACGATTGGCACGACCTTGCCAAAACTCAATCTCATGAATGCTAATCTCGTAACCACCCCAAAACGCTGGTGTTGGCACTTGGCTACCTTCTGGATACTGGTTTTGCAGCTCATCAAACTTGGCTTGCATCACCTCACGATCAGCAACTTCACCACTTTGCGGTTGACTGACCCACGCACCCACTTGACTGTCGTGAGGACGCTTTTGAAAGTAAGCAGCTGACTTATTAGCATCGATTTTAGCAATACTGCCACTAATACGTACTTGACGCTCCAGCTCGTGCCAAAAGAATAGCGCTTCGGCATTCGGGTTTTCGGCAATATCTTGACCTTTAGCACTTTCATAATTGGTGTAAAAAACCACACCATTTTCAGTAATCTCACGCATAAGTACGATGCGTACGCTAGGTTTATTATCAGCACCGCACGTCGCCAGACTCATCGCATAAGGCTCTTGAACCTTTTGTGCTATTGCCTCATTCATCCATTCTTTTAGTAGCTCAAATGGAGAGTCTGGGACGGACTGTTGATCAAGCTCACCTTTTTCGTATGACAATCGCTGATCGGTAAAATCCATGCTCATATTCCTTATTTATATAAACTATATTATGACTTTAACCCAATACTGCTTTGATATGGTCAGCCAAATCATTTGCCAATACATCACATTCTATTTCATCATCCGACTCAACCATCACACGTATCATAGGTTCTGTACCTGATTGGCGAATGAGCAGACGACCGCGACCCTCTAAAGTAGCCTGTGCTTTTGCAAAAGCAGCAACCAGCTCTTCATGCTCAAACGGATCTTGCATTTTACTTAAGCGCACATTGACCAGTTTTTGTGGCAATTTTTCAAAGCCTTCGGTCAAATCACTTAGCGCTTTACCACGTGCTTCCATCACCGCAAGCACTTGCAAGCCGGCGATAATGGCATCACCCGTACGACTCTTATCTAAACATAGAATATGACCCGATGGTTCGCCGCCCAGTATCCAGCCATTCGCTTCAAGCTCATGCATCACATAACGATCGCCTACTTTTGCACGCGTAAATTTAATATCTGCCGCTTTGAGCGCCAGCTCTAAGCCCATGTTACTCATCAGCGTACCAACCACACCTTTCGCCTTAGTCTGACCTTGGGTAGCAAGTACGTATAAAATGCCATCGCCGTCGACCAGATTACCAGCCTCATCAACCATCACAATACGATCACCATCACCGTCTAGTGCGATACCGACATCTGCCTCGTGCTCAATCACTGCTTTCTGTAAGCCTTCAGGGTGAGTAGAGCCGCAGTCGGCATTGATATTGATGCCATCAGGCGTATTGTTAATAGCAATCACATTGGCACCCAACTCACGCATGACTCTCGGTGCCACGCTATAGCCTGCACCATTGGCACAATCTACAACGACAGTCAGATGACTCAAGTCGTACTGATAGGGAAAACTGCCTTTACAGAATTCGATATAGCGACCTTTGGCATCATTAATTCGATTGTTTTTCCCCAATTGTGCTGGATCAAGAATAGGCATGATCACGTTATTGTCCGCCTCAGAGGCACTCATAATCGCTTTTAGCTTGTCATTAATAGAGCTTTGCATCTCATCAGTCAGCTTTTTGCCATCACCTGAAAACAGCTTGATACCGTTATCATAGTAAGGGTTGTGCGACGCTGAAATAACCACCCCAGCATCTGCATTAAAACTACGGGTCAAATGCGCAATCGCTGGTGTGGGTAATGGTCCAAGCATATGCACATCAACACCAGCGGCATTAAACCCCGCTTGCAATGCCCCTTCGATAACATAGCCTGACAGCCGCGTATCCTTACCAATGACCACGCTTGGCTTGCGAGCAGGATTGTCATTATTCTCTATCAGCACACATCCCGTCACATAGCCCAACTTTAAAATAAAGTCTGGTGTGATCGGCGACTCACCGAATTTTCCGCGAATACCATCGGTGCCAAAGTAGCTCATTATGTATGCTCCCAAATCTAAGAGTGAAAACCAGACGAATACGCAAACAATAACGTATAAACAGTCTAAGTAGTTATTATTATAATCCGCTTGTGTATTTTACAAAAAAAACAGCCAACAATAACAAGGCATTGTTGGCTGTTTGTATCTTAAGGTCACTGCAGCCCTGCAAAACAGCTATCGTTGACATAATGCAGGATTATAAAACACCTTTTAATTCACACGATAGTTCGGTGCTTCTTTGGTGATTTGTACATCATGGACATGCGACTCTTTCATACCCGCCGATGTCACCTTAATGAATTGCGGATTGGTACGCATATCTTCGATGGTCGCAGAGCCAGTATAACCCATTGATGAGCGCAAACCACCAACCAACTGATTAACAATACCAGCAACTGGACCTTTATAAGGAACTCGGCCTTCGATACCTTCTGGTACTAATTTTTCTACGCCATCTTTAGCATCTTGGAAGTAACGATCTGATGAGCCATTTGAGCCTGACATCGCACCAAGGCTACCCATACCGCGGTAAGCTTTGTAGTAACGACCTTGGAACAGCTCAACTTCACCCGGCGCTTCTTCAGTACCAGCCATCAATGAGCCTACCATGATGCACGAAGCACCAGCGGCGATGGCTTTTGCCATATCACCTGAATAGCGAATACCGCCATCAGCAATCAGTGGAATACTGTCTTTTAATGCGCTAGCGACGTTATCGATGGCTGAGATTTGCGGCACACCGATACCAGCGATGATACGCGTCGTACAGATAGAACCAGGGCCAATACCGACTTTTACCGCATCAGCGCCTGCATCACGTAGTGCAAGTGCAGCATCACCTGTTGCGATGTTGCCACCGATGACTTGTACGTGTGGATAGTGCTTTTTAATCCAAGACACCTTATCAATCACGCCTTTTGAATGACCATGTGCGGTATCAACCACGATGATATCGACGTCAGCAGCGATTAACGCTTCAACACGCGCTTGGGTATCTGCACCAGTACCAACAGCAGCACCAACACGTAGACGACCTTGCTCATCTTTACAAGCATTTGGATTGTTTTCAGCTTTTGCAAAATCATTAACCGTAATCAAACCACGTAAGCGGAAATGATCGTCGATAACAATGACTTTTTCAATGCGGTGTTCATGTAGCAGACGCTTGATGTTTTCATTGCTTTCACCTTCATGTACTGTGACCAACTGATCTTTTGGCGTCATGATTTTGCTGACTGGCAAAGACAGATTGGTTTCAAAGCGCCAATCTCTGTGAGTCACAATACCCACGACATTATCAGTACCTCTTTCTACCACAGGTACGCCTGAGATATTATATCTTGCGTCAGCTGTAGCAGATCACCAATCGTCATCTCTGGATGCACAGTGATCGGATCTACGACCGTACCTGCTTCAAATTTTTTGACGCGACGTACTTGTGTGGCTTGCTTGGCGATATCCATGCTCTTGTGCAAGATACCCATACCGCCTAACTGTGCCATCGTAATGGCCATTTCAGATTCGGTCACGGTATCCATCGCGGCAGAAATCAGCGGTAGATTCAGCGTGATATTTTTGGTCAAACGGGTAGTCAGATCGGCAGTTTTTGGCAAGACTTCAGAATAAGCTGGCAACAATAAAACGTCATCAAAGGTTAAGGCTTCATCGACAATTCGCAACATACAGACCCCTAGTGGTGGTTATTTTGATGGGTGGGATATTTTTGGCATTAAGACAATCAACCAAAATCACCGATATGACTTTATGAAGCTAAAGTCTTAAAATTAAAGACCTCGTATCACAAAGTTTTAGATAATCAGCAATGAACCAGTCGGTGTTTGTGATTAAACAAACAGAGACACTCGAAAATTGCCATTGATTGATGCTAATAAGTTTGCACAAATATAGCGCGCCCCTACTCTTAATCGCTCATTTATCCCTTAAAAATAACGCCATATTATAACAAATAATCAGACAAATCGCATGCTATATTTGTCAGCTTATTTTGCTAGCGCTTGTCTATCAATATCGACATCTGTAAAGCCCAGCTATTTAAAAGCATAGAAAATACACTCAATCGTTGGTTACTGGTCTTGACCCTTCAATATCAAACGTTCAGCAGGCAGATAAGCTTTTGTTTGCTATATAAATTCAACATCTGCTCACGTATCTCACAGGCCAGTGTCCATGCTTCTATAGGACCTACCGCTGAAACAGCGCCGCGCAGGTGAATAATGTTGGCAGTCACCTCAACGACAAACATTTCAGGCTCAGTTTTGTTGTCCCAAAGCTTATTGTCTTTGACCGCCGATATAAATTGCTGGCGAATGGCATCAATATCTGCACCATAATCGACATATAAAAACACAGGACAGGTCTGATGTACTTCTGTATGTGACCAGTTTTCTACCGTTTCGGTGATCAGTTCACGCATCGGCACGATTAATCGACGTTCATCCCATGTTTTGAGTACCGCATACGTATAACGCAGGTCTTCAACGGTACTAAAATTGCCATCCATTATCACACTGTCGCCAATCCGTACCGGCTGGGTCACGGCCACCTGTACCCCAGCAATAATGTTACCCAGTATCGGCTGCGCGGCAATTCCGATGACCACGCCTGCGATACCAGCCGAGGTCAATAGCGTTTTGCCAAGACCTTCCATGTTGGCAAATTCACTGAGACCAATCCAAATACTGCCCAAAATCATGACAAAAATAAAGACGCGGCGAAATATCGATACATAAGTACGGCGACGGCGCTCTTTATCAAAGTGCTCTTCAGCCAGATTTTCAATTTGTAGGCTTTGATAGCGATTAGCAAAAAAGTTAATAACGCGAATGCCAAGCCATAAGGTGCTAAATACTAGCCCAATCCAGATAAGCGGACGAGTCGATGAAGCTACCGCATCCAAATAAGGAAAGCCGCCTGACACTAAAGTAAAGACGAGCAAAAAACTGATGGTAAAAGTCAACGGCACGGTCAGCTTATTAACCAAATCTGCCACGCCATTAGTACTACCAACATAATTGCTGTATTTTTCATCGTCAATATAACGGCTGATGATTTTTTCCGTGCCTTTACTGAGCAACCATCCTACTCCCATGGTCACTAAGAAAAACAGTGCTAATGCCAAAAACTCCCATAGTGCGATACTGAAAATCTTAAGTTTTAACCATCCAGGTAAATAACGCTCAAATTCCGCTGGATGATATTGCTCATAGAGATTGTCGATATTATCAACGGTCTGTGCAGAAAACACCCAAATAGGCGCAGCTTCACCAACCCGTACTCTTTGCAAATAGATGGGGACACGGCGCTCACGATAGTCGATATAGCCTAGCTGAATCGAACGTCTAGGGATACCCATGATACTACTGGTATTGCCAAGTGGCGGCTCGATTAAACCATCTGGGCGATCTGGCAGATCATCAAAAACGTAAAGCTCTTTTTCCGTTAACAAAAAATCCAACCGTTTTGATAGCTCAAGCGCGTGGTTACGCTGAATTTTCTGATCGATTAAATTCATGTTAAGTGCATAAGCAGCCAAGTCGTATTGTTGCTTCATGACCGCTGACTGAAAAAACTCTAAAGTCGCCAGTGGCGTGGTCAAATTTGGCAGCTCAGACAACGGCGGTAAGCCTACATTGAGCTTGTCTAGCAAATAATAACTTTCATTGTATTCACCCGTCAGTCCAGAATCGCCTTGCAAATTACCCGCTTGCTCTACTGCATTGCGCTCGGTAGGATCAAATATTTCTTCTGCAACGCCAGAGATGCTGAGGCTTTCGTCTTTAATTGTATTGATTTTTTGAGTGGCATATTCAGCCAGATTATCGGGCTTGCTGACTGAATTCGATGACGAGCTAGACTGCTCATCCACAGCTTGTTCGCTATCGCTTTGCCTATCACTAGTGCTTGCGGCATTAGCGGGTGCAAACACAGCACTCATGCTGACTATAAAAAAAACCAATAGTAATGACAAGGTACTGGCGCGCATATTCCAACGCTGGGGGTTAGCATAGTGGTCACTGTCGGTATCAATTGCTATACGATGACCGCCAACAATGCTTTTTTTGAGAATATTCATATTTTAAAAGCCATTAATTCACTTGATGTTTGCATCTCTTGAAGTTTGCCTACAAAGCTTGTGCTTACATATATTACATAGCCAATTTAGCTTCATTTATGGTTTGACTGCAATTTATCTTGTTCTTAGCACCATTTTTAGAATGATGACATACCCTAGTTTAGCCTATAAAAAAAGCCAGCTCAAAGCTGACTTAGTTTATAACTATCTATATGGGTGTTCTGTAACATGATTGCCTTAAGCACGGCGCCATGTTGTGCCAGCACGGCTATCTTCAAGCTCAATACCAGCATCTTTTAGCTGCTCACGTATCTCATCAGCACGCGCAAAGTTTTTATTGGTTTTGGCATCCGCACGCTCAATGATTAAACCATCGATAGTGTCATCGGTTAAACCATCATCCGCCTTGTCACCAATCACTGCTTGCAAAAACTGTTGAACTGGCTGCTGCAAAATATTGAGTACCTGTGCCAATGCTTTGAGCTGCTCTGCTAATTGCCATGCAGTGTCTACCTCTTCAGCTTTAATGGCTTTATTAATGTCGCGCGCCAGCCCAAACAGTACACTAATTGCCGTTGAACTATTAAAATCATCGTTCATGGCTTTGATGAAATCTTGTCCGGCACTGCTACTATAAGCATCCTTTATCAGCGTATCACTGACTACGAGCGTCTGCCCTTTTTGTTGTTCGGCCAATTTTAACGCATTATATAATCTGCTTAGGCTATTATGTGCTTCATCCAATGCGTTGTCAGAAAAATTGACTTGGCTGCGATAATGGCTTGATAATAAGAAAAAGCGCACCGTTTCAGGCAGATATTTTGTCATCACGTCACGAATGGTAAAAAAGTTACCCAACGATTTGGACATTTTTTCGCCATCGACATTAATGAAACCGACATGCATCCAGTTACGCGCGTATTCACAGCCAGTCGCGGCTTCAGACTGCGCTATCTCGTTTTCGTGATGCGGAAATTGCAAGTCATGACCACCGCCATGAATATCAAAGGTGCTACCTAAGCACTTAGTCGACATCGCTGAGCATTCGATATGCCAACCTGGACGCCCTTGACCCCATGGTGACGCCCATTGTGGCTCATTAGGTTTTGCCGCCTTCCATAAGACAAAATCAAACGGATTGCGCTTATCATTTTCGACATCGACACGTGAACCTGCTTGCATCTCATCGAGATTGCGCTTAGACAATTTACCATAATCTGCAAAATTATCGACGGCATAGTAGACATCACCATTGTCGCCTGCGTACGCATAGTCACCTGTGACCAAGGTCTCAATCATTTGCTGCATATCATCGATATGATCAGTCGCGCGCGGCTCAGCGTCTGGCATCTCGCAGCCAAGAGCGGTTGCATCTTCGTGCATGGCTTCAATAAAACGCTGCGTTAACGTACCAATCTCTTCGCCGTTTTCGGTGGCACGAGCGATGATCTTGTCATCAATATCGGTGATATTGCGCACATAATTAACGTCATAGCCTAACTGAGCCAACCAGCGCACTACCATGTCAAAACCAACCATCACCCGCGCATGCCCAATATGACAATAATCATAAACGGTCATACCGCACACATACATGCCTACTTGCCCTGATTTGAGTGGTACAAACTGACGTTTTCCGCCAGTCAGTGAGTCATGAATAGCAAGCTGAGACATCGCATCGGCAAGTGGTGTGGTCATGGTTAAAAAGCCTTTTAATATAAATGAAATAGATAAAATAAAAACAAAAATATAATCAATGTTTGGATATTAAACAGTACTGACTATGGTCGCTATAACTGTAAAAATAGCGGCAACATAAAACCTAACCCATTATCTTAGCGAAAACAGCCATAAAATACTACAATGAGCCCGCAACTAACCTCATTCAATCATAAAAAACTGTTAAGGATTTAGATATGGGCAATCGTTTAAGCAAAATATATACGCGTACTGGAGATGACGGTAGCACTGGCATGGCAGATGGCAGCCGCGTCAGCAAAGCAGACAATCTATTTAGCGTAATGGGTGATATCGACGAGCTTAACTCACACATTGGTCTGGTACGTGCTCAGTTACAGCATAATAAAGGGCAATCTATAGAAAAAGAATTTTCTCAAGCGTTAGTCATCATTCAGCATTTATTGTTTAATATCGGTGGTGAGCTGGCTATGCCAGAATATGAAGGCGTCAATGCCACTCACATTACATGGTTAGAACAGCAAATTGATGCGATGAATACGACCTTGCCGCCGCTAAAAGATTTTATCTTGCCCACAGGTTCAGTATTGGTCAGCCAACTACACGTTGCGCGGACGGTCTGTCGCCGTGCTGAGCGCCAAGCAGTGCTATTACAACAAGAGCGACCACAAGCGATTCGCAGTACGGCCGTGAGCTTTATCAATCGCTTATCGGATTGGTTGTTTGTCGCTGCTCGCTTTTGTACAGATCCCAACAAAGTCTCTGAAGTCTTATGGGACAGTCAGGTATTACAAAAATTCGCTGATAAAAATAATTGCGCAGGACTACTTCAGTGGACTAAAACGCTAAAATAACACCCTAGAATCAAGCCCTAGAATAAAATATAAAAAAGCCCGCAACCTTAACACTGCGGGCTTTTTACTGACTAAGCGATACTATTCAGTAACGAAAACATGGTTCGAGAACAGCTTAAATCTTACTAATTAGTAAGTAGCGCTGTCATCTTCAATAATGACCATATCGATACTTTCATCTTTAGGTACTGATTTCGGTACAGCTGGTGTGGCTGGGGTTTTAACCTCAGGAGTGGCTGATGCGCTGCTATCCGTATTACTACTGCTTGGATTGTTAATAGTCGGCGGCGTGGCAGGCTGAGTAGGACGAATCGGCTCAACTGGCTTGACTACTTGAGGCTGACGAACGGGTGCTGACTGACTGTCATCGTTTTGTGCTGCACGGCGTTCAGTGCTACGTTGGGCGCGCTGCTCATCCATCGCTGATTTAAATACAGAACCTGCCATCACATCGGCGACCACAGTAATCAATGCTGGCTGCCCAGCAATACGTGTGCGTACTTGACCGCCTTGAGTACCAACGACATAGGTAAAGGCATCATCAACCAACATGTTATTGTTGATACGAATATTTTTTGCGCTAAGCGTGATTGTAGGCTCGGCAGATTGTTGGCTGCTTGTACTTGACTGGCTTGATACAAATCTTCGCTTGGCAACGTCATGCTCACACTTGCCTGACAAGTCGTCATACCATTGTCATTGGCTGCTTGTAAAACTGCAGCATTTTGTACATCAATCACAATGCCGTTGGTTTTATTAGTGATAGCGCCGCTAGCGAGACTGATCTGCATCATTTGCGTAGTTGGCAGCCAGCGTTTGTGCTTGTTGATTGAGCGTGTTTTTTAGAGCCGTTTTGAGACGATCTTGTACCATTGGGTCATCACAGCTCACCGCAGTAGCTGCGGTGTTTTCAGTAGACGCAGACTCTTGCTCTGTGAGCTCTGCCGTCTCGGTGGTATCTTCCTTCTCTGAGCGATCACAGCCAGCAAGCGCTAAACCACATACCATGCCAATACCAGCCACTTTATACCACTTGCTCACGTTTTTATTTGCTACGCTCATATTTCTTTTGCTCCCAATTTACTAATACGTACCGCCACTGATGGACAGTGATTGATGTTCAAACCGCAACCCTAGCTGCCCTAGGTTTGAAAACCAGATTATTATACGGTGTTTAAATAAAATGTTCATTAGTGTAGCCCATGGATATACAAATAACGCCCCTCATTATAGGTAAAACCTGTATTTAGTTGCAAAAACATAACAAATACATACTTATGAATTCGCTGTAAATACGCTTTTAGACTACCGCGATCAACTAGGGTCTGTTGAATGTTTGACAAACAGTAAACCTATTCTAAGATTTCGCTCAGCTCATATCTATAAAGTTTTTGGATAAAAGGAACCACATATTAATATTGCTCTATCGAGCAAATTTTATTAGACGCTGTTGTTTTAGCACTATATGATTGCGCGTATCACTAACCAACCATATAAATTATGATAAATTTCGAAAACACGCTTTTATTGGGTCATCGCGGTGCGCGCGGCGAAGCATTAGAAAATACCTTTTCAGGCTTTGAGTACGCTCAACGTCTTAACATTCAGGGTCTAGCAGGGGTTGAGTTTGATGTACAACTGAGTGCGGATGGTCATTTAATCGTGTTTCATGATGACAAGCTGCAACGCATGTGTGGTCAGCAAGCGCGTGTTGATCAGTTAAATCTTACTGAGATTCAACGCCATTCGCAGTTTGGTCATCAGATTATGACATTAGGGCAGGTAGCACCGTTGCTAAAGGGCTTTACTGATATTGAACTGGAGATTAAAACGCATGACCGTACTGATTATGCTAAATTGGTAAAAGCATTGACACGCAACCTCATCGATAGCCCACTTGCCAAACTACCCATTGTGCTGACCAGCTTTGATGTAGAGCTACATGTTCGCTTGCAACGTCATCCATTACTAAAGCATATCTCTCGCGGCTTGCTCATTCGCACACCTGAAGTCTTAATGACTGCGCCGAATACCGCCTTGCAACTTGGCTGTATTCAGCTAGGTATCCACTATCCGCTGATTAGTCGAGCAGTCATTAAACATAGCCACCGTTATGGCTTGCCAGTGAGTGCGTGGACGGTCAATGATATTGACACGATTAAACAGCTGATCGCATGGCAAGCTGACGTCATCATCACTGATTTTCCGAGTTATTTACTGCTGGGTTAATAAGCATCGCCTTCATTTCATTTATTTAAAATCATCTACATATCTACGGTGTTACTTACACTTCTCCTCAATGCCTGATAAGTCATCCATTATTTTCGTTAATACATTCCATAATCAATACAAGTTATTGTTATTTAGCAATATTTTTACAGTGTATAACTGTTCACTTTATTGATTTTTTAAGGTATCATATAGGCTTAAATTAATACCGTTAGGGATATTATATGATTGCAAAAAAAGCACTTGGCTTACCGCTTAAAGGCTTACGTTTCGCTATCAAATCTGGTGATACGCTTATCAAAGCCGCCAGCACTCAAGCCACACGTTTTAAGACACGTTTTGACGAGAGTAAAACTGCAAGCTCGCTTAATGAGCCGCCTTTGCCAAACGCAACTACGCTCATGCTGCGGGAGAGCAAGATGTCGCTACTAAAGAAGACAGCATTGATATGCGCGAGTTTGAGTTTACAAAAGCGCCGATCAACTGGATTCCAGCGACTATTCTAGTAGCCACACCTATTGCTGCTGCGATCATTACACCATGGTATTTGTTTACTCATGATGTTAGCGCGCCAGTTTGGGGCGTATTTGGTGCCTTTATGGTATGGACAGGCATTAGTATTACGGCGGGTTACCATCGCCTGCTATCGCATCGTGCTTATAAAGCGCACCCGATTGTCAAAAACTTTTTATTGCTAGGTTCTACCTTTGCCGTACAAGGTTCAGCGTTTGATTGGGTTTCTGGTCACCGTACGCATCATCGTCATGTCGATGACCGCTTAGAAGACCCGTACTCAGCAAAGCGTGGCTTTTTCTTTAGTCACATGGGCTGGATGCTACGCAATTATCCTAGCGGTAAATTTGACTATAAAATATCCCTGACCTAACCAAAGATAGAACCTTACAGATTCAGCATAAATATTATGGTCTCTGGGTTGCGGCATTGAACATCGGTGTGGTCGCTGCGATCGGTTGGTTATTGGGTGATGTTTGGGGTACTTTAGTCATCGTAGGCTTACTACGTCTGGTACTGACGCACCACTTTACCTTCTTTATTAATTCGCTCTGTCATATGTTTGGCACGCGTCCTTATACGGATACCAATACTGCCCGTGATAACTTCTTCTTAGCTATATTTACGTGGGGTGAGGGTTATCATAACTACCATCACTTTTTCCAATACGATTATCGTAACGGTGTAAAATGGTGGCAGTATGATCCTACTAAATGGTTGATTGCTGGCTTGTCGAAGCTGGGCTTAACCAGTGAGCTACGTACCGTTGATGACACCACTATCAAGCATGCAGAAGTACAAATGCAATTTAAAGCGGCACAGCAGCAGATTGATACGGCAGCAGTGGGCGGTCTTGATCTTCCTCATGCCATGAAAAGCTTCCAAGATCGTATTAAGTTTGAATATGATGCCTTTATGCAGACTGTTGAAGAATGGCAAGCACTCAAAGCCAAAACGATTGAGCTGAAAAAGACAGAATATGCCGATCGCTTGCATGAAGTGGAAGATGAGCTAAAGCATGACTATGCCAAAATTGAACAAAAAATTCTTGAGCATAATAGCAATTTAAAAACTGCGTTTCGCTCTATCGGCATAAGTAAAAAAGCGGCATAATCGCTGATTATTAAACTGTATTTTATTACCTTTGTGATGAACGATAATTGTAAAGCTTCTCCTTCCCTCTATCTGCTACAGATAGAGGGATTTTTTTGCTCATCCTTTATAGATCGTGTCGAACATTGATTTATGAAAATAAAAAGGACAAGTGGAAGCAATATCTTTGTTTAATAGGCTAAATGCATTCAATATTGCTCATGGTTTTTGGGTGCGCTATTACAAGAGATGGACAGAGTGAAACGATGTAATATCAAGGCTATGCTATAGTGCTTTTATCGCCCCTACACTTTACTTATACTTCAAAAGCAGGAACGGCTTGTATGCGCTATCAAAATACCTATATCAATCTAGACACACGCCTTTATCATGAGCAACCGCCGACGCCGCTGGACAATCCACGTGCTGGACACTTCAACATGCAAGTTGCGCAGCAGTTAGGCTGGACAGATGATGAAGATCTGATGACACATTGGGTAGAGATACTCAGTGGTCAATACGTGCCAGCGGATTTTAAGCCATTGGCCATGGTTTATGCGGGTCACCAATTTGGGCAATGGGCAGGTCAATTGGGTGATGGGCGCGGCTTGCTGATGGCACAAGTGCTCGATCACAATAATCAATTGCAAGACTTGCACCTTAAGGGCATTGGTCTGACGCCTTATTCGCGGATGGGTGATGGGCGTGCTGTCCTGCGTAGTACCATTCGCGAGTATTTATGTGGTCATGCCCTTACACAATTAGGTGTTCCTTCCTCTAATGCTTTGGGATTTGTTGTCTCCGATACGAGGGTGCGCCGTGAGCGCATGGAAGCAGGTGCGGCATTGATGCGCGTGGCTGATAGTCATATTCGCTTAGGTCATATCGAGTGGATTGCCAGCTTTGCTCCTGATTTACTCGCTGAGTTCACTGATTATATGATCGACACTTATTATCCAGAGTGCCGTGATAGTGACGCTCCCATACTGACATTTTTAACCACGGTGGTTGAGCGAACCGCACGAATGATTGCTGACTGGCAACTGATTGGCTTTGCTCATGGCGTGATGAATACTGACAACCTCTCTATCACTGGTAGCACCTTAGACTTTGGTCCATTTGGTTTTATGGAGCGTTTTAATCCTGCTTGGATCAACAACCACTCTGATCATACTGGTCGCTACGCTTATCAGAATCAACCTGCTATTGGTCACTGGAATCTCAATGCTTGGCTGCCACATTTTATGCGCTTAGAGGGCGTAACACGTGAGGCGTTAGCAGACTGTCTAGCGCCTTATGAAGCCACATTTATGCAGCACTATCAGCAAGGGCTTTGTCGTAGACTTGGGCTGCCGCATGCAAAAGAGAGTCTAACCTTGGCTTTCGAATGGTTAACCTTGTTAGAAGACAACTTGCTGGACTATACCAATAGCTTTCGTGCGCTACTCAGTTTGGTCGCGCCAGATGAGCACCATTATGAAGAGCAGCTATTGTCAACCATGATGAATGAGCTTAGCGATGATGCCCAACAAGTCTGGCAAGATTGGTCGACTCGTTATATAGCTCAAATACAGCAGCTGCCACTTGAGCAAGTTATCGATGATATGCAGCACAATAATCCTGTTTATGTACTGCGTAATAGTATGGCGCAGCGTGCCATTACGGCAGCAGAACAAGAACAGTTCGAAGAAGTGAGTCGAGTATTCGATTTACTGGCTAACCCTTATCAGGTACAAGCAATCGCTACCCTTCTTGACACGATGCCGCCTACCCCACATGCGCCGAAAATGCCGATTAGTTGCTCGTCTTAATGATATGTTATTAAACTGCTATTCTGTAATATTTTGAAACATTATAAGATTAAGGTTGATATTTAACCCTATTTTTTGGCATTATTAATTGGCTAAATAATGAATATCATTTTACTATATTATTCTCGCCGTTCACGGCAGCTGACTAGGCAGTGAATTGGCAATAGTGCTAGAATAACTGTTTTTGCTAGATTACTTTTTTGGCTCAATGCTTAATCGCTAATCCTGACACTTTGAATTATTAACTGTTTAGCGTCACGTTTGCCCTTAGATGATTATCATTCCATGATTTTTTGAGGGTAAAACGTTATTTTTATCTCCATTTACTTTATTCCAATTTATTCTAACCATGGCAATTATTATGAATGACGATACCACTTTGAATACGGATAACCTTAGTACAGAAAAAGAGCAGTTTGAACAAGCTGCCTTACATTATCATGAGTTCCCACGTCCAGGCAAAATCTCTGTCACCCCTATTAAGCAGTTGGCAAACCAACGTGACTTAGCACTTGCCTATTCACCAGGTGTGGCAGTTCCTTGTCTTGAGATTCAAAGAGATCCGACGTTAGCGGCTAAATATACCGCCCGTAGCAACTTGGTTGGTGTTATCACCAACGGTACAGCGGTACTGGGTCTAGGTAATATCGGGCCATTGGCATCGAAGCCTGTAATGGAAGGTAAAGGGGTTCTATTCAAAAAATTCGCAGGTATCGATGTGTTTGATATTGAAATTGCACAAATGATCCAGACAAATTCATCGAAGCTGTTGCCTCTCTTGAGCCTACTTTCGGTGGCATCAATCTAGAAGACATCAAAGCACCAGAATGTTTCAAAATTGAGCGTGAATTACGTAAGCGCATGAATATTCCAGTATTTCATGATGACCAACATGGTACGTCAATCATTGTTGCAGCAGCGATGCTCAACGCGCTATTGATTACTGGCAAAAAAATCGAAGAGATTAAAATCGTCTGTTCAGGTGCTGGTGCTGCAGCTATTTCTTGTTTAGATATTATTTGCGCACTTGGGGTGAACAAAAATAATATCTTTGTTTCAGATTCACGCGGTATCATCACCACCATTCGTGAAAATCTTGACGAAACCAAACAGCGCTATGCCCGTGAGACGACTGCGACCACTATCGACGAAGTGATGGATGATGTCGATATGTTCCTTGGTCTATCGATGCCTGGCACGTTATCTGAAGATATGGTTCGCCGTATGGCAAAAGACCCTATCGTCTTTGCACTTGCTAACCCAACGCCTGAGATCATGCCAGAATTGGCGCACGCCGTACGTCCAGATGTCATCATGGCAACGGGTCGCTCAGACTATCCAAACCAAGTAAACAACGCTTTATGCTTCCCTTACATCTTCCGCGGCGCATTAGATGTTGGTGCCACGACTGTTAACGAAGAGATGAAAGTCGCTTGTGTAAGAGCTATCGCTGCGATGGCACACGTTGAAGCAACGCCAACCACCAGCGCTAGAAACATTGAAAAAATGCAAAGTTTCGGTCGTGATTACCTGATTCCAGGACCTTTAGAGCCAAACCTAATCATCGAGATCGCGTCTGCGGTCGCTCAAGCTGCGATGGACTCAGGCGTTGCAACCTTACCTATCGCTGATATGCAAGCTTATCGTCAGCGTCTGTCTGAGTTTGTCTATAACTCTGCATTCGTGATGAAACCAATCTTTGCTCGCGCTAAAGCCGATCCAAAACGTATCGTTTACTGTGAAGGTGAAGACAATAATATCTTACTTGCTGTGCAAGTGGTCGTTGATGAAAAGCTAGCACAACCTATTTTAATTGGTCGTCCTTCAGTCATCGAAGCCAATATCGAAAAACTAGGGTTACGTCTAAAAGATGGTGTGAACATCTCTATCGTCAATATCGATGACGATCCTCGTTATAAAGACTACTGGCAGGGTTACTACGAGAAGAACAAACGTCTTGGTGTGAGTATTGAACTTGCTCGTCGTGATGTTCGTCGTAAGACCACGTTGATCGGTTCACTATTGGTCGAAAATGGCGCTGCAGATGGCATGGTATGTGGTACGTTTAGCCATTATCAGTTGCACTTAAAATATGTACAAAGCGTTATTGGCAAAAAAGAAGGTGTGAACGACTTCTATGCTATGAATGCGGTACTCATGCAAGATCGTAATATTTTCATCGCCGATACTTATATCCACGAAGATCCAACGGCTGAACAATTGGCTGAAATGACTGTCTTGGCGGTTGATCAATTACGTCGCTTTGGCATTACACCACGTGTCGCGCTCGTTTCTCATTCTAACTTTGGCGCTTCAAATCGCACCAGTGCTGTGAAAATGCGCAAGGTCTATGAACTGCTGACAGATATGAATGTAGACTTTGAATTCGACGGCGAGATGCAAGGTGACGCCGCGTTGAATGAACATATTCGTTTAAACAACATGCCATCAAGTCCGTTGAAAGGTGCTGCAAATCTGCTCATCTTACCAACACTTGACGCCTCAAATATTGCCTTTAACTTACTCAAGACAGCAACTGGTAGCGCCTCTATTGGTCCTATTTTATTAGGTACTAGCAAACCGGTACATATTCTCACACCATCAGCAACTGCACGTGGTATCGTCAATATGACTGCTCTTTCCGTTACTGAAGCTCAAGATTTGGCGAGCGAAAATCAGTAATATATCCTGCGCTACCTAGTAGTATGTATTATCGAGATGGTCTCTGTTATTCATTTATAGAGACTGTCTGCTATACTAAAACCAGTCAATGCTATTAAATAGCGTTGTCTGGTTTTTTTTGCTTGTTATACATTGGCTAAGACGCAACGTAGCCTTATTCAGTATCAGTCATCACTTGCTCAATAAAAATAAAAGATAGAGGCATTCATGCAAATTTACCTTGTCGGCGGCGCGGTACGCGATCAACTGTTAGCACGTCCTATTAAAGATAAAGATTTTGTCGTCGTTGGTGCAACTGTTGCAGAAATGCTTGATGCAGGGTTTCAGCAAGTGGGTGCAGATTTCCCTGTATTTTTGCATCCTAGTAGCCATGAAGAATACGCACTGGCACGCACTGAACGCAAAGAAGGCTTGGGGTATAAAGGCTTTAGCGTACATGCCAGTCCTGATGTCAGCTTAAAAGAGGATCTACAACGTCGAGACTTGACGATTAATGCCATGGCGGTAGAAGTCACCAGCTTAACTGATGATACGCCTATCAACGGTGACGTCATTGACTATTATGGTGGCATGGCTGATATAGACAGTAAAACCTTGCATCATGTATCAGATGCATTTAGCGAAGACCCCCTACGAGTGCTTCGAACCGCTCGCTTCTATAGCCGTTATTATGACCTAGGTTTTGTCATTGCTGATGAAACTTTGACGTTGATGCGCCAATTAGTTGACTCTGGAGAGCTTGCGCATTTAAGTGCAGAGCGCATTTGGCAAGAATCTAGCCGTGCAACCATGCAGCTATCACCGCAGGTATACTGGCAACAACTGTTTGAGATTGGTGCGCTCACAGAATATTTTGCCCCACTACATGAAGCTTGGACTAATACTCAGATACGTGAAACGGTACAGACTGCGCTATATTTCGCAGGGCAAATGAAATTGAACTTGTCACAACGTTGGGCGCTATTAATGAGTAGCCTTAATTCATTTTTATTTACCTCAGAACATACAAATGAAACGTAAATAAAGCAGCCAATATAAAAGGTATCAATGATATAGGCAACGCCGCTAAGGTACCAAAGGCACACACTCAATTTTCGAATCTCTTCGCTCAGCAAGTCGCAAAGCTAAGCACAATACACCATTTAAGCACGGCTGAAAAAATTGATCTCATACAAACTTGCGGCGCTCATAAAGAGCCTGATAAGTTATCGCAGCTATTAGTGACCAGCCACGTGTTGCAATTGGCAACACAGCACCGTCAGATAATGCTAGCGCTGAATAGCTTTCATGCCATTAGTATGCAGGATATTGACTCAGCGCTAACAGGCCCTGCGATTGGTGCAGCATTACGACAAGCCAGAATTGAACACTTGCAAGTACGAAACCAATGTTAAGAAAATTTAAAAAGATGCAGCAGCGCGATATCATTGACTCAATTCCTATGCAGCGTATAGGTCGACCTGACGAGATTGGCCATAGTGTGTTGTACCTCGTGTAGGCCAATTATATTACTGCTGATGGTGGTCGCAGCCTGACATTGGCTGGTAGTCATATTTAATAGAAAAGTAGAGCATAAAAAAATATCTTGATTACTACCTATCTTTTACTTGAAAAATTAAAAAATTCAGGTATCATTGTCCGTCTAGCGTTAGGGCCCATAGCTCAGTTTTAGAGCAGAGGACTCATAATCCTTTGGTCGTAGGTTCAAGTCCTACTGGGCCCACCACATATTGAATCAGGCTTGTTCGCAGCGATGCGGCAAGCCTTTTTTATGGGGTTTTACAAGATTTGCGAAAGTATAGGTATGTGGCGAACCATATAGAATATTGGTATATTTGTTGGTATAGATTATACCAACGTGGAGATATACCAACATGCCATTAACTCATACGATTATCAACAGACTAACCCCAAGTGAAAAATGCACCCCTAGCCGCCCTGACAAGCACAGTGATGGCGATGGCCTTCAACTGTGGGTAAGACACACTGGAAACAAAGTCTGGGTCAGTGCTTACCGCTGGCAAGGTAAACAGCAGTCACTCACTTTAGGTAAATATCCAGTAATCACATTACAACAAGCACGCCAGCGTAACCTAGAAATAAAGCAACAGATTAACGAAGGTATTAACCCTAAAGATAAGAAAAAAGAAAAGCTTGCTGAACAAGATGGTTCAAGGCTTTTTGATACTATTGCCCAGGCCTGGTATGCAGACCGCAAGACCTTTTTAGCCTCTAGTACGTTTAGCCGTAACTATTCAGCCTACATGCGTGACGTTAAACCAGTTATAGGACATAAGCTAATCGACGACATTACGTCACCTGATATTTTGACAATCGGTAAGCATATTGAAGCACGCGGCGCTAATGAAATGGCGCGACGAATTATGGCAGAAGTTGGACAGATATTTAAGCATGCTATTCGTACTGGTATGGCAACATCAAATCCTGCAGCAGACTTATCAGCAGCCATCAAACCGCATAAAACTAAAAACCACAGTCGCATTACTTCAAAAGAGTTGCCTCAGCTTTTAAGCGACATTGATAGTTACACAGGTCATATCATTGTTAAATTAGGTCTATTGTTTCTATGCTATACCTTCGTGCGCACTAATGAGCTCAGGTTCATGGAATGGTCAGAGATCGACTGGAACGATAAAATTTGGCGTATACCTGCAGACAAAATGAAGATGGATAGACCTCACATTGTGCCTCTTGCACCACAGGTCATAGATATATTACAACAAATTAAAGAGCTGAATTTTTCAGAGCGGTATGTATTCTACAACCCTTCAACTCGCAAACCTTACAGCCAAAATGCGTTTATAAATGCTTTATACCAGATGGGCTATAAATAGAGATGACGGGGCACGGATTCCGAGGGCTGGCAAGTACTACCCTTCATGAGCAGGGGTTTATGCATGAAGCTATTGAGTTACAACTGGCTCATGAACAAGAAAATAAGATTAGTAAAGCATATAACGGTGCTCAGCATTTAGACTATCGTAAAGATATGATGAAAAGATGGGCAGCCTATATAGATGCTGATATATAAATACAATTGACTGTACATCTATTAAATTAGTTCTTAACCCTTCTTAGAATTTGACGGAATCTTTAAGCTGAAAATCGTTTTTTAAAGAAACCTCTTTATATGCTAAGTTAAATTTCAACCTGTCTTTGTAAATTATGTAAAGTTCAAACTTTAAGGAAAAATATGTCTGATGACACTAAACCTTTCTTCACTATAGAAGAAGTTAGAAAATATCTAGCTGCAACAAATGATAGGGCATTTAGTAATGATGAAGCTATTATGCGCTTAATCAATACAAATCAACTTACGCCATATGTCAAATACAAAGGATTAGTCAGCTTTGTAACTCAAAGTATCTCAATGAATAGAGAGTCAACAATAAACTCTTTAACCAATACTATCAAAAAAGAGATGACTAAATTAGAAGTTGGAGAATTGACTGAGCCGCATTACTATGATTCTGCGTTAAACGTAGATAGCATTATATATTTAGTTAAAAAACTTTTATCTTCTTTTGAGGACAAGTTTGCTACTAAAACAGCTGGAGCAAAATTGTTTACTGAAGGAGTGTTTAAATTATCCCCTCTAAACATTGTACAATCTGCGTTAGGAATCGAAGTTATTCTAGGGCGTGTCATCAATTAAGCCAAACGACACAAGAAACTAGATGAACCGCACTTAAGAAATGACAGGCTAACTTGTCATAGCGAGTGGCAATCGCACGATACTGCTTAATCTTGGCAAAGAAGTTCTCTATTAGGTGCCGTGCTTTAAAAGCTCTTTATCGAAGTCTCTTGGCTGCAGCCGATGACACTTAGATGGTATAACTGCATTACCTTGCACTGCTTTAATCGGTTCAATAACGCGGGCATCAGCATCGTAAGCTTTATCGGCAAGCCACGTTTGGCTAATACTGACATCAAGCAATTCATCTGAGCCACACAGGTCATGAGCTGCGCCACCTGTTAGATAAAAGCCAGTAGGATTGCCTAGCGCATCTGTACGAGTATGTATTTTAGTCGTCAGTCCACCTTTGCTGCGTCCAATGGCTTGATCCCTTTTTTTCCAGCACTGTGCTGGTGGGCTTTAACAATCGTGGCATCTAGCATGGCATATTCGTCATCGGATTGTTCAGAGAGTTGATTAAAAACCTGCTCCCATACGCCTTTTTTTGACCAGCGACTAAAACGAGTATGAATCACTCTGAAGTCGCCAAAGCGTTCAGGTAGGTCACGCCAAGGTATGCCGGTCTTGTAACGGTACAGAACCGCTTCTACGAACAAGCGGTTATCCTTTGCAGTAATACCAACGTCACTTGGTTTACCAGGTAGAATGTCTTTAATTCTCTCCCATTGGTCATCACGTAGGGCATGTCGTCTTGTCATAGTCATTGAGCTCAAATTCCTAAATACGATCTAAGTATAGCTTATTCTGAAATATCTATGCTAATTGATGACACGCCCTAGGTGATCAGAGACCTGTTTCTCAAGCTATATGGTTTGACTTAAACGACTCTGGTTTGAATGATGACGAAATAGAAGGTTACATACTATATGCAATTGAAAGTGATGAAAATCAAAGCGTGAATTTAGAAAAGAACTGTGAGTTACTATTTGCGAAGCATGATTTACTATACATTCTTAGTATTATAAAAAATAGTCACTTCATTCCTAAACTAGAATCGGAGCTATCATCTGCAAGTAGAACTATCAGTCAGCAACATAAAGAGATAGAGACACTTAAAAAAGAATTGAGAAAATCTCAGTCTCAACAGCCAGAAAATGATGTCAAAGATAGTGTCTACTCATTGATATTAGTTCTTAAAGATTTGTTACTAAACCCTGATATTAATGCATATCATTTCAAAAGCGATAGCCTTAAGAGCACAGGTGAACCGACTCAATCTGGCTTAATTCAGCATATTATAAATGAGAAGATTCCAAAACTTGGTAAACGAAATATTGAAGATATTTTTGCTAATGCTAATAAAAACGACAAACAATAAAATTTGCGATTTAGTGATCGCAACTTGCGATGACATATTTAACGTATATCACTATCATTCCATACTTACCGCAGCATGTCGCTGCCGTAAGTATGGAGAAATAAAATGTACGATCAATATAAACATAATGACTGTAACGAGTCATTAAAAAACGAGTTAATTAGTACGTTACCTGTCCAGGGCATGTCACGAGCAAAACCATCCTTCCTTTTTTACCATTTTCGAGAACGACTTTACATGAGTGGAGTCGTGATGGTAGGTTTCCTGCCAGCATAAGACTGTCTCCAACCGTGGTGGCCTGGCGAAACTCTGAGGTTCTAGCATGGATTGAGAGCCATTCTACGTCTTCTAATGATAAGGAGGCATAATCATGAGTAAAAACAACAAGGTTACACCTCCTGAGGCAATTGATGAGCGATCAGTTGACCCAATAAAAAAGCCAAGCATCCTGCAAGATGCTAAGCTTTCAGAAACTACTACAGATGACATAGACCAGCCATCATTAGATATTTTACCACAAAATGTGCCGAAAATTAGCTCAGAGGAAGCAAAAGCCATTATTAACAATATAGCTAAATTGCCAGAGCTAGATTATCAGCTAGCACGAATTGATACTGCTAAGTTCTTAAATGTAACATTAAAGGCGTTTGATCAATTGGTGAAAAGCGCTAGGAATAAATTAGACGTTGGAAAAGATGAAGGTTTAGTTGTTTATACTCAGCCAAGCTCAGAACCAGTATTAAATATTGCTTTAATAGTTAGTCTAATATATCAGATAATAGAAGATCATATCGCTTGCACTGATGCAGTTAGAGTGGCTGCTACATTATGGATACTAATGACATGGCTTATTCCAGCAAGTGATATTTTACCTATTGCTTGGATTAATGCTCCGGAAAAGCGTTGCGGTAAAAGTACGCTTTTAAAACTAATGAGCCGTTTGAGCAAAAAGTCGCTATCAACATCTAACATCACAGGGCCAGCACTATTTCGTTGCATTGAAGCCTATGAACCAACATTATTCATTGATGAGGTTGACACGTTTCTCAATGATGATGAGGGCATACGAGGTGTACTAAATGCAGGTCATAGTCGTGATGGCTCAAACATTACGCGCTGTTTTGGTGATGATCACCAATTAATAACATTCAATGTTTATAGTGCTAAAGCGATTTCCGGTATTGGCAAAATTCCTGACACGCTAATAGATCGCTCAATATCGCTCATGCTACGCCGTAAAATGAAAAATGAGACAAAAAAACGAGTGCGTGATCTGTCTGTAGATACTACTAACAAAATCCAATCGCAGCTTGCTAGGTGGTCTAATGATAATATGGCAGCTGTCAAAGCAGCAAAGCCAGTATTACCTACTTATATCAACGATCGGGCACAGGACAACTGGGAAATTTTGCTGAAAATAGCTATGATATTAGGTGATGATTGGCTGGAAAAGGCTCATAATGCTTGTATCGAAATTTCTGGTATTGAAAGCGATGAACCTAGTTTAAATGAGCAGCTCTTAGCCGATATTGAAATCGTTTTTAATCTATATGGAACCAACAGGCTTTTAAGTAGAGACTTGCTTGCAGGATTATGTAGAGATCCAGAGATGATCTGGTCAACTCTAAATCATGGCAAGCCTATAACTTTACATCAAATTGCTAAAAGACTAAGTGAATTCAAGATTTCATCTAAGGATATGAGGACGCTTGACCTACGCGGTAAGGAAGTACGAGGTAAAGGTTACGATATCAATGACCTTAATGATGCTTTCACACGTTATTTATCGTAGCATTACTCCCGATTTTAAAGCGTACACAAAGGATTGAAATCTGTTTAATACAGTTTTCAGTCCTTTTCTTTTGTCTAACCCTATTGAAGCTAGCCTATATGAAATTTGGAGCATGTTCTAGTATTTGTATTTTACTTAGCTGAGTATTAGTAACTTGAGGTTCATATCTTTATTTCATTATAGCTCTTTAGATTCCTACCGATGTCATCTAAAATGGCTACAAATTTTGCCTTTGCTATACGGCACTCACCTCATAAAGACCAATAGTTGACCCATGAAACTTATAGATAACTTGAACCACAGATTTGGCGATGACATAAAAGAAAACTTGCATACTGATTCTAAGTTACAGATAGCCGCCTCATTTTCTCTATCTATGCTTATGCAGCGTTAAAGCAAGAGCTTAAGAATATCGATGGGATGCAGTTTTTATTTACCTCTCCCACTTTTGTACCTAATGATGTCACCGATAAGTTCAAAAAAGAAAAGCGTGAGTTTGTCATTCCTAAGTTCAATAGAGAAGACAGCCTATATGGCACTGAGTTTGAGATTCATCTGAGGAACAAGCTGACTCAAAAAGCGATTGCTAAAGAATGTGCCGAATGGATACGCAAAAAAGCGGTCTTTAAGTCAAATACTACCAACTCACCCATGCAAGAGTTTGTATGCGTTAAAGACAATGCATCATTATTTACTTACATGCCTATTCAAGGCTTTACTCCTGTTGGGCTGGGCTATGAAAAAGGCGACGCTGTCTCGAACATGGTCAATCGGTTTGATTCAGACTATGCGCTACCCTACCTGAATTTATTTAATCAAATATGGCAGGATCAGCAAAAGGTGACTGATATTACTGACGAGATTGTTCGCCATATTGAGTCGGTATATCAAGAGAATGATCCTGAGCGTATATACTTTCTAATACTCTATAATGTTTTTAAAGAGTTTCTTGAAGATCTAAATGAAGACGTTATGCCTAACGACCTAACAGGCTATCATGATACATTGATTTGGCAAAAGCTTTATAACTTCCAAACTGATGCAGCCGTAGGCATTATCAATAAGCTTGAAACCTATAACGGTTGTATCCTAGCTGACAGCGTTGGTTTAGGTGTAAGACGTTCACTGCACTTGCCGTAGTCAAATACTACGAGCTGCGCAATAAAAGTGTCTTGGTACTTTGTCCTAAAAAACTTGGTGCCAACTGGACTAACTATAACGCCAATTTGACCACCAACATTTTTGCTAAAGATCGTTTCAATTACGATGTGCTTTTTCATACCGACCTATCTAGAAATAGCGGTGAAACCCTAGGGATAGACTTAGCGAAAATCAATTGGGGCAACTATGATTTAGTAGTTATCGATGAATCGCACAACTTTCGTAACCGCGAGAACTTCAAAGATAAGAAGACTCGCTATGATCGCTTGATGGAGCAAGTCATACAGCAAGGCGTTAAGACTAAAGTACTGATGCTTTCAGCCACGCCAGTAAACAACCGCTTTAACGATTTAAAAAATCAGCTGGCGTTAGCCTATGAAGGAATAGTAAGAATCTAGATGATAAGCTCGATACTAAGCGAGATATTGACACTATATTCCGAAATGCTCAGGCAAGTTTCAACAACTGGTCAAAACTGCCAGTGGAGCATCGCACCACTAAAGCCATATTAGATATGCTCGATTTTGACTTTTTCAAACTCTTAGATAGCGTCACTATTGCACGTTCACGTAAGCATATTCAGCGCTTCTACGACACCAAAGAAGTTGGACAATTCCCGACACGCTTAGCGCCACTTTCATATCGCTGTGCCATTACTGAAGACAATAGTATTGCCTTCAATCAGATTTACAAAGAACTAGCCTCAATTAGAATGGTTGTGTATGCACCGCTCACGTATATTTCCTAGCGCTTTAGAGAAATACGAAGACCTATATGACACTGAGATCGAAGGTAAAAGACAATTCAAACAACAAGATCGAGAACAAAGCTTACAAGCATTGATGACGGTCAACTTACTCAAACGTTTAGAGAGCTCTGTTCATGCGTTTCGTTTAACATTGCACAACTTAAAAAATCGCTTGGAGCAAGCTTTATCTAGCATCGCTGAGTATCAGGCTCGAAAAAGTAATGATCTATTATCTATCGATATTGGTACAGGATACGATGATGACGCCTATGATGAAGGGCTTGATGAGCCAGTTAATCCTAATGATTGGGTGGGTGGTAAGCTTAAAGTTCATCTTGATGACATGGATATATTAAAGTGGCACACAGACTTGGAGGCAGACTACGCTGTTGTCAGACGACTAATCGCCACTATTAGTACAGTCACGCCAGAGCGTGATCATAAGCTTCAACACCTCAAAAAACACCTTATCAATAAAATTAATAATCCTATAAACTCTGGCAACCAAAAAGTACTTATATTCACTGCTTTTGCCGATACTGCTAACTATTTATACGAGCATATAGCTCCAGAATTGTTGCACGACTTTAGCTTACATACCGCTAAGATCACTGGTAGTGAAAATCACACTACCATTAAGAGTATGGTCGGGAGCCGTAAGGGCTACGATATGCAGGGTTTATTGACACTTTTTTCGCCTAAGTCTAAACAGAAAGATGACATCTTTCCTGACGAAACTAGAGAGATAGATATCTTAATAGCCACCGACTGTATTTCTGAAGGGCAGAACTTACAAGACTGCGATTATCTTATCAACTATGATATTCACTGGAACCCTGTACGTATCATTCAACGCTTTGGTCGAATAGATCGTATCGGCTCTACCAACGATCAAATTCAACTGGTGAACTACTGGCCAGATATCAGCCTAGATGAGTACATTAACTTGCGTGAGCGCGTTGAAAATCGCATGATTATTGTCGATATGGCCAGTACAGGTGATGATAACGTACTCAGTGCTAAAGCCAATGATATCGCTTACCGACATGAACAACTAAAACGTATGCAGACTGAAGTGCTTGATTTAGAAGACGCTAATACAGGTGTGTCTATTACAGACTTAGGTCTTAATGATTTTCGTATGGATTTGCTTAGCTATATAGAAGCGAACCCTAACTTAAAGCGACTGCCTAACGGATTGCATGCTGTCGTTCCTGCCAATGACAAATTAGGACTACCTGCCGGTGTCATTTTTGCCCTAAAAGCACGTGAGCTAGCTCAAGCTAACGGACGCACAAATCATAAAACTGATGCCGAGAAAACTAACCAGCTATACCCTTATTATCTGATATATATTGATAACGACGGAAAAGTCATAGCAGATTATACCCAAGCGAAGCACTTGCTTAGCTTGGCTAGACAAGCGTGCCGTGGGCAGCCTGAACCTATATTAGAGGTATGCAAGACCTTTAATAAGCGCACCGCTGATGGTCAAGATATGAGTCACTATAGCTTACTATTAGACTTAGCTATAGAAGCGATCAAGGAAGTCAAAGCTGACAAAGATATCGATAGCTTATTCAGCGGTATGACGACTACCGCTCTAAAAAATGACATAAATGAGCTTAATGACTTTGAACTTATAGGGTTTGTTGTGGTAGAAGAGCTCACTTCAAACAACACTCAACATACAAGCATTGCTAGCGACTTATGATCTTATACCAATATCCTCAATCGGCTGCCGTTGATAGACCCATACCCAAAAACAAGCTCTACGAGCAAGGCGCTGCTAACAGTAAGCTTAAGCAAAAGTTTATCGATGGAGTGGCGAAAATCACTTGGGCATATAAGCTCTCTGCTGGCTCGCTAAATATTCAAACCGATACTCTGTTTCAAGAAGTGCAAATATTTAGAATTGTTGCTCGCACTGCTGATATAGACCTAAGTATCCTCAAGTATATCGACAAACTGATACCGACTCCCGTTATCTTTGAGATTGTCCATAATGATCGGGTCAAAGTTATTGCTGCTTACAAGCGTACGAACCAAGCAGATAAATCAAAGATCGTGCTAAATAAATACTATAGCTCAGAATGGCTCGCCAGCGATCAACGTGAGCCGTTACCGTTGATACTTAATCTGACTGATTTATATAACCATCTGATCGAGCAGCTGCTTCCTAGTATTATTAATGATGCCGTGACGGATAAGCTTACTGATACGCCAAAGCCACCTAGTCAGCACATTAAGCCAAAAGCCATTGAAGGTGACGCGCCTTCTACTGAATTGAGTATCGTTGCAAAAGCAGAGCTAAACCCAACAGCTACCGTCTCTATCAGTACTGCGATGAGTATAGAAGATAAGCTTAAGCATGTGCAGCAAGTCGAGAGCCTGACAAAGCAGGTCGAGCAACTTCAAAAAAAGGTCAAAAAAGAGCCTCAATTCAACCGCAAAGTTGAGCTTAATATGCGTTTGCACAAGCTGAAAGAGCAGCTTACTCAGCTCATTAATAAAGCCCATTAATAAAACTTATTTACAAATAATTGCTACAACCAATTGTCGTACTTCATTCATACTCACCAGATTTAGGAAGACCTAGATGACCAACGCCTCCCAAGCAAACAAACATGATAGCGATACTCTCGACATGCACAGCCCTAACCTAGTCGATGACAATGTGCAAAAAATCATGGCGCTATTCCCCAACTGTATCACTGAGTCAGAGGATGAACACGGCAAGCTAAAAAAGGCGGTAGATTTTGATTTGCTACGTCAAGAGCTGTCACAGTCATTGGTTGAGGGCGGGCAAGAGCGCTATCGGTTAGACTGGCCGGGCAAACGTCAAGCGATATTAGAAGCCAACTCCCCTATTGCCAAGACGCTGCGCCCAGCGCGTGAAGAGAGTGTCAACTTTGATACGACCGAAAACCTATTTATAGAAGGTGATAACTTAGAGGCGTTAAAGCTACTGCAAGAGAGCTATCTAGGTCAGGTCAAAATGATCTACATTGACCCACCTTATAATCTGGGAGAAGATCAAATCTATAGAGATGATTTTTCTGAGAATACAGCCGACTTCTTAGAACGCTCAGAGCAATTGGATGAAGAAGGTAATCGCTTAATTACCAATACAGAAAGCAATGGTCGTTTTCATTCTGATTGGCTAACCATGATGTATAGTCGCTTAAAGTTAGCAAGAAACCTCTTAAAAGATGATGGCGTTATATTTATTAGTATAAATAATAGAGAAGTTTCTAATCTCCAAAAAATTTGCAATGAAATTTATGGTGAAAAAAACTTTATAGAATGTATTACATGGAATAAACGTGTTCCTAAGAATGATAAAGGCATAGGAAATATACATGACTTTTTGCTAGTTTACGTGAAAAACAGTGACGTTAAACAAGAATTCATAATGTTAAAAGATGGGTTGAGTGAAATATACGCAGTTTTAAACAAAGTGAAAAATAAAAAGTTTTCGATTAGTGATGCTGAAAAAGAAATTAAAAAGCTATACAAAAAGGGTCGTATGACAGGGGATTACATTATACAACTCATTAAATGATGATTACAAACTATGGGGTAAAATCAACATGAGTTGGCCAAATGCTGATACTTTTGGCCCTAGATATGAAGTGCTTCATCCCAAAACAGGAAAGCCTGTTAAAATCCCTGAAAGAGGGTGGCGATGGAAACAAAGTACTTTTAATACAGCCGCTGGGATTGAGGACGGCCTTTATAAAGATATTATTGAAAGACATGATGGAAGTTTTACTTGTGGTGGAATATGGTTTGCTAAAGATGAGCACACTCAACCAAGTTCAATTACCTTTTTAGATGACGTAAATTATTTTTTACTTAGGTCTATCTTATCTTTAAAAAGTAATGGAGGCATTGAAGTTGAAGACTTGTTCCAACAGAAAAATTACTTTTCATACCCTAAACCAACTTTATTAATTAAAAGCCTAATTAAATCAATTAGTCTTAAAAATGAGTTAGTCCTAGATTTTTTTGCAGGCTCATCTACCACTGCTCATGCGGTCATGGACTTGAATGCTGAAGATAACGGAAATCGTAAATTTGTAATGGTGCAACTAAATGAGTCAATCAATCCTGATAAACAGAAAGACGCTTATAAGTTTTGTTTAGATAATGACTTTGAACCTAATATAGCAGAAATATCTAAAGAACGTATCCGCCGTGCTGGTCAAAAAATCTTAGCTGATAACCAGGATAAAGACGGCATCGAAGATTTAGATATTGGTTTTCGCGTGCTAAAAATTGATAGCACCAACATGAAAGACGTCTATTACACGCCCGATAACTATGAACAGGCCACATTAGATAACCTAGAGTCACATATAAAAGATGATCGCACTGGAGAAGATTTACTATTTCAAGTAATGCTCGATTGGGGTGTGCCTTTATCTTTACCTATAGAAGTCAAAGACATCCAAGGTAGCTTAGTCTATTACGTGGGTATGGATAGTTTAGTCGCATGTTTTGACACGCTAACGACTGACTTAATAGATGAGATATCAAAGGACAAACCGCTGAAATTTGTCTCAAGTGAGCTGGCGATAGCCCATGACCAAGACAAAACCAATATCAAAGCACGTTTTGCGCAACTATCACCTGATACGCAAGTAAAGTTCATCTAAGGATTTGAGTAATGGAAATTAAATTCAAAGAGCTCCAGTATCAACTTGATGCGGTGAATGCGGTAGCAGATTGCTTTAAGGGGCAACCGAAAGAAGTTGCTCAACGATATACCATTGACCAAGGCAAGCAAAAACCTTTACCTAAACCGAAAGGTGAGACCTTATCTTTGTTCACTGAGAATGAGGCGCCTAGCACTAAGCAGCCATCGCTATATGATGAGTTGCATATTGGCTATGCCAATGCGCCTATTGACGACCCCTCAAAAATATTAGAGAACATAAAACGTGTGCAAGCAAGCCAAGGCTTGCCACAGTCATCTGAGCTAATCACGGATGACACCTCTACTAAAGGCGGTAAAGGACAGAACCTAACCACTAGTGCTATCAACCTAAACATTGAGATGGAAACGGGTACGGGTAAAACCTATTGCTATATCCGCTCTATGATGGAGCTAAATAAGCGTTATGGGTGGTCAAAATTTATTATCGTCGTACCGAGCATTGCTATCCGTGAAGGCGTAGCAAAAACCTTTGAGATGACAGCTAACCACTTCCAAGAAAAGTTTGGCAAAAAGCCTAGATCATTTATTTATAACTCTGACCAGTTGCATGAGCTTGAAACTTTTAGCTCAAGCTCAGATGTTTGGGCAATGATAATTAACGTTCAAGCTTTTAATACCATAAAGCAAGGCGCTAACAATAAAGCCGCCCGTAAGATTTATGCTGAAATGGATGACTTTGGCTCACGTCGTCCTATTGATGTGATACGTCGCAACCGCCCTATTCTTATTCTTGATGAACCTCAAAAAATGCAGTCTAAGAATACATTAGAAAGCCTGAGTTATTTCAACCCTCTATTCATTATACGTTATTCAGCGACCCATAAGCGCGACTATAATCTGGCTTATCGCTTAGATGCATTAGATGCCTATAATCAAAAGCTAGTCAAAAAGATTACCGTCAAAGGTGTTGAAGTCAAAGGATTGTCTGGCGCTCATAGCTACTTGTATCTACAAGATATAGAAGTGTCTTCATACGACCCTACGGCTAGGCTTGATATCGAAGAAAAAACCAAATCAGGCGTCAAGCGTCGTGTTCGTCGTGTTAAAAAAGGTAGTGATCTATACACACTATCCAACCAAGCCACACAGTACAAAGACCGTTACGTCGTCGCTGAAATAGACGCTCGCGATCAGTCTTTGACTTTTACTAATGGTATAAAAATTCATGTTGGTGAGGCACTTGGCCAAATCGATGAGCAGCTAATGCGTACTATTCAGATACGCGAGACTATTCGTGCCCATCTAGACAAAGAACGCGTGCTGTTTAATCAAGGCCTTAAGGTGCTGAGCTTATTCTTTATTGATGAAGTCGCAAAATACCGTCAGTACGACGATGAGGGCAACCGTATTGATGGTGAGTATGCTCAAATATTCGTTGAACAATATCAGCAACTGGTTGATGATATGATAGGTCTGAATGTAGAAAATGATGCTTATCTTAATTATCTAGGTGAGATTGACGTTGACCGTACTCATAATGGCTACTTCTCAGTCGATAAAAAAAGCCAACAGATGGTTGATCCTACAACCAAAAACTTTGTAGATGAGGAGCTGGGTGGTAAAGTCAGTCTGACCGATGATATCGACGCTTATGACCTTATTTTAAAAGATAAAGAAAGCTTACTGTCCTTTCCTGAGCCAAACGACTCAGAAGAGACTCGCCACAAAAAAAGTGTTCGCTTTATCTTCTCACATTCTGCCCTAAGAGAAGGCTGGGATAATCCTAACGTATTTGTCATTTGTACCCTAAAACATTCTGAAAACACCATTTCTCGCCGGCAAGAAGTGGGACGAGGCTTGCGTTTGGCAGTACGCAAAGACGGTATGCGTATGGATGCCAATCACTTGTCCAAAGGTGATATTCATCGTATCAACAACCTCACAGTCGTCACTAATGAAAGCTACACCGACTTTGTGACTAACTTGCAGAAAGAGCTGGCAGCAGCTTTGTCTAGCCGACCTACTAAAGCCACAAAAGACTATTTTTATAATAAAGTACTAACGCTAGATGATGGAAGCAAGCATGAGGTAAGCGAGCGTGATGCTGATATGATTGTCCATTATCTTATTAAAAATGATTACATAGATTTTGATAAACATATCACTGATAGCTATCATGAAGCTGTTAATAATGACAGCTTAGCGCCGCTACCAGAGGCACTTGTACCTTTAACAAATCAAATAGTAAAACTAATCGGCGGTATCTTTAATCCCAAAGACCTTGAAGGTATGACCGAGAATGATAACAAGACAACACCCAATCCTATCAATGAGAATAATTTTAAGAGAAAAGAATTCTTAGAGTTATGGAACCGTATTAATCACAAGGCAGTATTTGAGATTAAGATCGATAGTGGAAAACTTATAGCGCAGAGCATTCAATCCGTTGAAGCAGCAGCAAAGCAAAGGAATAATAACTTTGTAGAATCACTTAGCTATAAGCTCGCTCAATCTACTCAGCGCGATACTATCACTCATGAAGAACTGACCGCTAGGCAGTCATTTAGCAACCCTACCACCTCGACTGAATCAGCAGATGTTTCTATACGTTCACAAGTGAAATACGACTTAATAGGCTCACTGAGTGAACAGACGGATCTTACCCGTCGTAGTATCGTGGCTATTTTAAAAGGTATCAACAACGCAATTTTTGCGCAGTTCAAAAATAACCCTGAAGCCTTTATACGTGAAGTGGCTCGCCTTATTAATGAAGCACGTATCAAAATGGTTATCCAAGGGCTGACCTACTATACGATCGACCAGACTTACCCGCTTAGTGAGATTTTTGTGTCGAATCAAAAAGTTCCTAGTGACTCGCTAAAAGTTAGCCGACATGTCTTTGACTATGTAGCGACGGACTCAAGCATTGAAAAACGATTCGCTCAGGAGCTAGAAGGTGCTATTGACGATGTAGCGGTATATGCCAAGCTGCCTGATAGATTCAAAATACCAACCCCAGTGGGCGACTACAATCCTGACTGGGCCATTGCTTTCAACGAAGGCAAAGTGCGTCATATTTATTTTGTGGCTGAAACCAAAGGCTCAATGATAGACGCTGACTTACGTGAAAAAGAAAAGTATCGGATAGAGAGTGCTAAAAAGTTCTTTGATGCACTAAACCTAAAGGCTGGCGAGAATAACGGCCTTGTAGATCAGACTGTGAAATATGGCGTGATTGACAGCTTTGATGAGTTATTAAAGCTGGTTAGTTAGATCAATAGCTTCAACTGAAAATAAGGTTTTTAAACAGGTTTTTTATGAGTGAGTAATATTTCGATAGTGTTGCTTTCACTTATCAGACGGCAAAACCATTATTTTTTAAGGTACAACATTATCAAAGCTAAGCACTGTAAAAATTAGAGCAATAGGCTTTATCGTATATGAAAGCCACCGAGCCTTACCGTCTGGGCTTAGTGAGATTTTACTATTTTCAGATTTTCTCAGCTAGGTTGGTTGATATTGGGGTTTGAAAATTTTGTTAGCAAGTATTCAAAGTAAACTGGGCTAGCATCATTTTTGTCAGTAGATTGCAAACAGCCAACAACACGATGTGCCAATAAGCTTTTTGCTGTACCTGGTGCACTTATTAGGGCGTGTCCCTAATTGGAAAAAGGGGTAATAGTCGCTAAAATAAAGGTTATATTTTAGCGATCGATAGGTATTCATTAAAGATGGCCAGACAAGCATTAACCGATAACCTTTGGGAGCAGCTACAAGCGACTATGGCACAACATGGTTGCTATCAAAAAGAGAATAACCGCGAAGTAATGGAAGCCATTCCTTGGAAACTCCGTACAGGCGCTCCTTGGCGAGACATACCTAAAGAATTATGCCCGTGGAAGACCGCTTACAACCGTTTTAATCGCTGGTCAAAAACGGGTTTGTGGGAGAAATTTTTTTTAGCCTTTGAGCAGAAATTGATACGGAGTGGGTATTCATCGACGGAAGTTATATACGCTGTCACCAACATGCAAGTGGAGCTCGGCTTGGTGAAGATCGAGCAATTGGACAAAGCCGTGGCGGAGCAACTACAAAGATATACCTATCCTGTGATGCCGATGGATATCCGCTCGATTTTAAAATCACTGGGGGTGACGTCCACGACAGTCAAGTTGCAGGTGAATTGATTGACATGATTGGACAAGCTGATTACTTTATCGCTGATAAAGGCTATGACTCAGAAGCCATCAGAGACAAAGCACGTACCCACGATATGGTGCCTGTCATCCCTACAAGGAAAAATGCCACACAGTCTAATCCAGAATTTGATAGTTATTTATACAAGTTACGGCATTTAGTAGAAAATATGTTTGCAAGGCTTAAACACTTCCGTAGTATAGCCACTCGCTATGAGAAGTTGGCTCGCAACTTTAAGTCTATGCTTTACCTAGCGTGTACCATTATTCATTGCAAGATGAATAATGGTACACGCCCTAGTAAGGTTACAAGCCTGCTTTAACTTCATTTTTGCGTCCTACCAGTCCATGGTTTAAATGCTCTTACAATGTAATTATTTTATTTTTTAAATCCGCCATTCTACTGCCTATTAATATTATTAATGGATACTATTTTTATCTTTGCTAAGATGGGGTAATTAATATTAAGGTTTGCACCTTTATACGTGACAACGTGACATGCTATTAGATACATACCTTTCAGCACATTATAAGCTATGGATAGCATTAAAAAGTCACGAATATAAAATGACTGGACGCTATATAGTATATAGCTTGTCACGTTGTCACCCTAAACCTACCTACGTCTACACTTCGCTGCTATCATTACCGAAGACTTAATATTCTAAGGAAATGCAAAACAACAATGATATTAAAATAAAGCTCAACCCTCTAACCATGAAAGCGATTAGAGAGTTGAGCTTAACGTTTAATCAACATACAAGTAATTGTTTTTTTTTAAGGTCTGTAAGTTAATCCTATATCTGCCATTTCACCCAAGTATTCCATAGTGCGTGTAGTAAAGTTCGGCCCAATAGCCGCCACCTCTGCATTTAATGCAAACTTTAAAACATCTTCAGCACCTGACGATTCACCTCTGAATTTAAATATGTATCCATCTAGTAGCTGATTACGATATTTTATACCATCTACAAAATCAACGTAATGTTCAACATACTCTGGCCCCTCAATCATTTTGACCCCTGCCGTCAATCCCGTAGACTTAAACTTGGGAGATTTTAGTTACGCAGCTTGACGATAATAATCAAACCACACCTGTCTTGGCGATTGATAGCCCAAACCCTTTTGGATCCTCGTCTGATTGTAGTACAGCTCGATATAACTGATAATATCATTGATGGCTGTGAACCTTTTTTAGTCTTGATGATATACCAGCTCATTCTTTAATACGCCCCAGAAGCTTTCTATCGGAGCGTTATCGAAACAGTTGCCTTTGCCGCTCATTGAGCGTAAGCATCCGACCATCCCCTATTGCGATGGCATCCAGAGATGAGGTAACAACTCATCTAGATCATCTTGAATAGGCAGGCGTCTTAGCACGTCTGTCAAATAGGCAGACACATCCAAGCCATTTAAGCGAGCGGATTGAATGATTGACATAATATTTGCAGCACGCTGCCCACTTCGTAGCGAACCGGCAAACAACCAGTTTTTACGCCCAAGTGCCCATGGACGCATCTGATTCTCCGCCCAATTATTATCAATCGGCAACCTCCCATCATCCAAATAACAAGTCAGCGCTTGCCAACGTTTCAGGCAATAATCAATCGCCTTAGTAATACTGGCATTCTTAGTGGTTAAATGTCTTTTTTCTTGTAACCATTGGTGCAGCTTATCCGCAATCGGTTTGGCTTCTCTTGCCTGATTTTCCGGACTATCTGGGGGTCTCTTGGCATTGGGGATGTGTTTTTTTCAAATCGCTCATCAATCTCACGTTCAACCGCATACAACTGCCCGAATAACGCTAATGCGTCAATGCTAATAATACTTTGTCCAGTAACGTGCAATTCATGAAACTTATGCCGTGCATGGGCCATACAACCGATTTCGCTCACGCCTTGATGAAATAAAAACTTATATCCACTGTAATCATCGCAAATCAGCTTACCGTGCCATTTGTCTAAAAAGGCTTTAGGGTGCTCATTACGACGGCTCTGGGCAAAGTCATACACCACCGCTTTTAATGCACCGTGCTGTGGAGTGAGATACGCCCAAACATAGCCTTTCTTTAATGATTTACTGCCGGCTTTCACAGGGTTTTTCATGATAGACACCGGTGTTTCATCGGCATGTAAGATAGGCTCAGACAGTAACAGCGAATGCAAGCGATTCGCTAAAGGTGCCATGGCAACACCACAGCGTCCCACCCAGTCTGCCATGGTGGCATCGGGAATATTTACCCCACTTCGCTGATAGATAATATTCTGCCGATATAGAGGCTGATGGTCTGCATATTTGCTAATAAGGATGTGCAAGCAGCTCTGGGGTGGCGATGCTTTTGTTAATAATCTGCTTGGGGCAGCCGCTTGATGAATGATGTCACACTCACGGCATACCCATTTAGGGTAGAGGTGACGCTCAATATAAAACTGCTTAGGGATGAGTCCAAGTTTGTCCTGTTTATCCTCTCCAATTCGCTTCATTTGACAGCCGCAGTCACAGACGGTAAGTGGTTCATGAACCTGGGTTTTGACCTCAAGGTTGTCAGGAATCACTGTGTATTTGGCACGCTTTGTTTTTTTAGGCTGATCAGTAGCTGAAGCTGGCAGCTCATCTGTGATCTCTTTGGCGGCTTTAAGCTCACCCTCATTAATGAGGGTTTATGCCTCAGTACGTTCAATCGCAGGCAGCTTGGCAAGCTCATCTTGGCTTAAGCCGCTAAGGTAGTCATCTCGGATTTGTTCAAGCTGCGCTAAGTCCTCTTGCGCGGCCTCATAATTTAAGTGGGTTTGTCTGGCAGTGATGCCTTCGCTTTTTTGTCCATAGAGCCGGTGAATAAGCCGCTTTTGTTTTTCGATGAGTTCAAGCACTTGTTCATACAGCTTGTGGTTTTCTTCAACCACTTGGTTAAAAAGCTGCTGTAGTTGATCGTGACTTGTGTTTGTTTGAACAAGCTGTTGCTGCAGGTGCTCATTACGCTGTTCAAGCAGGTGGATTTTCACCAGAAGCTCGGCGTAAATGGGGTCTTTTGATAAGTCGGATAAGTTGGCAACAGTCATGGCGATATGTTGCCAGAGTTTTATTTGCCTGTCATCTGCTACTTATAGGATGGGGGTTAATTTATCTTTGCCCATGTTACGCCAAGGCAGTCCACTGATTAAGGCATTAAATTGTTCACGGTTGATGCTGATGCCAGTTTGAGTGGTGGTGAGTGGTTTGGTTAAGCCATGAAACTTGCTGTCGTCTAGCTGACGGCTACAGAGCCAAACCCCAAGTCCGTCATGAATGAATACTTTTAGGCGTGTGCCTGCTTTGTTGTAAAACAGGTAGGCACAGTGAGGGCGAATGCTTTGGTGTTCGGTGATGATGTGGGCCAGTAGTTTGCCACTACCACATCGCATGTCCATGGGCGTGGTGGATAGCCAGATGTGAGTGATGGGTATCATTGCAGTCCTCGTAGTAGGTCAATCAAGCTTTGAGTGTCTATTTGGGCAATGTTGAGGCTTATCGCCCCAGATGCTCGAGCTGTGATTTGCAGTTTGATGTTTTGTATGACGGAGGGTGAGCGTAGATGCGTGACTTCAGGCTCAAGATGGATTGGGATAAAGTGCGGGTTTGGATCATGAGGACTGTTTATAGCACCAAGTAATGTGTCAGTTTGAGTCTTTTTGCGGTGATGCTGACGTTTCCAGTTATGGAGAAGGTTCTGGTTGATGCCATGGTCTCGAGCGATACTGGCAATTGATCGCCCTGAACTTTCAGCTTCTTGTACTAAAAGTTCTTTAAACTCAGCACTGTAAGTTCTACGTTTGGGTTTGTTAGGTGGTTGTGTTGTCATGTTAGTGTCCACGATTATTAATCGTGGACACTATCTCGCATTTTTTAAGTGAGGGAAAGATGGGATGGTCGGATGCTTACCATTGAGCCTATAAATTGATGCTGCTTAATGGTCTTGTGGTAGGCGTGACTGCAATACTGGCTGCCTCTATCAGAATGCACAATTAGTCCCTTGCTTGGGCGTTTATTCTTAATTGCCATGTTAAGCGCACGACATACTAAATCTGCGGTCATGCGCTTGTTAATAGCGTAGCCGACAAGCTCTTTAGTGTATAAATCTTTGACTCCAGCTAAGTACAGCCAACCTTCGTCTGTCCAGATATAAGTAATATCGCTGACCCAAGACTCATTGGGACGCTTGGCGTCAAACTGCTGATTCAGCACGTTGTCATAGACCAGTTTATTGTGATTGGAATCAGTAGTGACTTTAAAGCGCTTATGACGACGGCACTTGATGCCGTGTTCCTCTTTAATACTTCTAATCATGTAGGGACTGATGTCATGGCCTTGATCACTTAGATGCGCATGTAGACGATCTACGCCATAACGCTCATATGTTTCAGTATGAGCGGCTTTTACTAGTAGCTCGCAGTGATTACGATGTATCTGCTGATCACTAATGTCACGATTTGACCAGTCATAGTAACTTGATGATTTAACCTTTAATACACGGCACATAGTTGTGATGCTAAATATCTGCTGATTGTCTTTGATAAAAGCGTACTTTACTAGCTGTGCTTGGCGAAGTACGCCGTCGCCTTTTTTAATATCTCGCGCTCCTCCTCAGCAACTTTAAGCTGGCGCTTTAGCCGTTTTACTTCTTCAAGGGCGCTCATAAGATCAGGGTCGTATTGTTCAGTGCCCACAAGCTTGCCCTGATTGGCTTTATTCTGCCAGTTAGATAAGGTTTGCATGGCGATCCCGAGCTGCTTTGCAGTAGCTGAAATTTTGCTGTTTAATCTGAATTTAGTTTTAGTCTTGACTTAAACAAGCCTTTCGTAACATGCCAGCAGATGCATAAAGCGTGCGTTGTGATCATCAAGTACAATATCTAACTAGATAGGATGTTATAGTCATCATTTGTCTCTACACCCTTTTTTACCGTGACAACGTGACAACCCTTATGCTCTATAGCATTCAGAGCAATATTATTCATGACAACCTTTAGGTCGAAAAAGCTAAAAATCAGGTTATAGCCCCTTCAAAATATGACTTGTCGCTCTGTCACATCACTAATAGACTTATTAATGCTCATATGATCAATTCGGATGAGTCAGCTTGATAACTACTACGAGTTACATTCAAGAAAATAGTCATTTAAAATTGTAAAAGGATCTAGGGCGTGTCATCAATTAGCAGAGATATTTCAGAATAAGCTGTAGTATACCTAGAAACTTGAGCTCAACGCCTATGACAAGACGACATGCCCTGCGAGATGACCAATAGAAGAAAATTAAAGGCATCCTACCTAGACAACCCAGTGACGTTGGTGTTATCGCAAAAGATAACTAGTTATTCGTGGAAGCCGTTCTTTACCGCTATAAGATGGTGTTCCTTGGCGTGATCTACTTGAACGCTTCGGTGACTTTAGAGTAGTTAATACATGTTTTAGCCGCTGATTAAAAAAAGAGGTATGGAAGCATGTGTACTCAGCTGTCTGAGGGGTCTGTCAACGAATATGCCATTTTAGATGCCACCATAGTTAAAGCCTATCAACACAGTGCTGGAAAAAAGGGATCAAGCCATTGGACGCAGCAAAGGTGGACTGACGACCAAAATACATACTCGAACAGATGCGCTAGGTAATCCTACTGGCTTTTATCTAACCGGTGGCGCGGCTCATGACCTGTGTGGCTCAGATAAGCTATTAGATGTCAGTATCACTCAGACATGGCTTGCCGATAAGGCTTACGATGCGGATGCCCGCGTTATTGAACCGATTGAAGCCGTACAAGGCCATGTAGTCATACCATCTAAGTGTCATAGGCTGCAGCCAAGAGACTTCGATAAAGAACTTTATAAAGAGCGGCATCTGATCGAGAACTTCTTTGCCAAGATTAAGCAGTACCGTGCAATTGCTACTCGCTGTGATAAGTTAGCCAGTTATTTCCTCAGTGCAATTCATCTGGTTTCTTGTGTCATTTGACTTAATTGATGACATGCCCTAGTTTTTAATTAGCACCATTAGTAAGCATCCCAAATATTTTAGCACCCCCGATGATGCATAATAGTGATCAGTGGTAGCCAAGTTTTTGTCAGAGTGTTTACGTTTTTTCTGTACTACCCTTACCTCATAGCCATGAAAACTCTCACGAGCACCGACACGTATTGAGCTGTTCAGACTCAAGTCTTTTTTAACATCAATTACAACTTGCTCGCTATATGCCCTAACCTGCCAATGTCTGGCATCAATAAGCTGACAACCTACTAGCATAAAACTCTGTAGCCTCTCCAGTTGGGTCTTCTTAATACCAAAATGAATTGATGAGTTATTTAAGTTATGTTTATGTGCAAATATCTCAATAAACATTCTCAACTTCTCAGGATCCTTTATAGACATCTGATATGCTCTATCTAATGCTCTAATTATTACTTCCTGGTTTTTACTACCTTTAGGCCTACCTAGTAATAGCCTGTCATCGTCGAACAGCTCACTAGCGCGCAGATATAAACATTTAGATTCATTTAGACTTATACCATGTCTAATAGCAACTTCAGGTAACAGCTCATCTCGAGAGTTTATGCTTAACTTCTGCAATTCCTCCAGAAAACCTATAACGTCCGCATATTTAGGATGAATGAAAATTGAATTTGTATTTGACTCATTAAATCCATTCAAATTACCGTTTAACAGCTGTTGGTTAGCATTTTTATCAGCTCCATCTATACTCTTAAATAATGGTATTTTATTAACAGCTATTTTTTTAAGAATATATTTTCTTATCTTATTTAACTTTACAGCCTTTGTCGTTGCATCATAAGCAGTTTTGTCTTGCCTATAAATGATGGAGTAATCTAGTCCTGATATTAGCTGTAAAACGGTTATAGGTAGCTCCAAGCAAGCATTATTCAGCCGCTCCCCTGCCAGCAGATGAGCAGTATGAATATAATGCTCGAAGGTTGTGTCGCACGTTAAATGCCCGGCAAAGCTAGCCAGCCCAAACCAGGAGCCTTGATCCTTGTGATAGCCAAGGACGCCTTTTATGACTTTTTCGCACTGCTCATTATCATAATCAGTCATCACCTGTGCCAATGGCGACTTACTTAGTACTAACGCCAGCTGACTAATCGCAGTATGCCTAAAGCTATGAAATGTGAAGTCGTGCTCTCCTAGCAACCTGTCCCAAATTAACTTCATGAGATTACTAAAAACCACACTGGGTAACGGCTGATCGCCTGAACCTTGAGAAAACAAGTAACGACGCTTCAATCTTTTCTGCTGACGATATAACTGAGTAAATTGTTCTAGCTCATCTTTCTTAAGTAGGTAGTTAATGGGTATAAGGCGGCTTGCGCTGCTACTTTTCAATCTCCGATAGCGATTTGGTCTTACCCATATTTGTGGCTGCTCTATTCGTTGTCCGTCCATGCTCATCAATATGATGTCAGCTATATCACGAACTTTAACACCGATAGTTCTTTATTCGCAACCCTGTTCGATACGCAAGACTTAACACTACTAAGCAAAGGGCTTTCTGTTCATCGTCTAAATCCAAGTTGACCAGATACTCTTTCATCGCATGATATATCCGAGGTGATATCATGTTCGCATTTACCACTTGGCGTTTATTACCCCACGGAAAATACACAAACGGCGCATTATAGTACGCTCTCTGATAATCATGGAAAGCTCGCAGTCTACCGTAAGTAAATTTTTGAGTATCTTTGAGCTTATCCAGATATGAAACTTTGTTTTTCTTTACGTGCTCGTTCTTTAAGCCATTGAGACTATCTTGACTTAACACATCGTCTGCACAGCCAACTAAATCATCATCCGTATCTAGATTGTCTTCACCAAAGCCTGAGTCTTTGTTCAAAATAGACTGCTTTCTTCCATCCTTAATCTTACTTTGAATAATCTCCTCATATACAGCCTCAAAGTCCTCATCAGACCATTCATCAAGATTCTCATCCATTGTTAGCATCAGCCAATCCCGACCAATACATCCCAGATATTTACTGATGGTATCTAACCTGTTATTGCTATCATTCAGTAAGCTCTTTACCCATCCTAAAAGACGCATAGCGTTGGGTTGAGTTAACTCCTGCTGTAACAGCTCTACTTGTATAATAGCGGATGCTTTACTACCTTTAAGGGCATCTTGAACCTCTTTAATGAGATTCTTGCTAAAGCTTGGATACTCCCTACTATTGGTACTTCTTTTTTCCGACCATGAATAACTTGCTACAAAAACTCTGACCAAGTAAACGGCGGTAGGTTTGCTCTAATTATCTCTTGATTATAATCAATAAGCTTATTTGTGTTTAAGCCCGTTGTTTTAATCTTGCCCTGTCTAACAATAGCCAGCGCGCCATCTATATCGGCACCCTTCATCTGCCGCCAATGATAGTCAGCGTATTTTATTAACTGTGATAAATGCGGTTTACTTTTATCTTTATTCTGTAGTTTTAGCTTCTTACAAATATCATTAATAATGGTTTCAAACGATTTCACACCTTCTTTTTTTAACTTTTTATCTTTCAGCGCATATAAAAAGCAAAGTGTCATATCATCAGGTATGTACTCTACATAGCGCTGTAAGCTTGTAACAGACATATCCTCTGAGGTATATACTTGCGTATGAGAACAACCGTAATTATCATCATTAATACTTAGCAAGATTAGCGCCAAACTCCCGCTGCTGACACCTGAACCTGATAACTCATCAGTTGCTGGTAGCTGCAATTGATATATCTCACGTTCGCCTAGGAGCCATTGATACAGTGCTTTTAACATATCTATGTCATTCAATCCCCCATACATCACGCTACAGTAGAGCACTGACTCAATCAAATCATTGTTTGAGAACCTTCTTTTTCGTTGCCACATTTCAATCATTTGCTGGCTAGCAAGGCTTACTTGAGCACCATTTACCATCCAATCATAAGATATTGTTAAATGATCACCTGCTGCTATGACTGGCACAACTGGTTCATCCAAACTCAGTTCATGAGCTTTGTTGTAACTCCGTATGTATTCTAAAAATCCTTGTCTGGCTAAGTGATAGCTATGCGCAGTATCAAAATGCACCTCAAGTATGCTACCAATGGTTTGATAGTATTCAGTTAGGTCTGTTCCTGTGGGTATGTGATTGTCATCAACATACGAAGCTATCAAAACTTTTGCCTTATCTTTGATACTCTCATGACTCTTGCTTTTATTTTCTTCTCTTAACTGATGAGCAACGGCACTATCCATATATATTCACCTCAACTTGTCGTAGGTTAATCTCAACCGCAACTTTATCTAAGTCAGCGGATAATTCTTTTAGCTCATTAATGGATAATGACGACATGGGATGCATAGCCTCCTGATCTGGATGTTCATGACCATATAAGGCGCAGATCAAATACTCAGGCGACTTATTCGTGAGTAGTGAGCGTAATTGATGTCTTAGCCAGTTATCTTGGTGACTAAAAAAATGTTTTATCTGATAGCGGACCTTACTAGGCGTAATACCGGAGAATCCTTTGGGGTTTTTACTGAAAAGATGAATGAGTGGCTGACTAGAGTTCAAATATTATTTATAGGAATTGTCATTGGGATATATAGGATTATGCATGACCGCAAATTGCTTGATATATTCAATATAATTCTGAATGGCCGTGATTAAGAAATCACTAAGAGGAATAAGCCTTCCCTGCCCTTGTCCATGACGCTCTTCTTTATCCGACACCCATAACAGTTTTTGCCTAAAGTCAAATTGATTTAAAGCCCAGGCGCATGCTTTACGGGTCTAATCCCAGTTTGAATAAAGATGATATGCCATAACCAAACACCATAAGCATTAAACTGCTCAATATAACGATCCTGCTTTATGCTTACGTTCCGCTTTAATCGACCGTTGTAGCTCTCGGTTGCCTCATCAAGCTCATTAAAAAACTTTTGACAGATATCAGTATTTAAAGTCATGTCACTACCGATATATTTTTTATACCGATTACTTTTCGTGCTAGACATATTAAGCTGTCGCAGCTCACCTTGGCTGTCCGCAGTACAGTATTTGGTCAATAAACATATAGCGCTGTAGTAGGTCTTCTCTAAGCTTATCGTCTCAATACTGGTGTAATACAAAGGCGAGCTGTGTTTCACATCAACCCCAGTAATTATGTCGGCATGTAATGGCTCTTGCAACTCGTTCTTTATAACTGTATATAAACAAGCGTCAATATGCTGATTCGATAACACTGGTAGCTCTAGTTGCATTTTTAAGCTTGCCAGCACTTCAGACACTTCATCGCCATCCACCAAAAACTTATTTTCAATAACTGCTTGCAGTCTAGCTGGCAGAGGTAATTTAAATTCATTATCATGGCTTTGACGATGTGGCAATAAGTGGCTTCTACGATTTGAAGTTACGTTAATAGTATTAATAGCATAACTATCAGCAGCCGAACCGCTCTCATGATTCAACCACTTGCGCTGACTTTCATCCAGTTCTAACTCATAAATCACATCTTGGATCTTCCGACCACTTAGCATGATAGCTATAACTGCATAAATCTGACGCTGCTTATAACTGACAAATAAAAAAAGCCGATACACCCGAGCAAATAGCATCTGATAGCTCAGTAGGCTTAGTTGACGTAGGTTGGTAGGAAAATAAAACTGGTTACGGCGGGCGTGTCGATAGTTGTTTTTAGCTTCCATTGCTGCAACTCTGAGGATTTAGCGGTTGTCCTGGAAGGCTTAAAATCATTATCTAAGAGCGCAGGCGGGTCATCATCAGCAATATTCTCAGCGTCCGCCACGTTATCATTTTTATGGTGTCTGCCAAATATTGTCGCTCGTAGTGGCTCATCAGCACTATCAAGGTATCGCTTATTAGCGTGTTCTTACTAAATTTATTGTTTTGTGAGTTGGTATAGGTTTTACTCACAAACGCTTTGTTCTCTGCAATCACTTCATAGGCAAGTCTTATTTGACCAATTTTTCCAGCCAACTTTTGATTAACCACTTTGCCTGACTCTTCACTTCTTATCTTAGCTTCATATACGCGTAATGCTGATAGTGCATTCGTCAGTGAAACATGTTGAGCATGGATATCAATCAGTTTTTTAACAATCTCAGATTGTGGGTTATTAGGCTTCAACCCCATCCTTAGACGCACACTTAGCTGACTGACTTTTGCAGAGTGTTCATCCTTACGTATAGCAATCATAATAATTATTTGCAGATATGCACTCATAAACTGCCATGCTTCATCATCCCTATGTGCTTGACCATACCTCTGGTAAAACAAGACCAGCATATAAGTGACTGCCCAATCTTCAATTTTTTCTCTTTGACGACTTTCCTGGCGATAGCTTCACATTCAGACGATGTAAATACTGGCATATCTATCTTGGCTTGCACCAATATGTAGGCAAAAGCCTGGATTAATAAAAAGTATTAATAATCAGGTTTTGTACTTTTATACAGTACGGTGAATCAAGTGGCACTAAATGATCTAAAACCCTCTGTAATTCGCTGTTATCAAATGCATATTCTTCATTAGGGTGCACCACTCAACCAGCTCATACTTTGAGGAATACCTAGAACTCGATCTTCTAGTGCAAACTTACATTGGCGATATTCATAACTACTCTGGCTAATACCTGCAAAATGGCAATACTCCTTTACAGTCAGGTGCCTAACCCCCATGAGCTGACATATAAAACTTTGAGGCGCAGCACTTTTAAGCGCTTTAAACAAATCAGGATGGTGAATATCTTTCAAGAACATTAAATTTATAACTTCCATCCATGCCAGCTGCTGAATATCTTTAATACTTTCAGGCGTGATTAAACACGGATAATCACTATCACTTTCTAACTTTAAAATCTGATTAATCCTTTGGAATTCATTAAAGAAATAAAAACCATTATCTCCTCCCTCAATCAATCGAAGTGGCGGTCGATAGAACTTATCAATACATTCCATATTGACATAGGTAGCCTCAGGTTTAAATCTCTGCCAAACAGATAAAGCCGTCTCAGCATAACGATGTACAAGTAAGTTACTTTTACCTGGAACTATGAGTTTTGCCTTGGCTTAAAGTTAATATTTTTCATTTTTAACTAATAATTAGTGAATAAAATTCATGTTATCCAATAATTACTTAGGTGTCAAACACTTTAATGTCGTGGTGCTCAAAATTGGAGAATGGCTATAAACTTTAAACCTTTCAGATTATTTTAAGCAAAAAAAACCTCTTAAAGCCATAATTTATATAGCTCTAAGAGATCATTATTTTTTAGGGTTTTATTAGGTAATGAGCCCAAAGCTGGGGTTTTGGATTTTTCTTTAGTATCTTATTCTTAACCTCTTAATCTCTGAAACCGACTAATAGCCTTAACTACTAAAAACGGGGATATGCTTAGGAGTTCAAATTCGATTAGCAACCGTTCGTCGGTTAAAAAAATAACCAGTATTTCAGACGCTATAATCAACTTATCAGCAAGGCACTCATTTACTTTGACTGAAATTAAAACTCAAAAAAGGATATATTTATGAAGCTCACAAAAACACTGATGGTTACTCCATTGTTATTACTTTCTATTAGCGCTATTGCAGGCATGGGTGATGTCAATGGCAGTACCAAATGCACCACCGTTGACTCTATTAGTAAGAAGAAGGCTATCGTAAAAGCTTGTACTTACGATGGTGCAGTAGGAGGAAGTATGAGTTATGCAATTAGCCAACTAAATTTTAAATTGCCTAATTGTAGTACTTACCGCACCGTCAATAATGCGACGTTTGATTTTGATAAAAACGGAAACGTCCAGAATTTAAAAGAAAGCATTTCAATCAATGGTAAGGCAGCTGAAATTATAAATTTGCATTATAAAACATTTAAAAAAATCTCGGATAAAGAAATAGAAAGTCGTTATGAAAAGAAAAATCCTAACTTTTCTGATGTTTTACAATGTTTCAAATACATTAAGAAAGATGCTGCTTTCTGTGTTCCTTATGAGTTTATTAGCAGTATGTCCTAACAGTTATTGGCTATAATGCGTTCCTTACTATGTACCTGAATAATCTAAATTTATTTATTGGAGAGACTATGAAATCTATATCTATAACTTCTTTGGCTCTATTAGCGACCGCAGCTTTACTATCTACAACTACCCTAGCTGCCCCTAGCTCTTCTAAAAGTATCAGCAGCTACAAAAGCAATGATATGGTTCATGTGTTTGGCTGGATGGAAGACGCTTGTACTGGTGAAAAACCGCCTTATAAAAATTGCTGCTAAAGACACAGCATTTATAGACAGTATTAGAGGTCAAAGAGCCTATGACAATTTCGTAAAGCCAAAGGCGCAGTGGTTATCGGAATATCAAAATATGATAAAAGATGTAAAAATGAAAAAAGGTGAACCATACACTGAATATCGAGTTATTTTCAATAAAGGCGTTACCTACCGCGGTCAGCCTCTAGAGGAGTATACATTCAGTTTTATACCTGAATCATCAGGTGGTGAAAACGTTTTAAAGTTTGCATCGACTGCGACTGTACCTACCATTATGCCGAATTTTAAAACTCGAACCATGGAATACTGGGGTGAAATGGAAAAAAGAGGGGCCGGATACGACTCTAAAAATAAAACGGTTACCTGCTATTTTTGGTAAATAGCTTTTTTTCGAACAGTGATGACCCCTGCTATCAAATCCATATACCTAAACTTGGAGGATTTCGATTAGCAGGACTTTTGAAAGCCCACTAACTATAGCCTAAATTCTTTTGAATTCTAGCCCCACTGCGAGCACAGCTCTTGTCTTGCGTAGGAACGAAGCAGTGCTTCGCTCTATCCCTCCTCATTTATAATGTCTCGATCCTCCTGAGCAACCTTGATATCGCTTTTAAAATATTTATCCTCTTCTATAATAACTATGCTTTTAGGGTCATAAGGCTTATTGCCGCTAAGCTTGCCTTCATCAGCTTTGTTCTACCAGTTAAATAAGGTCTGCACTACTATGCCTCGCTGATTTGCACTCACTGAAATATCATCATTATTATCTACTATTTTTTACACAGCTTCAGCTTTTAAAGCTGCACTGTAGACTCTTACTTTCTTAATCATAATAAACTTCTGTTGATGCACCTAACTTACCAAATTTTGTTATAATTTTTTTAGAATAGCTCATAACCTCAGAAGTGTCTCCTTGTCTTTTTATAAACATACTCTATCAGAATGTCAAGTCTTCGAAAACCTCGGGCTATTCAGTATTATAAAAAAACGTAATAATTACAATTCATCCCTGCGACACCATTTGTCGTGTATTTAGATTGCAGTCATTGCAATATGAATTGATATAAGAGATATTAGTATGAAATCAATTATTTATAATCAATAAAGTTTAAACTTATTTTTTAAAAAGGATTTTACCAATATATTATTGAGCGTTTAAATTATGCTCGCCAGCGTTAAAAAATCATAGTCGATACTTCAAGCTGTATAGCTAACTACTTAGGAAAATTGCGATGACAACCAAAAAACCTAGCAATTAAACCATGGATGGAAGAAATTTGGGTGTGGGCAGATAAATTTGGACTCTCAGAAGAACAGCTGCCTCGTGACGCTAATGCTTTATCTTCTTTGACTGAATTATCGTTAATTGAAAAAAGTATCACTAAAGTACCACAATCCATAGGTAATTTAAAAAACCTAAAAAGCCTCGATCTTAGTTACAATTGTGATATGGATGCACTGCCAGAGAGTATGGATAAACTTATTAATTTAGAAGAACTACATTTAAGTGCTATATCACTTAAGAAACTACCTAAAAACCTTACTAATCTTATTAATCTCAAATATTAAATTTAGGCGGCAATAAACTTGAGACACTTCCAGAAAGTATTGGTGATCTTGTAAACCTAGAAGATTTAATTCTTTACGAAAACGTATTGAACACGCTACCTCGTGGTATTAAAAAATTAAAAAACTTAAAACAACTTGATTTAGAAGGTAATAAATTTGAGACTCTTCCAGAAAGTATCAGTGATCTTGCAAACTTAGAATATCTGAGACTTGACTGTAATGCGTTAAATACGCTACCTGATAGCATTGGTCAAATAAAAAGCTTGAAGAAGCTAAATTTAAACAGTAACAAACTTAAGGCACTTCCAGAAAATATTGGGAATCTTATAAATCTAGAATATCTGAGTCTTGACTATAATGCGTTAACTACATTACCTGATAGCATTGGCAAATTAAGAAACTTAAAACACTTGATTTAGAAAGTAATAAACTTAAGATTTTTCCAGAAAGTATTGCTAATCTAGCAAACCTACTATACTTGAATATTAGCCAAAATGCGTTAAACACACTACCCGATAGCATTAACAAATTAAGAAAATTGAAACGAATTTATTTAGAAGACAATAAGCTTAAGACATTACCAGAAAATATTACTGATCTTGTAACCCTCGAATGTTTGAGGCTTGACTATAATACGTTAAACACGCTACCTGATAGTATCGGTCAAATGAAAAAATTGATGGCACTTGGCTTAGGAAATAATAAACTTAAGTCAATTCCAGAAAGTATTGGTGATCTTGCAAACCTAAAAGATTTAGGTCTTAACGATAACGCGTTAAGCACGCTACCTGATAACATTAGAAAATTAAGAAACTTGGAAGAACTTGATTTACAAAGTAATAAACTTAAGAGTCTTCCAGAAAGTATTGGTGATCTAGCAAACCTACAATATTTGGATCTTAACCATAATGTATTAAATGTACTACCTGAAAGTATTAGTCAAATGAAAAAAATTGATGTTACTTAGATTAAGAACTAATAAAATTAAGACGCTTCCAGAAAGTATTGGCCAGCTAATAAATTTAGAATATATTAATGTTGAGGATAACCAATTAAGTATACTGCCTGATAGCATTGGTCAAGTAAAAAGCTTGAAAAAAACTAGGGCGTGTCCAATTAAGTCAAATGACACAAGAAACCAGATGAATTGCACTGAGGAAATAACTGGCTAACTTATCACAGCGAGTAGCAATTGCACGGTACTGCTTAATCTTGGCAAAGAAGTTCTCGATCAGATGCCGCTCTTTATAAAGTTCTTTATCGAAGTCTCTTGGCTGCAGCCTATGACACTTAGATGGTATGACTACATGGCCTTGTACGGCTTCAATCGGTTCAATAACGCGGGCATCCGCATCGTAAGCCTTATCGGCAAGCCATGTCTGAGTGATACTGACATCTAATAGCTTATCTGAGCCACACAGGTCATGAGCCGCGCCACCGGTTAGATAAAAGCCAGTAGGATTACCTAGCGCATCTGTTCGAGTATGTATTTTGGTCGTCAGTCCACCTTTGCTGCGTCCAATGGCTTGATCCCTTTTTTCCAGCACTGTGTTGATAGGCTTTAACTATGGTGGCATCTAAAATGGCATATTCGTTGACAGACCCCTCAGACAGCTGAGTACACATGCTTCCATACCTCTTTTTTTAATCAGCGGCTAAAATGACCCCTGCCGTCAAATCCGTAGAACCAAACTTGGGAGATTTTAATTACGCAGCTTGACGATAATAATGAAACCATACCTGTCTTGGCGATTTATAGCTCAAGCCCTTTTGAATCCTAGTCTGGTTGTAATATAGCTCGATGTATCTAATGATATCGGTAATGGCGGCAAATCTAGTTTTATAATCCTTATGATATACCAGCTCATTCTTCAATATGCCCCAGAAGCTTTCTATGGGTGCGTTATCAAAGCAATTACCTTTGCCACTCATTGAGCCTATAAACTGGTGCTGTTTAATGATCTTATGATACGCATGGCTACAGTATTGACTACCTCTGTCTGAGTGCACAATTAATCCTTTATTAGGCCGTTTGTTTTTGATTGCCATACTTAGTGCTTTGCAAACTAAGTCAGCAGTCATGCGTTTGTTGATAGCATAGCCGACCAGCTCTTTGGTGTATAAGTCTTTGACTCCTGCTAAGTACAGCCAGCCCTCATTTGTCCAGATATAAGTAATATCGCTTACCCAAGACTCATTAGGGCGCTTAGCATCAAACTGCTGATGCAGCACATTCGGATAGACCAGCTTGTTGTGATTAGAGTCGGTGGTCACTTTAAAGCGCTTATGACGACGACATTTAATGCCGTGCTGCTCTTTGATGCTTCTTACCATATACAGGCTAATGTTGTGGCCTTGCTCGCTTAGATGAGCATGCAATCGATCTACGCCATAACGTTCTTTCGTTTCACTGTGAGCCGCTTTAACTAGTAATTCAGACTGGTTGCGATGTATCTGCTGGTCACTGATGTCACGACTAATCCAGTCGTAATAGCTTGAGGGCTTAACGCTCAATACACGGCACATAGTAGTGATGCTAAATATCTGATGATTGTCTTTGATAAAGGCGTACTTTACTAACTGTGCTTGGCGAAGTACGCCGTCGCCTTTTTTAAGATCTCGCGTTCCTCTTCAGCCACTTTAAGCTGCCGCTTAAGCTGCTTTATTTCTTGAAGAGCACTCATAAGATCAGGATCATATTGCTCTGTGCCGACAAGCTTGCCTTGATTGGCTTTGTTATGCCAATTTGATAGCGTTTGCATGGCAATGCCAAGCTGCTTTGCGGTAGCCGAGATATTGCCATTATTGTCCGCTATCTTCTTGACGGCCTCGGCTTTAAATTCGTCACTGTAGCTTCTTATTTTCTTGGTCATGATAAACTCCGATTAATACGCTTAGTTTACCAAGTTTAGGTGTACGGTTTTTTCAGCATAGCTCAAACGGTTGTAAGCGGTCTTCCACGGGCATAATTCTTTAGGTATGTCTCGCCAAGGAGCGCCTGTACGGAGTTTCCAAGGAATGGCTTCCATTACTTCGCGGTTATTCTCTTTTTGATAGCAACCATGTTGTGCCATAGTCGCTTGTAGCTGCTCCCAAAGGTTATCGGTTAATGCTTGTCTGGCCATCTTTAATGAATACCTATCGATCGCTAAAATATAACCTTTATTTTAGCGACTATTACCCCTTTTTCCAATTAGGGACACGCCCTAATACCAGTAATACTACTAGCATCAAGTATTTGTAATCTATTCAAACTTAGACCTGGCCAAAAAACCACTGTTTTTTTGGAGTATATTATCTTGCATGAATTACTACACTTCAAAGAACGGCAGCACAACGATAGATTTAAAGCTCTGCTCGACATTCACATGCCAGACTGGCGATCTAGACGAGATTTACTCAACCAAATGCCATTAAACCAGGAAAACTGGAAACATCAAGAGTAATGCTTTAGTTATAGACTAACGCTTAGGTTTGAGCCTCTACCTAGTCCTCAGCATATATCGCCTTTAAACAAAACAGTCTGGCTCATCAGTGATTCTTGAGCTGTAATATATGAACTCATCATTAATAGATAACGAATTTTTAATGGCTTCTGTTATATAGGAAAGAGTATCTAGCGAAGGGCTTTCGATACTCTCTATGGTAACTAACAGTCTCTTAGCATTACGAGCTTTTATAAGTTGACTAACTAACTGCTGTGCAGCTGCCTTTACTGATTTCGATATAGATTCACCTGGGGCACTTGCTTGAATGAACTGGAATGAATTGCCATACTCAAACAGACTTTTGATATCCACAACATCTATACCGATGATGGTACTTGCAGAGTTTACATCGAGTATTCTAATGACATTATCTACTTCATTAGGCTGACATCTAATAACGCCCTCTATAATATCTAAGCGCTTAAATTCACTATCATCTATTTGCAAGCCTACTAAAAACCAAGCCTCTGACTTCTCTTTTAACTCTATTAGCGCCTCCTCATCCCAAGCATCACTGATGATAAAGCAACCAATAGCAGACTTTGGGTAATGATCCATGGTTTGTCGATATAGAACAGCACTAGGTATATCATCTCTATACGAGTCATCAATCTGATACTTCATGGTTATGCTCACTGATCATTAAGGAGTTTGAAGGTAGTCAAAAGTATCAAACTTTGGCGAGATTTGACGGCAGTAGCGCGCTTGCACAGTCTCTAAGATATTTATCATCTGGCATAATTCGTTTATTGAAGTTTAATCCTCACTAAGGATTACATCGTCTTTTAGAGTATCGTTCAGTTTTATTCACTTAGCTTGCTGATCATTGATCTGCTTTAACATTCTGATAGAGTTTATATCGTAACTGCCTTCAAAATACTGATCCAAAAGCTCGTTAAAAATATATTTTTTATTAGAGGACGCTAAAGTAAACAACGTAAGCGAAGAGTGTAATTTCAGCGTATCTATTGATCCGAGAATTTCTAAAGCACTTTTATCGGAATGCAACAATAATAATTCAGCACACTCTCTCAACCGTGCTCCAAGAACGTCGTGCTGCAAATACTCTTTTGCCTGTTCTAGACTCTCTATCGCAAAGCGCCGAGCCATTGTACTGCGCCCCAAGCCTTCCACCTGTGGAAAAATAAACCACATCCAATGGGTCCGCTTACGCCCTTCGATTAACTCTTTAATAACCGATGGATAAACAGTATTTTGAGCTTGGATAAAATCGTTAAACAAAGCTGTACTCATATCTGTCACCTTCTATATTCTTTGCTTCTTAAGTGATAATCGTTTTTCAACGATGCCTACAGTTTTATTCAAGCTATATTTATACTTAATACAACTACGAAACCATATATATCATACCCATCCAGCAGTGCTCAGGCTTATCAACAACTTCTGCATTATAGAAAATATGTTCATCCTCTACACCCATATTATCAATGATATCTGATATAACTTTGAACTCGTCAAACGTAAAATAGTGGTTACTTTCAACTTGAAACATTAAAGATTTTAGGGTTATCTCTTCAGGAATTTGATCAATAATCTGACTAAGCACTTGCTCTGATTTAAACATTCCCATTACGTTAGCTTGTATAAACTTAGCAGGCCTTGCAAAACTTAGCATCTTTTCAATATCTGTAACGCATATCCCCGCAAATTCGTTAAAAACAGTTGCAAACATATTCATGACTCGTTGTACTTCATCAGGTCTGCAAATAACGACACCATCTACCACATCAAATTGCTTGATCGTTTTTTCAGTCGTTTGCAAACCAAGTAAAAATACTGATGCTGCTTTGAACTTCAGATCAATGAGTGCTTTTTCATCCCAATTGTCATTAGTAAGGAAAAATCCAAATTTAGATAACTCATATTCACTCATTTGTGGTGTATACAATTTTGTAGAGGATATATTTACAATCCCCAATTCTCTCCTTCGATGCCTTTCAATAACACCAATCGGTAACTGGTCAATTAACTCATTAGGAACATCTATTATTAGGCGTAGCTTCTTAAGATTAACAAGACCATCAGGAAACTGCTGTATTTTATGACTAGTGATCGTCAATCTCTTAACTAACTGGCTTAATTGACCTATAGACTCTGGCAAACGCTCAAGCGTATCGCAGTTTAGCGTGAGACTGGTTAAGTTGTATAAATAACCGATACCTTCAGGTAAATTAGTTAATTGATTACAATCAATACTCAGGTCTGTTAACGCCAATAAAGCAGCGTGATCACGTGGCAACACTTCCTCAGGAATCTTAAACTTATCAGCCCATGCCCAAAGCTCTGTCAGCCAGGGCTTTATATTAGAAGCGTTATTCATATTATTTATCCTTAATATGAAATGAACTTCCTGCTTTAACATGCAGTAAATAACATCAACTTCTTCTAAAACTTTACTTGCCATTGCCCCAGTTTCAATTTGATACCACGGGTTACCTGCACTTTTCCAGTCAAAAGGTTGAAACTCGTAATACGCAGGCCACCATTTATTAGATACAATATTATTATTGGTAAAATAATCGTTAAACACACGCTTGACTTCAATTGCATAAGGTTGGTTATCAGGGTCTTTAGTATCTTCTTCAGTATAAAACCTAATACCTAATACCGGATTGTTAAAGTCTGTTGCGAACTCTAAGCTAATGAACCCTATAGGATCATCTTTCATTCTAAAACCAAAGTACTCACAATTTTTGCCCTTGCCAATATTGTCAAAATCTAACGTATACTCCCTGTCCTGACACTTTAATATCAAACCTGTTTTAAGTTTTTGTATCAGCTCTATTCTCATTTTCTGTACGTTTTTATAAATTTTTAGACTAGCATCTAAATTACTTTCACTCTGCTTCATTATTTCTAATACTGCATTGTCTTCATTCATATCTTTTATTCCCATAAATTGCTTTTGAATAAATTTAATTAATTGTGCAATAAACTCACTGACACTATGATTTTGGCATTCTGCTTGGCACGCTTTGAGCCAAGGAATGAGGTCGCTAAAACGAAGATGGCTATATTGATTCTCCTTTTTCAACGCTTCTAATTTACTCGTATCAATACTGTATTCGCTCGGACCCTCATTAGCTTCATTAAGATAAACAAGGTGCCAAGCCTTGTGTCTTCTTTTTTCAAGCTCTTCAGCATAATCCTTTAACTGCTCAAACTGGTCTGCCGCATAAGGTTTGTTTTCAATACAAACACCGTAACTGTTATCACCCACCTGACATTGTAGATAAATATCCATACGGCGTAGGCTATTATTTCTTGATGTAACTTGCTCAACAAAAACCTTTGTTTTATCAATACTATCAAGAAAAACCTGCCATTCTGGAGCTTTGTACATATCAGGTAGGCAATGCTCAATAAATAATCTTAAAAAGGTTTCTTGCTGAGCATGACTACCTTTTGGATCAAGCAAAGCCGCTAAGATACGACTAAGTCCTAATTCATCGGTATTGATATAGTCAAAAGTATTAAAATCTGGTGAAAGCTGGCGACTATAAAGTGCTTGCGCCGTTTCTAAAGCTTGGACTTTTTGGCTGACTTCATTTATTAAAGTTTGGACTTCGCTCACAATTACGCTTCCTTATAATTTATTAATAGCTATTTAGTACATAGTATTTTACTAATGCTCATAAAGCTCCAGTCCACTCTTTAAACGCTCAAGAATCACTGTTTTAAGCTCATTTGGTTCTACCACCACTGCCAGCTGCGACATACTCGCCAACCAATCTTGCAGACGCTTAGTATTAGCCACAGTAGCGCTGACTCGATTCCAAGTATCATCAATCATAGTAATCTGCTGATCTTGTGATAATGGACGCTCATAAAGATGTTGACAGGCATATTTCTGTACCCTTAAAACCAGTTTTATCTGGACACTATCAGTCGGTTCTAACTTACCTAATTTATTCAAGTTATCTAATGAAAAAATATCTCGCCCTACCCAATCAGGTATCACCTTATCTATTACTCCTGCCTCACTGATACGATTGACTGCAAAATTACGATGCGCTTTTAACAGTACGTCATCATCGATATGATCATCAATAGGATTAAAGCTTGTGAGGTAGATCATATTGTCAATAAAGATAAGCCCTTTAGGATAGATGACTCTTCCAGCAGAACTGCCATGCCATTTATTTTGATAGCTGATTTGAAGTTGCTTATTTGTAATAAAGCCTGATGAATATTTGCAATCACATCATTATTAAGCGTCGGTGCTTGTACTATGCTCGGTAAGGTAATGAGATAATCTTGCCATTGCCCTAGCTTACTTCGATGGAAACCATCCTTATTCTGCCGGCCTAATCGGGTAAGTCTATCTGCAATACTTTGCTTAAAAGATGCTGGCAAATAGTTTGCGGTATACTTATCTAGCATTTCCCAAAAGAACACCGTTTGCTCATTGATAATATCGATGCTAAAGCTCGGCTCAATATAAAAGCGTGCTGTCTGTCCGCTAATATTCTGGCCCCATGCTGGCACTCGGACTAAGGCATCACTATGGAATATATCATTAAAGATTTGGTTTAAGGCAATCAGATCGTTCTCTAAGTTTTTACGTTCATTAGCGAAATTATCCGGATCATCACCATAACCAACCATAAGCTCTGTTAATGACATAGCATCAGCTTCACTCCGAGGCAGGCATCGGTATAAAGCGAATAGACGTGTCGACTTTGTATAGCTTGCGGTTGGGTGCGTGGGCATATCGGTTTCTCAGTCAAATCGTTCAATGGTAAGTTTATAGCTTCATTACTAAAATAAATATTCAATCGAAACGAAGCAAAATGGCCGTACCATTATCATAGGCATTACCCTCGGAATCATAGACCTGATTTTTAAGAGTGATTAGCCATTCCTGTAAATCTGTGTCCGCACTGACAGGTTGCCATTCATGACTTGGTACTAAGTCATGAATACCATCTGTACAAACCAAAAGATAATCGCCACTATTAACATCAACCCTTCGAGATATGCTCTCTGGTGCTTCACTGCTGGTATAACTGTCATCAGTGGTTAAAGCAAAGCATTCAGTAATGCTATATAAGCTCCCCGCCATCCCCTCTCGGTTATAGTCTGAAAACTCTGCGTAGCGACCTTGTTCCTGTGCCTTCTGGTCGATGAGTTCATTTAATAAGTTATGATCGCGAGTCAGGCACTGCCATTGTGCCGCGCCTTTAGGCAGCCAATAAACACGACTGTCACCCACATGCGTTATCGTTGCTTTTACCCCTCTGTCACTATTTAGCTCTCCAACAATCATCGCGAGGGTTGCTGCTGCACCATGACGTTTGGATGAATGCTTGGTTTTATCAATCAGATGTTGAATACCCTCTGAGGTTAGCTTTTTCTTATTGTCCCACAGCCAACCAATCGCTTTTACCACCGCCTTTGAGCAGTACTGTGAATAATTAGAGCTGGCAACACCGTCAGAGACTGCTAAACAAAACGGAAGCTCGACTGATGTCACTGCCATCACGCCTAAGTCTTCTTGATACCAATTATCCAAAAAGAAAAAAGCATCTTGCTGCAGATTATTACTGGCATTACCTTGGAAAGTGATTGCACAAGCTTGTGCTAATGCTTCAATAGAAGGGTCATACTCATTACTCAAAGCAGCTGTCATATTAATTCGCTCATTACTTGTGGCTATTACGTAAGTATAATGAACTACTTAATAATTTATTTTCTAGGTTATGTAGTACTCTAAATTCAATTGTTCGTTTCAATAATTATAATTAATTGTTAGGCGGGTTATTTTACAAGGACTATGAATGTATATTATATAGAACAAATCATATACCAACTTTCGTCAGTATATAAAAATTGGGCGAACTCTACTGCTTAGGTGTTAATATCATCATTTTTTGGGGTCTGCTAGTATTAGCCTCAATAGAATAAAGAACTGTATGTTTAGCATAACCTAGCAAAAAAAAGTACTGCTAAGTCAAATCAAAAATGACTTAGCAGCGCTTTTAAGGTTTTACGAAATACTCAGGTGGTATGTGTGATATTGGGGTTTGAAGAAGCTATGGCTGATTTAAAACAAGCGTGGCAAGCCAGCCTTGAAGCTGAAGAGAAGTTTAAAACTATACTAACTAGGTTTATATGATGAATAAGCACTTAAATATTTTTAAAACATACACTAAGAAAAACAGAAGCTATCAACTAGAAAATGACTTAACGAGAGCTTTAGCAATATGCCTACAAGAAGACGCACTGTTTTTCCATGAAGTACTAAAAACAATCATCGATGACTCAGGTTTGTACAACAGGTTATTTGAAGATCTTGATGGCGATACAGATGTACAAATAGAGATCCAAAAGAGGACGAGTCTAATTGAAGAGTTTGACAAGGTCTTCGCCGTTTCGTTGAGCGAAAGTGCTATGTCTAATTTTTGGCAACAAAATCACGATTCTGAGTATGATCCAATTTGCGATTTAGTAATTACTATAAATAAATATACTCATTGTTGTAGAAGCTAAAAGAGATAATATCGACTGCACTTCTCAACTCTATAACCAAATACTCAATATTTTCAATAAGCAGAATAAGCCTTTCGAAAATAACCAAGAAGTAATTACGCCGTTTGATTTGAATTGGAAAAAATTAATGGCGATAGCCGTCAAAGTCGCTAGTTTTGAAAAGACGACAGGTAATACAAACCGATTCCTCACCGATTTTATCCAACTAGTCAAAGAACATAACTTTAGCTGGTTACCCGAGACACCGATCGGGTCTCTAAAAAACGTTAACGCTAAATCTATTTTTAGAAGAATTGAATCAGCAATTATAAAGTTTTGTGATAATAACGAAGCAATAGAAAAGCTCGCTTATAGAGACCGATTAGGCACCACATTTACGAAGGGGTGGGCTAACGAAGTGTTATTTAATGTAGATAAAAAAACAGGCGATCTTGTAGTAGAGATATACCCTGGTAATACCAAAGGTCAAGGTTATCATATCTTTCGCAATGAACCCCAATTTAACCCTCAATTAAATATTGATGGTGAATATTACGCTATAGAGAAAAACTACCATATCAAATTAATGGGGCAATCATACATCACTGGTCTTTGGCTAGACGAAGATGATTTTAAAAAAAACCTCTATACCAAACGTAATTTTCATAAATACACGGGTAGAGTCAGAAGGGAGGCTTGGAAAGAGACCGAAGCTTTGTTAGATGAGCACATAAGCTTCGATTGGAAAAGCAAGTGTCAGTGGCAAGATAAGGTTTTAAATTCAAATAGAACCTTGTTCAATATTTCTTTCGGTTATTATATTAACGTAAGAATACCCTTCGATAGATTATCACAATTAGATGTTCACCATAATGACATTATTCCTTTAGCCCATTTGATTGAGAGTATTTATAAAGCGTTTGAAACCACTTTACTTATCGAGTAAGCATCAATATGATGACCCAACAAGAATTAGAAAAATACAACTGGGACGCCGCTACTACTCTGCGCGGCACCATCAATACAGGCGACTACAAGTAGTATATCTTCCCATCACTATTCTTAAGCGTATGTCCGATGAAGAGTTTGAAAAGGCTTTAGCTGAATCAGATTGCGATATAGAGTACGCCGCCTTTGCAGAAAATCACCATTTCTAAATTCCAGAAGCGGCGCGCTGGCAAGACGTTCGTGAAACTACAGTTAACATTGGCCAGCACTGCAAGGCTATATGGGCGATTGAGCAAGCCAATCCAGAAACGTTACAAGGTATTTTTGGTTCAGAAACCTATATTTTAATATTTTTGAAAGCCTAACTGACTAGAGCTTCATTACTAAAAACGTAGCCAAATACTCAACATACAAAGTTTGTAGTTAAATTCTTAATTCATATCTTTTATTAGGTAGTCTAGAAGGTATTGGGGTCTAAGGCGTAAGTAGGAAACATATTCAAACAGGTATACAAGTTAAAAGAATATAACAAAAAGCTCGCTCAAGCTCGTGACCTACTACTACCCAAACTTATGAGCGGCGAACTCAACGTGTGAATCAAGGAGTGATAATGAACCGGATCCAAGCCCAACAACTATTGCAAACTGCCTTGGCAAACCCGACAGCAGAGTTCCGTGATGGACAGTGGGAAGCCATTGATGCTTTGGTCAATCTTCGACAGAAACTTCTAGTCGTGCAGCGTACCGGTTGGGGTAAAAGCTCGGTTTACTTTATCAGTACCAAAATCTTTCGTGACCGAGGTATGGGGCCAACGATTATTATCTCGCCCCTACTCGCCCTGATGCGCAACCAGATCGAATCGGCCCAGCGTTTGGGTATAGTAGCGGAGACTATGAATTCTACGAATATCGATGAATGGCATTCGGTCAGCGCAGCGCATTCTTAATAATGAAATAGACTGTTTGTTGATTTCTCCTGAGCGCCTAGCTAACGACAGCTTTATCGAAACGGTATTACAGCCCATTGCCGACCGCATTGCTGATGGTGATTGATGAAGCGCACTGCATTTCTGATTGGGGTCATGACTTTCGTCCAGATTATCGCCGTATTACAAATATCTTGCGCCAGTTACCCTCCAACACGCCAGTACTGGGTACTACAGCGACAGCTAACAACCGTGTAATCGAAGACATACAAACCCAGCTGGGTGATATCAATATTCATCGTGGCCCACTAACTCGTGAAAGTCTCGCTCTACAAACCATGATATTGCCCGATCAGGCTTCACGATTAGCTTGGTTAGCACAGGTGATACCTACGTTACCGGGTACAGGTATCGTTATACCTTAAGGGATGCTGAGCAAGTAGCCGAGTGGCTGGTTGCTAATGATATAGATGCCAAGGCATACCACGGCAGTGTTACACATGATAGCTTTGAAGACAGTAATACCTATCGTCAGCATCTAGAAAATCTGCTTCTCAATAACCAGTTAAAGGTGTTAGTAGCCACCACGGCGCTGGGTATGGGTTACGACAAGCCTGATTTAAGCTTTGTGATTCATTATCAGGCGCCAGGCTCTATCGTTGCCTATTACCAACAGGTGGGTCGTGCTGGTCGTGGTATTGATCTGCTGGGGTATGTTGATGTCGGGTATGGAAGATCATAATATTCATGAGTTCTTCCGAGAAATCGGCTTTTCCTTCAGAAGTGCAAGTGAATGAGATCTTACAGTATTGGAAAACAGCGATAGCTTGTCGATTCGCAGTATGGAAGAGCAAACTAATCTGCGTCATGGCCAGATTGAAAAAGTACTGAAGCTACTGAGTGTGGAAAGTCCGGCGCCAGTAATCAAAGATGGCAGCCGTTGGGTTAGGACACCAGTGCCCTATAAAATGGACCATGCCCGAATCACTCACTTAACAGGACAACGTGTACAGGAATGGCAAGAAGTGAAGAAATATCTGGATAATACTAACTGTAAAATGACATTTTTACGCCGTGCGCTAGACGATCTAGATCCTACGCCGTGCGGTAAATGTTCGTCTTGCTTAGGTCAACCTGTTATCAATATTTCGGTTGATCCTACTTTGGCACATCGTGCAGGTACTTTCCTTAAGCACGCAGAAATGGTGATTACCCCAAAAGCACAAGTTGCAGCCAATGCGTTTTTGGATTATGGCTTTCGCGGCAATCTACCCCAGAAACTTCGCGCACAAGAAGGCCGTGTTTTGTCCCGTTGGGGTGATGCAGGTTGGGGGAAGATGGTTGCCAACAATAAGCATGCAGGTCGATTTAGTGATGAATTAGTTGAAGCTATAGCAGAAATGATTCAACAACGTTGGCAGCCCAATCCAGCGCCTCAGTGGGTGTGTTGTGTGCCGTCACGCTATCATTCTGAGTTGGTACCGGGTTTTGCACAACGTTTGGCTGATCGATTAGGTTTACCATTTGTAGATGCCGTGAGTAAAATCAAAGATAATCAACCACAAAAAGGCCAGCAAAATCGCTTCCACCAATGTCGCAATCTGGATGGTGTATTTGCTGTGACTCAGCCTTATGAGGGACAAGCGGTTTTATTAGTAGATGATATTGTAGACTCCGGTTGGACACTCACAGTAATTGCGGCACTTTTACAGCAAGCCGGTAGCGGTTTGGTCTACCCTATTGCGCTTGCTTCATCTTCGGTGAAAGACTCATGAATGCATCTAACTTATTATCTCCTACAGCCCAAGCAACCTTGCTACTAACGAGCTATTTTTCAAAATCCAGTAACGAAAGTGCTAAGCCACTAAGTAATGCAGAATGGGGTCGCTTTGCCTTGTGGTTAAAAGAAAAGTCTATTACACCAGCTGACCTATTGGTTGGCGATCCTCAAGCCTTGCTGCAAGGTTGGCATGATACGCGTATCAGTGCGGAGCGTATCATTGAATTGTTGAAGCGTGGTCATAGCCTTGCACTGGCTATGGAGAAATGGCAACGTGCAGGTCTTTGGGTGGTAACACGTTCTGACGCGGAATATCCGAAGCGATTAAAACAGCGATTGAAAACAGACTGCCCTCCTGTATTGTTTGGCTGCGGAAATAAAGACTTATTAAATTCAGGTGGCTTAGCAGTGATCGGCTCGCGCAATGCTAGTGATCCAGACCTCGCCTTTACAGACCAGATAGGTGCTAAAGCAGCATCAGAAAATATCGCCATTATCTCTGGTGGTGCACGTGGTGTCGATGAGACAGTGATGATTGGGGCTATGCGACAAGGGGGTATGGTCGTAGGCGTAATGGCTGATCGCCTGTTAAGAGCTGCAACCAGTAGTAAGTGGCGACAGGGTCTGATGGATGGCCATGTTGTATTGATATCGCCTTTCTACCCTGAAGCTGGGTTCAATGTCGGTAACGCCATGGCTCGTAACAAATACATTTATTGTCTAGCCGATAGCTCTTTGGTAATTCATTCTGGCAAAAAAGGTGGCACACTCAGCGGCGCACAAGAAAACCTGAAAAAATCTTGGGTGCCGTTATGGATTAAACAAACCACAGACAAGGATGCAGCTAATGCCGATTTGGTTGCCAAAGGTGGCAACTGGTTAAAAGCGGATATTCAAGCTTTCACAATTACAGATTTAGTGAGCAGTAAAGAAAACCTTGTGAATCAGGTAAGCGAACCTATAGGTGATCTATTTTCCAAATATGCACAGCCTGAGTTATTTGCCGAAGCAGACTTTAAACCTGCGCCAAAATCAGAGTCGGAGAAAGACGTTAACGGAGTAGAATCTGATAGAACCGTTATCGAGCTACAAGCAGATATTGGATCTGGTTCAGAAGAGGCCGCCGAAAGTAACACTACACAATTGGAACCTATCGATTTTTATCAACTGTTTAGCTTTGAGCTTCAACGTTTGGCTGAGAATCCACTGACTGTCGACGAGCTGATTGAAAGTACTAAACTTCATAAGTCTCAGTTAACTGAATGGCTTAAACGCGCTGTTGATGATGGAGTTGTGAAGAAGCTCAATCGCCCAGTACGCTATCAAGTCAAAAATAGTGAATAGAAAGATTGTAGTGGCATAATAAAATAGGTCAGCGTATAAGAGTATATATGTTTGCTGAGTAGCTAGATGAGTACTAGATTTGAATCAAGTTAAAGACTCAGTTCCGAATTTGAGATCGACATTAGATATCAGTTAACCTACAACAATCTACACTATAACTTATTAGATAATGGATCCCTCAATATTATAGTGCTCGAAATATTACTAATATCTATAATTACTATGGGTTTATTTAAATCTGATGAGTCGAGAAAGCTCTATATGCTACTATTTATATAGTGTAGAGGACTGAGGTATGAAGTTTACTTTTCTTAGGTGACGTCGTTAATATCGGGGTTTGAACGATTTGAAACGGGGAACTAATAGTGATCCGTATAATACTAGTCTGCCGCTAATAACGAGACCATCCCGCATTCTGTGTAACTGCCATTTAGATTAAATGCTTACTAATACGATCATCAAACATAATCATAAAGCGATTCAAAGCAGACGTCCAGTTACGAATCGGCATCGACCACTTTTTAGACGCCTGCTGGGTTGCTAGATATACTACCTTGAATGCAGCCTGGTCAGATGGGAACACCTTGCGCTTATGAGCTATGCTGAAGAAACCATACAAAAAAACTTGGTAAACTAAGCGTATTAATCGGAGTTTACCATGACTAAGAAAATCAGAACCTACAGTGCAGAATTCAAAGCAGAAGCCGTCAAGAAGATAGCGGACAATAACGGCAATATTTCAGCGACTGCAAAGCAACTTGGCATCGCCATGCAAACGCTATCGAACTGGAACAACAAAGCCAATCAAGGCAAGCTTGAAGGAACTGAGCAGTACGATCCACAGCTCGTAGCCGTGATGGAAGAGAACAAGCGCCTCAAACGACAGCTTAAAGTAGCCGAAGAGGAACGAGAGATATTAAAAAAGGCGACGGCGTACTTCGCCAAGCACAGTTAGTCAGGTACGCCTTTATTGAAGATAACCAGTCTCTCTTCAGCATTACTAATATGTGCCGTGTACTAAAGATTAAGCATTCAAGCTACTACGACTGGCTGAGTCGCGATATCAGCAAGCAGCAGATACATCGCAACCATTGCGAGCTACTGGTGAAAGCCTATCACAGTGAAACTCGTGAGCGCTATGGTGTTGAGCGACTGCATGCAAAGCTAACCGATCAAGGGCACTATATTAGCCTATATATGGTTCGACGTATCAAAGAAGAGCATGGTATCAAATGCCGTCGCCATAAGCGCTTTAAAGTCACTACTGACTCCGATCATAACAAGCTTGTCTATCCAAACGTGCTGGATCAAAAGTTTAATGCTAAGCGTCCTAATGAGTCTTGGGTCAGTGACATCACTTATATTTAGACACATGAGGGCTGGCTTTACTTAGCTGGAGTCAAAGATTTATACACCAAAGAGCTGGTTGGCTACGCTATTAATAAGCGCATGACAGCAGACTTAGTATGCCGTGCACTCAACATGGCTATCAAAAATAAACGACCCAGCCAAGGACTGATTGTGCATTCTGACAGAGGCAGTCAGTACTGTAGTCACGCGTATCACAAGATCATCAAACAGCATCATTTTACAGGCTCAATGAGTGGTAAAGGCAATTGTTTCGACAACGCTGCAATAGAAAGCTTCTGGGGCGTGTTGAAGAATGAGCTGGTATATCACCAAGACTATAAAACAAGGTTCACAGCCATCAACGATATCATCGGCTATATCGAGCTCTACTACAATCAGACGAGAATTCAAAAGGGTTTAGGCTATAAATCGCCAAGGCAGGTGTGGTTTGACTTTTACCGTCAGGCTGCGTAACTAAAATCTCCCAAGTTTAACTGTACGGATTTGACGGCAGGGGTCAACCGCTCGAAGGGTTGGCTTTTCAGACATGAGAGATAAAGCAGAAACCATTACCTATCCCTCTTGGCAACAAATATACCTAAAGGTATGTCAGGAACATAGCAACGGCGCGACATTCACACTACCTCAATCACGACAAATTGCCCATAAACACATACCTATGTCTAATAACAGCCCTATGGCTGCAACCGTCGATACATTTTTAAAAGAGTTTGGACGGCAAAGTATTTAGTCCTATGTACTGAAGAGTGAATGGACTGTGCCGAAAATGATGACTTAAGCTCAACTGTGCAGCATACAAACAAACTAGCACCATTTAAATAATGTTCCAGCGTAAATAGAGGAGTCAGTTTAGAGAAGACTTAATAATTCAATCGCTTGTTGGTAGGATAAGCTCAGCTTTTGGCGACCCCATACGTTTGGAGGCGCCGCCTGCCAAAATAACGATACCGGCTAAGCGGCTGAGTTCATCTGCTTGGGCTGAGCTGTCTGCAACTTCTAGCATGAACTAATCGTGACCTGGGTTGGTGCGCATAAAGTGTGGCACAAAGTTACAAGGACGCGTGCGGCTATCGAGCTGCTCTTGTAAGATACCTTCCCACGCAGTGCGGCAAGCACCTGATGAACCGGGCAGGCAGAAGATACCCGTACCGTTTGCCATACCAGCCACGGCGCGAGATTGAATCGTCGACATGCCGATATCGTCTTTTGAGATTAAGCGGAACATCTCGCCAAAGCCATCGACTGATTTATCAAATAAGACGCCAACCGCTTCTGGCATACTGTCGCGGATATAAAAACCAGTACCGCCCGTGGTAATAATAGCGTGCACATCTGGGTCGGCAATCCAACCGCTGATAACGGCTCTGATTTTATAAATATCATCAATAATCAGCTGACGATCTGCCAGCTGGTGCCCTGCTGCGGTCAGTTGATCGACCAAATATTGCCCTGAAGTATCTTCTGCAAGAGTACGACTGTCAGAAACTGTTAAAATAGCGATATTAAGCGGGGTAAAGGGTGCTTGCAGCTTACTCATGAATGTTCCTTAATAAATACGCTTGTGATAGAAAATGAAAAATTTGATTATTAGTATATTTTGATTCTAACCGCCAATCATCGACAAATTATGCATCATGCCGCTATTTGATTCGTGAAGATGATGATGCTCAGGTTTAATCGGCATAAAGCTGTGCAGGGTATTCACAAGCCCTGCGACATCATCTTGTTCTAGATACTGACGAATATCGTAGTTACCTTGGTCGAATAGACACAGATGCACCTTACCTTGGCTACTAACCCGTAAACGATTGCAGCTGTCACAGAAATGGGCAGCATAAGGGGCAATCATGCCGATACGACCTTTATAATCTGGATGGCTATATTCTATCGCTGGACCGTCATTGCTGCCACGCACATGGGTTTGCCAGCCGTGCTTGATTAGATAATTGGTGATGATGTCAGACTGTGCGTGCTGAGCAAAAAACAAATCGCTGTTGTCACTGGTCTGCATAAATTCGATAAAGCGATAGGTGACCGCTCTGTCTTTGACATAGTCGATTGCATTCATAAGATTTTCAAAGGCAGTTTCTGCCATTAATATACTGTTTATCTTTAGCTTAATGTCTGTGGTCGCAAGCAGAGTATCCATATCTGCTAACAGCTGCGGCAACATATCAAAGCCTGTCATCTTATGAAAAGTCGCGGCATCAAAGCTATCCATACTGATATTGATTTGATTCAGCCCAGCTGCTTGCCAAGCAGCCAAATGCTTGCCAAGCTTATAGCCATTGCTGGTCATAGCAACCGTTTCAATACCTTCGGTGTTTTTGATGGTTTTAATAATGTCTACCACGTCACGGCGTATAGAAGGTTCACCGCCGGTAATCCTGACTTTTTGGTGCCAACTTGGGCAAAGCCGCGGATTAAGGTAGCAATTTCCGTGACGCTGAGTTCGTTTTGTGGGGGTTTGCCTTGATAGCCTTCTGGCAGGCAATACTCGCAGCGAAAATTACAAAAATCAGTAATGGATAGACGTAAGTAAGTCAGACGTCGTGCAAAACCATCTGTCAGTTGTTGATGGCTAGTATTAATAGGAAGGGACGAATCAAGGGGCAGATTATCAACAGTGGCATCGATGATAGAAAGTTTTTTACCGTCATGGATAACAGATATTGCCACAGGTGAATACAGTTGTGCATTCCCTATTGTGGGGGCGTGATAGGACATAATGTATTACCGTTAGTTTTGAATATGTTGTGGACTTTTAAGCGTTGCCTCAGGTTATGAATCAATATTTTTATTATTTAAAACTTGTTATGATGAATAGTCATTGTAACAAACTAACGTTAGATAGCTAGTAACCCTACAAGTCTTATATCTAACACTAAAACAGTTGATATTAAGACTTATAGGGATAAGCAGCGGAAAGTTGATTTAACTGCTTTCTCTAGTTGACTGCGTTACTAGTTTCATATTTGACAAGCTATACTATAGACAAGGAAGAGAAGGAAAGTTATGACCAAGGAAATAACTGCACCTCTACCTTTTCCCCTGCTACGACATTGCCGGATTCTTGGGCTAGCACAATCAAACTATTAGCATTACTGAGCTGTTTAATACGATGAGACTGCTGGTTGGCAAAACTGGTCACTTGTAAGTTACCATTATCATCCTGCGACAAGACACCGCGTTGAAAATCTTTGCGACCTACTGACTTCTTAATATTACCTTGTAGAGTTGCTCGCACCTTTAAGGTCATCGGTAAATCATTAGTGCGTACGCCTGATAGACGCCATAGCGCCGGAATAACTAACTGTAAAGTGCCAACCACAGTAGATAAAGGATTACCCGGTAAGCCAAAATATAATACGGGCTTATCAAGGTCTTTACTTAACTCACCAAACACAAAAGGCTTGCCTGGTTTCATGGCTACTTTATAGTAGTTTATTTGCCCTAATTTTTCAATGACGGTGGTTAAAAAATCATAGTCGCCTACTGAAACCCCAGCGGTAGAAATCAGCACATCGCAGTCATGCATGGCTTCAGTAACGGCAGCAGTCGTCTTATCCAAATCATCAGGGATAATGCCATAGTCATGAATAATCACTGGCAAGCCAGACAACATACTTTTAAGTGTTGGCGTATTAGAATTATAAATCTGTGCCAAGTTATTGATTGGCTCACCTAAAGCAACCAACTCATCACCAGTAGCCAATAACCCAACGACTAAGGGTTTATAGATGTCGACTTTATCAACGCCCAAATTGGAAAGCAAGCTAATATCAGCAGGGTTCAAACGTTTACCTGCAGTTAATACCACCTCACCTGATTCAATCTCTTCACCTTGTTTGCGAATATGCTCATCGACTACAACGGTTTGAGATAAGGTGATTGCATAGGTCTTTGATTTATCAAGTGACTCTCTAATATCTAAAAAATTGGTATTTTCTTGCATGATGACCGTATCACAGCTGTCAGGAACTACCGCACCGGTAAAGATACGTATACCTTGTCCAACTTGTAGATTGCCAGTGAACGGTTTACCTGCTTGCGACTCACCTATAATATCGATAATTCCATTTTTGCTAAGGTCACTACCAGCAGCAACACTGTAGCCATCCATCGCTGATAGGTTGTTTCTAGGAATCGTAAAAGGCGATACTATCTCTTGCGCAAGTATATGATTTTGACTGTCTAGCAGCTCACACGTTTGCGTTGCTCTTTTTACTATAGGAAAGTCATCTTGATTATAGCTTTGAATACGCTGGGTTATAGACTCCTGAAGTTGTTCAAGGGTAATCACTGGCTTTATACTCACTTATACTTAATGCTATATAAAATTAATGTTACGCAGGTTAAGACTTTCACGTATTTATTTAAGACACCCATTATGACAAACTAGCCAATCACTCACTATGCTCTCTAATGCCGCTCTGTCTTCTATAACAAACTGCTCTACCAAAGCAGCAAGTGCAGGATAAATATCTGTTTTAACGTTAATCTTTTGACAGTATGCAGTGAACTGCGGTAGCCAATTAAGTAAAGCGCTATCAAGAAAATCGATTTGTTCTTGTGCCGTGTTGAGCATATCAAGCTGCTGCTCAATAGTTTTATTAATCAATAAGCTCGTAACGATAAAATAGACACTTAAATGATCATTCGGTTCACGAAATTCAGGATGTAAACTTAGCTGCTGGCTATCAAGAAAACGCATCATATGAGCAGCAGGTTTGCCATAAAGATGTTTATCGCTGCTCAGATAATAAGAAGCGTAAGGCGGTGCACTATCATCACCACTGAGTAAGAATATCTGCGCAAAATCTGCGGCAAGCTCAATGGCACGATGCTCTTTAGGGAATTGCTGCAAGTTATCAATGGCGGCTTTGACGCGATTGCTGTATTGCTCAAGTCCGAGACTAACAAATACCTTGTGAATGCTATCGTAAGCTTTATTCTGTTGCCACTCTAAGGTCGCTGAGGTAAGCTCACGCGCGAAAATATCTGCAAACCAACGATAAAGTGCAGAACGTGCCGGATTAGCAGCTTGCCATTCTTCAATGATGTTCATTTTATCTTCAGTTATGTTCATTTTATATCCAATTTAAAATATTTTTAGGTGTTATTAGCGGCTGCTTTTATTAATTAACACATTTATTAAATAGCAGTTTTATTTTTATAAGATGGTGGCATTGAGCACCACATTAGAACAGATCGTCTATATAAATAAATGCCTTTGTAAATCACATATGCTATTTACATCGCATACGGCTTACAAAGGCACTTTTTATCACTTACTATTCCAAACTAAACTAACCCATTTGGGATAATGCAGCAATACTACCATCTGGATTGACATACTTTGGACCACCGAAAGCAGTCACTGCTGGTGCTTTACCAACAAATTTCTCCATCTCGACGATACAAGTATTGGCACTAGGCGCTTGTGCAAGACTTGAGGTACCGATATCAATGGTTAACGTATTAGGGTCACCATAGGTATCTAGCGCACCGATTTCAGGGCCAGTAGGTGCATACCATACCCTCTGTATACGAATGATACCAGGTGGGAAGTTATCAGAAATTACCGCCCTGCCAACAACTGACGCGATCATTAAAAACGCGCACAATGTCCCATCTTGATACCACGAGCTTTGCATCTTCAGGTCCCATATAGCAAGGTTCACGACCTTGCACCGTATAGGTTGCACGACGCTCTTCAGACTCACAGGTTTGTGAATGTAGACGGGTATCTGGGTGCACTGATTGTAGCCATAGTGGATGCTTATCTGAACCAGGACCACCGTGTGAGCGCTCGATTTTCTCCATCCAAGTAGGATGGCCTTTGCAGTCATCATAACCATAACTGGCAATTTTTCGGCTACTTATCTCAATAAAACCTGATGGTGTACCAAGTGCATTGACTTCAGGATCTTCAAGGAAATCAGCATGTCTTGTCCAGTTTTCACCCTCTGGGAATAGCACGTAGCCTTTTTCCAAAATTCAGCAAATTCCGGCATAAAAAACTCTTTTTTCAAGTTATCAGCACGGCACTCTTCATAGATTTGCTCAATCCACTGCATCTCATTCATATTACGGCTATATTCGATTTCACGATTCATGCGCTTAGTTAATTCATACCAAATATCAAAGTCTGATTTAGAATGATAAAGCGGGTCAATCAGCTTGTGCATGGCAATAACGCCACGATTACTATAGGTGCCGTAAGCATCAATATCATTACGCTCATAAGGCGTACATGCGGGCAGTACAATGTCAGCAAAACGACAGGTAGCCGTCCAGTTATAGTCGACCGCAACGACTGTCTCAACTTTGCGGTACGCCTCCTTCATTCGATTGCGCTGCTGATGGCGATGCCATTGGTTACAGCCTGAAAAAATACCCATTTTATAAGGCGGAAGGGTAACTTTGTGACCATTAAAATCAATCACTTTACCCGGCTCAAGTAAGCAATCGATAGCACGCGCGACTGGTATGACAGAGCTATACCCATTAAAGTCTTCGTTATCGTGCTTAGGCTTACGGCCCGTATCAAGGTTTAGTGGGAACGCACCAGGCATAGAAGCACCTGAAGCTGGTACACCCGATGAGCTATAGTGATGCGAATAACTAATGCCCCCACCCGGCTGACCAAACTGACCAAGCATAGCAGCGATAATCGCTCCCATCCAATAAGGTTGCTCACCATGTTGTTGACGCTGAATCGCCCATCCGAAAATAAGCTGGGTACGGTTCTTTGCCATTTTGCGGGTAAGCTCACGGATACGGTCCGCTTTGATACCACAAATCTTTTCTGCCCACTCTGGGGTTCTCTCAATTTTATCTTCAGTTTTCCCCATCACATAAGGAATAAACTCTTCGAAGCCGAGAGTATAGACATCAATGAATTTTTTATCATAAAGCTTTTCGGTATATAGCGTATGCGCAATAGCCAGCATAAACGCCACATCAGTATGCGGGTTAACATATTGATGATCACACTCTAGATAGTTCTGAGTTTTACTTTTGACCGGGTCAATACAGATAACCTCAATCTCTTTATTTCTAACTTTAGTACGTAACTTTTCTAAGTACTCATAAGATTCATGAGTTTCTGTATTCCAGCCAACTTGTAAGTTTTTGACTGGGTCATTCGCCCACATAACGATGACTTTTGAATTTTCTAAAATCAGCGGCCATGATGTACCTTGTGAATACACCTCAGTCGAACCTAACACGTAAGGCATAATAACTTGACCGGCACCCGTTGAATAATCCCCTGCTGTACCTACGCTACGGCCGTGCATCGCCACAGCGCGTAGCATATGGTTACCACAACTGTGGATCTGTCCTACTGACCGCCAGCCGACGTTAGCCGTATGCAACGCCCAAGGACCATAGTCCTTTTGAATACGCTCAAGCTCTTCATAGACCATGTCTAAAGCAGCATCCCAACCGACGCGTACGAAACGGTTATCACCGCGCTGTGTAGTATCACTTTTATGACGGTTTTTATACCAGTCAACCCGAACCATAGGATAACGTACCCGTGATGGGCTATAAATAATCCCAGGTACCCCCTGCAAAATATCGGTCGGGAACTGATCAAACTCAAAGGGCTGCACTTCAACGAGTTTGTCACCCTGAACATTGGCACGGAAAGCACCCCAATGAGCACCGGACATTTTCCAGCCACTCAAATCAGGCTTTTTCCCAGTCTTACCAGTAACGATACTGTTATCGGCAAGTAGTGACGTCGGTAACAAGGCGGTACCCGTTAAAGCAGCTAGTGACTTGAGAAAGCGTCTGCGATTGATGTTTTTCATAATATGTCTCTCTAATTGTTTGCTCTAGTTACGGTCTAGCACCTTGGAACGTATTTTCAGGCGAACCACTACCTTGAGGGTTCTTTCTAAAGTCTGATGAGTGCAGTTGTAGATATTTTAAGACCATAGCTGCACTATCATTGTCTAAGTTAGTAAACCCTACCATTCCACTAAATAGGCCTGGCCATTGGTTGGCATCGTGTCCACTTGGATCTGGTTGACGGTGGCAAGTACTACAGCTATCACTATACGTCTGGCTAGCAATGTCCCAAGCTGGCTCGATACTCTCCATGAGGCCTCCTTCGGCAACCCAGAACTGAGCCTTCACTTTTTGCCATTCAAGACCAGTGAGTGGATCTTCTTTCAGCTCGCCTTTTGTAATTAAACTCTCATCACTAGCTAAGTCTTTTTCGATAATGGCATCAGGAATATTTAGACCAAAGTTGGTATACCATACACGACCAAAGCCTTTGTTTTTGCGCCACATATCCAGCTCAATTTGTACTCCACCATCTTTGTGCGCCAATACTTTAACGGGTGCAGCAATTTCTATACTACCTGCTTTAGTCTTTCTATCATCTGAGGTATATAAATCTTGCGGTACAATGTTGTAATAGTTTTGACCATCTTTAATTTTGGTACTTCTTGCTTCAGACAATAGCGAATCAAATGCTGGATTGTGCATACCTTCAGTATTTGGTAACTCGTGCGCAATCCCTTTGTGACAATCAAGACAGCTGGCATCACGTTCAGCCGCACTACGCATAATCATTTGTGAGGTGACACGCATTTTATCAAAATCCATGCTGTCGTAATCATGGCAAGTGCGACACTCTTTAGAATCGTTAGCTTTGAAGCGGCCCCACTCACGTTGTGCTAATACCACACGATGATCAAGAAATTTTTCTCGCGTACCAATGTCACCCATTAGTTGTGACAGTACTTCACGTGAGGCTTGCATTTTACGCGCAACTTTAGCCGTAAAGTCATGGGGTACGTGACAATCTGAACACTCTGCCCTAACGCCAGTACGGTTTTTAAAATGCACAGTTTTCTTGAGCTCGGGTAACATGTTATCACCCATAGTATGACAAGAAGTACAGAACTCTTCGGTGTTGGTTGCTTGCATGCCAGCATTAAATCCTGCCCAGAACCAAACTCCGCCCGCAAAGCCTATGATGACGAGAAGACCCAATCCGATTTTTGCAGAAGGTTTAAAAAGAAGACGACGCAGCCAGTTAAATAGGCTTTTGATTGCATTCATGATTGCTTTCATGATGATTCCTTACTGTATTTCATAGCCATTTAGATTTCATACAATTTGGGCGGTTATTTGTCCACTTTTTGCGTGAAATAATAGAGATGATTGGACAATATTAGTTACTGACGGGACGCTAGTTAATAGACTTAAGAAGGGGGTCCCCAGAACAGCATTTGACCGAACCAAATGATGAAACCGTAAGCGCAAAGGAATAAAAGGGCTATAAATGGCAAGGCAACAAAAGCCATGATTAGAGCACTGAGCCACTCGCGTCTAACTGGTTGCTGTTGGGTTTGTAATGGTTGTTCAGGTTGCATAGGTCACCTCTAAATATATTCACGCTGGCTAACAAGTAGTAAAACAGTAATATTCAAAGCAGTTTTCATAAGAATTATAAGACTAAACCAGCCATTATTTTTATTTTAAAATGGGTGATAAGTTGTTTTTATAGGTGTACTGTGTATTAATTTTTAACCTAGCTATTGCTTGATGTAGATAAACTAAAACTGAAATTATTTATATCCTTACTAAGGATAATGATAACATAAAAATCCTATTTTTAGTAAGGAATAAGTTTTTGTGCCTAAAAATGTAGAACAAATTCTTAATTTCAATAAGCCTTTTAATATAAGAGTAAAGCAGGTGTTATAAGGCATACCAAGCTTTATTTTCCTGAATTTTCATGCTATTTTACATACAGAAAAGCCCCGAGATTGTCGGGGCTTTCAAAGATTAAAAAAATTCTAATTAACAATAGCAGTTAGCTTTAGAACTTAAGGTACTTGCTGATTGATTTCAATATTTACTTGTTGCTGGTCACTTTTTAGCAAAACTGGATTAGAGGATAAATCACCAGATGCGGAAATAGCATTACCAGAATGGCTAATGCGCGCAGTCACAACCAGCTGCTCACCTGATGCGCGAGCAGGTTGTAAAGTTCTATCAGCCATCATCGCGTCTAGATTACTTAGGCTTAAACTGATATTGCCTTGCTTTAAATTGCTAATCGGTATTCGTTTTGCCGCATAGGGCGGCCCACCTGCAGCGGCGCGAATAGCGACAAACAAAACATCATCAGCGGTTATCAAAGGTAGTAACTTAGCATTTACAGTGACAGATACATCGACACCTTCAGCAGCTTGCGCTTGTTGCCTGACAATATTGGCTGTTAACTCGTCCAAGCCAGTAAGCGCATGCATGTCATCGCCTGGATTTTGTTCCATACGCTGACGCATTTTAGCTATCCAGCCTTGTGCCTGCTCATAGTTACCTGCTTTCGCCTCGCCCCTTGCCATCAACATCTGTGCTGCCTCGTTCTCAGGATCGCCTTTCAAGATGTCCTCTAAGACTCGGCGGGTCTCGACATCAAGACTACCGCCATTTGCTAAAAAGCTTAACTGCGCATACTCTGCCGCAATATTTTTATCATCAGGGGACAACCTATAAGCCTCGACAGGGCTTCTAAAGCGGATTCAGGCTCTTCAAAAGATAAAAATATTTCCGACAATACCATCCAGCGGTAAGAATCATCAGCATTACGATGGACATTGGTCTGAATGGTCGTGAACAGCCCTGCACCATCTTCAAAAGCCCACTCTGGTAGTACTTCAATCTTGCCGGAAAGCAGCTCCTCTGATACTTCACCCACCCTATCCTGCGCACGCCATAAGTCAAACACATCACTACGATCGCTGAAAAGCACATAAGCACATATCGCCAATACTGGCACACAGACTATTAGTGCCAACTGACCTTTGAGACTAGGCAATTGCATAGGTGTTGCGATTTGTTCAGCATCTAATAACTGGCGCTCAAGTTCTGTTTTTTGGTCTATATATTGAACATCATCTATAGTACCTATTGCCTTATCAGCAGCGAGCTCACGCAATCTGGACTTATACACATCGATATTTAGATCAATGAGCCGATTGTCTACAGGATCAGGCCCCTCTCTACTTGAGCGCAACCACGGTACGATGACTATCAATGCGGCTAATAGAGCAACTAATAGGCTAAAAATAATAAATATGACAAGAGTAGAAAACACAGTCATAAGGAATCTCCTTTATCGCGTGTTTGCCCATTAGGTTTGGGTTTCGTCGTTTTAAGATTAGAGGGCTTAGTCTCAGTTAGGTTAGCTTCGTCTATCGTTGCCTCTGTCGTTGTCTTACCTGATTCTTCCCGACTTGCTAACAGCCTATCTAACGCTGCTTGCTCTTTAACTGTTAGTGAACTACTTATATCTGTATTCGGCATAATAGGGCGTTTACTAGGAGCTTTATTAGGAGCTTTACCACGAGTATGATTGCGCCAAAACCAGCCGCCCAGTATTAAGATTAATAACAGGGGGAAAGAACCAAAGTATCCATGTAGATGGACGTACTGGTGGACTATAACTAATAAAATCGCCATACCGCTCTTGCATATACTGACGAATCTCAGCGTCCGAGCGACCATCTTTTACCATATCATAAGTTTTTTGCTTTAAATCCTGGGCGATAGGTGCATCAGAACCTGCCAGATTTTGATTTTGGCATTTCGGGCAACGAAACTCATCAATTAGGCCGCGGTACTGCGCTTCTTGCCGTTTTGAATCAAAGTCGTAAACTTCGATAGCCGCATGACTCAGGTTTGTCGCTCCTATTAATAAGGTAAAAAGCACAAAAACTGGGATTAACACTAGTCTGTAAAATAATGAGGTGTTAGCATTCATTGGCAAACCTCTTCAACTTGGGTAGATGCTATTTTTTCACCAGTAGCCTCTTGTTGTAGAAGTTTTAAACAAGGGTTAATCCGACTTTGCCAATTTTCTTCGTTTACTTCACCAACGATATGCTGACGAATAATGCCCTTGCTATCGACAACGAAAGTCTCAGGGGCACCAGTCAAACCTAAATCCAAGGCGAACTGACCAGAATAGTCTTGCACAGACATCAAATACGGATCGCCAAGCTCATTAAGGTAATTAAGCGCATCACCAATCTCGTCTTTATAGTTCACACCGACCGTATGGACACCACGCCTTTAATTCTAAAAAGAAAGGATGTTCATACACACAAGTCGGACACCATGAACCCCAAATATTGATTAAATAAGGAGATGTTGGCATTTGTGAGTCTGTCACCATGAGACTGGTATCAGACAATAGTGGCAACTCAAAAGTTGGTACTGGACGTTCGAGTGCTGTATTGGTCACGATTTCCGTCGGTTTACCCAGTCTAAAAAAAAGCATAATAATGAAACCAATAAACACGATAAGCGGAATCAAAAACCACAGTTTAAGTTGTTTACTTTCCATAACCTTAGCGCTCCTCTACTGACTGACTGAACTATTAACTAATTTTACCCCAGTCTTTATATCTATAGGCCTGTCTTCATAGATACCATAGTCAAGATCATCTTCTAAAATTTTGGAATACTTCCTAGGTTTGATGCGATAACGAGGATCTAACATCGATATCACTACACCGAGTACCATGATAATAGAACCCAGCCAAATCCAACGGATAAGTGGTTTGACATAGATGCGGATGGCCCACTGATTACTGTCTTCAGCGATAGGTTCACCTAACGCGACATATAGATCTCGGCTTAGTCGGTCATCAATTGCAGCTTCGGTCATCGGCATCATACTCACCACGTAAGTACGTTTTTGTGGCCGCAATGTCGTAACCGATTGACCCTCTTTACTGACTAAGACTTCGGCTTCGGTCGCATCATAGTTACTGCCTTTGACCTCTGTAAAACTTTTAATCTCAAAATCATAACCTTGAACATGAACGCTGTCGCCGATACCCATCGCCACATCGGTTTCAATACTCATACTAGAGGTAAATGCCACACCTATCGCGGCGATTAATACGCCTACGTGGGCGGTCTGCATGCCCCAATAACTACTTTTCAGACGTTTAATACCAGCCAGTCGAGTTTTAGCGTTTTTAGTCTTATCTTTAATATCGATGAACATCCATGCCAATACCCATAGACTCAACGCGACAGTCACCGCGATATTAAACATTGCTACTGGATACACGAAATAGCTGATAATTGCACCCAAAACAGCACTGCTAATACCGATAATCAGTGCCGGTCCAAGTAAAGGTCGACTGTCCTTCTTCCAACGAATATTCGAGCCCATGCCCATCGCGAGCATTAATAACCACGTTAGCGGTACAAATAAAGCATTAAAATAAGGCGCACCAACGGAGACTTGGCCTAAATTAAAGGCATCAGCAATGATAGGATACAAGGTACCAAGCAGGACGACTAAAGTCGCTATTAAAATAATTGCGTTATTGATGACTAAAAAAGACTCACGCGATATCGCGCGATATTGACTTTCAACAGTCAACTGCCAGCCACGCAGGGCAAACATAATTAACCCACCGCCGATGACTATCGCTAAAATAACTAAAATAACGAGGCCTCGGGTTGGATCAGCTGCAAATGAATGCACAGAGGTAATAACGCCAGAGCGTACAAGGAAGGTACCTAGCAAACTCAGCGCAAAGGTAAAGATGGCCAGCATAATGGTCCATGCCTTAAAGACACCACGCTTTTCAGTGACAGCCAATGAATGCAATAATGCCGTACCCGCCAGCCATGGCATCAAAGAAGCATTCTCCACTGGATCCCAAAACCACCAGCCACCCCAGCCAAGCTCATAATAAGCCCACCAAGAACCCAGAGCGATGCCTAGCGTTAAAAAACCCCAAGCCGCCTGAGTCCAAGGCCGCGACCAGCGTGCCCATACTGCATCCAGCCTCCCTGCCCACAATGCTGCCATACAAAAAGCAAAAGGCACGACCATGCCAACATAACCCATATATAGCATTGGCGGGTGAATGATTAATCCAGGATCTTGTAGTACTGGATTTAGGTCTACACCATCGACCATTAGATAAGGCAAGGTGCGATTAAACGGCGATGAGGTGAAAATAAGCATCGCTAACATCATCGTCTGCACGCCAGCCATAATAACCAACACCCGCGCACGCATAGATAATGGTAAACCGCGGCTAAATAAAGAGACTAATGCCGCCCAAGTCGCCAGAATAGTCATCCATAACAATAACGAGCCTTCGTGACCACCCCAAGTCGCTGATACTCGGTAATACCAAGGTAGTAAGCTATTAGAGTGTTGGGTCACATATTCCAGACTAAAGTCATTGTAATAAAACCCTGCCATCAATCCTACGAATGACAGCATCATCATAGAGAATTGTGCCCAAGCTAGACTCGGCGCTAACCGTTGCATAGCAACATTGTTATTTAATACACCCCATGTAGGTAATATCACTTGCAATATGGCGAGCACAAAGGCTACCAGCAAAGCAAAATATCCCAGCTCTGTGATTAGCATATATCTGACCTTATTTGATCGGCTTAAGTCATCATTAAGAGTGACCTAGAAATTTAAAGTAAACTGACTGAAGTAGAGCTTAAAACCATTCTAACATTAATGATTTATTTTTGATATTTACGTCTCAACTCTTAGCCAAATTTATGCCGGTTTATCGAGACTAATATGACTTCAAGCCAGTATTTATACGGAATTTTTGCATGTAACCATTTTCTTATAAAGCAGTAGGTTAAGACTTCAGAGTGCGTTAAGTGCGGAAGCCTACTCAATAAATTATCATTTGCGCTATTACTTTATTTATTTTGGGTAATCAGCGCTTACTTATATTCAACCCACCATAAGACATGACTCATTGACAGGTAGTTACGAATTTTTAACATAATTGTGCTGTAACTGATAAGGTAGCTACCCTTAATTGTTAGTATAGTCCTATGATATTAATTAAACCTTACTGATTAGCATTTTATCTAACGGCATAACTTTAAAGGTTATTACCAACTAATTAGGCTAGAGAGCTGAGAGCATTATGAATATGATAAATAAAACTCTAAAAACTGCTACCATAATCCAACTATCCCCTGACAATAAGAAATCAAACACCACCCGTAAAAAATGGCTATTTGTCATACTAGCAACATCGGCATTAACATTAAGTGCTTGTGATAAAAAACGAATCAACGATGGAAGGTTCAGCTCTAGAGGTTGACTCACAAACATCAGAGCAAGAAGCAGCAGCTGAGATAGCTATTTCCAGTGAGCCCATGCATAGTAACCGAGAGGAAAGTGCTATTCTGCCAAGTAATGATATGCCTGAGAATACTGGGGCAGTTTCCGAGGATGGTGCGATAGTCAGCGAAGATATGTCAAATGATGATGTAGGTATTAACCGTAGTAATGATTCTGAAGTGTTAAATAGTGGTGAAACAGAAGAACCCGTCTCGACTTATTAATATTGAAGTTCTCGGGAGATATCAGAGACCAATCTATTTGAATCAGAGAACTAGATAATAAAATCTAAGCCCCACTACCAGCGAGTGTCCATTAAACAAGTGTTTTTAGTAAACTTGCATAATCTACTGAAAGTCTAGAGTAAGCATCTAAAGAATAGTAAGTTTGGTGTCGTCCATTTGATTTGCCTATCTTAGCCAGTGAGTCAGCTATCAAAGAGAGGTACTTGGCGTGTTTAAGGTATTGCTGGCTACTTTCTATTGCTAGCTTTCTATTGCTAGGTACTTTCTAATGTTTCATTCCCTGAGACTAAATCGTTATTTCGTTCACTTTTAATTAATATTTTTGCTAAAAGTAGCCCCAGCTCAAACAATAGCCACATAGGAATTGCCAGTAATAACATTGATACGCCATCAGGCGGTGTTACTACCGCTGCAACCCCAAAACAGCCGACTATAATATAACGACGTTTATCCTCTAGACTCTGAGTAGAAACGATTCCGGCCATTATCAGCAATAAGGTAACCACTGGAATCTCAAAAGTCAGTCCAAACACCATAAATAGCTTGAGGGCAAAGCTCAGATAACTGTCAATATCGGTCATTGGTATAACGTTCTGCGGAGCGAACATAATAAAAAATTTCAATACCCCTTTGAGTACGACAAAGTAGGAAAAAGCAACACCAGCATAAAATAGAAATATCGAAGATAGCAGTACAGGAATGGCAATTTTCTTCTCTTTTTATATAAGCCGGAAGCTACAAATGACCAAATTTGATACAGGATATAAGGCATTGCTAAAAATGCGGCGACGAATATCGTTAAGCGAATGGGTGCCATAAAGTTTGACGTTATATCAGTGGCAATCATGGTCGAATTGATGGGTAACTGCGCCACTAATGGGTCTGATAAAAGATTATAAAGCTCGCGTGAAAATCCCACCAATACTAAGAATATAATTAAGACGACCACGCATATTCTTATTAAGTGCGTACGCAGCTCGATTAAATGTCCGGTAATAGGCATATCGCCAAGCATACCTAACGTATCTCCAGACTCATTATTCTGTGTTGTATCTGTTGTCGCTTCAAACTCTGAATCTGCTATCTTTTCTTGTCGACTTTTTTGCCGTTTAAATAGGCTCACTGATCCGCCTCCTGTTTAATTAGCGAGGAGGAAGTATTCGGTTGATGGTCTTCATCATAAGAGGTGATTGGCTGATGTGAAACGTCTAAGCTTTTGTTCTGTGAATGCTCAAATTTTTGCATACTGCCACGCATTTCCACCATTTCACGCTTCATATCCGACTCGGTCTGACGGATTTTTGCAAGTTCATTTTGCATTTGTTGACGCGTTTCAGCTAGATCAAGCTCAGCTTCTATTTCAGACTGTAGTGTTGATACTATACGACGCATTTTGGCATACCATTGCCCAGCGGTACGTGCGGCCTGTGGCAGCTTCTCTGGGCCCAATACGATTAAAGCAATGACGCCAAACAAGAGTAGTTCGGAAAAACCAATATCAAACATAACAGTCACACATATTAATAAACTACTTAGTGCCGCTATTTATAAGCGGCTCGCTTCATACTTTGTGCTTATCATAAGTGGTGACGGGGCTGATTTCCATATCATCAACCTGACTGCCTGCTTGTGTATCATTTTCATGGCTAAGCACACGTTTGTTATGAGCATGCTCAGTTTCTTCATCTTTCACTGCTTCTTTAAAACCCTTTACTGCACCACCTAAGTCTTTGCCAGCATTTTTAAGCTTAGCAGTACCAAATACGACCACCACTACTACCAATAAAATTAGCCAATGTGTAATTGAAAAACTACCCATGACGGTATCCTTATATTTTGAGATCTTGTTTAGACCAGTATTTGTAAGTGTGTTTTAGAAATCTCCTCCTTATACTAACATCACAGCTTCAAGCAGCGCAATCACTGAGTTATGCTGAAGAAATTGTAGAAACTAACTTGGGAAATTTTAATCAGAAAGCTTAATGATGATGACCCATACTATCGACCTCATAGACATTAAATTCATATCCAACACTAGCAGTTCGATTCCTATATAGAGAATTGAACCCAATTAAAGCACCTCAACAAGTACAACATTATTCAATGATTTTAGTTCCCCTAGTGAGGACACAAATCTTCAGCTGTAGGCTAATAATAAAAATAGCCCACATTGTTTATAGCAGCTCAGTGTACCTTTCAACATGAAGCAATCGTATTCCTATTTTGATTAGTCTCTGAAAATTCTCAAATATAAGATCGCCTTTACACCACCATATTCACACCAATAGCGATCACACCAAACCGCCTAGCGCTTCTGCCCAACTGCCGAGCCATGTCCCTGATTGGCGTCCTATATAAGCTCCTAAGACACTTAAAATAGCGGTCGTCAGTGCAATGATTAAACAGGCAACATAAGCATTAACAGCCAACAGATTTAAGGTAAAGCCTGCTGCCATGGCATCGAGACTGGTAGCTATGGCTAACGACAGCAAGGTTTTATGACTTACATTAATCCGAGTATCGTCATCATTAACTGAACGCGACTCATAGAGCATTTTGATGCCAATTGCTACCAATATGACAAAAGCAACCCAAGCCGCCCCTTCAGCAAACCAGCCCAGCATGGTAGAGCCAAGTGCGTAACCAATCAGCGGCATTATTCCCTGAGCAACCCCAAAATACAAACCTATAAGTAAAGCCATTTTTATAAATTGCGGCTTAGATTCAGCTCGGTGCGTGGAACCAAGACCGATTGAAGCGGCAAACGCATCCGCAGCGAGTGCTAACGCCAATAAGAGTACCTCTAACATAATAAAATAGTACCTTTTGAAATATTGTTATGCTTAGTTTTCTACTTTAGATACGTTTTTAGTATGGACAACACGTCTTCTATTTCTTGTTGACGTTGTTGCTGGGTAATGTCCTCTGCCCCTAAATGCTCTCTTATATGCTCTTCCAACACTTCCTTCATAAGACCATTTACTGCCCCCTTTAATGCGGCTATCTGCTGTAAGAGAGCCATGCATTCAGGGTTGTCTTCTAATGACGCCTCTATTGCTATCGACTGACTGAACCGCCCCGACTATATCGGAGAGTGATTTACTTGAGTCAGGCAGCCATGCCTGACAGGATTAAATTATCATAATACCGCTTTTCAAACTCAAAGGGCGCCACATAACCAATCGTACTATGCAAACGCTTCTTGTTAAACCAGTCCACCCATTCAAGGGTTGCCAGTTCAACATCATTGATACCAGTCCAGTTCTCCTTTAAATAGTCAATTACCTCAGATTTATAGAGTCCATTGACCGTTTCAGCCAGTGCATTATCGTATGAATCACCAGTCGTGCCGACAGAAGCGATGATACCAGAGTCACACATTTTGTCAGTATAGCGAATGGATAAGTACTGAACCCCTCGATCACTGTGATGAATGACATCCTTAGGGTTGTTCCTGTCTGCTATCGCCTGATTTAGCGCAGCCATAACCATATCGGTATTCATGCGATTCGATACTTTCCAGCCCACAATAGCGCGAGCAAATACATCAATAATAAAAGCGGTATATACCCAGCCGCTAGTTGTTTTTATATAGGTGAAGTCAGCTACCCAAAGCTGATTGGGTTGACGTGCATTAAAGTTACGATTGACTAGGTCATCAGCGCGTTTTTGGTCGTCACGGCTGTTGGTGGTAATCTTACCCTTACCGCGCCAGACACCTTGCATACCATACTGCTTCATTAAACGCTCTACGGTGCAACGAGCAACCTTTACGCCATCAGCCTTCATCTGCTGCCAGACTTTACGAACACCGTAACGGCATTTACTGTCCTGCCAGATACGTTTGATTTCGCTGATGTAGAAGTCGTCATGCTGACTGCGTAAAGGGCGCTTGTCAGGGCACTCTTCTAAGTCTTTAGCACGGTGATAGGTTGATGGGGCAATCGGTAGTACTCTACAGATTGGCTCGATCCCATATTCTTGCTTGTTAACATCAATGAAATCGACCATTATTTCGGTGGGCGGCCCGTCTCCGCCTGGGCGAAAAAAGCCGCAGCCTTCCTGATGATTTCATTAGCTTGCTTAAGTTCTTTATTCTCGCGTTCAAGCTCTTTGATGCGTTCTTTATCACTTTGCGCTTGTACTGAGGCAGGAATAGTTTGATCGATGTGCTTTTTATGCCAGGATCGCAGGGTCTCAGGTGTGCAGCCAATCTTAGGGGCGATGGCTTGAATCGCTGACCAGGTAGAGGGGTAGTCGCCTGCCGCTTCAATGAGCATGCGAACGGCGCGTTCTTTAATCTCAGGAGTATAATGTCGTGTTTTCATTGTCGTATTCTCTCAGAATATTAGGTCTCCGACAATCCCGGGGCGGTTCAATGAGTATTCTTTTATGATAAAGGTATTATTTTTGGCTTAATCGACACTAGAGTAGAGGTAAAAAGACTATAAAATTGTAGTGCCCAAATACGTGCTAAATTTTATCTTGTATGAATTGACCTTGTCATTTTTTAATTATAGAATAACTGTAAGCTAATAGAATCAATACATGTAAGATAACAGCATATTATAATATTTGGTTGACCTACTTTGACATGGTAGAGGTTGCATAGCGTTCGTTTGAATAGGCTATGGAGTCGATTTTGGGGTGGAAAAGATACTATTCTTATTTATGCCAAAAAATATAAAGATAATTGGCAAAAGTTCTTAGATGATACATTATCATCAAAATTTTCCGAGACTGGCGATTCAGAATGGTTTCTTATACCCACTTACGAACTCGTCAAATTTTTTCTAGTCGTTGGAGAGTATGATTTAGCGGTCGCTACGACCGAGTCTATGCTTAAATGCTTGGAAGATGAAACTAATCATCTGTCACTCACACCTTTGTATTGGCAACTACAAGAATTATCTATAGAACAAGTGCCCTCTCACATACTTTTATGGTCCTACAAATGGCCAGACAGAGTTGCTAGATTAAGGACAGCTCATCAAATTGCTAAACTTCTCGAAAATGACTTTTCGTTTCGACCACTATTTTTGCAGCACTTAAGTCAACTACAGTATGAAATAGACATAACTGACTACTTGTCAATTCTGTTGTTGATAAATGGACAAATTTATAGTTCTGAGGAGCTAACCTTAGCTATTATATCCATCAATATTATCGAATAATATTTTGAGAAAACTAGGTTTACTAACTAAAAAAGCAAATAATACTTTCTATACTGTTAGAAATGAAGATAAAGCTTATTCAGGTTCATTTAACAAAGCACAGAATGGTATAGCTCCTTTATATTTGAATTTTCTACAAGTTTTAAGTAAGGATTTGAATTATCCTCTCTTAGCACATTTTGAGTATGAATGGGAATGTATCAAAGGCAGACAGGATTTTATTTACTTTAATTATTATGGCTTTTGTAACAATCGTTTTTATCCAAGAGATAAATTAGTATTCAATATAATTACTCAAGCAGAAACGGTCATCTTATCCGCTTATTTAAGAACACTATCCTATGCATATCACTGTCTAGGACTATCTGATGCAAAAGCGAGTTTTTTCACCAATCAAGTCAAACCTTTCGGTACTCCTTATACCTCTTTGCAACCGTCTAAAGCACCAACTGGTTGGCCTCAGCTTTCAGAAATTAGAAAAAATGAAGCTTTACCTGATAAAACAGCACTGGCGAAATATATGCAAGACTTGATAAACCAGGAACAGAAGATACTATTCGGTTCAGGTCCGATCATTCGTACTATAAATGGTGTATATATAGACATGGAGCTGCAAGTCTTTCAATCTAGTAAAAAAATAAGCCTAACCCCCAAAGAAGTATTTGATGCACTCCAGTACGACATTGGTAGAGAGCTAGGTATTAACCCCTTTTCAATACGTGCACATCCAATAGACGTAGAATTCGGTAGATTCGAAGTTAATTATGTCTCTAGAGGCGTAGAGACTCCGAGCTTCGCAAGTGGCTGTCCTCCCTCAGATATGAAAACAACTTCAAGCTCAGTTGACTATTACTTTGGAGATGTTCTGAATGCTAAATACAAAATATAGCACTATTATTGGTATCCGATGCATTATGCGTGTCTAGACCCAGCGATGGGAGCCTACTTGATAGTGCCAGAAGATATATGGAATGTATTACGAAGCAGATTTGAGAACAGCATATATATGTTAGGAAAGCTTACTATCATAGATAAACGTAATTATAATAAGGATGATGATCCTATTGAGATTTATAGCATGATAAAATATAAATAAAAAAATTCTCATACTTAACAATTGATAACAATTCTTATCGGATCTGAATACCTAAATTCGGCTAGTTAACCGAACTCTTACCCAAATAAATAGTTGGTATATTGGTTGGTATAAGATATTTATTAATACATAATACCTTTTAATATCAACAACTTAAAAAGGTAGTTTGGTTGATACTGGGCCCACCAAATTTAAGCTATACCATTAAAGACCTTCAAGCAATTGAAGGTCTTTTTTATTGTCTGCTATTTTCCGTCAGGTAGTAAAAAGTAATCAAATAGCAATCGGTATTAGTATATTTATAACCCTCATAAATGATTGTGCTAAATTTAGGCAAATAAAAAAATCCGACCACAAAGTGATCGGATTTTTAATATTTGGTGGAGATGGCGGGAGTTGAACCCGATTACATAACATTCTATCAAACTTGCTCTTAGTAATATCAACCACTTACGATTATGTAATGTGATTACGTATGTGTGTTTGATGGTGCGCTGTCAAAAATCATGTCAGAGATTAAAAAATTATTAGCTATATATTAGAGTAATATATAGCTCCTCATTATAATGATTGTTATTAACTTTAGACAATTAAGGATAAACATGGAACGTTTTACACGAGCAATTGAAAAAAGTATTAAATCTGAAAATTGGTATGCAGCATTAACATTAGCATTAACTATACCAGATATATGCGGTAGATTAAGTATAGTGCATTAAGTAAAAAATGTTATAAGATAAAACATCTCAACAGATATACTCAATTATCATGACTTACTCACTAGATTATCGCAAACAAGTTCTTAAAAGCTTAGCAGATGGCATGACCTTTGCCGAGGCAGCCTCTTTTTATGACATTAGTCCAACCACTATTCAAAAGTGGAAGAAACGGCTGCATAGTAAGAGCACTCGCAATGTTACGCCATCAAAAATACCGGATGATGCACTACGCAAAGACGTTGAGCGTTACCCTGATGACTATCACTATGAGAGAGCAAGACGGTTCAACTGTACTGCCCCAGCCATTTGTGAGGCTTTAAAACGCCTAGGCATCAGTCAAAAAAAAGACCTTAGAGCATCCAAAAGCATGTCCAATAAAAAGAGCGGCGTATCAGAGTAAGCTTGATAACTTTAAACAGCAAGGTTATCCCATTGTGTATATGGACGAAAGCGGTTTTGAAAGCCAGACCATTCGTCCTCATGGTTATGCACCGATAGGCAAACCCTGTATCGACAGCTACAACTGGCAAGGTAAAAAGCGAACCAACGTCATTGGGGCTCTATATGAAAAGATGCTATTTGCACTGGATTACTTTGAACACAACATTAACAGCGGCATATTCTACGATTGGTGCAAACACACCCTAATCCCAAGCCTTAAAACCAAATGCGTGATTGTCATGGATAACGCTCGGTTTCATAAAAGTAGACGTATCCAAAAATTACTGAACAGGCATGGTCATCGTATCCTATGGCTGCCGCCGTACAGCCCAGACTTGAACCCTATTGAGAAAAAATGGGCTCAAGTGAAGTTTCTACGCCAAGGGTGGATGGAAAATGACTTATCCAAATTATTTTATGATGTTTGTCCTAGACATAACACTTTTGTTTTGAACTGACTATAATCCTGAGCTAGCAAAAGAATCTAAGAAGCGTTATGTGAAATGGTTCGATGAATATGTGCTTCATCATTATGAGAGTCCTTTTCACGGAGAAGGATTTACCTTTATGTCTGGAGAGGATTGTTATGCTTTACGTTGTGCGCTTCTTCATGAAGGAAGAGATGATAAACCAGCCAAAAAGCTCGAAGAGAAGTTCTTTCGAAGATTACATTTTCCACAACCGGATCCCATCGTTGCCATATTGAAGGTGTACTGATTCTTAATCTTCAGGCTTTTTGTTCTGAAATTTGTCAAGCAGTCAAATCTTGGAATGAGGATTGCAAAGACAGCTCTGATATACAAGATGCGATAAAAGAGTTATTGACAATACATACTCAAGGATTTTCTCCGTCTTTCGGTGTATTCATCGAATAACTTAAATATTAAGCTCAAGAAATAGAGCTCCGCCGATTGGCAGTACTCTATTTCGAGCCCATCCCAAACTTTGTGTAACTGCTTATAATCCACTAACCGGAGAATAAGCAATGACTAACCAAACTGACATCAAGAAACTGGCCGAGCAAATGGCCAGTAGCATGAAAAGCTTCGATGACATCAAAGACTTTCAGAAGCAGCTCATGCAATCCTTCATCGACACTGCTCTAGAAGCTGAGATGGAAGACCATCTTGGCTACCCTAAGCATGAGAAAGCCGATAAACCTAATAAGCGCAACGGGCATACTAAAAAGACCGTCCGCAGTGACACAGGCGAACTTGAGATATCCACTCCAAGAGACCGTGATAGCAGCTTTGAGCCTGTAATTGTCAGTAAGCATCAAACCCGTATTTCAGGTCTTGACGATAAAATCATCTTTTTTTATGCTAAAGGCCAAACCACCACTGAGATTGTCGAAACCATTAAAGAGCTTTACGATGTCGATATATCCAGCAGCTTGGTTTCAAGAATCACTGACAACATCTTAGAGGACATCACCGCTTGGCAGAACAGACCCCTTAATAGCATCTATCCTATTGTCTACTTAGACTGCATTGTCGTTAAAGTCCGTCAAGATAAGCAGATCATCAACAAGGCTATTTATCTGGCGCTAAGCGTGGGATTGGATGGTAAAAAAGAGCTGCTGGGTATGTGGCTATCAGAGAACGAAGGCGCTAAGTTCTGGCTTGGCGTTCTCACTGAACTACAAAACCGCGGGTTGCAAGATATCCTCATTGCCTGTGTTGATGGTTTAAAGGGCTTTCCTGATGCCATCAATACCGTTTACCCCAATGCTCAGGTTCAGCTGTGTATCGTACACATGGTACGTTATTCCATGAAGTTTGTGCCATGGACGGATAAGAAGGCAGTAGCCGCTGATTTAAAGGCCATCTATGGCGCTGATACGCTTGAGATAGCAGAGGCTAACCTTGAGCACTTTGATGAGGTGTGGGGTGATAAATACCCGCACGTGGTCAAGTCTTGGCGCAGCAATTGGGAGGGCTTAACGGTGTTCTTTAATTATCCTAAAGACATCAGAAAAGCCATTTATACCACCAATGCTATAGAATCACTGAACAGTGTGATTCGGACGGCGGTGAATAAGCGTCAGGTGTTCCCGTCTGATCAGGCAGCGTTCAAGGTAGTCTACTTAGCAACCCAGCAGGCGTCCAAAAAGTGGTCGATGCCGATCCGTAACTGGACGTCTGCTTTGAATCGCTTTATGATTATGTTTGATGATCGTATCAGTAAGCATTTAATCTAAAGGGCAGTTACACAGAATCTGGGATACCCTCTCTATTTCTTAAACAGAACCAATCAAGCGTACTTAATGTAAGCCTGTCTTAATTTCTCATCATAATTATTTTTGGCATATGCTTTACCGTTATAGCCGCTTGCAAATCCTGCCCAGTCACGACGTTGTAGCTCATCAACTAAATGATTGACCTTGATATAACGAATCATAGCCTCTAATTGCTTCGCTTCGCTTTCGTACACATCATTGATGAATGACTGTAGTGATGGGTAGCCTAGTGCCTCCCAGTGATAACCCATAACCTGACCGATACCCCATGACGCCGACTGCAATGCAATGTCATGGTTGTAGCTTGTTGCAATGCGTAACTTGTCATGTTGTTCACTGTAGCGACCATAACCACCTGAAATAGGATTACAAATACGTGGATGCTTAGCCAAAATACGCAAACGCCAAGTAAACCATTTAATAGCGCCAAGTTGTTCCCAAAACTTATGACGTTCAAATAAGATGGCTGGTTCGCCATTGCTAAAAAACCCACTTGAGCGCGCTTCGACTTCGATAACTGCTTTTAGCGCTGCGTACTCGATACCAGCAGCTTTGGCAGCCTCTTTAATTTGCTGTTCCGTTAATGTCTTACTCATGCTTTCCTCCAGACGTAAAAAAGCCCCTAAACGTGGCCGTATTTAACGTTGATTATTATTTGCCAAAAATTGCAAATTCGGCGTCTTTGACTTCTTTAATGATTGCCGATAAAGGCTTGCCCTGCATGAGGGCAACGGCTTGATAGACAATCCCAATTGCAAGCATACCGAAAACTGCCCACATGAGCATGATTGCGCCTTGGGTCATAGGGCTGTAATCCTGATAACCCATCAACTCAATATGCGCTGAGCCACCAAAAAGCGAAATGGTAACTGCGATCGTAAATTTGACGATCACTGACATATTAATTTTCAAGTTGCCGTCTTTACCGATATCACCTGATAGCATTAAACCAAATATCGCACCAATCACGGCGGCAAATACTTTTGGAAGAAATACCAAGAGCTTTAATAAAATAATATCCCAAAATGGTGTATTGTTTGGCATGTGGCTTCCTCAAATTTTTGATAATAAAAAACCCACCATTGGGTGGGTTCATAAAATTGGTAATAGATCAAACAAGTTAATCAACAAAAGATATAATTTGCTCAATAGAATCTTGTCTGCTTAATGGTACGTGTCCACCTTTTGTAAGGTGCCACTTTGCGTAAGTATGAATAGTTAATTCGCCGACCTGGTTCTGATCTAACGTGTGGGTAATCTCAGACCATCTGTTAATGAAATAATTTAACTGCGAAATATGAGAACTGTCTTTGACATTATGCATATATTTAATCTTTGGAATAAACCCATACTTTTCAAAGCGTTTTGTAACATCAACCCTATATCGAATGTCTTCAGGTACTACCGTATCATTAATATTAAAGGCTGCATTGAAAAGATTTAAAACTTCATTGCGAGCATGATAGGTCTGAAGATCTATTTGAGGAATATCAACAATCGCTTGTGCACCTTTTCCATAGCATGTAGCAAGCATAATTGATGAAAATCCACCTGCTGACGCGCCAAAAAAATTAACATCTGTGAGAGCAAACCAATCCACTATCTTTCTTATATCAGCTTGAATTTGTGCGTAATCCTCAGCATTATTCCCAACAAACCAACCACCATTGAGAGTATCGCTGAGATACAGAGTTGGATCGTTCAAAACAATTACAGAATATGGCAAGTCAGCAGCCCAGCTCCATCTGAAAAAAGCGGGTAGGTCTATATTGTTACGATTAATAGCATCCTGCCCCATTACTACTAACTTGCGAGATTTTGATTTTAATGACATGAACATTTGAAAGTTTGTGTTTACATTTAAAATGTAATTTTCATCAAACTTAATGTCACTTTTTTTCAAGTCATCTGTACTAACCGTCCTTTTTGGATACGCGGCTTTACTAGGCTTTAGTGTCGACCCTTTCGGTTGATTAGATAGCAGGATCTCCATATGTCGGGAAACCTTCTTTGCAAACTCTAATTCTGTAGCACAGGGAACATGTTGCACAGTAACTTTTAGGTTGTTACCGACTCCAGCATTATTGGTGAAAATAACTAAGTGATAAAGACCCCTGCTAATGTTGTCGTTAGCCCAGTCAGCTGCCTTCTTTATTTCGGAGATATCGCAGTCATATGCATTCAATAAGATAAGCAGCCGCTTACCCTTAATCTCAAATCTTTTGTTAGCAATGAAATCGCTAATTTTTGCTAATGATTGAACTATATCTGTTGAAGCTGCGAAGCCTTTACTAATATCGAAACTTTCTATATTGACGGTTTGAAAAACCTTAAACAAACAGTCACTGCTGTCAACACGTGCGAATACATCCCAAACTTGCTCTTTAAAACCTTCCATATTATTGCCTAGTGTTATTATTAGAAAATAAAAGGCCAATAATTATCAGCCTTTTATACTGCATTTAGTGTTACAAGTATAGCAAAGTCCGCTAAAGTACTCTTACGCGTTTATAACTGCATTGCGTATATTTTCAAACATCATACGATGTCCTAAGTCATTTGGGTGCAATCCGTCATCTGTGTAAGCCACGCCATCAATCTTGGACTGTAAAGTCGCAGCATAATTACTAATAAAATCAATACCTAATTCCAATGCGAGTTCTTGTGTGACACGCGACACATCGCCCTGATTGTAACTCCTATCTTTATCCTCATCGACTGCACTTGCTGCATTAGCAGACATTAAGACGACTCGCTTACCTGTTGATATTAATTTATTTGCGATAACGCAGTTTGTTTTTGAGCTGTGAGTGGTTTTACTAATTGCGACCTATCGTTAGTACCTAGCATGATAAATACATAAGGAGCTGTCCTAGATAAGTAAAATAATCTAGGATAGTCATATGAGAAAGAGTAGATTAAGTTGGTACAAACAAACTAAGCTTATCGAACTATTTGTTGCAGGTTCTACCGCAAGAACAGCATCAAGCTTAGTGGGTGTTAATAAACAACAGCCAGCTATTACTTTCACAGACTAAGACTACTTATTTATGAAAATAGTCAGGAACCTGGCCTTCTAGAAGGCGAAATAGAAGTTGATGAGAGCTACTTTGGCGGCAGGCGCAAAGGCAAACGTGGTCGCGGTGCTGGTAACAAAGTGCCTGTGTTTGGACTGCTTAAGCGTAATGGTAGCGTCTACGCATGTATTACCCCTAATGCCAGAGCCGATACCTTAATCCCTATTATAAGAGAGAAAGTAAAGCCTGATAGTGTTGTTTATACTGACTCCTTTAGACGTTACAACGCCCTTGATGTCAGTGAGTTCACCCATTACCGTATCAATCATTCAAAAGAGTTTGCACAAGACAGAAACCATATTAATGGAATTGAACCGCCCCGGGATTGTCGGAGACTTAATATTCTGAGAGAATACGACAATGAAAAGACAAACCTACATTCCTGAGATTAAAGAACGCGCCGTTCGTATGCTGATCGAAGCAGCAAACGACTATCCCTCCACATGGTCAGCCATTCAAGCCATTGCCGCTAAGATTGGCTGTACACCTGAAACCCTGCGATCATGGCATAAAAAGCACATAGACCAAACCATTCCCGCCTCAGTGCAAGCGCAAAGCGACAAAGAACGCATCAAAGAGCTTGAACGCGAGAATAAAGAGCTCAAGCAAGCCAATGAGATTACGTAAGGCTGCTGCTTTTTTCGCCCAGGCGGAGCTCGGCCGCCCACACAAGTAATGGTTCAGTTTATTGATGACTATAGAGGTAGTTATGGGGTCGAGCTGATCTGTAGAGTGCTACCGATAGCCCCGTCAACTTATCACCGTGCTAAAGACCTAGAAAACAGTCCTGAAAAGCGTTCACTGCGCAGACAGCATGACGACTATTATCTCAGCGAGATTAAACGCATCTGGCAGGACAGTAAATGCCGTTATGGTGTGCGTAAAGTATGGCAGCAGATGAAAGCTGATGGGTTAAAGATTGCTCGGTGTACCATAGAGCGATTAATGAGACAGCATGGCTTACAAGGTATCTCGCGTGGTAAGGGCAAGATTACCACCAACAGCCGTGACGACCAGCAGCGCGCTGATGACTTGGTCAATCGCAACTTCAAGGCGCATCGTCCTAACCAGCTTTGGGTAGCGGACTTCACCTCATCAAGACAACGCGCGGCTGAGTATATACTACTTTTGTTATTGATGTGTTTGCTCGCGCTATTGTGGGCTGGAAAGTTTCTAATCGCATGAACACCGATATGGTAATGGCGGCATTGAACCAAGCAATAGCAGACAGAAACAATTCCAAAGACATGATTCATCATAGTGATCGAGGCGTTCAGTATTTATCCATTCGCTACACTGAGAGGATGACAGACTGTGACGTGATTGCTTCGGTCGGTACTACAGGCGATTCATACGACAATGCCTTGGCTGAAACGGTCAATGGGCTGTACAAGGCTGAGGTGATTCATTATTTAAAGCAGAACTGGACTGGCGTCAACGATGTTGAACTGGCAACCCTTGAGTGGGTAGATTGGTTCAATAAAACACGTTTACATAGCACGATTGGTTATGTCTCGCCTTTTGAGTTTGAAAAGTGGTATTATGATAACTTAACCCTGTCAGGTATTGCTGCCTGACTCAAGTAAATCACTCTCCGATATACTCGGGGCGGTTCACTTCTTTGATACGTCGAATCATATATAGGCTAATATCGTGCCCTTGATCAGCTAGCTTTGCATGCAAACGTTCATGACCATAACGTTCTTTACTTTCACTGTGAGCGGCTTTAACGAGTAGCTCACAACGGTTGCGATGTATCTGCTGCTCGCTAATATCGCGACTCAGCCAGTCGTAGTAGCTTGAATACTTTATCTTTAGCACACGGCACATAGTGCTGATGCTAAAGAAGTGCGGGTTATCTTTGATAAAGGCGTACCTGACTAACTATAACTGCGGGCATAGCCCTACGTCTTGCATCACTAAAACAGTCTCCCAGACTGTTTCTTAACGTTCCTCATTTGCAAAGTAAGCCGTGGCCTTTTTTAGGATCTCTCGTTCCTCTTCAGCAACTTTGAGCTGTCGTTTAAGACGCTTGTTTTCTTCGATCACCGCTATGAGTTCAGGATCATATCGAGCTGTTCCTGCAAGTTTGGCTTTATTGTGCCAATTAGATAAGGTCTGCATGGCGATACCAAGCTGCTTCGCAGTCGCTGAAATATTCCCATCGTTGTCCGCTATCTTCTTGACGCCTTCTGCTTTGAATTCCGTACTGTAGGTTCTAATTTCTTGGTCATGGTAAACTCCTGTGAATATGCTTAGTTTACCAAGTTTATCTCTACGGTTTCTTCTGAACAATGCTGAAAAAACGGTAAAAGTAAACCTGGTAAACCAATGGATTGGATAGCAATAAAAAAGGTTGCCAACACTATATGTAATATAGCGTTAGCAACCTTTTTTCATTTAGTGTTTTACTTAGATAATGTGCCTAATATTAGAAAGAAGTACGGCGATAATTACGATATTCAGGCAACCAAAAATTCGCTTTTAATCGACGTTGTAAATTCTCCGCTGTGATAGGTAGTGCGAGCTTATCTTGAGCCGCTTGCAATGCCACTGCATACGCTATTTTTTCACTGATCTCTCTAATGAATTTAATAGGTGGTAGGATGGCACCAGGTGCTTTTTCGTATTCCATTGATATATCTGCAAGGGCTTGGCTTGCCGCCATGAGCATATTATCGCTGATACCCGTCGCCCGTGCTGCTAAAACACCTAGACCTATACCAGGAAATATATAGCTGTTATTACACTGCGACACTTCAAAAGACTGACCATTAAAAGTAGTATTAGGAAAAGGACTACCCGTTGCAACAATCGCCTTACCCTTGCTCCAATTAGTTACTTCTTGCGGCGTTGCTTCCACACGAGACGTTGGGTTTGAAAGTGGTAACACAATTGGGTGTTCAGTATTAACACATAGCGATTCGATTACCTCTTGGGTGAACAGACCTTTTTGTCCACTGACGCCGAATAATACGGTAATTTTTGCTTGTTTAACCACTTGCGCTAAGCCGAGTTTCTTACTTTTATTCCAGCTTGCAACAGCTGATTCTTTTTGTACTAACGGTTCTTGGAATTTTTGTAGCTCTGTCATACCATCTGTCAATAAACCATAGCGATCAACCATAAATACTTGACTACGAGCCTGCTCTTCCGTCAATCCTTCACGCTGCATTTGGCGAATAATATGCTCAGCAATACCACAACCAGCAGATCCTGCACCTAAAAATGCGATATTCTGTTGACTAAGTTTTTGACCTTTATTTAGACACGCTGCAATCAAAGTACCAACCGATACCGCAGCAGTTCCTTGAATATCATCATTAAAGCAGCATAGCTGATCACGATATTTACAATAACGGGGTAGCGTTTTCCTGAGCAAAATCTTCAAATTGCAATAACACTTCTGGCCAACGGCGCTTAACGGCTTGAATAAATAAGTCCACAAATTCATTATACTCATCGCCAGAGATACGCGGATTTCTCCAGCCCATATACATAGGATCGTCAAGCAACTGTTGATTATTGGTGCCGACATCCAGCAAAATAGGTAGACAGTAAGCTGGGCTAATACCACCACAAGCGGTGTATAAAGATAACTTGCCGATTGGAATTCCCATACCCCCAATACCTTGATCGCCCAAGCCCAATATACGTTCGCCGTCAGTAACAACGATTACTTTGACGTTTTGCTTGGTGGCATTTTGCAGCATATCATCGATTTTATGACGCTCAGGATATGAGATAAACAAACCCCGTTTACGACGATAAATCTGCGAGAATTTTTCACACGCCTGACCAACGGTTGGGGTATAAATGAGCGGCATGACTTCCTCAATATGCTGCTCAATGAGATGATGGAATAAGGTTTCATTGGTATCTTGTATATTACGCAAGTAAATATGCTTATCCATAGCATCAGTGAATGAGCTCAGTTGATGATAAGCACGTAATGATTGCTCTTCAATCGTCTCAATGTTATGAGGTAATAGCCCCGTTAAATTAAAGCTACTACGTTCTTCTGATGAAAAAGCACTACCTTTATTCAGTAGAGGAGTTTTCTAAAAGAGCGGGTCCAGCAACGGAATATATAAAGGACGCTTGTTTGACATAATGTAATCTTCTTATTAAAGGCATATGAGTGAAAGCCATACTGAGTGAAAGCTATACTAGCTGCATTATACATAGCATCGACTGGTATTTAACAATAGATAACAAAATCATTTTAAATGAACATGGCTCTAAAGGTGATGGCACGGATACATTGACCTAGAAATATAGATATATGTAGCTTTTACCCCAAATTTTTATAAAAAAGGAGATCGGTTGTTTTACATGAGATTTCATACAATCGAAGCCGCTACCTTTATTGATGTCACTATAGTCGATTCAATTTAAAAGTAGTACAAGGCAACCGAGTGTAGATGTATATTAAAACTTCAAGCGAGGCTAACGCTGTAATGCTTTTATAGTGGAATGACTATATTGACGGCGGTATTGATAGAAATCTTTGTTAAGCAGATAAGTAATCCGCCAATATGACTTTTATTATCACTACGATATTTTTTGATTATTTAAACTATCACTATCAATACGACCATCAACCAAATTAATCGTGCGATCGCAAGATGCTGACAAGCGTGGATCATGGTGACCAGCAATACCGCGCAATCACGTTCCTGATTGACTTTTCGGAACAGCTCAAACACTTCTCCAGCCGTCACGGTATCCAGATTACCTGTAGGTTCATCAGCCAATAGCAATGCTGGTTCGGTTATCAAGGCGCGTGCAATGGCGACACGCTGTTGCTGACCACCTGATAGCTCGTTAGCTTACTGTCAGCGAAGCGCTCTAACCCAACCGCTGCCAGTAGCTCTCGCGCTTTTTGGATAGCAAGCTTATTTGGACGACCCCTTGTCAATGTTAGCGGCATTAAGATATTGTCTAATGCGCTAAACGCTTGAATCAGATGATGAAATTGAAAGACAAAGCCAATACTACTGCCACGTAGAGCGGTGCGACCAGCATCATTCATAGCACTGGTCGCTTGACCCAATAGATATAGCTCACCGCTGGTTGGCTGATCTAGTAACCCTAGTACATTTAGCAAAGTGCTTTTACCTGAACCAGAAGGACCTATCAGGGCAGCAAAGTCGTTAGTGCTGATGGTTAAGTCATACCGTGCAGCACCTCAATCTCATTAGGTTGACCGATGTTATAAGACTTTTTAGTGCCTCTAGACGCAAGACTTCGTGATATTGACTGGACATAGGAGTTGACGTCTTATTAAAAGGATTGGCAGAAACATTGTTAAATTCACTGTTAAATTCATTATTAAAAGTGTCGCTAGAATCATGATTAGACATAACGAATAGCCACCACTGGATCAAGTGCTGCGCGCCGCGCTGGAATAGCGGCTGCTATCACACCAGTTAGCGTGGCTAACGACATAGTCACTAAGATCAGGTTTATTGATATGGGAATTGTAAATATGTCAGGTCCAAAAGTATTAAAAGACCAGACCAATACATAGCTAACACCACTACCGACAATCGAGCCTAGCAAGCCAAATATAGCCCCTTGAATTAAGAATATGCGTAGGATTTGCTGACGAGTTGCACCCATGGCTCGTAAGATACCAATCTCGCGCGTACGCTGAACCACACTGACCGACAGCACACTGGCAATACCAAAAGCCACCGAGATCGCCACAAAAACCACAATCATATTGCTAGATAAACTTTGAGCCGTGAGACCACTCAGCAGTTGGGCGTTGGTTTCAATCCAGCTTTCTGCTTGCAATGAGGTCAAACGACCCACTTGTGCAGCGATTTCCTCCGCCTCAAAGATATCTTCAACCGTCAAATCAATGACTGTGATACCGCCCGGCAAGCCAAGTAATGACTGCGCTTGTTTTAGGTCTAGATACACGTAGCGCGCATCAAGCTCTCGTACGCCGAGCTCAAATATACCAGCGATATTGACTACAGCGCTGTTGTTACTAATGTTGCTACCAAGGTTGTTACTCAAATTATTACTGGGACTACGCGCCATCGTCTTGACCCGTATCCAAACGTAATTTGCCGCCGACCTCTACACCCAAATCTTTAGCCAGTTCACTACCAATCAATACATTATCTGCGCCCACTCGCAGCTCACCACTGATTAAGTATTCATCAAGTGGAATAATATTCTGATAGCGCGCCAAGTCAGTACCACTAGTATTACCGACTCTAATGCCTCACCACGCCTGACGAAACCAGGCCCAGATACGTTTGGTGATACAGCAGTCAATAAGGGCAGTTGATCTAGCGTGTCAGTGATTTGCTGCCAATTATTAAGAACGTAGCCGCTGTGGACGCTTGTCTTCTTGTATCAGTTGCAGTGTATCATCAGCATACGGCGCTATTAGGTTGACTTCATCTGGCGCTACCAAGCGAATATGTGCCTGACTGCCAAGGGTGCTTTCAATAAGGTTGGTCTGTAATCCTTGGATGAGTGCCGTAATAAATATAATAGCAACACCTATCGCCACTCCCAGAGTAATCATTAACGACTGTATGCGTCCCTCGCGTAAAAAACTGATGGCAATAGTGGCATCAATCCATAGTCTACCGAAAAAAGCCGTCAATTGACTGTCTCCGCTGCTTGGCTCTTATCACTTACCGTCGTTATCTTGTCAGCATCAGGCGCGGCAAAAGGTGCTTGAAGCGCGGTTCTCACTCTTTTTCCATCAGCCAGTGAGACTGTCGCATCAACCAATATCTCATCACCTGCGCTCAGCCCTGAGAGCACTTCTGATGCTGATAGCCCGCGTAACCCTAATTTCACTACTCGACGTTGTATTTTACCATCACGCAATAATAATACTTCGGCGCTGTCTTCTTTAACATGGCTAGTGCATCATTAGGAATGACTAAGGCTTTTGCGCGTTGATCCGTTTCGATATTCACTGATACTGTCATGTCTTGACGCAAAAAATCAGGTACAGGATCGACGGACAATCTCACCTCTACCGTACCGCGTTGCGGATCTATACTTGGTGCAATGAAACTAATACGTACGGGGAACGGTTTATCCGGATAGGCATCGGCAATAGCGACAGCTGGTTGCTGCAAAGCCAACCGAGATAAATTACGCTCATCAAGCGGTACTCTTATTTCAGTCTTACCATCGAGGGCAATAGTAAACAAGCTCTGACCTGGCTGTACCAAATCGCCTACCTCGACATTACGGGTCAGAATAGTGCCTGATACTTTGCTACGTACTTGCGCTTTATTGAGCTGAGCCTCCAATGCTGCGATACGAGCACGTAATAAATCTTCTTCAACACCACCAGAGGAGAGTGCATTCGCTCTCAGGCGTGCATTTTCAAGATTATTGCGTGCTTGGGCTTGGGATTGAATCGCTTGCTCCATTTCCTCATCAGAGATGGCCGAGATAGCAGCCAATTCGCGCCTACGCTCGACATTACGGTCAGCTTGCGCCAACGCTACTTTGGCATTGGTCAAATCCACCACTGCTTGTGGACGAGTGCTACTAATCAATTCCGCCAACTCGGCTTCTGCTTGCCGCACTTGGGCTGCAACGTCATCGGAGCTTAGTACCAACAATAAATCTCCTGCAGCGACTTGTTCGCCTTCTGCTACCCGTCGCTCTAATACGACACCTGATATCTCGCTACCAATGTCAGTATTTGATACGGCAACGACCCGTCCAGTCGCTACGACCGTCTGCACCAAAGGCATCGAAGATATTCTATAGCTTGGTAATAGTGGTCCTTGCCACCAGCGAAAGGCAAAAAATCCCGCAATAATGATGAGCAGTAGTGCGCTAACAATCAATTTATAAGGAATAGCGCGCAATGAGTTTCTCCCGTTCAGAACAAATACCTAGTGGTTTACAGTTTCTACTAAATCCGATCGTTATGCGAGTTTACTGCAAAATTTTTTAGGTTTAAAATTTATTAACTGAAAATCATCCTGTTGGTATGGTTATATTTTGCATGGTTATATTAAAAACATTTGCTTCGCTACAATAGTTAAGATGTAAAAAAAACCCTTCAGGCTATTATTTATAGCTGAAGGGTTTTTATTACCGAATAAATCAGTGCGATATACACAGATTAAAAAGCCAAGTTGATCATCAAATGCCTATTGTAAAGTCAAAATAATCGTTCAAGTGCTCAGAATCATACCAACACCAAGCCATCTTCAGTCTGATGCACCTTAATATCGACATCATAAACATCGCTTAATTGTGGACGTGTCATCACCTCACTAGGCGTTCCTTGTGCAACAACTTGTCCACCGCTTAATAGCACCACTTCATCAGTATAGCGATGCGCATGGGTCAAATCATGTAACACAACCAAGATACTTTTGCGTTGCTGTCGCACCAAATTATGTAAATAATGAAGTAAAAAACGCTGATGGCGAATATCGAGATGATTGGTCGGCTCATCAAACATCATGATTTTAGTGTCTTGCATTAGCGCCCTTACGATAGCCAAGCGCTGCTTTTCACCGCCTGATAAGGTTTGCACGCGGGCACTGACCAAACTTGATAACTCAAAGTCTTGTAGTAAACGTTGCGCGCGCTCAACATGATGGCTATTTGGGCGCTGATACCATGCAAGATTTGGCGAGACTCCTAACAGCGCATAATCCAATACCGTTAACGGCAGCTCAAAACGCTCATGTTGTCCAACCCAAGCGATATGACCATCATTCATGACCTCGTTGATCGGCTGACCGTAAATCGTAATGTGACCATCCGTTTTAAGCGCGGTTCCTGTGTGTTGACCTAAAACCGTATGCAGCAACGTACTTTTACCCGCGCCATTTGGTCCGATAAAGGCGACCAGCTTTTGGCTTGGCACGGTTAGTTTATCTATCTTTAACAATGTTTTATGGCCATGCGAGATATGAATATCTTGCATCGACAACAACTCGCCTGCATCACTACTCTTGATATTACTACTATCTATATTGCTTTCTCGATTTGCTAGCGATGTCTTTGATGTAGCCGTAAAATACGAATGAAACATAAATACTCTCTCCAATTAACGGCGGCTACTACGCACAAACAGCCAAATAAAGAATGGACCGCCAAGCAACGCTAAAACGATGCCAACGGGCACATCCACTGGATAAGCAACATGCCGCGCCGCGCCATCAATGACGAGTAATAATATCGCCCCAAGCCAACCAGACCAAATCATGAGACGCATACGTCTGCCACCAAACAGAATAGCTAACAGGTTGGGCACCATCATGCCAATAAAACCAATGACGCCTGCTAAAGACACCGCTGCCCCTGTCAGTAATGCCGAGGCAATCACGACCAAACAACGAACCACACCCACTTTGATGCCCAAGGACTTAGCGGCTGCCTCACCAAGCATCAGTCCATCCAACTGACGACCTAACGGTAATAAAATCGCTAAGCCTAAAACCATAGAAATAATTGAATATCGCAGCGGCACAAAACCCGCTTCCGCCATACTGCCTGACAGCCAATTGGTCGCGGAGCGCAGCACCATATCATCAGACATGAATAAAATCAGGCTGACCACCGCAGCACAAAAAGCACTGATGACAAATCCCAATATCAGCAAGCCCATCTGCCCACCACCCAAAAACCGATGACAAGCGAGAATAAACAAGCACACCAATACGCTTCCAGTAAACGCCGCAAGCGGTATCCCAATGCCGCCAAACCCCAATGCCAGAACCAAAACAACACCAAGCGCTGCGCCACCTGATGTACCGATTAAGCTAGGGTCCGCTAAAGGATTTTCAAATAAAGCCTGTAATGCTGCACCACTAACTGACAACGCCATACCAACCAGTAATGCCGTCACCACACGCGGATAACGCAGCTGCCAAATAGTATCGTCAAGATGGCTAGGGCTTGACCATTCGCCAAAGCCAATACCAAGCGCCAACCAAATTAGTAGCACAGATATGACAGCGGCAGTAATATAGTAGAGGCTAGGTTTATGTTTCCCAGTTTGTGTAGAGATAGAAGCAGAAATCGTATTTGCCATGTGAGATGTCATTTTGTTGAATATGAGATAAAGGATTTTTGCTTAGGCTATTTTGCTACAGCGTTCAGCTTTTTTAAGACGTCAGGCGAATGCAAGCCATAACGCAGAAAGTCATCTGCTGGCCAAAAATGTACGCCGCCCTTCTTGCCTGCGGCACTTGCTGCAACCTCAGGACGTTTACTAAATTTACTGACCCCGCCAACCACTGCCTGATTATGATCGGCAATAATAATCACATCGGGCTTGGCGGCCAGCCAGCCTTCACGGGACATAGGTTTTAGCCCTGATACGTTTGCAGCGTTAATCCCACCAGCTCGGCGAATCAACTCATCCCCTACCGTGCCTTTACCTGCAACGATACGACCATCGTAACTTAATAAATAACGCTTACCCGTCTTTGCCATTGGACTCATCCCTGTATTCCAACGCTTTGCAAGCTGCGACCCTTCGGATTTTTTATCAACATAACTGCCGATAGATTTAATACTATTGGCAAAGGTGCTTACCTCTTCTTTGGGCGCGACATTAACGGCTTTAACTTTTAAGCCGTTTAAGCGCTGATAAATACTCGCAGGCTGCACCATATAACTGCCGAGCACCAAGTCTGGCTTGACCGCCAACACTGACTCGGCGGTGATATTACGGTGCATACCCACGGCTGGCACGCTCTTTAACGCTGGATTATGATTGGTTGCATCTTTACCAACCAACTTATTGGTCGCTCCTAGTGCCACCACGACGTCTGCAACATCGGGGCTCATCGCGACAATACGCTCATAAGCTTGGGCAGAAAGTGAGGGCACGGCAAATGCGCCAATAATGGCAGCAGTACTGATAGCCCGACTGGTCAATTTTTTATTTATCACTGCGTGAGTGATTACTGTTTTTGATAATGCAGAAGACATAAGCATTCCTAATTTGCTAACGTAAAAAATGACACTATTAACAGAACCATTAACGTGTATTAAGCATCCCAAATAACTCACACAACAGCTATGACTTATCCGTTATGTGAGTGTCAATATCGCAAAATTTGCTGATTTTTTATGACGGGTTTACACGCTCTCTTCTTCAGCCATTGCAACTACTGCTAAGGCTTCTGCATATGGATGCGCTTCGATGACCGTCGAGACAATTTGCTGCCATGCTTCAAGCTCAGGCGTGCCTTCAATACGCTGACCGAACACACTAAAGATACTGACGCCGTGATCATCAAAACCTTCGATACAAGTCACGATACCGTCTTTGGTTGGACGCTTAACGCTCCATACTTGCGCCAATGCTTTGTCTTTTAAATGCAGCGTAAAGTCATTATGGTCTTTATCTAAAATATTGAACCAATCGCCCATGCGTTTGAGTGTCTGCACGGTGCCAGTCTGAATCTGCACCAGACCACTATTACCGACAAATATCATGATTGGGCATTTGGCATCGCGCGCTTGCTCGAGAACCGCTTCGACCGCGCTAATATCAAGCTGCTGCGTCATCTGCTCTGGTGCTTGACGGTAGCTACTAGCACGATCGATATCGAGATTTTTTAGTAATGAATGAAACTGATGCACATCTGTCATCGCCTGCCAGCCTTGTTGTAACTGCGTACGCTCCTCTTCACTTAATGCCTTGTAACGCCAGTCATTTAGCGGCTCTTGTGCCTCTAACGTCAGCGTCTCATTATTCACCGTTTGCTGCTGCTCCTGAATCATCGCTTGCCAGCGTGCAATAGTCTCAGCGCTTAACTCTCGTAGATAGACTTTGTCGATAGCAGCACCTTGGGCGTTATAGAACTGAATACTATAAGAGGGCTTATCCGCGCGGCTGGTATCCGTTACCGCCAGCATATGCCGCCATTGCCACATAAAGAATCGCAAATCTAGACCACCCACATTGAGTGCCAAGCCCATTTTTTCGCCAAGCTTAAGATTATGATATGGCGCGGTTTTTTCATGCACTGCCAACTCGTTTCTCACAATGCTTTCCATGTCACCAAAGTTCTCAAATTGCTTTAATACAGCTTTGCACTGATCACCCATATACTGACTATAAGGGGATGCTAACATAAGTTCAAACTCGCTGATGCCTAGCGCAGCCGCGCCTTCTGTGGGAAATAGCATCGGTGTTTTTACTTTTAATGCTTGGTACTGTTGCCACAGCTCAGTATTTTTTTTGGTTAACGATAACGGTTGACTCATGATGGTCTCCATAAAATGAATAGCAGTAAAAAAGCCAATGATCTTGGCTATGTAGTATTGAGATATGAATATCTTCAGAAAATAGCAGCGACGATGCCTATGATTAATATTTGATAAAAATAATGCCTGCTGTACTAAAGGGCCTGCAATGATGCAGCAAGGGTCTATTTATCAAGCAAACCTTTAGCAATTATCGCTGCTAGTTCATCATTTATAATTTTGTCTCTAGGCGTCGGACGAAATCATTATGGCAACATTTTTTCACTTTGTAAATAATAATAATTATCATTTACACCTTGATAATTATTATCGTTTAAAATATGATGTCTGGGCTTTGTTACTTAATCTAGTGAATCAAGTAACCAAACCTTTAATAATTAATACTATGAAAAGGTCGCTTTAGATCGCTCTTTTTGTAGCAAAAGGTCTTTAAGCAACGCGACTTTCTTACTTTCTCTTTTTACGATGGCTGTTTTACTTATGTCAATTTTAGCGTTTGATTTGTCGTTGACTCATACGGGACTAAACACCCATCCCTCACTGCTGCGTCGTAGCCCATTAGCCATAAGTGTGGCATTAGTATTGTTTGTATTTACGTCAGTTTCAGTCCAAGCAGCGCCAATTTTCGCAGAGACTAATGGTGATATGACCGACGATGCAGCCATGCCGAGCACACGTTTAGACCCTATCGTGGTAACGGCGACTCGCTCTGAGCGCGCTTTAAGTGATGCGCCAGTTGCCCTGCAAGTACTTAGCCGCCAACAGCTCGATGACAACCATGCGCATACTTTAAAAGAAGCGCTGGCCTTGTTGCCCAATGTCTACTTACGTGAAGTCCACGGCAAGACAGGTTACGAAGTCAGCATGCAAGGCTTCACAGGTGATCAAGTATTAGTGTTGATTGATGGTTTACCGATCACAGCCAGCACTGGTTCGACAGTAAATTTGAATCAATATATGAATATGGATATTGAGCAAATAGAAGTGGTGCAGGGAGCGGCGTCAGCGCAGTTTGGTAGCGCGGCGATGGGCGGCGTCATTAATATCATCACCAAACCCATCGGCGCGGCAACAGGACATATCACCACCGAGATTGCTAGCAATGGGCAGCAAAATCCATCTGGTAAAAAGTTAGATGCCAATAAGCGCTATGTAGAAGCCAGCGTGGAAGGGGCATTGGATAAAAACCAGCGCTTTCACGCGCGTCTATCAGGCTCGTATCTGGACAATGATGGCTTAAGCTTAGACCATGAAGCGTGGCCCAAATTAAAAGATGCCAGCGAGCAATCACAAGTCAGTGCCCGCCTCAGCTACCGCCCTGACGGTAACGACACATCAGGTAATAACAATGACCAAAACGATAGCCGACTGGTCAAAAATTCTCAATATTGGCTAGAAGCCAGCCACTATAAAGAAGACGATATTAGTCGCTTTAATTACTATGTCGCGCCGCGCTATTTGGCACAGCAAAGAGATGAGCACATCAGCAAGCAGCGCTTTAGTATCGGGGCGCGCGCTGATATCGCACCGCATGTCGATGATCGCAGCAGGACTTATCGATTGTCCGCTCAAGCGCTGCATGAGGAATATCAAAGCGAATCCAATACTAAAACACAGCAAGCCATCACTAGTGCCCGTGATACAGACATCAGTACGACGTTGGCACAAGCCCAGATCGATCTACCTGAGCTATTGCTATCCGATAAGCACCTTCATCTTATCCAAGTCGGCGGTCAGGTTCAGCAAGACAAGTTAAGCCAAACGAAAAATCAAACCAGCGAGCTTATCAGCGATGACGTCAGCCGTGATGTCGGTGAGCTATATCTACAAGATGATTGGCTGATTGGCGATAACTGGGAAGTGTTGAGCGGTATTCGCTATCAAAACGATGAAGACTTTGGTGGTCATACGGCGCCAAAAGTATCACTCAAATACAACCATTTGGATGCCAGCGGGCGCGACCATGTCTTTCGTAGCAGTATTGGCGGTGGTTATCGCGTGCCCAATCTAAAAGAACGCTACTACGTCTTTGACCATAGCAATTTGGGTTATAAAGTCATGGGCAATCCCGACTTGCAGCCTGAAACTTCAACCAGTTACCAGATCGGCTATCAAGGTCAACTGAGCGACACCATGAATTTGACGGTTAATGGTTTTTATAACGAGATAGATGACCTGATCCAAACCGATGAAGACAACGCTACCTTCGACGGTAACATCGCCATTTATAAATATATGAACGTCGATAGTGCCAAAACCTATGGCGGCGATATTGCTATTGACTGGCAAGTGGACGAGCGCGCCAAACTACAAGCCAGCTATGCCTACCTCAAGACGCATAACAATGTGACGGATACTGAGCTGACCTATAAACCCAATCACAAAGCGATGCTGGCACTAGATTATCGAATTAATGACAAATTACAGCTGATCCCGCGCCTCAATTATGAATCCAAACAGCTAATTAGTACCAGCGAGCAAGCGTATTCACCGTCTTGGTGGACGCTCGATAGCAAGCTCAATTATGACGCAACTGCAAACTTGAGCTTGTATGCAGCGATTAATAATATCTTTGATGTGCAGCGTGATATCACCGATACCAGTGACTACCGTCCCATGATAATCGCGAGTGGTTACTTGGCGCCAGTTACCATTGGTAAGAGGTCTTGTATTGATAATCACTCTAAAGCCATTGTATTTTTACGGATATTTTCATATTTTATATAAAACGACAACCATCAAGGAAGCTGATATGACCCCCATTTCCCCAATTAACACCAAGCCGACCAAATTGGCATTATTTTTCAGTAGCAGCATTTTAGCACTCAGCATGACCGGTTGCGGAGGCGGCAGTGATGGCTCGAGTAGTGGCAATACCGGAAATGGCGATAATGGCGGCACTACCCCGCCTGTTAGCAGTGCCAGCTTTAGCGAAACGGCTACTTGGCAAGTCACCAATCTAGCGCCTAATACCGCGACCTGTTATGACTTTGATGCCAAAGCTGAAAGCTCGTGTGCTGAGGAGAAGTGGGATATCAAGTTTGATAACCAAGCGCGTTCGGTCAAGCTTTGGTCAAATAGCGGTGATTCTGGCGCGGGTTTGGGCGGCGTTTTTGGTTTAATCGATTGGTCAGATCTGAGTCGTTATAGCAATGCAACTCAAGATCCTGATACCAGTCGTGATATTACCATGCACTACAATGAAGACCGTAGTGGTGGTATTTTTGATGCACAGCCTTGGTTTGAATACAATTTAAAAGACAACCATCAGCTCTACCCGAACAATCGTGTCTATCTTGTCACCACAGATAATAGCAGTGCCATGACAGACAGCAGCGTCCAGCAGCCTATTTATGCCATGCAGATTACCAACTACTATAATAATGCTGGAACCTCTGGCTACCCTACTCTGCGCTGGATTGATACTGCGCTACCGAACAAGGTGCAGACGAAAACCATCGATGCCTCAAACAATGATAACTGGGTCTATTTTGATCTAACCACAGGACAAAGTAGCACCGATAAAAACAGCACTTGGCAGATTGGCTTTAAGCGTAATAGCGTCATTTTAAATGGTGGCGATTCTGCAATTGGCACTAATAAAGGCAAAGTTGGTGGTTTCTTATCAAAAACACCAATAGGGTATTATGATAAAGGTGAGCCCATTGTCAGCAAGTTTATGACCGATGGTAGTGCAGCGACTTTAACCGACCTTACCAACACCGCTGTGTACGATAAACCGATAAGTGCCAGAAGCTGGGTCATTGATAGTAAAGGCTCGGATCTCAATCCTGCTTATACGGGTAATTTCCCGAACCTAGACTTTGGCTGGTATACCTACAATGGCATGACGCATCAACTAAATGCCAAAGCAGTTGACAGCGCTCAAGGTGCGCTCATTAGATCCGCTGAAGGCAATAGCTATGCCCGCGTGCGTTTGGATAAAATCAATTACCCTGATAGCTCAGCGACGACTGCGACCTCATGGGAATTTAAAATAGACATTCAGCCTGCTCCTTAACACTCTACTGTTCGACTTTAGCTCGCCTAACCCTTTTTTGTAAGCTATCAAACCTTGCAAAAATAGGTTGGGCGATAATGTTTATACACAATCTAAGAGTCACCACTGCCAATTATTACAAGAAAAATATTAATCATTCGATAACACCTGTCCTTTTATGATTGTAAATAAATTAACCTATGGTATATTATCGTAATAAAAATATAGGTGATATTAATAATCATTAACATTTGCATGTTTTATACTTATTAATTATTACATTCCCATCTTGCCCTTAACCAGCAGCCAATCATTTTAAAAAAATTTTGCTGAATAATTATTTGAATTCTGGCTTGGACGACATTTTATGGCTCAACCACTTACTCAGTACGATTTCGATAAAACACCGCTCGACATGGCTGACAAAGCCCAGTTTATAAGTCATGTCAATGAAGAGCATCAAGATGAACTCGCGATGTTTATCAATGCCTTTACTACCACGACAGTGAGTGAGCACGAGATCGCCTCGATAGCAGAGCTGTATACTGATGGGATACTTATGGATGTCACAACCGCCCATCATGACAACGACACCTTGACAAACAGCACCAAGCTCAGCCGTCAATATTTTATCGATTTTACAGTTCCTATTAGTGACTCTATGACGCTACAGGAGCAATATATAACGCTACTGCAAACATCTGCCAATAAGCTTGGCAAGCGCACGATCAAGCTTCAAGAACAGCGTTTTACAGTCATTAATGGCTATTATGCCAGCCCCAATATGTATCGACTGCTGGTAACCGCACCTGATAGTACGCCACTCTCTCATCCGGGCTACGCGTATTTGTTTGAGCTGGATTCGGACGGTCTATCTGCTACAAAACACCAGTCAAAAGACCATTCAAGAGATAGCGACAAACCTTTGCAGCGCTACTATACCTTGCGAAAAGCATGGCGAGATTCGAGCAGCTCGTCTGTCCAAGCGTGGATAGACGTTTATATTCATGGCGATACGGCAGGAGGCAGTTGGGCACGCGCACTTAACTGTGGCAGTCAAATCAAAACAGTACGTGAATATCCAGAGAAAATAGAACATCTCAGCACTGGTCAGTGCTTACTCATCTGTGATGAAACCTCCTTACCTACGGTGGCCAATCTATTGGAAAACTGGCAGAATCCTTTACCGCCCCTCGTCATTGCCATCACTAATGATCCAGAGGATATCCGTTATTTACATACGCTAACACTCAGTAATCAACTACGCCACGATGCGCATTTTTTGCAAGATAATGTGTGCCATCTGGTTAATACTCCAACAACTGATATTACTGAGCAAATAATGGCATTATTAAATACACAATTTGCGCGACTGCCTGTCAATATTGACAAAGTATGGGGCGCGTTGGAAGCAGCGGATATCAAATCATTACGACAGCAACTAAAGGCAAATCTTGGATTATCACGTCAAGATATGGTCATTAAAGTCTACTGGCGTGCGCATATCATTATATTTTTTGTGAGTAGCATATCTCTATAAACAGCACCTTTTCATAAGTGGCATTTTTTTAAACAGCAAACATTTAACAAGTAGCAAACATTTAGTCATAAACAGAAAGCATTTAGCCACTTACCAACCACTTGTGCTGACTGCTAAATTGAGCTAATAACAATCGTTGCTGCTGGTATAACGCGACTGATCAACTTTAGACGACTTACTACTTTGCCTAACAAAAACGTACACTTAACACGATAAAAATATTTGAGATTTAATCCAGTAATATATTGTAATGAAAATGATTATCATTATAATAAGCATTTAATCTTATGTGCTGGAAATATTCATGCAACTGTCTCGCTTATACTCTGCTTTATTTCGCCCTACTCTATTGAATATGTCTCGCCATCCCTTGTCATTAAAATCACTGTGCTCATCTTGTCTGTCCACATCGGTAATACTACTGGGTGCAAGCCAAGCCGCGTGGGCACAAACAGATTTAAATGCTGACGCTCAATCCGATACCCCAAGCGTGGTACTCGATGAGATTGTCGTGACCAGTAGTGCTGATGCATCAGCCGATGGGTTGCCAGATGCCTATGCAGGCGGTCAAGTAGCAACCGGAAGCCGTGTCGGAATCTTGGGCAATCAAGATATCATGGATACGCCGTTCTCCACTACCTCATATACCAATGAGTATATCGGCAATCAACAAGCCCAAAGTGTGGGCGACCTGCTCAAAAAAGACCCGACTGTTCGTGTCGCTAGAGGCTTTGGCAACTTTCAAGAAGCGTACTTTATGCGCGGCTTTGTCACAACCTCTGATGACACCATGTATAACGGTCTATACGGCATATTACCAAGGCAATATATCGCTACTGAATTGTTTGAGCGTGTTGAGGTTCAGCGCGGGGCATCTACTATGTTCAATGGCGCAGCACCCAGTGGTGGTAACGCTGGTGGTACGATTAACCTGCTGCCCAAACGAGCTGGCAATGAATCGCTACGTAAGGTGACACTCGGTTATGGTCAGGGCGATCAAGGCAAAGTTGCCGTAGACGTCAGCGATCGCTTCGGCACGGAGGATGCGTTTGGCGTTCGCTTTAATGCCGCTTATCAAGATGGCGACAGCGCGATTGATGATGAATCTTCAACACTGGGTCTGGCAGCGTTAGGATTAGATTATAGAGGCGATCAATATCGACTATCAGCTGATTTGGGCTGGCAAGACAATAAGCTTAAAGAAACTCGTCCTAGTGTCACACTTGCTGGTGTTTCTAGAGTACCAAAAGCACCAGACGTCTCAAAGAATTGGGCGCAGCCTTGGACGTATTCAGATGAAGAAGATGTATTCGGTACCATTAGAGGCGAGTACGACTTTAATGATAACGTCACAGCATACGGTGCTTACGGTGTGCGAAGTGGTGAGGAAGAAAACTCACTGGCCAATCTAACCGTCAACAATGTTGATGGTGCAGGTACGTTTTATCGCTTTGATAATTCTAGAAAAGATTTGGTACAAAGTGCCGAGCTCGGTCTGCGTGGTAAATGGCAAACAGGTGAAGTGGCTCATAATTGGGTACTAGCAGCGGAGCTCTATGACCAAGAAGAAAAAGGGGCGTTCGCCTATGATTTTGGTAATCAACCCGTGACCAATTTGTACCATCCTACCGACTACGCTGAGGTCCCTTTTAAAAGCACAGCAATCTTCGGTGGTAACTTAGACGATCCAAAACTAACCAACGAGAAGCAATTCCAAAGCTTTGCGCTAGCCGATACCATATCATTGTTCGATGACAAACTAAAAACCACTTTAGGCGTGCGTCATCAGAATTTAAAAACCACCAGCTATGATCCTAACACTCAGGCTAAAACGGCAGATTACGATAAAAGTGAGTGGACACCAAGTATCGGTATCGTCTATCAACCGAGCATGGACTGGTCTGTTTATGGCAACTATATCGAAAGCCTAGCGCCAGGCGCAAGGGCACCTCTGACCAATGATAATGGTGCTGTCACCAATGGTGGTCAAAATTTAGACCCTTATGTAAGTGAGCAAACTGAGGTTGGCGTTAAGTATGACAACGGTTTGATTGGCAGTAGTTTGGCGGTATTCCGCACCGATGAGCCACGTGCTTATGTCAATGACTCAAACACCTTTACCGCTGCTGGAGAAAATCGCCATCAAGGGGTAGAATTGACTGTATTTGGTAGCCCGAGCGAAAACATGCGCTTCAATGCTGGTGTTACTTACTTAAATGCTGAGCAAAAAAACACGGGCGATTTGACGTTCGACGGCAACCGAGTCATCGGACTGCCCACGCTACAAAGCAACGTCAACCTAGAATATGATTTAGCAGCAGTTGAAGGATTGACGGTGACCGGCGATATCATTCACACAGGCGCACGTTATGCCGATGCCGCCAACACCTTAAAAGTTGACGGTTATACCACGCTAGATCTAGGTGCTCGCTATAAAACCATGCTCGCTGGACAAGACGTGACGCTAAAAGGAGTAGTTACTAATATTACTGGTGAAGACTATTGGCAATCAGTGGGTGGTTATGCGGGTGCTGGATACTTAAATGCCAGTGAGCCTACTGCCCTAAAAGTATCAGCGACTTTCGACTTTTAAGACATGCCCATTAAACCACGTTTATAAGACTTAGATAAAAGGGATTAGGCACCACCTACTCCCTTTTATGTTATCAAAAATACGCAAAAAACAATTCTATTATTGAGCCATTATGTCCTCTCACGCCACCGTTTCTTTATATCAGATGATTTGGGCACACTATCGCCTGCCCTTTCTTAAAGTTATTTTCCTTAATTTGGTGAATGCGGCGGTCAGTGTGAGCATCATTGCCTATATCAATCACACCTTTATCAGTCAGCCTGTTTTTAATACCTTATCGTGGGCAAGCTTGGGTCAATTTTCAGCTTTGGTGGTGCTGCTGTTAGTCACGACCTTCGTATCACAATATGCACTGACCCGTTTAGGGCATCAGTTCGTCTACGAGCTTAGAACCAAGCTGGTCAAACAAATCATCGACACCAAAGTTCCGCAAATAAATCATTTGGGTAGCGCACGGTTACTCGCCAGCTTATCCTCAGATATTCAATCGATTACCGTCGCCTTTGTGCGTATGCCAGAGCTGGTGCAAGGCGTTATTTTATCGGTTGGTGTCGCCCTTTATTTAGGTTGGTTGTCGCTGCCATTATTATTGATTGTCATGTTTTGGATTGTGATGACGATTTGGATAAGCACCATTTTAGTAAAGCATGTCTATACTCATTTAAGAGAGCTCAGAGAGATTAATGATCTTTTATATGAGGACTATCAATCCATTATAGATGGTCGCAAAGAGCTGGCGCTTAATCAACACCGCGCTGAAAAACTCTATAAAAATGATTTCTTACATCATGCCAAGTCTTACCAAAATCGAGTGATTAAATCGGATACATATCATTTATCCGCCGTGAATTGGTCGAATATTATGATGTTCGCAGCCATTGGTGTGGTGTTTGCCGTGTCAAATTATCTTGCTCTACCGATGGGTATTGCCACCACTTTCTCTTTAACCATTCTATTCATGCAATCACCCATCCTCCATGCCGTTGGTGCGTATCCGACCTTACAAACGGCACAAGTGGCGCTGGATAAAATACAATCTTTAGAATTGGCGGAGTACCAACCAACCTTTACCACGGATATTGTGGTAAACAACTGGCAGTCCATATCATTCAATGATATTGGCTATCGCTATGCAAGTATTGATACCGATGCAAACGAGGTAGTGGTTAAAGAAAATGAGCATGCTAGCGATATCCTAAAAGCGGTTAATCTGACCTTGCAACGTGGCGATGTGGTGTTTTTAATCGGGGCGAATGGTAGCGGTAAATCTACGCTTGCCAAGATTATTACAGGCATTTTCACCCCTAGCATCGGTGCTGTAAAAATAGACAGCCAGCGCGTTGATTCACAGAATAATGCCGATTATCGACAGCTTTTTTCTGCCATTTTTAGCGATCAGCATCTTTTTAAACAACTGATTGGTAGAGAGGGAAAGCAGCCCGATGAAGCACTCGTAAATACATGGCTACACAAGCTCAATTTACAAGATAAAGTCAGCGTGACTGACAACCAATTATCGACCGACAAGCTATCACAAGGACAACGCAAGCGCTTGGCCATGCTCATTGCCGTGGCTGAACAAAAAGACATATTGCTACTCGATGAATGGGCGGCTGACCAAGATCCTGCCTTTCGCCGAGTTTTTTATCAAACACTGATACCTGAACTCAAAGCCTTGGGTAAAACGCTGTTTATCATCAGTCATGATGACGGCTATTTTGAGCATGCAGATCGATTATTATTGATGAAAGAAGGCAGACTTATTGAGTTAAATGCTGAAGAGCGGCAACGTGCCAGTGCCGATGCCATTGCTATGTTGGCGTAAATACTGGCTTAGTAAAAAGTTAATGGCGAACAATAAAAAATCGGGGCATCTTTTAGAAAGTTGCCCCGAATTTAATTTTAAAATAATAGTTTCTGTAAAAAACCAACCCGTGAAATGACTAAGAAATCTAGTAATCCGATAGCAATAATCGCGATGATGGCGGTCGGGAATATGATTGCCACTGCTAACAAAGGAATGGCAAACGGCCACCATATAGAAAAACTGAGACCACGCGCTGGTGGATTCAGTCCAACCTTTTCACTGGCATGACGTGGACGGCGTTGCCACCACATCATGTAACCGCTCACACAAATAGCAATAACCGCTAAGCAAAATAGGACATTGACCAATACGCTCCCACCATCCAAGCGTCCCCATATGAATAGCAATGCCCGCCGCCATAAATTTACCAAAAGCATTATAATCATCAAAGCGGATATCTGCCAAAATATTGCCCGAATAACGATCGATATGTACCGTACGATCAGCCATTGGATTTTTCATATCATAGCTCATTGAGTCTTGGCTAATCGTCCAGACACCCGTACTACCCTGTGGCAGATTTAATTGGTAACGTCCGACAAAACCAATCTCACGGGCAAATCGATCTACAGTATCGATCATAATCGGTATATTGGACGCGATACCATCCTTGCCAGCGACAGTGCCAGATGTTGGCATTGGTGTCAATTCAAGCACCCAAGGCACATCTTTGGTACTACCCGTATTTAGTGCATCACCATGCGTGGGTGCTGTGGCTGGTGTTGCTCCATGAACGTGCGGCGTGGCTTCAGCGTTATTCATATCCATACCAACATGATGTTGACTGTGATCAATAGAAAGCGGCATTGGCGCAACGCCCCATTTGCCCGCAGGAAACTGACTCCAAGCCTGTACCATACGCTCGCCCCAGATGCCTGCCCATGCCATTCCTGAAATACAGAAAAACAGTAGCAACACAGATATCCAACTGCCCAATGTCGCATGAATGGTACGTATGAATGAGCGTTTTTTCTTATTATTTACAGCATCATTGGGTATAAGCATGGCTTTGAGTGATTTGCGTTTTTGCCACCATAGATACCAACCCGTTAGAATCATTAAGATGGTTAATGAAGCAGTGGTTTCTTGGATATAATCACCGACTTTGCCCAATAGTAAATCAGCATGAATATCATTAAAGGTATAGTACAGACCACTATTAGTCGGCGTGCTTTTGACGATATCAGCCGTATAAGGATTCACCGCCACCATATTCTCATGACTGGCTGACTTAACTTGAAACAAGGCAACGGTGTTCGTATCACGAGGCGCGATATATTTCACCAATGTACTGTTAGGTAAAGTGTTTAACGCATTTTAGCTTGCGTAGAAATAGGGGCGGTAATTAGTGCCGTCACCGCTGAATCTGAGGTGGTAATGGTGAGGCGATCGTCATCACGACCTGCGATGTTAGACATCAACAGCATGCCAAGTGCGCTGCAAGCTAGGATAATTAAGAAAGGTGCTATAAACATTCCGCATAAAAATGCCAACGCCATACCGTAAAATAGCGTTGAGTATTGGTTGATTGACTTGTATGTCTGTTCATAAATATGACCTTTAACAATCTTTGGTTGCTCAATGAACGACCTAGACCTATTAATAGTAGTAATAAATCCTGTCTGCCGGTTGATCTAAAAGTTGATTCCAAATAGACGGCTGCATCATACGAGAAAAGCCCTGTAAACACCATTGCTTATAGTCAAAAATATCGTCATATTAGAGCGTTTCCTCAATCTTCATGTTGCATCATAGTCATCTTGATGGGCTAAAAATGAGGCTGCTTCACTCGACATCTTACTAAGAACGCTTTGTTTGTAAATTTTTAATGATAATGATAATCATTAATGTTATTATTCCTTTTCTTTCGCTTCCGGCATTTGATAACTTACAAGGAAATATGATGCGTCTTATCTCAACGTCTACATCCATTCGTCAAAAACGTTTAACTCTCGCGGTGCAATTGGGATTGGCAATGGGTTGAGCCACGCAGCTTATGCTGAGACGATGCCGAATAACATCGAAAATAGTGTTAATAATGAGACCGTGACACCATCAACCACCTTGGATACCATTACTGTCTATGCCGACAACTATCGTAGTACGGGCACCAAAACAGCGTTAGATCCTAATGATGCGCCCATGAGCTATACGAGAATCGATCAAGCGCTGTTACAAAAACGTCAAGCAGACAGTGTCAATGCAGCATTACGTTATGAGCCAGGGGTAAGTACTGAGAGTCGCGCTACGGTGTCCATCTTTGATGAATACAATATTCGCGGTTTTAAGACTTACTCCAATTTTTACGATGGATTAAGACTGCCCTACGATGGGGCTTGGAATCTGATGCCGCAAGTCGATATCTACGCAACAGAAGCAGTCGAAATAGTCAAAGGGCCCGCATCCTCACTCTATGGCTATGCATCTCCAGGTGGCATGGTCAATCAAGTCGCCAAAACCCCAAAACACTCAAGCATCTGAGGTACAGTTGCGAGTTGGCAATCAAAACCTAAAAGAAGTGGCGGTCGATACGACAGGACCTATCTCAGACACGCTCAATTATCGACTGGTGGCGTTAAAACGACAAAAAGACGGGCAGATGCAAACCACAGAAGAAGAGCGCACACTGATCAATCCGTCACTGGAATGGCGACCGACAAAAGATGTGTCCGTTCTTGCCAATCTGTTTTATCAAGATGATCCAGAAATGGTGCCTTCCACCCCACTGCCTGCCGTTGGCACTGTCTACCATGCCAGCTATGGCAAATTGGGCAGTGATGCCTATGCAGGTGATGAATGGAATCACTTCAGCAAAGAAGTATTTATGCCAAGTGTTACCATAAACTGGGACATCAATGATAAGTTGACGTTCAAGCACATTCTGCGCTATACCGACGCCGAGGCGCAGCAGCGTAATATGTACAACAGCGGGTTTGTAAGCGGTAGTGATAAGATACTAAATCGCGTGGCCTACACCACTGATGAGAGCATGAGCAACTGGACCACGGACAACCAGCTTGCTTATCAGTTAGATACTACCAATACCTCGCACAATTTTATTTGGTATTGAGTATCAAGAGACAGACAGTACCGCCACTTATTATGATGCTGGCGCAGATGGCACGCCAAATCTTGACTTATCCAATCCAGATTTTTCGCAAATCAATGCCGATACCTTGCCTTTAGAGGCTTATCGTCAAAATGAAGATATCGAGCAAAGCCAACTTGGTTTTTATGTACAAGATGAGATGAAATGGCAGGATTTGACAGTAGTAGCAGGCTTACGTCACGATAATTTTGACAGTAGTACTGAGCAAACCGAAGCCACTAAAGGCGTCATTTATAAAAAAATAATTAACAACGATGCGTCAGAAACCAGTGGTCGTCTCGCAGCCATTTATGACTTTGATAATGGGCTATCTCCTTATGCAAGCTACTCGCAGTCGTTTCAGCCAGTGGTCGGTAGTAACTTTACCAATGCGCCATTTAAGCCAACGACTGCCGATCAGCTAGAGGCTGGTGTCAAATATCTCTCTGCCAATCGCGCCACACAAGGAACATTAGCAGTATTTGATATCACTCAAAAAAATGTCATAGTGACGAACCCATCTAATTATCAACAAAAAGTTCAAACTGGTGAAATTGAATCAAAAGGCTTTGAGATATCAGGCAGTCATATGCTCCAACTACTGTGTGTCGCGGCAAGCTACAGCTATACCGATGCTGAGATTACAGAAGATGAATTCAACCCTGATGTGGTTGGCAATACCCCTGCGCAAACGGCTAAGCACAAGGCAACATTGTGGGCAGATTATTATGCTACTGACAAGCTCAGTCTCAATGCTGGCGTACGCTATGAAGGCGGTATGCAACTTGATAAGCAAAACTCAGACGAATTACCAAGCGTGACTTTGGTAGACATTGGCGGCAATTATCAAATCAATCCGATGCTCACTGTCGGCGCGAGTGTCAACAATCTCTTTGATAAAACCTATGTCGGCGCTTGTTACGATATTAACAATTGCTGGATGGGACCTGAGCGCCAAATGTCCGTCAGTCTAAAGGCCAATTTTTAGGCAATGTAGAACTTACCATTACTAGAAAATATCAATCTTATAGAGTGGTCTCATCTCAAATGATGACCTAAACTATCAAATAGTTAAATGAAGGAAAGTATTAATATGGGAAAACCTACCCCAAGAATGCTAGATGTGATTGGCAGTAAATACCTCACGCCACATATGTGCCGTGTCACGCTTGGCGGTGCTGGACTGACTGATTTTCCGGCAGATCAAGAAAGCGCGTACATTAAGCTGATATTCTCTCAAGGCGATGAGGCTCGACCATTGATGCGCACCTATACCGTCAGCCTTCAACGTGATGACGAAATAGATGTCGATTTTGCGTTGCACGAGACAGAAGGCCCTGCTTCAACATGGGCGCGTAACGCTCAAGTGGGTGAGCAAATATTAGTAGGCGGCCCTGGACCAAAGAAGCTGATTAACAATGAGGCAGATTGGTTTTTATTGATCGGTGATATGACAGCGCTGCCGGCGATTACCGTCAATCTTGCCCAGCTACCTGCTGACGCACACGGCTATGCAGTCCTTGAGATTACCACTGAAGCAGATAAGCAACTACTCAAGAAGCCAGACAACCTTGACATTCATTGGGTGATAAACGCGCATCCAAATGCAGAAACTAGCCCATTACTTGATCGCGTTAAAACGCTTACGTGGCTAGCAGGACAACCTGCTGTTTGGGCAGCTTGCGAGTTCCATAGTATGCGCGCTCTACGCCATTATTTTAAGGTAGATCGCCCAATACCAAAAACACATTTGTACATATCTAGCTATTGGAAAGTCGATAGCACAGAAGATCAGCATAAAATTGTCAAACGAGAGGATGCCCAAAGTATAGAATGATAAGCAATGACGTTTTGTATTTTTGAACTATTTTGAAAGCGGTTTAAATAATGATTGATAAATTTTGTGTTACTAATCATTACCCCACTGCTTATCTACTTTTATTGGCTAAATAAAAGTATAGTGACAAAATATAGTGACATTGTAGAATATGAGCAGCTGGTGAGCTGCTCATAAAATGTGATCCCTACCCTTACAACCCTATCACTTGCATTAAATGCCCTGTCTTGAGATACACCGTAGCTCCTTCAGATCCTGCCTGTATTTGCGCATGCTCACCTGCTGGCAGACGTATCCAGCCGCCGCGCTGATAAACTTGACCCTCATCTATCAACTCGCCTGCTAACACCAGTATTTCTGCACCGCCACAGACTGCCTCATTAAACAGTAACTCGCCTGCCTTGATACGCTGCAAACTCACTTGCTCATTATCACCTGAGAATAGAGGACAAACATCACGGCTGCCCTGCTGTTGCCAATGAGCCTTATCTTTAGTATCGATAGCCACATAATGAGGTTCATCAGTTGGCATTTGGCGTAGCTTGACGAAAATCACTGCGCCTTCATCACTATAAGGCTTGTGTCCTGAGGTCGGTGGATTGCGCAAATACCAACCTGCTGGGTAATGTTCGTCATCTGCAGAAAAAGTACCTGACAATACTAAAATCTCTTCACCACCCGGATGTAGATGATGCGGAAAATAAGAATTAGGCGCATAGCGTACAAGGCTAGTGGCACGTGCTTTTTCTGCACCCACACGGTCAAGCATCACGCGCTCTACCCCATTTTGTGGTGACTTAATCCACTGGTGTTGCTCAGGTGTAAGGGCAGCGCGGCGAGTAAAGTCTGCATGAATAAGCATAAACCATGTCCAAAAATAGTATGATGAGATGATCCTTTAGCAAACGTCAGATATGATTATTGAACGTTATCGACAGCTAAAGGCGCAATGATTGCACCTCGCTATTATAAACCTTACCGAGTTTTCAACGTACTAAAATCACAGGAGATAGCGTGCTGGCGATAATTTCTGTCGTGGTACTACCAAGGAATAATTGTTGCAATTTCGAATGTCCATAAGCACCCACCACCATCATATCAATGTGATTTTCTACCTGAAACCTTAACAAGCCGTCGACGGCATCGGAGGCAGATAAATGATGTGCCGCTACGCTAAAACCTGCATCCTCCAATTGTGCCGCTGCGGCGCTTAAGCTTTGTTTTGACGCGTCGTTATGATTGCCTATCATGACGATATGCCCTTGTAAACCTTTTAGCACAGGACTCCTCGCAACCATCCATGCTGCTTTGATAGCCGTTTTGCTACCATCAAAAGCTATCATGTATGAGCTGGGTTCTTTGAACGTCTCTGAGCAAATCAATATAGGAACGTCAGATGCGCGGGCAACGGTTTCGATTTGGCTACCGATATTAATACGGCTGCTTTTGTGATCTTCACCTCGGCGTCCCATGACGATGGCACGATTTTCTGCTTTAAAATGCTCAATGGCAGGTAACAGCTTGCCGCGACGTTGATAGATACGAATATCGACTTGAGTAAAGTTGCCTTGGATATGGCTTTTTGCGTCTTGTACCAAAGCATTGCTATAACTGTTCACCACCTTCGCTCTTTGCTCGTCTAACTGCGTCAATTCTTCTAATAGAAACTGGCGGCTATTGACTCCTATTGCGCCTGACAAATCGCGTCTGGTGGAGGCTGGAACCTCACTCACATGCAACAATGCTACGGGTAAATTTAACTTACTGGCATACCATGCTGCATAGTCACAAACCGATTCAGTCACTGCCGAGCCGTCTATACAGGCTAAAATGTGCTGTGATGTTGTCATATTCCATCCTTAAATTTAACGATTTAATCCTATACAGCTTTCTATACCCACTATAAATATGGTCACCGAAAAACATAGTTACCAAAGAACATGGTTACCAAAGAACATAGCGGCAAAAAAATCATATCCATTGCCTTGATAATAACCAATTTAAACGGCTTCAGCCAGCGATGTGTGCCCACTTCTACCATAATTAAAAAAGTCTTGTCATCGTCTAACAACATGCCGTAGCGAATTTTGCTACAATGGTTTTTTAGCATTTATGATTTAAGTATCCTTATCTAGGTGATAGAATTATGGCAAAAATGCCCTACAGGCTCTCAGTTATTAAAGCGGGATTGGTGGATAGCAAAAAGCCAAGAAAATCAGCAAGCAGACTCAGCATGCCAAGCGTACTGGTGACTCAGAAAGCATGGAAGCGAAAAAAGCGTTGGCAGAAGCCCAAGCAAAAAACTAGAGAAAGATCAAAAGCTCAATCAAGAAAAGCAACGTATTTTAGAAGAGAAGATGCTCAAGGCCAATATCGTACAGATGATTAAGCAGCATCAGATTGCCGATACCAATGGCGATGTTAATTATCAATTTGTCGATAATGCTAAGGTTAAAAAACTTTGTCACTCAAAAACTATATGACCAAATCGTCGCCGGTCATGTGGTGATTGCACGCTTAGAAGAAGGCTATGCCCTACTTCCTCGTCCGTTGGCAGATCGCATCGATGCAAAATGGAGGGCTTCATGGTCGTGTCTAACGATACATCAGAAGAAGTACTGGCAGAAGATGATCCTTATGCCGCCTATGTGATTCCAGATGATTTGATGTGGTAACCGCTTAATTTCATCATACTTATGATGTCAGCCAAAAGCCCTTCATGGACTGTATCAGTCCATGAAGGGCTTTTTATTGTACGAAAAGCGACCACCTTTAACCAAGCATTGCTGCTTTGGTTGAAAAACGTAACGATGCTCTGGAACAATAGCATGCTTGAGGCTACGAACTTGAACAACCATTCAATAACAACTACAATGCGGTTTATTAACCTACTCAGTGGTAATATTTTGTCTAATTTTGAGTAATCACTCAAAATAAATACTTTATCATGCTTACTGCCTGACAAAGTAGTCACTGCCATATATTTCATTGATTAGAATTGCCAAACTCTTTTGCACTCACTTTTAACGCTTATTAAGAATAAATAACTTATGCCAAAACATCTCCCTCTTTCACTGTTATTGCTTCGACTGGGTATTTTCATTGTTTTTTTAGTCTGGACTTTAGATAAGCTGATTAATCCTGATCATGCCGCAGGCGTTTTTTCTAGTTTTTATGGTTTTGAAAGTATAGGCGACACCGTGTTTTATGTCATTGGCGCAGCTCAATTCATCCTCATTCTATTGTTTGTCACAGGATTATTCAAAACTTGGACTTACGGCATCATCTTGCTACTTCATTCGATTTCGACGTTCTCAACCTTCGGCTTATATCTCAAGCCTTTGATAACTTGTTGTTCTTTGCAGCATGGCCGATGTTGGCTGCTTGTTTGGCGCTTTTCTTAATGAGAGATTGGGATACCTTAACCTTGGGCAAAAAAGTTTCTTTAGCCTAAACATCAGTCATGTTTGTCGTTAGATTGAGCTTGGTTGAACATGCAAATATAAATACTAGCCTCCGAAACTCAAGCCCTATACTATGAAGACTACTAATTTAGCTGTTTTATTGTATATAAATGCACAAACCATGCAAGAAACTTAACGCAATTATCGTTACCACTAATTTGTCATTAGCACTAACATGGTCAAGGTTCTTAATCATAAAAGAATGACGATGACTTTAGCCTTCGCTCTACTACTTAGCTGGATATTTTATGATTAAAAGAATATTGTTAATACTGTTAATATTAATATTGGCAGCAAGCTTTTTCTACTTTGACCTCAATCAATTACTGACGCTTGACGGCTTAAAAGGCTCGATGGCGCAATTTAACGACTACAAAGCGCAATCACCATTATTGATTATCGGTGGATTCTTTTACTTTATATCGTCGTCACCGCCCTATCCTTACCGGGTGCCGCTATTTTAACCTTGGCAGCTGGCGCATTATTTGGTTTATGGCAAGGCTTATTGGTCGCCTCATTTGCCTCCAGTATTGGTGCGACACTCGCCTTTTTAACCTCACGTTACTTACTGCGTGATACGATTAAACAGCGCTTTCCTGAGCGCTTAGCAGCCATTGACGCTGGCGTTGAAAAAGAAGGCGGGTTTTACTTATTTACCCTACGCTTAGTGCCGATATTTCCTTTCTTTTTGATTAACCTATTGATGGGTGTCACCGCGATTAAAGCGAGGACATTCTACTGGGTTAGCCAAGTTGGTATGCTCGCGGGTACTTTTGTATTCGTTAATGCTGGTACGCAATTGGCGCAAATTGACAGTTTGTCGGGGATTTTATCGTTTAATTTAATCGTCTCATTTGCGTTGTTAGGTTTTTTCCCATTAATCGCAAAAGGCATATTAAATATGCTAAAAAAACGCCGCGTCTATAAAAACTATAGCAAACCTAAAAATTCGACCGGAACATGATCGTGATTGGCGCAGGTGCTGGCGGGCTAGTCACTAGCTATATCGCGGCGACCGTCCGAGCAAAAGTGACCTTAATCGAAGCGGGTGAAATGGGTGGCGACTGTTTAAACTATGGCTGTGTACCCAGTAAAGCCCTGATTAAAAGCGCAAAAGTCGCAGAACAAATGCGCCATGCTGAGCGTTATGGCTTGGAAAATACACCACCAGAGTTCTCATTTAAGAACGTCATGACCCGCATCCATAAAGTCATCGCTGACATCGCCCCAAATGATAGCGTCGAGCGTTATACGGACTTGGGTGTCGAAGTATTAAAAGGCTATGCCAAATTCATCGACCCGTGGACGGTAGAGATTGCGTTAAACGATGGCGGCACGCAAACACTCACCGCACGTTCCATCGTTATCGCTACTGGTGCGCGCCCATTTATCCCAGATTTGCCGGGTTTGGAAGAAACGGGTTATGTGACTAGCGATACTATATGGAATAAATTTGCCGAATTAGAAGCGCCGAAAAAGCTGGTGGTACTTGGCGGCGGACCAATTGGCTCTGAGCTGGCACAAGCTTTTGCACGCTTAGGTTCCGATGTGACCCAGATCGAAAGAGGCGCGCGTCTTATGAAAAAAGAAGACGTGGAAGTCTCAGAATTTGCGCAGAAAGTCCTCGTTGAGAGCGGCGTAAACGTTTTAACCTCGCATCAAGCGATTCGCTGTGAAGCGCGCGATGGTAAAAAGTTCATTATCGTTGAAGCGCAAGACGACAGTACCGTTAAGCAAGACCATCAAAACAAGCAAGAAATCGCGATTGAATATGACGAATTGCTTTGTGCCGTTGGACGTCGTGCTCGCTTAGAAGGTTATGGTCTTGAAGATTTGGGCATCGAAACGGAGCGTACCATCGACACGGATGACTATCTAGAAACCCTCTACCCCAATATATACGCCGCAGGTGATGTCGTCGGCCCTTATCAATTTACTCATGTGGCTTCCCATCAGGCATGGTACGCTGCCGTAAACGGTTTATTTGGACATTTAAAGAAGTTTAAAGTAGATTATCGCGTGATTCCTTGGACGACCTTTATCGATCCAGAAGTCGCACGCGTGGGCTTAAATGAGCAAGAGGCTATTGAAAAGGCATCGACTTTGAAATTACCCGCTACGACTTTAAAGATTTAGATCGCGCGGTGACGGAAAGTGCCAATAATGGTTTTATCAAAGTCATTACCCCTAAAGGCAAAGATAAAATACTTGGCGTGACCATCGTCGCTGAACATGCTGGGGATTTAATGCCAGAATTTATACTAGCGATGAAACATGGCTTAGGACTGAATAAAATACTTGGCACTATCCATATGTATCCAACGTGGGCAGAGGCTAATAAATACGCGGCTGGTGAATGGAAACGTAATCATGCGCCCGAAACGGTATTAAACTGGCTTGAGAAATATCATACATGGCGGCGAGGTTAGGTGGGTTTTTATTCACTGCGCTAAAAACATATCATCATAACGGAAACTTAAATGTACGTTATCAAATCTCTGCCCGCTTTGACCACGTTAAAAAACCTAAGCCGCTATAGCGCCTATGCTATGGTGCTTAGCGTTTGCATTGGCATATCAGCAAGCACTGCCTCACCCACTACCGATGACCTTAATCAAACTTTATCATCTTGGCAGCAGATAGAAGCCCAAGGTAAAAACCAAGACGTTTACTTCTATGCATGGGGCGGTGACCCGCAAATAAATGCCTATCTACAGTGGGCCGCTGAAGAAGTGGATGACAAACATAATATTAATTTGGTTCATGTCAAATTGAGCGACACCAGTGAAGCCGTTAGTCGCGTACTCGCGGAAAAGTCTGCCAACAACAATGATAAAGGCAGCGTTGATCTCATCTGGATAAATGGCGCAAACTTTGCCACCATGAGTGAGAACTCATTATTACTGAAACAATGGGCGAACAAGCTGCCTAACTTTGCCTTGACCGATCCCAGAATAATCCTGCCGTTAACTTTGATTTTGGTGTGCCAACCAATGGTATGGAAGCGCCATGGGGACAAGCTTCACTAACCTTTTATTACGACAGTTTATCAACTGGCAAGCCGCCAACCACTTTAAATGAGCTGGTCAATTGGACAGCGCAAAACCCCGGGCGTTTTAGCTATCCAAAGCCACCTGACTTTTAGGCATGAGCTTTTTAAAATACGCTTTAGTCATGCTGCACGAAAAGCAAGATGGCAAAACAGGCGAAAATATCAAAGCACAGCTCAACCTGCCAGCCACTGAGCAAAATACAGATATTATATTAGCCCCTTTGTGGACGTTTTTAGATGATTTGCATCCAACTCTATGGCGTAAGGGTGAGCAATTTGTGCAAACGGGCGCGCACATGCGCCGTTTGGTCGATGATACCGAGCTTAGCTTAGCCTTTAGCTTTTCCGCGCCTGAAATTCCTGCGGCCGTGCAGCGTTATGACTTACCCCAGAGCATTCGTAGCTATGCCATGAGCGATGGCAGCTTAAGTAACACCCATTTTGTGGCGATTCCTTATAACGCCAGCCACCCACAAGCCGCGCAGCTAGTGTCAAACTTCTTGCTAAGCCCAGAAGCACAGGCTAGAAAGCAAACGCCTGCTATATGGGGTGATAAAACCGTACTCGTCCAATCGACGCTCGACCCTGAGCAACAAGCATTATTCAAGACTAACAGACCGCATCCGAGCGCCCTACCGGTTGACGCTATAAAACGTACCGTAAATGAACCACATCCGAGCTGGGTTGATGCCATTATGCAAGGCTGGCAGACACGTTATGGAGTCAGCCCATGAGTAAAGATTCTAATAATAAAACGGCTGATGCAAGCACTAGAACCATAGATCCTTATAAAACAGACCTATTTACGCACATTGTATCCTTGAGTCCGAAATTTTTACTGCTACTGTTGATATTACCCGTACTCGGTGGTTTACTCAGCGTGCTGTTACCTGCCTTTAGCTGGGTACCGGCACTTGAAAAAACGACCGTTAGTCTACAAGGCTTTAACGATCTTTGGCAGACGCCGGGTCTTATCCAAATGGTCGCATTAAGCATCGCTACTGGATTAATCAGCACGCTACTCGCTTTTGTCATGACCTTAATGATATTGGCGGCATTTTTTAATAGCGTTTGGCTGACTCGTATTGAGCGTTTACTGAGTCCAATCTTAGTCATTCCTCATGCAGCGGCAGCCATAGCCGTTGGCTTTTTAATTGCGCCTTCTGGTATGTTTTCACGCCTCATCTCACCATGGCTAAGCGGTTGGGAATTGGCACCAGCCGGTATGTTTCCCCATGACCCGTACGGCATTAGCATCATTTTGGGCTTAACCTTAAAAGAGCTGCCGTTTTTATTACTCATGGCGCTAGGCGCTTTGGCACAGCCTGAGCTTGGTAAAAAGCTACGTCAACAATATAAAGTCGCGCTAAATCTCGGCTATTACCCCATTACTGCCTTTTTTAAAGCCGTGCTCCCTATCCTCTATCCTTTTTTACGTTTGCCTATCTTAGCCGTGCTTGCCTACGCCAGTGCCAGTGTAGAGATGCCATTGATATTGGGTCCAAACACGCCGCCAACGCTGGCGGTTACTATCATGCAATGGTTTAACGATGTGGATTTAAACTTACGCATAAAAGCCTCGGCGGGCGCGTTATTACAATTGGCGTTGACGGGTGGCTTAATCGCCTTGTGGCTTGGTGCTGAGAGAATCATAAAAAATTGTTTTAATGGTACGTTGGTCAATGGCAAGCGCAGCTATGCCGATGCACTATGGCAAAAAATCACCGCAGCGTTGACCGCTGTGGTGATTGGCTTTATCTTGCTAGCGCTCATTGGGCTGGTAATGTGGTCAGTGGCTGGTTTTTGGCGTTTCCCAGCTGTATTGCCAGAGCAGTTAGTGTTATTACATTTTCAAAGCGCCTTTACGCAAATGGGTACGCCGCTATTTAATACCATTACAATCGGTATCGTGAGTACTATATTTGCCATTGTACTGACTTTATTGTGTTTAGAAGCTGAGCAATTAAGTAAAAAGCCACTTTCAAAATTTACCAGTTTAATTATCTATTTGCCGCTGTTAGTGCCGAGCATTGCTTTTTTATTTGGCTTAGTATGGCTACAGCAACTGGTGAATAATCAAACGGCGTTTTTTAATGTGGCTTTTACCCATCTACTTTTTGTGCTGCCCTATGTGTTTTTATCGCTTGCCAGTAGTTATCGGCGTCTAGACCCTCGTTTTGCTTATGTAGCCGCGAGCCTTGGTGCAACTCCTGCTAAAGTGTTTTTGCAGGTCAAATTACCACAACTGTTTGCGCCACTGTTAATTGCTATCGCCCTTGGTTTAGCCATTAGCTTTGGCCAATACTTGCCGACATTATTGGCAGGTGGCGGACGTATCGCCACCATCACCACAGAAGCCGTAACCCTCGCCAATGGTGCCAGTAGACGCACCAGTGCGGTGTATGCCATCATCCAAATGGCGCTACCATTAATTGGTTTTATATTGGCGTGGGTATTGCCCAAGTACTTCTTTAAAAGTGGTAAAAATAGCAGCTGTTAAAACGTTTTTTGAAATACATTCGTTTTGAAAAGCACTGACTTTAAATAGCACTGATTTTGAAAACAACTCACTATAAAAACGCAGATAAAGGGCTCTTGATGCAATCCTCTTTACAGATAAAAACTTGCAGTTTATCGACAAGGCGAGCTACTACTCAGCCTAGATGAGCAGATTGCTGGTGGTGAAATATTGACTGTCATGGGCCCATCTGGTAGTGGCAAATCAAGCTTATTGAACTGGCTGACAGGCACTTTACCAAATGGTTTTACCGCTATTGGTGAGGTCTGGTTAAATGATGAAAATGTAAGCCATCTGCCGACGCATCTGCGGCATATTGGGGTACTGTATCAAGATGCCCTACTGTTTTCGCATTTATCAGTCGCGGGTAATATTGCGTTTGCGATGCCTAAAAGTAATAAAAACAGCAATAAAACACAGCGCCGTGAAAAAATAGAACAAGCGCTGGCACAAGTGGGGCTAGCAGGCATGGGAGATCGCCATCCTGATAATTTATCGGGCGGACAACAAGCACGAGTGGCGCTACTGCGCACCTTGCTCAGCGCACCAAAAGCGATACTACTTGATGAGCCTTTTAGCAAGCTTGATACCCAACTTCGAGTAGATACGCGGCAACTGATGTTTGAGCAAATCCGCACTCATAAACTTCCCGCCATCATGGTCACGCACGATTATAGCGATGCTGAGGCCGCAAACGGTAAAGTTATTCATTTAGACCTGTAGTTTTAGGCTTATACTTTTAGACTTGTAGATCTAAATTCTAACATCAAAGCGAAATACAAAAGGCAAGCGCATGCTAGATAAATTTCTTACGCCCATGATTAAGCCGATACTAAGCCCTGTCGTCGTTGTCTTGCACAAACGCGGTATTACGGCTGATCAACTCACGGTGGCAGGCTTTTTAATCGGTATGTTAGCGGTGCCATTACTGGCGTTTGAGCTTTGGTATGGCGCACTGGCAGCCATTGCATTAAATCGTATTTTTGATGGTCTTGATGGCGCGCTAGCTCGTCATGCACAGCAAAGCTCAAGCGCAGGCGGCTACTTAGACATTACGCTCGACTTTTTATTTTATGCAGCAGTTCCGCTAGGCTTTATCTTGGCAAATCCTGAACAAAACGCCATTGCTGGCGCTTTATTACTCGCGACCTTTATTGGCACAGGCTCTAGCTTCTTAGCGTTTGCCATTGCTGCGGAAAAGTTTACACTGGATAAACCGCAGTTTAAATAAAAGCTTTTATTATTTAAACGGTTTGACGGAAGGCACCGAAACCATCGCACTGTTTGTCGCTTTTTGCCTGTGGCCACAGCACTTTGTATTACTTGCCAGCATTTTTGCCACAGCCTGCGCGATTACGATTTTTACCCGTATCCATGGCGGCTACCATACCCTTAAGCAGCTAGAAATAGATAAAAACAGTATATAAATAGACTAAGTTAAGAGGCAGCTAATGACTAACGAAGTATGGTGGCGGCTTGGGTTCTTTTTAAGCATTTTAGTGATTATGATGCTGATAGAATGGCGCATGCCTGCACGTCAAGCACCAATCAAAAGTAGCAAACGCTGGTTCGCTAACTTTGGCTTGGTTTTTATCTCGTCAGTTATTGCTCGTCTAGCGGTGCCTGTCGGTCTAACGGCTGTGGCGCTGTATAATCAGCAGCATGGGATTGGTCTATTTAATATCATCAATTTGCCAAGTATAGTCATCATACTAAGCTTGATATTGCTCGACATCATCATTTACTGGCAGCATCGATTATTTCACCGCGTACCTATGCTATGGCGTTTGCATAAAGTCCATCACGCTGATGCACATGTCGATGCCAGTACAGGGCTTAGATTTCATCCCATTGAAATCATTTTAAGCATTCTAGTAAAGCTCGTTGCCGTCAGCTTGTTGGGCGTTCCTGCCATCGCCGTATTGATATTTGAGATTGCGTTAAATGGCTTAGCAATATTTAACCATGCCAATATTCGCCTGCCACCTGCGCTTGAAAAACCGCTACGCTTAATATTCATGACCCAGATTTTGCACCGTATTCACCATAGCCAACGCGTCAGTGAGACCAACTCAAACTATGGCTTAGTATCATCTGGTGGGATTGGATTTTTGGTAGTTATAAGGGTAAAGCAAAGCAGTCTGATAATGAGCTAGATATTGGACTAAAAGAATACCCAGCAGCCAAACAAAATGCCTCGCTATGGGGATTGTTAACAATGCCATTTAGCAATAACTTGGTTAAGAAAAACAAATAACTGTCGTGATGTCGCCTAGCTTCGAATGTAAGTCAAAGTTACAAACAACTTGAGCATTCACTCAAATATTATTTGAACGATTGCTCAAAATGAATTATAGTGGCTGCAGTTGTTGAGCGACTCACGAAAATCTCACTTATAAAACTGAGTATTCACTCAACTATATAATAGGTTCTCAAGTCGTTTCTACACACTTACTTTTACAACAATTCACTAATAATTATCCGAAGGACTTTCACATGACTGAATTTACTCTACACGACAAAGACACAGCCCCAGCAGCAAGCAAAGACTTGCTTGATGTTTCTATCAAAGCGTTTGGCATGGTACCTAACCTACATGCCGTCATGGCTGAAGCACCTGGGCTATTAGAAGGCTATCAACGCCTGCATCAGTTGTTTTTAGACAGCAGTTTCGATGATGAGGAAGTCACGGTCGTATGGCAAACCATCAACGTCGAGCATGAGTGCCATTACTGTGTACCCGCTCATACTGGCATCGCCAAAAGCATGAAAGTAGATGACGCCATTACTGATGCATTACGTAATGAGACACCACTACCAACTGAAAAACTAGAAGCATTACGCGACTTTACGCTATCGGTCGTTCGTGATCGTGGTAATGTAAATGATGACGCAGTGCAAGCGTTCTTAGATGCAGGCTTTACTAAACGTCAGATTTTAGAAGTGGTTCTTGCAGCGGCTCAAAAAGTGATGAGCAACTACACCAACCATTTGGCCAACACGCCAATCGACAAGCCTTTCCAAAAGTTTGAATGGCATAAAGCTGTCTAATTATATAAGAACCAAATAAGGAGCCACCATGAGTAATTTAAAAAAGCCATTACGAATAGATATCGTGTCAGACGTGGTCTGCCCTTGGTGCGCTATCGGCTATTCAACTAGCCGAGGCATTAAAACAAACCAACACTCCACACGAGATTCACTGGCATCCATTTGAGTTAAATCCTAATACACACGCACGAAGGACGAAACTATCGTGAGCATATCATGGAGAAGTACGGTACGACTGCTGAGGACGTTCAAGAGAACCGAGCTAGAATGACAGAAGTAGGTGCTGAAGCTGGATTTAATTTTCAGTTTACCGATGACTTTCGTACTTACAATACTTTTAATGCGCATCAGTTGCTGCATTGGGCCGATCAACAAGGGCGTATGCACGAGCTAAAGCAAGCATTGTTGGTCGCACATTTCGTCGATAATCAAAATGTATCAGATCATAGTGTGCTTGCCGATGTTGCGGCCGATGTTGGACTGGATCGTAGCGAAGCACTAGCGGTCTTAAAAGATCAGCGATTTGCTGCAGCGGTAGAAAAAGAAAAGCAGCATTGGCAGCAACAAGGCATTCAAAGTGTGCCTTCTATGGTTTTCAATGAGCGTCATTTAATTAGCGGCGCACAAGGTATTGAAAATTATAAAAGCATTTTGCAGCAGTTAGCTGACATGCCAGACTAAACCATGAAGTCATGGTTTAGTCTTCAAAGCTGAGAGTTTTAGAAAAGCTAAGGGTTTTAGAGTTACTGTATAGCCCGAGACTATACAGTAACTCTAAAACCCTTTTTTCATACCAAAAATATCTTAGCAATCAGCCTTACTTAATCGGCAATAACCCTTTAGCAGTGCTTATTTGCAAATAGTCAACATGAACTACACGCCAACAGGCTTATCAATACGCAGCCCTTCTATAGAGAGTGCCATATCTTCAGCCAACGCTTGCACCGCTGCACTCTCGACATCACGCTGCGCAAAAGCACGCAATCCCATCACTTCAGCCTGCAAGCGACGACCTAACCTAGTCGGATCCAACTTACTATCAAGCTCACCCAGCCGCTGTGCTTCGGTAAAGTAATTTATAAAACGCAGCTCCATACCTGCCAGCAGCATTTCAACTTTTTGTAGCGCTGTCTGCTCACGAGCACCAAGCTCCAGTAAGCTTTTGACCAACATGCAAGCCTGACTCGGCAGCCCTTTATCACGAATACCGCCCAGCTGACGCACGAAAGCGGCTAACCCCAACAGCGGCGATTGATAAGCGCCCATTACCCGCTCAAGCTCACTCAAAACCTAGGCGAGCATAGTAGTCTAACGCTTCTTGAAATAATCCATCTTTACTGCCAAACGCAGATAAATGCTTCCTGGACGCATATCGAGCGCCTCTTCTATGTCTTTTAACGAAGTAGCATGAAAGCCTTTTTGCCAAAAAAGCTGTAGTAACGCGCGTTCTAAGGCATCCTGACGGTTATAAAGTGCGGTACGTGACATAGTTTTTCCATCTCAAAAGCGTAATCTCATATAAAAATAAGCACAGCGATAAAATTTGAATGATTGCTCAATTTTATATCGAATGGCATTCTTAGTCCAGTAAAGTTAATTTACAAAGCAAATATCTTATTTAGCCATTGGTAGCAATATTAATGGCTAAATAATATGAAAGCGCCCAACGTTTAATGACTCAACAGCACGTGCTTGCTTTTTTGATACGCAGACAAGCCGTCTACGCCCAGCTCACGACCGATACCGCTTTGCTTAAATCCGCCCAACCACCCTGATTCTGGCAGTACAATTTGCTGTTCATTGATCCAGATATGACCCGCTTGAATCTGTAGCGCCATCTCTACGGCCGCCGTTTCATCAGCGCTGACAATGCTCGCGGCCAAAGCAAACTGGCTATCATTGGCTAAAGCAATCGCCTCGGCATGGTCGGTAAACGTTTGACTCACTAGTATCGGCCCAAAAACCTCTTCTGTCCATAACTGACTGGTCACTAGAACATTGGTATAAATCGTCGGCATCGCAAAATACCCTTGCCGATTTAAGATCTCACCACCTGTGAGACAAGTCAGGTTTTCGGCAGCAGCAAGGTCGAAATATTTTTTTACTTGATTTAGTTGCTGCTCACTAACCAGTGGACCCATTTGCGTGTCAGTGTCAAAGCCATCACCAATTTGCAAACTTTCTGTCTTAACTTTTAATGTGTCGAACAACGACTGAGCAATGCTTTCATGAACGAGCAGTCTTGAGGTGGCTGAACAGATCTGACCGGCATTGGTAAATATGCCACCGATGATTAAATCACAAGCGTGGTCGATATCAGCATCTGCACATACGACGATGGCTGACTTACCGCCCAGCTCTAAACTGATATCCTTGATACCTTTTGCCGCTTGGCTCATTACCTTTTCACCAACGGTGTTGCTACCAGTAAAAGAAATTTTGTCGATTAATGGATGGCAGGTCATGGCAGCGCCCACTTCAGCTGCACCCGGTAAAATATTAACGACTCCTTTCGGTAGTTTAATAGCAGACAATATATTGCCCAACATCAACTCTGGCAATAATGTCACCTCGGAGGGCTTTAATAGTACCGTACAGCCTGCAGCCAATGCAGGGGCTAACTTCCAAGCAGTGGTCACCATTGGGAAATTCCATGGGACAATAAGGGCGCAAATACCAACAGGCGCATACGTTTTTAGCAAGCGTATGCCTGACTCGCTGGTGGATACCTCCGACCAAGTCGCTTGTTCTGTGATGAGATTGGCATAATAGCGATAGCAGGCAATGGCATCGCTCACGTCTATTTTTGCCTCTTCAATGGGCTTACCATTATTTAACACAGACAATCCCACCAATTTGTCAAACTGCTGCTCCATCTTCTCGGCAATGGCATTGAGATACGATGCACGCGTGCTTACGGTGGTTTGCGACCAAGATGGATACGCCGCAGCAGCCGCATTGACTGCCATTTCTACCTGTACCTTGGTACACAATCGAGTGGTAGCGATGATTGTTCCCGAATTTGAATCATATAAGTCATAACTTGAATCATGATTCGAATCATAGCTATCTGCGTCAGCAATATCGGTAGCAGGCGCTTCAATAGTCATCCATTCGCCATCTATATAGGCTGCATTTAACATCACTTCATCTTGAACCGTTTGTATGGCGCGTTCTCTCGTTAAAATGTTAGCATTCGTCATTTCCATGATGGTCAATCACCTTATATGGTTTGATATAATTGTTTTTATGCTTATTGTATTTATAAGTGTCTCTGTCAATCATTGGCTAAGTAATCGGTTTATCTAACTAAAGAATAAACCAATTATTTGGCACATTATCGTGATGCTAGAGGCTGGGTTGATATTGGCTACATGGCTAATAAAGTAAATGCGCCACGGAGGTAATCACCACCAAACTGATCAGAGTACGAAGAATAAAAATCATAAATAGCTCTAACACATTAAGCTTGATGTTTGATTTCAAAATCAGCGCGCCCACTTCAGACATGTAAATAATCTGAGTAATAGAACATGCACCAACGATGAATCTTGTCATCTCACTCTCAATACTTTTGCCGACCAAGGCTGGTAAATACATATCCGCAAAGCCCATAATCATCGCTGGAGCCGCCTCTGCTGCCTCTGGAATCTGTAACAAATCCAGCAATGGCACTAACGGTGTAGACAACCATTTAAACACAGGCGTATATTCGGCTAAGCCCAGACCAATCGTACCAATTGCGAAAATCACGGGGATTAGCCCAAAATAGATATCGAATAAATTCTTTACACTACGTTTGAACACTTGACCCAGACTTGGCATTGAGTGCGCGCGCGTCACAGCACGATTGACCGCCCATTGGTAGGTCGTGTACTGAGCAGGAATCCCTTCATCAAGCATGCTTTTGCCAGAATGATAGGTGTCAGGCTTTAAGGAGAGTGGCGGTATACGCGGCATAATAATCGCGGCGATAAAGCCTGTTAAAGCAATGGTCAGATAAAAATAAACAAAGTTATCGTCCACGCCGATGGTTTTGGCGACGACATAAGTAAAAGCGATCGAAGTCACCGAAAAAGTCGTCGCGATAATCGCCGCTTCACGCTGGCTATAGTAGCTTTTATCATACTCCTGCATGGTCACGAGTAAACCGATAGAAGCTGCGCCAAACCAAGAGGACATGGCATCTACCGCTGAGCATCCTGGCAACTTAAACAGCTTGACAAATATTTTGCTCGCCAGTGTGCCCAAAAACTCCATCAAACCAAAATCTGTCAAAAACGGTAACGATAAAATGGCGAAGAAAAACAAAGGAATCAAAATTGGAATCAAATCTTCGAAAATGACGCCGCCGGTATTACGATTAATAATAAACTCAGGGCCGACTTGCAGATAAATCATCCAGACAAACACCATCCCTAACAATCGGGCAGTGAGCCAAAACCAATCAACATCGAAGAGTTTTTTGACCATAGAGTCTTCATGCAGGTTGGGTTTTAACACCTTCACAGCCAATGCCCCAAGAAAGGATGTCGTCACGATTGCCATTGCCACATAAACGACAGAACCGCCCAACAAAGCTTGCAAAGCGTCCGTTAACACACCCAATAAAATCGTAACCTTTCCGTCCCATTGAAACGGAATAATAAATAGTGCAATGCCCAATGCTGAAAACAATAAAAACTTCCACATTGACGCACGCCACTGCTCTCCTTGCGGCGTTTCTGAATCGACAACATCATTTCCTAATATCGGTTGCTGCGACTTATCGAGATAATTCGTCATTTAATTCCTCCTTGATGGGCGACGATCGCCAATTTTTCCATTTTGCTGTCTGACCAATGCCTGGGTTCAGTGAATTGGTCGGATCTAATTTTTTATAAAAAGTATGTAGTGCAGGCTTTGCGGTATAGACATGACCCACGTTGTGTTCAGCAGGGTACTCTATACGACGTCGATCATAAAACGCCAATAGCTCATCCTTGAATTTTTTTGCATCCACTTCAGGGTATAACAGATAATCTTGATGCATGACATGGCAGAAAAAATGTCCCAAATAAAAGGTTTTACTGACTTGCTTTTGTAAGTTAATAGGTAGCACTTCATCCCAATCTACGGCATTCCTTGGTAAGGCAATGTCGGTAGATAATAGCTCGCCAAACGTTGTGTGGTTAAGATTGTGATAACGAAACATGGCAGCGGTTGCTGCACTGCGAAACACCAATAATGCTTGGGATTCTGCTGCTGTACAGAGATGTACGACGCCTTTATGTTGCTGCATATGGGACTGTAGAAATGCTTGAGCGGCGGCAATATGACCATGACTGCCGTTATCATCGCTATTATCATCGTACGTATTATTGCCATCCGCGACTTTAATGATTAAATGATAACGATAGGAACACGCCTGCTCAGCCAAAGAATTGGGTAATGACGGCGGCATGAAAATACCAGTCATTTGTAGCAGCCGATCTGGTAAAGTCTGAGGCAATCGCCATTTATTTAAATAATAGCCAATTTTAGCTTGTAGCCGATACAATCCACCTATCTTACCAGCAGGCAATTTTCGCATACTCAAACAAGTATCACGGCCATAGCGCATGGTAATATCGTTGTAATTTTTGTGCATATATTCTGCCAAAATAGGCAGGTTTAGCTCGCTTTTTAACCACTGTTGCCTGAGTGTGGTCAAAGTATCGGCGTCATTGGTCGAGATATAGAATGTTTGCTCTTGAGTCGGTTTGGCAAATGTCGCGACTCGAACCGCAAAGACGATGACTTTGCCTGCTGAACCCGAAGCTTCATATAATCCGTTAGGATCATTATTGAATCTGGCAGGCGTGTCTGCTTCGCAATCGCGAACTTTATGTTGATAATGGTGGTTTGTACAGGATTTACTGCTGATACTATTTGGATTTTTATTAAATGTGCCAGTTTGTAAGTTTCTAAGCATCTCTTCTGGATCCGCACCTAAATCAATGCCCAAGTGATTGATTAATTCAAACTCACCCATGGCATTACGTTTGGCAAATAGCGACATCTCGGTATACGCCGGACCACGCTGCACCAACATACCGCCAGAGCTGTTGCAAATACCGCCAATCACTGAAGCACCAACACAACTAGAGCCCAGCACTGAATGCGGCTCACGCCCTAATGGCGCAAGCTGAGACTCCAACTGCTGGAGGCTAGCCGCTGGCAAAGCAACTAGCTCTGCTGCGTCATTGAGCAGATGAACACCGCCCAATCGTTGCATAGAAATCACAACGACTGCTCGATCGTACTCTCCGTACGGTGTCGAGCCTCCGGTCAACCCTGTGTTAGCAGCCTGTGCAATAATAATCACATCAACCGCCGCACAGAGATTAATGACGCGCCATAGTGCCACAAGAGAGTCTGGTATCACAACTGCCGCGACAGCATCCGTGATAGAAGCAATAGCCCCTTGTGTATACGACTGCTGCTGGCTTGACTTGGTCAATACATTGGTCGCGCCAACAACGGCGGATAAATCCGTTAATAAGCTTGCCAGCGAGGTGCTCAAGCGACCAGACGAGCGGTTAGCATGTGGCATCATAGACGTTCTTCCTTGAGCGACCAGCCTTTATTATATTTGACGTATTAACATTAGCTAAAGCAGATGAACGTTTTACCCATTTCAATCAAAAAGTCATCGGCTTCATCAACTTCATAAATGAAAGGCTGCTTGCCGTTGATATCCTTTTGCAAGGCGTCTAGTAATTGCTGCTTATCGGTAATTCTGCGATAACCTGCACCAAATCCTGCTGCCAGCGGCTCAAAGTTTGGCGTCTTAATATTAACCCCGATTAGTGGCAATCCGCCCTCTTCCATATAACGACGAATCTCGCCATAGCCTTGATTGTTCCACAGCAGCACAATCAATGGCAGCTCAAGCTCGGCGGCGCAGATAAGTTCTGCAATCGTAAACTGAATACCGCCGTCGCCAATCAAGCTGACCACTGGACTGTTGGAACCAATCATGGCGCCAATGGCAGCAGGCAAACCATAACCTAACGTGCCAAATCCAGTCGATGAATTAAACCATCGACGCGTCGCCAATGCCTCAAAACCAAGATTGCCGCTATAGACAGGCTGCGTTGAATCACCAACGAAGATGACGTCTTTCACTTCATCTCGAATCAATTGAAGTAGCGCATTTTGACCCGCAAAGTCTGGTGTCATTCCTGCTAATAGTGCTTGTTTTGCCTCATTTACTCGTGATACCGCTTGATGATTTAACACCTGACCCTTTAAACGACTACATAGACCACTTACCGCCATTTGCGCATCGGACAATACCGCGATATCGGCTCTAAAAGGACGCTGTAATTGCTGGGCATCGCAGTCGATACGAATCAGCGTGCCATTGATTTTGAACTGGCCGAAGAAAGAACACATCATAATCAGTTTCACCCAGCTCAGTACCAATCGCCAACACCCAATCAGCCTCAGCAATAACGGCGCGACCTGCCTCTAATGACTGATTGCTACCCAAACTTAATGGGTGGCTAGGTGGCAGCAAACCTTTGGCATTGATGGTCAAAAACGTCGGTGCATCGATAATCTCTGCTAGAGTCTGCGCGTCATGATCGACATCGACGCAGCCACCACCATAAAGTATCACTGGATTTTTTGCCGCTTTTAGAGATTCAACGATCAAATCTAATTGCGCAGGATTGGGCAGCGGTCTCATTACTTGAGGTGACGTTAAACCATGTGCATCAGTCGAATTTTTTGCAAAGTTATTTAAATAAGGAGTTAAATCAGGGGCTTTGCGACATGACTGGCATCGGCGGTAATCACATCAATGGGCAGCTGGATATGCACTGGCCCTGGACGTGCGCCATTAAATAATGCAAACGCTTCAGCGATGACCTTGGGTAACGATTCAGGCTGCCAAATAGTTTTGCTCGTGAGCGCTACCTTGCTGACCATACCTTGCTGATCGTGCAATTCATGCAAGTGCCCTTCACCGCTGCCCGTATCTGCCACTTTATTAACACTAGAAATCACTAACATCGGGATGGAGTCAGCCAACGCCTGCGCCATGGCCGTCATGATATTCGTCATACCCGGACCTGTGATGAAAACACACGCCAACTTTGGCAGACGCGCGGTAATAGCCATCAGCCATAAACCCCGCACCTTGTTCATGACGCGGTGTCACGTGGCGAATGTTGGTGTTTGGCAGACCACGATATAGCTCGACCGTATGCACACCCGGAATACCAAATACGGTCTCTACCCCATAATACTCTAGCCACTGTACGAGCAGCTCACCACATGTCAGAGACGGCGTGGCGGGCGCTGAAGAAGATGTTTGAAGCGTTTGCGTCATGAGTTAATCATCCTAAAAAGTTCAATCGCGTTTAAATAAGTTGTTCAGTGTCAAAACCCAAGCTGCCCTTTAATCCATTATAAAAAGCAGCTTGATAAAAGCAGTTTGCGATTACAAATCATTCTTAATACACCGCCTTTACCTTATCGTCATAGCGCACACCCGGTAAGATACATAACATCTCAAACAGTAAGTTTGCCGCCAATACTGAGGTGTTACCAAAGGGGTCATAAGGAGGAGACACTTCTACTAAATCGCCACCCACCACATCAAGTCCGCGCATACCGCGAATGATTTCTATCGCTTGCGTTGAGGTCAAGCCACCGATTTCAGCAGTGCCCGTACCCGGTGCAAACGCAGGATCAATACCATCGATATCGAAACTTAAATAGACGGGGCCATCACCGAGCTTTTCGCGTACTTCTGCCATCAATGGCGTCAGAGACTTGTACCAGCATTCCTCGGCAGGGACAACACGAAAGCCTTGTTGGGTTGACCAATCAAACTCTTCGGCGCTATAGCCTGTACCACGTAAGCCAATCTGTACCACGCGGTTGCCATCGATTAAGTTCTCTTCGACAGCACGGCGGAACGGTGTACCATGAGCGATTTTTTCGCCAAACATCTCATCGTTGATATCTGCATGCGCATCGATATGCACCATGCCGACAGGGCCGTGTTTTTTGGCAAGCGCACGCAAGATAGGCAAGGCAATGGTATGATCGCCGCCCAAAGTCAATGGAATAGCACCATGATTCACGATTTTATCGGTATAGAATTTTTCGATGATATCAATACTTTTAAGAGATTAAAGGTATTGATAGGCACGTCGCCGATATCAGCAACTTGTAAAGACTCAAAAGGCGCTGCACGAGTGGCGACATTATAAGGACGAATCATGCGTGATTCATCACGAATTTGTCGTGGGCCCAATCTCGCACCACTACGGTTTGACGCACCGATATCTAAAGGCACACCCACAAACGCCACATCTAACCCTTCTGCATCGGCCTGAGTCGGCAAGCGCATCATAGAAGCAAAGCCGCCAAATCTTGGCATATCGTTGCCGCTTAATGGTTGATTGAATTTCATAAATCACATCCTGTTTCAGTTTGTTTAAAATAGGCAATTTTTTATATGCTTTGACAATACCTAAATATTTGAAGTCAGACCATGGTAAAATTTAGAAGTAAACTTCTGATTTTCGTAGTAATTTAGATTTAACCGTTATTATCAGAAGTTTGATATAAATTTGATGTTAGAAAAGTGATAAATAGAAGATGCATTTTGATGGACATCAGAGGTACTGAGGAATAATGACCGATGCTAGATGAATTGATAAAAATAGACATCAAAACCTTGCGTAGCTTTATGGCAATCGTAGATTAGAATGTCAGGGCGTGACAGCCGCACAGTCTCGCTTAAATGTGACGACCTCTGTCATTAGTGGTCATTTGACCCATTTAGAAGATCGCTTAGGCATGACGCTTTGTCATCGCGGACGCGCGGGTTTTAAGCTCACAGAAGATGGTGCAGCAGTATATGAAGCTTGCTTGAGTTTTTACCGAAGGGTTGCCAGTTTTCAGCATCAACTGCACTATATTCGCCAATTGGATTCGGTGCGTGGCGGTCATATCCGACTGTGTCTCATTGACCAGATGCCGACGTTTTTTTATGACGCCTTGCGCCAATGCTTGGCTGCTAGCTATCGTGCAATCCCCTTATTCACTTTCTATCGATGTGCAAAGCCCTGAAAGCATGCTAGAGAAGCTGCTAAGCAACGAGTGATATTGTGTGGGATATTTTTGGCAGTTTTCCACCACTACCACTTTTCAACCAGCGTTTATTAAAAAACAAGAGGTGTGTGTGGGCGCGAGCATCGATTGTTTTATGAATCAGAAGGGTTAACATTTGAGGATTTGGAACAAAACTATCCATGGATAAAACGAGGCTATATTACCGATTTGAGTATCAATCATGTCCGCCCAAAAACTTTGAGTGCCACCACTTATCACATGGAGGAAACTGCGCCAGCTCATTCTGGCGGGTCATCATGTTGGTTACTTGCCCATGATTTAGCCAAGCGTTATGAAGAAATGGGGCTGATGAAAATACTACTGCCCAATGAGGCCAGTTACGAGGTCAAGCATCATTGGGCTTATCGAGAAAACTTACACAAACAAGTCGCCGAATTCTTAAGTCAAATGACGCGTCTTTTGTGAATAATGACGGCAAATAGCTACATAGCTACCCTACTGTTAATCACTTTAGATGCTTTAAACCAATCGTTCTAAGCTTTCCTTTATCATCCACTTCTTTTATGACCAACGACCATTCGTCATTGATCGACCGTATCACCCGATACTGGCTTTATCTCTAAGCTATCATTGATATATTCAGCGACTGTTTGATCCCACATGCTTTTGGCGCTGTCTTCAGATTTGGATTTGAGTTTATCGACAAGCGACTCAGACGCCATAATACTGGTAAAAAACGGTAAATCTCCAAGCTTCACACTTGGGGATAGCAGCCAATCGCCATAAAAATCATCCATGGCTTTATGGTCAAGGGTCGTGTCATTGAAAATCTTAGCAATTTGGGTGGCGTGGTTCCCTGTCATCGCATACCACACCCTATCACCGCATTTGAGCTTGGTATTTTCATCAACAACGATAATATGCTGCCTGCGTACCAAGGCAAAGACACTTATTTCATTAGGGCTTATGCGCTTAGAGATGGCCATTGGATGACGATCAATCGCAAATGCCCCTGACTTTACTTCAAACTCATATAAAGTAATGCTTGCTTTGTCAGATACCCAAACCTCATGCTCTTCTGGGTCTTATTACTAGGAATACGCACTTTGAATAAATTTGCCATAAAAGGAATGGTTGTGCCTTGTAAAACCAAAGACAAAACCACCACGCCAAAAGCAATATCAAACAACATAAAGCGCCATCTATTCCCGCCATCACCGGTAATATGGCAAGCGTAATAGGAACCGCACCGCGCAAGCCAACCCAAGAAATAAAGCCAATTTCTCTATCTTTAAATTTAAAGGGTTTCACACTGATATAGACCGCAATAGGGCGAGCAATAAAATCATAAAAGCGGCAATCGCGACGGAGTAATACCAAACATCAATCACATGCGATGGCGTCACCAATAACCCTAGTACCACAAACAATACCGCTTGTGACAACCACGCAAAGCTATCCATCACCCGCATCACATGCTCAGTTGAGCGCACTTTATGGTTGCCAATTAGCACACCAGTGAGATAAATTGCCAGAAATCCGCTACCGCCAATCAGATTAGTCGCGGCAAAAACTGCCAGGCCCGCAGACATGATCAAAATGGCATACATACCCTCTGCCAAGTGTATTTTTGGTAATAGCCTTGCCAATAAATAACCAAACAGTAAGCCCATGCCCAAACCAAAGCCAAGCTGCTGTAATAACAACCCTAAAAAGCCCAGTATTGTCTGTCCAGCGGGATCAACATTTAAAGCGATTAATCCTGTCACCAGCAAAATAGCCAAAGGATCGTTCGCGCCCGATTCTAGCTCCAATGTGGCTTGCACACGATCGTTAAGTTTGACGCCGCCATTACGCAATAGCGAAAACACCGCTGCTGCATCGGTTGAACCAACAATGGCCGCCATCAACAAACCAAGACGCCAATCAACATCGAGTAGCCAAGTGACGAATATACCCAGTATTATTACCGTCGCAAGTACGCCCCAAGTGGCTAAGGTAATAGCAGGCTTGAGACCCACTCGAAATGACTTAAAAGACGTGCGTAGCCCACCATCCAACAAGATACAAGCAAGAGCCGCCTGCCCAACGAAATTAGCAAGCCCGTATTGGGCAAACTCGATACCTAAAATACCATCTTCGCCTGCCAACATCCCTACGATCAAAAACAACAGCAATAGCGGAACGCCCAAGCGCGCCGATAACGTACTTGCCATAATACTGGCGAAAATTAACAATGCCCCTACGAGATAGATGATATTTAAGGTATCCATTTTTTTTAAGCCCTATTTTTATAAATTGTAATGAATGGAGTTATCGCGATAATTTTAGTTTTAGTTTGCTACAGGTCACACCATAAAATCGCTCTTAAGAAAACATCTACGACCGAATCTATAAAAATTATCTGTAGAAATATGTACTGAATTTCATATATACCTTTGATAATTGCCTTTGACAGAGTTTACGTTTTTTTAACCACAACTAAGCCTGAATGTACTGCCATGTAGGACCAAAATCGCTGCGGCTATTGTCCAAGCGACAACGCCGAACAGTAATGCCTTATAATAAGCTGACGTAACGATGCTAAAAAACACCACAAAGGTATAAATAAGATGCGGTATGACACCGAGCATACTAAATATTAATGCGACTTTTAAATCAGCGGGGCTACGCTCAGTACCAACAATAAAGTGACTGATTAACGTAAATGTGGGGAACAGTGGCGCGAGTGCTGCCAAATAAAAAAATCTGGTTTGCGCGAATAATTGAATCGCCAATACCATTAGAGCACCAATAAGCATTTTTAACCAAATCACGACGGGGTCATCTCCTATGGAATGATAAGGGCTGGAAATAGCCCAATCCACCATGATACTAAAGTCTGCAAACCGACATAAGAGCAATAGCTGATTAATTAATCTATATGATAAAAAAGTGCAAAAAACCCCATCTAGCAATGGTGCTAAATGGGGCTATTCATTTTGATGAAGCGAGTTTTTTATTACTCACTCAATCGTTTTTGGCTTCAGTGCGGCACTGATATCGGCGAGTAGTGGCGGGATATCATGCTTATCAGCGATGACCTCCAACATAACCAACTTGTCTTTTACAGCTGCCGCTTGCGTAAGAGCCGCTTTTAACTCGCCTGCTGTTTCTGCTTTTAGCAGCAGACTATTATCATCGGTAGCACCAAAAGCTTTTGGCATCATCTGCCAGTTACACTTAGGAATGTCATTATAGCGCTGGTTTTCACCATGAATCGCCCGCTCCACGGTATAGCCATCATTATTAATCAGTACAATCACTGGATTGATATGCTCTTGAATCATCACCGCGATTTCTTGAATGGTCAATAATGCTGAGCCATCACCAATTAATAAAACACTGCGCTTGTTTGGCGATGCAATAGCCGCACCCAAACTTGCCGGTAGCGTATAACCAATCGAACCCCACATTGGTTGTCCATAACAAGTCACGCCTTCTGGTAAACGCACATCACTGATGCCAAAATACGCCGTTCCCTGTTCTGCAAACACCAAATTATTATGGTCTAGATGATCGGCAATGATATGCCATAGATCATCTTGAAGAATAGCCTCGCTGTCCTTACCCTGCTGCTCATGCGGCTTGACTTCTTTACAGAACTGCTTTGGCACAATATTAATATCTGAGGTCAAGACTTCATGTAGCGTTTTTAGGGCGTCTTTTAGGGCAATGGGCGCAAAGTTTTTGCCAGCAATGCTCGCGCGCTCATAATGCAAATCAACCACTGTACTTTCATCAATATCTTGGCTAAAACCTGCCGTCGTAGTATCGGTATATTGCACACCGATTTTTATTAAGCACTCACAGTTTTCGACTGCATCCTTGACCACGGGACGTGATGCCACGCCAGCATAAGTCCCTGCCCAGCGCTCACTATTTTCGTCAAGCAAAGTTTTGCCCCACGATAACGTCGTATAAGGAATATCTGTATCGGCAATCAATGCCTTAAGCTGATTTTGCAGCCCTAAACGATGCACCATCAAATCTGCCATCAGCGTCGTGGTTTTGTTTGGCAGAAACTCTATGAGCGCTTGTTTAAAATCTGCCAATGCTGCTTGACTGGTGATGTCTTCTTGGCTATCAACAAGCTTTGTAGTCGGCGGATAAATAGGTTGACGAGCAACGTCAGGCGATAGTAACAGATAGCCTGGACGATGTTTTTTAAGAATTAAGCGAATCACACGGTCGATTTCTGAGGCAGCATTTTCAGGGGTAAGCTGTGCTCGTGCTACCGTGACTGGCTCTACCATTTTAATAAAATGATTGAATACGCCATCACCAAGTGAGTGATGGATGCGGCGCTTTGAATCTTGTAGAGCCGTACTTGGCGCGCCCACGATATGTAGCACTGGTGCATACTCAGCAAAAGAGCCTGCGGTCGCGTTAATCGCTGACAATTCTCCCACCCCAAAGGTCGTCACCATCGCCGCAAAGCCGCGCTCACGCGCATAGCCGTCCGCTGCGTAACCTGCATTTAACTCGTTGGTGTTACCCACCCAGCGCAGCTTATCAGAGGCGATAATGTTGTCTAAAAACGTTAAGTTGAAATCACCAGGTACGCCAAATATCTCTGATGCGCCTGCTTCTGCGACACGATCAAACAAATAATCAGCGATGGTATATTGTTGACTCATAGTACTTATCCTTAAGCGTTATCTTTATAAATCATAAAAATGATTAATATGGTTAAAGTCATTATAAAACTGTATTCCAGCCTATTTATAGAAAGCAAAGCTTTTGGAATATAGATTACAACAATCTGTTATATCACAGATGAAGGCTAGGATAATATGCCAATTTACTATCTTTTACTTTTTTCATACTAACTGTTGACACGTTCAAAAAACTGCGTATAATACGCCTTCATCAACTGACGATAGTTAATTGATAATTAGCGGGAATAGCTCAGTGGTAGAGCATAACCTTGCCAAGGTTGGGGTCGAGAGTTCGAATCTCTTTTCCCGCTCCAAATACTTAAAAAGCCTCACTTAACAGTGAGGCTTTTTTTTGTCCAATTTTCGGGGCTTGTAGAAGATATTTTGAAAAATCTTTTCCAATCTAGTTAAGTTTAGCTACTCAATCAAAAAGCTCATTTTCAGTGCGGTGCCCATTTGGTGCCTAAACCGTGCCCTGCCCTGAAATTGCATATACGAATCTGACCACAACCTAGCTATTTTTAGTTCAAAAACCATCATGACACCTAACCTAGTGAATTTGGCACTATGCTGATTTTTGAACCCAACCTCAATTCAGCAAAAAACGTGTTTCTCAGATGCTTAGTTTTTGGAAATACGTTTCAAATTTATAGTATTTTTACTGGTCTTCACTTAAAAAGCGATGACTACAACCTAACAATAAAAAATTTATTAAGCCTCGTAAGCATCTTTTGGCTCTAGTAAACCTTTAGCTAGAAATTTCCTATCACCTATAGCGACAGTTAATTTACTCTTCTAAAGAGTCGTCCTCACCAAGTTCATCTGGAACGTATTTCAAAATATCCCCTGGCGTTACTTCTAATACATTACATAGCTTGCTCAAAGTATCGAACTCAATTCTAGTCGTATCATCGTTATAGATCCTATGCAGCGTCGATTTACTGATATCTGTCATTCTCACTAAATCTGCCACACGCAACCTTCTTTCTGCCAAAAGAACAGGTAAGTTACATGAAATCACAATAAATTCCTTATTGGTAAGTAAAAAGTACTTGCCAATGACTACTTTTCTGATAATATAGTACTCGTTGGCAACAACAAAGTGTTTATTAAAAACTATTTAACTGACTGGAGAACTATTATGTCACAGACTTATCTCACTACTCAAGAATTAGCCGATCGTATCAAATACGATGCACGTACTATCCGTAACCAACTTAAGGACACTGTTTTGATTGAGAATATTCATTACATACGCCCTTTTGGTGGTCGTAAGATTCTGTATGTATGGGAGCGTATCGAAGAGGATATGTGTAAGCCGGTGATGAGCGCTATTAACGGTATGGCACTTCAATAATAGAAGGAGGTTTATTATGGCTACTATACAAGGACGGTTTGGCAAACTAATTGCCGACTTCTACTACCTAGGTATACGTTGTCGAGAAAAGACTAGCTTGGAAGACAACCCAGCTAACAGAAAAAAATTAGCGACTGTTTTGAAAAAAATGGAAGCAGAAATAACCCTAGGCATCTTTGACTATGGCACCTACTTTCCGAAGAGTACGCGTTTAAAAGAGATGACAGCACTGGTTGATAGAGCGGAAGCTTGTATCAGTCGCAACCCTACCTTTAGGCAGTTTGTCGATATTTGGTATGAGGAGAAGAAGATTGAGTGGCGGCCGAGCTATCGGCAAAAGACGCAGATTATTTTGAGCAAGTACTTATTACCTGAGTTTGGTGGTAAAGCGGTACATGCGATAAAAAAACCAGACTTGCTGACCTTCCGTAGCTCCCTCGCCAAAGTTCGTTACGGTAAAGATAGTCAGTCAAGTCTGTCAGTAGCACGAATCAATCAGATCATGATACTTCTTCGTATGATACTAGAAGAAGCATCAGATCGCCATGAGTTTGAGATGCCTTATAAAAATATTAAGAACCTCAAGCAAGCGCGTCCTGATGTAAATCCTTTTACATTGAGTGAGGTGTGGCTGATATTAAAGCATGTCCGTGCTGATTATAGGCCCTACTACACCATCCGCTTCTTTACAGGGATGCGTACCAGTGAGATTGATGGGCTGAAGTGGGACTGCATTAACTTTGATCGGCGTGAGATCAGTATTCGCGGTGCATTAGTGAATGGGGAGATGGGTCCAACGAAGACGTTAGGCTCACAACGTGATATTGCGATGTCGCAGTTGGTCTATGACGCACTACAAGAGCAGAAGGCACGCACCTTTGGTAAGTCTGAGTTTGTGTTTTGCAACTTACAAGGTAATCCCATGGAGTACCGTAATGTGAACAGGCGGGTATGGAAACCCACCCTTGCCCTACTCGGCCTCAAACACCGGCGTGCTTATCAAACTCGACACACGGCAGCGACGCTTTGGCTCGCTGCTGGTGAGAATCCTGAGTGGATTGCTCGGCAGATGGGTCACAGTAGTACGGAGATGCTGTTTCGGGTGTATAGCCGCTATGTACCTGACATTACCCGTCAGGATGGCTCTGCGATGGATAATTTGCTACTAGCTAGCAAGGAGAAGCTGACCAGCGCATCGAATAGCTCTGAGGCTGAAGCACTCATCAGGAATAAACAGACTGACAAGGAGACGTCACAATGACAATCATCAATTATGAAGAGCTGTTTGCTGAACTTAAACCTGACGGTGCAATCAGTGAGGATGCGAATAAGATTGCTAATGCATTGATGCGTGAGTTTATATTTCATCGGGTCATAACCTCGCACGCTTCTTAGGAGTAAAGCACTGTTTTGCTAATGATATGGCGATGCGTGTGTGGGTTCAGAAGCGCTTGGAGGTGGATCTTGACTATGTTGATTGAGGATATGCGTTGTCAGCTTCAAAGCGAGCTTTATGAGCTACTACCGCACTCTGACTATGTCGGCTACTAAGGAGAATGTAATGAGTGTAAAACTTCAGCCGAATATGACGCAGAACGCACGAGATCTAAAAATCTGTGAGGATTACTGGGCATATGATAATCAAAGCGACTACGTTAAGCACGTAAAAGCGCTTTGTCAGACGTATGAGATTAGCCCTCAAGTACTATTCAAGACAATCGGTGAGTGTTTTGCTTATTTAGATGATGTGCTTTGTGAGTACTGCGGCTATGTGTGCCCTTTACAGATACCAGCAGACATTCCGTATATGCGCTCAAAAGAGCGTTGGTGCTGTGAGGTATGTGAGCATGCTGTGTGGCGCGAACCTAATCATAGATAAGTCGTTCAAATTTTAAAGCCAGACAGCTTAGGTTGTCTGGCTTTTTTGTGGGCAGCAGATCTTCTCTTAAATACAGCTTAAATTTAGTGTGCCACTACAACGTCGAGATGGTTTATTTTTTGGTCAAGATAGCCCAAGCTAAGACTTCTAAAAAAGGTAGAGGGTAGTATGAGCCCAGTTTAGGCTAAAAACTTGGCTTTAAAAGATAAATACAGGAAAAAGTTAGTTTAAAATTGACTGTAGTCCACTTTAACGAGTTTAGATTCCTGAACCTTTTTTAGTTTGAATGTCTTAGTCTTTTCATCCCAAATGTTGACATAATAGGTGATAAGTTGTTTACCGATGGTTTCGTTGACTTGCTCGCCTTCACAATTGCGGCTGATAAATAAGCGGCTATTGGGATAGAAAGCCAAACGCTCGTTGTCATCAAGTTCTGCGCCGTCTGCGAAGCATTCTGCGCCACTTTCATAAGGGGTTACACTATCCTCAGTTTCACCCAGTGGGATACCGTATACTTTGCCAGTACGTTTATCAATCATAGCCCCTGATACACAGCTTGTACCACAGCCCCAGGTTGTTACGATATAGTTACCCGCGAAGTTAATTTCACCATCTTTATGAGCTGCTTTCAGTCGAGTACGAAAAGAGCTCCAGTCACCTAATTTTAAGGGTGCTTGTTTAGCGTTATAGATTTTAGCAGGGTATTTTTCAAAGCTGTAACCAGCGATGGTTTCAGCATGAGAAGTAGAGATACAAGCCAAGGCAAAACAAAGATAAGCCGCAAGATTTTTCATAAGAATTCCTTTTTTAATAGCGGTCAGTACAGAAAACGGAAATTATAGTACGGTAATTACATTTGTTTAATTCTACATAAATTAAGTTAAATAATTTTTCTAAAATTACTTATTAAAATAATAACCTGATAAGGTTTGGTCAAGTCTTACAAGCTCTATATTGAGCTTAAATACAATCAAACTATAATTCAAAAGGATTTGGGGATAAAATCACCTAGACAGGTTTATCATGAGTTTTATTGCAACGCCGCTTGATTAAAATCTCCCAAGTTTGGTTCTAGGGACTTAATAGCATACCCCAGTTATCTTTTTTCAAATACAGGCTTAACAAGATCACCAAATAGTATTTGAATAATTAATTCTCATTGTTTACGCATTGATATAGATATGACTAGCTTTCAAAATGAGAAACAGACTTAGCACTACTTGTCGACGTACTTTCTATGGTATTTAAATTGCCAGCTATGCTAGCTTTAACGTTACTTGAATTGGTAGATGAGGGCGTGAGCCACAGCACCATGATCATGCCTAGTAGAACAAAAGTAACACCTACTAAACGGCCAGCATTTATCTCTTTCACCGGTAAATTCATAAGACCGTACTGGTCTAATATTAATGAAATAAGCATTTGACCTGCTATCACGCAAACAATAAAGCGAGTTGCGCCTAAGCGAGGGACTAGAATTAATGCGGATGTAATATAGATGACGCCAGCTATGCCACCAAACCAGACCCACATTGGTAATTGTCTGATTTCACTCAATATGGGCGTAGGGACACGCATAGAAAGAATGACAGGTATCGCTATAAGTACACTCACCAATAACGACACTACCGTTGCCCAAAGAGGATGTCCAAGAGCACGGCCTAGCTCAGCGTTACTTGCAGCTTGGAGAGGGACTAAAGCGCCAGCAACTAAGGCGATAAAGGCAAAAGAGATGCCAGTAAGCGATATATTCATACGTTTGCTCCAGATTTATTTAATTTTCTGGAATAATTATTTCATATTAAAAATTTGAATTGAAATTATTGTTTTTTTACTTCACTATTCGTTATATGAATAACTTAAGACGTATTGACCTTAATTTGCTCGTGACGTTGCACGCATTATTAGTAGAAAAGCACGTATCACGAGCCGCTCTCCGGTTACATAAAAGTCAGCCGGCAGTTAGCCACGCACTGGCCCATTTACGTACCCTATTTGATGACCCTCTATTGGTTCGACGTTCAGGAAAATTGGAATTGACTTCGCGAGCGAGCGAGTTAATCCTGCCGTTGACTGATGTTCTAGAGCAGCTCGGTGCGTTGATTGAGACCCCAGAATTTAATCCTCTCAGTGCGAAGCGAGTATTTCGTCTGGCTATGTCTGACTATGGCGCGCGTGTATTTATGCCGAGTTTGGTGCGCTCATTAAGAGTGCTTGCGCCTGGCATTGAGCTTGAGGTGAGTCAAGGAAGCCGCGAAGCGATGATGGCGGATGTGTTCGATGGTGAAACTGACATGGCTTTCGGTGTATTCCCAGATAAAGTGCCAGAAGCGCTTCGTATGCACACCTTGTTTGTTGAGTCTTTTGCTTGTTTAGCAGACAAAAAAACTTTGCCAGAGACTGGTATTCTCGATAAAGATAGTTGGTTAGCTCGACCGCATATCCTCGTTGCCATGCAATCAGGTGCTAATAATGAGATTGAACGTGCACTTAGTGGCGCAGGATTAAGTCGCGATGTTGTAATGACTTTGCCACATTGGGGAATTGCCAATCAATTAGTGGCTGGTACTGACCTGATTTTGACAGCGGCGCGGCGTAGCTTTGATATGACTGATAGCAACTCACAGGTTAAAATATTTGAACCGCCTTTTCCAATTGAATCATTCGATTTTAAATTACTATGGCATCAACGCCGTGAGGGTGATGCGGCGCATAACTGGCTGAGGCAATTAATTATTAGTCTGCTCAATTCAGAACTTAACGAAAGAAGTTAGCAGAGCCACCTAAAATAATGACTCAATCTAACAACGTATACTTATTAGCAATCATAGCCTGCTGATCATAAATGTGTTCATAGCGCTTTCTGACCTATGCTGTTAAATATGTAGAAAATAACATTAATATTTCGATGACTGTACATTCCACTTGATCAATTTAATGAGCTGATAATTGCTGAACTGATTTAATCAGTTCGGTACCTTAGTGAGGACTTGTATATTAGGCTGTAGGCTACTGATATCTTCCGTAAGGTATGGAATTACGGCTTACTTGTAATGCACATTAATTAAGCTTTTCGAGGATAAGTTCAATTGTTTTCGATTACCTACTATTTATCTCTACATAAAGATATTTTTTATATCTAAACAATAGGCAGGTTATTCTCAATTTTCTTTAATAATAAATTGAGAATAAGTAGCTCTTCCTCACTCATATCACTCATCAAGTCATTCTCCAATTGCACGTGTGATGCGACGGCTCTATCAATCAATTCAAGACCTTTTGGGGTTAGTTTGACTAATAAGCTTCGTTTGTCCTCTGGGTTATCAATGCGCTCAATAAGTTCCTTCTTTTCTAAATGCTGTAAGCGATTGGTCATCGTACCAGAACTCACCATCATGCTATCAAATAAAACGGTTGGGCTCATTAGATATGGGGTGCCTGTGCGTCGTAATGTCGCCAACACATCAAATTCCCAATGTGATATTTTATAATTTATCTTATAGTTAGCAGATAGCTTTCGCATTAATATTACTTCTAACCGCTTTATACGCCCTATGGTCTCCATTGCTAACAAGCTATCAGTAGCAAATCCTTGGTTTTGCCACTGACTAATAATCTTCTGTACTGCATCTTCTTGTGTACACCCTTCAGTTTGCATTGATTTACTCCTCGGTATGATCAGAATATTTATGATTTTGGAGATATTAAAACTTCTATTTCTACTGAAAATTCCTCATAAGCAGTAATAATAGCAATATTATTATCTTGACATCAAGATATATAATGATATTCTGATATCAAGGCCATTTTAGGCCGTTAGGATATTATATGACTAAATTTACAGAGCGAAATGGCTCTGCTTGTAAAAGTGTATGGCTAGTTCCTTTAACTTGTCTTCTAGTTGGAGGTGCGTTACTTGGTATCTCTACCAACGTTGCAAAATATGCGGGTGAAATAGGTTTGTCTCCGCTTGCCTTTTTATTGTGGTCAATTGCTGGTGCTGCCACAATCTTGTTAGTTATTGCGTTACTACTCCATGAACTTCCACCCCTCAATAAACGCAGCTTTGAATATTACTTTATCTCTGCTTTGGTCAGCGTTGCAGGCTCTAACTTACTTTTCTTTTCCGCTATTCCCCATGTCGGTGCCGGTTTTGTAGCCCTAATCATTTCCTTACCACCGCTTCTCACCTATCTTGGGGCACTAGCATTAGGGATGGAGCGATTTCAGACTGTTCGAGCTCTTGGGGTTGCAGCTGCACTTGCCGGTGCAGGTGTCCTAGCTGCCCGTAAATTTTCTGCACCAGATGCCAGTGTGTTTTGGATTTTGATAGCACTCTGTGGCCCTGTTTTGCTCGCTATTGGTAACCTCTATCGTACATTGCGTTGGCCGGAAGGAGCGTCTCCCAATGCGCTTGCTCCAGGCATGCTTATTGCGGCTGTAGTCTTACTTGGCGCAACAAGCCTCCTACCGAACTTCTCACTGACTGTTCCACTGGGAGGTTTCCTGCCACTTGGTTTAATTACCTTACAGGCCTTCATATTCGCCGGTCAGTTTCAATTAGTTTCTACTCAAAAACGGGTGGCCCGGTTTTTATTAAGCTTATTAGGATCTGTTGGAGCAATTGTAGGTGTCCCTGTCGCTGTTTTTTTACAAGGTGAATCTCCACCGGACGGGCTCATTCTAGGCGCCTCTTTGATTGCACTCGGTGTAGCACTTGTTACATGGGGTGGTATGAAAATGATGACACTATCGAAACAAAAACTTGAAGTGCCTGATAAGACCTGAATTTAAAAAGTTTGATTTCCTTTGTAAGTTTATTCAATAAGCTTGACCAACCTTAATCACACGATATAAATAACATTCTATTTAACAAAATTTAAAAGGATAAAATATGCCGCAATCCAATTCAGCCAACCTACAACAAGCCTTCACTAAACGTCGGTCCATTTATGCTTTAGGTGGCAACTTACCAGTAAAACCACAAGCAATTATTGATATTGCTGAGCGCACAATACTAAATACCCCTTCAGCCTTCAACTCACAGACGACACGTCTGGTAGTGTTGTTTGGTAAGCAGCATAAGCAGCTATGGGATATCACCGAAACCCATTTACGTAAGGCGGTTGGCAGTAACGACTTTTCAGGTAGTAAACAAAAAATGGATGTTTTTCGTGCGGCTGTGGGTACAGTTATGTTTTACGAAGATAAGGAGGTTATACAATCGTTGCAAGATAAGTTTGAGCTATATGCTGATAGATTTCCTATTTGGGCGCAGCAAACCTCAGCAATGCATCAATATGCTATGTGGCTAGAATTAAGTGCTTTAAATATTGGTGCAAATCTTCAGCATTATAATCCACTAATCAATAATGATATTGCATCAGCTTTTTCAATTCCTAAGCAGTGGGAACTGGTTGCTCAAATGCCATTTGGTAACATCGTTGAGCCAGCTGGCGAAAAAATCTATCAGTCAGCCAGTGAACGTATCAGAGTGTTTGGACTGTAGTAACAAGGCCTTAATGCTAATGTCAGTATGTTTGGACATCCTAAAGTCAGATTTTCTCGAATATATACAGTAGACAGAGCCATTAAATTTTACGATGTTTTAGATCTAAAGTGCTAGCGTATATTTGATTATTGCTTGGTACTACTGCAAAAGATAACCAATTAAAATCGTGATAATGCATCGACTCATAACTAAAAAAGACACATAACCAAGAGTGTGAGGTAGGAAATGAGTAAGTTTAGCTATAACCAATGGATATTAGCCATCATAACAATAATCGTAGGTCTTAATCTTAGGCCTATTATGGCCTCGATATCTCCGATCGTACCCGTTTTAGCAGATGCTATAGGAATCAATAATCAAACTGCTGGATTATTGACTACTTTGCCAGTTGCAATGATGGGCTGCTTTGCACTTTTAGGTCCCAGAATTCAATCTAGAGTAAGCGAGTATATAGGTATATTAGCTGGATTGTTGGCGATAGCACTTTCTTGTGGCTACCGATTTTTTGCTGACTCTACATTACTTCTACTACTGACTTCTCTCATTGGAGGTATTGGTATAGCAATCATCCAAACTCTAATGCCCGCCTATTTAAAAAGAATTGCGCCAGACAATGCTAGCGTTTTTATGGGGTTATTTACAACAGGTATTATGGCGGGGGCTGCAATATCAGCTGCTACAACCTCTCCTTTAGAAGGAGTATTTGGCTGGAATATCGCTTTATCGATTATGGCTATCCCTGCCATATTGGCAATTATACTGTTTTTCTCTGGTATGCCACATATCAAGAGCAGTAGAAACGGTTATTTACCTCTACCTATAAAATCTAAAAATGCATGGCTGTTAATGCTTTTTTTGGCATAGGAACAGGTGCATACACATTGGTTCTAGCTTGGTTGCCACTAAGTTACACCCAGCTTGGGTGGAGTAGAGATGCTTCTGGCGCTTTACTAAGTATTTTAACGGTAGCAGAAGTAGTTTCTGGCATCTTAATTTCTATATTTATCAAAAAATACACCGATCGCCGAAAGCCATTATTTGTCACTTTATCGCTCATATTAGTTGGTTTAATATTGCTTATCTATATCCCCTCAAAGCTTGCATTTTTAACCGTTATAATTTTAGGTTTAGGGATTGGTGCTATTTCCTTATCTTTTCTAGCGCTTGATTACGCCTCTAACGCCAAGCAAGCAGTGACTTTATTAGCTGCAAGGTGGGATACTTAATTGCTTCAGTATTCCGTTCATGGCAGGTGTTTGATTGATGCTTCAAGTGAGTTAACGGGAGCATGGATTGGAATGATTATGGGGTTTTACTGTTATTCACTATTTGTAATAAATTCTCTCCACAAGATTTTGTGGTTCGTATTAGGGCGTGTCTTCAATTCATCTTACAATGAACGATAGTACACGCCAGATAAAGCATTGACTTAAAATTACGAGCTAACTTTTCATAGCGAGTGGCGATACTACGAAAGTGTTTGAGCCTTGCGAACATATTCTCAACAAGATGGCGCAGTTTGTATAAGTAGCTATCAAATTCTGGATTAGGTGCTTTAGTATTGCTTCTTTTGGGAATTATAGGAATCATGTCATGCATGCAAGCTTTATCCCTGATCGCTTGTGAATCATAGCCTTTATCAGCGATGAAGTAATCTGCATGCCTAATCATGTCAATCAATTCACCTGCAACTTGACTGTCGTGGACGTCACCCCCAGTGATTTTAAAATGGAGCGGATATCCATCGGCATCACAGGATAGGTGTATCTTTGTAGTTGCGCCGCCACGGCTTCGCCCAATCGCTCGATCTTCACCACGCCGAGCTCCACTTGCATGCTGGTGACAGCGAACATAGCTTCCGTCTGTGAATACCCATTCCGTATCAGTTTCTTTTCGTAAGCTAAAAAAAATTCGCCCATAAGCCAGTTTTCGACCAGCGATTAAAGCGACTATAAGCTGTTTTCCAAGAACACAGTTCTTTAGGTATGTCACGCCAAGGCGCACCTGTGCGTACCTTCCACAGTATGGCTTCCATGACCTCTCGACTGTTTTGAGTTTGATAGCAGGCATGCTGTGTCATCGTTGATTGAAGTTGATCCCAAAGCGTATCTGTTAGTGCTGTTCTTGCCATGACTTGTACTTCTCGCAGCGTCTCAATAGATGCGGTATTGTAACTATTATTTATGGCTTAACCAATTGAAGACACGCCCTAGTATACTTTAAGATAAAAGTAGGAACTAAAAGAAAGGATATATTCTAATTATGGACACCAATTTATTTGAGCTATGCTCAAGGTATTATATCTAGCCAAACCTTCATAGTAATCATCTAACCAGTTGAATTTAAAAGGCACTACGGTCTTACCCGTTTGACCCCTGCTGTCAATCCCGTAGAACTAAACTTGGGAGATTTTAGTTACGCAGCCTGACGATAATAATCAAACCACACCTGTCTTGGCGATTTATAACCCAAACCCTTTTGAATTCTAGTCTGATTGTAGTACAGCTCGATGTATCTAATAATATCGTTGATCGCTGCAAATCTAGTCTTATAATCCTGATGATATACCAGCTCGTTCTTTAAAGTGCCCCAGAAGCTTTCTATGGGTGCATTGTCGAAGCAATTACCTTTAGCGCTCATTGAGCCTGTAAATTGATGCTGTTTAATGATCTTATGATACGCATGGCTACAGTATTGACTACCTCTGTCTGAATGCACAATTAATCCTTTATTAGGCCGTTTGTTTTTGATTGCCATACTTAGTGCTTTGCAAACTAAGTCAGCAGTCATGCGTTTGTTGATAGCGTAACCGACCAGCTCTTTGGTATAAATCTTTGACTCCTGCTAAGTACAGCCAGCCCTCATTTGTCCAGATATAAGTAATATCGCTCACCCAAGACTCATTAGGGCGCTTAGCATCAAACTGCTGATCCAGCACATTCGGATAAACTAGCTTGTTGTGATTAGAGTCGGTGGTCACTTTAAAGCGCTTATGACGACGACATTTAATGCCGTGTTGCTCTTTGATGCTTCTTACCATATACACTAATGTTATGGCCTTGCTCGCTTAGATGAGCATGCAGTCGATCTACGCCATAACATTCTTTCGTTTCACTGTGAGCCGCTTTAACCAGTAATTCAGACTGGTTGCGGTGTATCTGTTGGTCACTGATGTCACGACTAATCCAGTCGTAATAGCTTGAGGGCTTAACGCTCAATACACGGCACATAGTGGTGATGCTAAATATCTGCTGATTGGCTTTAATAAAGGCGTACTTCACTAACTGTGCTTGGCAAAGTACGCCGTCGCCTTTTTTAAGATCTCGCGCTCCTCTTCAGCCACTTTAAGCTGCCGCTTGAGCTGCTTTATTTCTTGAAGAGCACTCATAAGATCAGGATCATATTGCTCTGTGCCGACAAGCTTGCCTTGATTGGCTTTGTTATGCCAATTTGATAGCGTTTGCATGGCAATGCCAAGCTGCTTTGCAGTCGCTGAAATATTGCCGTTGTTGTCTGCTATCTTCTTGACAGCTTCGGCTTTAAATTCATCACTGTAGGTTCTTACTTTCTTGGTCATGGTAAACTCCAGTTAATACGCTTAGTTTACCAAGTTTAGTTGTACGGTTTCTTCAGCATAGCTCAAGGCGCATGATTCACTCAATCGCCTGATCCATTAATATTGTGTGATAACAATACTTTTAACTATGGTTCAAACTAGAACTTATAAGACAGCGACGCTTTTACTTCACGCTCATCACCTGGCATATTAGAGGTATTGAGTGAGCCGACGCGGACATAACGGTCTTTATTTAACAGGTTATAAACGTTTAATTGACCGGTATTGAGGTCTGTTTGATATCACTATCTAGATAGCTATAACCACCAGATACCTGCAACTTAGGCATAATGATAATCAGCCTCTCTATCAGAATAGCGAATACCGACACTTATGACACCAGCACTAGCCAGACGATGCTCAAAATCAGCAAACACATCATGGCTCTGACTGTTAAAGTCGTTCCACTTAGCCCCATAAAAATCATTATTAGGTAGGGAGATTAAAGATTTATCAGCAAAGGTAGGCAGACCATTATTGGGGGTGATTTGTCGATCTTACATCAAATAACCCAGACCAAATTTACTGGTATCATTCAATTGCTTATCAACACTGACGTAGGTCGTACCGTTTTGATTGTATTTACCACAGATGTCATCAACTACTGAATTGGAGCGCTGATTGTATTGCAGCACCGTGCGACCAATGAGACTGTCATCGGCGCTCAAGCTGCCCTGAAGACCAGCAGATACGCCATAGCATTCTGGATTGCTAATATTGGCTTTACCACGCTTTCGAACCAAATTCACCACACCGCCCACAATACTATATTGATCATATTCATAACCACGAGAGTAAATAGATGAGCGCCCATCATCATCTTTCAGAACTCGTAAACCGGTCGTGCGCTTAGCAATTTGGTCTAACGTATCAAGATTTAAGTCATCAATTTTTGCTTGGGTGATCAAACTGATAGACTGGGGAATATTTTCTAGATAATCTGTTATCTTGGTACCGACCGTCGCGACATTGGCATTATATAAGTCATTATCTTCACTTGGATCAATGGCATATAAAGGGTTCACGGTTACCACAATCGTATCTAAAGTGGTACTAGGCAATGCATCAGCACTATCTTCTGATTCAGCCGCTATCGCTGGTGACATAAAGAGTAAAGATAATATAGAATAGCACAGCGGTGACAGTCTAAAATGCGAGGATTGATTTGAGGTATTATGAACCACGTTAGTATTCCTTAAAGCCATAGTAGATAACCCATTGGGTTTGTTAATGGCATTAAAAACAGATAGCTATTAAATAAAAACAACTCTAACTTCATCTAGTGAAGTCAGAGCCTGCTCTTACCGGTTAGCACTCAACAACTAAAATCCTCTAGCATTATCACTAGTAGCGGTATAAAAGATATTGAAGGCACTATTAGCGCCAGTTTTGACAACTTTACCGTCTACCGTTGCACTGGCTTCGAAATTAACACCACCACCTGCACTTTCACCGCTAGCAATGTTCGGCAAGGTCAGTGAATGCACGACCACTTTCTTATTGGTAATGGGTGTCTCTGCTTTGGTTAATTTTGTACCCCGTGGTTTGACCACTTCGCCCTCTGCAACGACTTTCGTTAAATCATCATAAATAATATCGAAATCTAATAATTGTGCCTGATCAAGTTTTGCTTGTCCGTTGACAACAGGAATACCAACAAGAGACTTGCTGCCACGGTGAATCATGCGATTATCGATAACTTTACCATTATCTAGCTTTCTGGCTTCTACAGCGACTGAATTGGTTCGAGCCATCAACATCACTTTATAACCTGGTACCGCAACTTTACCTTTTCCATCAAAAATATCTGCGACCAATTCTGGTGCATTTTTCGCTTTTATTGATGACTACTCGAGCAGAGTTTTCAGAAACGGGATAGTCTTTGCCGTCAATCGTCAAATAACGACTATCGGCATAGTTGCTTTGCGTTTTCATGAGACCGTTGATCACAGAATGAGAGGTAGATACAGGCGTTACGCTCGATGGTGACATCGTATTTTGACATCCTATAACCCCTAAAGATAACAGCGCAATAGATAAAACTGAAAATTTAGATAATAGATTTTTGCTGAAACATGACTGAGTTGAACGTGACATAATTTAATCTCATAAGAAGGATTTTTGTGAAATGCAGAACTACTAGAAAAAAATTGTAATTGATAACGATTATCATATGCATTATTATTACGATAATGCAACTAGTTGTCAATCCTTATCAAGGATATAAAATACATTTGTTAATTCTCTTACAGTTTTCATATAAGCAATACTATGCTCAAGGCTTTTTGAATATGATAAAGGATAGGTATGTCAAAATTTCAGACAAAATTTGCAATTATAACGATAACCATAGCAGGAGTAATGATGTCACCAAGCTATGCTAAACCTGACTTGACCAAGACAGTAGATATGAGCTTATTGCATGCCAAAGATACCGGATATCGTTTCGTATATCATACCTTCATTAAACCTGCACCAGAACTACCCTCCTCTAGCGTAACAGATTCACAATTGAAAACGCTGAAAGCCTATGCAAAACCTCGTCATTATCAAGTATGGTTAGCTATTCCTGAGCAAACAACCGATCATCAACTCTCTAACAATTCTGTAAAAACTCCTAGTAAATTACTTTATATACTGGATGGTAATGCGGCTATTGATGATTTAGATACAGAAACGCTGCGCGCCTTATCCAAGTCTACGCCAAAAAAATCAGCGCCTGCTTTAGTCTTTATAGGTTACCAAACACCTTATCGCTTCGATGTCGATGCCCGCGCCTACGACTATACCCCACCATTATTAGCCAACACTATAGATAACAGTGCGTTTACAGAAGAAGGTAAAGAGCGATTAAATGGTGGTGCAGAGCATTTTTATGGGCTGATAGAAAAAGAAATTAAGCCGTGGGTATATGAGCAGCTAGGCGAAAAACCAAAGCAAGAGCGATTTGGGGACACTCTTACGGTGGTTTGTTTGTATTGTATAATTTGTTCAAGCACCCTGAAGCTTATCAGCAGTACTTCAGTGCTGATCCTTCGCTATGGTGGCAAGATGGAGAGATGATTAACTATTGGCAAGCGTATCAAAACCTTCCTAAAGCGCAACTTGCAGATATATCCAATAATAAACACAAACAAATACGACTCACTTTTAGTCACTCTGCAGAGCAAACCACTATCCCAGTAGTAGTGCCCACTCTGATGAGTAAAAAAGAATTCGCCAAGGAAATCTGTGACCACTTTGAGAAGAGTTGTAGTTATCAGTTTTACAATCAATCACACGGAGAAGTATTTACAACCTCTCTATTGGAGAGCTTAAAACGTTTCTAAGACTGACTTTTAATGGGAGTTTCCCAAAATTTGTGTAACTGCTTATAATCCACTAACCGGAGAATAAGCAATGACTACCCAATCTGACATTAAAAAACTGGCTGAGCTAATGGCTGGTAACATGAATAGCTTTGATGACATCCTTCATCGACACTGCCCTTGAAGCTGAGATGGAAGATCATCTTGGCTACCCCAAGCATGAAAAGGCAGATAAGCCCAATAAGCGTAATGGTCACACTAAAAAGACAGTCCGCAGTGACATCGGCGATCTTGAGGTCTCAACTCCAAGAGACCGTGATAGCAGCTTTGAGCCTGTGCTGGTCAGTAAGCATCAAAGTCGTATTACTGGTCTTGATAATAAAATCATATTTCACTACAGGCACAGTCTTGCGCTTCGGGCAACTGTCCCCCGGACACTTGCTTCTCCTCGCTCATACGCCAAAGGTCAAAGGTCAAACCACCACTCAGATCTTCGAAACCATTAAAGAGCTATACAATGTAGATATCTCAAATAGCTTAGTTTCAAGAGTCACTGACAACATCTTGGAGGACATCACTGCGTGGCAGAATAGACCACTTAACAGCATCTATCCTATTGTCTATCTAGACTGCATTGTCATTAAAGTACGTCAAGACAAGCAGATCATCAACAATGCTATTTACTTAGCTCTAGGCGTTAATCTTGACGGTAAAAAAGAGTTACTTGGTATGTGGCTGTCAGAGAACGAGGGCGCTAATTTCTGGGGGGCGTTCTCACTGAACTACAAAACCGTGGAGTACAAGACATCTTAATCGCCTGTGTCGATGATCTAAAGGGCTTCCCTGATGCCATTAACACCGTCTACCCCAAAGCACAGGGGCAGCTGTGTATCGTGCATATGGTGCGCTATTCAATGAATTTTGTACCCTGGACGGATAAAAAGGCCGTAGCGGCTGACTTAAAGGTCATCTATGGGCTGATACGCTTGAGATGGCAGAGGCCAACGTTGAGCATTTCGATGAGATATGGGGCAAAGAATACCCACATGTCATCAAGTCTTGGCGCAATAACTGGGAAGGCTTAACGGTATTGTTTAATTACCCTAAAGACATCAGAAAAGTCATATATACCACCAATACTATCGAGTCGCTAAACAGTGTGATTCGGGCAGCGGTGAATAAGCGTCAGGTGTCCCCGTCTGATCAAGCTGCTTTCAAAGTGGTGTACCTAGTAACCCAGCAGGCATCCAAAAAATGGTCGATGCCTATTCGTAACTGAACGTCTGCTCTTAATCGTTTTATGATTATGTTTGACGATCGTATCAGCAAGCATTTAATCTAAACGGCAGTTACACAGAATCTGGGATGGGCTCCTTTTAATAGAAAAACTGTAGGCTTATTTTTATTGATCTATAGCAGATATTTTAAGACCTATACTTTAAGACTCTTCAACTCCCTCCCATATCAATTGGAATGATACCTATTTCTTAAAAAATCATTACCTTAATAATTATGGTTTAGACCTCCTAGCGATGAGTGATTTTAAGATTGAGTATGTTCAAGATACATTTAGCACTCAGACCTTATCTACTAGATAAGAAAAACCTCGCTAGGTTACCCAAGCAAGGCGGGAGAGAAAGGTTGTTATGATATTTATGTTTATTATTATCTTATTTGTATTTAATAATAGCGGGATTGATTATATTGAAAGCCAACTCTGCTAAATAGCTCCTAGTTTTCATTACTATTCATTTACAAAGGCTATTTTGCTCAGCCCTGCTTGACTGGCTACCGCTAGTACCTGTGCCACCGTCTCATATCTACTTTCTTTATCTGCTCTTAATAGCACGGAAGGGTCTTTACCAGCTCCACTTTGCTGTTGTAGACGCACCCCTAGTTCTTCCATACTAATAGGATCGCTATCCCAGAAAATACCAGCATCTTTATCTATACTAATTTGGATTGCTTCAGGTGGCTGCTCATTGATTAGCGCACTGGTTTTGGGTAAATCGAGCGGTACTGTTGGATTCAAAACAGTCGCTGTCAATAAAAAGATAATCATCAATACCAACATGATATCAATCAGTGGAATGAGGTTCATCTCATTCATACTTTGGATGTTATCATCACTTAACTGAAATGCCATAATATTCTCTATCGTGTGTCAGTCTTATACAAAATCATAAACTTTTGCTTTAAAAAAGCCATCCAGCGCTGGCATTTACAACAACTTTATATAGTCAAGGAATTTTAGAAACGCTACAAGGCGACCGACCGCAGATAGTACACTGAGTACATTTAGGGCGGGCAACACCGTATCGGTTCAAAAGTGCTCTGACTATAAATAAAATCTAGCAATGCTACTGTTGGTAAGCCTCTTGTGTATCAGTATGAATACTACTATTGCTATGAGCACTCTTACTAAAAGTGACATTAGTGGTTATGCCTTGCTTTTCAGCTACATTATGAGGCTCCATTGAAGGTTGCATTGCTGCTAAATCAACAGACTGCGCCAATAAATCATGGGCTCTATCATTGGCATGGTACATTACCCGTCGATTGATACGTACGGCAAGGTTATAAACACCACTGCTGGAATTGCGACGGCAATACCGAGACCTGTCATAATGAGCGCCTCGCCAACTGGTCCTGCCACTTGTCCAAGTCCTGCTTGCCCACTGGTACCGATATTATGTAACGCGTGAAAAATACCCCACACTGTACCAAATAACCCAATAAATGGCGCGATCGCTGCAGTGGTACCTAAAATAGGTAGGCCGCGTTCGCTAGCAAAACGGTAACGCCCGATATGCTTTAATAATGCTTGCTCAATGACTAATCGATGCATAGCAGCATCAGAGTTAATCACAGCTGAACGCTTCATCTCAACCTGCTGACTCAAATCATCAGCAACACAGGCGGCCAATTTTCGGCTTTGTAATATACGAATAATACCAGTTACCCAAGAGAGCACCGATAAGACCAATAGCAAGAAAAACAAGCTTTTGGTCACCAAATCGCTGTATTGCCAGTAGCTTGTAAAATTCATATCAGACTCCTTAATATGTTATGCAATCATATGAGTTTTTTGCGAGTACCGCATATCCACTTATCATGAAAAATCATCAGTAATGATGCTCTAAAAATAATAGGCTCGTTAAATAACTAAATTTTATGGTGCTGCATAACTGATAGGTAAAGTTACATTACCCACCACTGGTACGCCATTTTTCGTAAAGGGTTTAAATTTACCAGAAAGTACTTGTTGTTGAGCATCCCTATCGAGTGCGGCGTTGCCAGAAGATTGCGCTAAGCTCACATTATCTATGCTGCCTTGCTTATTAACTTGTAGTACCAAGACAACTCTAAAGGTTTCCCCTGATCTAGCACCTCGTCTGGCACGAGCAGGAAAACTAAAACTCGGTGCTGATGCCCAGTTAGCGTTGGTCGCAGTGAAATTGACTGGTGTATTACTTGCAGCAGCAGCTTGTTGATTAGCTTTCTCACGAGTCGCGGCTTCAGCTTTTGCACGGGCGGCTTGTGCAGCTTTGGCATCGGATACGGCTTGCGCTTCACGATCTGCCTTTGCTTTGGTATCCGCTGCAGCCTGAGCCTCGCGCATAGCTTTAGCATGCGTTTGTTGATTAGCCTTTTCAGTCTGTGCTGCCAATATTTTACGTTCGTTATCGGCTGCTAAAGCGCTTGCTTGAGCTGCTGCGTCTGATTCTTGTGATTTTATTGGTTGTTTGATGACAGGCTTGCTCTCTACTATTTTTGTTGTCGTAGTATCTGGCTTAGTATCAACCTGAGGCTTTGGTTTCTCCTTCCTCACAACTGGTTGCACTGCTTTTTTTGGCTCTGGTTTTGCCTCAGGTACGCTAACAGATTGTGGTTTAGGCGCTTTAATAGGTTCGACTTCTGCGACTGCCATCACTGGCTCTGCAATTGTCGTAACTTCTGACACCAACTGTATTTCTATAGGCGGTGTTATTTCAAGTGGCTTAATAGTAATCACAGGGGTTTTGACCATCACCAATACGATTGCTGTCAGCAAATGTAATGCGACAACACAACCCATAACTGTGGATGTTAATTTAACTGATGGCATATTGAAACTTGTTGAACCCATAACAGCCTAATAATTTTATTAAACAAAATGTAATAGCAATGTTAATGCAAATGATAACTATTATCAATAAATTTAATAACTATCTTTTAAATATTTATTCCCGCTTACAAAGCACCCTCTCTCATCTTCATGTACTCAAGAAGAATTCTTCCTACCACTAAGTCACTACTGAAAATTCTCGCTAGAGCTAAATACCTCAGCCTATGAAGCTAAAATCAAAAATGATAATAATTCTCATTATCATTGATAAATACTGTTAACTACTTTATGATAATCGCTGTTTACTCTTTTGAACTTTAAAAAAGTTCAAGTAAGCATTAATCCTGAAGTAGTCAATAGCCTTAAAGACAAATTAAATGGCGAAGAGCGCCGTTATGAATACTGCTATGCAGCCTCTTTACTAACCATCCCATATTTTGCAGTCATTTGATTAATCAACTTTCTATAACTTGTAAATAATGAGTTACCTATGTTTACTAATTTACTCTCTATACCAGTGCCCGTATTCAAACGTCCTTTATTAACAACTATGATGGCAACATTAATAGCTACCGCCAGCTTGACAGGCTGTACCTCACCCGACTCTAGCGATTCTGAAACTGCAACGATTACAACAGAGAATGAAACGGCAGATACCGTATCGAATGCTACGAATAATGGCGAATCTACCACTAGTATAAAAATTGATACTGCAAAAGGTGAGATAAGCTTACCAGTTAATCCGTCACCCATTGCAGTATATGACATGACGTTAATGCAAGATTTAGCGGCTCTTGAAGTACCTATTCAAGGTATGCCAAGCAATATGTTGTTAGACAATCTGCAAGCAAAAAATCAACCGGAGCCAAAAGAAGTAGGTACATTGTTTGAACCGAATCTTGAAGCCTTGAATGCACTACAACCACAGGCAATATTGATTGGGAGTCGCACTGCTAAAAAATATGATGAATTAGCAAGTATTGCTCCTACTCTTGATATGAGTGTCGATACTGCCGATATTTATGAATCGAGCAAACGTCGCTTGTCTGACTTAGGCGCTTTATTCGGTAAAAGCGAGCAAGCGGCAAAACTACAAGGTGACATCGATGGTCTGTTAGCAGAAACCAAAGCTGCCACCAAAGATAAAGGTAAAGGCTTAGTGGTCATGGTCAATGGCAATAAAATGTCCGTATATGGTACTGAGTCACGCTATGGTTTTATTCATACCGTACTTAATATCCCAATAGCAGATAATCAAATTAAAGATGGTAATCACGGTCAGCCAATCTCGTTTGAATACATACAAAAAACCAATCCAGACTGGTTATTCGTCGTCGATCGCAGTGCCGCCATTGGTGAAGATGGTGCTGGTGCCAAAGCCGTATTGGACAATCCATTGGTCGCGCAAACCAACGCATGGAGTAAGAATCAAGTGGTTTACCTTAGCCCAGACTCATATCTTGCCTTTGGCGGTTATTATCAATGGATGCAGGATTTGACGACCATTAAAGAGGCTTTTGCTAACGCTAAATAAATGATGCGTTAAATAAGCAATATGCTAAACAAGCAATATGCTAAACAAGCAATATGCTAAACAAGCAACATGTTAAATAAGCGTCATTCGTTTTTAGGCAACTGTCATCACTGTCAGTTGCCAACCCTCACTTTAAGCCAGTAGCTGATATGCCATTATTTTCCTCTCGTGCGCAGACCAGCGTCAAAGCCCGCCCTACTTTACCAGCCGCATCAACGAGTTGGCAAAAAAGCGCAAGCCGTGGTCTAAGTTCTAAAAATCGCCGTGCTTCTATACCGCCGTGGTTAATCAACACGGGCAGCCTCATTATTATGGGGTCTTGTTTCGTAGCTTATCAGCCCTGATTGCCAGATTGATCAATCCTGATGATTTCGTCGTCGTGCAATCTGCCAGTTACGCACAATTCAATACAGTCAATCCTCAGCTGCTTGGTATCAGCATTGTTATCTGTGCCATTAGCGCACTGTTTATCTGGCGCTGGCGTTATCAATGTGACGTATTGATGCTTGGCAAATCACAAGCCATTAACCTCGGTATCAACTATCAACGCTTGGCATTTGGGCTATTAACGGTCATTGCGGTATTGGTCGCCACGGCAACCTCATTGGTCGGTCCAGTGACCTTCTTTGGGCTGTTGGTTTGTGCGCTAACCAATCGTATCGCTCGGCATATGTATCACAGCGAGCGTCTGATATTGGTCTGTTTGGTGGCGATGATTTGCTTGGTACTCGGTCAGACGATATTTGAGCAACTATTGGGCATGGCGGGTGTGCTATCGGTCGTCATTGAATTGGCTGGTGGCTTGGTATTCTTAATATTGATTTTTATGACTCAGCGTCGTTAATACCGCGCTGATTTAATAGTCATTGACCTAATAGCCAATCATCTAAAAATCATTGAAATATTGGTAAGAAAATCAGATCCTTTGTAAAAATAAGAATTATTATGATTAAACTCAATAACATCTCGCACCATATTGGCAAACAGCAAATTCTTCATAACATCACGTTGTCGTACAAGCGCACAAGTGATTGCTCTGATTGGCCCCAATGGGGCGGGTAAATCTACCTTATTTTCGGTGATGGCACGCTTGCAACCGTTACAGTCGGGACAAGTCAGTTTCGCTGTAGATAATGAGGAACGTGATATTGCTAGCTGTCATGCGCGAACTTTGTCCAAAACTGTTGCGATGCTTGGGCAAGATAACCACGTACAAGGGCGACTACGCGTGCATGAGCTGCTGATGTTTGGGCGCTACCCTTATCATCAAGGGCAACCAACGGCTGATGATCAGCAAAAAGTGCAAGAAATTATCGAACGTTTTGAGCTTGCGCCATTAGCCGAGCGTTTTTTATCGACACTATCAGGTGGTCAGCGTCAGCGAGTATTGATTGCGATGATTGTTTGCCAAGATACGCCTTACTTATTGCTCGATGAGCCGCTCAATAATTTAGATATGTATCATGCTGGTCGCCTGATGCGTGAGCTGCGCGAATTGAGTCATAGCCAGCAAAAAACCGTGGTCATTGTGCTGCACGATATCAATCAAGCTGCGCAGTTCGCCGATACCGTGGTCACTATGAAAGAGGGTCAGGTAATGGCTGTCGGTCAACCTGCAGAGGTCATCACCCAAACAACCATGAAGGATCTGTATAACGTCGATGTTACCGTACTCAATCATCAAAGTCGCCCAGTGATTGTCGATAGCTTATAACCTGCTGTCTAATAAATTAAAAAGATGAATCCATATAAGAAATGCTGTTCATAAAATATAGGTAATATTTTAATAGAAATGACTGTTAACTATTTTTTCAACCAAATTCAATTAAGAACTACAAGATGATGGCTATGTGTTATCTGTTTTAATGATTGTTTGTAAGATCATAAGTAAGATTGGTTGTACAAATCAAAAGGTCTGAACAATTAGTTCAGACCTTTTTGCGTCCTAAAGAAAATACTATATCTAAAGATTAGAAATCAAAACTAACATCAAACACATAAGCACGGCCTGGCTCATTAAAGGTTCGAGCACCCGCATTGGTACCCGTGCCTTCGCGCTTAATTTGCTTATCAAATAGGTTTTTGATCCCTGCTCCAACGGTAACACTGTCGGTTAGATTATAGCGAGTGCTGATATTTGCCAGCGCATAAGGCTTACGGTCTAACTTTAAGGTACTCAGTTCATCACCAGTAGTAACCGAAATTTCAGGTGCATCAATGGTGCCATAATAGCTGACGCCTAAGTCGGCATTCCAGCGAGAGGTAATGTCCCAGTTAACATTGGAATTTACAGTAAATTTAGGAATTAGCGATAGCGGCTCACCCGTATCTTTACGTTCTGAACGCAGATTTCCCGTAACGTTGGTGTACCAAGAGAGTGCGTCAGTCACTGGAACTGTGACAAAGCCTTCAAGACCTTCAATGATGGCTTCACCTTGGTTCTCCCACTGGAAGATAGAACGGTTAGTCGCCGAATCTACTGCTACGCTGGTCTACACCCGCACCAATACGGTTATCATAGGCATTATGATAATACGTCAAGCCCGCATTCAGCCCTGTGCCATCATCATAGGTAAAAGTCAGCTCTTTGTTCCAAGAAGTTTCATGCTCAAGATCAGGGTTGCCCAGCACTTGACAGCCCCGTTGATCTTCAGGCACCCAAGAAGGACAGCCATTACCCTTGGTGTAATAGATGTAGTTAGGATCTAATAAGTAGAGCTCAGGCGCCTTAAAAGCGCGACTAATGCCGGTTTTAACTGACCAGTTAGGGCTAAAATCCCACGTGGTATTGATACTTGGTGACCAATTACTCCCTGCTTCACTGTGATAATCAAAACGTAACCCTGGCGTTACATACCAGTCTGGAGTGATTTGGTAGTTATCTTCTACATAAGCACCGACGAGGTAAGCATCTGATTTTGGATCACGCTTAGCAGGGTCAGTTTCGACATCGCCGAAGTCAAAACCATCATCAAAGGTTAAGTCAGACACTAAAGGATTGGTCAGTTTTTCACCACGGAACTCAGCGCCTGCAGTCAACGTATGACGATCAAAGAATATATCCCACTCTGACTTGGCGTTTAGTGTGTCATAGGTCGCCTCGTTCCAGTTATAGTCCTCGCCTGCGGCTGGTGGTTTAATTTGACCTTCACCTCCACCAGCCGTGCCTTCAGCCAAACGCTCATTATTGGTACGGCTAAACTCTAAATAGCTATTGCTACGGGTATTGTCATAATCACCACGGTGCGTGATGGCAGCACCATAGCGTCGCATCTTATTGGTAGATTCTCCAGCTAAGGTTTCGACCAAATCATTATTGACATTTTGAAATTGTGAGTCGCCCGCCCAGCGATTATCCTGGGTACTATAGTTGACTTCAAAACCTACCGTGTTCATCGCATCCATAGCGTATTCAAAGAGCTGGCGGACATCTATATTCTCTACGCCTTCAACCCCAGCTGCAATAGAAGCGACTGGTCCGTCACGCCCATCTACAATTTGGGCGTCTTCGGCATTGATATAAGGGTCATCGCCTTCACTGTCGTGGTAACCAAGCGTAGTACGGAAGGACAGCTTGTCGCTTAAAGAACCAGCCATATTGATATTGGTGCGCCAGTCTTTACCTTCCAAGTCACTCTCTGGGGACTCGTAGTGACCAGTGACCGAAAATTCTTTTTTAGTAGGCGCTTTAGTAATGATGTTGACTACCCCGCCCATACTACCAGAACCATAGCGAGCCGCGGCTGGACCACGCAATACTTCGATTCGTTCAATAGCGCTCGGCGGCACCCATTGCGAGTCTCCACGGGTATCTTGCTCGCTAGCCCTACCAGGGCGAACGGCATTACGAGAAGTAACAGGACGGCCGTCGATTAAAATCAGCGTGTTATTCGGGCCCATACCACGTAGGTCAATCTGGCGCTGATTACCGCGCTGACCAGAAGTAGACGAGCCAGATAGGTTAACCCCAGGCATTTTGCGCACGATCTCTGCAATATCATTGGAAATAGAAGCTTTTTTGATAGCCTCTTCACTAATCACTGAAAGCCCAGCTGCTTGTTCAAGCTCCTCTCTTGCCGCCTTAACAACAATGGTATCTAGCTCAACAGAAGGCATTGTCTGCTGTTCATCAATTTCTTGCGCTGCTATTTGTGGTACGTTACGGCTATCTATCTCAGCTGCGAATGCAGTTGTACTCAAAATAGAAGCGATAGCAATGCCAAGCAAAGCTTTGCCAGTCGCTAAGCGTAACGGCTTTGGTAGGTAAAGAGCATTTATAGAAGCAGAAGAAATTGGTAATGTTGGCATAGATGAAAATCCTAGAAATATTTAGTGTTTACCAATACTTTGCAAATTTTCTGATAGAGCAGATTCGCTATAACATTATGGGTAAGCACTAGAAAAGCATGCAAAAGTGGTTATTTTTTAATGTTATAACAACAGAATAAATGAAGCATTGATATCGATAAGACCTTGAAAATAGAGCACGCAAAGAACTGATCGATGCTTATTAATAAAGAGTGCACACTTTAGCAACATTATAAAAATAATGCAAATACTAATGATAATAGTTATCATTAGTATTTGCATTATTTTTATGTATACTAAGTCAGTTAACCACTACACCTATCTTCATATCATGTAGCTAAAGTTTCCCAAATTGAGGTCTACGGATTTGACGGGATAGGTCACTTGTCGCGCCTCTTCTATATTTCTAAAACGCGTATTTCTTAAATAATAAGTGGGGATTTTTTTTCTAATTTTCTAGAGTTATAGTCATATTTAGGGCGTGTCCTCAATTCAATCGATAGTTATCTAAATGGGTTAAAAATGGCTAAACTTTGCCAAACGGCGTCAAATAGCTTCTTAATATCTCGATATTATCTGCGCTATTTTCCTTGTTTGACTGCAATTTATCTCATTTTTATCGCCATTTTTAAAATGAGGACATGCCCTAGTATTCGTAAGTTTACATCGCATCTACATAATTAAGAGTAATAAGCGTTCTGTTGAAATATATAACGCTAAAATCAACCAGACTAAGGTGCTTGATTTTTTAGGTATGAAAATTTTTAGGCATGAAAAAGCCAAGACAAGCTTGGCTATTCTCATATATCATAAAGTCACTTGGTTAGCATAAGTTTATCTTGATAATTTTTACTACATAAATTACCGCTTTAACGATCAAACCCAACCCGCTTCCAAAAGCTGCTCAGTATTACTTATTTTGAATTCATGATATAAATTAAAAAATACTGCGGGGTCTTCAATGTTATCGAGCAACTCGCGTTTATTGAGCGCTACAAACATTGCCAGTGCATAAGCCGCACAATGGATAGACTTTTTAGGATTAAACTCACGATCCGTAAAGGCTTGATACTGCATAACTTCTTCATGCAAATGCGGGTTTTGCTTTAAGGCATTCACATAGAGCCAGTCATAAAATGTGGTTAATGGCTCTACGCTCCACTCCATGCCAAAATAATTATAGCCAATCAGTTCACCCGAGGTTATTAAGCGCTCGTCCTTTCTGGCTTGTCTTGGCGGCGCACTTAACAAGTCAGTATAGGGACCACCATCCTCAAAAACCATACTGCTTTGAAAGGCATTTTCGACACTGTACTGCTGCCCATCTTGTTCATTTGTTAGCTTCAAGCTCAATGGACTCAGCGGAAAACTCAATTTATTGCCAGACTTGCTCGATAGCTCAAGGACATGACTAAAGCCATACTTTTTGCGAATGACTTGATGCATATCATTGATGGATTTTTTCTTTTGGCGACTGGCAAATCCCACATGCCGCTCAAACCTAACCATGTCTGTTTTTACCAGATTATCACTGTTGGTTCTCGGCATAAATACGGGTCTGTGTTCTACAATATCTTGTCTTTGATCCACAGAATTCTGTGTTTGTTGCATAGCAATGTGCCTTATATCAATAGTCTTTTATAGCTGATCTTATATAAATATTCTTTTACAACGGCTCTCATAAAAACTGACGTTAAAACGTGTTGTCCTGACATCAATTTTACGGATAGCTACCTACTCAGCCGCATCTAATAACTTGTTAAGCGCCTCTACCATGGCATCATCTATGATACTGTCTTCCACATAGCTTATTACTTCGTCTATGGTGGTCAAATCCATTTCCCGAATACCCAAACTGGCTAGCTGCTCATTGATCGAGTCTAAACTGTCATTATCTTCAGTGTCGTCTAATAGATTTTCTTCAAATCTTCCTCTAACGAACCAGTACATTTTTTCTAGCACGGTTTCTTTTTTGGTTAAAGTAGAATAACCGTCACCATAAATAAACAAGTTGAAATGATAAGGTATCTCTACCTCATTAATGAAAAAAGTGCGCTTACATTCTAGTGTATAGGCTTGAATGTCTTTGTCTTCAGTGGCTTGGTCATCTTTATTGTTTTCATCACTGTCTTCATCGTATTCAATTGCTTCCTCTATCAATCCACCTAATATTTGATAGTCGCCCACTTTGACCTTATGGTTGTAAATGATAGCGGACTCTGCGATTGCGTCAAAAATAATGGCACTGACGTCTAACGTATGATTGTCAATATCATAAAAACTCTTTAGCGCGGGTAAAAACTCGGTCAGCTTTTCTTCAGGTACTGGTATCAAAAACTGCTGCTCATATATTTTAATCATGTCTTCAGGCGCATAAGTGTTGGCAGTATCGGTCTCGTTTCTACCAGTTGGTTGCAAAGGTGCAAAATTATACGGATTAGTATCGGTCATTTGGGACGGCCTTTTTATTTGGGTATGCTGTGTTAAATGTTAATGCTACCAATTGATGAGTGATGTATCACATCTTACTCACACTGCGGTAGATCATACGCGATGCTATCAACCATCTCATGACGCTGTTCAATGATAAGTTGATAACCGTTAATCACGCCATTATACGGCAAGTGACCGTTATATTCTGCATAATGCGCAGCCAGACATTGTTGAATCACCAACTCACGCTTTGCCGCATTCATTTTGGCAATATTTTGCGGTAAATACGCAACAGCCTTACTGCTAGCCACGCCGCGCGACATCCAATTTGCCCCGCCGCTCCACTTAAAATCAATCTTGGCTTGCAAGCTGTATTTCGGTAGCGGATAAGGATAATGCGCCAAGTCATATTGAATTTGAGCAATATCCTCTGCAAAGGTGTCGTACTTTATATCGAGCACGGATAATAGTGCTTTTAAGAATTCATGAGCAGTGAAATATGTATCAATCTCTGTCGCATTAAGTCCTAGTATGTCGCTAGACAATACATGACGCAAACGATCACAGGCGGATATGATGTGTTTTGGCGGATAACCCATGGCTTGGACAATATCTTGCGAACGTCGTTCACATTTCTCTATTTGGCTAACCGCCTCTTTTGCCAAAAGATGCCGCGGCGTATAACGATGAGTATATTTGGAAGGCGTGAGATTTTGGCTATTGATATGAGACATCAGTGACTCCTGAACTCCGACAATAAGAACAAGCCCAAATAGGCAAGTCAAATCAGGCATGGATAGCCTTGTCGGAGTACAGGCTCATGCGCTTTACCAGAGTGGTTTTATATCGTGCTGGAAGTTGCAATGTTTGCTAAGTGATTTTTGAAAAACTTGGCAAACCGTTAAACCCACGATAGTTTTTTAGTTCTTTATAATAGTAATTAATAAGGCCTTACTGCAAGGCTGATGGTATTTAATCTTCACCATGATATGTCGCGTCATCCATCCAGACAATGGGGTCTTCGCACAGATGAACCAAGTGATACCAAATATCTTCGCTACGGGCGATACGGTGATGACCACGCTCAAAATACTCTACTTCCCAGCTATCAGGTAAGTTGACGAGCGTGCGTCTGGCGACGGCTACATCTAAGCATTCATCATCAACCTCAACCATGACTCTTACCATCTCAGTATTCGAGGTCGGAAATGACAGTTTCATATCAGCCACGTCTTGTATGCGATCGACTAAAACCTCATTGGGATAAATGCAAGGCGCTATTAATAGCACACGCAAATTGTATTTGTGGGCGAAATGATTGGCAAACCAGCCACCAAGTGAGTGCCCTGCCAAGACGACTCGCGGATACTGCTTCATTTTTTCTAAAATTAACGCCTCATAAATATCGAAAATCTCGTTGAAATTTTCTCGATAATTGACGGTTTGGCAGGTTTTGGGCTTACGGCTAATACAAGTATATTTGGTGGTTTCATTGCTTGAATCAAGACCGTGAAAGAATAGTAAAAACGTGTCATTATTTTCAATAGGAAACATCATAGTGCTCTCCTTTTAAGGCTTATTTTTATTTATTAGCATTACTTTTATGATTCAACCATAGACCATAAATGCGCTCAGCGACATCCATAGGAATCCTCGTATATCCAGCACCAAATGACACGTCATAGACCGCAGTCATCATCGCGAGAACCTCATCGGCGCTATCGGCATCACCTTGAATCAGACGATTAGCAATCTGCTCCGCCTCACTGCTGTACTCATCCCAAGTATCATTGTAATAACATCCCACAATACCAAAGTCATAACGATAGATCATATCGGTGATAGACCTCATCAAGCTTGCACTCGCGTGGTCATAATGTTCCGCCCATTGCTGGTATAACTGCTGACGTATGGGCAATACGCAAGGCAAAATAGGACGATCTTTAGGATCATTTCGTTTGTCTGCACTCACAACAGATAAGGGTTTGGCGCCACCTTCCCATAGCAAGGGACAAGACGAAAACATGCCTTTTTCGCACACATTCAAACGCCATATTCCCCACATCTCCTTGCTAGCACGACTCATGGTATAGACAATAATCTGATTGAGATAATCACTATCATAGATGATATGTTGACGATCAATTCTCACGCCTTGCTTTGGCAAGACATCGGTATAAGTGAGGGATATGTCACGTTCACTTGGTTCGGCAGCAACCACTACCTCAGAGCAATCTGGATCTCTCTTCATCAGCTCATAGGGAGCAACAAAGCTCAATGTCTCATCGCTATTCACAAAGTAGATATCATCTTCATAGTTATTGATAGACTCGTTATGCAGATAAAACAACGGTATCTTTGGTTTAGTTTGTACCTTATCTTGAATGGATTTAGGCAGTTTTGATCCACTTGACCAATTTAAATTATCGATACGTTTTTGCTCAAAAGTGTTGGTTATATTTGTCATAATATTGTCCTTATTTTTTAATTTATTTTGAATATCAGTAGCTTGTAGTAGTTTTAATTTTTTTTGATTCTCAGAGCAAATTTAAGTCAGCCGAGCTTGTCCGCCGCTTTTAGAGCAACGTTAAAAAGTAAAGTGAGTGAATGATAGTTTTTTAATGATTAACTAGGGCATGTTCTCATTTTGAAAATGGTGATAAGAATGAGATAGAGGTTAACCAAACAAGGAAAATAGCGTAGATAACATCGAGATATCCACCAGATACTTGATATCGTTTGCAAGCTTTTGCCATTTTTAACCTAGTTAGGCGCTTTCGTTCAGATTGAGGTCATGCCCTAGACTTATTTTGACAATAAGAAGTCTGTTAGCCTCACTTTTATTATGGCTATGATTTATTAGTAGCTTGGATTTAGTTGATTATAAGAATAATGAGTGATACAAGTCAGAGTTTTTGATATTTAACAGCAATAGCAGATTTATAAGGTGAAGCGTTGCGCCTCGAGGGTTCACTCTACATTGCTTTGTTTTCTGACTACATAACCTCCTCACTCAATAACTAATATAAAAATTGAAGAAAATGAAGCGCCTAATTAAAGCATACGACAACTGTTGTCGCCCTGCTGTATCGTGTATTTACGTTAGCAATATGCGTTGGATCGAACCATCTATAGCTTTATGGACGACCATTTCAACAGTCCCTATTCACAGCTTAAGATCACTTATTTAGCGCAATCGCTGCCGACTTTAACCAAGCAGCAGCCTTCCCTAATGGGCGCTGCTTATGCCAAATAAGCTCCAATGCCACTGGCCAATATGATCGTCAAAATCCAATATAGGTGCGACTAAATAACCATTCTCCAAGGCGCTTGCGACCACGTGTTCAGGCACGAATGCCCAGCCTAAATTGCGCTGTACCAGCTCAACAATGACCCACTGGCTCTCGACCCACCAGACATCAGATGCTATTCGCAACCGTGCTTTTTCTTCGCTATGATTGCGTGTTGCCACCATCAATTGCCGATAGCGTTTCAACTCCTCCCACCCCACTGGCTGACGAGCTAGCTCATGGTTCGGCGCGCACACCATTTTCATCGACACCCAACCAAGCCCATGAAAATTCAGCGCTGAAGGTAGTATCTCTTGACGCCACATAATGCCTAAATCGGCGCGATCTTCTAACACCAAGCGGCTGACATCTTCCATCAGCGGAAACAATAGTTCCAGCTCCACACTAGGAAATCGGCGCGAAAACTCTTCCATCAATCCGCCCAACGTTGCTTCGGGATACAGCTCATCAACCGCCAGTACCAATCGGCTCTCTACTCCTTCGCCCAGACTTTTAGCCACCCCGCGAAAATGTTCACAACGCTCTAATATCACTCGCGCCTCTACCAGTAAGCGCTCTCCAGCTGGCGTTAGGACTGGATAGCGGCCACTGCGGACAAATAAGCTGTTGTCCAAATCAATTTCTAAATTTGACACCGCCGTGCTAATAGCAGACTGCGCCTTGCCTAGATAACGGGCGGCGGCTGAGAAAGAACCGGTCTCTACCGTGGCGACAAAGGCTTGCAATTGCTCTAATGAAAGGCTCATCTATCTAAAAATCCTATAGGTTCTAACTTGGTTATAATAGTTTAACAGATATAATAGGCGCGAAAATAACTGATTCAACTAGGAAGCTTCATGCGCACCGTGAAAGATCGTATTCGTCATACTTTGGGTTTTGAGATAATAGGTTTAATTATATTTGTACCGTTGGCAAGCTGGTTATTTGGCTTTGATATTCAGTCGATAGGTCTTATCGCCGTGGCTGCTTCGATTATCGCGACGTTGTGGAACTATTTTTATAACCTGTTATTTGACCACAGCATGCTGAAGCTACGCGGCAATGTACATAAGACGGTTCCACTACGGATGTTGCATGCCTTTTTATTTGAAGGTGGTTTGCTGTTATTATTCCTACCAATAATTGCGTGGCACTTAGGCATCAGCCTTTGGCAAGCCTTTCTCATGGATATTACAATGGCTACTTTCTACTTGGTACATGCTTTTGTTTATAACTGGATTTATGACAATGTGTTTCCTATTCCAGCAAACCATCTGCTATCTCAACGTAATGATGTGGTCGCCTAATAGCAATATGGCGTGCTAAAGATTTATAGTCAATCTTATATAAATCAGATACGGTGTCAGGCTCGCTTAGTCTACTATTTGTAGTACTTTCGCTTGCCTTCCTTGTATCCAAATTATATTGAACCGACTATATCAACATAAAAACAACTTGGTATTTGAATGGTTACTGGCGCTTGTATCGCTATCATTGCTTTGTAATAATGCCTGCATCTGCTAGTGTCTCATGTCATCAGTTATTGGAGCAGCGAGCACAATAATTTTGAGATAAATGTCTCTATATAATAATTGAAGCAATAAAGGACTTTATATGAAAAATATGACCAAGGTAATGATGGTAAGCGTTTTAGCAGTGGGAACATTGGCAGCAGGTTGTCAAACCACATCTACGCCAAGTGCACCCGTTACCCAGCCTATTACCTCGGATGCCTTGCAAGCCTATCATTGGCAACTCGTGGATGCCAAAAACACCAAGGGCGAAACCATTACTCCATTATTCTTTAATCCAACCGAACCATTAACCCTCGATTTTATGACGGCGAATGGAAGCAACATCGTTACTTTGATGAATACTTGTAATAATATGAGTGCTGAGTATAAGGTAGCAAATGGCGAGGTAACCTTGGGTCCAGTAAGAAGCACAAGAATGGCTTGCCCTGCCCCACAAGCCAGCTTTGATAGCGCCGCACTAGCAACCGTAAATGGTAAATATAGCATGAGCAAAAATGCCAATAACGTGCCTGTCTTGACCATTACCAATGCAAACCAAATAGCGAACTTTAAAGCGGTTGCCAAATAATCATTGCCGTATAGAGTGCTAAACGAGCCACTCAACAAAAAAGCCTCACTTATTAATAGTGAGGCTTTTTTTTGTCTATATTTATCGTCTGGATACTGAATTTAGGCTTAGTGCAGAACTAAATTCTCAGTAAATAATCCGATTCTTTAGAAAATATAAGGTGCCCATAATAAATACGGGATTAATGAGCATGCGATGAAAAGTTAAAAAATACTACTTAAACCTATTGCAAACCAGATGACCAGCTCACGAGCTGGCGCATCATCCAACGCTTGGGGGATTTGGACATACGTCATAACGCAGTCATTCAGATCCGTCAGCATATGCAACAGTAAGCCCAAACCTATGACTCTATATGGCTTAGGCAGCACTAACATAGCCACATATACTGCCATTGCATAATAACTGTGCAGCGGGTGAAAGTTAATACTACAGCGATTGGGCGAGAAGATAGGCGTTGCTAGCAGATGATCCAAATCAACCAACATAGTGGCGAGCAGTATCAGATAAACCCTTTTATAATCATTGCGGAAAAACACATAGGCAACTATTAAAGGCATGCCGAAGTGAAAAAAGTAGTGAATTAAGGTTTGCGTCATTGACCTTTTGCCTGTCTCATCGTGACCGTTCGTTTTCTAAGTTTATTCTATTTGAAAAACAGTGCCTTGGATTCAACCGTGTTCGAACAGACCTCATGTGCCAACGCAACAAATGCCTTGGTCGCCGCACTCTGATACGCGCCTTTTCGTTGTAGTAATACCGCTGTACGCTGGAGCAAAGACGGCGCTAAGGTAATCGCCACCAGCTCATCATAATTATGAGCGATGTTGGAAGGTAATAAGGTGGTCAGTTGGGTATGGCGAACCATTTCGATCACTGCGCTTAGCGAGTTTGCCTCCATCAGTACGTTTGGCGCAATGTCATGCTGGCGACAATAATGCTCAATCTGTTCGCGCGTGGCAAATTCGCGGCTCGCTCAGCAATACCAGCGACTGCGCGTTAGCGTTGGCAAATCAATCGCCGCTTGCTTGGCAAGAGGGTGATGTTTACTAACAACCAGTGCAAGCGTCTCTATCAGCAAGGTTTGTGTATCGATATCGGCAGACTGTACATCTTCAAAAGCAATACCCACATCAAACTCATCATCGAGTAGTTTGCTTTTCCATCTGCTCCTGTGACATCTCCTTCACGCTTAGCGTGAGGCTCGGATAACGAGTATGAAACGCTTTGATTAAAGGTCCAAGCAAATACGTGGTAAAGGTAGGCGTAATCGCAATCCGCAACGCAGCGACTGAGATCCTGCACGTCGTGGATGGCGCGCCGTCCTTCCTCCAAATCCTGCAAGGCTCTATGGGCATAGCGCGCATAGACGTCACCGGCATCGGTCAATGTGACACGGCGACCAGAGCGATCAAATAAAGTCGCGCCTAGACCCTCCTCCAACTTTTAATCTGCTGTGATAACGCTGGCTGTGACACGTATAAAGACGCTGCTGCTTGGGTAAAGCTTTGGTACTCTGCACTGCCAAAAAATACTTAATGTGCCGAAGAATCATGGTCATCTCGTGTGGATAAGGATTGATCAAGGTTTGGTCATAAGCAATTTTATCAACATAATATACCAGTATTTTACCTTATAACGATAGCGGCGTATCTTCCTTTCATCAACTACACAGAGGCCAACGCGATGAAAGGTATTATTGAAGGTTTTCTAAAATTTCACAGTGACGCTATCCTAAGCGCGCCGATTATTCAAAAATTTGGCGACCAAACAAAACCCGCGCACGCTGTTATTTCTTGTTCAGACAGCGCTTAGTGCCCGAGCTTGTTACTCAACACGAACCCGGTGGTCTGTTTGTGATTCGCAATGCGGGTAATATCGTCCCATCTTATGGTCCTGAGCCTGGCGGTGTATCGGCGTCAGTTGAGTACGCTATTACCGCTTTAAAAGTCACGGATGTGGTCATTTGCGGGCACTCAGACTGCGGCGCGATGACTGCAATTGCCAACTGCACCTGCATGGATCATATGCCAGCGGTAGGCAGCTGGCTACGCTACGCTGACTCAGCACGGGTGGTCAATGAAGCCCATAAACATGCCAGTGATAGCGAGCGAGTCGCCTCTATGGTTCGTGAAAATGTCATCGCCCAAATCGAAAATATCAAAACCCATCCGTCTATACGTTTGGCGCTAAGTGAAAATCGTTTGGCACTACATGGCTGGGTTTACGATATCGAGTCCGGTGACATCGATGCCTTAGATGGCGTGACCAATGAATTTGTCTCATTGGCCACGCACACTGAGGTTCGCGCTTATCCGATATCGCCACTGGCAGTCGCCGTTTAGCGTTACATAACTGTCATTATCAATGACTATGCATAATCAGAAAATCAATTAACCCAAGTGATTCATAAGCATCATTAACCCAATAACGACTACCAACCTCAAAAGGTATTATTATGATTCAGTCTCAAGTAAGCAACACCGCACGTCAAACATTAACGGACACCATCATTGCTGCCAAAGCGGCAAAGAACCTATCATTCGAGCAAATCGCTTCAGGAACAGGCTTGAGTGATGTCTTTGTCACTGCCGCTTTGCTAGGTCAGCATCCGCTACCTGCTGATGCCGCCCAAAAAGTTGGTGAAACTTTAGGACTTGATGAGGACGCCATCGCGTTACTACGATGCATTCCATCACGAGGCAGCGTTGGTAGTGAGATTCCTACTGACCCGACAATCTACCGTTTTTATGAGATGATGCAGGTATATGGCACCACGCTAAAAGCCTTGGTTCATGAGCAATTTGGTGATGGTATCATCAGTGCCATTAATTTCAAAATGGATATCAAAAAAGTAGCTGACCCAGAAGGTGGTGATCGCGCAGTGATCACTCTAGATGGTAAGTTCCTACCGTTCAAACCTTTTTAAATGATGCTTTAAATAGCAGTTTAATCAGCGGTTTGTAAAAGTAGTACTTATTGAAAAAGTCGACGTTCGGCATATAGTGACGTCGGCTTTTTTGGCGACTCAGGCGGTGATTTTTTGGTACTGCCTTTCTTAATACGGATTTTATATTATTCATGAGTACCGATCATATCTCCTCCACGGCGCCTTCGTCGATACTGACCTTGTTGTCTCCTATGCTGGTGATTGCTGGGTTGGCGATAACGCTGCGCCCAACGATCACTTCTACTGGTCCGTTGCTGACAGAAATTCGCCTAAGCACAGCGATAGGTTTACAAGCCGCCTCTTTATTGGTGGTGCTGCCGATGCTGTGTATGGGTATATTTCCGCTACTGTTGCCTTGGATTGGGCGACGATTTAGTGAAAGCGCGTGGATCACAGGCGGACTGTTTGCAATTGCCTTCGCGGGTTTATGGCGCTTGTGGTTAGATACTGGAGGTACGCTGATAGCCAGTGCCTTAGTAGGCGGTACGGGTATCGCCATCGTGCAAGCAATGGCACCTGGTGTGGTCAAGCGTTGGTATCCTGCACGCGTACCACTTGCTATGGGCGTTTACTCTGCCGCACTGATGACTGGTGGCGGGGTTGCCGCTATCTTGAGTCCAGTGGTCGCTCAACATTACGGCAGTTGGCAATCCGGTTTGGGTATCTGGCTGGTAGTGCCAGTTTTTGCCCTCGTGCTGTGGTGGCGGCGCCCCTCCGAGCAGATGGAAAATCGAGACGACGGGGTAAAAATCAACTTTTTTGGCAATCGCCGTGCTTGGCTGCTGGCAAGTTATTTTGGTCTGGCAAACGCTGGATATGCTTGTATGATTGCATGGTTGCCAAGCTATGCGCAGACTTTGGGCTGGAGCGCGCAAAGTAGTGGCGAGCTGATCGGTATCATGACGATTTTTCAGGTCATTGGTGCGCTGGTTATTCCAATGTTGTCCGCCCATCGTCTCGACCGCCGACCTTGGTTGTTTTTTGCCGTAGGCATACAAATCGCTGGATTTATAGGTTTGATTACCATGCCGACAGCTTTGCTCATCTTGTGGATTGCCTTGATTGGCTGTGGTCTTGGTGCCTGCTTTTCATTGACATTGACCGTCGCGTTAGATCATTTGTCAAAACCCAAACTCGCTGGGGCACTAGCAGCATTTGTCCAAGGCATCGGCTTTATTATTACCGCCATCGCGCCTTATGTCGCAGGTGTGCTTCGCGAGTCGACTGGCAGTTTTCAGGCGGTTTGGTGGATGCTATTGATCAGCCTTATCGGTATGCTGTTTGTCACCATCAAGTTTGCCCCAGCAAGTTATCATCAGGCAATTAACTTGTCTAAGCTTTGATTCAGGCGTATTGAGTCACGTCATGCAATATTCAAAACAACCTCAAGGATTAACTATAAAAGGACTGATTATGAAAAAACTCGTTATCTATGCCGCGCTTGCAACCTCGCTGTTGTCCATCTCCGCGTGTGCCAACACCTCACAGTATCAAGTACAAGTGATCAAACCAAACATAATAACCCAAGGAGCAGAGATGGCAACCATTCCATTATTGACTGGCGAGATGGCACAAAACATGGTGAATGCCGCCGCATTAGAAGCCAAAAAAACAATTTGATGGTATCTGTGACCGTCGTTGACGCCTCTGGACAAACCTTAGCAGTGCTCAGAGATCACCGCGCAGGCGTGCATACCGTGCGTGCCAGTTACAAAAAAGCCTATACCGCAAACTCACAAAAAAGAGAAACGGCGGTCATCGCCAAAGGCATCAAAGACGGCACGATTCCTGAAGACCTACGCTATCTGGATGAAAACATCCTTATCTTAGATGGCGGCGTGCCCATTTATATCGATGGTATCGTAGTTGGTGGTATCGGGGTGGGCGGCGCACATGGTAGCGAAGATGTACACATCGCCAAAGCAGGTCTAAAAGCATTAGAGCAGCAGTAGAGCGCGCTAAAATTTTAAGATAAATATTCCACATATTAGGCTGTTCAACAATCGATAAGCCTGCCTGTTCTTATGTTTATCGTTACTTCTATAAAATAAGAAGGAGAGAAACCATGTAATGATTTCTCTCCTTCTAAAATGCGCCATTAAAGTAGTCCATGCAGATGCCTCAATTAAATTGAGGACATACTCTAGATCAATGCCGCTAGATCCGTGAGCTGCTCAAGCACAATATCTGGTGAATATTTTTCCAGTTGCACATGGGTTTGAGCACCAGTCAGCACCCCAACACATAGACCACAATGGGCATTTTTGCCTTCTTCGATATCGATGCCGCTGTCCCCTGCTTTCAATACCTGTTGCGAATGCTCAATCCCAAACTTTTCCATAGCAAGGGTAATCATATCTGGCGCAGGACGACCATTATGCACATCATCCGCTGTAATCAAAGCGTCAATATCACGACCCACTGACCATCCTAAAAGAGTCAATATCTTATTGGCAGTCTGAATATCGTAGCCCGTATTTAGCACGACTTTTCTACCTGACTGCTTTAACTGAGTGAAAAAATCTAGCATGCCATCGAAGGTTGCTACCGTGTCCTTGGTATAGGCTGATGCCAACGCTGATTTAAAGGTATTAAAGGCAGCATCCGTCCATTTTTCACTATCAGCGGTCGCGGTATTGTCATTTTTGCATACTTCATTGAGTATATCGCTAATGGCTAAATGAGCCCTTACAGAAATAGCTGGCGAATCGATCATTTACATTTTCAGACGGAACAAACTAACCGTGAGCGTCATTGATTGGAGGCGGTAAATTGTATCAAGAGCTTTTACTCTCATTGAATATCGGTATAAATAATGGTTATTGGTGATTAATTATTGCGACTGATGATGGTCATGCTGTAGTGGTAAAATGGCCATGCAATGTTTCTCTTGAATAGTTGTTACGCTTCCTGAGCCAATTTTCTCAGCTTGTGACGCAGTATTTTTCCGACAGTTGATTTGGGTAACTCGTCTATGAATTCGATATGACGCGGGCATTTATAGGCGGCCAAATTTGCTTGGCACAGCGCTCTAATATCATCCTCATTTAAGCTATCATCAGATTTTACAACATAGGCTTTGACCGACTGACCCTGCAACTTATCATCGATACCCACCACTGAACATTCGGCAACCTTAGGGTGCTCCTCAATGATGTTTTCTACTTCGTTAGGATAAACGTTGAAACCACTGACGATAATCATGTCTTTTTTACGGTCATATATCTTAATAGCACCCTGCTCGTTCATAGACGCAATATCACCTGTTTTTAAGTAACCATCAGCGGTAAAAAACGTCGTATTGTCAATATTATGATAATGAGTAATGACGTTGTCACCTTTGATACACATCTCACCAACTTCATTTATGGCGAGAATATTTTCATCATCATCACGGATACTGATATCGACACTAGGCAGTGGCAGCCCTACATTGCCACTATATTCAGTGCCATTAAATGGATTAGCGGTACCCACGCCTAGCGTCTCAGACATACCCCAGCCTTCGAGGATAGGCAGACCTGTGACTTCACGCCAGCGCTTAGCAGTTTCAGGGGTCGCTGCCATACCACCGACTAGGGTTAACTTGCATGCGGAAAAATCCAGCTCCTTAAATTTGGGATTCATCAGCAGGGCTTGGAACAAAGTATTGACACCAGGCAATAGATGAAAAGGACGCTTGCGCAATATCTTGATAAACCCTTCAATATCACGTGGATTGGTAACCAGTGTGAGATGCTGACCCACACTCAACCCAACTATTGAGCAGATAAACGCATAAATATGATACAGCGGTAAAGCGACAATGGTATTTATTTGAGTACTATCAGACATGGCGTCATAGACTGGCTTGAACCATTCGACAAACTGGTAAGTGGCGGTCACAACATTTTGATTGGTAATCAAAATACCTTTGGCAACGCCTGTCGTACCGCCAGTATATTGCAGCATTAATAAGTCGTCCGCTTGAATGGTAGGACGAGAATAACTTAATTTTTTGGCGCGTTTTAAAACCGCTTTATAGCGAGTCACGGTATAACGAGAATTGGATTTCAACTGATAACGGGGAATGGCTTTTTTGACATATTTGGCAGCGATATTAACAAGCGCACCTTTCACTACTCCTAACATATCGCCAATCTTGCTGATGACCACGGTTTTGACAGGCGTGTCTTTGATAATTTTCTCTAACGTTTTGCAAAATGGTTCTAATATAAATAATACAGCAGTATCTGAATCAGCCAATTGATGCCTCAATTCACGAGGACTATACAGTGGATTGATGAGCGTTGTGACCATACCAGCGCGAATTATCCCTATGACAATAGGCAGGTACTGGTTGACATTGGGCATCATGATGCCTATGACCGAACCCTTTGCTAGACCCAGACTTTGAATCCAAGCCGCAATAGCCAATGACAGGCTATCCACTTGCCCATAAGTATAAGTAACACCCATGTTGGTGATAAATTCATGGCTGGCATATTCTGTTAATTTGTCATCAAACATGTCAATCAATGTATTATGTGGCGGCGCTATCTGTGCATTTATCCCTTTAGGATAATGCTGCGTCCAAAACTGATCCATAACTTACCTTCCTTGGTAATCAACTTATGAAAAACTCAATGGCTTTGAAGCATTTCTCATAAAAAACATAACTACTGAACCTGCTGCCATCCTGACGTTGCATCATACTCATCTTGATGGGCAAATAAGGGATGTGCTTTTGCTTCACTGAGGCTAAGCACAGGGGTGACACAGACATCAACAGACGCAAAAACTTGCTGCCAATGCTCAAGCGTTTGACTGGCAAATTTATCGCTTATCGCCTTAGCCGCCGCTTGGCTTTCAGAGGTATTTGGCATAACCCCAAGTTGCCAATGGCTATTTTTGAGCGCAGACAAATCCAATGCCTCACACAAGCCCTGCCAGAATTTCAGCTCTAGCGAACCAACGGCCATATAGCGCGCGTCCGAAGTTTTGTATAGGCGATAACAAGGTAATAATCCACCCAAAAAATCATGATGCGGTGCTGGTTGTTGCCCTGAGAAACTTTTCACTAGCGCTCCCGTTGCCTTTGGCATGACCATATGCTGGTACAAGCTGTGCGTCATACTAACGGCAACATGACGACCTTTGCCCGTCCGCTGGGCGGCGAATACAGCAGCAAGCAGTGCAATCACAGCGGTATCACTGCCGCCTGCCAAATCTGCAAATTGAACGTTAGGCATTGCCTGCTCGCCATCCGCCGTCTTTAATTGGTCTAAAACACCGCTCATCGCCATAAAGTTAATATCATGACCGGCTTTATCAGCCCAGTCATGATTAATATCAATTTTCGAATCGCTAGATGCCAAACCGTAACCAGTAATCGATACCATGACCAATTTTGGATTAATCGCATGCAGCGTTGTAGCATCTAGTCCCATGCCTTTTAGGACGCCAGGGCGAAAGCTATCCAACATAACATCAGCATCTTTGAGGTGCGCTTTGATAGCAGCAATACCTTGAGGATCAAGAAAGTCGTGTTTCTCGGTGGTTTTGCCATGATTTAGTGCTTTAAACAATTCGCCAAAGGCTCTGGCAGGATCACCATTTTTAGGTTCAATCTTAATGATTTCTGCGCCCAAATCTGCAAGCAAACGCGTCGCAAAGGGTCCCGGTAAATTACGAGTCAAATCAATGACGCGCAGCCCTTGTAAGCAATCTGCCATTAAATCTATCATTGAACCAGTGCTCGTATTAATCGCAGAATCAAGCATAGAATTAACCATCAGCTCAGTCATCAGCAAACACCTCACCTTTATCTGCCATGTCTAGCAGAATTTGTGCTGGCTCAAAACGCTCACCGTATTGAGTCACGAGTTCACGGCTACGGGTGATGAACGCCTCTAACCCCATCGCATTAATAAACTGTAGCGTACCGCCTTGATGCGGCGCAAAGCCCCAACCAAAAATGGAGCCGATATTGGTATCAGCGACAGAGCGCACGACGTTTTCTTGATAACATTTAGCAGATTCGTTGGCTTGGATAAACATCAAACGATCGATTAAATCTTGCTGTGATGGCTGCTCTGCTTTTGCTGGGTATAAATCCATCAGCTCAGGCCACAAGTATTTGTCACCATTATCGGCATACTCATAAAAGCCTTTACCATTTTTTTTGCCCTCGCGATTGTGTTCTTTGACCAGCGTTTTCAGTATCTCGTACGAGGGACGAACAGCAATGGGTTTACCTTCAGCCTTCATATCCAGCTGCTGCTGTTCGCTCACATGCAACGCCAAACTTAATGACACCTCATCTTGCAATGCCAGTGGCGGCATGGGCATGCCCGTTTTCATGCCAGCAACTTCGATGCTGCGCGGATGGACGCCCTCGCCTAACATCGCAACCCCTTCTGACACGTAAGTGCCAAATACCCGTGAGGTGTAAAACCCCCGACTGTCATTAACGACGATAGGTGTTTTACCGATTTGTAGCACATAATCAAAGGCTTTTGCTAAAGTGGCGTCATCCGTTTGCTCGCCCATGATAATCTCAACCAACGGCATCTTATCGACTGGCGAGAAGAAATGCAGCCCGATAAATTGATTGGGTCGGGTGCTGGCTTTTGCCAATCCAGTGATAGGAAGTGTCGAAGTATTAGATGCATAGACAGCCGTGTTAGGAATCACCGCCTCAGATTGCTGAGTACACTTGGCTTTAATCTCACGATTTTCAAACACCGCTTCGATAATCAGATCACATTCTGCCAAATCCTCATAAAACACTGTTGGCTTGATGCGATTGAGTAACGCTTGCTTTTTCTCTTCAGTGGAGCGTTTACGGCTAATGGCTTTGTCCAAAATGGTGGCAGAATATGATTTGCCTTTTTCAGCGCCTGCCATTTCAGTGTCGAGGAGTACAACGTCGATCCCCGCCTTTGCGGTGACATAAGCAATGCCCGCACCCATCATGCCTGCACCTAAAATACCAACTTTTTTGGTTTTATAGCGCTCAAAACCATCAGGACGAGATTGACCTTTTTTAATACTATTCAGCTGAGTCCATAGCGTATTAATCATATTTCTAGATTCAGCAGACAGCACACAAGCGGCGAAGTAACGCGACTCAAGCTCAAGTCCCGTATCGATATCCACTAAGCAGCCCTCGAAAACGCAAGACATGATGTGAGTAATGGCTGGATAATTGCCGTGTGACTTTTGGTTGGCCATGGCAGGCGCGATAGAAAATATCGGCACAATACTAGGATGCTTACTATCACCGCCGGGAATTTTAAAACCTTTTTTATCCCATGGTTGCTGGGCACTGGGATTGGCGTTAATCCAGTCTTTCGCCTGCTTGAACATATCTGCTTTGTCAGTAGCAACAGCATCAATCAAACCCATGTCTTTAGCAGCAGCTGGACGCAGCTCTTTACCTTGGGTCATCAGCTCGAGTGCTGATTGAATGCCAACCAATCGAGGTAAACGCTGAGTACCTCCTCCGCCCCGGTAGCAAGCCCAATTTGACTTCAGGTAGACCCAGTTCGGTTTTAGGCGAATCAATCGCGATACGATAATGACAGGCCAATGCCAACTCCAAACCACCGCCAAGTGCCGTTCCAGTCATAGCAGCAACGACAGGTTTACCAGATTTCTCTAGTTTGCGTAAGCTAGCTTTCAGGTCTTCGACCAGCTCAAAGGCTTGTTCAGCAGTTTTAATATTAGCCAACTGATCAATATCAGCACCGACCACAAAGGTCTCTTTGCCAGAGGTTAAAATCAAACCTTTGGCGGACGCATCGTTAATAAAGTTGTCAGTCATCACTGCAAAACTATCGGTGAAACCGTCGCCGATGACATTCATTTTGCGACTACTTTGGTCAATCGTAACGGTGATAATGCCATTATCAGATTCGGCAGAAAAGTGGTTCAATGCATTGATGGCGTCTACGCTGTTTATGCTCATTTCAAGTCCTTTTTATTTATTCTATGTCGATATCAGTCACTAGAAACTAATGACAATCACTAAAATCTATTAGCACTATCAGCACTACACGCGCTCAATGATAGTGGCGATGCCCATACCGCCGCCCACACACAGCGTAATCATCGCGGTTTTTAGATCGCGACGTTCTAACTCGTCAAGCACAGTCGTCATGAGCATCGCGCCCGTGGCGCCAAGTGGATGACCCATAGCAATAGCGCCGCCATTGACGTTGACGATATCAAGAGAGAGTCCGAAGTCATCGGCAGTATTTAACGGAACGGCAGCAAAGGCTTCATTGATTTCCCATAGATCTATATCTGAAGCTTGCATGCCCGCTTTTTTGAGCGCTTTTTGGCAGGCAGGCGTTGGCCCTGTCAGCATAATGGCAGGTTCTGAGCCAATGACTGAGGCCATGGTGATTTTGGCGCGTGGTTTTAGACCTGCTTTTTGACCAGCAGCAGCACTACCCACTAAGCAAATTGCGGCACACGATGCCTGATGAATTGCCCGCATGATGTACGTGATTCACTTTTTCAATGGTGGTATATCTGTCCAAGATAACGCTATCAAAGCCCATCTTGCCCGGCATAATAAAGGAGGGATTGAGACCAGCTAAGGTTTCGACATTGGTGTTAGGACGAATGGTTTCGTCTTTATCCAATAATGTCATGCCATTGATATCGGTGACGGGAACGACCGATTTGTCATAATAGCCCTGCTCCCAAGCATACGCAGCGCGGCGATGCGACTCGGTAGCAAACGCATCGACATCGGTGCGACTAAAGCCTTTTAGCGTCGCTATAGTGTCTGCACCAACGCCTTGCGGGACAAAATGCGTCGCTTCATTAACCCGTGGATCCATATACCATGCCCCGCCGTCAGAGCCCATCGGTACGCGGCTCATCGATTCTACGCCGCCTGCAACCACATGTCCTCCATACCTGACATGATTTTGGCAGCGGCCAGATTGATAGACTCCAGACCTGAGGCACAAAATCGAGATAAAGTGACACCCGCCACACTTTGCGCCCAGCCAGCATCAATGACGGCTATACGGGCAATATCAGAACCCTGCTCACCAACGGGCGTCACGCAACCAAGCACCACATCATCGACCAAACTGGTATCCAAATGATGGCGCTGTTGCATTTCCTTTAATAAGGTACGGGCAAGCCAAATTGGTGACGCCTGATACAAGGAGCCATCCTTTTTGCCTTTACCACGTGGGGTACGGATAGCATCATAAATGTAAGCAGTCTCAGTCATAAAAATCCCTTTTTCTTTTTTGAATAAATAACCATGATGGATGATGGCAATATAATCTATTTCTTAGAATCAGAAGTAGAACCAAAAAGCAAATCAGCCGCTTACATAAAGCGTGACGCCAGCTCTTTCATGATTTCATTGGTGCCGCCGTAGATTTTTTGTACTCGCGCATCAGCATATAGGCGAGCAATCGGGTATTCTGTCATGTAGCCATAACCGCCAAACAGCTGGACGCATTCGTCTATCACATCACACTGCTTTTGCGTCACCCAGTATTTAATCAAAGATGCCTGCGGTACGGTTAATTTGCCCTCTAACATGGCATCGACAGCGGCATCACACATCGTGCTGGCAGCGAGATAATCAGCGTAGCATTCTGCCATTTTGAAGCGCGTATTTTGAAACTTCCAAATAGGCTTACCAAAGGCTTCCCGACCTTTGACATAATCTAGGGTCAAATTAATCGCGAGCTTCATCGCACCAACGCCCGTTAAGGCAATAATTAAACGCTCACGTGGCAGCTCTTGCATCATTTGAATAAAACCCATGCCCTCTACTGTGCCAAGCAAATTCTTTTGCGGCACACGTACATTGCTGAAAATAACTCCGAAGTATCTTGTGAGGTCAGACCAATCTTATCGAGATTACGACCACGCTCAAACCCTTCTACTTTGTCCGTTTCTACCACGATAAGCGAAACACCTTGCGCCCCTTTTTCACGATCGGTTTTGCAGGCGAGCAAAATCAGGTTGGCATGCTGACCATTGGTAATAAAGGTTTTTGAACCATTGATAATGTAATCATCGCCATCTTTTACCGCATAGGTTTTGATGTTCTGCAAGTCTGAGCCTGTACCCGGTTCGGTCATAGCAATCGCAGCCACATACTCACCCGTCGCCATCTTAGGTAGCCATTCTTTTTTCTGCGCTTCCGTACCATGACTCAAGATATAAGGCGCGACAATACCTGAATGCACCATGCCGCCGAATCCGGATTGATTAGCCTCAGCTTGCGCATAAAGAAGCGCCGCTTCATGACCAAAGTCACCGCCGCCGCCGCCATATTCTTCTGGTATCGATGCACATAAGAATCCCATCGCGCCAGCCTCTTCCCACGCAGCGCGGTCAATCATGCCGTTTTTACGCCACTGCTCGTCCTTTGGCTCCCACGATTGAAACATTTTAAGCGCGCTGTCATGCACCATCTGGTGCTCTTCGGTCATCCAGTTCGGGGTGAATTTTTCAATACTCATATTGTCTGTCCTTGACGATGGGAAGTTGATAATGGCTAGGGCGTGTCCTCAATTCAAACGAGGACACGCCCTAATATAAAATACTATTGAGTGTAAACATATTACTTATGGTAATTTTAATTACCGTTATATACAATCTTAGTATTCTTTATATTTAATATCATGCAAGACTTATACTAGGACAGTAAAAGACAATGCGCAACCTATTAACAAACAATAGTTTATATTACCTATTTCAACTCTAGCTTATCAAGCCGATAAATAAGACGCTGTAGCACAGTATAAAAATTCTCACCGCACAGGAATCATCAAGCATGCAATCTACGAGTCAGATATCTAGTATGAATACAGCCCGAGCTTTGGCACCCTTATCCGATATGCGCCCTGCTACTTTAGAAAAAATTGAAAAAGCCGTTCGTAAAGTGTTTGCAGGTTTTGACTCTAATGAGGTGACCATGGCACAAATTGCAAAGTCTGCCAATGTCTCACTACAGACGCTGTATAAATATTTTGGTGAAGCAAACACTTTTATACCATCATGGATATTGTATTGAAGGTTGGCAGCGCGCATCATGGATCATTTGCGGCTTGATAGCGTGCAAGATAGGCTACGCAAGACATTATGGGTTTGTTTTGACTTTGTAGATTCACATCCCGATGCGGTCATGGTGCTGTCTTCGGGTATCGGCATCGCGTATACGTAACATTGCGATTTATGAAAATAAAGAGCTGATTGGGGCATTTTTGAATGTGTGGGAAGATGGTCAAAAACGTGGCGTACTAAATGACACCGTGCCCCTTTATATACTTTTTGATGTGTTTATGGGATTCATTAGTCGCCTTGGCTTGATGCACATTATTCGTCAGACCGATACACCCATTAATGCAGAGTTTGATGCGTTATTCGTGATTTTATGGCGAGCCATATCAAAGCCTGACATATAATCAGTTTGATATACAATCACTTGTACGATATTATGAAATATTCATACCAGCCAATTTTCAATTTCATCATTAAAGATCACAACGAAAAAAGCCTCACTTTGTAGTGAGGCTTTACTTAATGCTTAAAAACTAATGCTTAAAAATCAACATTCCTTAGATTTTTTTAGCTTATATTCTTCTACTCTATCAACCATTTCATAATCTTGTTCACTCATCTGTTGATAGCCATTGCTCACACTACCATAGCATGAATTTTTATTATCATGCTGAGCGTGCACAGCAGCATCTTTGATCTGGGCAATGTCTTCTGCAAACGGCGTATGAGGGATATCCAGCACAGAAAATAGCGTGGCTAAAAATTCATCAGCGGTAAAATATTTATCCATATAGCTGCCATCAAGCCCAAGGTATTTGTTTGATAATACGTGACGCAGGCGCTCACAAGCAGGCATAGTGTGTTTCAAAGGATAGCCCATGGCTTTGACAATATCTTGCGAACGCAGCTCAAGCGTCGCTATCTGATTGATCGCATACTGGGCGAGAAAGACGTGGGTGGTAATGACGGGTATATTTGGATTGGTTAGCAATGTGGCTCATGATATTGAACACCTTAGACTCCTGTAACTCCGACGAAAAAGGGTGAAATACGCCCAAATAGGCAAATAAAATCAGGCACAAATGAGGATGTCGGAGTACAGGCTCATGCGCTTTACCAGAATTATTTTATATCGTGCTGGAAGTTGCAAGGTTTGTACGCCACCATTTATAACGATAATGGCTGGCAATGACAAAACTGTTAAACCCACGATAATGACTTAAAGATGATAGCATATCAGATAATAAAATAAATACTGATATTAATATGCTTTGGTAATCACACGATTGTTACGGTCTCTTTATCGCCGTTAAAGTCTGAATACCTTTATATTTAAAAACGGTAGAAAAAATCAGACGATGACTCAGCAAAGCTATCTAATTATTTTTAGACATTGTCCTGCATGATATAAAGTCAGTCCTAGCTCAGTAAAGCCAGATTTCATCCCGCCAAAAGAAACTTTTGCCTCTTCTAAGGTCTTAAATGGTAAGGGAATACTGTCTCTATTACCCGTCATTATATAGTCTGCGAAGCACTTACCCATTAGCGTGCCTGTGGTAATGCCGCGACCATTATAAGCCGTTGCTGTCAGCAAGCCCTCGTCGGGCTCCATGACTCGAAAAATATGATCTTGCGTGAAGCCAAAACTACCAGTCCACTCATACTGCCACTTAAATGCTGGCAAATCTGGATAATAGCTCTTTTGCACCGCATTGGCCCATGATTGATAAAAGGATTTTGGTTTAAGCTGTGTACCACCCACCGTTCCCAATAATAGGCGATCGTCGTCATCACGGCGAAAGCTAGACAAGGCCAAGCGTGTATCCCATGCCCCTGTTTTGTAAGGTAAGATACGATCTGCCGCCTCGCCGCTAAGCGGCTCAGATGCAATCTGATAGTAATAAACCAAATAAAAGGTCTTTTTAATTTCTGTCCATTCGCCTTCGGTATAAGCGTTGGTTGCAATAATGACGCGCTCGGACTTGACGCGCGCTTTAGAAGTCCTTGCATACCAATCGCCATCTACCTTTTCTAAGGCTTCAACAGCGGAATGCTCATAAATAGTGACACCAAGACTGGTTGCTACTTTTGCGAGTCCTCTAACATAAGCCAGTGGGTTTATCGTACCAGCCCGATGATCTAGTAATGCTTTATTGATACTTTTGGTACCGCAATATTCATGGCATTTGCTGCCGGTTAGTACTTCAACGTTCGCGCCGCGGCGGATAAGTTGCTCGTATCTAATATCGACATCGACTTCACCTTTGGCGTTATGTGCCATGTGGATATTACCGGCTTGAGTGGCTTGGGCGTCGATATTATAACGTTTGATTAAGTCGAATACTAAGCTTGGCGCTTGTCCGAGGACTTCAGTTAGACGCTCACCTGCCGCTTCACCTAGCGCAATATTCAAATCATCAGGGCGCGCCCAAGTACCTGCATTGACGAGCCCTACGCTTTTACCGGAGCCGCCACTGCCTATCGTATGACTCTCAAGCAAAATAACCTTGACGCCTTTTTCTGCCAAATGAATCGCCGCAGATAATCCTGTATAACCGCCGCCTATGATACAAATAGTCGCTTCAGTATCGCTATTCATCTGGCTGTAGGTATCAATAATAGGTGCAGTCGTATTCCACAAACATTGCTCTTGCAACATCTCATATTCCTTCTAAATTACACGTTGTCTATAGTGGAGAGCGTGCTTGTGTCGTTATTAACAATAGGTTCTTCACGGGGAATAAATTTGTCTAAGAATACCCATAACAAACCAAATAGCGGTGATAACCAACAGGCAAAGGCGAATGGTGCATAAGTAAGGGTTGCAATACCTAATGTTGCCGCGACGAAACTACCGCCCATGTTCCAAGGAATAAGTGGAGATAACAGGGTTCCGGTATCTTCAATAGAGCGTGTGAGTGTCGTGCGTTTGTAGCCCATTTCTTGATATTTGTCTTTTAATAAACGGCCTGGCAATACCAGTGTGGTATAGACGTCACCGATGAGCGTACCGACACCAAGCGTGCTGGCATAAGTGGTCATTACTAAACCAAATCTCGATTTCACCATCTTATTAATTTTTGCCATGATGGCTTTTAGCGTACCGTAATGCTCAATTGAGCCGACGAATGCTAAAGCAAAGATGGTCAAAGTCACGACCCACGTCATTGACATAATGCCGCCTTTAGACAGCAGTTGATCCACGACAGCAAAGCCCGTTTCACTGACAAAGCCATTTTGTAAGACCGTAAAAATGTCATGCACACCCACGCCTTGCATAAAAAACGCAACCAATCCTGCAACCACCACACCTGATAATACCGTTGGAATAGCAGGCATTTTCATTACCGCTGCGATGACAACGACAACAGCCGGTAATAACGTAATAATACTGAGGTTATAATTGGCCGCTAGCGAAGTTTGAATTTCTTTAATTGAGGTTAAATCGACATTTTCTGCGCCGTAACCCATACCAATCCACGCATAGATAATCAATGCAGTTACCATGGCAGGTACCGTGGTGGGCAACATACCGCGGATGTGCTCCCAAAGATCAACACCAGCCGCTGCTGGCGTTAAGTTGGTGGTGTCAGATAATGGAGACATTTTGTCACCGAAAAAAGCGCCAGAAACAATAGCACCGCCCGTTAGTGACGGCGGAATACCCAATCCTAGCCCAATACCCATCATGGCAAGACCGACCGTACCAACCGTGCCCCACGAAGTGCCTGTAGCGACAGAAATAATGGCACAGATGATACAGACAGAGACTAGGAATGATGAAGGAGAGAAAACGCTAAAACCATAGTAAAATCGTGGGAACCGTACCAGCGATAATCCAAGCGCCGATGAGCATACCAACGCCCATCAAGATAATCATGGCCGGTAGACCAATTTTGACAACCTTTAAAAAGCGTTGTTCCATGCCATCCCAGTCACGGCCACGCAGCTTCATAAACAAGCCAGTGATTAAAATACCGCAAGCTAAGGGAATGTGAGGGGTAAAATCTTTGAATACGAAAAACTGCACCATCAGAATAATGGCAGTCAACACCAGAGGTGCAATATCTATAAAAAACTAGAAGACGGACCGTAGCCATCTTTAGCTTCGTCATAAGGTTTATCATCCATCATAAGACACCTACCTTCCTTAGTAGTGGATACTGCTGTCATAGATATAACAGTAGTAGAAACAACCAATCCATGGCTGCTGATAATGCTGAAAAAAGTGCGAAAAGGTTACGGCAAAGGGTGTAAAAAGCCTGTTTTGAAATCATGAATAGTTATTCATCACTTCCGCAGGCTTTCATACTAAAACAATAAATACTTAATAATTGGCGACCAAAATAGCGAATAATTGGCTTGCTAAATAAGCGCTGAGCCTACTTAACAAGCATCACGTCACGTCATATTGTTATTAGCCAAAGTTGATGCCTTGCGCTAGTGGTAGCTCGGTTGAATAGTTGACTGTATTGGTCTGACGGCGCATATAAGCTTTCCATGCGTCTGAACCTGATTCACGACCACCGCCGGTTTCTTTTTCGCCGCCAAATGCGCCGCCAATCTCAGCGCCACTGGTGCCGATGTTGACGTTGGCGATACCGCAATCACTGCCGCGGTCGCTGAGGAAAGTTTCAGCTTCACGTAAGTCATTGGTAAAGATACAAGATGACAGCCCTTGTGGCACATCGTTTTGCATCGCTAGCGCATCGTCAAATTCTTTATAAGGCATGACGTATAAAATCGGCGCAAACGTCTCACTACGTGCCACGTCATTTTGCTCATCAAGCTCAACAATCGCCGGAATCACATAATAAGCATCGGGGAATTTATCCATCAGAACTCGGTCGCCGCCTGTGACTTTACCGCCAGTATTGCGAGCCTTTTCTAACGCCGCTTGCATGTTATTAAAGCTGTCTTCATCAATCAGTGGACCGACCAAATTACCTTCAAGCGGATGACCGATGCTCACCGTCTCGTAAGCAGACTTAACGCGCGGTAAGATATCGTCTTTGACCGACTCATGAACGAACAGACGGCGTAAGGTGGTGCAGCGCTGACCTGCCGTTCCTACTGCTGAGAATAGAATGCCACGTAGCGCCAAATCCAAATCGGCGGTGGGTGCCAAAATCATGGCGTTATTACCGCCAAGCTCAAGCAAGCATTTACCAAAACGCTCAGCGACTTTGGGTCCTACTTCTCGGCCCATGCGCGTACTGCCGGTGGCACTGACTAAAGCGATGTCTTTATTTTCAACCAGCGCATTACCGATATCGGTTTTGCCCAATATGATTTGCGATAAATGTGCTGGTGCTTCACCAAATTTTGCCAAGGCTTTTTCAAATAACGCTTGGCAAGCTAAGGCGACGAGCGGGGTTTTTCTGAAGGTTTCCAGATGACAGGGTTGCCACAGACGATGGCCAGTGCCGTATTCCAAGACCAAACGGCGACTGGGAAGTTAAAGGCAGAGATGACGCCGATGACACCAAGTGGATGCCATGTCTCACGCATGTGGTGACCCGGGCGTTCTGAGGCGATGGTTAGACCATAAAGCTGACGTGATACGCCCACGGCAAAGTCACAGATATCAATCATTTCTTGGACTTCGCCAAGGCCTTCTTCTTTAATTTTTCCGGCTTCTAATGATACTAAGATACCTAGGTCTTCTTTGTGCTCACGCAGGACTTCACCCAACAGACGAATCAACTCACCACGTTTAGGGGCAGGAACGACACGCCATTCTTGAAAGGCTTGTTTGGCATTTTGAATTTTAGTATCGACGTCAGCCACTGTATCTAACGTGACTTTACCGATGACTGAGCCATCAATTGGGGTGGTGACTTCAAAGTCGCCATTTTGATAGTGTGCTTCTTCTACGCCCATTGCAGACATATATTGCTTAATCATAATCAATCCCTTGCATATTGGTATAATGGTTTACTACGTCCTTGACTGACTTATAAAATTACCCTGCTACCTACTAAGTTGCAAAATAATAAATTTCTTGCAGGCATTCCTTTTTGGAATGACGTGCTAATAAGTCGGCTATAAGCTGGCTATTTTTAGCCTAAATCTTACTAAACACTGACACTAGACAGGCACTGCTCAAGGCTTTGCGCCTGCATCGCTTCATACAATGCCATTTCATCATAAATGGCTGCCCCCAAATCACGCTCAAAATTTTGTTGGCTTGAGTAACCGTCATATTGGCTTGGCTGCGCCTCTTGCAGATTTGATTGAAAGATACCGGCGGCACTGACGGGCAAAAATCCTCATAAACGATGGGTTCAATGCGAAGCACCTCGTCATTAATCAGAGCAGTCAGCTTCGCATTAGGCAGTTTATTCAAATCATCGCGTGTTAAGATCGCGGCCAACAACGCTTGACCGTCCTCAGAATCAAGGGTGCTATCCGTCAACTGGTAATAAAAATACGCTAGCTCCTCTTCGTGTAGAGTTTGATAATCATCAGGAAAAGCGGTAAATACTTCGGCTAAAATTTGATTGTATTGAGCCGCATTGTCCTCATTTGGGGTAACACCAAGCTGGCGACGAGCTGCGGCCAATAATTCATCATAAAGCGCGCGGCCCTTTTGCGTTAACGCCACACCGCGTTGCTCAATCTCTCCAAAGCGCGCGGTATGATGTCCTTGCTCATACTCTTCAGGGCTAGCGTCTGAGTTATTAGCAACTTTAAAGCCAACCGCTTCTTGTAGCGCTTTAAAACTGGTTTGCCTTAATAATATAGGACACGCTCTACGCGGTGGCCCTTCGATGATGGCTTTTGAAGGTATGCCGCGGGCTTGCATGCCTTGTTGTACGGCATCAATATCCAAGGTTCGAGGCGTTAAATGATTGATATGTGGACCCTTAAAGCCCACCACATCAGCGACCAGCGGATGCTGATTTAATAGACGCTGATAGAGCGCTTTTGCCACCGGCGTTTTATCATGCCAGCGAAATGTCTCTAGCGCTTCTTGGACAAACTGCTCTGCTTGCTCAGTGGTCAAGCCACCTTGCACCTCAAAAATCCCAATAAGCTCAATAACCCCAGTAGTGAAGATCTGACGCTGCGACAATGTGGCCGTGGCTTCTTGTCGTAAAGTTTCATTAGCAATCAAATCTAAACGCAATAACGAGGTAAATACGCGAAAGGGGCTTTTTATGCATGCATGCGAGTCAAGCGCGCGAAAGGCAGTTGAATGTACGGGCACACCAGCAGGCGCTAAATCATAATAGCCGACAGGGTGCATACCCATCACGGCAAAAAGTCTACGCATCATGCTCAGCTCTGCTGCGGTACCCAGTCGAATCGCCCCGTGCCGCTCCATGCTTAGACGCTCAATCTCTCCCGTATGCAGCAGTTGTGATTTAATATCGGGATGTGTGGTTAATACCTCGGCATTCACATCACTGACCAAATCAACCAAGTCTCCGTATAGCGGCACCTCGTTCTGATACATGGCTGACATCGCCATAGAAAAATGATGACGGATATCATCGCTGCAGATAAAATCCTTATCTGGACTGACGCTAGTATTGTTCACAAATAAACATCCTTGTAATAGGGTTAAGAAATTTTTAAGTAATCGATATTTGGTTTTGAGCATTTGCTTATGACGATGCGCTATCTATCCTAAGCACTCCTAAACATTAAGCGGCAGGCAATCCATCAGGAAGCGCGATGAGCACCTCTTTTAGAATATCTAGCCCTTCTTTTAGGGTGTCAGGTTCTATGGTTAGTGGCGGCAATAACCGAATGATATGGCGATATTGGCCACTTGGCATAAGCAATAGACCACGCTCACGTGCTTTGGTTAATACTTGCGCCATCACACTCAGATGCACATCATGCTCAGGATGACGCAGCTCAATACCGCGCATCGCACCGATACCCGTAAGACCAAATAACCAAGGCGAGATACCTTCTTGCTGCCATTGGCTGATGGTCGTCTCAATCGTCTGGGCATAATGCTTGGCTGACTGCCAAACGTCATTAGCTTGCATGATATCGAGCGTGGCATTGGCAGCGGCGCAAGCAACTGGGTTACCAGAATAAGTACCGCCCAAACTGCCTTTAGGCAAACCATTGACCACACTAGCCTTGCCGATGACTGCACCTAATGGCAAGCCGCCCGCGATACTCTTGCCAAGTAAAATAAGATCAGGCTCAACTTCTAAATGGGTAAAAGCAAACGGTGTACCAGTACGGCCGTAGCCAGATTGGATTTCGTCCATGATAAGTAACATGCCATGCTCATCACAAAACTGGCGCAGATACTGCGCAAAGGTGGGCGACATCAATTGAAAACCGCCTTCCCCTTGTACAGGTTCGACGATGATGGCACCGATATTGTCGATATCGGTTTCTACCATAAATAAACGCTGGAGCGCGTCAATCGCTTGCTGATCGCTCACGTCGTTATCTGGGCTAGGAAAAGGAATGTGATAAACGCTACCTGCCAAGGGTCCGAGCCCGCGCTTATAAGGCGCAACTTTACCGTTTAGATTGACAGCAGCCAATGTGCGCCCATGAAATCCACCATCAAAAGCGATAACCCCAGTGCGACCCGTTTTAAGGCGTGCTATCTTGATGGCGTTTTCGGTTGCTTCTGCGCCGCAGTTGGTGAGCATCCCTGCCAGCTCGCCGCTAATAGGCACAAGCTCACACAATCGCGGCATAAAGCTTTGATACGGCTGATGCGCTGCCGCATTGTAGGCATAGTGAATCAGCGCCTGGGCTTGCTGGATGATGGCGTCAACGATGTGAGGGTGGCAGTGACCAAAGTTTAAAACACCAATTCCGCCGACAAAATCGATATAGCTTTGGTCATTGTCGTCCCAAACTCTGGCGTTTTTGCCTTTGACGAGCGTGAGCGGATGCACCATCGTAAAGGCATCGGTCACGTTATAAAGCTTGTCCATGATGAATCTCTATCTCTTCCTTGAGTTAGACTCATTTCAACAAAACATCATTCCGGCAGCAAACGAATAATAGTTGTGGTGGCATTCCTTTTTGTCATTACCAGTAAATTAGCTCCCTAAACGAATCCTTTAAAAACAAAAAAACTGCGTATCAAGGCAGTTTTTTTGTTTAGCTTGTTAAATTCTTACGGCAGATAACTTTGTAGAATAAAATAATAAAATATAAATTATAAAGCAAGCCCTAACGCTTTTTCACGCTGATCTGAGATTGTTAAATAATCCGTAATCCATTCTAAAACTGCTTTTACCTTATGCGATTGTCCCGAAGAAACAGGATAAGTCACATAATAGCTGCCGCGACCCTTTGCCGCATAATCCCACGCCATCACTAAAGCGCCTGATTGTAGCTCAGGCTCGACCAAACGTAACGGCACCAAAGCAATGCCATAACCCAGTAAGGCGGCAGAAATGCAGGCATGAAAAGTCTCAAAACGTGGACCTACAAAGGTGCCATCAACGCTGATATCTTGTTGCTTAAAGTACTCATACCACGCACTTAAGCGTGAACTTATTTGCAATAACACATAGTCATCCAAACAATCAGTACTCAGTGTTTTATCTCGCAAATACTGCGGCTGACAGACCGCAACGCAATATTCATCGAACAATTTTATGGCCTCCATATTGCCCCACATGCCATCGCCATATAAAAAAGCAATATCAACATTTTGGTCTTCAGAAAAAAACGGCCCCACCAGCTCTTTAATATCCAAGTTAATAAGGGAATATTCTTGACAAAAGCCACTGAGTGCTGGAATCAACCAACGGGCACAAAATGTCGGATGCGAGACGATTTTTAGCAGCTCAGTATTACTGCTATGCGACATCAAATTGGTGGTCGCCACCTCAATATGTTTTAAAATCTCTAATACTTCAAGATAATATGACTTGCCAGCAGGGGTCAATGAAATCCGGTGCGGCGTCCTATAAAACAAAGACAGGTTTAGCATCTCCTCCAACTGCGCCACTTGCTTACTTATGGCGCTTTGGGTCATGTGCATCTCTTGCGCGGCATTGGTAAAACTCAAATGACGAGCAGCGGTCTCAAAACATTGCAGCGCCGTCGTTGAAGGATATCGTCTAAAGGCTAATGGTTTATTGGTGTCTGTTTTCATAGATTTTTTTCTTTTATCCCATATTAGGGCGTGTCCTTAATTCACTCGATAGTCATCTAAATGGGTTAAAAATGGCTAAATCTTGCCAAACATCGTCAAATAGCTTGTTAATATCTCGATATTATCTACGCTATTTTTCTTGTTTGACGGCAATTTATCTCATTTTTATCGCCATTTTTGAAATGAAGACACGCCCTAGTAAAATATCAATGATTATTTAAAATCACGTTATCAGGCATTCCTAGCCTATGGCGTCATCATACCTATATTCAAGCGTAAATAGCGATACCTCACTATAATCACTGTGTAACTGACACTGATGTCATTATCGGATTACTTAACCATTCAACCAATTATTCGGTTGCTAATTTTAAAGACTCTCCTACAAAAAACACCGTCGATTCCTGATAAAATAGCAAGGTCTGATGATAGGCTCTGACATACCGCAACCGATTTGCTATCTTGCCCTCCTCTTTTTCATCATTACGACCTATGCCGCCGTTATTCTTAAACTCATGAATTATTTTTCAGCTAATTTGCACTATTAGCGCCTTCTTTATTTGTATTGGATCATATGAAACATAACCTTGAGGTGAGCGCAAATGCTCGCCGAACTCAGTATTTCCAAGTATTCTTAATGGGCGTCAGCGCCTTTATTATGAATACCACCGAATTTGTCCCCGTTGCCCTATTAAGTGACATTGCCCAAGATTTTTCCATCACTACAGCAGAAACTGGCTGGATGTTGACGCTGTATGCGTGGATTGTCGCGGCGATGTCATTGCCATTGATGCTACTTACCAGCCGTTTTGAGCGTAAAAGCTTACTCTTGGGCTTGTTTGTGGTTTTTATTGCCAGCCATGTGTTGTCAGTATTTGCTTGGAGCTTTGATGTATTGCTGATTAGCCGAGTGGGTATTGCGCTATCACACGCGATATTTTGGTCAATCACCGCGGCGATTGCGATACGCGTAGCACCAGAAGGCAAAAAAGCACTGGCACTTAGTGTGCTTGCGACCGGCACTTCATTGGCGATGGTACTTGGCGTGCCATTAGGGCGCTTGGTCGGTCAATGGTTTGGCTGGCGGGCAACATTTGGTGGTATTGGCGTGATTGCTTTCATCGTATTTATTCTACAAGCAAGGCTATTGCCAACGCTACCAAGTATGTTTGAAGGCTCGTTTAGAAAGATTCCAGAATTGCTTAGAAACCCCTTATTGGTCTGTTTGTATCTACTCATTTTACTGGTCTTTACCGCCCACTATACCGCTTATTCTTATATCGAACCTTTTATGCGTCAAGTCGGCGCTATCAGTGAAAACGCCGCAACTGTTGTCTTGCTATTGTTTGGGGTGGCAGGAATTGCGGGCAGTGTGATATTCAGCCGCTGGGGCGATCGTTTTAATACCAGATTGATGCTGATATCGATCATATTAATGCTGCTATCTATGCTGGTGCTATTGTTTGCCGTGACCTCTATCTGGGCACTAAGTTTCATTGCATTACTGTGGGGCGCCGCGCTGATGCTGCTGATTATCTCTATGCAAGCCAAAGTCATCATGGTTGATGTCACAGCCCAAGACATGCTGATGTCAATGTTCTCAGGGATTATTAACTTAGGCATTGGCGCCGGTGCGCTGTTTGGTGGTTATGCAGTGACGCATATTTCCATATCGAGTGTGGGCTATGTTGGCGCGGCTATCGCCAGTGTGGCACTGCTCTTGATGTTATTTATGATAAAGCGCTTTCCCGAGTTAAGTAGAAGACTTGGTTAAGCAAAAGACTTGGATAGCTAAAGACCTAATAGTAAATAAGACTATAAAAATGCCAGCCTCTTAAATGGGCTGGCATCTGGCTTTCTCGTTCATTTAAAAATAGGAAATAAGCCACCCATTAGAAATCCACCTTACCGCGCAACACTTTTGTTTTACCGCGCTGGGTTTTGATCCACCCGTTTGCGCTTAGCATTTCTGCTAGGTTTAGTTGGCTTTCTGGTTTGATTGACATAAGTGGCTTTTATAATAAAGCTTTGCAGCCGCTCAAAGGCATCTATCTTATTGCGCTCTTGCGTACGAAACTGCTGCGCTTTGAGCACAAACACGCCTTCTTTGGTGATTCGGCTGTCTTTACTGTCTAATAAACGCTGCTTATGCACATCACTCAGGCTTGAGGCATGGATATCAAAACGCAAATGAATCGCAGACGAGACTTTATTGACGTTTTGCCCGCCTGCCCCTTGCGCGCGTATGGCGCTAATATCTACTTCACTGTCATTCAGGCTAATGGTATTACTAATAAAAATCATAGAGCTCTTTTTAAATCATAAATAAGTATGATGAATAATAAACCATTATTTGCTTCCCTGCTACTTCGTCAATAACTAATCTAATAGCTGAAGACTACGCTCAATCACTGGCGCGTCTACCATTTGACCATCTATCTCAAACACTGCCTGCCCGCTTCGCTCATATTCTTCGACCACACGCTTAGCAAATGATAGCTCACTCTCTGTCGGCTTAAGGGCGTGCTGCACAACAGCCACTTGTTTGGGATGAATACACAGCATTCCTAACATACCCATTTGTGACCATAGTTGCACTCGGGCATTTAGCCCTACTTCATCATTGAAATCAGGATAAACGGTATCTATGGGCGCTGCTAGCTCATGTACTTTAGAGGTCAACACCAACTGATAGCGGATTTGATTGGCGATGACATCCGCAGCAGGCGTACCTACTTGTACCCGCAAATCATTGCACAAATCTAGAAAACCATAACTGAATCCGACCAAGCCTGACACTTTAGCCATCGCATCAATGTTATACAACCCAACCGCACTTTCTATGAGTGCAATAATAGGTAAGCCAGTACCTTGATAGGCTTGATCAACATCTGATGCTTGTTCAGCCTTGGCCAGTACGATTCCTGCAAGATTAGGCATCTGCTGGCAAAGCGCGATATCTTTTATAAATGCCTCACTGCCTGCTCTATTAATACGTAGCCAAATCGGCTGATAACTTGCACTGTCATGATATTGTTGCAATGCTTTGCGGGCGTCTGCTTTATCTTCTGGTGCAACGGCATCTTCTAAATCGACAATGACCGCATCTGCGCCACTAGCAAAGGCTTTCGCTACTCTGTCGATGCGAGTCGCTGGCACGAATAGCCATGTTTTATTTTTAGAGATTATATTTATTTTATGATTGGTCACTGAATCCATGCGTAACTCCCATATTATTCAAGTAGCTGTTAATACCTTTATTATGCCATTGCACAGCCTATTTTTACTTTAAATTAATAATCTATCAATGCAATGACACTAAGAAAATTTAGACACTCGATCAAAAATAAAATCAAAAAAAACCGCATGGAAATAAATCTCATGCAGCTCTTCATAGTAAATTGTTCTTGAACTTGTATTATAAGTCTTCTGACTGGCTGGCTACCTAAGCCAACATACCACCATCGACAACGATAGTCGCCCCCGTAGTATAACTTGAGGCATCAGACACCAGATATAATACCGTGCCAGCCATCTCATCAGGATTCGCAACACGTCCTAGTGGAATAGCATGTAGCGCCATTTTTAACACTTTATCATTGGTGGTTAAGGCCGAGGCAAACTTGGTATCAGTTAGACCTGGCAGTAAAGCATTGACGCGGATATTAAGTGGGCCACACTCTTTGGCGAAAGCTTTAGTCATACTAATGACCGCCGCTTTGGTGATCGAGTAGATACCTTGCTTGTCGCCTGCAACCAAGCCATTGACCGATGCGGTATTTAAAATCACGCCGCCGCCCTGCTCGCGCATCATTTTGCCAGCTGCCGTCGACATAAAGAAGTAACCACGAATGTTTACCTCAACCGTCTTATCGAAAGCGGCTAAATCCGTATCTAAGATATGGCCGTGTAGTATGGGTTGGCTGCGGCGTTATTGACCAAGATATCGATTTGACCAAACTCGCTTTTGATATGCTCAAAAATTGCTGCAATCTGCTCCATGTCTCCCACATGACAAGCAAAGGCACTGGCTTTATGACCGTCAGCTTTGATGCTATCAGCCACTGCTTGGCAAGCATCGATTTTGCGGCTAGAGACAATCACGTGCGCGCCTCTTGATGCCAATAAACGAGCAATAGATTCGCCAATACCGCGGCTTGCGCCAGTAACCAAAGCGACCTTACCGGTTAAATCAAATAAATCTTTCATCATGATTCCTTATATTTTTATCAACTTTATATTTTCTATCATTCTTGAGCGCTGAATTCATGTATCTAGAACATGTATCTAAAACAGGCGTCTAAAATTGGATAACTAAACGCAGATAATCGCTGTCATGTCTAACAGCGATTATCGAGCACTAATAAATTGCATAATGAGCGCTCAACAGTCGCAGTTACGCTAGCATACCACCATCTAAGGTAAAGGCATGACCGTTCATAAAACTGCTTTCATCACTAGCCAGCCAAGCAATCGCGCCTGACACTTCATCAACTTCACCCAAACGCCGCATTGGGCTGGCTTTGATGGTTGCTTGCTGGACACGCTCGTTCATATTTGCCATGGTATTTCGTACCATTGGCGTATCAATAAAACTTGGACATACTGCATTAAAGCGAATATTGACACGGGCATATTCATGAGCAGCAGATTTGGTCAGCCCCATGACGCCATGCTTGGCAGCGCTATAAGCTGTCAGCAGTGGTGCTGAACGCAAACCAGCAATGGAGGCTACATTAATCACATGACCGCCGCCATTGGGCGCCATACAAGTAACAGCAGCGCGCATACAATGCCAGACGCCTTTTAGATTAACGGCGATATTACGATCAAAATCATCATCGCTTAGCTCATGCATCGGTGCCGGTTTATGGTCGATACCCGCATTATTTATCACCACATCAAGGCCGCCAAGCGTCTCTACTGCGAAGTCAAACAAAGCACGTACTTCATCACCACTGGTCACGTCTACTTTTTTGAAGACGATACTGTTGCCAGCGTCTTGACCTTGCTTAGCAACCGCAGCACCCATCTCTTCTGCTAAATCGCCTATGACGACTTTCGCACCGCGACTTGCCAGTAATAGCGCGCTAGCCGCACCGATGCCAGAGGCGCCGCCCGTGATTAAAATTCGTTTACCAGCCACATTACTAGCTACATCTGATGCAATTCCGTTTGTATTCAGTGTCATGATCTATCCCTCTACCTTAAGTACCAGTTTGCCGAAGTTTTCACCTTTGAAGAGCATCATCAAAGTATCAGGGAACGTCTCGATGCCCTCAACAATATGATCTTTCACTTTCATCTCACCTGACTGAATCCAGCCAGCGATATCTTTCATGGCGACTGGATATTCTTTGATATTATCAAATACCACAATGCCTTCCATACGAGCACGATTGACCAATAATGATAAATAGTTCGATGGGCCTTTGACTTCTGTGGTGTTGTTATATTGACTAATAGCTCCGCAAATAACGATACGCGCATGCAGATTTATTTGTGTGAGCACGTCATTTAAAATATCGCCGCCTACGTTGTCAAAGAATACATCAACCCCATTTTGACAAGCTTGCTTTAAGCCTTTTTTGACATCTTCATTTTTATAATCTACAGCGGCATCAAAGCCCAGCTCATCGACTAAGAATTTGCATTTCTCAGCACCGCCTGCAATACCAACGACGCGGCAGCCTTTGATCTTGGCAATTTGACCAACCAAGCTACCAACGGCACCAGCAGCGCCAGAGACAACCACAGTCTCGCCGGCTTTTGGCTGACCTGTTTTTAACAGACCGAAATACCCTGTCATACCCGGCATACCGAGTACGCCCAAGTAATAAGACAATGGTGCCAGTTTTGGATCAACTTTATACAGATTAGCACCATCACTGACGGCATAAGACTGCACGCCATCATGACCTGCTACATAGTCACCAACGGCAAACTTCTTATGCTTGCTTTCTATCACTTCGCCCACAGTACCGGCGCGCATGACATCACCAATCTGTACTGGTGCGATATAAGATTTGGCATCGTTGAGCCAGCCACGCATCGCCGGATCGATAGAGATGTATTCAACTTTAATCAGTAACTGACCATCGGTGATAGTCGGAATTTCTGTCTCGGTATAATCCCAAGTCTCGGCACTAGGCTCGCCAACAGGTCTTGCTTTTAAGCGCCATTGTTATTCATTTTTGTCATGTCTCTTTCCTTAGAGTTGTCTTTAGAACCATTCTGTTTGCATATCAGTGCAAACAGAGTTGGTGTTGGTTAATAATTCGATGTCGCGTTTAACTAATGGTAATTCCCAATCAATGAAGTATTTGGCCGCTTGTATCTTGCCTTTATAAAAATTCTGTTGCTCAGCATCTTGCGTGGTACTTAATAGCTGTTCAGCTTTACTCGCTTGACGAATCCAAATCCAGCTCAGCACAATTGAGGCAAAGATATTCATCAGTGCTTGCGCGTTGCCCGTTAATGTCACGGCTTCTTCAGTTTGTAAAACTTTGCTGAGATGCACCAATACTTCATGCAGGTGACCCATGTAAGGCATCAGCTTACCTGCAAGCTGGGCGCTCTCAGGTGTAGTGATACTTTCCAAATCTTGTGTGATTTCACGTTTGAGGATTTGAATACCCAGACCACCTTTTTGCCACAACTTACGAAATGACAAATCCAATGCCTGCACGCCATTCGTGCCTTCATGAATAGGATTTAGACGATTGTCACGCCAGAACTGCTCAGCCTGATACTCACGCGTATAGCCTGCACCGCCCAATACTTGGATACCTAAATCATTGGCTTTTGGCCCATACTCAGATGGCCATGCTTTTAGTACTGGCGTGAGCAGGTCTAATAATTCTGTCAGCTCATTCTTTAGCGTTTCGTCTTCACAAGTGTTGATACGGTCAATCAAGTTTGAGCCGTATAGGCATAATGAGATGCCGCCTTCAGAGTAGGCTTTTTGCGCCAGTAGCATGCGCTTTACGTCACCATGATTAATGATAGCTGTTGCCGCATCTTCAGGTTTGTTGTTTGGAGCGATTCTGCCTTGCGTTCTGTCTTTGGCATAATCAAGTGAGTACTGATAACCACGATATCCCACCATCGATGCGCCAAAACCAACAGCGATGCGTGCCTCGTTCATCATTTTGAACATATAGCGCAGGCCAAAATGCTCTTCACCGATCAGATAACCATAACACTCGCCTTCGTCACCGAAGCTCAATGCCGTCGACGTCGTGCCTCTATAGCCCAGTTTATGAATGAGTCCTGTTAAATGTACGTCGTTGCGCTCGCCGACAGATGCATCTTCGTTTAAGCGATACTTGGGCACAGCAAATAAGGAGATACCTTTGACGCCACCTGGACCACCTGGCACTTTGGCCAACACTAAATGGACGATATTATCAGACAATTCGTGATCGCCGCCTGAGATATAAATTTTGCTGCCTTTGACGCGGTAAGAGCCATCATCTTGTTTTACTGCAGTGGTTTTGATGTCAGCAAGTGATGAACCTGCATGTGGCTCTGTCAATGCCATCGTTCCAGTGAATTCACCTGTCAGCATGCGCGGCATAAAGGCAGCTTTAATCTCATCACAGCAAAGTGTGAAATCACATTAATTGCAGCAGTGGTCAAAAATGGATAAGCAGTGGTTGAAGGATTAGCGGCCATAAAATAACCTGCCACAGCTGTCATTACCGTTTCAGGCAGCTGCATACCGCCGTCTTCAAAACTATAGCGACCTGCGATAAACCCTGACTCGCGGAATGCATCAAAAGCGACTTTTACATCACTTATCATGCTGACTTTTTTGCCATCAAACTGTGGCTCGTTCTTGTCTGCTACGTGGTTGTGCGGCAAAAATAACTGGGTCGCAATTTTATTGGCCGTATCCAATACTGCATCGAATGTTTCGCGGCTATGCTCTGCAAACTTGGCATGCTTGGTTAAATTTTCAGTGCCCAATACATCATATAATTGGAACGGTAACTCAAAGTCATTGATTAGCGTATCTGCTGCCATAGTATTCTCGTTAACTGATTAAATTTGGTTATCAATCGATATTAATCTAATTTAACGCCTTACCGTATTGTCATTTATGACATAATTATGGTCAAATACGACATAAATAGCGTTTATATTTCGAGAATTCATATAAAAAATTGATATTTTTGGTCAGAAAATTAAATTTTGCTCAGCACCGCGAAAGGAGAATAGGCATCTATGCCTTATTTCAAACCCTTTAAAGTCATCATCATTGGATTCGATGGTGTGCTCGGCAGCGCATTGACAGGCGCATTAGATTTATTCTCATTTACGGGTGTCAGTTGGCAACGATTTTTAGATGAGCCAGTAGAGCCAAGATTCAACGTTCAGATAGCAAGCGTTGGTGGCGTAGATATCAGATGTAGCAACCGCTTAATCATGCAAGCGCATTGCGATATTCAGGACGTGGCCGAGTGCGACTTGCTATTGATTCCGACGATTGGTGATTCAATCGATAAGGTACTGAGCCGAAATGCAGGGTTAATACCCCATCTAACGCGGTTGGCAGACACCAAATCAGATATAGCCAGCAACTGTAGCGGTGCTTTCTTTTTGGCAAAGGCAGGATTATTAGATAATAGAATCGCTACCACACACTGGGGTTACGCCAGTAAATTCAAAGCGGACTTTCCACTCGTTGACTTACAAGAAAATCAGTTTGTCACTCACTCAAAAAGCAAATCAGACAGCCAATCCGGTAATATTTTTGTGCGGCAGGTGGCAGCGCCTTTTATGACTTAGGACTGTTATTGATAGAGCGTTACTGCGGACGTGAGATTTCTACTCAAGTAGCCAAAACCCAAATTATAGATAGCAAGAGAGGCAATCAAAACAGCTATACCAATGTGACCTTGCATAAGCCGCATTCAGACCAACTAATCAAGCAAGTACAAGAATTCATTGAGGAAAATTTTTATCAGACTATTCAGGTAAGCGGGTTGGCTGCCATGGTCAATATCACCCCACGGACGTTAAACAGACGCTTTCAGTCTTGCGTCGCGATGCGCCCGATTGAGTATATTCAGGCCGTCAGAATTGAGCAGGCAAAACGCCTGCTAGAGTTAGGCAATGTGACCATAAAATCGCTTGCCGAACAAGTGGGCTATGATGATATTTCATCGTTCACACGCCTATTCAAACGTGCAACAGAGCTAACCCCCAAAGAGTATCAGGATAAGTTTTCGCGGTTAGCGATTTAGTCATAGCAATGCATAGTAGTTAGAGATTAGTGCTTAATGTTTAACGTTTAAGCAGTTTGCCATAACCCTTCTACTTGGATAGCATCAGCCTTGATGGTTGGGTAATCGCTAAATGCCAACTGATAGCCACCAGCTGTATTGGAACTAATTTGACACTTTGTGCCTAGTGGAAAGCTGTGTTTTTGTCCAATATGACCAAAACGCATGCCGCTATAAATCGGTAATCTTGTCAGCTGATGCAATTGACGAATCACCGTAGCCACATCATAACGCTTGTCATAACTGTCCTCACCTGCACCTGACAATGCCCCAAATACAATCGCTTGCTGACCTTTAAACGCACCAGCCAAATACAAATCATAACATGCGCTCGATACGATAAGGTTGCTCACCCACGTCTTCTAAGAATACAATACCGCCATCCATGCGCGGCAAATACTCACTACCTGCCAGCGCTGACACCACGCTTAGATTACCACCCCAAATCGTGCCCGTTATTGCTTTGGGCTCAGCACTTGTTAGAATACTGGGTAAATTGGGACTGGTTAAAGACGCGTCTGATATATCAATAACCAGATTGGGATTGGTTAGTGCTTCAACAAACTGTCGACAGCTGACTTGATCAGGGACAGTTTTTCCAAATTCACTATAGAGCATCGGTGCTGCAAGCGAACTCATATCACCTTCTGCCAATAGCGCACACTGAATAGCAGTCACATCACTAAAGCCCGCCAGTATCGTGCCGCGCTCCTGCATAATACGTCCTAGCGTCAACCAATCAATCATCGGTAATATGCGCATTGCACCATAGCCGCCGCGCACGCCGAGTAACAATTTTGGGGCAGCTATTGCACCAGTAGCGAGGTTTTGCAGGTCACTCGCTCGCTGCGAATCCGTACCAGCAAAACGCAGATACTGCCGATTGGTAATCGTAGGATTATTGACGTTAAAACCCGCACAGGCCATACGCTCCAATGCCAATTGATTGCGGTCATCGCTACCCCCAACATTGGAGCTGGCAAACAGCCGCGTCTCAATCGTTGGCGTAATACAGCGTGTTTGCGTGAGTGACGGCTGTGATGATGAACGCTCATCCAATAACGCGGTTGGCAGATCATCCTTGGTAAGTTGCATACTATGATTTTTCTCAATGGCATCGGAGGCCAGCGACTGAGTCATATTTTGGGTTATTAATAACCCTGCCCCTGCGCTGAGACCTACTCGACGTAAAAACTGGCGACGATTCAAGCCGGCTGCCGCTTCAATCGCTGTATGCTCATTGTTGTTTCTATCATCTGTTAATAACTGACTCTTGAAAACCATCTCTCTCTGCCACCTTATCATTTTTATTTTGATATACTTTTGCATCATATTTATTTTTGCAGTCTACTTGCTTAAACCACACAGCAGCATATTGTAAACGCTTTTTTGGCTATGATAGTTGCCCAACCCTTGCCACTATTTAATTTTTCGCCATGATAGCCATGAGACATACCAAAAACCTAGCCCTATTGGCACATTCCGCGACTTTGTTGTAGTATGAGAATACCGATTTCGGTTAAATAAGGATAATAATAATGGCTGAGAAAACGACTGATAAACAGAAAAAAGAGGACATATTGGATACTGATTTAGAGTACCTCATCAACGAAGAAGAAAAACTGCAAGAAAAGCTAAAAGACAGTAGCCATCTTGAGCGTTTTGCCAAAGATTTGATGCTATTCATGAGCTTGATTAAAGACTATTATCAAGGAAACTATCGCGATATTCCTTACAAGACCATTTCAGCAGGTGTGGTTGGACTGCTCTATACTCTCAACCCAATCGATATCATTCCAGATTTCATACCCTTTATCGGTCATATTGACGATGCGCTAGTCCTCACCTTTTGCTTGAAGTTGGTCGAAAAAGATTTGAAAAATATCAAACTTGGAAGAAAAACAAACCGCTACTGACTTAAAGAAAAACAGGTAACTTTGTACAAGCTATCATCCTGAAATGATCATTATAAAAAATAATCGTTATAAAAAACCACGACTGACAATCAATGTATCAGCCGTGGCTTTTTTATTCATTAATAGCAATTATTTATGTGAAGTTAATTTGGAACATCATAACGCGCTTTTTCTGGATTGAGACCGAACGAATAGACAAAGGTTGCAACGAGGCTATTGATAATAATAAACGGCAAATCGATAGCAGCATGCCCAAGCGCATAGCGACCAATCAGCCACGAAACAATCAGCATAATAATAAAGAAACCGCCTAAGTACGCCAAAATTGCAGGATGCTTTAAATTATAAGTGCTTAGGTTCAGGCTTCTTATCAAGTACATAGGTTCTGATTGCCCAACCAGCTGCATAAGAAAATCCGCCCAATACCACGTAACTAAAAAAATTCATATTGCTTAACTCTAATGACATATGGTTTATAGCAAAACACTGTTTAAAATAACACTATCGATCATAAATTATGTTTATGAGCCGTGCTTGCTTAAAGGCTCTCATTAACATTATCAATCACAATATTAGCATGTGGATTGGCTAAAATATCGGTATTAACATCATCACACTCGACATGATAGATGGTATTGGCACCGCGATAAATATAGGATAAGTATTCACTATCTAAGAGTGGATCGATATTGGCATAGGCAGGCTTCACATGAGCCAATACCAGCACGCGATCAGGACGACCAATCACTGCATCGACATTGTCAGGATCAATAGAGAAAAACTGCGGGATTTCGCTATTTTCAATCACTTCTAGCGGCTCAGCGTCATCCCAAACGCGCTTCGCACTTGCCGGCTCTTTCATCTGCATCACCCACGAGCCATCCTGTTGACTGATTTTTATTTGGGCAGGCTCGTCATGACTAACCGTGTAACAACCTTCAAAAACCGATAAGTCTGTCGCCGCTTCGACCATTCCAGTATCAGCTTGAATGTTGCTATCGTTGCAAGCACTTAAAAATAGCGCGCTGCTCACCGCTATGCCGACTGGTAAGCACATCAGCCTTTTATAAAAAATGTTTGAGCGTAAGGACATAATAGAGTTATCCTGCATTCATGCATTAAACTTTTATGAAAAATTGTCTTTAAAAAAACTACCTTTAAACAGTGATGACGACAATCTTGCTATTAGCATTATTTTTTAGGGCGTGTTTTCATCAACTATTGGCACTGTCGAATGATTTGCGCTACTAATTGACGCCTGAAAACCGCTGTTTTTTCTGCTGCGTAGTCAATACCGTTTGATACTGTGTCGCAACACAGCTCATTTTAACAGAAAATAGCAAGGTTACTATTATGATCTGTGCTTTTGGCGACTTTGTGCATTACGATTGCCCACATCAACGATAGATTTGTTATACTCATTCCCAAAATATAACGGAAGCGCTGGTGTAAAAACAACGCGAGCAAAATCCCTCCAACCCTCCCTATCTTTATCAATTTTTAGGTCAATAATTTTTTATGTCAGACAATCGCACCTCAGCGCAGCCATTCAACACCAGTAACGCGATGAATCCGTTGGCCGCCAAATCAAACACCACCGTCGCCTATACGGATGGTGCCTGTAAAGGCAATCCGGGCGCTGGTGGCTGGGGCGCACATCTCATTTTTAGTGATGGACGTACACAAGATTTGTACGGCGGGGATAAAGAGACGACCAATAATCGCATGGAGTTGATGGGCGCGATACAAGCATTGACCCATAGTCCGCATGAGCACAATCTCGAGATTTGGACAGACTCAAGCTATGTCAAAAAAGGCATCACCGAATGGATAGAGGGTTGGAAAAAAAGAGGCTGGAAAACGGCAAGTAAAAAAACCGTCGCCAATCAAGACCTTTGGCAACAATTAGACAAGCTATGCCAGCAGCGCGATGTTGACTGGCATTGGGTAAAAGGTCACGCAGGACATGCGGGTAATGAAAAGCGGATGAGCTGGCAAACTTGGGCGTGACATCCAGCAGTGAAGAATTATCGAGCATAGAACCGCAAGACACGGCTAAAAAAAAAGGGCAAATAATGCCTATACAGCACAAATGCTGCTCACAATGACTGGCTAAGTTTAGATCCACTGGGTCTGGATATGACAGATGATGAGCTTGACGAAGATGTCATAGACACTGATAACGATACAAACCCTGCCGATGATATGATGAGTAAAGATGCTGTAATAGAAGCCGATCGCTATCAGCATAATGCTAGCAAACCAATGAGTAAAATAGAGATGCCGGAAACCCAAACGTCTATGACTGATGCGACGATAAATCATGTGCCTGCTAGCGTTACTGGCATAGAAGAAGCTGATACACCAAAATTCGACGGCGACACCAGCCGTGCCAATCCGTATTTCATACCGCTGCTACCCAAACCTATCCATCGTCATGAGTCTGATCGCCAGCTCATTATGGATACTGAAACCACAGGTCTTGATCCGTTAAAAGGCGACCGTATTATCGAAGTCGGTATCGTGGAGATGATCGGGCGTAAATTTACGGGTGAAAAGCTCCACGTTTATATCAATCCACAGCGCGGCATGGATGATGAAGTCATTCGTATCCATGGTATTTCTGAGGCATTTTTGACCGACAAACCTACCTTCGATCAAGTTGCTCAGTCGCTCTATGATTTTATGGACGGCGCAGAAATCATCGCTCATAACGCCACCTTTGATATGAACTTCTTAAACATGGAGTTTGCCAAAGTTGGTATGAACGACTTTGCTGAGCGCGTACAAGTGACTGACTCGCTGGTCATGGCAAAGCAGCAATATCCTGGGCAAAAAAACACCTAGATGCTTTAGTGCGTCGCCTAAATGTGGGGAAGCAAGATCGTACTTTTCACGGCGCCTTACTTGATTCAGAGATTTTAGCAGAAGTTTATCTGGCGATGACAGGTGGGCAGGTTACACTCGCCATCGAAGAAGACACGCAAACAGATGGCGGGCAGACAGCCCACGCCAGTTTTGCCCATTTAGCGTCTTTGTTGCTAGACTCATCTACGGATGAAAATACCAACCAAGAGTGGTATGCCGCGCTCGCAGAAGCGTATCCTGAGCTAAAAGCCAATATGTAGTCGCCGTATAAGCTGATGATATCAATCTTTGAGCAATAACATTTGTATAATATAGGCTTGATTATTGTTATATTAAGCGTTAAAACATCACCAGCAAGTGCTTTTTCGATCATCATTTAAACCATCGCCATTCTCATCAGTACATTATGGAAAAACACCTATGAACCAGTCTGCGCAAATGAAGTTAACGGCCCCAACGCTTAGTGTTACTGATTTCAATCTACCATCGCTACATTTGTTGCATGATGAGATCATCGTAACCTTAAAAGATACTGAGATTCATCTGAGTGAATTTAATGATGATAATAGTCAAGCCCCTTTATTATTAGATTCTATCACTGTGCTAAAGCAGCTGTCTTGCATCTTTGAGCTGATATCTTTGGTTGGTGCAGAGGCTTTGAATACCGCTATTGTCAATGGTTTACAGCGCCTCTATGATAATGGTGATAATAACGATACCAGCTTGATTATGGACTTATCAGAAGCCATTATGACACTGGATCGCTATATCGAGTTTGTACTTTTGACAGAGTCGGTAGAGCCAACCTTGTTACTGCCTGTTATCAATAAACTCAATGCTCACGGGCAAGAAACCCCTATCACAGCAGACTATTTTGCAGCCTTTGGTAGCAGTAGTGTCATCATTGCCAACCCTGAACAAAACTTCCAACCACTTGACGAGCTTAACCTAGACACTGAACTACTAACTTATGCTTATCGTAGTGGTCTTGGAGTCGCTCTGCTCAATCAAGATGGCAACGTTAGCCCAGACGATCAGCAGAAACTTGACGCCATGAGTGCAGCGTGTGCTTTGATAGCATCGAACACAGCAGTCTATTTTGGCAAGCGGCCACCGCAGCTGTCACTGACATTGCCACGATATTACCGCTAAATCTGAGTCAAAAACACACACTGATTTATTTAGAGCAGCAATTCCAAAGCTACTTGCCTGTGATGGACAAACGGTTTGCTGATTTGGTCAGTTTTGCTTGCCAGCGTGACAGTGATGCGGCGCAACGACTGCGTGAGCAATACGCCAGCAACCACTTGGAAAGCGCGCAACTTGAGCAAATGAAACGTTTCTTATTCGGTCCTAATCGCGCGCTTACCGATACGCTGAACACCATCATTCAGACCCAAATTAATACCATCAAAGAAAATGTGGATAGCTACGCACGTGGTGATTCATGAACCCTGTCGATATGCAAACCACACAGATTATCGAAGAGCTAACAGAATTGAGCTCAGCGTTACGCTTGCTTGGTTTATCAAATGCAGCCAATAGTCTCAGCGTAGCAGCAGAAGCTGTTAGTCATTGGCAAACGCCCTCGCCTGATGATTTCGATCACTTGCTGTTGGCATTAATGCATGAGGAAAACGCCACCATTGCAATGGCAGAAATGCACACACCAGGGGCCATCTATTTGCCACTGAATAACCCGCATATCTCTTTACATCAGCTCAATACGGCTAATGATACTTTGATACAAGAAAGTCGTTCCGCTATTGCCAGTGCAGAACAAGCCATTAACGATTATTTGGCTGAGCCAGAGCGTGATATGCTCAATATCCAGAACATACCTGAGATGATGCGCCAAGTGGCAGGGGCTGTGCGCTTCTTACAGCTGCCAACACCTGCCAGCGCTCAGTCAATTGGCCAATTATCTTCAGCAACGTATCGAAGGTGGACAACGTATTGAAGACAATACGCTTGCCTGTATCGCTGATGTCATTATGGCCGTCGATCATCATCTAGATGGTTTTGAGCACAATCGTCCGGTCAGCAAACAAGCATTAGATGTGGGACAGCAGAGCTTGAGTCATTTACTGGCAGCCTAATTTCTATCACGCTTAAGCACTAAAATGATATTTAAATGGCGGCTCTGCTGCCATAGTCGATCCCATATAGTCTGGATACAAGTAAGATGCGCTTAGCACTACAAATAGTAGTGCTAAGCGAGCCTGACTGACACCGTATCTGATGAATGATATAGGATTGACTTTACTTCAATTAAAAAAAGTCTGTATCAACACTGATGCGTACTGACCTTAACCGGTTTGGAATTTTACCTATGACCAGCGCTTTTGTATTTAGTGATGATACTGTTTTATGCCGCCAGCTACCTGGATGGTGGCCGGTGCAGCTTGAATTACCCCATCCGCTACACATTCAGACGAGGAGACCCAGCTTGCTTATCAAGTTGGTCATGTCACGCTACTCGAAAGCCTAGCACCGCGTCACTGGTCGCCTGATGTCAAGCATACTAGCGCGAGTGTAGACGCTCTGAAGTATGCCGATATTTTAGAAAGTTCCGATACTCTAGAAGGTACCGATACTCTAGAAAGTGCCGACAGTTCGATTGATACTCCCCACACCTTTACTGCGCAAGCGGCTAGCGCCATTACTTATGACTATGCAATTGCACATCACATGGTATTGCCCATCATCGCTGAGGGCAGTGGTAATGCGTTTGTTCCTTACCGCCAGCTGATTACTCAGTTGCCAGTGGCTTTGTCCGATCAGCTTAGCCAAGCGATACAGTTATTGCGCTGGCAAACAGATACACAGTTTTGTAGTCGCTGTGCTGCCCCAACCATTCATGCCAAACGAGATGAGCGTGCGATGGTCTGTCCAGTGTGCCGATTGCGCCAATACCCACGTGTACAACCCTGTGTCATTACGGCTATCACTCGACCGAATCCGCAAACTGGTGAAATGCAGATTTTGCTAGCCCATCATCATCGTTATGGACAGCAAAAAACAGCACCTCATTTATTACAGTCGCCACAACCGTTACTATACGGTTTGATTGCAGGCTTTGTAGAAGTGGGTGAAAGCCTAGAACACGCGGTAGTGCGTGAAGTGGCAGAAGAGGTGAATATCAGCCTATCAGATATTCGTTACGTCAGCAGTCAGCCATGGCCATTTCCGTCTAATTTAATGCTAGGCTTTCGTGCTTCTTACGCAGCTGGCGAAATTGTTATCCAAGAAGATGAGCTGTCGCACGCCGATTTTTTTGATCTATCAAATTTGCCCAAAATACCCTCAAAAGGTAGCATTGCTTACGAGCTGATCGCACAAATTGCCAATGAGCAAGGTATTTTGCTTTAATTTATAATATCAATGCAGCATTTATCAATATCGTTATTATCCTATTATTTAATGTCAGCGCTCAGAGCACACTTAGCACTTAGCACTTAGCACTTAGCACTTAGCACTGATATTAAGGTTTTAAAGCATATGCAAAGCACCACTAGTAAAAACAGCACCCACATCCGTCTCACCAATTTGCCAATCTTGTTCGACACTTTGGGTATAGAGCGTTTACCTGCGGACATACAAGCGAAAATCTCATATATTGATGCTTGTCTACCGCAAACACAATGTGGACTTTGCGAGCACCCAGACGGCTGCTTGCCCTATGCCGCCGCTATCGTGCTTGACAATGAGCCATACAATAAATGTGTACCCGGTGGTCAACCCGTTACCAATGCCATTGCTCAAATCATTAATATAGATAGTCATGAAGCGATACTTAGCGCTGCGCCTTCTCAGTGGCCAATAGATGCGACCTCTGAACGTCCGACTGAGGTACGTGCGGTGATCCGTGAAGATGACTGTATCGGCTGCACCAAATGTATACCTGCCTGCCCAGTCGATGCTATTGTCGGTACTGGTAAGCACATGCATACTATCTTTACGGATTTATGCACCGGCTGCGAGCTTTGCATCGCTCCTTGTCCAGTCGACTGCATCGATTTGGTCACTGTTGAACGGGAGCTGTCTAGCTCTGAACGTACCACAGAGCAAGAAGATTTAAGACAGCGCTATCATACTCATTTAAGACGCGTCACCGAACAGCTGGCTGATAGTAGCAATAGTAGACCTGTGGTCAGCATGGTTGAAGCAAAACTGAACAATGCCGCTAGTCAATCGTTGAATATTAGCGAAGCGCAGGCAAAAAACACCATTGCCGCAGCGAAGCTTCGTAGTAAAATTAAAAAGCTAGAAAAGCAGCTAAGTGTCCGTCCAAATGAGAGCAAACAAGTAGAGCTTGATGCTTTGCAAGTGGAGTTAAGTCAGCTTTAATAGCGTAATTATCATTTGTTAGACAGTCTACCCAACATCGCTAAAATAAATTTATTCCGATATCTTGTATCAGTTATTAACTATCAATAGTCAAAAATAGTAAGAATACTATGAGTAAAACCGTCAAACATAAAACTGCCGATACCCCGCCATCGAGACGAATGCCCAATCGTGACGTGCGTCCATTTTTTGAAAAGCTGGCAGCGACGATTGATGAACCAGTTACGGAATTGAATTATAAGAGTTTTGAGCTGCTGATCGGGTCATCTGTCTGCGCAGGCGACGGATGTGAGCGTCAATATTGCCACCAAGCAATTATATCCCGTAGCAAATACACCTGAAGCAATCTTGGCATTGGGTGAAGACGGTCTAAAATCTTATATCAAAAATATTGGCTATATAATGCCAAAGCCAAAAATGTCATCAAAACTTGTAGAGATTTGATTGAGAAATTTAATAGCACCGTCCCTGATAACCGCAAAGACTTAGAGTCTCTCGCTGGTGTTGGTCGTAAAACCGCTAATGTGGTGTTAAATACCGCTTTTGGTCAGCCAACCATGGCGGTCGACACTCATATCTTTCGGGTAGGTAATCGTACGGGGCTGGCTACTGGCAAGAACGTCTTGATCGTTGAAAATAAGTTGGTCGAGCGTATCCCAGATGACTTCATCGTGGATGCACATCATTATCTTATCTTACACGGGCGCTATACTGCCAAGCTCGTACACCCAAATGCGGGGGCGTGTCCTGTTTATGACGAATGTATGTTTAAAGACAAAGCCAAGTTTTTGGAGCTATAATTTTTAGAACGATCGCTTTTAGAACGATAACTGCTCTAGGGGTGTCCTCAATTCAATCGATTACTTTCTAAATGGGCTAAAAATAGCTAAATTTTGCCAAACATCGTCAAATAGCTTCTTAATATCTCGATATTATGTGCGCTACTTTCCTTGTTTGACGGCAATTTATCTCATTTTTATCACCATTTTTAAAATGAGGACACGCCCTAGTTATAAAAGGTTTAATTGATCTACTTTATATGAATAAAACATGAATAGCGTGGTTAAAAAAGCAGTAGACGCCCACTTACTTGTGTAAACATTATTTAAAAATTAGGAAGCCAGATGCAGACACTGACCGCGCTATTATTCGATGATTTTGAGACTTTGGATCTATTTGGACCTATCGAGATGTTTGGCTGCTTACCTGAGCATTATCGTCTGCAATTTGCCTCCTTAAACGGCGGCATTATTCATAGTAAGCATGGCGTTGCGATGCAGACAGTCGCTGTTAGCGAGTTAGCGCATCAGACTGATATCTTGTTGATGGTTGGCGGCATGGGTACTCGCCAGCAAATCAATCACCGACCATTTTTGCAGACGTTAACAACCTTGGTTGACCATGCTGATTGGGTACTTAGCATTTGTACGGGTAGCGCATTGTTGGCTAAGGCAGGCGTCTTAGATGACAAGCGCGCAACGTCTAATAAACTGTCATGGCAATGGGTGATAGCGCAATCTGACAAAGTCCATTGGGCCGAGCAAGCACGCTGGGTTGTTGATGGCAAATTTTATACGTCCTCAGGTGTCAGTGCAGGTATGGACATGGCGCTTGGCTTTATCGCCGATAGACATGACATCCATACAGCGCGCCAGATCGCTCACTATACTGAATATCGCTGGCAAGAAAATAGCGAAATTGATGACTTTTACCATGGTTAATCCATGCCTAGTTACTTCTTAGTAGTATCCATCGCTAGAGTTTTACCTCGATACACGGTAAAATGTGCATTTTTTTATTCGTTTCGCCTTTTATTTTTATATACATTTAATAATGACTGAGTTCGTAGAATACAGTCCCTGCAATTAAGCGATCCCATTATGCGTGAATACAACTTATTTACCTCAGAATCTGTGAGCGAAGGTCATCCTGATAAAATGGCTGACCAAATATCAGATGCCATCCTTGACGCCATCTTACGTGAAGATTTGCATGCACGCGTGGCATGCGAAACCTTTTAAAACAGGTGCTGTGATACTAGCAGGGTGAAGTCACCACGACGGCAATATCGATGTTGAGCGTATCGGCGTGATACTGTAAACGGTATTGGTTACCACCACTCAGACTTAGGCTTTGATGGCGAACATGCGCGGTCATCAACATGCTCGGCAAACAATCTCCTGAAATCGCTCAAGGTGTCGATCGTAGCGACCCTGAAGAGCAAGGCGCAGGTGACCAAGGTCTTATGTTTGGCTATGCCAGTAACGAAACTGATGTCTTGATGCCAGCCCCTATCGAATTTGCTCATCGCTTGATGGAACGCCAATCTGAGCTGCGCCGCGCAGGCGAGTTGCCGTGGTTACGTCCAGATGCCAAAGCACAAGTGACCTTAAGATATGATGGTAGCAAGCCTGTTGCCATTGATGCCGTAGTGCTATCAACGCAACACGATCCAAGTATCTCGCAAAAAGATCTGCAAGAAGCCATAATGGAATCTATCATCAAACAAGTATTGCCTGCTGAATTATTGCATGCTGGCACGCGCTATCATATTAACCCAACGGGTAAGTTTGTGATTGGCGGGCCTGTAGGTGATGCTGGATTGACAGGTCGTAAAATTATTGTTGATACGTATGGCGGTATGGCGCGTCATGGCGGCGGTGCATTCAGTGGTAAAGATCCATCAAAAGTAGATCGCAGTGCTGCGTACGCCGTGCGTTATGTGGCTAAGAACATCGTTGCGGCAGGACTTGCTGAGCGCTGTGAAATACAGGTTAGTTATGCCATTGGTGTCGCTGAACCAACCTATCTCTGTCAATACCTTTGGTACGAATAAAATCAGCAATGATGAAATCATCCGTCTGATTCGCACCCATTTTGACCTGCGCCCTTATGGCATTACCCGTATGCTAAACTTATTGCAGCCAATGTATCAGCAAACGGCGACTTTTGGTCATTTTGGTCGTCCTGGCTCTGAAACTGCCTTTACGTGGGAAAAAACAGACAAAGCTGAGATTTTAAAAGCAGACGCTGGTTTGTAAAAATATAACGTTGCACCACCTACAAACCCTCTTTATAAATTTAACATTACCGATACTTATTAGGAGTCGCTTATGTCTCAAGACAATATGCAAGACAGTAACATTCAGAAAGCAATGTTGACGCTAACATTGAGATTACCCCTGAAATGCAAGCATTTTACCAACGTGCTGATGCCATTATTGGTATCGCAAACAGTCAGTTGGGTTCTGAAGCGCATTCAGGACAAGTAGGTGCATCACTACTTTATGCCGCAGCACGTTATAGCGCATCTGTCGCCTCTATCGGCTTTGTCAAAGGCGATGACTTTGCCAAAGAAAAAGATGATATCGTTGAATTTTATGTCAAACAGTATCGCCAAATGCTGAGTGACAACCTGACTGATTATGCGCAGAACTTTGATAAATATGTTCAGCTTAATCAAGATGACAAAGCAGCCAAATAGCTCTATCGCCTTTAGCTGGCACTTATAAAACGGCTAATATAGTCAGTTCAATTTAAAAGTAGTACAAGGCAACCGAGTGTAGATGTATATTTAATACCTCGAGCGAGGTTAACGCAGTAATATTTTTATAGTGGAATGACTATAGTGATGCTCAAACCCAAGCTTAATCATAGGCTTGGGTTTTTTATTAATCATGATTTGGTAGATGACTGCTGATAAATAGGCTACTATCAATTAAAACCACCTTGTTCATCACATGGTTGCAACCAGCTATCGATAACAGGGACTTACCGAACACTATTTATAAGGACATATGATTATGAACCACTTATTCAAATCATGGCGATCATGCCTGTCGTTATTAGGGTTATCAGTCACTCTTGCCTTAGCTGGCTGTAATAACATCCAAAGCATCGATACGCCTGACACCGCCCCTATTCATACCACTGGGCACAGCCAACAGAACAGCGATAACCCTTTCATTAAGTGCCCACCTTACAACCCTGAGCAAACGATGTGCACCGCGCAATACGATCCTGTGTGTGTCAAAGTAAAAACCAGCTCAGGATTTAGTTATCGCACTGCGGGCAACTCATGTTCGGCATGTGGCACAACGGCAGCAGTAGGTTATGTTAAAGGACAGTGCTCATAACCTTGCTTTATAACTTTGTGTAATACTTTATATCAAACTAAAAAAGACAATTAAATCATATAAAAAAGCACCCGCTTAATCATAGGCGGGTGCTTTTTTATTATTTTTCAGATTAATAAAATTTAATCAGGTTTTTCAAGATCAGGTGGGCCTGTCAGCAAATCTTCATCACGAAATTCATTGGCTGAATTATGCTCTGCTGACTCTTCGGTGACAAACCATTGCTGGTTGCGATACAGTATCAAACGATCTCGACTCAAGCCGCGTAATAATGAGTACATCATAACGACTATCACAATCGCAAAAGGGAAACCTGACACAATTGAAGCCGCTTGTAGCGCACTCAAGCCACCTGCTGCTAATAGTACGGCAGCGATAACACCCTCTGTACCTGCCCAAAATAGGCGCTGAATTTTCGGTGGATTGGCATCGCCACCTGAGGTCAACATATCAATCACAAAACTGGCAGAATCCGATGACGTGACAAACCAAAGCACAATCATCACTACGATAAGCAAGTTCAAAGCTGACGTAAATGGATAAGATTCCATCAGTTTAAAGATGGCACTGCCAGTATCTGCTTGGACAGCCTCAATCAAGCCAGGACTAATGAGACTGGGATCAGCGGCTGCCATTAATTCCATATTAACGGCTGAACCACCGAAAGCGGTGAACCATAAGAACAAGATGGTGATAGGAATTAATAACACCCCTAAGATAAACTCACGAATGGTTCGACCACGAGAGATACGAGCCACGAACACACCAACGAAAGGCGACCAGCTTATCCACCATGCCCAATAGAAAATCGTCCATGATGCTTGCCAGTTTTCTTGACCATCATACGATTCTGTCCAAAGACCTAATGGCACAATTTGATGTAAATAATTGCCAATATTTTCTACAAAGCTATTAAAGATAAACTGGGTCGGGCCTAAAATAATCACAAAACTGAGCAATATCACAGTAAATAATATATTGGTATCACTTAAGCGCTTAATCCCCTTATCTAGCCCCATAAATAGAGACAGACCTGCCAACATAGTGATTAAGGCAATCAAAATAATTTGCACTGTAATATTATTGGGTATGCCAAATAACGTCTCAAGACCTGAGTTAATTTGCAATACCCCAAGACCTAAAGTGGTCACTACTCCAAACATCGTACCGAATACCGCTAAATCTACCGTATGACCCCAGCCACCATAAATCTTTTTGCCCAAGATAGGATATAGTGTCGAACGGATGGCCAGCGGTAAGCCCACTCGGTAATGGAAATAAGCCAATGACAACGCGACCATGCCATAGAGTGCCCACACATGTAAACCATAGTGCAAAAACGAGATATTCATCGCTTGCTTGGCGGCAGCCACTGTTTCAGCTTCTCCTAGCGGCGGCGCCATAAAATGATACAAGGGTTCAGCCGTACCCCAGTAAAGCAGGCCAATACCGATACCCGCGGAAAATAGCATGCCAATCCAAGAGACTATATTATACTCTGGTTTTTCATTTTGATGACCAAGCCTGATATCGCCATCATAACGACTAAATCATGTAAAATCCATCACCAACGTTAAGTTGACCACCACAATAAGAACCAGCCAAAACGCAAAGACACGAATGCTTGGCATGACCAAATAACAATTGCTTGCTCATTAAAAAGAGCACCAAAAATAATGAACACAAGAATTAATAACGCTGAAGTTAAAAACACAGGTTTACTTACCCGTGGAAAAGGGCCTAAGCGGCCAACTTTACTGATCCATTAGTCATCTCAATTTTTGAAGGGCTCACCTTAACATAACTGCACAACTATCAAATCGAATCAGACACTTTATAACCTTGCTATTGGTCAACAAATAAAAAATCCTAAGATAACGATGCATCTTAGGATTTCAAATCACAATTGTTATATTGTGTTTTACGTAAAAAAGAAGAAGCTAACTGCCTGATTCATTTCATAAAAACAGTATTAAAGCTGATATATATAATCTGCTAATCACCTTTCACGATTTTAGGTGGTCCTTTTAATAAGTGCTCATCAGCAAACTCATTGGCTGAATTATGATCTGCGGATTCTTCGGTAATAAAATGCTGCTGAGCGCGATACAGTATCAAACGATCTCGGCTTAAGCCACGAAGTAACGCATACATCATCGCAAATACTACTAAAACAAAGGGTAATCCTGCAACGATAGCCGCTGCTTGTAATGCACTTAGTCCACCAGCAGCAAGCAAAACAGCAGCAATGATACCTTCCGTACTTGCCCAGAATAAACGCTGGATTTTTGGTGGGTTGGTATCACCACCTGCGGTCAACATATCAATCACAAAGCTTGCTGAATCGGATGAAGTCACAAACCAAAGGACAATCATAACGACAATCATTAAAGTGACTGGTTGTGCCAATGGATAAAATTCAACCAATTTAAAAATTGCACTACCAAAATCCGTTTGCACGGCTTCTACCAATCCTGGACTGGCCATAGCGGGATCAAGCGCCGCTAAAAGCTCCATATGGATAGCAACGCCACCGAAAGTGGTGAACCAAAAGAACAAAATCAGCATGGGAATCAATAAAACACCCAATATAAACTCACGAATGGTACGACCACGACTGATACGCGCGATAAATACGCCAACAAACGGCGCCCAACTTACCCACCATGCCCAATAAAATATCGTCCATGATGACTGCCAATTTTCTTGACCTTCATACGATTCACCCCACAGACCTAGCGGTACAACTACCGAAAGATAATTGCCAACATTTTCAAGATAGCTATCAAAGATAAAAAGCGTCGGCCCTAAGATGACCATAAACCCGAGTAAGATTGCCGTCAGTCCGATATTAATATCGCTCAAGCGCTTAATACCCTTGTCTAAACCCATCATGACGGAAAAAGCAGCTAAAATAGTAACGAAAACAATCAGACCGATCTGTATCGTTAGATTATTAGGAACACCAAATAATCGCTCAAGTCCTGAATTAATTTGCATAACGCCAAGACCAAGCGACGTTACCACACCAAACATCGTACCAAATACCGCTAAGATATCAACGGCATGTCCCCACGAGCCATAGATTTTTTTCCCCAATAGAGGATAAAGCGTTGAGCGAATCGATAACGGCAAGCCACGGCGAAAGTGAAAATAAGCCAAAGACAATGCAACAATCGCGTATAGCGCCCATGCATGTAAGCCCCAATGCAAGAATGTAAAATTTATGGCTTGCTTGGCGGCTTCTATCGTTTCCGCTTCTCCGAGTGGTGGTGCCATAAAGTGATACAAGGGCTCAGCTGTCCCCCAATACACCAATCCTATACCAATACCAGCAGAGAACAACATCCCTATCCATGAGAACAAACTGTACTGTGGCGTCTCAGTTTGTGCACCTAGACGAATATCGCCATAACGGCTCATCGCGAGATAAATACAAAGCAACAATGCTAAATTTACTAAAATAATAAATAACCAGCCGAACTTATCTGTAATAAAGTTCTGCAAAAAGCTAAATAACACACCAGCGGTTTCAGTAAAGAAAGCACCAAAGATAATAAATCCAACGATAAGTAGCGCTGAAGTAATAAACACAGGTTTACTTACCCGTGGAAAAGGGCCTAACCTGCCAACTTTTACATGATCCATTTGTTTGTTAGCCTTAGTTTTTTAGGAAGAATACCTTAACAAGATACCTCTCAACTATCAAATCTAATTAGCTATTTACGTTTTTCTTATTGACAGAAATAGAGCAAAACCATTTAGTAGCCTAACCTACAATAGTGAAAACGCTTGGAAAGTTGAAGAGCAATAGCTATTAATCACTACTGTGGAGTCAATTGTAATAATCCACTATTATCGCCGTCTTCTAACACCCAAACTTGTCCATCTACATTTAACACACTACGAATACGCTCGCCCATATCATAACGATAGCGCTCAGTCGCGCGGCTATTTTCATCAAAATCGACGACTATCAGCGCTTTAGAGGATAAGCCACTAATGAGCGCATTACCTTGCCACGCTGGGAAATCATTATATTGTCCAGCATTATAAATACTCATCGAAGACGGTGATATCACTGGCGTCCAACTAATTTTAGGCGGCGTAAACTCAGGGCGCGTCTCATGGTCAGGAATATCCGTGCCTGTATAGTTACGCCCATTTGATACGATTGGCCAACCGTAGTTATAACCTTTTTCAATGAGATTGAACTCATCACCGCCCCGTGGTCCCATCTCATGCGCCCAAAGCCTACCTTTTTCATCGAAAGCCATACCCAATACATTACGATGACCGATTGTCCAAAACTGCGCGGCAATGTCATTGCTATTATCTACAAAAGGGTTATCTGCTGGCACTGAGCCATCAAGATTTAACCTAATAATTTTGCCCAAATTGACGCTCATATCCTGTGCTGGCGTTTTTTCTTGGCGCTCGCCTGAACTGATATATAAAATTTTCCGTCAGGCGAGAACAGCAAGCGATGACTATAATGCCCCTGCCCTTTTACTTTCGGTGTTTGCTCCCAAATGGGCGTAAAATCCTGCAAATGTGGCGTGGCTGTATCCAATCCTATCAATGTCGCTTTGATAACTTTAGCACCAAACTTATTATTATCAGTGTCATTCCCTGCTTCAACGTAGCTCATATAGACATGATTAGAAGTAGCAAAATCTGGTGCAAGAACGATATCGCCAAGACCACCTTGCCCACCATAAGCCACTTTCGGTATACCACTGATGGTTGTCTTGGCACCTGTTGCCGTATCAACAATGAATAACTCGCCTGTCTTTTGGGTGACAAGTAATTTAGGGGGTTCATTATTAACGGTAGGTAATGCTGTCATTGCCCAAGGCTCATCAAACGTAGCAATTTTCTTGGTGATAAAGGCGGGTTTTTCGGTACTTGCTAGCGACTCACTAGCAGAGGCTTGTCCTTCTCTATAGTCTGTCAGGTCTTCATGGGTATTGACGGCAGTTTGATTGGAGCAAGCAGGAGCACTAAACAGCAGTGCGCTGATCATTATCGGTAACATTAATGGCGTGCTTAGGTGCTGCATACTGATGATCGTCATTTTGTCGTCTCCGTAACTGTTGATGTCTTATTCCTATTGCTTAGTTTTTAGTGCTTAGTTTATTTATAACATAGTCAAAGCACTCAAACCGTAAATAATAATAGCGCACAAAAAAACCCCTTACCTGCCTGTAGAAAAAATAGGCAAGTAAGAGGTTGGTTTTAAACCACGGTCAGTTAGAGTTAGATATTAATTCATGCTACGTTTCTCAAACACCAACTTATCATCTGCGCCGACATCGACTTTGATGATATCTCCTGCGCCAAAATCACCAGCCAATAGCTTCAATGACAATGGGTTTTCAATCTCCTGTTGGATCGCACGTTTTAGTGGGCGTGCGCCATAGACAGGATCATAACCAATCGCAACCAGTTTGTTCATCGCATCAGCTGATAACTCAATATCCATCTCACGCTCATGCAAGCGCTGACGTAAGCGATCCAACTGAATCGCAGCAATACCTGACATCTGCGACATACCGAGGCGGATGGAATACCAAATCTCGTCGATACGGTTTGACAAACTCTGGGCGGAAATGCTGCCCACTGATTCCATCACCTCAGCTTTGATGTCTTCGTAACTTTCACCGACCATCTCTTGGATTTTATGCGAACCCAAGTTACTGGTCATAATGATGACGTTGTTTTTGAAGTCCACCAGCGACCCTGTGAGTCCGTTAAGCGACCATCGTCCAATACTTGTAGCAAGATATTGAACACATCAGGGTGCGCTTTTTCAACTTCATCAAACAAAATCACACTATAAGGCTTACGGCGTACCGCTTCCGTTAATGCACCACCTTCTTCGTAGCCCACATAACCTGGAGGCGCACCCACCAAACGACTGACACTGTGCTTCTCCATATACTCACTCATGTCGATACGAACAATCGCATCCTCACTATCGAATAAGAAGTTCGCTAGTGACTTGGTCAATTCAGTCTTACCGACACCCGTTGGTCCTAAGAATAAGAACGAACCTGAAGGGCGATTCGGATCAGACAAACCAGCACGGCTACGGCGTACCGCATTGGCTACCGCTTCGACTGCTTCATCTTGACCGATGACGCGTTCATGGAGCTTTTCTTCCATCGCTATCATCTTGTCACGCTCGCCTTGCATCATTTTACTCACAGGAATACCTGTTGCTGCCGCTACGACTTCGGCAATTTCATTATCCGTGACTTTGTTACGTAGTAGTTTTACACCACTACCTTCGCCTGTCTGCTCTTTTGTTCTGCCAAGTCAGACTCAGTAATGCGGCGCTCAAGCTGCGGAATCGTTTCATACTGCAGCTTACTCATGGTCTCGTAATCACCTTCACGACTGGCTTTATCATAAGCAATACGCGCTTTATCCAGCTCGTCTTTTAGCTGCTGACTGCCTTTGACCAAGGCTTTTTCTGCTTGCCAAATCTCGTTAAGGTCAGCGTACTCTTTTTCTAGCTCTTCAATTTGTGCATCAAGCACTTTACGCTCGGCTTGCGCACCAGCGTCTTCTTCATTTTTGAGCACTTCGCGCTGCATTTTCAACTGAATCAAGCGACTATCAAGCTTACCTAAGGCTTCAGGCTTGCTGTCCATCTCCATACGTAAACGACTTGCCGCTTCATCAATTAAGTCAATCGCTTTATCTGGCAGTTTGCGATCGGTAATATAACGATGGCTCATCCGCGCAGCAGCAATAATCGCGCTGTCTTGGATATCAACACCGTGATGCAGCTCATAACGCTCTTTTAGACCACGCAAAATCGCAATGGTGTCTTCGACCGTTGGCTCATCGACCAGTACCTTTTGAAAACGACGCTCAAGCGCCGCATCTTTTTCGATATATTGGCGATATTCATCGAGAGTTGTCGCACCGACACAGTGTAGCTCACCACGCGCAAGCGCAGGTTTTAGCATATTACCAGCATCCATCGCGCCATCGGCTTTACCAGCACCTACTAAAGTATGCAATTCATCGATAAATAAGATGACATTGCCTTCTTGCTTTGATAAATCGCTGAGTACCGCTTTGAGTCGCTCTTCAAACTCACCACGGAATTTTGCACCGCAATCAATGAGCCCAAATCTAACGACAACACTTCTTTGCGGCGTAGTCCTTCTGGCACGTCACCATTGATGATTTTTTGTGCCAAACCTTCAATGATAGCCGTTTTACCAACACCTGGTTCACCAATCAATACTGGGTTATTTTTGGTACGACGCGACAGTACTTGAATGGTACGACGAATCTCTTCATCGCGACCAATCACAGGGTCAAGCTTACCAAGTTCCGCCTGCTCAGTTAAGTTAATGGTATATTTATTCAGCGCATCACGCTGATCTTCAGCATTTTGATTATTCACGGTATCATCACCTCGCAATTGCTCAATGACAGTTTTTAATTTACTCGCTGTTACGCCCGCACTCTCAAATATCTTTTTGGTTTCGCCTTGCTCAGCGAGCGCCAACATCACCCATTCAGTGGCGATAAAATCATCGCCTTCTTTTTGTGCTTGGCGGTCTGCCAAGTTCAAAATTTTAACCGAATTTGGGTTTAAATTTACATCACCGGTTGGCTCACTAATCGTTGCTTGATTGTCGAGCGCTTTTGCCACACCATTCTTTAGCGCAGGGATAGACGCGCCTGCTTGTTGGCAGATAGATAAATTAGACTCATCCTGTAGCAATACTGCAAGCAGATGCACAGGATCAATACCTGTATGGTCACGTCCCAATGCTAGGCTCTGTGCTTCTTGAATGGCTGATTGTAGTTTCTGGGTAAATTTTTCGAACCTCATAATTGTATCCTTTTATAATTAGTATTATCAGTCAGTGGATGCAACATAAAATACCGAACGCGCAGCATTTAAACATAGCGCTTATCGTCAATTTTATCGTGCTTCAATCACCGTTAGTTGTTATATATAGGGTATAACATACAAGATTTCAACCTACTTGTGCAAGTTGTCAATCAATTTCTATGACTTATTAGTAAATACTGAAAAATAGTAAGATTTTATATAGGTAAAAACCTTACCCATAGCAATGATATTATCACAAACTATCAATAGGCACACTAAGAGAGTATTTCAAGAGGATAAATAAAAAAACAACTAAAAGAGAGGCTTGCTCAACAATGAAAGGCAAGCAAGAGACAGCGATAGCAGAGATTTTAATGCGCTGTAACTGCTAGAAATGTACTACACGATAGTCAGCATTAACATAACGCTCATTCTACAATTTCTATCGATGTGCCAACATTAACTGCCGCCATAATCTCATCCATCTCATTATCAGTGACGGCAATGCAACCATCGGTCCAATCACGTTGTTGGTTAATCCACGCTAGATGACCGAAGCCGTTCATCTGCCCATGAATCATAATATCGCCACCAGGATGGACGCCGCGTGATCGTGCCCGAGCTTTGTCCGCAGCATTGGGGTAGCTTATATGGATGGAGCGATGGGCAATAGAGTTCTCATTCTTATAATCTAAGATGTACGCCCCCACGGGTGTGCGCTCATCGCCTTGCTGCTGTTTATGACCAACCGGACTATCCCCTAGCGCAATACGATAGGATTTAATCACTTTATCACCACTCAATAGCTGCAAAATACGGTCGGATTTATCGACAAAAACTTTATCGATAACCACCGTACTAGAAATAGGCTGACCATTATTGCCTGTACTTTTTGCATCCGAGGAGGCTGTTTTGACATACCCTATCGCACTGGTGCTCATAATGGTGGTCAGTCCCAGTCCTATCACGACAAACAATCGACGCGGCTTTTTGCTGAAATGTAGAGAAAACAATGACATAGGCTTTAATAACTCCGTTTAGCGTTAAAGAGTGAAATAGCAACATACCACGCTATTAACTTACCAAAGCACTATGCCAGTTTTTGTGAAAATTTCATGGATAACATTAGGGCGTGTCCTCAATTCAATCGTTTACTTTCTAAATGGCCTAAAAATAGCTAGATTTTGCCAAACATCGTCAAATAGCTTATTAATATCTCGATATTATTTGCGCTACTTTCCTTGTTTGATAGCAATTTATCTCATTTTTATCACCATTTTTAAAATGAGGACACGCCCTAGGATCTTTTGAACATAAAAACTTCATTAATGCCATTACACCATACGAATCGCGCCATCTAAGCGAATGACTTCTCCATTGAGATAGGCATTATCAATGATATGCATGACCAACTTGGCAAACTCATTGGGATTGCCCAGACGCTTAGGATAAGGTACGCCTGCCTCTAGTTGTTCGCGCGCTTTTTCAGGGATAGTCTCCATCATCGGTGTGGCAAAGACGCCCGGCGCGATAGTCATCACGCGAATACCATGACGTGCCAGCTCACGTGCTAGCGGTAAAGTGAGACCGACGACACCTGCTTTTGACGATGAATAGCTCGCTTGCCCTACTTGTCCATCAAAAGCTGCGATAGAAGCCGTATTAATAATGACGCCATTATCAGCGTTCTTCTCTATAGGGCTGTCTGCGGTATTGGCATTTGCTACACGCTTTGCAATACTGGCTGCGACCAAACGCGCGACATTAAAGGAACCGACAAGATTAATATTGACGCCGCGACTAAAAGCATCGAGATCTGCTGGGTTATTATCACGGTCCAGCAGCTTTTGTACCACAGCGATGCCCGCACAGTTGATAGACCCTTGCAAACCGCCAAATTCTTTTTCAGCCGTATCCACAGCCGCTTGCACCTCATCACCACTGGTCACATCACAGCGTGTAAAACGCGCATTGTCACCTAGCTCGTCTACCAGTGCTTGCCCTGCTGATTCATTAAGATCTGCGATGACGACGTTACCGCCTTGCTTGACAATAGCACGAACCACTGCCTCTCCCAAACCTGATGCACCGCCTGTGACCAAAAAGCTCCGTTGTTCAATGTGCATAATTATTCCTTTTATTAATGTTTTTACTGTTATTTTTATCAGTCATCGATTTTTATCTTAACCTGACAATATGAGTGCATTGCTTCATTAAGCCGCAGATAAACTGCGCAGCAAAAAGCGCTGAATTTTACCACTTGGGGTTTTGGGCAACTCTTTTACAAACTCAACTTCGCGCGGATAAGCGTGAGTTGATAGACGTCTGCGGACTAAGTCTTGAATTTCTTTGGCAATCTCGTCCGTACCTTCGATACCGTCTTTTAGCACCACATACGACTTAATGGTATGACCACGCACTTCGTCTGGCACTCCAACTGCCGCTGACTCTGCAACTGCCTCATGCTCCAGCACTGTGTTTTCAACATCGGTTGGTCCAACTCGGTAACCTGCGGTAATGATAATGTCGTCATCACGCCCTGAAAACCAATAGCTGCCATCACTGTGACGCTCAACCACGTCGCCTGTTAAATAGTAATCATCAGCGAAAGCGTCTTTTTCGTTCCAGCTATAACCGCGGAAATAAAACGCGGGCGATTGACTGACCACTACGGCAAGCTGTCCTTGTTCGCCATCAGAATATTCATGTCATCATCTAACACTACCAATGTGTGCCCCGGTAGCGCCATGCCCATCGAGCCAACCGGACATTTATGTGCTAATGCATGGTGCTCACAGCAAGTCATGCCAGTTTCTGTTTGCCCATACTGATCGCAGACTTTACAGTTTAAATAGGTTTCAACCCAATTGACCACTTCGGTATTTAAGGTCTCGCCTGCTGAATTGGCACAGCGCAGTGATAATTTAGCCTCACTATCGTTATTATTGTCATTGTGAGCAGCTTCAAACACGCCACTCGATTTCATCATACGAAACGCTGTCGGTGAGGACGCCAAATTACTAATCTTATGACGGACCATAAAATCGCGAGTATTTTGTGCATCAAAGCCCGCTTCATTAAAATACGTTGTTACCCCTAATAACAAAGGTCCTGTAATCGCATAATAAAGACCGTATGCCCAGCCTGGATCTGCCATGTTCCAGTAATTATCATCTGCTCGCAAGTCAATCGCATAGCGCATGTAGAGATAAAACGCTGAGAGCGCACTTAGCGGCACACTAACGCCTTTTGATTTACCAACCGTACCCGAGGTAAACATTTGCAGAAAGGGTGCATCAGTATCTAATGAAACCGCGTCTACCGTTTGCGACTGCGTTGCGACCTTTTCAGCGTAGTTATCATCACCCCAGCTTTGCGCATCTACCTTGCTACCAACCAGCACCATTTTGGTTTGCTTGGCTAAGTCGTCAAACTTGCCACGATTTTCTTGATTGGTAAAAACCACTTTGGTATTGGCTTTGTCCATCCGATACTTAATCGAATCATAGCCAAAGGCGGTAAATAACGGTTGATAAACCGCACCGATCCGCCAAGTCGCGAGTACAATGGTGAGCAGCTCAGGAGTGCGAGGTAGCATGGTTGCCACTTGGTCACCAATTTGCACGCCATAAGACAACAATAAATTGGCGACTTGTGCGCTTGCCTTATCAAGCTCAGCAGCAAGCTCATGTGCGTTACATTGCCCGACGTATCTTCATGCACCAGTGCAATATTATCACCGCGACCATCACGCACATGACGACCGCAACACGCCATATAAGCATTCAAGCGATCCTCTAAATGCTCGCCAAATATCTCTGTTAATAGCACGTTCATATCAAAGTTATGATAGTAATCGCTGTAGCTCATTGGCGGGTGTGCAGTATGATTTGAAGTGGTATTTATAACTGATAGGTCTGTAGAAGAGGTGTTCATAAGCTAATCCTTTAGCAATAACAGGTAACGGGCGAAATAAGATAATTGTCAGCAGAAAAATAGTCATATCCTAGCAACTGTTTTTTCTGCTTGTTCGCACATGTCAATGTGCATAAACTCTATTAGTAACGCATTTTAATATTTATTTCAATACATAACGTATCATTTTTATAATTCAATCACAAACTCTTGATGGAACTTCATTTCAAAGCACTCAGCAGCCACTTAAAAATCCCAGCAGCGCCTTTTCTTCACAACTTTGATGCTGTTTAGTATGTCCACCGCGCGCTTGTTTATAAGGTTCAAAGAACTGCCCCGCCAAAAAGCGCTCTATAATAATAGGATTAATATAAGAAGATCGACACACCGTTGGCGTATTTCCCAGCTCATCAGCGACACTTTTTACCATATCGGTGACCAGCTGCTGACGTTCTTTGCTTTCAGCCTCACTGGATAAAATTGCTTTGCCCTGAGCGCTTTGTAGCTCATCATGCAGGTAACTGGCAGCAAGGACACTGGCCATCCAAGTACGAAAGTCCTTTGCGCTATATAAATTACCGCTATACATCTCACTGTCATGACTATGACCGCTAGTATGCATGCGTAGATAGTCATTGATATCGCTACTGTCGACGACTTGCTTGTGACCATTGTCATCCAAATATTTAAAAATCTGATAACCAGGTAACTCAGAACATGCCTGTACAATCTCAATCAAACGCTCATCTTGCAATTCAATATGATGCTCTTTGGCACTTTTACCGACGAAATCAAACGCCAAACCATTATCGATTTCACTGACGTGCTTGCTGCGTAACGTACTAAGGCCATAGCTCTTATTGAGCTTAGCATAGCGGCTATTACCGATACGAATTAGGGTCGTTTCTAATAACTTGACCACTGCCGATAAGACATTTTCACGGGATAATGATTTGGCTTTCAAGTCCTTTTCGACTTGTGCACGTAGATTCGGCAATGCTCTAGCGAAGCCTATCATGGCATCGAACTTGGCTTGGTCACGTACGCGATCCCACTCAGGGTGATACAGATACTGTTTTCGTGCTTTGTCATCACGCCCCGTCGATTGCAAGTGCCCTTTATCATCTTGGCATATCCAAACCTCCGACCACATCGGCGGTATCACTAGCGCATCAAAACGCTGTCGCAAGGCTTTGTGCTTTGACCGTTTTGCCTGTGGCATCTTTATAAGTAAACCCGCGCCCCCAACGCCTACGCGTAAACCCAAGCTCATCATCACTGACATAGCGCAGATTAGCAAGGCGAGCGAGTTTTTCATAATCATGGCGTATGTCATGCGTGGTTGTTTGGTCATTTAGCGTCGCCATAATACATACTCGATTGATAAAATAGTCGTTTTAGCATAATGAATTACGATTATTTTTGCTGTTTATTTGCCAAGAGCAAAGTGTAATCAATGTGTAAAAAAACACGCTAAAAAAGGTTCTAAATAATGAGCTTTTAAGCCATAATTTGACAACAATAACAATTTAATTTGAATAAAACACAATGAAAAATACTTCTATAAAGATAGCAGCATTATCTAAAGACGATTACGAATTTTGGTTACCTTTGTGGCAAAACTATCTACAATTTTATGAGACCAGTTTGCCATCAAGTACCATCCAAAACACGTGGCACAGTTTGCTCGATAGTAACGTGCCGATTTATGGTTTTGGTGCTTGGCAGGACGACAAGTTAGTAGGTATCACCCATGTGGTGCTACACCCCAATACTTGGAATATCACTGAATGCTGTTATTTAGAAGATTTATATGTCAATGAACAGGTACGCGGACAAGGCGTAGGACGAGTACTGATTGAAAAGGTGTATGAGTTCGCTCATAGTAAAACTGCAACCGTGTGTATTGGACGACACAAGAGGGCAACACCACGGCGCGCAAACTCTATGACGCCATCGCCACTCAAACAGACATGGTGCAGTATCGTAAAAACCTATGATTTGTACTACCTGTCTTATGACTTACAATGAATGAGCAAGTAAAAAACGCCAAGCGTTAAACACTTGGCGTTAATCTGTTGACTACTACTCTAAAAATACTTATTTACCATAAACACATAAATAAGCCGTTTCTACTGCCACTTTTACTTGAAACTTCTGATTGGCTTCAACGATAAATTGCTCACCCGCATTAAAGGTTTGCCACTCATCACTTTCTGGCAGCTTGACCGTTAAAGCACCGCTAACAACTGTCATCGTTTCAAATTCGCTAGTACCAAACTCATACTCACCAATTTCCATCACGCCAACAGTCGCAGGCAGAGTTGCCGTTTGAAAAGCAATAGAGGTAACTTTATTATCAAAATAGTTATTAACGCTTGGCATAATTTTCCTTAATTAAATGTTGATTGGTCTAAACTTACAATCCCGCTTTTAGGCTTGCTTCGATAAATTGATCGAGGTCGCCATCGAGTACCGCCCCAGTGTTAAAGGTTTCAACACCAGTACGTAAGTCTTTGATACGTGAATCATCGAGTACATAAGAGCGAATTTGACTGCCCCAACCGACGTCTGACTTGCCATCCTCGACCGCTTGCTGAGATTCCATGCGTTTTTGCATCTCAAGCTCATAAAGCTTGGCACGCAGCAACTTCATCGCCGTCGCTTTGTTCCCATGCTGGCTACGCTCATTCTGACAAGTGACCACCACGCCACTTGGCTCGTGGGTGATACGTACCGCAGAATCGGTCGTGTTCACATGCTGACCACCCGCACCCGATGAGCGATAAGTATCGATACGCAAATCTGCTGGATTGATGTCAATCTCGATATTATCATCAATTTCAGGCGACACAAAAACGGCAGCAAACGAGGTATGACGACCGTTATTGCTATCAAATGGTGATTTACGGACTAAGCGATGCACGCCAATTTCGGTACGTAACCAACCAAAAGCGTAATCCCCTTTAATCTCAATCGTTGCTGATTTAATACCAGCCACGCTACCAGAAGACACTTCAATAACTTCAACTTTGAAGCCATGCGATTCCGCCCAGCGTGTATACATACGCAACAGCATCTCTGCCCAATCTTGCGCTTCGGTGCCACCACTACCCGACTGGATATCCAAGTAGCAGTTGTTAGGATCCATCTCACCACTAAACATGCGACGGAACTCTAAATCAGCAACGCGTTTCTCCGCATTGTCGAGCTCTGCTTGCACATCCGCCAGCAAGGATTCATCCTCTGCTTCTACCGCCAGCTCAAGCATGGCAGACGCATCTTCCAATGTGCTCTCAAGCGACACCACAACATCGATGACGCCATCAAGCTGGCTTTTTTCTTTATTAATTTTAGTCGCACGCTCTGGATCATTCCATAGCTCGGGGTTTTCTAACTCTAAATTGACTTCTTCTAAGCGTTCTTGCTTACCATCGAAGTCAAAGATACCTCCGCAAGTCCTGCCCACGCTCTGATAAATCTTTGATTCGTTCTTGATACGGATTGATTTCCATAAAGTTTCCTGTCTTTTTAAATAAATATCACGCTGATATGGCGCTATTTTAAATTAGATTGACAATAAATAGTTGGCTAATTATGACTGACTTTATATTAAATAACGTTAAATAGCCTAAATCGACCAATCCTCAACCGCCCAGCGATGCGACAACGCATGAGCATGTAGCGCATCGTCGGGTGACACACAAATAGCCACATCCGCCCACTCAAGCAATGGAATGTCATTTTTGGAATCTGAATAAGCATAAGTTTTATCAAAAGTCGTGCCTGCTGATTGCTGCTTCTCTAACCATTTATTCAAATGGTAAATCTTACCCTCTTTAAAGTTTGGCTTGTCTGTCAATTTGCCCGTATAGCGCTCATTTTTTATCTCAAGCGGCGTTGATAGCACATTGGCACCTTCGATACCAAAACGCTTGGCGATAGCCGAAACCACAAAATCATTGGTCGCAGAAATAATCACCACCTCATGACCTTTTTCAACATGCTGACAAAGCACTTCCATCGCTTTTGGGCGTATGTGTGGCTCAATTTCACTTTTAATATAGTCTTCTCGTAGCTCATGCAATCTATCCATTGGCAAGCTACTCAAAAAATGCGCCACAAATTCATTATATTCCGTCGCATCAAGCGTACCTTCGATATAGTCTTGGTAAAACTTTTGATTGGCCGTGCGATATTGCGCTTCATCGACGAGGTCGTGTTTGACGATATACTCGCCCCATAAATAGTCGCTATCGACGTCGAGCAAAGTATGATCTAAATCAAAAAGTGCCAGCTCTTTTGGAGAAAGTTGTGCTTGTGTTGCCTGCATAATGAGACCTTATTATTGTTTGTTGAAGGACAGAAATACAACTGGTTTTTAATAACTTCCGCTTTATAGATAAATAATGATATGAAAAATTTCTCAATAATTTTTCGTGAATGCTACTGTTTACCAAACAAAATTATGGTAACTTTATTTATATAACTTGTGGTTAGGCTGTGTCCTCACTCTGAACGAAAGCGCCTAAATGGTGCTAAAAATGGTGATACGCCCTAGTATCTGTTTTGCTTACTTCATCATAAAAATAGAGAATCGCATGGAAGCGCCTGATGTCAAAACTGTTTTGCCAAGTAAAACGCGTCGCCCTGCCCGTTCAATCAAAGAAATCAGACAACGTCAGCTGGGTAAAAGCTATCAATCACCTTTCGACCGTATACTGTATGCGCTCTTAAATGGTGTGATGTACGGCGTTGGCGGTTTACTGATCGATCTTGCTATCGTGGTTATTCGCTCAATAGCTGGTATAGGTAATGGCGACGTTTTTTGGTTTCACCCCATTTATGTTGGTCGTAGGCGCAATCATGGGCTTTATCGTTGGTAAAAATGCTGGCGCTGAAAGCGTCAATGCGCTCAACATCAACGAAACAGCCAATCATAACGCTTACCTTAATGACTATTCTATACGCCACGATATTTTTCGCGGACTGATTATTGGTATTATCATTTTTGCCATCATTTGGCTGGTCATGATGCTGATGGTATAAAGCTTCTCTATGTAAAAAACGTTTGCATGATGTATATAAAAACGATAGATCAATACCAGACAGTTCGCGGATGCTTTATAAATTTCTGCTTAATCAGGCATGGCTACTTCTGTTAAGCCCGTTTTAAATTTTTGACAACGCTCCGCATAATGCATCGCTGATAATTTCAACATCGCTGCTTGCTCGTCCGTTAAGGTTTTGACCACCTTCGCAGGCGCACCCATGACGAGTGAGTTATCTGGAATCTCTTTGCCTTCAGTGACCAATGCCTTGGCACCAATAATGCAATTTTTACCAATTTTGGCATTGTTTAATACCACTGCGCCAATACCAATCAAACTGTTATCACCGACTTCGCAGCCGTGCAGCATCGCTAAATGACCAATGGTGACATAGTTGCCGATTTTGACCTCAATGCCTGCATCAGTATGAATGACACTGTTTTCTTGCACATTACTATAATCGCCGATATGAATGCGTTCATTGTCACCGCGAATCACTGCCCCAAACCACACGTTAGCTTGATGACCCAAATAGACATCGCCTATCACTCGTGCTGAGTCTGCGACCCAACCATTAAAAGGTACCGCGAATTCGGGTACCTTGTCTAAATATTGATAAATCATAACGGCTCCTTGTTATATATAGTAATGAAATAGGTCAATCATAAAAACCAGATATCTCGATTTGCTGTCCATTGTGGCAAAGCCAAAAGGGAAAATCCAGCGCTATTAACGGCTAATAATTAAAGGCATACTTTTCAATCTAAAAATCGGCTGGCTATCTACGGGCATATTGTATAATGCGCAAAATCTGTGCCTAAGCGAGCGGACATGATGCAAGTTACCTATTCACTATCTAGTGGGTTTTGTAGTTTCCATCAATAATGTCTTCTCGCTTTTTTGTGGAAAAATTTTGGGTTTAGGTGTTTTTTAGTATCTATTAATAGCAATTTTTGCGATACAAAAAACCATTTCTAACCTGAAATTTAATCATAAAAAATTATGGCACTCACCAATAACAGCGGAGGCAAACCTTGAATTCATCGGCAGAAATACAAGCAATTTTGGCATTAGCAGACGGTACGATTTTTCGCGGTGTGAGTATCGGCAGTCTCGGTCATCGTGTCGGTGAGGTGGTGTTTAATACAGCCATGACAGGGTATCAAGAAATCCTAACCGACCCAAGTTATGCGCGCCAGCTGGTCACCCTAACCTATCCGCACATTGGCAATACCGGTACCAATAGCGAGGACACTGAGTCTGGCAATGGTCATCAAGTATGGGCAGATGGTCTCATCATCCGTGATGCCACCATGGTTACTTCTAACTTTCGTAACTCAGAATCATTAAGCGACTATTTATCACGTAACGATACTGTCGCTATCGCTGAAATTGATACGCGCCAATTGACCCGCCTATTACGTGATAAAGGTGCTCAAAACGGTTGTATTATGACCGCATCCAACGGCGAAACAATTAGCCATGATGACGAGCAACAAGCCATCAAATTGGCACAAGAGTTTGCTGGTATCGAAGGCATGGACTTGGCAAAAGAATGCTGCACGAAAGAGCGCTTCGAATGGACAGCAGGTACCTGGGATTTATCAGATACCCTACTTAACCGTGATGCCATTGGCAGTCATGATAGCGGTACAGGCGGCTTCTTTAAGCAACTCGGCACTCACATCGATTCTAAATACAATGTCGTCGCCTACGACTTCGGTAGCAAAACCAATATCCTGCGTATGCTGGTTGACCGCGGCTGTCATGTAACCGTCGTTCCTGCACAAACGCCTATCGCAGATGTGCTGGCGATGAACCCAGATGGTATCTTTTTATCAAACGGTCCTGGCGACCCTGCAGCCTGCGACTATGCTATCGATGCCGTACGTCATATCATTGAAAAAACTGATGTGCCAACCTTTGGTATCTGTTTAGGTCATCAGTTGATTGGTCTAGCTAGCGGCGCAAACACCATTAAAATGAAAACCGGTCATCACGGCGCCAACCATCCAGTACAAGATGTGGCAGCTGGCACGGTTATGATTACCAGTCAGAACCATGGTTTTGCGGTTGATGAAGACACGCTACCTGCTAATGTTAAATCGACGCATCGCTCGTTATTCGATGGCACTAACCAAGGGATTGAGCTGACCAATAAGCCGGTCTTTAGCTTCCAAGGTCACCCAGAAGCCAGCCCTGGCCCGCATGATGCTGCGCCGCTATTTGATAAGTTTGCAGAGATGATGGCAGCGGCGAAAGCGTAACTTATCAATAGTTAACCGCAAACAGAGAATAAATATAAGTATAAAGCTTGAAGCACAAATGATGCTTCAAGCTGCACCCCAAACACGATAAGCATTATCGAACATATCGTTAAAATACAGATTACTCAAAATATCACCCAAACGAAGGTAGCCCTAACTATGCCAAAACGTATCGACATAAAAAGCATTCTTATCATAGGCGCAGGTCCTATCGTCATCGGTCAAGCATGTGAGTTTGATTATTCGGGTGCACAGGCCTGTAAAGCACTAAAAGAAGAAGGCTACCGTGTCATCTTGGTCAACTCAAACCCTGCGACTATCATGACTGACCCTACCATGGCGGACGCGACTTATATTGAGCCAATTACTTGGCAGACCGTTGAGCAAATCATTGCCAAAGAACGCCCTGACGCCATCTTGCCAACCATGGGTGGTCAGACGGCGCTAAACTGTGCCTTAGAATTAGACAAGCATGGCGTCTTGACCAAGTATAACTGCGAATTGATTGGCGCGACCAAGGACTCTATCGAGATGGCGGAAGATCGCAACTTGTTCGATAAAGCAATGAAGCGTATCGGTCTTGAATGTCCACGCGCTGAAACCGCTGAGACCATGGAAGAAGCATTTGCAACCCAAGAAAAAATGGGCTATCCGTGTATCATTCGTCCGTCGTTCACCATGGGCGGTTCAGGCGGCGGTATCGCGTATAACCGCGATGAATTTATCGAGATTTGTGAGCGCGGCTTTGACTTATCACCAAACCATCAATTGCTCATCGATGAATCATTAATCGGTTGGAAAGAGTATGAGATGGAAGTGGTTCGTGACAAAAACGACAACTGCATTATCATTTGTGCGATTGAGAACTTTGATCCAATGGGTGTGCATACGGGCGACTCAATCACGGTTGCGCCAGCACAAACTTTGACCGACAAAGAATACCAAATCATGCGTAATGCCTCATTGGCAGTACTACGTGAGATTGGTGTTGAAACGGGCGGCTCAAACGTCCAGTTCGGTATCAATCCTGATACTGGTCGTATGGTCGTCATCGAGATGAACCCACGCGTTTCACGCTCATCAGCATTGGCATCAAAAGCCACTGGCTTCCCGATTGCTAAAATCGCTGCCAAACTAGCGATTGGTTATACGCTTGATGAGTTGCAAAATGACATCACGGGTGGCAAAACGCCAGCGAGCTTCGAGCCTGCGCTTGATTATGTCGTCACTAAGATACCGAGATTCAACTTTGAGAAATTCCCGCAAGCCGATAGTGTTTTATCAACGCAAATGAAATCGGTTGGTGAAGTCATGGCAATCGGTCGTAACTTCCAAGAATCGATGCAAAAAGCATTACGCGGTATGGAAACCGGCAATGATGGTTTTGATGAGCAAATTGACTTAGCAAAAGTAAGTATTGAAAAAGCCCGTAGTGAGATTAACAATCGCTTAACCATTCCAACGCCTGAGCGCATTTATTATATTGCTGATGCTTTCCGTATCGGCATGAGCGTCGATGAGGTGTTTAACCTAACCAAAATTGATCCATGGTTCTTGGTACAAATCGAAGACATCGTGAAAACCGAAGCACAGGTTAAAGCCTTGGGTTTTGGCGGTTTAAACGACAAGAACTTACGTAGCTTTAAACGTAAAGGCTTATCAGATTTACGTTTGGCGAAACTGCTTGGGTCTCACAAAAACAGCTACGTTACTAAGCGTTGGGACTTAAATGTCTATCCCGTTTATAAGCGCGTCGATACCTGTGCAGCAGAATTTGCCACCAGTACTGCTTATATGTACTCAACGTACGATAGCGAATGTGAAGCCAATCCTACCGATAACAAGAAAATCATGGTTATCGGCGGCGGTCCTAACCGTATCGGTCAAGGTATCGAGTTTGACTATTGCTGTGTTCATGCGGCCCTTGCTATGCGCGAAGACGGTTATGAGACCATTATGGTCAACTGTAACCCTGAAACCGTTTCTACCGATTATGACACCTCTGATCGTCTCTACTTTGAGCCAATCACGCTTGAAGACGTACTTGAAATTGTCCGTATCGAAAATCCTGATGGTGTGATTGTACAATTTGGTGGTCAAACGCCATTGAAACTGGCACGCGCCCTTGAAGCTGCTGGCGTCAAAATCATTGGTACTAGCCCAGATGCGATTGACCGCGCAGAAGACCGCGAACGCTTCCAACATATGATTCAACAGCTGAATCTTATCCAACCAACCAATGCTTTAGCGACTAGCTTAGAAGATGGTTTGGTCAAGGCAAAAGACGTTGGCTATCCGTTGGTAGTACGCCCATCATATGTACTTGGTGGTCGCGCGATGGAAATTGTCTATAACGAAGACGAGTTAAGACACTACTTGCGTACGGCGGTACAAGCGTCAAACGAAGCGCCTGTACTATTAGACCGCTTCTTAGACGATGCGATCGAAGTCGATGTTGACTGCGTTAGCGACGGCACAGACGTCGTGATTGGCGGTATCATGCAGCATATCGAACAAGCTGGCGTGCACTCTGGTGACTCCGCGTGTTCATTGCCGCCTTATTCATTGTCTGATGAGCTGTGCGATGTGATGCGCGCGCAAACGGTCGCCATGGCAAAAGAGCTTGGTGTTGTCGGCTTAATGAACGTCAGTCCCTTTGCCGTAAAGGTGAAACGATTTATATCTTAGAAGTGAACCCTCGCGCTGCCCGTACCGTGCCGTTTGTCTCTAAATGTATCGGTACTTCTTTAGCGCAAATCGCGGCGCGCTGTATGGCTGGCACCTCATTGAAAGACCAAGGCTTTACCACTGAAATTGTTCCAGCATTTTTCGCGGTCAAAGAAGCGGTATTCCCGTTTGCTAAATTCCCTGGCGTTGATCCAATCTTGAGCCCTGAGATGAAATCAACCGGTGAAGTGATGGGCGTCGGTAAAACCTTTGGCGAAGCATTTTATAAAGCCATTATCGGTAGTAATGAGCGTCTGCCAGGTCTACCGACCGAAGGCGAAACCAAAACGGTCTTTATCTCAGTACGTGATAGTGACAAAGCACAAATCGCCCCTATCGCTCGCCAGCTTGTCGACTTTGGTTTTAACATTGTATCAACTACTGGTACGCAAAAAATATTGAGCGACGCCGGTATTGAGTGCAAGCAAATCAATAAAGTTACCGAAGGTCGCCCGCACATCGTCGATGCCTTGAAAAATGGTAAAATCGATCTTATTATCAATACCACTGAAGGCAAACAGGCACAAGAGGATTCATTCTCTATCCGCCGTAGTGCCCTGCAAGGTAAAGTATTTTATGTGACGACTTTAGGGGCGGCAGACGCGGTTTGTAAATCTTATGCCATTGACCTACCGTTTGAGGTCTATAAGCTACAAGATTTGCACGAACAAGCAAAGACTATTGCCTAGCTCTATTGACTTAGCAGCATAATTTCAGTAGATTAAGCATAACGGCAACGCTCGTTTAACAGCGGATGCAAAACTTGTTATCGATTTTTATATAACAGTAGTGCTTTAAAAAAACGTACGGCTTAAAAAAGCAGTACTTTAAAAAAATAAAGTTTTAAAAAGATAGACCTAAAAAGCATAGTGGCTAAACTGCGACTATGCTTTTTATTACGTAAGGTTAAAGTGCCTTGTTTGTCAGTGTATCCATGCTCACAGATAAGCGCGTGTTTAGTTGTTACGCAGTCTAAACCTCATTCTTTTTATATCTTCACATACTCATTGCAACAACACTGACACCATCTCACTATTCACTAAGAGTAGGAGATGGTGTGGTGTTATTGGTTTAAAAAAAACATGCAACGTTATCCCATGACTCCGCAAGGACATGCGGCTCTAGAAGCCGAATTAAAACAGTTAAAAAGTATCGACCGTCCACGCATCACTGCTTCTATCGCTGAAGCCCGTGAACACGGCGATTTGAAAGAAAATGCTGAATATCATGCTGCTCGCGAACAGCAAGGTTTTTGTGAAGCGCGTATCCGTGATATCGAAGCCAAACTTGGCGGCGCGCAAGTGATTGATCCTGCAACATTGCCAAAAGATGGTCGTGTGATATTCGGCGTGAGCGTCGTTATCGAAAACATGGACACCGGAGAAGAAAAACAATACAAATCGTTGGTGATGATGAAGCAGACTTTAAAGCGGGTAAAATCTCAGTCAATTCACCGATCGCACGTGGTTTGATTGGTAAATCTGAAGGCGATGAAGCACGTATTGAAACGCCAAAAGGCGTGGTCGAATACGAAATCATGAAAGTAATTTACGATTAATTTTTCTGATTTGAGAAATATCTGGATAGAAAGCCTTTGATAGCAATTCTTTGATAGGTAATTCTTTGATAAAAAGCTTTTGATGACAGCAGTATTTTAACGTGAATCAGCTGGCAATTCGCCTAGCAAATGAGCGTAGAAAGTAGTACACAACCTCATTATGAATAGAGCAGAAGTTACACAACGCTGCTTTTTTAGTCTGTTTTGTTTTAGCGCATAATTGCTCGAGTATAAATGCTGAGCCTTGTGCCTATTACAAGTGTCTTATTACAAGTGTCTTATTATAAACATTAGACATAAGTGCTTAGCAACTGACTAAAATAATGATGGAGAGATAGCGAACGTTGGCTATCATTAGTATCTTTACCCTCGTTATTTGACATGGTTTACATGCTCATTTGACGGGGGTTTTTCTTTTCTAGGTATTGTTTTCTAAGCGTTTTTTTTACGCTTTGCTTTCTGCTACTACATTAGCGGCTTTATTTACTGTTATTTTAAAGGAATCTATTATGACCATACACATCGATATGCCAGCGTTACTGACTATAAATAAGAAGGCGTTTACCCAGCACAGCCTCGTCAAAAAAAGCGTGATAAGCACTGCTATTCCAACAATCTTAGCAGGCGCTTTATTGACGGTATCTACCGCACATGCTGCGCCTGAAATCGCCATCACTTCGTCTGCTGGTAGTAGCACTACCGTCGTTGAGCAGTATTCTGATGGTAAAACCGCGACCATTACAGCGACACCGCACGGCATCACTATGCAAGACGGCATGCCTTATGCGGTGACTCAAGTAACTAACGTTCCACGCTATACGGTTCGCCAAGTCGCCAGTAATGGTGCGAGCAATACGGTCGTCACCCAAGGCAGCACCACAGTTACGAGCGTACCTGTGACTAACCAGATGACCAATCAAACAAGCAACGTTGATGTCATAGCCGTGCCGACGACTAGCGTGACGCAAGTATTGCCTGTGACGACGGCTACCCAATTGCCAGTCATCAATACGCCAACGACAACCGTAGTGACGAACCAACCTGCAACGACGCAAATAGTATCTACGTCTTTAGATGCTCTGCAACTGACCCCGACCTTTAGTACGCCTGACGTGGTGAATGCACAAACCAAAGTGATGAAAATATTAAAAAACAAAGATGGTCGCGAAGTGGCTGTACCTGCGAACCATATCGCACCTGGCGACATCATCGAATACACACACCACTTATACCAATACCACGGCACAACCCGTCACTGACATCAATGCCATGGTGTCACTGCCAAATGGCGTGCAATTGGTATCATTGAATAGCCCACTACCAACGCTTGCGACAACAGGCGGCGACAGTTATCAGACTATCCAACAAGTTGGCAACACTGTAGTCATTACAGAAAATTACTCTGGACTCAAATGGAACTTGGTAGATCTTCCTGCTAACGCACCGCAAACGGTTGTTATACGTGCGAAGGTTCAGTAAAAATTAGATTTGAAAATATTGTTATTTAATAAATCTTAAAATTAAAATTAATAAAAGGTCTTGCCGGCTAATTTCCTAGTCAGCAAGACCTTTTTGATGAGTGTACCTTATTCCTTAACAACCAATCTTTTGCTATAGTGCTATTAACTCAAAACAAATATCCGGCCATTATTTGCATGTATTTACTCCTCTCTATGCATTGGTTTTTATTATTTATAGCTGTATTTTTAGTTCTATATCTTGGGCTGAAGCTGCCGAACCAAAATTTGACGCTAGCTTTTATATGTCGAAAATTTGTACTGCATATATAACTAAGAACGATAATGAATTTTGCGATGATGGTTATATCCTTAAAAGCGAAACGTTAAATAATGGCGAAGTAATAGAAACCGTGCTTATGGATGGAATAGGTCATTACGGCTGGAACCATACTTCGCTTAAAAAAATCGATAAAGATACTTATCATGTCTATATCGGCTGTGGCAATCCGTGCGGTGCTAATATGCTATTTGGCCGTGGCAGCAAGGAGCAATACTTTGGCCGTTTTCACCTTTGACCTAAACAGTCGGTGTAGCGTTAGATATAATAATGATAAACAATTATGGACGGCTAGCCGATTTTTTTCAGATAAAGAAATCGATTTTCCTTCAACCTATGACCCTGACGCTTTTGCAGCTTACCCCAAGTACAACGTCGAGTTTGATAAAAAAGGACGTCTCATTGTCAAAGAATACTTCTCAGAAGAAGTGGTTCAAACCTTGCCTAATCCCTGCTCTCATAATTAAAAAAATCTCATAAATAGCACGACAACAGTTGTCGCATGAAATAAATATTTCTTCAATTTACAGTGACTTACAAGACAATTTGCTAAAATAATAGCCAATAAATGAATTGGTAATCTTATGGCCACCATCAATTATGAACGACTACAAGGCAAGCTCAATATTTTAGCGGATGCTGCTAAATATGATGTTTCTTGCTCATCCTCCGCTGGCACGCGCAAAAACCAAGGCGGTGGTCTGGGCGATGCTTCTGCAACTGGTATTTGTCACAGCTACACTGAAGATGGTCGCTGCGTCAGCTTGTTAAAAATCCTCTTAACCAATCATTGTATTTACGACTGCGCTTATTGCACCTCACGCAAAAGTAATGACACCCCACGCGCTGCTTTTAGCGTCGAGGAAGTCGTTGATTTAACCATGCAGTTTTATCGTCGTAACTATATCGAAGGGCTGTTTCTGAGCTCAGGTATCTTTAAAAGTGGCGATTATACGATGGAGCGACTGGTTGAGGTCGCTAAGATATTGCGGACACGTGAACGCTTTAATGGCTATATCCATTTGAAGACCATTCCGGGTGCATCTAAAGAGCTGCTATTAGAAGCGGGATTGTATGCCGATCGTCTCAGTGTCAATATTGAGATTCCAACGATATCTGGCTTGGCTTTACTCGCCCCAGAGAAGTCGCATGATGAATTAAAAGCACCGATGGAAACGGTTAAAACTGAAATTATTACAATCAAAGAGAGCCGTAAAACCCATAAAAAAGCACCGAAATTTGTGCCAGCAGGTCAAACCAGTCAGATGATTGTTGGCGCTAGTAACGAGACTGACTTGCAAGTGATTCAGCTATCGAGTCATTTTTATAAACAGTACGATCTTAAGCGTGTTTACTACTCTGGCTATGTACCGATGTTGTCCGACAGTCGCTTGCCAGCGATTGGAACGCCAGTGCCGATGATACGTGAAAACCGTCTGTATCAAGCGGATTGGCTGATGCGTTTTTATGGTTTTGGCGCGCATGAAATCGTTGAACCTGACTCGCCATTTTTAGACTTAGACTGCGACCCAAAGCTTGCTTGGGCAATCCGACACCGTGAGCATTTTCCGGTCAATATTCAAACCGCAAGCTATGAGATGATTGTGCGCATTCCGGGCATTGGTACTAAGACGGCTAAAAAGATAGTGAAGGCGCGCAAGTTTAATCAGTTGACGCTTTATCATCTGAAAAAGATGGGCGCGGCGGTCAATCGCGCCAAATACTTTATCGCGACGACGGGCAAGAACGAACATTTAGCGCATTTAACGCGTGATAACTTCCGGCAATATGTATTGGCACAGACGCAGACCAAATATAAAGACCAACGCAACGGTCAACTGGCGCTGTTTTAATCGTCATGGTTTTAATTGCCACTATTTTAAATAGGAATATAGATGTCACAACTGCTGCAAAATAATGACTTCGTTGTCGGTCACTTAACACCCAACATTGTGCTTTACGAACCAAGTTTTGAGGGTTGGCTGAGTGCGGTTTATGTCTATGCTGATAAGTTACAAGACGATGAGTCTCTACAGTTAATCGCTCAAGACTGCTATGTACCTTCATTAATCGCACAAGCGACTAGCGTTACTACTGATGAAGACAATGCTGAACGCGTATTAGTAAAGCTTAATCAGCTATTGGGTCGTTCAGGTATGCGCAATTTACTTTGGGGGTTTTGTCGGAAAAAGATAGTATTGGTAGTACATTGTTTCAAGTGGTCAAATATGCCATTGACTACCCTAGCCGCCATATTATGGAAGACTTGGGTAATCTCAATGTCTTAGAGCTGGTGCAAACGGTCAAGTCTGTTGGTCGTGAGAAGCATCGTATGGAAGCCTTTGTACGTTTTGAGCATACCACTGACGATATCTATTTTGCGCGAGTAGAGCCTGATTTTAATGTCTTACCGCTAATTGGTGAGCATTTTCGTCAGCGCTACCAAGACCAACACTGGGCGATTTATGATTTATCCCGTGGCTATGGCATTTATTATGACAAGAGCCAAAGCTCGCCATCACGACCTGCGACCTTGCAAACTATCACTGATTTAGATGATACCGTTCTGCGCAATCCTGCCAGTATTCATAGCGAGGATGAGCAGCGCTATCAAAAATTTTGGCAAGGTTACTTTACTAACGTCAACATCAAAGAGCGTAAAAACCCACGTTTGCATAAGCAATACTTGCCGCAGCGCTATTGGAAATACTTAAGCGAAAAACAAGTACTGCCCAATGCTGAGCATTTACAGAAATGTCGTTAATGACTTTTATCCTTCGATTCAAGCCTTTATACGTTTCTCTCTTAGAAACTCGACCATATAACCTTATCTTTTTATCTTGATGGTTGAGTTTTGGCGGCTTTTAACTGACAATAGCCACTTGTTATTATGAACTGGTCACCAATGCCATTATGAAAGTTATGCGCTTATTGTCGTCTTTAAAGCATGATGAATCCGAGCGCGGTATTTTTCATCTTGGGCGTGCATTGGTCAAAAATGGCCATACCTCCATCATCGTCTCTAGCGCCGATGAAGATAATGATCTGGTCAAACGCCTAAAGCGTGATGGCAATAACTATCATCAGCTGCATATGAATAAAAAGTCTTGGCTGTCGTTACTACAAGTCACGGCGCTGCGGCGTTTAATTGAAGAGTACGATCCTGACGTGATCCATGTGCACTCACGCACACCTGCATGGATACTGCATTTAGCATTGCGCCGCGCCCGTGTCAAGCGGATACCAAAGCTAGTGTCAACCATGTATGGTTTTTATCCGATCAATAAATACTCTCAAGCCTTACTCGATGTCGATACCATCATTACCGTCTCCGATAGTGTGACCAATTATCTAAAAAAAGGCCTGCGCCGAGAAGATGCAGACCCTAAAGTCATCAAACGCATCTACCGTGGTATCGATACGCGCCGCTATCCTTATCGTCATAATCCGTCTGTTTATTGGCTACGCCATACCTTTGCTGAATATCCTGAGCTTGAGCATAAAAAGTGGCTGGTATTTCCAACTATTATTGGTAACGAATATGGTCAGGAATGGCTGATTGATATTTTGGGCAACTTGCAAGAGCAGTTCCCTAACATCCACGTCATTATCATGGATGATGATTATAGAGATGGTGACGTCGCACACGAAGATTTTCGTCAACGCACTAATACATTAGGGTTGGCTGATCGAATTACTTATGTAGGTAGCAAACGTAATGACATGCGTGAATGGCTCTCAGCCGCCAATATCGTCATGGCGCTTGCTAATGAGCCTGAATCAATCGGCATCAACGCCTTACAAGCGATTCATCTAGGTACGCCCGTTATTGGTTGGGATCAGGCCGCATTTAGTGAGATTTTACAACCGCTATATCCTCAAGGGCTGGTCAAAAAATATAATGCCAATGCGCTATGTAAAGCCGTGAGAAATCAATTAGAAAGCATCACACGCCCTGAAATGACCAATAAATTCACCATGCGTGAGATGATTGAAGAAACCCTCGCTGTCTACCAAGGTTTATATGACGACTCACTCGCAGAGGAACAAGCTGCGAGCGATGCCGCTGCTGTCAAAAGAATTAACAAGACGCTAAAAAAATCCTCTAAACCCACTAGTAAGAAGCCTGAGTCTGCTTATGTCGCGCTTGCACCAGCCGATAAACAAACTAAAGTAAAGCTTATTAAAGAAAAACCTAAAGCGATGAGTCCTTCAAATTCGCCTACTGACTCAGACACGCTTCAAGATCATAAAGATCTGTAAGCTTACCACTTTATTACTTAGGCTAATATCTAACAGCTTGCTGGGGCGTGTTTTCACCATGAATTATTTCATACAAAAAACGCGGCTTCTATTTTTAGAAGCCGCGCGGAAAATCACTATGGTTATTTAAACATCAACTTAAATGGCTATTAAAATGCTCACCTAATAAGTCGTCGGGGTGTGCGCACTAACAATGCGAGTCACGCCATCAGTAGGGTTGATAAAAGTATGCGGGCGAATGGTATCAATCACGTAGCTATCACCTTGGTTTAATAGATACGTCGTCTCATCAATACGGATAAGAATCTTGCCTTCAATAACGGTGCCAATCTCTTCACCTTCGTGGGCGATTTTTTCTTCCGTTGAGCTGTTCGGTTGATACACCTCAATCAAAAAACCCAAATTCTTGGTGGTACTACAGTTATACACCTGTCTTAGCGACACTCTGCTACTCGGTTCGCTCAGCTCCAACAAATCCTTTGGCGTTACTACGACTCTCGCCTTTGGTTCCTTCCATTCATCACTAAAAAACGTGGTCAAATCAGAACCCAATACCGCCAAAATTGCCTTTAGCGTATTCACTGCTGGACTGACTTTATTGCGCTCAATGGAGCTGATAGAAGTATTGGTTAATCCCGACAATTTCGCAAGCTTACGTTGCGAGTAGCCTTTTGCGAGGCGCAGCTGATTGATCTTTTTACCGATATCCTCTTCTGGCGACTCGTCATTTTCGGCTGACATCGCTGTCTCAGAGTCTGTCAGCTCATCTTCATCATCACCACTGATGTCGTCATCTGTATCGATATCAGCCGCCTTATCGCTGGCAACATCAGCGTCAATGCTGTTATTAATATCAATGTCAGTGCTGGCATTGTCTACATTGCCTTCAGTAGTGCTATTCAGTTTGGGGTTTGCTGGCATAGTGAATGAATTCCGTGAATAGAAATTTGGACAAGTCGTCTTGTGCATAATTTAACTCAGGATGCCATTGTACACCAATCATAAATGGATGTTGCAACAAGCTGACGGCTTCGACCAAACCATCAGACGCTAGAGCCTCAACCAATAAACGCGCGCCTACTTTATGGATTGCTTGTTTATGTAGCGAGTTAACGTGCCATTTCTCACCAAAGGCGGCAAGCCTGCCATTTGCTTGAATATTCACGTCATGAACTGGCTGATACTGCACTTCAAGTGGCTGAGTATTGTCCTCTAAATGTGGCTCATAAAACCCCTCTACTTCCCGCCAATCAGGATGTAGCGTGCCACCAAAATGCACATTCATCTCTTGCAAACCTCGGCAAACTGCCAATAGTGGAGTGCCAGTCTTGTCTGCATAATCCAATAACTTAAAGCTCAGCTCATCACGACCCAAGTCTTGTTTCGCTTCGATATGCGTCGCGCCATAACGCGTTGGTGCCACGTTACTATAACTGCCCGTTAACAAAATCCCATCTGCGATATTCAGTAGCGCCTCAAAGTTTTCGCTATCGGCCAGTGTTTGGCAGCATTATGGGATTGCCACCATAAAAATTCACGGCATCGATATATTTTTGATACACCGCTTGTGCTGGCTGCCCATCAACCATCTTATGACAAGAAACAATAGCAATAATAGGTCTAGAATTTTTCATACCGTCTTCCCTAGTTATAACAAATAGACCTCATCGTCTATATTGCTCAATCCTTTATTTAGCTAAAATTTAACACAGCATCTCATAAAATGTAAACTATAAATTTCAATATTGCCGATATTAATAATAAAATTGGAAAAATGCATTAATTTAAGATAATTTTAAATAAAAATTGACAACTATATTTTTCACACATATATTGGAAGTCATCAGCGAGACATTAAACAAGGGTTGACGTTTATATCTCGATGTTAAGGGCTAAGAACAGCGAAATCTAAAGAATTCATATTATTAATAAAATCAGTTTTGAGAAACCTAAAGAGAAATACAAAGAGAAACATAGAGACTGTTTAAATAAGAGGTAATCAATCGCTGTTTTACCAAGCATTGGTTATAAAGATCACTAAAAGACGATGCGCCAGCAGTATCCGTATCGACAATAATCCCAGTAATTCTAAAAATTCATAGGAAGAATAGACATGACGACAACCAATGGAATGGTCGAATCTGCAAACAACACAGAATACGTTTATGTTGCGGCAGGTGATATTAATGGCTTACTTCGTGGTAAGCGCATCCCTTTCAATCAAATGGAAAAAGCAGAAAACGGTGCGATACGATTGCCTTTATCTATCTTAGGCGTTGATATTTGGGGTGCTGATGTCATCGAGTCTTCTCAATGTAATGGCGATATAGATGCCATTGCCCGTCCTACTGGTCGTGCCGCCTATCCACTTCTCAACACCAGTGCGCCTTCATCGCTATTGCCCGTTTGGCTTTATACAGAAAACAACGAACCTTATTACGGTGATGCCAGACACGTTTTGGATTACATTAGCAAAAAATTCAAAGCGCTTGGTTTGACTCCAGTGATGGCCACTGAGCTGGAATTTTATTTGGTTGACTACACTGAAGGCGAAACCCCAAGACCACCTATCCGCCCCAAAAGCGGGCTAAGACTGAATAAAACCTCAATTTTGAGCATCAATGATCTATTACAATTCGATGAATTTTTAGACGAAGTTTATGCACAGTGCAAAAAGCTCGATATCCCAGCAGATGCCGCGTTGGCAGAGAATGGCTGTGGTCAGTTTGAGATTAATTTATTACACGTAGACGATCCACTAAAAGCCGCTGACGATGCGATTTTGTTCAAACAGGTCGTCAAGGCCGTCGCTGCTCGCCGTAAACTCACCGCGACATTCATGGCAAAACCTTTTGGTCTCCAGTCGGGAATGGTTTTCATGTGCATTGCAGCTTATTAGATAAAGACGGCAATAATGTCTTTGATGATGGATCAGATGAAGGCTCAGATATCTTGCGCCATGCAGTCGCCGGATTGTTAAAAACCATGTCAGATTGCACGTTGTTATTTGCCCCACATGTGAATTCTTATCGCCGCTTTACACCCGGTACGCTAGCACCAAACAATGTGTCATGGGGTTATGAAAACCGCACCGCCGCCGTACGCATCCCTGGTGGCGACTCAAAAGCACGCCGTATCGAGCACCGTGTCTCTGGGGCAGATGCCAATCCTTATCTGGTCTGTAGTGCGGTACTGGCAGGTATGCTGTATGGCATCGAAAACAAGCTGGAAGCGCCAGAACCCATTAATAGCATTACTTACGACGAAGCAGAACTTAAAACCTTGCCACTTGACTGGCTGTCCGCTATCCGCAAATTTGAAAGCAGTGATGTGATTGATTCGCTGTTCCCAAGCGAGATGATTGAGCTGTTGATCGCCGTCAAAAAGCAAGAAGCCAAACGCTTTGCTCAGCAAGTGACCAACCTTGAATACCTCACCTATTTACAGGATGTTTGATATGTCAAATAGCAACTCAAGTAGCAATTTAAACGGCAACACAGCAACGAACCAAAACCTATCCTCGAATAATACGCGCAATATCCCGCATTATTCAGACAAAGGGCAATATCCTGATAGCTATTATGCGGCCAGTCGTAATCCTAAGCCGGATAGACCAACGCTAAAGAATGACATCCAAGTGGAAATATGTGTGGTTGGCGGCGGCTATAGTGGTTTATCCACTGCCCTGCATCTCATTGAAACCGACCATGAAGTCGTGGTACTGGAAGGCGCGCAAATTGGTTGGGGCGCATCAGGTCGTAATGGCGGTCAAATCGTCAATGGTCTAAATGCGAGCCTACAAAAAATCAAAAAGTCTTATGGTCAAGAAAATGCAGATTTCGTCGGTCAACTCGTGACCCGCGGTGGCAAAATCATTCGTCGTTTTGTTAGAGACTACGATATCAGCTGTGATCTCAAAGAAAAAAATATTTTTGCGGCATTAAATAATGGGCAGCTAAAAGACTTGCAAGAAACGCATGCACTGTGGGAGAGCCATGGTATGCATGATAGAGAGATGCTCGATAAGCGCGGTATCCAAGAGCATATAAAATCAGATGCCTATGTGGGCGGAGTCATCGATCACTCTGGTGGACACTTTCATCCATTGAATCTTGCTCTAGGTGAAGCAGCGGCCATTGAGCAAGGCGGCGGCACCATTTATGAAAACACCTTAGTGGTGGATATTGAGTATGCTGACGATGCTATCAAAGTCATCACAGAGTTTGGCACCGTAACTTGTAAGCAAGCGGTGCTATGCGGCAATGCCTATCTCAATAAAGTCATCCCTAAACTGACTGACCGTGTCATGCCGGTATCGACGCAAATTATCGCCACCGAGCCGCTGGGTGATTTAGCAGACCAGTTACTGCCAACCGATGTTTGTGTCGAAGATGTCCGCTACATTTTGGATTACTATCGCCTCTCAGCAGACAAGCGCATGTTATTTGGCGGTGGTACAGTCTACGGTGGTCAAGACCCCGCCGACATCACAGCTAAAATTAGACCAAATATGAATAAGATTTTTCCAGAGTTACGTGATGTCAAAATTGACTATGCGTGGAGTGGGAATTTTGCGTTGTCTTTTTCTCGTGTACCACAAATGGGCAAACTACATGAGCGAGTATATTTCGCCCATGGTTATAGTGGTCATGGCGTGACAGGCTCGCATCTATTTGGACAAATATTAGCCGATGCCATCAATGGTAAAAAAAGAGTTCGATGCTTTTGCACAAATTCCTTGGATTCCATTCCCAGGTGGTCGAGCGCTGCGAGTCCCTTACTCTGTCATGGGCTCATGGTGGTATGCGCTAAAAGATACCACTGGCATGTAAACGCATAAAAACTTTGGATAATAAACATTGAATAAGGCGTTTTTATTTTAAAAGCGGTCGTTACAGTGACCTATCATAGCAACGGATTGTTGTGATGGGGCGCGATAGACAATTGATTCGCTACTGTCCTACTGTCTGTCGCGCGTCAACCATAGAATAGAGCTTGTTTAAAAAAACAATGAGGTTTTACAGGGAGCGTAAATATGAACATGAAGCTCAATGATGCGGTCGAAGGACAGTATCATAATAAGCGAGTATTTCTCACCGTCATAGTAGCCGTCGTTATCTATCTGGCTTTTGCTTGGCTATCTACCAGCCGTGCCCCAGACCAATCTTGGGGCGCCTTATCTTTACTACCAACATTACTAGTATTAGTCACTGCCATTGTCTCTAGGCGACCATTCGAATCCATGATCGCAGGCTGTGTCGCTGGCCTTGTGATGCTCAATCCTTTTGATTTGGTCTCCCCTTTCGCAGACAACATGTCTATGGTGCTAGGGAATGAGACCATTATTTGGATTGTTCTCGTCTGCGGTTTGATGGGCGGTCTCATTCAACTGCTTGAGATCAGTGGGTGTCTAGATGGCTTTAGTGAATGGCTACAAAAAATCATTAAGTCACGCCGTCAGTCATTGTTGGCCACCTTTGCTTTGGGCGTGGTGGTTTTTATCGATGATTATTTAAACTGTCTAGCCGTATCAACCTCCGTCAAAAAACTCACTGACGTCTATAACGTCTCTCGTGAAAAGCTTGCTTATATCGTCGATTCAACCGCCGCACCGATGTGTATTATCGTGCCTATTTCTACTTGGGCAGTCTACTTTGCCGGTCTTTTAGAAGAAAACGGTGTGGCTGGCGATGGTGAAGGTATTGGGCTTTATATCAGCGCGATTCCTTATATGGCATATGCTTGGTTTGCACTTTTGATTGTATTCTTGGTCGCGTATGGCATTTTGGGTGACTGGGGTCCGATGAAAAAAGCCGAGGCACGCGCCAAAGCGGGTAATCCTGTTCCTGAAGCCTTTGTCGAAGAGCAACTGATCTCAAACGTCCAAGCCAAACGCAAGCTATCGTTCAAAGCCAATATCGCAAACTTCGCTTTCCCAATGATTTTGTTAATTGTCTCGACGGTCTACTTCGAAATCGATCTATTACGCGGTGCATTATTGACCTGTTTTGTGACCGTCGTTGTCTATTGGATGCAAGGCATTTTAAGTTTTGAGACGCAAGTTGAAGCCATCTTTAAAGGCTTTAAAGTCATGCTTTATCCACTCTCAACCGTCATCGGCGGTTTTTTCTTAAAAGCCATCAATGATGAGCTTGGTATGACCTCATATGTGATTGAGGCTATCACGCCTTATATGACGATTATTATTTTCCCTGCCGTCATATTTGCCGTCATGGCTTTTTTAACTTTTGCCACATCATCAAGCTGGGGTTTATATGTCCTTGCCATGCCGATTGTCTTTCCAATTTCTATTGCACTAGGCGTTAGCACACCCCTTATGATTGGGGCATTGTTATCAGCATCATCATTTGGTAGCCATGCTTGCTTCTTTAGTGATTCATCGCTACTTGCCGCGCAAGGTGCCGGCTGCTCCCCCATGCAGCACGCTTTTACCCAGTTCCCCTATGCCATGCTCGGTGCGGGTTTATCCGTCGTCACCTTCTTAGGATTGGGTTATATGATGGCTTAAGCCAACCTTAACGCTATTATTGTAATCATTGACTAACGGGCAATGAGAGATTGTTCGTTAATCAATAAAAACAGCCCTTTTATGTGGTAGTCACTAATAAATACGATAAGGATTTAGATCATGCGCAATGTTACCGTTGCTACGACTCAAATGGCATGTGGTTGGAATATACAACAAATATTGCCACTGCGACTGAGTTGGTCATCAAAGCCGCCAACGCTGGTGCCAATATTATTTTGCTACAAGAGTTGTTTGAAACGCCTTACTTCTGCCAAGTTCATGACTTTGATTACTTTGCCCTTGCGACCTCAGTTGAGGATAATGCGGCCATCAATCACTTCAAGCAGTTGGCTAAAGACTTGGATGTAGTATTGCCTATTAGCTTTTATGAAAAGTCAGGCAATACCTTTTTTAATAGCGTGACCGTGATTGATGCCGATGGCGAGATACTTGGCACTTATCGTAAAACGCATATACCAGATGGTATTCCTTATGCCGAAAAATTCTACTTTACCCCCGGCGATACTGGATTCAAGATTTGGCAAACCAAGTATGCCAAAATCGGTGTCGGTATTTGCTGGGATCAATGGTTCCCGGAGTGTGCTCGTAGCATGGCATTAATGGGTGCAGAAATACTGTTTTATCCGACTGCGATTGGTGATGAGCCAACATTGGACATCGACTCAAAAGGTCATTGGCAGCGCTGTATGCAAGGTCATGCTGCCGCTAATCTCATGCCAGTCGTAGCAGCCAATCGTATTGGCACTGAGACAATTACTCAAAACGGAAACGATAGCGTCATGGCATTCTACGGTAGCTCATTTATCACGGATGTTCGCGGTGAGATCATCCAAGAAGCATCTAAAGATAAAGAAGAGATACTTAGTACGACTTTTGACTTAGATCAACTGACTATCGAACGTCAGCAATGGGGCGTTTTCCGTGATCGTCGTCCATCGACGTATGGCACGTTGCTGACTCATGGATAAAGTTTGTTAACAAGCAAGCTCACTCGCGCTATCGTCAAATAAGGTGCTCTATATGTCATTATTACCGAACCGATTAATCACTGGCTCAACACCACAACAAGACGGCTTTTACATGCCAGCAGAATTTGAGCCTATACAAAAAATATGGATGGTATGGCCATATCGTGCTGATAACTGGCGACAGCAAGCCGCTCCTGCTCAGAAAGCTTATGCTGATGTTGCATTGGCAATCAACAGATTTTGTGAGGTTGGCGTACTGGTCAATCCTGATGATTATCAATCATGCTGCGATAGTCTACCTGCTGACATCGATGTCATATCCATACCCAGCAACGATGCGTGGGCGCGTGATACTGTCCCGACATTTTTAATCAATGATAAAGGTGAGCTACGCGCTTGTGATTGGACATTCAATGCATGGGGCGGCGACTATGACGGACTATACTCGCCGTGGGATTACGATGATAAGCTGGCTGAACGCTTATGTGACCATCTAGGTATCAAACGCTATCGAACGGATGACTTTGTGATGGAAGGCGGTGCATTTCATGTCGATGGTGAAGGCACGGTTCTGACCACGCGCATGTGTCTGCTCAGCCCTGGGCGTAACCCGCACCTAACCGAAGATCAAATTGAAGACAAGTTAAAAGCCTATCTCAATGTGCAAAAAGTACTGTGGATTGATGACGGTATCGATCCTGACGAAACCACTGGTCATATTGATGATATTGCCTGCTTTGCGCGCCCTGGTGAAGTGGTTTGTTTATACACTGATGATTCTGAGCATCCATTTTATAAAGCAACACAAAAAGCCTATGAGCAGTCTCAAATATGACCGATGCCAAAGGTCGCCGCCTAAAAGTCCATAAGCTTTGCTGTACCAAGCAACCTGTTACTTTACCTGAGAACTATGATATTGAGCAGTCTGATGATGCCAAGGCGCGTCAGACTGGTGATGTTTGTATCGCCTCGTATGCCAATTTTTTAATTTGTAATGAGGCTATCATCGTACCGCAATATGATGATGAAAATGATTCATTAGCCATCGAGCAGCTTGAAAAAGTATTTCCTCAGCATCAGGTAGTGGGAGTACGCACAAAGGAGGTTGTCTTTGGCGGTGGTAATATTCACTGTATTACTCAGCAGCAGCCAAAATCATCAATTAAAAACATTAACCAAAAGCACCCGCATAAAAATATAGACCCAAATGGATTTTGAACCCAATAATATTTTAAAAAAGGACATAGCTATGAGCGATTATCAAGTTAATAATCCAGCCACTGGCGAAGTAGAAGCCACCTACCCTACGGCAACTGAGCAGGACATCCAGAACGCTATTGCACAAGCCGATACCGCTTATCAAGACTGGCGTCAGGTTTCATTGGTGAACGCAGTGCCATACTTCATAAAATTGCCGATATCTATCTTGAACGTCAAGATGAGCTGGCCCGCGTCGTTGCCAATGAGATGGGCAAGCCCGTTGCACAAGCAAGAGGTGAAATCGGTCTAGTTGCCGATATCTATCGCTACTATGCAGACAACGCTGAGCAGCTACTAGCACCTAGTACCATTGATGTTGATTCAGGGTCAGCTTCGGTAGAAAAACGTCCTGTGGGCGCTTATTAGGTATCATGCCGTGGAACTACCCGCACTATCAAGTGGCACGTTTTGTCGCGCCAAACTTTATGGCAGGCAATACCGTTATTCTAAAGCATGCGCCGCAATGTCCTAAGACTGCAGAAGCCATCGCTGATATCCTAAAAGATGCCGGCTTACCTGAGGGTGTCTATAACAATGTGTTTGCCACCAATGAGCAAGCGGCAACAATCATCGAAGACAGCCGCGTACAAGGCGTTTCGCTAACAGGTTCAGAGCGAGCTGGGCAAGCAGTTGCTAAAATAGCAGGCGGCGCGCTGAAAAAAGTCGTGCTAGAGCTTGGCGGTTCAGACGCCTTTATCGTTGCAGCTGATGCTGATATCGAACAAGCTATAAAAGGGGCTATTTTGGTCGTTTTGGCAATACAGGACAAGCGTGTAATGCTGCCAAACGCCTTATCGTCGTCGAATCTGTTTATGATAAATTCGTTGAAGGGTTTACTAATGCCGTAAGCAATATGACACTTGCTGATCCACTTGATGAAGGTACTTTCATTGGTCCAATGTCTTCAAAGGCAGCCGCAGTTAACTTGCAAGAACAGCTCGATAGCGCCATTCAAGCAGGCGCAACCGTATTGGTCGAAGGCGGCATGGTCAAAGACAAGCCGGGTGCGTGGTTTAAGCCTGCGGTATTGACAGATGTAACTGAGTCCATGGATGTTTATCGTGAGGAGCTATTTGGTCCTGTGGCGGTCGTCTATAAAGCTTGTGATATCGATCATGCCATCAAGATAGCTAACGATGTGCCTTTCGGACTTGGTGCTTCTATTCAAACGCAAGATGCTGCGCTAGCCGCTGAGATTGCTGAGCAATTAGAAGTCGGTATGGTCACTATCAATGCGCCTTCTGGTAGCGAAGCCAATACCCCGTTTGGCGGCGTTAAACGCTCAGGCTTTGGTCGCGAGCTTGGCACCCTTGGTATCACTGAGTTTTTAAATTATAAACTGATTCGTGATAAGTCGTAATCGACAGAGCGATTTTTAGAACAATAAAAAGCCTAACATTGACTGTTAGGCTTTTTTTTGAAAGTTGATGTTATTAAAAAAACCCATCGAAAAAACTATTGCTTAGGTGGGTTGTCTTTTAACCACAACTGATTGACGATTTTTAATTCACGTAGTTCTTCTGCCATAATTGACTCGCTAATACCTGGATATTTCACCCTTGCATAACCATATAGCGCAATACCTAAGACTGTCCAGCCAAAGAAAATCCACCACTCGATAGGGGTTAGCGCGGATGGCATACCTGGCATATACAGCATGAGTATTCCAAAACTTAGCGCAATCGTGACCATGCCAACAAGCTTACCTGCTGGTATTCTAAATGGGCGTACCATATCAGGCTCGCGGTAGCGGAGTACTAAGAATGAGATAGCGACACAGGTATAAGCAATAACGATACCAAAGCCACCAGCATCTACGATCCACACCAGCATTTTACGACCAAACAAGGGTGCTAGTGTCGCCAAGCCACCGATCAATAAAATGGCATTCGACGGCGTCTTATACTTTGGATGCAGCTTGCTTAAAAATGCGGGCAACATACGTGCTTTTGACATGGCATAAAGTAGGCGGCTACCACCAATCAAAAAGGCGTTCCAGCTTGATAAAATACCCAGCACACCGCCAATGACTAATAAAATACCTGCCCACTTGCCATGCCAAGCATTGGTCATCGCATCCGCAGTGGCGAGCGTTGAGTTTTCGGCTTGTAAGAGTGGCAAGGTCGTGCCAACACTCCAAGCGATACCCACGTACCACATTACCGCAACGACAATCGATAAAATCAAAAATTTACCAATATTAGGACGAGTCAGATCAATTTCTTCTGCCGCTTGCGGAATAACGTCAAAGCCGACAAACATAAACGGCACCATGACAATAACGGCCATCATACCGCCAATACCACCGATAAATGCAGGTGCTTGTACTGAGTTTGAGCCTTCAGGATTAAACATGACTGCGCCAATGAACAGCAACGTACCAACAAATAAGATGCCCAATACGGCGGTCTTTTGGAACCAGGCACTGACTTCCATACCGCGGATATTTAGCCAAGTGACGATGACTGAGCCCAGCATCCCAACGCCCACCCAAGTGGCATAAACATCCCAACCAGCGATGGTCCAGAGATATCCTTGATTGTAATTAGGGATAAAATACTCTACGACTGTCGGCAAGGCAACCGCCTCAAACGCGACCACCGAAAAATACCCAAATAAAATACTCCATGAGCAGATAAAGGAGACATTTACCCCCAGTGCTCTATGCGTATAGGTATGCTCGCCGCCCGTAATCGGCATCGATGCGGCAAGCTCGGCATACGTCACACCAATCAGTATCACTGCCAAACCGCCTATCAAGAACGCCAGCATTGCGCCCCACGTCCCGGCAGATAAAATCCAGCCACCAGCCAAGACTACCCAGCCCCAACCAACCATAGCACCGAATGCTAAGGCGATAATATCTAGCGTCCCTAACGATTTTTTTAATTCAGACATAACCTGCTCCTTGTCTGTGTGTCATCCGTGTTAACCCTTGACGGTCACACTATCTTTTGTTTAGTGGGATAGTACCCATCATAATTATCATATATACCTTTTGATCGAAGCTGTTAGGCACTACTTGTTTCATATTCAAATAGTACAAACAGCAACGGCGTCTTGACTTGCAAGGCGCCGTTGTAAAAAATGTACTCAAAGCGAGTGCCATATGGGCAATCTTGCTGTGCTATTAAAAATAGCCTTCTAACCAAGATCGAGGCTTGATTAAAAGTGATGTATTTCACTATAAATAAATACTGAATACTTATTAAGCAGTTAGGATACCTTTGATAATATCTAGACCTTCTTGGAGCACTTCATCTTCAACCGTCAATGGCACCATCACGCGAATGGCATTGCCATACATACCGCAAGACGCTAATAATAAACCTTTCTCAAATGATTTTGCTTTTAGGTTAGTCGTCGCTTCCACATCAGGCTTGCCATCACTATCGATTAATTCAAACGCGAGCATCGCGCCTTTATGGCGAATATGACCGATACTGCTTAAGTTTAAGCCCTTTAAGAAGGCTTCGATTTTGTCGCCAATCTCAATACTGCGCTCAAGTAGGTTCTCTTCTTCGATGACTTCCATGACAGCGAGTGCAGCCACACAAGCCAGTGGATTACCAGAGTATGTACCGCCCAAACCGCCGACTTGCGGCGCATCCATGATATCAGCGCGACCGATAACGGCAGAGATAGGATAACCACCTGCCAAGCTCTTAGCACTGGTCATTAGATCTGGCTCAACGCCCAACTGCTCGGTGGCAAACAACGTACCCGTACGGGCAAAACCACATTGCACTTCATCAAAAATCAAGACAATGCCATGCTCGTCACAGATATCGCGTAGAGATTTGGCAAATGATGGGGTTACTTGATGGAAACCACCCTCGCCTTGTACTGGCTCGATAATCATCGCCGCCACTTCGCTAGGATCGATATCCGCTTGGAAAATCATGTCAAGGCTATGCAGCGCTTGTGCTTCTGTGACATTCAACTCTTCAGCTGGGAATAGCGCATGGAATACAGGGCCTGGCATTGGACCAAAGTTCTTTTTGTACGGCAGCACTTTACCTGTCAAACTCATGCACATTAAAGTACGACCATGCCAACCACCAACGAAAGAGATGATACCTGGACGACCAGTTTTCGCACGAGCAATCTTGATACAGTTTTCGACGGCTTCTGCACCAGTCGTTAAAAAGAAGGCTTTTTTCTCACCGCTGATAGGCGCTTTTTCACAAAGTTTTTCGGCAAGATCCACATAGCATTCGTAGTTGATCATTTGCGCCGCAGTATGGGTAAACTTGTCGAGTTGCTCATGCACGCGCTGGGTAATTTTTGGATGGCTGTGACCAGTATTCAGTACTGAGATACCACCAACGAAGTCAATATAACGATTGCCTTCAACATCCCAAACTTCTGAGTTTTTGGCTTTTTCTGCAAAGATGGGATAGGCAACGCCAAGTCCTGTTGGTAACACAGCTTTACGGCGCTCAAGTAGTGATTTATTGGTAGTCGTCATGGGAATGTCCTTTTCTTTATTTTTAACATAAGTGCCAGTGATTGAATGGCGGTTTTGAGGAATGGTTTATCTAATAGTTAACAGTTGCTAGTTGCTAGCTATAGAGGGGATTCATGGTGCTGAATCCCGTTCGATACGGTGTGACAATTAAAACCTTAAAAGAGCGCATGTCGCTAAACGATTAGCTGACGTCAGAGCACCAGTATTTAGTCACGACATATTCTTCGATGCCGTATTTTGAGCCTTCGCGGCCAAAGCCAGACTGCTTGACACCGCCAAATGGGGCGACCTCGGTAGAAATCAGACCAGTATTATGACCAATAATGCCGTATTCAAGACCTTCAGTGACGCGCCATGAACGTGCATAATTGCCACTGTAGAAATAGGCAGCTAAGCCATAAATCGTGTCGTTGGCTTGACGAATGACGTCTGCTTCATCTTTAAAGGTAAAGATAGTCGCAATAGGGCCAAAGATTTCTTCGTGCGCGATATCCATCTCAGCACTGATATCGGTAATGACCGTTGGATTGTAAGTAAGCTCTGAGGCGTCATTGGTGCTGCCGCCAGCGATAAGCGTCGCGCCTTTGTCTAAAGCATCTTTAAGTAGCGCTTGCACTTTTTCTAGCGCCTTTTGATTAATCAAAGGACCAATATCCACGCCTTCATCCATGCCGTTACCGACATTTAATTCAGCGACTTTTTTCACAAACACATCTAGGAATTCATCTTTAATGCTGTCTTGCACATAGACACGGTTGGCACAAACACAAGTTTGACCAGCGTTACGATATTTAGAGGCGATTAAGCCTTCAGCTGCTTTTTCCAGATCAGCGTCATCAAAGATAAATGGCGCATTACCGCCCAGCTCTAACGATAGTTTTTTGATGGTTGTCGCACATTGAGCCATCAAGGTACGACCGACTTCGGTAGAGCCTGTGAATGAAAGCTTATGAATGCGTACATCGCCCGTTAGGATATCGCCGATGGTTGATGATTTGCCCGTCACTACTTGGATAACGCCTGCTGGAATACCTGCTTGTTCAGCCAAGGCAGCCAGTGCTAATGCAGAAAATGGCGTTTCAGTCGCAGGCTTAATAATCATCGTGCAGCCTGCTGCCAATGCTGGCGCGGCTTACGGGTAATCATCGCTGCTGGGAAATTCCAAGGCGTGATCGCCGAGCAAACGCCAACGGGCTGTTTGAGTACCACATGGCGCAGTTGTGACTGATTGGCAGGGATAACATCGCCATAAACACGCTTGCCTTCTTCAGCAAACCAGCGGATAAAGCTATTGGCATAGCCCACTTCACCGCGCGACTCGTTTAGAGGTTTGCCTTGCTCAGCGGTCATAATGATAGCCAAGTCTTCTTTATTGGCATCGATGAGGTCTGCCCACTTTTGTAGTAGCTCAGCACGCTCTTTCGGGGTTTTGGCTGCCCAAAGGATCTGGGCTTCATGAGAGGCGGTAACCGTGTCGTTCACATCGTCGGTCGTTAGGCTTGGTACCGTACCGATGATATCGCCGTTGAAAGGATTGCTCACATCAATAGTCGAGTCATCACTAGCGGCATACCAGCCATCTTTGATGAAACACTGCTGTTTAAGTAGATCTGGGTTCGATAGCTGTAGCGTAGACTGTGACAGTTGTGACATTGTGACGCTCCTTGTCAATTGAGGTTTGCAAATAGGATTCGCAGATTTATAGCGATAAGTGAATAACAATCAATAGAAGGTTATGATTTAAATAATTATTGATAACTTGTTAAGCGTTCAATATACTGAACATCTATTCTATATATGAGACATCATTATAAGAATGATAGCCAGCCATTTGCAACCCCTATTCTCATTTTAATGATGATTTATCGCGTTATTTTTATATTTTCCCAATTTTACTGACTTTTATAGGTTCCTTATGAGCTCAACTGCCGTTCCTGCCTTGGACAAAACCTTTCAGATTTTAGATTTAATTACTGATAGTGCGCAGCCTTTAACCGCAGCTCATATTGCTAAAGAGCTCAATCTACCACGTAGCTCAACCCACAATATTTTGCAAAGTCTTTTGGCTAAGCATGTCATCTATAAAGACAGCGATAGCCGCTTTCATTTAGGCTCTTATTTGATGTATTGGGCAGGTAAGTATGAACAGCAGCAAGGCGTCATCCAGTTATTTAAAGACCTCATTGTCCAGTATCCAATTCTTCTTCAACATACAGTTACTTTATCTAAGCTTGATTTAGGTGAAGTGGTATTTTTGGCCTGTCATGAAGCGCCTGCCCCGCTTGGCTTTACCTTTCGCGCTGGTGTTCGCGTACCAGCGGTATTCTCTGCCACGGGCAAGGCCATGCTCTCAACATTCTCTATGGACAGTATAAAATCTATCTACGCTACTGGTTTCCCCGCACCTATTACCCAACACGGTGTCGATAACTTTAGCGATTTGTCCACCGAGTTGACCGCCATTCAAAACAGTCGCATCTCACTCGATGATGGACAACTTCGCGAAGGGATGTATTGTTTGGGTACTTATATTCGCAATGCGTCAGGCAATGCCGTTGCGGGTATGGCGGTTAGCTTTTTGCAAGGCGAATATGAGTCCAAGCGTGCTGAGGTCAGCGCAGTATTGATTGAATTGGCGCAGCAAATTGAGCAGCGTTTGGGTTTTATCGATAATAAATCAAGTTAAAACGCTGCTAGTTTCTTGCTTACTTCAAACTCTTTCAGTTATTTTGGTGATAACTGTTAATCTTCTGAAATAAGCCCTGATAAAAATGCTTGCAAATTGTCATTGAGCTTTTGCAAGTAAAACCGCCCTCGACTAAAACAATCAGTGGTTTGTTTAGCGCTTTCATCTTTTGTGCCAATATTTTAAATCCTTTCGTACTCACCGCACATCTCGCTTCTGGGTCGTTCTCATAAACATCAAAACCTAAGACATGCACAATGACATCAGGGTCAAATAGCGTCATCGCTTCGATAGATTTATCAACATACTCAAAAAACCCAGCTTCATCGGTGCCGTGCGGCATCGGGAAGTTAATGTTATAGCCTTCACCCACGCCTGTGCCCCTTTCAAACGCATGCCCTGTCACTGCGGGATAGAAGTTAACCGGATCACCGTGAACCGAGGTATAAAGAACATCGCTGCGATCATAAAATATCTCTTGAATACCTTGTCCGTGGTGCATGTCGGTGTCTATGATGGCGATTTTTGCATATTTTTGCCGCAGATGTTCAGCGATGATGGCTGCATTATTTAGATAGCAAAATCCGCCAGCGGCGCTTTTGCGAGCATGATGACCAGGCGGCCGTGAGAAGCAAAGCTGTATATGACTTTCGGCACGCTCGGTATCTGACAAATCATCGTTCAGCAATGCTTCAGCCGCATTGAGTGCAGTCTGCGCAGACCAATAAATAGATGTCCAAGAATGCTCGCTGATAGGCGCGCTATCATCCGCTTGATACTTTGCTGCTTTTGCCATGATACCGATACCGGGATTGTCATACGGCACAAAAATCCCCGTCTGTACCTGCGCGCCTAGATCTTCTTCAATTGCCATCCAGTCATCATAGCCATGCTTGAGAAAAGCCACATAACCAAAATCGTGAACCGCTAATATAGGCCCAATGCCGACATCAGTAGCTGTCGTCACCTCTAACCCTAACGCTGCTGGTGCTTTTAAGAACTCAACCATACGCTCTGGTATCTCTAACGGCTCATGCATCTTTCCATAAGAGAAATAAGGTAATGGTCTATGTAGACTTAGATTTTCATGGCTATATCTCTCATGCTTAACATTCCTTTGTTCAACATTTTTTCCAATGGCGCTTTTCTTGATGCCTAACTAAACAATCCCATCGGCTTTAAGCTTGGCTATCATCTCGCTGTCATAGCCCAAATCAGCAAGCGTACTATTAGTATGCTCGCTCAACTTCGGTGGCGGTGACCGATAAGTGACGGGTGATGCAGATAGTTTGATTGGACTACCAAGTGCTCGAACAGGGCTGCCTTGTTTGGCAAAATCAATTACCATCTCGCGTGCCAGTGCTTGCGGCATGGCCAATGCTTCAGCGACATTATGAATCGCTCCGCATGGAATACCTGCTTGATCCAACACCTCTAACCAATAAGTGCGTGGTTGCTCGGCAAATTTATTACTCAGCTCATCACACAGCAGCTCGCGGTTGGCAACGCGTTGTGGATTGGTCCTAAAGCGCTCATCGGTATGCCAATCAACTGCAAGCACATCACAAAGTTTGGCAAACTGACTGTCATTGCCGCAAGCTAAGATAAAGTGCGCCTCCCCCTGACCTGCAAACACTTGATAAGGCACAATATTAGGATGCTGATTGCCCAGTCTTGGTGGGATTTCACCTGATGCCAAATGATTCATACCAACATTAGCCAGCATGGCAAGCGCACTATCAAGTAATGCCACATCGACATGCTGTCCAAGTCCAGTATGTTGACGCGCCAATAGAGCGGCTTGGATACCAATGGTCAGCTGTAAGCCTGCAAACAAATCAACCACTGCCACGCCAACCTTATGCGGTTCGCCATCACTTGGCCCAGTGATACTCATCAGTCCTGACAACCCTTGAATAATATAGTCGTAACCAGGGCGCGCGGCATCTGGCCCCGTCTGACCAAACCCTGTCAATGACGCATAAATCAGGCGGGGATTGTCTTGTTTTAGACTGTCATAATCTAAGCCGTATTTTTTTAAACCGCCTACTTTAAAGTTTTCAACGACAATATCGCTATCAGCAATGAGTTGCTTGATGATGGTCTGCCCTGCTGGCGTGGTGATATCAACAGTGAGGGATTTTTTATTGCGGTTGATGGTGGCGTAATAAGCGGAGGTATCATCACTGAATACTGGCGGTGCCCAATGACGCGTTTCATCACCGATATGAGGACGCTCAACCTTGATGACTTCGGCACCAAGATCAGCAAGTACTTGAGTACAAGAAGGGCCAGCCAGCACTCTCGACAAATCAAGCACCTTGATACCATGCAATGCGCCCTCTGGTGTATTAGCCATATCCATCATAATAATCCCTTATTGTATCGCGTATTTTTGACAATAAAATTGTTCTTCAGGATGTAATTTTTCAGTAGTTAAATCATGAAGAACAACTGAAGAACGTACGCTATTGCTTATCACAAAACTAAACAGTAACGTACGTTGATAGCCTAAAAACTGACTAGCACTTATTCACCAGCATTAATTAATAAAACGCTTGAATGCCTGTCTGCGCACGACCTAAGATGAGCGCATGAATATCGTGCGTACCTTCATAGGTATTAACCGCTTCTAAGTTCATCACATGACGAATAATGTGGAACTCATCCGAAATACCGTTACCGCCATGCATATCACGAGCAATACGCGCGATATCGAGCGCCTTACCACAATTATTACGCTTAATGAGTGAAATCATCTCAGGCGCAGCATTGTCTTCATCCATCAGACGACCAACACGTAGCGCCGCTTGTAGACCTAAGGTAATCTCAGTCTGCATATTGGCAAGCTTCAATTGTACCAGCTGCGTTGCGGCAAGTGGGCGACCAAATTGCTTACGATCTAGCGTGTACTGGCGTGCTGCTTTCCAGCAGAATTCAGCTGCGCCCATTGCACCCCAAGCGATACCGTAACGCGCTTTATTTAAGCAGCCAAACGGTCCTTTTAGACCACGGATATCTGGGAAAGCATTGGCTTCAGGGACAAATACCTTGTCCATCACAATCTCACCGGTAACTGAAGCACGTAGTGAAAACTTACCCTCAATCTTCGGCGCTGATAAGCCTTTCATACCTTTATCTAAGATAAAACCACGAATTTCACCAGCATCGTCTTTTGCCCAAACGACAAACACATCAGCGATAGGACTGTTGGTAATCCACATCTTATTACCCGTCAGCTCATAACCGCCGTCAACCGCTCGTGCGCGAGTCGACATTGAGGCTGGATCTGACCCCGAATCTGGCTCAGTTAGACCAAAACAGCCGACATATTCGCCAGTCGCAAGCTTAGGCAGATATCTCTCTCTTTTCTTCAGTACCGTATGCATGGATAGGATGCATCACCAAGCTTGATTGCACACTCATCGCCGAACGATAACCTGAATCGACTGCTTCTACTTCCTTAGCAATCAAACCATAAGCAACACTAGATAAACCGGCACAACCATAACCTTCAATCGTCACACCAAGCAGACCCATTTCACCCATTTGACGCATGAGATTACGGTCAAAATTCTCGTTACGATTGGCCTCAATAATGCCAGGCATCAGCTCTTTTTGAAAAAACTGACGAGCGCTGTCCGTGACCATGCGCTCTTCATCAGTCAGCTGGTCGCGTAATAAAAACGGATCTTCCCAATCGAAACTTGGACGCTTAGATGTTGCCATGTGGATCTCCTTGATATCAGTCATCCTGACCGACGATTAGTAATTAATGAATAAATTAACTTAATAGTTTATTGACTTACTAATTCCGCTGTGCGAAACTTAGTTTCATAATTTAAATTCATTAAAACAAAGTTTCGGGTCGCTGTAAACCTTTATCCAAAAAAATGAGCATAAAATGACAAAAAATATATCAGCAGCTCTACCATTACTGACTCGAATGAATAGCATCCTTGAGCAGAGTAAAGAAGATAATGACCGACAATTCGTGACTGCATTGGGGCGTGGACTGACTTTGTTATCAGCCTTTGAGCATCATGAGCAGCTTAGTCATCAACAGTTATGTCAGATGACTACCCTACCAAAAGCGACCATCACTCGCCTGATTCACACATTAATAACGCTTGGATTTTTACGCATGACCGAGCACGGACAGTATCAACTAGGCAGTAGTGCTGTACGTCTAAGTGCTACCGCATGGAGTCGCCACGACATGGTAGCGGTAGCTGAGCCGTTGCTACGGCAGTTCGCTAGTAAGAATGAAGTATCAGTAAACTTGGCAACCGAGGTTGAAGGAGAAATGCGCTATCACGCTTGTTGTCGTAGCCCTGCTCGCTTATCAGTCAATTTGCAAGTTGGCTCAGCTGTGCCCGTCGCTCGCACTGCTATTGGACGCGCTTTTTATGCGGCTAGCTCGCCAGCGAGACAGGCGGTGATTCATAATAATTTACAAGAGCATTTATCTACAGAAGATTACACCCATGCGCAAACCGCCCTAGCCAGCGCTGCAGGGCATTATGCAGTGCATGGCTATACGATATCAGATGGGGAGTTTTCTACTGATATATTGGCAGTAGCGGTTGGAGTTTTTGATGTTGCGACTGGACAATATGCATATTCGCTCAATGCCAGTGTACCAAGTGCCAACTGGGAATCAGAAGAATATGCAGCGATGATTGTGCCAAAATTGCAGGCGTTGGCGGAGCGGATTGGCAGTGGTGTTTAAAAGAGAACAAATGATAAATCTATAGTACAAGCATCATGGCTTAGGTGATGGGTTTTGTCTTATGAAAGATGCTTTATTTTAGCTCATCAAACTTCAAACCAAACTTCAGCAGATACTTCCGCAATCTATCGCTATCGTTTGGGCTTTTTAGCTTATCGCGTGAGTTGGCGTACAGATAGCGGCCAGCCGCCGCTTGGTTTTTATGGCTGATACACACTTCAATCACATATGCCAATTGCACCGCATCAAACGGATCGATAGTTGTCAGAATCTCTTCATCGAGATATTGGAGTAAAATATGATGGCTACCCTGCTCAATGGTGTCACTATTTAAACTAGTATCGGGGCTGTTATTGCTTAGGCTATTTTTAGTCCTAACATTACCGTTATTTAAGCTATTAGAGCCATTTAAAATGTCGGGCAATTCCCAAAGATGCGTTAAGCGTTCAATCTCCGCTTGTACGTCATCATTGCGAATGACTTTACTCTCAGCAAGTGTAGTCAAACGAATCATACTGGCGGTCAAATCACGAAAGTTCCCTTGCCATGTCGCATCCGCACTCATTGCAAAAGCTTCATAACGCTGTCTTGCTTCTGGGGTAAATCGATAGTGCTGCTGCTGCTCGCTGCCCAAGCGCGCCAATTCATAATCGATATTGGCAGGTAAATCCTCCAACCTATCTTTGAGTGATGGCAAAAAAACGTCCATGTATTGAGACGCGCAAATAAATCTGCCCGAAACTCACCATTAGCGACTGCTTGTCGCAAATCTTTATTAGTGCCTGCCATTAGCTGAAACGACACACTAATCGGCGTATCACTGCCAAGCGGATAAAAACACTGTTCCTCCAGTGCGGTTAGTAGCATCGCTTGCTCATCAAGCCCCAACTCACCGATTTCATCTAAGAACAACAATCCACCATCAGCTGATTTTAGCAGCCCATCTCGACTCGTCGCAGCGCCCGTAAAGGCACCTTTGACATGACCAAATAACACACTCATGGCGGTGTCACCACGCAGGGTGGCGCAGTTTACTTCCACGAATATATCAAGCGTATTTTTGCCTTGCGTACTGCTGGCTTTGGCTTTTTTGAGCGCGTAAATTTGGCCTGCCAGTTGCGACTTGCCCGCCCCTGTTGCGCCCATCAATAATATGGGTGCAGTTGAGCGGGTGGCGACCTTTTCGATATCGGAGATGAGCTTTTGATAAGCGGCATTTTGGGTGACTAAGTTGGCTTGCAAGGTTTGCCAATGTTGCTGTTTTTCTGCCTCAAAACGTTCACGCAAGCCATCATAGCGCGAGACGTCCAAATCAATCACTTGATAGCGACCTTGCGGATCAGCTTGGTCAGGTCTTGAGCAAGGGGAAGTCTGAATCAAATCAGCGGGAATAAAGCCCGCCTCTACCAACAAGAACCAGCAAATCTGCGCCACATGCGTACCTGTGGTCAGATGCAGTAAGTAGTCGGTACTATCCTGAAAATCGAACCCTGCGGCAAAATCATACAACTCAGCATAAACGTCTGCAAAATCCCACGGACTAGTCAGCGCCACATGATGACCAATAACGGTAGTGTTCGGACTAATTTGTGCCACGTCATCGACAATTATTTTAAACAGGCGCTTATCGCGCTTGCTATATAAGATATGCAGCTCATCGACCAGTAGCTCGTCATGCAGCCCCAAACTGACGGTTGGTCGCCAACGTTGCCAACGCTTATCATTAAAGCCATTGTCTAAGGTAGTGCCGAGGAAGCCGATGACGGCGGTTTTGTTAGACATAAGGTTCAATCATCCAAAATATTGGTGCATGTACGAAAATTTAGTATGAGCGTTATAGGATAAAATATTAATTATAGAATAAATACTATACTAATAGAATATTTTATAAATTTATTTTTCAATATTTTCACTAACCTACTTTAGATGTATAAAAATAATATTATTTAAAGCATTAATATCAAATACTTACGATTAAATTTTGAGTATATTAAAAACTTGGCACACCCTTAGCATTATATAAAGTAAGCAATCTTTCATAATAAACAACTTTGCACTGCTAAGGACAACGACATGCAACCAACCCTCATAACATCATTCAACGGCGGAACGCCTATCAGACTTTGGACCAAGGGCGTGCCTGTTGATCCAAAAGCGCACGACCAATTGATCAAAGCATCAAAAATGCCGTTTGTATATAAATGGCTTGCGGTGATGCCCGATGTACATGTCGGTATTGGTGCAACTATTGGTACCGTACTGCCCACCAAAGAAGCGATTATTCCGGCAGCCGTTGGCGTCGATATCGGCTGCGGAATGATGGCTGTACAAACCACCCTAACCGCAAACGATTTGCCAGATAGCTTGCTTGGTCTGCGTACCGAACTAGAAAAAGCCATTCCACATGGTCGTAGTAAAACGCGTGGTCGCGGGTCACGCCGTGATGTTGGCGCATGGGCAAACCCTGATGATACCGTAATGAACGGTTGGGGAACGCTGGTTGATGACTTTAATTATATAACCCAAAAGCACCCTCGCCTAAAAAATACCAATAACCTTAATCATTTGGGTACGCTGGGTACGGGGAATCATTTCGTCGAGGTGTGCCTTGATGAAACTGACCAAGTTTGGATCATGCTGCACTCAGGCTCACGCGGTGTGGGTAATGCCATTGGTCGCTACTTTATTGAGCTGGCACGTGAGGACATGCGCAAGTGGTTTATCAACTTGCCAGATAAAGATTTGGCCTACTTTGCCGAGGGTACAGAGCATTTCGATGACTATTGGTTTGCGGTGGGTTGGGCGCAGCGTTTTGCCTTTAAAAACCGTGAAATCATGATGGAAAAAGCCATCAAAGCGCTACGCCAAATCATACCTAAGCCGTTTGATGCAGCCGTAAAAGCGGTGAACTGTCATCATAACTATGTGGAAAAAGAGCAACATTATGGCGAGGAAGTATTTGTGACCCGCAAAGGTGCTGTCCGTGCCCGCGTTGGTGAGTACGGCATCATTCCGGGGTCAATGGGTGCCAAATCGTTCATCGTGCGCGGTAAAGGGAATGAAGAATCGTTTTGCTCTTGCTCACATGGTGCAGGTCGTATCATGTCACGTACCGAGGCGAAAAAGGTATTTACGGTCGCCGATCAAATCGCGCAGACCGAGGGCGTAGAATGCCGAAAGGACGCGGATGTGATTGATGAGATTCCAGCGGCTTATAAAAATATTGATGACGTGATGCAAGCACAAAGTGATTTGGTAGAAGTGGTACATACCTTGCGTCAGGTGGTTTGTGTTAAAGGATAGGTAGGAACTATTATTTTCTAATATCACAAGGATAAAATTATGGAAGATTCCATCCAGTCTAAGCTTATATATACAAACTTGCAGTTAGATAATGCATCTGAAATGATTAATAAAGGGCAGTTTGAACAAAGCTATAAGTTATGCTTATATTTAAAGGAGCTTCTAGAAAAAGTCCATGATCTCAGTGACCCTAGTTTTTCCTACGCATTTTTTAGACTTGCTGGACTATTTGTTGATTTAGGTAATAGGGATTCCAACCTAGAGTCTTCTCAAATCGGATTGGAAATAATGGAGTCTAATAGCTTTGAACACTGTTTAACTCGTGATAGTTATTACTACTGCTTAGCAAACGCTAAAGGTAATTTGACTCAAAGTGATTCCAATAACTACTGTAAAACTGATGTCAGTAAGATAGAAAGATTTTCAGAAGTAGGGTCATTACTTCTCAAAGCAACTATGATTCGTAGAAAAAATAAAGATGTTTTGTCGCCACAGGTTATGGTTAATATGGGAATAAATCTATATCTGCAGTATAGATTTTCAGAAGCATTAAGTTTGTTTGACAAGGTCAATTGTATGGGATTAGACATTCCAGAATCTTGGGTAAATCGCAGTGAATGTTTAGCACTATTAAATCAGATTACAGAAGTATTCTCGATCCAACAATATAAAGAGGTAGCTCAAGGCTATTATCATGCTAGTGTTTCGAGTGAATTTCCTTATGACTGGCAAAATAACTTTTTCAATAAGGCTAAACACACGAAAAAAGAGATCGAAGATTATTGTTTGGATTTGGGTATAGATATAGAAGATGACAAACATTTAGACGAACAGGAATATCAATCTTTGTCAGAATATCGTAGATGGTGTTTAGATAATTTTTTAAGCCTTAGTGAACATGGTTTATATTGTAAGTGTCATGGAAGTGCGCGTGATAACTTGAATATCCCAGTGCCCACTAGAGCAGTTGCTGGAGATTTTATATTACCGATGGAGAAGGTACTAAATAGGCTTAAATCCGAATTTGGTCTTGCCAGATTAATGTTGTATGAACATCAATCTGATAAGAAAGATAACGATATTGACGATGATGCTTGCTATGCGGAGCTATATGACAACGAGCTGCTAGGAACAAACATCGAAAAGCTTCGTACTGCTTTTCGAATTTGCTTTGGTATACTAGATAAGATAGGTAATGCCATTGCTTTGTTGTTTGATTTACAACTTAAAACCAATAAAGGTAAAGTCAGGCCCTCATACTTTCATACCTTTTGGGAACTTGAAAACGAAGACAGACGTCAAAAGTTCGAAGCTTATGATAATGAAGGTTTGATTGGTTTATATAGCATAGCTTGTGATTTAAATCACAAGCTAGAAGGTGAGCTTAGTTTTTACAAGCAGTGGCGAAATGCCTTGGAGCATAGTTTTGTATTTGTTTATGAGAATGAAAAACCTGAAGATATTGAAACCTCATTAGCCTATTATGAAGAACCAGTTTTTATTTCAGAGTCCGAATTTGTTGAGAGCGCCGAGCATGTCCTGCAATTGACACGTTCAGCCATTTTTTCCTTCGTCTTTGCAGTTAGGATCAAAGCCGAGAGGGAAGCTCTTAACAATATCCCTGATTTTTAATTCAAAATAAGTTTCTTGAACAAAAAAAATATACTTAGAAAATGAAGAATAAGAGAGTACCAAAATGAAGCTCGCAGAGGCCCTACTCATTTGCCAATAAAGATAAAATACTCATGACTAAAACAAAGCCCAAAACCCTAAAAATCGACGGCAGTACAGGCGAAGGTGGCGGGCAAATCATTCGCACTGCCCTATCATTATCGATGCTCACAGGCACACCAATCGAGATCACCAATATTCGTGCTGGAAGAGCTAAATCTGGATTGATGCGTCAGCACTTGATGTGCGTACAAGCCTCGCAGCAAATATCAGACGCTACCGTGGCAGGTGCAGCGTTGGGTAGCTCATCGTTTCGCTTTGCACCTAATGCGATTCAATCTGGTGATTACCATTTTGATATTGGTTCAGCTGGCAGTACAAGTCTCGTGCTACAAACGCTACTCCCTGCCCTACTTTTTGCCAATACCAACACACAAACGGTATCAACCGTAACAATAAAAGGCGGCACGCACAATCCACTCGCGCCAACCACGGACTTCCTACAGCAAGCGTTCGTCCCTGCATTAGCGAAATTGGGTATGCACGTGGGTATCGAATGCGTGCAAGCAGGGTTTGCGCCTATTGGTGGCGGCATGATTAAAGCGACGATAACGCCATTTATGCGCCGTGCGAATACGCCACCCTTACAGCTAACCAAGCGTGGAGAGCTTATCGGCATAGAGCTGGCTGCGAATACATTAAATTTAGAATACGATATTTGCAAACGTGAGCTTGCCAGTGCTCAAGCATCATTGGTTGAAGCAGGTATTGATAAGACACTAATTACGACTAAAAGTTTTAAATTACAAGGTATCGGTGAAGGCAATAGCTGCTATGCACAGTCACTCATGAGGTTTCTGACACCCGAAATCATAAAGAACATCATGCCGAGGTGTTCACTTTACTAGGAGAAAAACGCAGCTCGGCGGAAAAGATAGGTTGTCGTTTATCAGGCTTAGTCAAACGTTATGTATTTAACACCGACTCACTGGTCGATGAATACTTAACCGACCAATTACTCTTACCGTTGGCGTTGGCAGGCGGTGGCGAGTTTACCGCGCGTGTCGTTAGTAAGCACGCTGAAACCCAAGCATGGCTCATTCAGCAATTTTTGCCCGTTGAGATTCAGCTTACAGTGATCGATGAGCAGAAAACTTTGGTACAAGTTGTCTGTTAAAATCACGCCACTAGCAACATCAACAGTAGCACTCTGTTACCCAATTACTGCTATGCAGTGATATCATATGTGTATGATGTAGGCGATAAATCTGAGCGCTTTGTCAGTGTCTAACAATAATGGTCATAAGAGGGTGGTTTTTGCCCTACTCTCTCTTGAATCATTGTCACCTTTTTAATATTTATGTATTACTGTTGAGTGTAGCCATGCCCCAATCTCGTACCAATCTAAATCCTGAACCTAAAACCAACTCTCCGTATTTGGTCGGCTTATTGCTGCGTTATAGCACCTTTGGCGCTGCTATATTAATATTTTTAGCAGGTCTACTATTGCTAAATTGGTGGTTAATTATTCTCGGTGGGTTTGGGGTATGCTTGGGGATTTATGACGTCATACAATCAAAGCATGCTATTTTGAAAAACTATCCCGTTGCCGGACATATTCGTTATGTACTTGAAGACTTTCGTCCTGAAATTCGTCAATATTTACTAGAAAATGACAAAGAGCAAGTACCGTTTTCACGCCAGCAGCGGGCGCTAATTTACCAACGTGCTAAGAATGTTAGTGACACCAACGCCTTTGGTACGCTAGATAATTTATACACCAATGGTAAAGAATGGTTTTTACAATCAGCGATTAGCCAACCTCTAGAAAACAAAGATTTTCGTATTATGGTCGGCGGTGAGCGTTGTCAGCAGCCGCATGATATGTCGGTATTTAATATCTCGGCGATGAGCTTTGGCAGCTTATCGGCTAACGCGATTATGGCGCTCAATCAAGGCGCAAAAATGGGCGGCTTTACTCATGATACGGGTGAAGGAGCTATCAGCCCTTATCATCGCAAGTTCGGTGGTGATTTAATTTGGGAGCTAGGTACAGGGTATTTTGGTTGCCGTGATGATAGTGGCAATTTTGACCCGCAGTCTTTTGCCGAAAAAGCGGTTGATCCACAAGTAAAAATGATTGAAATTAAATTATCCCAAGGGGCAAAACCTGGTAAAGGTGGCGTGCTACCCGCGGAGAAAATCACCCAAGAAATCGCTGATACCCGTCAAGTACCGACAGGTCAAGATTGTGTGTCGCCCTCGTCGCATACAGCCTTTAGCACCCCGCGAGAATTGGTGGCTTTTTGGCAACAACTGCGTGAGTTGTCAGGCGGCAAACCTGTGGGCTTCAAACTTTGTGTTGGTCAGCCTTGGCAGTTTATGGCGATTGTGAAAGCCATGATTGAAACCGATAACTACCCTGATTTCATCGTCATCGATGGCGCAGAAGGCGGTACTGGTGCGGCTCCTGTCGAATTCATGGACAATGTCGGCATGCCAATGGTTGAAGGATTTTTATTAATACACAATACTTTGGTCGGCGCAGGCATTCGCGATAAAATCAAACTTGGCGTGAGCGGTAAAATCGTCTCTGGTTTCGATATTGCCCGTATGATTGCCTTGGGCGCAGACTGGTGTAATTCAGCGCGCGGCTTTATGTTTGCTGTTGGCTGTATTCAATCACGTTCGTGCCATACCAACACTTGCCCGACTGGCGTTGCCACCCAAGACCCGTATCGTCAAAAGGCGCTGGATGTACCAAGCAAAGCTGAGCGTGTCGCAAGCTTCCATAAAAACACCCTGAAATCCCTAGCCAGTATCGTCGGTGCGGTCGGCTTACAACACCCAAGCCAATTACAACCGTATCATATCGCGCGCCGCCTCGATGATGGGCAGATAAAACTATTATCGAAGTTCTTTTATTTTACAGATAAGGGAGCGCTACTCAATAATAGCGCCCGCGCAGATGTGTTTAATCAGATGTGGGTCATGGCGAACCCAGATAGCTTTTTAGCCAATGATGATGCCCTCATTGCTTATAATAAAGACTCACGGGATAAAGGTAGAGAAACCACCACATCGGTGGAACAGAGCCTTGGTAACTTTGCGAGTATCACTGGCGGTGGGCAGTTAATCGGCAACGTCAACAATACTTTTCGCGAATTTCCGCCTAGCAGCGATTAAGAAATAGCGATCAAAAATCCGTGAGCCCTGACTATTTATATCTCACTCCATACTATAAAAGATATATCATTGATGCCAAATTTCGCTCTTCCCTTACCTTTAGGAGCAGTCGCCCTACTGTTGCTAAGTGTCAGTGCTTGCCAACCGATAAGCACTGATGCTGCTGACAGCGAGATACAAAAATGGTCGTGTCAGACTCAAGATGCACCATTTTCTTATAGTGTTTGTAGCATTGATGCTGAAGCTTTGACGGATGGGCCGCTACTCATTAAAATTATTTTGGCAGCAGCCTGATAGTACGAAATCGTTACTCACCTTTGAGACGTTATTAGCCACATTGCCCTCAAATCAAGCGCTGAGCTTTGCTATGAATGCAGGTATGTACAATGAGAACTATGCACCGATTGGCTATACCATCATTGATGGTGAAGAGATCAAATCGCTAAATCTCAAAGAAGGCGGTGGCAATTTCCATTTATTGCCCAATGGTGTGCTGTGGTGGGATAAAGTTGGAAACGTACATATCACAGAAAGCAACGCCTTAAACGAGCAGCTTAACAGCGGCGAAGCGAAGCCTTGGTATGCCACCCAATCAGGTCCTATGTTGGTTATCAATAACGAGATACATCCACAGTTTAATCCTGATAGCACCTCACTCAAGATTCGTAATGGCGCAGGTGTTTGCGATGACGGCCACATAAAATTTGTCAATAGCGATGAGCCAGTGACATTTTATCAATTTGCATCGTTGTTTAAGAATGACTTAAACTGTCCGAATGCTCTGTTTTTAGATGGCGGGATTGCTTCGGCATTATATGCGCCCAGCATTGATAAGCATGATAAAAAAGAGATGGGTGTGATGGTTGGATTGGTTGAAAATAAAGATTAGGCGATGTATCCATTTTTCAAATAGTGATAAAAATAAGATAAATTGCACTGAATAAAAAGCACTTGAGACGACTTTGTCATCCAAGTGCTTTTTTTATTAATAGCAACAGTTAATGGCTAACAGTAGCTAAAATTAACCGCCCAAACTCATCTTGGGACCAAACGGTTCATAATGAACGCTATCAACACCGTGATCTAGCGTCACTAGCCCATCGATCATGCTTTCCATAAATGGCATCGAGCCACAGACATAAATATCAGCAGGCTTAGGTAATTGAGCAAGCCACGCCTCATCTAATAGTTGTCCAGACTCAAAATAGAAAATATGCTTTTCTACAGTCTCAGCATTTTCTAACAGCGTCTCCACTTCAGTATTGAAAGCGTGATGCGCATCATTTTGGCAAGCATAAACCCAGATAATAGGTCGTTTTGGATTGGCTAATACTTGTGCCTCCAACATAGACAGCACAGGGGTTACACCAACACCAGCACTTATCAATACTAGCGGAATCTCATTTTGCTGTACCAAGTCTTGATTGAGCGCAAAGTCACCTGCTGGTGCCGATAATAAAACCGTGTCACCCACCTCTAATTGGTCGTGCATATAGTTAGAGACCAAACCATGATGCTCATTGCGGTTATCGCGTCTGACCGCAAACTGAATGCCTGCATCGGTACTAGCAGAGTACAAAGAGTAATGACGCAGGGCAACATGGTCACTGTCTTTTGGATCTGTTTTCACCGTGATGTACTGACCTGCTGTTAAAGTCAATTTGCTCAGGTCGATCTGTTGATGACTTTCTGCATTATCCTTGGCTGGTACAACTGTAAAAGCCGCAATATCCGTAGCAGCTGCTACCTTTTTAGTCACTACAAAAGGCGCAAAACCCTGCCACATCGCCTCCTCATACATGCCATGTTCAATCTGAATAAATACTGAGGCAATCTCATCATAAGCTTCAGTCCAAGCATTGATGATATCGTCATTGGCAGCCTCGCCCAGCACTTCCTTGATTGCGCCGATTAAATGCTTACCAACGATAGGATAATGTTCAGGCAAAATTTGTAACGCGCGATGCTTGTGGCTGATTTGCGTGACTTGTGGCAATAACGTCGCCAATTTATCCAAGTGCTTAGCAGCGGCTAACACGGTCGTCGCCAGAGCCGTCTGTTGACGACCCAATTTTTGATTGGTTTCGTTAAAGATGTCCAACAGCTCGGGATGCTCTTCAAACATATTTTTATAAAACACCGTGGTGATTGCCGTTCCATGCTCTTCAAGGACGGGAACAGTTGCGGTGACGATTTCTAAAGTCTTTGATGAAGCCATACTGTCTCTCTTATTAATACCAATTCCAAAATATCTGAGGAGCACCGTCAAACTCGTGTAGTCTACTGAATGTAGTACTTGCACGCGCTTTTTTGCTACTAAAATGGTTGAAAATGGCATAAGTTCATTACATTGATTGGTTGATTAACATATGAAAATGAAGTGCTTAAATAAGCAACGACGACTGATTTTTACAAACGATTATCAAATTCTTGTCATCAAATTTTTCGCCGAACCAGTCAAAACGCTTCTATAAGATTCATTTAAAATGAATGTTATCATATTTTGCTACTTATACCAATGCCGTATGACTGCAAAACTGATTATTTTTGACTAAAAAGCAGCCGCTATGCTGTCATAACGGCTGCTATTATCAAAAAATATGTGGATTAACAGGTTTTATAAATTAGGGCGTATCTTTATCCAAACGTCAAAACTAACGCGCTAGATAATTGGTCTCTTCTACCCCATGTAAGGTCATCGGATACATTTTATTGTCGAATAGTTTCTTAATTTCAACGATGGTTTGGGTATATTGCCAGTATGTTGGATCTTCAGGGTTGAGCCAAGCGACTTTATCGAAATGCGCGAGCACCCGCTTAAGCCAAACAGTACCCGCCTCATTGTTCATATATTCAACGCTGCCACCAACTGTCATCAGCTCATATGGCGACATTGACGCATCACCGACGAAGATAACGCGATATTCGCGACCGTATTTATTGAGCAGCTCAAAGGTAGGCATCGGCGCACTATGGCGACGGTTATTGTCCTTCCAGACATAGTCATACAAACAGTTATGAAAATAAAAAAACTCTAAGGTTTTAAATTCATTTCTAGCCGCTGAAAATAGCTTTTCTAAGGCTTCAACATGGACATCCATACTGCCGCCCACATCGAACAGCATCAATACTTTGACGCGATTACGACGCTCAGCTTGCATATGGATATCGAGCACGCCTTTTTTTGCCGTGCGTTTAATAGTCTCATGAATGTCTAGTCATCGGCGCTACCAGTACGGGCAAACTGGCGCAAGTTTCGTAGTGCCATTTGAATTTGACGGGTACCAAGCTGACTGTCATCATCAAGGTTGCGGTATTTACGCTGCTCCCAGACTTTAGCGGCGCTACGTTTACGCGATTCACCGCCAACGCGCACGCCTTCTGGATGGTCACCATAAGCCCCAAATGGCGATGTACCGCCTGTACCAACCCACTTACTACCGCCTTGATGACGCTCTTTTTGCTCTTTGAGACGCTCTTCAAGCGCTTTCATCAGCTCCTCTAACGAGCCGTATTTTTTCAGCAGTCGGCGCTGCTCTTCGGTTAGGTTTTTTGGATCAAGCTTTAAATCGAGCCATTCTTTAGGAATGTCCGTCAATTTAGCCAATAGCTCATCCATATCTAGACTGTCGACGCCTTCAAAATAATCTGCCATTGCTCGATCGAATTTATCAAAATGGCGCTCGTCTTTGACCATACAAAGCCGAATCAGCCGGTACATATCCTCACGACTGGCAAAGGTAGACAGCTCTGGATTTTCAGGATGCGGCTGCATCATCAGCCCTTGATCTAATGCGGCATTTAGGTCAAGCAGCTCACGCGTACTGACTGGCACACCATAAGTACGTAAGGTATAGAACAATTTGATAAACATAAGAGTCGCATCGCTTATTGGCTGATATGGTGACGAGTGAAGCCATTTTATTAGGGCGTGTCGTCATTTTGAAAATAGTCTGTTGCTTAACGGCGCATTATATTAGCAAAGCGTTGCAACAAGCTCACATCGGCTTCATTTTTAAGCAGCGCGCCATATAACGGTGGAATAGACTTCTCACCACGTAAGTTTTCTTCTAGCTCTGCTTGCGCCATATCATCAGCCAGTAGTAACGTTAACCAATCGACCAATTCTGAGGTTGATGGCGGCTTTTTAAGCCCTTGGACATTACGCAGCTTATAAAAGATATCCAGCGCATCATTGACCAGCTTTTCTTGGATATTAGGGAAATGCACGTCAATGATTTGACGCATAGTTTCTTCTTCTGGGAAGTCAATATAATGGAAGAAGCAACGACGCAAGAAAGCATCGGGCAACTCTTTTTCATTGTTTGAGGTGATAATAACCACAGGACGCTGTGCAGCAGTGATGGTCTCGCCTGTCTCATAGACATAAAAAGACATTTTATCAAGCTCATGTAGCAAGTCATTTGGGAACTCGATATCGGCTTTATCAATTTCATCAATCAGCAACACACTGCGCTCGTTACTGGTAAATGCCTCCCATAACTTACCGGGCTTGATATAGTTGCCAATCTCATACACCTTATCATCACCCAGTTGCGAGTCACGCAAGCGCGATACGGCATCGTACTCATACAACCCTTGCTCCGCTTTAGTGGTTGACTTGATGTGCCACGTAATCAGCGGCATCCCTAAGCTTTCAGCGACCTCCTCCGCCAATAATGTCTTACCGGTGCCCGGCTCGCCTTTAATCAATAGTGGTTTTTGTAACGTCATCGCGGCGTTGACCGCCAACTGCAAATCGTCAGTGGCAATATAATTTTGCGTACCAGTAAAGCTTTTTTTCGTTTTATCAGTCGTGCTCATAATCAAGTCTCAGTTATTGTTATAGATTAGGGCTATCAAGAGCCAGAAAAGGCTTAAAGGCAATTGATAGCAAATAAATAATCATTTAGATTAGCACAGCATGATTGATTGCCAAAATACTCATGCGTTCGCAGTTGTTGAAAAATAATAGATACCTTGAACGCCTATTGACGGTTGGTCGACAAAGTCATAAAACATTTTTTCATAAAAAAGACACGCATGGTGTCTTTTTTTATGGTGCTTTTCATTCACAGTATTTTTATTGATAGCGTCTTTTTATAGCTACTATAAAAGCAAAGCTCCAATCATCGCTAGCAAAACTTTAATATCACTTTACTGACGTCATTTTTCTGATGGCACTTTATTAATGTTAATTTACTACTTATCGAGCTTTTCCATATTAGGCTTTTTAGCTAAACTGCTGTCTTTTTTTAAGCTAACGTCTGCTTTAGGATTAGCCGCTAAAGGCGTTTTATTAGACGGTTCAGCAACAGTGGCTTGATCGGTTAAAGTCGTGCCTTCTGTCAAATAATTGCCAGTCGTCAGCTGCATGGTCGCTTGTGTATCTTCTGCAGTACGACTCCGCGCTTTGTCTAGACTTGACTCAAAAGCACCGCGAATAAGCTGCCAGACAAAGCCCACAAACAAGCCGACCACTAACACCACAAAGTATCGGCAGCATATGGTAATCGCGCCAGCCGTGTCTTTCATCATAATCGCATAAACCACGGCGATACTAGCAGGGGCAATCACACTTGGATCGCCAAGGGCAGTACCTGGTGCCAATAACACAGCAAACAATATCATCCAACTCATACCGCCCAACGGCCGCGGCAGCATACGAGCGACCAGCAACCACAATACCAACACAATAACGACACCCCAGATACGCATACATCGGTAAGTCTGGGGTGGCACGTCTTTTACCAGCTGTCCCCACCAAATAGCAATTTCGCCGAGAATATCACTAATGGCTTCCAGCGGTAAGCTGTTTATAATACCTTTTAACCAGTCCATGCGTGTGTAGTTACCTGCGTTTATAAATTGTGCAGCGCGTTTACGCGCTTAACGATAGACAGTGTGCTGTTTCAACGAACCATAATATCGAATACATTATCGTCAAAAGCATTTAAGACATAAGCACTTGAAACACGACCTTTTGCCTCGCCACGTATTTTTGTCTTGTCACTCATATAGCCTGCTAGTTTATCACGACTTTCTACCAAAATGCATGAGCGCAAATGTGTCGTAAACTTTTTCTTGCTGGCTGTCATGCAACATAGCCAAAAGAGGCTGATTAAAAACTCACTTCAAAAACACCCATTAATCATAAATATTGTCTTGTGCTTCGCGCGCACGTAATTCCGCTTGGCGGCGCATCACATTGCGGTGGCATTTGTACAAAATACCCTTGCGACTGTAATTTTGCCAGTACCTCTGCTTTATCAACGCGCGCAAGTGTCGGTGTATTGGCTAAGTCCAAGTGCATCACAAATTTACTGCGCCCTAAACTGGCACGGAAATCTTTTGGTAATACGCCAAGCCAATCTTTAATCTCGTCGGTATCGTCAGGATAATCAGGACGGGCAATATAGACATACATATCGTTATGTTTGGGGAATTTATAAATATCACAATGCATAATAATGACCTATCAGAAACTATCGCCATAGATTAGCATATTTTGGGTGAATATCAGTAGTCGCTTTACGTTTTACGATGGGCATTCATGCTAAATTGACTACTACCTACCAAACGTAAAACGCTTTACTTATCGATACGGTATTGATTATTCTCACAAAAAATCATTTTTGCCAAAATTATTCACTTTAATCGCCTAGATGACTTGTAAAAGCGCGGTGAACCTTTCATAATAAAAGCGTTTTTCAGGAGAGAGTCTTGAGCACAATATCAGGTGCGCTCATATTAATGAGCTGGCGCTGATAATTGCTACTTGACCACCGAAGGCGCATCCACCCTGCCAATCGCTCAGGTAAAAGGACTGAAAAACACATGTCACGACTGTTTCGCTGTCTACCATCAATTGCGTAGCACACCCAAACATAAGGCATAACAAATCTGGAGAGCGGTAAGGACGGACGACGCCTTACCCACCGAAGGGGAGAAAATGCGACATCATTTAATTTGGTTTTTTAAAGCTGGTGCTTTTAAAAACGTGAAATGATGGTTCGTGTTGAAAATCTCAGGTTACAGGACAGATAGGGCTTTTGCTTAAACCGACGTTCAGCGTCTGTTTGGCGGATTGCGCTATTTTTCTGTGCTACCCTTGGTTGCAATGTTTGCACCTTGCAATATTGCTTCTCGCTACTATGATAAGGCACATCAGCCCTCATACTTTGATACTTGTTTTTACGACTGGTTATCGAATGCAGCTGATTTCCACATAAGGATTTGTTATGACCACTACTCAAGATAACACTGCTCAAAGCGCCAACACTTCAGCCCCTAAACGCACACCTCTTTATCAGTCTCACGTTGATAGTGACGGCAAGCTGGTGGATTTTTCTGGTTGGGAATTACCAATCCATTATGGTTCGCAAATCGAAGAGCACGAAGCGGTGCGTACTGATGCTGGTATGTTTGATGTCTCACATATGGTCGTCGCTGATGTTAAAGGTAGCGATACCAAAGCATGGCTACAAAAGCTACTGGCCAATGATGTCGATAAACTCAAAACCGTCGGTAAAGCGCTATATTCTGGCATGCTCAACGAGCAAGGTGGCGTCATCGATGACTTGATCGTTTACCTAATGAACGAAGACGCTACTGAATATCGTATCGTCTCAAACGCTGCTACTCGTGATAAAGACATGGCGCAATTTGACAAAGTCGCCGAAGGTTTTGACATCAGCATCACCGAGCGTCCAGAGCTTGCGATGATTGCCGTGCAAGGACCAAACGCTGTTGAAAAACTCGCGCAAACCAAACCTAGCTGGGCAGATACTTTAGCTGGTCTTAAGCCTTTCGTTGGTGCTGATTTAACAGACATCGAAGGCACAGATTGGTTCGTCGCTCGGACTGGCTATACTGGTGAAGATGGCGTCGAAGTCATTATGCATGGTGATGATGCACCAGCGTTTTTTGAGCAATTGAAAGCCAATGGCATTAAACCTGCCGGTCTTGGCGCGCGTGATACCTTGCGTATGGAAGCTGGCATGAACCTTTATGGTCATGACATGGACGACAACGTCAGTCCTTACGAGTGCAACATGGGCTGGACACTCGCGTTAAAAGACGATCGTGATTTTGTCGGTCGTGACGCTTTAGTCAGTAAACGCCAACAAGCAAAAGATGATAACACCGCCATGAAACAAGTCGGCTTACTATTGACGACGCGCGGCGTATTGCGTGAAGGCATGACAGTCACCATCAATCAAGGCACGGACAATGAACAAACTGGCATTATCACCAGTGGTACATTCTCCCCTAGTCTAAAAAATTCAATTGCGATTGCCCGTGTGCCTGCCAGCGTATCAGATGATGATAGCGTTCAGGTCGATCTGCGCGGCAAAGGCAAGTTCGTTGATGTGCGTGTTCTTAAGCTACCGTTTGTCCGTAATGGCAAACAGCAGTTTGACTCGTAGGCATTATAAACCCTATTATTAACGTCCACTATTTTTGTTAACCATCCTCTATTACTTAGGAGAGAGACCATGAGCAATATCCCAGCAGAACTAAAATACATCGCCAGCCACGAGTGGTTACGCTTAGAAGACGACGGTACTATCACTGTTGGTATCACTGACCATGCTCAAGACCTATTGGGTGACGTGGTATTCGTTGAATTGCCAGACGTGGGCGACATCATCGCTGTTGATGACGAAATCTCTGTAGTTGAATCAGTAAAAGCGGCTTCCGACGTTTATGCGCCTATCTCAGGTGAAGTCGTTGCGATCAACGAAGCCCTAGAAGACGATCCAGAAATCATCAACTCTGACCCATATGGCGAAGGTTGGTTCTTTAGAATGAAGCCTGACAACATCGCTGACTACGAAGCATTGCTAACCGCTGATGAGTACGAAAACGAGCTGTAATAGCAGCTTCACTCTCTCGCCTAAAAGCGGTATTTTATTTAAATGCCGCTACTTATAACCTTAAAAAACACAACTTGTTATGACAGATATTGGCGCCAGCTGATATCTGTACGCTTTTTCTTAGAATGTTTATCGCTCAATTTATTGCGTCCAATCGCTATCTGATTTATTCATATCAACTACTTGTCAGGCGCTATTAAAGAGACGTACTCAATACTGCCCCAAGTTGATCACTTAATCTCCAGCATGGATTCTCATATGACCCCTGACACTGATAATCAAGCAAACGCTCAAGCAAGTTCTCAAGAAAAATTTGCCACGCCTGATAATACACCGCAGCTGCAAGCGTTTCGTGAGGTGGTTGAATCACGTCGTTCAGTCCGCCGCTTTACCGACACAAAGATACCTGATGATGTGTTAGCAGACTGTTTGCGTTTGGCCATGCTTGCGCCAAACTCTAGCAATCTACAGCCGTGGGAATTTTATGTGATTGATGATGCGGACAAGCGCAAACGCGCGGTGAAAAACTGCATGAATCAAAATGCAGCGAAAACCGCCGCGCGTTTAATCGCAGTCGTTGCGCGCACCGATGTGTGGCATGACCATGCCAAGCAAATATGCGCGAATACCCTGATAAGCCAGTACCCAAAAAGGTCAAAGACTACTACACCAAAGTCGTTGCCATGGACTTCTTACGAGGACCTGTCAATGTGGTATCAGCGGCTAAATGGGGTGCGACTCAAGTGGTCAGACGGGTAAAAGGTCCGATTAAATCACCTTACTATACTTTTGAAGACACCAAAAACTGGGCAACCAACAATACCGCCCTTGCGGCTGAAAACCTAATGCTTGCACTACGCGCGCATGGCTTTGATAGCTGTCCGATGGGTGGTTTTGATGAGCCTGCCATGAAGCGCTTATTAAATTTAAGCGACGATCAACATATCATTATGATGATTGGTGCTGGTGAGCGCGCTGATAATGGCGTTTACAACAGCCAGTTCCGCTTTGACCAAAAGCAATTTGTTCATTACGTATAAAATCTTAAACCGTCATTAGTTATTATTACTAGTTATTTTAGCCATCCCTTTATTACTCCCTTAACCAAGGATTGTCATGACTATCTCGCAAAACCCAACGTTTGATACCTTTAAAGGTTTATTCAACGAAGCTGAATTTGTCTATCGTCATCTAGGCTCTAATGAGACCAAGCAAGCTGACCTGCTCAGTGCCGTTGGTTATCAAGACATGGCGAGCTTCATCAACGATACCGTGCCTGAGCCAGTGCGCTTGCATAAAGAGCTAGACTTGCCAGTGGCGATGAGTGAACATGCCGCGCTTGCCAAATTGCGTACCATGGCAGATGACATCACTGTTAATAAGAGCTATATCGGACAAGGCTACTCGCCAGTACGTATGCCTGCGGTCATTCAGCGTAACGTCCTTGAAAATCCAGGCTGGTACACAGCTTACACGCCTTATCAGGCAGAGATTGCCCAAGGTCGTCTAGAAGCCTTGCTAAACTTCCAGCAAGTATGTATTGATTTGACTGGTCTTGAGCTCGCTGGCGCGTCATTGCTTGATGAAGCAACCGCAGCCGCAGAAGCCATGGCAATGTCAAAGCGTGTGAGCAAAAGCAAATCAACGCAGTTTTTGTTGATGACCGTATCTATCCACAAACCTTAGATGTTATTAATACCCGTGCCAAGTACTTTGGTTGGGAAGTGGTGGTTGGTGATTTCGAACTGGCTAAATCAGGCGATTATTTTGGTGCGCTATTCCAATATGTCGGTGTTGAAGGCGACGTAAAAGACTTAACCGACGTCATTACTGCTGTGAAAAAAAAACTTATGTGAGTGTCGTCAGTGACATCATGAGCTTGGTATTATTAAAATCACCAGCAGATATGGGCGCAGACGTCGCTTTAGGTAGCACGCAGCGTTTTGGTATCCCAATGGGCTTTGGTGGTCCACATGCTGCTTACTTTGCCTTCTCTGACAAAGCCAAGCGCTCAGCGCCTGGTCGTATCATCGGCGTCTCTAAAGATTCACAAGGCAATACTGCCCTACGTATGGCACTACAAACTCGTGAGCAGCATATCCGCCGCGAAAAAGCCAACTCAAACATCTGTACCTCACAAGTATTGCTCGCCAACCTAGCCGGTATGTATGCCGTTTATCATGGTCCAGGTGGCGTGAAGCGTATTGCAACTCGTATTCACGCGTTTGCCACTGCCTTTGCTGATGTCATTAAAAACTAATGACAGCAATTTAAACGTGGTACATGATCAGTTCTTTGACAGCGTCGTCGTTGATTGTGGCTCAGAAAAACTGGCCACTCAAATTTTCGAAAATGCTGACAATGTAGGCTATAACTTATGGCGTCTTGGTGAAACCAAATTAAGCGTCGCGTTTAGTGAAACCAGCGATCAGCATGACTTTAATGTATTAACTCAACTGTTTGTCAGTAAAGCACATGACCTACCAGAAGACGCTCGCGTTTCTCTTGATAGTGCACACTTGCGTACCGATGCTATTTTATCGCATCCAGTATTTAACTCGCATCATACTGAACACGAAATGCTGCGTTATTTAAAATCACTTGAAGACAAAGATTTAGCAATGAACCGCAGCATGATTTCATTGGGTAGCTGTACCATGAAACTGAATGCCACCAGTGAGATGCTACCGATTACTTGGCCCGAATTTGCTAATGTGCATCCTTTTGCACCACGTGACCAAGTCACAGGCTACGTTGCCATGATTGATAGCTTGCAAGACCAGCTGAAAGCCATTACTGGTTTTGATGATGTGTCTATGCAGCCAAACTCTGGCGCTTCAGGTGAATATGCTGGTCTGCTAGCGATTCGCCGTTATCACGAATCATTGGGTGAAACTGACCGTGATGTTTGTTTAATCCCTCAGTCAGCGCACGGTACCAACCCTGCGACAGCTATGATGATGGGTATGAAAGTAATCGTGGTTAAAACTGATGACAATGGTAACGTTGACATCGATGATCTAACTGCTAAGTGTGAAGAAAACAGCGCCAATCTAGGTGCATTGATGATTACTTATCCATCGACGCATGGCGTGTTTGAAGAAGGCATCCGTAAGATCTGTGATCTTATCCATAATCATGGCGGTCAAGTTTTATGGATGGTGCCAATATGAATGCACAGGTTGGCATGATGCAACCGGCTGACGTTGGCGCTGATGTACTACACATGAACTTGCATAAACCTTCTGCATCCCGCATGGCGGCGGCGGTCCAGGCATGGGCCCTATCGGCATGAAGTCGCATTTAGCACCCTTTATGGCCAATCATACATTGAGCCCTGTGCATAATGCGCAAAAAGACTGCTCGGATCGGCAGCCCCTTATGGTTCAGCAAGTATTTTACCAATTTCATGGATGTACATTGCCATGATGGGTCGTGATGGTCTGCTAAAAGCCACTGAGCTTGCGCTATTAAATGCTAATTATGTCGCTGCTCAATTAAAAGACCACTACCCTGTCCTTTATACGGGCAAAAATGGTCGCGTTGCTCACGAATGTATCATCGATATTCGTCCGTTGAAAGAACGGGCATCAGTGAAAGCGATATTGCTAAGCGCTTGATGGATTACGGTTTCCACTCACCAACGATGAGTTTCCCAGTTGCGGGTACCTTGATGATTGAACCAACTGAGTCTGAATCTAAAGAAGAATTAGATCGTTTCATCAGTGCCCTAAAATCTATCAAAGCCGAAGCAATGAAAGCCAAAGCTGGCGAAGAGGGTTGGACGTTAGAAGACAACCCACTGGTCAACGCACCGCATACCGCTGCGATGGTCACCAACAGCGAATGGACGCACCCATACAGCCGTGACACAGCAGCATTCCCACTGCCTTATCCGCGCCCATAAGTTCTGGCCAAGCGTAGCACGTGTCGATGACGCTTATGGTGATAAGAACCTCATGTGTTCTTGCCCAAGTATCGAAAACTACATGTAGTTTTCAAATAAGTATGAACAGTTATAAAAATAAACCTCCAAGTCAACAGCTGATTTGGAGGTTTTTATTTTGTATGTACTTTATCTGACTTGTTATGCTCTTAGCATGGTTAACTCTAAATAAAACAAAATATGATCAGAATAGCCTGCTACTAATACATATTTTCCTTGCTTGCTGTGCGACTTCGTCACTGTAGATGCTACGTAAAACTTATCTCAGCAGCACTTAATTCTTTTTAAATTTAATCGACTATAGTTAGTTAAAATCATAATTGTGTCATAAGCAAACGCTTTATAATGATCTTCTCATTTAATCTTATGTGGAATAGCTAAAATGACTCGTGCAAATAAAAATACGACAGTGTCTAATCACGAGCCCATTCAGCTTGAAGGTGTCATACTCATAGCAGGCATCATGTTTTTTGCTGCTCTAGCCACAGTTATCAGTATCTATTTTAATGACTATAAGTTAAACATCAGCTGTGAAAAAAAACGACCTGATGAAATAGCAATCTGCCAAATTGTTAAAGTAAACCTACTTGATCAGAAGACTGTATTATTTGATGACCAACCTATTACTACTGCTAATATATTAGGAGTATTCGTTTTTAACAGAAGTCCTAGCGCAGTTAGTAACAACTTCCAAAAAAAGCTGTGCAAAGCTCAATTATATGGTAGTTATGGAGAAGTAATTTGGAAAACTCAGCATTCTAATGAATGGTGGAAACAAAACTGCTTTGGATATGATGATAGTGGCGCTTTTATAGATTACTTAGAAAATCAAGAAATTGCAGAAAACAGAAGCTGAATCACAACTACCAACTTGTTATCTATAAACATTGGGATAAGTACTTACTAAGCTTTCTAGGTTGGGCAGTGGTTTGCTCAATTATCCTTATTATATATTGCCATATAAGGTTGGGAATAGAACTCCGTAAAATGCGTCAAACTTGAGCTAGATTTAATATACATAGATTATATGAGTTATAAAGACTGGTTCTTCACGTTTTTAGCCTTCTTTTTCATATGTTACCAAAACTATTTTTACTTTGTTGGAAAATGCCATGCCACAAAAAAACTGCGTCATTCTCATCCATGGTCTGCACCAAACCGCTTGGATCATGCGACCACTGGCCAAACGCTTGCAAGCAACAGGATTTGATACTCATCAATTCGGTTATCGTAGTATGCGTGACGGTATCAAAACCAATAGTGCCCGCCTAAATAGCTGGCTAGAAAACCATCATCACCCTGACCAACCGATAGATTTGGTCGGTCATAGTTTGGGCGGTTTGATTATTCGTGATTTTGTCACTACATATCCGCAATGGCAGATAGGACGCTGCGTGACACTTGGGACACCGCATGTAGGCAGTGTATGTGCTGATTACATTTGGCGCTTGACCCCAGCTGTGGTGGGGCGCTCCTACATCGATGCGCTAGATGGAACGGTCGCACCTTTACGGAGCATATTACCCTTGGGGTGATTGCGGGTAATCGTCCTTATGGCCTAGGGCAGTTGTTTTTGCAATATCATAATCGCAAATTGCGTAAGACAAATAATATACCATCAGTAGAACATCTACTACACGATGGCACAGTATATATAGAAGAAACCAAAATAGAGGCTGCCACGGATCATATAGTTTTACCAGTCTCGCATACTGGGATGCTGGTCGATAAAACAGTAGCCGCGCAAACCAAATACTTTTTACAACATGGACAGTTCGAACATAACAAACTTACGTTTTGAGAAAAGCATCATCTTTTATCTATGATAGAATCTTGTGGCTTATCGAACATTGATCCCCATACCTGCTGCAACTCAATTTTATGTTTTTTGATGACGGGAATCAGGGTGTTCATGACCCAGTCATTCCGCCAACCTTTTAAGCCCTCTGGCAACCCGCTTAAATCTTTATCAAAAGCAATTACTTCATACAATTGTCCGAGCCACTTCTTACGCATCAATACATTGTCAGGTACGCCGATAGCTCGTGCGTGATCATCGATCGCTTGCTGCACTGCTTTGACAGTACTTTATTTTTTGAGCGATACGGCGGTAATAGGCAATCAGGATATTCAGCAGGGTGCAGGTTTTTTGCTTGATTTATCACTTTTAGCAGCTCTTCTCCGTATAAGCGCAACATACTGCGGTGCATCGTGGTTTTGTGCGCAAGCTCTCGCATATTACTTGGTTTTTCAGTGATGATCTCACGTACTGCTTGTTTTTTAATCACAAACGTACGCGGCTGATTGGTCGAACGTGCCAGCTCCTCGCGCCACGTCGCAACCGCTTGCAGTATCGCCATCTGCTGTGAAGTATAACGATAATCTGCCATTGTTAGGTACATTGCGCTGTCTTCAACATGCTGAGTATCATACAAATCACTGGCATAAAGCTGGCAATCTGCCCATACATAATCGTACAAACCTTGCTTTTTTAACGCATATTCAAGACTTAAATAAAGTGCTGGCAAAAAGCGTACGTCATCAATCGCATACTGCTCTTGCTCGTCTGATAATGGACGTTGCAGCCAGTCCGACTGGCTTTGTTCTTTATCAATGTGCATGTCTAGCTGGTCGTCAAGCGCTTGCTGATAGCCCATTTGCAATTGACCCGTTAAGTAAGACAACGCAATTTGCGTATCAAATATATTGGTCAATGGCGGACAACCAGAGAGTAGATAAAAAATCCCTAAATCCTCACCACATGCATGCCAAATCGCTACATCAACTTTGGCTAATGCCTGCCACAGTTCGGTCAGTTGCAACTGCGGGGCATCTAATAAATAAATATGATTGCCAGTATTTAGTTGCACCAATGCCAAGCGCGGATAGTAAGTATCACGTTTGATAAATTCGGTATCTAACGCCACCCGACCACAAGTTGCCAATGCATCGATAACTTCAGCCAAACCATTTTGCTCACGCACCCACGTGACAGCAGCTTCGTCGGCACTATCTAGCAGTGCATCATCTGGCTCTGGCGGTAGATCTGCTGACTCTATTTTAGAATTGATTGATGGTTCTAATAAATCATCAGTAGCAGCAATGTTGTCTGCAAGGTTTGATTGGGTGGCAGCAGTCGACGCTGTTGCAGTATTGTTGGACACGGGCAGATACCTGCATAAATAGGAGAAAATAAAACGCTAATCTGCGTTTTAATAAATGAGAAATGAAAATAATAATAGTGCAATTATAACAATTCATGAAACAAATGGACAAGACTTGGGTTTTATAAAAAAGTGCTATGAAAAATGTCAGTGTGCTATAAAAATGAACGATTTTGTATGGCCTGACCAAGTGTCATACTATCCAAGTATTCAAGCTCGCCGCCCATTGGTACACCTTGCGCTAAACGTGTGACCTTATTGACATGACGACTGACTGCCTCGCTGATAAAGTGCGCGGTTGTCTGCCCTTCGACAGTCGTGCCAGTCGCTAAAATCAACTCTTCAACAGGCTCTTGTTTAACCCGCCAAACCAGCTGATCAATATTTAAATCGTCAGCACTAATCCCATCAATCGGTGATAAGTGACCACCTAACACAAAGTAGCGACCACGGTAACCGGCGGTCTGCTCTATCGCCATCACGTCTGCTGCCGTTTCGACTACGCATAATAAGTTATCATCACGGCGCGGATCTTGGCACAGCGGACAGATGTGATCATCACTAAAGCTGTGACAGCGCTGGCATTCGACGATATCGCGCATCGCCTCATCAAGCGCTTGGGCAAGTGCCATACCTTGTGGACGTTTTTTGGTCAGCAGATGTAGCGCCATACGTTGGGCGCTTTTTTGACCCACACCCGGCAAAATACGCAGCTGTTTGACCAGCTGATCAAATTTGGCTGTCAGCAAAGCATCTTCCTTTATTTAACTTAATTTATAAACCGTAGCTATGAAAATGGGGTCGTATCATGTCGATAACAACCCCATTTTGTCTTTAATATGTCGTGTTTGGCTTAAAAAATAACGACTTAGAACATACCTTGCATACCTGGTGGTAGACCCATGCCTGAGGTCGCGCCAGCCATGGTTTCTTCGTATAGCGCATCTGCTTGACGAACGGCGTCATTGATAGCAGCAGCGATAAGATCTTCGATCATATCTGGCTCATCTTCTAGCAAGCTTGGATCGATGGTTAAACGCTTAACCACATGGCGACCCGTCATGGTGACTTTTACCAGACCACTGCCCGCTTCAGCTTGTACTTCTTTATTCGCAAGCTCTTTTTTAGCATTTTCAACGTTTGCTTCGACTTTCTTTTGCATCGTTTGTGCTTGTTGCATTAATGCTTGAATATTCATAGTTGCCTCTTTTGTTTTTTAATCATAAATGATTGATATTTTACTAGGGCGTGTCCTCAATTCAATTGATCATATCTAAACGGGTCAAAAATGGCTAAATTTTGCCAAACATCGTTAAATAGCTGGTTAATATCCCGATATTATCTGCGCTATTTTCCTCGTTTGACGGCAATTTATTTCATTTTTATCACCATTTTTGAAATAAGGACACGCCCTCATATAAAGTGCTAACTGCGATTATACCGTTATCTTTACAAACTGTCTAAACCACGCGCCAAATCTTTGATGATATCTTCTACATCTTCTAAGCCTACTGACAAACGAATAAGACCATCTTTGACGCCCGCTTCTGCGCGCTCTTTTGCACTCAAGCGAAAATGAGTGGTGGTTGCAGGATGGGTAATGGTGGTTTTAGCATCACCTAAATTATTAGTGATAGAAACCATTTGGGTGGAATCAATGACATGCCAAGCAGCAGATTTCGAATCACGACTATTAAATCACTATCAGAAGCCTTTACCTCAAAACCCATGATAGCACCATAGCCACCTGTCATATGATGTTGACGCGTCGCAAGCTCATGAGCAGGATGATCACTCAAACCTGAGAAATGTACGGCACTAACATTGGGATGATTGACCAAAAACTCTGCCACTTGATTAGCATTTTGACAATGCGCTTGCATACGCAGTTTCAGCGTCTCTAACCCTTTGGTAAATACCCATGCGTTAAATGGACTCATACTGATACCGCCTGAACGTACCACAGTAAAAGCCTCTTGCATGAGCTTATCACTGCCAACTAGTGCGCCGCCAAGTACTCGCCCCTGACCGTCTAAATATTTAGTGGCAGAATGAATCACCACATCGGCACCCAAATCAAGTGGACGCTGCAAAGCTGGAGTGGCAAAGCAATTATCAACGACCAATAAGATATCATTGGCTTTACACAGCTGGCTTAAAAAGCCAATATCACAAATCTGTGCCAATGGATTACTTGGGCTTTCGCAATAGATCACTTTAGTATTTGGTTGAACGGCGTTTGCCCACGCCTCATTATCGAAGCAATCAACGTAGCTGACTTCCACACCGAACTTTGCCATATAATTATTAAATAGACCAATCGATGAGCCAAATAATTGATTGGCAGCAAGCAAATGATCGCCCGCTTTCAGATATGCCAAGCACATGGTCAAAATCGCGCCCATGCCAGAGGCTGTCGCCACTGCGCGCTCACCGTTTTCAAGCGCTGCCAAACGACGCTCAAAGGTACGTACACTTGGATTGGTATGGCGTGAGTACACGTTGCCCGTCTTGTCTCCATTAAAATGTGCCGCGGCATCTGCCGCTGAGGTATACACGTACGAGCTGGTAGTAAAGATAGCCTCTGAATGCTCACCCTCATCGGTACGATGTTGCCCTGCCCGTACAGCAATGGTTTGCATACCATAATCGAGAGCTAAGTTGAGCGCGTCACTGCGCCAGTTTGGATCTAATTTATCTACATTTTTCATCATGGGCTTGCGACTGACTCATAAATATTCCGTTGCTTTGATTGGTATTTTGATTGATATAAAATGACTGCTTATTCTTCTGATTATCGACCGAATGCATCAGCGTTATCATATCATGTCAACTTATTCCACACAGCTGGTTTCAAGCGATGGCTAAATATTTTTTTGAATACACACCTATAGGCGGTTCAATATAATTTAGATACAAGGAAGGCAAGCGAAAGTACTACAAATAGTAGGCTAAGCGAGCCTGACACCGTATCTGGTTTATATAGGATTGACTATATCTTTTTCTAGACAACAGATGAAAGAGAGAGCATATCTAAACGATAAGTAATAATGACTGAAGAAGTCGCTGAATCTAACAAAAATAACGTATTTATAATAGGCATAGATGACGACAGCTGATAAGCTTAGCGGCGATTTAATTTTTGTCTTGGGCGATATTGTTATACGCTTCGTAATCAGTGCTATCATCGGTAAAATAAACGATGCACTAGCGCATGTCCTTCATTCAATTGATAGTCTTTTTAATGGACTAAAAATGAGGACATGCCCTCACGCTTACTTTCTAACAAATACTTCTTTATGTAAGGCTCACTAAGGTAATTCATTTATGTCGATGTTCAGTATAGAACCAAGCAACTTATCGTTGAGTCTAACACTCGGACTAACCTTAGGTCTTAGTGGATGTCAGGTTTTGCCAAAACAGCCGCACTTACCTGAGAGCCAAGCATTATCAGCACGAGTACATGACTTATATCAACACGAAGACAATCAAGAAACTGGACAAAGTGACACAGTAGCAACCAATGACGTTGATTTGGTAGCATCGATTAGCGAGCAGAATGATATTCACCCAGATTTATCCGGCTACCACCCCATTGTAACTGGTGCCAATGCTTTTGCTTCTCGCAGTATATTAACGGACATGTCCACACGTAATATCGATGCGCAGTATTATATTTGGCATAATGACCAAGCTGGTCAGCTACTATTGAAAGATCTGTGGGAAGCGGCTGAACGCGGCATCATTGTACGCTTACTATTAGATGATTTTAATAATGACGCCACCTTCGATCAGCATTTATTACGTTTTTCCAGTCATCCGAACATTGCGGTACGAATCATCAATCCGCTGATGCACCGTAAGTTTCAAACATTAAACTACGTCACAGGTCTGCCACGTATCAATCGCCGCATGCACAATAAAGCATGACTTTTGATAAGCAGATTACCATCATTGGGGGACGTAATATTGGCAATGAATATTTAAGCAATGACCAAAATAGTCAATTTGCGGATTTGGATGTTTTACTCATCGGTAAAGTCGTCGCAGATATTGACAACAGTTTTTCAAGCTATTGGTCGTCGCCTTTGTCATTTGACATCGAAACGCTAGTGAAACCTGACAACAATACAGCGCCTGATTTCCTAGCGGCACTGGACAAGCTCGGTCAGGACGAAAAAGGTAGCGACAATCATTTGACGGTGTATAAAGAAGCGCTGGAAGAGTCAACGATAGACAGTGACTTGGTCAATAAACGCGTGCCTTTTCGCTGGACAGACATGCAGTTTTTGAGTGATGATGTGGGCAAGCTGACCAAAACGGTACCAGCGGATACCAATTTGGTGCATCAATTGCGTACCTTATTAGGCAGCCCAACCAAAAAGCTAACCATCATTTCCTCTTACTTTGTACCCACCAAAGATGGTGTCAATACTTTAGTGCAATTGGCTGAAGCTGGTATCGAGATTAAGATTTTGACCAATTCATTTGATGCGACCGACGTGACTGCTGTGCATTCTGGCTATAGTCAATGGCGACCTAACTTGCTGCGCGCCGGTGTCAAAATCTACGAGCTAAAATCCACTGCCTCTGAAGAAAAACGCGAAAACAAGCTTTGGAAAGCTCGTAGTCAATCCTCAACCAGTTTACATGCAAAACGTTTGCCGTTGATGACTATCAAGTATTCATTGGCTCCTATAATGTCGACCCTCGCTCTGCCAATATCAATACAGAAATGGGTGTGATCATCAATGATGATGAGCTGGCAAAACAATTGCATGGTGCGCTGAGCGATGACCTGCTAAACCAAGCTTATGAAGTCAAACTATCAGATAATGGTAAGCTACAGTGGCATACTATAGAAGACGATAAAAAAGTGGTTTACGATTCAGAGCCACGCGTCGATATCAGCGATCATGTCTGGCTGACTATCATGTCATGGTTACCTATTGATTGGTTGCTATAGCTGCCATCATCAAAAACACTCTAAAACTTGGTCATATTTACATAATAACAGCGCTATTGAGTGATTCTTTGACCTAATTTTTTTTAGTTTGAATACTTTTTAGTTGGAGTGCTTTTCATTTAAGCACTATTCATTCAAGTGCTCTTAACTCCGATGCTTATTGCTCAATAACTTTTAGCTCAAACGTCTTTATTTTTTCGGCAAATCATTATTTTTCATATTGATTTGTCGTTTTTTATTAGCCGGTTATCCAGATAATAATCGGCTTAACGAATACTATTATATGTGGATGCGCGACCTATTATGCCTTCTCGTTCTCAATATGCAATGATGTCCTCTAAAGACAGAAACACCGTACTGTTTATCTGCTTTAGCAGCGCAGTCGCGTTTTTGATTTTTTTGTATTTATATTAGCAGATCATGGCGACCGCTTTTTTCCTGCTAATATCGATCCACCTATTACAAAGGTACAAGGGCTTGGTCTATTTGCAATTGGCTATTTGGCACGCCCATGGCGGTATCATCTTTGGTCGTGGTGATATCAAAGGCCGAAAACCGATACTGTTGATCAGTATATTAGTGACGGCGGCCAGCTTGTTGGCGATGGCTTGCTTACCTACCTATGGGCAATGGGGGTTGATTGCACCAACCTTATTTATAGTCTTGAGGCTGATACAAGGCATGGCATTTGGTCTTTATGTGCCACTCGCTTGGGTTTTTGTGGCAGAGCATGTGCCGCGCCAATATTCGTCAGTATCTTGTAGCTATGTTACTGCCAGTTTTTATGTAGGCGTGTTGTTTTCTAATGCCTTTTTTCTTTGGTTAACCAATTCTATGACGACTGAGCAATTGGCTAATTACGGCTGGCGCTTGCCATTTTTCATCGCGGCCATTCTGAGTTTATTACCATTATTGGCGTGGCGATGGATAGATGAGTCACCCTTTTTTCTGGAAATGAAAAACTCAAAACCAAGCGATTATGTTGCCAAACCCTTCAATTTACTCTTTAAGCATTGCAAACATTCGCTATTTATCGGCATGGTTCTCACGCTTATTGTTTCTAGCATCACGACTGTGGTTGTGCTATTGCTACCCGATTTGATTGAATTACGTTTTACCTTAGACAGCGATTTATTTGGATTCTCACACAGTCTGGGTATAGTGTTCATGGTTTTTGGTTGTATTTTTTATGGGATAATATCCAACCACCAAAACTTCGGTAAGATTCTGACGGTTGGCTCTATTCTTTTGATCGCTCAGATGTTTGCCTTTTTTTACCATCTGCAAGCCAGCGGTGACTACATCCTCATTATGTATGCGCTTTTAGGCTTTTGTGCTGGCATCGTTGGGATGATACCTGCCATCCTCGTACAGTTATTTCCGACCAATGTAAGACTAACAGGAATGGCTTTTTGTTATAATATCGCCTACGGTATTGTTGGAGTGCTTGTGCCTTTTGGACTAGGTTATGCCACTCTGTATGTGAGTTTCTCACCAGCGCTCTACATTGTATTTATCGGTTTTATCGGCATAATGGGTATTTATTTTTATAATTTGCCTGAATTCAAAAAAATCGACCACATTATTTAGCTAGTAGGTAGCTGCCTATTATCTGCATAACGATTGAAATTATAAAATTAAGGTGCAATCGTATGTCTCATACATTGCACCTTGTTCATTTATTTAAGACACCAATATTATAAAATATAAGGCTCAAAACCATGGTTGATATGACCAACAAACGACTCTCAGTCGCACCCATGATCGACTGGACAACGACGGACTATCGTTATTTTGCTCGGCTTTTTAATCCGCATGTTTATTTGTACACCGAGATGATCAGTACGGGCGCGCTGATACATGGCAATCGTGCACGGCATCTGCGCTTTGATACGCTTGAGCATCCGCTGGTACTACAGTTGGGCGGAGCAGATATTAGCGAGATGACGCAATGTGCTGAATTTGCTCAGCAATATGGCTATGATGAGGTCAATATCAATGTTGGTTGTCCCTCTGATCGCGTACAGAATAATAAATAGGTGCGTGTTTGATGGCTGAGCCTAATACGGTCGCTGATTTGGTCAAACACATGCAAGCAGCGGTCGATATCCCAGTAACCGTCAAGCATCGTATTGGTATCGATGATTTTGACAGTTATGAGTTTATGGTAGATTTTGTAGAAAAAGTGGCAGCAGCGGGTTGTACACGCTTTATTGTCCATGCACGTACTGCATGGCTACAGGGGCTTAGCCCCAAGCAAAATCGCGAGATACCACCGCTACGTTATGAGGATGTCTATCGTCTCAAACAAGACTTTCCACAATTCGATATCGAGATTAATGGCGGCATCGATACTGTTAAAGACATCGAAGCACATTTGCAGCATGTGGATGGCGTGATGATTGGTCGCGCGTTTTATCACAACCCTTACCTATTAGCAGAAACCAATAGCTTATGGAACGAACCAGCACCTAAGCGTTCAGATATTTTAGCGCAGCTGTATCCGTATATGGAGGCGCAGATTGCTAAAGGTGAAGCACTGCCAACGATGACAAGACATTATTTAGGGTTGTTTCAAGGACTGACGGGTGCGCGCAAATGGCGACAGGCATTAAGTGGTAAACCTCAGCTAACAATCGACGATATCAAACGAGCAGCGGATGAGGTGTTACTACTAAATCCTGATGCTTAAGAAAATCCATCATTATGACAGCTATAAAAGTGTAATGATGCCGAAATAGCCATTATTTATTTAGGCGGTTTGCGCAATATATTGCCACATCGCCGCCCCATTATTCACAATATGCAATAATATCGGCAGCAACAGCGAGCCTGACTTGATACGCGCGTAGCAAAATATCAATGCCAGTACCACGATGGTACTGATTTCATAAATACCATACTGCACATGGATCACTGCAAATATCAAGCTGGTCACGACACTTGCTACGATCGCCCCTCGATGCTTTGAATAAGTTGACGAAGTAAATTGCTCTGCGATCGCTGACCATAATAGACCACGAAATATCAGCTCTTCATAGATTGGCGCGACAATGACCATTGCAAATATCAACAGCCATACTGAGCTGACAGACTGATAAAAGGGTCAACGAAGAGCAATGGCGATTTATCAAGTAAATAAGTCAATGCCTGACTGCCAATCATAAATATCAATAGCAGCCCAAGCAATCCCATACCCACCGCAAATGAGAACGGCTTTAGCGCTAAATACTGCCGACTATCGCCGCTTCTTACATGGATCACCAAAAGGCTAATAGCGATCAATAACACGCAGCCTATAATAATATAGAGGCTGACCACGGTGCCATCGTTACTACCAAAAAAGAAGATATCAGCCATGGTTGAATTTTTAGAAGCTGGTAAGACTAGCTTGCCAGCGATATACACGCCTAGCAGCTGACTGATAAAAATGCCATCAGCATACCAACAGTCAGTAGAAAGACACCCAACCTTGAAAATAGCGGCGTGCGCTTAGGCGGCGTATTAAGATTGTGCGAACCAGTAGCATTTTTTAGCATAAAGTCATTACTCAAACGGATATTTTGTTAGCTCGCATCTAGGGCGTGTCCTCAATTCAATCGATTATCCTCTAAATGAGTTAAAAATGGCTAAATTTTGCCAAACATCGTTAAATAGCTTATCAATATCTCGATATCTCGATATCTCGATATTATTTGCGCTACTTTCCTTGTTTGACGGCAATTTATCTCATTTTTATGACCATTTTTAAAATGAGGACACGCCCTAGCATAAGCAATAATGAGCAGAAATAGTCATCAGCGATTATGTTGGTAGTTGCTGCTCAATCAATGATAATACTTGCTGAGAGACCGACTCTGGATACTCAAGTGGAAACATATGACCACCGGCATGGGTCTCATAAGGAATATTCAAACGCGACTTTATTTGTTGCGGAAATCGGCGTTTTAAAAAGATACTGTCTTGACCGATAATCAAAGTAACAGGCGGCTTTGGTCCATGATTTGGTGCCAGCCAATACCAAGATGGATTGGTGCGAAAGACAGCGACCTCACTGGCTTTCGGAATCGCCAATGTCACTTTGCCATCCGCACGTTCGTGTAGCCCATGCTCGATATAGCCTTGAAAACTGCGTTCATCAAAGTTTTTGAAAAAGCCTTTATGCCGCATCTTATCGTACGCATCTGCGCGGCTCTCCCAGACATCACGGCGATGCTTAGACACGCCAGCTGGTGACAATTTATCCATCAGGCGGTTATTCATCATCGGCAATCTATCCGCCGTCTTTGCCAAATGCCATAGCAAGCTCACTTTGCCATAAATCCAAGGTGGATCCATGAGTACCGCTTGGGCAAAGTACTGCGGCGCACGATACAATGCCTGCAATGTACACATCGCACCCAGCGAATGACCCACTGCCACTACTTGCGTCACGCCATGCTTCTCACAGGTATTTTTGACACTATCAATAATCTGCTGTGTAAGGCTACGCCAATGGTCATCGACTGGATAATCAGGCGTTGCACCCAGCATGGCAATATATTCAATGGTAAAAAATTCTGCTAACTTCTCAAAAAATGGTTGATAAACCGCACTTGGCATCCCATTTGCATGAGCAAAATGCAGGACAGGTTTGTTGGTTATTGTAGAGACAGGTAACAGTAAAAGTTGGCAAATTAATTTCATCACTCATGACAAGTTCTCTTCGATTTAAGTCGCTATTTAGGGTATTTTTTATAACCATTGAATCTCATATACAATTGAGGCTGAGCATAATCATACGCTCAGCCTCAACAATCATACACAGTAAATCTCAAACATAAAACGCTTAACGCATCTGCGCATTACCTTCTTCTTGCGGTAAAACATCAAGGCTGACACTAGATCCAATGCCCGCACCCAATTTAACAGCAAAGCGGTCCATGAATAATTGGAACGGATCTGTTGGGCTATAATTGATGACATTATCCAGCTCTAACTGCTTTTCTAAGCTAGCGATGCTGCCTTTCTTATCGGCTAAGCCAAGCTCAATCGACTGCTCGCCTGTCCAGAATAATCCTGAGAACAGCTTATTTTGTTCAGGATTTTTGAGACGATCACCGCGCCCTTCTTTCACTGCATTAATGAAATGCTTGTGGGTGTTGTCCAATACTTTTTCGACATGTTTTTCTTCATAGTCCGTTAACGGACGTGACAAACTTAAGATGTCTTTGTATTCACCAGCAGTAATCGTACGATCTTCTACGCCGACTTTATCCATCAAACCTTTGATGTTATAGCTTGGCATAATCACGCCGATAGAGCCAACCAAACTTGATGGGTTCACATAAATCTCATCCGCCGCAGAAGCAATATAATATGCGCCAGAAGCACCCATATCACCAATCACTGCATAGAGTTTTTTGTCTGGATATTCTTTACGCAAATCCATCATAGTCTGCCAAATCTCATCAGACTGTACTGGTGAGCCACCAGGTGAATTGATATCCAATGCTACCGCCTTTGAATTGCTATTTTCAAAAGCACGAGTCAATGCTTCATTGACATCATAAGCGTTGGCCACATCGCCACTACTAATGACACCTTGTAGCTCAACCACAGCTAAATGCGGCTTGCTCGTGTCAACACCATCTAAACCCGTTGGCGCGCTGCTGCTGCAACTACGACCAAGCGTCAGAAATATCAGTAAAATATAACCAAAGGTCAATAGTTTAAAAAAGATACTCCAGCGACGGGCGCGGCGTTGCTCGACCACACTAGCCAATAAAGTGTTTTCAAGCAATCGCCATTCTTGTCCACTCGGCTGGCTTGGCGGCGACATCGGTACTGGCTGATTTGCCGAATTGTCAGGACGTTTGTTAGGGTCTGGTGGCCAGTTGGGCATATAACTTCCTAAGTCAGAAACAGTCTAAAGCAATAAAAAGAGAAGATAGAAATACAGTCAGTAATAAGGAGCTGCTTCTCACTCCAAATACGGTCACAGTCATCTATATTCATAGGCTGCTAAGTATGGTGGTATTTCAATCATGGTTCAATAGTATAACTGGGAAATATCACTATATTGTAACATTGATTAGATAAGCGATATTTTTATGGCGTCATATTGGTAGTATCTACTGCCGCATTGAGAAACAACGTTGCTTCTGGCATTTTGTCATCATAAGTGATCATTTCATTGATGGTTTGATGATTTATCACATCGTTAGTTATCTGTGATGTGCTATGTCCTAGCCATGTCACATTACGAAAAGGGCGTGGTTGCTCAGGTATTTCAACTGGACATAACAATGTCCACATTTGCCAGATACGCTGATGGGTATCTGCATTTAATATCAGACGTGCCTGAGGCATATTGGCTTGATGAGTCGGTAGCTGGCTACTTGATGTGAGTGTCTGCGCAGTGGCAGGTGTTGATTTGAGTGGATCAGCCGCATTGTACTTTAACACCCTTATGGGCAAGCTGGCATCTATAGCCACCGTACAATCCCAAACACTCGGACTGTCTATTTTGCTCCACCCTGTCAATGCTTGTATGGACAAGTCACCATTGCCCAACTGCCACGTTTTGCCTTGTTCACAGCGTTGCACACTAATATTCGCCATGTCCTTGGGTTGGCTGCTGACTTTATAGGCTTGCTGAAATGCAGACCAACGATCAGAGCGCCCTGCTTGCCAATACTGACTAATAGGTAAATGCTGATTAAGCTGAAAAACCGTCAAAGGCAACAGCGCAGAATCATTAGAAGCTAAATACTTCTTGTCAGTAGTAAGCGTATCCGTCAATCCAACACTACTACTCTGCACAACCATACCCCTAGTGTATCAACTGACAAGCTACCCAGCTGCTGCGCTAATGTCATCGACAGCTTATTCGCCATTAGATTACTGGGCATCGTTCGTGCGGCATTGGGTCTGTGGTCAGATAAAAATAGCCAGCTGATGTTTGTCTTATGCGTATTTGTTGTGGATGGCTGCTCATTATTGACAACAGGATACTGCAACAAAGCAGCGCTTATATAGGGATCACCCGTTGGTAAGATATACAAGGTCGGTATCGTCGTTAGTGATTGCTGATTGGCATATACCGTCATCATTAATAAGGTGAGCGGCGGCAGTGCCAGCCAACGACTGATAAATCCTCGTGGTAGTAGCCATGGCAACATACTTAATAGTACCATCAGCAATATGGCGACATTCATAGGGGTATAAAGCCACGCTTCTGACAATGCTGGTAATGAGGTTAACCACGTTATCAGTTCATGCAATTTCGCGACAATGGCGCTAACGAGCCGCCAAATACTATCAGCAATAGCAGGTGATAAAAGATAGCACAGCCCTGCCAATAGATTAAGTGGCACAATCACCCAACCAAATAAACCGATAGCAAACAGATTGATGATAAGACCCCACAGCGACGCCTTGCCAAATAATAACAATGTAATAGGTAATAAAGTAATAAATAGCCAAAATTGTAATTTGAATACACGTTTGCCTATTATCCAAATATGCTTGAATGCAGTATTTACTACACTGGCATTATGAGCAGATGCCGTTTCTGATACGACAGCTGATTGCGTATATGACGTATCATCATATTTAAGGAGTAATGCCACTGCGATAAAAGATAGCCAGTACCCTGCCTGCCATAATACGTAGGGATCAAGCCATGCCATCAACACTGCCAAAGCAAACAACACCCGCATCGTACTAACCGGCAATAATGTTAAACGTACCAAACCTATCGCGAATAACATCCATGCGGTACGAGCAGCGGGTACATCAAAACCAGTAAATAGCGCATAAATAAAAGCAGCAGCGATCATCACCCACCAGCGCACTTGCCAACGCGGTACATAACGATAAATCCTTGGCCATAACCGATCAAAAAGCAACACCGCCGCACCTGCCAGCATAATCGCTAAAAACAATACATGAGTGCCAGAGATAGCCAGCAAATGTGAAATACCAGCCAGTTGATATAGATCTTTGGTCTCACGATTGATTAAACTGCGATCACCTGTGAGCAAACTTAAAGTGACCGCTTTTGCCTGTTGCGCTGCTGTGGTCTGTGTCGACCAATCTTGATAAAAATGCTGGCGTAATTGCCAACGTCCTTGGTTGATATAAGTCTGAAAACGCTGCAGATATGAAGAAGAGGCAAACGCTGGCTTTGATACCTCAGTATTGGTGACATTTGATGTGCCAACGGTCAATATATTAGCGACTCCATCAATATGACGACCTCGCAGCCAGCGATAACTGTCAAAACCAGATGGATTGCTCAACGCTTGCTCAGAGGTCGCCAGTGGTGCAAGGGCTAAACTCATAAACAGCTGATCGCCAGGTTGTAAATAATTTAAGCGGTCAAACGGATTGCTGTCCAAATTTTTCTTGGATGATTGTTTTGATGGATTTTTTGGATAACCATTGAGCAATACACGGTACGTGACATTCTTACCGTTATTGTTATTTGAGTTATTTTCGTATAAGTTGCTATTGCTTAGGCTATTATTTTTCTATTAGAAAGTTACTGGTCATAGCATCTAAATCTTCAACCGCCAACGCCGACACCAAGGGTGATATATCACTAATGACAGCAACTTGTCGATAGCCACTGTCCGTGGCGACGTCATAAACGCTGTCACTTATTCCTTCGATGGTGACTAATGCTTGTACACGCATTGGCTCAGTGATTTCTGTTAATTCTGCTTGTTGATGGCTAATCAGGGCTTGCAGCGCACTGCCAATGATTAATCCGATTGCCAATACAGCAACTAAAACATGAGTCAAAATACGAAAGAAGAGTTTAGATTTATGTGAAATATTATATGAAGGATTACGTAAAGAGAGACCAGCAGTATGTTGCGATAAATGGCTGGGTTTTGCAAAAGGTACATTAAACTGGGCAATAACAATCAGGATAATAGCAAAAATAATGAGCGACAAAAATAAGATGGGAGTGTTTAATATATCCATTAACGATGAACTAGTGGGTATCGCCATACTATCTGCGACCGCCAAAACGCCCATCATGGCGATAATAATCAAGCTACCAATCAACCAGTACACCAGCGCTCCTTGCTTGATGAGGTGAATATTAGTTTTTGCCTAAATAAAGCCATTTGTTATGATAAATAGCCACTTAATATGACGAAAATGCACCGAAACACCAAAACACAGATTGATACTTAAACCAGCAACAACAACTGATACGTCATGCAATAGCATTTATATAACTATTACCCTATACTGACTGACATATTGCGATGATGATAATCTGATATTATTATCCTATATATTCTCATCTGTACACTTTATGAATAATATTACTTTATAGCAGACCATCAATGCGATTGAGCGGACTGTAGCTAACGATTACAAAAGGCGATCCTGTGCCCCAAAAACGTCTGAAAGACCTGCTTCCTACGCCAGAGAAAATCTTAGAAAGTCGCACCTTAAAACTGTTCGCACCGCATTTGGCTGATCCACGATTATGGCACTTTAATCGACATAGCTTAAATAAAGCGGTCTATATCGGGGTGCTTAGTGCATTTTTCCCATTGCCAGGGCAAATGCTACTGGCTCTAGTTGGCTCATTAATTTTTCGTGCCAATGTTCCCATGGCACTCGGCTTGACTTGGATTACCAATCCACTCACGAGCTTGCCCATCTTTTATGCAGGCTATTATATCGGTGCCAAAATCCTTGACGTACCGATGATTAGTCTGCGGCTTATCGGCAGGATGATTGCTGATTTTAGCTTATGGGCACTGTCAGATGGTGCAAATCCATTTATTACCTATCGCGGTACGGTATCGATTGCTGCTTTTTGCATAGGCTTGACGATATTAGCGATTGTGACCAGCATCGTTTGTGGACTGGCATTTAAGGCGGTTTGGCGCTATAAAACCGTCGTGAGCTGGCAAAAACGTCAGAAAGAACCTTCTGATAAATCGCCTAAAATATAATATATACTGCTGTTATCAAGTCATAGTAACCTTAACGTAGCGAACCACCCTTTACTGTCAACCATTCGCTAACGCCAGCAATCTAGGTTGCCATCTACCCTCGATTATTCTATGCTATGTCTCGATATCACCTTAAGCTGGCTATGACTTAAAAACAAAAGTCATTTTCTTTGTTGATACCCATCATTCTGCTTCTTTATTCTTTTCTATGGCCGCAAGGATGTTGTCCGTAAGGCTAGTGTCCATCACGAAAACTTCAACCACTTTTTCATCTCTAAGCAATGTATAGCGTTTTCCCGTTGCACTGTCTTGAGCTTTTAGATCATAATCAACACCAGCCAAAGTAATGGCATCAAAAACGGGTGTTAATAGATCTATTTGTGCCTGTTTATCAATTGTCTCGAATAACGTCACATCCATATAGGGTTTTAACGGTTCATTGCCTTCTTCGGCACTGCCAAAAGCAGCGATTGGGTCGTCATCTCTATCCATCATAATAGTGCTTCTTTAATAATTGGTGGCATTTTGCAGCCCCATTTTGCGTTTATTTTTATTAAAACTTAGGGTCTGTTGAACATAAATCTTGTCGTTCTAGGGTATATCCTCATTTAATAATGATGATAAAAGCAAGACAAATTGCCGTTAAACAAGAGAAATAACACAGATCATAGTGATATTAATCAGCAGTTCAGTTCAACGACGTTTGACAAATTTTAGCCCATGTAGATATCAATTGACTTAAATCAGGACACACCCTACTACTTAGCAACCATAACCATTTACGCTATTAAAAATAAAACGTTAAAAAATGCAGCGTTAAAAAACAGTTAATACTGCTCCCAATGACCATTACGTAGCAATAACTGACGATCCGCCAGCGCCGCTAGATTGCGATCATGTGTCACCATTAATAGTGCGGTTTGCATGGTATTTTGCAGCTCTGATAATAATCCAAACACGCTTTGCGCATTGTCATAGTCCAAATTACCAGTTGGCTCGTCTGCCAAAATAAGCGACGGCTTCGTAACCAAAGCACGGGCAATAGCCACACGCTGGCGCTCGCCCCCCGATAGCTCACCAGGTCTATGCGCCAAACGATGCTCAAGTCCGACACTTTCTAGTATCGCAATTGCTTGCTCTCTTGCTGAAGTCGTTGAGACCTCTGGTCGCATCAATAACGGCATCGCAACGTTTTCAATGGCAGTAAATTCGGCTAATAAGTGATGAAACTGATAAATAAATCCCAGATGCTTGTTACGCATGGCACCGCGCTCAGTTTCATTCATGCTATTTAACAATTGACCATGTAGCCAGACCTCACCGCTGGTTGGCGTATCAAGACCACCAAGTAAGTGTAGCAAAGTGCTCTTGCCTGAACCACTGGTGCCAACGATGGCGATGCGCTCGCCAGCATGGACGGTCAAATCCAAGCCAGTCAGTACTTGCGTACTAACCGCCCCTTCATCATATATCTTGTTGATATTTTTCGCCTCTAAAATGGCAGACATGGCTTTTCCTTTATTCTATTTATACTGGTATTGATGCTTTATTCAGCGCTACATACAATTTATCAGCCTAAACTTGCACTAAAATTAATTTTACCTAACAAGCATTGGTAATAACTTAAACTGTATATAAAAACTTAAGCGGCATATAAAATCATTTATTCATAACGTAACGTCTGTGCTGGCTGAATCTTAGCCGCTCGGCGTGCTGGATAAATAGTTGCCAAAAAGCTCAGTACGAAAGACGCACCTGTAATCAATACTACATCTAGTACACGCAACTCTGATGGCAAATAATTAACAAAATACGCATCAAACAAGTTCAAATTAAAGACTTGATTAATAAAGCCTAAAATATCACTCACTGTAAGCGCAAATATCACGCCCAGTATCGTACCAGCAATCGTACCAATCACACCGATGACCACACCCTGCACCATAAACACTTGGGTAATCAAACGAGGAGACGCACCAAAAGTTTTTAGAATCGCAATGTCCGCTTTTTTGTCGGTAACGAGCATCACTAGGCTGGAAACAATATTGAAGCCACTAGGATAATTAAAAATAGCAGCAAGCCGACCATGGCTTTTTCCATTTGAATCGCACCAAATAGGTTGCCATGCGTTTGTGTCCAATCATTAGGATACAACTGCTGAGGGGCAATAGCGGCGGCTTTTTCTGCTGCCATCGGCGCGGTAAAGATGTCATTGAGCTTCATACGCACACCCTGCGCGCCATCTGGCAGACGCAACAGTTTTGCCGCATCACCCATCGGGATAAATGCCATGAGGCTATCCACTTCTGGACTGATGGTAAAAATACCTGTCAAGGTAAAGCGCTTGAATCGTGGTATCACGCCAGCTGGTGAAGGCGATGCCTCTGGCAGCACTAGCGTCACTTTATCACCCAGTTGCAGCCCTAGAGACTGTACCATCTCTTCACCCAGTACAATATTGAACTCACCACTTTGTAAAGTATCAATACTGCCTTGAACCATATGTTCATTGATAATAGAGACATCTTTTTCGTATTCAGGATCGACACCAGTGACCATAATCCCTGCAACCTGACCGTTTGACGTCAACATCCCTTGCAGTTGAATAAAGGGCGCTACAGCTGCCACTTCAGGATCTTCTTTAATTTTATCAGCCAATTGCTTCCAATCACTGATAATCTCGGTGGAAACGACCGTTGCTTGCGGGACCATACCCAAAATACGGGTTTTTAACTCCCGATCAAAACCATTCATGACTGATAGCACCGTGATCAATACGGCAACCCCAAGAGTCAAACCAATCATCGAGATAAGCGAGATAAAGGAGATAAAACCATTACTACGCTCTGCTCGGGTGTATCGTAAGCCGATAAACAACGCTAAAGGACGAAACATATTCAAACTCTTTATCTTATCTACGTGCGACTTTATATATACTATAAACGAGCAACAGCAAATGCATCTCACACCTGCACTTGCCATAGTCACATATAAATCGAACACAAAAACAGGGTTTCAGACGAGCCAAAGACAGCCGTCAAAAGGGAGCTAGTTTGACACAATTTGGCTGATATGTGCCAGTCATTAGCAAAAACTGGGCGTATTTTTTAATAAAAAACTGGCTTTTGTTACTATTTTTTATGAGGGGCTTGCTATTACTTGCGTCAATACCTATATATTGTATGCTAAGGACAATTGTCATTAACCATTCATTTCATTGTTGTTTGTTGACCCTTTACTGATGACAACGTTGCCAACTATCATAAATCTATCGTGTTAAATAGAGCCTTATGATAGCCAGCAATAGCCGTTTCAGGTCCAAACCTCACGCTGACTAATTTTGAGTATCTTCATGACCATTAATTATCAATAAAAAACGTCCAATCTCCCACCAAAATCACCATGACTGATGAGCAATCTGCAGGTCACGCCGATCATTGGAGTATTCTGACCGATGACATGAGTCATGACGTGCCAGAATGGCTACAAAAAATGATCGAAAAGGCGGCCATGCCTAAAGGCCTCAATAGCAATGTCAGCGCTCAAGACAGCTGCCTATTGCTGTCTGAAAATCAGCCTTGTCATATCAATCAAGTATTAGCCATGAAAAATGGCAAGCCTGAATGCTTTATCAATGCTTATCCTTGTGTCGATAGCCCGTATGGACTCAATTGTAAGATTGAGCGCATCATTGCCAATGACAATTCACACGATGCTGTATTACGCTTGCGTACCGCTGATGGCAGTATTATTTACGCCTTTGACCAGCTCTACACCACCAATCACCATTTATATCAGCGAGACACGTCTTACTTTGTGAACTTTAGCGCTTGGGCACATGAGATTAAGCTAAGTGAGCAAAACGAAGTCATCATGGTTGAAGATCAAGAAGCGATCCGCTACCACCGTGCATTTAACGACATCGTTGCCGCCAATGATGGAAAAATACCCGATGATCTGCAAGAGCAAATCAAAGAATGGAAACCAGAGACCAAAGCGCAAATGGCGCCAGTTGAGATCAACTTAGGTCACATGTGTGCCTATCTATTTGGTGATACTTTGGGACAAGAAGATGAAGCATGGTGCCAAGGTCAGGTGCTCGGCAAGCAAGCAAACAACATTTAATGATAATCCATTATTCTGTTTGATGTCGTGATACTACGCGAACAAGATGCCGATCCTTTCGTGATTCGTATCGGTGCGCTCAACACGCCAGAGACGGCTTCTATTAAAGTGCATGACTACGTACAAGCGAACGTCTGGCTACAAGCTGCCATCTATAAAGAAAACCAGCAAAGTGCGGCGCAGCAATCAAAAGCCAGTTAACTACTTTACGAGTCATCAGCTACTTTTAATAATGACCATTAAATGTATCATCAAATAAAAAGCCCTAATAAGCATTAGGGGCTTTTTGTCTTCTTACAATCGTCGGGATAAAACCCTGAAAATATGAAATTAAGCCATGGTCGTCATTGATTTGATACGAGTATATAGCTCTTTTTGTTCAGCACTTGGGCGTGCCGTTTGTACTGCCATCAGTTGTGACATATCGCCTTCAACGCGAATTTTACCACCCATAAAGGCACCCATAATTTCATTGGTATCGAAATCAGTGATAATTGATTGCAAGATACTGCGGTCAAGCAACAAGGTAGTTGTCGCGGCATCGTTCAAGCCGCGATGCAATAAACCGTTTGCAAAGTTCGCTTCGATGTCTTGCTCAGTGTCAGATACTTTTAGATTGACGATCATATTCGCCAGTGCTGGCGGCAAATTTAGCTCGCCTGCCTCATTACCCATTTGCTCAACTTGCTCAAACCACTCATCTGTCAAAAAAACTGCCATATTATTGTCCTTAATTGATGTTATTTCAGGCTACCGTTGTTTGGCTCACTCGCCTGACTGGATATCAAGTGATAAAATAGTTGCTCATAATAGCAGTATGAAAACTGCTATCATCACTTATATTTAGCCTCATTATAAGGGTCGACTTGCTGATAAGTAAAACTTATTTAGAGTGCTCATGCGGCCATTGTTACAAAAATGCTGCTGGTCATGATATCTAAGCGTAGTAATTACTGTCCCTCTATCACCAAAATGTATTCCTAGAATCGTGATAAAATTGGGTAAAATAGACAAATTGCATAGCTATAATAAGTTGCTTGCTAAGATTTTTACCAAAGAGTTTGTATTTTGCCGCATAGTTCTGATGATATTTGATTAGGATTGCGTTACAATACCCTTAAACAGAGTCGGGAGTTTTAACTAAACATTACGCAAACATGTTTTTTTGTCAGCCGCCGCTAGCATACGTCTATGGTCAGTACATTTTTATGGCCCTATGGATATTGGTATCTATCTTCATTAGTACAGAATTTTTGGTAATAATTAAGATAAATACTTCACCTCTTTAGATGTTTGATGCTCAAAAACGGCGCATCTTCTTATTCACCTTAATGATTTATTAACAATCCTACTATCGACCAGCTGTGAGTGTCGTGCGTTTAAAACGCCTTTATGCCTCAATACCAGCTGATACAAAGTGAAAGCTTAGATTGATAGTTAATAATATTATGGTGATAAGCGAGACAAAAAACAGCATGTGCCGCGATTCTATTTTTATCTGACTATTACTTTTATGATGCAGATAGCGCGGAGAGTTAGTTAATTCTGTTGATAATTCGGGCTGTAAAGGAATCATCCAATGAGTTTACAAAACACAGCAGTCGCCCCAGTTGACCGTGAGTACGAAATTACTATCGTAAGATTCTTTACGATAATGGCCGTGGTATGGGGCATCGTCGGCATGAGTATTGGTGTGTTCATTGCTTCACAGTTAGCATGGCCATCACTTAACTTTGACATTCCATGGCTGACATTTAGTCGTTTAAGACCGCTACATACCAATGCGGTCATTTTTGCGTTCGGGGCTCTGCCCTGTTCGCAACGTCTTACTATATGTTCAGCGCACCTGTAAGACAAGGTTATTTGCTCCTTATTTAGCTTGGTTTACCTTTTGGGGTTGGCAAGCCGTTATCGTATCAGCGGTTATTACCCTACCTTTAGGTTTAACATCGACCAAGGAATACGCTGAGCTTGAGTGGCCCATCGATATTTTGATTGCCTTGGTATGGATCTCTTATGCCATTGTTTTCTTCGGTACGCTCATCAAACGTAAAACCTCACATATTTATGTGGCTAACTGGTTCTTTGCAGCCTTATTATTACGATTGCATTACTGCATATCGTAAACAGCATGGCGATTCCTGTTAGCGCATTTAAGTCTTACTCGTTATTTGGCGGTGCGACCGATGCGATGGTGCAGTGGTGGTACGGACATAACGCGGTAGGTTTTTATCTAACGGCAGCTTTCTTAGGAATGATGTATTACTTCGTTCCAGTACAGATTGGTCGTCCTATTTATTCTTATCGTTTGTCTATCGTTCACTTTTGGGCACTTATTGCGTCATATATGTGGGCTGGTGGTCACCATTTGCATTATTCAGCGCTTCCAGATTGGACGCAGTCTCTAGCAATGGTATTCTCAATCATCCTGTTTGCGCCATCTTGGGGTGGTATGATTAACGGTGTGCTAACACTATCGGGCAGCTGGGATAAATTACGTACCGATCCGATCATTCGCTTTATGATTGTGGCATTGTCGTTCTATGCGATGTCGACGTTCGAAGGCCCGATGATGTCGATTAAGACAGTGAATGCGTTATCGCATAATACGGATTGGACAGTCGGTCACGTACACTCAGGTGCACTTGGTTGGGTAGGTATGATTACCATTGGTTCGCTATATGTACTGTTACCACGTATTTATAACAAACCTAAGATGTATTCTATCAGCTTAATCACCACGCATTTTTGGTTGGCGACAGCGGGTACTATTTTCTATATCGTATCTATGTGGATTTCAGGTATTGGCCAAGGCATGATGTGGCTGGCTACTAATCCAGACGGTACATTGGTATATAGCTTCGTTGATACAGTTGAGTTCTCACATTTCCCATATATTGGTCGTGCTTGGTGGCTTCTTGTATGTATCGGGTATGTTTGTGATGGCATATAACGTTTATAAGACACTTAAAATGCCAGAAGGTAAGCCTGTCGATATCGCAGATCCTACTGATCATGAACCTAGTGTTGATAAACCTTCAGCAGCTAACGTATAAGGAGCGATCATGTCTGGTACACCGCATGAAATTATTGAAAAAAATACAGGCTTGTTGGTTATCGGTATCGTTATTGCTATTAGCTTTGCAACGCTAGTTGAAATCGTACCATTGATATATGACAACAAGGGTCCTGAAGAAGGTGGGGTGAATGCTCCCCTGCCTCTATGGAGCCATGGACTGCACTAGAATTGAGGGTCGTGACATTATATTCGTGAAGGTTGTCACGTATGTCATACTCAGATGATTCGTCCACTACGTGCTGAAGTTGAACGTTATGGACCTTACTCACGTGCTGCTGAATCTACGTGGGATCACCCATTCTTATGGGGTTCAAAACGTACTGGACCTGATCTGGCAGTGTTGGCGGTCGTATTCTGAAGACTGGCAAAAGCAGCATTTAATTGCGCCACGTTCACTAGTACCTGAATCAGTAATGCCTGGTTTCCCGTGGCTTGCTACCAACGAAGTGAATGGTGAAAACGTTCAAACTAAAATGCGTCTATTCCGTGATCGCTTTGGTGTACCTTACACTGAAGAAGATATCGAAGGAGCACCAGATGCTGTACTTGGTGCCACTGAACTTGATGCTTTGGTTGCTTATCTACAGCAACTGGGCACCGCGATGGAAGGACAGCGCTAATGGGTATTGGTGAATTACAAACAATTGCGACCGTTTCTGCCTTTGTTGCCTTCGTAGGTGTTGCATGGTGGGCGTATTCGCCAAAAAACAAAAAACGCTTCGAAGAAGATGCACAACTTGCGCTTGATGACGAGGATATAAAATCTCTGTCTGAAGAGCAGCGCAATAAGGATAAACGATGACATTTTTTTGGAGTTCTTGGATTACCATACTAAGTATCATGTGTTGGGCTGCTATCCTCGGTGTCTTACTAATGGTATTGAAGTACAAGCCAGAACTAGAAGATGACGGTACGACAGGCCACGCTTATGATGGTATCAAAGAGTACGACAAGCCATTGCCTAAATGGTGGCTCGTGATATTTTTTGGCTCTATTGCTTGGGGTGTTGCCTATTGGGTATTTTTCCCAGGTATTTTCCCATCAAAATGGGAAGGTATTGCCACTGTAGAAGTCGATGGCGAAATTGTACCGTGGACCTCTAAGAACGAGCTATATAGCGAACTTGAGAGTAATAACAAAGTATTTACGGATAACTTTGAGAAAAATATTTTAGCAAAAGCGGATGCTAGTGGTGCGACAGAGACCTTAGCGGCACTTGCTGAGTTACAGGCAACGATGCGCCGCAGTGAAACACCACCAGCAGATCTGCAAGATCAAATTGACAAGAAAACTGCAGAACTATCCCCTTATGTAGAAAAGCTTTCAGAAAACCGGAATGCTTTAAAAGTTGGTAGTCGTTTGTTCTTACAGAACTGTGCGGTCTGTCATGGCTCTAACGCCAAAGGTGCGATAGGCTATCCAAATCTAACTGACAATGACTGGTTATATGGCGGAGAAGCGTCAAACATTTGACCACGCTACATAAGGTCGAGTTGGTGGTATGGCTGCATGGCGTGATCAAATCGGTGAAGATGGGGTACGTGCGGTATCTGAATACGTGCTATCAATATCTGGCAACCAACCTGGTTACGAGCTTGATAAAGCTCAAGTCGCTCAAGGTGAGGCCATCTTTAATGAGCCGACTAACTGTGTACTTTGTCATGGTGCAGATGCCAAAGGTATGACTTCTACTGGCGCGCCAAACTTGACAGATAACATTTGGTTATATGGTGGTGATCGTGAGACCATCCGCGAAACCTTACGTTATGGTCGTGCTGGTGTGATGCCTGAGTGGGAAACCAAACTGGGTAATGAGCGTATTATGCTACTTGCAGCTTATGTTTACTCATTATCAGATAAAACCCCTCAACCTGCTGCTAAAGCACCAACCGCTACTCAAATAGCAACCACTATAGAAACGACGGCTAACTAATAGTTAAAGATGGTTGTCATAGCATCAGTGGATAAGATTTGATAAAAGGAGAACTGTTATTGCAGTTCTCCTTTTTTTATAAATTCTTTGATGAGAATTTATCGACTGCTACCGCATTGTCAAAATTTGAGTAGCAAATGAAATGGAGTTTAATACTGCATAGAGCATGACCAATATATCGATCATTATGCTGATATATTGATTGGTTTTTAAGATTATTACCCCATTTATAATAGGGAGAATGCTAAAATGATAATACATAAAACCACTTATTAGTGGCGAATTTAGAAGATAGTCATCCATTCTCATTAAGCTATTTGCAATCGATCATTTGGTAGATGGGTTAAAATATTTTTCTGTTCAATATTTTATCCGCTACTTACTGACATTGATAACATCACACACTCATACATCTGATGATTAAAGATGTTTGTTCATCATGCCAGCAAACTGATTCTTTTTTAAAAGAGGCACGTTTATGTCAGCACCACAACCCAATAAAATCCCTGTACAGCAAATTGACCTTGATGCGACCAAGCATCGAGTTCACCCTAGGTTTGTCACCGGTTTTTATCAAAACATTCGTGTCGTCACGATGTATGCACTTTTAGCCGCTTTTCTGCTTTGCCGTGGTTACGTTATAATGGTAGGCAAGCAATATGGCTTGATGTTCCCTCGCAGCATTACTATATTTTTGGCATGACTTTTTTGACCCAAGATTTTTACTTCATTGCCGCCTTTGCGATTATTGCCGCATTCACTTTATTCATGGTGACTGTGTATGCGGGGCGTGTTTGGTGTGGCTATGCCTGCCCTCAGACGATTTGGACACATCTTTATCAATATGTTGAAAAATGGGTGATTGGCGATCGCAACAAACGTATCAAATTTGATAAAGAACCGATGAGTGCAAAAAAAGCCTTTAAACGTTCTTTGATATATTTTATTTGGTTGGTATTTTCAGTGATTACCGCGGCAACCTTTGTCAGTTATGTCGCTGGAACAGATTATTTATATCAAAGCTGGCAAACCATTGGTTTTATTCCTATTCCTGATTGGCCAACATGGGTATGGGTATCAATGTTTATCTTTACCTTTGCCACTTATGCCAATGCGGGCTACATGCGCGAGCAGATGTGCGTACAGATCTGTCCTTATGGTCGTTTTCAGAGCGTTATGTTTGATAAAGATACGTTGGTTGTGTCTTATGATTATGAACGTGGCGAACCTCGCGGGGCACGTAAAAAGGCACCCATCCTGAACATTTAGGGGATTGTATCGAATGTACCATGTGCGTACAGGTTTGTCCGACTGGGATTGATATTCGAGATGGCTTGCAAGTTGGTTGCATCCAATGTGCTGCTTGTATTGACGCTTGTAATGAAATTATGGATAAAGTCGGCTATCCACGTGGGCTTATCCGCTATACAACAGAACGACAGTTGTCAGAAAAAGAAAATACCCGCGTCATCAGTCCACGTCTATTTGCTTATTTAGCCGTTATTACTATTTTATGTGGTGGCGTTATTTATGCGTTGACGGACCGTGTACCCTTAGAGATTGATATTCGCCGTGACCGTAATCAGTTGTCTTCAGTGAATAATCAAGGCATGATTGAAAACAGCTATATCGTCAAGCTGACTAATAAGACACAAGAGCCGCATACCTATACAATAACCCTTGCTCCACAAGAAGGTTTGAGCTTGGAGCTGCGATTCAATGATGTACCATTAGAAGCAGGTGAAAGCTTTGATATGCCTGTGAGTATTTATGGCGATCCTAAGGTTATCGATTTTGAACAAACATCAGTGACCCTAAATGTGACCAGTGAAGATGGTCAGTATAAAGTCAGTAAACAAAACGTATTTACTACTCAAGGGCAGTAGGTTTTTATAAGCGATTGATAGCTTAGCTAGTGCGGGTCTTCATTTTAAAAGTGGTAATAAAAATGCAATAAATGACAGCCAAACTGGGAAAATAGTATAGATAATATCGTGCTATTAACCAGCTGTTTGACATAGTTTGGCAAAATTTAACCATTTTCCATTTAGGTGCTTTCATTCAGACTGAGGATGCGCCCTAGTATATATTCTATATTTCACCTGTGAGTCAGTGGCTAGCAGGTGGACGATTTATCATTAAACTGGCAGCTGTTTCGCTGTCAGTTTATCCATTGATACATATAGATATCTGATAAACAGATATCTGATTAATGGTATTTTATGTCTACTCCCGCATCAAATTTTAAGCATCAAGATACTCAGCCATGGTATAAGAATTACATGGTGGTTATTTTTGTTATTGGCATGCCAGCATTTGTCGTAGTGGCCTGTATCTTTTTTGTTTATTACTCTTATCAAATTCGGGATAGCGTGGTACGTGACGACTGGTATATGGATGGTAAGACGCTTTATCATGATGTGTCACGTGACAAATTGACTTATGACTTAGATTTGCACGGCGAAATGCAGTTTGCAGATAATGGTGATGTTGTATTCTATCTAAATTATCCTGAACAGAGTCTGCAATCAGGTAAACTGCTGAATGGCAATCCTCTGGCTTATCCTGAAAAACTAGATCTGTCTATCTCACATGCAACCGATATCAAAAAAGATCACGATGTCGTACTTCAACATGTCGAAGGCAATAAATACAGTGCGCAGGTAGATATAGATCCTTTAAAAGCAAAATATTATCTACAAGTAAGTAGCGATGGTAAAGATGACTGGCGTATGCAAGATGTGGCGAAATTACCACGTTCAAAAGTTAGCTTTGACCCATTACCTGTTTTTGCAGAAAGTTGATTTTACCAATCTTGCTATTATAAGCATGATTAATAATTGATTTATTAACACATAAAAAACCAGCCATTAGTAGATAATGAGCTGGTTTTTTATAGCCAATTTAAAGGTTTTAGCGATAGCTGGTTCAGTATAGAACCATCAAATAACCGGATTAATCGTTGGGATTTTTTGCGTGATACGATTATCTGCTGTCGCTTTATCTGATTCTGGCAGTTGCTGTTTATCACTCATAAACTTCGGATTGAACGCTTGAGTTTTTGGCGATACAGGTAAGCCAATTTCAGCCAAGCTCTCGGTCTGCCCTGCTTGGATGTTATCCCCTTCAAACAAACGCTCATTGTCACGATCAAGACTTAACTGCTCAAAATCAAACAATTCACGGTCTGCTAGTTGCGACGGTGCGACGTTTTGCATGGCTTTAAAAATAGAGGCCAACGCTGCGGATGAGCATTATCCCATTCCCGCAACATATCGTTGATAATGGCTCTTTGTAAGTTGGTTTGGCTGCCACATAAGTTGCATGGAATAATTGGAAATTCTTTTAAGCGAGCATATTCGATAATGTCTTTTTCTTCGACATAAGCCAATGGGCGAATAAGTAGGTTTTGCTTGTCATCACTGAGCAATTTCGGTGGCATCGATTTAAGAGTGCCGCCATGAAATAAATTCAAAAAGAAAGTCGCCAACATATCATCGCGATGATGACCCAGCGCAATTTTGGTTGCGCCAATCTGCTTAGCAAAACCGTATAACGAGCCGCGGCGCAGACGTGAACACGCCGAGCAATAAGTTTTGCCTTCTGGCACCACGCTCTTAACGATACTATAAGTATCTTTTTCTAAGATATAGTGAGCAATACCCTGCTCGTTCAGATACGCTGGCAAAATATCCTCAGGGTAACCGGGCTGCTTTTGATCGAGATTGACCGCGACGATTAATCGGCGCGATACGCTTGAGTAATAGTAAAATATCCAGCAAGGTATAGCTGTTTACCACCTGAAACACAGACCATGACCACATCGCCGTCTTCGATCATATTAAAATCACGAATCGCCCAAGAGACTTGTCTACGCAGCTTCTTTTGTAGCTTACGGAACTCTGCTGATTCAGTAGACGTTGACGGTGCAGCGGCGATACTGTCTTCATTTGTATGATCGTCAGCAACATCCTCATATTCCATACTATCACCATCAGTGTCCCAAGCATGATTATCCAAACCTGTATCAGCTGACATATCATCGATTTCAGGCGTAATTTTTGGCGTAAACAAGGTTGCTGCGGTCATAAGTTACTCATATCTTTACAAGGGAATTTTGCTAAAAAATGGAAGAATAAAGCCTTTAGCAAGGAGGTAATAGTACAGTGGCTCTAAAAGCAGCGATTATAACAAAATTTGCTAACAGATTGAAAAGATGAGAGTAAACTATCAGATTAAATATTCAGTTTTTATGGCTTAGCTCAGGGCATGCTGAACATTCGACCATAGCACTGCTGATAGCTCCATACTTTTATAAACAAATTTCTCTTTTGAGCTGATTAAGGTTTCATATCGTATTTATAATGGCTCCGTGGTTCTGTAATGAGCGTATTTTTGCTAAAATAGGCGTTTTTCGCAAACCCATTTCGCAAACCAATAATAGATACCACTATGACTAATGTTACTTCGCAAAGCGCCTCTAATAATCAAGCCTTCGATACCTTAAATGCTCTGCATAAAAGCCAAAATGCCGTTGTGCTACTGTCAGGCGGGCTTGATTCGGTGACTTGTTGTATTGGGCCAAGGCACGTTATGCGTCAGTGACTGCGGTCAGTTTTAATTATGGTCAACGCCACAATAGTGAGCTGGTCGCGGCAAAAGCCATCGCTGAGACTGCAGGGGTCAATCACAGAATCATTGATATTGATATCGCTCAGCTTGGTGGCTCTTCGCTGACAGATCACAGTATGATTGTTCCTGATGGCGATACGGATAAATTCCCTAATAAAAGCGTGATGAGATTGATAACGACGCTATTCCCAACAATGTGCCTGCGCGTAATACGATATTTTTGTCTTATGCACTAGCCGTTGCTGAAGTGACCGATGCCAATCATATCGTTATGGCGTCAGCTCAGTCGATTACTCAGGCTACCCCGACTGTCGTCCAGAGTATATGCCGCCTTCGAGCATATGGCCAATCTTGCCACCAAAGCAGGCGTTACCGGTCATCACTTATCCATTCAAACACCATTACAGCAACTGTCAAAAGCAAAAACCATTGAGCTTGGATTGTCATTGGGCGTCGATTATGGGCAAACCATATCTTGCTACCAAGCCGATGCACAAGGTCTTGCTTGCGGTGTATGTGACAGCTGTGCCTTACGCCGTCAAGGATTTGCTCAGGCGGGCATCACTGACCCAACCCATTATCAATCTTAGTGAATGATAGAATTGCACTTGCATGAAAGCGTGATAGCAATCAACATTAGCGAAACATTCGCTTGCATTAACACAGCACACCGCCGTTGTATTTTAACTCACATACTTGTTATGGTATGAGCGATTGCATTTATCACAAGATATAAGTAACCACATTAGTCAACGAACTATGAGTACTTTTGCTTGACTTTGAGTACAAAATTTAGAAAATTGATGTTACCCGTAAGAGGATATTTTGAAGTTGTTGCCATTATTACCCCTAGCTTTAGCTGCCATTTTTGTGATGCCACAAGCAAACGCTGCCGATATTAAGCAAAATAACATCAATACCTGCGTTAATGGTGCGGTCAAATATAAAGTCGCTGACAAAGGCGATGCGACCAAACTATGCAATTGCACTATTGGTGTGCGTAGCAACATGACCATCGGTCAGATGTGGGAAATTGAGAGCTATGCTCAAGACAAAAAGATCCTTCTGGACTGCCTTACGTCAAAAAAATGCAAAAAGATTTGCAGCAATGCACTGTTGGCTTAGATTTAAAACAGCCACAAAAACCAGCGTAATACACATCTCGTTTGATATACAAAAGACTGGCTATTGCCAGTCTTTTGTATATACCTAAACCATTGTTTTTATTACATATATATTAAACACTATATCTATTGGTAGCCATTTTTATAGTTACCTGTAGCTTTCTCTCCTTTTATAGCACTCCGAAAAACTCCCCTTATTTCATTCTCTTAACACTAGTAACCCCATCAAACTTCGTTAAGCAGCTCATATAATAATCTTCTATATCGTGATATTCAGTGAATAACCGATTATAGGTTTCATAGTGCATGCCTTTAGGTTTTCGATAAGGGTTTTCATGACACTTCAAACGCTTTCTTATTGCTTGCATACTTGCATCAGGTCGCTAGCACCGCTGCATAAGCTGTCGCTCAATGTGTGCTTAATTCCTTCAGCTCAATCCTCTTGAATGATACCGCCCTATCTGCTTTTGCTTCTGCACTGGACTGTGCCCAAGCTGCGTGTGCTTTTGCGTACGCTTCTGCCCTAGCTGCTTCTACTTTTACCCTAGCTGCTTTTTCTTCTGTCCTAGCTATTTCTGCTTTTGCAATGGCTGCGTTTGCTTTTGCAATGGCTGCGTCTGCTTTCGCGTATGCTTCTGCCCTAGCTACTTTTCCTGCTGCTTGTGCTTTTGCGTATGCTTCTGCACTAGATGGTTCGGCTGCAACCATGGCATATTCATTATTAGCACTTGCTATTCCCAAAGAACAAACTGTTAAAACTACAATGCCTGATATGAATGTGAATAAGTGGTTTAATGCTTTCATTGTATTGTTTACTCTCAGCTTCATTCAAATAAATCTACAATACACGATATCTAAATCATTAGGCAAGTTTGCTTCTTCCTGCCTCCTCATTGCTTGCATCGTTATTATGATAAAACTATCTTTCATTCGAGACATATACTCCTTTGCTCGTACTGTTCCATAAACTCCCCTTAACGTTCTTTACTTTCACTGTGAGCGGCTCTAACTAGTAGCTCGCAATGGTTATTATGTATCTGTTGGTCGCTGATATCACGATTGATCCAGTCGTAGTAGCTTGACGGCTTAATACTTAGTACACGGCACATAGAGACGATACTAAAACCTGTCTATTAGTTATAAAGGCATACCTTACTAGCCGTGCTTGGCGAAGTACGCCGTCGCCTCATTCGAGCATAGCTCTCATCTTGCATCGGGGCGAAACAGTGCTTCGCTTTATCCTTCCTCATTTAGTTCTCTCGTTCCTCTTCAGCCACTTTAAGCTGTCGTTTGAGGCGCTTGTTCTCTTCCATCACGGCCATAAGCTGTGGCGTACTGCTCAGTCCCTTCAAGCTTGCCTTGAGTGGCTTTGTTATGCCAGTTAGATAAGGTCTGCATGGCGATACCAAGCTGCTTTGCAGTCGCTGAAATATCCCCATCGTTGTCCGCTATCTTCTTGACGGCTTCAGCTTTGAATTCTGTGCTGTAAGTTCTGATTTTCTTAGTCATGGAAACTCCTCATCGAGTCGTTAGTTTACCAAGTTTAGGTGTACGGTTTCTTCAGCATAGCTCAGAATAAATAGAAGTGAAATATACTGGCTATTGCCAGTCTTTTTTGTTGTCAATACAGGCGCAAAGTTAAAACTGATTATGAATCGCTGCTAATCTGCTTATAATAAGAACACAGTATAGATACCAATCGACATAAGCACGAATTAAGTACTGACATAAACGAATATAAGGATTTTATAATGCAAAACCAACCACAGAAACCTAACCTTACCTGACTTTCCAGTGACGATAGTACGAAAGCTTGCAGGCAACTTTATCCATGATGAAATCAATCTCAAAGAGATGATTGCCAATACTGATAAAGGACTTATTTTGTACTTTTATCCAAAAGATAGTACGCCAGGCTGTACTACTCAAGCAACCGAATTTACTGCTCATCTCCATGAGTTTGATGATTTAGGCTATGACATTATTGGCGTCTCACGTGATAGTGTTGAATCTCACGAGAAATTCATCACCAAATATGATTTAAACATTGCCCTTATCAGCGATACTGATGAAAAACTATGCCAATACTTTGACGTTATTAAAGAAAAAAATATGTACGGCAAAATAACATTAGGGCTGGTCCGCTCAGCGTTCGTTTTTAACAAAGATGGCACGCTCACTCATGCTCAGCGAAATTTACGTGCCAAAGGCTACACTGAACGTTTGCTTGAAACCTTAGCACCTTAACCAATAAAACTAAGAGTCATAAAAAAGCATTTTAAAATAGACGCTAATAATCATTACGATAAACGCTGGATATCAGAGGCTGAAAGTCGTTTTTTAATAATTTTTTAGAGCAATCTCTTATCAGAGGAATCTCTTAAAAAAATCATCTAAAAAACAGCCCTGAATAATAAACATCTTATAACTTGAGAATCATATGAATAAACAATCCGATACTGCAGCGGATAACACAGCATCCAAAGCTACTCGCCAAGTATCTGTTGCCGTTATCGGTGCAGGTACTGCTGGGCAAAATGCTTTTCGTCAAGCCAGTAAAACCCATGATGATGTTGTTATTATTAACGACGGATTTTGGACGACCACTTGTATTGCGGTCGGCTGTATGCCAAGTAAATTATTGATTGCCGCCGCTGATCGCGCGTATGAAGCCAATCACTCTGCTGAATTTGGCGTCCATGCCACTGTCCAGATAGATGGCAAGCAAGTCATGCAACGCGTTCGGGACGAGCGTGCTCATTTTGCTAGCTACGTCAAAGCTCAAGTAGATAGCTGGCCTGATCACACAAAAATCTCAGGACGCGCTCATATCAATAACCGAGGATTCATTGAAGTCAATGATGTGCTGATTGCCGCTGACAAAATCATCATCGCCACGGGCAGCTCTCCATTTATCCCAGATGGCTGGGCAGATAAGCTTGGTGACGCCATGCTCACCTCTGATACGATCTTTGAACTCACAAATTTACCAAAAACAATGGCCGTCGTCGGTACAGGTGCTATCGGATTAGAGCTTGCGCAAGCCTTTAACCGCTTAGGCGTAGAAGTAACTTTGTTTAATCGTGTCAAACGTGTTGCAGGTCTCAAAGACGATGATATCAATAACAAAGCTATCGATTGCTTAAGCTGCGAATTGACTATGCATTTGGGCAGCAAAATCAGTGATGTCGGCGTGCAAACAGCCACGAATAATGACCATTCAGCCGCATTCATTGATTATGAAGACAGTGCTGGAGAGTCGCAACAATGGCAAGGTGAGTATGTACTGGTTGCGACCGGTCGCCGCAATAATATCAAACCGCTGGGAGTCGAACATTTAGGCGTTGAGCTTGACGACAAAGACCGTCCAAAGCACTTGAATAAAAAAACAGGTCAGATTGGTGATTTAGATGTCTATATCGTTGGTGATGCCAACGCCAACCTTCCACTATTGCATGTGGCCAGTGATGAAGGCTATAGCGCTGGAAGTATGGTCTGCGAGAATGAAGACGCCGCTCATATTCGCCCGCCCGCCACGCCCTTCTCGATTGTTTTTTGTTCACCACAAATCGTTAACGTCGGCATGTCTCTACCAGACATTCAACAGGATACAAACTTAGAATATGTCATCGGTAGCGTCAGCTTCGACAATCAAGGCCGTAGTCGCGTGATGGGCGTCAACTGTGGCCTGCTACATATCTATGGCTGTAAAAAAACTGATAGAATCTTAGGCGCTAGTATGGTGGGTCCTGATGCCGAGTATATCGGACACATTTTAGCGGCAGCGATTACCAATGATTTGAGTGTTAAGGCCATGCTCGATACGCCTTTTTATCATCCTACGATATTAGAGGGCTTACGTACCGCGTTACGCGATGTTCAACACAAAATGGCAATACCTTATCAGTACCAAGACACACGGAAGATAGCTTTTAAGCATCAGCTCAGCTACACTTTCAAAACAAGGATGTGTCGTATTAATCATCACTCATGTTGTGTTTGGTAGCACTGACGACTTGAGGTACTTTAAAAACTCTGCATGGACCAAAAAATGGCAATCGCTAGTATTACTGATTTTTTTAAAGAGATTGTTCGTGACCTGCATACTAGCCTCTACCTTGCGCTTGGCGGCTCTGTCGATGAAGAGTCACTTGATTGGTCGTCTCAAGCGGTAGAGCTCGCTAGTACTGCCATCAAAATCCTAATACTGCTGGCAGTGTTGGGATTTTTTTATTGGCTTGCCATTTATATCCTTAAGCAAAGTAGGACAAAAATCCGCCTGAATGAGCGCCGTACTAAGATTGTCCGTTCAGTCTTGCGTTATATCTGGATAGTTGCCAGCTTGATTGCCATTATGAGTCAGATTTATTTTGAACCAGAGACTATCAAAGCTACTGCAAAAGCCAGTACATGGGCGGGTATTTATTATGTACTTTGGGCGTCATCTGGACAGATTATCCATAAGGTGTTACAGCATTATGGTCTCAATGCTTCTATAGAGCAGCTGCTTCAAAACATCTTGTCAGTGCTGCTATTGGTACTCGGACTTGCCAGCGTCATGGCGCAATTTGGTTTCGATATCGTCTCATTGGTCGCAGGTTTAGGGATTGTGGGTTTGGCAGTCGGTTTTGCTGCCCAGTCAACGCTTGCTAATTTCATTGCAGGTATTACCATTTTACTCGAACAATCTTTTCAGGTTGGCGACTGGATTCATATCAATGACAACGAGGGTCGCGTCGTACTCATTGCGTTACGCACCACCCATATTTTGACGCGAGACAACATCACCGTCATTATTCCCAACTCTAACGTGGCCTCCTCTGAGGTGACCAATTTAACCTCCAAGAACTTCATACGTTTCGATATTCGTGTGCGTATCGCCTTTGAAGATGATGTCGATACTGCCCGCAAGGAAATTTTGCAGGTGCTTACTGACACCGATGTGGTACTCAGCCGTCCTGAAACCTCGGCCACCGTGGATGAAATTGGTGAATACGGAGTGTTCTTTATAGTGCGTTTTTGGGTCAAGCCTGCCGCTGTCGCGCGCATGCCCAAATTAAAGAAGGTCTAAAAGAAAATATCAAGCGTGCCTTTGATGCCGCTAATATTTCTACTCCTTATCCTCATATGCGTCTACTTATGCCAAAAGATGTGGATTATCCTATTGCCACTAAACCCTTTGCGACTACGACGCAGGTCGTATCAGAAACACCACCACTGAGCAAAGCGGATAAATAAGCTCATTAGATTATTTATCCCTTGGACAATTTACCCCACAATTTTTAGGCTCAAGGTTTTCATCTTTAGTATGATAAGTATGGTTTTGTGAAAGATAGCGTTGCTGAATCTCTCTTTGATAAACACCACCACTTTAAACCATCCTGCCTTGAATTATGGTAAAATTGGCGGTTAAACATCTTATTTTATGATGTGCATTACTTATTAATTTAGCCCACAGGTATCCGTATGACCGAAACAACCGCGCCCGCATCTCTAACAGCAGCTTCACCAGAATTGTCGCTTGACCTTATTATCACCTGTGCCGATGGGCTTGAGGCACCACTCCAAACTGAGCTGACAAGTTTTGGTATTGCAAGCGAAATCAAAAGTACAGGCCGTCTGGCAGTTACTGGTACTTTGCGTGACTTATATAGCATTTGTTTGTGGTCACGTGTCGCCTCGCGGGTATTAATGCTCATTAAACGCAAAAACATCAATGCCGAATACGATGTGGCTGAGCAACTTTATGGCTTGGCAAAATCGGTCAATTGGATTGAGCAGTTTAGTTTAGAGCAAACCTTTGCCATTCGTCTGTCGGTCGACAAGCGTGTCGCCGTCAGTCAACAGTTTGCGATGCTACGTATCAAAGATGCGATTGCAGATACGTTCAATGAAGTTTACGACAGCCGTCCTAACGTCGATAGTAAAAATCCAGACTTTTCTATATTTGCAACCGTGAATGATAAGCAAGCTGAGCTGTATTTGGATTTATCAGGTACCAGTTTGCATCGCCGTGGTTATCGTGTGGCAATGACTGAAGCGCCACTCAAAGAAAACTTGGCAGCGGCTCTACTATATAGTGCAGGCTGGCACAAGAAAAATGAAGCTGGTAATGCACCTTTTTATAATGCGCTAATTGACCCAATGTGTGGGTCTGGCACCTTTATTATTGAAGCACTACTCATGCATTGCGATTATGCTGTGGGTATCGATAAAGCCGCCAATCAATTTGGTTTTTACCAATGGCAGCATCATGACGATGCCTTATGGCAACAGATCGATGATGCCCAGACACGTTTCCGCGAAGCCTTAGCAATTGCTAATGAGCAACCAGATACATTACCGCTGATTTTGGGTTTTGATGCTGATAGCGGCGCGATTTTAGCGACAGAGAAAAACCTGATTGCCGCAGGTTTGCAAGATTTACTACCACTACTTGATCTTGAGACGCGTGCGCTTGACCAGCTGAGCACTGTCCTGAAGCCATTGGTCGATGACGGTCGATTGAGCAATCCTCTAATCATCACCAATCCACCTTATGGTGAGCGTTTGGGTGACGAAGAGATGATTAAGCCGTTATATCAAGCGATTGGGCTTATTTTGCAAGACAGCTTTGCTGGTAGCGGCATTGATCCGATGCTTGGCATATTGGCATCTAATGTTGAGCAAGTTGATATCTTACCTATCAAAGAACCAAAAACCTTACGCTGTCATAATGGTGCTATCACCGTTTATTTCCGCTATGGCACGTTGATTGCAGGACAAACGGGCAATCTCGTTAGTCGCTTCGAAAAACGTGAAATTGAAGTGGAAGAGGGACAAGACTTTATCAACCGCTTGCAAAAAACCTGTCTAAGCTGAAGAAGTTGGCTAAAAAAGATAAGGTTAGTAATTTGCGCGTTTACAATGCTGACTTGCCCGACTTCAAAGTCGCCGTCGACTTATATGGCGACTATGTACACGTGCAAGAATATGCGCCACCAAAAACCATTCCACCTGAGACGGCTAAAAAACGCTTCAACTTGGCATTAATGGGTATTCGTGAAGTTTTGGTATTAACCGTGAACAAATATTTATCAAGACTCGTGCACGCCAATCTGGTAATGACCAATATAGCAAACAGAACACCACAGAAAAGCGTGGTAAATTTCATGTTGCACGTGAAGATGGTGCTTATTTTTACGTCAACTTTACGGACTATTTAGATACGGGTTTGTTCATTGATCACCGTAATATGCGTGCCCGTATCAAAGACAACAGTCGTAATAAATCCGTACTGAACTTATTTGCTTATACCTGTACGGCAAGTGTGCATGCGGCGCTTGCTGGCGCGAAAAAAGTCACCAGCGTTGACTTGTCACAGAACTATCTAGACTGGGGCAAGCAAAACTTTGTATTAAATGGTCTGGACGTTAGCCGCAATAAGTATCAATTCGTCGCAGCCGATATCTTTGAATGGATTAAAGACAATACTGAACAATTTGATGTCATCTTTATCGATCCACCGACTTTTTCGAATTCGAAAAAGTTCCAAGGTACCTTTGATGTGCAGCGCGACCACTCTGCCCTCATTAATCGTGCGATGAATCGCTTGACCTCTGACGGGATTTTGTATTTTTCAAATAACTTTACCCGCTTTGAGCTCGATGAGCAGTTAACCGAGCGTTATGATATTGTCGATATCACGCAAAAAACCATTGGTTTTGATTTTGATATTAAAAAGCCCATTCATCAAAGTTTTGAGATTCGTCATCGTCAGGGATGATAATTTAGGTTTATGGATGGATATGAAGGTTGACCACCGCATTTAGACGCCATCTTTTATAGTCAGTCTGGTCGTACACATAACAATGACCCAATCAGCTTTGATTGGGTCATTTTTTGTTGCTATGATAGAGCGTCACTAAATACTAGCTAAGTAATAGCTAAGCAACCGTGAAGCGTATATTTACGAGCGCTTTAATCCCACTATTGCGATTGTTTTTATTTATATAACTCTATCAAACCCTTAATCACTCTAATAACAAGGATAACCCCATGGCATTATCACTTAATAAAGGCGGTAACTTATCGCTCACCAAGACTGACCCAAATTTAACGAAGTTACTTATCGGTCTAGGTTGGGATGAACGCGCAACTTCTGGTGCTGAGTTTGATCTTGATGCCAGTGTGTTTTTACTGAATACGGCAGGTAAAGTACGCGGCGACCATGACTTCATTTTCTATAACCAGCTTAAGTCTGATAATGGCGCGGTTGAGCATACTGGTGATAACCGCACTGGCGAAGGTGATGGCGATGATGAAGTCGTCAAAGTAAACCTCACCCAAGTCCCAGCTGATGTGGATAAAATTGTCGTCACTGTTACTATTCATGATGCGGCGGCTCGTAGTCAAAACTTTGGTCAAGTTGCCAATGCCTTTATTCGTGTCGTGAATGAAGAGACAGGTACTGAAGTGGTACGTTTTGATTTGGCAGAAGATTACTCTGTTGAAACAGCAATGGTATTCGGCGAAGTCTATCGTCACAACGGTGAATGGAAATTCCGCGCCGTTGGTCAAGGCTATTCAGGCGGCTTGCAAGCCATGTGTCAACAGTATGGCGTTGTTATCTAATGTGATAACTTATTCATGCTTAGACTACTATATGACCATTAAACTCAAAATATAAAGCAAGTATTAGCCCCTATTTGTACTCACCATTAGCAATGATAATGGCTGTAAAATATGGTTGCAAAATAGTCACAATTATTCATAGCTAAATGACTAGTAATGCTTATGTTTCGTTTAGAATTATGCAAAAAAGTGGTTAGCGATAACCGCTTTTTTTGTGGTTTGCGCCTATAGTAGGCCGACCTTAGCTTTATGCAACCAGACAGGATGTGTCATGAGACATTTTTATTTAGACTTTATTTTCACAGCCATCGCCCTAGCGGTCGCGGCATGGTGGGGATATTCACATGGCGGTATGGGCGGTATGATAACCACCCTATCTATTACCGCTATTTTGGCCGTCATGGAGATTTCATTATCGTTTGATAATGCGGTGGTCAACGCCTCAGTCCTTAAGGGCTGGGACGAGTTTTGGAAAAAGATATTTTTAACGCTAGGTATTTTAATCGCCGTCTTTGGTATGCGTTTGGTATTCCCTATTGTCATCGTCGCGGTTACCGCTGATCTTGGTATGATGCAAGTTATAGATTTGGCATTGAACGATCCTAAAGAATACTCAGCCAGACTATTGGCGCATCATGCCGAAATCTCAGCATTTGGTGGTATTTTCTTGTTGCTCGTCTTCTTAAACTTCATCTTTGATGAAAAAGAAGTACACTGGTTCGATTGGCTTGAGAGCCGTCTGGCAAAATTAGGCAAAGTCGATGCCATGAGCGTGTTTGTCGCGCTTATCGTCTTGATGATTGCCGTATCATTTGCCAAGCCTGAGCAATCAGCTGCGGTTCTAATCGCTGGCGTATGGGGTATCTTAGTTTACCTTGGCGTACAAGTGGTCTCTGGTATGTTAGAGGGTGACCTTGAAGAAAATTAGATGCTCAAGGTAATAGTACTGGTGCTGCAACTAGCGCGATTATGAAAGGTGGTATTATCGGTTTCTTATATCTAGAAGTCCTTGATGCCTCATTCAGTTTCGATGGCGTGATTGGCGCATTTGCGATTACTAATGACGTAATCGTAATCATGCTAGGTCTGGCTATTGGTGCGATGTTCGTACGTTCGATGACTATCTTCTTGGTCGACAAAGGCACCCTTGATGAATATGTCTATCTTGAGCATGGCGCGCATTATGCTATCGGTGCTTTAGCTATCATCATGTTGCTATCAGTGAAATTCCATGTGCCAGAGCTTATCACTGGTCTGATTGGTATTACCTTTATTGGTTGGGCGTTTGTCGCTTCACTCAATTATCGTAAGCGAGAAACTAAATCAATTACTTGATGCTCGTTCGATGTTAAAAACCCAAGCAAAAATTTTTAATATCAAACAGTATAAAGTGGATAGATAAAGTTAGTTTAAAAATAGACGGGTTGTACCAAAGCAGTTGGTATGACCCGTTTTTGCTTTAAAGCACTTATTTGACACCCGTTGAATAAGTGCTTTTTTATGTTGCACTGCCTGGCGATCTAATTTACTTTTTGATAACAACACCTTAACGACTGTTGCTCGGACGGTTAAAAAGTATCAGACTTGCAGCATTGATATGTCCCTTAGTAATCATATCGTAATCACACAAAATACGCCTTGCTTAGTAAGCAATCGCTTAGTATAGTAAATCGTAATGATATGCAGGGCGTGGCATACGAGTAAATTTATTCATTGTTTGCATTTATATATCGACCACTGCACTATTTTAGTTTATTTTTTTTATCATTCAATCCACTCAATTATTAATCAAAAGGATATTTATATGGCTATTAGCTTAACAAAAGGCGGCAACGTAAACTTATCAAAAGAAGCGCCGGGTTTAACCAATATTACAGTCGGTCTTGGCTGGGATCCACGTGCTACTGACGGTCAAGAGTTTGACTTAGATGCGATTGGCTTTTTGGTCAATGAAGCAGGCAAAGTACGTAATGACCAAGATTTCATCTTTTTTAACAACTTAAAGTCAGACAATGGCGCGGTTGAGCACACAGGTGATAACCGTACTGGTGAAGGCGACGGCGATGATGAAAAAATCAAAATCAATCTTGCTAGCATTCCAGCTGACGTAAGCAAAGTCGCTATCTGTGCGATTATTTATGAAGGTCAAAGCCGCAATCAAAACTTTGGTCAAGTGGGTGACGCTTACATCCGTGTCATTAACGACAATGGCGATGCTGAAATCGCACGTTATGACTTATCAGAAGACGGTAGCACCGAAACCGCGATGATTTTTGGTGAATTATATCGCCATAGTGGCGACTGGAAATTCCGTGCCATTGGTCAAGGCTTCAGCGGTGGTCTTGGACCATTAGCGGCTTCTTATGGCGTTAATGTTTAAGAGCTGACTAACATTTAGCGCTCATAATATAAGCCCGAAAAGCCATCAAGTGTGCCTTACTATCGCATTTGATGGCTTTAAAAGTAATAGGCTAGCGAAAATCTATGGTTGAGCCGACTTACAGACATAACTTACGAACATATAGAATACTGATATAAGGATTCGCACCCTATGACCGCCACGTTTAGCTTGATCGGTACCATTGAACCATTTCTTCATTGCAACCTCAAAAAAGGCGACTCCATCTATTGTGAAGCCAATGCAATGGTGATGATGGAATCAAACCTTGAGCTAAAAGGCAAGCTGCAAGGCGGTCTGATGCAATCACTTATGCGCCGTTTTGCCAACGACGAGTCACTATTTCAACAGCAAATCGAAGCAGTCAATGGTGAAGGCGATTGTTTACTTGCGCCAACGCTCGACGGTGATATGCAAATCATTGATTGCGGTGCACAGCAATATACGCTCAGTGACGGCGCATTTGTCGCGGCGCAAACGGGTGTCGATGTGAAGGCTAAGATTCAACGTAATCTAGGTGGCGCCGTCTTCGGTGATACTGGTGGCTTTATGGTGATGCAGACGCAAGGTCAAGGTCAGGTAGTGGTATCAGGTTTCGGCTCACTATTTGAGATTGATGTTGAACCTGGTAAAGACGTCATCATTGATAACGGTCATGTGGTCTGTTGGGACTCGCGTTTGGAATACAAACTCTCAGTCGCCACCAGTAAGAAAAAAGGCTTCATGGGCAATATTATCAATTCGGTCACCAGTGGCGAAGGTATGGTTTTAAACTTCTCAGGCTCAGGCAAAGTCATTATCTGCTCTCGTAATCGTGATAGTTACCAAGGCTGGCTACAAAGCGTCTTAGGGACTAGCTCCGGCGGTCGAGGCGGCAATAGCGGCTTACTTGGCAATATTTTATAGCGCTTTTAAAACAACTATGATTTTTACCCAACTATAATTTTCAAATAACTATTATAAGGATAATCAAATGGCAGTTAGCTTACAAAAAGGTCAGAAAATCTCCCTAAGCAAAGAAGCGGGCGGCGAGCTTACCCAAGTAAAACTGGGTCTAGGCTGGGACGTGGCGCAAGGACCACAAGAGAAAAAAGGTGGGTTCTTGGGTAAATTATTTGGTGGCGGTAGCGGCGGCGACTCGATTGACTTAGATGCCTCGTGCATCATGTTTGATACCAATAAACAAGCCATCGATGCGATTTGGTTCAGTCAGCTGAAATCAAAATGGCAGTATCGTCCATACTGGTGATAACCGCACTGGCGACGGCGATGGTGACGACGAAGTTATCAATGTCGATCTTTCAAAAATCCCTGCCAATGTCGTCTCTCTAGTATTTACGGTCAATAGTTTCACTGGTCAAACGTTTGAAACGGTAGAAAATGCATTTTGTCGTATCGTCAATGCCAATAACAATCAGGAAGTCGCGCGCTACAATTTATCAGCGCAAGGTGGTCATACCGCGATGATTATGGCAAAAGTATATCGTCATAATAATGAGTGGAAAATGCATGCGATTGGTGAAACGGCTTCTGGTCGCACCTTTCATGATTTGATGCCTGCTATTACGCCGCATGCGTAATCTTTGATCTATTTTTAAATTTCATTATTTTCAATACAAACAGCTTAACGACTTTCGTTGAGCTGTTTTTTTGATTATTATAATATGAATAAAATAAGCTCAGAGTGTGAAAGAGATATGCAAGCAAGACACATTGATAACGGTTACAGGCTAACTTATTATGCCGAGCAAAGTATAGTATGCTGTATCGAATGTGGCACTGTAGGTAAAGTTGAAAATGAACATCAATACAGAATAGAAAGTGAACGCAAAGTTTGGTGTGCTAAATTTGTCTGTAAACACTGCCAATTATCATTAGTAAAAAATGAAGATCAAGCCGACTGGGTAGGTCAATGTAATTTAATAGGAGATTGCCCGTGTAGCTTTTGTGGTACACAATTGACTGCTAATGAAGAAATAATCCTCCTATAAACAAGCTTTACCCTCTACTATTGCTATTGACTGCTCAAATTGTGGTAAAACCAATACAGTACCCGTAGAAAGAGCGAATAAATACCAACGTTATGATGCAAGGTTAGCTATTGACGCTGATTTTGGCTTCCTCTTTTCTTACAAGTACCCTGCCGATTTGGCAAAATTTGGGCATTTAATCAGAACCATTTAACTGAATTACATAGTTATATCAATGCAACATTAAGAGAAAGAACAGCCGATGCTGGTAATGCCAGCATGCCTTCAAGACTACCCAATTGGATGAAGTCAGCAAAAAATCGTGAAATGATTAATAAAAAGCTAACACAGTTACAAAGTCAATTAGATAGGTATGAAAATAAACACACTTCTAAAAAATAAAAAGAGCAAGTAATACAACTAATAATTAATGACTCTTAGAAAGCCAGCCCATCTATCATTAGATGGGCTGGCTTTTTTGCATTACAGGATATTATCGAAGCTATTACTTACTACCACGTTTCCAGCTAAAGCCCCAGTTAAGGCTTTATCCATCTCTTGATGTCCTTTAAAATACTGGTTAATACGTTCAACGTTGATACTACCTTGCTGATTGACCAGACGCGCAATCGCACACATTGGCAAATTACCTGTCCCTTCTGTAAGACGTGTCTCAATCGGTGGCTGATCGGGCACATGAATGGTCACCACTCCATCGGTTTGCGCCCAATTTGGTGCACCTTCATAGATGAAAGCAAAGATAAACACCTCTTCTATCTGCGACCACTGCTGACCGTTAATATCTAGCCACTCACCGCCGCTGACTTGTCCCGTTCTATCATCAGCACGCAAACACACGTAAGGCGCTGATGTTAAGCTACCAAAGCGATTACCCAAGGCTTGAATCAAGGTTTTTTCACCATTTTTTAGATGAATCATCGCCCCAACATCAAGGTCAATACCGCCCGCTTTATGTTGTTTGAAAAGATCGCCTAACAAGCCTTTTTTGGGTGCTTGCTGATTGGCAGTCGGATTTTGGTTCCAGTTTAAGTTAACAGAGATTTTACCAAAGTCATCACGTTTCTTTAGGTTGATGCTAGACTGATTTTTGGTTAAAGTGATTTTGCTTAGGTTAATTGACGGATTTGGAGAAGCTGTAGGAATTGGCGGCGGCGTGCTTGTTTTGCACTACCTGCTTTCTGCGTATTAATTGGGCGCTGCGTATTGATGGGCTGAGCTTGACCTTGTGACTGGTCTTGTACAGGGCTTTGAGCGGGCGCTTCATCAGCAATCTCTACACCAAAATGCTCAGACAAAGGCTTCAGCCCTCCTTCGAAACCTTGGGCAATAAAACGGAACTTCCAGCTACCTTGGCGGCGATAACATTCCGCTAAAATAATGGCTTTTTCATTACGTCCGGCTGCACTTAGTTGGCAAGTCATCAGCACTTGGCTGCCTTGCAATACCTGAATATCGACATCGCCAACTTGAGCAAGCGGCTGCGCACTAGAAAACGCTAACGCTATCTTCTCAATATTTGCAGGCTGCGCAGGTAAATTGATATCAAAAAACCCATCGCTATCATGACCACGGAAACTCACACTGCCATCATCGCTACGTGTCTGCCCATAAAATATCATGTCGCCATCGCCGCGTACTTTACCGTCAGTTGTCAGGCGATATGCCGCGCAATCGACTGCACTTTGGCTTAAAATACGAATGCTAATATGATCTGTTGGCAGTGGCGCATTGGCACCAGCAATCAGTTGTTGAGGTTGGATTTGGCTCATCATACATCCTTTGAATTATTTATTATGTGCGTGTGTTTGTTATGCTAATTTCATATAGTAGCATGGATGGCCGCTGACTTTTAAAGCGTACGACCGTTCAATAACGTGCCAATGACCCTAAAAAATATTTTTACAAATCCTCCATGCTATTTTGTCAGCAGCATTTATAACGCTTAGCATTTGTATATAATAGCCCCTACTATTAGCAATATTACGGCTTGTTTTTTGATTGCTGTTTGAGGCTTGCTTATATTCCTGATGGTGTTGCGATGACGATAGTGAATTATTCAATTATATCTAAAACCTACGATAATGCTGAGAGAATTATGAAAACCCCTGCTAACGATAGATATACATCAACAACACACTGCCGCATCACCTGCCGTTTGGTTAGCTGAAGGTCAGTCAAGCCAGCGTGATATGTTAGCCAGCCTGCAAACCCTAAAAAATCACGCTGATACTCCGTTCAACATTATCGCTTCACACCGCCACAATAGACCTGAGATTTTTGAATTTGCCGATAGCGTTTACCGTGAGCCTTCTGCGAGCGCCATAGAGAACGATGAGCAAGTCGTACTCGAATCTATTGAGCCATTGATGCCGCGTTGGCAGTTTGTGTTAGAGCAAGCTCAGAAAAGCAACGTAAAAGTACTGCTCACTGGGCGCAATGGTATTGATTACCAAGCCCACCGTGAGGCGTTTGACGCGGCTGGTATTCGTTTATTGACGGGTGCAACGAGTGTGGCAGCGTTAGAAGTAATAGATGATAAGTTTGCCTTTATGCAGCAGTGTCATGAGCATAATATTCCCGTTGCCGAGGCGTGGCGCTTTGATAATGTCGCAGAGCTTGAAGCATTACTTGCTACGTACGGTCACCAACCATTATGCGTCAAACCGGTCACGGGAATCTTTGCACAAGGGTTTTGGCGATTAGGCAAAGTTAAAGAAATGGGCAAAGAAGTAGATGAGCAATATGATAGCTTTGAGCATTTATACTTTACCGAAGAGAAAAAAATCAATACCACGCAATTTATTAATGCCTATGCAAACAGTGTCATGGTGCAGGAACGCCCAATTCCCATGCTGCTAATGCCTTATTTGTCAGGGCAAGAGTACTCTATCGATGTCGTCTGTGAATATGGCGAAGTATTGGCTGCTGTCACCCGCTATAAAACAGGAAAAATCCAGCATATCGGCTACGAGCAAGCGGTCATGGATGTCGTCATTCCACTCATAAAAGCCTTTGGCTGCGATGGCATCGTCAGTGTCCAAACCAAAGCTGATGATGACGGTCAGCACCGTGTGCTTGAGATTAATAGCCGCCCTTCTGGTGGCATCGACTACACCACCCATAGCGGTGTGGATTTAACCCAAGTTGGATTTGCTTATTGGCTAGGCTTAACCGATAAACCGATATTGGCTGATATCGCGCAACAAATAACCCCCTGCCAAGTACGCTCTATTATGGTCGGTGTAAAGGTTGAAGAAGACATCACTAAATAAGTCAAAAATAATATAAAAAGCTGACGGCAATGAATCGACAATAATAAATCCATGGCAACCGAATATATTCAATAAGAGGCAAACGATGACAGCACAAACCACGTTAGTGTTAGGGGCAAATACGGTCATCGCGACAGCGAATTGTTCGGTCGCCTTTGCAACGACAGATCAGTCAAAGTTTGGCGAGCAGCTTGGGCTACTATGGCTGCCTTTGGATGAGCATCGAAAAGCCGCTTGTAGTCCTGCTTATCTTCATGAACCGAAGGAATGGGCGCAGCTCAATAGCAAAGATGATCCAAATGCATGGCAATTGGATTTGCCTGCATTATTTGATAAACAAGGTGCAAGTTTTTTACAACTGATTGCTTATGTTTATCATGAGCCAAGCCTAAACTTACCTGCCGTTGAATTGAGCCAGGTAAACTTAACCCTCAACGAGGGCGATATTCGTTATGAATTTACCGCAAGCGAGCGCCATGTCAAGGCGGCGATCATATTAGAGATATACCGACGCAATGGAAAATTTAAATGCCGTGCCCTTGGTGAAAGCTCCACCCAAGGACTGGCAAGTCTTGAGCATCATGTACAAGTGAGCCTTGATATGCGTCCGCCAGATACGCATGCCCTTATCCAAGATGCCCAGCGCGCACAGCAGCAAGGTTATCCTAACAGTGACGCACGTCCGCCCAGACAAGTTCAGTCTGGTGAAACTTGGACAGGGACAGCGTTTGCTATCGATCCCTATCATTTACTGACTTGTTATCATGTCATTGAATCGGCGGCGATGATTGGTGTGCGTCAGCAAGGGCAGCCCGATCGTGAAGCGCAAGTGGTACTCAGCGATATCGGTAGTGATTCAGCCATTATTAGAGTAATCGAGCCGCTGCCAAGTTATTTACCCTTAGCACAGCGTTGTACTGATAATTTGGGTGAAACCATCACCACCTTAGGATTTCCGTTATCAGGATTGAGTAGCCAATTACAAGTAACGCAAGGCTGCATCTCAGGACTGACAGGGTTTGGCGATGATATTCGCTATCTGCAATTTACTGCGCCTATTCAGCCAGGCTCTAGCGGCAGCCCTTTATTACTGCCGACTGGTGAAGTTATCGGCATGGTAACGTCCAGCCTCGTCCATGAACATGCACAAAATATGAACTATGCGGTGAAATTTCAGTTATTATCCGCCCTACTCGCGAGCGCTGGAATTAGTTTAGATAATTTATCTGACTCATCTGGCATGTTACGCACGACAGCTGCGCCGCTGACTACGCCGCAATTAAGTAAAAAAAGCCGTGGTGCTTTGTGGTTAGTAGGTTGTCAGGGTTAGGAAATACACGTAACTATATAAAAGAAAGTCCAAAGGAATATGAATGTTAAATAAGCAACACAGCACGACCATTACCCTACCACGCGGCAATCTTGATTTAACCTATCAAACCAATTCAGCCACTACGAAAAATGGGGCAGAACCAAGTAACGATTATCAATTAGAAGACTTACTTGGCTTTGCACAACGCATTAACCCAAAACGTGCCTTTCTGTTTGTCTCAAAAGTATTAGGTCGTCATATTCCAGTAGCTCCTAGCATCATGCGTCATGCTTTTACTGACTTGGCGAATTTGGTTCCTAGCGATTTGCCTGAGCCGATTTTAGTCATTGGTATGGCAGAGACGGCGGTTGGCTTATCGGCTGGTGTGCACCAAGCGCTGCAAACGCGTTATCCCAATTCCTTACTATTGAACTCTACGCGTCATGCGCAACATGATGACAGTCATGACAGTAGCAGCGACTCTTTATTAACCACTTTCAGCGAAGACCACAGTCATGCCAGCCAGCATCATTTATCAAAGTGCAGATAATGTCACTCAAGCGCAGCTGCTAGCCAGCAAAACCTTGATTATGGTGGATGATGAAGCATCGACGGGCAATACTTGCGTTAATGTCGTCACTGCCCTTCGTAACGCAGGACTTGACCAACTAGAACAAGTACATCTTACCACTTTGGTTGATTGGTCTTTAAACCAGAATCAGAATGCAGCCGATGCCAATGAAGCTGTGTCTGACCAAATCGCAAAACGCCTGCCCAATATCCACTTTCAACGTCATCATCTACTGTCTGGTGCGTGGACTTGGACGGATGCGCCCAATCCCGAACCGATAACGATGCCATCGGTTGATACAACTGAAGCAGGCAGTCAGTCTAGGTAATACTGGTAATTGGGGACGTTTCCCAACCCTAGATAGCACCGATGGGTTTGATCATTATCTTTTGAGGTTTCAAACTGCCTTTAACGTTTTTAACAAGCAAACTCAACCTGAGAAAGAGCCGTTTGATAAAGAACAGTTGCCACAGCGTATCTTAGTATTGGGCAGTAATGAGTTTGTTTGGTTACCGTTTTTATTGGCGGAATGGCTTGCGCAAAATACGCATGTAGAGAATAGTAAGAATACGGTTAATTTTAGTGCGTTAACCCGTTCACCGATTGCGCTTGGTGGCGCAATTACCTCGATGCTAAGTTTTAATGATAGTTATGGGCTTGGTATGACCAACTTTGCATATAACGTTACACCTAGCGATTGGGATTTGATTGTCTTGTGTGTGGAAACGTCCGCTGATAGCGTTGATGCTATGTGGAAAGGTTTGGAGAATGTATTGGTGGTGGGTACTAATAGTGGGCGTAACTGAGTTTTTAAATAACGTCAAGATAGCCTCAGGGCTTAGTGACCATACTATAACTATTATCACCATCCTTTTTGCCGTAATCTTTGTGTTTATAAGAGTATTTGATTATATCGTTAATCGTTTCGATACCAAAGATAAGCAATTTGAAATGCTTTATAAAATAATTGATGACGAAAATTTTCTTAAGCGCCTAGGTAATCAACCGTTTTTAATCAAGCAACTTTTTTATAAGCGCTTTTATCTACTCAAAACTATAAGGTTGAAGAAATAGAGTTTTCTGATGTCCAGAAAGATATGAAAATCAACTTATATGAGCTTAGTACTTTAAAATTGGGTTCTATAATAAGATTCGAAGATGGGAATTACATTCAAAGTATTGATATCTTGACTGGATACTGGAGCAATAACTATAGTCGATTCAATATATTTATTATTATAGGGTTTTTATCTTGGATATTAGTTGCAGCAGCCTTTTTTCTCGTACTTCTCAAAAGTAATGCGTTATTTTATATTTCTATAACGCCACTTTTTGGCTTGGAAATATTTATTAATGAAAATAGATGCTGTAAAAGCTTATCTAAGAACAAAAAATTTGATTGATGATCTTGTATATCAAAGCGTATTATTCAAAAATAACCAAAGTAATAGGGACACATGACTACTAAATTCTTTCAAGCCAATCCTGATATCGTTAAGCCTTACGCGCTGATGGATTTGGACGATACGCTCTTTCAAACTCAGCGTAAAATTGACGCATGGGACTTACCCACCACTGAAGCTGAAAACTTAGTTTGCGCAACCGTTAACAAACAAGGTGAGCCATTAAGTTTTATGAGTCAGCGCCAAGCCACGTTTTTTAACTGGCTACTGCTAGCACTGATCTAATCGTAGTGACGGCACGCGACCGCAGTGAAATCCAGCGCGTAAAACTGCCTTTTGATAGCTGGCAAGTTTTGACTCATGGCGCGCTTATTCTTGACAAAGACGGTGCATTACAAGCCCAGTGGCAACAGCATATGTATAATAAGCTTGCGCCATTGCAAGAAAAATTGCAGCAGCTGAGCCAGCTATTCGCGAATCACAGCAAAAATGACAGTAGCCAGCTGGTCTTTACACCGCATATCGATAGCTTTAACAATGGCGCTGATAATAGAGAATTAACCATTTATCTGGCTATCAAACATGCGCAAAAAGACCATCAAGCATTAGTAGATCTCGCTGCAAAACTGCCAACGTTAATACGAGACTTTGAGCAGGATTTTTATGTGCACGTGAATGCGAATAATCTAGCGATATTGCCGCACGCAGTTCATAAGCGCCATGCGGTACAGTTCTTGTTAGCTAATCATTTAGACAGTCAACGACCAAGCTTTGGCTTTGGTGACAGTTTGGCAGATTTACCATTTTTACAGCTGCTTGACTGGTATGGTATGCCCAATCATGGTCAGTTACATGAACGACTTAGCTCTCAATCATTCTAAACACTTAATCTCTCCTAAATAAAAACAATAATCGCCGCCGTTTATAGAAGTAGAAGCCACTTTATGACCCATCATATAACGAACCCTAATGTTCAAAAATTAGAAGCATATGGCTCTGGCAGCTATCTTGCCAGTGATGTGACCGTACTTCTCGACATAGTCGCTAAAGACGCGGTCGCCGATGTGCCAGTCAGTCAAAAAGAAGCACTTATTCAAAGTGGGCAACGTCATTATTCTGATATGTTGACTTTGGAGCAAGCGCCTACTGCTATGCATGAGCAGCTATACACGCAAGCATTAGAGCAAGGAACTGAGAGGACCGCCACTGATATTGCTAATTTGGCTTATACGCTACATCACATTTTTCAAAAATCTCGAAATGAACATAACGTGAATGCTGAACGTTCATTAGTCTTAGTCAGTTTGGTGCGCGCAGGTTTGCCAGTTGGCGTTTTGTTGCAGCGTGCGTTAGCAGACGTTAATAGCAGCTATGCTTTGCCGAGCGTGCATTATGGTATCAGCATCATTCGCGACCGCGGACTTGATCCAGTTGCGTTACAAATGATATTGAATGCTCATCCAGACAGTCCTATCGTATTTGTTGACGGTTGGACAGGCAAAGGCGCGATTTATCAAGAGCTTGCTCATAGTTTAGAAAAATTTAGCGATCCTAGCCATGCAAACTTTGCCAATATCTTTCATCAAGGCGCAGGTGTTATTCCCTTATTAACGCTGGCTGATCCAGCTGGCGTTGCTTGGCTCGCAGCTAGCATCGATGACTGGCTAATTCCTTCAGGGCTATTAAATAGCACGGTGTCGGGGCTTATATCACGTAGCTTATATACCGAGCCAGCATTAGGGCTACACCGCAGCGTGTTTTATGATAACTTAATTGAGGTCGACCATAGCTTAGCTTTCACTCATATCGATGCAGCGCGCCGTGCATTAGCCCCACCTTTGCAATGCTTGCCGACGTTTCAGCAGCCGCGTATCAGACAGCGGCTTTAATCGACAAGCTGGCAGCAGACTACGCTATCACCAATCGTAACCGCATTAAGCCAACGATTGCAGAGGCAACACGGGCGATATTGCGCCGTGACCCTGAACGCATACTATTAGCCAGCGCTGATCATCCTGATACCATACTGCTAAGACATTTATGTGCCCAGCGAAATATCATTGTTAGTGTATTAGGTGATAAAATACATCCCTATCAAGCCATCACGCTTATCAAGCAACGTAGCGAAGACCATTAATCATTGCTACACTCGCGGTTTTTATAAACCAGACCCATCTCAAAATCAAAGCAGCGAAAGAAAAAGGTAAAACTACTCCTTCTTGTCGGCTAAACGAATTTGACATTACCAAACGTATTTTTGGGTTTGCGGTCATTGCTGCTAAGCCATACCACTTGATGATACTTCTTTTTATAACCATTCACTTATCACTATTGATGATGCCAATTATGTCAGATATGCAAAACAACGAGTCTACTCTTTATCAAAACACCCAGTCTTACGCTCACCTTATTACTGAGCGTCATGCGATGCTCAAACCACATGCGCATCACCCGTATCAGTTGGGGGCTAGCCTATACATGCCAGCAACTCGCCAAGATATTTGGCAGGTCATTAAGCGTGATAAATTACCAACGATTAATAGCATTATCATCTGTTTAGAAGATGCGGTCAGCCATAATGATGTTGAGCTGGCACTTGAGCGCTTGCAAACGTTGCTGCATACATGGGCGACGCATGTCGATAGCATCAATGACCCATCAAAACATGCCGATATTCAGATTGAGCAACCAACACGCCCGCTGGTATTTATACGCCCGCGTCATCCAGCGATGTTAGAGCAGCTATCAGGTTTTGCCCATATCGATTTGATTGATGGCTTTGTCATGCCAAAAGTCGATATGTATAGCCTATCCAATTGGCGTATGGCCTGTCAAAATCTGAGTACTGAGCAACTATTGATGCCGACGCTTGAAACCGCAGCGTTATTTAATCCGCATCATAATCAGGAATTGGCCATTGGTTTTAAAGAAGCTTTTAGCCAGCCTGTATTTGCCTTACGTATCGGCGGCAATGATTTGTTTGCAGCATTGCGTTTGCGACGTCCCAAAAACAGCATCGTTTATGATACCCCTATCGGCATTGCCTATCAGCTGCTCGGCTGCTTTGTGCCGCATGGCTTTTATTTAACAGCGCCTGTCTTTGAATATTTGGATCAGCCAACGCTATTTATGCAAGAGCTAACCCGCGATGTTAGCTTAGGATTGGTCGGCAAAACAGTCATTCATCCAAGCCAAATTGCGCTGGTGCAACAAGCCTATTGCGTACCATTGAGCATTTTAGATGAGGCGCAAGCAATCTTGCATAGCGAGGCGAAAGCGGTGTTTAAATATAATAATACCATGCTAGAGCCTGCTACCCATCGCGCTTGGGCAACAGAAATCGTCAATCGTGCCGAGGCATGTGGCACCCTTGATGACGGTAATAATGACTATACGGCACGGTTATAAATAAAAATCTTAAGGTTAATAGGGCATGTCCTCAATCTGAACGAAAGCGCCTAAATGGGCTAAAAATTAGTACGTGCCCTAATTTCAAATCAATGTTTCAAATCAATGTTTCAAATCAATGTTTCAAATCAATGTTTCAAATCAATGTTTCAAATCAATGTTTCAAATCAATGTTTCAAATCAATGTTTCAAATCAATGTTTCAAATCAATGTTTCAAATCAATGTTTCAAATCAATGTTTCAAATCAATGTTTCAAATCAATGTTTCAAATCAATGTTTCAAATCAATGTTTCAAATCAATGTTTCAAATCAATGTTTCAAATCAATGTTTCAAATCAATGTTTCAAATCAATGTTTCAAATCAAATTTTAAATGTAACCTCTTACATGCATTCAATAAAAAAGCCGTTATCACATTCAAGATAGCGGCTTTTTTAGCACAAAGGTTCCATCACTCTATTACTATTAAAACGATACCTTATTTAAGGCTATTTCAAGACCAACTCAAATTAGACACAGTCCGCTAGAAAGGTGTTAATCACTCGATTGACCTGCTCAGGCTCTTCTACGGTTGCGGTATGACCAGCGCCCTTGATCACTGCCAATTTAGACCCTGCTATCGCAAAATGCATACGTTCAGCCTTTGAATAAGGGGTTGCTGTGTCCTCATCACCGACCACGATTAATGTCGGCACCGTAATACTCCCTAGCTGATCGTAGGTGCCTGCCCGCTCAATGACGCCCATTGTGGCCTTAATGACTCCGCCTTTGCGATTGCCTTGTAGCATCGTTAACCACTGCTTACGGTCAGAGTTACGCAACTTATCTGTCAAAAAAGTATTGCCAAACATAATAGGCATGACCTTGTTACTCACGCGCTTGAGACCCAACCAACGAATGGCTTTGACTAGCTTACGATACTGCGGCACGTTTTTGGGATCTTCAGGATCAGCAGAAGTCTCTAACAGGGTAAGCGACAGCAATAAATCAGGGCGTTGAGTGCGACACGCTGGGCGACAAACCCACCATCGATAACCCTAAAAAATGACATTTATGAATATCTAGTGCCTCTAATAATGCCAATGTATCCTCGGTTAAGGTTTCCATATCGTAGCCAGATTTGGTTATTGCAGACTGACCTTGCCCCCGAAAATCAAAAGCAATGCAGCGATAACCGGCTTTAAAATACTCGACTTGCCTGTCGAACAGATGAGTATTCCACAGCAGTCCGTGGGCAAATACCATGACGGGTTTTTGCCTATCATTTGGTGCGCTGTCTTCGTAATAAAGTTCAACATTATTGACATTAATAATTGGCATAACCACTTCCTTGTTGGTTTAATAAATAAAAAATCAGTCTTTTAAAACCTGCCTTCTAGGGCGTCTCTTCATTTTAAAAATGGTAAAAAAATGAGATGGATTGCCACCAAACAAGGAAAATAGCACAAATAATATCGAGATATTCATCAGCTATTTGACGCAGTTTGGCAAAATTTAGCCATTTTTAGCCCATGTAGAGAATGCTTGATTGAATTGAGGACATACCCTAGCATAATTCAACCTTTCTACAGATAGTAGCCTTATTTTTGAATGGTAGGTTTAATAGCTTTAGCAATATGATAGCAGCAAAAAACACCATACCTGAATCATGTCTTAAGCGCGCAAAGATCCTGCTTTTATAATAAGCTCAAACTGCTATAGTATTTGGCATTGCATTATTTGTCACATTTACTGCCAATAGCTAGTGTTACCAAAACGTTTTACAGAAAACTCAATTAAGGATATCAACCATGTCACACCCTCTCGTCGAATATCAAGTAGAAAACCATATCGCAACCATCACGATGAACGATCCCAAAACACTGAATGCCTTTAGCACAGTGCTCAAAGATGCCATGATGAATACACTGACGAACGCAGATGAAGACAAAGACGTCAGAATCATCATCCTGCAAGGCGCAGGCAATAACTTTTCAAGTGGCGGCCATATCGGTGAGATGTTAGAAAACGGCATGGAAAGCGAGGCGCTGTCGAATAAGCTAAACTTTATGGTTGGCGAAGTCGCTGAGATTAGCTTAAAGTTGCGTAATATTCATAAGCCTATTATCGCCAAATTAGAAGGCGCAGTGGCAGGTGCTGGCATGAACTTGGCACTGACTTGTGATTTTCGCATAGCCGCTGATAATGCCAAATTCGTGCAAGCCTTTGTCAATATCGGTCTAATACCAGATGCTGGCGGCATTTATTTACTGAATCAATTGATCGGTGTGGCTAAAACCACTGAGATGGTCATGCTTGGCGATAAACTCAAAGCGGAAGATATGGCACGCTTAAACTTGGTTAATGATGTGGTCAGTAGCGACGAGCTGGATGCTAGCGTACTAGCATTGGCAACGCGCCTGAGCAATCTGCCTGGAAAAGCATTGGCATCAATGAAGCATATAATACGCACGCTTATATGGGCCTCAATGAAGCGCTCGATATGGAAGTGGATCAACAGACCATGCTTGCTAAAACGGATGATTTTAAAGAAGGTATTACCGCCTTTATGGAAAAACGTAAGCCGGTTTATCAAGGTAAATAATAACCTGATCACACTCTGTTTTGCGCTATCATCAAAAAGGCTACCTAATGGCAGCCTTTTTTTTAGGTCATACGATATAAAAAAATTTCGTATTTAACATATCTTTAAGTAACACTTTTAACTCTTAAGAATCAGAGGCTGTTTTATAATGATGCGGTAAGGTAAATATCTTGTCAAAACCCAAGGTAAAGATAAAGGTATAAACCAAGAAAAATAGCAGTAACGCCGCCTCCATCATAAAAGCTTTGATTAAGCCAACATCATACCAAATCATATAAAGTGGTAAGCAAATCAATACCAAGCCGCCTTCAAATCCTAAAGCATGCGCACTGCGAATGAGTAAGGTACGCTTTGCCACCTGCTTGCGACGTTCCCACGCTTCAAAAGCTGTATTATATAAGAAGTTCCAAATCACTGCTGCCAATGACACCATCACAGCAACTGGTAAGGATTCTGCCGCGTCGCTACCGCTCAGCTTCATCAATACGAAAGTAGAAGAAATGATAGCGATAAGCTCGAAAATAGTCACATAGACGATACGACGTTTGAGTGGGGATAAAGTAATCAACCAAGACTCCAAAGCACTTAAGCGTAAACAAAAAGTGCCTATCAAAGTATCGGTCCGTCCCGAGATAGAAAAGATAGATTCAGTACAGAGCCACGGTTTCCGCCTGCTGCTATATTATACCTAATATAACCGGGAAAATCAGTTAGTGCTTATGTCAAAATCAGACATCAAAAATCGCTTATTTTGCTGGTTGACCCCATTGATTTGTTTCATGCTTAGTGTCGCTTGCAAGAAATATAATCAATAAAATACCTAATAATGGAATAAGTGATATTAAAATCCACCATCCTGAGCGATTGGTATCGTGCAATCTACGTATAGTAACCGCTAAGTTTGGTATGAACAAACCGAGTGCAACTAGTATATAAAACAACCCTACGCCTGTATCAAAGATGATCGTATCTAGGATCTAGGATCATAGCAATAATCATTAACCCTGTTTGTATAAGCAAGAAATACCAGTACTCTTTACGGCGAGCGCGCCCAGAGAAATTGGTATAATTTCTCAAGCCTTTTTTGAACCAGTCGATGATGCCATAGTTTGCTTCAGCGCTATGATTATTAGCCATTACAGAGTTGTTCAAAGGTGGCGGCGTCGCTTTATCAAGCATACTTCTACTTTCTATCGGATTTGTCATTTTTAGTCTCTAAAGGTGAAAGTCGCTGATTAAGATTAATGAGCAGCTTGCATTATAATTACTCAATAAAAGTTTGCAAAGACTTATTGATATTTTTGAACTTTTATCCTTAACAAAAAACCTCGCATCATAAGACACGAGGTTCGTTTTAAATAATCTAAATTTTCAAACCAAAATTAGGTCAACTGAGCAACGTTAATTTTGTCGGCTTCTTCAGTATAAGAATCCATACGATCGAAGTTCATGTACTGATACACTTCCTCGCCCATGCTATCAAGCATACCAGCGTACTGCTGATATTCTTCGTTGGTTGGCAATTTACCAAGTACCGCTGCTACGGCTGCAAGCTCTGCAGAAGCTAGGTATACGTTAGCGCCTTGACCCAAACGATTCGGGAAGTTACGAGTTGACGTCGATACCGCCGTAGACTTCGGTGCGATACGTGCTTGGTTACCCATACATAGTGAACAACCTGGCATCTCAGTACGAGCGCCGGCTTGAGCGTAGATGTTGTAGTAACCTTCTTCCATCAACTGACGCGCATCCATCTTAGTAGGTGGCGCAATCCATAGACGAGTCTTGAGGCTTCCTGCTGGTACGTCTTGTAGTAGCTTACCCGCAGCACGGAAATGACCGATGTTGGTCATACATGAACCAATGAACACTTCATCAATGGTATCGCCAGCGACATCAGCCAATGTTTTTGCATCGTCTGGATCGTTCGGGCAGCAAAGGATAGGCTCTTTGATGGTGCTCATATCGATAGTCATATCGATGGCGTATTCTGCATCAGCATCAGCACGTAATAGGCTTGGGTTCGCTAGCCATTCTTGCATCTGCTCGATACGACGGCTGATAGTACGTGCATCGCCATAGCCTTCTGAGATCATCCACTTAAGTAACGTGATGTTTGAGTTTAAATACTCAGTCACCGATGCTTCAGACAAAGTGATGGTACAACCAGCAGCACTACGCTCAGCTGAGGCATCAGATAACTCAAACGCTTGCTCAGCGGTTAAGTCTTCTAGACCTTCGATCTCTAAGATACGACCATTAAACTCGTTGATTTTGCCTTTCTTATCAACGGTCAATAGACCTTCTTTGATCGCTTGATAAGGAATCGCATGAACCAAGTCACGCAACGTGATTCCAGCCTGACGTTCGCCAACGAAGCGTACACGGACAGATTCAGGCATATCAAGTGGCATCACACCAGTTGCTGCTGCGAATGCTACTAGACCAGAACCTGCTGGGAATGAGATACCCATTGGGAAACGAGTATGCGAGTCACCACCAGTACCAACGGTATCTGGAAGTAGCATACGGTTCAACCAGCTATGAATGATACCATCGCCTGGACGTAAGCTTACGCCGCCACGGTTCATAAAGTCAGGTAGTGTGTGCTGAGTCTCAACGTCAACTGGCTTTGGATAAGCGGCAGTGTGACAAATGACTGCATTACTAAGTCTGCTTGGAAACCTAGGCAAGCCAAATTTTAGCTCATCACGAGTATCGGACCAGTCGTATCCTGCGATCCTACAGTCGTCATTTTAGGCTCACAGTACATGCCCGGACGTACGCCTTCTAGACCACAAGCTTTGCCGACCATTTTTTGCGCTAGGGTAAAGCCTTTACCCGTATCAACTGGCTCTTCTGGCTTAGCAAAGATATCTGAATGTCCAAGACCCATGTATGCGCGGGCACGATTGGTCAAACCACGACCAACGATCAATGGAATACGACCGCCAGCACGAACTTCATCAAGCAATGTTGGTGAGTTCAATTTGAACGTAGACAACACTTCATCAGAATCATGCTTAGTGATTTTGCCTTCATACGGATAGATGTCAAACACATCACCCATGTTTAGGTTATCAACGGCTACTTTTTCGATTGGTAATGCGCCAGAATCTTCCATAGTATTAAAGAAGATAGGAGCAATATTGTTACCTAATACGAGACCGCCGCCACGTTTGTTTGGCACGTTAGGGATATCATCGCCCATGAGCCACAATACTGAGTTGGTTGCAGACTTACGGCTAGAGCCAGTACCTACCACGTCACCAACATAAGCGAGTGGATGGCCTTTTTCTTTTAACGCTTCGATTTGCTTCATTGGACCGACAACGCCCTCTTCGTCAGCAGTAATGCCATCGCGAGAGTTTTTGTGCATAGCCAATGAATGCAATGGGATATCAGGACGGCTCCATGCATCTTGCGCAGGCGACAAGTCATCGGTGTTGGTTTCGCCAGTCACTTTAAACGTCGTGTAAGTCGTCTTTGCTGGTACAGCATCACGGTTCAAGAACCATTCAGCGTCAGCCCAAGATTGAACCACTTCTTTAGCGATAGCATTGCCTGCTTCTGCTTTTTCAGTCACGTCATTGAACGCGTCAAAACACCAGTAACGTCTTTTTCAACGCTTCAGCATCTTGTGCCACTTCCGCGTCATCCAGTGCCGCAACCAATGGTTGAACGTTGTAGCCACCTTGCATCGTGCCTAGATTTGAACGCTTTTTGCTTGCTAATAAGTGGTGAAGAGGTTTCACCCTTAAGGATCGCTGCTAAAAACGCCGCTTTAACGTATGCCGCTTGTCACGCCAGCAGGGAATACGGTTTTCTAGCAGTCGTTCATCAAGAACGCATCTTCGCCTGCTGTGGATTCTTTAGTATTCAACCACTCTGCTACTTGTTTTTCATTCAGTGGTAGCGGAACCGTTCCTAGCTCAGCACGTTCTTCGACATGTTTACGATAAGCTTAACACACAATAGTCGTCCTCGTCGTTGGGAAGATTAGTACATTACGTGGGTAGTCAGCATGACCGCCTGCGTCTAATACTAGGATGGAATAATTATTGGTGCATCATAGCTTAAAACGCCCTAAATGTTAATGGCTCAGCCTTTAAAAGGCTCATAAAGCGGTTATAAAGGGCTCATATTGAACATTTATTATATAAATAGTACCATCAACAATATGATTGAGTACCCTTGCAAATCGAATACAGCTTGTCATTTTAGTCAAGCACCGCTCGATTTATGATTAAATAAACACCTGTGCCTGCTAGACGCTTTGTAGGATATTTTATAAAATGTCATCTTGATACGATAGCTTAGAGAAATCACTTAGAAAAATAGCGCTTGAAAAAACAGCTTTTATTAGCCATATACTAAATGAATAAATATTAAGGATGATGATATGGATAGTAGTGCAATGGAAAACAAAAATAGGGAAAACAGCGATATGGAAAACAGTATATAAAAAGTAACGCTAACTATCAAAACGGTCTCAAAGTTCGCACCGAGGTCATGGGAGCAGAGCACGTCAAACGCTCACTTGACAGCACGACTGGATTTACCCAACCGTTACAAGACTGGATTATTGAACACGCTTGGGGCAGCACATGGCAAGATGACTCAGTATTACCACGCAAATACCGCTCATTAATCACTATTGCTTTTTTAATTGCGCAAAAAAGCCCCACTGAGCTAAAAGGGCACATTCGAGGTGCAATCAATAATGGCGCACTGTCGCTGAGATTCGAGAAGTATTATGCACAGCTTGCCTTATTGCGGTGCACCCGCTACCCAAGAAGCGTTTCGTGCTGCCATAGATATCCTGAATGAGTTGGATATTGATATAGATTTTAAAACTATGGTAATCAACCAATCGTAGTAGTCTTAAATCAGTAACCTTAAAAAGGTCAGTTAAACACAGATTGATTAAAAATCGACCTCTAAATTTCTGTTATAATACCTCCACTCAGAAAACATGCTAATAATTCCATAAACCCTTACACTATAAAGGGTTAAGAGATAATTTATTATGACAACTGCCGTACAACACATGTGCCTGCTGCTAGGGTCAAACCTAAAAAAGCCATTCAAGGCGAAAAACTACGTGGCTACGATAAAGTTGCACGTATCCCAATTAAATGATTCCGACCATCGAGGCAAAGAAAAGCCAGATTGGATTCGGGTTAAAATGTCCTCACCTGCTGAAGTGGCGCGTATCAAAGCTACCCTTGCGTGAGCAGAAGCTCTATACTGTCTGCGAGGAAGCGGCCTGCCCTAACCTGCCGCAGTGCTTCGCTGATGGTACGGCTACTTTTATGATTATGGGTGATATCTGTACCCGTCGCTGTCCATTCTGTGACGTCGGTCATGGTCGTCCAAATGAGCTAGATGCAGATGAGCCGCGCCATACTGCCGAGACCATTTTAGGCTTGCAGCTTAAATATGCAGTAATCACCTCTGTGGATCGTGACGATCTAAAAGATGGCGGTGCTGCGCACTTCGTAGAAGTACTCAATGAATCTCGCGCACTTAGCCCAAATTGCCTCATTGAAATATTGGTGCCAGATTTCCGTGGTCGTATGGAAGTGGCTTTAGACCTACTGACAGAAACACCACCAGATGTCTTTAACCACAATATCGAAACCGTGCCACGCCTGTATAAAGCTTTCCGTCCAGGTTCTGACTATCAGCATTCGTTAGATTTGCTCAAGCTCTATAAAGAGCGTCGCCCTGATATTGCCACCAAGTGCGGTTTTATGGTTGGCCTTGGTGAGACTGAAGAAGAGATTTATGCTCTGCTTGATGACCTAAAAGCGCACAATGTGGATATGATTACGGTTGGTCAGTACCTGCAACCTAGTAAGAATCATGCGCCCGTTGATCGCTATGTGCATCCAGATGAGTTCCAACGTTATATGGATTATGGCAAAAAGATTGGCTTCTTTAATATTTGGGCAGGCCCGATGGTACGCTCAAGCTATTTTGCCGATCGTCAATATTACGGTGAAGACTGCCCTGCACCAATTCGTAGTAAAAAAGCCTTGGCAGCAGAAGGCAAACTTGGTTGTTAAGTGTCAGGGTTTAATGAGCTAATACTTAAAAATTAAGTTAAGCATGTAAAAAGGGTGAATAACATAAACTGTTATTCACCCTTTTTTATGACTTTAACGAATTATTAAAACCTTCAACCGAAACGTCTTAAATGGTTAAAGTGGGCGTTGGCTCGCCACTGTTTCTAGTATTAAGGATGGCGATAGCAATAACGATCACGCCACCCACTAGACCAGTCGTTATTCCAGGATAGATAATAGCAAAGCTCCGATTGCCAAAATAACGCGTGTTACTGGGCTCATATCGCTTTTAAAATAACCCTCTAATGCTGCACTAAGTGCGAGAACACCCGTAATTGATGTCAATACTACCGTGATAATATCGATAATAGGTGGTAGCGGGAAGTCCTTAGCAGTTACCGCAAGCCCAGTAGGATCAATCATTAACATCGCTGGACTATAGATAAACATAAACGGCACGATAAATCCGGCGAGTGCCAGTTTGAGCGATAAGAACCCTGTCTTCATCGGATCGCCACCAGATATGCCCGCACCAGCAAAGGCGGCTAGACACACAGGCGGTGTAATATTGGCAAAAATACCAAAGTAGAAAACAAACATGTGCGCTGATAAAATTGGGATATCAAAGCCAGCTAAGGCGGGTGCTGCCATCGTTGCCGTAATAATATAGGCAGGAATAGACGGTAGTCCCATGCCCAATACCATCGAGGCAAGCATGGTCAAAATGAGCGTGAAAAATAATGACCCTGCACCAAGTGTGACAATTGATGAGGTCATCACCGTTCCAAAGCTGGTTAGACTCACGACTCCGATGATAATACCGACGACTGCACAAGCTGCCATGACCGCGAGCGACTGGCGTGCGCCATCTTCTAATGCACCCAAAATGTCAGAGAAACCCATCCTGGTCTCTTTTCGCAGCATACTAACTACGACAGTAAAACCAATGGTATAAGCCGCTGCATATCCGACGGGCACATTTCTGATTAATAAGAAAATCAAAAATACAATCGGTAGCAGCATATGACCGCGGGCTTTTAACACTTCTTTCACGGCTGGCAAGCTTTCTTTAGCGATACCTTTTAGATCACGACGACCAGCGCGAAAATGTACCTGCGCAATGACGCCCAGATAATACAATATCGCTGGCAATAAGGCCGCCAACGCAATTGTGCTATACGGCAAGCCTGTTGTCTCCGCCATGATAAAGGCACTCGCGCCCATAATTGGCGGTAATATTTGCCCGCCAACAGAGGCACTTGCCTCAACGGCACCCGCAAAATCTTTGTGGTAACCAACCTTTTTCATGAGTGGAATGGTAAAGGCACCAGTACTGACCACGTTTGACAAAGCAGAGCCATTAATACTACCCATAAAGCCACTAGAAATCACTGCTACTTTTGCCGGACCACCTTTTTTGTGACCCGCGATTGCCAATGCCAAATCATTAAACAGCTGTCCCATCCCTGAGCGCGCTAAGAATGCACCAAAAAGAATGAATAAGAAGATAAAAGTGACCGATGCACCAATCGCAACAGAATATAAACCTTCCGTTTTTAAGAATAATTGACCAAAAATATCACCCATGTCATAAGGACGCGTCAGCAGCCTATCGGGCATAAAGTCCAAATGGCTGACAAACGGATACGCCAAAAATATCCCTGCCAATATCGGTAAAATCCAACCTGTGATACGGCGACTGCCTTCTAATACGCAGACTACCGTAATCAGCGAAAATATCACATCCATCTGATTGGCCATACCGCCACGTGAGGTCACGATATCTTGATACTCATATATGAGATAAGCCATACCAGACAATGACAGGGCAAACCATATCCAGTCATACCATGCCACGCGCTGACGGCTGCTTTTTTTACTTGCGGGGAAAATTAAGAAAATTAAGGCAAAACCAATGCCCACGTGTACAGAGCGCTGTAGCAGCGCTGGCATGGGATTAAAGGTGATATATAAATGAAACAGTGAATATAAAATGCAAAGTCCAGCGATAAAATACTTCACTGGCCCTTGAGTGATGTGCCTTGTGATGGATTCTCTATCATACTTTTCTAATATGGCTTTATTGTGGGCTTGCGCCTCAAGTTCAGCGTCGACATGAGTATCAGCATCCGTGTTGGAATGTATAGGCAAGTCGTTCTTGATATGGTTATCTGACATCGTTGTCACATTATTGTGATCCATCACTTGGGAGTTCATGACACAAGTCCTTGTTAAATCTATCAATGAAACCATACGTTTTCGGCATGATCGTTACTTCAGAATAGTCTGGCACCCAGCGATGAATGAGCATCTGGTAATTACCATAGTCAATCTCACCTTTGGTAAGCCGTGAGACCACCCAATTGAGCTTAGGCAATTTCTCATTGATTTGATAACCCAGATAGCCAGGTTTTTGTATGGGAGCAAGTGCTTCGGTTGAGGGTGTACCCGCCCCAAAAGCTTCAAAATAAGTGGTGGTCAGCAGCAATTCAGCGTCTTCTGTACTGCTGCTGTCTATACGTTGGTATTGCTCTTCCCCCATTGTTTTTCTACAGAGTGTATCCAGCGCAATTGAAAATTTGGCTCGACAAAGTAGCAAACCTTGTCGTTAGCACCGTCAACGCCTGCAACACGCACTTCCACCACAGGCTGACGAACAAAGAGATGCCATAGCGTAAAAAAAACCAGCGCGGCAATGCCTGCCACGCCAATCAATAACCCTAAACGCTTATTTAGCTGCTTGCTCATCATAGTACTTTTTAGCGCCAGGATGGATAGGTGCGACCATACCTTCACGAGCGGTTGCTAAGCTAATATCATTAGCCGCTTGGTGCGCTGTTTTTAGACCGTCTAAATTGTCAAATAACGCTTTGGTCAGCTTGTAACCATCTGCTTCAGACAACTCAGAGCTAACCAATAGAGCATTCATGATTGCTGCGGTTGGAATCGCGGCGTCATTGCCATAAGTGCCAGCAGGAATCTCAAAGGTCTTAAAGTAAGGCTTAGTCGCAATGATTTCTTGTAGCTTGTCTTGATTGATGGTGATCAACTGTAAGTCTAAGCCCTGCTCTAGCTCCATCAATGAAGAGTTTGGCAGACCACTACTAAAGAAAGCCGCTTCAATTTTACCCGCTTTCATACCGTCCGCTGCTTCCGAAAGCCTAAATAATCAACGGTAACGTCATCATATGTGATACCAAACCCTTCTAATAGCGTCCGAGCATTTACTTCTGTGCCAGAGCCTTGATCGCCCACAGCGATGCGCTTACCACGTAAGTCTTCAATATTTTTGATGCCAGATTTTTTGGTGGTGACAATTTGCACCACATTAGGGTACAAGACTGCAATCTGTTGGATGTTGGTTATTGGCTTATCAAAGTTGTTTTTGCCTTCGACCGCGTCGGTGACTACATCACTAAGCGCCAATACCATATCGACTTTACCTTGGGTCAATAGATTGACATTTTCGACTGAAGCCCCAGTAGTTTGTGTTTTGAGTTGACCCCAAAGGTTTTGACATAGACTTCTGATAATGAAGTGCCGATGATGTTATAAGGGCCAGATGCTCCGCCAGTGGCGATGGTCAGAAACTTGGTATCCAGCTTGTCGGCGGCAGTGTCAGTAGCAGCGCTATCTGTTGCCGTACTGTCTGTACTTTCTGAACTTGGTGATGAGCATGCTGTCAGACCTAAAGTGGCGCTTAACATTGCTGATAAAAGTAACGGAGATTTTAGAGAGTTGAGCATTGAATTCATCCTTGAAATAATCGAGTTAATACACTTAACGGCATCAATATATCAATAGTGATGCGTTACAGACCTGTAATAATATAGCAATTCTTGCTATAAATAAACTGCCATCCAGATTCCCTCTACACTCACACTTTATATGCGAAGCTATTTAAGTAAAGGCGCAGCAGTTCTTGTAATGAATCAATAGCCAAATATAGTTTTTCTATGCGGAACAATGTTTCATAATATAATTCATTTAACCAAAGTCTGTGTTTATTGTAAACCTTTATAATCATCTAAATATAAACGAGACTATTTGTTATTTGACAAAAAAATACTGATATAAAATGACTAGATGGTAGCTCTTAATGCACTTTTACCATACTGTAGGATTGATTATATTTTATATATAAACCCTAAGCCGTTATCTTGTAAGGCAGCTCACTTAAAGTAGATCCCGTCTAAATTTATAAATTCGTCACCACATATCTTGGCAACGTTATCTGTTACTCTAAAAATAGGGAAAACCTTTATGACAATATCTAGTGTAGAAAAGTCAGCGGCAGTATCAGCATTAGTATCTGCCGATATCGCCATCATTGGCGGTAGTGGTCTTTATCAGATGCAAGATTTAACCAATAAACGTAGTGTCAGCATATCGACGCCTTACGGCAAACCCTCTGATGATATTGTCTTAGGTGAATTAAATGGCGTAAAGGTCGCTTTTCTAACTCGTCATGGTCAAGGTCACAAACTCACCCCTTCCGAAGTGCCTTATCGCGCCAATATTTATGCCCTCAAAACTTTGGGCGTACGTTACGTCATTTCGGTATCGGCAGTGGGCTCATTAAGAGAAGCGCTTAAACCCTTAGATATGGTCATTCCCGATCAAATGATTGATATGACTAAGCATCGAAAAAGTAGTTTTTTTGGGGAAGGAGCAGTGGCACACGTCGCGATGGCTGATCCTTTATGTCCTAAAGTCGCGGATATTCTAACGCGTGCTTATACTCAGGCGCAGATAGCTGAAGGTCAATGTCATGCAAAAGCCACGTATGTCTGTATCGAAGGGCCGCAGTTTTCCACTCGTGCAGAGTCAAACTGGTATCGGCAGATGCAAGCGGACATCATCGGCATGACCAATATGCCAGAGGCCAAGCTTGCACGTGAAGCGAGTATGGCTTACGCAACACTCGCATTAGTGACAGATTTTGATTGTTGGCATCCGAATGAGGAAGCCGTTAGTGCCGATTATGCTATTCAGAATTTGATGAAAAACGCCGATAATGCGCAGCACGTTATTAAACAAGCGGTCGACCTACTAGCAGCAGAACAGCCTGACTCTATTGCCCATACAGCTTTAGCTCAAGCGTTAGTAACGCCAGTAGAAGCGATGAGCGATGAGACCAAGACCAGACTTTTAGTATTATTGCCTTAGCAGTATGCATTTATGGTCAACAAAAAAGCCATCAAACTATAATCAACCCAATAGGGTCTACACAATAGTTTGATGGCTTTTTAACACCTAAAAATCTCAAATGATAAGACGTTATCAATTCTTAGTTCTCAATAAACTTGCAATCACCAAGCCAACATTCAGGTAAATACGGTAAATCTTCAGGCTCATCGATATCAGGCAAAGGCGCTAACAACGCTACAGACCAGCTCAATTCTGCCAAGCGCTGTTGAGTGACCTTTGCTACGCTCGCTGTACTCCATTCGATAGTGCTAAATAAACGAGCAGCAACTTGCTTAAAACCAAACAGCACATAACCACCATCAAAAGCCGGAATCATCACGCTATCTTGTGTTTCTAACTGTTGGGCAGCCTGTCGAATACGAATAGTTGTGAGACTAGGACAGTCCGTACCGATTAATAAAACCTGTTCAAAGCGTTTCGTTTCGAGAGGGTGTAACGCACGCTGACTGGCGGTTAACATACGCAAACCCAAATCACCATCTGCTTGTGCTGACCATTGCAGCGAGTCAGGCAAATTAAGCGCTTGCCAGCATGGATCAGTTGGCGCAGGACTGACGCATAACTCCACGGCAAAGCCAGTAGCTAAGGCCTGCTCTATACTATGCAATAGCAGTCTACGTGCCATTTGCGCGGCACCTTCAATGCCAAGCGCGGGTTGCAAGCGCGTTTTTGCCATGTCCTGTGCGGGGAACTTGGCGAAAAGGATAATACAAGTTTGTGGTTTTTGATTCATGGTAAGAGTTTATGCTTTTATTTATAATAACGAGCTTTGATATTATCGGCCGATACACCGCGCCAATAATCAAATCGTAGGTGCCACATCAAAATAATCGTCCGCCAATTGCCGTGCTGTTGCCAACGTCTTGCCGAAGTAATGACTTGGCTTTTCAGACAAGCAGGTTTAGCAATATTTTTAACTGCTTACCTTTTAGCTGTTTGCAAAGCTCGACATCTTCCATCAACGCTTGGTTAGGATAGCCACCGATTTGCTCAAATAAAGACTGGCTAATAAAAATAGCTTGGTCGCCTGTCGCGATTCCGCTCAACCGTGAGCTAATTATCATTTGACTGACCAATCGCAGTATCAGTTGACGACTGGCTATTTGCACATTAAAACGTCCCCACTCTGCCCGTTTCATCGCCTCAGAAACACTCTCTATAGCATCCATTGGCAATTGCGTATCGGCATGCAAAAAAAGTAATACCTCACCAGTTGCTAACGCTGCACCTGTATTCATTTGCAGCGCGCGCCCTGCTTTAGACTCAGTCATTTGCCAATCAATTTTACGATCATTATCAGGCATTAACTCATTAATAAAACTTCGGATCATGGCAATAGAATCATCGTTTGAGCCACCATCAACCTTACTTGCTGCGGTTTTGGATTTAACCTATTGATATTATCAAACAATAGAGGCAAATTATCTGCTTCATTGAGTACTGGAATAATTATCGAAATCTTAGCCATTACAATTAGCAGCGCTCACTTTTATTTTTTATTACCATTATTTCTTATTAAGGTTCCAATTATAATTGGTATAGCCAATCTTCGTTTTACCCGCTTTTAGATCAGTGGTTTGCGACTTATTAAGCCCTAAAGACGAGCTGTAACGAGCCAAAAACCCTTCTAGATTATTCGTACCGCGCCAGTTGGTTTCAAAGTCTTCTTTATACCATTTAAAAATTGGCGATACCTCAAGCGTACCTCCTTTAAGACGATTACGACTGCTATCGCCTAAGAATTTACTTGTTACTTGTTCTAATTGCTTATCCAATTTACTGCCTGTAAAAGCATCATCTGACAAGGCTGGACAGCCAATACTCGCACAGTTTACGGCAAAATGAATACGTGGTTCGTTATAGCGTTTTGAGCCACGGATTAGATTGTGCTCGATGTCATCAAGTGAACGCTTTTTGCCTAATAGCGTGACAAAATCTTGTTTCCATGGCCAGCCAAAGAGGCCACCGATATCTTTAATTGATTTGATGTTAGGATACTTGGTCAACACGAGCTCTACGGTGCCAGCATTATAGACGTTGATCAAAAATGCCAATTGCTCGTCTTTATTCCAGCCGTTAAATTCCGACTGGCTAACTTTACTAGTCGCCGCCATATAGCTGTCAAGCTTGCTCTTATCCGCTTTCATACCATTATAATTAACGACAGACGCTTTACCACTATTAGTCATGGTAACGTTTTTATTCAGTAAGCTATCCCAAGTGCTATGATTAAAATCCGCATAACTTGCCATACTGGTTAACAGGATAGAAGTGGTCACTGCCGTTTTGATCAATAAACCACTACTTAAAAAAAGTCTTGTACTATTAAATCTTTGGCTATTAAATACTGACATGATTGACTCCGGTTAAATCGAGGATATTTCTTCTATCGCCTGCTCTGTTATCTCTTCCTCTAGCGCACCACCGCAGCTACTTCCCTGTCCCGCCGTACAGCCATAGCAGTGATCTGCAATGGCAATATCATCGCCAGCAGGATTTTGAGTTAATAAATCGCTTAGATGACGACGGGATTTGTTGGGCACCGGAATCTCTAATTGCTGGTTAAAGTCACAATCAAACAATTCCCCTAACCAATTGACACTGATGGTCGATCGGCACATGACTTCGGTCAAATTAGCAGCCACATAATTGGCTTTGAGCAAATCCATATAGGGGTGGAATTGGTTTTTGGCCAATAGCACCGCACCAAAGCGCTGAATCGGCATATTGGTCAAGGCAAATAACTGATGGAATTCGATATCGAAATGTTCTTTTAACTCGTGCTTATAATCTGCTTCTAGTTGTTTCTGATTGGGAGGTAGCGTAGCACCTTGCGGGTTATAAACGAGGTTGAGCGTTAAGTTTGAACCCACTTTGCCATAACCTAAGGCGTTGAGCTTATGCAATCCCAATATACTGCCATCAAATGCACCCTTGCCGCGCTGCTTATCGACATTTTCTAATGAATAACATGGCATTGAAGCCACCACTTCGACCTCATTGTCTGCCAAAAACTGCGCCATGTCCTCAAAGCCTTCTTCCATCAGGATAGTCAGATTACAGCGATCAATCACTGTTACACCCAAGGCGCGCGCGGCTGTGACCAAATACTTAAAGTCTTCGTGCATCTCAGGGGCACCACCCGTTAAATCAAGCGTCTCAATATTTTGTGTTACTAATACTTGTAGAATCAACTCAACCAACTCACGCGACATCATCTCTGTACGGTAAGGACTGGCCGCCACATGACAATGCACACAAGACATGTTACATAAGTAACCCATATTGACTTGTAGTGTCGTCAGCGCGCGACGTTTAATCGTTGGAAAATCTGTATGTTCGAGTAATTCGATAGTTGATTCATTAATGGTATAAAACCCGATGGTAGTACCTCTAAAGCAAGAGTAATAACGCAAAAATAAAAGGTTAAAAAAGAAAAACTCACACGCAAGCAATTGCTTTTTATGACTATTTCATAAAATTATCATCTCATTTTTAGACTTATCACTTTGTGTTTTATCTAATTAATCATACCTGATTGTGAAACAGTATTGACAACTAATATCTTAATTTTCACCTTTTATGCCAAATGAGCATGACGTCTCGTAGGATGTCATACAGCACTTGTCAATTTGGCTTTTAAGATATTATATTCAGCAGCTTTATAGATCGACCTTCTCATCCAATTGGCAATACCACAGTTGTCAGTGCAAAACTCTTAAATAGCATTGACCGCACAAGGCTTTATCGCTAAATTGGTTGCAACATTCCTATCTTTTAAAACAACATTCACTGATAAAATATGAATACTTTTAGAATATAGAAAGCCCACCACGTACCATGCTTTGACACACGGATGTAAGCATCAAATCACCTTTAAGGATAACGTAATGAATATGAGCACATTACTAAAACCAACTGTACTGAGCATTGGATTAATGAGTGTCATAGGTTGCACTACCATGCAGACCGCGCCCAAGGATATGAGCAACTCAGCAACTGTCTATTACAATGGCAACATCATCACGATGGAGGGTGATCAGCCGCAAATGGCTGAAGCCTTAGTCACCCAAGCGGGCAAGATTGCCTATGTGGGCAATTTACAAGAGGCGCAATCGAAATATAAAAATGCCGCGCAGATTAATCTACAAGATAAAACCTTATTACCCAGCTTTATCGATCCGCACAGTCATTTGATATGGTGTCGAACACCATGGGTCAGGTCAATCTCAACCCGCCGCCTATCGGTCAAGTCGATAGTATTCCCAAAATGATGCAAACGCTAAAAGATTATAAAGTGGACAATAACATTGCTGATGGCGATTGGATATTTGGTTGGGGTTATGATGAAACTCAGCTCGCTGAGGGGCGTCATCCGACCAAAAGTGAAATTGATAAAGTATTGCCAAACAATCCAGTGTATTTACAACACACAAGTGGTCACATGGGCGTGGCAAATAGCAAAGCGCTGGCCATGATGAACATCACTGCTGACAGTAAAAATCCAGCAGGCGGTAATATTGCTCGAATTAAAGGCTCTAATGAACCAAACGGTCTCGTACAAGAAACGGCGATGTATCCGTTCGTGCGCAATATGCTAGAAGTGTTAGCGCCGAATCAAGACAAATTCTTTGAGCAGACGCAAGATTATTATGCAAAGAATGGCATAACGACGGCGCATAACGGTTCGACAGCTCGTAATACCATTCAGTTTTTTCAAAAACAAGCCGATGCAGGTAAACTTAAAATTGACTTGGTCGCACTGGCAGGAGTGAGTGACTTAGATGAGAATTTGGCTGATAAAAACTTCGTATGGAAAACCTATAAAAACGGTTTTAAAGTACAGGGTACCAAAATCGTTGCAGATGGCTCGCCACAAGGCAAGACCGCCTATTTTAGCCAACCTTATCTCACGCCAGTTCCAGATTGTGAAAAGGACTGCCGCGGTCTACCAAGTGTCAGCCCAGATGAACTGAACGAGATTTGTCAAAGCCTATGCTCGTGACAATCAGCTCTTTATCCATAATAATGGTGATGGCGCAACCGATATGCTCATCAAGGCACACGAGTATGCGGTCAAAAAGACTGGTCAAGCAGCTGATAAAGATCGCCGTACTGTGCCCATTCATGCTCAATTTGCCCGACCTGATCAGCTAGCCGCATTCAAAAAATACAATATGGTGCCGTCCTTCTTTACCAACCATACTTACTTTTGGGGAGATGTACACGTTAAAAACTTAGGTAAAAAACGTGCCGACTTTTCAAGCCCGATTGCCACTGCTGATAGAATGGGACTTAAATACACCAATCACTCTGATGACACAGTGACACCTGTCGACCCGCTATTTACAGTCTGGTCAGCAGTCAATCGCACTTCACGCTCAGGTAAAATCATTGGTAAAAATGAGCGAGCGACGCCGTATCAAGCGTTAAAGGCCATTACCAGCAATGCCGCTTATGAGTATTTTGAAGAAGACAGCAAAGGCACTTTGACGCCAGGGAAACTGGCTGATTTGGTTATCTTGGATGCCAACCCGTTAACCATAGAGGCAAGCAAGCTCAAAGACATCAAAGTCATCACAACCATTAAAGAAGGTCAAACGATTTACCAACGTCCAGTACAATAGCTCATGGTAAGCGCCGTATAATAAGCCAAATTTTAGCAGGCGATTTCAAATTGTCATGCCTGCTATTTATTAAGATGATGAACCATTGAAACTATTTATTAAAAACATTCATTAAAACTGTTTAAGGAACCCTATATGAGTACCAACACCGATACAGGTAACGACCACATTCTCTCTTCCGATAATATTCATTACTTGCATCATGATTTTTTGAACCAAGCCATGAAAACACAGTGGTAAAAGCCACGTTACTGATTGTCCACGGTATGGCAGAGCATAGCGGACGTTACGCAGACTTCGCTCAGTTTTTAGCGGATAATGGTATCGCAGTGGCAACTTATGACCATTTGGGACATGGAAAGACCGTCAAAACATCAGCAGATTTAGGTTTTTTTGGTGAAGAGCATCCAGTACAGTCCCTGCTAAAAGACGTCATTGTCATGGCAGATAGCTTAAAAAACCGCCATCCTGACGTGCCACACTTTGTAATGGGTCACTCTATGGGCTCGTTTATTGTGCGTAATGTCCTAAAGCACCATGCACACAATTTTACAGGTGCTATTTTGATGGGTACAGCAGATGCCAACCCCTTGACTAAAGTACTACTCCCAGTCAATAAAGTACTGGCAAAAGTAGCACCCAAAAAACCAAATGCAATGTTTGCCAAGGTGATGAATAAAGTCTTGAATAGTAAGCTTGAAGATCGCATCTCTTCATCAGAATTTGCATGGTTAACTGAAAATCCTGCCGCCATTGAAGCCTATGAAGCAGATCCCTTAACGGGCTTTGATTTCACCAATAATGGCTTTATGACATTATTCTTTCTGATGGAAACTGGCTTAAACAAAGGCTGGGCAATGACTATTCCAAAAAACTTCCCGATGCTATTTATCAGCGGCGAAGATGATCCTATTGGAGATATGGGTAACGGCATCCGCAAAATTGTCACGCGCTTAAACAAGCAAAATTTCAGTCAAGTAGATATCCAACTCTACCCAAACATGCGTCATGAGCCTTTGCATGAAAAAGACCACCAAACAGTTTATAAAGATATCTTAGAATGGATAGAAAGCCATAGCTCAGATAATTAACAGCAGCGGTCAACTTGTTTGCTAAAAGTCGCCAAATTAGCGACAATACGGCAAGCAAGTTTTTACGCCAAGTCATGCGAGTTATTTCACGATAATATATGCTTTACCTTCCACTAACTTTAGGAACCTTTATGTCATTACAACAAACCATCGAACAAGCCTTTGAAAAACGCAACGAATACAGCCCAAGCACGATGCCACAGGACGTGCGTGATGCTATTAATCAAGTACTTGAGCAACTAGATAACGGCACATTGCGCGTTGCAGAAAAAAAGGATGGCGAATGGGTCGTGAACCAGTGGGCAAAAAAAGCCGTTTTGCTCTCTTTTCGCTTAAACGACAACTATGTTCAGGCAGCGGGCGAACATGTGCAATTCTATGACAAAGTGCCGACTAAGTTTGCCAACTGGACCGAAGCACAGTTCAAAGAAGCTGGCGTACGCGTTGTACCACCAGCCGTTGCTCGTAAAGGCTCTTTCATCGCAGCTGGTGCAGTATTGATGCCGTCGTATGTCAACATCGGCGCGTATGTCGATCAAGGCGCGATGGTAGATACGTGGGCGACCGTGGGTTCATGTGCCCAAATTGGTAAAAATGTGCATTTATCAGGTGGCGTTGGTATCGGCGGCGTATTAGAGCCATTGCAAGCGAATCCAACTATCATTGAGGACAACTGCTTCATTGGTGCACGTTCTGAAATCGTTGAAGGCGTAATCGTCGAAGAAGGCGCTGTTATCTCGATGGGTGTATTTATTGGTCAATCAACGCGCATTTATGATCGCGAAACGGGTGAGATTCATCGTGGCCGTGTACCAGCAGGCTCTGTTGTTGTACCGGGTAGCTTACCTTCAGAAGATGGTACGCATAGCTTATATGCTGCTATCATCGTCAAAAAGTCGATGCACAAACCCGCGCTAAAACATCAGTCAATGAGTTATTACGTTTAGCTTAGTATTTTTAATACTTAGAGTCTCGTACCCAAACCGTACGGACAGCGACAGATCCTCTTTATTAAAGACGCTGAAGAAAACTTCAGCGTCTTTTTTGCAGCTTAATAGAGGGTGGTGCGTTATAATCCCTTTTTTTGGTTTGGCTTTATCCAAACGCAAAACGCCCATACCAGAACTTGCCTTTTTTTACCATTGATAAATGCCTCATCCCATTAGCAATCTTTAACTGTATTTGACATATTATGAGTGAATCACTATTACGCACCGCCGCCATTCCTGTCACTGATCCTGAAGCGGGTCTACGTTTGACAGAAATTTTTTATTCTTTGCAAGGTGAAGCGCTGACCTCAGGCTTGCCAACGATATTTGTACGCTTGACTGGCTGTCCACTTCGCTGTGTCTATTGCGATACTGAATACGCCTTTACTGGCGGCGAGCGGCAGTCGCTAGAAACCATTATAGAGACCATCAAAAGCTATCCTTGCAAGCGTATTTGTCTGACTGGCGGCGAGCCTTTAGCTCAGCCGAACGCCATTGAGCTAATGAAGCGTTTACTGAACGACGGTTATGAAATCTCGCTTGAAACCGCAGGCGCGCTCACGGTAGCAAACGTGCCAAAAGCGGTCAGTAAAGTCATGGATCTCAAAACGCCAAGCTCAGGCGAAGTCGATAAGAATCTATGGTCAAACCTGGACTACCTCACTCAGCACGACCAAATCAAGTTTGTCATCATGAACCGTACTGATTACGACTGGGCAAAAGCCATGTTGATCGAGCATGAGCTAAACGATTTGGTCGGAACGGTTTGGTTCTCTCCGATGTTTAATGTCGCAGAGGATATCGACGACGAAGTCAGCCCCGATGTACCTTTGTTGGCGCGCGAACTTGCAGAATGGATGTTGGCTGACGCGCTGCCCGTACGCTTCCAATTGCAACTGCATAAAATCATCTGGGCAGATGCTAAAGGCAAATAATAGTCCAATCATCTAAATGGATATTCAACATAAATAGCGACCCAAGGATAGGAATATAGGTATGGTCAAACTCATTTTATTGGGCTTATTATCGGGGGCATTTTTTAGCTCGACGTTTGTGTTAAACGAAGTTATGAGTGCGGCTGGTGGGCATTGGTTTTGGTCAGCTAGCCTTCGCTATGCATTTATGTGGCTAATACTCACGGCTATTATAATTATGCAGCATGGTTTTGGGCGTATTACAGAGCTAATGACTATATTCCGTCAACATTGGGGCTTTTGGTGTATTACTGGCAGTATTGGTTTTGGAGTTTTTTATACAGGAATATGCTACGCGGCCGATCATGTCGCAGGCTGGGTAGTTGCCGCGACCTTTATGTTTACAGTGGTCGCAAGTCTACTCGTTTTGCTAGCATTCGGACAACGTTTTGATAAAAAATTCATTGCATATGCATTATTAGTATTTGCCGGTGTGGTACTGGTCAATATCAGTGAAGGACTGCATGCCGCTTCTTTGCTAGATGCTGATGCAGTGCCTATGAAAGATATGCTGCTTTATGGTGCCGTGCCTGCCCTAATAGCCGCCTTTAGCTATCCCATTGGTAACCAGTTGGTTTGGCAGGTATCTTACAATGCGCGCAAGCGTAGTGCCGAGCCTACTAGCACTCAAAAAATTGATATCCAAGCCAACGAGATTAGTAAAAAAACAACCTCACTTATTACAGAAGCACCTGCATTGTCAGCCGATATGAGTTATACGGCGGACGCGGTCGATTCCTTAAACCTTAACCACCCCACTCAAACCTTGCCGAGCTCTGTGCTGCAAACTTTAATCGCACGTATACCTGCTATCAAAACCACCCTGCTACAAAATGCCTTTAACAAAGTATGGTTAATGACCTTGGGCAGTCTGCCATTTTGGTTGGTTTTGGGTTTTATCGTTCATCCGGATTTGCCTGATACTAAGCAGGTATTCAATACCTTACTTGTGGCTCTATTGGCAGGCGTGGCGGCAACCAGTATCTTTTTATATGCCCGTGAAAAAGCGGAAACTTCAAGCGAAGTGGCTGGGGTTGATGCCACTCAGGCAAGTGAAGTGATATTTGCCTTAATTGGCGGTATGCTATTGCTCAATAATACCCTGCCATCAGCGATGGGCTTAATAGGTATTGCTCTGATTATCATTGGGCTTATTCTATTTGCAAAAGATGGCTAAACTACTATCTAAAATTAGGTTAACTCTATTTAAATTATTGATATAAACAACTTCAAAACTAACCTAGTCCAGCACAGCCAATCTATTTTGATGGCCATTATATTGGTAATATAATCATGGTTAATGATTTAATTTTTCCTGATATTTTATTATATTTATTAGATATGGTTGGTGTGATTGCTTGTGCGATCGCAGGTACACTGCTGGCACAGCACAAAGGCTTTGATATTGCTGGCTGTATCTTGGTTGCGATGGTCAATGCTATCGGCGGCGGTACACTACGTGATATGGCGCTAGACCGTCATCCGCTCTTTTGGATGACTGACCTCAATTATGTGATCGTCATCACAGTGACATCGCTTATTTTACAAATATTCTTTCATCTATATCATAAGATTGATAAGGCATTGAAGCTGTTTGATGCCATTGGGTTGGCGGCTTTTAGCGTGATCGGTTTTAAGATAGCATTGACACAAGATATGTCAGCTATTATCGCTATTATGATGGGGGTTTGGACGGCTATTATTGGTGGTCTGCTACGCGATATCATCTGTAATGAGATACCACTGTTACTTCAACGCGAGATTTATATCTCTGCTAGTATTGTAGGTTCGATCACTTATCTGCTGCTTGATCGTTTGGGTGTAAATGCTGGGTTGAACGAGTTTGTTATGCTGGGCGTTATCTTTGCTGTACGGATGCTAGCATTGCGTTTTGATTGGCACCTGCCTTCTATACGTTTGGTGAAATAAGACCGATATATATGGTTTAAACACTAGAGCGTGTTCTCAATTCAATCGTTTACTTTCTAAATGGCCTAAGAATAGCTAAATTTTGCCAAACATCGTCAAATAGCTTCTTAATATCTCAATATTATTTGCGCTTCTTTCCTTGTTTGACGGCAATTTATCTCATTTTTATCACTATTTTTAAAATGAGAACAAGCCCTAAGCTCTACTGCATTGGCTTATAATAATCAGACAATCATCATACAAACTTAGTGAGATTTGCTCATGCTGGCTATCGCATTGAACCCTTCAGCACTAATCACTACGTTTGACCCACGCTCTCTCATTTACCTTTTTGATATGATTGGTATTATCGCTTGTAGTATTTCAGGCACGATACTGGCAAAACACAAAAATTTCGATGTTTTGGTTGTTTACTGGTGTCTATTGTCACCGCTATCGGTGGTGGCACTGTGCGTGATGTCATTTTAGATCGCCATCCACTATTTTGGATGGTGGATATGAGCTACCTGACTGTTATCACCCTCTCTTCATTAGGGATGCAAATATTCTTTCACCCCAACTCTAAACGCGTTAATAAGTTCCTCAAACTCTCAGATACTATTGGACTATCAGTTTTTACCTTAATCGGTATCAAGGTTGCCGATAGTATGGGTGCAAATGTGCCCGTGGCATTATTACTTGGGGTGATCACCATTATTGTCGGCGGTATTATCCGCGATATGATCTGCAATGAGATTCCGCTGGTGTTGCAGCAAGAGATTTATATTTCGGCAGCCTTGGCTGGCGGCATCCTCTATTTCGCACTACACAATCTGGGTGTGACAGCTTGGATTGCTGACATCGCTACTATGGGTACGATTTTTACCTTACGCATGCTCGCTATTCGTTATGACTGGCAGTTTCCAACCATCGAATGGAAATACTAAAAAAGCGTCAACCTTAAACAAAGTCGACGCTATATTTGCTACTTATTAAGTATCTTATAATAAGATAATGCCATCATTCCTGTACCACTGCTAAATCCCTTACCATCAACTGTAGACTTTGTTTGCCGTTCCACTCGTTGATGTCTAGCTGAAATAATACATGCACTTTTTCTGCACGATAATCCCATCTCTCGCTATCAAAGTTAAATAAATTGCTTCAATCGGATATTGCACATCAGGGTAACGCAGCGACAGTTTAAGGTGCTTGTCTTTTAATATCTTAAAGCTTAACACTTCAAAGACCCCGTCAAATATTGGCGGTGCAAAGCCATGACCCCAAATATTGGCATCAGCTAGGTGTTCAGCAAACCACAAGCTAAAGTCACTCGCCTGCAACGCACCATCAGTGAGTTTTTGCTCGGCAAACACTTCATTATCCATCTGTGCCATGACGTCATTAAAAGCCATAACAAACCCATCAAAATTACGACGGTTGATCGTTAAGCCTGCTGCCATCGCATGACCACCAAAATGACTGATTAAATCAGGATGGCGCTCGGCAACCTGCTCAATCGCATCACGAATGTGCACGCCAGCGATAGAACGCGCCGAGCCTTTGATAAGGTCATCGTCACTGGTACGCTCTGTATCCGCGGGCGCAAAGACGATACTTGGCAAATAATGACTTTCTTTTAACCGTCCAGCGACGATGCCGATGACGCCTTGATGCCAATCATCTTGGTATAAAACGATACTGCGTTTATGATTATTATTCGTCTTTTTCTCAGATCTATTTTGAATAATAACATCGCCGCTTTCATGGTTATCCGCCGTAGCCTCATCGTCCATGTCTGTATCCGCAGCGGCTAATGTCTGTACGATGTTATCCGCTTGCGCGCGCATCTCACCTTCTACCTGCCGACGCGTTCGGTTTAACTGTTCAAGCTCTTGCGCCAAGCGCTGCGCCGTACTCCAGTCATCCGTCAACAAACACTCAATACCGATGCGCATATTGTCCATACGACCAGCGGCATTGATACGAGGTCCTAAGACAAACCCAAAATCCTGTGCCTGCAACTGCTTAGGATCTCGCCCTGCTTGTTCAAGGAGTGCCAAGATACCGAGCGAGCAGCGCCCTTGGCGGATAGCCGCCAGTCCATGATGCACTAAAATGCGATTGTTTTTATCAAGCACCCCAACGTCAGCAATCGTCCCTAATGCCACCAAATCCAAATATTGACTCACTTGCACGGTAGATTTACCGGCTTCGCGGCGCAGCTTGGCTAAGCGTCCAAGCACATAAAATGCCACGCCCACCCCTACGAGCGCTTTACTGCTAAAGTGACAATCAAGCTGATTGGGATTAACCACAGCCTCCGCAGGCGGTGTTTCTTTAGTCGTCAAATGATGATCAGTAATAATCACAGTGATGCCATCGGCTTGCGCACGAGCCACGCCTTCATGGCTTGAGATACCATTAACAGTCACTATCACCTCAGGATGATACTTCTCAATACCCAATTCGACAATTTCTGGTGTCAAACCATAGCCATACTTAAAACGGTCAGGCACTAAAAAGTCAACGACTGCGCCCATTTTTGTGAGCGCACGCATCATCAATGCGGTACTGGTCGCACCATCACAGTCAAAATCACCCACGATAAGGATACGCTGACCGGCATCGATGGCGACGTCTAATAGACGCACTGCTTCGGTGACACCATGCAGCATTTCGGCTGGCAATAGCGCGAGAGTTGCGTCTCTAGCTCATCAGGTCGAGTAATGCCGCGACCTGCGTATAAGCGGGCAAGCGTCAATGATTGGGCGGCAAGTGGTTGCAGCGCGGCGGGCAACTCGTCGATGCGAGTGCTGGTATAACGGGGGGTTAAATTTAGCATGTGCATATTCTACTGGCTTTGGCAGAGGGTCACAATGACAATTTTTGGTGGCTTGGTTTATCGTTTTTTGTTGCAGTACATTGTGATAAGCCATATTTTAATACTAGCATGGAGCAAATAATTCATACTCTGTGCATATTATACGCATAATATTTCATTTACAAAAACGGTGCATAGCGACTGCATTTTTCTGCATTTTGCTACAAAGCAATGATTGTATGCCGCTCAGAAATCCATAAAATGGTAAACAACTGAGATACTTGCTATCTATTGAGATTTTTTATTTGATTTTTTATTTTAACCATTTATAAGGATGTTTTATGAAAACCACACCACTGGCTGAAAAACTACCAAATACCATTGACCCTAGCTTGGATCTCGAACAAGTAAAAAAGGAATGTCAAAAGTTGGTTAAAAAACGCGCCAAATATTCTGCTGGTGTTGCCATCGTTCCTGTGCCATTTTTTGATGTTGCAGTAGATGCAGGTATGCTTACTCAACTATTACCTGACATTAGCGAACGATTTGGCTTACTTGAAGACCGTAAGGCAGCAGTTGATTTAGAATCACGAGCCATTCATTGGGGCGCATTAAAAGATCGTACTGTCGATTTTGCAGGGTTGATGGCGACACGTGGTATTGTTAAAAAGACCGTACAAGGCTTCGGTGGTCGTATCGCTGCTAAACAAGTAACGAAATTTATCCCACTAGGGGGTCAAATGGTTGCTGCTACAATGGGCTATATGATTTTCAAAAAAATCGCCAATGACCACATCAATGAGTGTTACAAGCTTGCAAAAGATATTCAGCAAAAGCAACACGGTAAAAATGTCTAAAACAGTTAAAAAACTGACATCAACTTTATAAAATAAAACCAGCTAAGAGCCATTGCCTTAGCTGGTTTTTTTGTGCTGAGTTACGTATATATGGGTTTGAATCGGCTGCTTTGCGCAGAATGCTATTAAGCTAAATAGCATTAACAGTGGAAAATGGCAAAAATCACCACCAAATATAGCAATACTTCATGAATATTTCACCTCTCTCGGTTAATGAACTCGTTAAAGTAAGATAAATTTTATTCATGGATTCTTGTATGCTGCACTTTAGCGTAGATAGTTATGAGCTCACGTCAACACTGATATTGCTATTGGGTTGCATCATTCTTTTCATCGCCAGTATTTCGGCGGCATTTAATGACCGTTTTGATGATTGTTCGTGGGAACACCTCACCACTTGGTTATTTATCGTCGGTGGTTTATTGATGATTGTCGGCTATATTGGTTATAAAGCCTATGCATATTATCACCCCTATGCGTGGCTGGATTAATAACGTCAAGCTTTGATAAAAAAAAGCTTTATTCAATACTAGGGCATGTCTTCAATTGGTTAAGCCATAAATAATAGTTACAATACCGCATCTATTGAGACGCTGCGAGAAGTACAAGTCATGGCAAGAACAGCACTAACAGATACGCTTTGGGATCAACTTCAATCAACGATGACACAGCATGCCTGCTATCAAACTCAAAACAGTCGAGAGGTCATGGAAGCCATACTGTGGAAGGTACGCACAGGTGCGCCTTGGCGTGACATACCTAAAGAACTGTGTTCTTGGAAAACAGCTTATAGTCGCTTTAATCGCTGGTCGAAAACTGGCTTATGGGCGAATTTTTTTTAGCTTACGAAAAGAAACTGATACGGAATGGGTATTCACAGACGGAAGCTATGTTCGCTGTCACCAGCATGCAAGTGGAGCTCGGCGTGGTGAAGATCGAGCGATTGGGCGAAGCCGTGGCGGCGCAACTACAAAGATACACCTATCCTGTGATGCCGATGGATATCCGCTCCATTTTAAAATCACTGGGGGTGACGTCCACGACAGTCAAGTTGCAGGTGAATTGATTGACATGATTAGGCATGCAGATTACTTCATCGCTGATAAAGGCTATGATTCACAAGCGATCAGGGATAAAGCTTGCATGCATGACATGATTCCTATAATTCCCAAAAGAAGCAATACTAAAGCACCTAATCCAGAATTTGATAGCTACTTATACAAACTGCGCCATCTTGTTGAGAATATGTTCGCAAGGCTCAAACACTTTCGTAGTATCGCCACTCGCTATGAAAAGTTAGCTCGTAATTTTAAGTCAATGCTTTATCTGGCGTGTACTATCGTTCATTGTAAGATGAATTGAAGACACGCCCTAATAATAGTTGGTGGTGTTATTGATAAGTTTTGCTGATAATATACGACCTGCTTGGAAAAAATACATGTCAACTAGCAAACATCAACTCCTACAAAATGCCAGTTTCTATTAAGCATAAACCTTCAAACCAATAAAAATCTTAAAGGATCAGACCCATGAAAAAATCTTAATATCAACGGCTATGCTCGCTACCCTCGCTCTATCTGGATGCACGACGACTGGTGGCATGAATAATAACGCAGGTACTGCTATCGGTACTGCAAATGAGATTGGTATGAATGTCTTTAAATCAGCGATTGATAACCAATGCCGCAGTCAGATTGAAAAGCAAACTGCTTGGCGTGTGGCTAGCGTGGCTATGACCGACACACAACAAGAAGCTGTAAAAAGCAATGTTTGTGGCTGCGTCAGTGAGCAAGCGCCGCAACAAGTGACACTCGTTGAATTGGGCAATGCTGCTATCGATTCGCAATATCGCACACAGTTGGTCACGAAAGTCGTCGCAAAATCTCTACAAAGTTGCTATACCAGGTTTATGAAATAAAATATAAGTATCGTTAACTGCACTAGATATAGTCAGTTCTTTTTAAATAAGATACAATCGTTTTAAAACAAGCGAAATGGCGGCAGAATAACAAATGACCTATTCAGCAGATTTTCGAGCACAAGTGATTAAAAGTGTCAAAAACAAAGACATGAGTATCCGTCAGGCTTGTACTTTTTATAATATTAGCAAAACCGCATTACAGCGCTGGCTCAAAGATTCAAGTATCAAACAAACCCGGAATAAACCACCGACTAAAATACCGAATGAAGCACTCTTAAAAGACGTTGAACAACATCCAGATGACTATTTATATGAGCGAGCTAGGCGATTCAACTGTAGTAAGACCGGCATGCACAATGCTTTAAAACGCCTAGGTATCAGTCAAAAAAAAGACCTTAGAGCATCCAAAAGCCTGCCTGATAAAAAGAGCGTCGTATCAGAGTAAGCTTGATAGCTTTACACAGCAAGGCTATCCCATTGTGTATATGGATGAAAGCGGCTTTGAGGCTGAAACTATAAGACCTTACGGATACTCACCGATAGGCAAACCCTGTATCGACAGCTTCAACTGGCAAGCAAAAAAGCGCACTAATGTCATCGGTGCTTTGTATAAAAAGATGCTGTTTGCGCTTGATTACTTTGAACAAAATATCAACAGCCATATATTTTATGACTGGTGCAAGTTCACGCTAATTCCAAGTCTCAAGACTAAATGCGTGATCGTTATGGATAATGCCCGCTTTCATAAGAGCAAGCGTATTCAAAAACTACTGAACAGGCACGGTCATCTATTCTAGGCTGCCACCCTACAGTCCTGATCTAAACCCCATTGAAAAGAAATGGGCTCAAGCTAAGTTTCTACGCCAAGGGTGGATGGAGAATAATCTGCCTAAGCTATTTCAGGATATGGGCTGTTATTTTATTGTGAACTGACTATATTTAAAGCATCATGTTCATTGAGAATAAAAAGTAAAAAGGGTGCGTTATAAATAACGCACCCTTTTTATTGCTAAGTCTTTGTACCATCACTTATCTTATTAACTTGGCTTAGAACTTGTTTTTGTCAACTGGATTCTGTGACAAGCTGTAAAGGGCAGTATTTTATGCGGCTAAAATATAGAAGAGCCATCGATAATCTTGTCTCTTTGATCAAATCATTAATAACGTCATCATAAACGCCATGATATAGTTCAGTTTCGAATGCCGTAAAGGGCTGCTACGTGATGCGAGCCGACCTCTGTCAGCCTTGCTTACTATAAAAAATATCGACTCGTCCATCACTGTTGAGTACACAATTTAATACTCCGCCCTCCAGCTCCATCTCTACTCGCTCAGGCATAAAAATAATCGTCTACATTGATGAGTTTTTTTTCTACTTCTCTCTTAAAAATGATTTGATATCAAACATGGATATATCCCTGACCTTAAAATTATAATATACGTTAGCACGCCTGATTTTATGACTATTACCAAGCATTCGACTGCATGCTTGTTAGTTCGTGCCTTATAAATCAATACTATAAGATGACGTGATATTTTTTAAGACAGGATATGTAAAACTGCGTTTGATGTTGGTAAAAATAGAATGTTAGCTATGGCTTCTTTATCCTATTGCAAACAAAGGAAATGGCAAACTAGGCAACTCCCCTTTTCTAATGATGAAACTACTCTATCTGGCTTAATCACACCCAGCCTTTCTCACGAAACGATTTCAACACCTCAACAAACACTGCCATCTCATCAGGTCTGCCAAGCGTCAAACGATTAAAGCCAGTGATAGGCGCAAACTCGCGACCAACAGCGATGCCATGGTCGCACATTCTATCGATATAGGTTTGTACATCGCCTTTGATTTCGTGAAATATAAAGCTGGCTTGTGATGGTAAGTAGCGTAGTCCAAGCTCATCCAACGTCTGCTCAACCAGCTGACGCGATTGATTGGCAGTATGCAAACTCAACGCCAAAAACGCCTCATCATCCAAAGTTGCTATCGCGGCGACAGCACCAGACAGATTGGTATTATCCACTGAGATAAACGCCTCTAGCTCAGTGATCATTTGCGGACTGGCAATTGCATAGCCGACACGCATACCCGCTAGCGCACACAGTTTAGAGAAAGTCCGAACCACGATAATATTGTCTGAGCGCTGCTCTCTTATCCACGCAATCCCACTCTCAAAACTTGGGTCAGTGACATATTCTGAGTAGGCTTCATCTAGCAAGAAATAATGATGGTCTGGTGCCGTTCCTACCCACGCTTTTAACTCATCTGTGTCAGTAATCGTCGCTGTAGGATTGTTGGGATTGCAGAGATAAAATAAGCTTATACCATCAAAATCATCAGCCACTTTTTGCATATTTTGTAAATCAAAAGAATAGCTTTCAGGCATCAGTGCTACTTTTACCACGGGCACATTGATAGAGGTTGCATATAGTTCCGCATAAGCAAAGGTTGGGTGCGGCACAATTACTTGAAAATTCCTGCCTTCCCTTAACGCTTTGTTTTGCAGCATTTGTACGACCGTGCGGATATTCTCACTGGAGCCGCTGCCTAGAGATATTTGATTTTCAGTCACGTCATTAATTTTCGCAACTTTAATAATTAAGGCTGCACGCTGGTCATCTGGATAACGAAAGCCGATGTCTAAAGCATCGATAACCGCTTTTTTGGCAGAGTTTGCCATGCCTAGTGAGTTTTCGTTAGAGTTTAATTCTATTAATGGATTGGTAAGCACAATAGTAATACGCCTAATTGATACCCATACCAAATATGCAATTAGCAATGTCAAGCTCGCTCAGCCAGCGGATGTAGCACTTGCACTCGTCTTTTTGCTACTCTGATTATTTAGTAGGGTTTATATATGGATGGTGAGATGCATTCGGATAATAATGGTTATGGTAAATGGCATTTACCCTGATTACAAGCGCTCTGAGCGATGAAACTCTTTAGCAGCTGTTATGAGTAAGATGCTCACTTATTGATAGCATCCATTAAATAAAAAAGAGCTACCCTATAGGCAACTCACTTTGTAAAATTCTTAACATTTTTGCTAATACTAGGGCGTGTCCTCATTTTAAAAATGGTGATAAACATGAGATAAATTGCCGTTAAACAAGGAAAGTAGCGCAAATAATATCGAGATATTAAGAAACTATTTGACGATTTTTGGCAAAATTTAGCCATTTTTAGCCATTTTTAGCCATTTTTAGCCATTTTTAGCCATTTTTAGCCCATTTAGCAAGTAATCGATTGAATTGAGGACACGCCCTAGTCTTGTTAGTTTATCGATATTTCAAATTAGCAATTTTTTAATGCACTACTTAGACCCAGCCTTTTTCACGGAACAGCTTTAATACTTTAATAAATGCTGCCATCTCGTCAGGTGTGCCAAGTGTTAGACGGTTGAAACCTGTAATAGGTGGAAACTCGCGACCAACCTTGATGCCATGGTCACGCATTCTATCGATATAAGTTTTTAAATCACCTTTTATCTCATGAAAAATAAAATTGGTCTGTGAAGGTAAATAACGCAATCCAAGATCGTCTAATACTGTCTCAATCATTTGGCGCGACTGATTGGTATTGCGCAAGCTGAGCGCTAAAAACTTGGCATCATTTAACGTCGCAATAGCAGCAACCGCACCTGACAAGTTGGTGTTGTCCATAGACATAAACGCTTCGACAGCCTCGATTGCTTGCGGATTAGAAACTGCGTATCCCACTCGCATACCGGCTAAGGCACATAACTTTGAGAAAGTATGGATAACAATAAGATTGTCGGATAACCCTTGTTTCACCCACTCAATACCGCTCTCAAAGCTTGGATCTGATACGTACTCCAAGTAAGCTTGATCTAGCAAGAAGTAATGGTTATCTGGTGCATTACTTACCCAAGTTTTAAGCCTTGAAGTTGATGTAATGATGCCCGTTGGGTTGTTTGGATTGCAAATATAAAGTAGGCTGATGCCATCAAAATCGTCAGCTGCTTTTTGTAGTTCATCAAAATCATAATCATAGTTTTCAGCGGTTAATGGTATCTTGACCACAGGCACGCCAATGGAATTTGCATACATCTCTGCACAATCAAACGTTGGCACAGGAATCACCATTTGAAACTGCTTACCCTCTTTTAATGCTTTGTTTTGCAACATTTGTAAGGTAGCTCGAATATTTTCAGTCGAGCCATTGCCTAAGGAGATTTGGTTTTCTGCCACACCATGGATGGTGGCAATTTTGCTAATGAGCGCCGCGCGTGGATTATCTGGATAACGAAAGCCCTCACCTAAAGATTCTATAATGGCTTGTTTAGCAGAATCTGCCATGCCTAGTGAGTTTTCATTCGCATTTAATTCTAAGAATTTGTTATTTTGCATGATGGATTATATGCCTCAACGTCCGTTGTTATAAGTTCATATTGCTCATTGATATCATATTAAGGGGCATTTGGTATAAACACAAGTTTTGATATGACCAATTATTAGTTATTAATTTACACCTATGAAGCCCTTCCTTTTAATCCCAATATTAGGTCAATTCAACACAACAGACAGTCATTTGTCGTCACGCATACTGCTATGAGAAATAGGACAAAAATTACCAAAAAATACTTTTAAGTTATAATCATTCAGCCTTTTTATTCTCTGCATAAATATCGGGTGCGGCTTCAAATACTAGCCAGCCCTTCTTCATCCATTCTTGAATAATATCTTTACCCATAATATGCATAAGATTAGCGAGTTGCATGTGTTGTGAGCCATGATACCAAATTTTTATAGTGACTCTATTCAACAGATTATCACTGTTCAGATTAAACATTTCTCTAATATACTCTCCATCTGAAGAATCTAAAGAGTGTCCCCAGATAATAATCTCATAGTCATTTTGAAGCAGGTAGTTTATAGGTGGCTTACTTGTTAGCTTCACATCACTATTATCTAAAAACATATAATCAGTATTACTGACAAGTTTTTGAAAAGTCTTAACAAAGCCGTAAATTTTATATTTTTTTAATTTTCCTTCATCTAAGTCGCTTATTCCAAGCACAATATTTTTGCGTTCCGCACTGCCATGAATATACTGTACTTCTACTTGATTAAGTTGACTTTCAAGACTATTTGGATACAGTCTCTCGAAGGTGTCAGAATAATTAAACGTATAGACTGCATCAATTTCTTTTTTCAAATTACCAAAGGCATCAAGAGGTTTAGTTGGTTTAAGTTGGTTAATTACTAGGTTGATATAGATTGTAAATATTTTTGAGAAAAGCTCTAAATCTTTGAGTATTTTATTGTATATTTCTATTTCGTTAAATGATGTATATACAGTTGAGTTTCGACTCAAATATTTAGTTTCCACTATATTATTGAAAGATTTTTTTATATTTGTTTGAGTGGTATGTTCACTAATTCTCCTTTCCCTATACTCCTCCAAAACCTCATAATCTTTGAGTGTTAACCTTTTAGATTCTTGTTCATAATTAAGGTGTCTTCCAGACTTATTTTCTACTTCATAGGTAATATGCCCATATACGTGCTTTAAAACTCCAAAACTTTTAAGTAAATTTATAAAATAGTTCACCTTGAGACCAGTTTGGTTTAGCAATCTCCAATCAAATATTTTTCATTATCAAGGATTTTCTCTATGTTTACATCTGGTTCAGTACTTGGATACATACTGTTTAAATTATCTGAAATAGTACTAGTGTTAAAATCAATATTAAAAATAAAATCAAAAGATAGGAGGCTGTTTTCTATCTCATTCTCAAAATCAATCCATGTATCTACATCGGTCAAATGATGCTTAAAATGCTGAAACCAACCATTATTTATTAACTTCTCTTGCAAATCATTTACAGTATCAATCGATAACCTCAAATCATCTGTTTTATACAACTCCCTAGTCTTTGTAAAAAAATCTTTGTCTCTATTGGAACACTCACCTGAGATATATTTCTGAAACAAGTCATCAAAACCAAGTTGTTTTTCTTCTTCGCAAGATTCCACAACCATCATTGCATCCATAAAATGCACATAAGCAGTTGGTAGATAATGTGCTAAATCAAAGCCATTACCCAGTACAAATATTCTTTTAGTGTCCAATTTTTATTCTCCTTTTTATAATCCAAAAAGAAGGCGAGCTAACTATCTGTTAACCCGCCTACTGTTTTTATATTCTAAGCCTTACCATCTAAATCAAATGCGCCTTTAACTCTAGCACTTTATCACGCGTTTTTGCAGCATCTTCAAACTTCAAATCACGCGACATCTGCTTCATGAGCTTTTCAAGACGATTGATTTCTTTCGCCAGCAAATCAGGACTGCGTAAGATACTAATATCGACATCAGGTAGATTGCTCTTGATAGGAATCACTTGATTGTCATTGGCATTCTGATCGTCACCCGTATCGATTTTATCAGTAATACTGCGACGCGCCCCTTTTGGTGTGATGTTGTGTTCAAGGTTAAATGCCACTTGTTTTTCACGGCGACGGTCGGTCTCGTCTATCGCCTTTTGCATACTGTTGGTAATACGATCAGCATAAAGGATAGCCTTACCATTGATATGGCGCGCAGCACGACCGATGGTCTGAATAAGTGCACGCTCAGAACGCAAAAAGCCTTCTTTATCGGCATCAAATATCGCGACCAATGACACTTCTGGCATATCTAACCCTTCACGCAATAGGTTAATACCGACCAACACATCATGCACGCCTGTACGTAACTCATGAATGATCTGCATACGCTCAACGGTATCGATGTCCGAGTGCAGATAGGCAACTTTGACATCGTATTCTTTTAGATAACTGGTCAAATCCTCTGACATGCGCTTGGTCAACGTGGTAATCAGCACGCGCTCATCTTTTTCTCGGCGCTTAGTAATCTCTGATAACACATCATCGACCTGCGTCAATACAGGACGAATCTCAATCTCAGGATCAATCAAACCCGTTGGACGCACGACTTGCTCGACCACTTGCTCGCTGTGTTCAAGCTCATACAATGCAGGCGTGGCACTGACATAAATCGTTTTTGGCTTGATACGCTCCCACTCTTCAAACTTCATCGGACGGTTGTTCATCGCACTTGGCAAACGAAAGCCATAATTGACCAAGTTCTCTTTACGTGATCTATCGCCTTTATACATTGCACCGATTTGCGAAACAGTGACATGTGACTCATCAAGGAACAGCAGTGCGTCTTCTGGAATATAGTCAAATAAGGTCGGCGGCGCTTCCCCTGATGGACGACCAGAGAGATGCTGCGAATAGTTTTCAATACCGTTGCGTAGCCGAGCTGCTGAATCATCTCAAGATCATACTGGGTACGCTCTTTAAGACGCTGTGCTTCAATCAGTTTATTGTTTTCACGGAAATACTCCAAACGCGGCTCAAGCTCAGCCCGAATCGTATGACTGGCAGCTTCCAGTTTATTACGCGGCGTCACATAGTGCGACTTTGGATAAATAGTAATACGCGGCACGCTACGTACCGTCTTACTGTCAATGGATCAAACCAAGTAATTTTCTCCACTTCATTATCAAATAAATGCACACGTACCGCCAGCTGCTCAGACTCCGCAGGATAAATATCTAGCAGCTCGCCACGCAGCCGATACGTACCGCGTCCAAAGTCTAGCTCATTGCGCGTATATTGCATTTCAACAAGACGTTTAATGGTAGCAGTGCGATCAATTTTGTCCCCAACGACGACGTGCAGCAGCATTTTTAAATAACTTTCTGGATCACCCAAACCATAAATGCACGAGACCGAGGCGACGATAATTGCATCACGGCGCTCTAGGAGTGCTCGCGTCGCTGACAGACGCATCTGATCGATATGATCATTAATAGCGCTGTCTTTTTCGATAAAGGTGTCACTTGCCGCGACATAGGCTTCCGGCTGATAATAGTCATAATAACTGACGAAATACTCAACGGCATTGTTTGGAAAAAATGACTTAAACTCACCATATAACTGCGCGGCAAGCGTTTTGTTATGTGCCATGATAATGGTTGGACGCTGCGTCTCAGAGATGACCTTTGCCATGGTATAGGTCTTACCCGAACCCGTTACACCCAGTAGTAACTGCTCATCCATGCCAGAATTAATACCGTTGACGAGCTTTTCAATCGCTTGCGGTTGATCGCCTGCTGGCTCAAATTCGGTAACCATCTCAAAAGCACGACTTGATATTTGCGTCCCAGACGCATTGACACCACTAATTTCAGCTTCGCCCTGTAGCTGAGTGGCCAATTGGTTTAACTGACGCGACGAGCGCGGTTCAGGCATTCGCATAATGGCTTTCTTCTTCTGAAGGTTTATAACAATGTGGGGTCTAAGCTAGGGTTTTTAAAGGTAATTAAGGGTTTTATCTTGTCATCTTCTTACAATATTGGCATCTAGATATGACGTCACACGCCCTATTTATAACGAATAAATAGTACCTTCGTTATAAAAAACGCACACAGCAACTACTAAATTTACAAAGCTTTTCATGATTAACAAACTCATTACACGACCACCTAATAAAGCCTAACGCTTGAGGCTTTCAATCTTCATTTAAGCTGCTATTATTTATAACGAATCAACAAGTAGTTCATAAGTAAGATACCAATAACAACAAATGAGATTTTCATTAAAATAATACACATAATGGAGTAGAACATGAGAGAACGTTACGCAAGTGGAATAGATGATGCAACCGCAAAGAAAATGATCGACTTATTGAACGCTAATCTAGCGAATCTCATTGATTTGAGTATGGACAGTAAGCAATGTCATTGGAATTTGCAAGGTACTGGCTTTATCGGTGTGCATCAGTTATTAGATGATACCTATGGTCGCTTGACTGAAGCTTATGATACGGTTGCTGAGCGTATTGTTATCCTTGGCGGTAAAGCCAATGGTATCTCTAAACGTGTCGTTGAGGACTCTATCCTCGAGACTTACCCTACTGATATCACTGAAGTCGATCAGCATGTTCGTGAGCTTACCAATCGCTATAAGACCATTGCGGCATCATTGCGTGAAGGGATTGATGCTGCTGGTGATGCGGGTGACGAAGATACCGCTGACCTATTAACGGAAATAAGCCGTACTGTCGATAAAGATGCATGGTTCATCGGTGCCAATGCACCAAAAAATAACATCTTTGTACCTAAACCAGTTATACCAATAAAACAGGTATATCAATAAGATAGTCCATATCAGCAAAAAAGGTCACTTTTATAGTGACCTTTTTTGTGTGTACTAATTTATGTGTAATAACTTTAAGATTCGCGTTCAGAGACGGGCTTTAAAGTAGCTAAATTGTCAGTTATTAGTTAAAAAACACCTTGGATTATTTGTTGCATCTGCGGTAAAAGCTCACCCAGCTGCGCCTCTGTCTCACTGGTATCGTCAGGCAAAGATTGCTTTAGAAATGCAGCTGTAATCTGTGGTTGTTTCGACAAGATACTTTGACCCATCACCGTATCATAAAAATCAATTTGAGCATCAACTTCCGCTTGCGTATAGTAAGTTTTTGCTGCGTTAATATATGCTTGCGTCAACGTCTGCTTGTCAGCAGCATTGCCTATACCATTGGTCATTATCTTGGCATATTGACCTAGCACTTTTTGAATCTGCTCTTGTAGCGCCTGTTGGCGTTTATTTAAGTTACCATCACCTACTGACTCAGTACGATTTTGCGTTTGTACATTGATAGCATTAATAGCCGCTTGTTGCCCGTTAACGATAGATTCTATTTGCTCATCAATGTGCATCACTTCATCAGCTTAACGATAGACGTATCTGTTGGGGAAATATTATTATTCATAAAAGCGGTATTGTTAATAGAAGCGCTATTCGCACTTATTCTATTGATACTTACGCTTTGCTGTTGAGCAGACCCATTATGAATTACCAGCTCAGCCTGTGCTTGAGTCAGACTGGCTACTGCGCTAATAGTGACAACGGCCATACTTAATGAGCGAACCATGAGTGAACGCCCAACAGGGCTCTCTATAGCAGACTGAAGACTTAGTTTCATATTAGTTTCTCTTTATCAGGCATCTTGGTTATAACTATTGGGTAAGCTCAAAGTTTCGGCATTGGGTACAGATAATGTCAGGATAGCTTCCTGAAATAAAGGATTCGCACGGAACTGACTTTCAATAATTTCGAATTTTTGGGCAATCTCTTTTTCTTTTTGATTACCAGCGATATCGACTGCCGCCACCATAAATATCTTTTTGGGTCCCACCCACTCCAAATGTAAGTACGACACACTATCTATATCTGGATGATTGAGTAACTCGCTCAATGCATAGCCATGTATCCTCTCTGATACTTTATAACCGACCAAAAAGTCACGGTTACGGCTAATTAAAAAGATGGCTACCGCACCCAATAATATTCCGACAATGATAGAGCCGAGCGCATCCCAAAACGGCTGTCCCGTATAAGCATGCATACCCATGGCAGCAGCAGCGACAACCAAGCCAATGACAGCTGCCAAGTCTTCAAAGAATACGCCACGTAAAGTTGGGTTTGACGTATCGACCACATAGCCAATGGCGCTGACATTTATCGCTTCACCATGCTTTTTACTTTGTAAGTAAGCTTGCCCTAATGAAAACCCTTCGAGCACAAACGCAATCGCCAATACAATGAAACCGATGGTATAGTTGGTCTCGCTTTCCGCAGCATTCCACTCGGTGATACCAGTATAAATGGAGACAATCGAACCTGCCATAAAGACACCAAAAGCGGCAATCGACCAGACATAAGCTTCTTTGCCATAGAGGGGATGGCTTTCATCAGCAGGTTTGATCGCCTTTTTCTCGGCGACGATTAATAAGGTACCGTTACCTGCATCTGCCCACGAATGCGCTGACTCTGCGATCATAGAAGCAGAACCCGTCATAAATGCTGCTACCGTTTTGGCAATCGCAATGATAATGTTGGCTCCAACGGCAATTAATACCGTTACCAATGAAGCGGAATGTTGCTTGTCTTTATTAGTGGTCGACTTAGCAGAACCGTCTAATACAGAACGAGAATCACTATCAGAAGTGGTATCTTTAATGAGCGTACCAGTGCCTCGAGCACGACTATTATGCGGCGCTGACTGATGAGAAACAGGAGTGTGTGACTCGGCTTCCGATGGTTTTAAGCTCATAATAATCTCGATATAGGCTTTTTGAACGCAGATATATATATTTAACCAGATTAATAGACCGTATATTGAAAGCCGTTTAACTGACTATACAAGGTCTATTTTGTCTTAACGATCATGAAGATTAGCCAGCTCACCAATCATATCTCCTATATCACACTGGGTCGATGCGAGCTTCCAGACGCAGGTTTTTTACGCTCCTAGTGCGGCATCAGCGCGGCATTGCTGCATGGGATTTTTGATATCAAGTGGCGGCGCAGGTGTGGGCTTGCCATTATCATCGATAGCGACCATCGTAAAATAGCAGCTGTTGGTATGGCGTACAGTACGGGCTCGAACATCTTCTGCTTCGACGCGAATGCCGACCTCCATCGAAGTATTCCCCACATAGTTGACACTTGCCGCAAAGGTAACCAATTCGCCACATATATAGGCTCACGAAACATCACTTGGTCAACAGACAGCGTCACCACATAATTACCGCTATAGCGACTGGCGCAAGCGTAAGCGACTTGATCTAACATCTTAAGCAAATCACCACCATGCACATTGCCAATAAAATTTGCCATATCAGGCGTCATGAGTATCGACATATATAGCTCATGATTTAACGGGGCTTTTTTGGCAGTCGAGCTGGTATTGTATTGCGGCATAAAAATCCTTGAATGATTTAGGGCGTGTTGATAGTAAGTATCATTTATACAGCAGCGCACAAGAGAGCACAAACGGCACTCTGTCATTGAATGGTCTAGGTTATGTAAATCTGAAGCTATTTAACTTTAGCTCAACCAATGAAAACGATAAGCAAGCCAAGCAACAATGGCGCTCACTGAACCTGTCAAGATACCGCCCCAAGCAAAATCAACCAACGCTGTATCTAGTGTAAAACCTTTGTACAACGCTAAACTGGTAAAGTCATAAGTACCGTAAGCCATCAGCCCTATTAGGCCACCAAGCAAGAATATATGACCAATCGAAGCGCGCCTGCTTTGATTTGTGGATATAAAATCAAGACACAGAGAGCCAGTAGATAAAACATATAGAACACGCCAGCAGCAATCATGTTTGGCTCATCGGCAAGCAGATGCCCGATACGCTTTTCATAAAATAAGCCAGTCATAGTCTTGAGCCAAACTGCGTCAATACCCAAAAATATAAGCACAGCAGCCAGATATATAAATACATAACCCATAACCACATCCTTTTAATTAGCGTTTTTTAATCCCAGCTTGTTTCCATCATCGCTTGTTAAGTCAGTGCTTGTTAAGACACTACCTGTTGAAACGCAACTTATTAAGACGCTATGTTTCGTTTGGAGGCGTCTTGACCATCACTGTTGGCATTACCGCTTTCATTAGAATTCATAATATCGTGAATCAGGCGGCTGCTTTGCTCATCGGTGAGAGTGTCATGAGAAGACAAATCAGAGAAATGCATCACATCAATATTGTCAGGCTTCACTGCGGTCAACTGTACCACGCCGATGGTGCGCTCTAAAAACCCACCTTCACAGTAGCAAAAGTAAAAATCCCACAAGCGAATAAAGGCTTCATCATAACCCAGCCCCTTAATTTCTTCACGCTGTGCCATAAACGCCGCACGCCAATCGCGCAAGGTATGAGCATAGTCAAAACCGTAATCATGTAGCTGCTTGATGACCATGTCGGTTTGTTCAGCAAACTGATTGTTTAGCTCTTGATTAGACAGCAAACAACCACCAGGAAAAATGTGCGTCTGGATAAAATCGACTGAATTAACATAATCTTGGTAGTGTTGATCGTTAAAAGTAATCGCTTGCAGCACCATCAGCCCTGTGGGTTTGAGCAAGCTATTACATTTGGCAAAAAACGTCGGTAAGTACTCGTGCCCAATGGCTTCAATCATTTCGATACTGACCAGCTTGTCATACTGCCCTGTCAGCTCACGATAGTCTTGCTTCAGCAGGGTAATTTTATCGGACAGCCCTGCCGCATCGACTCGGCGCTGCGCCTCATCATACTGGGCGTCAGAGATGGTCGTCGTCGTTATGTGACAGCCATAATGTGTGGCGGCATAAATAGCAAACCACCCCACCCTGTGCCAATTTCTATCACATGATCATCAGGCGTCAATTGTAATCGATGCAATGAGCGCCAGTTTATGCTGCTGCGCTGCGCTCAGTGATACATCAGGCGTACGATAGACTGCCGCTGAATACATCATCGTATCGTCCAAAAAACGCTGATACATATCATTGCCCAAATCATAATGCGCTAAAATATTGGACTTAGCACCAGACTGATCATTACTGCGCAGCCGATGCTTCGCTTTTTCAAAAGCCTTACTCACACCTGCAAAGCGATTTTCTAACTTATTCAACACCGCCAAGTTACGCGCTGCCAACCGAATCAGCCCGGTCAAATCGTCCGTATCCCACTCACCATTGATATAGCTGTCTGCTAGCGCAATAGAGCCGCCAAGCAACAGCTGCCGATAGACAGTAGGATCATGAATCATCAAGGTGACGTGTAGTGAATGGCGACCCACTGCCGAACTGCTCGCGACACTATCGGATACTTTACCAAAGCTGACGGTATTAGGTGCTTGCTCATCGAATGCTTCGACTATAGTCAGGCTACCAAACTGGATATGCGCTAATGCGCGGAAGATGAGTTTTCTTGCCAATTGATTCCCGCACTGACTGGCTGAAAAATGGCGCGCTCATTGACGACCTTACTCATCTGTGCGGTCAATTTTGCTAATGTCGAAACGGGTGCTCGGTCGGTTGGTCGTGCTGACATCGTATATTCATCCTTGTTTAAATGCTCTATGCTTAAGCGTTAAGCTGATAAATTTCTTTGGCTGATCGTTAGCCCTTCAACTATCAAAGAATATCTTTTGGAGTCGGTGCTTTGTTCTGTTGGCTATCGGCCAGTTTTTCATCATAATGAATATAAGGCACTTTTTTAATCGCATAAAGCTTGAAAGCATGCCAATAAATACGGGTTACAGAGGTCATGTTCATTAGCGGACTTTTTCGCAAACTGTTGCGAATCGTTGTGGCGGTCATTGGAACGCCAGCCATTTTTATACCCGTTTTTAATACCTCACCGCGCTCATCGCTGATATCGATAGCAATACGAACTTGCAAGCAATTATCCGGCTGCTTTTTTACCTTAACCTGCCAACGATATAGCTGATCGATCGGGGTTAAAAGGTGAGACGTGAAAATCTTTATTATGACAAAATTCAGTATTCGCACCATTGAGTGTAAACCCATAATAATGGCGCTTATCCCATGGTGTAAGAGACTTCAGCCAATAAATGGGACGGTATCTGCTGCTCATCGAAACCTAAGTAAAAATTGACTGGACTAAAATATACCCGCATTGCGGCAAACGAGCATTCCAATAATATCGCCTGTTGGCGCACTACCCGTTTGCTCAGTAAACGCTTGGTTTAAGCGATGATTAAGTGCTTGAACAGAATTTGAACGACAATTATCCTGCTTATCACTCATTGATAGATTACTTAGGCTATTTGACTTTTGTAAAGGTAGACCTTGTAAGTAATCATCAGGACAAAACTGCTGCAAGGCTTTTTCTTTGCTGAAAATAACGGCAATCCTTTGACCAGCCGTCCTTTGAAAGCAACTTTTTTAAAAGCTTATTTTTGCTACTCATACCTGTACTTACTTCAGGAAGCTCCAGCCCTTTAGCCAATGCGCTGATATTGATGCAATAACGGTATGGATACGCAAATTTATGTACACTTGGCAGTAACCGACTGTGCCAAGTCGTCCCATGGAACAACTGATGGGGTAACAGCTTATTAGGCGTGTCGGTTTCAATAGACATAGCATTCTCTTCAATAGTGTTCGTTGATCTCACGGCCAAAATCACTGCACGTTATGACGACCGAATAAGCGACGCTTTCGCTTTGGTTCATCATTTTTAACAGTCGGTTGTAAACGTTCAATGTACTCAATCAGCTCCTGATTGGTGAACGCCGTGACAACCTCACGCTTATTAAGTATGCGCAATTTGGTATCTGCCTTTACTGGCAAGTCGTTATAACGAAACGGCGTATGTGCGCTCTCGGCATCAGGCAGATGAGTCGGATCAACCTCGTCCTTTATCGCAATATCATGACCGAGCGCCTGACAGACACGTAGACCACTACGTACGCCATCTTCATGAAAACCATTAAACCAATAGGCACCGCAAAAATGTGTGTGCATGTCGTTACCAGAGATACTCGACCATCTGCTTTGCGCCTCAATCATCGCTTTATCAAACACAGGATGGCTATAATCGATGCGCTTGATGACGTGCTTATCATCAACATTTTCATGAACGGTTTCTGGATTCAGCGTAACCAAATAATTGTGCTTTTTGGTCAGGCGTTGCAGAATATTCATGTTATAAGTCAGCACTGGTTTTGCTGATGTTTGCGCTTTTTTAGTATGGTTTTCAGTAGCTGATTGTCCTGATTGTCGCGCAGTTTTATTTGCGAGATTCTCATCAATCAGATAATTCCAGCTGGCCCATGCCAATGGCTTGTTCGGTAGGACACTGACATCGGTATGCAGTACGGCGGTATTTTCGGTAAAGCGAAAATGACTGAGTACCTCATGTTCATCCTTACTGGCGTCTGTTAAAATTTTGAGTGCGGTGTCTGCATGACAAGCAAAGATAACTTCGTCAAATACCAATTTTTCGTTCAAGCTTTCGATATTGTTATCAGTAATGCTTTTATTTTGAACCGTCAATAATACTTGCTCACTATCGCGAACCACAGACTGTACGGGACTGTTTACTCTCACCTTACCGCCCGCTTTGATGAAGCGTGGAATCAACTTATTGACGTACTGTTTTGAGCCACCTTTGATCGTAAACCACTGCGGACGATTAACCACATCGAGCAAGCCATGATTGTCAAAGAACTGTGCAAAAAACACCAGTGGGAAGTCTTGTACTTCATGCAGACTGGTTGACCAAATGGCAGAAACCATTGGCAGCAGATAGTTGTCTATAAACGCTTGCCATAGCTTTTTTGTGAGATAGCTGCCCAGCGTTTGCTCAGTAAAAATACTAACATCTTGCCCGTTAGCACGTGCCATTTCGTAGTCTTGGCGTAGCTGCTTGATATGTTTATTGAACTGTAAAATATCTTTGATAAATTGCCAAAACTTTGGATTGAAGGCATTCTTACGCTGCGATAATAAAGTATTGAGCGTGTGACCATTGTATTCAAAATGGCGCGCTGTATTCTTTACCGAAAAGCTCATGTCAGTCGATTGAAACGGCACTTGTAGCTCATGCAGTAGACGAAAAAAATTGGGATAAGTACGCTCATTGAAGACGATAAAGCCAGTATCTATGGCACTGTTTTCCACATTGCTGCTCTTTGCTTTTTTGCCGTCTTGTAGCGCCACATCGATGGTATTTACATGCCCGCCAATATAATCATTAGCCTCAAACACTATCACTTCATGTTGCGCCACCAGATAATGAGCGCAAGTCAATCCTGATACACCTGAGCCAATGATAGCAATACGTTTTTTAGCTTGAGCGTTAGTCGTCTGTTTTGAGAGGCTGCTGGCTTCATGAGAGATTGTCTCTAGGTTCTTACGTTTACGGTGGTTAAACAGCATTGATGCGTTCCTTTCCATATTTTTAATATTTTTTGCCATTTTTCAATATAAGCTATTTTTTATTAATTTTTTCACTGACTTGCTGCCACACCAAATCTGGCAACGTACCCAATGCTTTTAGCGGTAAAGTGAGCTTTTTGGGAAATTCAATCACATCGTGACCACTCGCGATACCATCACGAATAGCTTTGCTTGCCTGCGCTGTTGTTTGGATAAAGGGCATGGGAAAATCATTTTGCTTAGTCATTGGCGTCTCGACAAAACCAGGCACGACCAAGCTTACCGACACATCATGCGGTGCAAGGCTAATTTGCAAAGTTTTCATTAGGTAATGGATGGCAGCCTTTGAGCTTCCATAAGCTTCGGCACGAGCAAATGGCACATAAGCAGATGCTGAACCAATGCCAACCAAGCGACCTTTTGAGGCGATTAGTTTTGGCAATATCCCTTCGATAGCATGTGACAACGTACCCATATTTACCGACATCACTTTCATAAACGAGGCGCTATCGAAGTTTGGCATGTCCAAATATTCGCACATGCCAGCGCCACAAATCGCCAAATCAACCTCTTCAATTTTTTCAAAAGCGTCGATAACTTTATCCCGATCCATGAGGTCTAAGTCAACCGTTTCTGCGCCTAGTGACTCAAGCTCAGCCAATGCGCTATCGTCTCGACCAACGGCATAGACATGATGACCGTCTAGTAGATAGTCTTTTGCCAATTGATTGCCAATACCCGACGTCGCGCCAGTAATAAGTATATGTGATTTCTTAGTAGAGTCAGTCATCGTAAACGTCCTTTTATTTGTGCTGATAGTACAAAACTTACCATGCATTCAGGTGTCAAACACTTGCGTATCATCTTTAGTCAGCTGATGGCATTAACCCTTTTTCATTAAGGTATCATCCATTTTATTTATTAAATCTAAACAATCATAGCGCAAGGCTATCGATTTATTGTTGTGGTTTCGCAATCAATGCGTCTCTAAATTGACTGAACCTGTCTACTCTCGCGCACTGGAAAAATTGCTCTTAGGTCTGTCGTTTTATGTTACTAGCCCTATAAGACAGCCTAATTACGGCATGCTACAATACTAAAAATCAAAAATAGCTTTACATTAAAGGGCTGATTAGTCAGCGTATTTATCATGAAAATATCCAACCTGTTAAAAGCGCTTGTCTTTATTAACGGTTATTTATTTTCAAAAATCAACTTCCCTTGCGACAGTTTTTGAAGCTGCCTGATATCGTTTCCTAATGACATCTCAAACGTTATACAATTAATGATAGTGCTTCACCAATCCCACTCCACTATAAAAAGGATCTCTCATGAGCGAATTGCACCTCTCTGACCGCGTCAACAACATCAAGCCATCGCCTACGCTAGCGATTACCAATAAAGCCAAAGAGCTAAAAGCAGCTGGTAAAGACATAATCGGTCTGGGTGCGGGTGAACCTGATTTTGATACGCCAGAGCACATCAAAAAAGCAGCAATCGATGCCATTAATGACGGTTTTACCAAATACACCGCTGTCGATGGTACGCCAGAGCTCAAAAAAGCCATCATTGAGAAGTTCAAACGTGATAACAACATCAGCTATGAGCCCAATGAAATCCTAGTATCGGTCGGTGGTAAACAATCATTTTTTAACCTTGCGCAAGCCTTTATCAATCCAGGTGATGAAGTCATCATTCCGGCACCTTACTGGGTCAGCTATCCTGATATGGTCATCATTGCAGAAGGTGTGCCAGTCATCGTCAAATGCCCCGCTGAGCAAGATTTCAAAATCACCGCTGCGCAATTAGAAGACGCCATCACTGACAAAACTAAAATGCTGGTACTAAACAGCCCCTCTAACCCAACCGGTATGATTTACACGTTGGATGAGCTAACAGCCATCGCTGAAGTGCTGAAAAAGCACCCACAAGTTTATGTTGTGTCAGATGACATGTATGAGCACATCCGCTGGACGGGCGATAAGTTCTACAATATTTTGAATGCCGCACCTGAGCTAAAAGAGCGGGCGATCATTTTAAATGGCGTGTCAAAAGCATATGCGATGACTGGCTGGCGTATTGGTTACGCTGGTGGCCCTGCCAAGCTGATTGGGGCGATGAAAAAAGTACAATCACAGTCAACCTCATGCCCAACATCGATCAGCCAAGTGGCTGCCGAAGCCGCTATTAGTGGCGATCAAAGCGTGCTCACGCCGATGGTAGAAGCCTTTGAGAAGCGTTGTGATCTAGTCGTTGATGGTTTGAACGCGATTAAAGGTATTACCTGCCTGCGTCCTGATGGCGCTTTCTACGTATATCCTGACATCAAACCACTCATCAAAGCTGCTGGTCTGTCATCATGTACTGAATTTTCAGCATGGTTGTTAGAGAAGGTTGGCGTAGCAGTGGTGCCTGGTGACGCCTTTGGTCTTGGTGGCTATATGCGCATCTCTTACGCGACTGATGAAGCAACGCTAAAAGATGCCTTATCACGTATCGAAAAAGCGGTGGCTGATCTAGACGTTGCTGAATAAAGACTAAACAGCCACTGTCTTAAAACTATGCTTAGACATGTGCTTAAACATGTGCTTATAAACGAAGACGCCACCTATCCTCTATGTGGCGTCTTTCTTATTTATCTCACAATTGCGAGTTTTTTTGGCAAAAAACCTCAAAAAAAGCCTTATCTCCTTATTAAAACAATTATCTTTGATAATTATGCAAAAAAGGCTTGACGTATTTTTTATTTTTGCTAGAATACGCCCCACTTAGCAAGAACTCGTTAGAGACTTCTAAGGCTCGTTGTAAGGTTTTAAACACTTGCAGCTTATTCTCCAATAGCTCAGTTGGTAGAGCAACGGACTGTTAATCCGTGTGTCCCTGGTTCGAGCCCAGGTTGGAGAGCCACATTTTAGTTGTAAATTTCTTGAATTATTTTTGATTCAATTATGGCATTTGCCAAAACCCTCATCTCTTTGATGAGGGTTTTTTTATGGCTACTATTTTTATTGGCATGAAGAAATTTATATAAAACTCAGTAGAAAATAAGTAGCCAACGATATAACAATTATTACCTTGCTGTCCTAACAGTTTTTATTTCAGCACAACGTATGCAGCTGAAATAAAAACTGTTAAAGAAGTTAGCATTTAAAGTAAGGAAAATAATTAAGGTAGAAAAATTGAGATATGGGCTTGCTCTTTGTTTTCTTGAATCACATTGTCGTATGCTGACAGCTGCTCATTCGAGAAACTATTGGTAAACTGCCACATGGTAGCAAATATCGCGGTCAACAACACTGCCATGACCGTGAGTATGACCCATAGTGGCGTTTCGCTCGTGAGCGTGTGCTTGATTTGGTCCGGTATCGCCCAAAATGGCGAAAACTCGTTCTTATTACCCCGTAGATGCTCAATTTCATCCCCTAAACGTGAGATAAGATAACGAATTTTCTCTGGCGCTTCTAAACGATACTTCCCTTGAAAGCCAAGTAGCATCGCATAGTGATAGACCTCCAGAGCAGGTAGACGCCTCTCTCCTTGCTCGCGTAGCCCATCTAAACGCTCAAAGAACTCATTACCAGCAATTTGTGAGCCAAATAAATCCAACTGTAAAGGATTTAGCTCCCAAGCATCTTTGAGGGTTTGAAACTCTGGCTCTTGCGAGGTCATGATGGTCTCATCAATCAACGCACAATACGCATACTTGGCTTCATGGATATCTTCTGACAGAAATCCTTTTTTGCGCGCATTCATCTCGAATTTATCTAAGAAATCATATATTTTTTGACGAAATTGTCGCGGCTCTGTACTGAAATAATGATTACGCAATAAAAACACCAAGTAAAAGCCGTCATACATGATGTCTACCAGCGACTGACTACTGATACGCTTATCTAGACCCGTTGCTGAGACCTTTGAAGCCACCTCGCCTGAATCTAACAACGAAGGTGCAGAACCCATTGAATTATTCCCTGACATGATTATTCCTAATGCTTATTATTTCAAATACTATTGAGGGCGCGCCATATAGTGCATACTCATCTTGCAACCTCAGCATCTCTAGACACAAAGAACTACTGTACGATAGCCATCAGCTCTATTTTTAAATCATCAAAGCCATTTGGCACATAAATACAGATAGATTCAGATTTGAGCATTTCGTCATATAGCTCGCCTACCGGTTCGATGGTGAAGTAGCTAAAACCTGGTCTCACTGGTATCGCACTGGGTACTTGGCTGACATGTGAAATAGAAGAGCCTGGCAGCGCTGACAACACACGTTTCTCTACTGAGTCAGGCGTCGCAATTTTAAATCGACGTGGTACGATGTCGATGAGCTCGTGCATCGGCAATGATGAGCTAACAGACAAATACAGCTGTGAGCCACGCGTGATCTTGTCACTACTTAGCTCGCCTGTATAATAAGATGGCTTATTTTGACGTAATGGAATCGAGATAAAGTTACTGGCAATGACGGTATTGAGTAGCTCACGAATAATCAAAATGATACTAACAAATGAGTCATTGGCATTATCGTGATGATAAGAAGGTAAGTCGCCCACCTTATATAATGAGCTAAAAGTAGCCAATTGGCTGGCGACATTTAATAATGCTTCATAAAGGCGTTCTGGATGTAGTTTGGCATTATTATATAGATGACTGAGCTGAGAGTATGCGGTATTTAGCGTATGCAATAGCCAAAAAGAGGCAATATCTGAGGAGCGAAACTCCAGTAAGTCATTGTTAGACTGACGATGATGGTCATACAGTGACGTAGACTTGGTATTAATCATCGTCATCAAACGATATACGTGACCAATAAGCGCAGGGTTACTCGTAATATGCACACTTGGGACGATATAATCATCGACTTGATAGATGCCTTGAGTGGTACGCACGAGCTTGGCTACCAATAAGGATACGGTATCTTGGCTAGGCGCTTGCGCAGAATGGCTTAATTGCAAACTTGGCGACAGTTTAATCACGTCAATGACTGCTTCAGCCGCTTGGCCATATAGATCTTGTGCCTCAATAGCACCCCTTACATAGCGTGCTGGATTGTCACTACGATCCGTCTGTATATTGCTGCCGTCTAATCACTCTAACTCAAACTCAAAAATACGAAAACTTCATCGCCATTGTCTTGGGCATCTAAGGTAATGGCTTTCGGTAAGGTGTCGGTACGAGGCGCATGATATATCGTACCATCGGGCAATACCGCATAAATACTTTGAAAGCTTAGTAAATTGCTTTCCAAAAGTTGCTTGTCAATCTGAACATCAGATACGCCATAAGCATAAGGATGCACCAGCATCATACTCAAAGCTCGTTGCGAGTCATGATAAGTGTCTTGAATCTGAAAATGTTGGGGTCGCAAAAACAACCCTTCTCCCCATAATACCCTGTGTTTACTCAAGACAATCTCCTAAGAACAGCTGACTAGTGGCTGCTGATAATATTTAAGTTTGGTGGTAAATGTAGGTGGTGCAACACCCTCAGTAATGCTGACATCGCATCCACCAATATTGATCGCCAGTGGCGTATCAAAATTGAGACTGGCAAGTGGGATAAGAAACTGTGAACGTTTTTTGGTATATCTCAGCCCCACTTTAATAGCGATAAAGCGCGCGTCTTGTGGAATGTTTACAGTCAGACTGCTCTCACGATTTGGGATAATACTGATCTCTTTGGCAGCCAGTACTTCAATATCCGTAAACTGGCTCTCCTCCTCCAAAATGCGATATAGGCAGTACTTGCTGTGCCTACTTTGGTACGCCCTGCATTGGCATTAGTGGTGGGTTTGATATTTAGAGTAATCTGCTGACGCTTCAGTTTTTCTTGCAATGCTTGCTGCTCAGCACTCATGGTCGCCAGCTGCTGTTGCTGTAGTTCTAGCTGTACTTTTAAACTTTGCAAATCGGTACTATTTTTGCCATTATCAACGATATGGCTCATGGCATCTATAGTAGGAGGCTCGCCTGCTAATGCCGATACCTTGTCATTTGACTTGCTCAACTTATCAGTGCTGCATCCGGCGATCGTACCACTTAGCAAGCAAGTAGCAGCGATTAATGATACTGGCAATGTCATACATTTATTCATACTTTCAGTTTACCTTAGCTTTTTATTATCATTATTGACTGGTCAAAATCTCAGCCATTTCTGGGCGACCGAGCACGCCTTTTTTGCGCAGCTCGACATGCCCAAGATCCATCATACGCCAATCACCACCCCACACAAGTCCGGCAGATTTGGCTACTTTACCATATAATTTATAGCCCCGCATTGCCCAAGGATCCTTTTCGCTTATGACAATTTTACCATTTCTGATAAAGGCGCTATCGCCCGCCAAACCAAACTGATGATAGCTCTTGTATGATCCTGCCTTCGTTACATGAGTCCCTTTTTTCAATAGTCTTGCTTGCCTTGCAGGGCTACGATAGCCTTCTAACAGCACCATGTCATAGCCATATTGGTCACTCATTACTTTATACACAGTCAACAGCCGTTGAACAAAATCTGAGTTCATTTTTTGCCAATTACGGTCAGCATTCTTAATATTGATATGACCGTTGTTTAGATGTGTAGCCAACATGTCACCTGAATAGCCAGTGCTATTATCTTGCGTGTTTAAGTCAGACAAATCAGGCTCAGGGAGCATGAGCGGTCTATCAGTCTGAGGTATATTTGTCTGATTATCCGGCCAATACCCTTCCTCTGTCTTGTCAGCTTGATAGCTTGCAACCTCAGCTTCTAGTTCAGCAAACAGCTCCTCTGGCGGAGGCGACGGTGGACGCAGACGCTCTCCTATGAGTAGTTGACTGATTTGCAAATTTGTCGTGCTAGCCACGGTATCATTGGCATGATAAACCTCCAGAGAATGATTGGTAATCAGGGCATAACACAATCCAACCGTTGCCATGACAATCAAAAAACAATGCCGATATCACTGGAATACGAGAAACATCTATATCTGAAATAAAACGAATAAACTGCTTGATACGATAATGAAATACCTTCTTTGGTGTCTTTATTGATGGACGCTTGAATTTTAGGCTAGGCAATCGATGAAAAAACACCATTACTTTATCTAATAGTCGCCCACATAGCTGCCGATCAAAAAGTATGACCATCATGAGGATAGAGAGCAATGTAAAGACCGATACAGTCAAGTAAATCATAAGCAAGAGTCATAGACAGTTGAGACGATAAAAACAAATATAATAAACAGGCGTTGATAATTACGATTTCGTCAGTATTATATAGACAAATCATCCCCTTTTAAAATAAAGCTAACTTAATTGCACTAATTTTTATTTATTCCTATCCATTAGCTTATCTACAGACAACTTAAAAATACTATTTCATTATAAAAATTTACTTAATAATGCTTAAAACCCTCACTGGTTATCGATTTTATAGTTTAACAACGTTTTCAAAGTGATTCCTATCATTACAACCGAATTATAAAAAAGACAAATAAAGTTAACTAGCATAGTAAAAATAAGCTTATAGATATCACAAAATCTGGATCATAAAGCTTGTCTACATGGTAATAATCATAATAACAACCCAACAAATAGGGAGTTTAAATAAGTGGGCGCAAAAAAAATACTGTCATACGGCCGATCTGTTTTAGTCATGATTTTGGTGTTGTATCTCATTTTGGTCTGGATGTACTTTAAAGACAATGCGCGACAGCTGACCTCATCTGGCTTATTACTATGGTTTGTTACCATCCCTTTATTGTTTCTTGGCTCTATCATGGCGCTCTTATGGTGGCAAAAAAAACTGGATAAACAAACAACCGATTCACCAGAGATACTTGATAGAACAACAGATAAAACAGACGCTTAACCGCCCAATACTTATCAGTTATTTATCTATAGCCGTGTCTGCCTACCAGAAGGAGACTGTTGGTCTGAAGTGGTGGACAATGAGGCAGACCTAACCGTATTGAGCGAGGATTTGACAGATATTGATGGTATGCCAATGTTGGTCAAACCGATTGCAAGACTCCCTGATGCCGCCGCCCTACCATATCCTAATATATCTGATGCCTATTCAGCAGATTCAGAGTTTGACGACAGCTATTTAGATTCGAACAGTGATTTAGACAGTAGTTTAGACAGCCATCTCGATGATGAGAGATTTACTGAACGTAAAGCCGCGTTAAATGATACTACCTTGCGTTTACAGGCATTAATTTATGAGCAGCTAGTCTTGAGCGAGGAGATGCTGTCTAGCCTTGCCGAATACTTTTACCAACATCACCAACAAGATACGACTCAGTCCAACGCAGCCATTCATATTCATCCCGAATGGCAGCAACATTATTTGGTGAGTGCCAACGAAGTAAGTAGTGAAAATAACAGCCGTAAAGAGAACGGTGATGACAAAATGACAGCAGCCTCTGCTGGTCATTTAACCAATCTTCCTATCTATCTATGCTTACCTGCCAGCGCCGATTCAGCATTTTTAATCGCGACCATAAAAGAACAGTTAGCAACTTACGGTATTCCTGATACACGGCTTGCTATTACGACCATCATAACTGACAGCACTGATGTCGCAAACACCGTAGCAAATAATGGCGCTAACAATATCGCCATTGCCACACCTACAGAATTCATCAATAGACATCTACTGCCTTTATCTAAATCAACTGCGCCTGATCTTTGCTTAATTATCATTGCAGATTCACAGATAAGTGAAGAATGGTTAGACACTCATTTGTATGCTGAGCAAATGACCAATGTCGTTCCAACTGAGGCGGGTGCGCTGTTGCTATTCTCGAATCAAGCGGCTCAAGAGCTACTCAATATTGACGCCAGTACCCGTATTTTATTAACGGAGATAGCTACAACTCATCGCACTGAGCTTTTGAGTGATAATCGTCGCTATTTGAATCATTTAACGACTATCAAAAATCTATTAATAGACAATATGCTTTCACTGTCACCGACCGATACGACCACGCTAAAAACCACTGATAAACAGATAGTAAAGCCCGCAAAAAAATCGTCTGACATCAACAGCAAAGAAAAATACAAGACTAATGTTGCTATAACAGACATGACCATTACCGCCATGTCTGACATTAATCCATTAAAGCAGCCCTATGACTTATCAACGTATATGAGCTTTCTTGAAGCATTTATAGCACAAGGCGCTCTAGTAAATGAGCATCATTTAGGGCATTATATGCCATTGAATAATTGGTTGAAGCCATTCATCAGCTTATCACTCTTCATTGACTTAGCCAAAGAAGACCAACAAGAGTCAGACAGATCATTTTTAATTACTCAACATAAGCACTGCAATATACTTTGGTTGCTAGACTCTTCTCAAACATCTGAGTCGTAGTTTTAATGGTGTTTTGTCGTGGTAAATACTCGTTTTATTATCTTAAGTTCACACTAGGTAGCACGCATGTTTTCAAGGTTTTTTCATCTTATCTATAACCCAAGAGTATTATTGGCGCTGGGGCTCATAGTCGCTCTAGTCTTACTTTATGATTATGTGACTATTAAAACCTTTGTCATAATCATTGGCGTTCTAATCACATGTACGGTGCTGGGGGCGCTTGGCTATTACCTGTGGAAAAAACGTAAGCTTGCCTCAGATGAGCTGGCAAACTTAGTGGAGGATAATGGCAACGAGAGACAAGGTGACAATAGCCCTCATGTGGCCAAAGATGAAAACGCTCAAGAAGTGCAAGCGCTACGTCAGCAAATGCAAGATGCCATTAAAACCATTCGCAAATCAAAGATAGGCGATCAAACAGGCAAAGCGGCGTTATATGAGCTGCCGTGGTATATGGTCATTGGTAATCCAGCGGCAGGCAAAAGCTCTGCAGTGCTACACTCTGGCTTAAAATTCCCCTTTATGGAGCAAGGTAACAAGCTATCCGTTAAAGGCGTCGGCGGTACACGTAACTGCGATTGGTTTTTTTCGACTGAAGGTATTTTGCTCGACACTGCAGGACGTTACTCCGTTTATGAAGAAGATCGCTCAGAATGGTTGTCATTTTTAAGCCTACTCAAAAAGAATCGACCTAAAGCACCGATCAATGGCATCATCATCGCGGTCAGTATCGCCGAACTCACCAAAAATGACCCAAACTATGCGTTGGATTTGGCCAAGAATCTGCGCAGCCGTGTGCAAGACTTAACTGAACAGCTAGAAGTTTATGCGCCTGTCTATGTGGTCTTTACTAAAATGGATTTGATTTCAGGCTTCCGTGACTTCTTTAATGACTATGAGCAAGAAGAGCGCAGCCAAGTATGGGGCGCGACCATCCCCTACCCTGAAGACCCAGAAAATATCAATATTACGGACATATTCGAAGAGCATTTTGGCGTATTGGTCAATGGTCTAAAAGATTTGAGCACAACTAAGCTATCCTTGCGTCATCAGCGCACGGTATCTCCCAGTCTAATGACTTTCCCAATGGAATTTCAGTCATTACGTCCCATGATACGGACACTGATGCATGCGTTGTTTGAGGACAACCCTTTCCAATTTAAGCCCATATTGCGTGGCTTTTACTTTACCAGCGCCTTGCAGGACGGGCAAGTTAGCAGCCAAATGACGTTGCAAATGGTGCAAAATTACGATTTGCACCCACCTGCGATACCGCTCAATGCGCAGCAAGAAGCCGCAGACAAGCCCTATTTTTTACAAGATCTATTTTCTAAAGTCATTTTAAAAGACAAGCATTTGGTCAAGCAGCATAAAAACCGACACAAGCGCAGTCATCGTGCGCTTGCGACGCTAGCTGCTGTCGTGACTTTGTGTGCGGCTGTCGGTCTGTGGACATGGTCTTATGCCATAAACAGCTCACTGAGCGTGTCGTGGCTGACTTACAGCAAGTCGCAGCGCTACAAAAAAATTCTAATGGTGACTTACAATCGCAGCTTGAGTCGCTCAATATTCTACAAAGTCGAATCGAGCAGCTTGAAGGCTATGAAGACGACAAGCCGCTGTCTTTGAGTTTTGGCCTCTATCAAGGCGATAAGCTTAAGCAAAAATTGCTAGCAGAATATTACAACGGCATCAGCATCATCGTCTTAGCGCCAACCAAACAAAATATCGAAACGTTTTTAACCGAAGTAAATACCAATGCCGATCAATTAGAAGTCCGTACAGAAGACTCAAGCACTGATGACACCTCTGATGCTGCCGTTAATGATGCTTATATCCAGTCGGACCCCACAGACGTTGAAGATGCTTATAATGCGCTCAAGGCTTATCTCATGCTTGGCAATCATGACAATTTAGAGGCCAGTCATTTGAGTGATCAGATGACCCGTTTTTGGCGCAACTGGCTCGAAGCCAATCGCGCTGACATGCCGCGTGACAAGATGATTCGCCAAGCTGAGCGTATCTTGAGTTTTACCTTGGCTCATGTCGACGACCCGCCTTTCCATTGATCCAAAATGACTTAGGGCTGATAGACAAAACCCGTAGCAATTTATCCAATGTTAGCAAAGGCCAACCTGCTCGTGAGCGGGTTTACTCTGAGATTAAAATGCGCGCATCTGCCCGCTTCCCATCGGTCACGGTTGCGCAGATTACGCAAAACAATGCTAATGAAGCACTGCTTGGTAGCTATGTCATTTCAGGCACTTTTACTAAAGAGGCATGGGAGGCTTTCGTCAGTGATGAGATTGATAAAGCTGCCACCACAAGAGTGGTCGCCGATGATTGGGTGTTGGCCACCAGCAGCCAAGATGACCTTACCTTGACGGGTAGCCCTGAACAGATACGACAATATCTGGTCAATCGCTATAAGCAAGAATATATCAGTGAATGGAAACGTTTTTTATCTCAAGTGTATGTTCGGGATAGCACAGGCTTCGATGATCATGCAGTCTTATTAAATCAGCTGTCCAATGCCACAGAGTCACCGTTAAAAACCCTGTTTGAGACAGTAGATCGCCAAACTCAATGGGACAATAAAGCGGCCAATCAAGCAGCTGGCAATGGTGGCGAATCTCGTCGCTCATTTGTCAATTGGTTTAAGCAAACCATCCTGCGTCAAAGCCCTGCTGAGCTGCGGCAAGCAGAAGCTGCGATGAATAATGGTGGCAGCTCTAGTAACGCCGCGCCTGTAGCACAAGCAAGCTCAGGTGTGATTGCTCAAGAATTCTCCTCTATACATGCGCTAGTAACGCCAAGAGAAGAAAATCAGGATCTGTCATTATTAGACAGCTATTTAGTCAGTTTAGGCGATATCAGAACCCGCTTTAACAATATCGCTCGTAGTGACGACATCGGCCCTGATGCTTTGTTGTTTGCCTCACAAACCCTCAGTCCCGAAGGCTCAGAGTTAACCAAATCTCTACAGATATTAGATGAGCAGATCCTAAGTCAAGCCAACTCTGAAATAAAACAACTGGTTCGTCCGTTGTTGAGTGAGCCACTGACTCGTTCATTTAACATGCTGCTGACGCCCACTAAGGCTGAGATTAATAAAGTTTGGAAAGCGCAGGTCTATAAGCCTTTCCTCGATAATTTAGGCAGTAAGTATCCCTTTACCGCCAATGCAAACTTAGAAGCGACGCCTGCAGAGATCGGTCAATTCTTCGGCGAAGATGGCTATGTGGCGCGATTCGTCAACGAAACGTTATCGCCCTTTATCATTCGCCGCGGCGATCAAATCTCCAGTAAAATCTGGAATGGTGCAGGTCTGGGTCTCAACCCGCAGTTTGTCGCTGATTTTGGCCGTTACTTTACCAATTATATGGGCAGCAATAGCACAGGCGCTGCTGGTGCGAATAATACTGGTGGCGCTGCCAATCAAACCACTTTTCAAATTATGCCATTACCCGTCAGCGGTTTGACTGAATATACCATTGTAGTCGATGGTCAACAGTTGCGTTATCGCATGGGTACTCAAGCGTGGACAACGTTTGTATGGCCAAATCCAAGTAGCCAACCTGGTGCCAGTATTCGAGCCAAGGACTATGATGGCAGAGACTTTACTGTCTTTGAAGAAGCAGGCAGCTTTGGGGTAGAAAGGCTCATTAACAGTGCACGCCGTACTGAACTTGGCAATGATATCTTTGAGATGGCATGGTCTGGTGACGGTATCACTATCTCTGTACGCTTTAGAATCATCAGCGGCAGCGGCAGTAGTACCACTACCGGTCAAGGTCGCTCTACCAATCCCTTTACTGGCATGAAACTACCAGAGGAGATTATTGCCCTTGGTGTCACACGTACAGCAAGGCCAATTTCTGATGATAATGCTGTTGATGGCGATACTCCCAATGCAGGTTCTGGCACCAATCAGCCAGTACCGACTGGCCAAAATACAAGCAATGTCACGCCGCCTGCCCGCGTATCTACTGTAGTCCCTAATACCAATAGTGAAAATAGTCCACCAGTACAGCCGCCTACTGATACCACGACGGCTACTGATGATCGTTCAGCCGTGACTGAACAGCAGGAGCAAACGCCATGACTCCAGACTCCTTGCCTTTAGTATATTTTGGAAAATTGCCTGCTCGCGGGGACTTTGTACGGGCGCGCGTTCATATCTCTGAGACCAATGCCATTGATGAATGGGTCAGCGAAGCGCTAGCCGTGTCGGAAAGTGTATTTAGCGGAATTCCGATAGACAATGTCAGTAATCATGACTTTGCCTTTTTAAATTTCAGTCATATCGATACTAGAGCTAATGAGATTATCACCGGTGTTTTGATCCCTAGTCACGATAGTAGCTATAGAAATTATCCATTGATAGGTTTTGGCGTGCTTCATCTCGATAAACCGAAAAACTGGATGAACTATCTGCCCGTCAAGTCATCAGCGCTTTGGAATGACACTTATGAAGTTTTAAGTATGGCTAAATCCAAAACTGACAATAGCGATCTTATGGAGCACCTCAACCATAGCCAACTCAGCATCGATAATAATGCCAGTACTTACTACTATGATTTATCAATACCACTACGTTGCATGATATAGCGATCTTAATGAACATCGATAAAGCGCAACTGATACAGCAAATCATTGCCACTGGCCTGTTATTTTACCGACCTTTACTAAGGGTTTCCATGGCTTAAATAAAGCCATCTGCTGGTCACTTACTCTGATAGAGAAAACTCGATACACATGGCCACTTTTTGGCACGATCTCATCAATGGTTTTATCAGCCACACCAGCTCTACTTGAATACCTACTTATATCGTGTCGCTAATTGCTATCGCCTGCTCATGAGTTTTACTAAACCAGATGGACGTATACTCAAGCAAATATCAGAAAGTGAAAAAAACTATCCTGAAGATTGGGTGGTCATCGCTCATAGCGACTGGACTCAAGGCTATATCGATGAAGACATTGGGTTGACCCGTTTCAATAAAGTATTGTTACAAGACAATTTATATCTGTATGATACTAGGCAATTGTTTAAAAAAACTTTTTTAGCACAATAAATAATAGCTCACGATAACTGCTGATTCGTAACAGCTGATAGTAGCCACCATGCATCATACCCCTGCAATTAGTCACTGCTCAACAATAGACAGATTAAAAAGGTACTTGAATGAAAGTCCTCTCTAGAATAACAAAATCCAAGCGAACAAATCACACGAAAAACCTGCTATTAGCCGCCGCTATTACCCTGCCTATGAGCGCCGTTGTATTTGCAGAACATAACGACACTCATGTGACAAATAATTCACAAAATGTGCCAGTGGTCATCAAAGGTGTGGTCGCTACCAGTTCAGACAAACAGCAACTGCTCGACAAACTAAAAGCACAGTATCCTGATAAACCTGTCAGAGATGAAATCGAAGTACGTTCGAACATCAGTATACCAACCAACTGGCAACAGATAGCCACGACTATCATTGATAGCGACATCTCTAACATTCGTCAGGGGCGTATCGACATTCATGGGACGACCATTAGCTTACATGGCAAGGTAAGCAGCCTTGAGCAAAAGCAAGCCATTCAAAACCGTATTCACTCGCGCCTAACTGATCTCTATCAATTAGAAAACCAGCTGGTCGTGGTAGAAGGTGAACAACGCCTCATAGACGAGACTTTAGGCAACCGTATCGTCGAGTTCGAGTCTGGTAGCACCAATCTAACGCCGATGGGTCTTGGTATCTTAGACGATATGGCAGGGGTGTTACAGCGGGTCGGTGATAAGCCTGTTCTTATCACCGGTCATACCGATAATGTCGGCAATTCTACTGCCAATCTTGCCCTATCAAATAAGCGTGCAGAAGCCGTCAAACAATACTTGATCGGTCGAAATATAAATGCGACTCGTCTCAGTACTACTGGTAAAGGAGACTCAGACCCTATCGCTAGTAACGACAACGAAGAAGGTCGCACTCGCAATCGCCGTATCGAATTTACCCTTAATGAATAACATCGCTATGTAGAACGTATGACGATAATGGTCACTAAGCAATGACGGTTAAGTGCTGATAGCTGGTTTGATAATGCTGAAAAACATGCTGTCATTGCTACTAGAGATATCGATGCTACAAAAAACACCAATGCTAAAAGAGAGCCACTGCTAAAAAAATAGGGACATAACTATGCTACGCTTGACCAATACCGTGCTGCCTATGCACCCTGATCGGCTCTATGCCAGTGAAGGCAGCACTCAAGCGCCCTATCCGAGCGCTCGCCAAGACATCAATGCTCATGGTGCGTGGCAAGATAAGCTCATGCATAGCGCTGATGAAGCCGATATCATTGCTCAACTAAACCCCAATGGTAATCGCCAACACCAGCAGCACGGTATCGACACTTATGTGCTACACGTTTATATCCATGAGCGGCATCACCCTCCTTTTACGCCATTAACCAATCTCATCGGTAGCCCTCTGACCTTGAGCTTTGATATTCCAAGTGGCCTAAGCTTTCGTCATCTTATATAACGGCTGTGCATCAGCTAGATCATGATGGCAGCTACGGCTATTATCGCCTGCTCGCCCAGCCCATCACTTATCGTCTGCATCAGCATATACGCGGTCACATTGATACTCATTTGACTGTACAAGCGATGGTAGCAGAGCGCACGGCTACGCTGGATATAGAAATCATCGATGACAGCAACAATGGTGAAGATGCTAACTGGTCACCAGCACGCATGACCCAGTGGCAAATAAGCGACTGGACACATATTTGCGAGCGGCTTGCGCGTCAAGGACTCACAGCCTATCTGCGCCATGAGCAAACGAATGAGCACAGTCCACCAAAGCTCATTATTACCACCGCAGATCCAAGTGATAGCGATGGAATCAGCCTAAATATTGGCGGGCTGCGCTACCAGCAAGTGTTACATGACCGTGTCCATGCACCTGTATTGGCATTGAGTGAGCAGGTCATCACCCAACCAAATTCAGTAACGATGCAGCGTTTTAATAGCAGCAGTGTTGCACACCCAACGCAGTCCGCTGACGTTGCGATGAGCAGTAACTCTGATGAAGTAAGCCATTCGAATAACCACACTCTCACATTAGACACACCAGCTGCTTTTGCGCCAGTAACAGATACTGAAACCATAGACGCAGCAACCATCGTGGCAAACAGTCATCAAAATCGATATAGCATCTATCATGCCATAGCCCATGCTACGGATTTGAGTGTTGCTGATACTTTTATGCTTGTCGATCACAGTGCGCTCAATCAGCACTACCGTGCTACTCATATCATTCATTTGGCACGCAATAGTCTGGCGCATGTCACAGGGCTGACCCAAAGCACACGCCACCAACAGCGTCATGCGTCGACATTAGCATCTGGCATTCATTTAACTCAGCTGTGCCTCATTACCGCTGATACCCCATGGGTCGGTCACCTATATAGCAGACATGCCCTACCGCCGATGACAGGTATCACCGAAGCGCAAAGCGATATCGATAGCCGTAACCATATGACGCCCACGCGCAGCTATTTACTGGATAGTCCAGCTCAGCCTATCAACCGATTGGAGGCGCAAGCTGGCGCGAACTACGGCACACACTTCACCCATAGAGCGGATGACCAAACCCTCATGCAATCTATCGGCGATAGCGAGCATCTAATTAACACTGGCAGTTTATTGTCATCGACTCGCCCTAGCCTATTTGCCACGGACAATGAACAAGCGATTGAAAGCGGTTATCGCAACACAGGCAACGGCCTGTCTGAATGGGTGACTGACCACCGTACAGAAAAAGCTTACTCTCAGATAAAAATAGACAGTGCTGGGATATCTGCCAGTCTAAAGATGGGGGTCATCAATCCATCAGACACCGCCAAACGCGAAGGCATCAATGCGACTACTAACGCTCAAATCAATATAAAATCAGGCGAAGCCCTCGTCCTTTCTACTCAACCGCAAACTCATACGCAATCTGGACAGCATAACTACCAGCAGCACACCCCGACTCTCACCCAAACTGGTCTTGGCGGTCAGCACTTAGCCGAACGTTTAACACAATTGGCGACAGGGCTTGGACGTCATATCAATGACCACAAAGCGATTAAGACGCAACTTGAAACTATCGCAGAGGAACAGCAAACCAAAACTCATCAAACAATGCCATTCGCGCTGATCGATAGCGCAGCAGACATAAGCTATGTGAGCGACGATACCATTATTCATAGAAGTATGGGTGAGATGATTAGTACTACGCAGCAAGATATGAGTATTAGTAGTGGCGATAGTCAATCAAGTCAGTAGCGAGTCTCTAAATATCATAGCCGATGGTCAATTTAGCATGACCAATGCCAAAGAGAATATCACCCTCTCCGCTCATACAGGAAAACTGGAAGCCACGGCTAAGCAGGATATAAACATCGCCTCCTCGACTAAAGAGGTTGAGATAGTGGCAACGAATAAAATTACACTGACCGCTGGTGGTGCAAGTATCACTTTGGATGGCGCAAATATTACGATAGCCGCAAAGCAGTTTACGGAGAAAGCTGGTAAGCATAGTAAGGCTGGTGGGGGGATGGATGGGTTGGGATTGGCGGGGCTGCCCAGCTTGATAGCTGGTGCGATGTTTAAAGCGCAATTTAAGTTCGCTGACGATGATGATATCGCCTACACCAATACACCATATATTGCTATTAATGAGAATACAAAAGAAACATTCGAGGGTGTAACTGATGCTGAGGGAAATACTGAGACGTTCTACAGCTCTGATTCTGATGAGATTAAGGTTCATTTGAAATTAGATAACTATACTGCTCAGTTTAGGTTTGCTGACGATGATGATATTCCTTATAGCTCTACCGATTATATTGCACAAGCTTCAGTTACGGGTGAAGTGTTTGAAGGTACTACTGATATTGATGGTTATACTGAGGTTATGAATACATCGATTGAACAAGAAATCAAAGTCCACTTGAAAATATAATTTTAATAAGGGAGCCGTTATGCCTGATCCAGATTATGATCCATTTGCAGTTTTGAGACGACCTGAAAGAACCTCTAGTACTACGACCACTCGAAACTCGGCAACTTCGAATACCCAAATTTCGCGTGTTAAAAGAAAATTGACATTGACTCTGGACGGAACTCCTAATGGTAATCATGCTTATACTTGGGACTATCCAGATGGAAGTTTTGAAAATCATTATAAAACTCCGCTTTATACTCTAAGAATATCTAATGGTAAACATACTAGAGCGTTTCAAGTAATAAGGTTCGGTCCAAGATATGTAAGAAGTGAGGGTTACTCAGTTGCTGGACTAGCAGATCACCAAACACATTCTTTGACATGGTATCCAGAATATATGCTTCACAGTACAGACTCAGCAGAAAATGGTGCATGGATAGTATATGGAAACTTCCTTATTCATGATGGGCCTAATACAAATGATCCAAATAGAGCTGATAGCATGATAGGCACTGCGGGTTGTTTGGAAGTCTTTGGGCATGATGGATTCTCTAGCTTTAATAAAGCCCTACGCGAATTAGGTGGTGTCACATCAAACAAAGATGTTGATGCAAAAATAATATACCTGAAGGCAGTGCGTCCCATAATCAGAGGAAGGACATTAGTCCTTCCTTAGTATGCTTAGTTACAAAAATAATGGTGTATTACAAAATCAAGAGGTTCCATATGAAAAATTTTATTCTGTTTCTATTTTTTGTACCTTTAGGATGCTCAATAGAAAGCAGTGCTATTGAAGACGTGCCTGATATCGCAAAAAGCGAAACTACTTTTATTGAGTCGAGTATTGAAAATAATTGTACTGGTGAACCTTTATTATCAATGTATGAAGAATTTGTCAAATTAGGTATTAAAGAAACAAATTTATTAACTAGTAAAGCTAATATAACTTTTACTAAAAGTAGTACACCTAAATCAAGGATAGAGCACAACCTAACTTCAGATTTTGGATCTAATTTTTTAAAAGATGCCTGCGCAATAGATGGAACAGTTATTAGTATCAAAGATTTAAGAGAAGGTTATCTTGGTGCTTATCAAGTTACATACAACTCAGAGGAAAGCGCACTTTTAGCTGCTGACATTATAAGGAATACAAACTCAACACAACTCAAGGTTTTTAAAGTTGCCACTGTCTTCAATTGGAGATTAATCAAAAACACTATTCTAATCAACTACAATAGCCCAGCTACGACTGTATACTATGAACACAATGTGAATGAGTTATCTAAATAGTTGGTTATGGTGATTTTGTAGTGGTCAACTAATTTTAGACACCTACTAAAAGGTTTTTATTAAAGTGAACCGCCCCGAATATATCGGAGAGCGATATACTTGAGTCAGGCAGCAATGCCTGACAGGGTTAAATTGTCATAATACCGCTTTTCAAACTCAAAAGGCGACATATAACCAATCGTGCTATGTAAACGTGTTTTGTTGAACCAATCGACCCACTCTAAAGTAGTCAGTTCAACATCATTCACGCCTTGCCACTGCTGTTTTAAATAATCAACCACTTCCGTTTTATAGAGCCCGTTAACCGTTTCGGCCAACGCATTATCGTATGAATCGCCTGTTGTGCCAACAGATGCAATGACGCCAGAATCAGCCATGAACCGCCCCGAGATTGTAGGAGACTTAATAAACTTTCTAGCACAATCTCAGATTGAAACATTTGATTTTACTGCTTTAAGAGAAAGTCTATATTACACCAAAAAGACAAGAACTGTAGAACAGATTGAGCTATGGGTAGTGTGGAAGCAATTGAGAGAAGAATGGTTCAAGACGATGCTACTAAAGCACGTATAGAACTTGAGTCTGACGGCTATTCTAAGCATCGAGATGAAATCAATTTCTTTAAAGCTATTGAGGATGGATGCATACCATGAACTATATTAAATTCTTATCAATTTTATTATTTACAATGCTAAGTTTTTCCTGTTCACAATTTACAGGTGCGAGTGAACACGCTATTGCGTTAGACCGTGCAGTTGAAACTATGAATGCTGCTGTAGACTTGTGTAGTGACCAAGAAGATTCAAGGGAACTACCGAGTTTAGAAGACCTGGAAATTATGAGCAGATTTTCTAATAAAACAATTAATTCATACATAATACATCGTAGTGATATTAACTACCAAATTTGTCTTATACAAAATGGTGCTACACCAAAGGATTATTTGTCTGCAGTAGCTTTCAATAAAAATATAGACTACGCCACACGCAAGGAAGCTGAAAACATTTTCAAAAACATTTTACCTAACTTATATAGACAACATCAATTACATTAATAATCTACCAGAAGTAGAAAGAGAAGAACTACAAAGAATTGATTACTTACAGAGTATTTTTAACTTAGGTGATACGTATGATTCCTTGAGAAAATACAAAAAAAATGAGCCTTAACAGACCTCTTGCACAAGCAGCAGAGAAATTTAATGTTCTCATGCAAAAAGATCCCAGTGTATACAAGTTATAAAAGGTTTATATGAACACAATGAAACTATAGTCAGTCCAAAATAGAAAAGGTACAATGCTTTTAAACCAAGCAAAGAGAAATATAAAAGATGACCTACTCAGCAGATTTTCGAGCACAAGTTATCAAAAACATTGAGCAAAAAGACATGAGCATCCGTCAGGCCTGTATTTTTTATAATATCAGCAAGAGTACACTACAGCGCTGGCTTATAGACCCAAGCATCCAAACGACCAGAGTCAAAACGCCAAGCAGTATACCCAATGAAGCTCTTCTACAAGACGTTAATCAATACCCAGATGACTATCTATATGAGCGAGCTCGTCGTTTAAACTGTAGTAAATCAGGTATTGGCTATGCCTTAAAAAGATTAAATATCAGCCAAAAAAAAGACCTTAGCACATCCAAAAGCGTGTTCAATAAAAAGAGCGGTATATAAGATAAGCTTGATCATTTAAGCAGCAAGGCTATCCCATTGTCTATATGGATGAGAGTGGCTTTGAGGCTGAAACTATTCGTATGGCTATGCACCGATAGGTAAACCTTGTATTGATAGCTACAATTGGCAAGCTAAAAAACGTACCAATGTCATCGGTGCTCTGTATGAAAAGATGCTTTTTGCGCTTGATTACTTTGAGAAAAACATCAATGGCGATATATTCTATGACTGGTGCAAACACGCTCATTCCAAGCCTTAAAACTAAATGCGTAATCGTCATGGATAATGCCAGCTTTCATAAACGAGTGAAAAGTCTTCTGAATAGGCATGGTCACAGGCTTTTCTACCATCCTATAGTCCTGACTTAAATCCTATTGAAAGAAATGGGCACAAGCTAAGTTTCTACGACAAGGTTGGATGGAGAATAATCTACCTAAACTATTTCATAATATGGGTTGTACTTCTTTTATTTGGATTGACTATAGCACTTACTCTAGTGATTACTGCCTTACTTACTGCTTGTGATGCCACCTCTTCAGATTCACTTACTCTAGATTCAGGTAAAGCACTCAAATCTACTGTGCAACTGGATGAAAAGAACAGCGCTGAGAGCGTATCATCCTCTGATATGGAACCCCAAACTCAAGAGGATTTCAATACAAAAGACTGGGCTCCGCTTATTACGATAACACCAGCAAAGCAAGCCCGTGAACCATTTTTCCTACCTGACGAAAATGTAAAAGAAACTAAAAACTTATTCCACAAAGATTGGAATTTAAACCAAATAAATAGTAAACAATTTAACGAAACGGCATATGGCTTTTTTGTTGTCATTCAATATGATGATGGCACTATCTTAGATTATTCATTGGATAAAGTTAATAACGAATATTTTGTGAAGAGGTTTACTTTAGCTGGGAAATATCAACCACATGAACCCTTTAATAACATCCATAAAGATGTAGTATATAAAATATTAGAGATAAGCGGAGCAGATGACCCTGAATTATTTTTCCAAGAGCTCATCAGCAGCCCTAAGATCACTAAATACAAAGGCTGCATTGTGCAACAAAAACAATCAAAATATGCGATGGTGGATTTGACATCATGTGAGTTTGATAACAGAACAGATTTGTCTTTATATAACCCTGAATCTAAACCTTAGAATAAGGCAAATTATATCAAAATAACTACGCCAGTCATGTGGCAGTTTGAAGGTGAACAAGGGTAAGGCTATAAAATCCCATTATTCAAGCAACTAAGGCATGTTTGGTATTATGTTTAAACAAATTTTCATTACTCTGATTTGCTTTAGCTTCCTTTTTTTAGCTACTGCCTGCCAAGCAGAAAAAGAGGTTATTATGCCTGATAAACCTTTAGAAATTGCCTTAAACATGACTGCTAAAGATTTATACGATGCCAACCCTGAGTATAAAGCTTTCCAAGAAGCAGATGCTCAGCCTATGGGAGTTACCTTTCAGGGTTATGACTTTCCAACAAACAACATGGGGAAAGTAATTTTCCATTATTCTGACGGTAGTTTCAATATTGACCAAGTTGTCACTATTTTAGCTATGGATAAGGTAACTAGCGAGCAGAGAGGGTTGAATAAAATTACAGTTGATTTTTTCTTCGATAAGACAGACAACGGTATATCAGACGCAGATGCTTATCAAAAAATGATGTTTTTCTTTAAAGAACTACAAGATAAAGGTTGGACGTATGCGCATTCAAATAGCGCTCCTAGGTTGACTGCCAAAGACAGTTTTACATTTGCAACGACAGATGAAGGTTCAGAACTATATCTTGATTACAGTTACCCACTTACTTTTAAAGAGTGGATGCAACTTAATGATCTACAGCTATGGCGATTAATATATGGCACAGAAATCTATATGAACATTAGAATAAATAGGCAAAGTGACCCTGAAACAGGCAACCGTCATTACCTGATTAGCTTAGATATTTTCGATGAGTTAGAGTTAATAAGACAAATCATTCCTAATAACTATGATGAATCTTTGACCAAAGAATATAGTAAGCTTTATGGCGGATTACCTGAAGCTAGACTTTTTTTCGAGACTAAAGCCATTAAAATGGGATTAAAGATTCAGCAAAATCAACCTGATTATACGCTACCACTCGTACTTAAAGAGACAGGTATTGACACCAGCAAGTTTGTCTCTATCGACCCCTATAAAATCACTTACAAAGAGTTTATGAAGCGTTCTGAGTCAGGCGAAGACATGACGCCCTATTACGAGAACCAGCCTACCGCTAAACCTGAAATCACCAGTCAAGCTCGAGGCCATTGCCTAGCCGAACAACCCTGCCCTAAATCAGGCTACTGGTTCACTTTAGCCAAAGCAGACAGTCGTGCCTACTTTAAGCAAGACGACACCATGCCAGACTATCCAAACAACAACTGGGGTGAAGTGATTTGGCAGTTTGAGGGTAAGAAAGGTTAGTTTGTTATTATTTTACTTAAACCACCTTTGTGTGGTTTTTTATATTTATGACTCTCAACTCAAGCTCGAGCTCCAATAACAAACAGGACAACTACCAGTATCATCCTGCTACTTTGATGCAACTAGGGCTTGATAGAGAATTAAACGACCACAGGGCAATTAATAAGGCATTATTAAACAGTAATAATAAATAGCAAGCCAACACCTACCAACAAATATCATTGACACTGATTAATATGTACAAATAAACATCTAAAGGATAGAAAAATGAGTCACTTTATTATTGATGAAGGATTTGATTACTTTTTAGAAAAGTTTGGTCAACCTGACTGGCAACAGCCTGTTGAACAAGCTACCTTGGAATATTATCGTGGCAAGTTGCCTGACAAACTTCTTTTCTATTGGGAGAAAATGGGCTTCTGCCGCTTTAAACAAGGTCTATTTTGGATGGTCAATCCTGCTGACTATGAAGATGAGCTCGTGCTTTGGCTAGGTGAAGACATTTTAAAACAAGACAATTATGTGATTGCTCGTAGTGGCTTTGGCAAGTTATACGTTTGGGGTGAAAAAATGGGTCATGCCTATACAATTACTCCAACTCTTGGTTGGGTTTATCAAGAAAAAGGGGAAGCGAAAGATATTGCAAAAGGCCTAGCAGATAGAAAAATTGAATTATTTTTTGCTTTTAAAGAGACAAAATATGTTGATATGGTTGATAACAATAGCAAACCCTTATTCAATCGCTGCGTGAAAAAATTTGGAGCACTTGAATACGATGAAATGTTTGGCTTCGTTCCTGCCCTTGCCATAAGTGACAACGCGTCTATCAAAAATGTCGATAAAATGAATATCTTTGTGCATCTTAGTCTCTTACCTGACTTGATTGAAATCCAATACATCGACTTTAAGAAATTAGGACAAATGGCATTCGGTGTTGAAGATTCATCAAATCTACCTGATTTAGATGACTTAGTATAATTAATTATTTAAGCCACCTTCGGGTGGTTTAAACACAGATACACTATCCTAGCAAATCTTATTCATATCAATGGCGTACCTAGGAGACTCAACCTTTTAAGGCTTATGGTAGACAAAGGTGGCGACGTGAATATTGATGCAGGCACTAGCGAAATTTTAGAAAAAATATAGAGCAGAAGAAGCAGTACCTTAATAAATATAAGACACTGCTTTTTATCTAAAATACCTCCATTCTTAAGCACTCGTTATTTAACTATTATGCTTGGCTATCCAGTTTTGCATTTGCTCAATTTCAGGCTGCTGCGCGTCAATTACTTGTTGTGCCAATTGACGCATTTCTTCATTTTTGCCATACTTTAGCTGTATCTTTGCCATATCTACTGCGCCAATATGATGCGGCAACATACCGCGAGCAAATGCCATATCTGGGTTAGGGTCAGCGATACCTGCCATCATTTCACTATGCATCGTATCCATACCTTTAGCATAAGCTGTCTGCATGGCTTCAGTATCAGACGTTGGCTCAGCAGCATCAGGATGGTTGGCAAGCCAGTTCTGCATTTGCTCAATTTCAGCTTTCTGAGCGTCAATAATCTCTTGTGCCAACTGACGCATTTCTGCATCTGTACCATACTTTAGCTGAATCTCTGCCATATCAACAGCACCCATATGATGACCGAGCATTCCTTGAGCAAAGGCAGCATCGGGATCGTTGTATGCCATGCCTGCCATCATCTCATCATGCATCTTAGTCATAGAGTCATTATACTCTCCATGCATGCCCGTCATCGCATCGCCTGACATATCACCTGCATGAGCATCCATCGCGCTAGTGTCTGTTGTAGCATTATTAACAGGAGCCGCCTCGTCTTTGACAGTAGCCTCTGTTACATCATTCGTCGGCTGACAAGCGCTAAGCAGCATCATGGCACTGACACTAACTGCAAGCATGGCAAGACGTGAGTTTCTTATCATTTTCATGGTAGATCCTTAATTACGATCGTTTGGTAGTTATGGTTCATATAAAAACTGGCAAATCAGCTAAGATCCACCAGTTGGAAAAATCATTTAATTTATGTACTAAGAGGAGTGTGTTTTAAGGCTATTTATTCTAATGCTTCGATCAGTGCCTGCATCTCTTGGATTTCACGTTTTTGTGCTTCGATGATGTCGTCAGCAAGCTGCTGTACTCTAGGGTCTTCTATATCGGCTCTTGAGCTGGTTAAGATCGCAATTGAATGATGCGGTATCATAGCCTGCATCCAATCCACTTGATCGACGGTTGCTTGAGATCTGACGCCCCAGATACCCACGGCAAACATCAGCACACTAAGACCATAAATCATTAAGTTGACCTTAGTTTTCTTGTACATATTGCTCATAAAGGCGAGCATAATTACTCCATCGCTGCTGCGCCCATATATAGCGCCATATAGGCTCTGGTCTCACTAAAATAAATATGATCCCACTCATAAGTATTGAAGTACATCATGATATACATCACCACGGTAGACGTCAGAATCATGAGGGTGAACTTTACATAAGGGTTCATCTGTTTTTGCTCTGTATGATTCATCAGTCAGTCTCCATCAATGCTGCTATCAGTACTACAATGAGTAGCTGAAATTTAAAAAATCTATCTAAAGTATTGGCTTATAGTTGCTGCTCTGCGGACTCAATCTCAGCGTATACTTGGTTTGTACCATCTTTATTGATTTGCATAATTTGGTATGGCATAAACTTATCTTGATATTCCATACCAGGGCTTCCGACGGGCATACCCGGTACCGACAAACCAATGGCTTGCTTTGGTGGGTTTTGCAAAAACTCAGCCACATACTTAGCAGGAACATGACCTTCGATGACATAACCATCACTGGTAACGGCGGTATGGCAAGAACGCATCTCAGCAGGTACACCGTAACGCTCTTTAAATAATGACAAGTCTGCAACATCATGGGCAGTAGTCGTTAACCCATTATCTTCTGCGTGCCCTATCCATTCTTTACAACAGCCACAATTGGCATCTTTATAGACAGTGGCTGACACGTTCTTGAGCAGGTCTGGGTTGTTGGCTGGTGTCTCTGTCACTGTTTGCCTACTCTGTATAGCGTTTGCCTCACCACTGCTGGCGTTAGCGGCATTGGCAGTAGAGGGGCTGGCATTAGAAGCATTGCTGTCAGATTGCCCACATGCTGATAATATGGCAGCAGTTAATAAGACCGCTGACCCTCGAACAAACTTAACGGTAAAAGGCATCATAGAGGCTTCTCATGGTGTTGAATATTAAAATTAGGATGTATTGAAGCCAAACTAGCATAACCACTCTGACAGTCAGATGACGCCAAGATGACAATTTTGTCATCTTCTAGACTGAGCATAGGTTTATTACCAGTATTCCTCTATGATTGATAACAATAGAGACATTTTATATTGATCTCATCCTAAATAATTGGCGCGAGTATGCTATGAAAGTATTGTTAGTCGAAGATGAGTTATCACTTGGCGACTACATTAAAAAAGGTTTAAGCGAGGCAGGTTTTATCGTTGAGCATAAAACCACAGGTTTAGATGGGTATCATGCTCTGATGACTGAGGACTTCACTGTCGTGGTGATGGATGTGATGCTGCCTGATGTCAGTGGTTTTGAGCTGGTCAGTAATTATCGCGCTGCTGGTAACACCACCCCTGTATTATTTTTGACCGCAAAAGATGACCTTAGCGACCGCATAAAAGGCTTTGAGATTGGCGGTGACGATTATCTCACTAAACCTTTTGCCTTCGCTGAGCTGTTGGTCAGAATCAAAAGCTTACTACGCCGTGCCAATCAAGCAGATTACGCCAGCACAGTGCTTCAAATAGCTGATTTAAAACTGGATATCGCCAAACGTAGTGTGCATCGAGATAAAGGTTCTATCAAATTGACGGCCAAAGAATTTGCGCTATTGCAGTTTTTACTTGAGCATCAAGGCGAAGTATTGCCCCGCTCTGTCATCGCTTCACAAGTATGGGATATGAATTTTGATAGCGATACCAATGTGATTGATGTGGCGATAAGACGCTTACGAAGTAAAATCGACGATGGCTTTGAAAATAAGCTCATTCATACCGTACGCGGTATGGGCTATAAACTAGAAGCGGACAATAGCGCCGTTACAGTCAATAATGAAACTAGCATTGATATGAGTAATGAGGCTAATACGGTTTCTAAACTCAATCATGTTGAAGTAAAATAGCATGACATATAAATCGGAGCATCGACGCTTGTCATTACTGTGGCGCACTACCCTAGTATTAACGGTATGTGTGCTGATATCTCAAGCTTTTTTGTACATATGGATACAGCGTTCGGTTAATGATCATTTTGAACAAATGGACTCAGAGATCCTGACTCATGCTGCGTTTAATTTACGACAGTATATGACAGAGGTGACATCGGATGATCAGCGCTCTGACAACCTTTCCGACCCTGCTCATCTCGCTAATACAGCATCATCCGTGATAGATATTTTTCGACCAGATTATGAAGTCAAAACAATTATCACTGACCATAATGGACAAGTCATTAATAGTCAGCCAAAGGATTTTATTGATAAACTCAATGACTCCCAATTGGTCGAAAAACTATGGCAGCAGCACCGCGATCAACCCTTTGACTTGCAGCTTAATCATCGTCATTATCGCGCGCTGGTCATTGAGCACTCTAATCGCTTGGCATTAATCGCGCTACCGATTGATGTGCATCATCAATACCTTGCCCAGTTTAACCACCATCTTATCCTGATACTTATTGCAATCACTTTTATCTTGGTATCAGTGGCGGCTTTTAGCGTCTATCTAGGATTCGCCCCCTTAGCGACCATCAGTCAAAAAATGGCACGTATCAACGCCGAGCAGTTAGACGATAGAATTATCGTCTCTGAAATGCCAAGCGAGCTGCGACCATTGGCTGACGCTTATAATGCCATGATGGATAAACTCGAACACAACTTTGCCTCATTATCACAGTTTTCAGATGACATTGCTCACGAACTGCGCACACCACTGGCAACGTTGAGCACCCAAACTCAAGTGATGCTCAGTAAACCTAGAGACCATCAAGAATATGTCGAGCAGCTACATCATCAACACGCCACGCTCAAGCAACTATCCCTGCTAATTAACAATATGCTATTGCTGGCAAAAACTCAAAAAGGTCTCTACGACTCACAACGTCATCTTGTCGATACCGATTCACTGATAATTAAGCTCATCGATTATTTTGAACTGATAGCCGAAGAGCGCGGTATCTCTTTTGAGAAAAAAGGGGCATTTGATGTGGTATTAGGGGATGAGAGCTTGTTACAAAGGCTGTTTGCCAACTTGATATCTAATGCGATTTACTACGCCGCCAGCGACAGTATCATTACTATTACTGCCGTTTCTAAGACTGCTAGCCTCATAAAACATAACGCTCACGCCCTTAGAGAAACGGCTCAGCAGCCATCACTAAACATCACCATCACTAATCGCTTGCAGACGCCTCTAACTCAAGCGGAAGCAGATAGACTGTTTGAACGCTTTTATCGTCATCACAAATCCAATAATCAGCATTCGGGCACAGGGCTGGGATTGGCCATCGTACAAGCGATCGTCAATGCCCATAACGGCAAAGTCAGTATTACCATTAAGGATGGGTACTACTTTCAAGTTAACGTACAGTTATTAAAAGAATCATAGGGCGGGTTTAATCGAGAATGGTCACTTTTTGGTCACCGAGTAGGTGGTCAGCAAGCGGGTGGTCATCGATTTTCAAAAGGTAGAATGTATGCAACCAAACTTATAGAGAATACATTATTGAAGATAGACTATTCCCTAAGAGTTGATAAAGAAAAATAGTCAACCTTTATAGATAAAGGCTGTAAGAGGAATTTTAAACACAAAAAAACCCCAAACAAAGTTATGTTTGAGGCGAAACTTGCTTAAACCCAAAGGTCTAAATTCGTTTTAAATATGGCGCAGCGGACGGGACTCGAACCCGCGACCCCCGGCGTGACAGGCCGGTATTCTAACCAACTGAACTACCGCTGCTTAGGTCGTCTTAGCATCTTCTCTTATTACAGAGACACTCGCTAAAAAGAGTGGTGGGTGATGACGGATTCGAACCGCCGACATTCTGCGTGTAAGGCAGACGCTCTACCAACTGAGCTAATCACCCTGAGAAGCGTTAAAAAATTGCACTGCAATTTTAACTTCGCAAGTTAAAATTCCTTAAAGGGAATTTTATAGAAAGTTCAATCTTTAAAGTTGTCACGCTTTAAGTCAGTAAAAATTCTAACAACATTGAACTTAATTAAGTCCCCTTGCTGTGGGTGTATATATAGATTTACACATAGCTGTCAAACAGTATTTTCAGTTTTTTAACGTATTTTATAGGTTTTTATTTATTAATCTGACAAGCCTATGTTTTCATTGGATTTATATTTTATAAAAAACCAATAAATTTTCAAGCATGACCCTATTTACTGGCTAATGCTTGTTCGATATCCATTTTTATGGCATCTGGTTTGGTGGTTGGCGCATAGCGGTCAATGACCTGTCCATCTTTACCAATTAAAAACTTAGTAAAATTCCATTTGATACCATCTGTCAATACACCACCCTTTTGCTCTTTGAGCCAATCAAAAATAGGATGAGCATCTTTGCCATTGACATCAACCTTCGCCATCATTGGAAAACTGACACCATAGTTCTTTTGACAAAATGCGCCAATCTCATCATTACTCTCTGGATCTTGCCCGCCAAATTGATTACAAAGGAAACCAATAACGACCAATCCTTGATCTTTATATTGTTGATACAGCGCCTCTAGGCCTTCAAATTGCGGCGTAAACCCACATTTGCTGGCGGTATTGACGATTAATAACACCTTACCTTGATAATCAGAGAACGCTTGTGCAGTACCGTCCATGCGCTCAGCAGTAAAATCGTAAATCGTGCTCATCATTTGTCCTTAAATCGATTAAGTTATTATTTTGATATTCTTTTAAACCGTGCTCATTTTTCAATAACAGTGAAAACATTAATAATGCTAATAACTGGCAAGGCAGCATCTCGCGCTTCCCTGCCATGACTCTAAAATACTCTAAGCAATTTTTTTAACAATTACTTTTCAGATTTATCTAGATCAATAGACACAGAATTGATGCAATAGCGCATGCCTGTCGTCTCGCTTGGGCCGTCAGGGAAGACATGACCTAAATGTGCGCCGCAGTTACTACAGGTCACTTCTGTCCGCGTCATGCCAAGCGAATTATCTACATGCTCCTCTATAGCGCTGTTATCAACTCCTTGGTCAAAACTTGGCCAACCACAGCTGGCATCAAATTTATTGCTTGAGTCAAATAAGCTCGCACCGCAGCCTTTGCAGCGATAAATACCGTCGTCAGTCGCATCGTTATAGATGCCCGTAAATGGGCGTTCTGTACCCTTTTCACGCATCACGTGATATTCATCAGCACTCAAACGCTCTTTCCAATCAGCTTCTGTTAATTGGCTGATTTCTTCTTGGCTAAGTTGATTGTCTTGCATAATGTATCCTTAATTTGGGTATGTATTATCTCATCCATTAGCATTAGCTTTTATCTGCTATTAACTAACACTTTATCGCCATATTTTTAAAAACGATGGGCCTTATCTATTGTTTATCTATTCAATATTCAAGGCATACATTACAAGAAAACTATCATAAACAAGTGATGGCGTAAGGTATTGAAAAAGCTATGATAAAAAAATACAGCAAATTTTCTTAACATATCAATGAATACAGATTTAGCCATGATAATAACTCTCTGAAAGAAGTTTGATATCTAGTAGCGCAGAAAGGAGGCAACGATAATACCACCAATGCAAGTTATTCTTGCATTGGTAAATACATCTTCCTTAAAAACAGCTTGCATTGATACTGATAATGCAATAATATCTTGCATTAAGGCTTAATTAAAACAAATGCCTGCTTTCCTTCTCTCTATTACCAACTACTGAATAAAGGCTTGAATGATTATGGCTGATGACAAAATAAAAGCACACAAGCCGAAAGACTGGTACAGCTACGTCGTGATAAAGGGCTGACTGCTGAGCAATTAGCGCAAGCCATGACCGCAGCAGGCGCAAAAGTCAGTCGCGGTGCTATCTCGAATTGGGAGCGTGGCACCAATGGCATTGTGTCATCTAAACTACCAACGCTAGCACACATTTTAGGCTGCAGCGAAGGCTATCTGTTACGCGGTGAACTAAAAAACGACAGTGATAATAATAAAGAGGTAAGTGAAAGCACTCATTCTCATAACAAAAATAGTCAAAACATGTCATTTGCTCAAACTGACAAGATACATGACTCCCAAATTAATCAAACAGCTACAACTCCTACTATAGATACAAACTCACAAAATAACCCTATGAGTGGTCACCCTATGAACACAATAAAAAAATCGGATAAATTACAAAATGTTTGCTACGACATTCGCGGCCCGCTATTGCAAACAGCCAATAAGATGGAAGCAGAAGGCAAACGTATATTAAAGCTGAACGTCGGTAACCCAGCCCCCTTTGGTTTAGAAGCCCCGCATGAGATTTTGCGCGATGTGGCGATGAACCTACCAGACGCGACCGGTTATTCCGACTCGCAAGGGATTTTTTCAGCGCGTAAAGCTGTCCTACAGTACTATCAATCAAAGGGGTTGCTATCGGCAGTTGATGTCCGTGATGTCTATTTGGGCAACGGAGTTTCTGAGCTGATTGTAATGACCATGCAGGCTTTGATGAATGATGGTGACGAAGTGCTTATCCCAATGCCAGACTACCCGCTTTGGACGGCAGCGGCGAACCTAGCTGGCGGCACAGCGGTACATTATCGCTGTAATGAAGACGACAATTGGCATCCTGATATCGAAGACATTAAATCTAAAATCACCTCTAAAACCAAGGGTATCGTGGTGATTAATCCTAATAATCCAACGGGTTCACTTTATAGTGATGAATTACTGAAACAAATTATTGAGGTCGCTAAAGCGCATGATTTAATCATCATGGCCGATGAAATTTATGATCGTATTCTTTATGATGATATGGTACACACCCCAATGAGCACCTTGACTGATGATGTGCTGGTACTCTCATACAATGGATTATCAAAATCGCATCGTATCGCGGGATTCCGCGCAGGTTGGATGATGGTATCTGGCAAAAAGCACCATGCCACTGACTTTATCGAAGGCTTGGACATGTTAGCGTCTATGCGCTTGTGTTCCAACGTCCAAGGTCAATACGCTATTCAAACCGCGATGGGCGGCTATCAAAGCATGAAAGAGCTCACGTCAGAGCGTGGGCGCTTATATAAGCAGCGTGAAATGGCCGTGTCACGACTTAATGCGATCAAAGGTATCTCTTGTACCATGCCACAAGGCGCGTTTTATTGCTTTCCAAAGATGGATCCTGATATTTACCCTATCGAAGATGATATGGCATTTATGATGGATTTGCTTGTTGAAGAAAATGTCTTAATGGTGCAAGGAACAGGCTTTAACTGGGATAAGCCCGATCATTTCCGCTTGGTGTTTTTGCCAAACTTACATGATTTAGAAGACGCCATGGACCGCTTAGATCGCTTCTTTGCCAAAAAGCGCAAACAATTTGGTACCGAATAAACCTTAACTTGACATAAAAAAAACGCTTATCGTGAACTGACCCCCAAATGTTGGACGGTTTAGTTTATAACAAGGACTGAGTTCTGTATTGCACAGGACTCAGTCCTTTTAATTTAAGTTGAATACGCTCATGATTATAATAATGTATATACTCATGAATCTGTTGTTCTAACTGCTCAATAGTCTTCGGTTTCTCAATATAAATCGTCTCGCACTTCAGCGTACCGAAGAACCCCTCTATCAGTGCATTATCTAAGCAGTTGCCTTTTCTGCTCATACTTTGCTTAATTCCATGCTGTTTAAGCGTCGTGCTAAACGGTTTCATTTGATAATGCCACCCTTGATCTGAATGCAGCATTAATCTCTTACCACGGCACGCCTTTGTCTTATCTAAAGCACTAGCTAGCATCTTACCAACTAAGTCATAAGTGGGTCTCTTTGAGAGCGTATAGCTGATGATCTCATTGTTATAACAATCGAGTATGGGTGATAAATACAGCTTATGATCACCCACCTTAAACTCAGTAATATCGGTGAGCCAGCGTGTGTTCGGTTTATCTGCAGTAAACTGGCGCTTTAAATAGTTCTTTGCAATCTTACCTTGTTGTCCTTTATAAGAGCGGTACTTCTGACGTCTTATCTTGGCGCTAAGCTTCATGTTACGCATCAGCTTAGCGATGAGCTTGTGGTTGTAATGACTACCTAACTGCTTTAGAGCCTCAGTGATTCTGCGATAGCCATACCTGCCTTTGTGCTGATGATACAGCTTAGCAATACGCTGTTTTAATTCAGTGTATTTGTCATCACGCTCAAGTCTTGCTCTATGATAGTAAAAGACACTTTTGGGCATACCAGCGGCTTTAAGTAAGTCAGATAAACAGCAGCGCTCTCTTAGTCCTTCGATGAGCCTTGCTTTTTCAAAGCTTGTTTCTTCTTCTGTTTGAGCAAGGCATCTAGCTTTTTTAGGTAGGCGTTCTCCGCACGTAGATACTCATTCTCACGCTTAAGCTCTGCTAAGCTCTTTCATCATCTGGCTTGTCTGTGATAAATGGTTTGCTCATGGCGGTTCTACCTTTAGGTTTAGATACGAGTCCAGACATACCCTGTAGTCGATAAGCTTTGTGCCAATGACTAATGAGCGCCGGTGAGCTGATGTTAAACTTCAGTGCCACCTCAGATTGACTTAAATCTTCTTTAAGCATGGTCGTAATCACGTGATGTTTAAACTCACTGCTGTATTTGGCCTTACTTGTCTTGGCTTAATGGCATTTATGCCACCGCTTTGGTATTGCTTAACCCATTTGAGTACAAACTCTGGATTGACGTTAAACTTCTTAGCGGTGGCGTGACTACTATGGCCTTGCCGATAGTATGCGATGACTTGCATCTTAAAGTCTAGATCGTAACGCATAAAAATACCCCATAAGTTGTGTCCAACTTATGGGGTTCAGTTCATCGGCATGATGCTGATAAGCGTTTTTTATTTGAAACGTGCTTATAAATAAGGTTAAATAAGATTTAAGCAAAAACCTTAATAAGCGTACGTGTTAAAAAATATTGACCAAAATAATATAACTGATTGCAGACATTGCCGCTGCTGCAGGAAGAGTAATGATCCATGCCAAACCGATAGGTTTCATCAACGCCCAATTGGTGTCTCTATTGACGATACCGATACCCAGTACTGCACCGACCAAGGTATGCGTGCTTGATACGGGCAGACCCATGGTTGACGCGCCCATTACCACTGCAGCCGCAGCCAATTCAGCTGAAAAACCAGAAGCGGGATGCATTTTTGCCAAGTTGGTACCAACCGTTTGAATAACTTCTTTACCAATGAACCAAAGACCAACGATAAGCGCAACACCAAAAGTCAGCATAACCGCAGGTGGTACAGCGGCTTCAGTCGCAATGCTATTGGTACGGATAACATCCATAATAGCGGCAAAAGGACCGACTGCATTGGCAATATCGTTTGAGCCGTGGCTAAAGGCAAAAGCAGAGGCGGTAAAGACTTGCATCCAGCTAAACATAATAAACGTCGCTTTGGTCAAATCCTCTTTATGTTTACCGCGGATACTCTTGGTATAGATAAAGGTCGCAAGCCACACCAGCGCCGCGATCATACCCATGATTAAAAAGCCTTGCAGCGTCGTCATGCCATTATTGACATTCTTTAAACCCTTAAAGATGACCAAAGAGGCCATGACCGCGCCGCCTGCTGCCGCAATGATAGGAACCCATTGCTTCAACGCTTTTAGCGTATCAAGGTTGCTGCGTTCATTTTCAATTTCATAAAGCTGTTTATAGTAGTCAGTCTCTAAATCTTCAACATCGCAATCATCATCTTTATAGATTTCTTGATCACGTAACATCGCTGACGTATAGGCCAGCTGTTCTGATTCTGTTAAACCGTCCAAAAATTCTTTGTGGTTTTGTTTTAAGGTTTTTTTGTCGCCTTTCAAAGTCGCAATGTGCGCCTCTGTTCTATCATTATATTCAATGATGTTTTTCTTAATCTGTCCATATAATACATAGGACAAAACGCCGCCCAATAGCGGTGATAATACCCAAGAAATCGCGATGGTGCCAATCGTACTCCAATTCACCGTTGATAATGCCATTTCAGTACCACCTAACGTGATACCTAATACAACAGAGCTACCAACAACGCCGCCAATAATGGCGTGCGTGGTCGAAACGGGCAGACCTTTTTTAGTGGCAAATAACAGCCAAAATGCGGCAGCGATGAGCGCTGACAGCATGACATAAATGAATTGGTTGGGCGTTACCGAAAGGCCATCTAAATCGACAATGCCGCTTCGAATGGTATCGGTGACTTCACCACCTGCCAGTACGGCTCCGGATACTTCAAATATCGCTGCGATACCCAGTGCCTGCGGGATAGTCAACGTCCCTGCACCTACTGAGGTACCAAAGGAGTTGGCGACATCGTTACCACCAATATTGAATGCCATAAAGACACCAAAAGCAGTGGCCACAATAAATAGCGTCGTCTGTTGACGCATCGTGTAATCTAGACCCCACCACAAAAAGTAGGCGGTCATCGCAATCAGTAAAATGGCAAAAAGATTTATTCTCATAGAACCGACTGATTTGGCTGGCTCTGTAGAACTGTTGCTAATACCCATACGTTGATACGTCCTGCGTAAGCTGATTGAAATTATAGGCGGTTGATGACATTGCGCGGCTATTAATAATGCTCGTGATAACTTCTGACATTAATATAACGTATATGAAACGCGCAATATGCTTGCTAAAAACGGTTTTCTTACTGCTATCTTGGTGCTCTACCCTAACGCTTATCTTTTATTTACTCGTATTTTATTTTACGTAAAGGCAGTAAATAAGGTAAAACACATCACTCAATATGTCACAAAGCCGCAAGGAATATTGCCAAATCGTCTGATTACAGCAGCTTGCGGCTTAGATATGTCGTAGTAATAATTTTGGTTCTAATAACTGCTATTGTAAGAACCTTTGCCAAATTTATTAACCAGAGTGATTAAAATGTCTGTGTCAAAGGGTAAAACACTCTACTCACTCAGTGAGTTTCGTGCACAGCAGGAGCTATTACGCGCCTATTATATTAAATATAAGCGCATAATGCATGATGATATTGCAAGATTTGTAACTGCCAGCATATGTGTTAGAAAACATCCTGCTGTAACGCAGCATTATACTCTCTTTCCCTGAATTTATTTAACGTTAAATATATAATTATGGCGCTTTGTAACCAGCTACCTAATTGAATGACCAATCGCATATCAGCTGCCACACACCGCTGATAGTTGCTTAATCGCATGATCTAAAACATCCAAACGTGCTTGACGCTTCTCATTGGTCGCGATGACGCACCACGGTGCGTGCTCTGTATCGGTACGTGCCAGCATATCCGCCGCAGACTGCACATAATCCGACCATTTATCACGGTTACGCCAGTCATCATCCGTCAGCTTAAACTGCTTGTGCGGTGTCTTTTGACGTGCCTCAAAACGTTTAAGCTGTTCTTTTTATCGATAGCCAACCAGTATTTGATAACGATTGTCCCCGCCGCGGCTAAATCCGCCTCAAAGCGATTGATTTCATCGTAAGCACGCTGCCATTCTTCATCCGTGGCAAAACCCTCAATGCGCTCAACCAAAACGCGCCCATACCAAGTCCGATCAAAAATGGCAATACGGCTAATACGGTCGGTTTGCTCGTTCGGAAGTTTGGTCCAAAAACGCCATAGATAGGGATGTTGCAGCTCATACAGCATTGGCGCACTGATATTATAAATTTGATACTCGCGTGGGTCGAGAGGCGCAACCAATCTTTTAATCGCGCCACCTTTGCCAGCAGCGTCCATTCCTTCAAAGGCAAAAACGATATGACGCCCTTTGCGCGCACGCAGCAACTGTGCAAGGCGAACTTGTTTTTCTACCAACGCATCACGGTAGTCCGACTTGTCAATCTCTGCCTCATCGATATCTTTTAAACATTTAGGAATTTTTACAGGTTCAAACTTTGCTGATTTGAGTGCTTGCTGAGCTTGCTTCTTAGCCTTTGATTTATCAGAGGTTTGTACTTTATTGATTTTACTACTTATTAGCGCGGTTTGCATCGCTTGTAGCACTTCATGGCAAAAATGGTCAGCCGCATCTGATTTGTCATCACCATCAATGATGATCCAATCATCTTGCTGGCGTAGCAGAACGGTAGCCACTTGATTAAAGGTTTCGATAACTTTTTTACTATTCCAGTCAATTTGGTATAAAAACTGCGGATCGGCTTCATCGTCATTCAGTCGCGCTTGCAACGTTTCGATATCGACATGGAACCAGCATTTAAGCAGTCGGGTTTGATTGGCAGCTAGGTCTTGTTCGAATGCTTGTAGCTTAATAAGCTGCTGCTGTAAATAGGCTTGCCATTGCGCAATCGGCAACGTCTTGTCGTTGTCTGACGTTGCCATACGCATGACGTTATAAAGCAAGTCAGCATACCAGTTGCCAAAATAAACCATCACATCGCCATGACGGGGTAATGCCTTGGTATGTGCTTGCCAAATCGGCTGATACGCTAAGGGACAATCACCAACGGTTGCCTCAACTTTAAGTAGTCGAGGATCTACCCATTGTCGCAATTGCTTGACAGCAGTGCCCTTGCCTGCCTGCTCCATACCATTGACCAATACCAATAACCCTGTTGGTTTATTGAGGGTTGGTGGCGTCTGTTGCCGCGTTGCTCGTAGAGCATATTGGGCCGTGACCAGTGCCAATCTCAGTGCATCTTTGTCCATAGAAAACTGGCTCAGGGGATTGGGAGTTAAGCGCTCACAGACAATTTTCTCACTAAATTGTGCACTTAGCGCTTGTGGTGCGGTGGGTTCAGCCGTCTTATTATTTTTGCTCATAACTGTCATCATCCTATGATTGAAAGCATATTAGCGTCATCATAGCATTGCAGCAATTCGGTAAATAACGCTGCTATGTAACAGTTTGACATTTGTATTCTGCTTTATTTTCTTTTAAGGTGAACACAATCTCAGACACATGCTGTAATCACGCTCTATAAATACAAAAACCAAAAGTATAAAACATGGTTTATCCTGAGCTTTTTTTCGCAACCTTTTAACTCTCTTTACTTTTATGCAGGTTTACTAACCATGGCCTCTTTAGCCGATTTACAACAACATTTGAACCGTTTTTGGGCACTGCCTTATCATGAAGATTTGGCATTAAACGATAAACTTAGCGAGGTGCAAGCTTGGCAACGAGATCGTATTCAAAACTCACAAAGACTTGTTTGAGCAACCTCAAAATCAGTTGATGGCAGATTATTTTTTGACACAATTGTATGGCGGCGATGAGTTTAAATTGTTGGCCAAACAGTTAGAACGCATTGTACCCAAGGCACAAAAAGTCGAGCGTTTTGCGCCAGCAGCGGCTTTAGAAACCGGCAGCATGGCGATACAAGCCGCTATCTTAGCGATAGAGCTGGATTTACATTTAGCAGAATGGCTATTGGCTCAAGATTTAGCCGTTAACGAAGACAACATGCTGAACGCCTATCGTGCGGTCAATGAAGCCGACACCAGACGTATCCAAATCGGTCATTTAAAAGAGGTGTGCTATCGTACCGATAAATATATAAACTCTTTTATGTTGCAAAAAGCCTTTGCCTTGGCTAAAGGCACCGCCTACCGTTACAACTATCAACCCTTATATGAATTTATTAATGCTGGATTTATCGCGATGCGTCCGTTAGACAGTGTCAGTGGTTTCATTGAACCATTTTGTGAGCGTGAGCTTGAGATTATTGACCGTGTTCATGAGACGGATAATGGCGGTAAGCCAATGACGTTTGGTGTATGATAGACGTATCATTTGCTTGGTTAGCTACTATTTTATACCTTGCAAACCAATAATCATAAAAGTGAATAACAGGATAATGCTATGACCGATAACACCCATAATAACAACGCGCATCTCAATCAAAACCTACCATCAATGGTCACCTGCAAGATAAATTGGTCAGAGATAGCATCACCCACAATCAAAACATCACGGCACAAGTGCAAGCACGTCAAAACTATGAAACTAATACCACGCTTAATACGGGTATTGATGCTGGCGTAGAAACAGTAAGAAAAATGACTTTACACAAGTCCAAGACCTACCAACGGGAACGCCACAAGGCCAACAAACCACTATGCCAAACCATACTACCAGTAACAACGCCAATAGCAACACTGTAGATAATGCATCTGCACAAACACAAACCGCCAAACAAACGCTTTTAACCAGCGTGATGACATCAATAATCCGCATACACCTGATGTTGATGGTAATGAAGAAACGCATTTTGGCTACAAGACCGTCAATAAGGCTGAAAAACAAGCGCGCGTGGCGGACGTATTTACCTCAGTCGCCAAAAATATGACATCATGAACGACTTAATGTCCTTCGGTATTCATCGCTTATGGAAGCGTTATGCGATTAGCTTGTCAGGCGTGCGTGCGGGTCAACATGTGCTTGATATCGCTGGTGGTACGGGTGATTTGGCCAAAGTCTTTAGCCGTGAAGTCGGCAGAAACGGTCATGTGGTGTTATCAGATATCAATGCCGCCATGCTCGAAGTCGGTCGTGAACGCTTAATCAATGCTGGCTGCAACAACGTCGATTTTGTACTTGCCAATGCAGAAACACTCGCGCCATTTGATGACAATAGCTTTGACCTAATCACTATTAGCTTTGGTCTGCGTAATGTCACAGACCAAGACGCAGCGCTCAAATCGATGTACCGTGTGCTGAAGCCAGGTGGTCGTTTATTAATTTTAGAATTCTCAAAACCTGTATTTGAGCCATTGTCTAAAGCCTATGATTTATACTCATTTACTGCCTTACCTCTTATGGGCAAGCTGATTGTCAATGATTCTGAGAGTTATCAATACTTGGCCGAATCGATTCGTATGCATCCTGATCAACAGACGCTGAAACAGATGATGCAGCAAGCGGGCTTTGAAAATTGTGATTATCATAACTTGACGGCTGGTATTGTCGCTGTCCATCGCGGCTTTAAAGCGTAAGATTAAGTTAAAAACCATCGTAATAGACATGCCATCACGTAAAGTGGTGGCAACTGACCTTTATAAATGATGCGCTCTTTTAAGGCGCTCAACTGACTATGCGAGAGCCTTATGCTGACTGTTCTACTTTTGGCGGGTGCCGAAAAGCTGATTAACCTTGCTATTGCTAGTGATGAGATTACCAAATCAGGATTGGCACCGCTTGCTGGCAAAGTGTTGCGACTCAATATGGCAATGCCTGAAATTCGTTTGGATATTTTATTCACTCATGAGCGTTTACGTTTTGAGCCGGTGACAACCGAGAGTGTGTTTGAGCAAAGGGGCGCGATGAACGAGCACCAACAAGCCAGTATGGAGCGCGCACGGATTGGTCATAGTCGTCCAGACTGTACCATTACTGTAGATAACCCAGCGCAACTGCTGAATCTGATGCGTGCCGAAGGCAATTTACCTATCGCGGGTGATTATAAGGTGCTCATGCAGCTCAAACAACTGGTCGCAGGTTTCGACCCAGATGTCGCAGGACAGCTTGAGCCATTTATTGGTAAGCCGATGGCCAGTCAGTTACATCTACTTATATCACAGCTAAAAGGTAGCTGGCGTCATAGTGCTAAACGCGCTTTTGACGATGTCAGCGACTGGGCTAATGAGGTGGCAGGTAATAGTGCTCCTGATCCTACCGAGGCAGCAGAAGTAAACGATCTTAAGCAGCAACTGTTAAAGCTGCGGGCTGATGTCGAACGTGAAGAGGCCAAACTTGCTGCTATCAAAGATGAACAGGCACGTTTTCTCAATAACTCATTTCATCAATAAATGTTGTCGTCGATGATCGCTAAATCCTACTATCGACAGCACTTTTTAGAGATAAGTGCAATTTATGGACAAGCACAGTTTATAAATAAGTGCAGTGCCCACCCTATTTTCGACTTTTTTTAGAGTACCCATACCTCATGCTATTATCTCATCGCGCCCGTTTACTTGAGCTTTGGCGTATCGCCGCAACTTATCGCATCGATACTCATCTTTCTATCGAAGACGCGCCACAGCTGCAACCTTTGGCGCGTTTGATTCGCCTACATCCAGCGGCGTGGGGTAAAAAACACCAACCCAATGCGATTAAATATGCGCTTGAAGACATGGGCACACTGTTTTTAAAGCTCGGACAACTGCTGTCAACGCGTCGCGATTTAGTGCCGCCTGAGATTATCGAGCAATTGGTTCAGCTACAAGACAAAGTCAAACCTTTCAATTCTGATGTGGCCATTACCCAAATCCAAGACCCTAAACACGGTCTTGGTCAATCGATTGGCACACTGTTCGCACGCTTTGATGTCAAACCTCTAGCGGCGGCTTCTATTGCCCAAGTACATACTGCTGCGCTGCATGATGGTCGTGAAGTGGTGGTAAAAGTGGTGCGTCCTGATATTCGTACCACCATCATTGCTGATTTTGAGCTACTACGTGAGCTGGCCAATTGGGCATCAGCGCGTATTGAAGCGGCACGTGCCATCCATATCGTCGATATTGTCGAAGACTATCGCCAAGTGATGTTAAACGAGTTGGATTTGACCTTAGAGGCAGACAATACCACTCAGATGCGCAACAACTTCTTGGGTTCCGCATTGATGTATGTACCAGAAGTCTATGATTCTGCCAAAATGTGATGGTCATGGAGCGTATCCAAGGCGTTCCTATCTCGCAAGTTGCAGTGTTTGATAAGCTAGGTTATGACCGAGCAGCACTAGCAGAAAAAGGCTTAACGATATTTTTTACCCAAGTATTCCGCGATAACTTTTTTCATGCTGATATGCATCCGGGCAATGTCTTTGTAGAGACACCACCGGTTAAAACCCTCTCCGCAGATATGGCAGCGATTGATTTGGGTCATGAGCCACGCTATATCGGGCTTGATTGTGCCATCATGGGTACATTATCGAAAGACGATCAGCTCATCGTCGCGCGGATGCTCTTGGCGGTGATGAATAATAACTTTACGGCGATGGTGGATATTGTTAGCCGAGCGGGCTGGATACCACCAAGTACAGACAAGCATGCGCTCATGCGTGATATGAAACGCACTGTCGGTCCAATGCTACAAAAATCCATTAATGATATCGACTTTGCTGGTGTCTTGATGCAGATTTTAGATATCGCGCGCCGCCATCATATGAGTATTCCGCCACAGTTAATGCTGCTACTCAAAACTTTGGTACATGTCGAAGGATTGGGGCGCGACTTGTATCCTGACCTTGATATCTGGTCACTTGCCAAGCCGATTTTAAGCAGTTGGATTAAAGAGCAGCTCGATCCGATGCGTAATTTACAACATTTACGCCAGCAGTTACCAGAGATTTTATTATCGACGACTGATATTCCAAAGCTACTGGATCAAGGCTTACAAAGCCTTGCCTCACAAGGATCACGCCAAGACAGTCAACTGCGAGAAATACAACAAATTCGTGCGGATATGCTTAATGATCGCCGCCGAGATTGGCTAGCACTGTCAGGTTTTGCCATTTTCATCGCCATTGCAACACAGGTTGTTGGCTGGCTCTCGCCTATCTTTTATATATTGGCTATTTTGGTTGTCGTTTGGCGTATTTTAGCCTAACGCTCTGTTATTTTTAAAAAATAAGTATTGGTTAATAGCCATTACTATCTAATTTTTATTCAATAAGCTCTCACTCACTTTCATTGCTTTTAGTGACATTTAAAGTGAGTGAGAGCTTAGTTTTTACATTGCCTCATTTCTCATTGTGTCGTTAAAAAAGACGCCCTGTATAGGAGTCACCCATGTCTACCGCTAAAATATCAATTGCTAAAAAAGACCACAGCGAGGCTATTGCTGCATTACAAACCCGTTTCGGTAAACAACTTACTACCAATATAACGGTACGTGAGCAGCATGGGCATACGATGACGTGGCTTGCCAATCAGCCACCAGATGCCGTCTTGACAGTACAAGATAAGCACGAGGTAGCAGCTGCGGTGGAGATTTGCAATCAGTATCAAATGCCAGTGATTGCATTTGGTATTGGCTCATCCTTAGAAGGTCAATTAAATGCTCCATATGGTGGATTATGCATCGATATGCATGCGATGGATGCAATATTGCAGGTACATAATGAAGATCTGACAGTGACCGTACAACCAGGCGTCACACGTGAGCAGCTCAATCACTACTTACGTGATACTGGACTATTTTTTCCAATAGATCCGGGTGCTAATGCCAGTATCGGCGGTATGGTCGCCACTCGTGCCTCAGGCACCAATGCGGTACGTTATGGCACGATGAAAGATGTGGTACTCGCGCTTGAGATAGTCACCGCTAGTGGAGAGATTGTCCGCACTGGTACCCGTGCCAAAAAATCTGCCGCGGGTTATGACTTGACGAGATTAATGATCGGCTCAGAAGGGACACTTGGTATTGTTACTGAGGTGACGCTTAAACTATTCGGCATCAGCGAGTGTATAGGTAGCGGTATTTGCCATTTCCCAACGATTGAAGATGCCTGTCAGGCAGTAATGCTGACCATTCAAATGTGCTTGCCGATTGCGCGCATTGAGCTACTTGATGCCATGCAAATTAAAGCGTGTAATCAATATGCCAATCTTGATCTGGATGAGACGCCTACGCTATTTGTAGAGTTCCATGGCACAGATGCCAGCGTCTCTGAACAAGCTCAAATGTTTACGGATATTATCGAAGAATTCGGCGGTCGTGACTTCGCTTGGGATACCAATGAAGCCGAGCGCAAGCGTCTGTGGCAAGCACGGCATAACGCTTATCATGCCAGCTCTGCTCTACGTCCTGAAGCCAGCGCCTTATCGACGGATGCTTGTGTGCCCATTTCACGCTTAGCAGAATGTGTCAGTGAGACAGCAAAAGACATCGAAGCGTCAGGTATGATTGGACCTATCGTCGGTCACGTCGGCGATGGTAATTTTCATGTTTTGTTATTGGTCGATACCGATAACCCTGAAGAAGTTGCTACCGCTGACGGCATTATCAGCCGCTTAGCTACCCGCGCTATTGAAATGGATGGCACTTGTACAGGTGAGCATGGCATCGGGCAAGGCAAACAAAATATATGCAGCAAGAGCACGGTAACGCCTTAGTGCTGATGCAAGCGATTAAATCAGCTCTTGACCCTAATAATATCTTAAATCCGGGTAAAATATGGCCTGAACCTTTACCCGCTGTTTAACTGTCGAATGGTGCTTATAAGAGATCAAAGCCTAAAAAATGCCCCTACGTTTAACTAGAGTATTAAACGTAGGGGCATTTTTTAGGCTAATTTCATAACATCTGGTCAATCGCCATCTGGGTCAGTACGCGTCCACGTGCGGTACGCAATACATAGCCTTGCTGAATAAGATATGGCTCAATCACATCCTCAAGCGTACCGCGATCTTCAGCCATTGCTGCTGCTACCGCTTCAACGCCAGCTGGACCGCCATCAAAGCGTTCGTGCAATATCTCAATATAACGTCTGTCCAAATGATCAAGACCACGTCTATCAACTGCCAGCATATCGAGCGCACTGCCAGCAATCGCGCCATTGATACTACCGTCGCCTCTCACTTCAGCATAATCACGTACACGGCGTAATAAACGATTGGCAATCCTTGGCGTACCACGCGCGCGACGAGCAATCTCCACCGCGCCATCTTCACTCATCGGTACACGCATCAAACGGGCGGCACGACTCACAATCGTGGTCAAATCAGCAATATTATAAAATTCGAGCCGCTGCACAATGCCGAAACGATCACGCAGTGGTGAGGTCAATAATCCTGCTCGCGTGGTTGCCGCGACTAAGGTAAACGGCGGTAAATCCAGCTTGATAGAGCGTGCCGCAGGTCCTTCACCAATCATAATATCCAGCTGAAAATCTTCCATGGCGGGGTACAGTATCTCTTCAATAACGGAACTCAATCGATGAATTTCATCGATAAATAGCACATCACCCTCTTCTAGATTGGTCAACATGGCTGCCAAATCACCGGGGCGCTCAAGCACAGGCCCTGAGGTTGAACGTAAATTACCACCCATTTCACGAGCAATAATATTGGCAAGCGTCGTTTTTCCAAGACCAGGCGGACCAAAAATCAAAGTATGATCTAATGCCTCACCCCGACCACGCGCTGCGCCAATAAACACTTCCATCTGCTCACGTACCACTGGCTGACCAATGTATTCAGCCAATAATGCCGGTCGAATATTAGAATCAGGCGCATCGCCTGCCCCTTCGAATGGATTAATCAAACGATCTTGCATCATAGGTTTTATCATTATATTAAATCATTATTTTTAAAGAATAGGTAGTAAATAGCATAACCAAACGCTACGTATAAGTCATGCAAAACATCATAAAGCAGCTACCAAATAAAGCACAGCCTAAAACGAAAATAAGCGACAATGAATGTCGCTTATCTATTTAAGAGTTATTGATACTTATTGATGGTAGTGAGCTGAATGAATCAAAATCCTGACAACTGTTGCAATGTGGCTTTTAGTAAACCTTGCGTATCGGCAAAGGTATTACCATTACTCTTAGCGGCTTTAATCGCTTGCTGTGCCTCTCTTTCTTTATAGCCCAAGCTAATCAACGCGCCTTCTACCTCAGCGATGATGCTGCCCTCGTGAGACACCTCAGCAGGTTGCATGGCAAACTCTAAATGACTGCTATCGACTTCGATATTTTTCAGCTTATCTTTTAGCTCAATCAATAAGCGCTGTGCTGTCTTTTTACCAATACCAGGGATACGGGTCAATGCTGTCTCTGACTCTTGCTCGACATGCATTTTGAGCTCAGCTGCTGACATCGCAGATAGCATAGCCAATGCCATTTTTGCCCCAACGCCATTGATTTTAATCAGCTGACGAAAGACATCACGCTCTTTACGATCAATAAAGCCAAACAACAGCTGCATCTTCACGAACATGAAAATGCGTCCAAATACTCGCTTGCTCATTGAGACGCAACTGGCAAAATGACGGTAGCGGCAGCTCTATATCGTAGCCGACACCAGAGGTAGTCATGACACATGCAGTCGGTGCCATCAAATACTGCACTTGACCACTAATCAATCCAATCATAATCCACTACCTTTATTAGAGCTGATATAAAAAATGAACTGAGCTGCTATTTAATGATAAATGCTATTAAATAAGCATATCTTGTTGGCAACGCTTATTTATAAAAATTGACCATACCTTCAAGGCTAATTGGGCGAATTTTATGTGCCTGACCCGCAGAACCAAAGGCTTCGAAACGATTGGTACAGATATCTGACATTGCAACCATAGAGGCTTTGAAGTATTTACGCGGATCAAATTCACTCGGGTTTTCTGCAAGGAATTTACGAATAGCGCCCGTTGATGCCAAACGTAAATCGGTATCGATATTTACTTTACGCACACCATGCTTAATCGCTTCAACGATTTGCTCAACCGGTACACCATAAGTCTCACCAATGTTGCCACCATTTTCATTGATAACTTTTAGCCACTCTTGCGGCACTGATGACGAGCCATGCATGACCAAATGAGTGTTAGGAATACGGGCATGAATCTCTTTTACACGCTCAATCGATAAGATGTCGCCTGTCGGTGGACGGGTGAATTTATAAGCACCATGACTGGTACCGATAGCAATGGCTAACGCATCGACGTTGGTGTCTTTAACGAACTGTTCTGCTTCATCAGCACTGGTTAATAGCTGCTCGTGATCCAATACGCCTTCTGCGCCAGAGCCGTCTTCTTCACCAGCCATACCGGTCTCAAGGCTACCTAAGCAACCAATTTCACCTTCTACAGAGACGCCGCACGCGTGTGCCATCTTGACAACTTCGCGAGTCACGCTGGCATTGTAATCATAATCCATTGGCGTTTTACCATCTTCACCGAGCGAGCCGTCCATCATCACTGATGAAAAGCCAAGCTGAATTGAGCGTTGGCAAATCGCTGGTGACATACCGTGATCTTGATGCATAACGACTGGAATATGTGGCCACTCTTCGATAGCAGCAATAATCAGATGACGCAAAAATGCAGAGCCTGCATAACTGCGTGCACCGGCACTAGCCTGTACGATAACAGGAGAATCACAGGCGTCGGCTGCCATCATGATTGCACGCATCTGCTCTAAATTATTAACATTGTAAGCAGGGACACCGTAGTTATTTTCGGCGGCATGATCTAGAAGTTGACGTAACGATATTAAAGCCATAAGACGCTCTCTGATTAAATTTTGAATATGATATTAAGAAATATTCTTAAAAATACGATGTTGCAACAATTGCCCTAAAACCCTAGCCTGATAATAGTCAGACCAGCAAAAAACCAGTGTTTTTTGATCGTAATTATTACGCCGTGATTATAGCAAAAATTGCCAGTGCTTCGTAGCGGTTAACCGACTATTTCTTTCTTTGCTTGATTCACAAAACAGAATGATAGCGAGTTTCATAAAACAATTTGATAAGTTCCATATGATATGCAGCTAATTGAAAAAACGGATAAACCTTGTGCACCATATTTTTGACTGACTAAGGCCTGCCCTCAATTAAATCAATGGATATTTAAATGCGCTAAAAATGAGGACACACCCTAACCTCTAGATTATGATTTTAAATACAAAAAAGCCTTGGTTATCACCAAAGCTTTTTAAATATTTGAGGGCTTATACAGCAATCAATATCTGCAACCAACAGCTTAATAAGCTATTCATCAATCGATAAATTAGTAGCTCAATGGCTTAGGTTCAGTTGCTTATGTATTGATGATTAATACTGTTGTTCTGCTTCTACTGCGTTTTCACTGGCTTTATTCTCAACAGCAGATGCGCCATCGGCAACCACTTCAGCAGTTTTGGCAACGGCTTCATTTGCGCCTACCACAACTGCTTCACCAGTGTTTTTTAGTGCATCTGTAGCAGCAACACCGGCAGTTTCAGCGCCTTCGGCAACTTCAGTACCAGCATCTTTTGCAGCAACTTCAGCTTCAGCAGCAGCGGCTTCTGTTTCAGCAGCGGCAGTATCAGCGTTAGCAGCAACATCATCACCAGCAGACTCAACAGCAGCTTCGGCGTTCTCTTCTGTTTGTTGGCTACATGCAGTGATTGCAAAAGTACCAGCAAGTACGCTAGCAAGTAATAAATGGCGTTTTAACATAATAAATCCCTCATAAATAAAGCATGTCAAATACATGATTTGCGCTATTTTATAGAGTGCAAATTAGACATGCAATCATAATTTTCAGTATAGAAACAAATAATTACTACTTAATAATAATGAGTGGCCACTGACTCTTATTTCTCTTAAAACAATAACATAAGAATAGTAGCCAAAATATTATTGATACAGCGTACATGAGATGATGAGGCTAAATTGTACGGCTAATGTTACTCATCTGCTAAATATCGTTAAAGCGTTACGCATCAACCTGTAGAGCAGCAACCGCAGGCAATACCTTGCCTTCTACAAACTCTAAAAATGCGCCACCACCTGTTGACATGTAGCTAACGCCATCTGCCACTTGATATTTATCAATTGCAGCAAGCGTATCACCACCACCAGCGATCGAAAATCCTTCGCTGTTTTTAACGGCATTTGCTATGATTTGTGTGCCCTGACCAAAAGCATCGACTTCAAAAACACCAACTGGACCATTCCATAAAATGGTTTTTGCGTTGATAATAGCATCCGCTAATTGCTTAGCACTTTCTGGAGCGATGTCCAATATCATGTCATTTTCGCCAATCGCATCGACAGATTTGATGGTCGCAGTGGCTTGTTGTAATGAGCCTGTGAAGTCAGCAAAATCAATCTCATTTTTATCAGCAACGACAACATATTCAGGTAATAAAATCTCAGTCTTAGTCATAATGTCACGAGCTGTCTCAACCAAGTCCGCTTCATAAAGTGATGCACCAACGCTATGACCTTGCGCGGCTAGGAATGTATTTGCAATACCGCCACCAACGATAATCTGCGAGCATAATTCAGACAAACTGTGCAGCACTTCTAGCTTTGTCGATACTTTTGAACCACCAACGATTGCCAACATTGGCTGTGCTGGGGTCTCAAGTGCCAAGCTTAACGCATCAAGCTCAGCCGCCAATAAAGGTCCTGCACAAGCTGTTTTTCCTGCTCGATGCATAGCTTGGGTAACGCCTTCTGTTGAGGCCTGTGCGCGATGTGCGGTGCCAAATGCATCCATCACGAATACATCGCATAAATCAGCGTATTTCTGTGCTAAATCCGCATCGTTTTTCTTTTCGCCCTGATTAAAGCGCACGTTTTCTAATAGCACGACCTCGCCTGCTTTAATTGCCACGCCTTCAGTAAGGTAGTCATTGTTTAAGCTAACGGGCTTTGATAACTCCGTGGCTAATTTATCGCTTAAATACTCAGCAACTGGTGCTAGCGAATATATCGACTCAGGACTGCCTTCAGTTGGACGACCTAAGTGTGAGCAAACAATAACGGCCGCGCCTTTTTCTAACGCCATCTTAATCGTAGGCAAACTGGCTTGCAGGCGTGCATCACTGGCGACTTTACCGTTTTTAATAGGCACATTGAGATCTTCACGAATCAACACCACTTTATCCGTTAAGCTCAGCTCACTCATACGCAAAAAATTCATTACCTGCTCCTATGCATCATCTCTTGTTAATCTATCGGTTGGCTTTTTACTCATTACTGAAAATATTTATCAAATCGGCTGCTCTTGTCCATGGCTGTATAAAAGCAACCAAGCAAGAATTTGAGGCGGTGTATTCTAGCAGTTTTCTAGCAAGTGCTCATAAAGAACGCACTATTAAATTTTACTCGGGCGTGTCCTCATTTTGAAAATGGGGATAAAAATAAGACAAATGGCTAAATTTTAATAAAAATCAGTAACATTTCGTGGTGGCACTTAGTAAGGCTGTTTAAGATGCTATTAGTACTGATAATAAATAATACCTACAATAAAAATAACCCATTAGGAGAACCCAATGAGTATCGACCTTCAAGCTGCCAAACAAGACCTACTGACACTTAAAGAAGAATATGAGACTCGTATCGATAAAATCGAAGATCATATCCAAAACCCGCAAGACGACCTCAATGAGCATTGGGAAGACCAAGCCATCTCTTATCGTCAAAACGACATGCGTACAAATTTGATGGTTGAAGCCCGTCAAAGTTTGATCTATGTCGAAAATGCACTAAGCCGTATTGAAAACGGGACTTATGGTAAATGTGAAGTCTGCGGTGAGCAAATTGAAGAACAGCGCTTACAAGCACTGCCTTACGCTACCCTATGTATGGAACATGCTGAATAACGACCCATTTTACTCTACGACAGCCATTCCAAATCAAAGTTCTAGTGATCAAGTAGGCATTTTCCATTGAGAGAATGCCTGCTGCCATTGTTGACAGCGCGCAGCGATTTGATCCACAGGCAAATCCATAATATCCCCAACGACCGCCACGTAAGTAATCGGCAAACCTGCCAGCTCGGTGACATTTTCTGCCGTCAAGCCACCGATGACACATATCGCTATATTTTGCTGACAGCCATCTATGAGCTGCTGGCGCGAGATAATATTGGCGTTAGGTTTGTATTTGAGGTAAAATCGCACCCATAGCGGCATAGCTTACGCCCTCATTTTTGCTTCTTCAACCAATTCCACATTGCCATGACAAGTGCGTCCGATCACTTGGTTTGGTTGGAGTTCGTGCTTAGCATCAGTGACTTCGCCATCTTGTTGACCCAAATGCACACCAACGCCGAGCTTGGCAGCCAATTTAATATTGTCATTGATGACGACTGGTACGTTGTACGCTTTCGCCAACTCAACTATTTGTCTAGCCTCTTCGTATAGACGAGACTCACCATCAGGTAGCGCCAGTATCTGCTTGCGACGAATTTGTAATAGCGCGATGAATCCTGTTGCTAGTGCTGCTTCTAATTTGCGATACAGCAGCGCAAACTCATCGTCATTGGTCAGTAAATATAATTTTGGCGCTGATATAACAGTCGGTGTTTGGGTCATATTATTTTCCTAGAGTGTGTCCTCATTTTAAAAATGGAGATAAAAATGAGATAATTTTTTAGCCCATGTAGAAGTCCATTGATTAAATTAAAGACACACCTTAAATTCAACACAATAAAAAGGCTGTTATATCGAATAACAGCCTTTTTATAAATGCTAAAACAGTAAAGTTATACCGTGCGGCGTGTCGCTAGACTGTTTAGAATATTTTTGGCATCACCCCAACGTGTGGCTGAGCTGTTCGCTCCTAAGATGACAATAATTGCTGGGCGGTTATTCACACGCGTTTCCATGACCACACAACGACCAGCTTCATTGATAAAACCTGTTTTTGAGATACCAATTGGATAATCACCGGCACGAACCAAGCTACTGGTGTTATTGGCTTTATAAGTACGGTTACCACTTGAGTAGTTAGAAACATAAAAGTCATAGCTCTTGGTAGTCGAGAAACGACGAATCACGTCATAGTTACCCGCCGCGCGAACCATTTTAACCAAGTCATTTGATGAAGCGACGTTGCGCTTATCAAGACCCGTTGGATCACCAAAGAAAGCCGTGGTCATACCCAGATCTTGAGCTTTACGATTCATGGCACGTATAAAGGCAGTATAGCCACCTGGATAATTACGCGCTAAACTCTTTGCTGCTGGATTTTCTGATTTCATCAGTGCCATCAGCAACATCTCAGCACGATTCAAACGATCGCCTGATTTAAGGTTAGAGCTGGCACGCTTAGGGCCGACGAAATCTTCTGGATCGAGTGTGAGTTCTTCACGCATATCGAGACCAGCATCCAATACGACCATAGCCGTCATCACTTTAGAGATACTGGCCATTGGGCGCGCAATGTCAGCATCTTTTTCATAAATAGATTCGCCCGTTTCAGCATCGATGACCGCGACACTACGCGAATCAGTGCTGATCGGTATCATGTTACTGCTACCAAATGAGCCACGATACGTTGTATTGTAGCTATTACTGCTATTGTAACTGTTATTACTACTACCGAAGCTATTGGCGTTGGTGATACTGGTCGTACCATTGCCACTATCAACTTTCTTGATAGCTGAGCCTTTGGATTTGTACATGATATTGCGTGCTTCAGACAAACTATCGGCACCGCCCCAACTCATGCGAGCACTAGAGCTAGTGTCGGCGCTACCATTAATAGTAAGTGCCGCTTGTGCAACACTGCCCAAACTCAATGAAATCATAGCAGCGATTAATTGCTGTTTGGTTAATGGTAGTTGCTTCATTATGCCTCCTGCTGTCACGATGCTGTTAATTAGAGAATCAGTTACATACTAACCAATAGCAACAACGTACGTAGCGTTTATGAATGGGTTTATAAGTACTCGTATAGAGTTTTTGTATTTTTAGTGTATCATGGTTTGCATTTAAGTTTAATGTATCAAGCTGATTTAATAATTTATTTTGGTGTAATTCAAATTTTACTACAACCACTTTATATTACAGAAACATTGACTCACATTTCAGCAATATACCTTAACTTTGAACACTGCAATTATTCGTTTTTTGTTATATTAAACAATGGTATTTATCTAAAAGATTAGCAATATTTTATTTTTTCAAAAACTAAAAAACGACTCTAATGATTTTATTTTTTGTCATTTAGCGTCAATAAAAGCCTTCATTCTGACAAACAACAAAGAGTATCGTTATGATTAAAGTACTGGTAGTAGATGATCATGATTTGGTGAGAATGGGTATTAGCCGCATGTTGTCAGATAGTATCGATATCGAAGTAATCGGCGAAGCGGACAGCGGTGACATGGCCATCAAATTGGCCAAACAATTGCGCCCTGATGTGGTTTTGCTTGATGTCAATATGCCTAATATTGGTGGCCTTGAAGCAACCAAACGCTTAATTCAGCTGGATATGGGTATCAAAATATTGGCCGTCAGTAGTATGTCAGCGCAGCCGTATCCTTCGATGCTTATTAAAGCGGGGGTCAATGGCTATATTACGAAGGGCACGCCGCTCGATGAGATGATTCGCGCTGTCAAAAAAATCTATCAGGGTGGTCGTTATTTTAGCCAAGATGTCGCTGAGCAACTGGCTGATGTTTTGCTGTCAGATAATGCCAACTCACCTTTTGACTTACTGAGTGATCGCGAAAAACAGGTGGCAATGATGGTCGTTAACTGTCAAAGCCCGCAGCAAATCGCTGACCAACTATTTGTGAGTGTCAAAACCATCAACACTTACCGCTATCGTATTTATGAAAAAGTTGGGGTTGATAGCGATGTGAAGTTAACACATTTGGCCATTCGTCATGGTCTAATTCAGCCATAACTCATTAGGGCGTGTCCTCAGTTCAACTGATGGACATCTACATGGTCTGAAAATGGCTAAATTTTATCAAGTATCGTCAAATATCCTGATATTAATGGCGATATCTTCCTTGTTTGATTGTAATTTATCTCATTTTATCTCTATTTTTAAAATGAGGACACGCCCTAGCAACTGTTCCCTTATTGCGGTCAATCTATGAAGCCTGCTACTAATATCGTCTCTACTGTTACTCACTATTTGCATCGTGATGACACGCTATCTCCACCTCAATTGCGCAGGTTAGGGCTTATTTATAGCAGTTACCGCTTTGCTGTTAGTCTGTTTTCTCTACTGATGGTATATATCACCGCTCACTCTGACAACAGCCTCTCTCTACCAAGCTTTTTACAACAAACAACCCTTAGCTTTTATTTCCTGCTTAGCCTTATTTTACTTGGCTTGTTTTATGTCGTTAATCAGCAAATGCGGCGACAGTTGGCCTTTGGTTTAGTATTAGACGTCATTATATTAAGCTTGTTGTTATATACAGCGGGTGCGCCTGATTTACAGTTGACCATGTTGTATATGGTGGTCGTCGCAGCGAGTTTTATGTTGCTACACGGCTCGCAAGCCTTAATTATTACCCTACTCGCTATTATTTTTGTCATTTATCAGCAATTTTTTTATGCCATTGCCAATAGCATGAGCTTAGCAAATTTAGGGGACGCATTGCTCATGTCAGCCAGCTTTTTGGCGGTTGGTGGTTTGAGCTGGTCCATCTCACAGCGTTTGGTACAACTTGAAAAAGTAGCAGCGAGTCACGCTAAAGAAGTTGAACGATTAAACGTCATCAACCAAGAAGTCATCACGCAAATGGTTAATGGTGTCATCGTCATCGATAAACAGCATATCGTTTTAGCAAACCTTGCCGCTTACCAATTACTCAGCCTTTCGCCCACCCCTTCCGCATCATTGTACAGCACCTCTATTGATACAAAAGATACTCGAAACAATACTCGCAGTGCACTCTTATCTAACTTTCAGCAGCAGCTTGGTCAACAACATACGCAGCTATTTAAAGCCTGTTTGTCAGTAGCGGCAGGCCAATCACGCACCTTTATTTATGATTTGCCTGCAGTCGCAAACGCTTCCATATTCGGTAAACTGCGCGTACAAATCATTCCATTGAAAGATGACAGTAAATTGATAATGTTAGAGGACTTACGCCGCGAGCAAGCCAGTGCCCAACAATTGAAGCTGGCTTCTTTAGGGCAATTAACGGCGAGCATCGCCCATGAAATAAGGAATCCTTTGGCAGCGATATCACAAGCCAGCCAATTATTAATGGAGGATGTTATAGAAGCCAATCTAGAAGTCGATACAGCAGATAATACGATAACGCCGCCTATCTCAAATGACGATATGGCAGCGAATCATGAGCTTTATCAAATAATATTTTCACAAACAAAACGTGTGAATCGTATTATCGAAGATGTACTAAAACTGTCTCGCCAGCAAACCGCAAACCAGCAAGCGATTATACTGACAGACTGGATGCCAACATTTTTAGAGAACTACTTTCAAGGACACGATGTTTTTCTACACGTAAAAACACAACCGACCATATCATTCGACACACATCAACTAGAGCAAGTCTTAATCAATTTAATTAACAATGGCTTGCGCTACAGTAGCTACGCCCACCCTCATGCCTATGTGGAAATCGAGATTTATTGTGCGGATAACGATGTTATAATTGATATCTTGGATGCTGGTCGCGGGGTTAGCACCAAAGACTTAGAACATTTGTTCAATCCATTTTTTACGACAGATCAAGCAGGGACAGGCTTGGGACTGTATCTATCACAAGCTTTTTGTGAGGCCAACCAAACTCGTTTGCTTTATATTCCTGAACATGAGAAAACCTGTTTTCGCTTGATAGCACCTGCTATTAGTGCTGATACTCATGTAAAAAAACTGAACATAATGTTAATACCACTATTTTATAAATATTAACGTTACCAAGTATTAACATTACATAGAATACTTTGCCATTAAGGCCTCTTGGTTTTTACCATTTTATAGCTATTGAATACGATGAGATGATGTATGACAACAACCGCGCTAGTCGTTGATGACGAAGTGGATCTGTGCCGATTGATGCAAATTACTTTGACCAAAATGGGCATTAAAAGTGATGTAGCATATACTCTGTCGCAAGCAAGATCATACTGGCAAGACAATGATTACGATTTTTGCCTGACTGATTTAAAGCTGCCTGATGGGTCAGGACTAGAGTTGGTAAAAGAAATCAGTAATAGCTCTAGTACGCCCATTGCCGTGATTACTGCTCACGGCAGTATGGATCTCGCCATTGAAGCATTGAAGCATTGAAGCTTGGTGCTTTTGACTTTGTGAATAAACCTCTTGAGTTACCGCGCCTACGTCAACTGGTGGAAAATGCTTTAAAAGTTATTCATCAAGACAATGAAGCAAAAGCCACAGCCGAATGCTCACCTGAACAAAAACTGCTGGACAGTAGACTCATTGGTGATTCTGCAGTGATGCACCCACTGAAAAACACTATTTTAAAATTGGCACGCTCACAAGCACCTGTATTTTTGTCAGGCGCTTCGGGTACTGGTAAAGAAGTGGTTGCCCGATTGATTCATGATTTAAGCCCACGCCGTGATGGTAGCTTTGTGCCAGTAAACTGTGGAGCAATACCATCAGAGCTGATGGAATCAGAGTTTTTTGGTCATAAAAAAGGTAGTTTTACAGGGGCTGTCGCTGACAAGCAAGGGCTGTTTCAGCAGGCCAATGGCGGCACGTTATTTTTAGACGAGGTAGCAGACTTGCCTTTGGCCATGCAGGTAAAACTACTGCGTGCCATTCAAGAGAAAACGGTGAGAGCCATTGGTGATACCAAAGAGGTTCCTGTAGATATTCGTATCTTGTCCGCCACCCACAAAAATTTAAACCAACTGGTACAGGATGGGGCATTTCGACAAGATTTATACTACCGTATCAATGTGATTGAATTAAAACTGCCAACGCTCAATGCGCGTCGTGATGACATTCCTGTATTAGCAAAGCACTTTTTAGCATTAATTGCTGATGAATGGCAGTTAGAGAACCCTCCAACACTTACCATCGAGGCTTGTGAGCGTTTGCAAGATCATAACTTTGCGGGCAATGTCCGTGAACTACGTAACGTCCTTGAACGTGCCGTCACCCTAGCAGAGACGCCGTACATTGACATCAGCCATTTGGGTTTGCCTGATATTGATATGACTCATCACCGTGCAGCCTCTCAAGATCAGAGTGAGCCAGCAGTTATTGATAAAACTCAACATTCTGAACGTCAAAAAACAACCAAATGGTCGCTCAATCGATAGAAAATAGAGAAAAAGTCATTCAATCTATGGATGAGACTATAGCGCCACAGGTCAAGCAAGTGACGACCAACTTGCACCCTTATCGTACTAACGCTCAGCACTACCCTTCTATGATACAGCGTTCAGAAAGTCATCATGCAGAAAGCCCAAACCATACAGCCCGTCACAATCACGAAGAATCTGTCACTCATCGATCTATTCTGCAAGAAAGTGATGAAAAAGCAATTCTAAGCAAATTAAAGGATGGTCAGTTACCCTCTCAAGGGTTGGAACACTACCTACAAGAACAAGAAAAACAGTTGATTATTACCGCGCTAAAACAAACGGCTTGGAATAAAACGCAAGCAGCTGAACTACTAGGTACCACTTTTCGCTCGTTACGCTATCGCATGAAAAAACTAGAGATAGCTGAGGATCAATTCGAGCCATAGCATTCGCCATTTTTGAATAACGATAAATGATGATATTTTAACGTTAATACATCGCGATAGCCTATCTTTAAGCGAGCTTTACTGAACCCTATTGCCTGCCACTGCTTTATCGACTTTGGCAGGTTTTCGGACAAAACGAATGCCCGAATCAAGTGCTTTTGTTTTTAGTAAAGCAAGCGCTTGCTGCTCCCATGTACTTTCACTTCCTGACAAGGTCATATCAGGCTCTACACCGATTCCATCGATCTTATTGCCTGACGCTGTCATATAGTTGGCGACGGTGAGTTTGACAGCCTGCTCATCATTCAATGGGATGACCGACTGTACAGACCCTTTACCATAGCTGACTTCACCAACGATTGTGGCACGTTTTTGTGCTTGTAAGCTACTGGCCAGCACCTCTGCCGCTGACGCCGAATAGCGATTTTGCAACACCACCACTGGCAATGATTCAAGTATCGCCAGACCTTGAGTTGATAGCGTACGCGTATCACTTTGACGACCCTTTACTTGTACCACATCAGTGTCGCTCATAAACAAACTGGCTACGCTCACCGCCGACGTTAGCACCCCGCCTGGATTATCACGCATATCTAGCAAGATACCTGTGATAGGTGCGTCTAGATCTATCAAGCCCTCCAAGAGTTTTTCACGGCTATTATTTTGAAAGGCAGGTAACTTAATAACAGCAACACCGTCAATGAGACTTGCCTCGACCGTTTGAGGGTGGCTGTTATTACGCTGCAAGGTCGTGGTATGTTTGCGGCGACCAGCTTTTGAGGTGACAACATCTACTTGCGTACCCGCAATCCCTGTCAAAAGTTGCTCGATATCGTTACTTTCTTTTTCTTCATCAAGTTTGAAATCACCGACTTGATGTAAATAATCGCCAACCGCAATGCCCTTTTTATCTGCAGGCGATGCATCAATAACTTCTGTAATCACCCAATAGCCATCTGTAGGCTGATAATTGACTTTGATACCGACGTCACCCACATCACCTTCGGTAAAGGCACGCAAGTTTTCATAAGCCTCAGCATCTAAAAATTCAGCATGACTATCTAGCTTAGTCAACATACCACTCAACGCATTATTGAACAGCTCTTCATCATTGACCGCATCTACATATTCACGGCGTACCAAATCCACTACCGCAACAAACGTCTTGAGCGTTTCTGGAGAAATGGCATTCAATGATACTTGCGCAACCTCAGGTGGAATACTGACATCGATCTCATTCGTGTCATCGGTCAAGGCACTCTCATCTGCGACACTGTCTATCGAATCGTCAACTTGGTCGGCCGACTCAAGCATATCAGCGACATCTGATAAAATTAGTGTCATCTTCTATGGCTATCTCATCGTTATTTAAGCTAATCAGTTGTAGACTGGCGGTGGGATTATTGATGGTCGCATTAGCTGGTGACCTCGCTGCTTGTGCGTACATACTAGCAGTGCTGAGCCCAAGCAGACCTATCATCAATGCAGGTTTAAACATAGTCGGCGCAGTGAATACCTTCATTGCTTGTTTGCCCAATCGCTTCGTCACTGGTAAGCGCATAAAATAAATAGAACGCATAAGAGAACTCGTTTAATAATAGAATTATTTTTATAGATATATGGATGAATATTTATCTCATAAGATAGCACCAAGAGCCAGTCTAAGACTAGGAGAGTATTGCAAGTAACATTTACGATAACTGATATGATTTCATCAAATGATGAGTAGCGGTGTCAAGTTTGTTTAGCAGGCGAAATATCATGCTGGCCCTTATTTTTCTCACTATCCAAACATTTAAAGATAAATAAAGTCAGTCAAATATCTCTTAAAAACAGATCAAAAAAAGGAGAGACAATCAATATCTCTCCTCCTTTCTATTACTTCTAACAACACTAGTAAGTTGTCAATATAATAGTATTAAGTGCCTGACTTACAACGCTGGAACCAGTAAGCTTTCGCCCGTCATTTCAGCAGGCTGCTCAATATCCATCAGCGCCAAAATAGTCGGTGCGACATCGCTCAACTTACCACGACTACGTACTTGTAAGTTTTTTTCACCCACGTAAATGAGCGGTACATGCTCAGTGGTATGTTGAGTATGTACTTGACCGCTTTCGTAATCTTGCATCTGCTCACAGTTGCCATGATCTGCCGTGATAAGCATATCACCGCCAGCAGCGCGTACCGCTGACTCAATACGGCCAACACAGACATCTAGTGCCTCTACTGCTTTTACAGCCGCATCAAAAATTCCCGTATGACCTACCATATCACCATTGGCATAGTTGACAATTAACACGTCATATTTGCCTGATTCAATGGCAGCCACTAATTTATCGGTCACTTCAGGCGCACTCATCTCTGGTTTCAGATCATAAGTCGCCACATCTGGAGAGGGTACGAGAATACGTGTCTCGCCCTCATACTCTTCTTCACGACCACCGCTAAAGAAAAACGTCACATGCGCGTATTTTTCGGTTTCAGCGATACGCAGCTGAGTTTTACCATTGTCTTGCAAATATTCGCCAAGTGTATTGGTCAACGACGTGGGATAATAAGCAACGCTAGTTTTGGGATTGTCTGCTAAAACGTCAGAATATTTGGTCAGCATCACAAATGCCGCAAGTTTTGGCTGCTTATTGCGGGCAAACCCTGAAAACTCATGATCTGGCAAGACAAAAGCTTGCGCCAGCTCACGGGCACGGTCAGCACGGAAGTTCATAAAAATAAGCGCGTCATTGTCATCAACGGTATAAGGCACTTCATCACGGCCAATGACTACGGTCGGGTTAATAAATTCATCGGTTTCGCGTGCCTATAAGCAGCTTGTACTGCGCCATCTGCACGCGTAGACAGACGATCGGCTTTACCTTCAGTGATAAGCTCATAGGCTTTTTGCACGCGATCCCAGCGATTGTCACGATCCATTGCATAATAGCGCCCAATGATACTGGCATCTGTACGCGGCCGCCTTCATAATGAGCATTAAGCTTATTGATATGATCCCGCAGACGATTAATATACTTATCTGCTGATTTAGGTGGGGTGTCGCGTCCGTCTAAAAAACAATGTACAAAGACATTTTTGGCGCCGTGCACTAACGCCGAGTGGCACATCGCTTCGATGTGATCTTGATGAGAGTGGACGCCGCCATCTGACAGCAAACCCATGATATGGACGTTACCACCCAACTCGTTCGCAGCTTTGACCGCCTTGACTAAAGCTTCGTTTTTATAAAATTCACGATTGGCTACTTCACTTGAGATACGAGTCGAATCTTGATACAGAACGCGACCCGCGCCTAAGTTCATATGCCCAACCTCTGAATTACCAAACTGCCCATCTGGCAAACCAACATCTTCTCCAGAAGCCGATATCAATCCATGCGGATTTTGCTGATAAATCCTATCCAAATTTGGCATATTGGCGGCAGCAATCGCATTATCCTTATCGTCTTCACGATGCCCAAAACCATCTAATATCATTAAGACATGCGGCACTTTTTTATTTTGATCGCCATCCTGCTTGCTATTGAGCTGAGCCTGATTATCATCGATAAATGCTGATTGTTGCTGGGTATTGGTCATGGATTACCGCTCCTCAAGTGAATGAACGCCTATAATGCTATATTAGGATGTTTAAAGCCCTCTATATTAACACACATCTTAAAATAGCTGAAAAATCGTCATTTTACGCCCACTCTTAAGCGTTAAAGCATACTTATTTAAAGCACATCTATCAGTAGAAAAGGCGGTTAAAACTTAATAGCAATAATGCCACTCTCTAAATCTACGTATCAATCTGTAAATCATACTTGCAATCATTCAAACCATTCGTTAAGATAATTATATTCTGAAGTGTTGGCTAGTAGATGTTTATTCCCTGAGCCGATAATGCTTTACCAGGATGTGGTACCTATTGCTTCATTGTGTATGCCTGCACCGCTTGCGGTGTATCAGGAAACCTGCAGAGGCAGTGACGCATCCGCCCTGAACTTCACGGTTCATGGGTCGCCATCTTACAGCGGCACTTCGGTTGTTCTATTCGGTTAATTATTATCTTCTTATATTTCGGTAGGTTTACTTATCAACTCATAAAGACTTAGTAATAACCATTAAAAACCCCCTTTTATCAATGATAAAAGGGGGTTTTTCTATGCTTGCCTATTAATTCAACTATTCGTCATTGGCAGATTTGGTGATTTTTTTCACATCTTTGGGAATGGTTTTTGCTGTCCCATCAATCGTTGTATGCTGTTTAAACCCATCACCAAACGGGTTTTGTTGTTGACCGAACGGATTTTGATTATTCATACCACCTGCGCCGCCGAATGGGTTTTGACCGCCCATGCCACCAAACGGATTTTGTCCGCCGCCCATCTGTCCACCCATTTGCTTGGCCATCATTTCCATCATTTTTTGCTGATTATTCATGACATAATTATTAGCAAAGTCTTTGAGCTTCTTTTGCACGGGTGGCAATATCACCAATAATGCGAGTAAATCGCTCAGCACACCTGGAATGAGTAGCAAAATACCAGCCGCTGCCATGGCCACACTTTTCATCATGGTTGATTCTTGCGGACGCATTGATGGGTTCATCATGCCACCTGCTTTCATTTGCTGCGCCATTGGATTGAGGGCAGCCATCCCTTTACGCAAGAGGGAGATACCGATGACTGCGGCGATAATAAACCACATAAATACCCACCAACCACTCATAAACTGAGCAAGCAAATACCAAAGTAGCATTTCGATAATAAACCAAACAATGGCAATACCAACTATCTGACCCATAAAGTGTCGTCCTATAAAATAAAAACCAATAAATTGAGCGCCATGCAAATTAAGATGGCTAACATATGATGTATATGGGGATTGATTGCTATACTATCAAACTTAAGGCTGATTTTTAAGCCATATAGTCGGTACAATATAATTTGGATACAAGGAAGATGAGCAAAAGCACTACGAGTAGTAGGCTGAGCAAGTCTGACACCGTATCCAACTTATATAGGATTGAAAATAAAATGTAAGCAAGATGGAATATTATGGCAATTATTATTGGAATTGATCCTGGTTCGCGCATGACCGGTTATGGCATCGTCCAACAGACGGGCGACAAACTCACCTATATCGATGCAGGTACCATACGTACCGACACCAAAGAGATGCCTGAACGTCTAAAGCGGATTTTTAATGGCTTAACGCGCATCACACAGCATCATTTGAAATATGCTGATGAGCCCATCTATACTGCCATTGAGCAAGTGTTTATGGCAGAAAACCCTGACTCAGCGTTGAAACTTGGGCAAGCGCGAGGTGCTGCTATTGCCGCTATGGTTGCTCTAGATTTAGAAGTATCGGAATATACTGCACGCCAGATTAAGCAAGCCGTTTGCGGTTATGGTGCAGCGGCCAAAGAGCAAGTGCAAGAGATGGTCTGCCGAATACTATCTTTGGATGTCGTGCCACAGCAAGATGCCGCCGATGGTCTTGCCTGCGCCATCTGTCATGCGCATTCAAGCCACTCCATGAATAAATTAATATTAAACAGTGCCATGCGTGGGCGCGGTGCATCTAAGAAAAAAGGTCGCTGGCGTTTGACAGAAGAAGATTTAGGCAATTTGCGTTAAGAACGCTTATAATACAAGCATAAAAAACGCGTCTAAATGGCGCGTGTTTTTCGAACTGTCTAAGTTATTTACACTATCGTTTTGCTATAAAATCGCTTTACTATAAAAATGCAACGGCTTAAACCGACTACTCTGCGACGGCACTTTCAATCACTGCATCCAACACATAAGCATATTCTTCACCTTCTGTACTATCATCACTGTCTAATGGGTAACGCTGTAGACGTAATACTTCATCATGCATGCCATCATGCTGATAGCCATCGATTTCACCCGTAAAGACTGCCCACTTACCTTCGCTCGTTTTAATACCTTGGTCATCATAGGTAATGGGTTTCACTTGTAGACACATCTCAGAGTCATTATCGGCGCAAGGTATCATTTTCGAGCTTACTGCCCAAAATACGGTCTCGCCTTTACTATTATACTTGGCTTGTGAGGTAAGCCTACCTTCCCAAACCAACATTGCTCCGACACTGGTCACTTGGGTTAATATTGGCTTATCACCCTTGAGACTATCATCCTGAGAATTGTTGTCTTTAGCGTCGCCATCTTTGGTACTGTTAGCCTTCATTAATGTTAACTGGCTTTCACCTTGCATCAGCTGACTTAAACTATTTTCAGCCTTATCAAGCTCACCACAAGACATTTTCGTACTCATACCCTCTTCAATAGTCAAAGTGTGACCTTGCAATTGGTAGCCAGCGCTCATAGTATTACAGCCAACGCTATAACTTAACGTATTCTCACCTTGGTATTGATTAAAAGACAAACGCACTTGGTCTTTAATATCCGTCAGCATATTTAATGGCTGTGCGCCTTTATCCGTTACAGACATCAATGTCCAACGATAACGTGAAAGATTGGAAATCATTTTCTCTTCATCGCTCATCTTATCCATCTGAGTATTATCCGTTACTGCATCAGCATCATCATCTATCTGCCATCATCATTTATTGTATCAGCGCTTGTCTGAGTGCCTTCTTGTACGTCACTTTCATTAGGCAAAGAAGCATCTTGGCAAGCACTTAATGCCAAGCTTAGTGCCAACAAACTTGGTAGTAAAGTGAATCGAATTGGCCGTTTTTTAACAGATGAGGTCATAGCAGTCATACCTTGTGGTTATCCCTTTTTTAAGTCAAAGTATTTAAAAAATCAGGTTAAATATTTAACAATAAGGGGCTGATGATATCCACTTTATTAAAGCGTCACAATTCACCACTATAGCGCCGTTGATTACCATGGTTGTAACAAAGTGTTATTTTTATGGATTCATCGTAACTGCTATTTTAATATTTAAAAGTACTACAAAAAATCAATGGTCTCAGATAATTGGAAATTTCATCAATTATTCAAGACCATCAATGATGTCACCTTTTTTTTTCGCGCTAGTCTTACTCGGTTGTATGAGCAATTTTGGCTTTTGCCATATTTTTAATACTGAAACGCTCATTCATCATTTGATAAAAACGCGCAAGATTTTCGCCCTGCTCATTCGGATTTACGTTAAGGACTTTCCCAAAATCCAAACCGAGATATAGGACGATATCAGCAAAGCTTAATTGTTCACCGACCAAATACTCACGACCTTCTAAAATATTTTCAAAATAAGCAAGGGCTTTAACAGCCCGTGCAACAGATGGCGCGACGAACTCTGGGACTTGCTCAACACGTTGGGCTTTGGACGGATGGCTGTGTTGAAAAGCCAGCATAAAGTTATATAATACCTCAAACTCAGCAATGCGGCGCATAGCGCACACTTGTGCACGTTGTATCACATCATTACCCATCACCGAACGCTCACCATAGACACGGTCGAGATACTCACATACAGCCTGCGAATCATTGAGTACAGTGCCATCACCTAGTGTTAGAACTGGCACGGTCTGCATTGGATTTATTTTGGTGAACTTGTCTGACATTTGCTCATTGGCAGCAAAATCAATGTCAATCACGTCCACATCATCCATATCATCGACATCGATGCCTTTTGATGCTAACAAAATAAGGGCTTTACGTGGATTGGGCGCGGTACGGGTGACGTATAGTTTTTCATGGCAAACTCCTTGTAAGATTGGACAAAAGCGACTCAACGCTATCTGGTTTTATTATGGTTATTACGCTGTTGATGATAAATGAAGACTGACCATCCTTTATACAACAGTTATATCCTACTCTGCTCATCATAGCAAAGCCTTATTAGGCTTGCTTTTTTGATCAGAGACTAAACAAAAAATAGCCCCACTACGTTACGTCATGAGGCTTCATTGCATTCATCCAATAATACTACTTATTTATTGGGTGCAGGCGTGGTACGTAAATAAGGCTTAATTTCTGTATAACCTTTAGGGTATTTGGCCGCAATATCTTCGTTTTTGACACTTGGTGGAATGATGACATCATCACCGTCTTTCCAGTCAACTGGCGTCGCAATATTATATTCATCAGACAGCTGCAGAGCATCAATGACACGGATAATCTCGTCAAAATTACGACCACAGCTTGCAGGATAAGTCAGCGTTAAGCGGATTTTTTTATTTGGATCAATAATGAAGACACTGCGTACCGTATGCGTGCTATCTGCATTTGGATGCATCATGTCGTATAGCTCAGCGACTTCTTTGTTCGGATCAGCAATGATTGGAAAATTTAACTCAGTACCTTGAGTCTCACCAATGTCTTTTGCCCACGCATGATGGTCATCGATACCATCAACAGAGATACAGATTGGCTTGACACCACGCTTTTGAAATTCACCATTCAGTGCCGCAGCACGACCAAGCTCAGTCGTACATACTGGCGTGAAATCAGCTGGATGAGAGAAAAAAACGACCCAATTATCGCCTGCCCACTCGTGGAAATTGATATTACCCTCTGTGGTTGCAGCGTCAAAATTCGGTGCGGTATCGCCTAAACGTAAATGTGCCATGCTTAATTCCTTAGCTATGTTAGTGATGAGCACTAATATCCAAAGATATTCGCGTGCTCTATTATTATCAACGTACTTTTTATTATCAACGTGCCCTGTCAGATATTACACAATAACTCAAAGCACGTCAGCAAAAATTCTATTTTATCTTAGCAAACTGGCTATGACTGTCTTGTGAAGGATTGTAATGCGGTTATTCTGTTTATTACTAGGTAACTTAGCATAGACTTAACGAATGAATCAAATTACCATTCCAGAATCCCACAAACAAAAATCACCGAATTTACCTTTTTTACTGGTACCACCTGCTGCACGCCCAGCATCTGTTAATGTAAGCTCACCTTCTTGCTCTTGTAAATATCCCGCTGCAAGTAACTTATCATTTAACTCTTGTGTCTTAAAGCCCAGCTCTTTCGCAAGCTTTGCTGTGGTCGGCTTAGAGTAATTAGGCGTTGCCGCTTCTGTAGCAGTAGGTGCGACCGTTGTATTAGCATTATTGCTGGGCATTGTATGACTGGCAGTAGCAGTATTATCAGTCCTACCATCGGATTCAGTCACTTTTTCAAGCGACATGCGCACTTCATCACTGATACGAATAATGCGCTGTGCCTCCTCATAAGTATCGGCATATAGTTTGGCATCTTCATTACGATAAATCAGCACGCCCATTTCATTATTATTGACTTGACTAAATTCATAAAGGTTCAAACTGGTAATGATGCATTCGTTTTCATTGAGGTAGCACTTCGCATGCAAATTTTTGCAAAAGCTGGTACGAATAAAAGTCAGATTTTTGAGCCAGTTTATTTCTTCTGGGTGCAAATCATTCTTGCCATAAACGATTCTAATATCAATTTTGAGACGATTACGATCCTCTAGCAACTCTTTAATACGCTCATTCAGCTTTAGATAGGGACTGATGATAATCAACCTATCAGACGCACTTTTAATCAATTCTTCTAAATGGTAAGTCGTGCCACTGCTGTTTAAAAATTTTGCCATTATTATTTCCTCAAATCTTACGATCAATCCCTTTATAATCATGCACAAAAAAGCCCATCCCTAGCGTACTAGAAATGGGCAAGCTTGAAAACCACTATTGTTCAGTAATTTTTCAGATAAATACTAATGCCGCTGATAGTGTTACATTAAGCTGGCTTATAGCTGTCACGCAAGCTCACGATTTGGTTGAATATCGGTTTATCAGTGCTGTGGTCTTCGCTATCAGAGATAAAGTAACCTTCACGCTCAAACTGGAAGCGTGTGCCAGCATCCGCATTTGCCAATGACGGTTCAACTACAGCATTGAGTTCAGTCAACGAGTCAGGATTTAATGCTTGATGGACGTCAGCGACGCCACTTGGGTCTTCGACACTAAATAACTGCTCATACATGCGCACCGTTGCTGGGATGCCTTGGCTAGCTGATACCCAATGAATCACGCCTTTAACCTTACGACCTTCAGGATTTTGACCCAAAGTCGCCGGATCAATCGTCGCTTTTAGTTCAACGACATTACCTGCGTCATCTAGTACATGTTCGGTCACTGCCAACACATAGGTGTTACGCAGACGAATTTCTGGCTTTTCTGGTGATAGACGCTTATAACCTGCTGGCGGCTCAATTTCGTAATCGCCTTGATCGATATAGAGAGTCTCAGTGAATGGAATCTCACGCTCACCCATGTCGACATTAGGATGTTTTGGCTGCGTGAGCCATAAGGTTTGCGAAGCATCATCAAAGCGAGCGTTGACGCTGTCCGCTTTTTGCGATTCCCAACTGCTGACCGCTTCGGCAAAGTTGGTAATGATCACTTTTAATGGCTTAAGCACTGCCATACCACGACCTGTGGTCGTCTCTAATGATTGGCGAATACTAAATTCTAATAAGCGAAAGTCAACGACGCTGTCTACTTTGGTTACACCAACACGCTCACAGAAATCACGTAAACCCTCTGGTGTGTAACCACGGCGACGCATGCCAGCGATCGTCGGCATACGCGGATCATCCCAACCACTAACGATATTTTCGTCAACCAACTGTTTAAGCTTACGCTTGCTGGTCAAGGTATGATCGACATTTAAGCGGCTAAATTCATACTGGTGCGGTGTACATCAAAGCCAATTTTGTCAATGACCCAATCATAAAATGGACGATGATCTTCAAATTCCAGCGTACACAATGAATGGGTAATGCCTTCGAGTGCATCAGAGAGCGGGTGGGCAAAATCATACATCGGATAGATACACCATTTATCACCCGTTTGGTGATGCGCTTGATGCATGACGCGATAGATGACAGGGTCACGCATATTCATGTTTGGGCTTGCCATATCAATCTTGGCGCGCAACACGGCTTTGCCTTCAGTATATTTGCCTTCTTTCATGTCATTAAAGAGGCTCAAGTTTTCTTCAACACTGGCAGAACGATGTGGTGACGCTGTGCCTGCCTCATTGAATGAGCCTCGGTTTTCTTTAATTTGCTCAGGTGACTGCAAGTCTACATAAGCATCACCCTGTTTAATCAACTGCAAAGCCCACGCATACAACTGGTCAAAGTAGCCTGACGCATGGTGCGCCTCTCCTGCCCACTCAAATCCAAGCCATTTCACATCGTTCTCGATGTTGTCGATGAAATCTTGTTTTTCTGCGGTAGGGTTAGTGTCATCAAAACGCAGGTTACAAACACCAAACTCTTCGGCCACGCCAAAGTTTAGGCAGATAGATTTTACATGCCCCAAGTGCAAGTAGCCGTTTGGCTCTGGCGGAAAGCGCGTCACGATTTGTGGGTATTTTTGCGCCTTGACATCGTCACGAATGATATTGCGAATAAAATCGTTTTTTTGTTCGTCTTTTTGTGCATTGTTGCTTGAGTGCTCACTCATCGGGCATTGCTCCTAACGCAAATTGTCAGTTCATGCTACGTGCCATCACGCAGCATGGAAAATTCAAACCAAATCATTAAAAACAAGTTATTAAAAATGATAATAAAAAGCTAAAGTTGCGTTATTCTATCAGCTTTTGCGAACGCATTAACAGCCTGATACATGACACGAGATAAAAAAGCCGTTAGACTAGCCATAACTTTTTAACCACCAACTTTTTAGCCACCACTTAACAGCGTCATTTTAGGCGCTGCAATCAAAGAGGAATATCACATGGTAGACATGCCACCAGTAGTAGAACTAGACACCAATATGGGTGCGATCGTTATCGAACTCTGAAGAAAAAGCACCAAAGACAGTAGAAAACTTTTTAAACTATGTAAAATCTGGTCATTATGACGGTACGATTTTCCATCGCATCATTGACGGCTTTATGATTCAAGGCGGCGGAATGGACGCTGAAATGAATGAAAAAGCGACCAATGCTCCAGTTGAAAACGAAGCAGACAACGGTCTAAAAAACGATGCTGGTACGATTGCGATGGCGCGTACGCAAGATCCGCATTCAGCAACCAGCCAGTTTTTCGTTAACGTAAAAGACAACGACTTCTTAAACCATTCTGGCAAAAACATGCAAGGTTGGGGCTACACCGTATTTGGTAAAGTAACCAGCGGTATGGATGTCATCGAAAAAATGCGCGGCGTACCTACTGGTCGTTTCGGCATGCATGCTGATGTGCCAAAAGAGCCAGTGGTTATCAAATCAGCGACTATTATCACTAAGTAACTGCTACTAAATAACGGTTTCTCAGTAATCATTCTTCAATAGTTATTACTCAGTAGCGATGAGTCTGTAAAAGCTTATGAGTCGTTACTGTTTAAAATTACGAGGATAAAGATAAATGCAAAGTTTTGAGCACCTAATTACCACCAGCCCTCATGAGGTGCGGCAAGTATTGATTAGCGATTTGCATTTATCGCCTGAAGAGCCTGCCTTAGTGCAGGCTTTTTTGGCGCTGCTTGATGATTGCCTTGCTTTGCCTGTGCTCAAGCGCTTATTTATCTTAGGTGATTGGTTTGAAGTTTGGCTCGGTGATGATTTTTATTTGTCTTTATCCGACGAGGAACGACAAAGTCATTGGCTCACTCCGCTTATCGTCAAATTAAAAAGACTACGGGTAGCTGGCTGCGAGATTTTGGTCATGCATGGCAACCGTGATTTTTTGTTAGGTCAGCCATTCTGCAATCTATTTGGTGGCGAGCTTATTTACGAGCCGTATACTTTGACTGTCGGTCAGCAAAATTATCGTCTAGAGCACGGTGATGCTTTGTGTACTGATGATAAAAAATATCAGTTTTTTCGCAAAATCATGCGTAATCGGTTAACCCAATGGTATTTGCTCAATAAACCACTAGAAAAACGCTTGGCTATCGCAGATAAAATGCGTAAAAGCCAGCAGAACAACGCCAATAAAGCGGCGCATATCATGGATGTGAACGATGAAGCCGTGCATCAAGCCATCAGCGATAGCGATGCTTTATTGCATGGACATACCCATCGTCCAGCTATTCATCAGGCTACCACTGATAAAAAACGCTACGTGCTCGGCGACTGGCGATTGCTCGATAGCAATATTCGCCAGCCAAAAGTAAGTGCGGTGATTGGTGCAGTGACAGGCGACGAGCAATCAAATGACAGTTTTAATAGTAATGCTGCTGAATTTAGATTGATTGAATTTAAATCGCTCATTTAATATCATTTTTTTTGAGCGCCTCTGAACAATAAAAAAGGTCTGTTGATAATTCAACAGACCTTTTTACTATAAATGACACTGCATGATTGACACGAATTTAAGTGTCAAACTATTGATCGCTCAACTCTTACTTTACGGTATTAATTTAAAGAAATGCTGGCGATAATGCTTTAATTCACGAATAGAATCACGGATGTCATCTAACGCTAGGTGACTGCCACCTTTTTCAAAGTTTCTGAGAATATCAGGACGCCAGCGGAAGCAAAGCTCTTTAATTGACGAGACATCCAGATTGCGATAATGGAAGAATTTTTCTAATTCCGGCATTTGACGCGCCATAAAGCGGCGATCTTGACAGATGGAATTGCCGCACATTGGCGACTTACCACTATCGACCCATTTATTGAGAAACTTAATCGTCTCAGCTTCAGCCTCTGCCAATGTCACGGTACTACGGCGGACACGGTCGACCAATCCTGACTGACCATGCTGCTTGGTATTCCAATCATCCATTTTATTTAACGTTTGATCCGATACTTTTATAGCGAACACTGGCCCTTCGGCAAGGACATTTAAATCTTCATCAGTGACAACGGTAGCAATCTCGATAATCTCGTCATTCAAGGTATCCAGTCCGGTCATTTCTAGGTCAATCCATACCAGCCCTTTTTTGCCTTGGTTTCTGATTTTAATCTTGTTGGGGTGGTCACCGGTACTCATAAAATATCCTATGGTCAATAAAGTTTAGAACAACTTTGGAGCAATATTAATTAGATAAATCGCCTGTTAATGTTCATCGCTAAGTAGCAAAACGTTGCATCTACTGATTTATAACCCTTAAAACGTTACAAAATCTCTGTCTGCAGCAGGCGCTTTAGGCTGTATGTTATCAAACTTTCACGCTACACTTAGCAATATTTTTTTAATAGGTTCAAAACCCATGGCATTAATTCGGCAACGCAAACTGACTAAGCAACAGATTCGTCGCATCGACAAACAACAGCTGGCAAGTCAAGACAGCATCGATGACAGTTTGGATGGCGTGGTCATGGCGCATTATGGCAAGCAGTTGGAAGTACAAGTGACCAGCTTGCCTGCGGTGATACCCGTGCAACCGGAGATTGCACCCGATGATCCTGAGCCGTTTTGGCAAGAGCTGGCATTAGGCGATATTTGGCGTTGTCATGTGCGTACCAACTTACCGATGCTAGCTGCTGGCGACCAAGTACGCTGGAGTGCCGATCCTAACACGGGCTTTGGACGTATTGAATCGGTCAAGCCGCGTACCTCTCTGGTCTCGCGTCCTGATCGTTATCATAAACTTAAACCTGTCGCCGCCAATGTCGATATTTTAGCGATTGTATTTGCGCCGCTACCTGCTGCCGCGCCAACCCTCATCGATCGTTATTTGGTCGTCTGTCATCATGCTGGCGTAAAGCCGCTGTTGGTGCTTAATAAAGCCGATTTATTGGCAGAAGAAAACGGCGTCGATACCAAAGAATTATTGGCACAATATGCTTCTCTCGGTTATGAGAGCGTCTTGACCTCAGTCGATTGCCCTGAAAACGTCGCGGATAGCGATGAGCAAGAAGGGCTGGATGAATTAAAACGTTATATCGATAAAAAACTGGTTATTTTTGCGGGACAATCTGGTGTCGGTAAAAGCAGTTTAATCAATGCACTACTACCTGAATCGGCACAAAGCGTCAATATCATCTCTGATAACTCAAAACTTGGTCAACACACCACCACCACCAGTCGCTTATTACCATTTAATCCAGCCGACTTGACCCAAGGCGGTATCGTCGATACGCCAGGTATCCGCGAGTACGGCATTTGGCATCTCACACCCGATGATATCATTTCAGGATTTGTGGAACTTGCACCCTTATCTGGCAACTGTCAGTTCCGTGATTGTCGTCATACTCACAACAGCAAAGGCTGCGCACTATGGCAAGCGGTTGCTGACGGCGTGGTATTGCAGCGCCGTGTGGAAAACCTCGTGACTTTAAGAGAAGAGGCTGATACTAAGCCCTATTAATACGGGCAGTATTAATATTGGCAGTATTAGTATCCGCCTTATAGCTCGTTAATCGCTTGGTTGACCATCGCCCGTTTACTATGGATGGTCTAATCGGTATAATAGCGCCTTGTTCAGTATCGTTAGGCTGTCTTCTCAGCTTAACCGAACACTTATTTTTTTGGAGGTATGGTTTGGATCGTGCGCTGGAATTTGTGGGCAACCACCCGTTTTTATTTGGTATATTAGCCGTACTTGCCGTGCTATTTTTTACGATTGAAAACAAACGTAGTGGCAGAAAAATATCGCCCAATACCTTAGGTATGATGGTTAACTCGCAAAACGCGCAGCTAATCGATATTCGTGCCAAAAAGAAGTTTGAGACCGGTTACATTCAAGGCAGCCGTAACATACCGTTCACCGAGCTCAAAGACCGCTTAGAAGAAATCCGTGCAATTGAGCAGCCAGTGATTATCATTTGTGATATGGGTGTGCAAGCAGGCGCGGCTATTCAGATGATCGGCAAGGACAGTGTCTATCGCTTAGAAGGTGGTATCGCGGCGCTGGCAAGCAGCGGGCATGCCATTAGTTGGTTTAAAAGACGCAAAGCCTAAAAATAAAGGCAAAGCCAAACCAAGTCTACATAAGTAGTCCGCTATACTGATGTTTAAAAATATTTAGCCCGTATCAATTGATATATGATTGAGGGGCGTTGAATATTTATAAATAAAAAAGACACCTTATCGATAGGTGTTTTTTTTTGTGTGCATTTGTGCTACCGTCAGAGCTTTTATACTCAAGCATCTTGAATTTGCTCTGTTCATCCCCACTTTAATAACGAGCATTACCGAATCTATCTTCAATTTACTTGCTGGTAACGGATTATAAGAATTTTTAAAATAATATTTATAATAAAACGATTACCTTCTAAACTTATAAATAAGGATTTACCATGACTGTCGCTGTTAAAGTTTACACCACCCCTCTGCCCATATTGCTCAAACGCCAAACAACTCTTAAAAACTAAAGGCGTTGACTACGAAGAAATTGGCATGCACGATATGAGCCGCGAAGAGCGTCAAGAATTAATGAAAAAAACCAATAACTATCGCACTGTGCCACAGATTTTCGTCGGTGAGACCTTTGTCGGTGGTTTTGATGAACTCAATCAAATGAACCAACAAGGCAAACTTGACGAGCTATTAGCAGGTTAATCTGCTACTTTTCGTTGCTGTCTTCTGCCTGTGCAATGATAGACAGCGGCAAAGATAAAAGAGAGTAATAAAAACATCCAGATTTTGTCTCGATTTACATTACAATGAACTTTTATTAAAATGACAGTTTGTCCAACTATTTGAATAACTTTTAGAGGATTTATCATGGCTGAAGAACAAGCACAACCACAATTAGCGCTAGAGCGTATCTACGTAAAAGACATGTCACTTGAAGTCCCAGGCGCTAGTGTGTTCACCAAAGAGTGGAACCCAGAGCTTGATATCAATTTGTCTAGCAACGCTGAAAAACTGGATGATGATCATTATCAAGTCATTTTAACGGTGAGCGTTACAGCAAAAATGCGGAAGAAGCGGCATTTATCGCTGAAGTGCATCAAGCGGGTATCTTCTTATTAAAAGATATTCCAGAAGACCAAATCGGTCAAATCTTAGGTGCATACTGCCCGAACGTTTTGTTCCCGTATGCTCGTGAAGTCATCAGCGACATCGTAACGCGTGGTAGCTTCCCGCAGTTATTGCTAGCCCCTGTCAACTTTGACCAAGCTTACGCACAAAGCCAGCAACAAGCACAAGTTGATGCTGAAGGTAATGCATAAGTTTTAAGCAAAAATTTGCTAGCTTTATTCACAGTATATTTTGATAAAAAAGCCGTTTACTCATCACGAGTGAGCGGCTTTTTTGTGGATGCTGTTTAAGCGCTTACTCAAAAGAATCGTTGAGCAATGAGAGTTCTACTGAGTAATATTGTGAGACAGACAGTTAAAACCATCAGACATAAAAAAACCCTGCTAACAAACAGGGTCTTCAATCTCATCATCAATTATTCAAAATCGATGATCAACCTTTTAACGCTGATAAAATTTGTTGCTTAACCTCATCGATGCCTTGCGTGCCATCAAACTTATCATAATTAGGGGCATCGGCACCTTCTTTGGCCTTGTCTTGATAAAAACCAACAAGCGCTGATGTTTGCTCATGATAAGTCGCTAGACGATCACGAATGGTAGATTCTTTATCATCTTCACGCTGGATTAGCGCTTCACCTGTCACATCGTCGATACCATCGACCTTGGGTGGATTGTGATCAACGTGATAAACGCGACCTGAACCAGGATGTTGGCGACGACCAGATAAGCGCTTGACAATCTCGTCATCTGGCACGCTAATTTCGATTACATGATCGATAGCAACGTCAGCATCTGCAAGTGCTTGAGCCTGTGGAATCGTACGCGGAAAACTCCAAAATACAACCATTGGCACAATCAGGCTTAGCGATACGTTCTTTCACTAGGTTAATAATGAGTCATCAGAAACCAAACCACCAGCATTCATGATGTCTTTGGCTTTTTTGCCAAGCTCGCTGCCTTCTTTGATTGCTGCACGCAGCATATCGCCAGTTGAGATCTGCGGGATATCATATTCTTTAGAAATAAACTGGGCTTGGGTACCTTTACCGGCGCCTGGTGGACCTAGCAAAATAATACGCATCATTACACGATTCTCCTTAATAGATAGGATTTTGGGACTAATAAAACTCAGGGATTGGTTGTTTGCCAAGCTACCTTACCTTGTGGCTTGGCAAAGCTCAAGTATTTTCATTATTTGCAGTGATAAGTTGTCATGACTTATCTGTTCATATAATGCTGTTGCGCGCTGCTGTATCGGACAACAGCGCTTACGTCAGAGGTGCTGACAACAACAGATATAATACTATGGAATTTGTTGATTAATTTCAACATTGACCTGATTTTGTTCCGCACTAATTACCACAGGATTACCTGACAAATCCTCTGACTCTGCACTGGCAGTACCACTATGGCTGATACGAGCGATGACAGCCAACTGAACTTTATCCGCTCTCGCCGATTTCAAAGTACGTTCAGGCATCATGGCCAAATCGCTAATGCTGGCTTCACCTTGCTTGATAACACTGATCGGCAAACGTTTGGCAGCAAATGGTGGTCCACCATTGACATCACGTATGGCGACAAATAACACATCGTCGGCTTTAACTAACGGCAGCAGGCTAGCATTAATCGTAACAGTCACTTCAACACCTTCAGAGGCTTGCTGTTGCTGAGCGGTGACATTAGCACTTAGCTCATCTAAACTCGCCAATGCTTTGGTATGATCACCAGGTTTAGCCGCAATACTGTCACGTAGACGCTTAATCCAGCCTTGTGCTTGATCAAAATTACTACTCCGTGCCTCACCCATTGCCATGAGCATTTGCGCGCCCTCATGCTCTGGATTTTTAGCCAACACGTCTTGTAGCACTCGGCGACTATTAGCGTCTAATTGGCCTTTATTGGCAAAGAAGCTAATCTGTGCATAAGTGGTTGCAATCTCTTCATTGTCTGGTGACAAACGATAAGCACGCGATAAGGCTTCAATTGCGGAGTCAGTGGCTTCTAATGATAAGAATAATTCTGAAAACGCATCCAGCGATCTGGATCATCAGCGTGACGATAGACATTGGTTTGCATGGCACTAATCAGCTGTTGACCATCTTCAATCGCCCAAGCAGGCGGCTGATCAATCTTACCCGTTAATAAGTCATCAGCCACTTGACCGACTTTGTCTTCAGCTGCCCAAAGCTCGAACACAGGCGTACGATCGCCGACCATCAAATACGCCATCGCCGCGAGGACTGGCACCCAGACAGTAATAATCAATCGGCTTTTGATGCCAGGCGCGACCATCGGTGTGACTTCACGCTGAGCATCCAATAACTGGCGTTCAAGCTCCAGTTTTTGGTTCTGGTAATGGCTGTCATCGATAGTGCCATTGTCTTTATCTGTTTTTAGTTCTGCTAGACGCTCACGGAACACAGCAACGTTGATATCCAACAGCTGATGTCCATAGGCTTTTCTGGCGAGCGTGATGCTCGCAGCCAAGGCATGATAGTAATAACAGCGAGTATTAGGGCGATGAGTAAGCTTAGAGCAATAAATAAGCCCACAGTAGAGAATATGGTCATTTTTTGTCCTTGAGGCTTGTAATATCATGGTCGTTTTTGTCATCGCTCGAAGCACGTGATAACAGACGATCAATCTCGGCTTTTTCAGCAGCAGATAGAGCAGCAGCCGTACTATTGACCGTTACCCCCTTTCACCACTAGCGACAAGCTGACGTCGTTTGCTTTGCCAGAACCAGCCTATGAGTAAACTGATGAGTAATAGTGGCGGAAAAAACCACAAAATCCACGTTGATGGCCGGACAGGCGGCTTATAAGTGATGAAATCGCCATAACGTTCCTGCATATAAGCACGAATCTCGCCATCACTACGACCATCTTTTATCAAATCATAGGTTTTTTGCTTTAGATCTTGGGCAATGGGCGCATCCGATCCTGCAAGATTTTGGTTTTGACATTTAGGGCAACGCAGCTCTTCGATGAGACCACGATATTGGGCTTCTTGCTGCACAGAATCAAAGTCATAGACCTCAATAGCAGCATAGCTTGCCATACTTATTAGACAAGCTATTAATAGGCTCGCGACTTTTAACGTAACGGCTGTTATTTTATTGGCTATCATTTACACGCCTCCGCAACCTGAGTCGGATCTGGACTGACGTTGTTTTATTGGCTTCATTGAGCACCATCAAGCAGGGCGTGATACGGCTTTGCCAGTTGCTTTCATTGATCTCACCAATGATGTGCTGACGAATAATACCATTACCATCGACTACGAAAGTCTCAGGTGCACCCGTCAAACCTAAGTCCAAAGCAAACTGACCAGATAAATCCTGAATGGACATCGAGAACGGATCGCCACCTCGGTTTAAGTAGCCTAGGGCATCACCAATATCATCTTTATAGTTGACCCCGACCAGATTGACACCGCGCTCCTCTAGTTGCATAAGAAAAGGATGCTCAATAATACAAGTTGGGCACCAAGAGCCCCAAATGTTCATCAAAAAGGGCTTATCAGGCAGATTCTCATTGGTCATGATACGACTGGTATCTGATAATAAAGGCAGCTCAAAAGCGGGCACTGGGCGCTCAAGTGCCGTATTGGTAACAATATCCGTCGGCTTACCCAAACGCAGATATAGCATGATGATTAAGCCAATGAAAACGATCAGTGGAATCAAAAACCATAGCTTAAGTTGCTTTTTGTTCATGGTTTTCGTGCCACCTACCTTATCTTGCTTTGCATTTTGATCAGGGGATTGCTTTGATGTGCTCATATTAATTATCCCCTGTCTTTAATGCTGACGCATCCAAATCGGCGACAGTGGTAAAGCCTGCTTTATTCGCCGCAATTTGTGCAGGTGTCTTGGTTTTCTTAATACGATACCGATGATCAAGAATACTCAATACTGCACCAAACGCCATAATCAGAGCGCCTAGCCATATCCAGCGGATAAGCGGTTTCACATAAATACGTACTGCCCATTCATTGCTATCTTCGGCGATAGGTTCGCCCAGTGCCACGTAAACATCACGCATGAGGCTAGCATCAATCGCGGCTTCTGTGACTGGCATCATACTAATGATGTAATTACGTTTTTCAGGATACAGAGTAGTCACAGCACGGCCATCTTTGCTGATTTCAACCTCAGCTTGGGTGGCATCAAAGTTACTGCCTTGACTTCACGAAAGCCTTTAACGGTAAAGTCATAGCCTTGGACATGAACACTATCGTTTGGTCCAAGCGCGACATCACGTTCAATACTTAACGTACTGGTAAATGCGACGCCGATGACGGCAATAATGACACCAATATGAGCAGTCTGTTGACCCCAATAGCTCAGACGTAACTGGCGTAACCCTTTAACAAAATTGGGTGCGTTTTTGGTTTTGTCTTTGAAATCAACCACCATCCATAGCAGTACCCAAAAACTGACCGCCAAGGTAACGCCAATATTAAGCATCGCAGACGGGCTCACAAAATACGTGATAACTGCCGCAAGCACTAAACTACTGGCGGCAATGACCATACCAGCGCCCAAGAGCGGACGGCTGTCTTTTTTCCAGCGAATGTTCGAGCCCATACCCATTGCCACTAATATCAGCCACGTTAGCGGTACAAATAGCTTAAAGTAAGGAGGGCCGACAGACACCTGACCTAAATTAAAGGAGTCAGCAATGATAGGATACAGCGTGCCGAGTAATACGACCAAAGTCGAAATCAAAATAATAACGTTGTTAATGACTAAAAATGACTCGCGTGAGATCAGTTGATACTGACTTTCGACCGTTAAACGCCAACCACGTACCGCAAACATCAACAAGCCACCGCCGATGATCACACCGAGAATGACTAGAATGACCAGACCACGCGTTGGGTCAGCGGCAAACGAATGCACCGAGGTAATAACGCCAGAACGCACGAGAAAGGTGCCCAATAGACTGAGTGCGAAAGCAAAAATCGCCAGCATAATCGTCCATGCTTTAAAGACACCACGTTTTTCTGTAACGGCAAGCGAATGTAACAGCGCAGTACCAGCCAGCCATGGCATCAATGAAGCGTTCTCTACTGGATCCCAAAACCACCAACCACCCCAGCCAAGCTCGTAATAGGCCCACCATGAGCCAAGCGCGATACCAACGGTCAAAAAGCCCCAAGCCGCCAATGCCCACGGACGCGACCAGCGTGTCCACACTGCATCTAAACGACCTTCCCACAATGCCGCCATACAAAAGGCAAACGGCACGACCAAACCCACATAACCCATATACAGCATCGGTGGGTGGATAATCAAACCGAAATCTTGTAGCACAGGATTTAGATCCGCACCATCAACAGGTAAGTTTGGCAATGTACGATCAAATGGCGACGAGGTAAAAATCAGCATCGCGAGCATCATCATCTGCACGCCAGCCAAAATTACCAACACTCGCGCACGCATAGACAGTGGCAAACCACGGCTAAAGTAAGAGACCAGCGCACACCAAGTAGCCATGATGGTCATCCAAAGCAGCAATGAACCCTCATGACCACCCAAGTTGCCGACAGCTTATAATACCAAGGCAACAGCGTATTAGAATGCTGAGTGACATAGACTAGGCTGAAGTCATTATAATAAAAGCCTGCCATCAGCGCGGCAAATGATGTGATCATGGCAGCAAATTGTGCCCACGCCAGACTTGGTGCCAAACGCTGCCACGCAACGTGGTCACGCATGATACCGACGGTTGGTAATACCACCTGCAAAATCGCCAATATAAAGGCGGCTAGCAAGGCAAAATAACCCAATCTGTGATTAACATACGGTCTAACCTTGTTTACCTTAATACGGTCATTGTTTATTTTAGGGATTGGTTTTTAGGATATTCGAAAGTATCCAGTAATCGTTACTACGAGTATTTATACTGCTGGTCTTTATCAGGGCGTATTAAACATTCACAAATAGGCACTGCTGATTGCGAAAACTGTTCTAGACAAAGCGTAAAACGACATGCTCGTGCCTTAACTAGGTTATAACGCACTGCTCATATAGATCTGGGAGGCAGTTTTCACATCAGCTCGAAGAGACAGGACTCTTTTTTACCATTTCATGGTTAAAAAATAGTCTCTGTCAGTGCCATGGTCGAATATTCAACACGCCCTAGTATTATTTATTATAAAAGCGCCATTAGCCATTGCAGCTGAGGGCGTTACAGCAAGGTACATTAGCGTCAACTTGTCACGTTTCTGTATCCACTCTGTATGCGATGTGTATGGACATAAAAAATGCGTCATTACTGAATCGCAGGAAAAAACACTAAGACCAGATGCAACCAGCCTGCTAAAAACCCTGTCAAACCACCCAACACGATTAATGTCATTTCATCTTCACGAAAAGCGGGACGTAATAAGTTCTGAAACTCATCTGGCGTCAGCGCGCGAATACGGTCACGAAACAGCCCAAATATTTACTGGCACGGCTTTCATTGAGCTCAGGATCTCGCAATGGCACCATTGTCGCAACAATTGACTTATCAATGATGGTGTTTTTAGCTGTCCATATTCGCGGCGACCCAAGCCTAGGCGCAGTGTCGTACTAATCACTGGCGACTCTAGCACTTTATATAAATGCGACTTCATCAACTCACGCGTTTGCGCAGCACGGTCGCCATACATCATCTCATTCATGTTCTCAAGCGTCACCAAATCTTTTACGACAATCTCAGCAAAAACCTCAGAAACCTCCTCTTGGCGTTTCATAAAACCGCCTTGCAAACGGTACGGGCGATATGTGGTAATTGCGGTCTAATAAAGGGAAAGCGACTCTGGACGGCAAAAAACTTCACATAAGGAATAAATCGCGGCTACAGGATTAAACACCATCCAATAGCAATCCAATTGGAAAAAACCCAAATAGCGGCAAAAAACGGCACTGTCCATGCTGCGGCACCACCAAAAATATAAACATTTGGATAATACCGAAGACCAAACCAATCAAAGCACTGATATGCCAAATAAAATCGATCTCTTTTTGACCAACCTTCAAAAACATATTGACCATTAAACGACGATCACTTCCATCGTTTAACAATCATTTTGCGCATATCACCAAGTCTTCGACGTATGGGTCAAGTCAGTCACCAAAGACTGCATGAATTGGGCAGCTCTTGATGCGCTTGAGCATAGACACGGCGCTTCAACGCATAAGGCAGATTACCCCACAGCGCTGGCGAATGGTCCAACATAATTTCATCAATCAATGCTTCAGGTTTTTGTCCACGGTATCCGTGATAAATACCGCCATCTGCTCAGGTTCCATCGCCTGAAAGAACTCATCAAGCGAACAAGCTTTGATAGCGTTTGATCCACGATAACGCCTGATAGCCAGCCTTCGTGGGACGATACCTTGCCAGCCAATACCCGGCAACCCAAAAAACGGGAAGTTGGAATACGAATACCCCGAAACTTAATCGGATAGAACAGCATTTTAAGCCATCCACACGTGTATCCTGTGACAAATGCGTCACAGGCGGAATAGTCAGCATGGCAAAAAACTCTGGGTGTTCAGCTATTGTCTGCCACAATGAAGTTGCATCCATGACTTATCTTGCCCCTGACAGGTTAATTGTCGTCGCTAATTAAAAAGGATTAGCAAATTAGAACGCTTAACAAAAAGCCGCTCTGCCCATGATAATATTATCAAATAAATCGCCTGATTTTAGCATACTTGCCATTCATTAGCACACGTCGAGCCTAGGTAAGTTGTGACTAGGGATGACACGTTTTACTATTACTTTCGATAGTAACAATATTAATATCATCTACAGGCGCTTTAGATAATAACGACCACAAAATAAATGGCGGTGTACTGCGGCGGCTCATTTGTTCTGTTATAATTTGTGATTGTATGACCGCACATCGCTGTATATAGATTGAGGGATTATTATTTCAACTCATATCAGTCCATGTAATTGAAATTCTTATTATTATCCTTTATGCTCGCCGCACTTTGATGAACGACCCTGCCCTTTTACTCTCTTTTATTGACTCACTGACCGTTTGGGCTCTTACTTTCTATGAATAAACCGCTAACCCCCAATACTGAACAGGTCAATCGTGTTTTCACCAGTCGTATTATTATCCTTGGAATTCTGATATTTATTGGATTGAGCGGCTTGATCGTGCGTTATGGTTACCTGCAAGTCTATGCGCACGATAAGTATACGACGCAAGCAGACAATAACCGTATTAAGCTGATCTCTGCACCGCCCAGCCGCGGCTATATTTATGATCGCAATGGGATCATACTGGCAGACAACCAGCCCGTATTTACGGCCATGTTAAGCCCTGATGAAGTCGAAAATCCAGAGCGTACGCTAAATTTGCTTGCGCCTATTTTTGAGCTAACAGATGAGAATATTACCGATATTTTAGCGCGACTGAGTAAAAGCAAAAACGATCCTGTGACCATCAAAATTGACTTAACCGATGCCCAATTGGCGCAGTTTAGTGAGCGCAAACCCTTTTTTCGCGGTGTGACCATTCAAAGCAAGCTGACACGTTCATACCCTTATGACGAGCTATTTGCACACGTCATCGGCTATGTTGGGCGTATCAATGATAAAGAAACCAAACGCATTGACAAAGATCGCTACGCTGGCACTGACCTTATCGGTAAAATCGGTATCGAAGATTATTACGAGGATATATTGCTAGGGCAACCGGGTTATCAGTCGGTAGAAACCGATGCTCTTGGCAATATTTTGCGTCAATTAGACACTAAACCACCCGTAGCTGGTAATGACATTACGCTGAGCTTAGATTATGGCTTACAGCAAGTCGCCCAGCAGCAGCTAGACGGTCGTCGCGGCGCTATCGTGGCAATCGATCCAAAAAATGGCGATGTATTGGCGTTTGTCAGTAATCCAAGCTATGACCCCAACCCTTTTATCTCAGGCATCTCCTTTAAGGATTATGGCAATCTGCGTGAAGATCTGGATCAGCCGCTCTATAATCGTGCGCTACAAGGGATGTATCCTCCTGCCTCCACTATTAAGCCTTTTGAAGGCTTAGGCGGCATTCATTATGGGCTGCGTAATTGGGAAACCACTATCTATGATCCCGGTTATTTTAGCTTACCGGGAGACTCACATCGATTCCGTGACTGGAAGCGCGGTGGTCACGGGTCAGTAGATCTTAAAAAATCAATTATGATGTCGGTGGATACCTAATTATAAATTGGCCTATGAGATGGGCATCCAGCGCCTACACGATTGGATGACACGCTTTGGATTTGGTGAGCCGACAGGCATTGATTTGCCCAATGAAAAATCAGGAATTATGCCATCACCGAAATGGAAAAAAGACACCTATGGTAAAGGCTGGTTGCCGGGTGAAACCATCTCAGTCAGTATCGGGCAGGGTTATTTCTTAGCCACACCATTACAGATTGCCAATGCAACCGCCATGACAGCGAATAAAGGCTATCACATTACTCCGCATCTACTAAAAAGTAGCGATGGTGCAGCACAAGTTAACGTAATCACTAAACCAGATGGTAAAATTGACTACAATGGCAAACCCTCTGACTGGTTACGTATGCATGATGCGATGGAAGATACAGTCAAAAGGGGGACTGGACGTGGGATTTATACGCCGCGCTATCGTATTGCGGGCAAAACAGGTACTGCGCAAGTCAAGTCCATTGCGCAAGGCAAACGTTATGATAAATCTGCCATAGACAAACGTCACTGGGATCATGCTTGGTTCAATGGTTTTGCACCCGTAGAAAATCCTGAGATTGCGCTTGCCGTATTGGTCGAAAAGATGGCGGGGCGGTAGTAAAGTCGCTGCACCGATAGGTCGCGCACTATTTGACTACTGGATATTACAGCGCAAAAACGACCCTATCTTGCCACCAACGGCTGATCAACTAAAAGTCATCAAACGCCAAAAAGCTTTTGAAAAATTGATGCGTGATGCCCAGCGTGAAAAAGAAGAAAAAGCGCTAGAAGAAAAGGCAGAGGCGGAAGCAGCTACGGCCACTACGACCTCTGAGTAAAAATACGCTAAACGAGATACGGTACATATAAATATTATGAAAAAATCTATAAGCAGCGCGAGCATAGGAACAATCATAAGAGCAAAAACTATAGCTGCGGGCGACGTGCGGATCATTGTGGTCAGTTTTAAACGCCGTGTTGTACGGTTTATCGACGCAGAGGGTCTACGTCCGACCCCAGATCGCTTGCGAGAGACGCTGTTTAGCTGGCTACTTCCTGATATTCATGGCGCTTATGTGCTTGATAGCTGTGCCGGTAGCGGTGTCTTAGGTTTTGAAGCACTGTCTCGTGGTGCCGCGCATACCACCTTTATCGAAATAAATCCTGCGCAAAGTAATATGCTACGTCAAAGTGCTGAACAGTTGCATCTGAGCACTGATACCCATCAAATTATCCAAGGCACTGCAGAGAGAGTATTGATGCAAGAGCAGATTGTTCCGCGCCCTTTTAATATTGTATTTATCGATCCACCGTATGCTCAAGATCTGTGGCAACCTATTTTAATGGCATTGATTACCCAGTCATTAATTGATAGTGAAACCCTGATTTATCTAGAAGCGGATAAAGATTTAGAGAGCCAATTGAAGCAACTGGAAGAGACGCTTAATAAAAATCCAGATATCCAATCAGGTACTATTCAGCAAATAATCCGCTTTGAATGTGTCAAACAGACCAAGGTTGGACAAGTTGTTGCTGGACTTTATCGTTTATCATCGTCATAATTGTCGGGTTAATGCCTGCCATTAACAAATTTTACAAATGTTTAGAACCGCTAAAAACTGGCCAACGCTGCAGTTTAATGTATATAAGGCGAAAATAAACCCCAATGCAGCTTGCAAGCGTAGGCACTACTGCTTATAATGTGCAGTCTGTTTTTTGAGAGCCCCGTTCCCAGCTAAACTCTCAACGAATTCTAATTTTAAGGTTTTATCATGAAAACACTTAGTGCAAAACCAGCTGAAGTGACCCATGACTGGTATGTCGTAGATGCTGACGGCAAAACCCTTGGTCGCTTAGCCACTCAAATCGCTAGTCGCTTACGTGGCAAGCATAAGCCTTCTTTTACGCCGCACGTTGACACTGGTGACTTCATTGTTGTCATCAATGCTGATAAAATCACGGTAACGGGTAAAAAAGCGCAAGATAAAAAATACTATCGTCACAGTGGCTACCCAGGTGGTATCAAGGAAACCAACTTCAGTAAGTTGCTTGCACATAAGCCTGAAGATGTTCTACACAAAGCAGTTAAGGGTATGCTTCCAAAGGGCCCTCTTGGCTATGCGATGATCAAGAAGCTGAAGCTATATGCGGGTACTGAACATCCACATACTGCACAGCAACCTAAAGAACTAGACATCTAAGGATATACTTATGGAACGCAATTACGGAACTGGTCGCCGCAAGACGTCTACTGCTCGTGTCTTTTTAGCTAAAGGTACTGGTAGCATCGTTGTTAACGGTAAGCCACTTGATGAGTATTTTAGCCGTGAAACTTCACGTATGGTTGTTCGTCAGCCTCTAGAATTACTTGACTCACCTACTGCTTATGACCTTTACATCACTGTAAAAGGTGGCGGTATTAGTGGTCAAGCTGGCGCAATCCGTCACGGCATCACGCGTGCATTGATTGAGCTAAACGAAGCCAACAAACCTGCACTAAAAGCAGCTGGCTTTGTTACTCGTGACTCACGTCAAGTTGAACGTAAGAAATTGGGTCTACGTAAAGCACGTAAACGTCCACAATTCTCGAAACGTTAATCAAAGCTATCTCTTATCTTTTTGCGGCTGTTGTCTTTATCTCAGAGCGACAGTCATAATATTAAAGAAAAGAGTAGATTTGCAAAACCTTATAAGCTGTTCGCAGCTTATAAGGTTTTTTTATGGCTGATGACTTTTGCATTTGCTCGTGATTTTGTGCGTAAACCACCTTGCAAAGCAATGCTGACTACCCCATCATGATGATAACTTTTCATTATTAGTAACAATTTTATGAAAGCGCCTGAACAATACGACCCCAGCAAACCATCTGCCAAAAGCAGCCTGCCACTGCCAAGTACACAGCAGCCTGCTAAGTCCCCAACGATACCTGCTGGCATGCCAACGATTACCCAAAATCATAAGCGCACAGCACCCATAGAAAAAAAGCCTTTTCAATGGCAGTTTTTGTTGCCTAAATATTGGGGCATTTGGCTATTGGCAGCAATGATCTTACCCATCATATATTTGCCGCTACGATGGCAGTTTTGGCTGGGACGTCAGCTGGGCATACTTATCTATAAAATAGCAGGCTCACGTCGGCGTGATACGCTTATCAATTTGAAACTGGCTTTTCCAGAAAAACCAGACGTCGAGCGCGAATTGATGGCAAAACAAGTCTTTGTCAATCAGGGCATTGGTGTTTTTGAAACCTTATGCGCTTGGTATCGTCCAAATGTTTTTACTCGTACCGTTTCAATTTCAGGATTACAGCACGTTATCAATGCACAGAATGAGGGTCGTCCTGTTATTTTACTGGGCGCTCATTATACGATGATCTGGGCGGCATGCTCTGTACGCAATTTTTTCCGATGGATGGGATGTATCGACCGCAGAATAACGCGCTACTTGATTGGTTTGTTTATAATGGTCGTGCCAGTATTCTTAGCAAGCAAATAGCCAGTCGTGACATGCGCAGTTTTGTTGAATCAATTAAAGCCGGTCACGTGATTTGGTACTCACCTGACCAAGATTATGGTCTAAAACAAGGCGTCATGGCACCATTCTTTGGTGTGCCAGCAGCGACTATTACAGCATCACGGCGCATGGCAAAATTGGGCGACAAGGCACATCCACCCGCATTAATGGCGCTGCATACTTACCGGCAGACACCAGACAGTTTACCCAAAGGCAAACGCCCGCACTATCATCTAACGATTACCCCAGAAATTCAAAACTATCCAAGTAACGATGAATTGGCTGATGCGATGCGAGTCAATGAGTTGCTAGAGGGGTTGATTCGTATTGATCCCACTCAGTGGATGTGGTTCCATCGTCGTTTCAAAAATGGTCCTGATGGTCGTACTGATATCTATAAGTAAGCGTGTATTGCTACGAAAGATCGCCAGAAAATTTGCTATACTTTGCAGCTTATATTTTTTATATTACCTACATATAAATAACAATGAATTTACATTGAAAACAAAACTTTATAAATAAAACCTTGATGAACCAAATAATGGATTTACCATGAATAACACTCATATTTCTGACAACCAAGCTCCTGATCACTCAACGCAAGCCAAGCGTATTTTGACGGGCATCAAACCGACGGGTACCTTACATTTAGGAAATTACGTTGGCGCGATTCGTCCAGCCATTCAGTCTATCCAAAACAGTGATGACGAAGCATTCTTTTTTTAGCAGATTACCATGGCATTATCGGCTGTTATGATCCTGCTATTATTCATGAATCGACCAAAGCCATTGCAGCGACTTGGCTTGCCTGTGGACTTGATCCTGAGCGCGTCACTTTTTACCGTCAATCAGATGTGCCGGAAATACCAGAGCTTGCTTGGATTTTGAACTGCTCATGTGCCAAAGGTTTAATGAATCGTGCTCATGCTTATAAAGCAGCTGTTGATATTAATATGAAAAAAGAAGACGTCGATCCTGATCAAGGTATCAACATGGGATTGTTTGGCTACCCTGTACTCATGGCAGCAGATATCTTGATGTTTAATGCCACACATGTGCCTGTCGGTCGCGACCAAATTCAGCATGTTGAAATGGCACGTGATATGCTGGTACCTTTAATCATCGCTATAAAACGCTCTTTACCTTACCATTTGCCGTTGTAGATGACGATATCCCATTACTAACGGGTTTGGATGGTCGCAAGATGAGTAAGAGCTATGGCAACACCATTCCGCTATTTGGTGATTCTAATCCACAAGTTAGCGCCGAAAAGCAGATGCATAAGGCCATCATGAAAATTGTGACCAACTCACAATTACCTGCTGAGCCAAAAGACCCTGACGACTCGGCTATTTTTGAGATTTATAAAGCCTTTGCGACCCCTGCTGAGTTGCCGATATGCGCGCGCAGTTTGCTGCTGGTATTGGCTGGGGCGATGCCAAGCAAGCCCTGTTTGAGAAAATAAATACGGAAATAGCACCCTTCCGCGCGCGTTATGAGCATCTTATGGCTAACCCAAAAGAGCTAGAAGAAATCTTACAAATGGGTGCAGAAAAAGCCCGTCGTCATAGCCGTAAGCAACTAGATAAAGCGCGTCGTGCCATTGGTATCCGTCCACTTGCCAAACTTAAAATCATTTGATTATGTTAACCAAGATGGATACTAAGCGTGCAGACTGAGCTAAAAAATGAACAAGCGGCTTTACCAAAAGCCGCTCTTCTTTTAACTGTGCCTCAAGCCTCTGATTCTTTAGATATTAAGCGCGCGCACGACGGCTCAGTTATCAATGATATGTCTTTACGCATTTACCAGACATCCGTACAACATCTACCAGAAGATCTCTATGTGCCGCCGCAAGCCTTTGCCATTTGGCTTGAGCAGTTTGCCGGACCATTAGACTTTTTATTATATTTGGTCAAAAAAAATAATGTTGATCTGACCCAAATGCCGATACTACCCATAACTGAGCAGTATTTGGCTTACATCAGCGAATTAGATACCGAGCATTTTGAATTGGCAGGCGATTATCTGTTGATGGCGTCCACGTTGATTGCCATTAAAACCGAGCTGTTGCTGCCCAAACCTGAAACTCCGAGCGATGAGCGTGATCCAAAAGCAGAACTGATTGAGCGCCTTGAAGAATATGCGCAAATCAAAGTAGCCAGTCAACGCTTAGATAATCTGGTGCGTCTTGAGCGTGATGTGTTTTTAGCCATGGTCAGTATGCCCGGTCAAGACGTCATGAATGCGGAATTACCTAGCTATTCGCCAAACCTTTTGATTGACAGCTTATTTAAAATGCAACTGCAGCCCGATTATCAAATGCATACCATTAAAGTCGACGCTGTTCCCCTTGCTGATCGTATTGCCAGTATTAGCCGACAGCTCAGTACGGATGGTGAGCACTCTTTTTATGAGCTACTAGATAAAACACAAGGTAAAATAGGTGTGGTTGTCAGCTTCGTCGCCATACTAGAGCTGATAAAACGACAGTTGGTTGGTATCGTAAATACTGAGTTAGAAAGTCACCCTACCACTGACAATAATGATGCTGAAGACAGTCATATTAAACCCTTAACGTTACAGTGGTTGGCATAGTTATTATCGACCTGTCTATTCCTATAAATATCGATACACATTATTATTTAAAAAGAGTCGCTTTCTAATGACAGATACTGACAATACCAAGCAAGATTATGACAAACCACCCTCATTATCTAGCGCTTTACTGTCATTGACCGATGAGCAGCGACAGCATCTAGAAGACTTAAGCAAGCATATCGAAGTGCTATTACATGCGTCCGAAGCGCCCCTCACCGCCACTGTCTTAAGAAAACACCTGTCTTTAACGGCTAAAGAGCTAACACAGGCTTTGGCGCTACTAAGACAGCGCTTGGATATGGGCGTACTAAGCTTGCACGAAACTGCCAGCGGTTATCGACTGCAAATCGCGAATAACTATAGTGCATTAATTCAACGCGTCTTCCCGCAGCGCCAAGAACGCCTGAGCCAAGCCTTACTTGAGACGCTTAGTGTGATTGCTTACAAGCAGCCAGTGACTCGTAGCGACATAGAGCACGTGCGCGGTGTCACGCTATCGAGCAATATACTGCGTCAGTTGTTCGATAAAGGCTGGATTGAAGAGAAGGGCTACAAGGAAACCTTGGGTCGCCCAGCATTGCTACATACCACGCCACAATTTTAGATGCCTTTGGACTGAGTGAGTTGAGCGAGTTACCACCGATGCCAGATATCAGCGCCATCAAAGCGATGTCTTAAGCCTTTAGAGCGTGAAGCCTTTAAAAAGCGTTAAGCAATTAAAACATAGTATAGAAAAGATTTAGCATTATTCTCCAGAGAATCTTTATTCAAAAAAAAACAGATCGCATAGGATCTGTCTTTTTTATTTAATCAATAAAGCCGTTGATTAGCCATTAATAATTGGCTCTTGCTAACGGCCTATTATTGATTGATAACATCAACGCCTTTTGGTGGCGTAAACTTAAACTGACTGCTACTGATGCTTGGGTTTAGTTTGATACTACTGAATTTGATGGAAGTGGTTTGACCAAGGCTGTCATTTAGCACCATCATTACTGGCTTCCCACCACTAAAACTCATTGATAAGCTCTTAAAGCTGGCACTGTCTGATTTTGGGTACAGCACGTAGTAATTTTTATTGTCATATGGCTGGGTAATTTTAAAATTCTTGTCAATTTGGCTTGGGTCGCCTGATAACAGCAGTGCTGGTGTATTGCCAACTTGGCTGTCAACGTTTTGCTTGGTCGCTTGCTCTAAATCCTTGTCATAAACCCACATGGAGTTACCATTAGCGACGATCAGTTGCTGTGATGGCGACTTTGTTTCCCAGCGGAAATTATTTGGGCGTTGTACACTCATCGTACCCGTAAAAGTACCACTGTTGGCACCTTTGGTCGTTTGGCTAAAGTTAGCCGTCATGCTTTTGGTATTTGTCAGCAGCTTGTTTAAACGTTTGGCAGCGGTCAAATTATCAGCTGGTGCAGCAGTAGCTGATTGTGTCAATACCATCATCGGGGCTGCAACACCAAGCGATGTCATTAATACACCAGCTAAAGCACCGTTCATCATTTTTTGTTTTAAAGTTGTTTTGTTGGTTAATAAAGTCATCATAAATCCTCTCTAAAAATGCATAATCGCTTAAAAATTGTCGCTTTAAAATAAGACATCTTATTAAAATTTTGTTTTCCATAAATGTTTATCTAGCAACCATAAAACGGGTGCTTATAAACAATGACAACAGTGTGCCAGTTTTTTTATTACACGCCTAGTCATGATTTGCAATCTTTACTACCGCTGCCATACACGCTTGTAACTACTCTTTTGAGCATTTTTGTGATCATAAGTGGCTACACAATAATAAACCGCATGGATGGTGAGTTTTTTGACTATTCATTATTTTCTAACGTTATTTACTAATATTGTTTAGCAGCATAAAGCCAATTTAGCATCCTTAACCCCTACGAAAATAACTAAAAAAAAGCCCCTACTACCAAACGGTAATAGAGGCTTTTAGTCATCGGATTATTTTAGTCTTTGACTAAAATAACCTAGATGGGCAATTATGCGCTTTCAACCATTACATAACGACGGTTGAACTTACCTTTGGTCGCAAACTTTACTACACCGTCATTCAGTGCAAATAAAGTATGATCACGACCCATGCCAACGCCTTCGCCTGCGTGGAATTCTGTACCACGTTGACGAACGATGATGTTACCAGCTGTGATAGCTTGGCCACCAAAGATTTTAACGCCTAGCATTTTTGGGTTTGAATCACGACCATTACGGCTTGAACCGGCAGCTTTCTTATGTGCCATGGGAAAATCTCCTTGTTAATTTGACTTATCGCTGATGCGATAACTCTTAAGCATTTAGTGCACTATTTAGCAGTAATTGCTAAGTGGATAATTAGGCATTAATAGCTTTGATTTTTAACAAGGTATACCATTGGCGGTGACCTTGCTCTTTGTGATAATGCTTACGACGGTTGTGCTTAACGATACGAATTTTTTCGCCGCGACCATGTTCAACCACTTCAACTTCAACACTTCAACGCTTCACGATTACTCGATCAGTCTCGCCGTCAACAATCAATCACACACATCTTCGAATTTAATTGTTGCGCCAGTTTCTGCTTTTAGTAGTTCAACTTTAAGCAACTCATCGACAACTACACGGTGCTGTTTACCACCAGTTTTGATTACTGCGTACATTGTATGACTCCGTTTAACCCGTGTGCCGTGGCTGATGTATACCAACGCTTTTACGACGAACACGACAGGGAAAAATTAAAGGCAAGATTTTACGGCTTTTTGCTCATAAAAGCAAGCCGTCTATCTCACTTGTTTAACTGGTTTTTGTAAGGCAGTTACACGAATAACCACCTCACTTTTTATTATATCTACTGCTGATTAAGAGCGCATCCAAGATGCTACTCCAACAAAAAAACACTATATAATAGCGGCTATTATAACTTATATAATCAGCGACTTACAGCCTTTTATACATCTCTTAAACGACCTTAAATGTCACCGATAAATGACCATTAATTCTAGTGAAATTTCAGCCAATTTTTACAGTTTTTATGTCAATTTCTATATATAGTAAATCTTATGCAAAAGATAGGCGCGATGTTTTAGGCACGTTTTAACCCACAATCTAAAGGCATAGCTATGCTATTATAGAAAATAATGCCTGACCTATCTATAAAACTAAGGCTATAAAAAATTCTCTTTATTCTTATTAATATGACTATTTATTATGACCAGCATCCCTTCACATAAACAGATTCAATGACTCAATCAACGCCTAATTATGCTGATATTCAAAGTATCGTGGCGGATGATTTTGAGATTATGGACAAGCAAGTATTCGGTAATCTTAATTCCAAAGTTCAGCTGGTAATGAGCGTCTCGCAGCATGTAATCAATGCTGGTGGCAAACGTATGCGCCCGCTGATTACCTTGTTATGTGCACGCATGTTTGAGGACAAGCCCTCAGAAAAAGCCATGCATCTAGCCGCTATTACTGAAATGCTGCAGCGACCTTTTCATGACGATGTGATTGATGAGTCAGGACAGCGCCGTGGTAAGCCAACTGCTAATGCCACTTGGGATAATGCCACCGCGGTACTAGTCGGTGACTATCTGATTGCTCGCGCCTTTAATTTATTAGTTGGCTTCCAAAGCTTACCACTGTTGCAAGTATTCTCAGATGGCACCTGCGATATCGCTGAAGGCGAAGTATTGCAGCTCCAGCATCAGCACAACCCTGCCGCGACAGAAGAGGACTACTTGCGCATTATTGACGGTAAAACCTCGCGGCTGTTTATGATGGCGACTCAAGGCGCTGCAATTTTACAAGACAGAATAGAGTATATGCAGGCTTTAGGCGATTTTGGTCAGCACTTTGGCAATGCTTTTCAAATTATCGATGATGTGCTCGACTATAGTGGTGATAGTGAGGTAATGGGCAAAAACCTAGGAGACGACCTCGCTGAAGGTAAGCCAACCCTACCGACCATCAAAGCGCTTGAGCTGCTAAAAGATAGCGACATCAAAGGCTATGAGCAGTTGCGTGTCGCTGTACAAACTGGGAAGACACCGAACGCTGAGCAGCTTATTGAGTTAGTGCGCCGCTCAGGATCATTAGATTACTGTAAGCAGCGGGCTTGGGAAGAACCAAGCTGGCGCAACAAGCACTGAGTACGTTACCTGACAATCGTTATCGCACAGGCTTATATCAATTGACTGAATTGGCTAGCGCACGCTTGCTGTAGTCAGTATCGTCATAACAGTTGTCAATACTTGCGGATAGTAGCCATTAGCTGTTGATAAAGACCATTAATGAGTAATTGTGTTAATGGTCACAGTTAATAGTTGCTAAAGTTTTTGTTTTGTTGGCAAACCTTATTTATCATTCATTAAAGACCTTACAATCTATATGGTTATGCTATTTTCACAAAAGTTTACAATTATTTCTCATTGACCGTTGTATGACTGTACATTAGCTGTTAATGAAGATGGCGCTTGCCATGACAGCATTTAATGCATTCACAAAAGCTGATATTACGATTTCTAACCATAAATCCTGCGATCAACTACTTGACTGTGGGGTTATCCCGATAGTTTATATTACTCGTTAACTTTACTAATCAAGGTTGTGGTTTGGCTACAGCTTTGATGCTTAAGATTCTTACACATACTTATACTTGATACTTATAGTCAGTTCTTTTTAAATAAGATACAATCGTTTTAAAACAAGCGAAATGGCAGAATAACAAATGACCTATTCAGCAGATTTTCGAGCACAAGTGATTAAAAGTGTCAAAAACAAAGACATGAGTATCCGTCAGGCTTGTACTTTTTATAATATTAGCAAAACCGCATTACAGCGCTGGCTCAAAGATTCAAGTATCAAACAAACCCGGAATAAACCACCGACTAAAATACCGAATGAAGCACTCTTAAAAGACGTTGAACAACATCCAGATGACTATTTATATGAGCGAGCTAGGCGATTCAACTGTAGTAAGACCGGCATGCACAATGCTTTAAAACGCCTAGGTATCAGTCAAAAAAAAGACCTTAGAGCATCCAAAAGCCTGCCTGATAAAAGAGCGTCGTATCAGAGTAAGCTTGATAGCTTTACACAGCAAGGCTATCCCATTGTGTATATGGATGAAAGCGGCTTTGAGGCTGAAACTATAAGACCTTACGGATACTCACCGATAGGCAAACCCTGTATCGACAGCTTCAACTGGCAAGCAAAAAAGCGCACTAATGTCATCGGTGCTTTGTATAAAAAGATGCTGTTTGCGCTTGATTACTTTGAACAAAATATCAACAGCCATATATTTTATGACTGGTGCAAGTTCACGCTAATTCCAAGTCTCAAGACTAAATGCGTGATCGTTATGGATAATGCCCGCTTTCATAAGAGCAAGCGTATTCAAAAACTACTGAACAGGCACGGTCATCGTATTCTATGGCTGCCACCCTACAGTCCTGATCTAAACCCCATTGAAAAGAAATGGGCTCAAGCTAAGTTTCTACGCCAAGGGTGGATGGAGAATAATCTGCCTAAGCTATTTCAGGATATGGGCTGTATTTATTTTATTGTGAACTGACTATATCGCTATTAGAGGTTCTAATAGTGATGTTTGGCTAAATTCATATTATTAAGAACAAATTTAGCCGAGAAAGTAAAGATCATTAGAATCAATACTCATTTTTATATTCAATACGCTTAGATTTATTGATAAACTTTTTATACTGTCATTACTTATTTTATACCTATTGCCGAGGACATTGATGAAGCACTCTACTCTTGCGCTTGTAATAGCATCTGTACTATCTGGAGCTGTACTGATTGGCTGTGACAAAAACGAGGACGCCGCTGGCGCAGATGCCGCACAGCAGCAGATGCCGCCTGCGGTTGTTAACGTCCAGACTGTCACGCTCGATACTGTACCCCAAGTACAGACTTTTTCTGGACGTACCACGGCTTATCAGACTGCCGACGTCCGCCCACAAGTTAATGGCGTTATTGACGAAGTATTGTTCCGTGAAGGCGGCAACGTCAAAAAAGGCCAGCCACTTTATCGTATCAATACTGATAACTACGCTTCTTCTGTCACCAGTGGTCAAGCAGCAGTGCAACAAGCACAAGCAAATTACCAGACAGCACAAGCAAATAATGCCAATGCAAAAGCCGAGCTAGCCAGCCGTCAAGCATCATTAGCACAAGCGCAAAATGATTTACAGCGCTTACAAGGCTTGGTCAGCATCGACGCCATCTCAAAGCAGCAGTATGAGCAGGCACAAACACAAGTACGTACTGCACAAGCAGCGGTACAAAGTGCGGCCGCCGCTGTTGGACAGACACAAGCAGGCATCGAAAGTGCAAAAGCAGGCATTCAGACTGCTCAAGCGGGGTTAGATGCTAGCAACCTAGATCTTAACCGTACCATCGTACGTGCCCCGCTATCGGGTCGTACTGACCGTTCTAGTGTCACCGCTGGTACTTTGGTCAGCGCAGGTCAGGCTGATCCGCTGGTGACTATCTCACGCTTGGACCCTATCTATGTTGATATCAGTCAATCATCCTCTGAGCTATTAAAACTGCGTCAGCAAATCGCTGAAGGCAAAGCACAAGCAGGAATGAACTCGGTTGAGTTGGTATTAGAAGATGGCTCAGTCTACCCAGCACGCGGCAAGCTCGCTTTATCTGAAGCAAAGGTTGATGAATCAACAGGCGCTGTGACCTTGCGTGCTATTTTCCCTAACAGCAATAACATCTTGCTGCCTGGTATGTATGTGACGGCACGTTTGACACAGAGGAGATTACCAATGCTGCATTGGTACCGCAAAGCGCCGTAATGCGTACACCGAAAAGTGAGACGCAAGTTTACATCGTTGATGAAAATAATAAAATCCAAGTACGTCCTGTCACTATTAATGGCACTTATAAAGGCCAGTGGGTTGTCACTGACGGCTTACAAGCAGGGGACAAGATAGTTGTTATCGGCGGCTCAAAAGTTAAGCCTGAACAAGAGGTGGTCGTTAAGCCATTAGAGAATCCAAACCCAGCACCAGCTAAAGAAGGTGCCTCTAATGCCCAGACGCCGCCGCCAGCTGCTAAAGCGATGGATAAGCCAGCTAGCAAAGATGCCACTGCTCAGAAACCAGCAGAGTCTACCGCTAACTAATTCCATTCAAAGATAGGAAGACTAGGAATATACTATGTCACGTTTTTTTTAATCGCCCTATTTTTGCATGGGTTATGGCTATTTTAGTCATGCTCATCGGGGTGATATCGGTCATTAACTTACCGATTGAGCAGTATCCACGTATTGCACCACCGACGATTTCAGTCAGCGCAAGCTATCCTGGTGCTAATGCTCAGACGGTTGAAGATTCAGTCGTTCAGATTATTGAGCAACGCATGAAGGGTCTTGATGGTCTGATGTATATGTCGTCATCGAGCTCCTCGAATGGTGCTGCATCCATTACGCTCACTTTCGAAAATGGTACAGATTCTGATACTGCACAGGTACAGGTGCAGAACAAACTCCAAGCCGCCATGAGCTCACTACCTGAGTCGGTACAGCGTCAAGGCGTCAACGTTAATAAATCCTCTAGCAGCTTTTTAATGGTGCAAGGTTTTATTTCTGAAGATGGCAGCATGGATCGTGCGGATATCGCCGATTATGTCAACTCAAACGTTGTTGACCAGTTAAGCCGTGTGGAAGGTGTTGGTGAAGTACAAGTTTTCGGTTCTGCTTATGCCATGCGCATTTGGTTAGATCCGGCGCGCTTACGTAGCTATAACATGGTGCCAGCGGATGTGGTTGAGGCAGTACGTGCACAAAACGCCCAAGTATCTGCCGGTCAGCTAGGTCAAGCACCTGCTGATATCAGTCAACAGGTTATCAATGCGACTGTCACGGTTCAAAGCTACCTACAAACGCCTGATGAATTTAAAAACATTCTATTAAAAACGGATACCGCTGGCGCAAAAGTGCGTTTAGGTGATGTGGCAGAAGTTGAGATTGGTAGTGCAGACTACGGCGTAGTGTCGCTATACAATGGTAAAGAAGCAGCTGGTCTTGGTATTTCATTGGCGGGTGGCGCAAACGCACTGGAAACTCGTGAAGCTGTTGGGGCTCGTATGGCAGAGCTGGAAGCAAACTTCCCAGCAGGTCTAACATCCGTTATCCCTTATGACACCACACCATTTGTGCGCTTGTCTATCGAACAAGTGGTTATGACACTGCTTGAGGCAATTGTTCTCGTATTTATCGTTATGTTCGTTTTCTTACAGAACTGGCGTGCGACTATCATTCCTACTCTTGCCGTACCTGTCGTACTACTTGGCACCTTCGCTGTGCTTTACATCGCTGGTTTTAGTATTAACGTCTTGACCATGTTTGCCATGGTACTATCCATCGGTCTGTTGGTCGATGATGCGATCGTCGTCGTCGAAAACGTTGAGCGTATCTTGGAAGAAGATCCTGATATCTCTATCAAGGATGCTACCGTACAATCAATGGGCGAGATTAGTAAAATCGTTATTGGTATTGCGCTGATTCTATCTGCCGTATTCGTACCGATGGCGTTCTTCGGTGGCTCAACAGGTGTGATTTATCGTCAGTTCTCTATCACCTTGATTACCAGTATGGTGCTATCGGCCTTAGTGGCGCTTATTTTTACCCTGCCCTTTGTGTGACCTTACTCAAGCGTAGCAAGAGCCATGATAAAGGCAATACAGAAGAGCAAAAAGGCTTCTTTGGTTGGTTTAACCGCTCGTTTTATAAAGTCAGTCGTAGTTACGAGAATTTAGTTGGCAAAAGTTTCCGCTTGAAGTGGCTATACTTAATTCTTTATGCTGCCATTATCGGTATTATGGCGGTGGTATTCTTACGTATTCCCGGCTCGTTTTTACCAGAAGAAGATCAAGGTATTATGTTTACCTTGGTTCAGTTACCTGCTGGTGCGACGCTTGATGAAACGCAAGAAGTGCTCGATAAGTCAGTGATTATTACAGTACCCAAGAAGGCGATAATATCGCTTCAGTCTTTACGATCGCAGGTTTTAGTTTTGCAGGACAAGGGCAGAATATGGGACTGGCCTTTGTACGTTTATCTGATTGGGCTGATCGTCCCGGTGAAGAAAACACTGCACAGGCTGTCGCTGATCGCGCCATGGGTTACTTCTTTACCCAATTAAATGAAGCACAAGTATTTGCGATTGTACCGCCAGCCATTACCGAACTTGGTAACGCCAGTGGTTTTGACTTAATGATTCAAGACACGGGTAACCTTGGACATGAGGGTCTACTCGAAGCACGTAATATGCTGTTGGCATGGCTGCGCAAAACGACAAAGTCGCAGGCGTTCGTCCAAATGGTCAAGAAGATGCACCGCAGTTAAAAGTGAATATTAATCAAGAGCAGGCCGCTGCTTATGGCTTGTCACTTGCTAGTATTAATAGCGTTATTCTACCGCTTGGGGCTCAAGTTATATTAATGACTTCGTCGATCGCGGGCGTATTAAACGCGTCTTTGTTCAAGGTGAACCAAGCAGCCGCACTAACCCTGAAGATATTGCAAAATGGTATGTACGCAACGATGTAGGTGAAATGATTTCATTGATGCGTTCTCTAGCGCGAATGGCAATCTGGCTCACCCGTCTGACCCGTTATAACAGCTTACCATCGATGAATATCAAGGTAGTGCTGCACCCGGTAATACGGGTGAAGCGATGAGTTCAATGGAGCAATGATGGAGAATCTGCCCGAAGGTGGGGCTATGAGTGGACGGGTATGTCACTTGAAGAGCAAAAGTCAGGTGCTCAAGCGCCGATGCTATACGCGCTTTCAATCTTGGTGGTATTCTTATGTCTAGCAGCCTTGTATGAAAGCTGGTCTATCCCCTTCTCTGTGCTATTGGTCATTCCACTTGGGGTATTAGGTGCAGTCATCTTTACTTGGCTACGTGGCTTTAATAACGATATTTATTTGCAGGTAGGTCTACTCACAGTCGTTGGTCTATCCGCTAAAAATGCTATCTTGATCATTGAGTTTGCAAAAGAGCACCAAGAGGAAGGCTATAGTCTGAGAGAAGCCGTCATGACAGCCGCGCGTCAACGTTTGCGCCCGATTATCATGACCTCGCTTGCCTTTGGACTGGGTGTTGTGCCATTATTTATCGCCACAGGTGGTTCAGGCAGTCAAAATGCCATCGGTACCAGTGTACTAGGTGGCGTCGTGACCGCGACATTGTTAGGTATCTTCTTTATTCCCATGTTTTATATTTGGGTACGTAGTATGTTCCCGTACAAATACGAGAATAATAAACCAAACGATAAAGATGATGATAATAGTACGCCTGACCCGAAAAACCCAACGCCTTCTGAGAATTATCAGCCTGCAAGCTTTGGAGACAATACACAATGAGTGTTCAGAAAACATATAACACTCAGCAGCGGTAGCAAACATTGCTATCACTGCGCAACCAGCGGGCTCACATATGCGCAGAAATGCTGGTCGCCTAATCGGCTTGACCGTTTTAGCGATGAGCATGGCTGCTTGTAACACGATTCCAAAAGCAGATATGCGCCCTGTGCTTGCTGAGCCAAATATCCCTATCGAACAAACCTATGGGGCATTCGATAAAGAAACGGTTAGTAGCGCTGATCAAGCAAGTATTGCGGGTCAACGCTGGCAGAATTTTTATAGCGATGAGCGTTTAAAGGGCTTGATTGCTTTAGGGTTAGAGAACAACAAAGATTTTGAAAGTGCTCGTTTAGCAATCGAGAAAGCACGCGCACAGTATCAAATTACCGATCTTAATGATCTACCAGCGATTAATGGTAATGGTGGATACACGCGTCAAGCACAAAATAGAACCGACAAAAACCCCAATAGTAGTTATAACGTCAACCTAGGGTTGGCTAATTACGAGTTGGACTTTTGGGGCAAAATTGCTAGCTTAAAAGATCAAGCGCTACAGAATTTCTTAGCCACTACAGCGGCCAAAGATTCGACCCAAATCAGCTTGATTAGTAATATCGCTCAGAGCTATGCCAACTTGAGCTATAGCTTAGCGCAGTTAAAGCTGGCAGAAGCGACGGTTGAGAGTCGTGAAAAGTCCCTGTTTCGCTGATAAACGCTTTGAAGCAGGCATTGCCGAAGCTGCCATCTTGCAAGCCAGTGCGTCATTAGAAAATGCCAAACTTGCTGTCCTACGGGCACAAAGCAGCATTTTAAAATCACGTAACGCCTTACAGTTCTTGGTGGGTGGACCGATTCCAACCAATCTAATTCCAACACCAGCAGTCAGCAACATCACTAGCCAGCAGATATTTAGTGCAGGCTTACCAAGTGAGTTGACGTTATCGCCCAGATGTACTGCAAGCAGAATACAACCTAAAAGCCGCTGGAGCCAATATCGAAGTGGCACGAGCGTCTTATTTCCCGTCTATCAGCTTAGCAAGTAGCATTGGGGTTAGTAGCGGCAGTTTAGATGACTATTCAAAAGCGGCGCTGTCGGTTGGTCGTTGGCCAAGCATAGCGTGCCTATCTTTGACGCTGGTCGCTTAGACGCCAATTACGATGTGGCTAAAATTGAGCGTGAAAACGCTCACAGGCTACGAGAAATCGATCCAAACCGCATTCCGTGAAGTGTCAGACGTACTCGCGACACGAGCCACGCTGGGTGAGCAGCTCGAAGCACAATACCGTCTACAAGATAACTTTGAACAAACATTCCAGATAGCAGATGCACGCTTTAAAGCAGGTATTGCCAACTATCTAGATGTGTTAGATGCACAGCGTTCATTGTTCTCAACGCAGCAAGGTATTTTGGATTTAGAGCTACAAAAAATTGTGAGCCAAGTCGAGCTATACCAAGTGCTGGGTGGCGGTGCTAATTTGGATGTACCAACGGAGATTCCTGTACCGCATAAAAACTTAGTGCAACTAGTGAATCTACCGGCCAATAGTAATAAAGCAAAAGCGGCGAATGCTATCGATGCGGCTAGCTCAGCGCGGGTTGCTTCTGCACAAGAAGCAAACGCCATAAACAAGCGCAACCATCGGAAACGGCTACCTTTGAGCCGACCGCTGTCGTTGACGTCAATAATGATGGCAAAAAAGATGCTGCCGTAGGAGTCGTTACCAAACAGACGACGTATAACGAAACCAGTGTTGAGCAAGTACCGGTCACGCAGATCGTTGAGCCTTAAATACTGATAAATAGTGTGAGGTGATTTCCTTCACATTGATAGTCGATAAGTACAAAAAGCCCTACCGACTTGGTAGGGCTTTTTGCTTTTTTAAGGCGCTTTTAGTTATAGTAGGGAAATTAGCTTACACATACTTTTATCCACTTATTAATGTCCGTGATATAAAAAAACATATGCTTCAAAACAGCTTATTTAATCAAGCTGATAAATAACAATGACTAAAATCTAATGAGGACAAATCATGACTTATACCTTTAACCGTCAATTCCCTGAAACTCGTCTACGTCGACTACGCTACAACGATAACGTACGCGCGATGATTCGTGAAGTTGAGCTGCATCCTAAGCACTTTATCGCCCCTGTCTTCGTCTTAGAAGGCAAAAATAAGCGCGAAGCAATCGCTAGTATGCCAGGCGTCGAGCGCTTATCGATTGACCTACTGATCAACTATGCCAAAGAATTATTAAGCGAGGGCGTCACTACCATCGACATCTTCCCTGTTATTGATAATTCCTTAAAAAACCCGACGGTAAATCAGTGATATGATGAAAATGCCCTTACTGCTCGTACCGTAAAAGCGATCAAAGATGCTGTGCCTGAAATGGTAGTAATGACCGATGTGGCGTTAGATCCTTATACTTCGCACGGTCAAGATGGACTGCTGGATGATTCAGGCTATGTGATTAATGATGAAACGGTCGAAGTATTGGTCAAGCAAGCATTGGTACACGCTCGCGCTGGTGCTGATATCATCTCGCCTAGTGATATGATGGATGGCCGTATCAAGGCCATGCGTGACGCCTTTGAAGCCGAAGGCTTTGTGAATACCGCTATTATGGCTTACTCTGCCAAATATGCTTCTGCATACTATGGCCCGTTCCGTGATGCAGTCGGCAGTGCTGGCAACCTAAAAGGTGGACACAAGAAACAGTACCAGATGGATTTCGGTAATCGTGCTGAAGCGTTGCACGAAGTGGCGATGGACATAGCCGAGGGTGCAGACATGGTGATGATTAAGCCGGGTCAGCCGTATTTAGATCTGATTCGTGAAGTTAAAAACACCTTTGGCGTACCGACCTTTGCTTATCAAGTGTCTGGCGAATATGCGATGCATATGGCTGCGATTCAGAACGGCTGGCTAACCGATGCGGTTATTTTAGAATCGTTGATTGGTTTCCGCCGTGCGGGTGCTGATGGAATTTTGACGTATTTTGCGCTAGAAGCCGCTCGTCAATTGAATAATGCGTAATAAATTAAGCAGCTTTTTATTTATACCGTCAATTCATCGCGCCAACTGTGATCAATCAGCTGGCGCGATTTTTTATTGGTCTTATTTTAATACCTCAATAGAACTTATAAACGTGTACGCTCGTGTGGCTCATTAAAATCAAGCACTGGACCAATAGGAATGATACGCGTGGGATTGATATTGGCATGGCTAGTATAATAATGCTGCTTAATATGCTCGATGCTTACCGTCTCTGCAATACCTCGCACTTGATATAAATCACGCAAATAACCCCAAAGATTGGGATAATCAACAATACGGCGAATATTACATTTAAAGTGTCCGACATATACCGCATCAAAACGCACCAGCGTAGTAAACAAGCGCCAATCCGCCTCAGTAATCGTATTACCTAGCAAATAACGCTGGTCTGTCAAACGTGCCTCTAGCGTCTCTAATACATCGAATAGCTCCGTCACCGCTTCTTCATAAGCCTCTTGTGTGGTCGAAAATCCTGCTTTATAAACGCCATTATTGACCGTAGAATAAACGAGCTCATTAACTGCATTAATTTCTGCTAACTCGGTTGGTAAAAAATTACCTGCTAGTGCCCCAACCTCATCAAAAGCTGAGTTAAACATACGAATGATCTCAGAGGACTCATTACTGACGATGGTATTGGTTTTTTTGTCCCATAATACGGGCACCGTCACCCGTCCTGTATAGTCAGGCTTTGCCGCCGTATAAATCTCATATAAGTAATTAGCATTTACAATAGGATCAGCAATCACGCCCTCGCCCTCTGCAAACGTCCAGCCCTTATCGCCCATAAATGGATGCACCACTGACAGCGAAATCAGGTCTTGCAAACGCTTTAGCTGACGGTAAATAATGGTACGATGTGCCCAAGGACATGCAAGCGAGATATAAATGATAGCGATCAGCTTCGGCTTTAAAACCGCCAACACCTGATGAGCCTGCGCTGCCATCGACCGTGACCCAATTTCTAAAACCGGCATCTTCTCGCTCAAAACGTCCACCGCTCGCCTCTGTGTCATACCATTTGTCTTGCCATTGACCATCAACCAATAGACCCATAACACTCTCCTCAACATTCTATTTTGATATAACTTTTGTGAAATATGCATACTGTGAAGTCATTATCACTATCCTCACTTTATTTTGAGAATGATACCAGTTATATACTGCCTAGCTATTAGGATTTGTAGTTCTACTGACAATAAAAAATAAACCAATTTCAATCACTATTTAATATAACTACATAAAAAAATATTAAAAGTCACTTAATATAAAGTGTGATAATCATTATTATGCTAATAAAAAATTTATTAGAAATAAAGCTTGCAAAGTCTCAAAAACTTGATAGAATACTCAACCTAAATAGGCGTATAGCTCAGTTGGTTAGAGCGCTACCTTGACATGGTAGAGGTCAGCAGTTCGAATCTGCTTATGCCTACCAAATATTTAGAAAGCCCCAGTTTAACGACTGGGGCTTTTTTTCCGTAAAATATGGGCTGTAGCGGAAAATCTTTACTCGTAACACTCTGTAATCATCACTACTTAGGCTCTTTTAAACTGCTCAAAAAAACGACGGTGACCAAATGGTGACCAAAACGTGACTAGCTTCCAAAAACTCTTCAATTAAAAACTCGCTTTTTGACCTCTACTTCAAATTTTAGATTAATGTCTATTTCTTTCTATCCTCTGCCTCAATCTCTGTTACATATTCAAAAATATCTCCTACCCCTACTTCTAAATATTCACAAAGCTTATCTATCGTATCGAAATCAATTCTTGATGACTGATCATTATATCTTATGCAAAGTTGTTTTGCTAACACCTGTCGCTCGCACTGCATCCGCTACTTTTAGCCTTCTTTCAGCTAACAAAGTGGGAAGATGGTTAACTATCATCCTAAAAACTCCAACTATAGTTATAAAAAGTACTTGCATAGTTATAAATATGTGTTAAATTACAACTATGGTATTCAAAAGTACCATTATAATTAAACTTTATATAAGGAACTCATTATGTCACATACTTACCTAACTACCCAAGAGCTTTCTGAGCTTATCAAATACAACCCTCGTACGATACGTAATGAGCTCAAAGATACTGTGCTCATCGAAGGAATTCATTATATACGCCCATTCGGGGGTCGTAAGATCTTATATGTCTGGGAAGAAATCGAAAAAGATATGCGTACTGGTGTCGCCGGTAGCATCAACGCTATGGCACTACAATAAGGAGAAATATCATGGCTAGTATCAGAAGTAGATATAACAAGTTAGTGGTCGACTTTCGCTATATGAATAAACGTTGTAGGGAGACGACAAACCTTACAGACACGCCAGCTAATCGCAAAAAGCTTGAGAAGGTAATTGAACAGATGGAGGCAGAAATCACCCTAGGCATCTTTAGCTATGCTAAGTATTTTCCGAAAAGTGATAAAGCAGCAGAAATGGTCGCGTTAAACGATCGTAAGGAATGTATTAATACTAACGTTCCTTCTTTTAAGCAGTTTGCAACACTATGGTTTTCTGAAAAAGAAATTGAGTGGCGCGATACCTACAAACGTAAAATACAGGAGATTATTGATATGTATTTAATTCCTGAGTTTGGGACTAGACCCATTCATCTCATAAAAAAGACAGATGTATTAGCCTTCCGTTCATCGCTCGCCAAAGTAACGTACGGAAAAGCTAACAAACATCTGTCAGCGGCACGCATCAATTCGATAATGGTACCTTTAGGTATGATACTAAAAGAAGCCGCGAAACGCTATAAGTTTGATAACCCTTATGATGACATTAAGTCGCTCAAAGAGCCAAAGACTGATATCCAGCCATTTACACTGGAGGAGGTCTGGAAATTCATCAATGGTGTAAGAGCTGACTATCGTAATTATTATTTAGTACGTTTCTTTACTGGTATGCGTACGAGTGAGATTGATGGATTAACGTGGGAGAATATTGACTTTAATCGTCGTGAGATTGTGATCAAGCAGGCGCTGGTTAAAGGGAAAATAGTTCCTCCTAAGACGCAAGAGTCTTATAGAGCGATTCAAATGTCACCTTGGGTTTTTGATGCTTTAAAAGAACAACAGGCAATCACTTATAAGCGCTCAGATTATGTGTTTTGTGCCCATACTGGTTCGCCGCTTGATTATAACAATATCAATAAACAAGTATGGCATCCCACGCTGAGGCTTTTAGGACTCAAGACACGCAACGCTTATCAGACAAGACACACGGCAGCAACGCTTTGGTTAGCTGCTGGTGAGAGTCCTGAGTGGATAGCCAGCCAAATGGGACACTCTACGACTAAGATGCTATTCAATACATATAGTCGTTATGTACCAAATATGACCCGTCAAGATGGCAGCGCTTTTGAGGCATTGGTCAATCGGAGTCAGATTGCTCAAGCATCTACTGACAAGGAGAAGGCACAATGAAAGTTATTAATTACGATGAACTATTTGCGGACTTGAAACCTAGTGGCTACGTCAGCGAGGATGCTAATGGTATTGCTAACACTTTGATTTGTGAGCTCTATATTCAGTCAGGTGTTGGTTTGGCTCGTTTCTTAAGTGTTGATCGTTGCTTTGATAATCATATGGCTATGCGCGTATGGGTACAAAAGCGCTTAGATGCTAATAGTGGGTATGTGGTTGATGACATGTATCAAAAGCTTCAGGGTGAGCTTTATGAGCTATTGCCGCAGCATGGCTCATGGCTGTGACTACTAACGAGGAGAATACTATGAGTGTAAAATTTTTCTTCGACTCAAATGTAGATGATGCGGCAAAGCTTTTATGCCATGAATATTGGTCATATGTTTCACCCAGTAATTATATTCGTCATCTGAATAAGCTTTGCTATGACTATGATGTAAGTCCTAAGGATTTGTTTACTAACCTTGCAAAATGTCAGGCCTATTTAGATGAGATTCATTGTGAGTACTGCGGTCTTGGTTACCGTCTAGATGTGCCAGCGGATATTTCGTATATAAAAAAGCAGGAATTCTGGTTTTGTGATGGCTGTATTAACTTTTCGGGAGGTCAGCTTATTGTAGGTAGGTAAATACTTGAGATTACTTTATAACCAGAGAGCCTAGGCTGTCTGGTTATCTGTTTTTAGAAGTTTAGATGAGTAATATATAAGTTCACTATCATACAGAATAAGAAAAATTAATTTATAATGAGTAAATCATGGAAAACTTTAATACTAATAATCAAACTGATACAACGGATCTAAATGCTTTACGCATGCCTCGGATGTTAACATTGAAAGAGGCTATCTACTTCACTGGGTTAAGTAGCACAAGGATTTATGAGATGTTAGACAAGAAGTCTAATCGCTATGATACCACCTTCCCAATTCAGGTTAAGCTATTAAAAGGTCGTGTGGCATGGGTAGAAAGTGAAATTGCTCAGTGATTAGGTAAAAAATAGCTGCGAGAGTTCACTAAGCAGTAAGCAGTTATATGTAAATAAGCCACTTCGAGTGGCTTATTTTGTATAGTGTTATACTGTATTCAGTTTTATAATTGCGTTATCGAACTATTGGCATAATTAGATGACCAACCCATCTAATTTATAAATCAGGCTCGTACGACTATTAACCTGATTTTTCTCATACATATTTCTTAAATGCTTTTTTACAGTATTAGGGCGTGTTGAACATTCATAATTTCAGCCAGATATAGGCACAAGCGAGAGCCACTGTGTTCTCATAACTTTGTTTGAGCTTATCAAATCTAGTTGCAACCGCCCTGTAGTTTTTTAACTTAGCAAAAGCATTTTCTACTAAGTGTCGAGCCTTGTACAAGTGCCAGTCCATATGGTTATTGGTGAACTTAGTATTCTGTTTTCTAGGAATATTATTGAAGCAACCCGCTTGTTCAATATGGTCTCGCAGCGGATCAGAATCATAGCCCTTATCGGCACATAGCATGTCTGTACCACTTAAATTAATCTTATCAACTAAGTCTGGAGCCACCTTTACATCGTGAGTCGTGCCATCTGATAAGATAAAAGTAATAGGGTTGCCGTGAGCATCAACCGCCAAATGAATCTTGGTGGCGCGTCCTGCCACACTTTTACTAATGGCTTGTTCCACCTCATTGCTACCATTACTGTGCTGATGCGCTTTAATGTGTGTGCCATCGATAAATACCCATTCACAGTCTGAGTCTTTAATTAATAAAGCGAACAGTGCAATCAGTTTATTGCTACGAAACCAGCGCTGATAAGCCTTATAGACGGTATTAGGCTTACCAAAGTAAGGTGGCAGATCACGCCAAGGACAGCCAACACGCATACGATATAATACGCCTTCGACTGTTTGTCTAAGATTCCCTTTGTCATAGATATTAAGTTCTAGTAATATAGGTCTTAGTCTTGTCCAGTGTTGATCTTTGAGCATTGTACGAGGCATAGCAAACGATGTCTTTTTTGTGTGAGAACTTAAAGACTAACCGTTTGCTATTTTTTTGCCATCATTTTATTCTCAATGTTCAACACGCCCTAATAGTAATGTACAATTGGTCGGCAATTTCTATATTTGAGCATCCTTTTGTTACAAGTCGATAAACTTCCAATTCTCTCGTGGAAAGAATGGGCTGAAGATCTCTAGTCGGATTAACTAACATTTTAACCGTTGCATTCTCTTTTATCCGCATTGAATTCTTTACTAAGTGCTGCAAATGCGTGGATAGTGTTTGCAATATTTTCTTATCTTTTCGAGTAAAGAGTCTCTCCCCTTTAAACCTTACAAATCCAATGCCTGCATAAATAGTAGTAGCCGTAGAAAGGTACATCACCATTTGATCTATTATCTCGTGTCGCTCTATAAAGTGATTGTAAGAGGAGTTTGCCAACTCCTTTTGGGTTGTCACCTCCCCAATTCTATACACCGAATCTTTGCTACTTCCTAAGTTACGCAAGTGCTTTTTAGGGTGCATCACATCGTTTGTTCTATGAATTTCTTTATAATCAAACATCATTTGGTCGCTAAAATTATAGAACTTTAAACTATGCATATTACCTTCTTCATCTGCATGCCAAAGTAATGAGCGATCAAACTTAAAAAGCTTGGAAAGTAACGATTGAATATTTCTGTAATCGTATAGTGAGCTATTGATAAAACTTAAAATATTTTGATAGTCCGTTTTTGTTAAGTTCATAATTCCTTTTCCTTGTTGCTCTAGTCCCACAAAACCTCTTCCTTGTCGAAGGTGCTCTTAATCAGTCTAGACTAAAAAATTATCCTTTTGTAATATACAACAGTTTGATTATTTGGAATGATAAGACTAACAATCACGTTACAAACAACGAAACAAGGAAGTGAAATGAAAACTACAGGTTTTATCTACGATGAAAGCTATTTCTGGCACGATAATGGTTCAGGCGCACTGCATTTAGCCTCTGGCGGTTACGTGCAAAGTCACACATATGGAGAAGATCCTGAAACGAAGAGACGTTTTAAGAACTTGATGGATATTTGTGGTTTGACTCCTCAATTACAGTCAATAGCTCCACAACGCGCTACAAGAGAAGATATCGAGCTATTCCACCTGCCAAATTATGTTGATAAAGTAAAAGAATTAAGTGACGCGAACGGTGGTGATGCAGGACAGATTGCTATTGTAGGTAGAGGCTCTTATGAAATTGCTCTCCTATCTGCAGGTGGAGCAATGACCGCTGTAGAATCTGTTATGGATGGAGACGTTCAAAACGTTTACGCATTAACAAGACCGCCTGGCCATCATGCTGAAGCACAAGAAGGAATGGGGTTTTGCTTATTCAATAACGTAGCAATCGCAGCAAAGCATGCTAAACGAAAGTATAACTTAGAGCGCATTCTCGTGCTTGATTGGGATGTTCACCATGGTAATGGTACAGAACAGGCATTTTACGAGGATGACAGCACACTATTTATCTCCCTGCATCAAGATAACTTATTTCCTGCCGAGCGTGGTCACATTGAACATACAGGTAAAGACAAAGGTGAAGGCTATAACGTCAACATTCCATTGCCAGCTGGTACAGGAAATGCTGGATATCTAAATGCATTTGAAAAGATTGTTGGTCCGATTGTTGATCAATTTAAACCTGAGCTCATTATCGTATCCGCAGGACAAGATCCCAATTTCTTTGATCCATTGGCACGAATGATGGTGACATCAGGAGGCTTCAGACGTTTTGCAGAATTTATGAAAAATCTTGCAGAAAAACATTGTGACGGTCGTTTAGTACTATGTCATGAAGGTGGATATAGTGCAGCATATGTTCCTTTCTGCTCATTGGCTATCGTTGAAGCAATTAGTGGTATTAAAACCGATGTAGAAGATCCATTTATGGAAGGTTTTGGTGTCCCAGTTGAAACACTGTTCCCTCATGAAGATGCAGCTGTTCAGGCAGTTATAGAACAGCAGTCAAAATATTGGAAGTTTAAATAAATTAGCTCTTAACGCCTTTTAGTGATTATAACTAGAAGGCGTTTCCTTTTCTGTATCCAACTACTCAAATCTCAAAGTAGTTTATTTTTAAAGTATTCTATAACTAGTTAAAACCCCAAACCTACTCATTCAAATACAGCTCAGCCATCCTATCAAGTCTAGCCTTCACCTCTTTCCAGTTCGGCATCACTTGCGTTAGTAAACGCCAAAAGTGCTCGCTATGATTATGCTCAGCTATATGACACAGCTCATGCAGTATCACATAATCAATGCACTCCTTTGGCGCTTTTACCAAATGCGGATTAAGTATTAAATTGCCTTTCGTTGAGCAGCTTCCCCACTGCTTTTTCATAGTCATAAGTCTAAATGATGGCGTACCTGTGACCCATGATGCTTTAGGTAGTACCGCATCTAGTCGCTCTGCAAAGATAAGCTTGGCTTTATCTTGGTACCATTTATCAATAAGGCTTTTTACGAGAGTAGCTCGTTCATCCAAGTCTAATTCAGCATCACTTTGCGATAATTCTACATTCAACTGACCACGACTCAGCTTTACACTAGGTTCAGTCTCAGAGTTAATGATCACTTTTAAGACATAACGACGACCCAGATAAAACTGAGTCTCACCGCTGACATAACGCTTGGGCAATACATGATCTTTTTGCTTGGCAAAGTCTTGTAGGCTTTGCCATATCCAGCGCGCACGCTTCATCATAGCATCATGGATCATCTCCTCTGTAGCATCGATAGGCGCTGTGGCGACCACACGCTGATCAGGATGTACCTTGATAACAATTTTACGAGGTTGTCTTGATTTACTGGGTTTGGTCTTTTCGCTAATAAGCGTGTCGCTTTTAGACTTGCCTGTTGTTTTGTTATAAGTTGCGTCTTTACGCACTACTTCATAATGGATCTTATCTTCACCATAATAAAAGTCGCCATTCTCAGTCATTATCTACTACCCTCTTGCTGCTCGTGGGCTACTTGACTCTCTCGACAGCCCAAGTCGGGTAATCTTTAGCACGGCTTCAATAAGCTGTTGCGCTTTATCGATACCCAAGTCAGCAAACAACATTGGCAATAAACGTCTATTAATCGCATTTTCAATTTCACTGGCATTGATGGAATATTCAGCTACATTGGTTTTAACCACCTCATCAATCTCAAAGGCGTAAGCGACCAGCTTGTCGTTATCTAGCTCTTTATCCGCTAAGAAGTCAGCGTCAAATAAGTGCTTAAACAAACCAAAGTAAGCCTGAGCATGTTTGTTTAATTTGCCACTATCATCGATAAAGTCATTCGGTACATCAGCGACATCGCGGTCTTTGACGGCTTGCTCAAAGTCAGCAAACATCATGTATTGCTTCACGGGTGCATCGAACATTGCTCTGGCTTCTTCAATGGCTTTTTTTAGCTTAGAGAAGTACTCTTGCGCATACGGATCATCCGCCAAATCTTGCTCAATCATTTTAGTGACACGACCGGTGATTTTATCGGTTTGGTTACGGGCTTCATCATCACTCAGCTCTTCGGGCTTAACATCCTTACCTAAATTGCCGACTAAGTAAGCCCCTTTTGCTTCCTTCACCTCAAGCCCTGCAATGTGCTTATCGAGTAAGCTGCGAATATCCGCTTCGTACTCATCGTAATCGATAGTCTCATCAGCGTCTTCACGCACTTGCTTACGTAGGTTAATAAAGGCTTTTAGATCGGCTTTGTAGCGGTCACGCTTGCTATCGAATGATTTATCTTCAAAGAAGGACGCTGACTGCAAAGCAATTTTCATGGCGTTAGAAAACTCGGTCAAGGCCGCATAAAAGTCGTCACGCGCTTTAAGCTTGGTATCGACTACCCTGCCGTCGATCTCTTGCATCTTAGGTGCAAGCACCTGCCTTAAAGCTTGTCCGTCTTGCTTATTTTTCACTGATGAGAAGATCGCCCACAGCTCGTTATGCAGTCTTGGTAGCTGTTTGTACTCGGTATCCATAGCGTTATACAGACCTTTGAGGTCTTCGATATCAAAGCCACCTTGCGTACGTTCCGCTAAGTCTTGGTATTTCTCAATGGTGATATCCAGCTCTTTTAAGATGCCACGATAATCAATCAGATAACCAAAGCGTTTTTTCTCATGTAAGCGGTTCACCCGCGCAATCGCCTGAATAAGGTTGTGCTGCTTTAAAGGCTTATCGATATACAGTACGGTGTTTTTTGGCTCATCAAAGCCCGTTAATAGCTTATCAACAACGATCATAATGTCAGGGCCATCATCGGTACTAAAGGCTTCTATAATGGCTTTGGTATAGGCTTTTTCATCACCGCCGAAGTCCGCGGCAACATTATCTTGCCACCAGTTTTGTACGATGTCTTTTGATTCGCCATCGACGGTATCATGCCCTTCACGGGTATCAGGCGGTGACATGGCTACCACTGAAGTCACTTTGCCAATCTTATCTAAAGCGATCTTATAGCGAACGGCTGAGGCTTTAGAATCACAAGCCAGTTGACCTTTTAGATGCTGCTGTTTAAAGTTTTGGAAGTGATCAGAGATGTCATGAGCGATGAGCTCAATACGACCTTCAACCTGATAGATTTGACCTTTTTGGGAGAACTTACGTTTGAGGTCACTCTTCTGATCATCGGTAAGCTTTTGGGTGATACGGTCAAACCAAGCATCAATGGCTTGATCATTGGTATTGAGCTCAGGGATACGCTCTTCGTATAACAGTGGCGTAACGGTTTTATCTTTGACCGCTTGCTGCATGGTGTAAGAGTGAATGATGCTGCCGAATTTGTTTTCGGTCTTATCATCCTTTAACAGTGGCGTACCAGTAAAGGCAATAAAGGCAGCATTCGGCAGAGCCTGGCTCATGCGAATATTATTCTCACCGTTTTGGCTGCGGTGACCTTCATCGACCATGACGATGATGTTTGGGCTGTCGTTATAGCATTCATCATACTTAACGGCTGAGCCAAATTTATTAATGATGGAGAAGATAACGCGCTCATTACCGTGACCGATTTGCTGTGCTAGGCGGCGACCAGAGGTTGCCATCGCCTCCGATTTATCTCTATCACTAAGTACGCCACCTGAGGCAAAGGTTTGACTAAGCTGAGTTTCCAAATCAACCCGGTCAGTGACCACAATAACACGGCACTTCGCGAGCTCTTCTAACCAAATCAAAGCTTTAGAGAAAAACACCATAGTGAAAGATTTGCCACTACCTGTGGTATGCCAAATAACACCGCCTTGCCGACTACCCGACTTACCATCAGGGCCGTCAAAGGTGCTGATACGTTCAATCAGGGCTTTGATACCAAAGACTTGCTGATAACGGGCAACAATTTTGCCAGCCTTTTTATCAAACAAGGTAAACATGCGCGTCATCTCAAGCAAACGCTCAGGCTGTAATAAGCTAATGATAAGGCGGTCTTGATCAGTGACGACGAGATCGCCAGCATTAATCAGCGATAAGTATTCTTTTTTAGCAGAGGCAGGACGATGATCAAATAGATTATTAAGCTGCTCATCAGTAAGCGCTTGGTTTTTTAGACGGTTAAATTCAGGCTCTTGGATGTCTTCTTCGACCCATTTTGCCCAGAACTTTTCAGGCGTACCGCAAGTCGCATACAGTCCGTCATGACCATTAACCACCAGTAATAATTGACTATAGGCAAACAGATGCGGGATTTCTGTTTGATGTTGATTGCGAATATGCTGGGATACCGCTTGGGAATTGGTCGATTGCCACTCTCTACTAGAGTCAGGGCGTTTGGCTTCAATCACTGTCAGTGGTAGACCATTCACAAAGCAGACGATATCAGGTCTACGGCTGTTCGTCGTACCCTCGCTATTCTGTACTACCAGCTCTTCGGTAAAGTGGAAGCTATTGTTATCGATATGATTCCAATCTATCAAGCTGATGGTTTGCGAGGTTCTTTTGCCGTCGATAAACTCGGTCACGGTCACGCCATAGAGCATGGCGTTATAGAGCGCCTCGTTAGCGAGCTGTAGCCCTAAGTTCATCGCTGGGTTTAGCTCATGCATGATCTTATCAATGGCACTGTCTGACAAATAATGCGGCTTGCCTTCAAACATAAAAGTTTGCTTAGCTAAGAACGCACGCATGATAGGTAATAACACCACTTGACTAGTAGCTTTGTTAGCACTCGCCTGATTAGCTAGCAGCTTACTGCTACGCATGGCGTTGCATTGGCTAGGTGGTATAAACTGATAGCCTAGTGTAGTGAGCAAGGTTAAGGCAGGGATTTTTGAACTAAATTCTTCTGCGAAGTTGATGGCTCTATTAGAGGTTATTTCCATAATGGGTGCTCTCTCCAGTTTTCAGGTAAACCCATTGCTGAGCGCCATTTTCTTTCGACAGCTAATGGCTCTAGTAGATTATTCACTTCTACTGCCCAATCATCTCCGTTACCAGTCGCTCTCAACAAGTGACGTAACATTAACAAGACATAGAATATCCTGTCATTTCTTGGTGTCATTGGTGGTAACCAATTTGCGTCTCTGGTTCTATCTGGTTTTATCGCTAATGAACGATTCCATAATCGACTATGATGCGCACAAACATTTCTGACGTAAGTCAAAGTATGCAACCAATCGCCAAGCTTTTTGATGAAGATTAAAGTGATTAGCAATCAGCTTCTTATCTTCAACCCCTTGCGCTTGATTATTGATTAATCCCCTGTATCCAAAAGATAATGCACCTAACGATATTACCTCTGTAAGCATCCAAATAGGAATAGTTGGGAAACCTATATATTTTGAACTAAAATGTTCAATAAAGTCATCCGTTGACCTCTCTACTTCATTCTCAATTTTTCCAAGCCATTTCTGATGATTAAATTTATTATGGAAATTGGCACTATTGGTATATCCAAAAGCGCCATACTTATGACCCATTTGATAAGTAAATTGAGTTCTAACTGCGATTTCAACACGTTCGATAGCATCAAGGATCAAAGAGCGTAACTTACGGTCAAATTCATATAGAGATACGACTTCATTGAAGTTTGTTCCATTCTGAAATTGGCTAGTGACGAATTTTTGATCATTGCGAATTCGAAAGGGATACCAATAGCCGCTTAAACGATAATAGCTAATACTGGCTAACTTGGATTCGGCAAGGTTTTTGTCTTCAAAAAACATGCCTTTTTTCTCAAGACGTGCAATCTGCTGTGCAAAGGTAAGAGGAGGTTTGACATAGGTAACTAACATTTATTAGCTACCTTATAAGAAGGAATTTCAGACAAAGAAAAACCGCCAAGGTTGCGCGTTACCCAGAGGGCACTAAGCGTGACGGTTATGTTGCGTACATTATACGGCGTATTGACACTTCTGTCAATACATGCATTCAGACAACACTTTCGCATCTTTTCCAAAAGACAATTCCCCAACTATTTAAAATTAATGCTCGGGTTAAAACTAGTACACAGATTCAGTTTTTTTATTCTATATTTTATCGGTGCGTAAAATGCATCTTACGCCTCTGGACGAATAAAGACTGACACAGGAATACCATTCATGTTTTTACTCAAGTCGTTCTCTATACCGGATTAGCGATAAAGCCTTCAGGATCGTAAACAAAACAAATAATCCGTTTGCAATCTGGATGTACCTGATATCGTTGCGAGTCAATAATAAGTTGTTCGCCAACTTCTTTCGCTCTAAGCGTTTTATTTTACGGCTTTTTTTGAGCTCTATAATAATTTGTTCTTTCTTCAATAAGAAGTCAGTTCGAGAAGCCGCACCAGCATAACTTGGCGTATACTCTTCAGGTCGAACATCATCAAAATACAACTTCAACAAGGCATGAATAAATCTTGTACGTCATATTCATCATTTATATTGAGAGTATTTCTATTGCTATACCTATGACTTAACTGTCGACATACTTGATGAAACCGGTTCATAATACGTTCAATATTTTCATTAGCGCTTACGACAGTATTTATATTTTTATCAGTTCATCCCCAGTACTCTGTTATTTCATCATCATAGATTTTAAGAATGTAACTGAAGAACTTAAAACCTCATCACTATTATCTAAGACTAATAATAAATCCATTTCAGTGATACTTGAAAGAGAATAATTAAGGTTTTCAAATTCTTTTATATGATGCGAGTCAATACCAAATATATTCCTAATGGCAGCGTCCGCATCTCTTTTCCACTTGACTATTAGTTGAGAATTACCTGTCTTAAACTCAAGTGCATTTGCTCTATCAACAAGCGAACTTAATTTAGAAATTGCGTTAGACTTTTCCATCACACAACCTCCCCATCAACCACCACCCGCTTCTTACCCGTCAACAAAACCTGCATCAGCGCCTTTTTCTCTTGGTGCAAATCAGCTAATTGCTGCTCAAGCAACTCAATCTCTTTATCGGCATTGGTTAACACGGTGGCGATTTTTTGTTGTTCAAGTAGAGCTGGAACTTTAATCTTTATAACTTTTATAATTGTGGCACTTAAGTTAGGTTGTCCACCTTGAACCAGTAGTAACGCTTTCAACATTTCAACTTCAAGTAAATAGAACAAAAACAAGTTATGGAATTCTTCTTTTGGCTCTAATGCTAAAACTGCTTGATTTACAGTTGCACTATCTAGCATATTCAAAGCTACTTTCCCCGCTGTTGCGCCATACATAGCAACAAGAATACTTCCATTCTTAACAATTTTTGCGGAAGAATTTTGGAGTCCCAGCTCTGTTATATATTCATTTACAGAATCAACAAATCGTTTAATTTCCCAGAAGTAATCCACGGTATACTGCCATTGTAATACTCCTTTGTTCTAGAGGGTGTTCCACCTGAAAAGCATTTTGAAGTAGAGCCTATACTGAACTCTTCCCACTCACCATCAAACCTTTTTCCCGACTCATCAAGCAAACGCTTTTTACCCGTCAGCAACTGCTGCATCAAGGCTTTTTTCTGCTGGGTACTATTGTCAATCAGACGCTCAGTGGTGCTAATTGCTTTATCCCAAGTAGATAGGATTTTGGCGATTTTTTGTTGTTCTGGAAGTGGTGGAATACCAATTTTAAGATTAAGAAACTCACCTTTAGTAATATTTTTCATTGAGCCACTTGTACCAGTCGCTAAATTTGACAACGTATATCTAACTGGTTCAGATGCCAATACGTAGCTTAACCACTTCATATTGGCATCAGGTTTTGGAATAGTTTGCCATAATTTATCGGGTAAAAATAATTCAGGATAATCGGAGTTTATATAAGCACTAGCTCCTACTAAACTTTCTGTATTACTTCTACTAATTATAATTTGAGATTTTCTAGGATTAATTTTTGCTCTATCGAGTTCATCTTCTCTTTCAATAACTTTAACTGCATGTGGATTAAATGTCCCATAAGTAACGGCACTAACTCTTAAAACACCCTTCTCACCATCCAGTAATTGGCGATCTTCAGCGTTTACACTTACACCAGATTCTAAACCATTTAATAAATCTTCTACTCGACCATCCGTCCATCCATTAGGCACCATAACCCAACTCCTTTAAATACCCTGCCATCTCAGCTTCTAGAGCATCTAATTCAGCTTTTAACTCAAGACGCTCAGTACGCACCGCGTCCAGATCAATCTCCGCCTCTTCCTCAAAGGTATCGACATAGCGTGGAATATTTAGGTTAAAGTCGTTTTCTGCTATCTCATCAAAGCTTGCTAGATAAGCGTATTTATCAACGCTTTCTCGCGCCTTATAAGTCTCAATGACCTTGTTAATATTATCCTCAGTGAGCTGGTTTTGATTCTTACCCGATTTAAACTCATTACTGGCATCGATAAACAGGACTGTGTCATCAGACTTATTCTTTTTAAACAATAAAAGCGCTGGTATACCCTACCAAAGAACAGCTTTTCTGGTAAGCCAATCACCGTATCGAGCAGGTTTTCCTCAATCAGTTGCTGACGGATTTTGCCTTCACTAGACGCACGGAACAGCACGCCATGCGGTACGACCACACCCATTCTGCCAGTGCTAGGTTTCAGCGTTTCAATCATATGACTGATAAAGGCATAGTCGCCCTTAGTCTTGGGTGGTACACCGCGATGGAAGCGACCGTAGGGATCGCTGCTGGCATCTTCATGACCCCATTTATCCAGTGAAAACGGCGGGTTGGCCGTCACCACATCGAACTGTAATAAGGGTGCCGTCTTTGTCCAGTAGCAGCGGATTACGGATGGTATCGCCCCACTCGATACGGTGGTTGTCCTCACCGTGTAGGAACATATTCATCTTAGCCAGTGCCCATGTCGAGCCAATGGCTTCTTGACCGTATAGCGCATACTTCTTAGAATTTGAGTTTTTGCGTACCATCGCCCCGCACTTAATGAGTAGCGACCCTGAACCGCAGGCTGGATCACAGATTTCATCGCCCTCAACAGGCTCAAGAATAGTCGCCAGCAAATTTGATACTTCTGGCGGTGTATAGAACTCACCAGCCGTCGCCCCACTACTGGCGGCAAAGTGTTTGATTAAATACTCGTAAGCATTGCCAATCACATCCAAGCTACCAACGCGTTCAACGCTTAAGTTGAGATATCTTTGCCAAAGTCTTCTAATAAGTGGCGAAGTAGCTCGTTCTTTTGCTTTTCTTGCCCTAATTTATCCGTATTAAAGCTGATATCTTGGAAGACGTTTTTGAGCTTAGTGCCGTTGGCTTCTTCAATCGCATGTAGCGCCTCGTCGATACGTTGACCGTTGCCCGGCTGATGACGCTGCTCGTATAGATCCCAAAAGCTGGCGCCCTCAGGTAAGACAAAACGCTGCTTCGACATCATGGCGTGGATCAGCTCAGGGTTGTCGCCGAATTGTTCGACCAGCTTGTTGTACTCATCTTTATAAACGTCAGACAGATACTTCAAAAACAGCATGGTTAAGATAAAGTCTTTATAGGTATCGGCGCTGATGACCCCACGGAAGGTGTCACAGGCGTTCCAGACGGCTTTATTGATGTCGTCTTGATTGATTTGGCTGGTTGTTTATCAGACATTACTGGTATTTCCTTAAGCGGATATATACTATTGAATAGTTTTATAGTTAATTGCTTTGATTTATGGCGCAAGTGCAGAGGCGTAGGTAGCATTGTTAATAGTCACTTTAGCGAGAGGTCTATAGTCTGAATCCATATAGGAATACACCATCGTGAAGTTATTAGCTTTCATAAACGTCTCAGAGATAAAGTAATCTTCGCAGATTTCACGCAAATTTTGCTTTGATGCAAGATCTTGCTTAACCATAGCTCTATCTTCTGCGTCAAAAGGGATTGTATAGCGGTAATTAGTGTAAGAATGATAAGGCGTCATCATCAAACCATTTATTTCAATAAAACGATTGAAGCTCATCGGTAATGATTTCGCATAAGTTTCTGTGACCATAGTAAAGAAGGTGGTGGCTAACTCGACATCTGTATAGACGTAATTATCATCAACGATACCTAACTCATTTAAGCCTTTATCTATATCAGACTCTGCAAAAGCAGCTCCTGCTACTGTCATGCTCACTAATATTATCAATAATTTTTTCATTATCATTTACTTATTATTGGCTTTACTGGTTTTTTGATTAATTGGTTTGATAATGATAGCAGGGTCTACAATGTTTGGCAGATGTGATTACTTTTAAATTCTATTATATGAGTTGTATAAGGAAACTAGACAGTATCGCGAAGTTAATTAATACTAAAACTGAGGTTAACTTTCAAATAATAAACCACTCTTTTTCTATCCTAAAATTGCATATCAATCTGCATCAGGCATCTAAGCTCTGTACCCTACTATTCAGCCAATACACTGTTTTAGCTCCATTTTTCATCCCTAAGCCATTGTTGTAAATTACTTTTCTACTCACCCCGCCCCACACCTACCAACTCTAGTTAGTTCCTGAAGCACTTCAAAAATAATTATCATAAATTCTCTCCAAAAAACACTCAAAATACAATCTGGCGTCACGTACTGTCGTGTGTTTCATCATTTTGCTTCAAATCTTAGTAAAGTGGGTTTCAATTGTTGATCAGTCCTCGTAAGGTATGAGTGGAGGTCAATAAACGAGGCGTATCGACCAATTCACCAACTCGTTATCTTAGTGGGGAGTACAACATGAAATCACTGTCGATCGCCAAACTACAGACGACAACAGTTATTATTTATCCAGACATTGTTGACTTGTTTGCTATTTATACCTGTCATATCAGACCGTTTATTACTGAAGCATTTAAGCTTGAGCAAAGCGCTGTGTGGACTAAAACCACATTGTTCATCAAAGAAGACAAAAGATGGTTTTTAGTCAATAATTTTGAGCTTTTTCAACTTATTAAAAGCCATGATGTTAATTTTAATGTACTAAGACAAGAAGTGCTTGTGAGATACATTTCAAAGAATCAGTTTGAGTTTGACCTCTGTTTTTATGAGCTAATCGAGCTCATCGCTCAGCATAACAAGAAGCTAGATATCAAGCTTATTTACAGACATTTAAAAAATATTTTAGATAAACAGATGAACCAACAGTTATTTGGCAAAAATATCTTTGCCGTTACTACATTTTGCCAGCTTATCAATATCACTGAGCAGACCTATCATGCAAGGCGTTCTAAGGAAGTATCATCATGACTCAAAATAATGACACCTCTCCCAGTCAGAAACAATGGCTGTCTGCTAAGACTATTGATTACTTAAAGAGTGATGAAAGATTTGTTTACCCAGAAGCTGCCGTATATCTATCCCACCATCGTTATTGCAGTGCATGAAGATTATGAGCGCGCTAATAATTCTATTCAATATTTGCTAGAAGGGGTTGTAACGGCATTACAGGCCAGACCAGTTGCCAATCAGTATATGCAGATCAATCGCACTGATTTGGCACAAAAACCACTGCTGATGCAGCTGCTGATCCTAATGCAGGATATCGTCACCAAACAACAACTAGGTCACTCATTGCAACAGCTAGTTTGGTTATCCATAGCGATGCACACCGCAGCTTTACTTATCGTTCAAGATAAAAAAACCCATACCAACAATGTACTAATGCAATTTAAGATGGCGCGGTTTTCAGCTTCTCCTAGGCGCAAATGGCTTTGGCAGGCACTTCCTGATATCGCCCAAACTGAGATGAGTATAGAGCGTATATTATCGGTATTTAATAGTCTATTAAAGCAGCAACAAAGCGCGCTTGCAGCGCTAAACAATAGCCAAGCTACTCATACCGAGGAAGTGGCAAAGGCTGAATCTGACACAAAAGCAAAGCTGAGCCAAATAGATAAAATAATGACCGCCTATCAACACGCACACAATTTACATGCACCAAAACCTAAGCGTAAGAAGCCACCAAAAAAAATAAAGTTAAGCCTATAAACTTATCTGATAACAAACCGATATACCCGTCTGACCCTGATGCGACGACCCATAACTGGGATAGTACGCATAGTAAGGATAATTGGGAAAGCACACGTGATGATATAGAGCAAAGCGCTGTCACCATAGATCTAGCATTTTTAGAGGCTAATACCGAAACCTATGAAGGGTTAACTACCAGCTTTGAAGAGCGCATTGACCACTTTGAGGCGCCCTACTTTAGCTATGGTGAATATCCAGACCCATTCATCAAAAAGTCCATACCGCTACAAACTATCGACTTATCGCTACAGCAAAACTATATGTCTCAGCGCGATCTTGCGCTCAACTCCAACACGCGATTACTCTCCCTTGCCGGCTACCAAGCACTATTTGCTGCGCTAAACCAAGATGCAAGCACATTACCGGAATCAGAGACTCATAAAACTTGTTCGGGTATTTTACTGTTATCTATGATTACCGGACTGCCAGTTAAGTCCTTACTGATACCCGGCTATATTGGTCATCCTGGTATTTTCAGCCTTAATGATAAAAGAGTTTACATCAAACACAGCCTTGGTATTACTAAGCGGTCTGATAGCCAAACGTTAACAAAGGAGGATTATGAAAATCATTCCGATACTATCAAAATCCCACTGCCATCGTGGCTAATAGATAATCTGCTTGCTTGCGAGTTGCCTGTAAAGGAAGATTTTACCTCATATCTTGCCAACCTACGTAACCATCTTGGACTGCCCTATCTGTCCGTCAATCGTGTAGAGACCGCACTACATGTCGTGCTCTCTCGTTATACGCCTGATTGTCATGCGCACATTGCCGATATCATTTGCCGCACGCCAGCGCCACATGCTCCAGCGATGTACTACAGCAGCCACACCAGTGAGATGATCATTGCTCACTATAAATCAGCGCTAAGCGTATTTAGCAGCTTAAGTAGTTTTGACTTAACTTATCACTCCTTGGCATAAATATACCGTAGGCTCAGGGTTTGCGCTCAAACTTGAGAGCGTTCACGCCATCATGAAGGAGATGAGAGTCTGGGCAGACCAAAGTATAAATGAAGAGGATCACTTCAATCGAACCAGTATTTTTGTCTGGTTTGTATTCTGTCTTCTAACTGGAGTGCGACCAAATAATGGCCTTGGTAAAACGTACAATATCGATCTCGAGATGGGTTGGCTGGTCATCAACGACAAGCCAGTTAAAAAAGTCAAAAGTGATCGTCTAATCCCGCTATGCCCTACCCTTGTAAAACATTTAGCAGTTTATAGAGATTACTTGATTGATTATCAGGCTAAGCATCAGTCAAATCATGTCATCAGCGCCACCATTGACGATATTCGCTTAGGTAACGATGAGGCTTTATTGAAACTATTGTCTGAACGTGCTCCTACTTTTAACGCCCCTATTCTCAAGGATATTAAGCGCGGTGATGCTTATCATATGACCAAACACATCATTGATGCTAACCCTTATTGGACACGCCACTTTGTCCGTACTCAACTTGAAAAGCTTGGCGTTTCCTTATCGCTAATTAACACGGTTATTGGTCATGAAAAAGCTCGTCAAGAAGTGTTGGGGCGCTGCTCATCGAGTAGTAAAGCAGATATTAAGCGTGTAGCATCCGCGTTTGAGCAGATCGCTGAACAGCTAGGGCTAACCGACTTAAAAATCAACCACTACCCTAATTCAAATCATGTAGGCATAAGCCCCGCAGAGGTAGACCATGCTAATAGATAAGTTACGTTTACCAAGAATTACTGATGACTTAGCTAAGTTTGATGGTAGAAAAAAGCGCTACGTGCCTTACCCGTCCATACTCAAAGACAGTGACCCGATAAGGAAACGTGAGATACAGCTACTTGCCGATTTACAGACCAAGTGGGATTCCTTGCAAAAAGTCTATCTTGGCAATATCAGATTTATAAAGTCTTTTAATAAACATTACCGACAAGTGCTTTGGTCAAGTGATCGCACCTTTTTGGCTTTACAGAGCCCTACTAGTTATGCTGATGAATTATGGTTGCCACAGAGCCAAGTGATAGGTCAGTTTCAACGTGGCTTTAATGAGCAACTACGACCTTTATCTAACGAAGGGTTCGATAAGTTTCAAACTATCGTTCAGGATGAGATTGCTCAAGCCTATAAGTCAACCAAGACACTAAAACAAGCATGGCAAACAGTTAGTCAGTTTATAGATTATCAAAACCAACATTATATGCTTGCTGAGTACAGTTATCCTAAGATCATCGCGCCGCAGCCCACAAAAGTTAATCCACTGATTATAAATGCAGCTTGGGTCAAAAATGGTAAGTCGCTGGTCAAAATTATACATGCAGTGCAGAATCACTGGAGCCAAACAACCGATTACAGCCAAGAGCAGATCTTAGGTTGGCTGGTATTCTCAGGTATTGTATACGGTGGTATCAATGAAGTGCAGATGCTTCAAGGGTGGCTTGCCTCTTTACTTAACAAGGAATATCAGCCGTTTATCAATGAAAGAATAGTGGTCTCGCCGCGCTTCATCCAAAAGCGCTATGGTAATGAGCGTGAAGAGAGTAGTGACGAGCTTTATAACACCAAACAAATCGTTGTGGATGTGGTCAGTCAATGCTGGCTGATGCGTTACCATCAAAAGAGCAGTCAAGAAGAGATAAAACATACGCTTGCCAATCTTTCTAAAGATAAGATTGGGCAATACCTGACAAGCACTCTATCGGAGGTGACCGAGCCTTTAAATATTAAACCACCACCTTTATCACGATTTTTATATTACGCCAGTTATTATTGGGAGATGCTAGATGGCGCTGATATTGATAATGCCTCGGTAGGAGTCATGCGAGGCATACACAACACCGCCGGACTAATGACTAAAGATTTTGATCGTTTTTTGCATCAAGACTATAAGTATAAAGAAACCCTTTACGATCTAGAGCAGGTTTTAACGCTATCTATCAATGCAAACCCTAATTCTAGAAAGGAAACACTAAGCAGTTCCTCTAAAAGAGCAAAAGTGAGGAAATCTGATTTAATCATAAATCTCACTAAAGATTTTAAACTGGACGAAGAGCAAAAAAAGAAAAGACCAAGCCATACGCCGCTTACTCTTATTGAAAGAGTGCAAAAATGCTGCGAGCAATATACCGACATGAGCGAGGCTATTTTATTACAATGGGCACTAAGTTTACTTTGCCGAGAAAAACCACCTGCTAACCAAACCGTTTTGAAATACATTAGAACCATAGGCTATGAATGGCTATACTTCACAATGGCACAGCCGCTCCATATCTGGTCAGAGGAAGAGTTTGAGGTCCATTACGATGATATTTTAGAATACAAAGCAGTCGTACGCGGTAACACCGATCTTGTTTATTCTGCTTCTTTGCTTCAGCGTATACATGATTTTGCTAAGGATAAGTATGACCTGCCTCCAGTAACTATTCAACAGTCCAAAAACGGTCGGCGGGTACGTGCGGAGCTGATATCACCTCAAGCTTATCGAGCCATTATTACGCAGATATTAGGGTCTGTAGATATATTGGAGCGGGAAATGTTCGCGCTCTTATTCATATTGGTCTATCGTACTGGCATGCGCAAAAAAGAGCTGCTGGGACTTAAGTATAACGATATCGAAGGTCTAAAAGCAGCTGCACCTTCATTGGTAATCAGACCTAATAGCTACCGCTCAACCAAAACTCAAAGCAGCATTCGCCGCGTTCCCCTATTTGCCCTTCTAAAGCCTGACGAGTTAAATCTTTTTATCAATTTTGTACAAAGCAATATCGGCAATAACTCTAATAAGTTTATCTTTACCTTGTCATCTGATCAGCGCCCTATCGATGATCATGTCCCCCTACAGTTACTCAAACAAGTCTTAAAAGACATCTCGGCAGATGATAATGTGGCAACGCATACCTTTCACGGATTTAGGCATACGGCGGTGAGCAACTTATCGTTAGTGCTATTAGGTCATCCTGATCTGGTTCAGTCATTAACCAATTATGATAACAGCGATGTATTACGTATCAAACAGGGCTTACTCGGCGAGCATACCGATGAACAAGATCGCTGGTACGCTTTGTCCGGCATGATGGGACATCTGTCACCGCAGCGTAGCTTTGAATATTACAACCACTTTGCTACCCTTATGGCCACTTATGCTTTAAGCCTCTCTGATATAAGACTACCTAAACAAACACTATTTAGTATTACCAAATTTACTAAACTTACCGAAAGAATGATCAATGATAACGGCGACATTAATGATAACGGTATGGTCAGTATGCCCAGTATCCGTAAGCTTTTATTCAAAAGTATTATAGAAGGCAAACGCAAGTCACCGCGATTTACAGTCGAAAATCCTGCTAAGTATTTTTTATTAAACCCGGAGCCATTAGCCACTGACGAACTGTTCGGACGCTATGGTTTAAACCGAATACAACTATTATTACAGACCTCTGATGAAAAAACCTCCTTAAATAAAGTGGCACAGCTGGCAAATATTTCTATGCACGATGCAGGGGTTTTAATAAAACGTGCAAGAGAGGTTGCCGCCATTACCACCAAACGCGGTAAGCCCCGCTTTGTAAAACCAACAGATTTAGAGACTACTGCTTTAAGTCCGCTAAGTATTCAATACCAAAGTGATCTGAGATTGCTATCACCCCTATTAAGCAACGCTTATCGGCTACGAGAAAAATCAGAGCCTGACTGGACTTGGTTCCTTGGTATATGCCGTCAGAAACTGTCTAATAGCAGAGCCTCTATATCATTTGTAAGAAAAGAGAAAAAAGAATTAGTGCGTTTTTTGCGTATCGCTAAAGAACTGCTACCTTTGAAGCATTGGCTGATGAGCAGTAACGAAGCAGTTCTAGTGAAAACCAAGTCATCTGCTGATTACCTAGATATCAAGCAGCATTCTAATGACTCAATAAATACTATCCATATCGGTATTGCTAGCCGAGATCATAGAAGTCTGATGAATAAATGGCAGTTCTCGCCGCTGCTACGATTTTTTGTACACATGATGCTCATCACTGATGAAACCCTGCCTATTGTTAATAATGAGTCTTAGAAAGTTTGCTGACTATAATTATAAAGTAAAATGAATTATCTCAATTTAATTCTATGCTCTGTAGCGACCCCATGTATTTTAAACTCAGTAAACCGGCTATCAGTAGTTGGATAGTCGGGGTTGAGCGCTATCAGTTGCGTATATTCCTGCCCCAACGTTTCATCAAAGCCGCAGTCTCGCCATTTGCGTAGCATCACTTGATCGGCATCGTCGGTTGCAAGCACATAGTCGCCTGGCGCGGGAGTCAAACTTGGATTGAGGAGAATCAAGTTTTTTGGCTGAAATACAGGTTGCATGCTGTCATCTTCTATAATAATCCAATAAGCATTTTCGTCGCTTCTTTTTACTGATGGCTCAAATTCATCAGTCGTAACTTGTTCTCCCTTCAACACTTTTTCTATTTGTCCGTAATGATATATAGGGTACATACATAACTGATTTATATTTGGTGGTATAGCACATTCCTTGCTTTCAGCAACCATCTTTCCCTTACCCGTAGATAACCATTCCGCGTTCACACCTGTACATATCGCCATTTCAACCAACTTGGTTGAGCTATTGTTTCTACCGTTTTCTAAATCTGAGATGGCTCCTTGTTTTGCATCAATGGCTTTAGCCAGATCCAATTGCGTCATCCCTGCGTATTTCCGTGCTTTTTTTAATCTCTCACCTATTGTGTCTATCATGAACTGTCTCTTTAAGATACTTGTGGGTTCATTATGGTAAAAATTAATAACGTTTTAGCGTTGTTAAAATAACGTAATAACGTTATTATGGTTGTTGTTTAATCTAGCTTTATCTATTTACAGTCAAACCATATTGGAGGTCTTATGCACCCATTATCTAAAGAACAACTTGAACAGTCACGCAGCATTCAGGCTCAAATACTGCAAAGCGCTGCAAAGCATAAACGAGGTCAGCTAGCCAAAGGCTTAGGGGTTGATACCACCACCGTCGGTCGCTGGTTAGATAGCAGTCATAAAGACAGTAGACTCATACAATTTGCCGCCATTTTGGCGATGTGCAACTTAAAAGTAGTACCTATCAATATGCGCTGCTATGACAGTCAAAAAATAGATATCTTATTTCACCTTGCTAAAGACAGTTTTAACCGCTTAGAAGTCGTAGATGACTTTTTTATGACGCCAATGACTGATCAAGGAGTACATAATGAGTAAATCAGATGAGGTGGGTATTTGGCTGCCCGTTTATATTGGCGACATGCTCGCCATGACAACGCGCTTTAGTACAGAGCAGGTAGGTGCTTTGTATTTACTTATGATGGATTATTGGAAGAATGGCGAGGTACCACATGATGACAAAGTCATTGCTGCAATCACTCGATTATCTACCAATAAATCTAAAACGTTTATTAAATTGCTTTTGAGTATTCAGCTGTTTGAAAGCAATGGTGAGCTATTATTCAGCTCGTATCTCGATGAGAAAAAAGAAACAGCGACCAACAATCGAAAGATAAAATCTGAACGGGGTAAGAAGGGTTCTGACGCTCGTTGGGGCAAAAATAAAAAAAGTGATAGTGATAACATTATAGATGATCCAAGCAATGCACAAGCATCATCTAAAACATGCTTAGGCAATACTAACGATATACTTGAGCAATGCCCGTCATCATCATCTTCATCCAATAAACCTTCTCTCTCTCAGTCAAATAATAACCGTTCAAATATTGATCCTATTAAAGACTGGGCAGCACCTACACTCAATCAGACAAATACTTTACTTAAAAACGCATCGTCATCAGCACCAGTATTAGATTCAAAAGCTTATGCCAATCATGTTAAGAGTTTCAAGACGTACTACACAGAGCAAGAGCTAAAAAATAATCCCATTTTAACGGATGACAGACGATGTGATGTCCTTATCGCATGGATTAATAATGACCGTCAGTACCAATCTAAAAACAACAAAAGCAAAGGAGAGCATTATGAATCAGCCTCAAAAACCAATCAAAAAAATGCACCTAGCAACGCATTTGACCATGCTGCCCACTACGTTGAACAAGGACAGCAAGACGTTGATATCTACTTCGACCGCCATGGCATGATGATTATGCTATTGATAATACCCAGGAAATGCGGCAACTGACCAAAGAGCTGGTGCGACTGTTTGGTGAGTGGCAGCTAAACTTTGGTAATAAGGCAAAAGCTGAGGACTACCCTACACAAAAAGCCATATTATGGGCAAAGGTCATAATGCATTTGCAGCCAACGGCCAAACAGTGGCAACAAGCTAAGCAGCGCTCTATACTTGAAGAATGGCCACCAAGCTCAGCACGTGACTTACTGGCTTTAGCAGATACCAATGGGAAAAGCTATCCAAACAGTCGCCAAGCTTATCTTGATGCGGCTCAGCGAAAGTATGTTCATGCTGTGGTTTATGAGACGGCTAGACGGGTTGGGTTTTCAGACATAAGATAAAGCAGACTATTACCTATCCCTGCTGGCAGCAATATATCCAAAGGTATGTCAGGAACACACTAACGGCGCGACATTTGTATTACCTCAATCACGACAAATTGCCCATAAACACATACCTATGTCTAGTGATAGCCCTATGGCGGCAACCGTTGATACATTTTTAAGAGAGTTTGGGCGTCAAAGTATGTAATGCTATATATGAATAAGCTTCAATAAACACAACTGACTTAGTAGTCTGTTATAAGTGGTTCCATTATAGCAGTCTGTTTTAAGTAGTCTGTTAATAGGTTTGAAGGCTGAAATAGCTGGTTCTCTTGGGGTATACCCAAAAAATAACAATATTGTTATGGCTTTCGAGACCATCCCAAATTCTGTGTAACTGCCATTTAGATTAAATGCTTACTAATACGATCATCAAACATAATCATAAAACGATTAAGAGCAGACGTCCAGTTACGGATTGGCATCGACCACTTTTTCGATGCCTGCTGGGTTGCCAGATATACTACCTTGAATGCTGCCTGATCAGACGGGAACACCTTACGCTTATTCACCGCTGTCCGAATCACACTGTTTAGCGACTCAATAGCATTGGTGGTATATATGACTTTTCTGATGTCTTTAGGGTAACCAAAGAACACCGTTAAGCCCTCCCAGTTATTACGCCAAGACTTGACCACGTGCGGGTACTCTTTGCCCCAAGTCTCATCAAAGTGCTCAAGGTTAGCCTCTGCTATCTCAAGCGTATCAGCGCCGTAGATGGCCTTTAAATCAGCGGCTACTGCCTTTTTGTCCGTCCAGGGTACAAACTTCATTGAGTAGCGCACCATATGCACGATACACAGCTGAACCTGAGCTTTAGGATAGACCGTATTGATGGCATCAGGGAAACCCTTTAAACCATCGACACAGGCAATGAGGATATCTTGCACCCCGCGGTTTTGTAGTTCAGTGAGAACCCCTAGCCAGAACTTAGCGCCTTCATTCTCTGATAGCCACATGCCAAGCAGCTCTTTTTTACCGTTAAGAGCGACACCTAGAGCTAAGTAAATTGCTTTGTTGATAATCTGCTTATCTTGACGTACCTTAACGACAATGCAGTCCAAATAGACAATAGGATAAACACTACTCAATGGCCGGTTCTGCCATGCGGTGATGTCCTCTAAGATGTTGTCAGTGACTCTTGACACTAAGCTGCTTGAGATATCGACGTCGTAAAGCTCTTTGATACTCTCTACAATCTCAGTGGTGGTTTGACCTTTGGCGTAAAGGAATATGATTTTATCATCAAGACCAGTAATGCGAGTTTGATGCTTACGTACTAGTGCAGGCTCAAAGTCACCATCACGGTCTCTTGGGGTGGAGATCTCAAGATCGCCTGTGTCACTGCGGACGGTCTTTTTAGTGTGCCCATTGCGCTTGTTTGGCTTATCCGCTTTTTCATGCTTGGGATAGCCGAGATGGTCTTCCATCTCAGCCTCTAAGGCAGTATCGATAAAGGATTGCATGAGCTGTTTTTGGAAGTCTTTGATGTCATCAAAGCTTTTCATGCTACCAGCTATTTGCTCAGCCAGTTTCTTGATGTCAGTTTGGTTAGTCATTGCTTATTCTCCTGTTATTGGATTATAAGCAGTTACACACTTTTTAGGAAAGACTCTGGCTTTCTTTTACCTTAGCTACCAATTTCTTAGGGATGATTACCCCTGGTTATTAGTCCGAAATATTTATGCTTAAAACAAAAAAAGCAGGCGATGAATAATCGCCTGCTTTTTACTAATATATTACAGTTGGTCTCGCACAAAACTACATGATATGGAACATGGCTTCTGTCTGTATATCATTAAAATCTTGAACTTGTCCGATAGTAAAGTCCACTGTCATACCTATATTGTCAGTTGCTCCTTTAGAGACTGATGTCACATTATTATCAGAAGATGGAGTAGCATTGCTCACATCTGTTTGCTCAAAAATCAATTCATTACTATTCACATCAAGTAAATCGTCAATGCTAGGTAGCTCTATTTGTGGCGAGTCGATGAGCGTTTGCATTTGACTAACACTGCTATCGAAGCTAAGAGGTAGATTAGCGCTACTATCATAATAGGTGTCTGTATCGTTACCTAGATCAATAGACTCACTAAAGTAGTCATTTCCGCTATCATCATCAGAAGAATCTTCCGCTTCATCGAATAACATCATGCTACGAGCATTGCTAGTGCCCGCATTTACCATTGCTTCATAGCTGCTTTATCCAAAACGGTTCCATCATCGAAATAAAATATTATCAACACCATTTCCATTAAACTGGCTTATTATCTTGACACTTCCTCCAGTAGTTTGAATAATTAAATCCTGATCGTCCCTACTTAGAGTTAAATCTGATAGGTTTAAACCTTCTAAATCAAGCCTATTTGATCCTGACCCATCACTTATATAAACATTACCAATACTGCTATTATTTGTAACATCCTTTAATTCTAAACCGTTAATAGTGTAGGTATCATTTCCCAATCCGCCTCGTAAAATATTTCCAGAACTAGATATGAAGTCTTTTACAACTAAAGTGTCATTGCCTTCACCACCCCAAAGTGTATCTCCAGCTCCTGATGATATCAAAGTGTCATTCCCAGCTTCTCCGTATAGAGTATCCTTACCTCCTGAAGCTATTAAAATATCATCGCCATTACCACCGTAGATATAGTCATTATTAACGCCACCTTTTAAAGTATCATTACCATCACCACCACCATATAAGACAGAGTTTTCACTATCCAATGTCAATACATCGTCGCCATCCGTACCAACTATTTTCCCACCTGCTAAAGTTTCAATAGCTGCTTTATCCAAAACGGTTCCATCATCGAAATAAATATTATCAACACCATTTCCATTAAACTGGCTTATTATCTTGACACTTCCTCCAGTAGTTTGAATAATTAAATCCTGATCGTCCCTACTTAGAGTTAAATCTGATAGGTTTAAACCTTCTAAATCAAGCCTATTTGATCCTGACCCATCACTTATATAAACATTACCAATACTGCTATTATTTGTAACATCCTTTAATTCTAAACCGTTAATAGTGTAGGTATCATTTCCCGATCCGCCTCGTAAAATATTTCCAGAACTGGATATGAAATCTTTTACAACTAAAGTGTCATTGCCTTCACCACCCCAAAGTGTATCTCCAGCTCCTGATGATATCAAAGTGTCATTTTTTCTTGAGCTTCTCCGTATAGAGTATCCTTACCTCCTGAAGCTATTAAAATATCATCGCCATTACCACCGTAGATAGTATCGTTTCCAGCAGAACCTTTAACGATATCTATAACATCAGTTGACTCAAAATATTCAGAGGCAGTAGACATAACGAAATCTAAGGTTGTACTGTTTCCAGCCACATCAGACGCTTGGATTTGATAGTTACCCTCTGCAAACGGAATGTTAGTGGCATTAGCGATAGGAACCAAAGTACCATTTTCTAATTTAAAGGCTTGTAGCGTATCTTGGTCTATATCTGCATTAACCTCTAACTGATTAGTAGCAGTATTGAAGTTTAAAATATCGCCTAAGATCGGAGCAGTAGTATCGATAGTGATATCTTTTACTGCTGTAAAGCTCTCATTAAGGGCTTCATCTGTTACCTTTGCTCTAAAGCTATAATCACCATCTGCTAGGTCAGAAGCCGTACCATTAGCTAACACTTGCCAAGTAACGCCTTGATCTATTGAATACTGATACTCAACTTGGCTACCTGCTTCATTACTCTCAATGGTTATATCAAAGGTGTTATCTTGAGTAATACCATCGTCTTGAGATAGTCCCGTATCTTCAAAGTTGTTAAATACTAATTCACCTGACTCTGGTATTGTCGTATCAGAAGTAATATTGACACGATAAGCGCCAACATAGTTCCCTTGTAAGTCAACTACTTTGATATCGAACTTTTCTGCCAACTGAGCTGGGTCTAAACCAAGCTCATTACCGTTTGAGCTATAAACATAAGAGCCATCAGCTGATAGTTCAAGTTGACCATTATCTGTATCTATAACAATAGGGCTAGATGCTGAACTACCTGCTTGAAATATAAGCGATTGTCCATCTATCTGAAGCTCATAATCATTAGGTGCGTTAATAGCGCCGTCGTCATCAGCAAAGATATTGCCTGTGACACTTTGATAACCCGTGAACTCAGTTTTTTCAACGTCTTTAAACTCAGTAATATTAAAATTGATTGATGATCCTGATGAATTAACATATAGATCTAACGTATATATACCTGGTGGAAGTGTACCTGTACCTAGGTCAATCGGATAATTATTTGAACCAACTGAAGATATGCTACCAGAACTTGATGCAGAAATTCCTGGGCCTTGAAGAATGTATTGATAGTTGCCTTGAATAATATTAGAGCCATTAGTGAGCTCCAACTGAGGTATTGCATTGTCACCCGTTATTTCAAACGTTATAGTTTCTGATATAAAAGATGATGCTTGCTTGTCCACTACAGTCTGCGCTTCACTGACAACAGTAGTTTCGAATGTCTCTTGCAGTTCTAGGTTATACACTTCGCTGAATGAGTTAACTGTAACATTAGCGGCTTAGTTGTAATAGTTTCAGTACCATCAGTGACGGTATAAGTGAAGCTGTCTTCGCCATTAAAGTTGGCATTTGGGGTATAAGTGTAGCTACCATCAGCATTAACAATGACTGTGCCATTAGTGGCTTCTGAGTCAAGGGTATAAGTTAGGGTGTCACCATCAGCGTCGGTGGCTACTTCTAGTTGACCGGTTGCTACGGTATCTTCTGTAGCGGCAATAGTGCTGTCTTCTGAGACTGGTGCATCATTGACATTAGCCACGTTAACGGTTGCGGTTTGGGTGATCACGCCACCTTGACCGTCATTAATGGTATAGGTGAAAGTGTCTTCGCCACTAAAGTCTTGGTTTGGCGTATAGCTATAGCTGCCGTCTTTACCGATAACCACCTTACCATTAGCCGCACCAGTAGCAATGGCATAGGTCAAGGCATCGCCATCCGCGTCAGTGGCCGCCTCTAGTTTGCCGGTAGCAACGGTGTCTTCAGTAGCCGCAATGATAGTGTCTTTTGAGACGGGAACATCATTCACGGAAGCCACTATGATGTTGGCGGTTTTAGTAATAGTTTCCGTGCCATCAGTGACGGTATAAGTGAAGCTGTCTTCGCCATTAAAGTTGGCATTTGGGGTATAAGTGTAGCTACCATCAGCATTAACAATCACTGTGCCATTAGTGGCTTCTGAGTCAAGGGTATAAGTTAGGGTGTCACCATCAGCGTCGGTGGCTACTTCTAGTTGACCGGTTGCTACGGTATCTTCTGTAGCGGCAATAGTGCTGTCTTCTGAGACTGGTGCATCATTGACATTAGCCACGTTAACGGTTGCGGTTTGGTGATCACGCCACCTTGACCGTCATTAATGGTATAGGTGAAAGTGTCTTCGCCACTAAAGTCTTGGTTTGGCGTATAGCTATAGCTGCCGTCTTTACCGATAACCACCTTACCATTAGCCGCACCAGTAGCAATGGCATAGGTCAAGGCATCGCCATCCGCGTCAGTGGCCGCCTCTAGTTTGCCGGTAGCAACGGTGTCTTCAGTAGCCGCAATGATAGTGTCTTTGAGACGGGAACATCATTCACGGAAGCCACTATGATGTTGGCGGTTTTAGTAATAGTTTCCGTGCCATCAGTGACGGTATAAGTGAAGCTGTCTTCGCCATTAAAGTTGGCATTTGGGGTATAAGTGTAGCTACCATCAGCATTAACAATCACTGTGCCATTAGTGGCTTCTGAGTCAAGGGTATAAGTTAGGGTGTCACCATCAGCGTCGGTGGCTACTTCTAGTTGACCGGTTGCTACGGTATCTTCTGTAGCGGCAATAGTGCTGTCTTCTGAGACTGGTGCATCATTGACATTAGCCACGTTAACGGTTGCGGTTTGGGTGATCACGCCACCTTGACCGTCATTAATGGTATAGGTGAAAGTGTCTTCGCCACTAAAGTCTTGGTTTGGCGTATAGCTATAGCTGCCGTCTTTACCGATAACCACCTTACCATTAGCCGCACCAGTAGCAATGGCATAGGTCAAGGCATCGCCATCCGCGTCAGTGGCCGCCTCTAGTTTGCCGGTAGCAACGGTGTCTTCAGTAGCCGCAATGATAGTGTCTTTTGAGACGGGAACATCATTCACGGAAGCCACTATGATGTTGGCGGTTTTAGTAATAGTTTCAGTACCATCAGTGACGGTATAAGTGAAGCTGTCTTCGCCATTAAAGTTGGCATTTGGGGTATAAGTGTAGCTACCATCAGCATTAACAATGACTGTGCCATTAGTGGCTTCTGAGTCAAGGGTATAAGTTAGGGTGTCACCATCAGCGTCGGTGGCTACTTCTAGTTGACCGGTTGCTACGGTATCTTCTGTAGCGGCAATAGTGCTGTCTTCTGAGACTGGTGCATCATTGACATTAGCCACGTTAACGGTTGCGGTTTGGGTGATCACGCCACCTTGACCGTCATTAATGGTATAGGTGAAAGTGTCTTCGCCACTAAAGTCTTGGTTTGGCGTATAGCTATAGCTGCCGTCTTTACCGATAACCACCTTACCATTAGCCGCACCAGTAGCAATGGCATAGGTCAAGGCATCGCCATCCGCGTCAGTGGCCGCCTCTAGTTTGCCGGTAGCAACGGTGTCTTCAGTAGCCGCAATGATAGTGTCTTTTGAGACGGGAACATCATTCACGGAAGCCACTATGATGTTGGCGGTTTTAGTAATAGTTTCCGTGCCATCAGTGACGGTATAAGTGAAGCTGTCTTCGCCATTAAAGTTGGCATTTGGGGTATAAGTGTAGCTACCATCAGCATTAACAATCACTGTGCCATTAGTGGCTTCTGAGTCAAGGGTATAAGTTAGGGTGTCACCATCAGCGTCGGTGGCTACTTCTAGTTGACCGGTTGCTACGGTATCTTCTGTAGCGGCAATAGTGCTGTCTTCTGAGACTGGTGCATCATTGACATTAGCCACGTTAACGGTTGCGGTTTGGGTGATCACGCCACCTTGACCGTCATTAATGGTATAGGTGAAAGTGTCTTCGCCACTAAAGTCTTGGTTTGGCGTATAGCTATAGCTGCCGTCTTTACCGATAACCACCTTACCATTAGCCGCACCAGTAGCAATGGCATAGGTCAAGGCATCGCCATCCGCGTCAGTGGCCGCCTCTAGTTTGCCGGTAGCAACGGTGTCTTCAGTAGCCGCAATGATAGTGTCTTTTGAGATCGGGGCTTTGTTAGCAGGAGCCTTTGGTGAATTATCACTTGAACCACCGCTTATAGCTGCAATTCCTAATGCAGCTGCGCCAAGTGATCCCAATAAAACACCATTGCTTATACCTCCAAATAACGAAGTGTCACTTAGCATTTCTGACACAAGCGTCGTATAAGAGGTTTCTGAGGCTATTTGTGATGTTACACCTGTTTCAGAACTCACATAATTAAACTCAACAAAACCTGAATCGCTAACTGTACCAAGCTGAATATCATCGGTTAGATAGTAATCCTCAATGGTCAGTAACGTTTCACCATTTTCATCTGCAATTAATAATCATCGGCTACTTTTTTAGCTTTTAATTTTTTAGCTGGTTGACCCGTTTTAGCATCTACTAAAGCGATTTGCATGCCTTCCTCAGCCGCTATTATAGTAGGTTGGTTGCTATTTAATACTTGATTAATCAAGTTGACGTTATCTTTTTGCAAGACGAGTTGAGTTGTTTGTGTCATTAGACATCCTTATTAAACCTTCTTATAAATTAAGAAAGCTTTCTTATGCGGGAGAGGTTTTGTTTTAGGCAGGTAACATTAACTAACAATACTAATACTAATACTAATACTAATACTATAGTAATTCACATTAGTTTGATTTGATAGTGAAATAAGACTAAATTTCTTGATTTTCTAGTTAGTTACTCTTTTAAACTATGATTAGTTTAAGTAGACAAATTTTATGAAGGCTATCATGGAGTTTAGAGAGAATAAGGAGTGCTAAATAGCGATAAAAATGAGGTAAATCAGACTTTTTAAAAATGGTAATCCCACAATTTAATGTCTACGGATTCGATAGCAGAGGTCAGCTCAGTATACGAATCTGAATAATAGGTAAGTTAAACTTATTAACATCAACCCAAGCTTCAAGATCATTAAGTAACGTTTAAATGAAAAACACCCTTATACCGTCAAACTCTCCCCAAGTAAAAAAATTTTAGATCCCTGTAAATATTGAGCGAACTGCACACGTCTAAAGAGCTTATCTTTTTCTGGGCGAATGTAAGCACACATTGAAAGTCTGACACTACGTGTTGGATATATCTCAACCATAATAAAACCTAACGCTCACCTAAGCCTTCAGAGAAGGTTTTGGTCAATGGCTTAGTCAGATAGGACAGTACTGAACGCTGTTGCGCTTTTATATCAACTGAAGCGGTCATTCCTGGCTTGATTACAATCTCATCACCACGACCTGCAAACTCAGCCCCTGTTATCTTATTTGCGCGCGGTAGTAAGGCTCTTCTCCTTTTGGTGTCTGCTCCATAAGCGTATCGGGACTGATATACACCACTGTACCATTCATCGCACCAAATATTGAGTAGTCATAAGCATCAAGTTGACCGTTGCTTCCTGCTGCTCTTTTACATAAGCGATATCTATAGGACTAATTTTGGCCTCGACAATCAAATCACTACTGGTCGGTAGTATCTCCATAATAACTTCACCAGGTTTCACAACGCCGCCAATAGTGGTAATTAAGATATTATTAACCTTACCTTCTGTAGGAGCAAATAGTTTTTTTTCTTCTAATACCTGATTATAATCTCGTAGCTGCTCTAACTCTACATTTAGCTCTTCTTGCGCTTTGGTCATCTCCGCTTGTGCCTCTTCGAAGTACTTATTACGCTTATTAGTGATTTGTGCTTGGATATCTGCTACTTGCCGGCGCAGCTTAATTACATCCGCTTGGCTGACATCACCGTATGCTAATAGCGGCTCATTCATGCTCAGTTCTTGATTGGCAAGTACCATCATCTTCTGTAAGGAGCTGACATCTTGATCGATAGCTTGACGACGACGGTTATAGAGTTGCTTTTGGTTTTCAACGTACTTTGTATAAGCTTTAATTTCATCAGGAAACACTAATTCACGCTCAATATTTCGGCCTCTAGCCTTGCTAGACGAGCTTTGAGCGCAGCAATTTTGGAGTCAGAGTTAGCAACGGCTGCTTGCGCGCGCTCCTCTTCTAAGGTGACAATTAGCTGCCCTTTTTTGACTTCGTCTCCCTCTTTGACCAAAAGCTCAGTCAAGACACCACCCTCCAAGGCTTGAATGTCTTGGGTGCGAGCGCTTGCTATAACGGTTGCCGTTGCCCGCGTAACTTGATCAATCTGGGCAAAATAAGCCCAAACTACTAAGGCAATAATACCAAAGAGTGCGCCCCAAATAATGATACGAGTACGCCCAACTTTAGGGTCTTGAGCTTTATACTGATATTGATTCATGATCTCAACCTAAATTATGATAGTGATGGCATTACTCATCATCAGTTTTTAACTCAATACTTGAGGATTTTTGGCTAATAACACGCACTTGTGGCTTACTGACTTTCGCTGACATTTTATTAGTTTTTTGTGGCGCTTCATTGGCTTTTAGCTGCTCAAGCACTCGATCTTTAGGTCCATCCATGACAATCTTTTGATTATCCATAATAATAATACGATCAACCAATTGGAGTAAGGGCATCTTATGAGTGGAAACAATGAGCGTGTGATCTTCACCAAATTCTTTTTTGAGCACCTCAATACATTTTAACTCTTGGCGATTATCCATCGACGCGGTTGGCTCATCCATCAGTAATATCGAAGGTTTGGTCAGTATTAGACGAGTAAAAGCGACTAGCTGCTTTTGCCCACCCCGACAAGCCTTTACCGCCCTCACTAATCGGCAAATCCAAGCCACTTGAATGACTAGCGACTAGCTTAATCAAGCCGGTTTGCACTAGGGCATCACGCATTACGTCATCACTAGGAGCTGGTAGCCCAATTAATAAGTTCTCTCGTAAGGTTCCCTCAAATAGTCGGTGATCTTGCTGCAGATAACCGACTTGCTCACTTAGAGATGCACGACTAATCTGTTGAATGTCTAGCCCATCTAGTAGTATACGACCTTGCGATGGTGCGTATAGTCCTGATAATACCTTGAGTAAAGTCGACTTGCCTGAACCAATCGGCCCTAACACTGCAATGCGCTCGCCAGCATTGATTTTTAGTGTATTAATAGATAAGGCTGGTTGGTCATTATTCTGATAATTAAAGCTAACTTTATCTAGAACGAAGTTGCCCATAATGCGACTGGGTGATAAAGGGTGGCTGACGCCATGGTTGTCTTGCTCCAAGGAGAATAGCTGTTCAATATTGAGCTTGGCAGCCTTGGCATGAGAATGCTGTACGAGTAGATTAGGAATACTCATAATCGGCGCTAGAATACGACCGCCTAGGATAGAACACGCAATCAAGCCGCCCATAGTCATGTCACCAGACATCACCACAAACGAGCCGACAATCACAATTCCCACATAACTGGTTTGTTGAATCATCTGCGATAAATAACTCAAATTGTCATTGGCGTGCTTCATATCGAGATCATTTTTGGTGGTGATATTCATCAATCGAGCCAGCGTGATAAAAACTTCCAATTACCAGCGCCAGCTTTGATAGTCTCAACCCCCTCTACCGTCTCAACCAAAATACCAGTCTTACGATAAGAGGCCTGCGCCCCAACAGCGGCGATACTATCGATCTTTTTGCGAGCGCCGATACCTAACAAAATGGCGATAATGGCCGCTACGATAGGAACTAAAGCGACCAAAGGATTACCGATCACCACAATCAAAGTCACAAAGATAACGGCCATCGGAATATCGACTAAACCAAATAAAGTACTTGCGGTATAAAACCCACGAACTTGCTCGTAACCGCGTAATTGCGCGGCCATCGAACCCACCGATCCTGGCATCTGATCGATACGAACATTCAATAAGCGTTGGAATACTTCACGCGATAGATATTGATCAAGATTGACTACTACCTTGTCCATAATCTTTGAGCGCGCAAACTTCATAAAAGTTTCGAACAAAATGACCAAGCCCACCCCACTAGCTAGGATTATAAGCGTATATTCGCTACGAGTAGGAATGACGCGGTCATAGACCTGCATCGAAAATAACGATACCGCTAGTGCTAGCATGTTGATCAAGAAGGAAGCAACTACAGCTTCAACAACGATGCCGCGATAATTTTTCAAATCTTTTTTGAGGAGTTGATCAAAAGAGACTTGCTTACGTTTACTAGGCTCATCCTCTAGCGACGAATACGTAGCAAGTGTAAAAAATCATCACTGCTATAGGCGATGGTATTATCGGACTGCTGAAAGCGCCATAACCCTTGTGGATTTTGTTGACGAATAATGCCCCAACCTTCAGTAGGATGTAATGCAAGCAGCGGTAAAAAGGCAGCGTCCGGAGCCAGTAGCACTTCTGGCAATTGCTCTATATCGAGCTGCTGTAGCACATTAATAATACCCGCAATCGTTCGTAAATCCTCACGCTGTCGATTGATAACCCCATGTAAACGCACGCTATCAATAGGATAGCCTTGTTGCGTCAATAAAGCATGCAGCGCGGCTGATAGCTGAGAGGCTAGCACGAATGAAGCGTTCTCTATTTCTATAAGTTCGGATTGAGCAGGCAGATTAGACATATCAATAGTATCAGGCGGTAGATGACTATCAGGCGTTTGATTATTCGAGGCAGGTAGAGAAGAGCTCATAACGATGGTATCTCATTAGTTAACTATTTATAAACGCTCAGATTATGCGATGAACAGCTATTATTTTATTCAATAGCGTCATTCAATATGATTTTTGACTGAGTCTGTCTAAAACGCTGATCATACAAAATAGCTTCATCGTAGTTGCTGTCATCGCTATCACTAACTTCTAGAAGAGTAAGTTTGAAAACCGTTTTGACTGTCTATCGATGTCATAGTCTGCTCCTCTGTAGGGACGACACTAATTAATTGCCACTAGAGTCGGCGTAGTCATAATGGATTTAGAATTACCGGCATCTGGTTTGACTAACCAGCTTTTGACAGAGTCTATTGGTCTAAGAGAGGTCTGATTGACGGCTTTGATCAAACTGTTGCCAAGACATCATACCAAAATCAACCTGCAACTTATAATAAGAGGCAATAATAGAAGCTCTCGTCTCAACCAACTGTAGATGAATTGAGAGTGCTCACGTACGGCATTCAATACCTCAAGCCAAGACTTACGTCCCGCGATAAACTGCCGACGATAAGAACTAACAACAATTTGGGCGCCGGCGACTGCCGCAATTAATGAGCGTTCTTGATCTTTGGCACTAGCAAACTGTTGGTATTGGGTCTGTATGGTTTCGAGCACCAGTCTTCTTGATGCCTCTTTTGATTGCACAAACTCTGTACGCGAGACTCCGAAGCTTTAGCTAACGCTAGATTAGACAGACCCGCCCCTGGATCGTAACTTAGACCGACTGAAAACTCGCCTTCATTATCATTAGAATCACTATCGTGATAGTAATCGTATTCATATTGGGCGTAAAAAGTAGGATAGCGTGCAGACTGTAGGGCCATAACTCCCTGCTTTGCCGCTTCAACCTGATAATGCTCTTTGACCACCGTAGGATTATAAAAGCTAGCTTGATCAAAGGCCATTCTCTCAAAAGCTTGCGAATAACCTTTGGCTTGATTGACAAGTTCGGCCAAGTTAGGCGCTGGCAAATCAGTTTCTGATAGTCTAAGACCAGTAATTTGCTGCAAGCGGGCGATAGCAATACGCTGCTGCTCAACCGCAGATTGATAGGCATTTTGTTCCTGCAAAATACGATTGGTCACCAAATCTAATTCAATACGAGCAGAAACTCCCTGTGAAACTCGGCGCTGCATCATAGCTTCAAACTCGGTCAACAATTTTAAACTATCAAAATAAACCCCTTGCTTGGTCAGCGCAGTCATATAACTTTGCCAAGCTTCTATCGTGGTTTTTGCTACTTGGTTCTGCCGCTCATAAGTGTATTCTTTTGCCGCTTTATCATCGAAAATAGCCTGATTGACATTGGCGGTGAGCTTACCTCCTGTCCATAACGACTGTCTAATCTGTAGCTGTGAGACCATACCGTCATCGCGATCATAGCCTGATGATACTGTAGGAGAAGGTAACAGATTCAGTTTCGCAGCTCTAATACTCTCAGTAGTAGCTTGCTGTTCAGAGCGAGCTGAACCTACCAAAGGATGGCTTTGAATCGCTTGATTGATAAGCTGATTCATATTGGTATCGGCGCTGCTAGCGCTAGCTAAGCTAGACATTAATCCAGACAACGTTAGATATAACATACCAACTGACAGCCGCTGCCAGTTACGTTTAGTCAGCACTACTATAGTAAGAGCTGGTCTTATGGCTGGAAGATGTGAATAAATAGTCATTCTGATATGCTGAATCCTGCGGTAGGTAAATTAAAGAGATATAAATCGCGCATCATGGCATTACCCTCATCTTATAGGACATTTTTATATAGGTAATAATAATTATAACCGATATAGTACTAGAACAATTATTATAGTGATAACCAGTCATTACTCCCTTAAAGCTGCCTTAAGGATCAAATATATGCCTAAATCTTTACCACCAACTAAACCGGTAAGACCAAGAGATAAATCGATGTTAGCTATTGTCTTGGCAGTACTGCTACATATTGTGGTTGGCATTGTAATCTACTTTACAGTGTTTGATAAAGAGCGGCCCATCACTGTACCGACTGTTACTGCCGATAATAAACAGTCAGTATCGGCAGCTATGGTGGCAGATGAAAAGCTATCTGCTGCCAATCCAAAGGATTTGATAGACCAAATAGAGTCTTCAAAAAGCGTCAATAGTCATAAAAAAAACTCTGCCTCCGTCAGTACTAATAATACCTCAGCTAATGAAAGTACTACATCGAAGCAAAAACCCGAAGTCATAACTAATAGCAGAGATACAGTAGCGCCAACAGTAACTTTATCAAAAAACGACAATATCATAACTGACGTAGAGTCCACCACTAATAAAACACCAGCCCAGGCTGAATATAAACTCAAACAAACCCAAGAGTATCAACAGCTAGATAAAGACATTGATCAAGATAATGAACAACTCTCTAAACTCATTGATGAGGTAAAAAAACGCAATCAGAGTCAAATTCAACAGCATCACCTACCTAAAGCTAGCGAAACTCCAAGCGATAATACACCTAGGGTTCAGCACGATTACCCTATTACACCGATCACCTCATTACCTCCTAAAAAAGGATCTGCTAAAGACGCTCAGGCCGCTGAAGGTTCACCGACTAATCAATAAGCCTCGTAATTTTAAATAACAAAAAGCCATAATTGATTATGGCTTTTCGTCATTCAAAGAGTAGACAACAAGGTAGCTGATCCTAAGGTAAGTAACTTTTAACCACTCTGCTTATATTATAGTGATGTCTGTATCTACATATAAGGTAACCGTTGAATCTGTCGTACTTTGATACTGACTGTAGCCGGCTTGATCAGACGTTTGTTTTTTAACAAAATCTGTTGTTAAAGATACTTGGTCAGCATTATCACCATTAATAAATAGCTGATTATTACTATCAGTCATGGCGATGACATCACTGGTACTGAGATTAGTCAATGACTGCGCACCATTACCAGTCATATCAATCACCTCCATATTATCAATCACACTACTATCAAAGTTACCAAAATCAATACTGGTATTAGCCACGTTGATCAACAAAGTATCGAAATCAGCACCACCATCCATCAGTAGGTTATCTTCGGAGAACACTAACCTGTCATTACCACCACCACCTTGTAGCATGTTAGCACCACTACCACCATCGAGGAAGTCATTACCACTACCGCCGATTAAAATATCATCACCAGCACCGCCTTTATAATTCACCGGTGATGACTGCCCCGAAGCATCTAGGATGTCGTCTTCAGCAGTACCATTGAACTTATTAGTAAAGGCGATATCAATAGATACTTGCTTTTCTATAGGCTCTGAGGTATCCGTCATAGTACCTGCCGTATCCACTGTGCTGAAAGCAAAATCAAGATCACTTTTTAGGGCTACTGAGGATTGAATCTGTAAGGCATTAATCTGCTCAGGAGTGATACCACTGATGGTATAACTCTTATCAGCTGCATTCCAAACGGCATCTAACGGCTCAGTTGTGCCTTTAACTTTAATACGCAGCATACCCTCTTTTAAATCAGCTCCATTACCAGTAATGACCATAGTGACCGTTTCACTGCCATCCGTATCTTTCATAACAGCGTTTAGGTTTAAAGCCGTCCATTTGCCTTGAGCACCAAGCACCGCCGATGGATCGAATTTCACTCCATCCGCAACGGGCTGCACATTAAGCTCAATCACTAGCGGATCACTGATCATGCCACTGTCATAACGACCTTCATCTCGATATTAGGGACAACAGCACTGACATCTTCAGGAGCCTTGATAAAGATATTCGGTGTCTCGCCTTCTTCGCCGCTATTAATTTATTCAACTTAGAAGCATCAATAGACCATGAGTTATTGTCACCTGAACCACCATTATTACTCGCTAAAACGTCAACACCACTACTATTAGTATAATAAACCAGATAGCCATTAGGGATATTGTCTAAGGTAATAGCGCTAGCCTTATCACCTTCATCGATATTAGTAATTTTATAGTCAATAGCCACCTTAGTATCTTCAGCACCAGTAGCGGTAGCTGTTGACAGACTCCCACTATCAGTGATGCTTAGATTGTCTGGCTGTGCTGAGACCTCAACGGTATATTGATGCTCATAGCTTACCGTACCACTATCATACCCTGGAACATCAGTCGCTTCCTTGTGAGCGGTGTTGACAGTGATGGTAGCGCTACCATCAGCGTTTTCGGCGGGCGTGTATTTGACTGTGACGTTATCGGGAGGATTAATACCGACATCAAGCTCATAGTACGTACCCGCAGGAATACCATCGACATCATTATCACCCAATGTCACTTCATCTAGCGGAACGCCATTGGCATCAGTCAGCACTCCGGCAGGACCAGTACCTGTCTTCAAATCAGACTCATTGACCTGAATGTAGAGCTTGCCATCAATCAGTACGACATAATCACCATCAGCACTGTTCTTTAGGTTAATGTTGATGTCAACGCTAGTATCTTCATCAGTTGCCACCGTGGTTGTTTTACCATTAGCATCCATTGGATCAGTAACAGGCTTGACCTCAATACTGACACCATTAATCTGCACTCTCTCCTCGCCACCGTCTCTATCCAAAGCGGTAAAGTTGGCATTAAAGGCAAAGTCTTGACTACCACCTGTGATATTGGTACTAAAGTCTTTTGGCGGTTTGACTGTTACCGCATCAAGGGCGTCTTCTGGACTGAGGTTACTGGCATCGTCAACACTAACAATCCACTTACCACCAATCTGCTGTACAATCACGTCTGCATTGGTACTTGATATCTCAGTCCCTACTGGTAAATCAGTTAAGGAGAAAGTATAAGCACCAACAGTACTGGCGGTAACAGGATTTAAGGTCGCGTCTAGGATATCACCAAGAACAAAGCTGACATCCTCTATCTGTGGGTTGTCATCGTTTTTGGTGAAGCTGGCTATCAAGTCAGGCTTGACAGGCGTATCACCACCGGCCGTTCTATCTAAAACAATATCAAAGCTTGTTCTGCACGCGCTTCCTTACCATCAAGACCTTGACCATTAATATCTTGTGTCATACCTGTCACTTTAATACTGAAAGTGCCGTCGGGTATATTATCAGTCGTATCATTACGTTCTAGCACTAACTCATAAGTTGGGGCAGTCGCAGTAATAGCCGTATTCGGTACATCAACATACCAGATACCATCTGACAAGATACCACCCAATACATTCAGACCATTAGGTACATCGGTAACCTCTAGGCGAGTGAAGCTTTCTGAACCATCCTTATCAGCTGAGGTTAATGAAACAGTGACAGAAGCGGTATCATTGCTACCACTATTATCAATAGAAACATCATTCTCAACTAAAGTCATTACTGGGTCATCAGTAACTGCTTGGAAGGTGACGTTAACAGTTGCACTACCAGTTGCAGAAGTACTAATCTCTGAACCATCAGTCAATTCAGCGGTATCAGTATAAATGTAGTCAAAATCTATACTGACATTATCATCGCTATGACGTTTGTCATCGTTGTACCTGATTTCAATCTTTTGATTTGCGCTATAAGTCAGCTCCTCACCTGCGATAAGGGTTACTTCTACCCCATCAACTTGCAGCTCTATTTTTTGGCAATCAGGTCATCAGCTTGTAAGATAATACTCTTAAGTGCTTCATAGCCTGTTGCACTATTGGCAGGTTTAGAAGCATCCGTCGTCTCAAAAGCAGCTGCAAAATCTATCTTAGACCACTCATCTTCTATCGCCGTAACCTTTGGATTATTTACCTTGCCATCGGCAGCATCAGGGGTCACAAGAATAGAGATATTTTTTGCAGTATGAGTCGCACTGTTCCCGGATTCGGTCTCTGTGGTCGTACCTGCAATGGTGAAGTTGATTTCACCTGCAAAATTATCAGGGGTGGTTAGCTTAGCACTGTCATCTTTAAGTGCTTCGAGTGATACTGACCACTTACGTCCTGCACCACTACCGCCCAAGAATACTGCACCTGTAATTCCAAAGCCTTCTGGAATACCGGTAACGACATAGCTGATCTGCTCAGCAGCTGGGCTGTCACCATCATAAGCCTCGATATCCGCAACATCCTTGAATAGGCTGGATAAGGCAATCTTATGGTTACCGGTACCATCTAGCGTCGCTTCATTAGTTATATAGGTATGTGTGTAATCCACACCATCGATGTTAGTTGTGTCAGTTGCTAACTTATCATTACTTATCAAGTCTGCTTTGCCATTGACTTTGACAGGCAGAGTAAGCACGGAGCTTGCATTACCCGTAGTGCCCTCTTCTTGACTCACTGACTGCACTTTTAGATTTACCGTGCCACTGAAGTTTTCCGCAGGCACAAAGTACAACCCAGTTACGCTATTATTGTAATCTTCAATCACTACCGTACCACCAGTAGTATCAAGTAAGACTGTATCACCGTTGCTATTAGTATAATAAAGCTGCCCATCTGCTGGGATATCAGAGATAGTCACATCATATGTCTCAGAGCCGTCATCATCACGCGAGCTTGGGCGGATATTGAGTGGAATACCATCGGTAGGAATGATATCTCCACCAATAGCTACATCGGTCATCATGGCAGCAGTGTCACGCTCATTACCATCGACAATAGCTTGATCCTCATCACCTTCGGCAGGATCGACGGCTAAAGTAGCTGGGTCAGCGACGCCTTTAACTACAAAGGTTAGATAGCTTTCGCCGCTGATGGCTTCATCTGTTACAGTACTGTTAGTGTCTTCGTCAACATCGACCGTTTTTGCCTCGACCTTGACTGCTGTCTCAGCACCACTAGCAAGGTTAAAGTCACTATAGTCTTGCGGAGGGGTTACCGTGACAGTATCTAAATATTCCATAGGAATATCGACACCATTGCCGTTATCAGTCAGGCTAACTAAACCATTGCCATCTATAAGTAAATACCGCTCCTTCAACTGAAATGAAGTTACTACCGTCCTTATTACCGAACGTCAGTATCGCAAAGGTTTTTTCAGAGGTGTCCTGATTCTTCCAAAAGCCTTTTAGGTTAAAGCCATTGTTAAGATCAAAAGCAGTATCTTCTAACGCTGTTATCATGCCATAGTTATGATCAGGGTTGATGGTTAAATCAGGATCACCATCACCATCAGTATCCGTACCAACTCTTTCGGCAACAGGTTTTACCACTACAGTTTGGGTCAAAGTAGCTGTGCCAGTAACGGTAGTACCACCAATATCATCATCAGTGTCTTGGCTGGTCACTGTAAAGGTAATATCAGCGTCTTTGGATGAATGAGGTGGTGGAGTGACAGTCATCTGACTTAAATCAGGTGAACCAGTCATATTAATAGTTACAGTCGTACCAACTTGCGACCCTGCGCCAGTAGTGTCTGCAAACGTCCAGCCTGCTGGTAATTCAAACTGAATCTGGGTAATGACTTCTGCCCCAGAACCGTTATTATTATCCTGTACTTTAAAGCCAAATTTATCAAGGGTGACGGCTGTGTCTTCTTTGGTCTGAACACCTGTATTTTCTAGTTCAACTTGACCCGCTACTGGAGTGACGGTTAGGTTTACTTTTACTGTACCAATCAGCTCTACAGAAGTATCTTTGATATCTGAATCAGGGTCATGATCTTGAGTATATAGCGATATTTCCACGCCATTCATATCTAGAGAATCAAACTTCCCAGTCTGAATAGTGATTTTAGGCTCCGAGTTACCACTGACTACAAAATCAGTAGCAGTTAAGCCAGCATTGATACCGATCAATACCTGACCATTATCATCGGCGATGAATGGGGGAAGCGGCTCAGTGCTGCCAGCAGGTGTAAAATTAATAATGGCGCCAGGGACTAGACCCGAAATCACAAAGCCATAAGTCTCAGCATCACCTTTAGCAGCACTACCTAAATCACCAAAGGTAGTAGTTATCGGTAACTTAACAGACTCACCTTCTTTAAGAGTTACGGTTAAAGTATCCCCAACAACTTCATTTTGATCATAACCAAACTTACTGGCATCATCACCACTTTGATTTTTTTTACTACTATCAGTCACGGCTTGGACATCGACCTTGATAGTAGCATCAGCCTTTGCACCATTTACATTAGGAAGCTTGTTGCCAGCCGCATCAACTTCATACTCAGTCACTGACATACCAATCGAGATGTTTGTGGCATTGTCTTTAGGTGGCGTGAGCGTCATCGCCTCAAAATCAGCTTTTGACATAGTAATGGTCGAACTATTTTTTCCTGGCGGATCATTAATAGTAGGAACATCACTTAATAAAATAGTAATAGTTTGATTGACAGTAGAGGTAGTAATACTGCCACTACCATAATCTAACTCTACTCCTTTAGGTATCTTGCTTAAGGTAATTAAACCAATACGCTCAGGTGTATCATTCGTACTGGAAGTGTCTAAGTCTTTGTTATCTTTTATTTTTACTGACAACCCTAGAGAAACCTCAGTGTCCTCCTTGGTTGTTATTGTCTCCGATCCTTTGTTTGGAATCACTTTATCACCAATTTCTACAGTAGGCATGTCTGATAATGGCTTGACGGTGATTTCTAGTGTTTCAGTGCCTGTTTGTGGGGTGGTCGCATTAACACCATTGTTTACCGTAACGGTAATATCTGGTATTTTGCCACTGTAGTTGGGGGCAGGTTTAAAGGTATAGCTGCCGTCACTATTAATAGTGATATTGCCAATGGAGTTAGTACCATCAACTAAGATGTCGCTACTTTGTCCCGCATTTTTGCTAATAGTTGTACCATCAGTAAGCTCAAAAGTATAACTTTCAACTACCAAAGTCTCACCAAAATCAGGGTCATCGTCGTTAATAAGAATATTACCCATTAAGGTCGTATCTTCATTAACGATTTTTACATCATCTACTAGTGAGATGCCATCATTGGTACCAGTAATGGTTACCTCAACATAGCGAATCTCACTGGTGCTGATCTCGTTGCCACCATTAGTCGCTGTAATATTATTGCCATCATCGACTTGTACGGCGTAGCGTATGGTGATGGTTTCGCCTGCTGGGAGGAAGTTAATATCTGTATCTTCTGCTTTAACCTCCCAAGTGCCATTATTGTTTGTCGCTTGGGTTATTGAGAATATACCTTCTAATGCTGCTTTTTGATCAGTCGTTAGAGATTTAAAGTAGTAGTGCCAGTAAAATCATACTTATTTTGAGCTTCTAGATATTTCAATGTCAGATTATCACTGGTATCAATATCATTGAAAGCGATAGTGCCACTTTGAGTAATAATTGAATCATCTGTTTGTTCGATGAAAGATATATTGGCAATATTGCCATTACTATCAGCAGTAATTGTTGGTTGGTCGTTAGTGCCCGTGATGGTGATAGTGAGCTTGGCAGTATCAGTATCAGCATCAGTGATGGTGTACTCAAAGGTTTCGGTCAAACTCACCTAGTGCCAAATACTGTATAGCGGCATTATCAACATCATAGGTATATTCGCCATTCGCATCTAGTGTTAGCTCCCCAAAATTGCCTTGAATTAGAGTCGGTGCTGTGCTATCAACTGTACTGGTAGTACTCCCAAACTCTACTGCCGTTACCGTGGTTGCATCTGCACCTAAATCATCAGCCACATCATCGGTCGCTGCACCAGTTGACGTAAGAACGTTACCGGAAACGATATCTGTTTCTTCGCTAATAGTGTTTTTGTCATCATTTGCAGTAGGTACAGTATCGATAATCTCAATATCTAAGGTGTCATTGATTTTATCGCCAATTGTGTTGGTTAACTCTACTGCAAACTGGTCAAAAACTTCACGATTAGGCACGTCATGATCTTTTACATTGCCGTTCTCGGTATATTCGTAAGTGAGTTCACCTGTTACTGCGTTATATCCAGTGATTACCAGTTCACCTAAACTAGTAGTGATAATGACCGATGTGGTCGTAGCATTGGTAACGTCTTGACCACTGACAGTCAGTGCTGTAACACTCTGTGGATCGGTTATATTAAAGCTACCTGAAACATTAGCACCAGTCGCTTCTATGACGCTGTTATCTTCGACTGTCAATGTCGGTGCGATATCATTATCTAAGATCGTACCAGTGCCAATCACCCCATCAATAGTGACCGTAGTGGTTTCATCATTCTCAAGGATAGTGTCATTCAAGGTCGGGTAAGTAACGGTAAAGTCAGTGACGCCTGCAGGTACGGTGATGGTGCCCGCGACTGGATCATAAGTGACGCCATCACTAAAGACGAGATCAGTAGGATCGCTACTGTAATCATCGCCGTCAGTGGCGGTGACGCCTGATAAGTCAAACTCATAGGTGACGTCCGCTTGGGTGACGCCATTAATGGTGACGCTATGAACTAAGTTGTCCCCTTCTGTCGCTGTCGCATTGCCAACGCTGACCGTTGGTTTATCGCCCTCTTGCGGGGTGCCATCTGTGGCATCTTCATCAAGGATCGTACCCGTCGCACTATCCGTACCAATAGTAGCGTTCACCGCATTATTAATATCAAGTACCAAGTCCTCTGATTTCTCGTAGACATTGTCATCCACCACAGTGATGGTGATCACAGGCGCACTGGTGCTGCCCGCTGGTATTTTGACGCTTGCGCCATTGGTGAGGAAGTCTTGTATCTTCGCTGTCGTCGATAAGGTGATCTCAACACCAGCAGCATTGGTGTAGACGATGGAGGCTATGTCAGCGGCATTGATGGTGCTATCTGTTGTATTCAGTTTCACATCAACTGTGCTGTCAAAGTCACTCTGATTGCTTTGCGTAACGCTGAATTCTAAGGTGTTGTCTACCCCTTCAATAGCGGTATCTTTAGTGGCTGTGATGCTAACGCTTGGTTTATCGCCCTCTTGCGGGGTGCCATCTGTGGCATCTTCATCAAGGATCGTACCCGTCGCACTGCTAGTGCCTACCGTGGCATTCACCGCACCCGTGATGCTCATGCCTAAGCTTTCTGATTGCTCATAGATGTCATCATCCGTTGGGGTGATGGTGAACGTTGGGTTGCTAGTCGCTCCTGCAGGGATGGTGATGTCAATACCCGCTACCGCTTGGGCTACGGTGTAAATAGTCTCAGCACCATTGCTGTCTGTAAAGACGATTTCTTGATTGAGGATGTCTGCCGCTACTGCGCCACCAAGGCCGCCTGGCAAGTCAAGTTTGACGGTGACGGTGCTGTCTTTATCGGTTAAGCCCGTTTGCGATACGGTGAAGACGATGGAATCACCCGTGCCTTCGTGGCTTGGAGATGGTCGCTCAATGTCAACGATAGGAATGGCATCACCAGCATCTTTAATGGTACCGGTGCCACTATCATTGCCGATGGTAACCGTAGTGGTTTCATCATTCTCAAGATGTGTCATTCAAGGTCGGGTAGCTGACGTAAAGTCGTGACGCCTGCAGGGACGGTAATAGTGCCATCGCCATTATTGATGACGCCATTACTAAAGACTGGAGTATTGGTATAGTCATTGCCAAGCCCTTCAGTAGCACTGCCTGGCGTTAAGGCAAAGTCATAAGTCACATCCGCTTGGGTGACGCCATTAATGGTGACGCTATGAACTAAGTTGTCCCCTTCTGTCGCTGTCGCATTGCCAACGCTGACCGTCGGCTTATCGCCCTCAGTATTGGCACCTGGATTGGTTGGGTCATTAGACTCATCAAGGATCGTACCCGTCGCACTATCCGTACCAATAGTAGCGTTCACCGCATTATTAATATCAAGTACCAAGTCCTCTGATTTCTCGTAGACATTGTCATCCACCACAGTGATGGTGATCACAGGCGCACTGGTGCTGCCCGCTGGTATTTTGACGCTTGCGCCATTGGTGAGGAAGTCTTGTATCTTCGCTGTCGTCGATAAGGTGATCTCAACACCAGCAGCATTGGTGTAGACGATGGAGGCTATGTCAGCGGCATTGATGGTGCTATCTGTTGTATTCAGTTTCACATCAACTGTGCTGTCAAAGTCACTCTGATTGCTTTGCGTAACGCTGAATTCTAAGGTGTTGTCTACCCCTTCAATAGCGGTATCTTTAGTGGCTGTGATGCTAACGCTTGGTTTATCGCCCTCTTGCGGGGTGCCATCTGTGGCATCTTCATCAAGGATCGTACCCGTCGCACTGCTAGTGCCTACCGTGGCATTCACCGCACCCGTGATGCTCATGCCTAAGCTTTCTGATTGCTCATAGATGTCATCATCCGTTGGGGTGATGGTGAACGTTGGGTTGCTAGTCGCTCCTGCAGGGATGGTGATGTCAATACCCGCTACCGCTTGGGCTACGGTGTAAATAGTCTCAGCACCATTGCTGTCTGTAAAGACGATTTCTTGATTGAGGATGTCTGCCGCTACTGCGCCACCAAGGCCGCCTGGCAAGCAAGTTTGACGGTGACGGTGCTGTCTTTATCGGTTAAGCCCGTTTGCGATACGGTGAAGACGATGCGAATAATCACCCGTGTCTGTTGCCGTATCGGTGGTCGCCTCAATGCTCACCACAGGAATGGCATCACCAGCATCTTTAATGGTACCGGTGCCACTATCATTGCCGATGGTAACCGTAGTGGTTTCATCATTCTCAAGAATGTTGTCAGTCAAGGTCGGGTAGCTGACAGTAAAGTCAGTGACGCCTGCAGGGACGGTAATAGTGCCATCGCCATTATTGATGACGCCATTACTAAAGACTGGAGTATTGGTATAGTCATTGCCAAGCCCTTCAGTAGCACTGCCTGGCGTTAAGGCAAAGTCATAAGTCACATCCGCTTGGGTGACGCCATTAATGGTGACGCTATGAACTAAGTTGTCCCCTTCTGTCGCTGTCGCATTGCCAACGCTGACCGTCGGCTTATCGCCCTCAGTATTGGCACCTGGATTGGTTGGGTCATTAGACTCATCAAGGATCGTACCGTCGCACTATCCGTACCAATAGTAGCGTTCACCGCATTATTAATATCAAGTACCAAGTCCTCTGATTTCTCGTAGACATTGTCATCCACCACAGTGATGGTGATCACAGGCGCACTGGTGCTGCCCGCTGGTATTTTGACGCTTGCGCCATTGGTGAGGAAGTCTTGTATCTTCGCTGTCGTCGATAAGGTGATCTCAACACCAGCAGCATTGGTGTAGACGATGGAGGCTATGTCAGCGGCATTGATGGTGCTATCTGTTGTATTCAGTTTCACATCAACTGTGCTGTCAAAGTCACTCTGATTGCTTTGCGTAACGCTGAATTCTAAGGTGTTGTCTACCCCTTCAATAGCGGTATCTTTAGTGGCATTAATAGATACTACTGGCGTGTCATCGCCCAACGATGGATCAGCGGGATCAACAGGATTAGTGCCATCAGTGGTGCCATCGTCATAAATAGTGGTATTGACCGTATCGTTATCAATATCAATGGTGGCATTGTTAGATATAACACCTGATACGGCGACGTTAAAATCTTCTGGACCTTCAAATAAGTTGTCATCGATGATCGGTATGGTGATGTCAACGGAAGTTTGACCCTGGAATAGTTACTTCTTGGGTAATGGGCGCGGTATAATCGACATCGCCGCCAGTAGCGCTGCCACCACCGATAGTGATAGTAATCACAGTATCTTCAGTACTTGGTTGCGTAAGGCTTACGGTATAAGTTGCTTCATTCGTACTGCCATCAGCAGCGGTTTCATTCAAGCTTGTAGTACCGCTAATGCTGACCATCACTGGATAATCAACCGTGATATTCGCTTCATTGGATTTTAATCCAGCTTTGTCAGAGACCACATAATCAACCGGCGTTGGATCAGCGGTAAAGCCTGCCTCTGGCGTAAAGGTCACTTTGCCGGTGACAGGATCAACTACCCATTCCCCTTCGCCTACCACAGTGACACTAGTGATTTCATTGCCACTAACCGGATCAATCAGTTTGACACTTGTTGGGTCTAAATCATTTTCAGGATCATTATCATTGGCTACCACGTCTATGATGACCGGCTGACCTGTTTCGCCTTTAGCAATATCATCTTTGGCAGTTGGTGGCTGGTTAACAGGAGTAATTGGTGTGTCTTTACTGCTGCTACTACCGGCTTATACCGACTAGCCCAAGACCTGCAGCAGCCGGTATCCACCATGGTATAGCGGCAGCCACATAATCTGTGCCACCCAAAGCCTGCCCTTCCACATCACCCATCTCTAGCTGAGTGACATAATCGTAGGTTTCGCCAGTATCTGGTATATAGTAGTAGTACTCTCCGTCTTCAGCGATTCCGATCAAGGCGCTATCTGGATTATCGTAGAAGCCTTCTATAATAAGATCGCTTTCTTGACCCTCTTCTTCAAACGACACATGTAAGTCGTTTTTTATACGCTTGGTAATAATATGATTAGGGGCACGACCAATAGCCGTATCATAGAAATCGTAATTCACTTTATCCATAGCGGTAATAATAGTAGGCGTGCCATCCTTGGTCACTACTTGTACTTGATCAATAGTCTGAGTTGAATCGTTGGTTTTGACAATAATAGTATTCATTTTCTTACCTTTAATTTTTAATATAATATTTAAATAGGCTGTCTAAATTATCTTGATATCAGGTGACCTAAGTCGCCAAAGGAAAATACAATTATCGGCTACACGTTATTCTACCACAGCCACTACTCGACGATTGAGCTGTCGACCCTCGGTGGTACTATTAGTTGCTATTGGTTGTGACTCGCCATAACCAATGGCGGTCAGACGCTCAGCACCTATCCCAAACTGCGAGATTAAAACCTCTTTGACTGCATTCACTCGGCGCTGTGATAAGGCTTGGTTATAGCTATCACTAGCGCGACTGTCTGTATGGCCTTCGATGATTACTACCGTGTTAGGATTGCTTCATGAATTCTGCTAACTCAGTTATTTTTGAGTAATACTCTGGACGCACTATGGATTTGTCCGTTTCAAACAATACTTCGAGATCAATAGTAACTTTTTTGGCCAATACAGGGGCTTGAGTCTCTACAACAACTGGCGCTGGTGTTACTGGCTGTCTGATAATGACAGGGGGCGGACAGTTATTAGGGACAACTCGACTGATTTGATGGGACTGATAACGCTTATCATTTAACAGCGGCAATGCACTATTATAGGTGATCTGCTCTAAGGTACTTTGTCCCTTTTCATTCATATTGATATGGAAAAAATACGTTTGAGCGCCTGCTAGCTCATAATCTTGTTTATCAGCCAATAAGTTATTATTTTTAAAACCTGTAGCATGGGCACTCAGCTGGTTAATACCAGCACAAGATTCAACTACAGTATAATTATTTGCATGCAAACTGACTTGAAATCTATTATTGATAGCGATATTGGCACTAGTTTGCTCGGAATGATTGTCATTTTTTCGGATAAAGACTAAGCGTGCTTTGTCAGCCGCCACCTCTTTTGCCAATATAGTGTTGATATCGCTATTGATTTGATTACTCCATGTAACACCATCAATACGGCGACTATCACCATTATTGTTAGCACTATCAGTCATAACGCAAGAAGACATACCGAATAAGGTTATTGGCAAAACAATAGCAATAATATATTTTTTTAGTACTTTCTTCATAGTATTATCCTGACTTCTCATTTTATTTGATTGTTGGTGTTGGTGATCAAAGTCTCTATAAATCAAAGCTTTAATAGTCATACTGTTTATTTTTATAAACTCAAAATTAGTGGAACGTTAATTATATTTACTATACTTATAATATAAGATTACACTTATTTATTCTATCCGCTCATACCCTATTTTCAACCACTCATCAGGTATTAGATTTCATAATATTCATCAAGCAATAAAGCCTATACTCTATTATTATATAGGGTAAATTGATCCTTAATTCTCAAATATTAATTAACTCGTCAACGCTTGAAATACAATATTGTTTTGAAGAGCACAAATAATTTTAATACTAATTGTCATTTATCTGACCTATAAAACTGTAATGGTAATTTACCTCATGCACCATTTCTATCACTGCATCAATCTTGAGGGTAGCAAAATACATATTGCTATCATCCACCCCTAAGTAACCAGCAACCGAAGAGCGAACCTGTTAAACGTTTAATTGCTTTTCTTCTATATCCAAGGTTTTGAAAGTTTCCAAGGTAATCGCTTCAGGCTAGCTTCCAAATTTAAGTCAACCCTAAGGTTGATAGCTTCCCCAGTAAGCTGCCTTGTAATATCGCCAAATGACTGATAAGAGGCAATAGCTTTTATCTGACCACTGCCATTTGGTCCATTCGGATCTTATAGTTATAGATGGCATGCTTCATCGTTTCCTCAAATCATGAGGTGATTAACGCTGTTATTCTTTGCATATTACGCATGGATTAGACTATGTATTCGATGCACCTTAATTTTGGAATTCGTCCATTTAATCAAGTGTAGTATTAGGTAAAAGATGCAAATCCAATTAAAAATATAATATGAATTGAGTCTCTAGGATAGAGTGGAGGTAAAAAGACTATAAAATTATAGTGCCCAAATACGTGCTAGACGTTATCTTATACTAATTTACTTTGCCACTTTTTAACCACATAATAGCTATAAGCCAATAGAATCAATGTATGTAAGATAATGTTATATTATAAGATTTGGTCGACCTACCTTGACATGGTAGAGGTCAGCAGTTCGAGTCTGCTTATGCCTACCAAATATTTAGAAAGCCCCAATCTCACGATTGGGGCTTTTTTTGTCCGTAAAATATGGGCTTTCCACCCAATAAAAAGATCACCATGAATAGTATTATATTTTGCAGTAGCGTCATGACGGAACCGCCCTTGACCCATGTAAGCAATCCAACGCCCCACTATTCCCCAGTTGCTCGGTGGAATATTAAATAAATACTTCCTGAGTAATGATCATAAGTCCATTACAGCGGTAGCGCCAATACCGATTAATATTATAAAAACGACGTTATCCATGATGACTCTCTTACTGGTTTCAATATCAATGTGATGATTGCATACAATTTTAAGTCCAGAGGGCATTATAGATATTTCGCAGGTTACTAAACAGTCTGGTCTCCTACTTCAACGTTACGATTTTATGAGAAAAAATGCCTAATTCGCTCTGTTGGTCGGCAAGGTATCCGCCGAGTTTTCAGCAAAGATATATTAGAGCTTATGTCCTTGATTGCTTTAGGACGTGTTGCAGGATTTTCATTGGATGAGATTGCTGGGATATTAGGGTCTGAAAAAACTCTAGATGTTGATCGATATTTGTTGCTGAACAAAGCCTCTGAACTGGATGAAATGATTCAAAAATTAGTCGCTATCCGTGATGGGATGAAACATGCGGCAACTTACACAGCGCCTAGCCACTTGGAGTGTCCGAGGTTTCGACGTCTAATGAATCTAGCAGCACTGGCGCTATTAAAGGTAACACCTTGCATTAATAAGCAATAGAGCTGATTCTATTAGGTGATTAGGTCACTCAAATAATATTGAACTGCTTAACAATACACTGCGATTATCCAAAAAATCTAGATTACTGATATTAATAGCCTACAGCCAGCTATTCAATTGCGCCAAACGTATAGAATAGCATTCGTAAATAAAGACAAACCTACTCTAAAGCCTGCCCCTTCATACGATGTTTGTTTTCGCAACTGCCGTTAAAGCTAAACTAGCTATTTTTTATTCAAGTTATCACTCAAAGTTGGTTTTAAACTTCCAATATAACATCTTCAACCATGTGAAATCCTAACCTCTGGTGCTGAATTCCTGCACACTGTCATTAGTCCAGACGATCTATTATTGATTTATTACCTACCGTTCTTATTTCTTCAGAGACTGGCTTACAAAGTGCTCTATATTTCAGACGTGTCAATTCATTGACCAGAGATCTATAAGGCTTTTTATGATTGATATTCTCATGAACCATAGTCCTTAACACATTCATTTTTCTAACTTTCGACATACTCATCATTATCTCAGTACCAACACATTCATTGAACGACTGTGACATTTATCACTCACAAAGAAAGTCAAATATTGAAGTTACCTTGTGTAAGCGTAGCTAATATGCACACCTTACTGAAATATAAAGTTTGTATATCTTTATGTTATATTATAACATAACTAAAATATTTACTCTTATCGTTATTTATCCCTATATAACTTCTTATTTTGGTAATCTCATGTCTCCAATTTTTCATATCAACAGATTAAGAGAACCTGATTATACTTCTGTATCTTCAGTTAATTTTAGTATTCCCGGGTAACGACTGTATTCTCAGTAACGACAGCTTTAGGTATGGCAAGTTTGTCGGTCAATGCACAGGATACGATAGTAGACATCAAACCTATGACACCCTCATCTTTTAACCTAAACTCTCCTGATATGACCCACCCTTCGGTAACTCTAGACACCATAGTGGTAACGTCTAACCCTTTATTGCCACAAGCGAATGAAATGGCAACCGCAACCAGTATTGTTACTGGCGATGCGCTCACTACTCAGACAAGCAGTACGCTTGGTGATGCACTAGCAAATGAAGTGGGCGTGTCTACTGATAGTTTTGGGCAAGGTGCGAGCCGACCCATTATTCGAGGGCAAAGCGCACCGCGTGTCCAAGTCATGCAAAATGGTTTGAGCGTACAAGATGCGTCACAAATCTCACCAGACCATCAAGTGGCGGTACCTGTACTAGGTGCCAAACAAGTTGAAGTAATCAAAGGCACGTCAGCGTTGATGTATGGTGGCGGTGCTATCGGTGGTGTGGTCAATATTGTTAATGACACTATTCCTAAAGAAAAGCCTAAAAACAACATCAACGGAAAATTGGCATTGATTGGTCAACAAGCCACAGACGGTTATTTAGGTTATGCAGAACTCAATGGTAGTATCGGTGAAAATTGGCTATGGAGTGGGTATTACCAAAAGACGGATAAAGGCAATATCCAAGTACCACATTTGGATACCGATGAGATTGCCAACAGTTGGTACACGCAAGACAATGGTAGCATTGGCTTGTCTTATGTGACTGATATGGGCTATATCGGTGCATCATATCAGCGCCTATCCTCAGAATATGGCTTGCCCTTTCATGTGCATAATGAATGCTCACCTGATAGCGTACTGACTAACCAACTGAGCTGTGAGGCGGATCATGAACATGACCACGATCATGGTGAAGCGCCCTATGTCGATATGACGTCAAACGTCTATCAGCTCCATGCAGAGCGAAAATTACCCATGATAGGCGTCGTCGATAGCATCAATACGAAACTCAGCTATACCGATTATCGTCACGATGAAATAGATGAAGGTGCGGTGGGCACAACTTTTGAAAACAAAGCCATTAGTGCTCAAGCTCAAGCCACACATAGCACGTATAAAACAGGTAATCTAGGTTTTATGAAAGGTGTGGTCGGTCTAGATTACACAAACAGCCGGTTTTCTGCTGTTGGGCTAGAAGGCTATTTGCCGCAAACCGATCGTACACAGGTCGGTTTGTTTTTCATTGAACGACTCACGCCAGATTATTTGGCGCAAAATACAGAATGCTGATAAATTTGCAGGTCAGTCATTATCTACAATTGATGCCCATGCTGGTCATAATCATGGTGAGACGACGAAAGACGCTCCTCTCGATACGTCTAGTATTTTAAGAAAACAAGGCAAAAGTCCTTGGTATATTGAGTTTGGCGGTCGTCAAGATTTTCAAAGCCTAATAGATAACGACAATAACATCGAAAAAACACATGCTGGAACGTCTGTCAGTTTAGAAGGTGGCAAATATCTTACGCCTAATACGCAGTTGTCAGCCAGAATCAGTCATTCTGAAAGATTGCCTTCTCCACAAGAGTTATTTTCTAATGGCGCCCATCTTGCAACCAATACTTGGGAGCGTGGCAATGGGCAATTAGAAGAAGAATCTACTGATGGCGTAGAATTCACTTTGCGTTACGACAATGGCAATCGTTTTGATAGTAGTATTTCTGTCTTTTATAACGACAGCGCAAATTATATTTATGCAAAAACTCAAGACATTGCTACTGAAGGAGAGTCTGCAGATTTTCGTTTAGTGGATTATGTCCAAAGCGATGCCAAGCATTATGGTGGTGAAATTCAATCACGCTATTATCTTAATGACAATATTAGTATTGGCAGCTTTGCCGATATTGCACTCATCACGCTAGATGATAGAAGCCTTACACGGAAATACGCGCCAAGATTGGTAGCGCCTCGTATTGGTGGTGATATTACCTCTCAATTTGGTCAATTTGACTTGGTGCTGTCTGGGTATCATCGTTTTGAGCAAGATCACATTGCTGATTTTGAAACCAATACACCGAGCTACAACATGGTTGATGCCAAGCTTGTCTATCACAGTTCGAGCGCTCATGATTACACCGCTTTTTTTCAAGTCGAAAATATTCTAAACGAGCTTGCCTATAATCATGCCTCTTATTTGGCTGAACAAGTACCAATGCCAGAGCGCTCTTTCAATGCGGGTATCACCTATAACTTCTAACAGCCTACTCTCTTTTCATTAGTCACCAGTAACTAGCAATCCGTAATCAATTGTCATAAGCCTCATAACTTATGACTGGAGTCCTTTATGAATCAAATAAATGCTTTGAGCCGTGCCATCACGCTCGCCTTCTCTTCTTTAATCGCCGTTTCAGCACTTAGCGGCTGCGGGTCATCAGATGATAGGAAAACACCAATCATAGATTCAGAACATGACCACGACCATGGAGACGATCATGACCATGATGATGAATCTGCTGTCAGCACTGAAATGGAACAAGGTCGTTTATTTATCACTGCAAAAGATGGCAGTCAAGCTTACATTTATAGCCTTGCTCAAGATAAAGTGATACAAACCTTACCTTTGACAGGTCAAGCCGATGCCGTACAAAGTAGTCCAGATGGTCATTACGCCGTCGTCATGGATCGTACTAACAACACGGTCAATTTTATCATAGTGGGCTTGAGATTGAAAATCATGGCGATCATGATCACCCATATGCTCGTGATACGGCAAAAATGCCATTACAGCTCAACTATACCCGTCCTGTACATTTTCAAACGTTTGGTGAGCAAGCTGGATTATTTTTTGATGGTTTGGGTGCCACAGGCAACCCCATAGAAAACCCTGTAAAGAAGCTGGATTTGTACTCGTAACAGATACCGGTATTGCCGATGGTACACTGCCTTATCAAAAGCTTAATACCAGCATGCACGGTACAGCGGAACCTAGAGGCAATTATGTGATTGCCTCGCAGCGTTATCAGACAACTGGTAGCTCACTGGCTGATACGCTCTCTGTATTTGAACAGCATGGTGATCACTATCATATAAGCCAAACCTTTGAGACAAAATGCATGGGGTTGCATGGCAGTGGCAGCGTCACAGATTACAGTGTCTTTGCTTGTAGCGATGGCGTTTTAAGCGTCAAACAAACCGGAGACACATTCAGCGCCGAAAAAATTTCCTATCCCAGCAGCCTAACCAATATTCAATGTGATGGTACAAGCAGTAGTCCTGCTCGAATTGGCTCATTCATCACTAACCACCATCATAACTATGCCATTGGCAGCGCTTGCGGTCAGCCTTACCGTGTTGATCCTATCAGTAAAAACATGACACCGATTGTCTGGACAACAGACAGCCGTCGCCGTGTTGTCAGCTATGATTTTGATGCCCACGGAGAGCATTTAATGCTACTCGATGATACTGGCAAGTTATACATACTGGATGTCGCACAAAATTATAAGCAAACTGCCGTATTAAATGTTTTCCCTAATGGCATCGAAGGCAAAGCGGTTCCCTCATTTATTGTTAACCCAAACACGAAAATGGTTTATATGATGGATGACTCAAACCAGCAAATCATCGAAATTGATGCTGAAGATGGTGAAATCGAGTCAAAAATAACACTGAATTTCACACCCTCTCATGTGACTTGGTTTGGTGTGAAAGCTGGGCATGATGATGAACATAGCCATTAGCGCTTAGCACCTCATCTAATAAAGATAGTTTAATGACTGCTGACAGTAATTGGCTATTAAAATATTTATAAACGCTAGTATTCAAGATAACCCTTAATCCGACGCTTCTTAAATTCCGAAGCATCCGATTAAAGCGCTCGATGATCTTGAATTCTTCTATAGGCATATCTTAAACAACTGGGCTAGTAGGATTTACTACATTAGTTATAGTCTGCTATAACATCATATTACCCCAGTTTATAATTATAAAAAAACCAATGAAACCGCTACGATATTTTCATAGCAGTTTCATTGGTTATACGGTCTTTAACGCTAAAAATTATTTACTGAATACTTTCATACGTTCATCAATTGGCTGAAACGCTTTATCGCCTGCTGGCTGCTCAATAGCGCCGAACACCATTTGCGCATTTAATTCCCAATCATCAGCGATGTCCCAAGCATCGGCAACTCTCTGATCGATGACAGGATTATAATGCTGCAAGTTAGCACCGATATCTAAACTCGCCAATGCCGTCCAAATTACATATTGATGCATCGCGCTGGTTTGATGTGCCCAGATTGGGAATTTATCCGCATATAAAGAGGCGGCTTCTTGCATGTTTCTCACGACGCCTTTGTCCTCGAAAAACAAATACTGTACCGCACCCGCTCTAAAGCCTGCAATTTTATCTTTAGTACCTTGGAACTTCTCGTCATCGCCAACAATCACTTTGAGTGTCTCTTCAGTAATATCCCATAATTTTTCATGATCTTCACCGAATAACACCACGATACGCGTCGATTGTGAGTTAAAAGCGGATGGCGTATGCAAAACCGCATGCTCAACTAACTTAACGATTTCGTCATTTGATACTGGCAATTGATTGATCAATGCATAGATAGAACGGCGCTTTTCTGCCAATTGTTGTACGTCTTTTAGGTTTGACATTGTTTCTCCAGTGATTATTGATGAGTTTACGTGATTAAGAACTAAGTTATAAATTTAAATACTAACCAACCTTTAACCTTTAAAACCTTGAAGTAATTCAGGTGCTGGCAAACGTTTCATATCAGAGTCGACATTACCGAAACGCTCATGACCATTATTCCAGTCGATGATGGATTGCTCAATCTCTGCTTTATTGTCAGCAACAAAATTCCACCAGAGTAGGACTTGGTTATTTAATGGTTCACCGCCGATAAACATCACACGTGTGCCTTTTTAGCAACCAATTTAATGCTTTCGTTATTAGCAACATCACTATCGTGGAAACGAAAGAGTTGATCCTGCTTACATACCTTTCCTTCAGATTCTATCTCACCCTCTGAGACTAAGATGCCGTATTCAAAGCTTGGTTCTAAAGTGAGCGTCACCTCGCCATCCTCGGTAAAGTACACGTCGATACCGACCAGCTTGGAGTATTGGATAGTAGGCGCTTCAAAGTGCTGACCTGACACATTGGTATAGCTACCGGTGGTCAGAATCATCTCAACACTATCTTCCGTCCACGTTGGTAGCTCTGGATAATGATGAAAACCGCGCTCAATCTCTTGATCCGTTGGTAGTGCAATCCAGAGCTGTACCATGCTGATAGCACGCGCCGCATCCGACGAACCACCAGTGTCTGGAAACACGCTTTGTTCCGTATGACTGATGCCTTGGCTTAGACCCGTACCGGCTGTCATGACGTTGACTTGGTTCTTAGTAATGACTTGCTCGTTACCTAAGCTATCTTTATGCAGTACTTCGCCATTTAACATCCAGCTAAAAGTTTGCAGATTGGTGTGCGGATGACGACCCACTTGCATGCCTAATTCATCTTCACCAAAGTCAGCAGGACCAGCGTGATCTAAAAAGCACCAGGCTCCGATAGGTTTTTTGCCAGTGTTAGGTAGCAGACGAGCAATAGGAATACCGCCAACATCGGCCATTCTTGGCTCTAGGGTTTGAATACTCATCATTCACCTCTTATTATAGATAGTTATAGATTCTTGAATACATGATTATGAATTACTACTATTTTTTGTATCAATTAATACATAGGTACTTCCATTAGCAATACTCTAGCGTCCTCATCAGCATCCATCGTGAAGCTTTTGGTGTCTGAGATACCAAGACCATCTCGAGTATCAAGTACGTTACCGTTGATAGTCACTTTACCCTCTAGTACCAAGACATAAACACCGTTATTGACATCTTTTAAATCATAAGTCTGAGTCACGCCTTTGTCAAAATGACCCATATGGAACCAAGCGTTTTGGTGAATCCAAACCCCAGCGTCGTCCGCGTTTGGCGAGAGCACTTGGTTAAACTCATTAGCTTTCATGTGCTCATCCATACGTACTTGCTGATAGCGCGGCGTCACACCCATTTTATTGGGAATCACCCAAATTTGTAAAAACTTGACAGGTTCATTGGCATCGCCATTCATCTCACTATGAGTAATACCCGTACCCGCTGACATGACCTGAATCTCACCCGTTTCGATGATACCTTCGTTACCGATATTATCGCCATGAGCTAGCTTCCCACTTAGAGGAATACTGATAATTTCCATATCGCGGTGTGAGTGTTTGCCGAAACCTTGACCACCAATAACAAAGTCATCATTGATGACCCGTAGCGCGCCAAAACCCATACGCTCTGGATTATGATAATTGGCAAAGCTAAAAGTATGACGGCTTTTGAGCCAGCCATGATTAGCATCGCCACGAGAATCTGCTGCATGATAGATCGTTTTCATAAGTTATCCTTTATTTTTAATTGGCTTGTTTAAGCTATGGTCCTATTATAATTGTTGAGCAGATATAGATAAACAGTGATTATTGCAAATAACTATTCTTATTTATAGAACAATAGGTGCTTAGAATTAACGTAATATAATAGTCACGCCATCATTCGCGCCACCCGTTAGTACCAATAAACGGGTGCAAAAAATATTAACGATAAGGAGAGGTAAACCATGTCAAATCTACATACATTGAATAATGAAGTTATCGACAACAAAGCTCAAAAACGTTTCGAAATTCATATCGATGATCAAGTTGCGTTTGAAGAGTATGAGGTTTTTTACCACATCCACAGGTGAGGAAGGTATTGAGTATAAGCACACATTCGTACCTGAGTCGCTCAGTGGTCGTGGTATTGCTGGTTACTTAGTTAAGGTTATCTTAGATTGTGCAGCCGTTAGAAAACTGCGCGTTAAACCAACCTGTCCTTATGTGAAATCCTATATTGATAAGCATCTACAATACCAAGACAATTCGGTGTTTCATGGTGCGAAAGCCTAAGAAAATATGAACCAAAAAAAAGCCATGACAAATCATCATGGCTTTTTACGATTAATGGCATTACTCAATAATGGTAAAACTTTTATTAGCTAATATGCTGTAAGAACTCTGGATTACGCGCTAGTAGTGATAGGTACAGCACAGGAATGACAAACAAACCGACTGCCCAATAACTGAGATTGACGTACAGCACCGCCCCAAGGAGCGCGCCAATCACAAAGCTGATAACCAATGCCGCGCTATGCCCCAATTTTTTGGCATTATCAGCGCTACGGTTGGCAATATAATCTGACAGACCAATGCCCAATTGGGTCGTATTACCCGTCATTAATACCGTAGGACTCATATGTTTGATGACTGTTTTACTAGCCGTATTACGAATAGCAAGTGCCGTTAAGCCCAAACCACCAGTAATGGCGACCGATATATCGCCTGCTTCAGTGAAAGGTTGAAAGGACAATCCTGCTATCATAAATGCGCTCAAAAATAGCGCTTCTGCTAAAAACAAATGACTGAGTACTAACGTTTGCTTTCGGCTTTTATCAATGTATATTTTGGTAATAACCACCGTTATTATAAAAAGTGGCACCGATGCCAGCTTGATCCACAAGCCATCTTCACCTTTAACCAAACCGCTACCAGCCAGTACTAAGTTACCCGTGACATGAGCGGTAAAAAAGCCAAATAAAGTGATAAAGCCAATGGTATCAATCGCCCCACCAACTATCGTTAATAGTATAGGCGCTTGATAGCGTTGCCAAAAGCTTGGTGTCTTACGATCTAGAGTATTGTTATCAGCGACAGCTTTAGGCACTGGTATGTCCTGCAAAATCCACGAAATCAGTCACAAAGCGCTGTAAGAATTTCTGTGTGCGCGGGCTAACACTGCCATCGTCATTTAAGCTGTCAGTTGCACGACTTAAATGAATTTCAGGATCAATCATCATTTGTGCCGACAGCATTTGCAGGCTTTTTCTGAAATCAAGGCCACTATTGATACCGCCAAAACTGCCTGGCGAGGCCGTCACTACCGCAACTTTTTTATGGGTCCAAACGCTTTCTTTATACGGACGAGAGCCGATATCGATGACGTTTTTTAGGGCAGCAGGCATGGTTCGATTATGCTCTGGCGTGACAATCAATACCCCATCGGCGTTCTTAAGCTGTTTACGGACACGCTCATAGCTGTCAATGGTCGTGTCATCATAATCTTGATTATAAACAGGCAAATCGGAAATGTGTACTTCTTCTATCACTACGTTCTCAGGCATTTGCGATACCATAAGCTCTGCAAATTTACGATTGATAGATTCTTTTCGCAAGCTGCCAATAATTAAGGCGATGTTTAGGGATGCGCTCATAGCGGCTCCTTGATTATGATGATAAGACGATATTTTCTACGCCATTTACTCTACTATATTCTGCGATGATTACTGTTATCAATTGAATAAGCACCTGCTCCATGAGCAAATATCATCAAGAAACCACCCGCCATCGCAATGTTTTTCATGAAAGGGTTCATCTGTGATTCATCTATCCAGAATTGATGAAAAAGCAGCGCTGAGACTACGCTAAAACCAGCCATTAAAATCGCTACTAAGCGCGCTTTGAAACCAAAGAGAATAGCAAGGCCGCCGAAAAGTTCAACAGCAATAACCAAAGGCAATAGCATCCCAGGCACACCCATTGCTTCCATATAACCTTGAGTAGCGGCATAACCGGTAATTTTGGTAAAGCCTGAAAAGATAAAAATCATTGATAAAACAGGCGTCCGATAGGAGCGCTAGCTCTTGTAGTTTATCCATGGGTTTTCTCCAGTAAGAATAGAAGTTTTTTTAAGCTTTTATTTGATTATGACAGGACTATTGTATTCGTTGCTTATAACTAGATAAACCGTGATAATTACAAATGTAAGTTCTTATTTAAAGAACAATTAAGAGGTGGTTTACATGGGACAATTAGAAGATATGGCAATGTTTGTGCGTATTGTCGAAGCAGGTAGTATTACCAAGGCTGCCGAGCAACTGAACATCGCAAAATCTGCGGTAAGCCGGCGTTTAAAGGAGTTAGAGACGCGCTTGGGCAGTCAACTGATTAGCCGAACCACGCGTCAATCAAACTTAACCCAAGCTGGTGAACAGTATTATCAAAAGGTGCACCATATACTCAGCGAAGTGGATGCGCTGAATGAAGAGACGAGTGGTACTCCGACGCGTATCGAAGGGACATTAAAGATGACAGCACCATTGTCCTTTGGTTTGATGCATTTAAACGATGTTATTGATGAATACGCCAATCAGCATCCTGAGTTAAAGTTTGAGCTGGATTTTTCTGATCGGCATACTGATTTGATTGAGGAAGGGTTTGAGTTAGCGATTCGTATTAGAGAGTTGCAAGATTACAGTTATCAAGCCAAACGTCTAGCACTGATTCGTTATGCGTTATGCGCCAGTCCCGAATATTTAGAGAGTATGGGTACGCCAAAGACTTTTGACGATCTGTCAGAACATGAGTTTTTACAATATGGTATGAGCAAATCTAGCACGATAGAACTGATAGATGAGCAAGGTAAGAAGCATCAAGTCGCCGTAAACGGTAAAATAAAAGCCAATAATGGGGACTTTTTGCGGGAGATGGCAGTCAAAGGTCATGGCATTGCTTTTCTGCCAACTTTTATTACGTATCAAGCCTTAATTAGCGGTGAGCTTGTGCCTATCCTGCAGCAATATCAATTACCCACTTTAAATGCTTATGCGGTCTATCCTAAAAATCGATTTTTATCGCAACGTTGTCGTTATTTGATTGATTTTATCGCTGAACGTTTTGGCGATAATCCGTACTGGGATAATTTTTGATAAACACTTACGGCTCAACACTTAACGGACAAGCTTAAATGATCACTATACCTACCATTAATACAATAAGCGCCCGCGATCCCACTGAGCCATATCGACCCTCAACTACGCTAGAGTTATTATTTGATTTAGTTTATGTCATTGCCGTTTCAGCAGCCGCAAGCGGCCTTTACCAGCGCTTGCTTGCGCATGACTTTTTAGGGTTTTTGACCTTTATCATCGCCTTCTTTATTTTATGGAATGCTTGGACGAGCTTCACATGGTTTGCTTCCGGCTACGATCCTGATGATTGGTACTATCGTCTCTCAGTATTGCTGCAAATGTTTGGCTCATTAATGATTGCAGCCAACATCAATCAGTTTTTCGAGCAAGGATTGACATGGATAGGAGTCACTGGTTACGCGATCATGCGATTGGCCAGTTGTAGCCAGTGGTGGCGTGTTTATCAGCAAGTTAAAGGTCACAAACGGGTGGCTGGTCGCAGTATTATTGGCTTATTAACGCTACAAAGTGTTTGGATACTTTGGTTATTTCTACCTGCTTCGATACAAACGCCTGCGTTATTTTTATTTATAGCCGCTGAATTACTGATGCCAATTTGGGCGCGTGCAGCACAGAACATCAATTGGCATCCTCATCATATGGCTGAACGTTATGGCCTGTTGACCATTATTGTTTTAGGCGAAGGCGTGCTAGGAGTTAGTAATAGCATTCGAACCTTTTTAGTCAACTCCGAGTCTGCTGCTAGCGCTATTATATTATTAGGTTCAAGCCTTGTGGCATTGGTTTTTGCCTTATGGTGGCTCTATTTTACGATCCCGTTTGGTACTATTTTGGACAATGAGCGTCGTCGTTATGATTTATTCTTATTTGGCTATGGGCACTTTTTTGTTTTCGCTACGCTTGCAGCGTTAGGCAGCGCGCTTAATTTAGTGACCGATGCTTGGGCAAATACTCTAAATAGTACGGTCACTCAGCCTTATGCTATGGGATTATTGATGATCATGCTATTTGGCTTTTTAGTAACCCTAACCTTACTTCGAGCCTTAATGTGCCGCAAATCAAGTCACAATATGACGGCTCTTATTCTTGCCATCTTTATTATTTTGCTGAGCTATATCACAGTAGCGCAAGGGCTATCGATTACTTATGGTATTTGGCTAAGCCTGCTCGCGCCTATAATAATGACGTGGTACTTTCATCAAGATAACAAGCAATGGCAAGCCTAAGCTCTAATTTAATATTGCACGATAACAATGACTTGCAGAAAAACTCTAGTTTGCATTATCATAATTTTTTTTAATTATTTGACTTCCAACCTAATATTTATCTATAAGGATTATTATGAAAAACTAATGGCTGCGGCTCCTATTGTGCTACTAACGCACCTATGACTAGCACTGATCAAACAACTATTATGTCCTGTCAGGATAATGGTCAAATTGCCAATCTAAATGTGACGTTGCCTAAAGTGGGTATAAATAATAAAAACTCACCTTGAATCAAGCAGTTTCAGCTTCTGGTGCTCGTTATGTTAATAGCACTGACCCTTAGATGAGCTATGATTGGCACACCAAAGCAAACTATGGTGTCATGAACGTAAACATGGCAAACGGTCAGACATATAGTGTCAACTGTAAAATATAAGTATTGATATTAGTGCTATAGTCAGTCCACAATAAAAGTACAGCCCATATCATGAAACAGTTTAGACAGATCGTTCTCCATCCAGCTTTGGCGTAGAAACTTTGCTTGTGCCCATTTTTTCTCGATGGGATTTAAATCAGGGCTGTAAGGTGGCAACCATAGAATACGATGGCCATTTCTGTTTAGTAGCTTTTGAATGCATTTGCTTTTATGAAATCTAGCATTATCCATAATAATCACGCATTTAGTCTTAAGGCTTGGGATAAGCGTGTGTTTGCACCAGTGATAAAATATTGCTATTGATATTCTGCTCAAAGTAATCAAGCGCAAACAGCATTTTTCATAGAGCGTACCAATAATATTAGTACGCTTTCTTGCTTGCCAGTTATAGCGATCAATACAAGTTTTACCAATAGGTGCATATCCGTAAGGTCTTATGCTTACAGCCTCAAAGCCACTTTAATCCATATGAATAATGGGGAAGCCTTACTGCGTAAAGCTATCAAGCTTATTCTGATATATCGCACTTTTTATTGGACAAGTTTTTGGATGCTCTAAGGTCTTTTTTTGACTGATTCCAAGACGCTTTAAAGCAGTGTGCATACCTGTCTTACTACCGTTAAAGCGCCTAGCCCGTTCATACAGATAATCATCAGGATATTATTCAACGTCTTTTAAAGAGTGCTTCATTCGGTATTTTAGTTGGTGGTTTATCCCTAGTTTTTTTGAGAGCCAACTTCTGTGCCAGCTACGAATGGTGATGGTACTCAGGTGATAGCCGCTTCTCTTATCGTCATGCTTTTTTTAATGCTATGCATTACTTGCTTGCGAAATTCGATTCAGTAATACATCGTTCCTCTAATTAAATAAGTTGTTATAAACACTGTATCAGTTTTACATATTATTAATTGCATAATCCCTTTTCAAATAATCTGAATGAGTCGACCACTACTTTGATAAACCGCTAAATAATATTAATCTCATAACTGAATTTTTCTGCCAGTCCATATGATTCTCTATATTCGATAGGATCGCCTTCTAGATTCTTCGCAATGCGGCATACCTTAACTAAGTTTTCTTGCTTATTGTTGCCCAGATAATCATCACTGTGATCGGTTATAAAATACAGCGTCTCTACAGCAGACGATACGAATTGACCACACTTTGTATAGTAAAACGGATAGAGAAGATTCTCGAAATCTTCAGGATTTAGGGTTACAAAGGCTTGGAAGCGACTCTTAGGTAACCAAATCTTTTCACTTAACAAGACTCTGTCTTCAACCATACGCGTACGTTCTATATAAATGAGCGCTTTGTTTTTACCTATATTTAGTTTTTTATTAATGTCATCAATACCGTCTACAACCATGATTTTTTTAATTATGCCCGTCGGTGTGACATAGCGGGCATCTTTATCACGAAACTTAAAAAACCTTAATAATGAGCTTGCAAAATCTGGACGTTTTAAGAAGGTGCCTTTGCCTTGCTGCTTTATTAACACCCCATCTTCTACCAATTTTTCGACAGCTTTTCGGACAGTTCCTACAGATACTTCATACTTATCTGCAAATTCCTGTTCCGTCGGTAAGGGCGTGTTTTCATCCCACTTACTCTCTGTCAGTAACGTCTGTATATGCCATCGCACTTGCTCATAACGTGGCATTTTAAATTCTTTGAAATTATTTAGCATTTTTTTCACCACAGTGGAAAGGTTTTTATTAACTGTTTCAATCTCGTCAAGCACTGCTATTGCTGTAAAACTACGTTATCCCTGATCAATTTCTCTTAAGCTTTCAGCGCATTCGATAGGTATCACATTAATATTAAAGCATTATTATATTTTTATGATTAATCTTTCCTAATTAATGCCAAATTTTTTGCTATCATTCCACTCAATGATACGCTTTTAAAGCTCAGATGAGCTTCTGATATAAAAAGCTATCCGTCAATATTAGCGCAATGCTCTTTACTCTGTAAAAACTGCTATGGTTTTTTATAGAACTCATACAGTTAAGGTCAAGGAGTAGCCGTGACTTTTTATATTCTCGCCGCCATCGTGATATGTATCATTTTGGGCTATACCACTAAGATTAATATTGGCCTATTTGCTATTGCATTTTCATATCTGATCGGTTGTTTCGGTATGGGGATGAAGGCACATGAAATTGTTGAGCTATGGCCTCTCAAAATTTTCTTTGTTATTTTTGCAGTGACGCTTTTCTATAACTTTCCCCTAGCTAACGGTGCTTTAGAGAAGCTATCTAATCATTTAATCTATAAGTGCCGTCACTTTCCCGCATTCTTACCTTTGGTTATTTTCCTTGTTGCCACGATTATTGCAGGCCTAGGAGCCGGCTATTACACCGTCTTAGCGACGATGGCACCAATGATCCTGCTGTTGTCTAAACGCACTAACTTGAATCTTGTCATTGCTACTTTATCGGTGAACTATGGTGCCTTAGCGGGTGCTAACTTTATCACCTCACAAAGCGGTGTTATTTTTAGAGAGCTGATGCGCGGCGCAGGCGTCGCAAATGACAATACCTTTACTTATGTGTTAGGGGTGTTCGCTGTCACTTTTATAATGCCTATGATTGTATTGGGTGCTTATAGCTTTATCAATGCCAAGAACAGCAAAATAGCGATTCAGACGACCATACCAGAGCCCTTTGACAGTAAGCAAAAACAGTCTCTTGTACTGATCTTTATTATGATGGCTATTGTACTTATCGTGCCCATTTTAAATCTACTCATGCCACAAGTATCAGCGATTAAGTTTTTGAACGCTCGGATTGACATTGGTTTTATCGCCATATTTTTTGCTTTAGTGAGCTTATTTTTAAAATTAGGCGATGAAAAAGCAGTGATTGCTCTAATACCTTGGAATACCCTCATTATGATTTGTGGTGTTGGTATGTTAATCAGTCTCGGAGTAGAAATAGGCGTTATTTATGAGCTGACAGAATGGCTAAGTACCAATGTACCTATCTGGATGATACCGATTTTAGTCTTTGTTATTAGCGCCATTATGTCAATATTTGCTAGTACGCTCGGGGTAGTCGCCCCTACTTTATTTCCTATGGTCCTGCCCCTAGCAGTTGCCTCTGGACTGAGCCCTTTATTACTATTTACCTGTATTGTTGTGGGGGCGCAAAGCTCATCACTCTCGCCTTTCTCATCAGGAGGTAGTCTGATGTTAGGCGCTTCTCAAGTCGTTATAAACAAAGACAAGCTTTTTAATGCGCTACTATTCAAGGCAGTGCCCTTAGATATTGGTATCGGAATACTCGCAATTTTACTTATCCAGCTGATATTTAACTTCTCATAGGTAAAATATACCGTGATTTTTTAATATTTTTAAATATGCTTACTATATTTTGATCCCAATATATCTATTTTCTCACTAAATTCACAACTTCTTAAATCGTTGTCATAGCCTCGTAATGGTACTGATATCAACGTTATTTTAGGATGTCTCAATAATTCGCCATCACCAACATCATCTTATCTATTTGTTTTAATTAATTTAAATATTTTTTTCGAAGAAATCAATATCATTTATTCATCCTGCATTGCTATAACAGGAGACCTTATGCCGCCTTCAATTTAATATATTACTATAAAATTCATACATACATACATATGTTTCTTGTTATTTAAATATTCTGTTACTTTTGCATAGTAATGAAAAGCATACGTTTATGAAGTTAATGAGACACATTAATCGAATGCTACCTTCACCTGTAATAACTTTATATTTTGGCCAAAATTCTATTGAATTTTTACTGTAAAAATACACACAAGGAGTGTCGTGTGAAAAAACTATCCTATCTGGCTCTTGGTCTGTCTGTCCTATCTTTGACTGCTTGTAACAATGCAAACGAAACTGCCAGTACAGATGCGACTGCCGCAGATGGCTCAACTGAGCTTACTGCCCCTTCACGTCCAGAATGTATTGCGCCTGCCAAACCAGGTGGTGGTTTTGACTTGACGTGTAAGCTTGCTCAAGCTGGCTTAAGAGATACTGGTATCTTAAAAGATCCTATGCGCGTCACCTATATGCCAGGCGGCGTCGGCGCTGTTGCTTATAACAAAATCGTTGCCAATGATCGGGATAATGGCGATGCCATTATTGCCTTCTCTACCGGCTCTATTCTTAATTTGTCGCAAGGTAAATTTGGTAAATTCACTGAAAAAGACGTGAAATGGCTAGCTGGTGTTGGTACTGATTATGGCGCTATTGCAGTCAATGCAGACTCTCCTATTAAAGATCTAGCTGGGTTAGTTGCTGAGCTCAAAAAAGATCCAAAAGCGATCAGCTTTGGTGCTGGCGGTAGTGTTGGTGGTCAAGATTGGATGCAAACCGCTATTTTAGCTAAAGCCGTTGGTGTTAAGCCTAGTGACATGACTTATGTTGCCATGGAAGGCGGCGGCGAGGCGATCACAGCAGTGATGGGCAATCATATTACTGTTGTTAGTGCCGGTATTGCTGAGATTATGCCGCAAGCCAATGCAGGTAAATTACGTGTATTAGCAGTATTTGCAGATGAAAGATTGGGCGGGACGATGACCGATATTCCTACTGCGAAAGAGCAAGGTTATGATGTGACGTGGCCAGTAGTTCGTGGTTACTACATGGGTCCAGACGTAAGCCCTAGTGCTTATAACTGGTGGAAAGAGGCTTTCGATAAGATGCTTGTTGATCCGAAATTCGCTGAGATACGTGAGCAACAAGAATTGCTGCCTTTCTCTATGACTGGCGATGAGCTACAAGCCTACGTTTATAAACGTACGGGCGAACTACGCGAGTTATCTGCTGAATATGGTCTTGTTGAAGCAGCACCAACCAAATAGTTACGTTGAGATTTAATAACCTTTAGCAATTGAATATCAAATATTTTGGTATTTCTCAAAGGGCTGGCAGGATATCTATCTGTCAGCCTTTTGCTCCAAAATTCAAGGAATGCTCCTTATGACAATGGAACGTTTGTTTTCCGGGCTGATGGCACTGGTCAGTATATTAATATACTTAGCCATTGGTTATGTTGCCCCTTGCTTATGACCCAATTGGTCCTCGTCCTTACCCTATTTTAATCTTTTCCCTGCTTGCCTTTGGCTGCTTAGTCGTTGCTTTTCGTCCCGCCAGTTTTACTAAAGCGATTGAATTGGGTTTAAATAAAACGATCATCCGTAATCTTATTTTATGTGCGCTTGCCTTATTGGTCTATGGTCTCATTTTTGAAGTATTGGGCTTTATTCTTGCCACTATTCTGATGTCTTTCGCCGTAGGTTTACTGTTTGCAGGTAATCCTCTAAAGAGTTTTATCTTTTCAGTGTTAATCAGTATTGGCTTATATGTCTTATTTGACCTATTTTTAGATGTCAAATTACCACTCGGATTGTTGTCAGGGATAATAGGATAGCCAATATGGATACTTTTGATTTTTTGATGCATGGCTTTGCTGTTGCATCTACCCCCCAAAACTTACTGCTGGCACTCATCGGCGCTTTTTTAGGTACGATTGTGGGCATGTTGCCGGGTCTTGGCCCGATTAATGGTGTAGCGATATTACTGCCATTCGCTTTTGCGCTTGGTTTACCGCCTGAGAGTGCGCTCATTTTGCTAGCAGCCGTTTATCTTGGCTGTGAATATGGTGGTCGTATTTCTGCCATTCTTATTAACGTACCCGGTGATGCTGGCGCCATTATGACGACTTTGGATGGCTATCCATTGGCAAAACAAGGCAAGGCTGGTATTGCACTGTCTTTATCTGCTGTCAGCTCTTTCGTCGGTGCCACTATCGCGACAATCGGTGTGGTGCTATTTGCGCCGTTATTAGCCAAATGGGCAATCTCATTTGGACCTGCTGAATACTTTGTACTGATGGTATTTGCTATTACCTGCCTCAGTGGTTTGGTAGGTGATCAGCCAGTTAAAACGGGTATTGCCGCGTTGATTGGTCTTGGTCTAGCAACTGTTGGGGTTGATGCTGTTACTGGTATTTACCGCTTTACCTTTGATTCGGTTAATCTGTCTGATGGCATTCAATTTACCACCATTGTTATTGGTTTCTTTAGTGTGAGTGAAATTCTAATCTTGCTCGAAAAAACAACGACTGGACACAAGGTTATTGAACAAGGTAAGCGCAGTTTATTAAACTTTAAAGAGTTTACTTTTGCTTTTGGAGCCATGCTACGTAGTGGTCTAATGGGCTTTGTCGTTGGTATCTTACCAGGTGCAGGCGCAACGATTGCCAGTGCAATGACTTATGCTAGTGAACGTAAAATCGCTGGTGATACTGGAACCTTTGGTGATGGGATCTTCGCGGTGTTGCATCGCCAGAAGCAGCTAATAATGCCTCAGCTTGCGGCTCATTTGTGCCAATGTTGACGCTAGGTGTGCCAGGTTCTGGTACGACAGCAGTCATGATGGGTGCGTTGACGTTATATAACATTACACCGGGTCCACAGTTATTTACTGAGCAGCCAGATATCGTATGGGGTCTGATTGCCTCATTATTTATCTGTAACGTGATTTTGCTAATCATGAACATCCCTTTGGTAGGTTTGTTCGCCAAACTGCTTGATGTACCAAACTACATCTTGATACCAGCCATTGCTGCGGTCAGTTTCGTTGGCGTATATTCTATCCATAGCACGACTTTTGACTTGGTCTTTATGGTGGCACTTGGTGTATTTGGTTACTTTTTACGTAAACTAAATTTTCCATTATCAGCGCTTATTTTGGGCTATGTATTGGGTGAGCTCATGGAGTCTAACTTAAGACGAGCCCTATCTATCTCTCAAGGTGAGCTTAGTATCTTATGGAGCAGCCCTATTACAGTAGTGCTATGGTTGTTGGCTATTTTGATGGTATTTATGCCAGTAGTATCTACCGTAGAAAATTTAAGCCTGCTATTTAAGTTTTAGTTACTCTGTTCTCAAAATACTCCGGTGGTGGTTATACTCTATGTATGACCACCATTTTTTTAGGAAATAGTTACACCCGATACTTTTAATGAACGCGTTGAAATTGCTAGAGGAATGAAAATGCTACTCTAATAAAACCTCTTATCATTTAGACAGATTTAGTTGACTACTACCACTTGATGTCACTCATGAAATAGGATTTTATAGTGCTCCTTGTTTTAGATTTACTACAATCCATCCCAAGTTGGCATTTAGTAGGCTTGTTTTTCGCTGGCATGGCCGCTTTTATTATCTCTACTATATCGGGTGGTGGCGGTGCTATGTTACTGATACCAGCCACTTCTTGGATGATAGGGACAGCGGTTGCACCACCTGTGATCAATTCGGCTACTTTGATTAGTAATACATCTCGACTATATTTATTCTGGAATGATATGATTGGTCATTGACCAAATATTACGTACCAAGTGCCATTATAGGTGTGTGGCTAGCAGCATTTGTTTTTAGTCATTTAGATGCTGGCTGGATTCAGTTATTGGTTGGCGTGTTTTTGGTATCTACTATATTCCAATATAAGTTTGGTAAGGTAAATAAAACTTTTGATATGCCAAAAGCAGGTTTTATACCTTTGGGCTTTATGATTGCTTTCATGAGCACATTAGTGGGCGGTCTCGGCCCTATACTTAACCCTTTTTATATGAATGCTGGACTAGAAAAAGAAAACCTTATTGCTACCAAAACGGCTAATTCTTTTTTTGTAGGTATGGTACAAATCGGCAGCTATTCTTTTTTTGGTATATTCACCGTCAAGCTCTGGGTATATGGCATTGTCTTAGGATTAGGTGCCGTTATTGGCAATATCATCGGCAAACGCTTTTTGGCCGGTATGAGTATTAGTCAGTTTAGAATAATGCTACTCATGCTAATGGTTATCAGTGGCGTAATATAATAATAAGAAACCTGAATGTGCTGTTTTAATAAGCCTTTCATTCGATGCTGTGACTATATTACAGCAAATTTACATAGGTAATCGCGGTGAGTTTACATCGCTTATCCTTACCAATTTAGCACATGCACATGATACATTTTTGAAATGTACTCAGCTTGGTTATCCTTGACCTATGCTGTCAATCCTGTAGAAACTAGCTTGAGAGAGTCTAACTAACCAACTGGACAGTAAAATTCAAACCCCTAGCAAGTTTGTTCACAAGGCAACCTCGTAATTTGTACTACGCTTAGAAGCATCAGATTTTTCCAATATTCCCTTCTCTATCAAGTCATTGATACTTCGTAGTACTGGGTCTATAGAACACTTGGTCATCATTGCCCATTTCTTAGTACTCAGCTTGCGATAAAAATCAGTGCATAAAGTATGACCTCTGCCGTCAAATCCGTAGAAACAAAATTGGGATAAATTGATTTTAATAGGTACAAATACGATACTGGATATATTTCTAAGGTTTTGCCCTTCTCTCCCGAAATGGATATTGAATTTCCTATATAATGTGAGCCATCTCTTTGTTGATAACCCCTTTAATTTAGGCTTTTTTCTTAGTAAAAAAATGCTTCTTATCAGGTAAAACGGTGCTTTATGTTTAACGCTTCCTCAACTCGTTTAAATAAATACATCAGCGAAAGCGGTATTTGCTCCAGGCGAGACGCTGACCGCTTTGTTGAACAAGGTAATGTATACATCAATGGTAAGCGTGCTCAAGTAGGCGATCAAGTGGTTGCTGGAGATACGGTAAAAGTCAACGGGCAACTCATTGAGCCGCGAGAGGCGGATGATTTTGTGTTTATTGTCTTGAATAAACCCGTGGGTATTGTGAGCACTACAGAAGCTTCAGAAAAAGATAATATCGTTGATTTCGTTCGACATAGTACACGTATTTTTCCGATTGGACGTTTGGATAAAGACTCTCAGGGTTTAATCTTTTTGACCAGTAATGGTGATCTGGTTAATAAGGTACTTCGTGCTGGTAATAACCACGAGAAAGAATATTTAGTGACGGTGAACAAGCCGATAACAGATAGTTTTATTGAGGGTTTAGCTGGTGGCGTGCCAATGCTTGGGAAGATGACCAAGAAATGCCCGGTTACTAAGATGGCACCCACCGTGTTTAACATCACGCTAGTGCAGGGTTTAAACCGCCAAATTCGTCGTATGTGTGAGCATTTTGGCTATGAAGTGGTGAAGCTTGAGCGTACGCGGATTATGAATGTCAGTCTTAAAGGTACTCCCGTTGGAGATTGGCGTGATTTAACCGAAAAAGAGTTGTCTGTTTTACTTAAGTCCATAGAAGGTTCTTCTTCAGATGCCAGTAATCCGGGCAAGAAATCTCGTATGCGCCACGAAAAAATGCTCGTACTGATGATTCGTCAAAGACAAAACGTCTTCGAAATCAGCGGGGGCAGCAAAGGGCAATAAAAAACATGCCAAGGATGATGCTAGAAACCAGCGGGTTCTAAAGGTAAAGATAGACGTCCTTTTGGTAATGGCAAGAAGGCTGTAGGCAATGGCAAACCTGCTACAAATGGTAAGCGCCCTGCAAAAGGTCGAAGTTCTAAGCGGTAGCAGTATCGCGACTATAGATTGATGGTTAATGGTTAATGGTTAACTAATTAAGACAGCTGATAAAAGATGCTGCACGAAAAGCCAGACAATTTCAGTTGTCTGGCTTTTTTGTTACCTGTGGATTTCCTCAACCAAATATTTTTATTATAAAGCCAAATCATAACTAGGATGTGTCTGCACGAAGTACCGTTGGTATGGGCGGACTAAAAATAGCAAAGTCTAAGACAGTTAGCAGATGTCATTATTTAAAAATTCGATTATAGTAGATATCAAATCATACATTTAAAAGTTGAGGACAAAATAATGAAGACACTAAGCTTATGTATTGCAGCAGGACTGGGTTTAAGCGCTTGTGCTGGTGGAATGACAGGGAACACGGGTCAAAACAACAATGTCAATGGCATCGTCACTCAATACCCTGTTGAGACTGCCATGCTCAACATCTATACCAAACAACGCAGTGATACATTAGTTGCAGTTGTCGGCAGTCAAAGCGTGTCAGCAGAGATTCAAGTGACGCCTAAAGGCAGTATGATATTTAATAATAAATCTGTACAAGGTACCGAAATAAACACCATCAATAAGATGAATAATCAAATCACCAATCAATCCGTCGCTATCAATTACTTCACCCTGAATCCACTGATATTCCATGGTTTTACAGACGGTACAGGTAAATACTCACTATCTAACCAGACGACCACCATTCCTAAAATGGCGACGGTGGGCGCTTCTAGTAAGCTACTGACGGAAAATGTCTATGCCGATAGCAGCATGCGTAACAAGATAGGGACTTATAACCAAAACTGGTCTTTATCGCGTGATACAAATAATACCGCATGGTTCTGTATAGAAACCTCAAGCAATCTATTACTCAGCTTTGACCCTGCAGGCACTTCATCAGAATGCTACAAGATCAATGCCAAAGGCGATATCTTAGCAAGCAAAGTGACACTGAGTCAGCCTAGTAGTAATGGTAGTACTAAGACGGTTACTTTAAACAGTCAGTAGTGATTATCTTTGTGACATAGCATTTATTACATAACAACGAAACAAAAAAATAGCGCCTAACATGGGCGCTATTTTATATCAGTCAGCTGAACGATTAAGAACGATGTCCATTAGTATGCTTAGCTTGATATTTGCTTTTTGCTTTGAGATGAGCCGCTGGTTTTTTGATTGATGCTTTGACACTACTACCTTTTTCTTAACATGCTGATGTTTATTATCAAACTTTGCATTGACCTTTTGATGCTTCACTTTAACAACATGATGTTTAGCAATTTGCGGCGCAGCACTTGCTTGGCTAACCATTGTGAAGCAAGCAGTAATGGCTAGCATTGAACTTATCATTATTTTTTTCATTATTTTTTCTCGTATAAAGTCATATTGGTTATGAGTTGTGATTGAAAGTGCCTTACTCAATATCAAGCAAAGCATTCACGTGATAAGAAGCATCATGATAAAAATCTGCTCTATCGACAACGAGAATGATAAATGATTCAAACGTTAAGTATTTATGAAGATTGAAGAAAGGTAACCTTAATGAGGGAAGGTTTCTTAAGTGGTACGCTATAAGCGTCATATTGGCGCTTTTCTAGACGGGCAAGTAATAGCGAATGAAAAGATATCTTATATATAGCTTAGGATGACTGGCTTTGGCATATTTTTTATAAAGCGTAGACGTTGTCACGATACTTTCATTTTCACCCTATAAAATGCGTTGATTATTCAAAGCCATTGACGATATGCCGCATCACAATAAAGACTTTTAAGGAGTGAAGACCAAACTAAGCAGGCGAGATAAGTATTTGTAAGGGTCATTAGGGTTGGGCTTTTTTTAAAGTAGCCACACTTATGGCCTTCTGAATAGCAATTTTGAAATAACTGAGAATCGATGTAATGAACCATTACTTATGTTTGACAGATTATGAAAAAAACTTGATTGATAGTGCTTTGCTCATTCTGATGAAAAAAAACATCCAATATAGCGATCAATCAAAAGAAAACTCAGTGCAGCAATACTATCAAGATTTTAATCTCACACTTTTTGAGCTATGTGCAAAAATAAAAGCACCTGATTTTGATAAGCAAATGGATTTATCCTCGAAAGAAATCAAAGCAATTAAAAAAGCCCTAACCTCACTGTATGACCGTATCTATCAAAGAACCCTTAAGGACATAGAGGGCAACCAAGAAGATCACTATAAGAGCTGTAAGTTACAGATTATAGAATTAGAGAGAAAAATCGATATTATCGAGAAAAACAGTATAGAGAGCAATAGTTGTTAAATTGTTCTTTTTTACCGAAAAATTTCACTATTTTTAAGTCGCTAGCACCATCAATATTGGTCGCGTAAAACAAAAAATCGCACTCCGCATTACATTAGCCTATCTTTTCCGCTGGGTTTTATTAGCTCTTTCCCATTTGTTTGGCTATCGTCTAGCTACTTCAGTCATATAGTCTTCTCAGTACAAGATGGATATAAATATAGCAAAGGATAGTACGACAAATTAAGGTACGGCAAATTAAGGTACAGCAAATAGCAGGCTGGGCAAATATGACGACGCTGTGACCGATTTCTCTACAATGCCCGATATATCTCTATACAAGACTTGTAAAGAGCATACCCCTTGTCTTAGAATGGCATTGCTAATGATAATGTCTATTTTTTAAGTATTCTTTCTAAAATGCTTTAAACTGACGTTTTAATTTAGCACACCTCCTTACTTATAATGTTACCTATGCATCATCAGCATGCTGGTAATACGATGACCCTATCATGTCTACTAAGCGCCGCAAGCTTGTTTTACGATATTCATCACCGGTAACGATGTGGTTCGGCATGTTGGTCGCGTGTTTTGCTTGGATCATGCACATCACGCTGTTGCTCACACCTCTATGGGATGATAATGCCCACTTAGGTCATGGTATCTGTGCAGAGCTTGCACCGATTGTATCGGCAGCTAAGCAGTATGAGCAAATACAGACTGATATTGCGCAAACGAATCACAACATACCCATTGATAGTGCCGCTCGTCATTTCCTTCATCATAATGCATCCCTATCTTTAGCATCGCCTGCGACCGTTGAGCCAGTTATAACGGTTGACGCCGCACCTTCGCACGAAGCTTTGTATAGCAAAGATAAGGTTGAAAGCTCTGAATCTAACCCTGATACCTTAAAATACACTGGCTGTGACCTTTGCACTGCCATGTCTGCGGCACTATTGCCAGTCGCTTTTACACATACTACTGACTCGGCTTTGATTGAGCTGTCTATTGTCTCAGTCACGTTTTTGTATCGCTCACATACCTACTCTCCTAGTAATTTTTTACGACCCCTCGCACGCGCTCCTCCAGTCACACTCACATAACTATCTACATTTATAGTCCAATATTTTTAGGGCGTGTCCTCATTTTAAAAATGGTGATAAACATGAGATAAATTGCCGTCAAACAAGAAAAGTAGCGCAAATATATCGAGATATTAATAAGCTATTTGATGATGCTTGGCAAAATTTAGCCATTTTTAGTCCATTTCGAAAGTAATCAATTGAATTGAGGACACGCCCTAGAGCATTAGTGACAATGCTCTCAATCAACGCGCTCATTTGAGCTCTGATTGAGGCACTTGTATGCGTTTGCCTAAAACATTGCGCTCAAAACTGTGCTCATAATATTGTGCTCAAAATGCTATCTATTTATATCGGAAAATATTCAGTAAGTGCCTAGTCTAAGTCCATAAGTGGCTTGGCTGACATTGCAGCTTGGTAAAAACTGAATAACCGATTTCATGAAATATTTTTGCGAATTTCTAGGAAAGTAAGATGTTATCTTCATCAATGAATGCTGTACCTATTTTAAAACTAAGTGTTTTAGCTTTGTCTTTATTGCATATCAGTAGCGCTTATGCGGATTCCACAACCGTAAAGGCGCACATGCCTACTACTGATGATGAGCCACATATTCAATTGCCAGAAATCGTCGTTTATGCGACAGCAGCGGATAAGCGCTCTAGTACCAATGCACTCGGGACAGCCGCCACCCTTGATCAAAAACTTCTTAACAGTAAACAAGTGGCAAGCAGTGATACGGCCACCATACTGACAAAAATACCTGGTCTAAATGTCCAAAGTGCCGGTGGTATCTCGAACTTGCCCGTGATGAGAGGCTTGGCGGATAACCGTCTGCGTATCTTAGTGGATGGCGTTGACTCAATCGCCTCCTGTCCAAACAGTATGAACTCACCCTTGTCTTATATTGCGCCAAGCGCTATAGACAAGACCACCGTCTATGCAGGTGTGACGCCTGTGAGTGTCGGTGGTAACATTGGCGGTACTATCGTTGTCGAAACAGCAGCCTATGTTTTCAACGGATAGCGACATATTAACCTCAGGTGAAATTGGCACATTTTATCGTAGTAATGGTGACGCCTATGGTGCTAACTTATCTACCACAGCGGCAAACGAGCAGCTTAGCCTCACCTATAAAGGCAGCTTTGCGCAGGCGGATAATTATAAAGCTGGTGGTGATTTTAAATCTTATACAGAGACAGGAAACGCTGGTAAAACCTTAGCGAAGGACGAAGTTGGTTCAACCGCCTATGAAAGCAAAAACCAGTCAGTAGATGTGGCTTATAAGAATGGCAATCATCTACTACAAGGCACTTATTTGTGGCAAAACGTCCCAAAAGAGCTATATCCAAATCAGCGGATGGATATGCTCGACAATCAGCTTGACCGCATTAATTTGCGCTACAAAAGCGAGTTAAATTGGGGACAGTTAGAAGCACAGGCCTATCATGAAGATGTCGATCACTATATGAATTTTGGGGAAGACAAACAGTTCTTATATGGTAATGCCAAAGGTATGCCGATGTACACCAGTAGCGAGACCATCGGTGCCAATCTTAAAGGTATTATTGATTTAACCAACCAAGGCACGCTCAATATAGGTGCTGAATATCAAGACTACACGCTCGATGACACGTGGGCGGCATCTGGCGACGGTATGATGTCGCCAAACGACTTTCAAAATATCAACAATGGTCAGCGTCAGCGTATCGGTATCTATGGCGAATGGGAAAAAGATATCTCATCTGACTGGAGCACCCAGCTTGGCGCTCGCTATGAAAACGTACGTACCAGTGCTGATGAAGTACATGGCTATCAAATCGATGGTCAAAACAATATGACCAATCAGGTGCGAGATAGCGCTAACTTTAATGCCAGTGACCGCCGAACCACTGATAACAACTTTGATATTACTGCACTCGCACGCTACGACATTGATTCACAAAAAAATCTAGCCTTAGGTCTATCGCACAAAGAACGCACGCCAAGCTTATATGAACGCTATACCTGGTCCACTTGGAAAATGGCGGCCATCATGAATAATACCGTTGGTGACGGTAATGGCTATTTTGGTGATCCTAATCTACGCCCAGAAAAATCCAACACCCTATCTGCCACCTTAGACTGGCGCGGTGCTGATGATAGCTGGGGCGTTAAAGCCACTCCTTACTATTCAAACTTGACGACTATGTCGATGCCGTACAGTGGAACCCCATGGCAAACACAGCAGCTAGCACTCAAACAGCGAATCAATATAATGTGCTGCGCTATACCAACCAAGATGCTGAGATATATGGCATAGATATCTCAGCCAATCGGGAGCTGGCAGCAAATGCTTGGGGATACTGGAATATAGTAGGCTCCTTAAGCTATACCAAAGGGGAAAATAAAGACAGCGGCTCAGACTTATATAACATCATGCCATTCAATGGCAGTGTTGCCCTGAATCGGGAAAATAACGGTTGGACAAACCAAATCGAAGTGGTGGGCGTCGCGGCTAAAATGATATCTCAACCCCTCGCAACGAAATTAAAACGGCGGGTTATGGCCTCTTAAACCTCAGTACAGGCTATCAGTTTAAAGAGGTAGCGATTGAGGCTGGTATCGACAATGTCTTTGACAAAAACCATGCCCTACCTTTAGGCGGTGCCTACATGGGGCAAGGTAGAACTATGTCTATGAATAAGGAGATAGATGGCAGCTCTAACTGGGGCACGGCTATACCTGGCGCGGGTCGCTCATTCTATGTAGTGTTAACTATAGTTTTAGGTGTCATTAAGATAGATTGTTAACTGACTTTATTTCTCTTATACCATTTCCAAAAATTAGAATAATAAGGATAACTTTTTTGACTATGACCGCTAACAGGCTTAGCAAGTCTAATAAAGTTAATCGTATTTTTGGATTTGGTATTATATTATAGGAAGCACTTTCATGACTATGGCACTATTAATAGCATTCTTAATGGGATTTTTTGGCTCGCCGCATTGCTTAGGTATGTGTGGTGGTATCGTGACTGCATTCGGACTATCGATGAAAGAACTAGTCCAGCAAAAAAACGCGGCCTCATTGCAACTTACCATCTAGGGCGCTTACTCAGTTATGCCCTATTGGGCTAATTGCCGGTGTGATTGGCACCACAGTATTAACGCACCTAATGGTTGGCAATAGCACACCTCGCATCCTACTAGGGTTGGTCTTGGTATTTAGGATTAACCATGCTAGGTTTGCCTTTTTTGAACAAGCTTGAACGTCTTGGTATGCATTTTTGGCAAGCTTTATCACCTCTGCGGCAGAAAGCATTCCCCTTAAACACCTTTCCTCGAGCATTAACAGCAGGTTTATTATGGGGGTTTTTACCCTGTGGTCTCGTTTATGGCGCATTACTTATGGCGGTCATCGGTCATGACCCGCTCACAGGTGCCGTGTTAATGTTTGTCTTTGGTCTAGGAACCGTACCCATGCTCGTCGCTACGCACGGAACGGTCAACTGGATGCGCAATCAAATCGGGCGTTTGCGCCTAAGGCAAGTGAATGGCGTAATCATGATGTTATCTGGCTTAGCCGTCATAGCGGTGCCGATGATCATGGCCAATATGCATGGTGGACACGGGCAAATGAACCATGAGCAAATGAATCATGAGCAAATGAATCATGAGCAAATGAATCATGAGCAAATGAATCATGAGCAAATGAATCATGAGCAAATGAATCACGAGCAAATGAATCACGAGCAAATAAATCACGAGCAAATGAATCACGAGCAAATGAATCACGAGCAAATGAATCACGAGCAATAAAAACGTCTCTCATGTACATAGGAGGCAATGACATTTTAAACTATCGATAGGGCATGTTTAGCGTGCCCTATTTTTTTATCTACTAATGCGCCAACCTCTGAATTTGGCAAAGAAACCTTTCAGAAAAGTTAAAAGCCTCTGACTCCGGTACTTCTTCAACATGATGACGAGCCGCCAGTATCGGCTGCTGCACCAATCTTTCGTGATGATCAAAAGCGCGATCCAGACTGATACTCATGATAGAGAAGTTGGTCGGCCGTGGTAGACAACGATATACCCTTTATTAATTAAATCAATGACCATATGGGCGTCTTTGAATTCAGTCAACATAAGAACCATCAAATCTGGCTGGATGTTTTTTAAGGCATAAACAATGGGGGTAATATTTTCTTTATTGAGCGTCGAATCCGTAATCGTGACGCCAAAGCGTTTCTTTTGTAATAACTTTGCTGCCTGTTCAAGGTTACTGGCCCAACTCACGGTATAAGCACTCTTAAAGTGACTTTTTATTTGCTGATAGACGCTCTCGTCGTCATCTAATACCAATATATTACGATTGCTACCAGTACTGCCACCACTAACTTGTTGAGTATCATTACCTTGCATAGTGTTTTGGGTGATTTCTTGTGTTTGCTGAGCTATTTCTGTGGCTTTATTGACGATTTGTTTAAGCTCATCATTCTGCCATGGCTTTGTAATATAACGATAAATTTCGCCCTCATTCACAGAGTCAATCACTGCAAAATCCGCATAACCGGTCAGCAAAATACGCAGCGTATTTGGTGAGGCCGCTTTGATATCACGTAACACTTCTGTACCTTGCTTATCTGGCATGCGTTGGTCGCTGATGACCACTTGCACATCATGCTCGCTAACATACTTCATCAATTCGCTAGCATCAGTGGTGATAAATACATCATGTGACTGACGAAAATGCATTTTTAAACTGCGTAAAATGCGTGGCTCATCATCGATAAAAGCGATTTTTGGTTTTTGCATGACACTCTCTTTAAATAAGTGATTGGAAGTCTCTCAACTTTCAAATAAAGCTTGTGAAGGTTTAGGTTCATGAGCGCTAGACTGTATCGGTAGCATGAGGGTAAATGTCGTGCCCTCCCCAACGATTGAGCTAACCTCGATGTATCCACCATGTTGTTCAATGATTTGTGCCGTGATAGCCAATCCTAACCCTGTGCCATCGCCTGCTTTTTTGGTGGTAAAAAACGGCTCAAAGATGCGTTAAAATATGCTCTGCGATACCGACACCATTGTCTATAATACGTACAACAATATATTGCTGCGCCTCATCGACAGACGAGCTGACTTGCAATGTCCCTTTATGATCTGGCGGCATGGCTTGCGCGGCATTATTAAAGGTTTAGTAATACTTGGTTAATTTGTGAAGGATTACACTGAATGAGCGGCAGCTCGGCTAGATTGGTATTGACGTCTAAGGTTTTTAAATTATTGCGAGCCATAATCAATGAGGTATTGATGCAATCATTGATATCGACATCTTTTACTTTTGATTCATCCAGTCGAGAAAAGTCGCGCAAGCTGACGACCAGTTCAGCAATTTGATCGACGCCATACAGTCCATCTTTGATTAAATCTGCCAAATCTTCATTGACTTCATCTTCTTTAATCTCTTCACAGCATTGTAAAGTCTCTTCTATCAGTATCTTGACTTGCTCTTGATTGATAGTTGGCGCTTTTAACGCCTGCAATAATTGATCGGTATGCTGTAGCAATTCATCAAAACGAACAAGATTATCGCCAACCAATTCCATGTTACTTCGCACGTAGCCCAGCGGTGTGTTGACCTCATGCGCCACGCCTGCCACCATTTGACCTAATGTCGCCATTTTTTCGGAGCGCACCAGATGCACTTGTGAGGCTTTCAACTCATCCATGGCTTGCTGCAAGTCTTGGGTGCGGGCAGCGACTTGTTTTTCTAGATGGACATTGATTTCGGCAAGTGCGCCTTCATTTTCGACGACGCGGTCAATCAGTTGATTGGTCTGCTCGCTGATGATTTGAATTTCGCTGACATTTGAGTGTGGCAGTTTAAGCGCGCTTAATTGTTGATATTTTTTTTGCTCAATTAATGCGCCCATATCAGCCACTGCTAGTGCCATATATTTTAGCGGTCGTGTAAAGTAGCGACGGAACACCCACGCGGTCAACAACAGGGGAATAAAACCCAGTAGCATGGTTTGAATCAGTTGGTTCGACAACGCATTTGCTACGCTCATCATGTCATTATTGGGCTTGACGATGACCATCTTCCAATAGGTAAATGGCATACGAAACACAAAGGCGGTGGCGGACTGCTGCAACACAAAATCATTGGGCACAGCGATGGTCTCAATCAAGTGACTGTCTACCAGATTAAACGTTTGGTCAATATTCAATAGCAGCAATGCTGACAGCAACTTGGATTCTTGTTCGCTGATTTTATTCAGATTGGTCGTACTCAAAATACTACGTGCGCGAGCGTATAACGACTCTCATCTTTGGCAACAGCCTCATCGATGAGTGTTTGGTTAATGCTATCTAGGCTGTCCGCAATAGGGGCAAAGCTTGAATGTTTCTCGGCCAATTGATGCGCGGTTACCATCTCGCCTTGGGGATTATCTTCAGTCGCTTGCGTGACCATAGATTGATCAGGAAAGGTCAAAAATCGATTGTCCAAGTCTACCAAAAAGACATAACCACCCAGCTTATCTTGCCACTTTTTCATGGCTTCATCGAGGTTATCTAATAGCAGATTAAAACTCACTACCCCATCAAAAGCCTGATTGCGACTGTCATACAATGCCTTGGCACACGTCATCATCGGCTGATTGCTTTGCGGATCGACATACGCACGGCTCCAGACACAGTGGTCATGGCGTGCGTACATCGCAGGAATGTACCACCACTCTCTATAATAGGGACTCGGCGTTTGGCGCACTTGATTATACTGCTCTAACGGCTGCATGTTGCCTGCGTCATCACGCGCCCACACAAACGACTGACGCTCTCGGTTTTGAGCGTACATATTTGGATCAAACCACACGCCGCCGCCCATAATCCGTTGATCGGTCTGTTGCATGAGATTACCAAAGGTTTCTCTATAAAGACCGTCTTCTTTTGGCAAGCCGCCCGCCATCGCACTGGTTGCCTTTGCCAGTCCGTCGACATGGCTGATATTCGCCATAATGCTATTAATAGCTTCGTTACCCGTTTCAACCACTGTCTCTGAAGTCATCTCCAATATACGAGGCTTAGCTTGAGTCTCAATAACCCAATACACCATCAGGATAATTAGTAAAAAGCCAATGCTAAAATAATCAGCATGCGTGTGGAAATACTACCAAGCCGACCAGCAACACTCATAGATAAACCTTATATTGATGCGTCTACCATCATCAATGCATCACTTAATGAATAAAGACATCAGTGATACGAAACCACCATTTATAGTGGGCTCAAGGATACGATGCCGTCATGACAATATGATGACAAAAGTTTTTTTTCTTATCTGTTGACCAGCACCTTTTAATTAACAACAATTAGCTTGCCGTTGATAGATACAACCTTGTACTCATTTAGCGCTGCTCTCTTTTTATCATCAATAACATCATGCAGCTTATTGAGCGCATAGCTGTACTATCAGCCATTGCAAGGCACAAAAAGCCACTTATTGTTTAAGTGGCTTCTTCATATTCAAGTCAGTCGCTAATTTTTTTATTTATGTCATCAATATCTCTATGATTATAGAGTCTGCCAAGTTTATCTTGTTCTGTACTGTGAAATTTTATACATATATTAATAATACTAATATAGAGGGTGTGTTTGTATTTTATATAATATCGCGGATCACCGTCACTTATCACTGATTGCAAAGCCTGTCTGCTGTACACTCAGAGCTTAATATCACTCGCTCATACAGCTATTCAACTAACCCTAAAGAAAGGCGCTCACAAAGTCTTTCTCTTTTAAATATTAAAGGAAAGCGATGCGTCCTTTGTTTTTTAGTACTTTGTGCTTAGCAAGTAGTCTTTCACTAATGGCTTGTAGTAGTCATCAACCAACCACGGCAAAAGAATCAACAGCTATCATTAACAACACGGCAAAAGAGAACGCTGACGAACAGCTAAGCATGGAGCCGTCCAGCCCCGAAGAACCGTTATCAGCGTTCACCGCTTTTGGTAATACAGAAAAAAGTTGGCGCACAGTAATTGATGGCAACCAACTCAGCATTGAAGCAGATTTTTTGAAACCAACGACCATCGTTGTCTCTCGTTCGACCTATGCCGAAGGTGTGGAATACGTGAGTACCGTTAGCGGCAAACCTATTATTGAATATACACAGCCAGATTTGTACCGATGATAATGGCTATCAAAATGAATTTACGGTGACGTTGACTTATGATAATAAAAGCTATCAAGGTTGTGCCGTTGCTGGAGCGTATGAAACAGCGCCTACGTAATTGCATAGAATTTATTGTGGTTAGCAACCATCATAAATAGCCAGCCATTAGCCAGTGGATAACGCATAACTTGGCAATAAGTACTTATATTACTTTCAACCGATGTCATTATTGTTTAATAAAATACCCTATAGTCTGTCTATAAACCCTTCATTTTAGTCAAATAACCTTTTATATCAGTCTTACTCAATAAGGATGAACCTATGAAAATTACGAAGACTCAAACCAATAATCCGGTAGACCACGACACATTTATCCATCAGCCTGATGCCAGTAAAACCCGTGTAGCAAACATACCAGGCAAGCGCTTACCCTTCCCTGACCAAATTGGTAATTATCAGCGCAATATTGGGACGCCCACTGACGCTTATCAGGACAGTAAGGTTTATATCGTTGGGGCGGTATTGCAGGTTTGGCCAGTGCTTATTACTGCATCCGAGATGGCAAAGTATCCGCTGAAAACATTACCATTTTAGAGCATCTTGACGTGGCAGGTGGCTCCTTAGATGGTAGCGGCAATCCTGAGACGGGTTATATGGTGCGCGGCGGTCGTGAAATGGATTTCACTTACGAAAACTTTTGGGATTTATTTCAAGATATCCCCGCTCTTGAAATGCCTGCGCCTTATAGCACCTTGGATGAGTATCGCATAGCAAATGACACCGATCCTAATTACTCTATTGCACGCCTGATCCATAAGCAAGGCGAGATAAAAGACTTCAGTCAACTGGGATTGAGTAAAGCCAACCAACTCGCTTTAATTCGTTTGCTATTAAAACCCAAGGAAGAGCTAGACGATATCACTATTGAAGAGTATTTTGATGACAGCTTTTTGAGTAGCAACTTCTGGACATTTTGGCGAACCATGTTTGCTTTTGAAAACTGGCACAGCTTACTTGAGTTTAAGCTTTATACGCATCGATTTTTACACGCATTGGACGGTCTAAACGACATGTCTGACGGTATTCCCAAGATACAATCAGTTTGATAGCTTTGTTATGCCACTACAAAACTATTTAAAAGATAAAGGTGTGCAGTTTCAGTATGACACGCTCGTTACCGATTTAGACATTGAGTTTGAGCATGCTGACAAGGTAACAGGCACCAAAAAGGTCAAAGCCATCATCACGGAGAAAGCGAGTGAGCAAACCACCATTCCTATGGGTAGCAATGATTACGTCATCGTGACGACTGGCTCCATGACCGAAGATACCCGCTATGGTGATGATCATACTGCGCCGACGCTGGACTTCACAAAAGACACTATGGGGCAATCGTCTGGTTGGAAAGTATGGAATAATCTGGCTAAGCAATCTGCCGTCTTGGTCATCCAGAAAAATTTAATCAGCATGTGGATAAATCTGCTTGGATGTCGGCGACGTTGACCTGCCAGCCGTCTGCCTTTATTGATAAGCTCAAAACGCTGTCTGTCAACGACCCTTATAAGGGTAAAACAGTGACCGGTGGCATCATTACGATTACGGATTCAAACTGGTTGATGAGCTTTACTTGTAACCGTCAACCGCATTTCCCTGATCAGCAAAAGACCGCTAGTCGTATGGCTATATGCCTTGTTTATGGATAAAGAAGGCAATTATGTCAAAAAACCCATCCCAGAATGTACAGGCAAAGAGATCTTGAGCGAACTCTGTCATCACCTTGGTATCCTCGATGATATAGAGAAATCATGGCCAATACCATCGTCAGAACGGCTTATATGCCCTACATCACCTCGATGTTTATGCCTCGTGCTAAAGGCGATCGCCCTGAGATAGTCCCTGATGGTTGTGTCAATATGGGTCTAGTCGGTCAGTTCGTCGAGACACATAATGATGTGGTATTTACCATGGAGAGCTCTGTTCGTACTGCTCGTGTCGCAGTTTATGAGCTATTAAACGTGCAAAAACAAGTCCCCGATATAAACCCATTACAATACGATATCCGTCAATTACTAAAAGCCGCGAATACACTCAATGATGTAAAGGTTTCATCGGCGAAGGTCTATTAACTAAGCTTCTTAAAGGTACTTATTACGAGCACATATTGCCAAAAGCCAATCAATCCACCAACGGCAATGACTCAATATTTACTCAGCAGTGGGAGGCAATCAAAGGACTTTGGCATAAGTAGCTCTGGCATCAGTAATGTTAGTTTTGATAAAAGCAGCTTTGATAAAAATGGCTTTAGTAAAACTAATGACGAAGAATAAACGATAACGCTCTAGGGCCTGCCCTCATTTTAAAATGCAGATAGAAATGAGGTCATGCCCTAGTCAGACTTGGATAACTGCTGTAATTGCTCAATCAGCCAACGGTGTATACCACTGTGACTGGTACGTGGGTGCCATGCTGCTATCACCTTAAATGTGGGTGGCAGGGCCTTTGAGCTCTTTAACCCGACTGTTTGGCAATAAACGCGAGGGATAAAATGCAATCATATCGGTTGTATAGAGGATATCTGGCACTGCAGAAAAGCTAGGAACGGACATAACAATGTTTCGTTTAAGACCTTTTTCTGCAAACCACTGATCATGAGAACCACGTAAGTTAGCGCGTGAAGGTGACACCACCAGCTGCGAGTGTGCAGCAATTTGCGCCAGTGACAGCGGCTCTGTTGTAAAACTATTATCGCAACCAGTAATGCAAAAATGTTGTTCTTCAAGCAGCGTCACATAAGCCAAGTTATCAGGGATAAATTCTGGGAAAGTAATCAGCAGATCAAGCTCGCCTGCCGCAATAAGCTGATTGATATTGTCTGAGGCAAAATCACGTACGATTAACTTCAAATCAGGCGCGTCGCGGCGTGTTATATGAAACAACTGCGGTAATAATGCCTGCGTCGCATAGTCGGTCGCGCTAATCGTAAATACGCCTTTATAAGTCTGCGGCGAAAACATATCTGGCTCTAACAGTGCTTCTAACTGCTCTAATATACGACTAATGGGTTGCTGCATCGATAGCGCTTTGGGAGTTGCCACCATGCTATTGCCTTGACGAATAAACAAACGATCATCAAACAAATCACGCAGCTTACGTAATTGTTCGCTGATTGCCTGCTGTGTCAGCCCCATTTTGCGCGCGACTTGTGAGAGATTTTTTAGATCAGCATGTAGCACTCGCAACTGCTTGATATCAAGTCGGTTAATTCCATTCATAATATGTACCATTTATAATTGTATCTTAAACAACAAAATCCTGTTTCCGATTGTATCCATAAAACTCTATGCTTGCCAACCTTACTTACGCAGTAATAAAGCATCAAAACAAGCTCAATGGTTTAAACAATAACCCAATCTATTTGTTTTAAAAGAGAGTTTTATGGAACCATCTAATATCGATACCAGCCCATTATTTGCATCTGTCACACTTGGACCATATACGTTAAAAAACCGTATTGTCATGCCACCGTTGACACGCTCTCGCAGCACGCAACCGGACAATATTCCTAATGAATTAATGGCAAGCTACTATACACAGCGCGCCTCTGCAGGTTTTATGGTCACTGAAGGCACGCAAATTGAGCCAAGGGGTCAAGGTTATGCGTGGACGCCAGGCATACATTCGCATGCCCAAATCGAAGGCTGGAAAAAGGTCACTGAATCGGTACACGCAGCAGGTGGTATCATTTTCGCTCAGCTTTGGCATGTGGGTCGCGTGTCTCATACCAGCTTACAACCACAAGGCGCTCAGCCAATTGCACCATCAGCTATCACTGCTGACAATGTAAAAGTATTTATCGAAACAGCACCAGGTGAAGGCGCGTTAGCCGATCCTAGTGAGCCACGCGCACTCAGTACTGATGAAGTTAGTGAACTGGTCGCTATGTATGCGGCAGCCGCGCGCAATGCATTGGAGGCAGGTTTTGATGGCGTCGAGCTGCATTGTGCCAATGGCTATTTGGTGAATCAGTTCATCTCTGAGCATAGCAACACACGTGATGATCAATATGGCGGTTCATTGACCAATCGCTTGCGTTTCTTAAAAGAAATCGTGGCTGCCGTCAGTGAGGTGGTTGGCGCTGATCGCTTAGGCGTACGTTTTGCACCGCTGTTTGCTAGCACAGATGAAACTCGCGTGTATTTAGGGCTAGTGGAATCAGATCCACATCATACGTATATTGAAGCGATTAAAGTACTTGAACAAGCGGGTATCGCTTATTTATCTATTGCAGAAGCTGACTGGGACAATGCCCCTGATTTACCAGAGACTTTTTATCAAGCGGTCAGAGCGGAGTTTTCAGGACGTATTATCTATGCGGGTAAATACACGACGGAAAAATCGGTTCATATGCTAGCTAAAGGTTATGGCGACTTATTTGCTTTTGGTCGTCCCTTTATTGCTAATCCCGATTTACCTGAGCGCATCGCCAATCATTGGCCACTCAACGAGGCAGATCCTACCACGATGTATGGTGGCACCGAAATTGGCTATAATAACTATCCTTACTATCAAAACTCTTAATACAATAAGGCCATTCGTGGCCTTATTTTTTTGCTTATGAATAGGATATTTTTAATAGCTGATTCATATATATAGCCCTTATGATTCATCCGACTGATCAAATAACTCTTTGATAGGCTTGCTATGTATCTTTGAGCTATTGAACAGCGACTTATTACCAGTATCCGCTTCTGTCCAAAAATTAATATTGAATTGGGCATCATCACTTAATTCTACGCGGTGCCAATATTGAGGCGGACTGACAGCGAACTGCCCTGCTTTAATAACAATGGTTTTTTCAGGTTCAGTGGCGGCTTCATCAGCAAAGCCATAAAAGGTAACCGTGCCTTGCATGACACAAATTTGGCCGTTACACCCTCTGCTGTATTGTGATGAGTCAACAAGGCTTTTGGGACTTTATCTTTAGTAAAAAAGTGGGTCGAACGCTTTATTTTCCAATGGCTGGGTATGACGGGGTTTGAGGCGACAGTATGACTCATGGTAACTCCTTGGCTAATTTGATGGGTGTATCCAATCCTTTTTAACAGCTTACTTGAGAATAAAATTTTATTGATAAACGAGAAAAGCACGCACAGTAATGGTTATTACTATAGCGCATCATATTTTCAAATGTATTGCTATCCTCATATCATCTTAGTTAACCATCAATAATAGGATATTAAAGCCACTTTTTAATCCCCATTAAGTAGTATGTGAAATGACATTCATACTGCTTTCGCCTAATGGTTAGCGAGCTTACTTATTGCTACATTAACTCCATCTAAACTATCCAGTTCGACGGTGGAGAATACTTGTCATGCATGCAAAAGAGCTACTTGAGGTTGAACGCCGTGATATAAGAGCGCTCCACTATACGTGGATTGCTTTTTTTCTGACCTTTTATGTCTGGTTCAATATGGCACCACTAGCCACTTCTATGCTAGAGGCCGAAAGCTACTTAACTTCTGAACATATCAAATTTTTCTCATTGCCAATGTTGCTTTGACCATTCCAGGGCGAGTGGTGGTCGGTATGGCATTGGATCGCTTCGGTCCGCGTCGCGTGTTTTCCATACTGATGGTCGTCATGGCGATACCGACATGGTTCTTCGCGTTTGGTGATTCCGCGATGCAGCTGTTCGTCGCTCGCCTATTTATGTCTATCGTGGGCGCAGGGTTCGTCGTTGGCATTCACATGACTGCCCTTTGGTTTAAGCCAAAAGACATTGGCTTTGCCGAAGGATTTTATGCAGGCTGGGGTATTTTGGTTAGCTGCCGCAGCGATTACCATTCCCACGGTTGCGCTACAGTTCTTTGGTGGTGATGACGGTTGGCGCTGGGCAATTGCATTATCTGGCTTACTGATGGCCGCTTACGGGGTAGCCTACTGGTTTTTGATCACCGATGGTCCTACACAAGATACCCATAAAAAAGCACGTAAGGCGGGTGCTTTAGAGGTATCGAGTTGGAGAGATTTATTATTATATTGTCTATTTATTATTCCTTTATATGGCGTATTGGGTGTATTGGTTTATCGCACTAAAAACATGGGATTCCTGAGCGAAACAGGCGCTTGGGGGTTTTATACTCTCATCGCTGTGGTGGTTATTTATCAAATTTATAAAGCCATCAGTGTCAACGTACCGCTGCTCAAAGCGGGTATTCCTGAGGATGACAAATACCCCTTTACCTCTGTTGCTGCCCTAAATGTCACCTACTTTGCTAACTTTGGCGCAGAGCTGGCGGTCGTCTCTATGCTACCGATGTTCTTTGCCGCAACGTGGAAGCTCGACCCTACCGTCGCAGGCTTAGTCGCATCGACCTTTGCTTTTGTTAACTTATGGGCGCGACCACTTGGCGGCTATATCTCTGACAAGGTTGGCAATCGTCGCTTGGTGATGTTGGTATACATGTTCGGTATCGGTATCGGCTTTGGATTGATGGGATTGCTGAATGCAGAGTGGCCATTGTTTATCGCGGTCGTCTTTACGATTCTATGCTCAGTCTTTGTGCAAGGAGCAGAAGGTGCAACTTTTGGTATTATCCCCTCAATTAAGCGGCGCTTAACGGGTCAAATTTCTGGTATGGCGGGGCTTATGGCAACGTTGGCGCTGTGTTCTATCTATTTATATTTACCTTGGTCGAACCAAATCAGTTCTTTTTATCATTGCGATAGGTGCATTTATCGCTTGGGTACTTTGTTTCTTTTGGTTAAAAGAGCCTGAAGATGCCTTTGGTGACGAATACAAGATGTCCTCGGTCGATCGTCAAATTGCCGCTGAAGAAGGCTAATTTGATTAGCTTATAAAATAAAAAAGCCACCCAGAATCACTGCTCGGTGGCTTTTTTTGACTGATATAGAGAGCTATCCACACATGTAATAGGAGTTATTCAGATGACCCATGATTTTTTTATAAAAAGTAATGCTTTCAAAAGTAGCGATTTCAAAAAGTAACGCTTTCAAAAACAACTACTTCGATAAATAACCATTTTGACAAACGACTACTTTGATAAATGATTCACGGTCCATACTGCTGCCTCTACCCGTGTGCGTAGTCCGGTTTTGTTCAAAATATGCTTAACATGCACTTTACTGTGGATTCTGCGATATCCAGTTTGTTGGCGATCATTTTATTACTTAAGCCTTCAGCAATCATTTGAATCACTTGCAACTCTCTAGTAGTGAGATTGCCAGCGATATCTTCAATGCTTGGTGTACGTAATGTTTGCGCCAATTGAGGCCAAATTGGGACTAATACCACTCACCGCGCAACACTTTTCTAATATCGACGATGATTAACTCAGGCTCCATGTCTTTTAGCAAATATCCGTCCACCCCTAATTTCAATGCTTCTTGTACGTCTTCTCCGCTGTCAGAAACTGTAAATAGCAAGGTAGCCACGTCAATATTTCTGGCTTTGATTTCTCTTAAGGTTTCGATACCAGTCAACACTGGCATTTTATGATCTAGAATGACCAGATCGACCGGATTGTTTGCCAAAAAATCCAACGCTTCTTGTCCGTTATTCGCCTCACCAACGACGGTTACATCACTTTCGAGACTGAGCAGTTCTGCGACACCGCGGCGCAGCATAGGATGGTCATCGACCAATAGTAGCCGAGCCGGAGAAGCAGACGTATAAACTTAGTAGTCATAAAAACTCACAAATTGAAAAATGCTACAAAAAACAATGCAGTGGTTAAGAGCGTTTATTAAGCCGATTCACTTAGTTTTGCTCAGCCATATAATCCGTAAAGAAACTGGGTACAAACCTGACGATGACACTGGTACCTGCGGGCACATTATTAGAGATGATCAAATCACCGCCTAATTTATAGGCACGCTCTTTCATAATCATTAAACCATGATGCTGGGTCTGATTGACAGTCCCTGATATGCCGATGCCGTCATCATTGACCATCATCGCTACATAATTACTTTCATCATCATAAACCAAATCGATAGTGACGCTGTTAGCATGGGCATGGCGACTGATATTCGACAGCGCCTCCCTTATAATTTGAATGAGATGCACTTGTTCGGTTGCCGTTAGATTCAAGGATAGGATTTGATTGTTGACCTTTATGTCAAACTGCCCTTTTACAGCAAACTCATCAGCCGCCTCATACAAAGCTTCATCAAAATTGCCGCTATCAATCGTCAAGCGAAAAGTCGTCAATAAGTCTCGCAGCTCATGATAAGCAGAGCTCAGACCCATTTTATTTGACTGATATGTTGCCCAACCTTGATTTGACTTTGCTCATCAAATACCACCAGCCCACTGTCTTTATCAGCAGACAGTTGCAGATGTTTTTCGAGCACGCTGACTTGTATTTTTAGATAGGACAATGACTGTGCTAAAGAATCATGCAACTCCCTAGCAATGGTCGAGCGCTCTTCAAGTAAAATAAGCTGATGGTCTTGCTGCCTTTGTCTGCGTAGCGATAAGGCGGTGCTGACGAGATTGGTCAGCACAACGATCAATTCATTATTTTTAGCAATTAAGTAACTACTATCCACCTCTACTACTTTGATGCGTGTTGAATCTTCCTCGCTTTTTTTCTTATCTTCTGCATAAGCTTTATGGTCATTAAGACAGATTTTGGTCTGACCTTTAGCTCACCAAATTCTATATCTTGATGAATAATCGGAAACGTTTTGGTATAAACGTCTTCTTTAATAGAGCAGCTATCACAAGTGAGTTTGGTACATAGCTCCTTCATCCTATCATCGTGCAGGGCTATAGAGTTTTTATTGGTTAGAATATTGCTTTGGATACACAGCGTAAAATCTAAATATGGGAATATACACCCAAAGCCAGTAATCAATTCATCAAGCCGATGTAAGCTCACAGGACTACTGGTCAATTGCTTTGAGAAATCATAAAACAACGATAAGGCTTGGTTGGCTTTTACCAGATGCTGAGTCTTTGTCTGTACCTCACTCTCAAGTGAGCGCTGATACCTCTCAATAGTACTGGCCATACCGTTAAAAGAATTGCCAAGCGCTTCAAATTCTCTATAACCGCTGATAGACACTCTCGTATCATATTTGCCTTCTTTAAACGCCCGATTGGCTTTAATGAGTTGTTGAATAGGCATTAGCACTGAGTTCTGTAATCTCCGTACGCCTATCAGCATAATAATCATGCTCAGTATCAGTGATAGTATTTGTAGGTTTTGCTGCCATGTCTGACGCTGCTCATTTCTATCCTGTAACGCGCCAACAAAACGATTGACATCGTCAATATACTTGGTTGAATCACTATAAAAGCCTTGCTTGTCTTGTGCCAACAATGCTGGTTTTAAATCACGAAACCATTGTGATTTTATCTGGCTCCATTGATCACTGATCGCCTTATCTCTGTTGGCACTGGTCAGTTGATACGCTTGTAATTTGTTGAGACGACTCTCCATGTCTTCAACCAGTATGTCTATTTTTTCAGACTCACTTTTATTGGAGAAATCCAGTCTGTCTTGCTTTTCTACCTGCGGCGCATTGTCACTATCTAAGCCATCTTGTTTGATATTTAGGCTTGAGCTAAAGGGATGGTTATCCGCAAAGTCAGTCGCTAGCTGAAAGCTAATACGATACGTTGCCATGCGTATCGAGCCTGCGGTATTAATCGCCTCAGCATCAGACTTTGCGACCCAAGCGAGCGCACCGCTGCCTATCGCTGACATCAAAAACAAAGTAGCGATGATCGTAATAGCAATCCAAGTATGAAGGAACAAACTGCCGTCGTAGATTAGACATGATTAATAGCGCTCCCATCAAACACTTTCTGCACAAAAGATTTGAGATCTTAAAATTGAACGTCGCAAAAGCAAAAAACATACAGCATAAAAAATACTACAGCGCACTTATCCGTCCATCGACAAGCAAAACCTTAGTGATAAACCTACCCGCAATATACCCCTTTTAGTCATCAGTATACCACTATGTATGAATACTCTTCATCGGGATAACACAGTACCGTGAGTTATCATTTTTTGATAGAGCAAGTGATTCATAGCGCTCATAAGCCAGTACGGCGGCTCTTTGTTATCAACATTAACAAGAGTAAGCGCTACGGTTTACTGTAAGTTTAGACAGCCATTTGATGATAAAAAATACTGAACATAACTAGGCATAGCTGATACTAAGTGAGGAATAACATGGGCAATAATTACAACTTCAAAGGTGGTAAGCTCATCACTGACTGGCGACCTGAAGTAGAAGAATTTTGGGAAGGAGGCGGCAAAAAAGTCGCGCGTAGAAATTTATGGATATCCATTCCATCGTTGCTATTGGCATTTGCAGTATGGATGGTATGGAGTGCCGTCATCGTCCGTCTGCCAGAGATTGGTTTTGATTTTGATGATGGGCAGTTGTTTTGGCTCGCCGCGCTGCCCGGACTATCAGGGGCAACGCTGCGAATTTTTTATTCTTTTATGGTGCCTATCTTTGGTGGGCGACGTTGGACAGCGATATCTACCTTATCCCTGTTAATTCCAGCATTATGGATGGGCTTTGCGGTTCAGAACCCTGATACGCCATTTATGATATTTGCCATCATTGCCCTACTTTGTGGCTTCGGTGGTGGTAACTTTGCCTCCTCCATGTCCAATATCTCATTCTTCTTTCCAAAAGCAGAACAGGGCACTGCTCTTGGGCTAAACGCGGGTTTGGGTAACCTTGGCGTGTCGGTGATGCAGTTCGTTGTACCGATGATTATATTAGTAGCAGCCTTTGGTAGCTTAGGCGGCGACCCACAAGTCTCTGCAAGTGGTCAGCTGTTTTATCTACAAAATGCAGGCTTTATTTGGGTACCCTTTATTCTGCTATTTTCAGCACTGGCATGGTTTGGCATGAACGATATTGCTACTGCTAAAGCTTCCTTTAAAGACCAATCCGTTATCTTTAAACGCAAACATAACTGGATCATGTGTATCCTATATATGGCGACCTTTGGCTCGTTCATTGGCTTTTCAGCCGCGTTTCCGATGCTGATTAAAAACTCATTTCCCGCCATTGATGCACTTAAGTTTGCCTTCTTGGGTCCTTTAGTTGGTGCGCTATTTCGCCCCTTAGGTGGCTGGATATCTGACAAAACCAGTGGCGCAAAAGTGACTTTTTGGAACTATATCGTGATGGTATTGGCGGTATTGGCGGTGATGTATTTCCTGCCTAGCGAGACTCATGAGGGCAGCTTTGTCGGATACTTCATCTCCTTTATGGTGCTATTTATTACCACAGGTATCGGTAACGGCTCTACCTTTACCATGATTCCCGTTATCTTCAGAACCTTTCATGAACGCCTTGAACCTCAAAAAGCAGGTACAGAGGACTTGTTTGTCGAAATACGTAAAGAATCAGCAGCAGTGGTTGGCTTCACGTCAGCGATAGCGGCCTATGGCGCATTCTTTGTCCCAAAAATGTTTGGTTCAGGACTGGGTGTTGATGGTACTTTTATCGCTTAATTGTCTTTTTGTTCTCGTGGTACATGGTGGTATTACAGTCGCCGCCTAATGCTGAGATTCCTGCTAAAGTAGCCTTGTATAAATCATCCTCTAAAAACAGATTTTTAAATTAAAAACATCGCTCTTTATAGTGCTACTTGCCAGCGTAAGTAGCACTTTTTTTATTTTTACCAATCCATATTTTGCTTATAAATAAGCCCAACTCATAAATACTTAACGATTTTTTAAGCAAATTTTATCATTTACCGCTACTACTAAGGTGGTAGTGCTCTGCTCATGTTAGCGGATAGCAAGAGGGCGATGGCTTACTTAAAATAATACCATCGAAAAACATTTACAGCTTGGGCAAAGGGTTGTTTTTACCACGCCATTCAGCTTTAGATACCCCATAGGCAATAATACAGAGGATAGCGAAATGAGCCATTTACTCGACCAATTCCGTTTTTTTAAACGTAAAAAGGGCGAATTCTCCGATGGGCATGGTGAGACGCGCGATGAGTCTCGTGACTGGGAAAATGTGTATCGTAGCCGTTGGCAGTATGACAAAGTCGTGCGTTCAACGCATGGGGTCAACTGTACCGGCTCTTGCTCATGGAAAATTTACGTAAAAAACGGCTTGGTCACGTGGGAGACGCAGCAAACTGACTATCCTGAAACCCGTCCAGACTTACCAAACCACGAACCGCGTGGCTGTCCTCGTGGCGCAAGTTATAGCTGGTACATGTATTCAGCGAACCGTGTGAAATATCCAAAGGTACGTAAACCGCTTCTAAAATTATGGCGTGAAGCCAAAGCGCAGTATCCTGATCCTGTCGATGCGTGGGGCAGCATTGTCCAAGACCCTATCAAAGCAGAACAGTATAAATCCAAGCGCGGTTTGGGCGGTTTTATTCGCTCAACGTGGGCAGAAGTCAATGAAATTATCGCCGCTAGTAATGTCTATACCGCCAAAACTTTTGGTCCTGACCGTATCGTTGGTTTCTCTCCGATTCCTGCGATGTCGATGGTCAGTTACGCCGCCGGTAGTCGCTATTTATCACTTATCGGCGGTGTTTGCTTGTCATTCTATGACTGGTATTGTGACCTGCCACCAGCGTCGCCAATGGTTTGGGGCGAGCAAACCGACGTGCCAGAATCAGCCGATTGGTATAACTCTGATTATTTATTGCCTGGGGTTCAAACGTCCCGCAAACACGTACACCAGACGCGCATTTCTTTACCGAAGTTCGTTATAAAGGCACTAAGACCGTCTCTATTACCCCCGACTATGCGGAAGTTTCTAAACTTACTGACTTATGGCTCAATCCTAAACAAGGTACTGACGCAGCGGTTGCGCAAGCATTCTGTCATGTGATTATCAAAGAGTTTTATCTTAAGCAGCCAAGTGATTATTTCTTAGATTACGCCAAGCGCTACACTGACTTACCTGTCCTCGTCATGCTAGAAGGTGAAGAAGGCGCGCGCCATGCAGGTCGCTATCTGCGTGCTTCTGACTTAATTGATAATTTAGGTCAAGAAAACAATCCAGAATGGAAAACCATCGGTCTAAATAGTAATGGCGAGCTGGTTTCCCCACTCGGCTCTATCGGTTATCGTTGGGGCGAAAAAGGCAAATGGAATCTTGAGCAAAAGAATGGTACGACAGGCGCAGATATTGACCTCACACTGACGTTAAAAGATAGCAATGAGACCTGCATAGTCGGCTTTGATTACTTTGGTCATGTGTCACACCCACACTTCACCTCTGTACCGGGCGAAGCAATACAGCAAAAAACTGTCCCTTGTAAAACCATTACCCTTGCCGATGGCAGCACCGCTATCGTTGCGACCGTCTTTGATCTAACCGTTGCCAACTTGGGCGTGGATAATGGTGTTGGCGGCGAACACGTCACCGACGACTATGACGATGCAAGCGTACCGGGCACACCTGCTTGGCAAGAAGTCATCACCGGTTTGAGCCGTGAGCGCGTCATTCAAGTCGCGCGTGAATTCGCTGAAAATGCCCATAAGACTCATGGTAAATCGATGATTATCATCGGCGCGGGTATGAACCACTGGTATCACCTAGACATGAACTATCGCGGCGTGATTAACATGCTGATGCTTTGCGGTTGTATCGGTAAATCTGGCGGCGGCTGGGCACATTATGTTGGTCAAGAAAAACTGCGCCCTCAAACGGGTTGGTTGCCATTGGCCTTTGCGCTTGATTGGCATCGTCCACCGCGTCATATGAACGGCACGAGCTTCTTTTACAATCACAGCTCACAGTGGCGTCACGAAACCATTTCTGCCCATGAGATACTCTCGCCTCTCGTCGATAAAAAGTTCTTCCCTGAGCATATGCTTGATTACAACATTCAAGCAGAGCGTGCAGGCTGGTTGCCTTCAGCGCCGCAATTAAACCGCAATCCACTGACCATCGCTGCCAAAGCCAAGGAAAGCGGCAAAGGCGTGGAAGAGTATGTTGTCGATTCTCTCGAAGATGGCAGCTTACGCTTTGCTTGTGAATCACCTGATAACCCAGCCAACTTCCCTCGCAACATGTTTATCTGGCGCTCAAACCTATTGGGCTCATCAGGCAAAGGTCATGAATATATGCTGCATTATTTCTTGGGCACCAAAACGGCTTGCTCAATAAAGAAAATGCAGAAGGTCACCTGCAACCAAAAGAAGTCGATTGGGTAGAAAAAGGCCCAACTGGTAAATTAGACTTGGTTGTCACATTAGACTTCCGTATGTCTTCTACCTGTTTGTATTCTGACATCGTGCTACCGACTGCAACTTGGTACGAAAAAGATGACATGAATACCTCAGACATGCATCCATTCATTCACCCATTAACCGCCGCAACCGACCCTGCGTGGGAATCTAAGACCGATTGGGAAATTTATAAAGGCATTGCCAAGAGCTTCTCTGAAGTATCAAAAGGTCATTTAGGTGTTGAAACTGACGTTGTCACCTTGCCAATGCAACATGACACCCCGGGTGAATTAGCACAGCCATTTGGTGGCACTGACTGGAAAACGGCTGGCGAAAAACCTGTACCGGGTAAAAACTGCCCAATGATTAAAGTGGTTGAGCGTGACTATCCGAGCACTTATAAAAAGTTCACTTCTATGGGTCCTGCCTTAGAAAAACTGGGCAATGGCTCAAAAGGCTTGAATTGGGACATGAAAACCGAGGTCAAACAGCTGGGGGATTTAAACCACCGCGTGACTGAAACGGGTATCTCTGAAGGCAGACCACGCCTCGATACAGCCATCAATGCTTCTGAGATGATTTTGATGCTCGCGCCTGAGACCAATGGTCATGTCGCCGTAAAAGGATGGAGCGCGCTCTCTGAATTTACTGGTCGCGACCATACTCATCTTGCCAAATCTAGCGAGCACGAAAAAATCCGCTTTAAAGACATCGTCGCACAGCCGCGTAAAATCATCTCAAGCCCGACATGGTCAGGTATTGAGTCAGATCAGGTCAGTTATAACGCGGGTTATACCAACGTCCATGAGCTGATTCCATGGCGTACGATTACTGGTCGTCAGCAGTTTTATCAAGACCATCCTTGGATGCAGGCGTTTGGTGAGCAAATGCAGCAGTATCGTCCACCTATCGATACCAAGACCACTGAGCTGCTCAAAGACGCTAAACCAAATGGCAATAAAGAGATTGTACTGAACTTCTTAACACCGCACCAAAAATGGGGCATCCACAGTACCTACTCTGAAAACTTGCTGATGCTGACCCTAAGTCGCGGTGGACCTTGTGTCTGGATGTCAGAAGTCGATGCGCAAAAAGCCGGCATCGTCGATAACGATTGGATTGAGCTGTTCAATGCCAATGGGGCAATCACTGCCCGTGCTATCGTTAGCCAGCGGGTCAAAGAAGGCATGACCATGATGTATCACGCCCAAGAAAAACTGGTCAATATTCCCGGTTCTGAGCAAACAGGCACGCGCGGCGGTATCCATAATTCGGTCACTCGGACGATTTTGAAACCGACGCATATGATTGGCAGCTATGCCCAGCAGTCTTATGGCTTTAACTATTATGGCACCGTCGGTTGTAACCGTGATGAATTTGTCGTGATTCGTAAAATGTCAAAAATCGACTGGCTAGAAGACAAACCCGATAACGAATTGCCACGTCCGTTACCAACCAGCATTGAAGGGTAAAGCTGTTTCTTCTATCGAAAAAATATCCTGATTTCAGGATATCTAGGAAGAACATAAAGCTGCTTTTTTACTATTATTTGGAGCACAGATCCATGAAAATTCGTTCGCAAGTCGGCATGGTGCTTAACCTTGATAAATGTATCGGTTGTCACACCTGCTCAGTCACCTGTAAAAACGTCTGGACCAGCCGTGAAGGTATGGATATGCGTGTTTAACAACGTTGAATCAAAACCCGGTATCGGCTATCCCAAAGAGTGGGAGAACCAAACCAAATGGAAAGGCGGTTGGATACGCAATGCCAATGGCACTATCAATCCGCGTATCGGTGGTAAGTTCAGAGTACTCGCCAATATCTTTGCTAACCCTGACCTGCCAGAGATTGATGATTATTACGAGCCGTTTGATTTCGATTATCAGCATCTGCATACCGCACCTATCAGTAATCATCAACCTATCGCCCGCCCGCGCTCAGCCATCACTGGCAAGCGGATGCAAAAGATTGAATGGGGTCCTAACTGGGAAGAAATCCTCGGCTCAGAGTTTGAAAAACGTCGCAAAGATAAGAACTTTGACAACATTCAAGCGGAGATTTATGGCGAGTACGAAAACACCTTTATGATGTATTTGCCACGTCTGTGCGAGCATTGCTTGAACCCAACTTGCGTGGCGTCATGCCCAAGTGGGGCGATTTATAAGCGTGAAGAAGACGGCATTGTCTTGATTGACCAAGAAAAATGTCGCGGCTGGCGCATGTGTATCTCAGGCTGCCCGTATAAAAAGATTTACTACAACTGGAAGTCGGGGAAATCTGAAAAATGTATCTTCTGTTATCCCCGTATCGAAGCCGGCTTGCCGACCGTTTGTTCAGAAACCTGTTGGTCGTATCCGCTACTTGGGCGTACTGCTTTATGATGCTGACAAAATCGCTGAAGCAGCAAGCACCCCTAACGAGCAAGACCTTTATCAAGCACAGTTAGACGTATTTTTAGATCCAAATGACCCTGCTGTTATAGCCCAAGCATTAAAAGACGGTGTACCGCAATCGGTCATTGATTCAGCCCAGCGCTCACCAGTTTATAAGCTAGCGATGGATTGGAAGCTTGCGCTACCGCTACACCCTGAATACCGCACGCTACCGATGGTTTGGTATGTACCGCCATTATCACCGATTCAAAATGCTGCTGAAGCAGGCAAAGTCGGTATGGATGGTCTCATTCCAGATGTCGACAGTTTACGTATTCCACTGCGCTATTTAGCAAACATGCTTACCGCAGGCGATGAAGAGCCAGTACGTTTGGCATTGAAGCGCCTACTTGCTATGCGTAGCTACAAGCGTATGCAATTGGTTGAAAAACAAGAAGTCCAAAGTATCTTGGATGATGTGGGTTTGACCAAGCTGCAAGTGGGAGATGTATCGCTATCGCTATTGCTAACTACGAAGATCGCTTTGTGATTCCAACGGCGCATCGTGAAGAAGCATTGAGTGATGCATTCGCTGAGCGTAATGGTTGCGGATTCACCTTTGGCGAAGGCTGTTCAGGACATTCGGACAATAGCATGTTTGGACAACGCAAAACCAATCGCCGCGATTTCATCGATACTGTCCAGAAGTGGGAGTCATAAGATGCAAACTACTCAACTTAATAACAGCACTTCAGTGCATGAGCCAATTACCCAACCAACCATCGGCCATTCAGACTTAAAACTACTCAAGGTACTCAGTCTACTTATCGATTATCCAAGTAATGAGCTGTTTCTCGGCGATACGCTTGCCGATTGCACAGAGATTGTCGCCAAATCAACACTAATTAGCCCTGAAGTACGTGCGCAAATCATCGACTTGATTGAAGATTTAATCGATACCGGCTCTCTTGAGGCGCAAGCGCGTTATGACGGTCTGTTTGAGCGTGGTCGTTCTTTATCACTATGGTTTGAACATGTACATGGCGAATCGCGCGACCGTGGTCAAGCGATGGTCGATTTGATGGGTCAGTATCAAGAAGCAGGCTTTGAGATTAGCGTGAAAGAGCTGCCTGATTATCTGCCTTTATATCTCGAATTTTTAGCGTATCAAGCAACCATTATCGAAGACGATATTCAAATTCGTATGGATATCGCTGATGTTAGCCATATCCTCGCTTTGCTTGCCGCCAGATTAGAAGGTCGCGGTAGCTTGTATAAAGGCTGCTTTAATGCGCTATTGCAAATCGCTGGTAAACCGCTCGATATCGTTGAAGAGTACCAAGAAAAATCAGCAAAGAGAAGCGTGATGACAGCTTTGAAGCATTAGATAAAGAATGGGAAGAAGAAGTAGTGACGTTTTTAGATGCGCAACAAGAAGAGCGCTGCCCGTCACAAACAAGTACCCAAAATCTTGCAGCAAAAGCTGGTATAAAAAATGCCTCTGCTGCTAATGCAGTCGATGCTCCAGTGCACTGGGTAGATTTTAAAACCAACCAACGGTTTAAATCATATAAAGGAGAAAGGACAGAATATCGCAGATCCTAGTGTGCAGTCTTTAGCCACCTAAATGGCTACAATTTTCCTTTTTGGCGTTTATCCGTATGTGGCATTGACCATCGCTATTATTGGTACTTGGGTACGTTTTGATTTATCTCAGTATTCATGGAAGACAGGCTCGACGCAGATGCTCAGAAGCAAAAACATGCGCCTTGCCAGCAACTTATTCCACGTTGGCATTATCGTGGTGCTCCTCGGTCATTTATTTGGAATGTTGACGCCGCATTTTCTCTATGACAGATTTATCAGCGCCGGACATAAGCAGATTTTAGCAGTGGTCGTTGGGGGTATCGCAGGCGTGTTTTGTTGGTTTGGCTTAGTCATGCTCATGTGGCGACGCTTTACCGATGACCGTATCTCAAACACCTCATCGTTCTCAGACAAGCTAGTACTGGTGCTGTTATTTATCCAGCTGAACTTGGGTCTGCTGTCCATCTTTACGTCAGTGAAGCATTTAGATGGCTACACCATGATGAATTTGGCAGGCTGGGCACAGGACATCACAATTTTAAGACCTTTGCAGGCAGCGGCGCGCATTGAGCAAACTGACTTAATTTATCAGCTGCATATGGCGCTAGGCATCACCCTGATTGCGATATTTCCGTTTACACGGCTTATTCATATCATCAGCGCGCCAATTTGGTATTTCGGCCGTCGCTATCAAATTGTCAGACAAAAGAACTCTCAGTAAGGCTGTAGAGCAGTATCTAAATGGAATGGCATTTTTAACCCTACCCTCACCTAGATACTGCTCTTTACCCTACCTTTAACGATGAATCAACACGCCCTATATTTTAGAATTTCTATTACCAGAATCCTTAGTGGAGCAAAGCCATGACTGTCAGTACCTACAATCCAGCCGACCATGCGACCAACCAAAACGCTCATGTGCACAGTGGTAAACATCACAGCCATGATAATGACAATCACAGTCACAGTCATGCCGATCACACTCCTACTGGTCGCGGTGATGATATTCTTAGAGTAATGCCAACCTTGTCTGATTTGCAAAAACCGCATTCTGACCAAGAGTTCATCGAAAAAGCAATGGCAGAAGAGCGCAGTAACCATAAAAACCTGATTGCCTCTAGCCGTGATGAGCTGCCTTCAGTGACGGTCAATGGGGTGATGATAGATAGAACCAATATCGCCCAAGAGCTGCAATATCATCCAGCAGAAAACAAAGAAGACGCCGTCTTTTTAGCGACGCAAGCACTGGTTGTGCGCGAATTACTGAGATTGGCGGTTTTAGATGAGCCAAGCCTTGGTGAAGCGGCATGGGAAAACGACGAAGAGCAAGCCATTTCTACTTTAATAGACAAAAACGTTCAAGCAACGATGCCAGATATGGCAACTTGTGAGCGCTATTATAAGCAGAATATGACTGACTTTAAAACTGATCCCATCATGACTGTACGCCATATTTTATGGCATGCCCGCCTGAAGATGGCGATGAGCGCTTAAAACTTAAAAAGACCGCGTATGAGTTTATCGAACAAATCAAAAATAACGCCAATCCTGATGCAGAATTTATCCAGTTGGCACGCCAGCATTCGGCTTGCCCTTCAAAAGAGCAAGGCGGCGAACTGGGTGTGATTAGCAAAGGTCAAACCGTACCAGAATTTGAAGGTGTATTATTTAAGCTCAATAAAGGACTTGCGCCCAGCCCCATCGAAAGCCGTTACGGTTTTCACATCGTTGAGGTGCTCAATAAAGAACCTGGGATACAGATGACTTATGAGCAAGTCAGCCCTGCGATCCATAATAAATTGAGCCAACAAGCCTTTCACCAATCATTATGCGATTACCTGTTTACCTTAGCGCATGAAGCTGATATTCAAGGTATCGAGATGACACTTGAGCAAGAGAATATCTTCCGTGGCTAAGCAGTCCGCTGTCGGTCACTTAATTCTTATGTTATAAAGTAGCTGCTATGGTATAAAGGTTCTTAAGACATTACCTACCTCTTATGCTATGTGTCGTTCAATATCAATAACACAGTTCAATATTAATAAAATGAGTAGACGTTTATGATTACGGTTGCAGGACTTATCTCTGAAATACAGCAGCGCATAGAAACTTATAATACTAACGACTATCCGCTACACAAAAGAGTGGTCGAAAGCTACGACTTATTAGACAGCCGTCATCATATATTGGCAGAAGATATTGTCTCGCCTTTTGCAATACCAAGACAAAATCTATCGGCGATGGATGGTTATGCGATCGCTAAAGACAGCATACTCTCGGCAGACAGCACGATTGATATCGTGGGTGAATCACAAGCAGGCAGTCCTTATAGTGGCGACATCACAGCAGGACAAGGGGTGCGTATTTTTACTGGTGCGGTCGTTCCTGATAGCTGCGATACGGTCATCATGCAAGAAAATACCAACTTTGCCGCCATAAAAGACCGCATTGATAAATCGCAGCCCTATGCCATTACTCTCAGTCAAGACGCTAAGCATGATGATAATATCCGTAAGCAAGGCGAAGAAGTTGAAACTGGCGAAGCGGTTTTTTAAAGGGTAAACGCCTAAATCCTGCTGATATTAGCTTATTGGCTAATTTGGGCTTTGGTCAAGTGACGGTCTATCAGCCTTTAACCGTTGGTGTACTCGCAACCGGTGATGAGCTAGTGGCCATTGGCAATGAGCTGACGAGTTTGGCGCAAATCTATAACTCGAACACGCCTACCCTAAAAAGCTTACTCGCTGATTTGCCGGTGACTATTCGTGATTATGGCATTATCCCAGATGACTTAGATAAAACCACCGCCGCCGTAACCCAAGCCATGCAAGAGTGTGACGTCCTTATCTCTACGGCTGGTGTATCGGTTGGCGACTATGATTTTTTAACCACGGTTATTGAGCAGCTTGGGCAGATTAACCACTATAAAGTCGCGATGAAACCCGGTAAGCCATTTGTCTTTGGCGAGCTGACTAAAAATCTTGCCAAGCCAGTGCTATATTTTGGCTTGCCCGGCAATCCTCTATCGACCATCGTTGGTAGCCTACAATTTGTCATTCCAGCCTTGTGGCAAATGGTAGGCGCTGCGCCACAAGAGCGACCCATGCAGTTAAGCCTAACCGCAACGCTTAAAAATGATGTCAAAAAATCAGCGGGACGGATGGATTTTCAAAGAGGCATATTATCCCAAAACGAACCTGGCGATTTCCAAGTTGAAAGCTTTACCAAGCAACAATCGCACCGTATCAAACAACTAAGCCACGCCAATTGCTTTATTGTATTGGCACAAGATTCTGGCAATGTAGCCGCTGGTAAAACCGTAAAAGTGCAACCTTTCCCTTGGTTGCATCGCTGAATAATAGCTAAAAAACAGCTAAATAATTGAATCATTAATAACAGTATAGCTAAAAATGCATGGCTAATCAAGGGTGTAAAGAGTTACACAGTTAATAACTCTTTATACTGTTGATTAGCCATGAATCATGAGAAACTGCTTGTGGCGTATGTTGATTTTAAAAATCATAACCAAGTAGCATCTACTACTTTAGTGGTAGTTTTTGGGTCACTTACGGTGAATGGTTATTTGCTAGCAAGCTGTCATAATCGTGTTTAAATAGAACTTCCCACTCACAACCTGAGGCAACGCCTAAAAGTACACACTATACTTAATATTAATGGTAATCATCTATGAACCATCTTGCCCCTACCCTAGGTAATGCGCAATTGTATGCGCCTGCCGCTGCACCCGTTATTTTTGATGGTGACTCATCATCGAACGTTGCATCGAAAACTGCTAGCACGTCGACGTATTTTCCGGTCACGCTCTCTCAACCATTAACCGATGGTTTCGCACGACGTCTCACCTACTTACGTCTATCGATTACTGATTTCTGTAATTTTCGCTGTGAATATTGCCTGCCCAATGGCTATCAAGGCAAACCACCACAAAACGAGCTTAGCGTCACTGAAATTGCCACGTTAATCCGCGGATTTGCCGAAGTTGGTACTAAAAAAGTCAGGATTACAGGCGGTGAACCCTCTATACGCCGTGATGTGGTCGATATTATTAAAACCATCAAAACACCAAAGGCATTGAGACCGTTGCCATGACCAGTAATGGTTATAAACTTGGTAAGCACTTAGCCAGCTGGCAAGCGGCTGGACTGAATCAGCTTAATATCAGTATGGACAGCTTTGATGCCGCAACCTTCCATAAAATGACTGGCTTTGATATGTTGCCTCAGCTCTTGGCTGATATGGATACCTTACTTGCGACCACAGATATTAAGCTAAAAATAAACAGTATTTTAATGGCTGAAACCGCCTTTGAAAATCTGATGAATGCCATAGACTATGTCAAAGATAGAGCGGTCACTTATCGCTTTATTGAATTTATGCAGACCAGAGATAATAGCGATTTATTTTTTGCGCAGCATGCACAGTCCGATATTATTACCAATTACTTATTAAAAAATGGCTGGCAAACTCATATACGTGGCAGCAACGATGGACCAGCGATAGAATACAGCCATCCAGATTATAAAGGTCGTATCGGTATGATTGCCCCTTACGCTGCTCATTTTTGTGATAGCTGCAATCGCTTACGGGTTAGCAGTCAAGGCAAAGTACATTTATGCCTATTTGACCAAGGTAATTACGATATTCGTCAGCATCTAGCACACGATGATGTCGCAGGACTTGTTAATACCCTCCATAGCTTTATGCCAATCAAACCTGAACATCATCATCTTCATGAATCTAATAGCGGCATGATGAATAATTTGTCGATGATTGGTGGATAAAATCAATAATGTATCAATAATAAAAACTTTTATTTCCATAACAAGCGTATTTATTAAGGATTATTCATGAGTAAGCTGCAAGCACCCTTTACCCCACTTAATATCGCCATCTTAACGGTTTCTGATAGTCGTACTCTTGCAGAAGATACCTCAGGGCAGTATTTAGTTGACCAACTGACCACCGCAGGGCACCAACTGGCGGATCGTCAGTTAATTATCGATGATATTTATAAAATTAGAGCCGTCATCAGCGGTTGGATTGCCGACCCAAATGTGCACGCTATTATCACCACTGGCGGTACTGGCTTTTATATCCGCGACAGCATGCCAGAAGCGGTCGCGTATTATTTGATAAATCGGTCGATGGTTTTGGTGAGATGTTCCGCTTAATCTCAAAAGACGATATCGGCATGTCTACCATCCAATCTCGCGCTGTGGCTGGCATGGCAAATGGCACGGGCATTTTTTGCTTACCCGGCTCATCAGGCGCTTGCCGCACTGCGTGGGAAGGTATCTTACAAGAGCAGCTCGATAGCCGCACGCGTCCTTGTAATTTTGTCCCGCACTTTATGCGCACCAATCCAGGTCACGATTAATTCATGCTTGAAGTTGCGGATAGCTTAATAAAGATAGATAAATGCAATCTCTTAGCAGGTATCGTAATTTTGGCGGGCGGTGCGTCCAAACGTATGGGATCGCCAAAAGCTGAGCTTATCTTGCCAACAGGTGAGCGTTTGCTTGATTACCATGTTAGAAAAGCGCTTGAATTGAGTGCTGCGATCATAAGCAATCTACCTATCATGATTGCGGATAATGGACGCGGCTTTAGCATCAATCCAGATTTGATTAAGAATTCGCCATCGCCGGTCTTTCATATTACTGATTATCTATCTGCTAACGATCTTTCTAACAAGATTCTGTCAAGCAATGATGATAAGCCGATTGAAACAGGTGGCGCGTTGGTAGCGATTGAAGCAGCGCTGCAATCATTAAAGAGTTTGGTAAGTTCAAACCAATTAACAAAAGACGCAAGCTGGCAGCAATCTTGGTTGATGGTTATCAGCTGTGACAGCTTAATTCCTGTCACCGATTTATGGCAAAAACTGCAACCTTATATGACGAAAAATCCTGATAAAACTGTTATTTGCCTGACCGATGACAGTCATTTATATCCATTGTTAGGTTTATATCGTTTAAGTATTGAGCCTGATTTAAAGGATTATATTGACGATGGACAGCGGCAAGTGATGAAGTTTATTAAACCGATTGTGCAGCCCGTCCCTTTTGCAAAAAACTGGCAGTATTTGACCAATTTCAATACGCCTAAAGATTTTGAGCATGCCTATTTAGCTTTAAACGACTTACAAACTAAACGACTTATAAAAAGGTTTATTGAGAGAAACTAGCTTTCAGAAAAACTGACCATTTAAGAGAAATAAAAATGAATAGCGACCAAGTGAACAACAATAATAAAAACAATCAATCTGGCTTATCCCATTTAGACAGCGACGGTGATATTACCATGGTCGATGTGAGTGGCAAAACGGCTAGCACCAGAGAAGCACATGCAAGCGGACAAGTGGTTTTTCCTGCAGACATTTATACGCAAATCAAAGCCGCTGACGGCATGACCAAAAAAGGTAGCATCACTCAGACTGCTCATATTGCCGGTATCATGGCAGCCAAACGCACCCACGACTTGATTCCACTTTGCCATCCTTTGCCCTTAGATAAAATTAGCTTAAGCTTTGCATACGATGATGACCAAAACAGTCTCACTGTGACTGCTACCGTCAAAGTTACTCATAAAACTGGGGTAGAAATGGAAGCATTAACCGCCGTCAGTGTCGCTTGCTTAACCATTTATGATATGACCAAAGCCATCTCGCATGACATTGTGATTGATAATATCCATCTCATGAAAAAAACCGGCGGTAAGTCCGACTATCAACATGCTTAAATTGGCTTTATGAATACCATCTACAAAAAGCTTAGTAATGAATAAATAATGGAGATTTCTATGAGCACTTTAGTAGAAAGCAATACAAATTCAGAGATAGATGCCTTGATGAATATTAACGTTATATTTTGCCAGCTTAGCCGATGAAGCCAATTGCCATGAAGAAAAATCAAGGTGCCACAGTCGACTTCACTAACAGAGCTATACGAGCAGCTGCGCCAAAAGCATCGCTTTAGTCGCCCGCAGTCAGAGCTGCGCGTGGCGGTAAATGACTATTTTGCCAAGTGGACCGATGAGATTTATGACGGCGATAGCGTGGTTTTTATCACGCCGGTTGCTGGTGGTTAATTTAAAATAGCTTTTTATTAACCTATTCCTTTATCTTCCTTTATAAATCTACTTTTTATGAGCGCCGTGACTTTACGCGATGCTTCAAAGTTAAAAACCTCGTTATACAATATTGTTAAATAATAGGCAGAAGAAATGACAGACAATGTACATGGGCAGTCGATGAGCATCAAGCGTAGCATCGATGAGCGTATCTCATCGCTGAACGTGATGGTTTTGCACTTTTAGATACCGATATTGATGAAAGTCGGCTTAAAAGCATACTTGATAATGACAGCTGCGGCGCGTTTGTCTGCTTTGAAGGACGGGTACGCAATCACAATAATGCCAGTAGCGTCAATCGTTTGACCTATTATGGTTATGAAGACCTTGCCATCAATCAAGGTCGCGCCATTATTGAAGAAGCCAAAAAGCGCTTTGAGATTACCCATGCCATTGCCATCCATCGTATCGGTGCATTAGAGATTGGTGATGTCGCTATTTGGGTTGGCGTCGTCTCAGCGCATCGCTATCCTGCCTTTGATGCTTGTCGCTGGATATTGGATACTATTAAAGCCGACATTCCAGTTTGGAAGCAAGAATATTACCAAGATGATTCCTCTAAATGGCTTAGTAATAATGGGTAATAATGCGCTTCAAATGACTACTCAAAGCGATAGCTAACCTTTAGCAATAACAGTGAGCGACACTGGAGAGCAATAATAAGAAGGTTTTTATAATAATGATTAAAATGATAACCATATCATCAGCTTGCTTAGTGTTAACGCTAACCGCTTGTAGCAAAGAGCAAACCGCTGAGCTTGTTCAATCGGACGCCAACAATGCCACTGAGCAGAGTCAAACACTGCGCATCGCAGCGGCTGCCAACTTATCAGATGTATTGCCTGAGATTATTGCGGGTTATAAAATGGATAAGAATTTGCCTGCACAAGCGATTGACGTGACTTATGCCTCTTCAGGTAAGTTATATGCGCAGATTACCTCTGGCGCACCTTACGATATTTTTATCCGCCAATCAAGAATTTCCTGCCAAGCTTGCCAAAGAAAAACTAGATAACGCAAAATCTGCTGACGAAGCAACCCACGAGCCCTTTACTTATACCCAAGGTCAGCTGGCACTTTATAGTGTTAACAAATCCCTTAAAGGACTCAATACGACTACTTTAAATGCATTATTGATGTCTGAATCTGATAGCAAAATCACCATTGCCAATCCAGAACTCGCCCCTTATGGCAAGTCGGCACAAGCGTACCTGCAATCACAAAATATCTTTGACACTCTCACTGAGCAAAGTCGCATTATTCAAGCTGAAAATATCGGGCAAGCGTTTCAATATGCGCACACTGGCAATGTCGATTATGGCTTTGTCGCTCAATCACAACTGACAGCGATTAAAGCCACGCCTGAGCAGTTCTATACGTTAGCGCCAGAGTCTTACCCCCCTATTTTGCAAGACGGGTTGGTGATTAGTGAGACTGCTGCCGCGACCGATTTTTCAAACTATCTGCGCTCGCCTGCTGGACAGCAGTATTTTTCTGACGCAGGTTATCTCGCTATAGAGTAAGACAACTTTGATAAAAAACGTGCTCTAACGGTTCTCATCGGAGCGTTTGATACCGTCTGGGCTGGCATCATAAATAGCCTCTAATTCTTCTGTTGTCAGATAGCGCTCAACGATAGGAAACAATTCTCGTTCTTCAAAACGAATATGATCATATAGCAAGGTGGCGAGTTTTTTGACTTGTCCAACGGTGACGTGATTGCTTTGAGAGTGCGGCAAATCTTGAACCTCTGCCATGAGTGCATGCAGGGACTTGTGCTGCGCAGCAAGTGTATTTAGTACCGATGCCACCTCAGGTTTGGAGCTGCTATGAGGCTGTAAGGCATGAGCCATTAGATTGTCTTCAATCTGAAAATGCTGTTGCATCTCGTTAATATAAGACGTGATATTTAGCCAATGCTCGGCAATTGCGTTAGATTCATCAGCACACTCTTTAGCATGGCGAGATAGATTTAGACCTAGATGATGTTGACGAGATAATGGTTGTAATTGTGCGGCGCGTTTCATGATTAAGTACCTCAGTTAATCGACATAAAGCCCTATGTCAGTGGCATTTAAGGATTGTTATCTATGCTTAACTATATACTCATACTACACTTGTTAGGCGCTACTGTCTGGACAGGTGGTCATCTGATTTTGACCTTGGTGGTCTTACCAAAAGCGCTATTATCCCGAAATATTGATGGTCTGATGCAATTTGAGCAGCTGTTTGAAAGGGTTGGGATGCCGGCTTTGGTGCTGCAAATAAGCACTGGACTTTGGATGGCCTACCAGCTATTACCCAACATTGCTGCATGGTTTAAACTTGATAATGATTTTAGTATTCTTATTAGTCTCAAATTACTATTATTGCTAATGACTGTTCTGGTTGCCCTGCACGCTCGTTTCTATCGAATACCCAGATTGTCTATTCACACCCTGAAAGGATTTTCAATCAATATCATATTGGTCACTTTGTTTTCTGTCGCCTTTGTTGTCGTTGGTACGCTCTTTCGTACAGGTTTAAATTAGGACGTGTCATCGTTTAGGTTATTAGGGTCTGTTGAACATTCGACCACGGCACTGACAGTGACTATTTTTTAGTCGATTTTAGATTAAAAATATCTAGTTTAGTCGTTCTAAGCGGATGTTTTTAATGACGAAGCGGCAAAAAAGAGTCCTGTCTCTTTAAGCTGATGTTAAAATCGCTTCATACTGTGTTGCAAGTCTAGCTAAGGCACGAGCATTATCTTCAATTTGCGCCTTGTCTGAAACGATTTGATCAATCAGCAGTGCCTATTTGTGAATGTTCAACAGACCCTAATATGTCCTAATATCTCATTGAATTCAACTACCTTAACATCTTCTTAACAGCGTACTTGTTACTGTAAGGCATTACACTCCTTACCATCCTGTTGAGAAGTACTTGTATGTCAATATCTCAAGCCGCCAAAATCGATGCGCCCAAAGCCAATAAAAAAAGCCACTCACTAAGCAAGCTATATGATCGTGAGATCAATCTCAATCATCTGATCATAGTCGTTGCTCTGTACTTAGTAGCGACGGCGAATATTGGCTTTTTTGAGCAAGTACTCAGCGTTTATCCATTGAGCACAAACACGGGCTTTATTTTTTCCATCATAGGCTTATTATTTGGGCTGATGTGGTTGGTGTTGTCACTGCTGTGTTATCGCTCAACGGCAAAAGTAGTGCTCATCATAATGGTGCTGATTGCAGCCATCTGTGGTTACTTTACCGACGCCTACGGGACGATATTTAATCGTGATATGCTCATTAACGGCTTACAAACCGATCAAGCAGAAGCCATGGGATTAATGGCACCCAGTCTATTTATTCGCCTGTTTCTATTAGGTATAGTGCCTGCTTTCATGATTGGTAACATTCGTCTAAAGCGATTGTCTTGGCAACAAGCAACCCTTCAAAAATCAGTCACCCTATTATTACCTATCGTATTGGTAGCGGTGTGTCTGGTACCATTTGGTGACCAATACGCCAGCTTTTTTCGCCAGCACAAAATAGTCCGTAGTTATGTCAATCCTATTACCCCTGTTTACTCTGTTATCAAACTGGGTACTGATTATATCGCTGAGCGCCGTCGTCCCGATACGCTAATCCCTCATGCCACAGATGCAAAACGCAGCAACACTAGCAACAGCGCTGTAAAACCTAAGTTGATGGTATTTGTAGTAGGAGAAACCGTTCGAGCTGACCATATTGGCTTAAATGGTTACGAGCGCAACACCACGCCTTTGCTTTCAAAACAATCAGACATTTACAGCTTTAAAGACGCCTCGTCATGCGGCACATCCACCGCCTATTCAGTACCCTGCATGTTTAGCTACGCCAATAGAAAAAATTATGACCCTGATAGCGCTAACTACAATGAAAACGTGCTTGATACGCTACACAAGCAAGGCGTCAATGTCGTTTGGCGAGACAATAACTCTAGTGCCAAAGGGGTGGCTGACCGCGTAACTTTTGAGGATTATAAAACAGCCGCGCTCAATCCAGATTGTGATATTGAGTGTCGAGATATAGGCATGCTTGATGGTTTTGATAAACTGGTTAAGTCAGGCAGCTCACAGAAAGAGACACCTAAAAACACACTTATTTTGCTGCATCAAATGGGCAATCATGGACCCGCCTATTTTAAGCGCTACCCTAAAGATTTTGCAGAATATCAGCCCGTCTGTATGACCAATGAGCTATCAAAATGCGACAACCAATCAGTTATCAATGGTTATGACAATGCCATTCGTTATACAGATTATTTTTTAAATAGCGTGATCGACACATTAAAACCCTATGAGCAAGATTATGAGGTGGTGATGGTATATAGTGATCATGGAGAAAGTTTGGGCGAAAACAATATTTACTTGCATGGTCTGCCATACGCTATTGCGCCAAATGCACAAAAGCACGTGCCAGTGATTATTTGGTCACCGACTGGCAACGGCATTGCTAGCAGCACTATTGCTAACAGTAGCCTTGCTAACATGATTGATCAGCCCGTATCACATGATTTTATTACGCCAACCTTGCTTCAGTTTTTTGGTATCACCACTGACGAAACCAAAGCAGCACCCACCTTTTTTAAAGTGACTAATTGAATTCTTTATCATCGCTCCGCCTTTTTAGGTAATAATACTCATGCACAAGATACTCATCATTGAAGACAATCCCGATATCGTCGCCAATATTTATGCTTTTTTTGAGCCGAAAGGCTTTGAGCTAGACAATGCCCATAATGGCATTAGTGGCTTAACGCTCGCATCGAATAATCGATATGACGTCATCTTGTTAGATGTCATGCTGCCAGGTATGGATGGCACTAAACTGTGCAAAAAGCTCAGGGAAGAGCTGCATGACAAAACGCCAGTATTGATGCTGACCGCTCGCGATACGATTTTAGATAAAGTGGCAGGATTCGATAGTGGCGCTGACGATTATCTGGTTAAGCCTTTCTCATTGGTGGAATTAGAATCTCGTATTAAGGCTCTCATACGCCGACATAAAGATGATCATTTTGAGCATGGTTTAACCGTTGGCACGTTGTCTTTAAATCATAGTGAGCATACGATTACACGTGAAGGTAAGTCGCTAAAACTCACACCAACAGGCTTCAAAATACTGCATACCTTAATGAGCGCCGCGCCACGCGTAGTTAGCAAAACCGAGCTGGAAGAAAAGGTATGGGGCGAAGACATACCAAGCAGTGATGCACTGCGCACTCACATGCACGGGGTTCGTGCGCAGGTAGATAAGCCGTTCGATAAAATCATGATAGTCACGTTGCCCGGTGTCGGTTATCAGATTATTGATCCTGATAAAGCCTAAAAAATCATCGGCTGATGTCCTTATTTGACTTTCACTGTCTTTCATATTGTCTTTCACAACGAAGTAAATACCATGTTTAATATCGACTCCATTGCCAATAAGTTTCGACTCTCCTACTTGTTATTTGCCCTATTACTGTGTGCCACTTTCGTCAGTATTTTCATGTATGCCGAAGTCAGAATGGAGCAACAGCTGGTCAAAGCTCGCTTATTGCAACAGTTAGAGCTTAGCCAAGAAAAAGAAGGCGATCAGCCTATTTATAGCGCTGAACCGGGTATTAAAATTTATCGCTTCGATAACGCACCGAGCAATCTGCAAAAGACCACCCAAACCGTACAAGAAATGCCCGTCACTGTCACCACTAAAAATGGTCAATCGACAACAGAGTTACATTTTTTTAATTATAAAAAAGACAAAGAAAACTACATTTTAACCTACTTAGAAAACACTGAAATGGTGATGGGGAATTACCCTGTTTTGGCCATATTTGAGCATTTAGAAGACATATTTGCCAACGCCCTAAAAGTAGCAGTCATTTTGAGCTTATTGATTGCAGCGATATTTTCATCGCTGTCCTCCAAGCAAATCATTAAACCTTTATTAGACTTAAAGCAAGCCGTAGAAACAGATCATCGCAACTTGACGGAATTGACGCATCTGCCCTCCGAGGTTGGCGTGTTAGCACGCGCAATCGATGAAAAAAACCACAAACTTGAGCAGTACCTCAAACGCGAGCAGCTATTTACTGGTGATGTCAGTCACGAGCTGCGCACGCCTTTGACGATTATCATGGGGGCATCAGAAGTATTGTCCTCACAACTAGAAAACGACCCTCACTTGAGCGCATTTGCCACTCGTATCAGTACGACCGCCAAAGAAACCTCGGAGATTATCAGCGCCTTATTATTGCTGTCTCGTGCTCCTGAAAAACTGGATGCACCGCCAACGTCTATCAATGACATCGCGTTAAATGAAGTACAGCGCTTAAATTACTTGCTTCGCCATAAGTCAGTCACCTGTAAAGTAGTGGCAGAACAGCTGTATGTCGCACACGTACGACCTGAACTACTAAAAATGGCACTGGGTAATTTGATAAAAAATGCGTTTCAGTACACCGATGAGGGTGAGGTCATCATCACTATCGATGCTGAAAAAATCACCGTCACTGATACTGGTCTAGGTATTCCTGAGGTGATGATGCCGCTGCTATATGAGAGATTTGAGCGTCTAGAGCAGCAGTATAAAGACATCTCATTGGATACAGAATCGTCATCGGCAGCTGACGCCCATTATCCAGCAGAAGGCACAGGCTTGGGACTCAGTATCATACAGCGCATCATGACACATATGGGCTGGCAGCTTACCCATCAAGTCAACCCGTTAGGTGGCAGTACCTTTATCATCAATTATCATTAGAGAAGATCTCTATTTTAAAAAAGCTTAACGTTTTCTTAATGCCTGCCCGCTTATACTTAATATCTGCTGATTTATTTTGTCCATTTATTTTTTCCACGATTAAATAGTTAAATGATTGAATGATTGAATGATTGAATGATTGAATGATTGAATGATTGAATGATTGAATGATTGAATGATTGAATGATTGAATGATTGAATGATTGAATGATTGAATGATTGAATGATTGAATGATTGAATGATTGAAACTTATCGCATACCTTGATATTAATAGACTGTGAAGCATTTGACATGAATAAAGCAAATCCTATTAATCTTGAAGACCAGTCTGCCAGTCGTGGGGTTTTAAGCCCAATAACAGGCAAAAAACAACTGCTACCTCATAGCTATGCTAGTGACGCCAAGGGTAAAACAGGATTTTACCGTATTATAAAAGCCGTTGGTTACTCTCTAGATGGCTTTAAAGCAGCTTACAAATTTGAGGCGGCTTTTCGACAAGTATTTTGGCTTAATCTCATATTATTCATGGCTATTATATTGTGCCCTTTCACTATCAGCATCAAAATGCTGCTGGTCGTCGCTTCTTTCTTATCATTAATTGTCGAACTCATTAACACTGGAATCGAAGCCAGTGTCGATCACACATCGACCGCCAAGCATCCACTGGCAAAGATAGCCAAAGATGTTGGCTCTGCGGCGCAATTTCTGGCATTAATGCTGCTATTTATCTTGTGGATGATGGCATTATTGAGTGTTGTATTTTGAAAACATATTCAGCCAATGGAGTCTGGCTTAAACTCCTATGCTTGACCATCATAGCGACACTGTTGTTTGAGCACAGCCAATTAGACATTCATATTAGTGAGATTTTTTACACTAATGGACACTGGCTACTAGAAAAAGGCACACAACCTTTCGCCTTTATTTTTTATGACTTGCCTAAATTGCTACTCATCTTACTTGGCATTTATCTCATAACCATTCTAATTCTGAGACATAAACAGAATTCAGACATCAATCTGGTAATAAAAAATACTAAGTACGATAAATTGCTCACGCCTTTATCCACGCGTGAAATAAGTTATCTACTGCTTGTTTTAATTGCCGTTCCCAGTATGATTGCGCTACTCAAAGGTGTGACTCATGTCAGTTGCCCCAATCATTTAATACTGTTTGGTGGCGACTTGCCTTATCTAAATATTGGCAAAATATAGTCGCTAACACGCCTGCCAAGTGCTTCCCAGCGGCTCATGCCAGTGCCGGATTTTCTCTATATGGCTTGGCATTTTACCCACTCTACATCAGTATCGCTATAGAATATTTGAAATAGTCACGGTCGTAGGATGGACGATGGGACTGTATAAGATGCTGTTTGGTGATCATTTTTTTAGTCATACATTAGTATCGATGCTTCTATCATTGACCATAACCTGCGCGCTTGCAACGCTATTTTTTAAATACCCAGTAGCGAATAAAGCCAACAGTATCAATGCTAATGGCAAAAAACCTGATGCGGCAAGCTTTCAAAATCGTCGAAAACCCAATCTTAACTGTTGAATAGCCAAATTAACAATGATACCCTTATGAAAATAAAGCTACTAAGCATTTGATAAATAATGTATAAATAGTTATTGCTGACTGACTTAACATTGAGTAACAGCATGGATTGCGCTCATCGACGACGTTCTTTATTTATCAATAGCCCGCAAAGGAATGTAGCTATGAGCATCCTATCTTTTGTTCTACAAAGATCACCTATCTACCCTTTACTGACACTGACATTAATAATAAGCGCTGCACATAGCAGCCATGCCGCCAGTTATACCATCAATCCTGCTGGCACCCATGTGCGCTTTGCCATTGAACGCTTCCAATCCCCTGCCACTGCGGGCGGCTTTTATAATGTCCAAGGTCAACTGCAATATGACTCAAGTTTAAAAACTGGCAATATCTCCTTGGTCATTCCGATCCGCTCTCTAAATACGGGGAATAAAGCATTTAACCAGACTTTGACAGGACCTAGCTTCTTTGATATGCAGCGCTTTCCATTGGCACGTTTTGATTCTAACAAATGGTATTTTAGCCAAGACAAATCACGCCCAATGGTCACAAAAGTAGACGGTCATCTAACACTACATGGCGAAACCCACCCTATTAGCTTAACAGCGACTAAGTTTGACTGTTATCTACATCCCACTCTCAAGAAAGATATTTGTGGTGGGGATTTTACGGCGATGATTGATCGCACCAAATGGAATATCGATAAATATGCGTGGTTTGGCGTCACTAAAAACCTTCATTTAAACATTCAGGTCGAGGCAACCAAACAGTAGCAGTCCTTATCAGCATTAATTTTATGACATTAATTTTTATAGCACTGCTTTTTTAGAGACTGTCCTCATTTTAAAAATGGGCTAAAAATAGCTAAACGTGCTGAGGCGGTACGGAATACGTGCCAACTACGTGAGCCACCATGTCGCGAGAGCCTTCAGAATAAAGCGCAACCTCGCCAACGATTAGCGTGCGACCTACTTTTATCAACGTACACTCAGCGATAATACGTGCTTCTGCTGAGGGTTTGCGCAAAAAGTTAATGGTCAAGCTCGTCGTCACTGTTAATGGCACAATACCTATTTTACCAAGTATCGCCACATAGAGAGCCACATCAGCGATGCTCATCAATACTGGTCAGAGACCGTACCACCGGGACGCAATTCATTGATACCAATATCGTGTGATAAGGTCGAGCGATTGTCACCGACTGACTCGATGACACATTTAGTTTGTGGAAATTCCAACGCCATAAAGGCGACAATTTCTTCTTTGGTTGCAGACATATCCCTTCCTTGGATTTTATTATCTTTAATCAATGCACCACTGGCGTACCTTCTGTACTAAATGCAAAGCCTTTATTGCTAAAATTACCGATCATCACCGCTTCAATGACAGGCTTGACCGTCTCGTCTATCCCTTCGACTTCGATGATAAAGTTGGCACCCGATCCGCCTTTATCCTCTTCTTTTTCGACGATATAATTGAGCGTGGCCATTGCTGGAAGCTCAATCGGTTTGTTTAAATAGGATTTGATAAAGGTTCCATCAGTGCCATAGTAGTCAATTTTATTGATATACAGTGATTTTTTTAGCGTGGTATTGCGTACACTCAAAGTCGCTGATAGCAAGACTTTACGATTGTCTCTATCGGTATAAATATCAGAATAAATGGGCACATAAAAGGTTTGTTTATAGGCAAACTGGCTACGATCAACCGCTGTTGTCATCTCCAGCTCTTGAAGGGGTCTTGATGTTTTTGAATACAACACGTTCGGGTCTTGCGGCGTCTGGTCACAGCCTAACAACAATGCCATCGTCGCAAGCAACAAGACGGATATAGTGCGCTTACTCATAAGTTTCCCCTTTGCCTTTTCATGTCACGGCTGTTGCAAATGTTTATTTTTTTTACACCGACACTACGCAGAAACTCGTTGATATGCTTGTTAGCACCGTAGATGACCAATACGTCTTTATCTTGCAATACTTGCTCAGGCTCAGCCAAACCTTTAATACTAGGCTTACTTTGCGTACGACCAAAGCTGTCTTCATAATACTCATAGCGCAGGGTACTAAGCAATCGAATATTAAACTTTTGCTCCAACTGCAAGTCATCAACAGTCTGACCAATCAACGACTTGGGAATGCTAATCTCTACCATACTGAAATGATCACTCAGCTCAAACGAGTCGACGAAATAACGTAGCGACAGCCGTTTTGCCCAGCGATTGGCCGCCTCTTTTTCAGGATGAATCAAATCATCAACGCCGATAGCTTGCAACACTTTTTCGTGCAGTGGATTGATACTGCGACTGATCAAACGTTTTGCTTTTAGGGTTTTAAATAATGCCGTCGCCATGACGTTTGCGCCTTGGTCTTCACCGATTGCGACAATAACGATATCGGTGTCGATAATCGGTAAACCATTGACGGTATATTCATCCGTGGCATCCATACAGATGGTATGAGATGACTTCCTTATACGCCTCAACCTTTTGCATGCTGCTGTCAATGGCAATCACTTCGTGCCCCTGACGGGTCAAAGCCATGCCTAGCGATGAGCCAAAGTTCCCTAGCCCTACGATGATATATTTCATAACCTTATTAACCTTTTTCAGTATTTTTTAATGATGAAATGGCTTATTTACGACCATTTAATTGATCGTGATTTCTTCAGTTGGGTAGCGATAATTGCGCTGGCGTCTATTTTTAAGTAGGGCAATAAAGATGGTCAACATGCTGACGCGCCCAACAAACATAATGACAGACACCACCATTTTGCTAAAATCTGATAACTCTGTCGTCAAATTCAAACTTAATCCCACCGTGCTGTAAGCTGAAAAACACTCAAAAACTACCTTGATTAGATCAAGCTCTGGTTGATCATAGCTGATGAGCGTCACCCCCATACCGATGACCAATAAAGACAGCCACATAATAGAAAATGCACGACGAATCGAGATGTCAGCAATCTGGCGCTTAAAGACCTCAACGTTGGTCTGACCACGTGCCAAACTCAAAGTGTTTAATAGTGCAATCGCAAACGTACTGGTTTTGATACCACCGCCCGTCGAGTTTGGCGAGGCACCAATCCACATCAAAAATATCGTCAACATAATCGTGGGAAACGCGAGTTCACCCATGTCGATGGTATTAAATCCTGCGGTGTCGCGGCGTGGCAGCAGTAAACAGCCCTGTGATAAGCTTACCGAAAAAACTGCGATGGTCTGCCAGCACATTGTTATATTCAAATCATCACACCGATGAGACCTACCAGCAATAAAGCGCCCGTCGTAATCAAGGTTATGCGGCTATTAATATTGAGCAACCACGGTCGATAAATATAACGCTGATCATGGCGATATATCAGGCGCTCGGCACGATCACGTAAATAACGCAGCACATTGACCACAATGACAAAACCCATGCCACCAAAGATAAAGGTCGTAGCGATAATCAGTTGTAATGGATAATTAAAACGTAGCGCGTCATCATACATGCCAGCGCTAAATGTAGAAAATCCAGCATTACAGAACGCAGAAATCGCATGGAAAACAGAGAAGAATAACTGCTCAGACCAATCCATATCTGGTATGTCATAAATGCTAATATAAATGAGTGCCGCAGCCACCGCCTCAACGGCAAATGTCACATATAAGATGGATTTGAGGGTCGATACCACATCACCCATGCCGCGCATGTAAGACATCTCACTGATGCTCGCCTGCGTCTCATAACTGACACCGCCCTTGAAGAAATAACTAAAATACGTCACAAAGGTCAAATACCCAAGCCGCCGATCTGTATCAGCCCCATGATAATGACTTGCCCAAAAGTTGTGAAATAAGTCGCCGTATCTACCACGATGAGACCAGTCACACAGACAGCACTGGTCGCGGTAAAGAGCGCATCAATGAAAGACAGCGGCTGCGTCGTTGCATTGGGCATCATCAGTAGCAAGGCACCGACCAATACCAATGACAGGAAGCTTAAAATAAAAAACTGCGCAGGGTTTAGAAAGGTACGATTAAGATTAAAATCGTGGTCAGATATTTCACGAATAAAGGTCACAAAGACGGCAATTTTAATGGCAACGAAGCCATCAACAGCGACCGACATCCCAGAGCGCACCAAATCCGTGAAATGCGCTACCAGTAAAATGACAATCGCAATACTGGTCAGCAAGTCAAAGACCGCAACTTTATTTAGGGTCAGCGGCTTTTTGCTATAGAGGTAACCCTGCTGTCACAACAAAGCCTAAAAAAATAATCGCCAGAAAAAATATGGAAAACCTGTTGTAACCACATCGGCAGCGTGAAACCACTGTCTAATAAAGCAATGGCTACGCCGATAATACTAATGACAATCGTGACATTATTTAACAATCGATAACGCTTGGCTGCATGCATCGCCCTAATCCATGATAGGAATAACCACGATATTTATACTCCTTTTTTGTGTTACTCACAAAAACTGATTTGAGATAATCGTAACCAATTATGATGCCCTGTTGAACACTCATATCTAGCCATGCTGATTGCCAAAATGGCTGTAGATAAATTATAGATTGGCAGTAACGGTAATATTTACGTTTTAACGAGGTTTTGTGAGGTTGGATTAGATAAAAAATGATCACTGTGAGGGTCGCATAATGACATTTTTAAATAGTAGCATTTCTACATAGCGACATTTTTCCATGGCTACATTTTTGGATAGTTGCAGTGCAAACATATGCTCTAGTAGGGTCATTAGTCTATAGGTTGGCGTATTTATGAGCGCTATATCCCAATAATCAACTTTACGTAGTTTCTGTCGATGTGGTCGCCATTTTCACCCCGCCCCATGTCACCAAACCAACGCCCAGTGCGATCAATGAAGCACCCAAAAATAGCCCTTCTGGCGGCATCTCACCCTGCAAAAAATAGCCACTGGCACACCGACAACTGCACCGACCGAGCCTAATAAGCTTAATAAAACAGGACCGCCGGTTTTTTGTAGTAAAAACAATAAAATTGACCCGCAAATACGGCGGCTTGTATGCCAATCAAACCTAGCAGCAACCAGTCTAGCGGCATTTTGACTGAAAAATTAGGCAACACACTAAATGACAGCAGCAACAGCGACGCCGCGATTAGCATACCTGGCGCGAGTGCGCTAGGTGATGCCTTATCAGGCCAGCGTAAGGTGCGATATATATTACCAATAGCCAGTAACTGGCCCGCAAAGCGCGATCAAAATCCAAAAAGTACTGGCGTCTGGCGTCGAAAACTTACGCGCTGCCAATACTCCTGCACCAAGAAGCGCCGCGGCCACACCCAAAGCGCGGACGATATTAAACTGCTCCATCCGCAGTGCCAATGCACCAAGATAAGTCAGCAATGGTGGAAGCGAGATAATGAGCGCGACGAAACCTGCACCCACATGTGGGATAGCCGAAAACAGTAGTAAATTAGAACCCGCAACACTGATGAGCGCCGCCACAAAATAGTATTCAAAACTACGCGCATTTAAGGGAGGTAATTCGTGGCGTATTAATGCAACGATCAATAAAATAGCAGCAGCGCCCGTGATGGACCAAAAGAGAAATGCCAGTGGTGTAACACCTATCTCACCAGCATATTTTGCCAAATTGGTAGAAATACCAATCAGACCTCCTCCGCCTAACAAGCAAGCAAAAGGGATGAACCATGTGCTGGTGTTGCGAGAAGCTTGCTGTTCTAAAGACTCACTCATCAACTATCCCATTGGATGGTAACGCTGATGACGATAGCTCAGACAAACCTAAACCTAAACCTTGTACTGCCTTATGTGCTGCGTCGATAGCACCAGCAATATAACCAGGAAACGCGTCTGACCATTCACTAGCGCTGCCCGTTAGGCAGTTTTGCCATGCACCTATGTTTGGCTTAGCGTTCGGTGCGACAGCATGTTGACCTGAGCCACTGGCATCAGCAGGCGTCGCGGTCAATGAATCTTGCGCCCAGTCTTTCAGATACTCAGCCGTTGGCGTCTCTGCCTGTGCACCAAATAAACGTACCAACTGCGCTCGGCAATGGGCTTTTAGCTCCATCTCTGAGACGCTTTGGCGTATGTGAGCAGGAACGCCAAAGAAGCCAAATAATGCACCATTGCCCTCTACCAAGGACGCATCATGAATCTCAGTAAGTGGCCCTACTGCACTTCGCGCTGAACCCGATAGTCCTTGATTGCGCCAAAATGGCGACTCATAAACCGCCACATATTTGGCATGTGGCGCCATCCATGTCGCGGTCTCTTGCCATTCATTTGCTAAATCTAGCGGTAAAGCTGGCTCGAATAGAAGATTAGCCGCCGCCAAACGAGGCGGTAGCGCAAGGAGCACATGTTGCGCTTGATAAGTAGTTGTTTGACCAGCTGTCATCTGTTCAGCGCTGCTCTCGCTCTCTATGCTGATACAGCGCTCAGTCTTGATCACACGCTTTACGATTTGCCCCATGATAATGCGCGTAGGATTTAAACGCGCATACAGAGTGTTAATCAAGGATGCCATACCACCGACGAGACGCATAGACGGTGGCGAGCTTTGATAGCCTTGGGTACGGATAGGCAACTGATTGGCGGCACGTTCAACCATCATATCGCCGTCCTCGAACTGCGCAAAACGTGGTAAATTCAACTTTTCAATAAGACTGCTCAACTGCGGCTGATACTCTGGCCAAAACCAAGATGGCCCTAAGTCGAAGCCATCGTTTGATTTTTCATTATCGACACTGTGACTACTAGCATTCTGATCTACTGATGATTTCGCAACAGCGATGCGCCCGCCCAATCTATCACGCGCCTCAAGCAATATATAATCGATACCTTGTTGCTCTAACAAAAACGCTGCATATAAGCCACTCAAACCACCACCGATAATTGCAATAGGTAGGTTTTGCATAACAAATCATTCCTGCTTAGTTGAAGCTATTCAGTATTGAGTATTCAGCCAACAACTTGGTAAGCAGCTCGTCTATCTCAACCTTAAACTCTTTATCTTCAATCTTATTAGCCGTAATTTTAGCATTCTGTAGACTTTGAATAGCCGCTTCTTTGTTACCTGTCTCAAGCTGTAGTACCGCCATAGAAAAAGCAATCGACGACAGATGATCTTTTGAATTGATCGCCGTGGCTTTGACTAGCGCTTTGTCATAAATAACTAAGGCTTCATCCAAATCTTCTGTAAAGTCAGCAAGCGTTTCCCACTGTTCTGGATGGTCTTTATCGGTATTTTCATTATCGTTACAAATGGCTTCTAATTCAGCATAAAACCCATCAAATGCTGCTTGATTGCCTATATGATCAGCTTCCAATAACTCTTCAGCTAAAGTATAAATTGCTTTATAAATTTTGGTATTAATCATTGCTCATAACCTTTTATGAATTAGGATCTATAGTACTTGTTTTTCAGCCAATAGTACTTGGCGAATATTACTTGGTAAACAGTACTTAGCTGGGATTATAACGCAATTCCACTAGCCAAAATGACTGACACAAAAAAAGGATGCGATAGTCGATATCACACCCTTTTTATTCATCAAACTACTAATTATTTTTTATCTGCCTAAAAGCTCATTATCTTGGTGGTTTGATCGACCATTAGCGCTCCGATATCAGCAGGATCAGCAGCACTCACGCCATCAATCAGTGCCGACTGGTCAATACCCTTACCCGGTAGATAGAGTGCGCAAACCTCAACCTTAGTATTGGTATTCTTCATCACCATTTGCATCAAACCCTGTGGGCTCATATTTTTAGGCGGTTGCGCTGTGGTCACACTTTTTGGCGCATCACGGAGTGCCATATCACCGGCTGGACCGCAGAGCAATACTCGAGTATTGGCACCTTGCTGCGCGGATTGCATGGTCAGTACCATCGACATCAGCTGCACTTGAGCATCCTCTGAGGTCACATTTATCAACACCGATAGCGTCGGTTTTTTATTCTCTGGAATGACGTCACTCTTTTGTGACATAGCATTGGTCGCTGTACAGACAACCATCAGTGAGGCGGCGCTTATAGCAAGTGCAGTAGCAACTATCCGTTTCATCATCTCTCTCTCCATTTATCAACAATCATTAAAATCATCGTCATTAAACTATACACTAAAATATATTAATAAAATGTATAATATTATTTGATAAGAAAGTTATGATAAGAAATACAATCTGTGGCGTGTCCTCATTTTGAGAAGAAAAGAATACAGCACTGCGATCAACTCAATTCGCGCCAGTGCAACCACAACCGCGTATCAAGCTCAAACTGATGATACTCAGGCTCCATATGACAGCATAATTGATAAAACGCTTTGTTGTGCTCATGCTCTTTAAAATGCGCCAACTCATGCACGACAATCATGCGCAGAAACTCAGGCGGTGCTTCTTGAAATAAGCTCGCTACCGTGATGCTGTTATGCGATTTTAGCTTACTGCCCTGTATGCGAGACTGGGTGGTATGAATACCTAGCGCATGTTTGAGAACCGTTAATTTACTGCTATAGCTGACATTTGATAACTGTCCCACTTTGCGCATATATTGGTTTTTTATCTCATTGATATACTGATAAAGCGCCTTATCACTTTTTATTTGGTGCTGAGTGGGATACTTTTTTTCTAGATATGCGCCTAATTTACCATCGCTAATCAGCAATGCCGCTTGGGTCTGCACTTGCTCAGAATAATGAGCGATATACTTTAATGTGGTCACAAACTTATCCTTTGCTAATATTTCGAAACTGATAATCCGAAACGTATCTTTATATATTTTACCCTATATCTACTGATTTTATTTTTCATAAAACAAACCCCACAAGCTGCATTCAACTTATGGGGTTGTTTGTTACGATGTTTTTACTTAAGTGTTTTTACTTAAATATTCAGGACGTGTTGATAAATCAATTAACGCTCTAAATGTAGATACTGCAAATGGCGCTCGTACTGATTTAAGATATCGACCAACACTTGCTCTTTGGAGTAACCAACCAAGTCATACTCTTGAGAGCCTTCACTTAAGAACACTTCCGCACGGTAATAGTACTCTGCATTCTTAGTTGATGTGCTTAATGTAAAGTTAGGACGCTCCGCTTTAATCAAATTCACTTCATAAATAAAGTCGTCTTCATTACCATGTCCAACCCGTAATTTCAGACCATCTATTTGACCGCTACTCTCATCCATGCCTTCATCTATATCTTGTCCGATATGTTCAGGGTTACGGATGTCCAAAGAGGTTTTTAGACCGCCTGCCGCAAATTCTTTTTCAACTTCTGTCATGGCAGGTCTAACCACATTTTGTAAAAAGCGTTCAACTTGTGCATGTCTAGGGAAACTGACAATGCGTTGCAAGCGTGCTCTCCAGCTCTTACCACTATCCAGCACATTAGCCGTACCAATCGTACTGGCCTTACGTTTATTGCCTTCTTCTTTTAATGATCTCCACATCGACACCATATAGAGCACAAGGATAAGCGAGAATGGCAAACCAGCAATCACAGATACTGACTGCAATGAGGCAAAGCCACCAGCGAATAATAATCCCAAAGTGATAAGACCTGTTGCTGCTGCCCAAAACAGGCGCAACCAAACAGGAGCGTCAGTGTCATTAGTCATGCCACGTGAGCTCAAATTCGCTAATACTAAAGCGCCTGAGTCCGCTGAAGTCACAAAGAATACTAAACCAATGACCACACCAGCGAATGATAAAACGTCACTGTAAGGAAAATACTCAAACAAGGCAAACATACCCATCGCGGCATCATTGACGGCGATTTCGCCAAGCTCAGTTGCCCCATTAGCAACCAAGTCTATCGCCGAATTACCAAAGATAGAGAACCAGGCAAAAATGAAACCCAGCGGAATAAACATCACGCCAAAGACAAACTCACGTAAGGTACGACCACGGCTAATACGCGCGATAAATAGACCAACAAATGGTGCCCAAGCGACCCACCATGCCCAGAAAAATATCGTCCAGCCTGACTTCCAATCGGCACCAGCAGTACCGTCATAGGCATATACATCGAAAGTTTTAAAGAGAATGGTTTGGAAATATTGACCAATATTTTGGGTAAAGGTATTCAGCAAATACACTGTATTACCCATCACCAATATGGCGATTAATAGCAATATCGACGATAGCATATTAAATTCAGATAAACGGCGTACGCCTTTTTCAACACCCGTCATCGCAGAGATAGCCGCAGCAACAACCACCCCTAAGATAATCAGGCTCTGTACCATTTTGCTAGACTCGATACCGAAAACATGAGTCAAACCCGCATTGGCCTGCAATACCCCAATGCCTAAGCTGGTGGCGATACCCATTAAGGTGCAAACAACACCAAAGGTATCAATACCATCGCCAAGCCAGCCCTTAATCAAACGCTCACCAAAGATAGGCGTCAGTGGTGAACGCAGTGCCAATGGCATGTTTTTACGATACGCAAAGTACGCCAATGCCATACCGATTAGTGCATAAATACCCCAACCATGTAGCCCCCAATGTAAAAAAGTTTGCGCAAGTGCTTCGCGCATCGCTTCTGCACTGGCAGGCTCTAACCCAGTATGCGGCGTCAGATAATGCATCAACGGCTCAGACGCACCAAAAAACAATAAATCGATGCCGATACCAGCGGAGAACAGCATCGCCGCCCATGCTAGGAAAGGAAACTGGGCTTTTTCGTGATCTTGCCCAAGCTTGATATCGCCGTATTTAGAAAAACCAACAAATAGTGCAAATATACTATAAGCGGCAACCACCAGCATGTAATACCAGCCAAAACTCTCTGATACCCATGCCATGCTTGAGCTTAATAGTGCCTCACTATAATCTGGAAACGCAATCGTCCAGATAATTAATAAAATAGAAATAATAGCTGAACCTAAAAAAACCGTCTTGTTTAGAGTCAGGGGTTTCGTCGCATCTTTTGATGGCGAGCTGTACATAAAAGACCTCAATAGGTAAATTAAACAGGGTCTGATATTGATTTGTCCGTCATAACTTGATGACTGTATGACGCACAAAGCAGTACCAATAAATAAAAATTGTGATGTAAATAAAAATTGTGATGTAAATAAAAAATTTAAATGACAATCAAAGGCAGCCACAACAGTATTAAAAATACTTAATACGTTAGCGCTGATGAAAAAGACCTTTGCGTGGAAAGGTCTTTTTGATGAGATTCTCTTATATGATTATTGAATAAATAGTTCATCAGTCGCTTAGACAGCAGAGCCATATGCGCGCATCGGCTCGACTCTAAGCGGTGCACCATTGGCAACGTAATAATCTACGGTCGAGCGTGGTAGCTGCTTGCCACGCATCTTATCAACGATTTTTTCGGCAAGCATAATGGTGGTGGCGTTTAAATTGCCACTGATGATATTTGGCATAATCGACGCATCAACGACGCGCAAGCCATCGATGCCGTGTACGAGTCCTTCGCCATTGACGACCGAATCATTACCTTCACCCATCGCACAGGTACAAGACGGATGATAAGCCGTTTCACTATGATTACGGACATATTCGTCGAGCTGAGCATCAGTCACCAAGTCATCGGTTGGCGCGATCGAGCGACCACGATAAGGGTCGAGCGCTGGCTGATGCATAATCTCACGGGTGATACGCATTGCCGCACGCACGGAACTCGTGCCAGTCTTGGTCGTGCGACATATAGTTAAATAAGATACTTGGATGGGCGCTTGGGTCTTTCGAAGTTAGCTTGACGCGACCACGACTTGGCGAGCGTAATGACCCTACATGCGCTTGGAAACTGTGCGACTTCACGGCACTGCGACCATCGTAGCGCACTGCTAATGGCAAGAAGTGGTACTGGATATTAGGATGGGTAAACTTCTCATCGGTGCGAATGAAACCGCCCCCTTCAAACTGATTTGAGGCGCCCAGCCCTGTGCCATTGAACAACCATTCGGCACCGATAGCGGGCTTATTCCACCATTTATTGGCAGGCGCAATCGACACTGGCAGCTTACATTCGTACTGCATATACAGCTCTAAATGGTCTTGCAGGTTATTACCCACACCTGGTAAATCTAGAATTTCGTTGACACCCAAATCTTTGAGCCATTGACCAGGACCAATACCAGAGCGCTGCAATAATTGCGGCGAGGCAATCGCACCAGAGGAGACAATCACTTCACGAGAGGCACGAAAGTTCTTAGTTTGACCTTGATGCTCTACTTTGACACCGATAGCACGCTTACCATCGAACAATATTACATCGGTCAATGCACCCGTCAAAATGGTGATATTGCTGCGTGGTTTAGCACGGTCCAAATACCCACGTGCCGTTGAGGCGCGGCGACCATTAGGCGTGACAAAGCGATCCATCGGCCCAAAGCCTTCTTGTTGATAGCCGTTTAAATCATCCGTGCTTGGATAACCTGCTTGCACGCCTGCTTCGATCATCGCTTGGAACAGCGGATTGACCCCTGGTTTTGAAGTGGTCATCTCGACGGGACCACCGACGCCATGATAGTCAGTCATCACCAGCGTCGCGATTTTCTAACTTTTTGAAATAAGGCAGGCAGTCCAAATACGTCCAGTCTTCTAAACCTTTAATCTCAGACCAATCGTCAAAATCCAAGGCATTACCACGGATATAACACATCCCATTAATCAGAGACGAGCCACCTAACCCTTTACCACGACCACAATCCATGACGCGGTTATTCATATAGGGCTCAGGGTCTGTTTTGTAGCCCCAGTTATAAGTCGTGCCTTGTAACGGCATGGCGAGCGCCGCTGGCATCTGAGTACGAAAGTCTAAGCGATGGTCTGGACGACCCGCCTCTAACAGCAACACCTTAATGTTGGCATCTTCGGTCAAACGGGTGGCCAGCACATTGCCTGCTGAGCCTGCGCCGACGATGATGTAGTCATATTCAGGTGTGGTTGATGTCATAAAACGCTCCATAATATTAAAAAATCCATCATTTCATATCAGTAAGGCGGTGCCAAAAGGACAAATTAGTCCTAATAATTCAGCCTTACCGTTTTAAAAATTTCACAGCACAAGTGATTAAAATACCGATTCAAACTTACCAAGCTCTACTTGGATAGATTTGGTCTGCGTATAATGCTCAAGGGCTTCAATGCCGTTTTCGCGGCCAATACCTGAGTGCTTATAACCACCCACTGGCATTTGTGCAGCCGACTCGCCCCACGTATTTAACCAGCAGATACCCGCTTCAATCTGTGCAATCACGCGATGCGCTCGGGTCAAATCAGCGGTCACGACCCCAGCTGCCAAACCATACTCGGTATCATTGGCGCGGCGAATCACTTCTTCTTCAGTCTCATAAGTCAATATCGACATCACTGGGCCAAATATTTCCTCACGTACAATAGTCATTTCATCGGTGCAATCAGTGAATACCGTCGGTGCGACGAATGCGCCATTTGCCAATTTACCTGTTGTGATACGTTCACCACCCGTCAATAGACGTGCACCGCTAGCCTTACCTTGCTCGATATAACCAAGCACTCTTTCCATATGTGGGAAGCTGACCAATGGACCCATGTTGATGTTCTCATCCATCGGATCGCCCAATTTAATACGCTCGACACGCAATAATATGGCTTCTTCAAACTTAGCTTGTAAGGCTTTAGGGATAAACACACGCGTGCCATTGGTACAGACCTGACCACTGCTATAGAAGTTCGCCATCATCGCGATATCAGCGGCGGTATCGATATCCGCATCATCAAATATAATCAAGGGCGACTTACCGCCAAGCTCCAAGGTTACGTCTTTCAGCGACGAAGATGCCGCACTCGCCATCACTTTTTTACCCGTTGGTACGCCACCCGTGAACGATACCTTTGCGATATCAGGATGCTGAGTTAACGCTTCACCGACTTTATAATCGCCTTGCACAACGTTAAAGACGCCATCTGGCAGACCCGCTTCTGTCAATATTTCCGCTAACTTTAATGCAGTCAATGGCGTGACTTCTGAGGGTTTGAAAATCATTGCATTACCAGCGGCTAATGCTGGCGCTGCCTTCCACATCGCGATTTGAATAGGATAGTTCCACGCACCGATACCTGCGACGACGCCAAGTGGCTCGCGGCGAGTATAGACAAAGCTAGTATCACGCAATGGAATCTGACGACCTTCTATCATCGGCGCAAGCCCTGCATAATACTCAACCACATCAGCACCAGTCACGATATCGACATATTTGGTTTCAGAGAGTGCTTTGCCCGTGTCTTTGGTTTCAAGTAACGCGAGTACATCGTTGCGCTCACGTAATATCGCAACCGCCTTTAGCAAAATACGACTGCGCTCAACCGCCGTCATCGCCGCCCAAACTTTTTGACCTTTTTGTGCCGCTTTTACCGCTTCATTAATCTGTTCACTGGTCGTTTGCTGAACGGTAGTTAACACTTCACCCGTGGCTGGATTGATGTCTTCAAAAGTAGCAAGCGATTCGTCGATTGCTAAGTAACGACCATTAATATAAGCAGTTTGAACCTTCTCTAAATCAATGATGTCTGTTAAGTTGTTGAGGTCTGTTTTTGAATCTGTCATGCGGTGCTCCTATTAACGACTGGCAAAAGCCTTATAAACAAACTAATGCTAAATGATGTCGTCATGGGTTAAATGTTTAAAATAAATTTATATAGCCTATTGCTACAAGCCTGTCTTTCAATGCTTTTTTAATAAAAAGTCTGCTTTGAGCAATCATTTAAGAACAGTATTTTATTCATTCTCAAGTTGCGTCATTTTTATCAAACGCTTATGAATAGAGGTTTTATCTGAGATACTAATCCCCGAAAAATCAGAGAGCCAAATACCATCAGCCACTAGACGTACCATACATAATGTTTCGGTATTGTCAGTTGCTTGATGTTTTTTTAATTGCGCATTTGCCCACTTGGCCCACAACTCACGTAACTCGCTATCGCCTAGCATCAATGCATATAAGGTTGCTTGACTATCGAGCTCTTCCTGACCCTTTTCGCCTAAGCTAATCGTGGCATTGATATAAGCACGAGTAAAAGAGCCATAATGCACAGGGTCTTCTGCCATGGCTTGATTGACTTCTGCCTCAAACCTCGCCATCGCATCATGAAACACTTCAAGAATGAGTGCATTTTTAGTGGTGAAATGATGCATCCCCGCCTTTGGTCACCCCGACCGCATCAGCGACCGACTGAAAGGTCACTTTTGATAAGCCCTGCTCTAACGTGATTCGCGCTGCCTGATCTAGTAGCGCACGCCGGACAACTTCGGGCTGTTTTTTACGTTTGTAAGCGTTTTCCATTTCCATATCAGTGCACCACAGAATTAGAGAATAAGTTCATCACCACGACACCGCCCACAATCATAGCGATACCAACCACAGCTGCTGTATCAAGACTTTGCTTAAAAAACATCAAGCCAACGAGCGATGTCAGCACAATCCCCAACCCGCCCCACAGTGCATAAGCAATACCAAGCGGTATGGTTTTGATGGTTTGTGTCAATAAGTAAAATGAGATGGCATAAAGCACACCCATAATCAGGGTCGGCACCAAACGCGTAAACTGCTCTGACTTGACTAAAAAGGTCGTGCCAACCACTTCGCAAATGATGGCGATGGCTAGATAACCGTAAGCAATAGTGGTGGGACTCATAATTAGGTTACCTGTTTCAGATTGATCACATATTAATAATGTATATACATTAAAGAAACCATACGGTCGGTATTCTATAGAAATATTCTAGCAACGTGAAGGGCTGTTTCTGATTTTTTTTGTTTCGAGGGAGGTACAGATTGTTTTACTATTCAAAAAGATAGGCGACTTGTCTAATCAAATTAGCGCTAGATTTTATATCCAACTTACATAAATAAGGGTTTTGACCACTTTTAGCTCATTCTTTAACTCATTTAGCCATTTTTAGCCCATTTAGAGATTTATCGATTGAATTGAAGACACGCCCTAGTCAAAAATAATATTTTAGCGGTCAAAATTTGCCAAAACAGCCCGCTTTATAAGGGATTGCTGGTTATTTTTGATAGATAACAACAATATTTATAATTAATGGCATAATAAGGTTGACAGCCTATAACAACTTGGCTAAAATGTGCCCCACATAACGCAAACAAGACAAGCAATAGCGCTTATCTAACATATCGTTATACCAACTTATTCTCCAATAGCTCAGTTGGTAGAGCAACGGACTGTTAATCCGTGTGTCCCTGGTTCGAGCCCAGGTTGGAGAGCCATATACTAAAAACCTTCATCATTATTTGATGAAGGTTTTTTTATGGTTGCCGTTTTCAATTAAGAAGATAGTCGCAATCTTAGGGCGTGTCCTCATTTTAAAAGTGGTGACAAGAATGAGATAAATTGCCGTCAAACAAGGACAGTAGCACAAATAATGTCGAGATATTAATAAGCTATTTGACGATGTTTGGCAAAATTTAGCCATTTTTAGCCCATTTAGAGGTTAATAGATTGAATTGAGGACACGCCCTAGTACGATTGGCATGGCTACGGTGTTCTTTTAGGCGTTTTTGTTGTATGGTAAGGATAGTTTTGATTGGGTTAGTTTTTGTCTGAGTGCTTTACTCCTACTCACTAAAAATAATGGTTTATTATGATACCTGTACGTGTGAAAAATAAGTTTTCTGATCATCCGCAAAAAATCATGCGCCCGATCAGTATTCGTTTGTCTGAAGAGATGATTTCGCTATTAGAAGCCACTTCAAAAGAGTTGGGGTTTAAACGCATCCAAGGGCTTATTCGTTTATATATTCGCCAAGGGCTTGACCGCGATCATCAAGACTACACCCTAGCCCATGACGAGGTGTTCATCGAAAGCCTGCGTAAACGCGGGGTCAGCCAGCGTATTATTGATGAGGCTATTGTCGTGACCCACAATAATAATATTACTCACTCACTATCTGAGCTGCAAGAAAATGACCAAGCTCATGACTAACTATTCAAACAGTCGTTAGCTGTTACTGCTGTTAATAAAAAAGACTGAGTTTGCTTAACGGCACTCAGTCTTTTTTTTGTGGGCGTAATAAAAATATCTATTGTGAATAAAAATACCGATCATGATTGCTTGTCAGAACTTATTATAAATAGTACGTCTCCTGCCCTTTTTTGCTGTCATATAACAAAAATATGCCTATTTTGCTTGCGATACAGCATTTAGCGATAATTAAACACAACCTTTCATCAAACGAGGTATATTAAGAAAACGCTCATTATTTTGTTGTCATTCTTTATTATCCATAAAGATTTTTAAGGAGGTGTACGATGGCGAGTTTACATCAACGCTTGAATAAAGCTTTGTTATTGACGATTGCCTTAGCGATACTACCAATCGTTTCTGGTTGCTCACAGCCAACCGCGGATCCAACCAAAAAAACCATACCGACCAACTCAGATCAGTGGCAGAAAAAACTCGGCACCACTTTTGAGCAGTTACCTGAATCTGAGCAGCAATTACTCAGCCGCTACATGTTGCGAATGAAACTCAGCGGTGCCTATGAGTCGGGGGCGATGCCGCGTACCACTATCAAGCAAGCCCTTGTGCAACAGCGTGAATACGAACGACTACATCCAAACAATCCAACAGGTAAAAAAAGCCCCATCGTCAGCAGTCAGCCAGCTTATAGTGCCAATGCGCAGAACTATCCTGTCGCTCTACTACCAGTCAAAACCAGCGATAGTGACAGCTTAAATCAAGTAAAACTACAGTTTATGCTCTCTAATCACGGCAAGGTCGCCATTCAAAGCTTTAAGGGCACACTGACCATGCAAGATGCTAACTTGGCGCAGGGCAAAAGCTTTAACGTACCACTAACACAGTTTGACCCGCCTATTAAACCAGAGCAGTCTGGCAAGATCATCATCGAGAGCAGTATTGAAGACATCAACGTTATGCGTGCCATTAAAAACACCAAAGACTTGACCATCATGATCAGTAAAGGCACATTGATATTGGAGAATGGGCAGGAAATTAAGTTTGATGAGTCGCTAATGAAATAAAAAAACGCTACAGAATATTTATAAAATAATAGGATAAATATCCAGCATAAAAAAAGCCCCAATCATCACTGATTGGGATTTTTTAAATACGATCAAAGAGTATTGTTTTTTTTACTGATATTAGCTCCCAAAGGACATACCTATATCTCCACTACCATTGGTAGCACGAAGCAGTAGATTGTTGTCATTATCATCCAATATTGAATTACCTGTTAGAGTTTCTCCAGCAGCAGCACAGTTGATTTGGCCAAAAGTTATAGTGCTTATATAGTATCTTCCTGAAGCAGCTGGTGTGAACTTTCCTATCATATTACAACCTTTGCTATCCACACCATTAAAATTACCATTAGTAGTAAATTTAATGGTTGCAGAAATTATATTCGTTCCACTAGTCACATATAAAGGACCTGCGAATGTTTTATTATCAATCTGGTTAAAGTTATGCTTTTTAAATGATGCTTGATTAAAATTTAAATTATACGCTATTGAGTTTGAAGGTAATTCTATTAATTTGCCGTCGATAACACCTAACTTATAATCTCCACTAACGTTAATATCACGGGAAGGACGACTATCAAAAGAATAATTTTTTGCTGGAACATTAAATTTACTATTACTAATTAATACTGAGTTATTACTTTTAAAAACCTATAGGATTCTCGTCTTTATTTGAATCATCAATTTCTATATATGTAAGCCACAAGTTACTATCGTCATCTACGAGAGCGTCTAAAAGCTCACCTTCATTGTTACTACCTGCATAAAAGCCTGGTATTAACTTAACGCTCGGTGTCGGTGTCGGTGTCGGTGTCGGTGTCGGTGTCGGTGTCGGATTAGAGTTAAACTCAGAATCATCACCGCCGCAACCTAAAAGTAGAGTGCTAGCCAATAAGTATAATGCTATTTTATTCATTAGATTATCCTCAGGTTATTTAGCTACAAGGCGATATTAGGCATATTAAATACAACTTTATTATATTTACTTATTAGAATATATACTATATTTTTTAACTGATGCTTTTCACAATTTTGTAACCACAGAGTATGTCTATCAATATAATCCACTAATTAAAAAGATGATAATCCAACGATAATCAATACAGAAACTATATAAAAATTGCTTTTTGAACATAAAAAAAGCCCCAATCATCACTGATTAGGGCTTTTTTCGAATTTGGAGGAGACGGAGAGATTCGAACTCTCGAAGGGCTACAAACCCTTGTCGGTTTTCAAGACCGGTGCATTCAACCACTCTGCCACGTCTCCATTTGTGCATTATTATAACGATATAAAATAAAAATGCAACAAAAAAAGCCGCAATCATTAATAATGATTGCGGCTTTCGAATTTGGAGGAGACGGAGAGATTCGAACTCTCGAAGGGCTACAAACCCTTGTCGGTTTTCAAGACCGGTGCATTCAACCACTCTGCCACGTCTCCATTTGTGCGTTATTATAGCGATATAACGTAAGAATGCAAGCAATTAATTGCACGAATTTAAATTATTTTGATGCTATCGTTGATTCCGTTTAAAAGAGAGTCAAGGCAACTGCATGCAGAGGTATATGTAATACTTCAAGCAAGGTTAACACGGTCACTCTTTTATAGAGGATTGACGATAGGTTTTTCATAAGAAGCCAGATGTAGACACATATCTAGTAGTCTATTGGCATAACCCCATTCGTTGTCATACCATGCAAAAACCTTGTATTGACTACCCACTTGCATGAGTTGCTGACCATCAATGATCAAAGACTCAGTCTGATGGATAAAATCACTGGATACCAATGGCTCATCCGTATAAGCCATGATGTCACGCAAATGTGCCTGACTGGCAGATTTGAGTGCCTCGCGGACTGCCTCGACAGACACATCGGGCGTATCAAAAACAAAGGTCACATCAATAGCTGCGACATCAATGGTAGGCACTCGTATCGAATGCCCATTTATCTTGCCTACCATAGCAGGTAGCACACGCTCTGTCGCCGCGATACTGCTAGAGGTGGTTGGGATAATATTATAACCAGACGCGCGCGCGCGTCTTGGGTCACGGTGCGCTTGATCAAGCACTGTCTGATCAGCGGTGACCGCATGAATCTCCGTCATCATCGCTGACTTTACCCCAAATGCGGTATCAAGCGTCGCAATCAAGGGAACCAAGGCCTGCGTGGTACAAGAAACGCTCGATATAATCGGCAGCTCACGTGTTAGCTCATCAGTATTAACGCCCATAACGATACAAGCATCGACATCATCGAATGGTGCCGCACCGATAATCACCTGCTGCGCCCCAGCCACTATGTGCAGTTGTGCTTGCTCATAAGAGCGAAAATGTCCGGTACACTCTAGTACCACATCGACACCCAGCGCCTGCCAAGGCAACTGCGCAGGGTTACGTTCTGAGAATAAATTGATACAATAGGTATAATTGTTTTTTGTCAGACAAAGCTGTGTGGCGCTGTCATTGTTACCGTCATCGCTCGCTTCATCGTTGCTACTCGCCACAATATCAGCACTGACCCCAAGGCGACTTAGGCGACCATGCGTGCTGTCAAACTTTAATAAGTGCAACAGAATGTCAGCAGGGGCTAAATCATTGATTGCCACGACATGGATCGCACGGCCTAATACCTCAAAGCGCTCTAGCAATGCCCGCAAAACGTTGCGCCCTATACGTCCAAAACCATTGATAACAACCCTCAGTGGCTGTGTGTCATCACTAGATGCATAAAACGCCGCTGCTGCTACTGGGTCAGACGTTAATTGATAAGTGGCGCTCGAAAAATCAGGCATAAAAAGATATCGCTATAAAGGGATAAAAAATTGAGCACTACAAAGTCAGCGCTACAATGAAACAAAACCAACAAGTTGTTAATCGGCTCTAAGAATTGTTATATAAAAGCTAAATGGCTTTGGTGAATGCTTGAACCCTGAATTGTCATACTCAGTATCAAGACGCCATTCGGCATTAAGGCGTTATAAAAATCAGTGCTAAGCGAATGGTGTTGTAGTCGATACTTTGTTTAAGATAATCAAATATCGGGCGCAGTTTGATACTACCATCATCATTAAAGTCGTTTGGATTATTGGCAACCTTGATGGCGACATAAGCATTACCAACAGCAGTCATCACCTCATCCTCTGGACGCAAGTGATCGCAGGCAAGACTTTGATCTTGTGATTTTAGATCAGCAATATGACGCATAATCGTTGATTGTGAAAGCTGACGGGCTTGCGAGATTTCTGCAATCGACAAGCTTTCCTCTAATAATAATCGCGTCGCAAGCAAGGTACTGTCCGACTTATCTGAAACTTGATTGCCCAGTTTCTGTTTTTTGTCTATTTGCGCCTGTTGTTGCTCGCGGCGCTTTTTTTGCAAAGTGGAGTAAGCGTCAATCACTGACTTACTCAGCGTACCGCCCGATTTTAAAAAATTTCTCATGTGCCTGCGTCATGCTCTTCATCAAGCATTGAATAATTGGCATCAGCCTCATCGGACAGCACCAAAAACCGTTTGTCCGCGCCGCGTGCTAGCGGATCAAGCTGCAAACTCATGTCGTTCATACCCAGCAACTGCAAACCTGCCAGCGACTTTAATCGTGATAATGCCACATAGCCCTGCCCCAACTCAAAAGTACGTGATAAGTCAATCTCAGCAGCTTCAAGCGTCATGCCTTGCGACTTATGAATGGTAATCGCCCAAGCTAGACATAATGGCACTTGCTCATAGCTTGCGAGCACATCGCCCGTCTCATCTTCGATGATCCATTCTTCAGGCTCAGCGACAACTTCACGCCCTGAATTGAGCCGAACCACGGGCATTTTTTGCGTCGTTGGCTTTTTAGATTTTGGTTTTTCTTTTATGGCTTTTTTACTTTTGCCTTTTACATTCTTATCATTCTCACTTTCAGCACTGTCGTCATCGTCTTCGATTAAATCGTCACTACTGTCTTTGCTATCATCGATTTTAACAGCGGCAAAACCAATCAATTCACCCATCGTACCGTTGGACACGCCAAGTTCGGTATTGTTTTTGATAAACATTACCTTGGCACCGACTTTTAATACCAAATCATCTTGGGTACGGACGGTCTTTTTAAGGGTCTCAACCAGTTTACTGTCGCCCGTAGATGTGGCGGTAAAGCGCATCATCTCGCCCTCTAACGCCGCAAGCTCTTTATCATTGATACTATTAACGTTGAGATTGTGGGTATAAAGACGGGTACGTTTGATATCGACATTTTGGTCAAAAGTCGCCTCCAGCGCGGCAATCGATTCAAAAGTGACTTCCTGACGACGAATTTGGTTGAGAATATCGTCCAAATCAAGCCCGCCATTTGCCGCTTCACTAACCTGCCTATGTTGCTCAGACAGATAGCAAATATGGAACTTGGCATCAAGCCACGCTTCAGACATAAAGGCAAATTTTTCACGGTTGGTTTCACCCTTACTACCAATCGGTGGCAGCTGGAAAAAATCGCCCGCCACGACCACTTGAATGCCACCAAAGGCTTTGTCATTTTTGCGGACATGCTTGAGTACTTGGCTGACCAAATTGAGCTGCTTAGCATGCAACATCGATATCTCATCAATGACCAATACCGCGGTATCTTTTAGTCGGTCTGCCAAAAACTGCTTGCGTGATAACGTAGTCAAGTCGCGGTCGCTTAACTCATCTTTGATACCGATGCCGGACCAGCTATGAATCGTTGTGCCATTCATGTGTGTGGCAGCAATACCGGTACTCGCAGTGACGGCGACAGGCACACGGCGCGCGCGCAGGTAGTCGATATATTGATTGAGAGTATAAGTCTTACCTGAACCTGCTGAGCCAGTCAAAAAGACATTTTGACCCGTTTTTAAGATATCAAGAGCAGAAGATTGACGCATATATCTAAACCAATTAAGTTAATAGTAATAAGAAAAACAGCTTAAGAGCAAATAATAAGAGAAAAAGCTGCCAACAATTATAGCAGCTACATCCGTTTCGCGGACGACTTTAACCCTGATAAGCCACATAACTTAAAGTTATACGATACGAAATATATCATTATAAAAAGTCATTATCGCTCATCGCTAAAGCTCAGTACGATAGGGTCATAGCTTGGTCAGGATGGCCAAATATTTATGCTTAAGTCGTTTGTTCTTAACTAGCCATAATACACAACAAGGAGTCGTTAATGTTATACGCCTATCCCAATACTGAAAATAGTCCTGTTCAATTCCGCAAAAAATATGACAACTTCATCAATGGTGAGTGGGTCGCACCAATCGATGGTGAATACTTTGACAACTCAAGTCCAATCGATGGTAAAACCTTCTGTCAGATTGCGCGCTCTAAAGCTGCCGATGTCGAAGCGGCGCTAGATGCGGCTCATGCAGCAAAAGACGCATGGGGCAAAACTAGTGTCACTGATCGCTCTAATATGTTGCTCAAACTTGCTGATGGTATCGAAGCCAATTTAGAGGCAATCGCTATCGCTGAAAGCTATGAAAACGGTAAACCAGTTCGCGAAACCCTTGCCGCTGATATTCCAATCGCCATCGACCATTTACGTTATTTTGCGGGCGTTATCCGCGCACAAGAAGGCGGCATTAGTCAAATTGATGAAGACACCGTTGCCTATCATTTCCATGAGCCTCTAGGCGTCGTCGGTCAAATCATTCCTTGGAACTTCCCTATTCTAATGGCGATTTGGAAAATCGCCCCAGCACTTGCTGCGGGTAACTGTATCGTCCTCAAGCCTGCCGAGCAAACTCCAGCTTCTGTTTTATACATGCTTGACATCATAGGCGCGGCGGATATTTTACCTAAAGGCGTACTAAACGTCATTAACGGTTTTGGCGTAGAAGCCGGTAAACCAATCGCTTCCAACCCGCGTATCGATAAAGTGTCCTTTACTGGTGAAACCACCACTGGTCGCTTAATTATGCAATACGCCAGTGAAAATATCATTCCGGTCACGCTAGAGCTGGGCGGCAAAAGCCCAAATATCTTCTTTGCTGACATTATGGATGAAGACGATGACTTCTTAGATAAAGCGGTTGAAGGCTTAGTGATGTTTGCACTCAACCAAGGTGAAGTCTGTACTTGCCCATCACGCGCCCTCGTACACGAAAGCATCTATGATGAGTTTATGAAACGCTGTATCGCCCGCGTGAAAGCCATCAAAATGGGCAACCCGCTCGATACTGAGACTATGATTGGCGCGCAAGCCAGCTCAGATCAGTTAGAAAAATCCTATCTTATCTTGATATTGGTAAAAAGAAGGCGCAAAAGTCCTTGTAGGCGGTGAACTTGCTAAACATGATGGGGATATGGCAAACGGTTATTATGTGCAGCCAACGATCTTTGAAGGCACTAATGATATGCGCGTGTTCCAAGAAGAAATCTTTGGCCCTGTGCTTGCCGTCACCACTTTTAAAGATGATGAAGAAGCGATGGCGCTCGCCAATGATATTATATGGTCTTGGTGCTGGCGTCTGGACGCGTAACGGCACTCGCGCATATCGTTTCGGTCGTGGCATTAAAGCTGGTCGCGTTTGGACCAACTGTTATCACCTTTATCCTGCGCATTCAGCCTTTGGCGGTTACAAGCAATCTGGTATTGGCCGCGAAAACCATCTGATGATGCTTGATCATTATCAACAAACCAAAAACATGCTGGTCTCTTATAGTCCTAAAGCGATGGGCTTCTTTTAATTCTGTTTTTCAAAGCACTTTATGGCAAAACTGTAAAGTGCGACCTCGATGCTCGCCGAGCATCTTAATGTAAAGAACGATGACAAGGAGTTACAACGTGAGTAATAAAATGAAAGCGGCCGTGCTGCATGAATTCGGACAACCCTTAGAAATTGAAGAAGTAGATATTCCAACCGCAGGTGCTGGTCAAATCGTTGTAAAAATGCAGGCATCAGGTGTCTGTCATACCGATTTGCATGCCATTGAGGGCGATTGGCCAGTGAAACCTAGCCCACCGTTTATCCCAGGTCACGAAGGCGTTGGTCTTATCACCGCCGTTGGTGAAAATGTCCACCATGTCAAAGAAGGCGACCGAGTCGGTATTCCTTGGCTCTACTCTGCTTGTGGACACTGTACCCATTGCTTAGGTGGTTGGGAAACTTTATGCGAAAGCCAACAAAACTCTGGTTACTCTGTAAACGGCAGCTTTGCAGAATATGTACTAGCAGATGCCAACTATGTCGGTATCATCCCTGAAAGCGTTGACTCTACTGAAATTGCACCAGTGTTGTGTGCAGGTGTTACGGTCTACAAAGGTCTTAAAATGACCGATACTAAGCCAGGCGATTGGGTTGTCATTTCAGGCATCGGTGGACTGGGACATATGGCAGTTCAGTATGCCATTGCGATGGGATTGAACGTTGCTGCTGTGGATATTGATGATGAAAAACTGGCATTCGCTAAAAAACTGGGTGCCAAAGTCACTGTCAATGCGAAAAATACTGACCCTGCTGAATATCTACAAAAAGAAATCGGCGGTGCTCACGGTGCGCTCGTGACAGCAGTATCTTCAAAAGCCTTTGATCAAGCATTAGGCATGTTACGACGTGGTGGTACTTTGGTCTGTAATGGTCTACCAACGGGCGAATTCCCAGTATCTATTTTTGATACTGTTTTAAACGGTATTACCATTCGTGGCTCAATCGTTGGTACGCGTCTCGATTTGCAAGAGTCGCTAGACATGGCAGCAGCAGGCAAAGTAAAAGCCACCGTTGCCGCTGAACCACTAGAAAATATCAATGATATCTTTGATCGTATGCGTGATGGCAAAATCGAAGGTCGCATTGTCATTGACTATAGTCTGTAGCAACCATTATCTAGCCACATGTTTTATGACATTTTGAGACTCGTAACACCGTCTCAATGACTGGCTAGAGTAATCATCAGTAAAGGGTCGTATCGTTTTCAACCACATATGATAAATCATGTGAGTGAATATGATGCGACCCTTTATTTTCTACTCAGTATGATTATGAAGGACATCCGTTCGGGTCTAACGATAAGGAAATCATTATGAACGTCACAGCGACAGAGTCCTGCAAAGCATTAATCGACTTACTAAAATCTAAGCACGGTGAGCTGATGTTTCATCAATCAGGCGGCTGCTGCGATGGCAGTTCACCCATGTGTTATCCATTGGGCGAATTTAAAGTAGGCGGACAAGACGTACTCATCGGTGAGCTGGTTGGCTGTCCATTTTATATGGGTAAAGCTCAGCATAAGCTCTGGCAACATACCGATCTAACAATAGATGTGGTCGATGGACGCGGAGCCAGTTTTTCGCTTGAAATACCAGAAGGTAAGCGCTTTATCGTACGTTCAGAGATATGTGCTGTATTAGTTTAAATAGCATCCACCAGCGTTTTAACGACCTAGTATTGTTTTGCCATGCCATATGTTGATCGATAAACACCCCTTAGTCATTTTTATTTTATTATTCCAGCAAAATAATAGATACTGTAATGCGTACCCTATTTCAATAAACGCGTTTTAACGAGCACGTTTTACTCAGCATGGATGCTAGAAGGAATGTAAAATGGAATTTGATAAAAAATTTGATTACGTCATCGTGGGTGGTGGTTCAGCTGGCTGCGTACTTGCTAGCCGATTAACAGAAAACCCAGACATTAGTGTCTGCTTATTAGAATATGGCGGTGAAGGCAAAGACCTTGCTGTCCGTGTCCCTGCTGGACTGATTTTGATGGTGCCAGGCAAGCCGCTGAAACTGAATAATTGGTGCTTTCACACCACGCCGCAAGCGCATCTGAACAACCGCCGTGGCTTCCAACCACGTGGTCAATGCTTAGGCGGTTCATCCGCTATCAATGCCATGATTTATACGCGTGGTAGTGCGCTCGATTATGAACGTTGGGTAGAACAAGGCTGTACTGGCTGGGGGTTTGATGATGTACTGCCCTACTTTATCAAAGCAGAAAATAATATTCATGGTAGCGGCGAGCTACATGGTGATAGCGGACCGCTGCATGTAAGTGACTTACTGAGTCCGCGTGATATCTCCAAAGCATTCGTAGAAGCCGCCATCACCAATGGTTTAGATCATAATCAAGATTTTAATGGCGAAAAGCAAGACGGTACAGGGCTATATCAAGTCACCCACTTTCATGGCGAAAAACAAGGTCAACGCTGCTCTGCGGCAGCGGCTTATCTACATCCAGTACAAAACCGATCAAATCTGACCGTCATCACCCACGCCCAAGCCAACCGCGTCATCTTTGAAGACAAACAAGCCGTTGGCGTCGCTTATGAAAAAGATGGCGTCGAGCATGCGGTTATGGCGCGTCATGAAGTGATATTATCTGGGGGCACTTTTGGCTCACCCAAAGTCCTGATGTTGTCAGGTATTGGACCTGCTGAGCATCTACAATCGCATGGCATCGACGTCGTGGTAGATGCGCCCGATGTTGGTGGTAATCTACAAGATCACTTAGATGTCGTTTTTGATTACGAGGTCAATACCACTGACGTCATCGGTATTGGTATGGCGACAATTTCGACATTGACCAAAAGTATTCGGCAGTGGAGAAAGAATGGTACAGGCCTCTTGTCTACCAACTATGCTGAAGCGGGCGCTTTCTTTAGTGTCGGTGACGACCCAAAAGAGTGGCCAAATACCCAACTGCACTTTGTCATATCCCGCGTGATTGAACACGGTCGTGATCTCAGACGTGGCTTTGCGGTCTCTTGTCACAGTTGCTACCTACGCCCTGACAGCCGCGGTACAGTCAGACTGGACTCCGCCGACCCCTCAGACGCGGTATTGATTGATCCAAACTACCTCTCACACCCAAAAGATGTGGAATATATGATTGCAGGCGCGGAGCGTACGCGCGCCATCATGCAAGAATCACCCATCGCCAAATATATTACTGAAGACTACCCTGCCCCCTATATCGAAAAAGACGGTATGCTCGGCTATATTCGCAACAAGTCAGATACCATTTATCATCCTGTCGGCACTTGCCGTATGGGCTCAGACAGCGATTCAGTGGTTGATTTGCAATTAAAAGTACGCGGCGTAAATGGCTTAAGGGTCATCGATGCCTCAATCATGCCGACTTTAATCAGCGGTAATACCAATGCGCCAACGATTATGATTGCCGAAAAACTCGCAGACCTTATCAAAGCAAATCACGGTCATATCGAACGAGTCACGCCATAAAATATGGGAAGCTAAGCATCTTATAATTAATATTTTTATTTAAGAAGCTTATTTACTGAAACTTTATATTCAATAAAATGAAAATAAGCAGATTGTATAAAAGTTTAACCCATATTTTTTCGTGGTTATTTTAGCAGCATTTCTAAAATAAGGAGAAACTCTAACAAATTCGGCAATAAAGATAGTAAAACAGAACGTTTTCTATCAAATTACCTTACGGATGTCTTGCATTACCACTGTTGAACAGAGTATATTTAAACCACTTATTTATATCGATATTTTTTGCAAATCTGAATAATGGTTAATACAACCTGAAATATTTTTTATTTTGCATATCAAAAACACGATATAAACAATTGCTTTAAAGGGAATTAAAAGCACGCTCATTATATTTATAGGTCAAAAACGATCTTATAAATATATTGGCGACTATTTATCATTACATAGGATGTAATAATGCAAAAATCACTCTTCAAACTGACGATGTTGGCGACAGTTATTCTAGGCATCAGTGCCTGTAGCGGCGACAACAAAACCACCGATGAATCTGCTGCCAGCTCAGATGCTAAAGCAGCCAAAACCTTACTTTATTGCTCAGAAGGTAGTCCGGCTGGATTCGATCCAGCACAATACACTGCAGGTACAGATTTTGATGCGAGCGCCTTTCCCATCTACAACGGCTTAGTAGAATTCAAAAGAGATGGTACTGAGATTCAGCCAGCCTTAGCCGAAAGCTGGGATATTAGTGAAGACGGCAAGACTTATACCTTTAACCTACGTAAAGGGGTTAAATATGGTAAGACCGATTACTTTACGCCAACCCGTGATTTCAACGCAGATGACATTGTCTTTACCCTAGAGCGTATCACCAATCCAGAGTTTGAATTTAATAAAGCCTATCCTGCTGAGTTCCCTTATTCGGTCGGTATGGGGCTACCTGATATTATCTCCAATATCGAAAAAGTTGATGACAATACCGTAAAAATCACCCTAAGCGAAACTAATGCGCCGTTTTTACAGAACCTAGCGATGCCCTTCGCTTATATCGATTCTGCTGAGTATGCAGAAAAGTTAATGGCTTCTGGTAATGCTGCTGATATCAACACCAAACCCGTTGGTACAGGACCTTTCGTCTTTACTTCTTATCAAAAAGACGCGCAAATTCGTTATACCAAAAATCCAGACTACTGGAACAAAGATGATATTCATATTGATAATCTCGTGTTTGTCATCACCAAAGATTCAGCAGTGCGTGCGCAAAAAGTGCAAGCAGGTGAATGTCATGTGTCCGCTTATCCAAAACCTGCCGAAATTGACTCTGTCAAAAAATCTGGTAAGGCCACCGTTCTCGATCAACCCGGCTTTAACGTCGGTTATGTCGGCTATAACGTTGAAAAACCAAAGCTTAGCGACCTTAAAGTTCGCCAAGCATTAGACATGGCAATTAATAAAGACGCTATTATCAATGCGGTTTATCAAAGCGAAGGTCTCAAAGCAACCAATCCAATGCCGCCCACACAATGGGGTTACGACAAATCTATCAAAGATGCGCCTTATGATGTGGAAAAAGCCAAGTCCCTTATCAAAGAAGCAGGCGCGGACAAACTTGCCATTAATCTATGGTATATGCCCGTTCAACGCCCATACAATCCTAATGCCAAACTCATGGCTGAAATGCTACAAGCAGATTGGGCAAAAATTGGTGTCGATACCAAGCGACGATGATGGGGCGAGTATCTAAACCGCGCTGCTAAAGGTGAGCCTGATGTCATTCTAGCGGGCTGGACTGGTGACAATGGGGATCCTGATAACTGGCTTGGTACGTTGCTATCTTGTGATGCGGTCGGTGGCAATAACTACTCACGCTGGTGTAATAAAGACTTTGACACTTTGGTGACTAACGCCCGTCAGATTACCAATCAAGATGAGCGCGTCAACGACTATGTACAAGCTCAGCAGATATTCAAAGAGCAGCTGCCTTGGACAACAATGGCGCATTCGGTGGTCACGGTATTCACCGCACCAAACGTAGTCGATTATAAAATTAGTCCGCTTGGCTCAATACGCTTCGATGGTGTAAAGGTTGAATAACCTGAGCTGATGACGTCCGGTAAGACATGCATGATTGTTTAATTTATATTCGGCTGGGTCAGACACTCTGCTCCAGCCATATTTATATGAGTTAAGCGCCTTATTAAGCATTTTGCCACCGACTCTCTCATCTCTGCCAACATTCTACTCATCGATCTAAAACGATTGAACCACAACTATTGAATTGAGCAGCCCATGCTACTTTATATTTTGCGTCGCATTGCCATTCTAATTCCTGTCTATCTTGGCTTAACGCTATCGACATTCACCCTAATTCGGCTCGTCCCTGGAGATGCTGTCGAGATTATGATGGGTGAGCGTATGGTCGATCCAGAGCTACATGCTCGCGCGTTAGAAAGACTTGGCTTAGACAAACCCCTCATTGTCCAATATTGGGATTACTTAACTGGAATATTGACTGGTGATTTTGGTCAATCCTTTCGTACTCGTACTCCGGTATTACAAGACTTCTTTGCTCATTTTGTACCAACCTTAGAGCTGGCTTTGTGTGCCATTGTTATTGCCAGTGTTGTCGGTGTGAGCTTAGGTATCTTTGCCGCGCTACGACGTGGTACATGGATTGACTACACTTTAATGTCCGGAGCGCTGGCTGGCTACTCTATGCCCATCTATTTATTGGGGCCTATCCTGACTGGTATATTCGCCCATTATCTCGGCCTGTTGCCCGTCGCTGGTGTCATATCTGTCGCGCAGTTTTTAGACGTCAAACCTTTATATGGATCATGGCTACTTGGCTCTTTAACATCAGGAGAACCTGGCGCATTTTGGGATGTGGTCAAACACTTTATCCTACCGTCTATTGCCTTATCGACCATACCACTCGCAATGATTGCACGCATGACACGCTCGGCGATGCTAGAGGTGTTAGATGAGGACTACGTGCGTACAGCGCGCGCCAAAGGCCTATCGCCGCGCCGCGTGATATTGGTACACAGTCATGCGCAATGCCTTGATTACTGTGGTGACTGTGATTGGCTTACAGATGGCGACCTTGCTCGCGGGGGCTATTATCACTGAGACTATCTTTAGTTGGCCAGGTGTTGGTAATTGGCTGCTCGATGGGTTTTTCACTCGTGATTATCCTATCGTGCAAAACGGTATCTTATTAGTCGCCACTGCCCTGATTTTGGTTAGTTTATTTATTGATATTTTGTATGGTCTGATCAATCCGCGTATTCGACATACTTCTTAATTTAACATTGATAAATACTCATATTATAAATAGTGGTTATTGGTGTTTGTATGGTCTTGAGTAAGTTTTAGCACATTTTAAATGATTGCTAGAAATGGAACTCTACATACTTTCAACGCGCTAGCCACTATAGGAACTGCTTATGAAGCCTTCTGTTCTTCCCTCTGATGTCAATCTTATGGCCGCCACACCGCCGTCATCTTGGCAGCTATTTTTATCGACGTTTTGCCGAAATAAAGGCGCGGTGCTTGGTTTTATTGTACTGGCATTGATGGTCATTATTGCCATCCTTGCGCCTGCCATTGCGCCCCATGACCCTTACGAGTTATTTACTGGTCAAGAGCAGTTGCCGCCTGCCTTTCTGGATGGCGGCAATACCATGTTTTGGCTGGGCACGGATGATGCTGGACGAGACACCTTGTCTCGGGTGATGTATGGCGCGCGTTATTCTCTATTTATCGGTCTGAGCGCGACGACTCTTGCCATGTTAGTCGGTGTTTCATTAGGACTTAGTGCTGCATTTTGGCCCAAAGTTTGGGGCAAAGCTGTCATGCTGGTCAATGATATCTTGATGTCTTACCCGAGCTTACTGTTGGCGATCATCATTGCCGCTATCTTAGGGCCTTCTATGACCAATACGATTATTACGATCGCCTTGGTCTGTACGCCACCTTTTATTCGGCTGACTCGTGCTACTGCAATGGTAGAGCTACAGCGTGAGTATTTTATCGCTTCACAAGTGATGGGCGCTGGTGTGCTTAGATTGTTATTTATCACCATTTTGCCCAACTGTATGGCACCGCTCATCGTGCAGGCGACGATGATTTTCTCGTCTGCTATTTTAGAAGCAGGTGCAATTGGTTTCTTAGGCTTTGGTGTTCAGCCACCCGATGCAGAATGGGGCGCGATGCTCGGTACAGCACGTCAGTATATTCAGAGTAATGTTTGGCTCGCTATTTGGCCCGGTGTCGCTATTTTCTTAGCCGCATTGTCGATTAACTTGACTGGTGATGGCCTACGCGATGCGCTAGATCCCAAATTAAAGCAGGTGACCTAAGATGACTGAACCATTAATTAAAACGCCTACCACTCACACTTCTATGAATGACGCATCAAAAAAGAATCACCATTGTTGCTAGATATTGAAAATCTTTCAGTGACTTTCGGGCAAGGTGTGCGCGCTTTTCGTGCAGTCGATGATGTGTCGTTAAAGATTACACAAGGCGAAGTCATCGCAGTCGTGGGTGAATCTGGCTCGGGTAAGTCGGTCACTATGATGGCACTGATGGGGCTACTACCACACTCTGCAACTGTCCGTTCCAAGCGCGTTATGTTCGATGATAAAGACATGCTCAGTATGTCAGCCAAAGAAAAACGCGGCATCATTGGCAAAGATATCTCAATGATCTTTCAAAATGCCATGTCTTGCTTAAATCCAAGCTTTACGGTTGAGATGCAACTGGGCGAAGTCTTACGCAAGCATCTTGGTTTGAGTGGTTCAGCCGTACAGACACGTATCTTAGAGCTGTTAGAGCTGGTCGAGATGCCCGATGCCAAAAATCGACTCAAGGTTTATCCACATCAGTTATCAGGCGGTATGAGTCAGCGGGTCATGATTGCGATGGCAATTGCTTGTGAGCCAAAGCTTCTGATCGCAGATGAGCCAACCACTGCACTGGATGTCACGGTACAAGCGCAAATCATGGACTTGCTAAGCCGATTGCAACGCGAAAAACAAATGGCGATGATACTGATTACCCACGACTTGGGTTTGGTCGCGCAAAACTCGCGTGATGTCGCGGTCATGTATGCCGGACAAATGGTCGAAACCAGTACCGTGCCGGAGATTTTCCAAAACCCTGCTCACCCTTATACTGAGGCGTTGCTACAAGCCATTCCAGAGCTGGCTATCGGTCAAGACCGTCTGAACAGCTTACCCGGTGTCGTACCCAGCCAATACGATCGCCCGAGTGGTTGCTTATTGTCTCCTCGCTGCCCGTACAAAGAGCCTGCCTGTGAAGTGCCGCCGCCCATATTAGATACACCTACTGGCAAAGTGCGCTGTATTCATCCAGAACTACCCAGCTTGCCTTCTCACCTATCTACCTCTCACGCTGCTACCTTGGAGTCACAAGTATGAGTAATAAAGTGGTCCTAAAAGCAGACAATCTACACAAGCACTACCCAGTATCTCAAGGTTTGGGTAAAGCAAAAGCATATGTTAAGGCTTTAAATGGTGTGTCGTTCGAGCTACAAGCTGGCAAGACGCTGGCCGTCGTGGGTGAGTCAGGCTGTGGTAAATCCACCCTTGCCCGCCAGCTAACGCTCATCGAAGAGCCTACTGATGGCGAGCTATTTATCAACGATGAAGCCACCACTGGCTATAGCAGAAAAGCGCTAAAAGAGCTGCGTACAGAAATTCAAATGGTCTTCCAAAACCCTTATGGTAGCTTAAATCCGCGCCATACTATTGGCTATCAGTTGACTGAGCCATTAGATATCCATACCAAACTGTCTAAAGACGACAAGCGTGACAAAATCAACGAGATGATGAGAAATGTTGGTCTACGCCCCGAACATGCTGGCCGCTATCCGCATATGTTTTCAGGGGGTCAGCGCCAACGTATTGCCCTCGCCCGTGCCATGATGCTCAATCCTAAAATCGTCGTCGCTGATGAGCCTACTTCCGCGCTCGATGTATCGATTCAAGCGCAAGTCTTGAACCTATTTATGGATTTGCAGGATGAGTATCGTACTGCTTACGTTTTTCTCACACAATCTGTCGGTCGTACGTCATGTCGCTGATGATGTGATGGTGATGTATTTAGGTCAGGCAGTTGAGCATGGCCCGAAAGAAGCAATTTATAACGCGCCAAAACATCCATATACTATCGCTCTGTTGGCTGCCGCGCCAACGGTAAATGGTCATAAGAATGATTTGACCCTACAAGGTGAGTTACCAAGCCCACTCAATCCACCCAGTGGCTGCGCCCTGCACAAACGCTGCCCATATGCCAAGCAGCAATGTAGTGAGATAGAGCCACAACTGCGCGAATGGGATGGTCGATTGGTGGCTTGTTTACGCTTGGAAGAAATATATGGGTAAGCGCCATCTGATGTTTAGCGGTAAGGTAGCTTGCACTGTAGTACTAGCTGTAACTGCTACCCAAGCCAATGACTCTACTGGCTATATCGGTACGGGCGGTGTTAAATATCTTAAAAATAAAAATATCAGTATGCATAGTGAAGATTTATTATCTCAAAAGATAAAATTCGCGTCAATTATGAGTTTAAAAACTTAAGCAATAAGGATATTACCGAAACGGTTTTATTTCCTATGCCAGCTGTCCCCAGCTCTACAGACTCAGATTTTGCTGATATTAATGCCACTTATGACAACTTTGAAGTTTGGATAAATGGTAAGCCTATCATTCCTAATCAGCATGTCCGTACTTTTATGCGGCCAATTGTCGTCAAAGATGGCGATAGAACCTATGCAGACACCTCTATTGATACGACTGAAATATTTAAATCCTGTGATCTTAACGAGGCTGATATGATGGGACCTTGGACGTATCAAGTTGACACTGAATATGTCAATCAACAGCTTTTAGATTGTAATAATAAGGCACTAGATAGATTCATATATGATAGAGAAAGTCTTTATATACCTTGGGATTCGCAGGTGATCTATAGTTGGGAGCAAAAATTCAAAGCCAATGCGACGACCAAAATCAAGCATTCATATACACCGCTTGTGGGTGGCTCAGTTCATCTAGGTGAAGAACAATTCCCAGATTTTTGCGTAGACAGTTCAACTCAGAGAGGATTTCACAAGGGTGGTGGTCGTCCATCATGCCTTAAGCTATATATTGACTACGGGGGCTAACTGGGCAAAACCGATTAGCAATTTCAAACTTACCGTAGAACGCGATCCTAATGAATTGGTGTCGTTTTGCTGGAAAGGAAAGGGTAAAGTCAAAAAGGTAAGCGCAACGACGTTTGAGATTAAAGAGACTAACTTTGTGCCAACGCACGATTTTGATGTGGCTTTTATTATGAAGTAAAGTTTAGTTTGTAGAGTGTACCCAGCGCATCGATAAAACTTGTTTCGACGGTCATCTTGTCGCTGGGTTTTCGTGAACAAAACCCAGCAAAAAAACAAAATATTAGCCTCAGCATCTGATGCTTTAAAAGTGGGGAAATATGCGAAGCATGCGTCGGTGTTCTTTAAAGGCTAAGCAATATTTACCACACCGCGGCACTTAGGAAATTGACTACAACCAAAAAAGTCTTTCCCTTGGTGCTGGCCTTTTTTTGCAACACGTTTGACCATTGCTGCCTGACATCTTGGACAGGCAGGTACTTGCTCTGTAATAGCTGTATTGGTTTGCTCAACAGCTTTAAGATTAATGCTATTAGACGTGACAATCTCACATTCAGCCGTTTTAAAATCATTGTCCGATAACTCAGCTCCATAACTTCAAACGGTGTAAGGAACACTTTATTAGCAATATCATGCGATATATGGTGTGTTTGTCTGCTGAGTATTCAGATTATCAATTAGTAACTCGCTAGATTCAATCTCAGTCTGACCAGACCATCGCAGCACTTCTCTACTTTTCAGCGTGGCTCGTTTAGCGGTTTCTTTTACTATCGGCTCTGGTTTAGGCTGATTAGCCACTTTAGCAATTGGTTTATTAGTAGCGTTACCGCTAGACTGCTTATTTGTATTCTTGCTTGGATTGCTACGCTTGTCTTTTAGGTAGGCTTTATGCTCTCTATTGGTGCGCCAAGATTTGCTAAATCTGTTGCTATTAATCTGCTCAACGATGGACTTAACCTCGTCTTCAGTCAGTATATCCTGCTTTTTCTTCACATAAGACACCATACCACTCGTCAATACATGTTCGGGCAACTCATCACGGGTTTTCAGCTCACACTCACCGATGAAAGCAATCATCGAATGAAAGTAGCTCAGCTCCAACCCTAATAGATCCGCGAGCGTCTTAATGTGCAGATAATTTTGGCGCAATGGGTTCTGGAATTTGAATTTACTTCCATTCGGGAAAGCTTGTGTCCACTGCTTTTGCTTTTCGCTACCATATATCCAGCCTTTGTAGTTTTTGGTTTCGATGACAAAGATGCCGTATACAGAGACGATAATATGATCGATTTGGGTACTGTCACCATTGGCTCTTGGCAAGGTAATACCGTTTAATCGGTGATAGACATTTTTAGTTTTAACCACATGGCGACATTGATAACGGTCTCGCCTAGAAAGCCTTTGAAAGTGGATTTGAGGGACATGGTTTTTTTCTTGAAAGTGGTTATGAAAAAATAAATAACGTTCAATATCAATATACTAATTACTTTTGGTTAAAATTACCGATCTACAATTGCTTTTCTGACGATAGTTAAACCAATGACGCCAAGCAACGCCCCTGTAACTTTATCGATGTAATAAGCAACTTGGGTAAATTTAGCGCGTACTTTGCGAGTCGACAATAGAAATATGACGGCAGTGTCCCACGCGAATACCACAACAGTCATCCAAATACCTAAGCCCAATTTGAACACAAAACTTATTTCTGGTGTCAATACTACATGAATAAACTGAGATAAAAGAGTAGATTTTTAGGATTAAATATTCCAGACAAAAACCCTGCAGTAAATTCTTTTAAAAAAGTTGTCTTAGGTATATTTGAATGGGGTGATTGGGCTACCTGAAATTGGTCATACGCATCTTTTCGTGCGCGTAACGCCTGTATCCCAAGGTACATTAAAAACAACCCGCCAATGATTTTTAGCGTAATCATAATAGGTGCAGAGGCGGCTAAAATTGAGCCAACACCAATTAGACATAGACCAATGTACACTGCATTAGCAAAGGTGATACCGAGCGCAACCCCAATTGCGTCTTTACTGTCGTTCTTAATCGCACTCTTTACGATCAATACAAAATCCGGTCCAGGACTCAATAGTGCAAGAAAATGCGCCAAGCCGACCGTGATAAAAATACTCAACAAATCCCAGTTCATAATTAGTCCGTACTCTGTTTTTTTTAATTATGGACTAAATACCATTATGAATATACTGATTATTTAGCCAATAAAAAGAGCCACCAGATTTCTCCGGCAGCTCTTTTTTTAAATACTGACTAAGTTAGGTTTATTACACCAAACTATTTACCGCTTCAACCACAGCATCAGTGGTAATACCGAACTCTTTGTATAACTGGTCTGCAGGAGCAGATTCGCCATAAGTGGTCATACCGATGACTTTGCCATCTAGACCAACGAACTTATACCAGTAATCTACATGCGCGGCTTCGACTGCTACACGAGCACGGATATTGGCAGGCAATACCGCTTCACGATAGCTAGCATCTTGCTCAACGAAAATCTCTGCACATGGCATAGAAACGACACGTACGCCAACACCATTTGCGCTTAGTGCTTCATACGCTTCCATCGCTAGGCCAACTTCTGAACCAGTAGCGATGATGATCGCTTGTAGCTCGCCTTGCTCTTTTGCCAGTACATAACCACCTTTAGTGATGTTCGCTACTTGCTCGCTATCACGGGCTTGATGTGGCAAGCTTTGACGAAAAATCAATGCTGATGGATTATGTTCAGACTTAATGGCCTCAACCCAAGCACTTGCAGATTCAGTCGCATCACACGGACGCCATGTACGTAGGTTTGGCGTAGTACGTAGGCTAGTCAATTGCTCAACTGGCTGATGAGTTGGGCCATCTTCACCCAGACCGATAGAGTCATGCGTATAGACATGGATAACACGCTGCTTCATCAATGCGCCCATGCGTACCGCGTTACGTGCGTATTCCATAAACATCAGGAAGGTTGCTACGTAAGGGATAAAGCCGCCATGCAATGCGATACCATTGGCAATCGCGGTCATGCCGAACTCACGTACGCCATAATAGATATAGTTGCCGTCAGCGTCTTTCTCGATACCTTTAGCGCCTTTAAATAGCGTAAGGTTCGAGCCAGCTAAATCCGCTGAACCGCCTAGCAATTCTGGTAATAATGGCTGTAAGGTATTGATAGCGTTTTGACTGGCTTTACGACTGGCAACATCACCACCTGCTTCTTGCGTTTGCTGAATATAAGCTTGTGCTTGGCTATCAAAGTCAGCTGGCAAGTCACCATTTAAACGGCGTAATAGCTCAGACGCCAGTTCAGGATAGGCTTTTTTATACGCGTCAAAGTCAGCTTCCCAGTTTTTCTGTTGTACGTCGCCTTTGGCTTTAGCATCCCACGCTTCATAGATTTCGTCATCTAATTCAAATGGAGCATGCTTCCAAGATAGCGCATCACGGGTCAAGACAATTTCGTCATCACCAAGTGGCGCACCATGGCTAGCCGCTAAGCCTTGCTTGTTTGGACTACCAGCACCGATTGTGGTTTTACAAATCAGAAGACTTGGTTTGGTAGTTTCTTTAAGCGCTTGTTCAGTTGCCTGCGTGATCGCATCCGCATCATGACCATCTACTTTGATCACTTGCCAGCCGTAAGACTCAAAACGCGCTTGCGTATCATCTGTGAACCAACCTTCGACATTACCGTCGATAGAGATGCCATTGTCATCATAAAAGAAGATCAGCTTACCAAGACCTAACGTGCCAGCCAGTGAACAAACTTCATGGCTGATACCTTCCATCAAGCAACCATCGCCTAGGAATGCATAGGTATGATGATCGACGATGTTATGACCATCACGATTAAACTGTGCGGCTAAGGTTTTTTCAGCGATAGCAAAACCAACGGCATTAGCGATACCCTGTCCTAGTGGACCTGTCGTCGTTTCAATACCGGGGGTATAGCCAAGCTCAGGGTGACCTGGGGTTTTCGAATGCAATTGACGGAAACCTTTCAGATCATCAACGCTGACATCATAACCAGATAAATGTAGCAATGAGTAAATAAGCATTGAGCCATGACCGTTCGATAAGACAAAGCGATCACGGTTGTGCCACTGTGGATCGGTTGGGTTGTGCTTCAAAAACTTGCGCCACAAAACTTCGGCAATATCGGCCATACCCATTGGCGCGCCTGGATGTCCAGAGTTGGCTTTTTGAACCGCATCAAACGACAGTACACGGATGGCATTGGCTAATTTACGTTCGCTAATTGGAGCTGGCATAGAGTGTCCTAGTATTGGGCTAGAGGAGAGTTTACTCAAAGGAGTATAAGCATAAGGACGCCAAATGCGCCCCTAAGTTATAGACTATAAAATCAAAGTGTAATATTAACATATTTGCTATGAGGCTAGCTAAGAATGCGGTGACAAGACCGTTTATATTTAGCAATGACTCACATCAGTTTTGTTAAACTATAAGCAGTGATAGGCTTTGATTTAAGTGATAAGTAACAAGCTGCGAGCGACCTAAACGGCAAGCAGCTCATTACCTACAGAACATTTATTAAACTAAAATAGTCTCAGCACCGCCCATAAACGGACGCAATACTTCTGGAATCGTGATACTACCGTCAGCGTTTTGATGATTTTCCATGACGGCTAGCAACGTACGACCAACTGCCAAACCTGAACCATTTAGCGTGTGTGCTAGGCTGGTTTGTTTGCCGTCTTTGACACGTGTGCCCATACGGCGCGCTTGGAAGTCACCGCAGTTAGAGCAGCTAGAGATTTCGCGATAGGTATCTTGGCTCGGTAACCATACTTCGATGTCATAGGTCTTTTGTGCTGCAAAGCCCATATCACCCGTACATAACTGAACGGTGCGGTATGGTAGGTTCAACTGCTGCAGATATATTCGGCTTGACCTGTCATTGCCTCTAGTAGGTCATCAGACTGATCGCTAGTCGCAATATTGACCATCTCAACTTTTTCAAACTGATGCTGACGAATCAGACCACGAGTATCACGACCATGAGAGCCCGCTTCACTACGGAAACAAGGCGTGTGCGCAGTAAACTTAAGTGGCAGCTCGCTAATATCTAAACGCTCGCCGCGTACCAAGTTGGTCATTGGCACTTCAGCAGTAGGAATGAGATAAAAGTCCATGTCTTCATTGTTTGTGTGATTTTTGAGCTTAAACAAATCATCTTCAAACTTAGGCAACTGTCCTGTACCTTTTAGGCTGTCTGAATTCACAATATAAGGCACGTACGTTTCAAGATAGCCGTACTTCATGGTATGGGTATTGAGCATAATATATTGAATCGGGCGCGATGCATTTGTGCCAACTGTCCTTTTAGTACATTAAAGCGGCTGCCAGTCAGCTTGGTCGCGGCTTCAAAGTCGAGCATACCAAGTGTCTCGCCAATATAAGTGTGATCTTGAATTTCAAAATCAAACGTACGAGGCGTGCCCCACTTGCGCACTTCTACGTTATCCTCTTCTGACGTACCCACTGGCACATCGGCTGCTGGAATATTTGGAATTTGCATAGCAGCTTTGTTGATACGCTCTTGTAGAGTGCGCAGCTCGTCTTCGGCTGTTTTAATCTCACCACTGACATTCTGCATCTCAGCCAATAGCTCACTGGCATCTTCGCCTGATTTTTTCAAAGCACCCACTTGCTTAGCACCCGCATTACGGCTCGACTGCAACTCTTCGGTTTTGATCTGCAAAGATTTACGTTCTGACTCAACCGTTTGCCAAAAATCTATGTCAAGTGCATAACCACGAGTGGCCAGTTGCTGTTGTAAATCGCTTAAATCGCCGCGTAAGAGTTTTGGATCAATCATAATAGTTGCCTGTAACGCTAGAAGTGAGGAAGAGGTTCGAAAGTGTTTTTAAAGATACTGTTTTTAAAGGGGCTGATTTTATCAAAATAAGTGTTAGCCGCTATAATACCAAGACACAGCAGATTTGACCATGTTTTGACCTCTGCTGATTGAATTTTCATTTATTACTTTCATTATCCGTAGCCAGTTATATTTGCTTTAAATGCATCTCTCAAAGTTCAGCTTACCTCAATAAGCCTCGCCCATCTTTGTTAAAACCATTAATATCACCTCTATCAACGAACAGAGCGGCTTATATGTTTCATTTAGGGGTACTTTTCGGTAAGATAAGCGCATACCTTTTATTCGACTTCTAGCCAAGTACGACGTAGCTGCTACGTTTTGTCGATTTAAACCCAACACTTCAATACAAGTATTTGAGAAACCTTTATGGCCTTGTACCCCTATACGCTACAACCTGTCGCCTTAAACCTAACTGAGGCAGAATTTCACCAAGCACAATACGAGCTATTTGCCAGTGCCAGCCCTTCTTTCGGTCTAAAAAGTATCAAAACGAAAGAATGGATCATTATGGCGGTAACCGTGGTACTAGCGATCGCAGGGTTGGTTTTTGTGACAGGCTACTCAACCATTATCTTTTGGCTGATGCTAGTTTCAGTCGTCATTTATTTACTGGTTCGTACCCTTGGCTTTAAATGGTATGTGAAAAGAGAGTTTGACAAGCAAGTGGCGGATCAAGAAATGCCAGACGAGATGCGTCAGATGAAATTGGGCGTACAAAAGCATGGCCTCGTCATGGCGATGCCAGTGAATCAGCCTGACACATTTAATAACAACCAAATGCGCGGCATGCAAATGCGAGCAGGCACGACCCAGCAAGCCGTCATTCCATGGTCAGCTGTCAAAAGCTGGGATGAGACGGACGACTATATCTTTATGATGTTTGAGATGAAAGGTCAACAAGGCAGCCAAATTGTGCCAAAACGCTTAGAAGCACAGAAGTTCCCGATCGATACGGTACGTCAGCATTTGCAAGAAGTTATCCCCGTTAAAGGCTTAAATCCTGAAAACTTACAGCCGCCAGCATAAAACAGTAGAAGACTTCTTTATCGCTTATTATATGAGCGATAAAGAAATGAGCAATAAAAAACACTTTTTACAAAACCAATCATAATTATAAATTTATTGAAATTAACTTATCGATGGTGCTCTGCTATTATAATAGCTATCAGAAGAAAGGTGATTGCTCTATATGAATGTATAGTTATGATTTTAGCTTAAGCTGACGCCATTCTATATGGCAGTTTTATCATACTATTTTCTAAGATTGTTACTTTTTAAGGCTGAAAAGCGTTATATTAAAGAGCATAGTAATGCAGCACACGAGTTGCTACACTTCTCATCTTCTTCATTTAATGTTTTATATCAACACTCAAACTATAAGGATAATATTATGAGTAACGCTACTAATCAAATCGGTCTAGAAAAAGCTGACATGAGCGAAGTCATTGCACAACTAAACAATTTATTGTCAACTTATCACGTATTTTATTTAAACGTCCGTGGCTATCACTGGAATGTAAAAGGTGAGCATTTTTTCACCTTGCATCCAAAATTTGAAGAATTGTATACTGCGCTACAATTACAAATTGATGAAATTGCTGAGCGTATCTTAACTTTGGGCGGCACACCGCTGCATGCTTATAGCGATTTTACTCAGCATACTAGCATTCAAGAAGATAAAAACGTCAAAGATGGCAATGCTTGTGTGAAAGGCGTGGTAACTGGTTTACAAGCTTTGATTACAGAGCAGCGTAAAGTATCTGCTCTAGCAGCAGACAGCGAAGATCAAGGGACAGCTGATCTCGTAGATGCCTATGTACAAGAGCAAGAAAAGCTCATCTGGATGTATAACGCCTTTTTGGGTTAATCATTACTAAAGAAACAGTACATCACTAAAATCTAGATCATAAAAAAGCACCTACTTTAGGTGCTTTTTTTGTGCTTGCTGTTGCTAATGAAACCTTATTTTTGCATCCATTGACGCATTTTTCGCGCTCAGCAGGCGTGGCTTGTAACCAAATTTGCATAAATTGATCTAAGGTATTAGCAGATGAATTAACGCTAGTGGTTTGCTTAGTAGTCGCTACCGTACCCGTATTCACATTTGGTTGATCTAATGCGGCAATCGCACGCTGATTCTGTAGCTCTGCATCATCTGCCCCACCAAATACACCGCCGAATGCCTTGCCTAAACCTGACAACAAGCCACCTTGATTACCAGCGATACCTTGCTGACTTGCAACCACAGTATTGTTTTTCTCTACTGCCAGTATCGGACGCTTGGCATATTCTTTAGCTGCTGCATACTCTTCTGGCTGATTCGGCATGATCAGACGATAGGTTTGATTGTCCGCCAATTCTGCCGTCACGCTCACATTACCCGAACGTAAATAATCATGCTCATCACGGCGCAAATCGTATAAGCGATCGTATTTTGCAGTAATCGCATGTTGACCCGGCTGAAGCGTGAACTTTTTAGTCAATGGTTGAAAAGCGCTCTGCTGCACTTCTTGCCCATTAATAGCCGTGACTTTGATATGGTCATCAACCAGTAGCGTTACTTCAGCATGCGACAGCATAGAGACAGAGCCTGCACCAATAAGCAACGTGCTGATGGTCAGTTTTTTTAGCAAAGAAGCATTGGATTTCATAAGTGATTCCATTAATAGTGAAAACGTTTTGGCAATAGTAAAAGCGCTTTGGATAAAAGACTTTAGTTTTTAATGCTAAAAATCGAGTGGCATCGTATGTTGATCTTGTTCCGCTGAATCGTTATCTACTTGTGTCTCTTGCGCAATATCAGCAAGCTCTGCTGCTAGTGTCTGCTCATCAATGGTACGCAATGCGTCAGTGATGACTGCTTTGGATATATTGCTACGCCCAAGGTTCGAAAACATCGGCTGAATATAATTGAGTACTTCCATCATCGCACCGATGCGATGTGGTCCCTCAGTAAGCAAATAATCATAATTCGATCATCAAACTGCCAACCACGTCGACGCAAGATAGATTGTAATAAAGCCTGACGGTCAGCTAAGTCATGACCATTGGGTACTTTAAACGTAGGTGCTTGTGCCAAACGAGTCAGCAAATCCCTCAATTGAAAGGGCAAATCACCAGCAGGCTTATTGGCTGCAAACAACAATTGACGCTGACCTTCACGACTGCGGTTAATCAAATGAAATAAGGCTTCTTGCCATTGACTGCTTTGCTCCAGCACCTCTAAATCATCGATCGCAATTAGATCGAAGTTTTCTAGAGAGGAGAGGACGTGCACATCGGTATGAATCAACTCATTGAGTGACAAACAAATCGCTGACTTGTCCATCTCAATAAATGACTCACAGATAGCAGATAATAAATGCGACTTGCCCGTAGCAGGACTGCCAAATAGGTACAGCTGACCGATCAGGCCGACATGTAGTTGCCGCACTGCATCAATAATTGACATCCAACCAGGACCGGCGAAGTCACTTAGACTTGCATCATGCTTAATGTCCAGATTGAGACTTAGCTGTGCTTCTGCCATGAATCATCAACTCGTTTTGCGTAATGCAATAAATAAAAGGATAAATTATTAATAACTGTCTTTGAGATGCTCTTATACTACCTGATATAAACTTGCTGCGTTAGCATCTAGTTGTTTTAATCGAGAGTATATCTGAGAATTACCTAATCAAAAGTCATCTTGTTAACGACCAACTGGATAACGGCTGATACTGTCAATACTGCGCCTATATATAACTATTTGCAAAATGACTGACAAGTCTTTTACCTATTAAGCCTTATCAATCACCATTTATTATCCGTCATCAATTTTACTATCCAATTATGATGACCTCGTTACTCTAACGATAAAATACTTATCTCTTCTCAAACAAAGCCAATTGCTTACGACCTTTAAAAATCAGTCGAACGATAGTAGATGTATAAATGGCGAAACAGTACATTAAGCACGGCAGAAACTGGCAGTGCGATGAGCATACCAACGAAACCCAATAAGCTTGCGCCTGCCAATACGGCAAAAATCACCCAAAGCGGCGATAGACCTATCTTATCACCCAATAGTAACGGCTGTAGAATATAACCTTCTGCGGCTTGCCCAACTAAAAACGCTCCGACGATCAGCGACAAATACGTCCAATTTAGCCCAAACTGGAACAGGCAGGCTATAATGGCAGCGATAAAACCAATGCCAAAACCCAAATAAGGAACAAAGCTGGCAATACCAGCAACCATACCAATAATAAGCCCTAGCTCAAGCCCAATAAGCTGTAATTGCACCGCATAAATAGCGCCCAATAAGACCATCACCAATAGCTGACCTTTGATAAATCAATGCAAGGTCACACTCTCGAGCAATCTGAATGACTTTTTCGCTATACGCAGCGGGAATCGCCGTTCCATGTTTGCAGACGCTGATCCCAATTAAATAAGAAATAAAAGGTAAGAATCGGTACTAGCACAATGAGTCCAGCATTATTGATGAAGTTCATGCTCGACACCAATATTTGGTTCATCATGGTACTGGCATCTTCAAACTTATAATTGGTCTGCATATATTCAACCAATGTCTCAGAAAACCCTTTAGACTCCAACTCTGGCAGATTAATACGACTGTTGTTAACGAACCATTCACGTACGACTTCATTATACCAAGTTAAGACCTTAGGCAGATACTCCCACGCCGCTTGCAACTGATGCCACAAAGTCGGTATCAACCACCAAAGCAGTAACACCATTCCTAAAGTGATGGTGGAGTAGACAATGATAATCGCCACCCAGCGTTTGATATACTTCGATAAGCGTTTGACCAGCGGATTGAACAAGTAAGCCAGTACGAAAGCAAAGACAAACGGTATAATGACTGGCATCATCAAATACAGTAACAATATACCCACCACCATCGCAACGACAATAAATAAGCGCCGAAAAAAAGGATCTATTGGTTGGTTCATCATGACAAGGAATCCTATGATTAGGCTGATTTAAGATGGAAGTATAATTGAAAAAAATGATACGTCTTATCGTACAATAACGGTGTAATAGCGAACTGTTATCGACAATAAATTTAGCGTTCCATTATCGCAGAGTACAGTAAAAAATCCGTCATTTTTTGTTTCTTAACTTTTTATTTACCACTTAAAGTCAGTCTTCGTGAAATATCCACCAAATATCCGCAAGTTGCTTTGCGAGTAAGGGTCATTTTGGGTATAATGCGCCCACTATATTCAGAATTAACACGACCAACTCGATTTTCTACTGACAGACCTTCATTCCCTATAAAATTTGTGAGATGACCATGAGTAACAAGCCTTCTTTAAGCTACAAAGATGCTGGTGTTGATATTGATGCTGGCGATGCGTTGGTACAGCGTATTAAATCAGTGGCAAAAGCCACCTCTCGTCCTGAGGTTGTGGGCGGACTTGGCGGCTTTGGAGCGCTTTGTCGTATACCAACTGGTTACACCTCTCCTCTACTCGTGTCGGGCACTGACGGCGTCGGTACTAAGCTCAAGCTGGCATTACAGCTAAACCGTCACGACACGATCGGTATCGACTTGGTCGCCATGTGCGTCAACGATTTATTGGTTTGCGGTGCTGAGCCTTTATTTTTCTTAGACTATTATGCAACTGGCAAGCTTGATATTGATGTAGCAGCGACTGTGGTCACTGGTATTGGTGAAGGCTGTAAGCTATCAAACTGTGCTCTGATCGGCGGTGAAACGGCTGAGATGCCAGGTATGTATCAAGACGACGATTATGACTTGGCAGGCTTTTGTGTCGGTGTGGTTGAAGAAGCGGAAGTCATCACTGGCGAAAACGTCGCGGAAGGCGATGTATTGATCGCTCTTGCTTCAAGTGGTGCACACTCAAACGGTTATTCATTGGTACGTAAGTCATCGAAGTCAGCGGCATTGATGTGACTACTAGCGATGAGCAATTAGACGGTCAGCCTATCCAAGACGCGTTAATGGCTCCTACTCGCATCTATGTTAAAGCGATTAAAGCGCTACAAGATACTCTTGGTAGCTCAGCGCTGCATGCAATGTCACACATCACCGGTGGCGGCTTAACCGATAATTTACCACGTGTATTACCAGAGAATTTAGCTGCTAGTATTGATACGGCTAGCTGGCAGTTCTCAGAGTTATTCACTTGGTTACAAACCCAAGGAAATATTGAACAAAGCGAAATGTACCGCACCTTTAACTGCGGCGTTGGTTTTGTCATTGTCGTGCCTAAAGATAAAGCAGATGCGGCCATTAGCACTTTAAATGAGGCTGGTGAAAAAGCTTGGCAATTAGGCGAAATGGTGAAGCGTGAAGCGGACGCAGTGGTGTACCGTTAATGTTAGACAGTCAAAAAAAAATTGATAATAACCCTTTACGGATTGCTGTACTGGTCTCTGGTAGTGGTAGTAACTTGCAAGTACTGGTAGATGCGATGCAAGCTGGCGCACTGCCAATTGAGATTGTTGGCGTCATTAGCAACCGCGAGGATGCTTATGCCGTCACCCGTGCAAAAGACGCTAACATTCCAGTGGCAGTATTGTCACATGTTGCTAGCGGCAAACGCATGGGAATCAAGACTTTTGAGAGTCATGCCAGCGAGCAATTAAGCGCATGGCAGCCAGATCTCATTGTGTTAGCTGGTTTTATGCGTGTCTTGAGTGCAGATTTTATCGATAATGCACCAGCGCCGATGATTAATTTGCACCCCTCTTTGCTACCTGTCTATAAAGGCCTTGACACCCATCAGCGTGCCATACAAGCGGGCGAGCGTCATCATGGCTGTAGTATTCATGTGGTCACCGCTGAGCTGGATGCGGGTACTGTTTTGACCCAAGCGCTGTTAGAGATACATCAAAAAGACACTGCCGATAGCTTGCAAGCACGCGTGCAAAAGCTTGAGCATCAATTGCTCCCTTGGACGATTTTATTATTGGCCAAAGGCGCACTCTCGCTAGATCATGCTCAAGCATCCAATCAACAAAGTATGTCTTTACCAACGCTACCGTTAAAACTATATTTGAACGACTGAGTAAATAGCGACAGTCACAAATTATCAGGCACCAACTGTCAAACTTAAACTCTTTGCATAAAAAAGCCCAGTCACTCAATGAATGACTGGGCTTTCTAATAGCTACCTTTAAAATCTTCTAAAGCATATTAATCCCGAAGACGTTAGCTATTATTGACTTTTATGAACATGTAGCCCTTTAATATTTACAAATTCTTTGATACCAAAACCGCCATGCTCGCGACCATGACCTGAGTTTTTCACTCCACCAAATGGCAACGCTGGATTTGCAAGACCATAACCATTGATATAGACCATGCCCGTATCAAACTCTTCACGCGCTAGGCGAATGGCTTTGTCTTCGTCTTTAGAGAAGATAGCACCGCCCAAACCGTAGCGACTGTCATTGGCAATGCGTAATGCATCATCTTGGTCTTTGGCTCGTATTAATGAGGCGACAGGACCAAATAATTCGTCATCATAGGCAGGTTGTCCTTTTTCGACATTCTCCAAGATAGTGGCTGGATAAAAACTGCCTTTACCTTCTGGCAATTGACCACCAACAGCAATCGTTGCGCCTTTTGCCACACTGTCTTCTACTTGCTCATGCAATTTTTCTTGTAAATCTTTACGGGCTAATGGACCAAGATCAGAGGCATCATCCATCGGATCACCAGATTTAGCGTCTGCAAATTTTTTGACAATGCGTTCACGGAAATCATCGTATAAGCTATCAACGACGATAAAGCGCTTAGCGGCGACACAAGTTTCACCATTATTAATGAGACGCGCTTGGGTACAAGTTTCTACCGCTAACTCTACATCAGCATCTTCTAAGACAATAAAGGCATCGTTTGAGCCTAATTCTAGCACCACCTTTTTAATGGCTTTTGCTGCTTGCTGACCCACAATGCTACCAGCGCCGTCGCTACCTGTCAGTGTGACACCGCGCACTTTGTCATGACCGATTAATGCTTCTGATTGGTCGTGATCGATTAAAATCGTACGGAACAAATCGTTTGGTAACTCTGACTCATGGAAGATTTTTTCGATTAACAAGCCTGAACCAGTCACGTTTGACGCGTGCTTGAGTAAAATACTATTACCTGCCATCAGATTTGCGATGGTATAACGGAATACTTGGTAAGCAGGAAAGTTCCATGGCTGCATACCATAAATGACACCGATAGGCTGATAAGTCACAATACCTTTCTTCAAGCCTTCAATATCACGTTCATCGTCAACAAGTGCAGTCACCCCTTTTTCTGCGGTATAGTCGCAAATTGCTTTACACAAATCTATTTCTTGCAAACTCTGACTATAGAGCTTACCACGCTCCTCGGTCATAAGCTTAGACAACTCTTCTTTATACTTGAGCAATGTCTCACCGATAGAATTGATGACTTTTGCACGCGCTTCGTGGCTGGTTTTACGCCACTCAGTAAATGCTTGGTGCGAGGATTCAACAATCTTGTTCACCTCATCATTACTCATGTAATTATATTCTTTGATCGCTTCACCCGTTGCTGGGTTTATAGTAGTAATATCTGCCATGATTATTATCCTTATTTATTAAACTATTTTATTGGTTTAAAATTGATCGCTTCAATATCTGAAACCTTAGAAACACATAAACCTTAGAAACACATAAACCAAGAATGGTCATTTTTATAAACGCATCTGGTTAGATTGAACAACTTCATCAACGATCTTATGAAATCCGATACTGTCGTATAACTTAACAATAGGCTATGTATTTGTCTTTTTTCTTAAGTGGGATTTATCATAGCAAATGTACAACGAGTAGTTTTACAAGTTATAAAGAAGTGTTCGTAAGATGTTAAGAATGTGACTGACCGATTTATTAGGTCAAAATCTTGGACGAGATTTTTCAGTAAAACGCCAATAAAAAACCAGCGCTTGGGCTGGTTTAATAAATAAGCAATCGATAACCAAAAACAAATGGCTTAAAACAAATGATTCATCACAGGAATTTCTTGGGGTGGATTCTCTTCTTCGTCAACAATTTGACGAGCCACATGCATGATAAGCTGACGCAACCAACGATGGGCGGGATGATGCTGCAACAAAGGCGACCACGCCATCGTTAGCTCAAATTCAGGGATAAAAAATGGTGGCTCGACCATCATGATACTATCGTTATTAGCCTGCATTTTTGCCACACGCGTAGGCAAAGTTGCGACCAAATCTTTATTGGCTGCGAGCATGGCTGGCATTTGATAGTGGCGGGTAAAAACACTGATTTGACGTTTTTGACCTAAACGTTGCAGTGCTTGATCAATTGAACCTAGGCCACCAGATTTTTCTGGATTGACACCAAATCCCACACCCATACCAGTTTTAGACACCCAAACGTGCTGCGCCTTAAGATAATTTTTTAGATTAAAGCGATGAGCATAGGGACTGTCAGAGGACAGTAGGCAGCTAAAGGTATCACGCCAGACCAAAACTTGGTGGAAACTTTGCGGAATTTCATTAAAGCGGTTGATCGCCAAATCCACTCGCCCCTGCTCCATATCACGATATGAGACGTCCGATGGCGTTAAGAAGTCCAAGATGACATTTGGTGCCTCTGAGCGCAATGCTTTGACCAATTTTGGTACCAATGTCGCTTCAGCATAGTCTGAGGTCATGATACGAAAAACGCGCGAGGTACTATAAGGGCGAAACTCGGTACGTGGCTCAAGCACTTGCGTCAAATCTGCCAGTATCTCACGAATGCGTGGTTGCAGCTCAAGCGCACGCTCAGTTGGCGTCATGCCTTCGGATGAGCGTACCAGCAATGGATCATTAAATAGCTTACGTAGCCGGCGCAAAATATTACTCATCGCAGGTTGGGTAATGCCAAGCTGCTCAGCTGCACGAGTGACGTTTTTTTCTCGTAACAACACATCTAGATGTACCAATAAATTTAAATCTACCCGCTGCAAATTCATATATGTCTCTTTACCTTAAAATAAATACCACTACAAACGCGGCGTTTTTTGCCCTGTTATTAGTATAAATCATCTATAACAGCATGAAATAAGGACAATTTTATATTAATTATTTTGATATACGCTTATTATAACTGAAATAATTCACCATAAGTCATTGTTTTATATATACTATCATAAAATTAAATACCCAAGATAATAATCATAAACTAGATAAATCAAGGCAACCTAGCTATAGTGGCTAGCAAGCGCTTAATCAGTCCTTGTCTTTAATGTTAGGCAGTCGCCGTGCGTTTTGATGGATTGACGACCACAGGTATTTTATCGCATTTTCATGCGGAAATACGGACATAACATTTATTACGCAAACTTAATTTTTTGCTCTCATTTATTTTTAAGCTTGAATTAGTAGTTGGCACTTTTTAAGGCAATAAGCACTTTAACAGTTAAAAAGACTTATAAAAAAGCGCATTCAACCTAAAACGGAAGACCTAATAATAAAAGCTGACCAATTCGACAGGTTTTATTTGCTTTTATCATAATTTTCTTATAGTTTAGTAGAGATTGCTAACGCATAAGGTTTATATTTTAGATTTTCACTTCTGCCAGCATCTTTCTACATATATCAAAATTACCTCAATACTTGTAATTTTCTAAGTTACTAATTTTCACCACCCCAAGGAGACATAGATGTCAACTGCATATAAATCAGCGATCGACTTAGTACGTGAATTAAAGCAAAAGCACGGTAACTGGCAGAATATCAGCGAAACCGATGCGGCACGTATGATGTCACAAAACCGTTTTAAAACGGGCTTAGATATCGCCAAATATACTGCAAAAATCATGCGTCAAGACATGGAAGACTATGACAATGATACGTCTCAGTACACGCAGTCTTTAGGTGCATGGCATGGTTTTGTGGCTCAACAAACCATGTACGCTAAGAAAAAATATTTCGGTACAACAGCTAAAACTTACATCTACCTATCAGGTTGGATGGTTGCAGCCCTTCGCTCTGAGTTTGGTCCTCTTCCTGACCAATCTATGCACGAAAAAACCTCTGTACCTAAGCTAATCGAAGAAATCTACACCTTCTTACGTCAAGCTGATGCTAAAGTATTGAACGACTACTTCCGTGAGCTAAACGCTGCAGAAGAAGCGGGTAAAGATACCTCAGCCATCCTAGAAAAATCGAAAACTTTGATTCACATGTTGTGCCAATCATTGCTGACATCGATGCAGGTTTCGGTAACGAAGAAGCCACTTACTTGCTAACTAAGCAAATGATCGAAGCTGGTGCTTGTGCTATTCAGGTTGAAAACCAAGTATCTGACGCGAAGCAATGTGGTCACCAAGCGGGTAAAGTCACTGTACCGCATGAAGACTATATCGCAAAAATCAACGCTATTCGTTATGCATTCTTAGAGCTTGGTGTTGAAGACGGCGTTATCGTTGCTCGTACTGACTCTGAAGGCGCGTCACTAACGCAAAAAATCCCAGTATCAAATGAGCCAGGCGACCTTGCTTCTCAGTACATCGATTTTATCGAGATGGAAGAAGTCACGCTAGAAAACGCCAAAGAGAACGACAGCTTGCTTAAGCATAACGGCAAACTAGTACGTCCAGTTCGTCTTCAAAATGGTCTATATCAATTCCGTGAAGAAACGAACATCGACCGTGTCGTACTTGACTGTGTAACGGCTCTAGAAAATGGCGCGGATCTACTATGGATCGAAACACCGACTCCAGACGTCGCACACATCAAAATGATGGTTGATCGTATTAAAGAGCAACAGCCAAAAGCCAAGCTTGTATACAACAACAGCCCATCATTCAACTGGACACTGAACTTCCGTAAGCAAATCATCGCTCAGTGGGAAGAAGAAGGCAAAGACCTATCTGCCTACAATAAAGATGACTTGATGAGTGCTGATTACGATGGTACTGAACTTGATACCGCAGCTGACGAAGCGGCTAGAAACTTCCAACGTGATGCGTCACGTGAAGCAGGTGTATTCCATCACTTAATCACGCTACCTACTTATCACACCACTGCGCTTAGCGTGCATGAGCTTGCTAAAGGCTACTTCGGTGAAGATGGTATGCTTGCTTATGCTGCTGGCGTACAACGTAAAGAAATCCGTGAAGGCATCGCTTGTGTGAAGCACCAAGCAATGGCTGGTTCTGACCTTGGCGATGATCACAAAGAGATCTTCTCTGGTGAAAATGCCCTTAAAGCTGGCGGCGGCAAGAACACAATGAACCAGTTCTAATAACCGACCACTTATAAGTATATCTCGTAAGTACCAGTTATAGAGAAAGCCGTCCTATCTTGTAGGGCGGCTTTTTTATGTCTGCTTATTTGCACTCTATTATTGTAAGATTTTGAGCATTGTGAGCTTGTTAATTCTTAATTTGAGTGGTTATTATCCTTACTATCAACCTCTTTCATATTATTGCTATTATCCTCTTCCTGACTACTCTTTATACCGACTGAATCGTGACTTTTTGGATTTTCACCCATCAGCTCACGCTTCATATTTTTTATACGGGGATCATGTTTAAAAAATCTACGATAGATTGCTTTTATCATTCTGTAAATTAGATAAAAAATACCGCCAAGTATAAGCAGCCACCACAGTTGTATTAATCCAAGCGCTACTGATCTAAGTATCTCCCAGCCATCTTTAAATGCTTGACTCACTTGACTACTAAAACTTGGCTGCTCAGCTTCTAATAGCACATCTAGATTTTGTGTGGTTTCTTTATAACTGATATCTGGCTGCATAAAGGTCAGGTTAATGGTGCTATATTGAACTTTATCAGCGATAGCCAGTTGCTCAAGCTTGGCAAGCTCTTGCTGACGACGCGCCGCATAAGTTGCGGTAATAGCATCAACATTGCTGCCTTGGTCTTTATCATTTTTACTACTCAGGCGTTCTTGGCTAAGCTCGCTTGCCATATCACTATTTAGCTGGCTCGCTAGCTGTTCACGATAAATATCTAATGTCACATCTTGAGCACTAAACTGCTGCCCATTTAAAAATGCGACTTGCTGTTGTAATTGCGCTAGGAACTTACTGACATTGGCGCGAGGAATACGAACCGTCATGTCAGCTTGACGAGTGTAGGTTGTAATCGTGATATCTTTATTGCCTTGTACAAAGGTTCGACTATCACGTGGATGATTGCTAATATTGCTAAGTGCCACATAACCAGCCTGTTGCCGTGTCAAACTCTCAATAGCATCACTAGTTTTGACAACATCTTCAACTTTAAAATCAGCACTGGCAGTTATCAATAGCGCTTTGCCAGCAATTTTAATGTCTGCTGCCTGACTACCAAGGGTCTGTTCACTAGTGCTCGATAGGTTTGCAACCTCTAAGCCATTGGATGCATTGTCGACTGCGGCATCTGACATGATGCCAGCCATCTCCCCTTCTGTAGCGTCTGCAACTTCTTCGGTTGCCACTGCTGTCAGATCTGCGCTGCTTTCTGCATATTCAGAAGAGCTATCGCAGCCGCCTATCAATAACACAGACCCAAGCATTATTGGTAGACATAAAACTGATGGAAACAAGGCTTTAGGCAGTAATATCGAATGAGACTGCTGAGTGTCATACTTCTTTTGATTGCATTGCGTCATTATTTTATAATCCGGCATTTTATGAGATATGGTAAACATATTGGATAAAAATATTTTAGCTTTTATTATAAAGCCAACCACTTTATCCTACTTTTGTTTAATAATTAACGTTAATTATAATGATTACTTACTAAAAGTATATCTCTAATATTGGCTCAAATTATTTATAGAAAAAATTTTGCTTGTTATTCGCCGATAGCTTTCATACGATGGTAGTCATTCAAATTTATTAAAATAATCGGGAGCCATCATGCAAGAGATAGAGCTAAAGTTTTTGGTACCAGAGTCGCGACTGAAAGGTTTAATGCGCCAAGTACGAGTCAAGTCTTCTGAGGTGACACAACTGGCTGCCCATTATTATGATACTCCAGACCAACAGCTTGCAGAGGCAGGCATTGGCTTGCGTATCCGTAAAGAAGGCGATGCTTGGGTACAGACCATCAAAGCGGGCGGCGATGGCATTGCAGCACGCCTAGAGCATAATGCGGTACTGGATAATGAACAAGTACAAGCGATGCTCGATAATAATACGCTCATGCCTGATTTAACCATTTATAAAAACACCTCTGTCGCCCCTGCCCTGGCTGAATTTAAGCTAAAAAAACTGGCTAAAAATCTCACACGGTTATATGTGACCGATGTAGAGCGCACCACACGATTGCTAGTGGATGATAGTGGCAGTGATGGTGATGCAAATAACCATGTCGAGATGGCGTACGATTATGGAGAAATTATTCACGGTAATGATGATACTCAGCGTGATGCTATTCAAGAGATTGAGTTTGAGCTGATATCAGGAGATATCGATTTTTTATTTGCAACCGCCAAAACTTGGTGTAAGCGCTACAAGCTTTGTTTGTCTACGGTGACAAAAGCTGAGCGCGGTGGTTTACTCATCACAGAACAGCAGCATAGTCCAGCTGTCCACGCTGTCCTTGACCAGCTAAATATCGATAAAAAAATCAGCATGCCTGCTTTTGTGCGCGCAGCGGTACATAACTGTCTTTTGCAAATACTGCCCAATAGCAGCGCTATCGTCGCTGGCAGCGAAGAGGACGACCATGCATTACAACTATACATTGGTATTACCCGCTTGCAAGCTGCCCTACAAGCATTTGCCAGCTATTCTGACGAAATCAATCCAGACTGGCTGCCAATACTAAAACAAACAGCCACGTTATTGAATGAATATCGAGAGCTTGCCCATCTTGCCTCACATATAGAGCCTAACTTACAGCAGCATGGTGCACCTACTGTCGATTGGGCAACAGATATGGATGCGCTGAAGATTACTCCGAAAGATGCCATCAGTGCCAACGATTTTCAGATGACCTTACTTGAGCTGATCGCCTTTACCATGAGCGACCCAAGCCTTGAACCGCAAGCTAATCAACTCGCCATCGATAAACTGGCAAAAACCTTATCCAAACAGCAGGCAAAGCTTGGCAAGGCAGTACAAGAGCTACAGAGTAAAAAAGACGTTGGCTCAGATAACATTAATATAGAAAGCAATGATTTAAAAGATGATGATTTACAAAGTGTTGACTTAGACGATAGTGACTTAGAAAACGTAGATTCAAAAAGTGATGATATAGAAAATATTGATCTAGACGATAATAATGCAGAGCATGAGCTGCATGAGCTGCATGAGCTGCATGAGCAGTTAACCCCCTTACTTTATATCAGTGAGTTTGCTACGCCATTATTAGATAAGAAAAAGTCAAAAAAAAAAAATCCAAGAAGGAAAGTAAACGCTGGCTAAAATACTTAGCAAAAACGCAAAAGACTTTGAATAAATACCATAATCATAAAATGTACCAACAGCGCTATCAGTTAAAATCAGAGACAGATAGCAGTGCGTTGTATGGCGCTGGGTGGTTTGCAGCCATGCTAACAAGAGATCATAAGCGCACAGAAAAACGCTTGGCGAAAGTGATAGATAGCTCGATATTTTAGTAGAAATACTAATATCATCATGAACCAAGCCAAGCCTAGGATAAAAAAGACAGCTCATTTTATGAGCTGTCTTTTTTATAAACTTAGCACTTTTATAAACCTAACACTTTCATACGCTCACTAACTGGCTGATACGTTTTCTCGCCAGCAGGCGCAACAATGTTGCCAAATGGCATTTGTGCCACCAATTCCCAACTATCTGGGATAGCATAAGCCTTAGCGGCATCTTCATCCACAAGCGGATTGTAGTGCTGTAGGTTGGCACCAACATTTAAAGTACGTAGCTCTGTCCACATCGCATACTGATGCATGGCTGAGGTTTGCTGAGCCCAAACTGGAAATCTATCTGCATATAACGCAAACTGCTCTTGCAATGACTCAGTCACGTTTTTATCTTCATAAAACAGCACTGTACCCGCTGCCGCACGGAAGCCGTCTAACTTTTGCTTAGTCCCAGAAAAGTCGCCATCGCCGACGGCTGCACGCAGTTTTTTCTTCAGCGATATCCCACAATTTCTGGTGCTCGGCACCAAACAGTACGACCAATCGCGAAGATTGTGAATTAAAAGCAGAAGGCGTATGCAATAAAACACGCTCTGCCATATTGACAATCGCTTGTGGCTCTACTGGTAGCTCGTTGCCCAATGCATATATTGAACGGCGTTCATCAAAGGCTTGTTGTAAAGTGACTAGGCTTTCTTTAGACATCAATATTATCCTTATAATTATCATAAAATATAGGTCAAACGAGCCATACTAGGCATGACAAGTTGATCATTCATAAGCAAACTATTATATCAATATACTAAATAATATCTAGACTCTATAAAGTTTTATTTATCAATTACTCTATGAATTATTCTGTTTTACTTAGGACGTGTCCTGATCCTGAACAAAAGTACCTAAATGGGCTAAGAATGGTTAATGAGCAACAATCGTCACCGATATGCCCTCTGCAATTTGGTCGAACAATTCAATAATATCCTCATTACGCATACGTATACAGCCATGCGAGAGTGGCACACCCATCGGTTCACTGTCTGGCGTACCATGAATATAAATATAACGCTGATAAGTATCACAGCCACCTTGACTATTACTGCCTTTATTAAAGCCCTCTTCCACACCACTTAGCCAAAGAATACGGCTTAATATCCAATCGCGTTCAGAATGTCGTTCACCAAGCTCAGCACTATATCTCTCGCCCGTAGGGACGCGTCCAATGAACACGGCATTTATGGGTTCATTTGCGCCAATTTTTTTGGCGATAAAGTGTTTGCCAAGAGGTGTGCAGCCGCTATCTTGCTGACTACCTATGCCATTTTTGGCGGTAGATACCGTATATTGAGTAATTTCTTTATCGTGTTGGTAGAGCGTTAATGTTTGCTTAGCAATATTAACCACCAACTGCACATCAGAACTTTCGTTATTTTTCTCGTTATAGCTTTCGTGATTTTTCATAGAATGTTTCCAACGGTCATTTACCCAGTAGATATCATTATTGACCGCGTGATAAGTAAGTGGATTGTTTTTCTATTATTAAGGGATTGTATCAAGGCTTTTGGCACCGTAATATAGGGGCACACTTTTTGATGCTAGCAGATTATGACGACTATTTCACCGACACGTGTGTCGATGTATGATTTTCTCTATCAAGATACCAAGCCAATGGTATCTTTATTGGCAGATGCCGCCAAGCTTTCATTACCACAAGCTCGATTGGCAATGGATGCCAGTTTGCAGGCCATTATCAGTGCATTGCTTGCTTACCAGCAGCACAATGACGGACAAGCTGTGAGCAAAAAGCTATTTAGTCGCGGCGCTGTTAAAGAGCTACGCCAATATAATTCGATGAATTTTTCGACCATGAATGCGACGTTATATCATCGCCATGAAGCGGCGGATGCGATATTTTATGATAATGCTCGCGTGATTAAAGCGAGTGACTATATTGCTCAGCAGATTGACGCAACAACGCAGCAAGTACAGATACTCCTCACGTCCTTATGCGTGATTGTCTTACGTGAACTGGCTATTTTAGCCGACTATAGCCAACTTGATAATGACGAGATGGATAAGTGGTTCGCTTTACAGCCACAGTTTTTATCAGCTGCTCGCTTTGCCATGAATGAGCCAGCGTCTGTCTCTGTTAAATTCAATGGGGTAAATGAAGATAACAGTCTAGTCGCAATATCAGAGGTCAATTTAGACTCGACAGTAAAAACAAAGGCAGCCGCCAAATCCGAAAACAATCCTAATACAGAACGTGCCTTATTAAGTACAGAGCAGCTCGCTGACACCCCACCAGCGTTCAATCCTTACTGGCATGAATTGACAACATTCAAGCCTGAAAATCAACAGCCTGTGCAAGATATGCAATTGGCAACTGGTAATTATTTAAAAGCCATTGGGCGCTCCCCTGATAACCTGCAGCAAGGTCGCCATAACGACATGCTAGTCTTTACAGAAATGCAAGCCATTGCCCTGCCACACCAACGCTGGCTATTACAGCTCGCAAAAATCTCAGATATCTACCTCAGTCGTAATCGCCTACGTATTACCTCCGAACCTGCCAGCGCACCCAAACCGCCTTTGGTAAGCTTAGGTTTAGTTGGTGGTAATAACGACAATACGCCGACCACCACCAGCGAAAAGCCCATTGAATACGAGGCATCAATACCCCTCTGGAAAAATCCGGTTATCCTGATTATTATTGCTGTTATCAGTGTACTTGGCGGGCTTGCAGCGCTCAAGTATCAAAGCCAAAAATCTGACGGTGTGTTACTGGCGACAGAAGAGGTCATAGAACAAGATATTATCGAAGAGCGTCAACAGCAGGATGTGGCTATTGTCATGGTGGACGATGATGAGTCTGATGATAAAGAAACAAAAGCGTCTCAATAATAAATAAAAGCTCTGAATACAGAACTTTTTGACTAGCAAAAAATCATCGAACAAACCTTCAAAAAATCCACAAAAAAAAGGCGCTTTATAGCGCCTTTTCTTCTATTCATATTACATGCTTTATCTAGCACAGTCTATTAAGACCGGCTTACTTCGATAAATCACGACCACGACTGGCTTCAATCGCCAAACGTAGACCATTTAGACGGATGAAACCTTCTGCGTCTTTTTGATCGTAAGCGCCCGCATCATCTTCAAAAGTCGCGATTTTTTCGTCAAACAACGAATCATCTGACTTACGACCAACAACGCTCACAGCACCTTTGTATAACTTCACACGTACTGTGCCATTGACATATTCTTGTGACTTGTCAATCAATGCTTGTAGCATCATACGCTCAGGACTGAACCAATAACCGTTATAAATCGTTTTGGCGTAGCGTGGCATCAGCTCATCTTTTAAATGCGCCGCTTCACGATCGAGTGTAAGTGACTCAATACCGCGATGCGCTTTTAGCATAATGGTACCCGCTGGCGTCTCATAGCAACCGCGTGATTTCATGCCAACATAACGGTTTTCTACGATATCTAGGCGTCCGATACCATGCTGACCGCCAATCTCATTTAGCTTAATCATCACTTCATACGGCTTAAGTGCTTCACCATCGATGGCAACGATGTCGCCTTTTTTGTATTCTAGTTCTAGATATTGTGCTTCGTCAGGCGCTTCTTCTGGGCTGACTGACCAGCGCCACATATCATCTTCTGCTTCGGCGTAAGGGTCTTCTAAAATACCGCCTTCATAAGAGATGTGTAGTAAGTTGGCGTCCATTGAGTACGGAGATTTTTTCTTATTGCCCGCATAATCAATCGCAATGTTATGCTCTTTGGCATATTCCATCAAGCTCTCACGGCTAGACAAGTCCCACTCACGCCAAGGGGCAATGGTAACCACGTCAGGCGATAAAGCAACGGCGCCAAGCTCAAAACGGACTTGGTCATTCCCTTTACCAGTCGCGCCATGACTGATCGCATCGGCATTGTGTTCTTTAGCAATCTCAACCAAGCGCTTGGCGATTAACGGACGGGCGATAGAAGTCCCTAGCAGATACTCGCCTTCATAGATGGCATTGGCACGGAACATCGGGAATACATAATCACGGGCAAATTCTTCACGTAAGTCTTCAATATGGATATGTTTGATGCCCATGGCTTCAGCTTTGGCGCGGGCTGGCTCAACTTCTTCGCCTTGACCGATATCAGCAGTAAAGGTAATCACTTCTGCATCATAAGTCTCTTGCAGCCATTTAGCGATGATGGAGGTATCAAGACCACCTGAATAGGCCAAGACGATTTTATTAATATTTTTTGGATCAAGTTGAGCCATGAAGAACTCCTATTGTGAGCATTTAGTGTTAGGAAAAGCGCTAATATTCAATCAAAAGATAAATTACTTGCTCAGTGTACATCATATTTACTATAGGCAAAAGTGCAACTGCCCCATGGCATAAGCTTTTGATTTAAATTTTGGGTCAATAAATTTCAATTATTCACATATAGGTGACAGTTGATTGCCGCAAATTAAAAACAACCCATGTATTATGTACAGATATTTAGCCGCATATTTAGTCAAGTAGGCAAATCTGTTATGATAGCGGTACAGTATCCCTTCCTTTTATTTCCGTATATGACGATATAGAGCGCGACGACATTATGACTGATTCGATTAGAGAATTGACCATCCTTCAGCCAGACGATTGGCATATCCATTTGCGTGATGGCAAAGCATTGAGCACTACTGTATCGCACGCAGCAAACAGCTTTAACCGTGTCATATGTATGCCAAACTTAGTGCCTCCTGTTAAGAACACTGACGATGCGCGCGCCTATCGCGACCGTATCATGGCGCACTTAGTAGCCAGTGAGCTGAGTGCTGAGCGCAAAACTGCATTCGATCCACGTATGACTTTATATCTCACTGACAAAACCACTGCCCAAGATATCGAGATGGCAGCACAATCAGGTATCGTCCAAGCGGTCAAGCTTTATCCTGCTGGCGCGACTACCAATTCGGCTGATGGTGTCACCAATATTAACGCCTGTGTCGATGTTTTTGAAGCACTGGAAAAATACAATCTACCCTTATTGATACATGGTGAAGTAACACAAGACCATGTGGATATTTTTGACCGAGAAAAACGTTTTTTAGACGAAGTATTGGCGCAAATCATTGTCAAATTCCCTACATTAAAGATTGTTGTCGAGCATATTACTACCAGTGATGCGGCAGACTTTGTCTTAGCACAAGGCAATCACATTGCCGCCACTATTACCCCGCAGCATTTAATGTTTAACCGCAATCATCTATTGGTTGGCGGTATCAAGCCACATTTTTATTGCTTGCCTATTTTGAAGCGTGAAAGCCATCAAAGAGTATTATTAGATGTGGCAACCAGTGGCAATCCTAAGTTTTTCTTAGGCACAGACTCAGCTCCGCATGCGACGGATAAAAAAGAAGCCGCTTGTGGCTGTGCTGGCTGCTATAGCGCCGCAACTGCCTTGCCATTGTATGCCACCGCTTTCGATAGCGTGGGAAAAATAGACAAGTTAGAAGGCTTTGCCAGTCGTTTTGGGGCTCAGTTCTATGGACTGCCAGTCAATGACAGCACGATTACGCTTGTCAATACGCCTATGCAAGTGCCAGCAGCCTATCCTTACTTTGATGGCTCATCATTGACCCCGCTTATGGCAGGCGAGACACTGCCTTGGTCTATCAAAGCATAAAACGCACTAAGCAAAACCATCTGTATTCTATTTTAACTTGAGAAGTTTAACCCTATGATAAGAATGACATCTGCTAACCAGCGGTGTGATTTGTATCATAGGTTATTTATTTTTCATTTAATGTCTTAATTCAATATAACAATACGACTGATAAAAGCGATTTAACCAGATATGACCACTCCAAACGATGCCGCCTTACCCAACGAAAACCCATCAAACCCTGTAGATAATAGCATTAAGCGCCCAGCAAATAGTCACACAGAAGATACCGCAGCAGACGAGCTAGCACCCATGCGTCTAAAAGACCGATTTCGTAAGTTTCTGCCTGTCGTCGTTGATGTGGAAACTGCCGGCTTTAATGCGCAAACCGATGCTTTACTAGAGATTGCCTGCATTCCTGTACTACTGAATGAGCAAGGTGTGTTTTATCCTGGGGAAGCATTCAATGCTCATATCGAACCCTTTGAAGGCGCGAATCTTGAGCCAAGTGCCCTTGCCTTCACTGGCATTGATCCCAACAATCCAATGCGTAAAGCCATTGCCGAAGACGAAAAAACAGCACTACGCCGTATCTTCAAAGGGTTAAAAGAAGTACGCCGTACTGAGGACTGCCGCCAGTGCGTCTTAATTGGGCACAACGCCCATTTTGACTTAGCGTTTTTGAATGCGGCAGTGCTGCGTACCAATAACAAAAGTCACAACCCGTTTCATAACTTTTCAGTTTTTGACACAGTGACTTTCGCGCTGGCATTTGGTCAGACAGTACTAGCACGGGCTTGCAAGGCAGCGGGGCTTGATTTCGATGGTAATGATGCACATTCTGCCCTATACGATACACAAAAGACTGCTGAGCTGTTTTGTCATATCCTAAACCATTATCCTATGCTGGCTAATGCGATGCATACTGAAGAAAATAAAGAGGATTCGACTGAGAGTAGTCACAAATAATCCATTTATCACATATCCTATATTGCCAACTACCCATAATAGTGCTATTTGTAATACTTGATGACTTTAACATCTTGGTTTTACAATCAATAGGGATATGATTGATATCACAATAAATCAGCAACTTGTCTAACCGTTGAATATCATATTGTGTAAAACAATTCAAAAACAGATAAGTTGTTGTAATTACAACATTAGAACGTCTCGTTATATCCTATAGATGGTTTAAGTTGCCCACATTGTCTCGATAGCCCGTACGATTCATGCTATCGAGGCGTAATAGGAGGGACTCTATTATGGATCCACAGCTTAAGTTATGGGGAACCATCCTCGGTTATATGCTGCTCGCATTGACTATTAGTGCTTGTACTTCTCTATGGATTCGCTATCATTTAAAGCGTAATGACTTACATCCTCGCCGTGCGATCAAAAAAAGATACTTAATTTTAAAAAGAAGAAGAAAAAGGCTTGACAGCAAGCACAGACGCTTAGAATACGCACCACTTCAGCATAAAGGTGAAAGCAGCTGAGGTGTTGTGTTACTAGTCCCCATCGTCTAGAGGCCTAGGACACCGCCCTTTCACGGCGGTAACGGGGGTTCGAATCCCCCTGGGGACGCCACTATTTGGCGTCACTTGTTAGCAAGTTCGCTGCAAAGCATCTGATAAGACTAATAAGCGTACCACCAAAAAGCCCAATCACACACTATTGTGATTGGGCTTTTTTTATGCTTTTTTTATATCATGAGGTTCTTGATACCTTAGCACTCAGTTCGTCATCGCCGATTTACTTCATAAATGAAGCCTAATTAATTTTATAGATAAGTTTCGTTATTAAGTTCGCTCAAGATATTAAGGTATATTTACTAAGCGTCGCTATCCATAGTTTCTACTTAGCTTGATATTTTGTTTATTTATTGAACTCTTCACCATAAATTTAAGCAAAAAAATCCAGCATTGAATACTGGATTTTTAAATCAAACAGTCTATTTTTACAAAAACCACCAAATCTTATCTGATAGCATTAGCCACAACAATGTCATCACGATCATGATACCGAGTACCGTTTGAATCAAGAAGAATGCTTGATGCTGACCAACACCTTACTTAACGTCAACCCTAACGTGCTGTATTTGATAGGTGGCGTGTCAATATTGCCAGTTCTTGCTTGTTCCTCATAATACCCTTGTAAGATATCTAAAAATTCGCGCCATGCGTTAGAGCCCCAATCATAGGGTTTAAATGGCATGAGTTTTTTCAGCTCAGGCTCTTTGGTCATCCAACGTTCAAGTGTAATGGAGCGTAGAGACCAGTTCGAAAAACGGCGTTCGGTAATTTCTGAAAAATCTAAGATTTTTAATTCTTTATGTCGATCGTCTAATAATAAGCGATTCTTTAGATTGGTTAAATCTTGTTCTGACCCTTCTGCACATTGAAAAAAGTAGCCATTGCCATAGCAAAGAATACCCGTAACATTATCGGCTTGGTTACGCTCAATCGCGACCTCTGAGATGTCGTTAAGCGTGCTGGGGCTTGAAAGACCAGTCGAAGTAATTTGGCTTATATATAAGCTGGCAGAGATCTGTCGTCACTGGATTTGTCGAATCGTTGATTGTTGACAATCAGCTTCTCCCTATTTTTAGGTAAATGTAGCTAAGACAACCATACTAAATTTAGAAAAAACATAGAAACAAGATCTTTGAAAATATCAAATAGGCTTGGATATTATTGATTTTATAAATGTTTATATTAATTGTATTAAGTTGGTTACATCATAGGCTAGTTTAGTCATCAAAGCAATATATGTTTATCTTATATCATTAATTGAAAAAACCAAACAATAATTCGCAATTATTTATATTGAGAACTTGCACTGTGGTTTATGGGCAGCGATAGGACAAATAGGTAATATGGGAGGGGAAAGTGATGATAAAAATCGTCACCAATGAGCGATAAGACCACTGGCTCATTAATGAGATTGATACAGACTGATGACTATTGCGAGTGTTTAATTATTTTTTGTCTACTCAGAACTGAGCGGTAATAATCGCTGCGAGCAAGATAGCATCATCAGGATAGGTGAGCTTGATATTCTGGCGACTGCCAGTCACGAGGCGAATGGGTAGGTCTAAATATTCAAATGCACTGGCTTCATCAGTAATGGTGAGCTCGTGTTCAGCGACATAAGTTAATACTTTTTGCAGCTGACCTAAGCGAAACACTTGCGGCGTTTGTGCTTGCCACATATGACGGCGATCGATAGTACGTTTAGCGTAAGAATGTGGGCTGCTACTCACTGTCAGGTTAACTACAGGCGTCTCACCTACAAGCTCAGATTGAGCGGTAGACTGCGGATAGGATTCCTTTAAAGTATCAGCCACCGGTGTCGCTAAGATAGCACCATAGGGCTCTAGCATCGCCGCTTCGATGACTTGTTCAATATCATGACTGGGAACCGCAGGACGCGCCGCATCATGAATAATAACCAAATCTGAATCGTCAGCTCCCGCCTCAATAATCGCCTTTACCCCTGCCTGTACAGACTGCCAGCGCTCAGCGCCGCCCATGGCATATGTATGGGTAGCGCAAAATTCAATGTTTGTGCCGTACTGTCATCTGCTGCGACGACTAATAAACATGTATCAATATAAGCACTACTAGCAAGCCGTGCCACACTATGCTGTAGCAAAGTCTGACCTTGCAGCATCGTATATTGCTTGGCAATAGAGGCACCAAAACGACTACCGCGACCCGCAGCAACGATCATGGCATGTACATTAGGTGTGATGTTCATAAGGCAATATTCATAAAGTAGTATTCATGGTTAGAACCCATGACAGTATTGCTAGGGATAGACTAGGAATAAGATTTCTATTATAGACAATAGAAGATCATAATTTTAGACAGTTAAGGGGAATTAATAACGACTATGCGTCGTGGGCGCCGTAGATACTTGTACAAAGGTCTCGTTCGGCTTAATCAAACCCAAGTCTAAACGAGCGTGCTCTTCTACTGCCTCAAGACCAGTTTTTAAGTCATGTACATCAGTACGCAATAAGTTATTTGCAGCCACTTGGTTTTCGTTTAAGCGTTGTTGTTCTTCGATTTGAGTCAGCAATTTATTATGCTCAAAGCGACCATTTTCGCCCAGCCAATACTGATATTGCAATCCCAAAAGGACGGCAACGGCTAGAGCAAGTAGCATAAACTGGCTAAAGTATTTCATAAGATAATAACGCCGAACAACATAGAGACAATAATAAAAATAAAAAACCAGCTAAGCTTGCTAAGCGATATATCACCATATTAATGATGACATATCGCCTAGCTGTAGCAAGAAATCTGGCTTGTTAACCACGTAGACCGATGAACTCTTCACGACCACGATAGCTTGCACGTACTTGTTGCTCGATACGTAGCAGCTGATTGTATTTCGCCACACGGTCTGAACGACATAGTGAGCCAGTTTTAATCTGACCAGCAGCAGTACCAACGGCTAAATCTGCAATGGTGCTGTCTTCAGTTTCACCTGAACGATGTGAGATAATCGTTGCATAGCCATTTTTCTTCGCTAGATAGATCGCATCTAGCGTTTCTGATAAAGTACCGATTTGGTTAAACTTAATCAAAATTGCATTGGCAATATGCTTATCAATACCCTCTTGCAAGATAGCAGGATTGGTCACAAACAAATCATCACCAACCAACTGAACTTTATCACCAATCTGCTCAGTTAAGTACTTCCAACCATCCCAATCAGACTCATCAAGCCCGTCTTCGATAGAGATAATAGGATATTGACGCGCCAAGCCGACTAGATAATCTGAGAATCCTTGGCTATCAAAGGCTTTGTTGCCCTCGCCTGCCAAGATATATTGACCATCTTTATAAAACTCACTAGCCGCACAGTCTAACGCCAAATGAATGTCTTCGCCCGCTTTATAGCCGACTTGCTCAATCGCTTGCATAATAACGGTGATGGCTTCTTCATTGCTACGCAGGTTTGGCGCAAAACCGCCTTCATCACCAACCGCAGTATTTAAACCTTGTGATTTCAACACAGATTTCAAGCTGTGGAAAATTTCTGTACCAGCACGCAATGCTTCTGAGAAGCTGGTGAAACCAACAGGCTCAATCATGAACTCTTGGATATCAACCGTGTTATCCGCATGCTCACCACCGTTTAAGATATTCATCATCGGTACAGGCATCGTCAGCGACGTCTGATTGCGCAAGTTTGCAATATATTGATGTAATGGCAGATTTTGTGACTTGGCAGCGGCTTTTGCAGTGGCAAGAGACACCGCTAGCATGGCATTAGCACCAAGGCTGTCTTTGTTTTCTGTGCCATCTAGCGCAATCATTGCATCATCAATGCCTTGCTGTTCGGTGACGTCTTTATCCATCAACGCGCTGCGAATTTGGCTATTGACGTTAGCAACGGCTTTCTTAACACCTTTACCCATATAGCGACTTTGGTCACCATCACGTAGCTCAAGCGCTTCGCGTGAACCAGTTGATGCACCACTTGGGGCACAGCACGGCCGATAGTGCCATCAGCTAAGATTACATCAGCTTCGATGGTTGGGTTACCACGCGAGTCTAAAATCTCACGGGCGCGAATGTCTTTAATTGCGGTGACGTTGGTGGTTTCTTCAGCGTACATAATGTCTGTTAATTCCTTTGGTCATGCCAAGTTTGTGGGATAAATAACGGCAACTAGAATACAAAAATAAAGCAAATATCGTATAGTGCTATGCTCAAACCAGCTTTGCTTATCTATATAGTCAGCAAGTTTTGAGCAGGATTAAAGGTAGTTTTAATACTTTAACCGTTAGCTATAGTGCTTGGCATCATAGCATAAATTTTGCCAAACTTCCCTTATCTTGCACCGACTGGCGCTGATAAAATCACACTTAGATAAACAAATTACCAATTATGGATTTGTCTCAGCACCTATAATATTAAGAGCCATATGACTCTTATGCTTTTGTTAGACGTTCTGTTTTAGCGTGGGAGCCAGATACTGTGTTATCCAGCTCAACCTTTGTTTTAAATTGGGTCAATCGTAAGGCATTCATTAATACTGAAATAGAGCTAAGCGCCATCGCAGCGGCGGCAATCATAGGGTTTAAGAAACCAAAAGCGGCCAGCGGAATACCAAGGCAATTATAAATAAAAGCAAAAAACAGATTTTGCTTGATGTTGCGCACTGTTGCATTAGCTATTTTTTGCGCGGCATCAATATGCATCAGCGACTCACCCATCAAGCGGGCTGACGCACTATGCTGGGCGACGTCTGTGCCTTCAAACATGGCAAAGCTTGCATCGGCAGTTGCCATCGCTGGCGCATCGTTGACACCATCGCCTGCCATTGCAACTTTATGACCAGCCGTTTGCAACAAGGCAATTTGACTGGCCTTATCGCGTGGGCTCATTTTACCATAAGCTTGCTCAATGCCCAGCTGCCCTGCCACATGATCGACCACAGACTGCTTATCACCACTCATCAAAATGACATTGATACCTGCGTCTTGCAGCGCAGTAATAGCCTTCGGAGTATCTACTTTTAAGTCGTCAGCTAGAGCAAAAGCACCCAAAGCTTCATCATTAATACTAACGGCAACGGTACTGGCAATTTGCCATACCTTTGGCATCAGCTTAGGCAGTGTTAAATTAGCAAACTCTGCAGTACCAACTTTACCACACCCAAACCTTCAATATTGGCTTGTATACCAGCGCCTTTAATGACACTAATATCAGTCACATTCATCAACGGCAAATTTCGCTCAATAGCCGCGTTAACCAATGCTGTTGCTAGTGGATGACTGGCATGTGCTTCAACGCTTGCGGCAATTTGTAACACATCATCGACTGCGATCGATTTATCCACCATCACATGGTCCACGATAGTCGGCTTACCGATGGTTAATGTGCCCGTTTTATCGAGCACCACCGTATCGATATTGCCTGCCGCTTCAAGGCTTTGTGCGTCTTTGAACCAGACACCATGACGAGCAGCAACGCCCATACCAGCCATGATAGCGGCTGGCGTTGCCAAACCTAAAGCACAAGGACATGCAATGACCAACACCGAGACGGCATGCATCAAGGCAGTATCCATCATCCCAGTCAGCCACCACGTCACCCCAAAGGTGATAAGCGCAATGGCAACGACGACTGGTACGAATACTGCCGTCACTCTATCGGCAAGACGGGCTAAATTGGCTTTTGAGCCTTGGGCATCGCTGAGCGCCTGTACCATATCACCAAGCTTTGTATCACTACCTTTAGCACTGACGCGGTATAATAAGCTGCCATTTTCAACCAACGCCCCTGCCAATAATTTATCTCTCACTTCTTTTTTAAGCGGTACCGACTCACCCGTTAAATGACTCTCGACACACCAGCCAGCACCATCGATAACCACCCCATCGGTTGCAACTCGGCTGCCTTGCTTGGCACGCAAAATATCACCAACTTGCACGTCTTTAAGAGCAACATTATGAAAATCACCATTAGGCTGCTGCTGTTCGACTTCATCGGGCGTTAAGGACAATAATAAATCGATACTATTGAGGCTGTGTTTTTTGGTGCGCTCTTCTAGATACTTACCCGTACGTACAAAAGCAATGACCATGACGCCTGCTTCAAAATACACCGCAGGACTGCCATCCGCACCGTGACCACCAGCATGACCACTTTGCAGCAAACTGTTTAAAGTGCCATCGCCATGGGTCAGCCACAGATATGTTGAATACGCCCAAATAGTCACGGTACCAATGACGACTAGCACGTCCATATTGGCAAGACCACCTTTGATAGACGCCCAAGCGCTTTTGTAAAATGGCAAGGCAAATCCAAACTGTACAATGGTCGCTAATATAAATTGAATCCAAATCGGCGGCATCCACGCCATACCCTGCCCAACGAGCATACCTGCCATACCAACTAAAAACGGCACCAAACAAACCCATAACCCAATCAAGCGCCATGGGTACTGAGTCGCGATATCTTCGTCTGTTTTTGCAAACAAACTATCGGCCGCCTGCAAATTGGCAACGAAGCCTGTTTTTTTACCCATTCTGTCACTTGTTCAGGCGTTGTCTGCGTTGGGTCATAATCAACATTGGCAGTTTCGCCAGCGAAGTTTACACTCACCTCGTATACCGACGGCTTTTTTGAGCACCTTCTCAATTCGCGAGGCGCAAGCTTGACATGTCATCCCCTCAATTGCTAGCTGCAAATGTGCACGCTGCGGCGCGAGCGGCGTATTGGATTGAATGTCAGTTTTTACATCGTAGGCATCATGATTGTCGGTTTGGGTAGTATCATTCATAAATAAAACTCGGTATGGCGTTTATGCGTTATGGCGTTATAAAGTCGTCTGAGCTAGGACAGCAACTCAGTGGATGGAATATCTAAGTCAAACAAATAGCACACTTTTAAATTTAATATTGGTATGGTCGCACTGAATAATAAGTACGCTACTATTAATAATTTTTAACCATTAAAAAACCAGCCTTTATAGCCGGTTTTTTAATACAAACGGAGTAGTTAAGCATTGGCAACAGTGGCATCAAAGCCTGCATCGTCGATAGCAGCAGCAATTGTCTCTACACTGGTTTTGCTATCATCAAAAGTAACCGTCGCTTGATTATCTGCCAGCTCAATGCTGATATCATCTAAGCCATCGATATCGGCAGTGGCGTTATGCACACTGGCCACACAGCCACCGCAAGTCATGCCATCAATTTTGATAATACGTGTTTGGTTTGCCATGAGAGGCTCCTTATTTTTGTAACTGAGTTTTTATAGGTAAATACTTTTATTAAAGAATTGCTTTTATAACTGTTTTTTTAAGACGGCTATCTTTTAAGACCTTATAAAAATAGCGCTTAACCAGCTTAAGCCCTATCACGGTTAACAACAAGGCTCTTGATTATCACTTTATTAATAGAACCGTAAATAATGGAACTGTAAATAATAGAACCGTGAATTTATGCCTAAGTGGCAGACAATAGCGCTTATTTTAGAATAACGTCTAATCATCATGACGTGGGTTTTGCGGTGCATCAAGAGGAAATGGCTGAGTCACATAATCGACCGTACTGATTGCCGCGCGTAAACGCATGGATACTGGTGTGTCTCTTCATAACGTATGGTGGCAACATTATTATCAGGATCAAGCTCGATGGCCGTCACCCCTGTGATATTTTTCAGCGCTGTCATCACACTCTTTACCCTTCATCATCATCGATATTTTCGATACTGACTGTTGCTGTTTGCATCGCCATAATCTCAGCCTTTTATTGTCTGTGAATACATTAATGGGTATCTAACACCTCAAAGCCTTTGACCAAGTCATCAATTTGCTTCAACTGACGCAAAAACGGCTCTAACTGGCTCATACGTAGCGCACACGGACCATCGCATTTTGCAGTTCTGGGCTTGGATGCGCTTCTAGAAACAACCCTGCCAGTCCTGTCGCCATCCCTGCTCGTGCCAATGTTGTGATTTGTTCACGGCGTCCGCCTGCACTATCGCTACGGCCGCCTGGCTGCTGTAAGCTATGCGACATCAAAAAATACGGGGATATCCATCTGTCATGGTATCAAACCAAGCATATCAACGACCAAATTATTGTAACCAAAAGCACTGCCGCGCTCACAAAGGATCAAATCGTTACCACCTTCAAGGCATTTGTTAACGATATGACGCATCTCATGCGGCGCTAAAAACTGTGCTTTTTGATGTTAATAATCGCATCTGTCTTCGCCATAGCGTGTACTAAATCTGTCTGACGCGATAAGAATGTGGTAATTGAATGATATCTGCGACTTCAGCGACGGGTGCCGCTGATAAGGTTGGGGACATCCGTGATAATAGGGACTTGGAATTTTCTTTAATTTGACCCAGCCAATCAATACCTTGCTCTAATCCAGGACCTCGATATGAGTGCAGGCTTGAACGGTTGGCTTTATCAAAACTGGCTTTGAAGACATAGCCATGCCAAACGCTGACATATTTCGACATATTGCTCTGCAATCTCGAAGGCCAATTCCTTTGATTCTAAGAATTCATACCACCGAACAACACGAATGGCTGGTCGTTACGATATTAAGAGTATTGCCATTTGGCGTAGTAAGTTTGATATGTGATTGCGCGTTGATAAATGTTGCATGAAGTCGTTGCCCTCTTTATTGTTATTAATATTTCTCTCCCATATTGTAACCGATAGACTCAGAAAAAAGGGGTTAAGCGTAATTGCTGACCAACCATTAAAAAAATTGTCATGTATTGCTTAAAAAAAATCTATTCATAGCCACAGTCATAAAATTAAATGCAAAAAAAAGACCAATCCGAAGATCAGTCTTTTTATACATGTAATTTTTATACGTTAACGATTATTTGCTTTCGTTATAGTTCTTAGCCGCTTTTACAAAGCTGTTGAACAGTGGATGACCACCGCGTGGCGAGCTGGTAAATTCAGGATGGAACTGTACGGCGACAAACCAAGGATGATCAGCAATCTCGACCGATTCTACTAGATGCTGCTTGGCAGAATAACCAGATATGGTCATGCCTGCTTGCTCTAATGGCTCGATATAGCGATTGTTCATCTCATAACGATGGCGATGACGCTCAGTGATATTTTTGGCGCCATAGATTTGGCTAAGCTTGCTGCCAGCAACCAATTCGGCTTGCTGCGCGCCTAGACGCATGGTGCCACCAAGGTCAGAGTCATCGCTACGAATCTGTAATTCGCCGCGCTCATCTAACCACTCAGTGATGAGACCAATGATAGGCTCTGCCGTTTTGCGATCAAACTCAGAAGAATTGGCATCGATTTTGAGTACATTACGCGCGTATTCAATCACTGCTAACTGCATACCAAGGCAAATACCTAAATATGGCACGTTGTTTTCACGAGCATAAGTGATGGCTTTTATCTTACCATTGGTACCACGCTCACCAAAACCACCCGGTACTAGGATGGCATCAGCATTGTGTAGCTGCGCCAATAAGCTGTCATCGTCTTCTAGACGCTCAGCATCAACATAGTCAATTTTGACATCGGCTTTATGAGTGATACCAGCATGCAGCAGTGCTTCGTTGATCGACTTATAAGCATCAGGTAACTCGACGTATTTACCAACCATCGCTACCGTAAGGCTCATTTCAGGATTAAGCTGCGCTTCAACCACTTTGTCCCAATCACTCAAATCTGCTTCTGGTACATCTAAGCCAAAACGCTCACAGATCAAATCATCAAGATCCTGCTCATGAAGCGTGCGTGGTATTTGATAAATACTTTGCGCATCTTCACACATAATAACCGCACGCTCTTCCACATTAGTGAACAACGCTATTTTGCGACGGTTGTCTTGCGAGATGTGGTGATCAGAGCGGCAAATCAATATGTCAGGCTGCAAGCCGATAGAACGTAGCTCTTTTACTGAATGCTGCGTTGGTTTGGTTTTGGTTTCGCCTGCACTAGCAATGTAAGGAACTAGCGTCAAATGCATCAGCATAGCTCTATTGCGACCAAGCTCCACTTGCATTTGGCGGACGGCTTCCATAAATGGTAACGATTCGATGTCACCAACGGTACCGCCAATCTCAATAATAGCGATATCATAACCTTCACCACTGGCTAAAATTTTACTCTTAATTTCATCAGTGATATGTGGAATAACTTGTACTGTACCACCAAGATATTCACCACGGCGTTCTTTATTTAGCACGTTTTGATAGATACGACCACTAGTGAAGTTATTGCTCTTACTCATTTTTGAATGGCGTAAGAAGCGCTCGTAGTAACCCAAATCTAAATCAGTCTCTGCACCATCTTCGGTGACGAATACTTCGCCATGCTGGAATGGGCTCATCGTACCTGGATCAACGTTGATGTACGGATCCATCTTGGTCATCGTGACGGTCACGCCACGGGCTTCTAAGACCGCTGCAAGAGAGGCTGCGGTGATACCTTTTCCTAGTGAGGACACTACCCCACCGGTCACAAATATAAACTTGGTCATAGTACTCTGTCGGTAATTGGTAAAGAAGGATTTTACTAAAATACGTCAAAAAATATAGGGCAAAAGCATAAACTCTTTGAAACATTCAATTTTTAGTACTTAGCTATTATAACGCACTACCCACTCAAAAAGGATATAACAAAAAAAACTCACCCCGAAGGATGAGTTTTCATAATCAGATTCTAATGCTTAGATTAGAATTTGTATTCTAGACCACTACCAACTACGAATACTTCAGCATCGCCTCTAGTCACTATCATGCCATCATCTACATTAAGACTTTTAAGATCATCAGCATTGTTCATACCAGCGTAGGCATGCATGATGATGTTGTCTTTAAAGAAGTATTTGCCACCACGATTTGATCTGAATTAGCATCATTCCAACCATTAAGGTTGTCAGTTTTGTTGTATTGTGCGTATACAGATGCTGGACGAGCAAAGTTAGTTAGACCCATTGCAGCGCTAACCACTAAACCTTTTTCTTTCTTAGTATCACGAGCATAGTCATAGTCAGCTACTTGATATAGTGCACCAAGTGTTACAGGGGCTGCGATGAATTTGCCTAAGTCTACAGTTGCAGTACCACGGATGATATCACCATTGATGTTTTGGTCTTTGTCATAAGCCACACCAGCAGTGAAGCCAGTACCTTGGTCAAACATCATTGCAACGCCAAAACCAGCATCATTGTTGAAATTATCATCATCAGAGCTATACATAGCAGACAATTCTAATGGTAGGTTGTTGTATTTTGGTGCAGTCCAAATAACTGAGCTATTGATACGACCACTATCAGCCATATTCAACGCTTCAACAACGTCATCTTCCATTTCGTTAGTACCCATGTTATCCCAATAGCCTTCGTTAACAACAACGTTGTTAATTCTGTCTAGGCTAGATTGGTTTTTACCAACACGGAACTCACCGAACTGCTTGTTGTTAATACCAAGATAAGTATCACGGTTAGAGAAAGTAGCATTATCACCATCGATGCTTGTGCCATACTCTAATTGATAGATAACATCAGTATTGGCTGTCATGGCTTCAGAGCCTTTAAAGCCTAAACGTGAAGAATGAGAGTTGATTTCTACTGTGTTTTCATCGAAATCTTCACCAGCCGCAGTTGCATTGAAATCTGCATTGACATAGTCAAGAGCTAAGAATGCTTTACCATAGACAGTCGGTGCTGCATTGGCTGCAGATACAGATAGGGCAGCAACTGCTGTAGCTAAAAGTAGTTTTTTCATGGGGTATCTCCACTTTACAATTTTAGTAATAAGCTAGCTATGATTAGCTGGTGCTCATAATGGTATCGTCACAAATCCTCAAAGATAATGTGTAACTGGCTACCGAGATTAGTCAGAAACAAGTGTGGCGAAGTTCTATTACAGTAAGATGAAAAAAACAATGACTTACATAACTGGGATTAAAAAGTAACTGCCATGTAATCTTAGGTCTTTATCGCTCCGTTGCGTAACATCCGTTACCAAACTCATACTTCGAATACAAGCATAACAACTTTGACATAATTTGCAACATTTTTTTTAGATTTTTAAACCCAGTATTTGTTGAATGCCATATCTACTATAGAATGTAGGTCATTGTAAAAAAATCCCTATCCGCTCAAATAGATAAAGATACTATTGATTAATATAATTACCAAGAACTTGAAACTAGCGTAATGAATACCCTTTCATTAACAAAAATAAAGCCGTACTTGTTCATTAACAAGTACGGCTAATGAAAAATAATAAATGTGGTTTATGACATACTGACAGTCACAATTGAGATCGGAAAATTGCTACAAGAACAGTAAAAAAGGTATTTTCACTGCTCTTGTTTCCAGACTATAACCTTAGTCAATGGCTATCACAGACTTATTAAGTATAAAAGCCAATAACAAGCCTCATTCAGTTATGACAGTATCATAATAGAATGTCAAGTATGCCATATTCTAATATTAACCTGCGCAATATTAGCAGCCTGCTTTTAGATCAAGACGTGCCTGATGTAATAATGGCTCAGTATAGCCACTTGGCTGCTCGCGACCTTTAAATACCAAATCACAGGCCGCTTTAAAGGCATAAGAGTGGTCAAAGTTATCTGCCATCGTCTGATAGTCGCTATCGCCTGCATTTTGCTCATCAACCACTTTTGCCATACGCTTCATCGTATCCATCACTTGCTGCTCGCTCACGACATCGTGATGCAACCAGTTGGCAATGTGTTGACTTGAGATACGTAAGGTCGCACGGTCTTCCATTAAACCCACATCATTGATATCCGGTACTTTAGAACAACCAACGCCTTGGTTTACCCAACGCACAACATATCCTAAGATGCCCTGAGCATTATTGTCTAGCTCTTGCTGCTTCTCTTCATCAGTCCAGTTGGTATTTTTTGCTAATGGAATGGTCAAAATGTCGTCTAATCTGGCACGCTCACGTGATTTTAGGCTGTCTTGAACATCAGCAACACTCACTTGATGATAGTGCATGCTGTGCAAGGTTGCCCCTGTTGGTGATGGTACCCATGCAGTACTGGCTCCAGACTTAGGATGTGCAGCTTTGGTGTCCATCATCTCTTTCATCTCGTCAGGCTTCGCCCACATGCCTTTACCAATCTGAGCAACACCCTGTAAACCAGTCTCTAAACCGATATCAACGTTCCACTGCTCATAAGCTGGCTGCCATGCTTGTGACTTCATCTCACCCTTAGGTACAAATGGGCCTGCATTCATGCTGTATGCATCTCATCACCAGTACGATCTAAGAATCCTGTGTTGATGAAAATGACACGCTCTTTCGCTTGGCGGATGGCTTCTTTCAAATTGACCGTCATACGGCGCTCTTCATCCATGATACCGATTTTGATGGTATTGCGCTCTAAGCCTAATAAGTCTTCTACTGCATTGAATAAATCGTTGGCCATTTTGACTTCTTCAGGACCATGCATTTTTGGTTTAACGATATACATTGAACCTTTACGTGAATTTGATAGCGCATTTTTACCTTAAGGTCATTGAGCGTTAATAGTGGTGTAATCAAGCCATCCATCAAGCCTTCAAATATTGTTCTTGACCATCACCCAAGTCGACCAATATTGCAGGGTTTTGCATGAGGTGACCGACGTTACGAATCAGCAATAACGAACGACCTGGCAGGATCAGCTTGCCACCATCTGGTGTGGTGTATTCACGATCTGGATTTTGCTGACGTGTGCGGGTTTTGCCACCTTTTTCAAAGGTTTCTTGCAAGTCACCATTCATGAGACCAAGCCAATTGCGATACACTTCCACTTTTTCTTCTGCATCGACGGCACGATTGATCTTCACAATCTTGAATTGCCGTAATAGCTGACTCTAGCAGCACATCTTTGATATGTGCAGGGTCGTCTTTACCGACTGGATGGTTGGCATCTATTTGAATTTCTGCATGCAAACCGTTGTTTTTTAATAAAATACCCGTTGGGCTTTCTGCATCACCGACGAAACCAACGAATTTTTCGGCATCTTTTAGCTCAGTACTGCTATCACCTTGGACAATTTCAAGCTTACCATCGACCACTTTAAAGCCGGTCGCATCGTTATATGAACCTGACGCCAATGCAAAGTTTTCATCTAGGAATTGTTTGGCATAAGCAACGACAGCAGCACCGCGAGTTGGGTTGTAACCACCTTTTGCTTCTTGACCATTTTCGTCACTGATAACATCAGTACCGTATAAAGCATCATACAAGCTGCCCCAACGAGCGTTGGTTGCGTTCAATGCGTAGCGCGCATTACGTACTGGTACGACCAACTGCGGGCCTGCAATATGAGCAATCTCGTCATCGACATTTTCTGTGCTAACTTTAAAATCATCGCCTTCTGGCAACAGATAGCCAATCTCTTGTAAGAATGCTTTGTAAGCAGGATAATCAATGTTGCCGTCTTTGGCAGGATGTTGCAGGTGCCACTGGTCAATCTGCGCTTGAATCTTGTCACGAGTTGCAAGCAATGCTTTATTGCGCGGCGTAAACTCTTTAATGACCTTTTCAAAACCTGACCAATAACTGTCTGAATCAACACCGACTTTCGGTAGCACTTCGTTTTCAATAAAGTCATACAATTGCTGGTCGATGGCAAGAATGCCTTTTTGAATACGATTGGCGTTAGAAGACTGGCTCATGTTTTATCCTTATCTGTTCGTGAGGGGTGTGAATACGAAGTTGCTACCGCAATGATTACACATTGTCGGTCTTAGGCATCTATTCCAAATTTAGATGAAATACTAAGCAAACCTACTGATATATCATACAAGCTGGTGGTGATTAGCGAATTAACTATTTATGCTATGCTATTAACCTATATTTTTGCTGCATTAGCCATTAGCATGGTCAACGCATTTATAACGGATGATGGTATCAACCTTGCTTAATGTACTCAGTGTACGATTTGAGCTCGGTTGCCTTGCACCTACTGTAAACGGTTTCAACTGCATAACATTGGCAAGCATCACCACTGCGACAACACAATATGGCGACACATCAATAGTAAGACAAAATAGCGCTTAAGCAAAATATCATCCTACTATCAAATAAAGAAATAAACAAGAAAACATCATTCACTAGATAAATACTGGGGTTGTATTATAATGATAATCTATATGAGACAGGCGCTAAGAGGTTTTATTAGTGCTTATCCATCAATACTTGATATCGCATAGACAAACTGTCAGTAATCATTACCTCACGGATTTATGCTTAACTGTTATCTATTTAATATTAAAAAAAGACCTTTTAAACGTTCGATTATGGCAAACACTATGAATAAAGAAGATATAAGAACCAAGAACAGTAACGACAAAGTTATGAACGACAGCAATATAGAAGAACCTAGTATAGTAAAAGACGAGATAGATGAGGACGATGTTGATATCACAAAGCTACGCACCCCGATAAAGGTTGACCTATCTGCTGTTTATAATTTTTTGGGTGCGCGCACAACACAAGCTTGGGTTGATGCGGCGATTGCGAATGTACCGCTGATCATTCAAGATCATGCCAATTGCGAAAAAAAGGCCGCTGGCACTGCCATGAATCTCATATTCCGCTATGAGTTTTCTTATGATTTGCAGCGTAAATTGGCACAATTGATACGTGAAGAAATGCTTCATTATGAGCAGGTTTTAGGTATTATGAATGACCGTGGTCAGGCGTGGAAATATCTAAGTGCTGGACGTTATGCCAAAGGCATGCTAAAACACAAACGTACTTATGAGCCAGCAGCGATGGTGGATGTGTTGATAATTGGCGCATTTATCGAAGCACGCTCTTGTGAACGTTTTGCCGCCCTTGCTGAAGTCATCGACGACGAACGCTTGGCAAAGTATTATCGCTACTTACTTAAGTCGGAGAGTCGTCACTTTGAGGATTATTTAGCCTTGGCTCAATCACTGTCTGAGGATAATATTGATGAGCGTGTCGCATTTTTCAAAGAAGTAGAAGCAGAACTGATTTCTAGCCCAGATCATGAGCTACGCTTTCATAGCGGTACACCTGCTTAAATACGTAATATTAGGTATCATTTTAGATTAGATACCCTCTTATACAGTGAACGTTATACAGCAAAAAAGTGAAGTAACTAGCCAAGTTTAATGCTCTGGTCTGTTACCTCACTTATTAACATTTTTTTTAAACTTCGTTATAGCAAAATGAATGGTTATTTATCATCTTTCATTAATGAGCTGTCATACTGTTTACTATCCTTCGCAACATGATGAGGATCGTGATTATCGGTTGCCCTTTCTGCCGCTGCTGGATTGACTTTTTGTAGCGCATCATCAGGTACGATGCCATGGTTATCGTTCGCATCTCTTAACTGATGGTCTTCTTGGTTGACAGCCTTGTCATCTGGCGTATTCATCATTACTCCACTCCTTATTATCATAATAGTCATTCTATAAAGATAAAAAATCTGTATTTAATCAATTTTTTATAAAAAGCTATTAATCTTTTTCATCAGGATTTAACACCCGTGTTTGAGCATTATCGATATTTGCATAACGATTCATGTTGTTAATACCTTCGCTTTTGGATGTCTCGCTAACCATCGTATGCTCATTCACGCCATCATCAAAGGCGTTACCTTCTTGGTCTCGGCGATCAGGCTGACGTGCAGGGTTGTCATTATCATTGACATGCTCTGAGTTGACGACGCCTTCTTTAAAAGTATCCGTTCCTTTATTTTCAGTGATGTTCTTTTCAATACCACTATCACTATGCTCATTAGAAGTAGGACTACTAGGTAGGCTATTAGCAGAATCATGACTATTGATTGAGTCATCATTTTCACTGATGCGTGTCTTGGTAAGTGCTGGATCATTGGTTTGCATGGCTATATCCTTATTATTGTTATTCGTGTTTTAGCAATTGCTTAATGTGCTTAGATTTTTTATGGCGGTTTAGCAAATGGTGAGCCTAACTTAATACCCAACTCAACCTAGCTAGCTAGCAATTCATACTATTCATTGCCTTCTTGGCTCAAATCATAAGCATTCAAATCTGCGACGTTCTTGCCACCAGCGGGTAAATTCTCTTCTTTACGAGGGTCAACATATATCTCGTCGGTTTCTTGCGACTCTTGTTGTGGACCATCGATATTAGGTTCGTGCTTACGACCTTCATAACTGTCTTGTACATTGTCTGGGTGTAAGGCGGCTGGATCACTAACTGGTACCGCTTCTTCATGGTTTGGATGAGTATTATTTGGCATTGCAGTTCCCTCGCATCAATATGTCATTCATAGATAAAATAAGTTAATCCAAATATTTATATCACAGCTTATTTATCATTTATCCGTACGCAAATCATCTTCAATAAAAGAGGTTTGCTCGTCTTTACTTAATGCTTCAGGCGCATCGACCTCTTTATTGTCTTTGAGATTTCGCGCAATTTTCTGACTATCTGCTTGCTCAGCAGCTTTTTTGATATCTGATGTGTCATTATCGGTATTGCTCATAAGATTTTTCCTATTTTTATAATTCGTTGATTTAGGCAGTCCCTACTCTTTTTCGTAATACGATCAATGATAGTAATACGAGCAATTTTGCATGAATTACTAGAGTGCTAATTGTTTATTAAACCATCAAACCCGTTTAATAATAGCGTGAGGGCTGATCTTGATTATAAGGATGAGATAACGTACTGCACTAGTGTGCTGCCGTATCAATATGTGAATAAATGTGAGGTTACAAGACAGTTTGTAACTTAGACAAATCGTTTATCCAAAAAAAAACCAAGCATAGAAAGTACTCTATACTTGGTTTTTTGCTTGATATTTATTGATTGTAAAGACGTGTTTACCACTTTGAAGATGTCGTTGAAATATTAAGCTAGCTTGATGCGTCAACGCCATTAATCACTTTTAATAAATACTCTTGAGCGGTATGCGGCGTTTCACCTGCGGCTGATTGCAGCTGCTGCCAAACACCATCACCGCTAAGTATCCACGCTTGGGTATTGTCTTTCAGATAGTTAAGTAAACCGTCTTGATATACTTGTTGAAACAGTTTTTTGTCTTCGATTGGAAACGCCACTTCGACGCGATGAAATAAATTACGATCCATCCAGTCTGCACTACCACAATATAAGCGCTCGTCGCCATTATTATAGAAATAATAAACACGCGTATGCTCTAAAAAACGCCCGATAACAGAGCGTACGGTAATGTTTTCTGATAGACCTTTTACTTGCGGACGCAAACAACACATGGAGCGTAAGATGAGCTCGATTTTGACGCCTGCTTGCGAGGCATCGTATAACTTGCTAATCAATCGACGTTCGGTTAAAGCATTAACCTTAACGATAATATGAGCGCGCTTGCCGGCTTTTGCATGAGCAATTTCATCATCGATAAAGCTTATCAACTTATCATGCAAGGTAAAAGGCGCATGCAGCAGCTTTTTGAGATTGGCAGGCTTGCCCATTCCCGTCAGCTCTTGAAATATATTATGTACATCCTCTGAGATATCAGGATCTGCGCTAAATAAACCATAATCGGTATAAACTTTAGCATTGGCGGCATGATAGTTGCCCGTCCCTAAGTGCACATAGCGGCGGATTCGATCATCCTCACGGCGCACAATGAGCATCAGCTTGGCGTGGGTTTTATAGCCGACAATCCCGTACACGACGACCGCACCCGCTTCTTGCAAATAATTGGCGACGGCGATATTAGAGGCTTCATCGAAACGCGCACGCAGCTCGATGACGGCAGTGACTTCTTTGCCATTACGAGCAGCAGCAGCCAATGCTTTAACGATTTCTGAATTGGTGCCTGAGCGGTACAATGTCTGCTTAATCGCTAACACTTTTGGATCGCTCGCCGCTTGCCAAAGCAGATTGATAATCGGTGAAAATGCATGAAAAGGATGATGCACTAGCACATCGCTTTTACGCATGGCGGCAAACATACTGGTTGCTTTGTCCAGCTTATCCATCTCACGGCGGAACTCTTTTGGCACTACATGGGTAAAGGGCTGATAGCGCAGCGCTGGAATATTGAAATCAAACAATAAGCGCGTTAAGTTGACAGGACCATTGACGCGGTACAGCTGATTGTCATGCAGCTCAAACTCATTGAGCAAATAATCACTGATAGGCGTTGGACAATCGGTGGTGACTTCTAGCCGCACTTTATCACCGAAGCGGCGGTTTTCTAGCTCGCCCTCCAGAGCCTTAGCAATATCTTCAACATCATCAGCCAAATCTAAATCGGCATTGCGCGTCAGTCTAAACTGATGGCAGCCCGTCACACTCATACCAGGGAACAGCTCACCGATATGCTCATGAATAATAGCTGAGAGCATGACGTGATGTTCTTTGCCACCTGTCAGCTCATCAGGCAGGCGAATCACGCGTGGCAAACTGCGCGGTGCGGGCACAATCGCTAGATTGATATCACGACCAAAGGCATCTTTACCTTCTAAAGTGGCGATAAAGTTTAAGCTCTTATTGACCAAACGCGGAAACGGATGCGCCGGATCGATGCTAATCGGTGTCAACACTGGCGATACTTGCTCAGTGAAGTAGCGCTTCATCCATGCCGACTGCTCAGCATTTAGCTCATCGCGTTTTAGATAACGAATATCCTCAAGCGCCAGTGCTGGTAAGATATCTTCATTGAGAATACGATACTGCTCAGCGATGGCATCGTGCATTACGGTGGATATCTCATTCAGCACTTCACTGGGACGCATGCCATGAACACTGGTCGAGACATCACCCATATTTAGCTTTTGCATAATGCCTGCGACACGAATCTCAAAAAACTCATCGATATTCGATGAGAAAATAATCAAGAAAAACAAGCGCTCAAGTAGCGGATGACGAGGACTTGCCGCCTGCGCTAAGACACGTAAATGAAACTGTAATAAAGACAAGTCGCGATTGATATAACTGCTGGGTGAATAGCTGCCGTCTTCTGAACGCTGCCATGCAACCTCAGTTAAATGGTCATTGCGACTCTCTGTATGGCTTTTATTATCAACTGCTATCACCGTATTATTGCTATCAGTGTCCTGCTTATTATTCACATCCATCACGTCACTACTCCTTTGCGTTATCGATACGCCATCATCTTCAATACCAATTGTCTTTTATAATCGCTTTTCCACTAAGAAATTTATCAGGGTTCTTTCTTCATCCATTACTACTCGAAACTGCCATTCAAAACTATCGCTTAAAACCATCACTTGAAACTATCATTCAAAAACACAGCGCTATTTATTAAATGGTCATAGGTACAATCCATTAAGCCGATTGTGGTAACACCGCATTGCTCATGCGCTTTTTGATAATACGTTGTTTATTGCGTAAACGTCTATCACCCTGATTGTCTTCGTAGTATTTTGGATTGGTCAACATAGCGATAAGTAAGGCTGATTCATCACGGTTCAGCTTGGCCGCAGATTTATCAAAGTAATGCTGAGCTGCTGCTTCGATACCATAAATACCATTGCCAAACTCTGCCACATTAAGATAAGCGGTCAAGATACGCTGCTTATCCCATAATGTCTCAATCATGACAGTGATAATCGCTTCCTCAATTTTACGAACATACGAGCGATGCGAGGTCAAAAATAAGTTTTTTGCTAGCTGCTGGGTAATCGTCGAGCCACCAGCGGACATCTTACCCGTCTCTTCATTTTTCTTACGTGCCGCCTCAATGCCTTTGAAATCAAAACCATTGTGCTGACTAAATGTCGAATCCTCACTCACTATCGCGGCTTGTTTGGCAGATTTTGCGATGGCATCGTATTCAGCCCAAGTTTGGGTGACAGTACCGCCCGTCAAACGATGAGTCAGCATAAACATGCTGTTATTAATCGGCTGCGTTTTCCAAATTAATAGTAGCCCAGCGACTAATATATGGAATGCGACGACCAATAGCATGATTGCCATCAATAATCGTTTGAAAAATTTGCCAAAACTTGCCATGCGCGATATCCAAGTGACTGAAAAGGTAATAAGATAAGATGAGCTGAAGAGCCAGTAATTAAAAACAGCAGGTCATCTTACCTAATCTCACAATCGCTGTCATTACTTACCCCACTTCTTTATCATGCCATACAGCCTACGTAAAAAAGATCAGGTAGTATTTATACTGGCAATCGAAGTCCTAAAAACCGAAACTTTGTGACAAGTATTAAGACAAGAGAATAAATATGTACGATGATAATAATATAAAGCCTTACGGGAACGTATGGTTGCTGCAAACCCCGATCTTGGTCATGCTGAAAATAAAGATAAATGGTGGTTACTTGGAACGTCTGGCTGTCATTTGTGCGACATCGCGAAGCAAGTACTGACTCAATTTCAAGCCGTACAGCCGATTGCCTATCAACAGGTCGATATCGCTCATTTCGATGAACCATTGATGATGGAGTTTGCCACCACTATTCCGGTGATTTTGACACCATCAACACGATTAAATTATCCATTTTCAGTCATGGATTTACAGCAACTTTTCATACAATCATAGCAATCCTACAATAAAAAACGATGTAGCGAGAACATAATGAAAAATTTGAGCAAAATTACTGAAATTGAAGACCTGCGCCGCGTTGCCGAACGTAAAGTACCGCGTATGTTTTATGATTATGTGGATTCAGGCTCATGGACTGAGACGACTTATCGTAGCAATGAAACCGACTTTGACCGTATCAAGTTACGCCAGCGGGTATTGGTAGATATGGACAATCGCAGTCTAGCAACCCACATGATTGGCGAAGAAGTAAAAATGCCCGTCGCCATCGCGCCCACTGGCTTTACCGGTATGATGTGGGCGGATGGCGAGATTCATGCAGCGCAGGCAGCAGAAAAATTCGGCATACCGTTTTCGCTATCGACCATGAGTATCTGCTCTATCGAAGATATCGCCACTCATACCAGCAAGCCCTTTTGGTTTCAGCTATATGTGATGCGCGATCATGACTATGTGGCCAATTTAATTCAGCGGGCGAAAGATGCCAATTGTTCGGCATTGATCCTCACCGCGGATTTACAAGTGCTGGGACAGCGCCATAAGGACATCAAAAATGGCTTGTCTGCACCGCCTAGACCTACACTTGCCAATATCGTCAACTTGATGACCAAGCCTCAGTGGTGTATGAATATGCTGGGCACCAAACGTCATAGCTTTGGCAACATCGTCGGTCATGCAAAAGGCGTCGACGACTTATCTTCTCTCACCGCTTGGACGGAGAGAGCAGTTTGATCCGCGCTTGAGCTGGGATGACGTGGCGCGCATCAAAGATATGTGGGGCGGCAAATTAATTATTAAAGGCATCATGGAACCTGAAGATGCCATTATGGCTGCTCGTAGCGGTGCCGATGCACTGGTCGTCTCAAACCACGGTGGTCGTCAATTAGATGGCGCCCTCTCTTCCATATCTGCCCTATCCGATATCGTACAAACGGTGCAGGCTGAAAATAGCGATATCGAGGTGTGGTTAGACAGCGGCATTCGCTCGGGTCAGGATGTACTAAAAGCGCGCGCATTGGGTGCAAAAGGCACGATGATTGGTCGCGCTTTTCTTTACGGTTTGGGCGCTTATGGTGAAGATGGCGTGCGCCGTGCGCTGGAAATCATTCATAAAGAATGCGATCTATCGATGGCGTTCTGTGGTCATACTGATATCAATAAGGTTACCACTGATATATTGGTAAAAGGCACTTATGAGAACCTCAAAGTTGCTAATCGTTAAACATGTCGTTAAAACGATCCACTATTAAGGGCACTAATCGTTTAAGAGTACTAATCGTTTAAGAGTACTACTCATCAAATCATAATGTCATGCAGATGTATGACATTATTTGACCATACCCTTTATACTCTATTTATAACATTCTAATGATATCTCACCTTTATGACCATTCAACAATTATTAAAAACAGCCCCTGTCACCACGCTGTTACTAGCCAGCTTTATCGGGTTATTCATCATGCAGGTACTGACAGGCGTCGATGCCAATAATCCATCGACTGAGGCGCTCTTAAAATGGGGTGCCAATGCATTGCCATTTACCATGGGTGATGAGCCGTGGCGCTTGGTCAGCAGTGCCTTTTTACACATCGGCTTGATGCATTTATTGTTTAATGGATTTGCCATGTATTTCTTTGGGCAGATTGCCGAGCCGATGTTTGGCTCAGCCAAGTTTTTGGCATTGTTTTACTGGCGGCGATTGGGGGCAACTTACTGAATAACTATGTCACGTGGCACAGTATCGTAGAAGGAACTGGTCAACCGGGTCTATCGGCTGGGGCGTCAGGTGGCATCATGGGTATCGGCGCAGCACTATTAATAGCCGCACTGTTTAAAATATCGGTCAATGGCATGGTGCTCAATCTTAAAAGCTTGATATTTATCATGGGCATTAACCTTGTTTATGGTTTTGCCGTACCGGGTATCGACAATGCGGGGCATATCGGCGGCGCGGTGACTGGCTTAGTGATTGCACTGGCATTCGCAATCGCCTACCGTCAGCGTATGACAATAGCGTTACAGAATATACCTAATCCCGCTACTTATGAAGACCGTTATCGAACGACTTATATCAATTTTCCAGCAAGCAGCGATACTGACTCTTCTGCTAATAACGAGCACTTTAATAATGTTGATTTTGACAATAACAGCAGTTTCCACCCCGACTCTGCTGTAAACTCACACTTAAATACTCATGCTAATCGCAGCCTCCTTAGTGAACAAGAAACAGCGACCAAATCTATCCTTATTTGGCAATTACTACCATGGCTAATGATGCTACTGATTAGCATTGGCTTTATTTGGTGGTGGCAAGATATTCATAATCAAATACAAGTATTAAAAACCATTGAGTAAACCTTCATAGTTATTTATCATTGCTAAATAATTCATGATAACAGCTTACTGGTTAGGTTTTCCTTACTCGCTTCTTGCTACAGTCAGAGCACTTTTAAACCGCTACGGTGTTACCCGCCCTAGATGTACTCAGTTTACTATCTGCGGTCGGTCGCCTTGTAGCGATTCTAAAATTTCTTGACTATACACGATTGCCCCCAATTATTTCATCCATTCACGAGACTCTATTATGTTTAAACCTGTAGCGCTACCTCATATTTCTACGCGCGTCATGCTTAGCGCATTAACGGCTACCGCGTTATTTAGTGTCGCCAGTATGTCCAATGCTGCACTTTTTAAGGACAATTTACCTACTGACCAAGACGCTGTATTAAGCGTAGGCGTCAACGTCATAGCCGTCAACTCAGCCTACGATATGGAAGACAGCCTCGATGTACGTGTGTTACCGGGCGCGTTTTATGACAACAATAGATTCTATGTGCGCGGTGCTCAAGCGGGTGCTTATATCATTAATGATGGCAAAAATCAGCTGTCGGCTTATGCTCAGCTCGCTGGCAACGATTTCGATCCTGATGATGCTAGAGGCGCATTACAAGGTCTTGATGAGCGTGAAGCATCAGTCGCTGCTGGCCTGACTTATTTGCGCCGCACGCCCGTTGGTGGTTTCCGTGCTCAAATCGCGACTGATGTTTTAGATCGTAGTGGTGGCAATACTGCCCGCTTGACCTATCTTGCTAGAATTACGAAAGACAAGCTAACGGTCTATCCAAGCATTGGCTTTGAATACAACGATGCTGACTATAATGAATACTATTATGGCGTCAGTGAAAAAGAGTCAGCGGAAACAGGCGTCGCCGCTTATAAGTCCAATTCGAGCTTGAACCCTTACGTTAACATTAGTGCCAACTATGATTTCAATGAACGTTGGGCATTGTTTGCCAATCAAAGCTTAAGCTATTTGCCGAATGAGCAATATGATAGTCCTATGGTTGATTCGCGTACTGAGTCAACCTCAACGCTTGGTTTGCTTTATAAGTTTTAATTCAGCTTAGATTTTCGATAATAAAAAGACCTTGTCGTATTATGTGACAAGGTCTTTTAATTTCTCTAAATCTATAAGTCTGCTAGAAACTAGCCTTTAAGCTTTTTGATAGAAGCAACATTACAACCTTTATAAAGGATTTCACTCTTAGCGTTTTGTATATTAGCCGATGATTTATGATAGTTATTTAAACGCAGTGCGCCCGTCATAATACTAAAGTTGTCTTCATCACCAAACACGGTACCAACATTGTCAGAACGACCTAAGTTAATCGGTAAAAATCTTTTTTTGCCGTTCAGATTGGCTTCTGCAAAGGTCGGTAAATACTCTTTATTAAAGCCATAAGTCACGCTTACTTTCTTGTTGCTTTGGCAAGTATAGTTGACTTGTCTAATTTTAACAGCGGTGTCATAGCTTTCGCTTGGTTCCATTACTTGGTCCGAGTAAGCCATGGCAGAACCAGAACCTAATATTGCCATCAAAATACCAGCTGATGATAGAGCGGTCATTAACTTTTTCATAAATTACCTCAATGATATAATTAGAATGGTCATAGATAAGAGAATACAAACAGGGACGTTAGCGGCGAACTATTTTTAGTTAGTCTAATCGTTCGCTCTTATTGTGCATGTGTTGATTTACTATGATAATTTAAAAAATATTTTTCATCATCACTTACCTATGTGCCTATTCTAGCCAAAGTTTTAGTTTTTCTCGTTATAAATATTAGTTGGCTTGTTGTTTGAGGGTAAGACATTGTTTCTCTCGATGTATGTGCTTCAATTGATAGATAAAAAAAAGACCCTGCACATCCGTTTATAAAGGATGACAAGGTTTTTTATTTATAAATTCTAAGTGGAACAAATATGACGCTGCTACCAGAAAGACGAATGCGAATTGTACTTATCGTACATTAAGCGAGTCTGACACCGTAGCAGGTCATTATTTGGTCTACTACTTACTTAGGATTGACCATATCAGCAGGAATAACCCACTCATCAAACTGTGCTTCAGTTAATAGCTCTAACTCAACTGCAACTTGCTTCAAGGTTTTGTTTTCTTTATATGCCGTCTTAGCGATTTTCGCAGCATTCTCATAACCAACATGACGGTTAAGCGCAGTGACCAGCATCAATGAATTGTGCAAGAAGTCATCGATTTTATCTTTTACTGGCTCGATACCAACCGCACAGTTTTCGTTGAAGCTGTTGCACGCATCACCAAGTAGTTTGACAGATTGCAACAAGTTAAAGGCAATTACTGGCTTATAAACGTTAAGCTCAAAGTTACCTGACGCGCCTGCCATGCTGATAGTGACATCGTTACCCATCACTTGCGCGACAACCATAGTCATCGCTTCTGACTGAGTTGGGTTCACTTTGCCCGGCATGATAGAAGAGCCTGGCTCGTTCTCAGGAATCGTCAATTCGCCTAGACCACAACGAGGACCTGACGCTAACCAGCGTATGTCATTAGCGATTTTATTTAAGCTACCTGCTAGCGTTTTTAATGCGCCAGAAGCAAACACTTCAGCATCACGAGCCGCTAGTGCTTCAAATTTATTCGGTGAGGTGACAAATGGCAGACCAGTCAAGGTTGATAACTGTTCAGCTGCTTTTACCGCATAATCAGGATGGGCGTTTAGACCAGTACCAACCGCGGTGCCGCCTAGTGGCAATTCATATAGACCTTGTAGCGCGTTATCGATACGAGTCAATGAATGGTCAAGTTGGCTCACATAACCGCTAAATTCTTGACCCAAAGTCAAAGGCGTGGCGTCTTGTAAATGCGTACGACCAATTTTGACGATACTATCGAATTCTTTGGCTTTTGCAGCTAGTGTATCGCGTAGTGCTTTACCGCTGGAATCAATAGGCTATTAATCTGACGAGCAGCCGCCACACGAATCGCGGTTGGGAAGCTGTCGTTGGTAGACTGTGCATGGTTGACATGATCATTTGGGTGAATTGGCGTGTAGCTGCCGCGCGCGTTCCCTGCGATTTCGTTAGCACGGTTGGCTAATACTTCGTTCATGTTCATATTTGACTGGGTACCAGAACCCGTCTGCCATACAACCAATGGGAACTGATCGGTTAGACCACCGTTGATGACTTCGTCAGCGGCTTGCACGATTAAATCGCGCTTATCGCCTTCGATACGCTCAAGGCTGGCATTGGTAATCGCAGCGGCTTTTTTCACTAGCGCCATTGCTTCAATCATTGGACGTGGCAACGTCTCGCCACCGATTTTAAAGTTCTCACGGCTACGCTGAGTTTGCGCACCCCAATAAGCGTCAGCTGGGACTTCCACATTGCCCATGGTATCTTTTTCGGTACGAGTTGCCTGATTCTGTGTCGACATAACTACCCTCTTTGATGGTTTGTTGTATAGCTGCTTCGAAAAAAGTGCAACACACGCTGCACATAAAGGAAAATACGCTGTAAAGTGGCGTTATGATAGCATGACTAAGGCGTGTTGAATATTCACAAATCGCCATTGCTGCTCTCTAAAAACAACAGCCATCATCAATTTAATACATTATTGGATAGTATATCTATGCATCCTGAGTTAAAAAATGCTGAGTCGAATACATCTACCTTTAGCAATCCGCCCAGACGGCTATTTACCCGCCAGCGCCGCCAATTAAGTGATGGCACACGCAGACAATATGCTCAGTCTGCAAGCTTGCATTTAATCAAGTTGCAACAGCGCTTACCTCCGCGTGCGCGTATTGGCTTATATTACGATGGCTTTGGTGAGCTACCTACTCAGCCAATATTAGACTGGTGTCAACGCTTAGGCTATTTACCTTATCTGCCTGTGGTTGGTTCGCTCGGTCGTACTAGCAATGGCAACGAGGATAAACACCTGCGCTTTGTGCCTGTTTATCATTCAAAGCTACTTAACATACCGACACGGATTCATCATTTAGGGATGAAGCAAAACCATCATCGCCGTTTACTTTGGGCGCAAGAATTGGATGTGATTATCTGTCCATTAGTAGCGGTAGACCTCAACGGCAATCGTATGGGTATGGGTGGCGGCTTTTATGATACGACCCTTAACAAAAGCTATCGGTCAGGCGCTAAAAAGCCATTAAAAATTGGCTGGTGTTATGATTTTCAAGTGGTTGAACAATTACAGCGGCAACCGTGGGATGTGCCACTAGATGGCTTAATTACGCCAAGCGGCATAAGGTGGTTTTGATGAAAGATGATAAGCAAGCAATGGATACTAACTCTAGCGCTGATAATGTGGATGAGTATTTGCAAACGTTAGGTAACGAGGACGCTAGAGAGTTGCGTTACTACAGTCAAGAACAGTCCTTCGACTCCGATGAATTAGCAAAGGTGGTTAATGAGAACGCTTAAATGAATTACTGGCGCAAAGTGATGTTTTTGAGTAATTTGAATGGTGAGTTGAAAGATTTGTAAAAGTACAGATAACTAAGAAATCACCAACTGGTCAATTGAAGAGCTACTATATTAGTAACCTCTTGATATATTACATGATATGGACTATTGTTTATTTTTAAATTATGAAATACAATTACTGTAAATAATTATCATTACAACACTGGTTCAATCTACCATGAATAAAGCAAAAAAAGAGTTCATGTCACCCGCTTCATTACAAGTCTGCTTTTACTTTTGGGTAATTATGTTGTTTCTCCACCAGCTGCTTATATTTATGATTACAATGATTTTGATATTGCCGAGCTGAGAAGTTTTTCTTTTGCGTTAGTTGCATTTTTTACCTTTGCATTGACAACTATATTGAAATAAAACGAATAAGGCAGCCTAATAATATATTTTTTCACCGCTTTATTGCCATAATTTCTCCTATAGTCTTATTATTTGCTAGTTTTATTTGGTTTATCAATCATAGACTACAGTAATGGCAATCTAAAACTAGAGCGGATTTATGATCCTGTGATTGAGTTATTTTTTCTATACCTTCTATCTAAAGGGATAAGAGACTTTAAACAAGGCTCACACAATGAAGAGATAACATTGGTTTCTTAAGATTTTTCCTAATTAAATGATTTTTTGAAAACCAAAAACGCTTAGAAAAGCGTCTTTTTTTCATTATCTTATAACTTAGGTATTTTACAACCTTACAACACCATCGCCGCAATCCAACCAAATATCAATAATGGAATATTGTAATGCAAGAATGTCGGCACTACGCTGTCCTTGATATGGTCATGCTGACCGTCGATGTTTAGACCAGAAGTGGGTCCAAGAGTCGAATCTGACGCTGGAGAACCTGCATCGCCCAACGCGCCAGCCGTACCAATAATCGCCACGGTTGCTAAAGGCGAAAACCCTAAAGAGATACATAGCGGCACATAAATCGCGGCCAAGATAGGAATGGTCGAGAATGACGAACCAATACCCATCGTCACAATTAAACCAATTAATAGCATAATAAATGCGGCTATCGCTTTATTACCTGCGAATAATGACGCGGCACCATCAACTAATGGCTGAATCTGCTCAGTTGCTTTCATCACTTCTGCAAAGCCTTGCGCGGTAATCATAATAAAGCCAATCATCGCCATCAATTTGATACCGTCATTAAAGACTGTATCGGCTTCACTCCATTTAACGACGCCCGTTGCCATAAAGACGCCAAAGCCAAACATTGAACCAAGCAAAAGTGAGTCGGTATACATCTGCACCACAAATGCCGTCACAATTGCGGCGAGCGCAACCAGCGTTTTCATCTTGCTTTGTGTTTGCGCACTAGCTGCAGTTTTGCTTAAAGCGTCACCCTCTAACACTTCATCATGCGCAGCTTTATCAATTGCTAGCTGCTGATACTGGCGCGGTTTACGGTAGCTGATAAATACGGCGACGAGTAAGCCTACAAACATACCCAAAGCCGGAATTGCCATGGCTTTGGTGACTGAGATGTTACTGATATCAATGCCTGCTTCGCCGACGTTTTTCAGCATGATTTGATTGAGATAAATATCACCAAAGCCATACGGAATAAACATATAAGTAGTCACGAGACCAAAAGTCAGTAGAAAGCAATTAAACGTCTATCAATGTGCATGCGATTGAAGGCGAGTAATAATGGCGGTACTAGCAATGGAATAAAGGCAATATGAATAGGGATTAAGTTTTGGCTAAAGCAGCTCATGGTGATTAAACCTGCAAACAGCATGTATTTAATCATGCCACCTGCCCCTATACCTGCGCCGCCAGCATCAATGCGTTTGATCACCGCCCCTGCCAGTGACTGTGGCAAGCCAGAATGCGCGATTGCCACCGCAAACGCCCCAAGCAGCGCATAAGACAGCGCGATTTGCGCGCCATTACGGATACCTTCTTGAAAGGCATTCAAAGTATCAGTCATACCCAAACCAGCGATGAGTCCGCCTGCAGCGCCCCGATTAATAAGCTGAGTACCACGTGTACACGCGCCAAAGACAGCCCTAGCATGATGATGACTGCCAGCAGTACCGCATTGATGGTCATATATTGCCTCTTATTCTGTCTGCTATAGCCTGATGAAGACCTATTAATATCTCATGGATGATGGATATCATCCTCGCCTCTAAACCGCTTGACGCTAAAACCACCGTTTAACACGCGCGTCAGTTTACCTTATTTTGCACACAAATCCTACGCACAGAACCCAATAGGTGTTAGCTATGCACTTATTACCCATGCTCTGTATACATTAAATTTCAGCTAATATTTAAAATTATAAATAACAATATGACTCGCAGTCTTTAGATAGATATAACTATTTTGCGCAGATAAGCGTGTGACTTTGCCCACAAGCCTTGCAATTTTATCGGTGAGCACCATTTATCTAAACATGAACCACGAACTTGACTTTACAAGTCTGGTGAACGAGGAAGAATATATGAGTGAACATAAAATTGCCCAAGACAATATCGACATCGATGTCGACGTTTCATCTACTGTTGCTAATGATCAGGAGCGAGACAGCGCGCCTGACGATACGACAGGTGATGTAGCTGCAACAGCTGATCGCGTTGAAGATAGTGATAGCAAAGATAGTGATGATAAAGATAATGAAGACAAGGACAACACTATTGAAGACGATGACGCGAAAGACGATAGTATAAAAGGTGACGGTACAGAAAACTATTTACCACTACTGACTGGCATTGCGCGATGTTGTCGTTTATCCGCACATGCAGATTGCCTTGTTCGTCGGTCGTGAGCCATCGGTAAAAGCCGTTGAATTGGCACAGACTGAGTATGGCAATAAAGTCTTGGTCGTGGCACAAAAAGACTCGCTGACTGAAGACATTGATCAAGACAACTTGTATCAATACGGGACGGTTTGCCGCATCGTCAGTACCATGCCGCATGACAGTGATGAGAACTGCATCAAAGTATTGATCGAAGGTCAATATCGTGCGCGCGTTGATAATATAGAAAATCACGATACATTATTAATGGCAAGCTTTGAGCGTGCTGACCTTGATGTCAGTATGGATGAGAGCCAGCAGAAAAACACGATTCAAGCATTAACCACATTATTTGAAAGCTATGCGGATGCGCGTCTGCGTAATGCTCGCGAGCTGACTCGTGTGGCAAAACGTATCGATGACTTGCTTGAGTTGGTATATTTCATCTCGACCCGTGTGTCGATGGATTTAGATATTAAGCAATCATTCTTAGAAAATGATGATCTTAAAACCCATATCAATACCTTAACCGAATATTTGGTTAAGCAGAGTGCTGAACAAAATATCGAACAAGATATCCAAGAAGCTGTCCGTCAGCAAATGGAAGACAATCAGCGCGAATACTTCTTAAATGAGAAGAAAGCCATTAAAAATGAGCTGTCAGATATGAATGACGGCGCGTTCGATGGCGAAGATGATGTGGCTGAGCTAGAGCAGCGTCTAGAAGATGCCGACTTGCCAGAAGATGTGCGCAAAAAAGCGGATCAGGAGCTGAAAAAGCTCAAAATGATGCCACCTGCCTCATCAGAGTCTTCCGTGGTGCGCAACTATATTGAATGGATTTTGGACACACCGTGGAATGCCACAACCAAGGTTTCCATCAATTTAGAAAAAGCAAAAACGGTATTGGACGAAGATCATTACGGCTTGCAAGATGTGAAAGATCGCATCTTAGAATACCTCGCCGTACAGTCACGAGTGAAAAAACTTCGCGGTCCGATTCTTTGTTTAGTCGGTCCTCCAGGTGTTGGTAAAACCTCATTAGGCGAGTCGATTGCCCGTGCGACTGGTCGTAAGTTTGTACGTATGGCACTAGGCGGAGTGCGTGATGAAGCAGAGATTCGTGGTCACCGCCGTACCTATATCGGCGCGATGCCAGGTAAAATCGTTCAGTCACTGGCTAAAGTCGAAGTTAAAAACCCGCTATTCTTATTAGATGAAATCGATAAGATGGCGCAAGACTTCCGCGGTGATCCAGCATCAGCGTTGCTTGAAGTGTTAGATCCATCACAGAACGATACTTTAACGACCATTATTTAGATATGGACTTAGATTTATCGCAAGTGATGTATCTGTACTGCCAACAGCATGGATATCCCGCCTGCCCTGCTTGACCGGATGGAAGTCATTCGTCTGCCGGGCTATACCGAAGAAGAAAAGGTCAATATCGCGCAGAAGTATCTTGTGCCAAAAGCGATCAAGAATAACGGTCTCAAAGAAGGCGAGATTGAGATTGTTGAAGCGGCATTGCATAGCATCGTGCGAAGCTATACGCGTGAAGCTGGTGTGCGTAACCTTGAGCGTGAAGTGAATAAAATCTGCCGTAAAGTGGTTCGCGGTTCGGTTGAAACTCATGGTGCACGTGCTCCGAAGAAAGCAGAACGTCAGCTAATTGTGGTCGATGACAAAAACATCGATGACTATCTCGGCGTCCATCAGTATGACTATGGTCTGGCTGAAGAAGAGCCTGAGATTGGTCGTATCACTGGTCTTGCTTGGACACAAGTCGGTGGTGAGTTATTAACCATCGAAGCGGTGGCGATGAAAGGTAAAGGCGAGCTCAGCTTTACGGGTTCACTCGGCGATGTGATGAAATCGATTCGCGCTGCCATGAGCGTGGTACGTGCTCGCGGTGATAGCTTAGGTATCGATTATGAGACCTTTAAAACCACGGATGTCCACGTGCATATGCCAGAAGGTGCGACCCCGAAAGACGGTCCCTCTGCTGGTGGTGCTCTTACCACAGCGCTAGTCTCTGCATTGACGGGCATTGCTATTCGTCCAGATATCGCCATGACAGGTGAGATTACACTGCGCGGTAAAATCCTGCGTATCGGTGGTCTAAAAGAGAAGCTATTGGCCGCCCATCGCGGTGGTATCAAGCATGTGTTGATTCCAGCGACTAATGAGCGTGACTTGGCCGATATTCCTGATAACGTGAAAGCTGGTCTGACCATTCAGCCAGTGGCAACGATTGATGAGATATTAAAAGTTGCTTTGGTCAGTATGCCAGTTCCGCTTAAGCCTGCGAAAGTGACGGTTGATAAAACCTCAAGCAAGGCGCTGCATAACTAATCTGATTAGTTATTAATCCAGTCTTATAAATCAGAAAGCCGCTCATCATAACGATGGGCGGCTTCTTTTGGTAATAATAAACAACAATCTGGTTAAGACCTTATGCTATATTTTAGACAAATGTTTATTTGGTAATAGCTATAATGTTAAACCACCTGATTTTAAACCGCTTAACGCTATCTTTATTGCTCGCTATCTCTTTTCCAGCAGCGCTAATAGGTTGTCAGTCTAATCTTGCAAAAGATAATTCTACACCTGCTAACTCAATAGTGACTGGCTCTAGCACTTCTGCTCCAATATCATATCAGCCCATCATAAAAACTGAAAAGCTGGAAGAAAAAATTGTAGTGGTAGCTGATGAAACAGCTAATGAAGTTACGACGCTGCAATGGGCAAGTAATTATTATTGGCAGTTAACACAAGTTAAAGACAAAAAAAGTACGCTATTAATATAACACTGACGCGCCGATTACTTTAGAAATTGCGCCCAGTTCGTTAAGCTTGTTTCAAGGCTGCCAACATTTTGATATCAAATTCGTATGGATGTCCGCACCGCCTTTTGAGTATGGTAGCGAGCTCAGAGAAAGACCCTCAACCTGCAAAAATGCTCCTGAAAATAAAGTAAGTAATACAAATATCAAAAAGTTATTTCCTAACGATAATAATTAAAGTTAGATGTTGAGCTATTACCAGTCGCAAAAAGCAAACTCGTTAATACTCAAATGGCATCGAAAAGCTTGTTCATTAAAATCGAAAATGGCAATACGTTAACATTTGATGGTACGCCTAGGACATTTAAAGAACCGACTGGACTCCCTATTGATAAGGCATTATTAGAGCACTATGACTGGCGGCTGGTTAGCGCCGTTCGTAATACTTTTAATGACAAAGGGCAGGTAATATCTCGAGAGTCTATTGGTCATTTTTATCATCCAGAGTTTCCAGTGTCGCTAAAATTTAGAGGGTATGACGATAGTCAATACGCATTTTTTAGTTCTAGCTGCAATGGTATCGGTGGTCCTTATATTTTGATGAAAGATTATACATTGCTAGTTGGCTCGGGGCCACAAACGCTCATGGGCTGCGGTGTTACTGGTAATAGAATTGAGGGCGAGCTTGCTAAGCTTATAAGTAATAGCCAGAGCACTCTTAGTTTGAGTTTGCAACCTTCACAATCAATATCGCCAACAGCAGACGATCAGACTGATATGCCTCGCTATAATTTATTGCAAACGATGGAGACTGGCGAAACTCTAGTATGGCAAAACGAAGTAAAGAAAATACCGTAAACAATTTTCAAACCCATACGATACTTACATTTATTAACCGATTGTTGCGCATTTGATGAATAACTATATCTAACGCTTGGCTATACTGGTTGCGGTATTAGGCAATATTTGAATATCTTAACCAAAACTATAGAAACTCATCATAATGATTAAATATAAATGGAGATAATAATGAATAAGACGATTCTTGCAAGCGCGCTATTATGTGGTTCAGCGTTAGTAATGACGGGTTGCCAAACGGTCGAAGGTCAAATGCAAACTGGCAATCCACTTAGCCAACCTGCCTTAAAATCTACTATCAATGCAGTCGCTGGCAATAAAAATGAAGTGGGTCAAGTATTCTTACGTCCAGTTGATGGCGGCGTACAAGTCTACGGTAAGCTGATGAATTTGCAGCCGGGCAAAACAGTATCATTACATATTCATGAAACGGGTAGCTGTGCTGATATGGGTAAAGCGGCAGGTGGTCACTTTAATCCAGACAATAAGCCTCACTCTAACCCTGACGACATGAATGGTCATGCTGGCGACTTACCTAACCTGACTGCCAATGCAGATGGCGTGGCTACTATTAACTATGTGAATAAGAAAATCTCTGTCGCGGATGCAGGTAAATATAGCGTTAATCGTCTAGCCTTTATCGTGCATAGCGGTGCTGATGACTATACTAGCCAACCAGCTGGTAATGCAGGCGACCGCGTTGCTTGCGGTATCATCGAAAAGAACTAATAGCATCTGAACTTAGCTGTTATTGATAGCACAACTATGAATAGCACAAAAAAACCTCTTAGATTATCTAAGAGGTTTTTTTTTTAAAGCGATTGATGGTAAAAGTAAGACAGACTTACTCCTCTACCCATTTGCCATTACGCCAATACACACCCCAACGTGTGGCCTTGCCATTTTTCTCAGAGCCGATATATTGCTCTTTCTTCTTACGTGACCAGCGTAAAATGGTGGGATTACCATCTGGATCTTCATCTGGACCTTCAAACAGATACTGAAATTTATCTTCCATTTTATCTTTGATTTGGCGTAGCTCAGCCAACTTTGGTGCGCGTGTCTCGCGTACTTTCGGGAATTTAGACGCCGCCAAGAACATCCCAGCTGCCCCTTCACGCAAGATAAAGTAATCATCGTGCTTGGTTGATTTCAGCTCTGGCAGATGAATAGGATCCATGCGCGGCGGTGCGGCTTCGCCTGTTTTTAGCACTTTACGCGTATTATCACATTGCTGACAAGCGAAGTAAGGACCAAAACGTCCCGTCTTTAGCTCCATTTGTCCATCGCACTTATTACAGTCAATGGTTGGAGAATCAGAGCCAGGCACTTCAAACTTGCCTTCTTCTAAGACATAACCATCACAATCAGGATTGTTACCACACACATGCAGTTTCAAACCGCCATCGACGATATAGCCATTCATTGCCGTGCTACATTTCGGGCAACGCTTTTTCTCCATCAAATCTCGAACTTCTGCCGCTTCATCATCGCCTTCTGCCTCATCAAGATTGGCAAAAGCTTCGACGGGCATTAAATTCTTAGTGCCTTTACAGCGCTCTTTTGGCGGTAAATTATAGCCAGTACACCCTAAGAATACACCCGTTGAGCCAGTACGTAATTGCATTGGACGATCGCAAAGATCGCAATGCACGTCTGGTACGTCAGTTGGATCATTTGGACGCATACCGTCTTTTTCTTTGGCGCGATCAAGCGTTGTTTTAAAGTCGCCATAGAAATTATCAAGGACATCTTTCCAATCTGTATCACCTTCTGCTACATGGTCAAGCTTGTCCTCTAGCGCGGCGGTAAAGGTATAATCCATCAAATCTGGGAAGCTTTCGGTTAGTCTGTCGGTGACGATATCACCCATTTTTTCAGCAAACAGGCGCTTGTTCTCAAGCTTCACATAGCCGCGATCTTGAATGGTCGAGATGATAGACGCATACGTCGATGGACGACCGATACCTTTTTTCTCAAGCTCTTTCACCAAACTTGCCTCGGTATAGCGCGGTGGCGGCTTGGTGAAATGCTGACTCGGATCGAGCTTATCTAGTATTAGTTTATCGCCTTTTTTGACATCCGGAAGCAAAGTATCGTCAGTCTTCGCTGGTGGCATAACCTTGGTGTAACCATCAAATACTAACGTACGACCACGTGCTTTTAACTCGACATCATTGGCAGCGACGAATAGATTCACTGACAAGTATTTTGCTGGCAGCATCTGACAAGCGACAAACTGACGCCAAATCAGCTCGTACAAGCGGATGGCATCACGCTCAACCCCTTTAAGCTGCGTTGACTTCATATTGACGTTAGAAGGACGAATCGCCTCATGCGCCTCTTGTGCGCCTTGTTTGTTGCCGTAAAAATTTGGCTTTTCTGGTACGTATTTTGCGCCATAGCTGTCTTCGATATAGCCACGTACCGCAGCAAGTGCATCACCAGATAAGAAAGTCGAGTCGGTACGCATATAAGTAATATGACCCGCTTCATATAAGCGCTGTGCCAAAATCATGGTTTTCTTAACCGAAAAACCCAAGCGCGTGCTGGCGGCTTGCTGTAATGTCGAGGTGATAAATGGCGCACTCGGACGCGATTGCGTTGGCTTCTCTTCGCGCTCTTTGACGATAAAGTCACTTGAGTTAAGAATTTCTAAGACTTTATCTGTTTGCTCTTTATTAACGAGCTTAAGCGTTTTGCCGCCTTGCTTGGTCGCCTCTAAGCGAATCGCAATTTGCTCAGCGTCCTTTTTGCTACTGGCAACGTGAGTATCGGCATGAATTTGCCAATACTCTTCTGGTATAAAGGCGCGAATTTCATGTTCTCTTTCTACGACCAAACGCATAGCAACTGACTGGACGCGACCTGCAGAGAGACCGCGAGCAACCTTTTGCCACAGCAGCGGCGATACCATAAAGCCAACGACACGGTCTAAAAAGCGCCGCGCTTGTTGGGCATTGACACGATCGATATCAAGTTTGGAGGGCTGCTTAAAGGCATTTTGAATGGCGGATTTGGTAATCTCGTTAAAAACCACGCGCTCATACTTACTGTCAGCGCCGCCGATGACTTCTTTTAGGTGCCACGCAATCGCTTCCCCTTCTCTATCCATATCCGTCGCCAGATAGATTTTGTCAGCGTCTTTGGCTAAAGCTTTTAGCTCTTTGATAACCTTAGTCTTGTTAGGTAATACTTCATAAACTGCTGCCCAATCATGTTCTGGATCGACGCCCATGCGCCGCACCAAGGCTTGCTGGGTTTTTTCTTCTTTGCTTAGACTGTCATCTTTTTTGGTCGTTGTTGGTTTTTTTGCACTTTTGCTTGCGCCAACCGGTAGATCACGGACATGACCAATACTGGAGCGCACGATAAAGTCATCGCCAAGGTATTTATTGATTGTTTTTGCCTTGGCAGGTGATTCTACGATCACCAAAGACTTGCCCTTTGGACTGCCTTTGGGATTAACAGCAGCGGGTGCTGGACTTTTTTTGGTTGCGGTTTTTGCCATATGTGACGACACCATTATTATATGAGTAAATTAAGAGTAAGAATAAATACAGCATGGCAATTTATAATTGTGAGTTATAGTAGCGCGGTGAATCATTATAGTAATAGCTGCTTAAAAAAACGTTTATAAAACAAACAATAACCATAAGATAAAGAGTCAGTTATAAAGACGTTACACTGCTAAGCGTTACACTGTCAACTGTAAATGACTGAGAGTTTGCCAAAAGTGCTTGCATATTGCTTATAAATGGAGATTAAAAATTATTTTCTACCTTGTAGCCGTTTTATAGGCGCTTTTGCATCTCTGACGCCCATTGTTCAAGCTGTTTTTTGAGCACCAACAAATCTGCTTCAATCAATTTTTGCTGATAAGCAGGATTGGATGAAGGACGCACATAAGCGATATCTTCCCAATAAATCACGATACTATTGGCCTTAGTCAGCAAACCTTTAACAAATGGCTCAATACTGACTGGCAAGTCTAGGGGCGCTTTATCCAAGCTAAAATTGGTCTTCTTGATAATCGTATTATTAGGGCTGTTATTAGCACGAATCGCACTTGGAATCGTGAGCTTAACATCATCTTTGCTTGTATCGACGAAACTACTATCTGGTCGCCATTGCCCATCAATCACTTGATAGCGCGTGTGCGGCAGCTGCACATCATCTAACACTAAACAGTATTGACCTAACATTCCACGCCCATATTCGTTGTCTTTACCTTTGATCCAATCAGGGCAGCTCACCAGCTTTGGATTCAATTGCAAACGACGCGCAGTCATGCGCAGCTTATCCAAACGCTGATCGATACCGTTAGGTTTGAGCGCCATCATACTCCCTAATACAAATAGTACAATGATAACGCCAATGAATGTTCCCATGATGGTCCGGCCTTTTGGATAAATGAAAATGTACTAAAAATAAAACCGCTACTATCTATACAACAGGCTACAACAAAGACAGTGATTGCCCAACTAACTATAAAAAAGCAATCATTGATTGTTTGAGCAGTAACTTTTTAACCAGTAATTTTCTAACCAGTAGCATCCTGATAAGCGACTGTTTAATAAATGATTGTCTGAATACTGGCTACTATATAGATGCTTATAATGAGCACGAACCGTTAAAAATCAAGCATGATGAGTTGATAACCATCAACCACTCGCGTTTTCGAATCTCGATGGTTTGGCTATATGTGCTAATAGATCAAACACTTAACTCGAATAAAAAACAGCATAATAACGAGATACAAAAAGTTGTCAGCATCAAAAAGTGCTATGATAAACCATAATTTTAAACGCGCGCAGGTTTATTATGAATTATCTTCTTAAGCGAAACTCATCGACCGCTTCACTAGCGAGCAAATGTGTCCATAAACTCATGAGTAAAACTGGGCTTACCCTCTCGCTAGTAAGCGCTGCCTTATTTACCCTATCAGGCTGTGCAACGACGCAAAGTCTCACCCCGCAGCAATGTCAGGAAAGCAACTGGCAAGAAGTCGGCTACGCTGATGGCTTACAAGGGCGTTCAGGTGCTTATTTTGGTCATTACGCTGATAGCTGCGCAAAGGTAGGTGGTCCCCTGCCCAACCGCATACAATGGGAGCAAGGGCGACAGCAAGGTCTCAAAAGCTACTGCACCGAGCTCAATGCTTATAAACTTGGTCGCGAAGGCTACGACTGGCAGCCCGTTTGTCCGCTCGAAGGCATCGAAAAGCTAGAAGAAGCTTACGCGCAAGGACGTTACTACTATATCCGTCAACGTGATCTCGATTACTTACGTTCGCCTTATCCGTTTGGCTACGGGCCTGGGCGCTTCGGTTACGGCTATCATCCCTTTGGCTATGGCTGGTAAAAAGAAAACCCCAATGAGTACTTAATTTGAGGTTTAAGTACTCATTGAGGCTGGAGAAAAGTTTATTATTTTTGTTTTATTAATATTAGCTACCTTTTTGATGGTTGGCTATCTAGCAAACATCATATGATAATCACGTTTTTTATAGACTCGCCTTATTCATTGACAAAGGCTATCTTCGTAAGTCCTGCTTGACTGGCAGCGGCTAGCACTTGAGCGACCGTGTCATACTTACTGTCTTTGTCAGCACGCAATTGTACAGAGGGGTCTTTACCTCCAGCACTTTGCTGTTGTAACCGTGCCTCTAACTCCTCCATGCTAATCGCATCGCTGTCCCAAAATATCCCTGCGTCTTTATCGATGCTAATTTGAATAGCCTCTGGTGGCGCCTCATTTAACGCAGCACTGGTCTTCGGCAACTCTAGTGGCACTGTCGGATTCAGTACGGTCGCCGTCAATAGAAATATAATCATCAATACCAGCATGATGTCGATAAGCGGAATGAGGTTCATCTCACTCATACTTTGACTGTCATCATCACCCAATTGAAATGCCATAATCACTCTCAATACATTTGGTTATTCGCAATATAGCTCGCTTGACTATCGCCTAACGAACTGCCCCATCAATGGATAGTCGTTAAGGCTGCGACGCGGCTGAACTGTGATAATGAGTCACTCGCTGAGCATCTGCTGTGTTTGAGTGCATACCCTTTGCTAACGAATCTTGGGTAACAGTCGATTTGCTGTCCGTTAACGTCTGCTGGGTAACGACCATTTCGGCAGAACGTGCCAATAAGTCATGCGCTCTATCGTTGGCGTGATACATCACACGGCGATTGATACGCACTGCAAGGTTATAAAACACCACGGCTGGAATCGCCACGGCGATCCCCAAACCTGTCATGATAAGTGCCTCACCGACTGGCCCTGCTACTTGTCCCAAGCCTGCTTGCCCACTCATGCCAATGTTATGTAACGCATGAAAATACCCCATACCGTCCCAAACAAACCAATAAATGGCGCAATTGCGGCCGTCGTCCCAAGAATAGGTAAGCCGCGCTCACTAGCAAAACGGTAACGACCAATATGCTTGAGCAAGATCTGCTCAGTAACCAAACGGCGAGTAGTGGCATCTGCTGCTATCATCTCAGCCTGCTTTACTTGAATCTGTTGACTCAAATCATCTGCAACATTGGCGGCCAATTTGCGGCTTTGTAGCACACGAATGATGCCTGTCACCCAAGAAAGAATAGATAAAGCAAGCAACAAAAAGAACAAGGTTTTTGTCACCATGTCGCTGATTTGCCAGTATTGCATAAAGTCCATGTCAGACTCCTTAGTGTTTAATGCCATTACATGATAATGCTGTGCAGAGCGCCGCCAGCCTCATCATGACAGTTATGAATGAGTATTTTTTGAAAAAATTATTTGAATACTAGGGCGTGTCATCAATTAGCACATTAGTACGTTTAGTGGTCTTAAAATGGCTAAATTTTGCTAAACATCGTCAGCAATTTTGTCAATATGTTCATATTAACGGCAATTACTTCCTTGTTTATCTACAATTTTTCTCATTTTAAGCCTCACAATCTAATTGATGACACGCCCTAGTATTAGTCTACGACATGGCTTACTGGTAGAGTCACAACACCTACCACGGGCACGCCATTTTTAATAAAAGGTCTGAACCTAGCAGAGTGCATCTTCTTTACCGCCTCTTTGTCTACTATACTATTGCCTGATTTTCCAACTAAAAGCACATCACTAACCCGGCCCTGTTTATCCACCGTCACTTTCAATAGTACATTAAAAGTATCACCCGTCTTGGCCCTTCTTAGAACAGAATCAGGAACACTAAATCGTGGTGTCTTTATCATCTCCGCATCACCAGCAGTAAAGCTCACGGGTTCATTGCTTGCAGTGGCTGCTGCTTTTTGCGCGGCATCGCACTTTAGCCGCTTCTTTCCGCTGCTTTTCTGGCATTCGCTTCGGCTTGAGCCTCTCGGGCAGCCTTGGCATCGGCTATTTTCTTAGCGTCTTGCACTGCTCTATCATGGGCTTCTTGAGCGGCCTTTTGTGATTCTGCTGCTAGAATTTTACGTCGTTCTTCAGCTTCACGTTGACTATCAGCCATTGAGGTATCCACTTTCGATTCTACTATTGGCTTTTTCGATACCTCTTTTTTAATAATATCCGGCTTCTTTTTTTCTACTTTTACGACAGGTGCTATATCAGCCTTTTTGGCTTTTACCACTGGTTTTTCTGGTGTATTTTGCTTAGCCTTCACTACTGGAGCTACTTTAGGTTTTGACGGTGCTTGTTTTTTAGGTTCAGGTTTTGACTCTGTTTTAGGTACTGCTTTTTTGGGCGTTACTTCCTGAACTTCTTCTACTTCGGGGATGGCTGTTTTGACAGGTAACGTCACCATCTCTATCTCGATAGGTGGTGTGTCTTTTTTTGGTTCAACTTTTATCTCAGGCGTCTTGATCGCCACCAATGCAACTGCCGTCAGCACGTGCAAGCCCACAACTATAATAAGAGCTGCGAGTATCAATTTAAGTGGTGGCGCGTCTAAATCCGTTGAACTCATAACATCCTAATATTCATTAACTGCGGTAGAATGGCGTAGATAATAATGCAAACGATAATTATTATCAATAATAAATTTATAATAATTTTGCTTATCAGGTAAATGATCGGCCTATCATTTAGCGTTATTAATAAGCAAAACCTAATTAATCATTCGACCACCCTTTCTCAAATATCGCTATGCATGCTTATTGTGCCAAGGCAGTCAAACCCCATGTAATAAAGTGACGTATAAAAAACCATTATCATTTGTATTGATAATGAGTCTCAATTAATTTATCATAGCCCCTAATCGACTGCGAATCTTTAAGATTACAAAATCTCAAGATATTAAGGCATGTTGAACATCTCAATAGCTAAGCGTAAAAAAAACCCATAAAAAATCATAACGTCAAAAGTAATACCGTCGAGCATTGTATGGTGTGAAGCATCACATCGATGAAGTTCTTTTTACTTTTATATGACCGATTATTTGATACATCCTTTGTCCAACCAGCTGATATACCGAGTTATTTATGTCTATTACTTTATTGCCTAACCGCTCTACTCCTTTTTTCAACGCCGCCCTTTACTGACTGCCATGGTGACCGCTCTGGTTGCTACGATCAGTGTGACAGGTTGTAGCTCACCTGAATCTAACGACTCCGAGCCCGCAGACGCTAAGACTGAAAACCAAACAGCAGATCATGCCTCGAATGTCGCTAATAACGATGCGGTCTCTGTTGAAAAAATCACGGTCGACACAGTAAAAGGCAATGTCGACTTGGCAATGAATCCATCGCCGTTGGTGGTCTATGATATGACGTTGATGCAGGATTTGGCCGCGCTTGATGTTGCTGTCGATGGTATGCCAAGCGGTCTAAAATTAGACAATTTACAGTCTAAGACACAGCCTGAACCAAAAACCGTCGGCACTGTATTTGAGCCAGATCTTGAGGCGTTGAACGCGATGCAGCCGCAAGCTATCTTAGTCGGCTCACGCATGGCAGAAAAATATGATGCGCTGTCCAGTATTGCGCCAACGCTCGACATGACGATTGATACTGCAAATATCTATGAATCGAGCAAGCAGCGTTTGCATGATTTGGGTGCATTGTTCGGTAAAAGTGCTCAAGCAGCGGAACTGCAAGGCAATATCGACGGGCTCATTGATGAGACTAAAACATTAACCAAAGATAAAGGTAAAGGCTTAGTGGTCATGGTCAATGGCAATAAGCTATCTGCCTACGGCGACAAATCACGCTACGGTTTTATCCATACCGTGCTGGATATTCCAATGGCAGATGACCAAATCGCCGATGCGCGCCACGGTCAGCCAATCTCGTTTGAATACATACAAAAAACCAATCCAGACTGGTTATTCGTCGTCGATCGCAGTGCCGCCATTGGTGAAGATGGTGCTGGTGCCAAAGCCGTATTAGACAATCCATTGGTCGCGCAAACCAACGCATGGAGTAACAATCAAGTGGTTTACCTTAGCCCAGACTCATATCTTGCCTTTGGCGGTTATTATCAATGGATGCAGGATTTGACGACCATTAAAGAGGCTTTTGCTAACGCTAAATAAATGATGCGTTAAATAAGTAATATGCTAAAAAAGCAACATGTTAAATAAGCGTCATTCGTTTTTAGGCAACTGTCATCACTGTCAGTTGCCAACCCTCACTTTAAGCCAGTAGCTGATATGCCGTTATTTTCCTCTCGTGCGCAGACCAGCGTTAAAGCCCGCCCTACTTTACCAGCCGCATCAACGAGTTGGCAAAAAAGCGCAAGCCGTGGTCTAAGCTCTAAAAATCGCCGTGCTTCTATACCACCGTGGGTCATCAACACGGGCAGCCTCATTATTATGGGGCTTTTGGTGTTATTAAGCTTATCAATTGGTGTGGCTGATTTTTCGTGGTCAGGTATATTTCACAGCCTTATCAACCATAGCGCCAACTCCGACAGCTCACTGCTACTGGTCAGTCGCCTACCGCGTACCATCGCTATTATCTTGACCGGTGTTTCCATGGCAGTTGCTGGGATGATTATTCAAGTGGTGCTCAAAAACCGCTTCGTTGAGCCATCGATGGTCGGTGCAACTCAAAGCGCTGCACTGGGATTATTGATGGTTAGCCTGCTATTTCCAGCCAGTGCGCTCATTGTCAAAATGGGTGTCGCAACCATCGCCGCGGTATTTGGCATGATGCTGTTTATGCTACTGATCCACCGCATTCCGCCAACGGATTTTTTGATGATCCCGCTAATTGGTATCGTCTTTGGAGGTATCATTGAGGCAGTGACGACCTTTATCGCCTATCAAACAGAATCGTTACAGATGCTCAGCGTTTGGCAGTTTGGTGATTTCTCTGGCGTCTTAGCAGGTCGTTACGAGCTGCTATGGCTGACGGGCGGATTGTGCGTGCTGGCGTATATCATTGCTGACAAGCTGACCATCGTCGGTTTGGGTGACAATATCGCGCTCAATTTAGGCATCAGCAAACGACAAGTAACATGGGTTGGCGTTGGTATGGTGGCGATGATGAGTGCAGTTGTCGTTGTAACCGTTGGCATGATTCCTTTTATTGGTTTGGTCGTGCCTAATATCGTCAGCCGACTGATGGGGGATAAATTGCGCCGTAGCTTACCAGCGGTGGCATTATTGGGCGCTTCGGCAGTGCTATTGTGCGATATTATTGGACGCTCGATTCGCTATCCATTTGAAGTGCCTGTGGCAACGGTTTTTGGAGTCGTTGGTACGGTACTGTTTTTATGGCTATTATTACGTGCGCCTGCTGAGCAAAAAATAACTCGCCATAAAGTTTTTTATTCATAACGACTGATCAAACCTCTTTGCCTCTTCTCTCTCTTTTATCGTTGTTTTGTCTGATTAGATAAGCCTAGCACTATAGGATTTACGCATGTTTTCACCGTCTAAGCCTAGCGCCACAGCCAATAACACTCTAGATGACAGTGCTTCAGAAAATAACGGCAAAACTACTTTTGGACAAAGTTGTGTTGCGCGACTCTGGACATTTATAGTCAATCATCCAAAATCTATTGCCGCTATCATATTGCTGATCTCAACCATCCTATTTTTGACAGTCAACGTCAACGGCCATTGGGACTTTACGCTACCACTGCGAGGTAAAAAGTTACTGGCGTTAATGGTCGTCGGTTATGCGATTGGCGTATCGACTTTATTGTTTCAAACCTTGACGCACAACCCTATCTTGACGCCGTCATTGCTGGGCTTTGACTCGCTATATTTTTATTACAAAGCCTGTTGGTTTTCTTTTTGGGCGCAATAAGTTTTACCAGTATCAATCCTCTTGCCAAATTCACCCTTGAAATTGTTTTAATGTTTGGCGCGTCATTATTGTTATTTAAGCTGCTGTTTTCAAAAAGCAGTCAGGATCTGACGCGACTGATATTGGTCGGCGTTATCTTTGGGGTCTTGTTTCGTAGCTTATCAGCCCTGATTGCCAGATTGATCAATCCTGATGATTTCGTCGTCGTGCAATCTGCCAGTTACGCGCAATTTAATACGGTCAATCCGCAGCTGCTTGGTATCAGCATTGTTATCTGTGCCATTAGCGCACTGTTTATCTGGCGCTGGCGTTATCAATGTGACGTATTGATGCTTGGCAAATCACAAGCCATTAACCTCGGTATTAACTATCAACGCTTGGCATTTGGGCTATTAACGGTCATTGCGGTATTGGTCGCCACGGCAACCTCATTGGTCGGTCCAGTGACTTTCTTTGGGCTGTTGGTTTGTGCGCTAACCAATCGTATCGCTCGCCATATGTATCACAGCGAGCGTCTGATATTGGTCAGTTTGGTGGCGATGATTTGCTTGGTACTCGGTCAGACGATATTTGAGCAACTATTGGGCATGGCAGGTGTGCTATCGGTGGTGATTGAATTGGCTGGTGGTTTGGTATTCTTAATATTGATTTTGTGACTCAGCGTCGTTAATATCGTGCTTATTTAATAGTCATTGACCTAGTAGCCAATCATCTAAAAACCATTGATATAGTAATGAAAAATCAGATCCTTTGTAAAAGTAAGAACCACTATGATTAAACTCAATAACATCTCGTACCATATTGGCAAACAGCAAATTCTTCATAACATTACGTTGTCGTTACCAAGCGCACAGGTGATTGCCCTGATTGGTCCCAATGGCGCGGGTAAATCTACTTTATTTTCGGTCATGGCGCGCTTGCAACCGCTACAGTCGGGACAAGTCAGTTTCGCTGTAGATAATGAGGAACGTGATATTGTTAGCTGTCATGCGCGAACCTTGTCCAAAACTGTGGCGATGCTTGGACAAGACAACCAAGTACAAGGACGACTTCGCGTGCATGAGCTGCTGATGTTTGGTCGTTACCCTTATCACCAAGGGCAACCGACGGCGGACGATCAGCAAAAAGTGCAAGAAATTATCGAACGTTTTGAGCTTGCGCCGTTAGCCGAGCGTTTTTTATCGACACTATCGGGTGGTCAGCGTCAGCGGGTGTTAATTGCGATGATTGTTTGCCAAGATACGCCGTATTTATTGCTCGATGAGCCGCTGAATAATTTGGATATGTACCATGCTGGTCGCCTGATGCGTGAGCTGCGTGAGTTAAGCCATACTCAGCAAAAAACCGTGGTCATCGTGCTGCACGATATCAATCAAGCTGCGCAGTTTGCTGATACCGTGGTCACCATGAAAGAGGGTCAGGTGATGGCTGTTGGTCAACCTGCAGAGGTCATCACCCAAACAACCATGAAGGATCTGTATAACGTCGATGTTACCGTGCTCAGTCATCAAGGTCGCCCAGTGATTGTCGATGCGGTTTAAGTACAGAGCTTTGCAAACTAAAAGGAATTGTTGATGCATAAAATCCTATTGAATCATCGATGGATAAATTACAAAAACTTATCCCTATTAATTTTAATCATTAGCTTTTGTCTATGCATTTATTACGCTGTGAATAAAAAGATAGCAGATACCCTGTTTTGGTTAGGCATGACTTTGTATGTTCTAAGGTTGGTGGTTATTCCGATGGATTTTACTCAAAATATTGCTGCAGTAGATTATACAAAAAACTTTGACGAAAACAACAGATGGCATAGATGGGTAATGTTGGGTGAAAAATTTGCTTTTTTGATATTTACCGTTGGGATAGCCTACAGTATATTTTGCAATTAAAGCTTTAGTTAGCGACCTTAATAAATACTATCAAAGATAGCTGTACTCTGTAATATTGACGTGATCACCTTGACCTCTGAAGGTTGCATCATCATTATTATGGATATGGTTTAAGTACAGCATATCTTATAGTTGCTCTTTAATGGCTGGTTTCGCGTAATCGCTTCAAGGAGTTGTCTTTAACCGTCAATTTTTGCCTTTGCTTTAACCGACTTTGACGCCCTTTGACCCATAAATACACACCTGTGCCAGATAAGACCGCCACGGCTAACCCCGTCAATGCTAAAAATATTTGATACAACAAATGAACTACGCCATGGCTGATATGTCCCATGTGTAGCGTTGCCATCCATTGATCAGCTTGATTACCAAATGAGCTTTGATACCCAAAATTAATACGCTCGACATTGCCTGTTGCGGCGTCAACCGTGATAGATGACGCACCGCCTTTTTTACCGATATCTTTATTGGTTTTAAAGCGCATTTGCCATTGATTGTCCTCTTCTACCCAACGCACTCCCAATAGCTGCTGGACGTCGACGCCATTTTTTGTGCGGCTATCTCTGCCTGCCTGCTTAAATAAGCAATACTATTAGCCTTGTCTACCTTATTAGTACTGTTCATATTAGTGCCAATAGTAGTCGCCTCATCACTACTAGATTCAGTGTTTATCGCAGGCTTATTTTGTTTCTTTCCTTTGCCTTCATCTCTACCTTCAAGTCCTACCAGCGCTTGCATTACAGGCTGATATACCAATTTTAAATTAAAACCAACACTCGACCACGCAATGACAAACAGCATCAACCACAGCCATAAGCCAAACGCATGATGCAAATCATAATTAAGCTTAAAAGTATTGGTTTTTCGGCGGATTTTCCAAGCAGGTAGCCAGCGTTTAAAAAATGAAGCGCGGGGTTTGCCAGATGGTTTTCTCAATGCGGTTTGTTGAGATTTATTGGCACTAACTGCTCTTGGAAAGGTTAAATAAAAGCCGATGAAACAATTAATCGTCCAAATTAAAGACACGATACCCAGTATTAATTTGCCGATATCACCTAGCAATAAATCTCGGTGCAACCAAAATACCTTGTACATCGTATTGCGCCATGCCCACACCTCTTTATCACGTGTACCGATGATTTCACTAGTAAAGGGATTGACATATACCTCTTGAAATGGCGCTTTGGGCTGATTTTTGGCGCTTTCACCTCGGACTCTATCTACCGAAAAAACCGCTGATTTGTTCAGCGCTACTGACGTTGGCATACTAGAAAATTGATACTGTGGATAAGCGCTGATAACAGCATCATGCAGTGTGGCGATCGGTAGTGGCGGCTTGTGTTGCGACTCAATATTTGCCAGCTTGTGATTGAACACATCATCTAACTCATCATGAAACGCCAATAGCGTGCCCGTGATACCAGCAATGATCAAAAAAGCTGCCATCGCAAGCCCAGTATAACGATGAATCCATAAACAGCTCTGACGTAACGTAGGGGGAAATGAAGTCATTAGTATTGGTTTTTATTCATCGTTTCTTTATTCATTGGTTGTTTTGATTGGTATTTAAAAAAAGTTGTAATTGCTATCACATGCTTCATCATTTACTGACCAAAAAAGCCAGCTCTCATACAAAGACAGCTAGCTTTTAGATATTACCAATAACAGTTAGATTAGAATTGATAGGTCAAAGAGGTTTTGATATTACGACCCATCTCAAAATCTGTAGCCGTAGCATTAGCTGGATTTAAGCGCGAACCGTGGCTAGCATAAGTTTCATCAAACAGGTTATAAACCCCAACTGTGGCTTTCAAGCCATCTACTTGAGCTGGAGAGTAGCTCATAAAGATATCATGGACATCATAGCTCGGTTTCTTAAGCTCCGTAACGTCACCTCGAAGATAAAGGTTTGCGTAACAGGGGCTACATAGGTACTGCGCCAGCCAAGCTCAGTGGTATCAGTTGGCTGATACGCTAGATTGACCATGTATTTATCACCTGCATCTGATCCTGACCCTGTTTGTGAATAAAAACTATAACCCGTATCTTCACCTTTACTACGCGCATGAGCATAGCTTAAACCCATGCTAAAGTTATTCATTTTATAATCAGCGGCCAGCTCAACACCTTTTATTTATAATCTTCGTCCTTATTGACCGCACCTTGGCAATCATTCCCAAGGTTTGGTCCACAGCTTAGACCTGAGCGTATAAATTCAATATAGTTTTCGATATTGGTTCAAAGTATTTACCGCTTAGTTGTAGCGAATCATTAGCCGTAGTGAGATCACGCAAGGTGGTTACGACACCCACTTCAGCGTTATCACCCTCTTCTGCTTTTAGGTCGTTGTTAACCACTGTGCCAGCACCATCTCGATTGAAGATAGCTTGGCCTAAATCTGGGCCATTGAACAGCTGAGTATAGCTAGCAAAAACCTGCGTACTCGGCGCAATCTCATAGCTTGCGGCAAGTGCACCGACAACATTATCGTAAGTTTTGCCACCAGCAATAAAATCAGGTGCTTCATAGCGGTCATAACGCACGCCTGGCGTTAGGCTAAATTTACCCATTTGCCATTGGTCTTCTAAATAAACTGAGGTATTTTTAGCACTATCTTCCCTGATGCGGGCAGTTTTGTTGCACGTCTTTAGCGGTGTAAAAATCTGACTGTTTTTATAGTGCTCTAATCCTGCGATCAGTTTATGGGTCCTGACGTTGCATCAATTACACTGGTGTTTTCGATCTTACCACAGTACATTTCACTTTTGCATCCCAATCATAGCCTGGCGATGTTTTCGGGTCATTATCACGTGAAATTTGGGTCTCGGTTTGATAAATGGTGGTATCAACGTCAACCAGCGAGCTTGCTGGGTTAAAGTTATAATCAAGCGTATAGGTATCACGCTTTACTTTTTGCGGGATTGGATCATCGCCGAGGCTTGGAAAATCCGGACGGAATGGGAAAGTCCCTTCTTTATCAGTACGGCTAAAGCTTGCGCCTACATGATGGTCATTACCAACATAGGCGCCGGCTTTTAATAAGAAGCTCTCGCTCTCACTGTCTTCAAACAACTCACGGCCTTCACCGTCTTCACCCGAGCTGGTATCACGCTTGCCATAATAAGCCAATAAATCGACATTATCAGATGGTGCGCCAAAAACTGTGGCTGACGTCAGTAGCTCATCATTATTACTGGCATAACCTGCTTTTAGCTTGGCACCAATCTTTTGACCAGGTTTAAGTAAGTCAGCGGCATCGACCGTTTTAAAAGCAACCGCGCCGCCAAGTGCATCATTACCGAGCGTGACAGAATTGTTGCCCACTGCCACATCCGCTTGTTTGAGCAAATCAGGATCAATGGTGATATCGCCCATATGATAGAACAGCTTGCCTTCTTGGCGCGCGCCATCAATGGTGACTTTTAGGTTGCTGTCTTCAAGACCGCGAATACGAATGCGCTGGTTGACCGATGACGTACCGCCTATGGTCACGCCTGGCACCACATTTAAGAAATCGCTTAAATGGCTTGCTTGCTGTGCAGGCGTATAGTCTTCTATGTAAACAGAATCGGTTTGCACTTTATCACGTACTGAGCTATTGGCTGTCACCGTAATGGTCTGCAACGTGGTGCTTGGCATGTCTTCTGCAGGTGCTGCACTGACTGCTTGTGACCATAATACCGCTGCCACGCCCATGGACAATACCGTCATTTGACTAGATAGTTTTGATAACTTTACTTCACGCATAACACACTCACCTTATTGACTATCACAAATTAGAATTTTTAAAAGCTATTTACTGTTGAGCACAGCTTGTGGCAGTTGCACCGCTTATTGTTGAAAACCATTTTTTAGACGATTGCAGTCTTGACAAAGCCAAAGTCTTTCATACGAATAACAATGTTAATGATAATTGTTAGCATTTTAATATTGAGAGGCATAATAACGAAGTACTAACAATTTGGCAATAATTAATGCGAGAAATCTAATATTAAAAAATAGCGCTAAATCTGGCTGACTTATTCCGTTTTGTTGCTTACTGTTTTTAGACGAGTAGAAATAGCCAGCAAACCAAATCTGCTGCGCTATGTTCGTCTAATAGACTGTTATTATTTAAGAAATAAAGCCATCAACATGAAAAAAAACGTTGCAATAGCCAACCCTTTCACTATACCCTTAGATAGTTGACCAATTAGTCAGGTTTAAACCTACGACTATTAGTCATATTGATAAATAATAGCTAGCTGCTGATATTTATTAGCACAAGGATAAGTGCGACTCTTTGTAAGACAACTAAGCAATATGAAGATAAACGGTGTGTCGATATCCATCTCTAAACTCATCACAATGCTTAGCTCTCTCCACAGAGCTTGGACTAAAAGTCACTTTAGGAGGAAGCCAAGATGAGCGAACACATTCAAGGAAACCCCGATTTACTATACGGATTGCATGACCGCCCTACCCCTACAAAAGCCTTTTTGGGCGCAGTACAACACGTACTTGCCAGCTTTGTCGGTATCATCACCCCCTCATTAATCATAGGCGGCGTCTTGGGTTTGGGGGAACATATCCCTTATCTCATCAGCATGTCATTGATGGTATCAGGGGTCGCTACCTTTATTCAGACCCATAAAGTTGGACCAGTAGGTTCCGGTCTTATGGCATTACAAGGAACCAGTTTTGGCTTCTTGGCCGCGGTATTGGCGGCAGGTTTTGTGGTAAAAAACAAAGGCGGGAGTCCGGAGGAGATTCTCTCTGTTATCTTTGGCGTCTCCTTTCTTGGTGCCTTCGTTGAGATTTTCTTAAGTCAATTCATCACCAGACTCAAATCTCTGATGAGCCCTATCGTGACGGGTTGTGTGATTGTGACTATCGGTCTGTCATTAACCAAGGTTGGTCTGACGGATTTGGCAGGCGGCGTGGGCGCTGAAGATTTCGGGAGTATACAGAATCTGCTGCTCGGTGGCGGGGTCTTGGTTAGTGTGGTATTGATTAGTATTGTTAATAATAAAGTCATTCGCTCCAGTGCTATTTTTATAGGGCTGAGTCTGGTCTGATCGCAGCCATTCTTATGGGACGTATTGATTTCTCTTTGGTCTCTGATGCCCCTATCTTTACGCTACCTGTGCCATTCAAGTTTGGTTTTGGGTTTGATTGGCAGGCTTTTATTCCTATCGCCTTTATGTATGTCATTACCAGTATTGAAACCTCTGGTGATTTGACGGCGACTTCGATGATATCGGGCGAACCCATCAAGGACCTTTATACGAGAAACGCATTAAAGGTGGCGTATTAGGTGATGGTGTCAACTCATTAATTGCGGCGGTGTTTAATACCTTCCCAGTGACGACTTTTAGCCAAAAAACGGCGTGATTCAGATGACTGGTATTGCCAGTCGCTATGTGGGCTTTTTGTTGGGGCTATCTTGTTCACTATGGGGCTATTTCCTATTTTGGGTGCTATCTTTACCCAGTTGCCAAAACCAGTCGTTGGCGGCGTGACGTTATTGATGTTTGCAACGGTAGCGACCGCTGGTATTCGCATCTATCAACGGTCAACTTTACCCATCGCAATATCTTAATCATGCCACTTCGCTAGGTCTGTCCATGGGCGTGGCTTTGTTCCTGATGTATTCGCACAGGCGCCGCAGCTTTTCCGTAAATCTTTGGTTCGCAGTTTACTATGTCAGGTATTGTGGCCATTACTCTCGATATGATTTGCCCAAAAACTACGGTGTCGAATTTGATACGGAGTAGAACAACATCTGGATGACGGTCTAAAGCCTCTTAGACAAAAGGCTCTTAAACGTACGTTAGAATAGTCAAATTCTTTACCAATCAGCATTGCTGTTCTGGTTTGCACATTGACTCTTTTAGCGCGCCTTAATACGAAAACATTTAAAGTGCTTTCGTATTAATGGCATGTTATAGACGTAAAATAATAATAAAAGCATTACTCAAGACCACAGCCACGCAAAATAAACGGCACTAAAAAGTCTGCCGCCCGCGCTTCATCCTGCTGATCGTACTCACTCTTTTTCCATCAAACCGACAATTCTGTCTCAAATTCTGCATATCGCTGCGTCGTTGCCCAAATCAAAATCAATAGCTGTAAAGGTCAGCGATGCCAATCTTACCTTGCTCATGCCAAGTTTTCATCACTTGTGCTTTGTCTAGCGCCCACGCCTTCATGGTCGCCGACATAAATTCATGCAGGTGCGGGGCACCGCCAATGACTTCCAGCGCAAATAATTTATGGCGATTGGGGATGAGCAAACGCTTGATGCAATTTGGTACGGACAAACTTTTCGATGACCGTTTTAGGGTCACTATCGACTGTCATGGTGACTAAGCCATCGTTCCACTCTTGAATAATAGAATGCAGCACTGCTTGGTACAGATTTTTTTTATTCTTAAAGTAGTAATGCACGTTGGCTTTTGGCAGCTCAGCTCTATCGGCAATACCTTGCATCGTCGCACCGCGGAAACCTTGCAGCACGAACTCCTCTTCTGCCGCCGCCAAAATGACGGTTTGATTGTGGGCGCGGATATCTTGCTGATTGCGCTGTACAGGCGCGTCAGACGCGGCTTGTGGTTCTATATCGTTATGTTGAGCCATGATAAATGTTACCTGTCATTATTGTGATGAATAAAGAGCCATATCCCAGCCAATAACTGGATTTATATGCTAATTTTTATGAAATATCACCAGTCTAAATAAAATATTTACACAAAGTAGTTGACCAAATGGTCAGGTTTAAGCAGAATAGCTCATAGTAAACCAATTATTATTCGATAAATACTACTTTAGCATGAGATGTTATCGAGAAATGTTACTCCACCGCTTTTGTCAGAAAAGAAAAGGATGTCATCGTGAAATTATCTTTACAGCAGTTTAATGAGCTCTCAACAACTGAGGCAATTTCACATCTATTGACCTGCTGTACCAGCACCCATTGGGCGCAGGCTTTAGAAAAAAAACGTCCTTTCGCTGATATATCTACATTACTTGCTCATAGTGATGATGCTTGGGCACAAGCGCAGACAGCAGAAGCCCAGTTACTAGAGGCTTTTGATGGTCATCCACAAATCGGCAACGTCGACTCGTTAAAAGAAAAATACCGCAATACTCAAGACAGTGCTGCCCATGAGCAGTCGGGTGCCAATGATGCCAATGACGAGGTGATTGAAGCTTTGGCACAAGGCAATCAAGACTACCTTGATAAATTTGGCTTTATCTTTATCGTATTTGCCACTGGTAAGAGCGCGCAGCAAATGCTCGATTTATTGTTAGCACGTCTGCCCAATGATCGCACTACTGAGCTGGTCAATGCGGCGGCTGAGCAAAATAAAATCACCCGCTTACGTTTACAGAAACTGCTGAGTGACGCTTAACGCATTCAGCAGCATCTGACTCATTTATAAAAGGATTATTATGTCAGGTACTCTCTCATCACACATTTTAGATACCCATTTGGGCAAACCAGCTGCTGGTATTGCCGTGACGCTAGATCGCGTAAGCGCAACTGGCGAGGCATCTCTATTAGCCAATGGCGTCACCAACGCGGATGGACGCGTGACACCAGACAGCTGGTCGTTTGACCCAACGATTGATATTGCTGAATATCACTTAGATGTTGGTCGTTATACCTTAACCTTTGATACCCAGTCTTATTTCGATGCACAAAATCTCACGGCTTTTTATCCACAAGTAGTCATTGATTTTATGATAAGTGATAACGGTCACTATCATGTACCGCTACTGCTTAGCGCACATGGCTACAGCACATATCGCGGCTCTTAGTTATGTAGTTATATAGCATCACCATATAAAAGAACCTCATAAAAGAACGTCGCCATAGCAAAACGCGTCGAAAGATTGAAAAAAGCTGAACAAAAGAAAATTGTAAAAAGGACATTTGCAACATGGGCGCTTATTATCTCGATTGGTTTAACTTATTTTTTCGCTGGTTCCACGTCATCGCTGGCGTGGCATGGATTGGTGCGTCTTTTTACTTTGTTTGGCTAGATCTTAGTTTACGTAAACCACCACAGTGGAAGGCTGACAAAGGCATTTCAGGCGACTTATGGGCGGTACATGGTGGCGGCTTTTATGAAATTGCCAAATACAAGCTTGAACCCGAAGAGATGCCAAAGACCCTGCACTGGTTTAAATGGGAAGCTTATACCACTTGGCTGACGGGTATGGCGATGCTCTCTAGTCTACTATGCCAATGCGACTGCCTACTTGATTGATCCCAGCAAAGTCGACTTTGGTAGTAGTATCGGTGCCATCTCGACCAGTTTGTTATTTTTATTCGGCAGTTATTTCATTTATGAAGTGATTGTCCGCAGCCATTTGGGCAAAAACTCCTTCATTTTTAGCACCATTATTTTTATCCTATTAATCATCGCCTGCTGGGGTTCTTATCAGCTATTTAGTGACCGTGCTTCGTTCATTCATATCGGTGCTATCTTAGGTACTGTGATGGCAGGTAATGTGTTCTTTGGTATCATGCCCGCTCAACGAGCGCTGGTAGAATGCGTGAGGCGTGGTGAAAAACCAGGCAAAGAAGTAGCGGACTTGGCACTACAAGCAAAAAACCGCTCGCTGATGAACAACTATTTTACCTTACCGCTGATCTTCACCATGATTAGCAACCATTATCCGATGATGTATTCTCATGCTCACGGCTGGTTGGTATTGGTATTTGTGGGTATCATCACGGCTATTGTACGTCACTATTTTAACCAAAAGCATTTAGACAATCATAAGCCGCGTTATTTGGTCATCCCTGCTGTAACTGTATTATTAATTATTTGGATGCGCCCAGAACCAATTGAGCCATTACCTGTTGTCAATGCTGCAGTCGCTGCTGAAACGGCGACACCAAATAGTATGCCACCAACAACTACTGATAGTGCAGTCGACGGTTCTACTATAAGCACTGATGCCGCCTCAAATGAAAATATCACTGCCGACGTCGTGCCAGTAACTGCCTCTGCTGATGATGCCATTATGGATGTCGTGCACACGCGCTGTAGCACGTGCCATGCCGCTCAGCCTACTCAGCAAGGATTTGCCGCGCCGCCAGCTGGTATCATCTTGCAAACACCGACCGACATGAAAACTCATAAAGCAAAAATCGTCACTGCTGTACAAACAGGCTATATGCCACTGGGTAATCTCACAAAATTGACGGATGAAGAACGTCAGCAAATGGTGGCTTACGCATCGGGATTATAGATAAAGGTCGCAGATAAATATTATATAGATCCAAAGTTACGCCTTATTTTGCTTTAGTTGACTTAAGTTGCTTTAAAATATTTAGGATATATTGACAATGAGTAAAAAAATAATCAGCGATTTCAATCAAGACGCCTACCCTCGCGACTTAAAAGGCTATGCTGATAAGCCGCCAAAAGCCAACTGGCCAGGCGGCGCTAAAATCGCTGTACAGTTCGTCCTCAATATCGAAGAAGGCGCAGAAAATAGCGTGATTCATGGTGACGGTCAATCAGAGCGGTTTTTATCGGATGTCTTGGGGACACCAGAATTTAACAATCGTCATCAGTCGATTGAGTCGGCATTTGAGTATGGTAGCCGTGTGGGTGTTTGGCGCGTATTGGACACTTTTAAAGAATACGGTTTGCCTATTACGACCTTCACTTGCGCTGCTGCTGCTGAAAAAACGCCGCATATTATCGAGCGAGTATTAGAAGATGGACACGAAATCGCCAGTCACGGTCTACGCTGGATTACTTATCAAAATATGTACCGCGAAACCGAGCGCGAGCATGTGCGCCGTGCCACTGAAATATTCGAGAGCATGATCGGCGGTCAGCCGCTCGGTTGGTACACGGGACGAGATAGCCCGAATACTCGTGAGTTGGTCGCCGAGCAAGGTGGCTATATTTATGACTCAGACTCTTACGCGGATGAGCTCCCTTACTGGCTCAATGTCAAAGTAGAAGACGGTAACAAAATCGCTCGTAAGCCGCATTTGGTCATTCCCTATACCTTAGAGACCAATGACATGCGGTTTGCCTCAAGCCCAGGCTTTACCAACGCCGAGCCTTTTTATCAATACTTAAAAGACAGCTTCGATACCTTATACGAAGAAGGCGCGCACACACCCAAGATGCTGACCATCGGTTTGCACTGCCGCATCATTGGTCGCGCCGGTCGCATCATCGCCCTCAAAAAGTTTTTGCAATATATCACCAGCAAGCCCGATGTGTGGGTATGCCGCCGTGATGACATTGCCAAACACTGGTATAAAAACCATCCAGCCACTGCCGATAACACTGCAAACTGGATGTAACCATACGTTTAGACACAAATTTATTGCGGCACAACACCACTAAGGAACATCAACAATGTCAACAAAGAGTACTTATTACGCACCCACTGGCGGCTTGCCTCCACAAACACAACTGCTATCTGATCGCGCTATCTTCACCGAAGCTTATGCCATTATTCCCAAACGTGTACTGACCGACATTGTTATTAGCTATCTGCCGTTTTGGACAGGTATGCGCATGTGGGTGCTTGCACGCCCACTTTCAGGTTTCTCTGAGACTTTTTCACAGTATATCGTCGAAGTTGAGCCTAATGGCGGCTCAGAAAAGCCTGAGCTAGATGCAAACGCTGAAGGGGTTATATTCATCGTTGAAGGTGAAATGGACATGACTATCGAAGGCGTGTCGCATCATCTTGAAGCGGGCGGTTATGCATTCTTACCACCCGGCTGCAAATGGACGATAAAAAACAATAGCGACAAGCACGTTAAATTCCATTGGATTCGTAAAGCTTATCAACACTGTGAAGGTATTGAAGTGCCTGAAGCCTTTGTAACCAGCGATCATGATGTTGCAGCGATTGAGATGCCGGGTACTGATGGCGTATGGGCAACCACCAGATTTACCGAGCAGTCTGATATGCGTCACGACATGCATGTGAATATCGTGACTTTCCAACCAGGTGGCGTGATTCCATTTGATGAAACGCATGTGATGGAACATGGTTTGTATGTCCTAGAAGGTAAAGCGGTCTATCACTTAAATGGTGAATGGGTAGAAGTTGAGGCGGGTGACTTTATGTGGTTACGCGCATTCTGTCCACAATCTTGTTACGCCGGCGGACCCGGTCCATTTAGATACTTACTATACAAAGACGTGAATCGTCATATGCCGTTTATTCGCCCAGCACGATAAGCCCTGCGCAATAACAAGAATAATCAGAACAACAAAGCATTCAGAACGATGAGCAATATAGCGGCATAATCGTTCATTCGAATATGTCATTTATTCCCAGATGTTGATTTAATTCGCGTACGGGCTTATGGCAAAGTGGCTCATAGCAATTATAAACAGTGATCACCAAAAGTAAGGCAAAGTCATGAGTACTCTTATGAAGACTACGATCGTTGCAAGACCTTTAACCAAAGCTGAGTTTGCGCCCTACGGCACCGTAATCGAACCCTATGACAAGGCAGCACAGACGCCTGAAAATAGCTACCATATCAATAAAGGCTATGCCTGCCGCCATCACGCCATCGCTGAAGCCAAACTTGACGGCGGCGATGTCGGCATGAGTATCTTCCGCGCCAAAAAGCGTGAATTTCCTATTGCCTTATCGGTCATGGAATATCATCCGTTTGGCACGCAAGCGTTTTTTTCGATGAATGGTCAGGATTATATCGTCATCGTTGCGCCTGCTGGTGCGCCGCCACAGTCTGCGGATGATTTGACCGTGTTTTATGTCCAATCTCATCAAGGTGTGCAATACGATGCCAATGTCTGGCATCACCCGCTACTTGCCCTCGGTTGTGACTCTGATTTTTTGGTGATAGATCGCATCAATGGCGAAGGCAAAAACTGTTATGAGCTGGATATAGAGGATTGGCAGGTGCAAATTGAACTTGCCAGTGAGCACTCTTCCGTTTAATTAGGGTCTGTAAACGAGCTGTTAGCCATTTATAAAGATAAAGCCAGTTAATAAAAATTAGCTGGCTTTATCTTTATAAATGTAGGATCCATCCTATATAAATAATCATCTTCCAAAACACAGTGCCTATTTAACAGCAGTAGCAAAACATCTACATAGGCTACTTGCCTTTTATGTACTATCGTACTAGAATACTGAAACGAAGTAAGCTTTCCTTTTCTTTTCCATTAAGATGAATGTTATGAGCACAGACCCTTATCACAGCTTATTAAGCCATTTAGCCAGTTGTCATGACAGCACGGCTATCGACCTGCTATTCAGTGCGCTATTGACGGAAAAAGAGCAGCAGGAAATCGCCAATCGTATCCGCATTTTTGACTTGCTTGAGCGCGGTGTCACCCAGCGCGAGATATCCGAACAGCTAGGTGTCGGTATCGCTACCGTCTCGCGCGGCGCCAAAGCCATGCAAGTTCATGATGTGAGTGCCTTACTAATTACTCATAGACATGACTCATAGAAAACATTCATAAAAGACACAGCTAAAAAGGCCGCCTAATTAATTAGAAACTAGAATTTTAATTTGTCTTACTTTTTATTTGATCAATCATTGAACCAATTTGGATATTGTTATGACCTCTCCTAATTCAAAACCTAACCAACCTGCTGCTATTGATATCCCTAGTAAACCACAGCGCATTAAACTCACGCAGGATATTGATTTCTTTGCGTTGTTTAAACGTATTGAGCGCGCTTTTGAGACCTGTTATCTGCTCGAATCATTGGGCGAAGATGGACATATGGCGCGTCATCATGCGATTGGTTTTGATCCAGTGATGACCATTGCTGCCATCGATCGTACAACCCTCGCGATTACTGATAATAAAACCGCTGAAACTAGCCGTTATCAAACGGATAATCCTTACGAGCTACTGCGCAAAATTACGCCGCAGCACGTCATTGCTCGCGACCAAAGCGGTGGTCTTGTCGGTTATTTGGGTTACGACAGTGTCAATTTCTTTGAACCCAGTCTCAATGCTAAAGCGAGCGATGACTTTGAACCGTTTAAATTTGGCGTATATTTGGATGGTTTGACGCTCGATAAGATGACCGGTGAGATTTTCTACTTTTACTATCCAACTGCGCAGCAAGAAAACCGCATCGAGCAAATCAAAGCGCTACTTGATGAGCAAATTCCAAGCTATGAGCCGCCTACAGTTGAGTTTTTGGGTGACGGCATGAGTCCAGAAGAGCACGCTAAAGCCGTCATGCAAGTCAAAGAAGACATCATCTCAGGGCGTATCTTTCAGTGTGAGGTAGGTTTTAAATCCAAATACCGTATTGCCGGCGATAAAATGCCCATTTATGAAAAATTACGGTCGGTCAATCCGTCGCCGCACATGTATTTTATGAAATTTGCCCAGCAATGCATCATTGGTGCCTCACCAGAGCTGCTATTTCGCTTGCGTCAAGGTGAGATGGAAACCTATCCACTGGCAGGTACTGCCAAGCGCGGTGTCGATGTCATCGAAGACCGACAGCTTGCCCGTGCATTGCTAAACGATGCCAAAGAGATTGCCGAGCACAATATGTTGGTCGATTTGCATCGCAATGACATTGGCCGTGTGGCACAATTTGGCACTGTCAAAGTACGTAGTCTCATGGATATCAAACGCTTCTCTCACGTGCAACATATCTCGTCTGAAATCGTCGGAATCTTACACCCTAATGAAGATATGTTTAGCGCCCTTGCCAGCAACTTCCCCGCTGGGACGTTGTCAGGCGCACCGAAAGTTGAAGCGATTAAAGTTATTAATGAGCTCGAACCCGATGGTCGAGGTGCTTATGGCGGTGCGCTTGGATCGTTTAACTTTAATGGTGACTGTATCTTTGCCATTCCTATTCGCAGCCTATTCATCAACGGCGAGTCTGCCTATGCGCAAACCTGTGGCGGCAATGTCTATGACTCCAATCCTGCTGATGAATATCTAGAAATTCAGCGTAAATTGTCTGCCATGAAAGTAGTCTTAGACAGTTTTATGAACCCGTAAATTGCTTATATTTTGCCAAAGAGTGGATAACCCATGAATGTTTTAATTATAGATAACTACGACTCCTTTACCTTTAATCTTTACCAATATATCGGTGAGATTTTGCAGACGATGGACGGCGATAAAGCCGCGAACGTCATTGTTAAACGCAATAATGAGATAACGTTAGCAGATGTACAGGCCATGAATCTTGACCGCATTATCATCTCACCGGGCCCTGGCGCACCCGATGATCCTTCCTACTTCGGTATTTGTGCCGAAGTGATTGAAGTCATGGGTAAGACGACGCCGCTATTGGGTGTGTGCCTCGGCATGCAAGGGATTGCGCATGTGTTCGGCGGCGATGTGGTACGGGCAAGCGTGCCGATGCATGGTAAGGTCTCATCGATTCGCCATGATGGCGCGGGTGTCTATCAAGGCTTGCCACAAGAGATTGAAATCATGCGTTACCACTCATTGATGGTAAAAGCAGACACCTTACCAGATTGCTTGTCTGTCACAGCTGTCGTCGCCAATAATGCTCATGCTGAGTTCAGCCTAACCGAATCTGCGCTAGCAGGTGAGGAGATTATGGGACTACAGCATAAAGACTATCCCATTCAAGGTGTGCAGTTTCACCCAGAGTCATTTGCGACCGAAGGTGCCAAACGCTTGCTGACGAATTTTTTACTACAGTTGTAAGTCATGATGCTTAAGTTTGGGGATATAGCACCAAAGGGTGATCAGCTAAAGACATAAGCTAAAGACATAAGCTAAAGACATAAGCTAAAGACATAAGCTAAAGACATAAGCTAAAGACATAAGCTAAAGACATAAGCTAAAGACATAAGCTAAAGACAAGCGTACCTCTAACTCAAATAAATTGAATTTTATGTCTGACTAACTTGCGTTCGAACTTAATTAACGCTTTAATGATAGACTGAAAACAACAAACAAAAGACCCCTTACTCGGGTTGTCTTTTTCTTATTTCAGTATTGTATGATGCCATTAGCCAAAAGGCTTGGACTGTTTCAGGTTTTGATTTTGGGCATAGGTTTTGATATCACATAAAAATAGAGAGCGATATGGCAAATACCGATGGCGTAATGTCAGCACGGCAGTCATGGATAGGCACCATTCAAATCATCACAGCCGCTGTCTGCTGGGGTACCTTGGGGATATTCTCGACCTACCTCAATCAAATCGGCTTTAGTGGCTGGCAAATTACGATCTTACGTATCGTGACCGCGGCTTTTCTTATTCTTGTCATGCTACCAAAACTATGGCCGCATCTTATCAAGCTTCGTCGAAAGCAGTGGCTTGGACTGGCATTGCAGTCTTTGATTGGCGTACTTGGTATGTCGGTATGCTACTTTTTTGCTGTAATCTATGTCAGTGCTGGCCCTGCGGTTGCCTTGCTTTATACTGCGCCTGTGTTTAGCTTATTGTTTTCGGCATTCTTGCTTGATGAATCTATCACTCGCCAGTCGGCATTACTGGCGCTCATGGCGGTATTTGGTGTTGGATTGACGATGCTTGGTGAGCAAGCGCAAGTCAACTGGGGCATCCTATTAGGACTGCTAGCAGGCGTCTGTTATTCCTTATACGGGGTACTGGGCAAGCGCGCGATGCACGATGCTCACCCTGCGCCTTTGGTGTTTTTTACCTCTATTATCATCAGCGCTGGTGTACTGCTATTATTACCTGAAACCTATCAAACCTATGGGCGGTTATTGAGCTTACCTTTACATACTTGGGGCTATGCCTTGGGGTTGTCTTTGATTGGAACCGTCGTGCCCTTTGCCCTTTATATGAAAGCATTAGAGAAATTACCTGCCACTCGTGCATCAGTATTTACGATTTTTGAGCCATTGACTGCCATTGCCCTTGCCATACTATTGCTGCATCAATCCTTATCTTGGATTCAATATGTGGGCGTGGTATTAATCTTACTGGCAGCTTTATTTAATGCCATATTAAACGGCACTGCCACTCGCGTACCACGTTGGCTAAAAAGACGGCAAAGAATTTAGTCTGTACTTTTTAAGAAGTTTGAATAGCCTTGGCACCATTGCTATTAGACGAAAAAAGCCCCAACTATATCGATATAGTCAGGGCTTTATTGTGCTTGACACTTTGCTTTAGAGGTAAGTATTTATGCCATAGACAGTTGCTAAATAACTTGGACTGTCTTGATGATATTACTGTTCAATACGCTGCAAAAAGGCCTGCGTACGTGGATGAGTAGACACTTCGAACATCTGCTTAGCGCTACCTTCTTCGACCACATGACCATCCTCAATTAACACCACATGATCTGCCACATCACGAGCAAATTTAATCTCATGAGTCACAACGACCATCGTCCAGCCTTCAGATGCCAGTTGCTTCATCGTGCCCAGTACATCTTGTACCAATTCAGGATCGAGCGCAGACGTTGGCTCATCAAATAATAATAATGACGGCTCGATAGCCAGTGCACGAGCAATGCCGATACGCTGCTGCTGACCACCAGATAGCTGGAACGGATACAGATCTGCCTTATCCGATAAGCCCACTTTATCAAGTAATGCCAGTGCCTGTTCGCGGGCTTGCGCCTTAGTTTGCCCTTGCACTACCGTCGGCCCAAGCATTAGGTTTTCAATCGCGGTCTTATGTGGAAACAAGTTATAAGATTGAAATACCATGCCTGATTTACGCTGCAGCGCCAGCAATGTTTTTTTCTTAGGCTTGGTAGCGAAGTCAACCGTTAAGCTACCATCATCAAAAGCAATGATGCCTTGGTCAGGAATTTCCAGCGCATTCAAACAACGTAAAAAAGTGGTTTTACCAGACCCTGACGGCCCTAATATCACCACTACCTTGCCTTTTTCGATGGTCAAGTCGATGCCTTTAAGCACTTGATTGCCACCAAAGGCTTTGTGAATATTAGTGACTTGAATCATAAAGCTTCCTGTTGTACTGATATCTGTTTGCTAATAACACACGCTTATCGACGCGGTATTACCATCCTATACTGCCCCAATTATCAAGGGTTTATTTCGCACATAACGATCGAGTCTGGTTTCAAGCTTACCTTGAATAAAGGTCAAGAACAGACAAATACCCCAATAAATAATCGCCGCTTCAGTATAGACCAACATAAATTCGTAGTTACGTGCCGTGATGATTTGCGCCTGCTTAAATAGCTCGGTCACCAATACCAATGACGCCAAAGACGTGTCTTTTACTAGGCTAATAAAGGTATTGGATAACGGGGGTACTGACACCCGAAGTGCTTGCGGCAAAATGACATGACGAAAGGTTTGTAGATACGTCAAGCCTACCGTCGAGCCTGCTTCCCACTGTCCTTTTGGAATGGACAAAATAGAGGCACGCACCGTCTCCGATGCATAAGCGCCAATATTGAGTGAAAAGGCAATAATCGCTGAGGGAAAAGGATCAAGCTTTACCCCGATACTTGGCAAGCCATAGAAAATAATAAATAGCTGAACCAGCATTGGTGTCCCGCGAATGGCAGACACATAAATACGCGCAAATCTGTATATGATTTCATGGAACCAGCCAGCACGCGGTACGATACGAATCAGCGCTACTGTCAGCGCAATAGCCATACCAATCGCAAATGAGATCAACGCCAGCGGTATCGAATAATAAATCCCGCCTTTAAGCATTGGCCAAAATGAATTGATGACAATTTGCGCCCGCGCAGGATCCATAAATGGTAGTAGTGCCAGTAACTCAGCTAGCATTGACGTGATAGACGCTAGCATTATTTTTGTTGACTTATATCAGCACCAAAGAACTCTTCGCTAAGCTTGGTCAGCGTCCCATCGGCTGCTAATGCGGCCATTGCTTCATTCAATTTTGCCACCACAGCGTCATCCCCTTTGATGAGTACTAAACCTGAACCAGTCTGCTCACTCGCAGGCGCTGTCAGTTTGATCTCAAGTGCTGCATCTGGGAATTTTTTGAGATAATCCAACACTGCCAGATTGTCATTCATTGTGAAGTCAGCACGGTCTTGCTTAACCAGTTGAATCGCTTGCGCCATACCATCGACAGGGACGATTTCTGCGCCGTAGCGTTCTGCAAGCTCACCATAGTTGCTGCTCAGTGATTGCGCAGTACGCAGACCTTTTAAACCTTCCCACGAGCTATAACGATTGTCATCAGTCGGTGCTAGTACAACTGCGCCCGACCAGCTATACGGCATGGCTTTGTCATACTTAGCCAAACGCTCAGGCGTGGTCAAGCTTACTTGATTGGCCACCATATCGAAGCGTTTTGAGTCAAGACCTGCCAGCATAGCATCCCACTGGGTCTCTTTAAATTCAACGTCTACGCCCAGTTTATCCGCAACCGCACGTGTCACTTCGACATCATAGCCAGTTAGCTTGCCACTCTCATCATGATAAGTGAATGGCGGATAAGTACCCTCTGTACCGACGTTGATGGTGCCACCATTATTGATACGTTGCAGCAAATCAGAGCCACCCGTCGCGGCACTGTCTGTCGCATTGGTTTCTGCTTCATTGGTAGTAGACTGACCACAAGCGGCAAGTAGCATAGTACTGGCGGCAAGTGCTAAAAGAGTACGACGTTTCATAAGACGTCCTTATAAGAGTGAATGAATAATGCAAAAAAGTATCGTGCCAATAAAACCATAGCAACAAATAAGGATAAGACCAGCACAGGCAAAGACTATAATAAAGTATTTGCGCCGCATTATTTAGCTTTGGCTGCTCGATTTGAGGATGCTCAGCATATTTTTCAATATTTTCTATATTATCTTTGAATTTTTGGACATTTTTTAGGCAGATCTTAACGTTATTATTGCCAATTAAATAGCCATTTATTCATATACTAGCGCACTTCAGAAAGAATAAACGTACAAAAACAGTGAGCATGCGTAAGACTATTATAATTCACCAGAGAATTGATAGCGATCGCCTGCATGCCACATCTTCACAAAGGTCAATACTCGACCTGCTGAATACGTCTGACGACGCAATACCAATGTCGGCGACTGCGGCGCAATTTGCAGTAGCGCAGCTATCTCATCTGGTGCCGCCAGTGCACGAATGGTATAGCTACCACGCTCTAGTGGACTTTTGGCAATGAGATAATCACTGGTATTGACCACACTAAAATCCTGCTCAATAAATTCTGGCACCTTTTGCGCATCCACCCAGCGCTCTTCGAACTGTATGGGCTGACCATCCGCAAAGTGAATGATTTTTACCTCGTATAAAACAGCAACGTCGCTGCTACTATCTGCGCCAGTACTGTCATCCATTACGGTTGTATCAGCGTTTGTACTAGCGCTTGTATTAGAAGACACAGCTACTTTATTAATATCAAATTTACGCCGTAATTCATCGTCTAACATCGCAGCCGTAAGTATGCGTTTACTCACCACTTGCGCCTGATAATCACGGTTGGCAGATTTTAAATCCTGCGCGATATTGCGCACTTCTACAAAGGTATGATTGAACTGCTGCTGGGCGACAAACGTCCCCGACCCTTGCCGGCGCTCTAGCACTCGCTCTTCGCTCAGCTCTTTTAGGGCGCGATTGACCGTCATACGCGATACGCCAAACTCTTTTGCCAACGCCATTTCTGTAGAAATTGCATTGCCCGCTTGCCATTTACCCGAGTGAATATTGTCTAATATGGCGTTTTTAATCCGCTGATATGCCGGGATTGTCTTTGTCATGTCCGTGTTTAACCGTTAATTTCACCAATAATAGTAGTGCCATAATATCACGAGATAACGTCATGAACCTTGTCAAAACACTGTGACATTTATCTATCTACCAAAATCCTCATAAAAATAATTGAGTCATTTATAAAAAATTGCTTGCATGAAAAAAGTATCTTTGATAATTTGTATATACAACTTTACGACAGTGCTAAAAAATCTGTGTAATCTAATCGATGTTTCGCTGAATTTATAGACTGACTGTAAAACACTTACTTTGATTACTTTATCGTCTTAACAGATATCACAAGGATATGATAATGACTACTAACCATGGAACCAATAAAGAGACTAAGCTGACTCGTCGTGATGAGAGCCGCGAAATCGCCGCACCCACTGGCAGTACTCTACATTGTAAAAGCTGGCTAACCGAAGCACCGTATCGCATGCTGCAAAACAATTTGCATCCTGATGTGGCCGAAAACCCAAAAAGCCTCGTGGTCTACGGTGGTATCGGACGCGCAGCCCGCAATTGGGAAAGCTACGATCAAATCCTAGCGTCATTAAAAGAATTGGAAGACGATGAGACGTTGCTCGTGCAATCAGGCAAGCCAGTTGGCGTGTTTCAAACGCACGAAAATGCCCCGCGTGTATTGATTGCAAACTCTAACCTTGTACCACGCTGGGCCACGTGGGAGCACTTTAACGAGCTCGATCGCAAAGACTTGATGATTATGGTCAAATGACAGCTGGTAGCTGGATCTATATTGGCACGCAAGGCATCGTGCAAGGTACATATGAGACCTTTGTAGAAGCAGGTCGTCAGCATTATGACGGTAGCTGGGCGGGACGTTGGATTTTGACCGCGGGTCTTGGCGGCATGGGCGGTGCGCAGCCATTAGCCGCGACTTTTGCAGGTGCAACCTCACTGAACATCGAGTGTCAGCAATCTAGTATCGATTTCCGCTTGCGTACTGGTTATGTCGATAAGCAAGCCGATGATCTCGACCATGCTTACGAGCTCATCAAACAGCATACCGACGCAGGTGAAGCGGTCTCTATTGCCCTACTTGGTAATGCAGCAGACATCTTACCTGAGATGGTCAAGCGTGCGCACGATGGTGGCATGAAGCCTGATTTGGTCACCGATCAAACCTCAGCCCATGACTTGATCAATGGCTATCTGCCAAGCGGCTGGACGGTTGAAGAATGGAAAGCTGCACAAGAGGATTCAGAGCAACATGCAGCATTAACCAAAGCTGCCGCTCAGTCTTGTGCCGTACACGTACAGGCGATGCTAGACTTGCAGGCAATGGATATCCCAACGACTGATTATGGTAATAATATCCGTCAGGTGGCTTTTGATGAAGGCGTTAAAGATGCCTTTAATTTCCCAGGTTTTGTCCCCGCGTATATTCGTCCGCTGTTCTGCCAAGGCAAAGGCCCCTTCCGCTGGGTGGCGCTGTCAGGTGATCCAGAAGATATATAAGACCGATCAAAAAATCAAAGAGCTGTTCCCTGAAAACACCCATATCCATCGCTGGTTAGATATGGCAAAAGAGCGTATTCAGTTTCAGGGTTTGCCTGCCCGTATCTGCTGGTTAGGATTGGGTGAGCGTGACAAAGCAGGTTTAGCCTTTAATGAAATGGTCAAAAACGGCGAGCTAAAAGGCCCTATTGTCATCGGTCGTGACCACTTGGATACGGGTTCTGTTGCCAGCCCAAACCGCGAAACTGAAAGCATGAAAGATGGCTCAGATGCGGTATCTGACTGGGCATTATTGAATGGTATGCTCAATGTCGCAGGCGGTGCCACTTGGGTATCACTACATCATGGCGGCGGCGTTGGCATGGGCTACTCGCAGCACTCAGGTATGGTCATTGTCGCAGATGGCACTGATGCCGCTGCCAAACGCTTGGCACGAGTACTTGTCAACGATTGCGGCTCAGGGGTTATGCGTCATGCCGATGCAGGCTATGAGCTGGCGATCAAAACAGCGAAAGATTATGGTCTAAATCTGCCGATGGTTAAGTAGCATACCCTTTATCCTTATAAGTGATTACTTGACATAAGGATATCATCGACATTTTATCAAGGAGGATAATGTGATTGAGCAAAATACGACACTAAATCTCAAGGATGCAGCAGCGACACCAACTGAATCACTACTGTCTAAACCTGTAGCGTTACTGCAACTGATAGTCTTTAGTGCTATCGGTTTGGTCATGTTTTTTGTGCCATTTACCATTGGTGAGAAAAGCACGATTTTGTTCGATCATGGGGCAACTTATCTGGTCAATCAGCAGCATACATTGTCTGTGACGTTATTGTTTTTACTGATGATCTTTGGGGTAAGCAAGCCATTTATAGACGGCTCATGGCGTAAAAACATTACCCACATGATTATGACTGCTTTTAAAATCATTGGTCTGATACTGGCAGTGATGTATGTTGCTGACGTAGCGCCTGCCTTTATGATGGAAAAGGACATGCTGCCGTTTTTGTTTGAAAAACTGGCATTACCCGTCGGTATGATTGTACCGCTTGGGGCATTAATTTTAGCATTTTTGGTGGGTTTTGGTTTGCTCGAGATGGTCGGTGTGCTCATGCAGATTATGAAACCTATCTGGAAAACCCCAGGTTCATCAGCGATTGATGCGGTCGCATCCTTTGTTGGTAGCTACTCTATCGGGCTGCTCATTACTAATCGTGTCTACTTGCAAAAGCAATATTCAGCGCGCGAAGCCATTATCATTGCGACTGGCTTTTCGACCGTATCAGCGGCATTTATGGTCATTGTTGCCAAAACGCTTGGTCTGATGGAGTTTTGGAACCTGTTTTTTTGGTCTACGCTAGTGATTACCTTTATCGTCACTGCGATTACTGCTCGTATTCCACCCATTAGTCTTGTTGATGATAGCGTTGAACGTCCCGCTTTAGACCATAAAGGTGGTACACGTCTGGCGGCAGCATTTGATTTGGGTTTGTCCACTTCACGCCGTGCCACTGACCTAAAAAAAATCTTATGGTCTAACTTTCGCGATGGGCTGACGATGGCAGCGGCGATTGTGCCTTCTATCATCGCGGTTGGCTTGACAGGATTGATATTAGCAAAATATACGCCTGTATTCGATGCTTTAGGCTTGCTTCTTTATCCATTTACATTGCTTAGCGGCTTACCAGAGCCTCTGGTTGCCGCCAAAGGCATGTCAGCGGGATTGGCTGAAATGTTCTTGCCAGCACTACTCCTCAGTGAGGCTGATATATTGACTCGCTATGTTGCAGGGGTCATCTCTATTAGCAGCGTGTTGTTTTTCTCTGCCATGATTCCTTGTGTGCTTGCCACTGAAATACCATTATCTGTCGGAAAAATGGTCATTATCTGGTTTGAGCGTGTGGTACTCAGTATTTTATTGGCTGCTGCATTCGGACATCTAGCCATGTACTTCAACTGGATTGGCTAAAAAAACAAATTTAATAACAAGTATCATGTTAACTAAAAACATTCAAAAAACGTCATTTCAACAAAGACATGAATCAAAAATAATATAATCCATATGTCTTACAATACTAGGATCACCCTATGAACGATATCAAACAATTAACGCTACACCCTCGCCAGCTTAGCTTTAAGATGCTACGTGATATCTATGAGCAGCCTGTCATATTGACATTACCTGAGAGTGCTTATAAAGCCATCGATGCCTCACACGAAGATGTACGCACCATCATTGCACGCGACAAAAGCGCTTATGGCATCAATACTGGTTTTGGTCTGTTAGCAAAGACCCGTATCAGTGATGATCAGCTTGAGCTACTTCAACGTAACCTGATTGTTTCTCACTCAGTGGGTACTGGTGAAGCACTTTCTGCCGGCGTAGTACGACTGATTATGGTCATGAAAGTTGCTAGTTTGGCTCAAGGTGTCTCTGGCGTACGTCGTGAGGTGGTAGACAGTTTACTGGCCTTAATCAATAATCAAATCACGCCAAACATTCCGGCAAAAGGCTCAGTTGGTGCTTCTGGTGATTTAGCACCTTTATCACACATGACGCTTGCAATGATGGGTGAAGGTGACGTGTTTGTCGCTGGCGAAAAAGTGCCTGCAGCAGACGCGCTAGCACAGCATGGACTTGAGCCAATTACCCTAGCAGCCAAAGAAGGCCTCGCACTTATCAACGGTACTCAAGTCTCAACCGCATTGGCATTACGGGGTTATTTCTTAGCGCGTGATTTGCTTGAGACCGCCACCATTGTAGGCTCACTGTCGATTGATGCTGCCAAAGGCTCGGATTCACCATTTGATGCGCGTATTCACGAAGTACGTGGGCATCATGGTCAAATTGAAATCGCCAAAGCGCACCGTCAATTAATCAAAGGCAGTGCTATTCGTGCCTCACACGATGGTGAGCAAGACGATAGAGTTCAAGACCCTTACTGCCTGCGTTGTCAGCCGCAAGTCATGGGTGCCTGCCTTGATATCATTAACCAAGCAGGAAAAACGCTACTAATCGAATCCAATGCGGTGACAGACAACCCACTTATTTTTAATAATGAAGATGGCCCAGTCGCTATTTCAGGTGGTAACTTCCATGCTGAGCCAGTCGCTTTTGCCGCTGATATTCTGGCCTTGGCAATCGCCGAGATTGGCTCTATGTCTGAGCGCCGTGTCGCTTTGCTAATCGATGCGACGCTGTCAGGTGGTCTGCCGCCGTTCTTGGTCGACAATGCTGGGGTAAACTCAGGCTTTATGATCGCCCATGTGACCGCAGCCGCGCTTGCCTCAGAAAACAAATCGCTCATCCGGGTAGCGTTGACAGTATCCCGACATCTGCTAACCAGAAGACCATGTATCCATGGCCACCTACTGCGCACGCCGCCTATACGAGATGGCACAGAATACTGCCACCATTATCGGTATTGAGCTATTGGCTGCCGGTCAAGGGATTGATTTTCATCGCGGATTAGAGACTTCAGAGCCTTTAACAGTGGCACATAAGAAACTGCGCGAGAAAGTGACTTTCTATGACAAAGATCGCTACCTAGCGCCTGATATTGAAGCGGCCAAGCAATTGGTATTAGACGGTACGCTTGCTGAGCACTGGCAGTCATTACGTAGCAACTGGTACGAGTCTAAATAAGCGTTAGATAATTGAAGGGAATGAGCAATGTCCATGACGAAAATTAGCACAACCGTGAGTCACACCGGCTGACATGATGCTGTGGACCGGCCGTGCAGAGCCATTTGAGACGGCACGTGCCCGCTACTGGTATCAGCTCGCAAAGCCTTACGAGGATCAAAATATTGGGCTAATCGGCTTTGCATGTGATCAAGGGGTAGGGCAATCAAGGCCGCGTGGGTGCACGAGCTGCCCCGCCGCTGATTCGCCGAGCGTTTGCGACACTGCCGGTCATTGCGCCATTGCAAACACGCTATGATAATCAACTGGCGACATTGTTGGGTGATGCAGGCGATATCTATTGTCACGACGATGATGACTTTGCTGCGCACACTCTTGAGCAAGCTCAGCTCAAATATGCGGATAAAGTGAGCGCTATCGTCAAACAAGGCGGCTTGCCCATTGGTCTTGGTGGTGGTCATGCCATCGCCTATGGTAGTTTTTTGGGACTATGGCAGGCATTAGAAAATAAAAGCGAAGCAAATGCCATGCCTACCATCGGCATCATTAATTTTGACGCCCATCTTGATATTCGTCAATCTGATGTGGCGACTTCTGGTACACCGTTTCGCCAAATTGCCGAGCATCTTGACGCACATGGTCAGCCTTTTCACTATTGCTGTATTGGCGTCAGTCGCTTCTCTAACACGACGGCGCTTTTCGATCGCGCTGAGCAATTGGGTGTGCATGTTATCAGTGATGAAGACTGTCACTATCATCTTTGGGACACACTTTTTGAACAAGTGAAAAGCTTTATAGATCAGGTCGATGTGGTTTATCTGACCATCGATATGGACTGCTTGCCTGCCAGTGTTGTGCCCGGTGTGAGTGCCCCAGCGGCTTATGGTATTGGGCTTGGTTTTGTTGAACGCATGGTAAAAACCATTATGGCTACTGGTAAAGTAAAAATGGCCGACATTGCCGAGATTAATCCCACCTTTGATATTGATGCACGTAGCTGCAAAGTTGCGGCAAGACTATTAGCGACTATTATAGAGCAGCATTTACTGACTCTACAAATAAAGACTTATGAATAAAACTTTAAAGATGAATTTTATATATTCACCTGACTATAGTATTAAGCAGGAGCTTATTATGAACAACTCTAGCGCACAGATACTCGAAAAATCTATCAATACTACAGATGATAAAGACATCCTAACATCGTTTGACCACATCATTATCAATGCCAATCTTGCGACTTTTTCGGCGCAGTATGGTTTTGGCATGTATACAGATGAATATACAAATAGCATCCCATATGGCCAATTAAACAATGCTGCTATCGGTATTAAAAATGGCAGCATTGCTTGGATTGGTGAGCACAATCAAATCACTGCTCATCTGACTCACTATCAAGACCACCAAATCACAGACGTAGAGTAAATGGATAACTCCTGGACTTATCGACTGTCACACTCACATCGTTTATGGTGGCAATCGCAGTAACGAGTTCGAGGCACGTTTGCAAGGTGCTAGTTATCAAGACATTGCTGCACAAGGTGGCGGCATTGTCTCAACCGTCACCGCTACCCGCGCTGCCAGTATCGAATCGCTATTTGCACAAAGTGAAAAACGTTTAATAGCACTCATGAAAGAAGGCGTGACCAGTATCGAAATCAAATCGGGCTACGGCTTAGATTTAGATACTGAACGCAAGATGCTCACGGTTGCTCGCCAGCTTGGTCAAAACACAACATTCATGTCAGTACCACATATCTAGCGGCTCATGCCTTGCCACCTGAATACAAGTCTCACATGCAGGACCGCTCGGATGACTATATCGAGCAAGTCTGTACATGGTTACCGATACTATTCAGAAGGCTTGGTCGATGCGGTCGATGGCTTTTGTGAAAACATAGCCTTTAGCACTGAGCAAATCAGACGGGTTTTTGAAGTAGCACGTGTGTTAGGCCTACCAGTCAAACTACATTCTGAGCAATTATCTGACATAGGTGGCAGCGCCTTGGTTGCTGAATATAAGGGGCTATCAAGCGACCATTAGATTTATCAGACGATATCAAAAAAATGGCGGCCAGTAATACGGTTGCAGTTCTATTGCCCGGCGCATTTTATACCCTGCGGGATACCAAGTTGCCACCCATTGAGGCATTACTCAGGCACCAAGTACCTATGGCTATTTCTACTGATTGTAACTGGCACCTCACCACTTACCTCGTTATTGCTTGCGATGAACATGGGCTGTACGCTATTTTACTTAACGACTGAAGAAGTTTGGCAGGGGTGACTGTCAACGCAGCACAGGGCTTTAGGACTGTCTAATAAGGGTAAAATAGAAGTTGGCTGTGATGCAGATTTGGTCTTATGGGATATCGCCCGACCTGCGGATTTGGCTTATCAGATGGGGCTAAACCCTATTAACGGCATTATGGTTCAAGGCAAGTGGCGTGAGACGGTATAGCGAACTTATCTAACTACTAAGATTAAAAAAGCCCCAGTCATTCAATGACTGGGGCTTTTTTAATAATAAACACGCGGCTTTGGTATCTCATTTTCAAAAAACTAAGTAGCAAGAAAAACGACTATTAGCGATACCTACCTATCTATCTATCTATCTATCTATCTAACTTACTTAGCTATTTCTTAAACTTATTGTTGAATACACTGCCAGTATTGGCATCAACATTTAGCCAAACGATACTATTACCTTTGAGGATATCAGCTTCATAATAGGACGCATGATCACTATAATCTCGGTCGTTTTTAAACTCAATCTCGATAACACGGCCGCCCGATTGTTTTTCAGCAATTTTCATTGCCTGTTTAACATCAATCTTCGCTTGTTTAAGTGCCTTATAATCTACCAGATCATCACTGTCTAATCGTTCCACATCCGTACTGATCACTCTACCATTCATGGCGTCGACTTTGATTTCATAGTTTCGGCTACTGGTTACAAATTCCATCTCATACACACCGCCTTGCGCTTTATCATCATCGTGATCAAAGCTGGCGCTCATCAATAGACCAGATGACTTTTTCGCCGCAATATTTATTGCTTGTTGTAAGCTTATTCTGCTGGCTTTGGCGGCTTGCACCTCATTTGCTAGCGGTTGCTGTGTAGATGCATAGATTGTCGTAGTCAACATAGCCGCACCCACTACTACTGCAGCACGAGTACCCAAAGTCGTTAGCGAAAATGGCTTGAAAATCTTGCTCATAACGGTCTCCACAAAATTAATCTTATTGAGTGTTCTAAAATTATTATCTTTTAAAAAACACATATTATCAATAGGTCAATCGTATCGCTTTATAAAAACTACTTTGACTGTTCACGGTAGGTTTAATCCATAAAAAACGCGCCTATCGTTAAAACAGACGCGTTATTCGTTAATAGGTGGCTATGATAAAAGTGCTTAGTTTAAAATACCGTAAGCAACCAATGCATCGGCAACTCGTTTAAAGCCAACGATATTTGCACCAGCCATATAGTTGATATAGCCATTATCCGTTTGACCATACTGTTCTGAGGCATCGGCTGCGCAGTCATGGATATTTCTCATGATATTTTTGAGGCGCAAGTCGATTTGCTCAAAGCTCTTATACTGACGTACTGAGTTTTGTGACATCTCAAGCGCAGAGACTGCTACACCGCCCGCGTTGGCGGCTTTACCTGGGGCATAATGCACCCGGTGCAAACGAATATAGTCGATGGCTTCAGCAGTCAATGGCATGTTGGCACCTTCGACAACGTATGTGATGCCATTTTCAACCATGAGCTTGGCATCTTCTTCATTGACTTCATTTTGCGTCGCTGATGGAATCGCGATATCGCCTTTGAATTGCCACGGCTTTTGCTTCGCAAACCACTCTCCACCATAAACATCGACGTACTCAGCCAACGGTTTGCTTTTTGCTTTTTGCGCCTTGAGCCAATCAATTTTTTCTTGAGTTAGACCCGCTTCATCATACAAAGTCCCTTGTGAGTCTGACACAGTGACGACGATGCCGCCCAGCATATGGGCTTTTTCAGCAGCATGTAATGAGACGTTACCAGCACCTGAAACCAATACTCTCTTACCTTTGATATCGTCATTTTGCGCCGTAAGCATGTTTTCTAAGAAATACACCGCGCCATAACCTGTCGCCTCAGTACGCATTAAACTGCCACCGAAGCCAACGCCTTTACCGGTCAAAACGCCGCCGTATTCGTGCGTTAAATTCTTATACATAGCAAACATATAGCTGACTTCACGCCCACCCACGCCAATGTCACCAGCGGGCACATCGATGTCTTTATTCACATAGTGATGTAGTTCACGCATAAAGGCATAGCAAAAACGGCGGATTTCACTATCTGTTTTGCCTTTGGGATCAAAATCAGAGCCACCTTTACCGCCGCCCATTGGCAATCCAGTCAAAGCGTTTTTGAATATTTGCTCAAAGCCTAAAAACTTCAAAACAGATTGGTTGACAGTCGGATGAAATCTCACGCCACCTTTATAAGGACCTAAGGCATTGCTGAACTGGACACGCCAGCCGCGGTTAACCTGAACTTCACCTTGGTCATTTTCCCAGTTAATACGAAAAGCAATAACACGGTCAGGCTCAACGAGGCGCTCAAATATTTTAAAAGTATCATATTCTGGGTGGGCGTCGTATAACGGCGCAATCGTAATTGCAACTTCCTTTACCGCTTGAACGAATTCAGGTTGATGGGCGTAACGCGCTTCGACTTTTTCGATGGCCTGACTGATACTCATATCTTTTCCTTAAGGTAAAAATGGTAATCGTGCTTACTTACACCGATGTCACGTCGTATGACAACAAACGAGAGGATTGTAGACACTGGTGTAAAACTGAAATTGCCCCGACACGCTGGCTTGTGTAGAGACAAATGGGATTAAAAAAGCTGACTGAATTTATGCCTAGATGCCAAATTCAGAGACAAGAACATTTTTTATCTCATAATATATATCACTTTTGAGGCGTATAAGTCTAGTAAATATCACCATCATGAAAAGTTATAAGCGATTTTTATTGGCACAGTCTAAAGTGCACCTTTTCATAGAACCTTGAGATACCGACTGATGAGCTTACAGATCTCATTGATTGTGCTAAAAATAGTCCTGCATTACTAAAAAGCCTTCGTTTTTCTAATCGGTAAACAAATCAAATATTAATGGAAATTTGTAGACTGATAACCGTTTAATAAAGACGAAAGGTCAATAATCAGCACCAAACGGTATAAAAACCCAAAAACTTGGCTTTTTGCTTGAGCCGATGTATATCAATATTAACAGCAAGGGTTTATAATAGCTGACTTAGTCAACATTTATTCTCCACCATTACTAACTGTTATTTGATTAATTGAATAACCCGTCATAGAGAAAGCGATATGCGTACAGATTCATTCCAGCAAATCTTGGAAGACCTAAACAGCTCATCAGCCGATGTTGAAGCATCTGCCCTTATTTCTAACGATGGTCTGATGATTGCCTCAGCACTACCAACGGGCGTTGATGAAGACCGTGTTGGCGCTATGTCAGCGGCTTTATTGTCATTGGGTGACCGCGCAGGTCGTGAGTTGGCACGTGGTAGTATCGATCGTATTATGATTCAAGGTGAAAAAGGCTACGTGATTATGACCTCATCTGGAGATGAAGCGGTACTTACTATTATGGCAAAACCGAATGCAAAACTTGGTTTGATATTCTTAGATATCAAGCGTGCCTCAGAAGCCCTTGCAAAACTTATCTAATTGGTAAATTTGGATTTTTGTCGATAACACATTTTTTATTATTTAATGTCATATCACATAGCGCGACTGATAAATATGACTTTAAATCAAAATGAGGTGACTGTCTCATAAAAAATATTTAAGATGGCACACATTATTTGTGTGGAATAATGGCCTGATAAATATTGGGACGACGACTGAGCTGAAAGGCAACATGATGTTGTCGACAACTACCACACCAGATTGGCTTTTTAATCATTATAAATATAACGATAAATAAAGGAGATTACGATGGGTTCTCCAATCCCTGATGCACATAAGCCTGATATGCCCGCTGAGCAGATTACTCTGACTTATTATGATGGTACATCGCGGACTGTCTATGATACTGGTATTGAACGCCCTTATCCTGATGGCAAGCTGATTGTATCGCGTACCGATTTGGATGGTGTGCTGACTCACGTCAACGATGCTTTTGTCGAAATCAGTGGCTACAGCGTTGATGAGCTTATTGGTCAGCCACAATCTATTTTGCGCCACCCTGATATGCCAAAAGCCGCTTATAAAGATTTGTGGGATACCGCAGCGGCGGGGCAAAAATGGCATGGCTACGTTAAGAATTTATGCAAAGATGGTAGTCACTATTGGGTCTATGCGACCGTTGTGCCAAACATTCGTCGCGGCGAAACAGTGGGTTATACCTCGGTACGCCGTAAGCCATCACGTAGCAAAATCGAAGCTGCGATGGCTCAGTATGCCCAAATGAATCAAAATGAGGAAGGCTAAATCATGACGACACACAATATGTTAATCGCCCCTGATTTTTCTCCTGAGCGTTTTGCAGGCTGGCACATGTTTAATATTTTGATTCAAAAACGTGCCAACCTAAATATGCATCTGAATATACCTACCTCACATGCTGAACAAGAGAAAATCATTGAGGCAGGTGACATTCAAGTTATCTATGCCAACCCATTTGATGCAGCTACTTTGATCCGTGAACAAGGCTATCGCGCTGTTGCACGCCCTATCGGCAAATCGGATGAGATGGTCATTGCTGCTGCGGCAAACAGTGATATCAAGCGCTTAGAAGACATTAAAGCGGGTGCGACCGTAGCAATGGCAGACAACCGTGATGTTAAGCTGATTGGCTTACGCTTGCTAGAAGCTGTGGATATAGAAGAGTCTGATCTTAACTGGGATATCACTGAGACTTATCAGGCAGCCGCCCGTAAAGTCATCAAAGGTGATGCTCAAGCGGCTTTCTTCTTGGCAGAGATTTTTCATAGCTTTTCACGCTTGACCAAAACTCAGCTATCAGTGCTAATCGAAAGTGATTTGGCAGATATTAGCCATGTATTACTGATTAAAGATGGCTTTCCTGATACAGAAATATTCATGAATGCGATCCTGAACTTGCATAATGATGACGATGGTAGAGAAGCATTGGCTGAACTTGGCATGCCTCAAGGGTTTGAAGCCATGGACGAAGAAGATGCTGAATTTATGATAGATTTGATGCAAACTTTACTTGATTAATTATTACTTATTAATTGGCACGTTGCACCGTTTCGCTTAGTGAAGTCATAGCTTATTGTCGCTCAATAGTGGCTATATCATTTGACCATACGATATTAGCCATAAGCTGTTAGCCATACAATAGACACTATGACTTAAAGGACACTATTATGTCTGATTTAGACCTTATCAAAGAAAATGAGATGGAAGCGCGCCGAGTATTTCGTTTATATTCGCGTAAAGTGTTTTTGGCACCCAATAACCGTCATTTTCATGAACAACGTATCAATGCCGCATTACTTTTAACCGAAAAAGAGCCGCTGCAAGGTGCCGTCGCAGACTTTTTTTATGGCTGTTGGTATGACATTCCTTACGATGTAAATAACCTGTTTACGCGTATTAAAGATCGCTTGTACCCTCATGTCCAGCAAGGGTTTCGCGATTGTATTAGTAAGAAGCGATATATTCAACGCAATAGTATGCTGGCGACTCGCTGGAGTGTCCTGATATCACCGTCTCTCAATGAGCAAAAACAGCGGTTGCTTATCAGTAGCGATGATGCCAAAGAAATATCCAAAGACATTACCGCTGAGCTCATGCAAGCGCGTGAAGATAAAGATTGGGGCACGATTGAGCAGATCGAAAACGAATTCTTTGCTCACTGTATCGCTCGCAATGATCGACTTGCCTTCTCGTTAGTATGGTTTCGCTTGGGTAAAAGCGACTGGCAATTCGATGAGCGCTGGAACAACTGTCAACAGCATCTTGATCAGACCATCAAGACCTAATTTATCGCCGATTTAACCCTTTCATCACAATGGTAGCCGCTATGTCCTCTTACTTAAATGCTGATAAAACGTATCTAACCCTCACTCCAGCCGGTATTTTTGAGGCATTTTCACAAAGTGAGCCCACTGATGAACAGCTGTCATTACAAGACTTAATGTCCTATGGGGAGACGTTGCTCGCCGCTGATTGGCTTGAGCGTTATTCTGACGAATGGCTACAGAGCTTTATAGAACACGGCTGGATTGAAAAGCTGTCTTTGTTGTTACCCGCACCCAATCTGCCATTGGACCAGTTTTTACCGTATGTGGTTGCCAGCTTATCCGGTAAACGCCGTGCCGCTATTGGCTCTGATGAAGGGTTTTGCCTAGCACGAATCGGTTACAGCCAAGAAGAAGCGGACATGCTAAGTGTTGCAGCTGCTGACTTTTCAGGTTTTATGATCCGCCAACAACAACGTGGCTGGGCGGTCGAAAGCCAAGCCATCTCGTTTTTTCAACAAGTTGACTTACTGATTCCTGAGACCAGCTTTGTGTTTTTATGGATTGATGGTTCAGGTTACGCCCTCATCATCGATGGCGAGCCTTTGACTAATAGCCGCGCCTTTGTTGAGATGGTATGGGCATTGAAAACGTCTGGCTTAAGATTTCTTAGTTAATTCAACCAAACCACTTGATATACCATTACATATCAATACGACACGCTGCCATACTGACCCGTGCGCTTATATCATACCAAGCGCACTTCTTTCAATCTCTCACATCTGCTTTGCTTTCAATATATTTTTTTCTTTCATCTTCTGCTGTAACTGATTTAATACGATTTGTATACAAGGGTAAGGTATTACACATTGCACTTAGGCTTTACGCATTATTAAGATGTGATATTCAAATAAATTATGAAATAAAAAAAGACGCTATAAATAGCGTCTTTTTTGTTTATTGCTATAGTCAAGGAATTTTAGAATCGCTATAAGGCGACCGACCGCTGATAGTACACTGAGTACATCTAGAGCGGGTAACACCGTAGCGGTTTAAAAATGCTCTGACTATATAACTAAACTTATATATTGCGCACCACAATTGATTGTATACGTGAATACATAATTAATGATATGCCGTTAGATATCAACTCGACGGCTAACAGTATGCCAAGAATATACGTCGCTGACTGCGGATAACTGGTAAATATCATGATAGCCAATATAATCGAGAGCAGACCTGAAAGTAATATTGGGACAAAAGCCACTGTCCGACGGAGACCGAAAGCAACAAAAACTCTGACTATACCTGTTGCCATAAATAAAATAGCAATTACCATGGTCAAGGTTAATATTCCTTGCAACGGATCTTGTAATAATTCAATACCAATTAATACACCAAGTACACCGCCGATGGCAGCCAGCACTTTTCCAGTGGTACTATGTGCTCGGAACAAGGCGATAAACTGTAAAACACCCACTAAAAGGAAGATAAAACCTGCTAACTGCTCAGCGGCCAAAGTGGCGCTAAGAGGATTAAAAAATGCAAAGATACCGCCAAGAATACTAATGATGCCAATGACTAACCACAGTGTACGATTCATAAGACGACCTTATTTTACATTTAATAGAAAATAAATTATATCGCAAACCTTACCTTGTGTTGTATAACGGTAGTAATATCTTCGAGTAGTCCTGTTAATATCAGAGTGTGGGCATTGATTTGTGGTCACAAGCCTGCTAACTGATTGTTCCACTGTTGCCGCGTCATGTTATAAAGTACATGCTCAGCCAGCCGATGGTTAGGGTCAAGGGCTGGATGATAGAAGTTGGCGCGGGTATTCATCATGCCAAGGCGCTCCATAACCAATTGCGAGCGCTCATTGATAACCGCTGTGAATGACACAACCTCATCGAGCGACAGCTCAGTAAAAGCGAAATTCAGCGCCGCACGTGCCGCCTCGGTAGCATAACCCTGTCCCCAATAATCTTTATGTAGTCGCCATGCAATCTCGACAGCAGGGGCAAAAGACATCTCTGCGTGGGTATCATTCAAGCCAACAAAACCAATAAAAGCCCCATGCTCTTTTGATCTATCTTTTAAACTGACGGCCCAAAGCCCCCAGCCTTGATTAGCAATAAGCTGCTGGCATTTACTAGCGATGATGTCACTTACTTTAGGCGTTAATAACTTGGGAAAATACTTCATTACCTCAGGATCAGCATTTATTTCAGCAAAAACAGCAAAGTCACTTGCTTGCCATTGCCTAAGGTAAAGACGTTCTGTTTCTATCACATTTATCATTTTTATCACTTATGGATTGACACTATTAATACTATTTATCCAGCCAGCCTTTTTGCTTGGCATGAGCAAGTTGCTCAGGAGTATCGATATCATAGCTCAGTTGATTATTAACAACGGTACTTATCTGACTGGGCGGCAAACCTCTAATTAAATAACGCAGCCCTTTATCGCCTACCAGCAATGCTTGCCACTCTCTGAGTAAATCACAATCAATCGTTAAAGGTAGTCCAATAATATTTTGCTTCAATGCAGTGGCAGCAGACGTTTCATTTAAACTCCTATTATTTAAATGCTGCCAGCTACCATAAGTACTTGCCACTACAGACCGCTTATCTGCCAGCAGTTTTGCCAAATGCTGCTCATCGAGTAGAACTTGATCAATACCCATGATTAATACACGCTCGATTAATGAGCTTGTCAACTGCGTGACTGCCTCAATAGTCAAATCCAAACAAACTATACGCCATACCTATTTCAGGCGTAGAATTTACGACCATTTGAATCATAGAGTACTGAAAAGCCAATTCATTCATCACACTGGCTATTGATGGTTGATTATCAGGAATGACTATAATAATTGCTTGCGGTTTTGTAGAAAGTGCGAGTTTGGTCATGAAGCAAATTAAGGGTTCGCCATCTTTACACAGTAACTGTTTTTCTTGACCTAAACGCAGGCTCAGTCCACTGGCCAAAATAATGACCGCATGGTTTGGTGGCTTTGATAGATTTATTGGCTTTAGTTGCGTAGATGCCAAAATAGATGCGTCGCGGCTCATGATAAACTTGTCGCGGCACGAGCACTTGTCTCAGTCGTCTCTATAGAATCAATATGCGTAGAAAATAGCGTTGTAAAGTTAGTATTTGACAGATGAGTGTCTGAGTTTTCTGCTGGCGGCAGCTGATTATGGACGACCGCATTGACTTGCGCCATGATACCCAGTGCTAATGCTTCAGGTCCATCTCCGCCCAGCTTATAGCCAATCGGATAATGCAGTTTTTTGATACCTAGATTTAAACTGGCAGGATTTGTAAACCTTGTACTAATTTCTTCGATTAAGCGCTCGGTACGGTAGCGCGGTCCTAGTTGTCCAAGATATTTATAGTGATTAGCATGCTCTAATAATACGCCAAGGCGAGCACGGTCTTGGCTGAGACTATGCGACATCAAAGCAACGGCAGCATTTTTACTTAGTTCTAGTAAAGTATCACTATCATTTAACGCCAGTACCATCACTCTATCTGCCTGAGGAAAACGCTGCTGCGTGGCATATTGCGCTCGACTGTCTACCACTGTCACATGCCAATCTTGCAGCTTTGCCATCGTAACTAGCGGCATCACATCATTGCCAGCACCACAAATCAGCAAACGTATCTGTGGTTGTAGGCGCTGAATCAGCCATTCTGTGGCTAAATTGTCATTGTCATCTTTTACAATGACGTACTCAGCATTTTTATGGAGCAGTTTATATTCGGATAAACTTTCAACTGCATTGATAAGTGTGCTTGAAGCATAGATACCAGATTCACTTTATCTGAATTATTAGCGTCGATAGTGGTGAGTTTTCCTGACTTGATATAATTATCTAGGTTAAGACGCACACCAATTTGAAGTTGAGAGTTTGTATTATTTTGGTTATTAAAATTGATTGTAGAGCGGATTAAAGTTGCTACCGTTACTGGCTGCTGAGACTGACGAACCTGACTGATGACATTTAACAAAGGCATTGCCGTTGCCAGCCTTTCAAACAATACGTGTACGCGCCCATTACAGCCTAATCCAAAATTTAACTCGTCCAAATCAATATCTTGTTCATCGTATTTATTATCTGTGCCCTTATTATCACTGCCTCTATTAAAGTCAAAACCCTCTTCTGATATGCTCGCTCGCACATTACCATTTTCAGCATATTCGATGTCGTCACCCGTTTGGTAAACTTGCACGTTTGCACCATCACGTGTGAGCCAAAAAGCACGTTTGATAATATGCGGCTCCAAGCAGCCACCGCTAATCATTCCGACCGAACGACCATCTTCACAGATAAGCATCATTGCGCCTGCGCGGCGATATGCTGACCCTTCGGTACGCACGACGGTTGCTAGTACCGCGTCGATGCTTTGCTGCTGAGACTCACATGCCAACTTCAGAATATCAGCGATTTGATTCATAACGCCTCTTATTTTAATTATTGATGATCTTTTATTTAGAATATAAACCATTAGGTTAAAAAACCCGCTAGCTGTCTGTAGTAACTAGCGGGTGTCTTCTATCAATACACTTATCTAAGATAACTACTCTGGCAGCTCATAAAGCAATTTGTCGAGGGTAATAGGAAAGTCATAAACTCGTACACCCACGGCGTTGTAAACGGCATTAGCAATAGCAGCGGCAGCACCAGCAATCGCCGTTTCCCCAATACCTTTTATGTGCATTGGATTGGTATACGGATCGTCCTCTTCTACCAAGATAACATCAAGCTGAGGGACATCCGCATTGACTGGGACATGGTATTCTGCAAGATTATGATTACATAGCCGACCGTCACGCTTATCGTGAATCACCTTGCTCCATCAATGCCGAACCAATACCAAATACCATGCCGCCATAGCACTGCGAGGTCGCGGTTTTGTGATTGAGGATACGCCCTGCTGCAAAGGCACCAGTCATACGTTTAACGCGTATTTCACCAGTGACTCGGTGTACAGCGACCTCGGCAAAATTGGCACCAAATGACGCTTGGCGATGACTTTTGGCGTTTTTACCCGGTGCAATTTGACCTTTGGCACTGAGTTTTTGGTCATCATATTGAGCGACGATATCGGCTAATGAATGAGTCTGGAAATTACTAAAGTCATATTCTTTCGATTCAGTTAGTGAGATTCCCGTTATTTCAGCTAATTTGTCTTTTAAATCAGCCACTTTATCTACGATGTTATCGCCCAAACCTGCTACTTTTTCTTTTCCTGCTTCTATAACGGTTTCTACAAAGTTAGCCTCATGCTCACCTACCTGCTTAATTTGACCGTTATCCAGCTGAATGGTGTCAGGGTATAGACCGACTTTTTCTGCGATCATCTCACGTAGCTGCTGACAAGCAAGGTAAATACTACTGCCTGAACTAGCAGCGCCCATACTGCCCCCTGAACCAACCGCAGGTGGCAAACTGGTATCGCCGAGCTTCATTTCAATATGATCTATTATTGGTAGCCCTAATAAATCTGCAGCAACCTGAGTAAATACGGTATAAGAACCTGTACCGATATCGGTCATGTCTGTCTCGATTACGGCCTTCACACCCAACGCTTTTGAGCTATCTGCTTGCAATGTCGCTCGTGCTTCAGACGGTCCTAAGCTGTTGCCACGAGCTGCTGCTGCCATACCCATGCCCACCCACCAATCACCTTCTAAGCGACTGGCAGGCTTAGCATTGCGTTGATTCCAGCCAAACTGTTCAGCCGCTTGATCGATACAAGCGATGAACTTACGCGTGGAAAACGGGATGCCTTTACTAGGATCTTGCTCAGGCTCATTGCGACGGCGCAGTTCGACAGGGTCTATGTTGAGTTGCTCTGCCAATTCATCCATCGCACACTCAAGGGCAATCTGTCCGACTGCTTCGCCGGGGGCACGCATCGAGCCTGACAATACTTGGTTCATATCTACTTGCTGATAATTGACTCGGCGATTGTCACCGCGATACAGATAGTGCGTAGAGAGCGCTGCTGGCTCAAAAAGGCTTCTCCTGGCAAATTACTAGAGACCGTCTCATGAATCATGGTGTCAATAATACCGTCTTCGCTACAGCCAATTGCGATGCGTTGACGCGTGTTTGAGCGTCTAATCGTTGCCTCCATTACTTGCGGACGTGTCATAGTGATTAACACGGGACGACCCAACTCTTTTGCGGCGAGTGCGGCGGCTATCGATTCTGGAGAAATCCCAAGTTTGCTACCAAAACCGCCACCGACGTAGCGAGCGATTAATTGCACATTATCTGGATCCAAATCCAATGCATCAACGATTTGCTTTTTGCACGAGGACAGCATTTGATTAGATGAATACATAATCAGCTTCTCACCTTCCCAGTGAGCAAGCGTTGCATGAGGCTCCATCGCTGCGCTGTTTTGACTTGGCGTATGATAAAAGCGGTCAAGGGTTACTGCAGCATTTGCGAGGCTTTGTTCTGGATTACCCTTTTCTGAGTTTTTATCCGAACCTTTTTTTCATTAATATCATGAGCATTTGGCAGCTCTGTCGTAAAGTTCAATGCCGCCTGATTAGTTTCATCCTCATAAGTCACTTTGAGTGCTTTTGCGCCTTCTGTCGCCGCCGTCAAACGTCTCAGCGATGACAACCGCTATCGGCTGACCATGATAAAAAATCTCACTGACGCCTTGCTTAGGTGATTTGGTTGCACCGCCCTGTTGTGCATTGCGTAAAAAATGCTCAGGATCAGTAACTACTTTAATAATGTTGGGAATACCCTTTAAAGAGCTGCTATCAATTTGCTTAACGCGTCCTTTGGCAATCGTTGCGCTCACCAAAACACCATAGGCTTGATTGTCTAAATGAATCTCTGCCGTATAAGGTGCTTGACCACTAACCTTGAGTGACCCCTCAACTCGGTTGATGGGCTTACCCACCAATTTACTCGCTGTTTTGTCAAAAAGTGATTCAACAGGCGCATTCATTATCATCTTTTTGGTCGGTTCTGACGGAAATACTGAGTCCAATAATGACATGATTATGCTCCCTTGCCCGCTAATGCGCGCTGAATAACTTGTTTGAGTAGACGACGGGTCAGTGGTATTTTAAAATCATTTTGACCGCTGCCTTTGGCATCTTTTAGTAATAAGTCCGCTGCTTGTTTTATCACATCATCATTACCATCAGTGCCCGTTAGCAATGCCTCAACGGCTTCGTTACGCCATGGTTCAGTGCCAATACCACCGAATGCTAGGCGCACTGTGTCCAAACGCCCATTATCAGTCACGTCTATGATCGCTGCACAAGACACTAAGGCAAAAGCATAGGACGCGCGATCACGCACTTTGTCATAAGTGTGCATGCCTTTGATGGGCGCTGGCAACACAACATGAGTGATAAGCTCACCAGACTCTAAAACATTTTCGATATGTGGCGTGTCTTTTGGCAAACAATAAAAGTCTTTGATGGCAATTGTACGCATTGAGCCATCCGTTTTTAACGTCTCAACAGTGGCATCTAATGAGCGCATCGCGACGGCCATATCAGATGGATGCTGGGCAATACAGGACTCGCTAGTACCCAAAATTGCCAAGGTACGATTTTCACCATTTATCGCTGGGCAACCAGAACCTGGCTTGCGTTTATTACAGGCGCTGTCTGTCTGATAAAAATAATAGCAACGCGTACGCTGTAATAGATTACCGCCCGTCGTCGCTCTATTACGCAACTGTCCCGTCGCACCTGCCAAAATCGCCCGTGATAATACTGGGTAATTGGCAATAACCTCAGGATGCGCGGCCAAGTCGCTATTGGTCACTAGCGTACCGATGCGTAGGCCACCATCTGTAGTCTTCTCAATTTGAGCTAATGCTAAGCGAGTGATATCCACCAGCTTAACTGGCGTTTCAATCTCTAACTTCATTAAATCTAAAAGGTTGGTACCCCCTGCGATAAATGAGGCGTCTTTTACACTAGCAGATTGGGCTGCCTGCTCTGGCGCGGTAGCACGGCTATACTCGAAACGTTTCATGAGCGATCTCCTAACCTGCTAGTTGCCGTCTTATTCTTCATAGATTGACTACCTAGCTGCGCTTCACTAGGTGGTGGTGACCAAATACCCGTCACCTCTGATTTTTGTACTGCGTCAGTTTTAGATGAACCCTTCATTTCATTTTCTAGTACTTGTGAAATGGCCTTAATAATATTGGGATAAGCAGAACAGCGGCAAATATTGCCACTCATACGCTCAGCGATTTCTTGAACCAGCAACCCATCAGGATTTTGCAAATCTGTCGTGACATGACTGGGCCAGTTTTGTTTAATCTCATCGATCAGCGCTGTTGCTGAACAAATTTGCCCAGGGGTACAGTAACCACATTGAAACGCATCATTATCTTTAAAGGCTCGTTGCAACGCTGACAAAGATTCGGGCATGCCAATACCTTCAATCGTGGTAATCTCATCACCATCGTGCATAACTGCCAAGGTCAAACAGGCATTGACCCGACGCCCATTGATAAGTATGGTACATGCGCCGCACTGACCATGGTCACAGCCTTTTTTAGGCCCCGTAATTTTGAGGTGCTGACGACAGACATCGAGTAAGGTCGTACGTGAATCAAGATTGTCGAGCTGATAATCTTGCTTATTAATGGTTAAGTTCAAGGTAGACATGCTGGCTTCTCGCTGGCAGATAATCATAAAAAATAGGGTTAAACGCTTCTTAAAAGTCGCGCCAATCGATTTATTATGACTTATTAGAAATGTCGATTTGTTTTTACTTTGTAGTTATTACAGTGTAGTTTTTAATCTATGAAACTTTACTTCTCACTATCAATTTTATAAATGAAACTCAAAAACTCATTTTATTAGCAAAAAAAATAGCGCTATAAACAGGTCGTTTATAACGCTATTTGAGTTCAATATAGTCAGTTAAAAATACCAGTCTGGCATTACGCTTTAGTAATAATGCTCGCTTCACTCAATCGAGATTTTGGCAAATCTGCATTAAAATCATCTTCACTACGATAACCCAGTGAGATAACGGCAACGGCTGTGTAGCCTTTGCTACGTAGCTCAAACTCTTCATCGAGTGCCTTTAGATCAGCGCCTTCCATCGGCACAGCATCAATGCCTAAAGTAGCAGCACCCAGCAATAATGCGCCCATATTTAGGTACACTTGCTCGACCAGCCAATGTGGCTCGTCTTTTTGCTCATAACGACGAATGTCCAAAAACATTTTGCGCACTTGATGCATTTGCTCTTTGAATTTTGGTTCTGCGAAGCGACCATCCGTATTTTCTTTATCCAATACTTCATGCAAAAATTCATCATCAGCATAGATACGACTACAGAAAATGATGACGTGTGAGGCATCTTTCACCTTTGCCGTGTTGAAATCAAACATCCCTTGCGTACCTTTTGCGATACGTGCCTTGCCAGCCTCATCATCAGCGATCACAAAATGCCAAGGCTGAATATTAGTACTTGATGGGCTAAGTCGTAGGATATCCTTTAAACTTTGAAAGTCTGCTGCTGATATTTTTTTATTGGTATCAAACTCTTTAGTGCTGTAACGCCAGTTCATGGCTTCAGTGATATTTTTCATTTATGACTCCAAGATTTTTAGTACCGCCACTTTAAGCAAAAACCCGTTTGATGACCGTTACAGATTGGTTAAGTAGTCACCTATTTTGTTATTACGTTACTGATGATTCAGTGCATCGCTGAGTTAATTGAGCAGGTATTTAAGCAGCTACTTATTAGACAGAGACTCATTAAACAGTAACTTAGACGATATTGTAAGCTTTCCCTCATTCTCTTAGCATTAGTTAATTAGTATAGATAATTAGCATTGATTTATAAGGCGGTCGACCACAGACAGCTTATATAAAAAAAATACTGAATTAGGCAGATAGATATGGAACATTCAAAGCAGTTATCCTCAGAGCAGCCACTACGCATAGATATCGTCTCAGACGTTGTTTGTCCTTGGTGCGTCATTGGTTACCGCCAGCTGGCAGAAGCCCTCAAGCAAACCAACACCGAACACGAGATTCACTGGCATCCGTTTGAGCTTAATCCCAATATGCCAAGCGAAGGACAAAATTGCGTGAACATATTATGGAGAAATATGGTTCGAGCAAGCAAGAATCTGATGCTAGCCGTGCTCGATTAATGGAAGCGGGTAATGAGGTTGGCTTTACGTTTAATTTTAACGATGACACGCGTATGCACAACACATTCAACTTGCATCAATTGCTGCACTGGGCAGATCAGCAAGGTCGCATGCATGAATTAAAGCAGGCGTTATTCGTCGCTCATTTTACCAATGGTCGCAATATTTCTGACAATACCGTGCTTGCTGATATTGCAGCAGAGATTGGACTAGATCGTGATGAGTCACTAGCCGTGTTAGCAGACCAAAGGTTCGCTAAAGAGGTGCGCGAAGAAGAGCAACATTGGCAGCAACAAGGCATTCAAAGCGTGCCAGCGGTAATTTTTAATAAGCGTCATCTGGTTAGTGGTGCACAAGGCGTGGAAAATTTCAAGAATATCTTGCAGCAGCTGTCTAACATGCCAGACTAGCTTCTCTGAAAAGTTTTTTTTGGCAAGGTTTCTTTAGCTGTTCAAAAAAGGATCTATTATGTTCTCTGATAAGTCTCTCCCTATTATCATGTTCGATGTCAATGAGACGCTACTCGACATTACCATTCTTGAGCCATTATTTGCTCGCCTATTTGGCAATAAAATGCTACTAAGAGAATGGTTTGCGCAATTGGTGCTATATTCACAAACCATGACGTTATCAGGACTTTATACGCCTTTTGGCGAGCTTGGCATCAGCGCCTTACAGATGACCGCTGATATTCATAACGTCAGGCTGATAGATAGCGATGTCGACGAATTAAAAGAGCGTATGAGCAAAATGCCTGCTCACCCTGATGTAGTTCCAGCATTAACCAAGCTGCGTGAGGCAGGGTTTCGACTGGTAACGTTGACCAACTCAGCAAATAGCGCTTCCCCGACCCCGCTTGAAAAAGCTGGCATCAGCCATTTTTTTGAACAGCACTTTAGTGTTGAGCAGGTAGCAAGATTCAAGCCTGCGCCTGAAACCTACCAAATGGTCGCTAAGGAGCTGTCTGTTGAGTTGTCAGATTTATGCCTAGTCGCTTGTCATCTTTGGGATACGATTGGCGCTCAAGCGGTTGGCTGCCAAGGGGCGTTTCTCACGCGACCGCACAATGCTTTATTATCAGCGCCAAACGTTCCAGCGCCAGACTTTATAGCAGCAGATCTAACCACGCTTGCCGAACAGATAATTTTTTCCACTAAAAAATAATTGCCAATGCCAAAAAAATGCCGTCCTTATATAGGACGGCATTTTTGGTTTAGCATACTGCTATTTTATAAGGCTAAATCTATAATCACTATTATTAATAATGATTTTTAAAAATGAATAACCGTACGGATACTCTCGCCTTTATGCATCAAATCAAATGCTTCGTTGATATCTTCTAATGGCATGGTATGGGTAATGAAATCTTGTAGTGGAATCTCACCAGCCAAATAACGCTCAACATAACCTGGTAATTCACTGCGACCTTTTACGCCGCCAAATGCTGAACCGCGCCAGACACGACCAGTCACTAACTGGAATGGGCGAGTAGAGATTTCTTGTCCAGCACCAGCGACACCAATGATGACCGACTCGCCCCACCCTTTATGGCAGCACTCAAGCGCCGAACGCATGACATCGACATTACCGATACACTCAAATGAATAATCAACGCCGCCATCAGTCAATTCAACGATGACTTCTTGGATTGGCTTGTCGTAGTCTTTTGGGTTGATGCAGTCGGTTGCGCCAAGCTTTTTAGCCAGCTCAAATTTGCTCTCATTGATATCAATAGCAATGATACGACTGGCTTTTGCCATTGCCGCACCGATGACCGCTGATAGACCAATGCCGCCTAGACCAAAGATAGCGACAGTCGCACCCTCTTCTACCTTGGCCGTATTCATCACTGCACCCATACCCGTGGTGACACCGCAACCCAATAAGCAGACTTCTTCGAGTGGGGCTTCTTTGTTCACTTTTGCCAAAGAAATCTCAGGCAACACGGTATATTCAGAGAAGGTTGAGCAGCCCATATAATGATAAATAGGCTCACCATCTTTATAAAAACGCGTGGTGCCGTCTGGCATTAAGCCTTTACCTTGGGTCTCGCGTACGGCAGAGCAAAGATTGGTTTTGCCTGAGGTACACATTTTACAGACGCCACATTCTGCCGTGTATAGAGGAATGACATGATCACCGACCTGAACGCTGGTCACACCTTCGCCGATTTGCTCAACGATACCGCCACCTTCATGACCCAAAATCGCTGGGAATACCCCTTCTGGGTCTTCACCAGATAAAGTAAAAGCGTCAGTATGACAGACACCGCTTGCCACGATTTTTACCAATACTTCGCCTTTACGGGGCAGCATGACATCCACTTCTTCGATAGATAGTGGCTCATTTGGGCCCCAAGCAATGGCGGCTTTTGATTTAATAAATTTATCTGACATCGTTATCTCTCTTTTAATTCATTTTATGGGTTATTAAGCACAGACCTCTATTCAGCTTATCTTGCTTGTTGAATTGAGGCAAGCGGCAGTTGTAGCAGTCTGTAAAGCTTTATACTGGCTATTATAGTTTTTTCTATAGCGATAACAATGTGCTATATTTGCAAATATCTTTTACACAGTGGTAATAATCATGCGCTGGGATGGTATTAGCGAATTTGTTTATGTAGCAGATTACGAAAGCTTTACGCGCGCGGCAAAAGAACTGGGGATTTCAACCGCGCAAGTCAGTCGACAGATAAGCGCATTAGAGAAGCGCCTCAGTATTAAATTGCTGTATCGCACGACGCGTAAGGTATCGCTGACAGAAGAAGGTCGCGTGTTTTATCAGCACTGCCGCGGTGTGCTCGATGGATTGGATGCCGCTGAGCAAGCAGTAAGCAATTTACAATCAAAGCCGCAAGGTAGGATTAAACTGACCGCTCCTGTCACTTATGGCGAGCAACAATTATTGCCACTGGTCAATGATTTTATGGTGCAATATCGCGATATCGAAGTGACGGCGTTTTTGAGCAATCAAAAAATCGACCTCATTGATGGCGGTTATGATTTGGCGATTCGTATTGGTAAATTAAGTGATTCGACGATGATGGCAAAAAAACTCAGCTGTCGTACCAACTTCGTCTGTGCCGCGCCTGCTTATCTCGAAAAATACGGCATACCACATTCTTTGAGCGATCTGAGTCAGCATAACTGCTTACTTGGCACGCGTGACTATTGGCACTTTATAGAAGATGGCAAAATAGATTCTGGAAAAAATGCTGATAAAGAAAAAAACCTGCGCGTGTCTGGCAGTGTCCAATATAACAGCGGTCACAGTTTAGTCGATGCGGCGTTAAAAGGTCTGGGTATCGTCCAGCTACCTGATTATTATGTGCAAAAATACTTAGCATCAGGTGAGCTGGTCAGCTTATTGAATAACTATCGAGAGCCTGAAGAAAGTATCTGGGCCATCTATCCACACAACCGTCATTTATCGCCAAAGATTAGACTGCTCGTCGATTATCTAGCAGAGCATTTGGTTTAGCTATGCGTTTTGGCTTAGGCATTCTCTAAGGTGTGTTGCAATGCGACGCTTTACTATGCGCAGTTTATTACGCACAATGCTACTAAGCACAAGGAATATCATGGCTCACACTAAATATTCGATGTTGTCAGCCATCATTCGCTGAATAAACAATGACAATAAAAGGACTTTTCATGCTTAAGATTCTCTCTATCGCTGCCCTAGCATTGGCCGTATCCTCCTGCGCCAGTGTTGAAAATATTTTAAACGCGCCTGATAAGATGCCATCAACGATGACTGCTATCGATGCCGAAAAAGGCTTGGTTACGCTGCAAAGCAATCATTCCGTGCAAGATACCGCTGATAAACTGGCGGCAATTATTGAAAGCAAAGGTATGAAAGTATTTGCGCGCGTCGATCACCAAAAGAATGCCCAAGGTGTCAATTTAACCTTAAGACCGACGCAGGTCATTATGTTTGGTAATCCAAAAGCGGGTACGCCATTGATGAATTGCGAGCAAAGCGTCGCTATCGACTTGCCGCAAAAAATCCTCATCAGTGAAGATGCTGATAAAAAGTTTGGTTGTCGTACAACAATCCCGAATACCTAAAGAGTCGTCACAATATCAAAGGTTGTGATACCCAATTGGCGAATATTGCAAAAGCCCTTGATGGTGTCAGTAAAGCCGCTATTGCAAAGTAATACCAAACCCAAAAAATATGATTAGCGGCGTCAGTTTTGCTTGTTCCGCTCGCTTAGTCTACTAGATATCGTACTTGCACTCGTTTTTCTTGCTACCTAATTTTTGAGAGGGTAAAGCGTTGGGTGAAAACCTGAACAAATAAAAAGGTGGGATGCAAAAGCACTCCCACCTTTTATATCTTTAAAAGCTTCATTTACTAGCAATGCTCAGACCGTGCTATTTGCTCATGCAACTCTACTTTTAACTTCTTTGCACATTCGATAATCTTTTTTCGACCAGCAGGAATAGCGCCATATTCAATCGCTATTTCTCGCATTTGTACCGTGACGTCATAGTGCGGATAGCTGGCGTTTCGATGGAATAAGCGCTTATCCACTTCAATCAACGCTGCAAAATCGCAGCTCTTGCAAGCTATCTGCCAGCTATGGCACCACTTATAACCTTTAAATTCTATCTGCATAAAATCCACATATATCGCCATAGAACCGCCTCATTTATTATACTTAACTTTTTATCACGTGCTAAGCAACGCTTTCACAAAACAGCCACTAGAACAATTCACTCGCATCTTTCTTTAGCTGTTTCAGGATAGTTTGGTATTCGCTATCATTGGTTTCAAGCGAGCTTAGACGTCCATAACGCAGTTGACGATAGTCCTGCTTCATCTGCAAACTTTTGTTTGGACAATATCTGAATGACCGCTATCTGTTAAATGGGTATCAACACTACCTTCGGAATTTGAATCAATAGCCATTGCCACACGCTCAAGCCAAGCCAACTGACCTTCACTTTCATCACGAGCAAGTGAATTCCCACTTTGCCAATACGTTTTGATCTGCTGTGCAAGCGGCTGGTGCTGGATGCCAGCGCTTGCGGCGGCGTTGCCAGATGATAAAGACCAAAATAGCCATGACGGTAATAGTACTCGCTGCCAACCAGATAATTTGTTGCATCACTGAGCGGATATTAAACCATTTGAGTAATGAGTCAGCTTGCTTATCCTGATCGTAACCAACGACGTCTTTTTGCCAATAGTAGCTCGCTTGGTCGGACAGACGGCGTAAGGTTTGTAGCATTTGATATTGCTGATAGCTGATTTGTGCGCTAGCGCCATCGCCGAACATTGCCGCTCCTTGTGCCTGCGTCAGCGCATCCATCCCTTGCTCGACACGCTCAGGCGCGACAAAAGCAGTCGGATCGATACGTACCCAGCCTTGACCCTCAAGCCAAACCTCCGTCCAAGCGTGCGCATCCTTTTGCCGCACCTCCCATACATTACCACCGCGGCTCAGCTCACCACCTTGATAGCCGGCGACGACGCGCGCGGGTATGCCAGCGGCGCGCAGCATAAAGGTAAAACTGGAAGAATAATGCTCACAAAACCCCGCTTTGGTCTCAAATAAAAACTCGTCAATACGGTTATTATTCAGTCGTGGCGGTGATAACGTATAACGAAATTCTGTTTGATTAATCCAGCGTTCAATAGCCGCCATATAGCGCACTGGGTCTGAGTCTGATTGCGCAAATAACTGCTGTGCCAGTGCTCTTGCTTGTGGATTTCCGTCGGCTGGCAAGGTAAGATTTAGACGTCGCAACTCATCAGAGAGAATCGGATCGATACGCATCGGTGCAAATTGCAATACTTCATAACGTAACTGCTGAGTGACGGGCTGATCTTTTAATAAGGTAAAGTTTGAAGTAATACTGACATCTTGGCGCTGGGCAAAAGGATAATCAAGTCCAAATAGCCAGTTTTGCTGCGTCGGCTCTAGGATAATTTCATAGCTGGTAGGCGTATTTTTTACTTCATCAGGGACAGTTGCAAAGGCATTCTCAATCCAAGATGGCATTTGCGGTGCAGGTCGCCATTGTCGTTGCTGAGGGCTAGGACGCCATGTAATACCGTCAAAGTCGCTAAACACCAAACCACGCCAATATAACTGCTGTTGCGGCGGGCGATTCTCTGCAAACTCTACCCGAAACGCCAGCTCAGTCGATTGTCCCAAATTGGCAAAATCCCCGGGTGACATACTGTCGGACACGCCAGTGGTTGCTTGCTGACCTGATAGCTGTACTGACCATAGTGGTGGCAAGCGCGGGAAGAACAAAAATAGCACGACTAATAACGGCAACGCCCCGATACCCAGCACACCCAAAGTACGCAAGCGACCATCACCGCGAGTGTTGCCGTCATCATTAAGCGCAATAAATGCCAATAAAATGATAACTGCACCAACAATCACTTCTAAAGTCGTCACAAGACCTTGATCCATCAAAAACAGCGCGGCAAGGACAAATAGTGATAAATTTAGGACCACATAAGCATCTCGTCGTTTATACATCTCCCACAGCTTACTGATGAGACAGAGCACTAAAAACGCCACGCCCATATCCAGTCCAAACGCTGTATTGTAAGTCAGCCATAGACCTGCCAGTCCCAATAAAAAGCCGAGCATTTGCATGCCTTGATAGACACGTTTTAAATGCGTTTTTTTAAACTTAGCTTTTATAGACGGCAGCTGTGCGGCGATGCTGACCACCGCAAAACCTATCAACCAAAACGGCAGATGCGCCGCATGAGGTAAAATAACGGTAATTTGAGCAATTAGCACCCAATAATAAGCAGGCAAGGCGAATAGCTTACGAGTCCATTTTGTAGCGCTATCCTGTAAAGCACGATCAGTGACGTTTTGACCCAGTGCCAACTGCTCAAAGCTTGTGGGACTTGTTTCAGGAAAACCTATAAATGTGTTTTCAGCATCATTTGTAGGGAGTTTTTTTGAGTTGGTTCTATTAGTCATTGTGCTTTCGCCAACCTTAGCAAGCACGCTTGTGCAAAACTGTCGCCTTCACCCATTGGTGCAGTAGAATGGGTATCATTGGGTAAGCGCATATGAAATGTCACGCCCAGCTCACCTAATTTCATCGCCCCATACGCCAGTTGTGCGAGTTTTTGCTCATGATGTGCTGCTGGCATATCCGCATAATCTAACGTTTGCTCATGACCGACTGGATCAGCAAAGTGCTTGGTCAACATGCCTTGACCACGTGCTACATGTCCCCACGACACCCGTGCCAGCGACTCGCCTTCAACGTAGTTATCTAGCCGCTCAAAATCATCTTGACCTTGCCGATATTGCCCACCTGTTGGCAAATCCTCCTGACTGGCAACGGCATATTGCGTCTGCCAATCAAACACTTCAGGTTTTGGATAGACCCAAGCAGTACGGGCAAAATAAACATAGGACCACGCCCGCATAATGCCCAAAGGATAAACGGTTTTTATTTTTAAGCGTGGTAATTCAAACTGCCCACGATTCTGCGTCAGTACTGGCAAGCGAATAATTTGCTCGCCTTGCAGTCGTGTCACAAGTATCGACTGTTGATTATTAACGCTATTTTTGATTTTCTTATTGGCTTTTTTATCTGTCTTACTATTAAGCTTGCTATTAGCCTTATCATCAGTCTGCTCAAAGCTAAATAACAACTGTCGTCTTGGTTGACGGCTCTCACTGCGCAACTGCAAAGTCACCCAAACAGGCGCGCCCGCTTCTGCCATAGTCACTTCAAGCAAACGTACTTGCAGACCTGAGATATGGGCAAAGGTTACATGAAAGCTGATAAGCCAAACGCTGACCAAATAAAAACATAAACCTAACACCAAGTTATTGCCATAGTTAATGCCAGCGATAAAGGTGATGATTAGTAACACTGCATATAGCACCCCTTCACGGCTAAAAAAGATATAGACGTTACGCAAATTGAGGGTGGCGCTATCGCTTTTAGGCGCACGCGAGGCGAACCAACGGCTTAATGCTGAAGTGGCTGGTACGGTTAAGGCTTTTGGCAAAAAGCTCATGACTACCCTATCCTTACCATAAAATTGATACTCTCATTCATAATTGGTGATAGCTTTAAAAACAAATACGCTATGAAACAACAAGCAGCTGAAAAATAAATACTCAGATAACAGTGATTGAAATAACAACTATTTAAATAACCATCATTTAACTGATAACAGCCACTTCTGCCAATATACGTTGCGCGATTGTCTGCGTCGCCTGCCCACCAGTCACATGCGCTGGGACAAAACGCTGACCGAGACGATGATCTGTGACCGCTGCAAACACCGCTTGGATATCCTCAGGTGTCACTTCCATATGCCCCGATACATACGCATAAGCCTGCGCGGCACGCTGTAGCGACAATACTCCACGCGGTGATAAGCCATGATACTCGGAGCTTGCTCGTGTCTTTGCGACCAATCGCTGCAGATAATCCAAGACCACATCCGCGACATAAACGTGTTTAACACCTTGCTGTGCTAATAAGACCGCCTCGGTATCAAGCACCGCATCTAAATTTTTTAGTAGCTCGCGGCGATCCTGACCTTTTAATAGCTCACGTTCTGCGGTAGGCGACGGATAACCAAGCGACAAGCATAATAAGAATCTATCTAACTGCGATTCAGGAAGTGGATAGACACCTGCTTGCTGCAAAGGATTTTGGGTCGCAATGACAAAAAACGGCTGCGGCAAAGGATAGGTTTGCCCATCTTGGGTGACTTGCCGTTCTTCCATCGCTTCTAGTAATGCGCTTTGCGTCTTAGGGCTAGAGCGATTAATCTCATCAGCGAGTAGCAGCTGAGTAAAAATAGGACCTGCTCGAAACTCAAATTGCTGTTTCTTTTGATCATAAATGCTCATGCCTAAGATATCTGCTGGCAGCATATCATTGGTGAACTGTACACGGCTAAAGCTCAAGCCTAATAATTGCGCCAAGCCTTGCGCCAATGTCGTCTTGCCCATACCCGGCAGATCTTGCAGTAACAAATGTCCACCTGCCAAAATACCACTCAGCGCAAGCTTAACCACTTGCGGCTTATCCAGCACTATTTGATTTAACTGCGCCATAAGTTGGGCGATTTTTTGCTGATTGTGATGATAATCGGCAGCGCTAAAGGTCGACTTATGAATCACCTCTGCTGCTGATTGATGTAGTGTTGTAATGGCTCTATCGATGGCTGCGTGGGTCATAGTCAATTATTGGCTCATTTCTTATGGGATTAGTGTTTCTAGGGCGTGTTCTTATTTTGAAAGTGGTGATAAAAATGAGATAAATGGCAGCCAAAAAAGGAAAATAGCACTGATAATATCAAGATATTAACCAATTGTTTGACGTGGTTTAGCAAAATTTAACCATCTCTAGCCCATTTAGTCGCTTTCGTTTAGCTTGAGGACACACCATAAACTGGCTATTGCTTTGAGTCATCTTCAGTTATCGGCACGGCGGCACGAAGCGTTGACAGATAAGCGATGACATCTGCGCGTTCTTGCGCATCGGGCATCGGGTTTGATAGCATTTTTGAGTCTAGCATGGCTTTTTCTGCATCCGCAATATAAGGGTCGAGCGTTTGCGCATCCCATACCCAACCTGATGTTTTTAGCCCGTCACTATAGGTGTAATCTTCTAGCTCAGCGGCGGGTGCACCGTATATTATCAGCTGCGGACCTTTTTTGTTGAGCCCTGCATTCAGCTGATGACATTGACCACAAGCGTCTTGGTAAATGATCGCGCCGTTATCAGCATCACCTTCCGTATAGAGCGGCAATGTCACAGCAGCACGATGATCCGGTGGCGTACTTTCTCCGCAAGCGCTGAGCAATAAAACAGCAGCAAATATACTGCTTATTTGATATTTATTAATGATGGGCATTTTCGGCAATCTTTGGTTAAGGAATGTCAGCTATAGGTGAACATAAAAATAATAAGGTAAGGGTCAAACACATGCAAAGCGGAACCCTCTTCACGCCTAAATAGCTGCTTTTAAAAACATAACGTTATTCATTGGGGCATATTAAGCCAATAAACAACGCTTATAGGACAGTTTGAGTAAGGCTTTTGTAATGTATGACGATAAAGAATTTATGAAATATTAAGCCGTGTAGAATATTCCATAAATAGGCACTGTTGATAGTTACATATCAAACGCGCCCTAAATGACGTTAGGTCGCAACTTTTATCGTACTGCTGGGTTCTTCTAAATAATAGCCTTGTAAATAGCGCGCGCCCACGCTCCAAGCAACGGACATGGTCGCCGCATCTTCAATATAAGGCATCAATACGTCCACATTGACTTCATTAGTACGCATAATAAGTGATTTGACAGTTTCTAAATTGTCTGCTGAGTCAATGCCATCCACATAGCTGCGTGCTAAACGCACCATATCTGGCTGCACAAAACTGACAATCTCTATGGATTTGGCAGAAGAACCGAAGTTATTGATGCCCATCTGACAGCTGACTTGGCTAAGGGCGGCAAACTGTATTTTTGCCACTGTAAGATGGTCTGAGACGTCTTTTTCGTTGAACTGCAAGGTGAGCACACCAGCTGCACCGCCCACCGCTTTTATAAGCTGACTGGCAACACTAGGCAGTTTTTTGTCTATCAATGAGGCACTAGTCAATTGCACTAGTAATCTGGCTTCAGGATGCGTTTTACGTACCTCATTGACCTTTTTACAGGCATTAATGAGCACCCAACGATCTATTTTTTCGAGCAATTTATGCGTCTTAGCGACTGCCATAAATTGATCAGGTGTCAATATCGTATTGTCCGCATCCGCCAATGGCAACCGCAGATATACTTCAAAAAAGTCGCTTCGGTCATTGTTAATATCATATATTGGCTGGAAAGATAACTCAAAACGGCTATTGGCAATGGCATCAACTAAAGATTCGGCAAGCGCATGATCATCACTATTGGCATGCTCGCTTGGATCGTACAAATGATAAGTGCCGCCATGATTAGAGGTCTCTATCATAATCTGATTGATAGCATCCATCGCTCGTTCGAGCACGATACTTGGCTCTGCTGTATTGGTTTCGATTTTGACAATACCAATACTGACAGTCGTACTCGTCGTACGCTTATCTACTTCAATGAGCATATCACTGATACGTGAACAAATTTGCTTAGCCAGTGTTTCAAGCTCTGTGGTGCTCTTGTCCTCGACCAGTATGGTAAAGGCGGTATCACTAAAACGACTCACATGCCCGTCTGATATCAGCTCATCTAACGCATAGGCGACTTGCTTGACGGTCGCATCTACCCCTTGCAAACCTAGACTGCTTCTTATTTTACCGACATTATCGAGCTGAATATACAAAAGCCCAGCCGTCAGTACACCTTGTGCTTGCTGGTACACGATTGCCAGTTGTTCTTCAAAGCCGCGGCGGTTGTTGATTCCTGTCAGACTGTCTTTGCATTCAGCGGCTGCCAAACGCTTAGCGACTTCCGCACTATTATTATGGTTTTGTTGGATAATAACCTGCGTCACCGGTTCGCCATCTAAGGTCGCGGCTGCCAATTGTAGCTTTGCTTCAAAAGTACTGCCATCCATCCGCTTACTTTCAAAATTGAACTCGACTTCTTGGCGGCTACCTTTATCAAATTGACGTAAAAACTGTTTGAAACCCTTAACGTTATCACCGCCTGCAATCAGGTCAACAACAGGCACGCCTATGGCATCATTCATTGACTCAAAACCAAAAAGCTGAAGATAAGGGTCATTGGCAAAAATATGGATACCCTGATCAATATAGGCGACCGCACTTTTAGAGTTTTTAATCAATACGTTGGCGCGTTGCTCTGCTTCAGAGAGAACATGGCGCAACGTTCTAAGCTCATGACGACTGCGTAAATTATCATGCTGTAGACAGATAGACATCACTACTGCCATCTCTTGGTCTACTTTGAGCGATTTGACCATCGTGCCGCTAATAATATCAGGTAACCCCTCATCGTTATTGGCGGACGCTGCCATCTCTTCATTGAATAGGCAGATCATAGGCAAATCAATACTTTGCTCTTGAACGACGCCCACCACATCGGTGAAACTCATATCATAAGCATTGCCAAACACCAAGACATCCCACGGTTGTCGAAGTGACTTTAACAGCTCCTCTTTATCGTCCAAAAACCCTAAATTGATGGTGTCATAATAGCAACCTAGTAAGTACACAAGGCGCTCAGCATAGAGCTGATCGTCATCAATGACTAAGAGGTTTAAGATGGACTGAGTACGCATAAGAAGCCTTTTGGATCTTGTGATCTTATTTTTATGTTTGATACCCTACACCTTTTCCAAGCATTAACCTAGCAAGGAAAATACTATCAGGGATAGGCTTAGCGGTTTTTAGTAGATTGGCATCGTCTTTCGAATCAAGGCGACATCTTGGCGAAGCAAAAACATCGTATAAACGAACATAACTGTATCAGTCATTATAGACAATAACTTGACTGATTGCAGACTAATTATCATCATTATTCAGTACATTTATTCACTGCTATTATTGAATAATAAATTCAATGAAGTAACCTTTAAGCCAGCATTTATTGACATTACTATTTGGCAACTTTTCCATAGACGCTCAAAAAAACTACAGCTGCACCACCTCATACTGGCTGAATTCATCCGTAATCAGCAACCTCTGTCCCAAACGTAAAGGGGTTTGTTTGCTATTAATACGCATAATGACTCTATCATGGGTCTGAAAGTAAGAAGTCGGTACAATCAGAGTGCCAGTGGTTTGTAGTCGCTCATCTCTACCAAGAATAAATGCTGGCACAAAATGGCGACTACGCGTTTCTTCACCTTCTAAACGCAAGCCACAAGCCACTAGCTGATGTCCGAGTACTTGCCACTCGATCTCTGGGTTTTTGCTATCAAAATCAAGCCAGCGCGCCACACCCATCGACCAATCAGGCGGCGTGATTGTATCAGATCGACAGACCAAAAAAAGGCTCATCATATGTAATGCTGGCGGTGCAGTCGTCGCAGATGTATCCTCATCAGCCACTATGTTAAGACTGTCTTTATGAAAGCCATCATTATGAAAGCGGTCTTTATTTAAAATATCTACTGTTGGTAATAATCGTAGGGTACGAAATAATGACAAATCATCATTACGATCAAAGGTTTCACTGGCTAATACGTGGCTGCTGTCTTGTTTTTTATTCACGGTATCATAACGAGGACGCTGCTCATCTGGTAACTCTTTTACGATTAAACTGGTAAAGCTATGCGAATGGCTCACCCGGTAATGAATATTATTAAAACCTGTAATCAAAACAGCGTCTTCTTTCGCACTATGTTTAGTCGCTAGGGTAAGCGGCGGCTGTAAATAGCGGTAATTGAGCGTCATCGCTATTTTATTAAGCAAGTGACTCTCAACGCCGTCACCCCCTTCCTTAACTAAAGCCTGTTTGCGTCGTTTAAGATACTCAACCAGCGGGGCAATTTCTATAAATAAACAGTGATAGCGATCATCGTATGGGTTGATTGTAGAACTGGCCGTCAGGTAAGTTGGCGGATTGTCACTTTGTAAATCAACGAACACGCGGGTCTCGGTGGTTGGCTCAATCGTCGCAACGATATGCTTAGCCCATTCAGGTAACAAACGTTGGACGAGCAGAATATTGGGACGACGCATGGCACGTACATTTAATAGACTGTATAAACAAATTTGGCAATACAGCTGATGAACCGTCTTGGCACGCTGGGTGCCTGCCGTAACACTCATATTAATCTCAGCCGCATGGTACTGATAAGCAAGGTAATACAGTTGATTGATTTTGTGCCATAAGTAAGATGAGGGTTTTTGATAGCACAGTGCTTCTTCGCCCAATAGCTTCTGATACATCTGCAGCGTCTGATAAATAGCAATGGCGAGTGTCGTTGATGAAGACTTATCACCATTAAAATAGCGCTGCCAGCCATTGCTTGCAGCGTATTTTCGCTGATTATTGAGCAATGAGGTTTTATGACGTATCACTCTGTCATAGACCATAATCATGATAATATAGCGATTATTGAGCCACAAACTATTTGAATGTCGCTAAGCGCACAATAAATGTCCTAGTGGCAATTGGCAATTAACTGATCTGAGGCGTCTATCACTGTCGCCATAAGGGTAAGACGTTGCGAATCATCTATATGGCCACGCGTAGTACCGTAAGTATTTTTGCCAATTGTTCAGCTTGCTGTGCTTGCGTTTGCGAAGGTAACGCTGCCAACAATTTTAGCAAATAACCTTCTTGGCCATTAGCGGATCGCTTAGAAGCTACTGGCAATGCCTCTGTAGAAGATAGGTGCTCTTGAAACGTCGATAAAGTTATCATCAGTATTCCTAGTAACCTTGAGTAACTTGGCAGGAGGCAAATATTCAACCATGCCGTATGCAACAATACAAGATAAAAGATACAAATCAGCAGCAACCATCAAAATCGACAGCACCCATTTTTAGTAACGATTAAGCTCTATAGCATCATCTAACCGCACGCCCATCTTCTAAAAACCACGCTTTGTTCACTAATTTTTCAATATACCATAGTGCCTATATTAACGATCATTGTAAATATCAATCGGTACTTTGAAAGGTTTATTTGGTAGCTCTCTGACCAGCTTGGGTACCAAGTAACCAGGGAGTGCTGCCAACAATGACCAATACAGCTCAATTGCAAAGCGTTCATCATTATCGAAATGTGCGGCACCAGCCACTTTGTCTAATACATGCAGATAATAAGGCAGTACCCCACAGGAAAATAAACGTTGGCTTAATTGTGTTTGAACAGCAACGCTATCATTGATGCCTTTTAATAGCACCGCTTGATTCAATAAAGTGATGCCAGCCGCTCGAGCACGTTGTAGATGCTCTGCTGTTAAGGCATCGATTTCATTGGCATGATTACAGTGGATGACCATCACAATATGACAGCGACTTTGAGACAGTCTGGTCAATAATGCATCATCCAAACGTGCTGGTATGACCAATGGCAAGCGTGTATGTAATCGAATAGTGGTCAATTGCGGGAGTGACTCTAAAGTATCTAGCCAAGCAAACAGGCGTCTATTTGTCACATTCAGAGGATCACCGCCACTCAAAATCACCTCATTAATCTCAGGGTGTGCGGTAATGTAATCAATGATATTTTCTTTGGCATCAGCCGTCGGCATATTGGCACTATAGTCAAAATGCTGACGGAAACAGTAGCGACAATGAATGGCACAAGCACCTGTCACGGTCAATAATACTCTGGATTGGTACTTATGCAGCATACCCTTGACTGGGTTTTGCGTATTCTCGCTCAAAGGATCCGCCACATAGCCCGTTACCTTGATTTGCTCGCGTTGATCAGGCAATACTTGTCTCAGTAAAGGATCATTGCTATCGCCGATACTCATTTTTGCCACAAATCCACGTGGTACGCGCAGCTCAAAATGCCTAGGCACATAAACCTCTGCCCGCAATGATTCTAGCTTTAGGATGCTTAACAGCTCATCGATAGAGGTAATGGCCTCGGATAATTGCGTTTGCCAGTTTTTTTGTGATTAAATGGTTTATCATGACAACCTAATACCTGTGCCCAAAAGTCGCTATTATACGCGCTTAGTGCGTAGCCTATCAAAGCATACGACCTATCCTTTAAACACTTAGCGTAATAAGCGATTTTAACGCAGCAAGCTATTCATTCCCTTATCTACCACCCTATTTATAACCCCTAGGAGTTTCTTGTGGCAAGTTTTTCTACTAATGAATTTAAAGCTGGTCTAAAAGTCATGCTCGATGGCAACCCTTGTGCCATTCTTGAAAACGAGTTTGTCAAACCAGGTAAAGGTCAAGCCTTTAACCGTGTTAAATTGCGCAACCTTCGTAGTGGTAAAGTATTGGAACAAACCTTTAAGTCAGGCGATAGCTTAGAAGCTGCTGATGTCATGGACACTGAAATGAACTATCTATATAACGATGGTGAGTTTTGGCATTTCATGCACCCTGAAAGTTTTGAGCAGATTCAAGCGGACAAAACAGCGATGGGCGATTCAATAAAGTGGCTAAAAGAAAACAGCAATGCACTATGTACCATCACTTTATTCAACGGTACTCCTCTTTCAGTAACACCGCCTAACTTTGTTGAGTTGCAAATCACTGAAACAGATCCTGGTGTGCGTGGTGATACTTCAGGTGGTGGCGGCAAACCTGCCAAGTTAGAGACAGGTGCTGTCGTCCGTGTGCCGTTGTTTGTACAACAAGAAGAAGTCGTGCGTGTTGATACTCGTACAGGTGACTATCAAACTCGCGTTAGCCAATAGTATATAAAAGTCATAGCGCTCGATATAATAGGACTTATATAATAGAACTTAACAGTTAGCCTCTAGCTGTTATTCCACAAAAAAGCTGAACCACTGATAAAGCGGTTCAGCTTTTTTTATTTATGAATATTGTCTTTAATACTGTCTCTGTAGTTAATTTGATTGAAAAGTATTCCAAAACAACCGAGTAAAAATCGATATGAAGTATGTCAAACAAGGTCAGCGCTGCGGTTTTTTTATAGTGGATGAACTGTCGCTATTGATGACAGCGATGATGGATAACCTTCTATAAATATCTACCAAACCGCTACTCTTCTGATGAGTGTTTCTGTATCAGCCAATATTGTACCAATGCATTCAACTGCTCTTGTTTAAAAGGCTTGGTACAGTAATCTTGCATCCTAACTTTTAAATACTTTTCGCGCTCACCATCCATTGCATTGGCGGTCAACGCAATAATAGGTGGTAATGATTGAGGATCATAGAGTTCATGCAATTTAATAGTGGCCTGTACGCCATCTAAAATAGGCATATGATGGTCCATCAAAATGACATCATAACGCTCAGGTGAGAGCGCAAAAATTTCGATAGCCTGCTGCCCATCAGTGACATGCGTGACCGTATGACCACTATTATTCAGGGCTTTTTTAGCGATAATGGCATTGACGGTATCGTCTTCAACCAACAATATATGACCAGCACGCTCATGAGTCGGCTCAATCATCGTAAAGTCATTTGACTCTTGCCACATCTCATACTGGTTTTCATCGATAGTCGGTAGCGGTAATAAACACTGAACGTAGTGCCCACACCCACTTCGCTATCCACATCGATATAGCCACCCATCAAATCAACCAAAGACTTACAAACTGAGAGTCCTAGACCTGTGCCACCATAAAGACGGTGAGTGAATTTGTTTGCTTGGTCATAAGCATCAAAAATCGCATCCAATGACTCAGCTTTGATACCGACGCCTGTATCTGTGACTTCAATGCATAGGGTCATAACTTCATGATAGATGGTATTACTGATAGCTTCTTGAGCCGTTATTTTGCTGAGATCACTTGCCGAAATACCTTGAGCCCGATATTGGTCAGCGCTGCCATCGTCAAAACCATCACAATGACAATTGGGTACATGTTTGACATCAATAGTGACTCGCCCGCCCTCACGAGTAAATTTAATCGCATTATTAACAAGGTTTGCTAAAATTTGTTTGAGGCGTACCGGATCGCCTTGTACATAGGGCGATAACGACTCGGTATAATGGTAGTCTAAAATGAGCCCTCGCTGACGTGCTTTGACAGCAAAGAGGCTGACCACCTCATTACATAATGCAGATAAGTTAACAGGAATAGAATCAATGGTCATTTTCCCAGATTCTACTTTCGATAAATCTAAAATCCCGTTAATGATCGCCATCAAATGCTCATTGGAAACTTTGATATTATCCACGTATTCTTGTTGTTCACTGCTAAGTTTGGTCTCACCGAGCATCTCCACCATACCAATAATACCATTCATTGGGGTACGGATTTCATGACTCATATTGGCCAAAAAGTCTGATTTCATCTCATTGGCATGTTTGGCATCACGCTGCTTATCCTGTAGCTGTAAGGCATCTGCCGCCATCATCGCAAATTGAGCCAACACCTTTGCTTTTTGCTCATCAAAGTCATGATTGGGCTTCATATCCATCACACACAGCGAGCCCAAACGATAGCTTTTATTGTCCTCATGCAGGATAATTGGCGCACCAGCATAAAACTGCAGGTATGGCGATTCTGTCACTAAGAGATTGTGGCTAAAACGACTGTCTTTGGTTAAGTCCGGTACTACAAAGACGTCGTTAGAAAGCACGGTATAATTGCAAATAGCCACTTCACGTGTCGTGCGGCAAACACCGCCCAGTCCTTGGACAGATTTTAGATACTGTGTTTCTTCATCCATGAAAGTAATGGTCACAACTGGTACATCAAAAAATAGCTTTGCCAGATCAATTAGACGCTTAAATGCAGGCTCATCATTGTCGTTGAGCACCTGATACTTCCTAAGCTTATTGATGCGTTCTACTTCATCTGCCGCTACTGGGTAGCTGTGTTTAGGTGCGTTCAATATAGACAAGATAGACTCCATTAAATAAGATCAGACGCTCGGCTTGATGCCCGCCTGTTTTATTAATAATTGTAATGCTTCACTCACCATAATCATCGCAACCACCGATGTGACCACTACTGCTGAGCCGTAACCACCACACTGCAAACCGCCTGTCTGACAACTCTTATCTACACGCGGTGGCTCTGTAGAGTAGACACATTTGATCCCGAACTTTTCTTTTAGTGTACTATTAATGCCTTTTTCGTGGCGCAACTTATTGCGTAATTTGGCAAGTAAAGGATCTTGGTAACTCACGCAAGTCGCTCACCCTAATCTGACTAGGGTCTATCTTACCGCCTGCGCCGCCTGCACAAACCAGTTTTAATTTATTAAAACGACAATGTAGCGCGATGGCAAGCTTGGCATTCATATCATCTACGCAGTCCAAAATAACCATAGGTCTGCCTTGAGCGATAGCGGCTTTTGCTTCATCGCGACTTGGCAATAAAGTGGCGACGTTTTCTACAGTTAAAAAATCATCGATCAAGTTTAACGTTACTTTGGGATTAATTTCACGAATACGGGTGGCCATCGCTGCAATTTTACTCTCACCAAAGGTGCTGTCTAGTGCAGGCAACTGCCGATTGACATTGGACGCAACCAAAACGTCCAAATCGATCAACGTAATAGTGCCTACTGCCGTTCTTGCCAAAGCCTCAGCTGCCCAAGAACCAACGCCTCCAACGCCAATAACGTATACATGCGCATCGGCAAAAGTAGTGACAGCTGTCGTACCATAAAGAGTGCGCGTACCTTGAAAACGGCGCTCATATTGCACATTGTCTTCGCTCAGCTTTTCTGTCTTTGTAACGTCTTCTATGCCAATGGACTCTGTCATTGTTTGCTCAAATGGTTGTATTTCACTCATAACAGATTAAATGCTCTTTTAAATTATTTTGGTGGCGCTTATATTACGTCAATTTCTTTATTCACGGCTATCTCATTCACTATCATATCAATGGCTAGCCATACAATAAACCGTCAGTGACTAAAATATGTGGCACTATTACAACGGATAATCCCATTTTGTTTGCAAAGCACTGCAACTGTTGTGCCACAATTGCTTAGCAAGACTGGCGGGTGGTACATTGAGCAACTCACTCAAGCTTAGCAATACCCATGGTAAGTTGGCAGGTACATTTCTATTATGTACGGCTGTACTCCTCCTTGCACTGTCTGAGTTTTGAGTTGGCACTAATGAATCATGGTCAGATATTTGGCACATGATAGGCGTCATATCAGGGCAATCCGTTTCTATTACCAAACATTCAACACCATAGCTATCAACCGCTGCTTGAATGGCGCGGCGCAGTTTCTTGGCATTGGGATTAGTGATTTGACCGGTAACCCCAAGCTTAAATCCCAACTTAACAAATGCTTTGGCTTCTTGCGTCCCACCACTAAAACTATGCGCGATACCGCCAAGTTTGTGTGCATCGTAATCATGCGCTTTTAGTATGGCCAACGCTTCTGCATGTGCTTTACGAATATGCAGCATCACTGGCAGCTGGTGAGTCACCGCCATGTCCAATTGTGCCTTAAAAAATCGTACTTGTTTGGCAAATATGTCAGGCGCTTTCATCGCCTCAGTAAAGGTGTCCAAACCAATCTCGCCGATTGCTAATGGGCGTTTATCAGCAATCCTTTTTGCCATAGCGGTTAAATGATCGTCAGTATGTTGTTTAATATAAAAAGGATGCAAACCGACCGCAATATGGATACTAAAATTTGACACTTTTTGTCTATCGACATTGGCTATCGTAGGTAATGACAGCGTATTTAACAGGCGCTCAGTCTCATACATCCGCTCAAAATGCTGATATAGATAACCCACTAATACCAGATGGCGTACCCCCTGATTGTGAGCCTGCTGCGTCAGTATTTCTCTATCATCATCAAATATTGGGGCATCAAAATGAGTATGCGTGTCAATGAGAGGATAAATAGTAGGTAAAGGCTGTTTGATCATCTTAGGTGAAGCGATAGGGGTCATTGATAGACTCCAAAATTAATAGTTTTCAGCGAGGCTTTCCGTGATTTGTCATTCAATAGACATTATTTGTCATTTTGTAGCAATAACCACGTCAATGAACACTTTAGAATGATGACTTTATTTAAAATGATTTCTATAGTTAAAAAATGCCAATCAACAAAAGAGCTTTTGATAACTAAAGAGACCTTCAACACGCCCTATTAGTATTATCATGATTGGCTTTTGTATTGTGCTCATATGAGTGCTCATCTGATACATTGTTCCCATCTAACGCTCTGGTATCAGCTTGTCGACTGCTACGCCGAGGAATCACCAATAAGGCGGTGGCAGCGACTGCTAATAAAAACCACTTTTTAGCATTTGTATGACTTGTCATTGCTTCCACCCCTACCTTTATATCATTATCTGCTATATTTACCAGCAAGTGTTCATACTTACTACTCAATTACTCATTAGTATACTGCGATATAAAAACTGCTATGTTTATCTGTGTTATGAATACGCAAGCTAATGTACGGCGTAGTTTATTTATTACACCGTGTTTCTACATGCTATAAGAATAGGAGGCGAGCGCTTTATTAACCTATCATTAATAAAGCGCTTTTTTGAGTTCTTAACGGTTTAAAGGATAAGTTGTCATACCATTATTAGGACTGTCTACTTTGGTAAAACCTTGAGACTGAGACTTTGGTGTCTGATCACGCTTAGGAACAAGGGGATTGAGCGGCATCAATTCATAATCTGCGCTAACATCGCCATTCCAACCTTCCGTACCGCTCAATGGCAGCTGTTTAATGGTACCGTTTTTATCAATGACCAACTGCAGGACGCGCATTTGGTTAAATTTGCGTTCGGTGACACTGGCGACTGCCCTGCCATCACGTAAAATGGTTGGCTGTAAAAATATGATTAAGTTGCTTTTTTGCGTCGTGTCATTATCAGAGCGGAACAGTCGACCAATGACTGGTACATTACCCAAGCCAGGGACTTTTTGTTGGCGCGTGGTGCTGTTTTCACGCATCAAGCCACCGAGAGCAATGGTCTGCTGATCATCTGCTAAAATAGTCGTATTAATAAGGCTTTTATTGGTGATCAAACCACTGGCGTTACCCGTACTGCCCGGCACCACCGACGAGACTTCCTGCGAGACCTCCAAGCGTACGGTGCCATTGTCGCCAATATGAGGAATGACATTTAGATTGATACCAATATCCTGACGATCAATGGTTTGAAAGGGGTTGCTAGAATCGTTGCCGCTGGTGGTGAAGGAGCCTGTCACAAAAGGCACGTTTTGACCCACTAAAATACTGGCTTTTTCATTGTCCAATGTCAAAATTGATGGCATAGACAGCAGATTGGCACTGGTAGAAGAATCAAGCGCTTGCAAGATAGCCCCATAAAACTGGGTATTTCCCTGACTGTCTTTGCTGCTATCACCAATACCAATCAAAGCACCAGCTATCGAGCCTGCCGCTGCACTGATACTGGCGGCACCGCCACCCAACGCCGCGGCGGCAAGTGCTGTAGCACTCGCGCCTACGTTATTGAAGTTTACGACTCCGTAGCCGCTATTGGCATTGCCAAGCGCCCATTGCACACCAAGCTGGGTCGCATCATCACCTGACACTTCTACAATAGCCGCTTGAATCAATACTTGCGCGCGGCGACTGTCCAACTGATTGACCGCATCTTCAATCTCAAACATCAGCTCAGGTGCTGCATTAACGATAACGGCATTTTGGGTTTCATCAGCGATAATACTAAAAGGTCGCCCGCCAACACCTGTACCAGTACTACTCGAATTGGCACCAGAGGTAGCTGAGGTCGACGCGTTGTTAGTCGTGTTAGTGCTAGACTCATTAGTCAAGGTAGCACCCGTGCTACTGGAATCGTTCAATGATGCAGACTCTAACGAGGACGTTGCTCCAGCGCTATTAATAGATTGATTGGCGAGCAATCCGCGTAGCATATCTGCAATATGACCTGCACTGGCGTATTTTAATCGAAAGACGCGCAGACCACTCAAACGCCTTGTAGGCGTGGTGTCCAATTGATTGACCATCTCTTTGACTTTAGCAATCATCTCCGGACTGCCTTTCACCAACAATCTATCACTAGAGGTATCAGCGATGACTTTAAGCTGGTTATTACTACCTTGTGCTTGCCCGCTACCAGCGCTTGCAACCAAGGCGCTAATCAATTCCATCATACGCTCAGCGTCGACGTGACGTAGTGCTATCACTTGCAAACTGTCATTGACGTTGCTATCTAAATCGCGGATAAGCGATGTCAGCTGATTAAGACTATCGGCACGATCGGACAATACCAAGGCATTGACACCAGGCACGGCAGCGGCATGAGCTGATTGAGGCATAAGCGGACGGATGACACCCAGCACTTCTGCAGCTTGAGTATTGGTTAAATAAATAACACGAGTAGCTAATGCTTCACCAACACTGTCACCACGTAAATCAACAGCCACACCAGATTGTTTGGCGACATTATCTGGCACCAATTTAATGGTCGTTCCCGAGTCAATCGCTGCAATACCGTTGACTTGCATCACACTCAAAAACAGCTGATATATTTCGTCACGCGACAAGGCTTTGTTAGAAATCACCGTCACATTGCCATTAATACGTGGATCAAGGACAAAGTTTTGGTCAGTGATGGTTGCCACCTCATTAATAAAGGCTTTGATATCGGCATCTTGTAAGTTGACTTTCCAGCTCTCAGCACTCGCAAGACCCGTACTGGCAGCCCATAATGGTATGGCGAGGCAAAGAGGACGACACAGGCGCATCAGGCGCTGCAAAACATGGTACAGAGGCGTGACTGAAAAATTATGAAAACTTACCATATTGATGATTACCTACAGTGATGTCGCTTAGTATGTACTGGATTTATTGTGTGCTAAGGTGCTCAATGATTGCTTTGCTCACTTAACGTTCTGCCCACAACGGCATTATTTAAGTGGCACTATCTAAATACTTGTTTACTTAAAGCTTGTTTACTTAAAATAAGAGTTCTCACTCATTTATTGTACTTAAAACTGCTGACGAATGGTAATGACTTGATCGCCGCGTTGCACCTCTATTTGCGCCTCACCTGATTGCTGTACCTGTTGCAGCACGCTAGCATCTTGGGCAGGATTACTACCCACGCTTTGACCATTAACCGTTAGCACTTTATCACCTGGCTCAAGCCCTAGTCGATTACGCAGCTTTGCTGGCATTGCAGGCGTTACTTGATAGCTTTCCCCTGCTGCCATAACCCCCATCCTACTCAAATAACTGGCGGGATTTTCTTGCAATTCTGTGACCGCTTCATCGATAGCAGACTGGGGGCTACTGTCACTGCCTGTCGCAGCGGACTCTTCCTCAGTATTTTGTGTAGGCTGAGGGGCGTTCGGCAACATGCTGTTATCTGGCAAGCGCTGATTACTGACGGCACCTGCGATCATGTCACTTTGGTCTAACGGCATCGCGGCTGGCATGCTAATGACGGTTTGCTTGTCGCTAGCATCAGCGATGACAACCGAGTTCCAGTCGACAGCGACAAGGGTAAAGCCACTGTCTTTTAGCGCATCACCGATTCGATAGTTTTTCACTTCACCATTGACATCCAGTAGTGCCGAGGACATGCTCTCTGGCATTGCTAACAGAACGCCTTTTAGATTGACATTGGGCGGTGGCTGCACTGCTGCTGCAATAGGATCAGGGTCTGCAAAAATAGCAAATAATCCACTATAGTCCTTGCCAGATGCCGATGTGTTTTGCAAAGCTGCTGGTGGCAACATCGGTGCCAATGGTGCTGCGAGCAACAACCATAGTAATCGAGCCGCTGTCCAACACAACCAAGCAACAGCCAATAACAATACCCAACCTGAGAATCGATTAAGGGTGTTAAGCACAGGTTTTAAAGTTGTAGAAACATTCATCATCTAGCGTGTCCCCAGCCCACTTAGCAACGGCTGACGCACACTGACAACTGGGGTATCTTGGGGTGCTTGCCCTTTATACTCAGGCATACTTTCTAATAAACGCTGCGTCAAACTGACATCCAACATATTATCGCCATCGATATATAAGTCGCCCAAGCGCTTATCTTGATTGTTTAATAAATTGATATGGAGTAGGTTTTTATTGTTTTTTTGCTCGGCACTTAACTCAGCACGCATCGCAGGCATGGTCAGATAAAAAACTTTGCCACCGCTAGGATAGCCTATCTCACCGCCGACCCATGTCAACTGACCATCCGCTTGAGTAAAACCAGATGGATTTTTTTTGAAGCGTTTTCTGCGGCGGCACTTGAGCCAGACTGACGGCCAAGCGAGACATTATTGACCTGAATCGGTGTATTGGGCAATTGCCAATCAACCAAACTTGCCAACGTCTCAGGTGCTATCTTGCCGCTCATATTATCCACTTGCCATGAGTTGGTACCTATTTTCACTTGTCCATTGAGGCGGGTTTGTGCTGAATTGATATCGACCTCTGCACTTATCTTACCCAATAACAAATGCCATGGCTGCCACGACCATTCCGCCGTACCTGTGAGCGGTGTCGCTGCTAAAGGCATCTGCCAGATAACGGAGCCTTGCCATAAATTACCCGACACATGCTGTACATAAGGCGTTTCGGGAGCATACTTTTCAAGCAGCCACGCCGCTGGCATTTGCAACACACAGCAAATAATGCAAATAATACAAACCCAACCAGCCACCACAGCTTACGAGGGCGCTTATGAGACGACGCAGATACTTGGGGCACGGTTGCATAACTCTTATATAAGACAAAAACGTCATTATCATAACAAACAATGGCATACAGATGACAGAAAAAAAGCCAGTATCTTTTTACCAACATAATGGCAATAAAGATACTGGCTTTTATCAGCTTCTAAGACGAAAGGACTATCACGATCAAACGCTATGATTGCACACAAATCATGAGAAACAAGCCCGATGATCAGAGTAGATGTAACATGGCGCTTTTTTAAAACAGAACTCATTTAAACAAGCGCTTATTTTAGATAGCCTTTGGTAAAAACTGTACCTTGCTAAATCTAAACCGACATCATCCTGTTAACCATTACACTATCTAGATAGCAAAATCTTCGATACTACGACCTGCTGCTAGCGCTTCAACCAACCACGTTGGCTTGCGACCACGGCCAGTCCATGTTTCTTCGTTATTGTCAGTATTGCGATACTTGATGCTACGTTTTTTCTCTAGCGTTTCACCAGCTTTTAGAATCTCTTCAATAGAGGCATTGCTGTCTTCTGCAATTTTCTCAAACTGCATATAAGCGTCATACAAACGCTGATGTTGTTTTTTGGCAATAAGCTGCTGGGCATTTTCAGTGATGGCACGTAGCTCATCAACGTTCAGGTTTTCTAAATCAATGGCGGTATTTTTGCTCATAATAAATCCAACTGTAAGATAAAAATATAACCTTAATAGATATTATTCACTATTAAGAACTAAGAATGACGTATTCATCATTAAATACAACGATGAATGTCAAAAATCGATATTTTTTGAACCAAATAAAATATTGTTAGCCACAATAGCTAATGGCGTAGATAATAAACAAAAAACCTTGCTATCACAACAGTAGATTATTATATCTTCTATAACAAAGGTCAGTGAATAGTAAAATCGGGTAAATGAAAAACCACTATTATTTAATAGTTATTCGTAAACAGTTATTAATTTTAAGATAAAATCAGTCTCTATAAACAATGTCCTAAAAACGGTTAAACGAATAACTCAGCAAACATAAATCTATAAAAAATAGCAACCGATTGTTTCCATATATACCTACCGATTAGTCAAAAATGCCATTGATTAATCATGCTGATCACTAAGCTCATTCATCAAATTATAGGCTGCTTCGGCGCTCAATAAATAGGGATTAAAATCAATCGTTGTCGAATATTTTAAATAAATCGCCGCATTTTTTTCAGTCGGGGAAGCATAATTCATGGACCATTTAGACCATGCTCGATGCTTTAACTCACGTGTTTCAATAACCTGTAAGTCATGATGACGCGGATCAGCAATTAAACTATATAACAGACGATTGATCTCTGCTCTTGGCCCTTCAATGGTTTGCAAAAAATAATCTTTATTAAACGTCAGCATACCAGTGATGCCATTGGCGGCATTATTTACTTGTGCTTGCTGCAAGATTTCGTTGAAGTCGTTGGCCGATACATCTGGGTTGGCACGGCTAGCGTATGTCATGCTCATCAAAATGTGTGCATCTTCCATTGCTGATGTCATATCTTATCTCTTGTAAAATGTCATGGGTGTGATGGTTCTTAGCGTTTATAAACGTCAGTCAACTAGCCAATAGAAAACCATGGTTTCTTCTTTTTGGCGGCGCTCACTGCTTCTTGCTCTTGAAGGTCTGATAACGTCTCAATCAACATCATGATTTGATTGGTGTTCATCAAATAAGGATTAAACTGAGTACCTGTCGAAAATTTGAGCGCAACTCCTTTGTTTTCATCGCTCGGAATCAAATACTTCATTGACCATTTGCTCCAATGGCGCAGCTCTACTTCACGGCATTCGATGACTTGTAAGCCATGATGCCGATCATCTTTAACCAGTTTTCTGAGCAATTCATTGATGACGGGTCTCGCCCCTTCAATACTTTGCAAAAAATAATTGTGATTGAACACCAAAGCACCCGTAATACCATTGCGCTCATTGTTTTGCTGAGCTTGTGTCAAGATGCGCGTTACTTCACCTTTAGGATTGTCGGTGTTATAACGGCTAATATAAGTTAAACGTAGAATAATATGCTCGCCATGATGCATTTTTAGGCGATTTAATTCTGAAAGCTCAGCTGATTCCACAAAACACTCCAATTAGTTTGCTAAATTTTTCACCTATCACCACCCAGCTACTGTCTTTTATAACCGAGTATTTGTGGTATAAGTCATTTTTTATAACATAAGTCGCGTATATATTAACGTTGAATTTTTTTGATAAAATCATTCATGCCGCGCGATAAATTACTGCTACTGGTGCTCTGTATTTCTTTGACCAAGCTCAATAATTGCGAGCTATCCGCGCATTGTTCTAAACTCAACAAGTAACCCCAAGCTTCTACTGGTGGGGCGTTTTTCTCAATGTAGTTGGCCAATTCTGACTTTATCGTCTCGTAGCTTGCACCAGATAACCTAGCCTTGAAAATACTACTGATTGATTTCTTGCCTAATGCTGCCATTTTATTGAGACCTTTATCATTAAAGGTGCGATCAAACTCTGTCTCAATATTTCTTTCAGACAATGATGATTGAGACTGATAAGCCGGCGGTACTTGAGGCGCAGTGGATATTTGAGAGGCAGCATTATCAGCGCCCACTATCTCTATGCACTCAAGCCCTAACAGCAACTCAAATAGTGGTGCAACACCGCCAAAATCGGCAAACATTTTGCTACGGTCAAGCGTATCAAGATAGCTTTGATACGTGCGTTTGCCATCGATCATAATGAGCAATGTTCTCGCTTCACGCGGCAATATGCCGAGACTCTGAGATTTAATCTCTTCTCTGCCCAAATCAGTTTTTTGAAACACATCACCATCTTTCATTCTTTGTACTCAGCACTAGCAGTAAGGTGGGCACTCTTATAGTCAATTGATTATAAAAGCGTGACAGCTTTCACATTGAACCAACCATGTCCTAAGCAGTCGACCAGATGAATTTTTATTATTTCAGCCATTGAACAGTCAAATTTTGACTTTTTATTGGTTAATAAAAATCACTTTAAATCAAAGTCCCACATTTAATATTGTTTGAATTATTGATTCGAGTGGATTATATCAACCCATTTAATGAACCGTTAGCACTAATTAAATCCAATAGAACAGACGGTCTATATAGGATATGAAAGGTAGTTTTCATAAATTTCAATATAAAATTTGATAAAATAATGAGAATAAAAAAATCGATAAAATCAATGAAGCAGGTTAATATTTATCCGCTTTATCTTCTTACTAAATCGTTTACCAACCAATAATTAATTTTCTATTCTTTAAAATAACCATCAAGGCGCAACTATAAAAACCAACAAACGTTTTACTTTTTTAGCGAGATAATATAGCAATTGACAAAGTCTATCTTTCTTAACGCGCTCACTCTCATACGACCTTTATGGGCACTATAGAAAATTTATTTTTTTAAATTATTTATCACTAGGCATAAAAAAACCCTGCAATTGCAGGGTCTTCTATAGATTACTCTTAACAGATAATTCTAAGGTATATCCTCAGAACGGAATATCATCATCGACAGGACCGTCTGGCATTGCTGTCGGCTTTGACTGTGCAGGCTTTTGCGCAGGTTGATTAAATTGATTCTGCTGAGCAGGTGCGCTTTGATTGTTAAAGCTGTTTTGACCACCTTGAGCAGCTGACTGGTTGTAACCGCCTTGCTGTGCTGGCTGATTGTTTGCTTGCTGACCAAAGTTGTTTTGATTGCTTTGACTACCTTGATTGCCATAGCCACCACCTTGACCCTGATTTTGACCGCCAAAGCTATTATCACTTTGACCACCATCGCACCATCTAGCATTTGCATTTGCTCAGCACGAATCTCAGTGATATAACGGTCTTGACCATTGGGATCTTGATATTTACGGGTACGCAAACTGCCTTCGATATAAACTTTACTGCCTTTACGCAAATACTGCGCGGCAATTTCACCCAAACGATTAAATAGAGAAATACGATGCCATTCAGTCGCTTCTCTTTTTTCGCCACTTTGCTTGTCGGTCCACTGCTCTGACGTTGCAACCGAGATATTGGTCACGCTACCGCCGTTATTAAATTGACGTGCCTCAGGGTCTGCTCCAAGGTTACCGATGATGATAACTTTATTAACTCCGCGCATGATACCGTCCTTTTACTTATGAATAATTTTATGAATCGCTTTAATGAGTGTGCAGCTAAGCGCATTCATTAATGATTTTACTGTAATCAATTTTTATTGGAATATCTACAAACTATCTATTAAAGACGACAATCTATGTCGTTTAGATATATATTATAATTTTTGGGTTTAAAAAACCATGATATTGCTATTTTGCCATTTTATTAAGCGAATTAATACTATTACCAGTTACTGACTTATCAACTCACTCTGCCCTTTATAAACTTATTTAGAATCATTGCTCTCATTATTGCGATGCATGCTCAAAGTGACGCTACCCAGCTCTACGCCAAATTTTTTCATGACTGAGCGATTGAGCATGACGTCTTTATCGACTAGATACATCCAATCATCAAAATTAACTTTGTAGGTTTTATCCTCAACGGGTAGCTCTAACAAGTAATTCCAATGCAAGGTATTGCCAACCACTTCCCCTGTTTCCTCGCCAATGACATCGCCTGCTGTGCCTTTCCAGCTACCATCAGCTTGTTTGGTCAATCGCCATATACGCTGTGATTTTGATCCATCTGCCCATGCGAACTTCTCATCTAAAACGATGACATTATCGCCTTCGTGCGTGGCATCAATATCGACGTAAAAGCGTTTTTTGACCTCGCCATTGCGACCTTGAAACATGCCCCAACCATCGATTTGACCTGAGAAGAACTCATGCATATCAAGCGTGGGCGTGCTGTTCTGATAGGCTTGGATATTTTGTGTGGCGCAACCTGAGAGTAGTAACGTGGCTGATAGACCAGCACCTATTGCTAGCCTAGCTAGCCTCCATTACTCGAGGCGCAATATTTTTACCAATAGCAACACCGTGCGACAGCACTTTAAAATTACTCATATTAATTCCTTTTAAATAGAGATAAAGATTTAGCGTTCACTTATTAATAATGGCTGTCTAGTCGTTGTCTACTCAGTTTTTGCTATCCAACCTTATCTCTACTCGCCTAAGTACGTTGCCCATACCCTTTGTTAAATATCTAGCGGACTCTGTGCCAAACTCGATAACTGCATCGCGAGTCATCTGTCAATTGTGTCTGTCTAGCTTGAGATAGGCAACTTGCTCTTTTGCCATCACGACCAGCTCATCCACGCCATCTACCGCCAGCATTTGCCGTGACCAGTCCTGAATATTGATGTCTTTAGGATGGTCACGGTGGTACTTGATAAATAAGGTGGCTGAGCAATCGGAATGATAATGAGTAGTGCCACGCCCATAATGACGGCTAAAATACCCCACGCCAGCAAATTCGGCTGACTTAATAACAAACCACCCATCGCCCCGCCGACAAAAGCGCCGAAGAACTGGCTGGATGAATTTAGCCCCATCGCAGTGGCTTTATTGGCGACAGGGGCGCGCTTAGATATCCACGAAGGAATCGTTGCCTCAAGCAAGTTAAAGCCCATAAAATACAATAACAGACCTAATATAATACCAACGCCAACCTGACTGCCAATGGCCAATATAGCTAAAGCAGCGGTCATTAGCGCAATTGCGCCCAAAAATACTTGGCGCATTTTGCGTTTCTTTTCAGCGATGATAATAAATGGAATGGCAACAGCAAAGCCGATAAATAATAATGGCAAAAAACCAAGCCTTGCTGACGTACCGACAGCCCCATCACTTCATTAAGCTGATGCGGTAAAATCACAAATATCGCCGTCATGGTTAGATGCAGAGCAAAGATACCAATATGTAAACGGTTTAAATCGCCAATTTTGAGGACGGTCGCTAATTGTTGACCAATAGTTTTATTGTCTAAATTGTGTTTAAGCACTCGTAGCGGTGTCGGCACAAACAACAATAACAGCATCGCCAAAACAGCAAAGCCTGATGTCAACCAAAATAAACCAGAGATACCCAGCGAGCCAACCAATAACGGACCAAAGGCAAAAGCGAGCATGATAGAAGTCGCAATGGTCAAGCCCATCGTTGCCATCGCTTTGGTACGCATTTCTTCGCGCGTCACATCAGCCAATAATGCCATCAATACCGCAGATACCGCACCACTACCTGCCAGCGCCCGACCAATGATAACCTCGTAAATATCAGTCGCATTTGCCGCAATGATACCGCCGAGAGCAAATAAGATGAGTCCTAAAAAGATAATCGGCTTACGCGGGAATTTATCCGCAGCCAAACTCATGGGAATCTGAAATATCGCCTGCCCTAGACCATAAATACCGACGGCTAAGCCAATCAAAAATGGCGTCGCGTGCGTATAATTGTCACCATATACAGAAAACACAGGCACAATCATAAACAGACCAATCATCCGCAAAGCAAATATACCACCGACCCCGAGGATTGCCCGTTTTTCTACGCTATTCATACTTGCCTCACTGGTTCGTCATTGCTGATTTATCACTACTGCGCTGCTTATACTATTGTGATGCTATCAAGACTTTAGCTACAAATTAAGCCCACTAGTATAAGACATTCGCCGTTTGCGTGCCGAGACTTTTGTCTTACTGCTGCAGCCTCCCATACCTCTTCAACCCAAGCCATTCATATTACGCGATTATTTTGTTACCAACTGCATCGGATGCGCAATCACACCTTGAATAATGCGGTCGCCATGACAATAAAGTAAGGCGTCATAAACATTATTACTCGTCAGCTAAAGCGATCGCTTAAATGACACACTCCTCTATAAAATGACATTTTGGTTAAAACCATGACAAAAGGCTACTACTTAACATTGATTTGATTTAGATTTGCTTAGTCATACGAAAACCAATCACCTCAAAGGCTGTAGAATAAGAAAACAGCAAAATGAACGCCAAGCAGCATACCGCTCAGCAATAAAAATTAACAGTAAATTAGGCATCTATAGCTCTCACTGCATCAACGTATGAACATTTTATAAAAATATTATTTATAACAACATTAAATTTACAGAATATCCACGTTTTTAACCGACCATTTAATTGATTCATATTTACCTTTTAATTTGAGATATTTTCAATCCCCTTTTAGCAAATAGGAAACCTAACACCGATGGCACACGAGTATTTAAGGTTCGCGGCGCACGCACTCATAATCTAAAAAATATCGATTTAGACATTCACGCGACAAGTTCGTAGTAATTACAGGTTTATCAGGCTCTGGTAAATCGTCA
>NZ_CP049903.1 GCF_018448495.1 Psychrobacter sp. WY6
ATGCTTGATAAACGATACCGCATCAAAAAAGTTAAAGCTCCATTGCTAGTTACTGGTGATCTGGCTACTGATGGAGTCAATGAGGTAGCTATTGAACAGGCAATCTCAGCATCGACGATGTCGACACTAAAGGAGAAATAAATGACTATGTCGAATAATACTCCTGAGCAAAAAGATAGCCAAAACAGTAAGCAGCGTAACCCAAAGACAATGAAAAAAAGCAGACGAAGCTATGGTTCTTAATTCCGCTTATCCTCTTTTTTGGTTTGGTAGTTATATTGTACATGCGCTTAGGTAAACCAACAGACATTGTGACCAATACCGCTCTTGAGCGTCCGGTTCCTACCTTTGAGCTGCCGTTATTAGCAGATACTACCCGTACTATCACCAATGATAATTTGCCGGATAAGCCGTTTTTACTTAATGTTTGGGGCTCATGGTGCCCAACTTGCGTTATTGAGCATCCGTTTTTAATGCAACTAGAAGAGCGCGGCGTTGATATCGTTGGTGTGAATTATAAGGATGAGATTGGTAATGCGCTCAGTTACTTAAACCGAGGCGGTGATCCATTTTCTATGTCTATTCAGGATTCATTGGGTCAGTTTGCTCTAGACTTAGGCATAACTGGTGCGCCCGAAACCTTTGTTGTGGATGGAGATGGCATCATTCGTCAGCATATTGTTGGTGAGGTTAATGAAGCCAATTGGCAACAGCGTGTTAAGCCGTGCCTGACCGTACTTAATGAGGCTAATAAGAACAACGATAGTCCTGATCTCATTCAGGTTGAGGAGATGTGCAAATGAACGTTATTCGAATAAGAGCTCCTCAACTAAAACCCAATATAGTTTTAAAACTAGCAAGCTTAATACTAGCGTGTCTGCTTAACATGACGGCAAACGCAGCTATTGACGTATACGATTTTGACTCACCACAGCAAGAAGCTCAGTATCGTGGATTAATAGAAGAGTTTCGCTGCCCAAAATGCCAAAATCAAAACCTTGCAGCCTCTGATGCACCGATTGCACAGGATCTAAAGCAAAAGTCTATGATTTAATTAAAGATAGACGTAGTGATGCTGAAATACGCGTCTATATGCAAGAGCGCTACGGTGACTTTATTAGCTACAAGCCGCCTATGCGACCATCAACATGGATCCTATGGTTTTTTCCACCACTATTATTGCTCGTCTTAATTATTGGTTGGTTTTGGCAAAGTAAGCGTCGCCAAGTTGTTGCCCGTGGTCAAAGCGGCGTCACAGTGAACAGTACTGCTGCCTTGACCTCTACGGAAAAGGCTGAGCTTGATCGTCTATTATCGCAAGCTGAGAGTGTCGACCACGACATTACTAGCCTAGAGGACAAAAAATGACTCTATTTTCTACTTTTGGCTTATTTGTAACTCTAAGCTTGCTGATTGCTCTTATATTTGCGCTGATTGCTATTATGCCATGGCTACGAGCACCGCGTTTGCAGTCCAAACCAATAGACAATCAACTGCTAGATATTAATGTTGCAGTATTTCGCGAACGTTTAGCTGAGCTACAAACAGATAAAGACAGCGGTACTATTAATAATAGCCATTATCAAAATCAAAAGCTGGAGCTTGAGCGTCAGCTATTAGATGCGCAGCGTCAGATAACACCTATGGTCACCCCTGATGTCAAAAGCCGTTTAATTGTCGCAGCTTGGATCCCAATATTGGCTGCAATGGCGTATTTACTAATAGGCAATCGTACGCCCGTGTTTGATTTGTGGACAGCTGAGGACAAAGTAGGACAAGTGGCTGACGACCTATTGACAGCTAAAATTGACAAGCCGCCATCATGGGCGTTTGAAGATGGTCGTCAACTGATTAGCGCCATGCAAACCAATGTTCATCGTAATGCTGATGATCCTAATCGCTGGATGCGCCTATCCGAGCTTTTCTTATCTATGGAGGCAACTGATTCTGCGCTGGAAGCCTTATCTCGTGCCTATCGTTTAGCTCCTGAAAATGAAGAAATCGCCACCACTTATGCTCAGACTAGCTTTTTCGTTAATGAAGGTCAGTTAGACGCCAATATTCGCCGTGTATTACAAGCTATATTAGCTAAGAATCCGCAGCATGAACGGGCTCAAATGCTCATGGCAATGGGTGAGACTCGTAGTAGTAACTTTGCCCAAGCGCAAGGTTGGATTAAACGCTTACAAGGCAGCATTGTGGCCAAACCAGGTGATCATACTAAAGCTTTAGCAAGCTTAGATGAGTTAAGCAACTACGTTAGCACGCAAGAAAAGCAAGCGCTAGAAGGTATTGACGTGACAGTGAAAATTAACGCTAATTTATTACCGTTAGTGAAAGCTGATGATGTGTTGTTTGTTGCGATACGTGACGTTAAAGGAGGTCCACCGTTTGCCGCCAAACGTTTACCCATTAGTGTTATTGAGCAAGGTGAGGCCAGTATCCGCTTAAGCAATCTTGATGCGATGATGCCAGATCGCACGTTAAATTCAGCTCGTAGTGACAAAACTCAGTTAGCAGTCGTTGCTCGTATTAGTCATAGCGGTAATGCCATAGCAGAGTCAGGCGACTTATCGGGTAATCCGATAGTGATTAGTGCTGAACAGACTCAGGTTAATATTGAAATCAATCAACAGATTCCCTAATAAAAAATTATTACCGTAAGTTTCATAATACCAGAGCGGTAAGTGGAGCCGTTTTTAAAAGTGGCGCTATTAATAGTCGTATACTAAAAACATATACGTTAACATTGTTCATTGTATAAACACAGATAAAGAAAACAACTATGACTGAATCTACCGACAGATTAGATAGTACTAAATTGAATAGCGTTGAATCGGCTAGTACTAATATTGCTGACAATAAAGTACCTATAGCTGTGAGTAGTACTCATCAATCAATTGACTCTAAAACCATGAATCATACGCCTAAAGCTATGTACGTAACCTCAGGCAACTCGATAACACTAAAGGTAAGTTGAATAAAATGCCAAAATGGTGACAATGGCAGTCGCGCTTTTATCTGGTATTTGTTGGCGATAATGGTATTAATACTTGATCAATGGACTAAGTGGTTGGCCCAAACCAAATTAGCGTTCAATGACCCCGTACCGGTCATTGAACCATTTCTCAACTGGACACTCGCTTATAACTATGGGGCAGCATTTAGCTTTTAGCCGACGCTGGCGGTTGGCAGAAATGGTTTTTCTCAGGCTTAGCTTTTGTAATGGCTATCTTTTTAACGGTTTATTTAATCAAAGCGCCACGTGCAGCCAAGCTATTGTCCATGGGGTTAGCCTTAATGCTCGGTGGTGCGATTGGCAACTTAATCGATCGTTTAAGAATTGGTAAAGTGGTTGACTTTATCCATGTGCATTATGCTGATGTCTGGAATTATCCTATTTTCAATGTTGCAGATATAGGTGTCTGTGTCGGTGTCGCATTGATTATAATTGACATGATATTTTTAGAAAGTAAGCGTAATAAATAAGCACATTGATGCCGATTATCACAAACAAAATGAACTAGCGTCGTAGTCACTCTATACGGAAAAATACTTTTTATACTTGAGTATGTTTATAAAATGTGAACTGGAAGGTAATGTATGACTGGTATAGGTACTCACTCATTTTAGGTCTTAAAACCCAATACTTAAAAGCTCTGCGTAGAGCCATTATTATAGAGACATTGAATAATCCATAAATTCTTTATTGATAATAACAAAGGAAAATATAGTGTCACAGGCTCAGCCAACTATTGAAAAATTCACAGCCTTAGAAAAAAACAAGAGACCGCGTTAAAAAGTCTTACCCTTATAGGCTACCTAGAAGGCACCTCTTTCTTATTATTGCTCTTCATCGCCATGCCACTAAAATATATGCTGGATATTCCAGAAGGTGTGAAATACATCGGTATGGCACACGGTATTTTGTTTATTACCTATATCATAATACTTATAGGCTCAGCTATCAAAATGAAAATGCCTCTTTGGGCAATACCTGCGGGCGTACTCGGCTCACTCTTACCTTTTGGCCCATTTATATTCGATCATTTACTAAAAAATAACTTACAGAAAAGTGTAAGTAAAGAAGCCTAGAACAAGCTCTGCTACAAATGATACAAATGATACAAACGTATATTATTACTCAAGATTATTTTTCCTAACTAAATTACAAGCCGCCATCACTCATCATGGCGACAAATGAATAATATTGAGCAGAAATTAATCACAATAAAACTTTGATTCAGACCCAGTATGAATAGTCTTACACTCTAGTTACTTTTCCAACTTATCTTACATACTATCGACAAACCCGTCTTGTTTAAAAGCTAAACAGGTTTTGTCATCCGCGATGGATTTCCTGTTATCGTAGGGTATACCCCAAGGAAACCAGTTATTTTACCTTTCAAACCTATTAACAGACTACTTAAAGCAGACTGTTAGCATGGAACCATCTATAACAGACTTTTGAATTATAAGACTGGCTGCTGTGCTTTTTTCCTATCATTAGCCTATACCCAAAACATAAAACCTTTAAATGATAATCTATCTATCATTAGACTTTTTTATATTATTAAATGATAGTAATATCTTGTTATTATCAATGAGCACTAATTATTAAGTCTAAATAATAGAGGTGGGTTATGACTGTTCGTATTTATGTGAGAGCCAGCACTAAGGATCAAGACGCTACCAGAGCATTGGCTGATTTGGTGGCTTTCAGTACAAGTTATGATGATAACCATGTTGAGTACGTCGAGCATTTCAGTGGTACAAAGCTCGATAGACCATTATTAGCCAAGCTGCTAAAGGACGCTGAGCAAGGCGATATTCTACTGGTTGAAAGCGTGGATAGATTAAGCCGATTATCTCAAGATGATTTTGCAATTCTAAAGCAGCGTATCAAAGACAAAGGCTTGCGATTGGTGGTGGCTGATCTACCAACGACGCATACAGTTAATAATGGCATGACAGGTGAGATCCTAACAGTGATTAACCATATGCTGATCGACTTATTAGCAACGATGGCAAAGCTTGATAACGACAAGCGTAGAGAGCGTATCAAGCAGGGATTGGCTAACAGTGGCTATAAGCCCTCCGGTAAGAAGCCTAATACAACGAAACACAATCGTATTAGAGAATTAGACAGTCAAGGCAATATGACAAAAGAGGAAATCGCTAAGGCAGTTGGTGTTGGCGTAGCTACTGTTTACCGGGTGTTAAAGCCAGGCTCATAGCTGAGGTATTTTATTTTATTTTTGTTCATAAACAGCTGATATATAAGGCTTTACACGCGAGGCAAGAAGGCTTTATTTGCAGAAATAGGTACTCTATTACTACGTAGCTGTGTTAAGAACGGTGTATTTTCATCATTCAATTTCGTTCAATTATGCCCACTTAAAACGCCCTTCGATCTTTATCTAAAGACATCACAGCGTCATATAAAAATCGATTTAATGCAATGAGGCTTCATTATAATCATTATATTGCATTCATAATCGCTTTTCTGCAAAATGGCTTATCTATAATCGCTTGAGCCCCTCATGATGAATACCCCTACTTCAGACCCTATTGGCGCAGCATGGCTTATCCGTTATGCCAGCATCGAGCTGGTTTCGCCTTTATATGTCAGCAGTAGTATCGGTGGGCGCAGGCAAACCTATAAAGACGGTGATGTCATCCATAATGCTTATCAGGAAACCGCGCGTCCACTGGACACGATCATTGCGCACTTACAGTTTCACATGCGTCATGAAGTACTGAATTTGGAGTTACTGGCTCGTCTGTTTGAGCAGATAGGGGCTAATGACGTACAAGCATGGGTAAACGCTGAGCCCACAGGCAGCTATGCCCGTAGAATGGCTTTCTTGTATGAATGGCTCATGGGTCAGCAGTTAGCAGTACCGAGTAATTTAGGCGGTAACTATGTGGATGCTCTAGATGCTAAGAAGCAGGTTACTTCAAGCCCTGCGCATGTCATAAAGAATGCTCGTTGGCGTATCAATGACAATCTTGCAGGAACCCGTCATTTCTGTCCTCAATTGGTGAAAACAGAGTTGTTTACGCAAGCCGCTGCACTCGATATTGCCACAATGGTTGACAAGCTGAACGATGAATTTGGGCAAGACTTACTGATGCGTGCCTCCGTATGGATGACATTACGAGAGAGTAAAGCCAGTTTTACTATAGAAGGTGAAGGGAAAGAGTTAAAACGTATTGAACGTTTCGCCGATGTGATGGCACGGCGTACCGGCAAGGGCGATATTCCGCTTGATCCTGAGTCGCTAGCAGAGTTGCAACAAGAGATACTTGGTAGCAAAACGGTCATCCAGCAGTATGGCGTCCGTCAATCTCCAGTTTTTGTGTCGCATACCCAGGTGAATGGCTTTAAAGAAATTGTGCATTATATCGCGCCACCTGCTGATGACATTGCTAATAAGCTAGCAGGATTACAGGTATTTATGGAGAAGACTGAGGGACAATCAGCACTGATGCGTAGTGCTGTTGTCTCCTTTGCCTTTGTGTATATTCATCCATTAGCGGATGGCAATGGCCGCGTACATCGCTTTTTAATTAATGATGTCCTTAGACGAGACCAAGTCATTCATGAGCCGATTATCCTACCTATATCACAAGCCATTGCTGAGCATCCCTCAGACCGTCATGCCTATGATAAAATCTTAGACCGTGTCTCTGTGCCCCTTATGAAGCAAATCCGTGATCATTACAGCTTTGATAAACAAGCGATTACTTACCCTGATGGTATTCGCTCAAACTTAAATTTTGAAGACAGTCACCTTATTCAACCGGCATGGCGCTTTATGGACCTGACGCCTCATGTTCAGTACTTATCAGGACTGATTGCGCATGTTATTGAAAAAGAGATGCATAACGAGTCACAGTACCTAAGACAACATGACCATGCACGACTGGCGATAAAAGAGATTATTGAGATGCCCAACAGCTATGCCGATAGAATCATTCGCAGCATGCTACAAAATAAAGGTGCTAAAAGTAATAAGCTACTTAAGGATTATCCGTTTTTGGCAAATGAGGCAGTTTGGGATGACATTTTTGCTGTCGTTGTAGAAACCTTTAAAGATGAGACAGATGATTTGAATAGGTAGGGGAAACCCTGCTATACGCAGGGAAGCCTACTTTGATAATCAATCTGGTATAAATATCATCGTTGCGATGATGATTCGGCTATAAGAGATTCGGCTGAAATACCATAGCCTAAAACGTAATCAATATTTTTCTTGACCCTATTTACGCTAATAAACTACTTAAAACAGACTGTATAAAAGGAACTGCTGATAACAGACCATTGTAATTTGACAAGCCTTGATACAGATAGTCAAAATTTTTGAGTATTTGAGTATTTGAGTATTTGAGTATTTGAGTATTTGAGTATTTGAGTATTTGAGTATTTGAGTATTTGAGTATTTGAGTATTTGAGTATTACTTCGCTTCTTTAGTTATGATAACCCCAGTTCGGGATAAGCGCTCAAAAAAAGATAAAAAAAGAAGTCCAAAGTTGCTAAAGTAAGTTTACCAAGACAAACTTCACAACAAGGACTTCTTACATGGACAACCTAACCGAACTATACTGCCATATTGACGACTTTTATTAGCAATTCAAACCTGAGTTTGACGCTCACTTAATCGCAACGGGACACCAAAGGTTAAGAGCATGCCAGATAAGTGTAGCAGAGATTATGACCATCTTGGTACTGTTTCATCAACGGCGGTATCGACAGTTTAAGTCTTTTTACTACCACCATATGCATGGCATGATGAAACAGGAGTTTCCAAACCTGCCGAGCTACTCACGATTTATAAAGCTTATGCCGCGCAGTATCATGCCACTGTGTGCCTACTTGCAAAGCATGATGGGCGACTGTACAGGTATCAGCTATATTGATTCAACCAAGATAGCAGTTTGTCATAACAAACGTATCTACCGTCATAAAGTCTTTAAGGGACTTGCAACCCGAGGCAAAAGCAGCATGGGCTGGTTTTACGGCTTTAAGCTGCACGCCATTATCAATCACAAGGGCGAGCTTGTATCTGTTAAAGTCACTGCGGGTAATACGGATGACAGAGTGCCTGTTAAGGATATGGCAACGCCTGTGTTTGGCAAGGTGTTTGGGGATAGAGGCTATATCAGTAAAGCACTGAACGAGTGGCTCACAAAACACAGTGATACTAGGCTGATAAAGAAACTTCGGCGTAATATGAAACTGAACCGCCCCGGGATTGTCGGAGACTCAACATTCTGAGAGAATACGACAATGAAAAAACAAACCTACACTCCTGAGATTAAAGAACGCGCCGTTCGCATGCTGATAGAAGCGTTGGGCGACTATCCCTCCACATGGTCAGCGATTCAAGCCATTGCCCCTAAGATTGGCTGTACGCCTGAAACCCTGCGGTCGTGGCATAAAAAACACATCGATCAAACTATTCCTGCATCGGTGCAAGCGCAAAGTGATAAAGAGCGCATCAAGGAGCTTGAACGCGAATGCAGAGAGCTCAAGCAAGCCAATGAGATCATACGTAAGGCTGCCGCTTTTTTCGCCCAGGCGGAGCTCGACCGCTGACTAAAATCATGATTCAATTCATCGACGATCATAAGAATAATTATGGGGTCGAGCTGATCTGTAGAGTATTACCGATTGCCCCATCAACCTATCACCGTGCTAAAGACTTGGAGAGCTACCCTGAAAAACGCTCACTGCGCAGTCAGCATGACGACTACTATCTCAGCGAGATTAAACGCATCTGGCAGGACAGCAAATGCCGTTACGGTGCGCGTAAAGTATGGCAGCAGATGAAAGCTGACGGGTTAAAGGTTGCTCGGTGTACCGTAGAGCGATTAATGAAGCAGTATGGCCTACAAGGCGTCTGGCGTGGCAAAGGCAAGATTACCACCAACAGCCGTGACGACCAAAAGCGCGCTGATGACTTAGTCAATCGTAACTTTAGCGCTTATCGTCCTAACCAGCTGTGGGTTGCAGATTTTACCTATATCAAGACGACAAGCGGCTGGGTCTATACCGCTTTTATTATTGATGTGTTTGCCCGTGCTATCGTTGGTTGGAAGGTATCTAATCGTATGAACACCGATATGGTGATGGCGGCTTTAAATCAAGCAATAGCAGATAGAAACCATCCCAAAGATGTCATTCATCACAGTGATCGAGGGGTTCAGTACTTATCCATTCGCTATACTGATAAAATGACGGATTCTGGCGTGATTGCCTCTGTTGGTACAACAGGCGACTCTTATGACAACGCATTGGCTGAAACGGTCAATGGGCTTTATAAGTCTGAGGTGATTCATTATTTAAAGCAAAACTGGACTGGTGTGAACGATGTTGAACTGGCAACCCTTGAGTGGGTGGACTGGTTTAATAAAACACGACTGCATAGTACGATTGGTTATGTGTCACCTTTTGATTTTGAAAAGCGGTATTATGATAATTTAACCCTGTCAGGCATCGCTGCCTGACTCAAGTAAATCACTCTCCGATAAAGTCGGGGCGGTTCAAACCGCAAGTACTCAAGCCGATAGATGAGGCGCTACTCAATCATCGCTCTTTGGTTGAGACGGTGTTTGGGGAGCTGAAAAACTTGTGTCAGATTGAGCATTCACGCCATCGTAGTGTCACGGGTTTTATTACAAACTTGCTGTCAGGTTTGATTGCTTATCGCTGGTTTCCCTATAAACCCACCATCAAAAACATGCCTCAGCAAGGGCAGGTGGCTACATTGTAAATAGTATCAATGAGTTACAATGTGGCTTATCCCGAACTGGGGTTAGGTAAGAAGAATATTGAATTAGTTAACCGGACTTATAACAGCCTAATGCCATCTAAATAAGACCTAGACGATCACACCTGAAAGACAGGCGCGAATCCACCGCCTGGCGTACGGAAGTTAGTCACCTGACCTTGATACACACGCGCAGCAGGTAGTAACAGTTTTCCGCCATACGTATAAAGACGTATATCTACCTTTCTTGTTGTTACGATGTCATCAATTTTGAGTGATCTCTCTCCTGCAGGGACAAAGGTCTGTGCGATATAATCTTCATCCAGAATGTTTTCGAAGACGCGTCGAGTCAGTTTGCTACCGCGATAAACGCCTTTGCTTCCATGACCAGCAACTGGCTTAAAAAACAGTTGCCGCCGAGTAAGCCACAACTCTGCTGCATCGTCTCTTGATACAATCTTAGTCCTCGGTACAGACCTTTCGAGGCACTCCACTGCAGCCTCATCCAGACCCCAAGAGCGCAATATTTGGGAGTCTGATAGCAATGTCAGGTTTTGCTTATTGGCCAACATAGCATGTACGCGGGGATTGGGTGTCACTACCACAGCACCCTCTAAATAAGCCTGCTTAAGCAATACATGGTCAGGGTCCTCAAATGCAAAGTCGACAAGCCGATTGTAAATCATATCGATTTTCTGGCCATGGGCTGTTAACGTACCGTCGATATACTCGAGTTCAGAGGGATCAAGTATCACAGTATCAATACCTCTAGCTTGGAGCAGTTGACAGGCTAACTCAAACTCTAAGAACATGAACTGACTCTCGGGGTCATTGTCCACAATGGCTATCCGATTGGGCATAGCAACAGCGGACTGTCGCTGCCATTCCTGTTTGAACATGTCAAACACTGCTTCCTCGAACCTATCTAGCATTTGATTGGTTGCAGCGCTTTGCTCTGAGGGGTTGCAACAGCGTTTTTGTGCGCGAGCGAGCAACACATTCAGAAATGCGCCACCGGCATTAGTATTGACCTCGATGAGCTGAGGTCCATCGCTACCCAAGTGAAAGTCATAACCCATGAGGGCCCCTATTGGGCCTGGGTCGAAAGCAGCTATTTCTGGTGCCCACGACAGCACTTGCTCTTGATACAATGGCAGTTCGGCAGCTGACTCGATAGCCCTGACGATTCGCTCCATCGCCTCTATCTCTGTTTTGGGAACGAACACGGGTGTTGCTGAAAAAAGCTTATTAAGCTCGTTCGCTCCTATTGGATTGTTTCTAGTTTCTACCAATTGATCTTGAAGGCTTGTATTAAGCGCTTTACGATCAAGGGTAATGCAGTAGCACTCTTGGTTAAGTCGATTTGCAAGACCGTCATTTTTTTCGTTGTTATTAGTTGGGTGTTCCATTTAGAGTCCGTCGCTAAGTAGAGTACTCACGCTGACATACTCTAGTAAAAAGTAAAAAGTAAAAAGTAAAAAAGGTTCTTGGCGTATTTAAGTAGTGCTAGCTACTTTCTAATGTTTCATTCCCTGAGACTAAATCATTATTTCGTTCATTTTTAATTAATATCTTTGCTAAGAGTAAACCCAGCTCAAATAATAGCCACATAGGAATCGCCAACAACAGCATTGATACACCATCAGGCGGTGTCACTACCGCGGCGATCCCAAAACAGCCGACTATGATATAACGACGCTTATCTTCTAAAATTTGAGTAGAAACGATTCCGGCCATTATCAGCAATAAGGTAACCACTGGAATCTCAAAAGTCAGTCCAAACACCATAAATAGCTTGAGGGCAAAGCTCAGATAACTGTCAATATCGGTCATTGGTATAACGTTCTGCGGAGCGAACATAATAAAAAATTTCAATACCCCTTTGAGTACGACAAAGTAGGAAAAAGCAACACCAGCATAAAATAGAAATATCGAAGATAGCAGTACAGGAATGGCAATTTTCTTCTCTTTTTTATATAAGCCGGAAGCTACAAATGACCAAATTTGATACAGGATATAAGGCATTGCTAAAAATGCGGCGACGAATATCGTTAAGCGAATGGGTGCCATAAAGTTTGACGTTATATCAGTGGCAATCATGGTCGAATTGATGGGTAACTGCGCCACTAATGGGTCTGATAAAAGATTATAAAGCTCGCGTGAAAATCCCACCAATACTAAGAATATAATTAAGACGACCACGCATATTCTTATTAAGTGCGTACGCAGCTCGATTAAATGTCCGGTAATAGGCATATCGCCAAGCGTACCTAACGTATCTCCAGACTCACTATTCTGTGTTGTATCTGTTGGCGCCTCAAACTCTATATCTGTTATTTTTTCTTGTCGACTTTTTTGCCGTTTAAATAGGCTCACTGATCCGCCTCCTGTTTAATGAACGAGGAGGTAGTATTCTGTTGATGGTCTTTATCATAAGGGGTGATTGACTGATGTGAAGCGTCTAGGCTTTGGTTCTGTGACTGCTCAAACTTTTGCATACTGCCACGCATTTCTGCTAATTCGCGCTTCATATCCGACTCGGTCTGACGGATTTTCGCAAGTTCATTTTGCATTTGTTGACGTGTTTCAGCTAGATCAAGCTCAGCTTCTATTTCAGATTGTAGAGTGGATACTGTACGGCGCAGTTTGGCATACCATTGCCCAGCGGTACGTGCGGCTTGCGGCAGTTTTTCTGGGCCCAATACGATTAAAGCAATGACGCCAAACAAGAGTAATTCGGAAAACCCAATATCAAACATAACAGTCACATATATTAATAGACTACTTAGTGCCGCTATTTATAAGCGGCGCGCTTCATACTTTAGGCTGGTCATCAGTGGAAATAGGGCTGATTTCCATATCATCAGCCTGATTACCTACACGCGTATTTAAATCATTACTTGCAGCTGGCGTACTATTTTCATGGCTAAGCACATGATTTTTGCGAGCATTCTCGGGTTCTTCATCTTTGACCGCTTCTTTAAAACCCTTCACCGCACCGCCTAAATCTTTACCTACATTTTTAAGCTTGGCAGTACCAAATACGACCACCACTACGACCAATAAAATCAGCCAATGTGTAATAGAAAAGCTGCCCATAACGGTATCCTTATATTTTGTGATCTTGTTTAGACCAGTATGTGTCAGTGTGCTTTAGAACACTTTTTACCGTACCAGAATTATAGTTTCAAACGGCGCAATCGCAGCGCGTTAGCAATCACCGAGAATGACGACAAGCTCATCGCTGCCGCTGCTATCATCGGACTGAGCAGAAGCCCAAATGTGGGATAGAGCACACCTGCGGCAATAGGAACACCAAGTGCATTGTAGATAAAGGCAAAAAACAGATTCTGTCTGATATTGCGCATGGTGGCGTGGCTAAGCTTATAAGCTTTGGCAATGCCCATTAAATCACCTTTTAGCAGGGTAATGCCCGCACTCTCCATCGCCACATCGGTACCGGTTCCCATAGCGATACCAACATTAGCTTGCGCTAGCGCTGGTGCGTCGTTGATACCATCACCCGCCATAGCGACCAATTTACCGCTGTCTTGCATTTCTTTGACGATACGGTTTTTATCCTCTGGTGAGACATCCGCATGAACTTCATCAATACCTAGTTTATTGGCGACTGCCTGCGCGGTTTTTCGTTGTCACCGGTTAGCATCACAACTTTTAAACCTGCGTCATGAAGCAGTGAAATAGCCTCTTTAGTGCTTGGTTTAATAGGGTCAGCAACTGAAATAATACCAGCAGCTTTACCGTCTATAGCCACAAACATTACCGTTTCACCGTCTTTTCTACGGACATCAGCTTTAGTGGACAGCTCATTATCAAAACTATTTAGGCTTTCCATAAGCTTAGAGTTACCAATAGCGACTTTCTTACCATCGACCACGGCTTGTACGCCTTCGCCAGTAGTCGAATTAAAGTCAGTAGCTTTAGGAATAATGAGTGATCTTTCTTGAGCTGCTCTAACGATAGCTTCTGCTAAGGATGCTCGCTAGCGCTTTCTACTGAGGCTACCAATGCGAGGAACTCGTCTTCATCTTGACCTACCTGCGCATCAATTGCGGTAAGCTCGGGCTTACCAGCGGTCAGTGTTCCGGTCTTGTCGACGACAATGGTATCGACTTTTTCCATACTCTCTAACGCTTCAGCATTTTTGATGAGGACGCCGTTTTGCGCGCCTTTGCCGGTACCAACCATAATGGACATCGGCGTCGCTAGACCAAGGGCACAAGGACAAGCAATAATCAGTACCGCAATCGCGTTAACCAAGGCATAGGCCATAGCGGGCTCAGGGCCGAATATCGCCCAGAATAAAGGTAATGACGGAGCAAATAAGCACGATCGGTACGAACCACCCAGCTACCTTATCTACCAATTTCTGTATAGGTGCGCGGCTACGCTGGGCTTCAGCAACCATTTGTACAATTTTAGATAATACTGAATCTGCTCCAACATTGACCGCTTCGACTAATAGCGTTCCGGTGCCATTTACCGTACCACCAGTCACTGTATCTCCTGCTACTTTTGATACAGGGATTGGCTCACCCGTCACCATTGATTCATCAACATTACTATTACCATCGATCACTGTACCATCTACGGGTAGTTTCTCACCTGGTTTAACCCGTAGCTTATCGCCAGTGACGACCTCATCAAGCGAGACTTCGACTTCTTCACCGTTTTCATCGACACGTCTTGCGGTTGGTGGTGCGAGCTCAAGCAAAGCTCTAATCGCACCTGAAGTTTGACTTCTAGCTTTGAGCTCTAATACTTGACCCAGTAGCACCAAGGTCACAATGACCGCTGCCGCTTCATAGTAGACTCCGACTTGACCAGAGGCATCTCTGAAACTGTCTGGGAAAATATCGGGAAAAAAGGTCGCGACAATACTAAAAATATAAGCAGCGCCTACGCCTATCGCAATCAAGGTAAACATATTTAGATTGCGGCTTTTTATAGACTGCCAGCCACGGACGAAAAACGGGGCGCGCCCCAAAGCACTACAGGGGTCGCGAGCACTAACTCAGCCCATTGTAAGATCTTTGAGGAGATACCATACTGACTAAAATTAACTACGTTTAAGTCAAACATACCGCTCATCATATATTAATAGCGGTACAGTCAACACGGTACATATCCAAAAACGACGAGTCATGTCGTCAAGCTCTGAGGTGTCCTCTTCACCGATAGTAAGCGTTTCGGGCTCAAGCGCCATACCACATATCGGACAACCGCTATTTCTAACGTCTCTCACTTCAGGATGCATAGGACAGGTATATACCGTGCCATCGTAATCAGCAGGTACTTTATCGTATTTACCGCCTTTAACAGATTTTACTCCGCTACTATCAGTATCCTTTCCATGACAGCTAGCGTGACTATCATCTTTAGCAACTTCGTCTTCAGGTTTAAAAACATGCCACATATTGGGCAGTCACTTTTTTCAACATCTCTTACTTCTGGATGCATAGGACAAATATAGACCGTACCGCTATAATTTTCCGGTATCTTGTCGTACTTATCGTCTTCGACAGAATTTACCTCATTACTATTATTAGCATCCGCTCCATGACAATGCGCATGACTATCTTCATGGTTGTTGGATTCAGCAACCTCGTCTTCAGGTTTAAGAAACATGCCGCATATCGGACAATCGCTCTTTTCAGTATCTCTAACCTCAGGATGCATCGGGCAGATATAAAACCGTACCACTATAATTTTCTGGTACTTTATCGTACTGACCACCTTTGATAGATTTTTCATCGGCAATATGTTTCATAAAACCACTCCTTGAAGACAATAAATATTTATAATAAGTACAACTCTTAAAGCACTATCATCAATCCTCGATTGCTATTCATCTAATCATTAATCTAAAAACCTCTAAAAAATAATTTCTATACTTTTCAATTGGAATTTAGTTTTTATCACGCAAATACTTGAGCAGTGCCATGATTGTTAGTACTAGTACTGCGCAAAATAGCGCAAACAACAAGCAGAGAGCCATCCAACCCCAACCCATGCCTTCCATCATAGTATTTCTCCAAGACTCATAGCACTCATATTGACAGTGGTGGGCGAGCGTATACTTTTAGATGCTTACTATCACTCAAGAATAGCAATCGACAGATATTGAACATTTCGATATAGGAATAAGAGGTTTTGAAATAAGAACAGTAAAACAAAGAGCAGTTACTGCAGTTGAAGGGGTAGGTAAAAAATCACATTAATTATCTGTGCAATCTGTCCTTTTAAGGTAAAGGTACCAGCGAAGACTATAGCGCTGATACCAGGTATCACCATTTTTTCATAATCAATTTCTTAGCTTGCCATACCTCTATATATAGCCGTCTATTCGAGCTCTTCAATAAGCGCTTGCATCTCAGCGATTTCACGCTTTTGCGCTTTAATAATATCGTCAGCGAGCTGTTGTACTCTAGGGTCTTCAATATCTGCTCTTGAGCTCGTCAAAATGGCAATCGAGTGATGAGGTATCATGGCTTGCATCCAATCGACTTGATCAACCGTTGCTTGGGAACGCACACCCCAAATACCTACAGCAAACATTACTACACTTATTCCATAAACCAGTAGATTTACCTTGGTCTTCTTATACATATTACCCATAAAGGCCAGCATAATGACGGCCATACCGGCACCCATGTAGACGCCATATAAGCTCGGGTCTCACTAAAATAAACATGATCCAATTGATAGGTATTAAAATACATCATGATAAACATTACAATCGTAGACGTCAGAATCATCAAAGTGAACTTCACATAAGGATTCATGCCCTGTTGATGGCTTTGATGATTCATGCTGTTTTGATCAGAAGTATTCATAATATATCTCCTATAATTTTGACAATGTTAGAACCAGAATTTAACACCGGCAGTCAAACTACTGCTATCAACCGATTCATTTTCTTGACGCCGCTGGTCACGCGCACTGCCAAGAGCCGTCTCATAGCTCACACCGACGTAAGGTGCCAGTTGACGACCTAAGGTTTCATAAGTCAGTCTAACTTCAGTCTCTAATTCATTGAATCCCTTGGTGATATGATTGTCAATATCGTCTTTACTAAAAGCTGACAGACCAACTTCCGGTATCACAACCCAGTGCTGACTCAAACGCCATTCATATTCTGCACCAAGATCAAGCCTAACTTGACCATCGGTGTAGAGATATGCTCTAGCATCTGTTTCAATAAAGTAAGGCATTGTGCCGACAATACCGGCCATAATGGCAGGCTTATCATTCTTGGTATCATAGGCGACCCCTGCTTCGCCATTCCAAAAAATACTTAGCGGCTTCCAGTAAGACAATGAGGTCAGACTATCAATGTCTTTCTCATCTTTGGTCTGAACACTACCTTCACTACGTAAAGATAGACGGCGCTCATCTAGGCCATACCAAGCACTAACCTCATAATTAATCTGATCGTCATCAAACTGATAGCCTAAATCGTCTACAGAAACGCCCCATAATGGCATATCACCCATCATCATAGGCTGACCATAGCGTCCATAGGGAACACCGTTTGAATAGTCAGGACTGCGAGCATCAGCTGGAGCTTTACCACCTTGCATACCTGACATATCCATACTGCCATGGTCCATGCCTGACATCCATGCCACTGTGATCCATATCCGACATGCCCATACCGACATATCCATTTTGCTATGATCCATATCCGACATGCCCATACCAGACATATCCATTTTGCTGTGATCCATATCCGACATGTCCATACCAGACATATCCATTTTGCTGTGATCCATATCCGACATGTCCATACTACTATGGTCCATATCTGACATAGTCATGTCTTTTTTAGCAGTGGCAGGGTCAGCAGCATTAGCAAATGATGATGCTAGTAATACCAATGATGATACCCCAGCGAACCGTAAACCCACTTTATGTATTTTCATCTCATCTCTCACCTATCAACCAAAGATTTGCTTAAACGACCGCCACTTCTCTGAACATACCGGCTTCCATATGATAGAGCAGATGACAATGCCATGCCCATCGACCAGCTTCTCCTGTGACATCAAAGCTAATTTTTTGAGCTGGTTGCACCATCAGTATGCTTGCGCACCTGAAACTCACCGTTAGGCATGCGCAAATCGCTCCACATCCCATGTAAATGCATCGGATGATTCATCATCGTGTCATTGACTAAGGTAATACGCACGCGCTCACCCGGCTTGATATTGACCGGCGTGGCCTCACTGAACTTAACCCCATCAAACGCCCAAATATAGCGCTCCATGTTACCGGTTAAATGTAGCTCGATCTCTCGGGTAGGCTTGCGCTGCTCCGCAAATATTGCCTCATCGACAGAGCGTAGCTGACTATAATTCAATACCTCTCTATTAATATTGCGCAGGTTGATACCTGGATCGTCAAGGTTCATACGTGGACTGTCCACACGCATATCAGACTTAAAGTCATATTCTGTTTTAGCGTGCTTAGCTTTATAACCATTAGCACCCATAGCACCCATCATATCTGCCATGGTGAGCCATTCAATTTTGTCCATAGCAGGCGTTGCCGCACGAGCACCTTCTTTGGTGGCAAGCGTTGCTGCGACATAGCCCGAACGGTCTATGTTTTGGGCAAATATGGTATGCGCATCTTTGGTCGGGGTGACAATGACATCATAGGTCTCAGCCACGCCAATACGAAAATCATCAATAGCGACTGGTGCGACATCATTACCATCCGTTGAGACGACTGTCATTTTAAGACCGGGTATGCGTACATCAAAGATGGTTTGCGCTGAGGCATTGATAAAGCGTAATTTAACGCGCTGTCCTGCTTTGACGATTTGCGCCCAATTAGCTGCGGTCGTTTTGCCATTGATAAGGTAGGTAAATGTGTTTTCACCCGACAAGTCCGTAAAATCAGTGGGCATCATGCGCATCTGATTCCACATTTTGCGCTTATCAAACGCGGTTTTCATATCCGTTTCGGCAATATCAGCAAGCAGTTTTTTGAAGTCTGGTAGATGGTAGTTGTCAAAGTCGGCGCGCTGTTTGAGCAGCTTCAAGAGATTATGCGGGTTGCGGCTGGTCCAATCACTAAGCACGATCACATGGTCGTCGATAGGATGACGCTCACGCCCTTTAGGTTCAATCACAATGGCACCCAGCATACCGGTTTGTTCTTGGAACCCACTGTGTGAGTGATACCAATAAGTGCCTGATTGTTTTAATTTGAATTTATAAGTAAAGGTGCTGTTCGCAGGAATGCCATCAAAGCTAATGCCCGGCACCCCATCCATCTCAAACGGTACTAGTAGTCCATGCCAATGGATAGAGGTTGATTCATCCATCTGATTATGAACACGTATCACCACCGTATCGCCTTCACGCATTTTTAGCGTCGGTGCTGGTAGTGAATCATTGATGAGCGTCGCCATGCTCTTTTTGCCGTTCACAATAGCGACTGTTTACTGACGTATAAATCAAACTCTTTCCCTGTCAATACAGGTACTTTATGAACGTTTTGATCACTATTAATAGTAGCGCCCTGACTGCCTGAGCGACTCGATTGTCCCAATGCGCTACTAGCAATAGTCGGCATCAAGGAGGCACCAAGGACAGCAGAGGATCCGGTTAAAAAACGTCGGCGGTTCAGTATGTTCTTTTTATTCATAATGATAACCTGATTTAATTGAGAGATGGTGGTTAAGCTTATAGTTATAATTTTCGATATTTAACAGAATCTATTCACATCTAAGCCAACACTACAGCTGCTGCTGAGGACTCAATAGCAGCATAGACTTCTGTGGTGCCGTCTTTATTAAGCTGCATTACCTTATAAGGCATGAATTTACCTTCATACTCCATACCGGGGCTACCAACCGGCATACTCGGTACGGCAAGTCCAATAGCTTGTGCAGGAGGATTTGCTAAGAATTCAGCCATGTGTTTAGCAGGGACATGCCCTTCAAAGACAAAACCGTCGGTGGTAACGGTGGTATGACAAAGCGCATTTGCTGTGGTACGCCATAACGCTCCTTAAATAAGGATAGATCTTCCACATCGTGCGTGGTTGCACTTAATCCATTGTTTTTTGCATAGCCTACCCATTCTTTACAGCAGCCGCAGTTGGCATCTTTATAAACCGTGGCTGAGACGTTTTTGAGTAATGATGACGAGCTGTTACGGGAGCATTTGTAGGAGCAGAACTTTCATTTTGTACTTGTGCATTCTGGGTAGCAGACTGTTCAACCTTTACTGGTTGAGAATCAGAGCCACTGGTATTAGATTGGCTGCAAGCGGCTAGCGTTAACGAGAGTGACGATGTCACCACCAATAAAAGGACACCGGATAACCAGCTATGTCCATTAGAAAGCATGTGTGTAATGTCTCATTAAATTACTCCTAAACGTCTATTGTTATGCTCGATATTCTAAAAACTTACACCCTATATTTGAATTCTTATGTACTTAACTAAAAACATTAAATGCAGCACTGTTCAGTACTGCATTATTAATAGCGACAACCGTGAGTTAGGAGGCTTTCATATCTAGAAAGTATTAATGCTGCATTCCAGATCCATCATCCGACATATTCATACCCATACCACCATCTGACATATTCATATCACCGTCAAATGACATGTCCATCATATCGCCATCTATCCTAGTGGTTAGCATCGTGTATTGGCTTTCATCTAATTCAGGTAACGATCTAATGAAGGCTACCATTGCCCACATTCTACCGTCATCATGGGACGCGCCCCACGCAGGCATTCCAGATGCCATAATACCGTGCTTGATTGCCCAAAAGCTTTGCTTTGCACCGTCTTCTGTTTGATAACGTTTGACAATATCAGCCTTGGTAAAGTTGGGCGGCTTTGGATATAAGCTCTCACTAAAGTCAGTTTGTGCCACTCCCGGAGACAAGTGACAGCCTGCACACATATCCTTATAGTCCGCGCCACCAGAACTGATTAGCTCAACCTTCTCTAAATCTGGTACCACAATATCTTTACTGGCATTTTCTATGGAACGATTGCGAGCATTTCTAAAAAGCTAAACATCATTGGGCTATGCTCTTGGTCAGCTCCCACATTGACAACGCCACTAGTAACAACCGCAAACACGCTAACGATTGCCACAAATACGGTAAAGAGCGCACCCAATAAAAATTTCATATGTTTCCTAAAAATTTATTTCCGTTAAGTGTTGACTGCTATTTAACAGAGCTAAAATTTTTAAGATTTACTGTCGTTAGTAACGCAGTGTTTTTGGTACATTTGCTTCATTTTACCCATGTTAGCCATCATCGCTTTCATGGCAGGATCGCTCATGTCCATCTTGCTATGATCCATTTTCCCATCATATCCATATGCTTTTGCATTTTTTCACAGTTCATTTGATCTTTTTCAGCATGCATTTTAGGGTCATGCGCCATAGCTGAGGTCGATACGACAAGAGCGATGGCCGTCATTGCGATTGATTTAGACAGTAATTTAAATTGTGACATGATTAATTCCTATTGTTTGGATTAAAGGCTATTGAGTTCAATAGCTGTTAAACCTCCGATACATTAATCATTCTGACTGGTGATGACGTTAAGATTACAATGCTGTCATTCTCACCGCTTTAGATTTTAATGCGCGATATATTCATTTAATATGGCTTCAGCATTTCTATCACGATCGCTACCATATTTTTTCACAAAATACTTTTCAGACTGCAAGTGTTGATCTTGATGCTGTACCTGACACGCGACTCTCGCATCAACATAGCCTTTCATTTGCGCGCTAGAAATCTGTGCATCGTTATGATCTGCGCAAAACTAGTGAGCGCATCACAATTACCGAGAACAGAAGCATCTAAGTTTGTGGTATGCGCATTGGCCGCTGACATGCCCACTAACATCGATACTGAAAGCAAAGCTGCTTTTTTTAATGAACTATAATTTTTCATATAAGACCCTTTAAAGATAAATAACAAACTGTTTAAGTAGGATAATTGCTTTACTCGTAGAGGCAGTCTGTATCAGAGACAAGCCAATATGCGGCGTTGATTTAGAATACTAAATGGTGGCTGACAGCTAGATGACACGGATATTACATGTTCGTTAGGAACAGCATAATATTGTCATCTTCTTGTCATTAAAACCAAATACCAGCATCTGTCTATCCAAAGAACACTGTTATAACAAGGGTTCCTGATAAATATATGGCTGATAAGCTAACAATGTTAGTGATACGCTGTTGACAACTATAATGATATAAAGGTAAGCAACGATGAAAGTACTAGTAGAGATGAAAAACCTTGGAGAATATATTAAAGGCTTAACTGAGGCCGGTTTCATCGTGGATCATCACATGACAGGTTTAGATGGCTATCATGCGTTAATGACTGAAGATTTTAGTGTGGTTTTGATGGATGTCATGCTACCTGACGTCAGTGGCTTTGAGTTGGTACAGCGCTACCGAGCTGCTGGAAAGCATACGCCAGTTTTATTTTTAACGGCTAAAGATGATTTAAGCGATCGGATCAAAGGTATTGAAATTGGTGGCGATGATTATCTGACCAAGCCTTTTGCTTTTGCTGAACTGATTGTTAGAATAAAAAGCCTATTGCGCCGTGCCAATCAATCTGATTATAAAAGCTCGGTCATACACATAGCTGATCTGAAAATGGATATTGCCAAACGCACCGTTCATAGAGGCAACACTAATATAAAATTGACTGCTAAAGAGTTTGCTTTATTACAACTTTTCTTAGAACGTCAAGGTGAGGTACTGCCGCGCACTGTGATCGCCTCGCAAGTATGGGATATAAACTTTGAGAGTGATACGAATGTCATTGACGTGGCTATAAGGCGCTTGCGGATAAAAATTGATGATGGATTTGATATAAAGCTGATTCATACGGTACGCGGAATGGGCTACAAGTTAGAGCCACTGGCTGTCGACGTGGATAGTGGCATGGGCGACGATAGTATTAATAAAGACAGTCTGACATCAAATGAGACATAAATCTAAGAATCGGCGTTGGTCACTGTTTTTTCGACATTTTTTTACGAGTTCGTTATTATCTCTCAGGTTATTATCTACGCATGGGTTCAGCGCTCTGTGAGTGGACACTTTGAGCAAATGGACTCAGAAATCCTTACTCATGCAGCTTTTAACCTGCGCAAACGTATGGTTAGTTTGGAAGATCACATAGAACCATTCACAGTATCAAAGTCGCAAGCGCTAATTGATGCCAATCATCTACATTCTTCTTGGCTGGATTATGATTTAAAAACCTTAGTATCAGATAAAAATGGCAAATTATTATCCAGCGATCCCAGTAATTTCATCAATGATCTACCGGCAGATTTTAGCTTGTTACAACTATTGCAGGACTATCGCGATCAGCAGTTTATGATCAAGATAAATAATAGGCATTACCGAGCCATTATCATTACACATCAAGAGGTTTTGGCATTTATGCTCTACCTATCGATGTGCATAATCAATATCTTATCCAGTTTAATCGCCAGCTGAGCTTGATACTTATCGCCATTACCTTATTATTGGTTTCAGTAGCAGCACTAAGTGTACACTGGGGTTTTGCTCCCCTAGCTACTATCGTACAAAAGATGAAAGGCATTAATCTTCAAAGGTTAGATGAAAGAATTGTGGTTGGCGATATGCCGTTAGAATTACGTCCACTAACGGAGTCTTATAATTCTATGATGGTCAAGCTTGAAAGTAACTTTGAATCATTATCACGGTTTTCAGACAATATCGCCCATGAGCTACGTACGCCAATAGCGACGCTGAGTACGCAAACGCAAGTCATGTTAACTAAGCCAAGAGAAAGCGACGAATACATTGAGCAATTGCATCATCAGCATGATACGTTAAAGCAGTTATCCGCCATGATTAACGATATGTTATTACTGGCAAAAACTCAAAAAGAGCTGAGTGATTCGCAAATCAGTCATGTCGATATAGAGAGCTTGATCACAAAGCTTATAGATTATTATGAGATGATTGCTGAGGATCGTGAGATAATCTTTGAAAAATCGGGTGATTTTAAAACAGTACTAGGTGATAAAGGCTTATTGCAACGGCTGTTTGCCAACCTGATGTCAAATGCGATTTATTATGCGGCTAGTAATAGCACTATTATGATATCCGCTACTGTCCTCACTTCAAGCACCTCGCTTAATGCGCCAAAAGACGATATTCAATCCCCAGAGCAGCTCTGGTTAAGAATAACTATGACCAACCGTCTAGACAAACCATTAAATCAGATTGAAGCCGATAAACTGTTTGAGCGATTCTATCGTCATGATAAAACGAATACGATGCATTCAGGAACAGGCTTAGGCTTATCTATTGTGCAAGCTATCGCCAATGCTCATAATGGCAAAGTTAGTATTACTATCAAAGATGAGTGTCTTTTTGAGGTTGCTGTAAAGTTGTTGATTGCCAGGTAGTAAATACCTTCATACTGTCTATGAACCGCTCAGATTAGATCGAAGGCGAGTTTACTTGGAAGGTCTCTCTATCCATAAGATGAGATTCTGACTTGCGATAGTTGTACTTTTCAATTGGGACAAAAACTTATATAAGCCTATTTCATACATTCTATTACCAATAATTATGATGCCTTTATGATGATTCATCCTCAGTATGATCCCGTAGCGCTTTCCTTGGGTCCATTGGAAGTGCACTGGTATGGGCTAATGTATTTGCTAGCCTTTGCTGCCGCTTACGGTTTGGCTTGGTATCGCAGTACCAAACGCGACAATTGGACCACCGACATGGTCTCTGACTTAGTCTTTTATGGCGCGCTTGGTGTCATCTTAGGCGGTCGTATTGGCTATGTGCTGTTTTATCAGTTCGGTGAATTACTCCAAAACCCTGCCTATATATTAAAGTCTGGGAAGGCGGTATGTCTTTCCACGGCGGCTTTATCGGCGTCATGCTAGGTATGTGGTTCTTTGCCCGTAAATATAAAAAGACTACCTTTCAAGTATTCGATTTTATCGTTCCTTGTGTACCAACCGGCTTACTGTTTGGGCGTATCGGCAACTATATCAATGGCGAATTATGGGGTCGCGTCTCAGACGGTGGCTATAACTGGCTGACCTACTTTCCGCAAGCCGCGGCGTTTGATATGGAGCAATTACAGAGCAATCCACAATTGCAAGAATTGATGATTGAAGTCAATGGTCAATACATATTGCCTCGTCATCCATCACAGCTATATGAAGCCTTTGCCGAAGGTCTGCTGCTATTTATATTCTTATGGTGGTATTCATCAAAACCACGTCCACGTATGGCCGCCTCCGCTGTATTCTTACTAGGCTATGGCATCAGCCGCTTTATCATTGAATTCTTCCGCCAGCCAGATGCTGACCAAGGATTCATATTATTAGGTTGGATGACCAAAGGGCAAATCTTAAGCGCGCCGATGATTATCGCCGGCTTAATCATGCTGATTTATGCTTACAAACGCGGTATTTATGATTGGGGTAAGCAGTCTGCATATTAGAAATAAGTGTCGAGGTGCATGAACAAATAAATATAAATGCAGTTCTAACAAGATACATTCCATTTGCAGAATTAATACCTATGTTAGTACAAGGATTTTTATTCCTAAACCTAATTTTTTCATCAGATAGTGGAACTTCAAAAGCTAAAAACAAATTTGGATATGTAACTTTTTATGTCAATGTAACCTATTTTAGATGTTATCTGTCTTTAAAATAACCAATTTCTTAGAAATTAATACAAGGAACTACATGATGTATCGCAACAATTACGTAAGATTACATAGTTCCTTAGCGAATTAAAATTCATATTGACACTATAAATTAGTATATTATTTTAATAATTGGTTAAACCCTATATAGCATAATTACTTCACCCACTAAAAAAACGTTTGAGGATTAAATCTAAATTAAGGATTTAATCCTCAAACGTTTTTTTCTGCTTCAAACAGGAGATATTGTTGTCAGGTTGGTCAGCTATATTCTATAAATGTTACACGAAATTACATTATAAAATAGGTATTTTTTATCATTTTATAAGCTTAAAAAGAGCTTTATCAGATTTTTATTAGTGATGACATGCTTTACAGCCTATGCTAAAGTCCGATTTGTGTTTTGGCTAACAGTTTGACTTCCAATAAATTTAAGGTTTTAGCGAAATCGTTGATAATGCCGGCCGCCTATGGAATAAGGGTTTGCAGCATAATTATTAGTCACCACAATGTGTATATTCTTGAGTTGTTGAGATTTAATTGACTGCTCTGTTATGGACAACAGACCATTTTGAATTAACCGTAGGTATTAGATTTATGAAACAGGCCTTATTGATTTTGTCAGTACTGGGTATGGGCATAGCACAAACGAGTACTGCTGCTGTAACGACCTTTCAAACAAGTAATAATATAACCAATATTTCTGCGGCATCAAACTACAGTTCGTCAAAAAATATTTATAGCACCAAAAGTGGTGCTTATGTTTCTAGCAATGATGAAATCAGTCAAGCAATTAGCAACTTAAGTGCGCAGGCTCAACAAAAAGAAACAGCTTTCGTTATCAAGTAGCCGCTTATATGCTGAAAGACAACAGCAGCAAGTCAATACTATCCCTGATAGCAATTCAGCACCCGCTATCGCTGCTGCTCGCGCTTCACGAGTGGCTCTATCTAGCAGCTCTGGATACTGTGCCCGTTACGTACGTAAAGCACTACAATCAGCTGGTTATGAGTTCACTCCAAATCCTTCAGCCTATCAGTACGCTACTCGTGGCACACTTGATAAAGCAGGTTTCAGCAAAATCAGCAATGATATGCCAACCCAAGTAGGTGATGTTATTGTCTATGATCGCTCATCAAAGCGTCCACATGGCCATATTCAAATTTTCGATGGTACAGATTGGATTTCTGACTTCCGTCAGAACAGTATCAGCCCATACAGTGGTGTCTATGCTTATACGACATGGCGTGATTCAAAATATGTGGATGACGCATCCGCATCAGATCGTAATATCTACCTTGCTATGAATGATAAATAAGACCTGAGAAGTCAGCACAACATATTTATTGCTTTTCTCCAACCCAGTAGATCTTACTATCATTGCTGGGTTTTTTTGTGCTTAACATCAGGGTGTATTTAACCTTTCATGATTTGATCAGTCAGAAATAGACACTACTGATATCATTACTCATTACAAGAATTATCGGCAAGCGCGTTTAAGATGCCACATGATACCGCTTGTGCACTACCTGCACATTTCTGGCGCAAAACTGAGAAATTTTTGGATTGCTAGCATTACAAGACAAATTACGAAACGACGCTCATGAAGATGTGGCTTAGCTCAAAGCGTATGGGTAAACCACCCCGAGTTCGTCGTACTCTCTAAGACTGTTTAGTCTCCGAAAACCTGAGGCGGTTCAGATGGTTTTTTGAGAGATTATGACACTCTCAAAGCGATTTGAAGTACTTGAGAAAGTTGATTATGATAGCACCTAAAGATTTACCAGAGTCATATCGAAAGACTAAACAAAAAAATGCCTCTGGGAGTTGACTCCTAGAGGCATTTAGTTTTTAATGTAGCTAACGGTTACAGAGTGCGTCAACACCCTGTAACGAACAAATAAGCACGCAGTGCGTTATTTGAACAGCATTAAATGCCCGTGTAGGTGCATTTTATCCAAAAACTGCTTTCATATCAACCTTATTCACTATACATTTTAAAAACTGCTTGTTCGCTCGTTACATCCTTGTGCTGCTCTCTTTGTACCCGTTACCCGTCAAATGGGTGGCAGGCCTCGGCGACGACTGCGTTTGACACAGGGGTAAGCTCTCGACAGGGGTTCTAGACATATTGAGCAACGCAATGAGTGGTTACTCGTGCATATCGTAGCGGTATATTGGGTTTATGCCCTTGCTAGCGTATGACAGCACAGTAGCGGTTAAGAGCGTGTCTAGGCGGTGCTATCAGCCGTAATCTTAACAACCGTAGCTTGATACAGTGATACGGTCTTGATGACGCGATGGGCGATGAAGTCGGCATGACTAATCACATCAAATCCAAGGAATGCACTAAAGCGATTGTGAGTATTTTATCTACTCATAATCGCTTTAGGGTGAGTGTTCCTTGAAATCTGCTCAAGGCTCCAAAATCAGCATAAATTCACTTAGGCTAATTTAAGTAGTATATAGCCCACTCGGCTATATACTATAAGAGTCCAGAGAAAAATTTAGAATAGTTATTATACAGCAGTCACTTATTCAGTGAGTCGATATTGTCATGGTTGATTCATAAGCTTAGTGTGAATAGAACGAGATCTATGCCTTGGGTAAACTACCTCCCAAACTTATAACTGTTCTTTATCTTGAAATCCTAATTAAACTGAAACCTCGAATACTTTTATTTAGTCAGCATCCAAAGTATTATCTTTGTTTTGAATAAGTATTAGAGCATCTTGTGCTTTCTTAAGTTGATCTTGTAACAGAGTCACTTGTTCCTGCTTTGATAAATGACGGCTTGATAGCTCGCTATATTGTTTATTCAATACGCTATGCTCAGCTTCAAGCTTAGCCTGTGTTTGAGTCAACTGATCGTTGAGTCCTGATAGTTTGTTACGCTCAGCGATTATGGCCTTTAACTCCCCTTTAACCTCTGCTGTGTCAGTCGCTATCTCATTGCGTTCAGTAGTGACTTTCTTTAGCTCATCCTTAGTCGCGGTCAGTTCTATTTGCAGACGTGAAATTTCTGCTTTATCGCTATGAGCAGTGGCTTCAAGCGTGGCCACTTTTGATAAGTTGACGTTAAGCTCTTTTGCTTGCTGGTCAAAGCTGCTGTGTAGCTCTGCAAGTTGCACTTGGGCTGCATCTGTTTTAGCTTGCTCAAGCTCAAGCGCGTGCTGAGTATCACTGAGCGTCTGTAACAGCGTATCACGCTCAGCAGTCATTTGAGCTGTACTGATTGCTGCTGCCTCTGCCGTTGCTGTGACTTCATCGAGCTGTACCAACAAATCGGCTTGTTCACTCTCTAGCGTTTTAACCGCCTCTTGCGCCTCATCTGTTTCAGCTTGTGCCTTGGCCTTAATACTCTCTAGTGCCTCACGCTCTTTCACCAAGCGATCATTAGCGATATCAATGGCCGTCTGCCACATATCCGCACCAAGCGCTTGTAAGCGCTCAGTGATACCACTTGGTAGCTCAACCTGTCTGAGCTGCTCTTCTTCTTGGTTATCCTGACGCCAAGACTTCATCGCCTCACTGATGGTTGTGAATGAACCACCGCCCAAAGCCTTACGCACCTCAGCTAATGTTGGCTTAATTCCTTGTTCTTGCAATTGGTCGGCAGTAGCATGAATTTGCTGAATAGTGATGGCCATCATCATCGTCCTTAATTTTGTATGAATAAATATGTAATTGTTGTATTATGTATGTAGTATAATACAATTTACAATATACTACAATACAAAATATAAAAAAACCTCAAGTGATCTTGAGGTCACGGTCATTAAATTATAGTTAGTGATCCGCTAAGTATTCTTCTAGCGCATTATTGATCATTTCTTGATAGTCACCACCTGTTTGCTTGGCTCTATCCTTAAACTTGGCAATGATACTTGGGTTGATGACGCTCGCTTCAGCAGAGAACGCTTGCGGCTTAATACTGCCACGGATAGCGTTTGACCAATCCGTAACTTCTGGAATATCTGATAAATCAATATTGTCATCACTAAGCGTTGCTAAATATTCTAAGTCCGCTTGTTGCTTTGCCGTTAGTGGTGGTAAATCGTCTATTTGATAGCTAACCTTGTTCATATTGCCTCCTCTCACTCTTTGTGGCACGCCTAGCCGAGATAATGCGTATAACCTCGCCACCATCTATGTCTGTCTGCGTATGGGCTACTAATAAGACTGCTGTGCCGTCTATTGTACCCAGCGCCTGCCACCGCTCCTCACCATTTTCATACCTGTCTTGCTGACGCAGGCATAAAGGATCTAAAAACCCGGGTAGCTGCCTCAAATGATAAACGGTGTTTGCACTGATTGGTGATGTTTTTTTGTTCATCCCATTCAAATCTAATACTCATCTTTTCTCTCAATCAGTATGCTCTTTATAGATTGGCAATTCATCTTGACTGACAGCTGCTACTTTCTGATACTCAAAAGATAGTGGCACTTTATTGGTTTGCCCACTTGGGTCAAAAATAATTTGATCGCTTGAGACGGTGTTAATCCATAGCTTTCAAATACCGAAAAAGCATTTTCTTTTAGCTCTTGATCGAGCCTAATATTATAATTAGTTGTCGTCATAACATCACTTTTAGCTTATTTATGTACATATAATATAAGCCATTTGTATAGGCTACGCTAGCTCAATTACTCTTTTTTTCTTTGCTATGATTTCTGCTTAGGGAACGTATAGCCTATCGCCAGTAAGTGCTTTTTGTGGGTCTTTAAAAAAGCCTCATCTCTTAATTGAGTGTGTAACCAACTAATAACTTCTTGAGTGCTTTTACCTGATGGTGCGTAACTACCAAACGGTGAGTAGTTAGCCAACAAAGGGGCAAAACGATCAATTTGCTTAACGGTTAGAGGTGGGATATCTCTATCCTCATTATTCTGATTTAGGCCCTCCTGTCCTTTTTTCTTAGTTGGCTTGGCCTTGACGGTGAATGTCAAACCTGTAACTGTGCGTCCACGTTTGATGTTTTCATAGGTGATTTTGATGTCGGTTTTCTGATTAATTTCTTTTATGGGCCCATCAACTGCATTCTCTTTCAAATTGTTGATGCGCTCATACGACTTAGGCGTGCCAAGTTCTTGCCTATATTGATCTAAAGTCATAGAAAAACCACCCTTCCCCTCAGACTTTTTTGCTAGATGGTAAAGGTCTAACGAGTAAGTCAATTTGAGGTTTAAGATATCTTCTTTTAAATAGTGTAAGGGTTGAGCTTATCAAAAACCTGAAGTAAGTATATTACCTCATCTGTAAAATGCATCGATATATAGCCATCTGCATATTTCGACCTGATTAGCCATTGAACCTCTGTATCATCACCATCCTTATCCTCATAAATGAATGTACGCTTCATTAATTTTTTGCTAGCTGATTTCATTTGCTTATAAGCCGAGTTTCTATCTATTCCGCTAAGCTTAGCAATTCAGAAGACGCAACCTCTATCGGTGTTTTTTCAGTAGCATTATTAACCCTAACCAATGGGCTCGCTAGAATAATGATGCGCTTCTCATCAATAGACATCTCTAAAAGCTTGAGTAATTTTTATTCTGCATAACAATCCATTTTTCAGGTATTTTTTTTTCGTATAGCTCGACATCATCATTATGACAACCTCATTATGCTAGTTACTTTAAGATAGCATAATGCGGGATAAAAGTAGCATTTAACGGGATAAAAGTAGCATAATGCGGGATAAATAGCATAATGCGGGATAAAGTAGCATAATAGAGTGCGTAACCCTTTAATAGCAAAGCTTACAGACTGTCTAAAGTCTTTAAAGAAAAGTAAAAAAAATTTTTATTTTAAATAATAAGGAAAACCAAAAAAAACCGACGGATTAAGATGATAATTTGATCGACCAATCACTTGTAAAACTGATCAGTAGCTCAGCAGCAATTGTCCATTCTTAATGTTATTCCACGTCGCATGGTTCGGATCAAGCTTAGATCTTGAAGATCTTCAAAAGCAGGTCAAAGATATTTTGAATATCTTCGTCGTCATTCTGGACACCCTGTGTTCACATTCTCAATATCAGTCTCATTTTTTGTAGATAGTTTGTCTTCATTTTCAGTACCATTATCGACACATCTGTAAACACTTATCAAACCGTTGCTAAAAAGCCTAGAAACCACTCTTATATACGTTTACGCTCTGTCCGATACGATGGTAGCTAAAGCTATTCTAAACGCTTAAAACACCGATAACCGTCTCCTAACCTTTCGCTAATTAGTAGACGATCCAGCTGTACCTTCAATTAGGCGATTTCTAGCAGCTACTGTGCTGATGAGTAAGCATCAAGCAATGAACCGTGGCACTGTCCTGACTGCTTTTAGGGGGTAAAGCTGCTTGGTGTTCCTTAGCCTCACTTTGCATCTTATGAGCGATGATTTTAAAAACTCACGGTGCTTTTTTAAACGAACGTACCTTTCATTATCATGGGCGTCTAAAATATAGCTTGTA